>CAVXRG010000001.1:0-212168 GCA_963764195.1 uncultured Actinomycetota bacterium
CGCATCACGCGCGAGAGCCTGGCCGGTCGCATCGAGCCGGCGGTCGGCGCCCACCTCAACCTGCTGCGTGTCTGGGGCGGGGGCATCTACGAGTCGGAGGACTTCTACGAGCTCTGCGACGAGGCGGGCCTCATGGTGTGGCAGGACTTCCCGCTCGCGTGCGCCGCCTACCCGGAGGAGGAGCCACACCGCAGCGAGTTCGAGGCGGAGGCCCGCGAGCACGTCACCCGGCTCAGCGCCCACCCGAGCCTCGTGCTGTGGAACGGCGGCAACGAGAACCTCTGGGGCTTCGTCGACTGGGGCTGGCGGGAGCTGCTCGCCGGTCGCACGTGGGGGCTGCACTACTACACCGAGCTCTTCCCCTCCGTCATCGCCGAGCTCGACCCCACCCGGCCGTATGCCGCCGGCAGCCCGTGCTCCCCGGCGCGGCCCTCGACGTGGTCCATCCCAACGACCGCGACCACGGGACGCACCACGAGTGGGAGGTGTGGAACCGGCTCGACTACACCGCCTATCGCGACGGGATCCCCCGCTTCTGCTCGGAGTTCGGCTTCCAGGGACCGCCGGCCTGGCACACGATGGCGCGCGCGATGGCCGATGAGCGGGGCGCGGTGGCGACCCGGGAGCACCCGGTCTGGCGGCTGCACCAGAAGGCCGAGGGCGGCGACGCCAAGCTCGACCGCGGCCTCGCGGCGCACCTCGGGGTGCCGACCGGCTTCGTCGACTGGCACTGGGCCGCCCAGCTGAACCAGGCACGAGCCATCAGCCACGCGATCACCCACTACCGGTCGTGGTGGCCACGGACCGCGGGAGCGATCGTCTGGCAGCTCAACGACTGCTGGCCGGTGACGTCGTGGTCCGCCGTCGACGGTGACGGCCTGCGCAAGCCGCTGTGGTGGGCCTTGCGGGCCGGTTTCGCCGACCGGCTGCTCACGGTGCAGCAGCGGCCCGGGACGGACGGGACCCCTGTCGAGGTGCTGGCTGCCGTCAACGACACCGAGCTCGCGTGGACCGGCGCGGTCGAGGTGCGGCGCGAGACCCTGGCCGGGGTGCTGCTCGGGCAGGCGACCCTCCCTCTCGAGGTCGCGCCCCGGTCGGTCGCCCTGCTCGACCTGCCCGACCGCGTGCGGTGTCCGGCGGACCCGACCGACGAGGTGCTCGTCGCGCAGTGGCTGCCGTCCGACGTCGCAGCAGCCGACCCGGTCACCGCCGTGCACTGCTGGGTCGAGGACCTCGACCTGCGGCTCGACCCGGACGCGCACGACGCCACGGCCGAGCCGGTCGACGACGGCCTCGTCGTCACCGTGGCGGCGACCCGCGGGCTCGTCAAGGACCTCACCCTGCTCGTCGACCGGATCGACCCGACCGCGGCGGTCGACGACGCTCTCGTCACCCTCCCGGCCGGGGCGACGGCCCGCCTCCACGTCCGCACCACCGCCCGCGGCCCCCTCGAGGCGTGGGCGACCCGGCCCGTCCTGCGGACCGCCAACGACCTCGCCGGCAAGCGACCGCCGCCCGGCCGTAGGGTGAGGGCGTGACGGCGAGTGACTGGTCCGAGGCGCGGCTGCACGTCGTCACCGGCAAGGGCGGCACCGGCAAGACGACGATCGCGGCGGCCCTCGCGATCGCGCTCGCCGAAACCCACCGGCGGGTGCTGCTCGCCGAGGTCGAGGAGCGGCAGGGCATCAGCCAGACCTTCGACGTGCCGCCGCTCGGCCCCGAGGAGACGCGGGTCGCGAAGTTCAGCGGGCGCGGCGAGATCGTCGGGCTGTCCATCGAGCCCAAGAAGGCGCTGCTCGAGTACCTCCAGCTGTTCTACAAGCTCGGCCGCGCGGGCCGGCTGCTCGAGAAGTTCGGCGCGGTCGACTTCGCCACGACGATCGCTCCCGGGGTTCGCGACGTGCTGCTCATCGGCAGGATCTATGAGGCCAACCGGCGGCGCGAGGACGGCCGGCACAAGCGTGACGGCGGGCCGGCATACGACGCCCTCGTCCTCGACGCGCCGCCCACGGGACGGATCGGCCGCTTCCTGTCCGTCAACTCCGAGGTGGCCGGGCTCGCCAAGGTCGGTCCGATCCACTCCCAGTCCGAGTCGATCAATCGGCTGCTCACCTCCGCCCAGACCGTCATCCACGTCGTGACCCTGCTCGAGGAGATGCCGGTGCAGGAGACCATCGAGGCGATCGCCGAGCTCCGCAGCAAGGGGATGCGGCCCGGCGCGATCGTCGTCAACATGGTGCGGCGTCCTGCCCTCGACGAGCCCGCCCTCGAGCAGGCCCGGGCCGGGAAGCTGCACAAGGCCTCGATCCGCGCCCAGCTGGCCGAGGCCGGCGTCACCGTGACGCCCGAGCTGCTCGACGGGCTGCTCGACGAGGCGCGCGACCACGCCCTGCGGGTGGACCTCGAGGGGGAGCAGCTCGCCCTGCTCGAGGCGACCGGCCTGCCCGTCGTCCGGGTGCCGGCTCTCAGCGGTGGCGTGGACTCCGGGTCGATCCGTGAGCTCGCCGACGTCCTCGTGGCCGAGGGGATGGTCCCGTGACGACCGCGAACCCGCCGGCGCTCGACGTCGACACCCTCATCGCCGACCGCGGGGTCGGGATCATCGTCTGCTGCGGCGCCGGTGGCGTCGGCAAGACGACGGTCGCCGCCGCCCTCGGCCTGCGCGCTGCCGAGGCCGGCCGGAAGGTCGTCGTGCTCACCATCGACCCGGCCCGGCGGCTTGCCCAGTCCCTCGGGCTCACCGAGCTCGACAACACGCCCCGACCCGTCACCGACATCGACGCCCCCGACGGCGGGAGCCTCGACGCGATGATGCTCGACATGAAGCGGACCTTCGACGAGGTCGTCATCGCCCACTCGGAGCCGGGCGCGGCCCAGCAGATCCTCGACAACCCCTTCTACCAGGCGGTGAGCAGCTCCTTCGCCGGCACGCAGGAGTACATGGCGATGGAGAAGCTCGGCCAGCTCAAGATCAGCGCCGAGCAGTGGGACCTCATCATCGTCGACACCCCGCCGTCCCGGTCGGCGCTCGACTTCCTCGACGCCCCGAACCGGCTCGGCAGCTTCCTCGACGGCCGCTTCATCCGGCTGCTCACCGCGCCGGCCAAGGTCGGCGGTCGCGCCGGCCTCAAGGTCTTCGGGATCGGGATGCAGCTCCTCAGCGTGACGATGACCAAGATCCTCGGCGGCCAGATGCTCGCCGACGTGCAGACCTTCATCAGCGCCCTCGAGACGATGTTCGGCGGGTTCCGCGAGCGCGCGGACGAGACCTACCGACTCCTCTCGGAGCCGGGGACGGCCTTCCTCGTCGTCGCCGCACCGGAGCGGGACGCCCTGCGCGAGGCCTCCTTCTTCGTCGAGCGCCTCGAGGCCGACGGTATGCCGCTCGCCGGGCTCGTCGTCAACCGCATCGGCCGCGTCACGGCGACCGGGCTGAGCCCGAGCCGGGCCGTCGCGGTGGCGGAGTCGCTCGAGGAGACCGGTGGTCCGAGGTCGGCGACGAACGCGGCCGGGGTGCTCCGGTTGCACGCAGACCTCGTCCGCACGGCCGAACGCCAGCAGGCACTCGCCGACCGCTTCTCACGCAGTCACCCGGGCATCCCCGTGGTCCAGGTCCCGGCGTTGAGCCGCGACGTGCACGACCTGGCGAGCCTGCGAGCCGTCGGCGACGCCCTCGCACGCCACGCCTGACGACGACGCGGACACGCACGAGATCAGCTCGGGTCGCTCGACCCGAGCTGATCACCGCACCACGATCAGCGCATGACGGTCAGCGCATGACGGTCAGCGGGTGGCGGCGGGCGTGGTGCCCAGACCGGCACGCAGCGCCGACTTCCACGACGTGATGTCGGGACGCTTGCGCAGCAAGGCGCGACGCTCGCGCTCCGTCATGCCACCCCACACCCCGAACTCCGTGCGGTTGTCGAGCGCCTCGGCGAGGCACTGCGCGAGCACCGGGCAGGTCTTGCAGACCGCCTTCGCGTCGTGCTGAGCCTTCCCGCGGACGAACAGGGCGTCAGGGTCCTGGTCGGTGCACTGGGCCTGGTTGGCCCACTCAGCGACCCATACTCCTGAAACGGCGGCTTCACTCATACGTACATCCCCTCCCCGCCCGACGCCTCCCAAGGCGCCGGGCTGATCCGACCACGTGATGCTCCCCGGAACCCCCCCGGTGTGGTCAAAGTCGACATTAGAGAGGGAAGCGCCTGCGCCGCTATGGTTCCCATGGACCATTTCCCCGCGCGGGGTGACTAGTCACCTGCGATCCGGGCCACGAGAGCTCGCGCAGGCTGCTACCACAGCGCCAACAGTTACCCTTGGCCGCATGTCTTCACGCACTACCACCTTCGGTGGCGTCATCAGCCTGCTCGGGGCCTTCCTCGCGTCGGCGCTCGTGCTCGGCCTGCTGGCCGCGGGTCTCGTCATGCCCGCCGTGGGAGCGACCGGCGCACTGGCCCGCAGCGGCGTCGACGTCTTCAACGAGCTGCCGAGCGAGTTCAAGACCGACCCGCTGGCCCAGCAGTCGCGGATCCTCGCCTCCGACGGGACGGTGATCGCGACCCCGCAGGAGCAGAACCGCATCGTCGTGCCGCTGAAGAACGTCGCGAAGATCATGCGGGTCGCGCAGGTCGACATCGAGGACCACCGCTTCTACGAGCACGGTGGCATCGACCTGCAGGGTGTCGCGCGCGCCGCGATCGGCAACCTCCGCGCCGGGGCGACCACCTCGGGCGCCTCGTCGCTCACCCAGCAGTACGTGAAGATCTCGCTCCAGTACTCCGCGCTCAACTCCGGCGACCCGCAGGCTGCTCGCGCCGCGGTGCGCAAGGACTACATGCGCAAGCTGCGCGAGCTGAAGTACGCGATCACGCTCGAGAAGCAGATGAGCAAGGACGACATCCTCCAGGGCTACCTCAACCTCGTCTACTACGGCGACCAGGCCTACGGGGTCGAGGCCGCGTCGCGGCACTACTTCTCCATCCCGGCGAGCAAGCTCAGCCTCTCGCAGGCCGCCCTGCTCGCGGGTCTCACGCAGAACCCGGGCACGACCGACCCGGTCAACTACCCCGAGCGCGCCCTGGCCCGTCGCAACGTCGTCCTCGACCGGATGGCCGAGCTCGGCAGCATCACCGACAAGCAGCTGGTGGCGGCCAAGAAGCGGACGCTGAAGCAGGACATGAAGGTGTCCCAGCCCAAGAGCACCTGCCTCGCCTCGCCCTACCCCTACTGGTGCGACTTCGTCATCAACTACGCGCTGGCGATGCCCGAGCTCGGCAAGACCGTCGAGGAGCGCCGGCGCCTGCTCTACCGCGGCGGCATCACGATCCAGACAACGCTCGACCCGAAGATCCAGAAGATCACCCAGGAGGAGATCACCAAGAAGGTCCCGATCGGGGACAAGTCGAAGGTCGGGGCCGCCGCCTACGTCACCGAGCCCAACACCGGCAAGGTCCTCGCCTTCGCCCAGAACACGACCTACACCGTGTCGCAGCAGAGCCTCGGCAAGACCGGCATCTCGTGGGCCCTCGACAAGCGCTACGGCGGGTCCGGTGGCTTCCAGTTCGGCTCCACCGCCAAGGCCTTCGCCCTGCTCACCGCGATGGAGTCGGGGATGAACGTCGAGTCCTCGGTGGAGACGAAGGCCGCCGGCGGGAGCACCCCGGCCAAGTACAAGCCCGACGAGTTCCCCAAGGACGAGTGCTCCTTCGGGGGGACGTGGAGCGTACTCAACGACACTCCGGCCAAGGCCGGCAAGATGACCCTCAAGCAGGCGACGGCCCTGTCGACCAACACCGCCTTCGTCGGCCTGGCTCAGCAGCTGGGTGTCTGCAAGATCCGCGACACCATGATCAAGGCCGGGATGCACCGGTCGAACGGCTCGGACATCCCCAAGGACCCGGCCGCCATCATCCTCGGGGCGACCGAGGTGTCGCCGCAGACGGTCGCCAACTCCTACGCCACGCTCGCCTCCGACGGCAACCGGTGCTCGATGGTCGTCGTCACGAAGGTCGTGCAGGGCTCGAAGGTGCTGGCCCAGCCGAAGAGCACGTGCAAGCAGGTCGCTGAGCCCGACCCGGTCCGCGCGACCGACAAGCTGCTCGAGTACAACATGACGCACGGCTCCGGCATCCGCAACCAGCTCGACAACGGCAAGCGGGAGTCCGCGGGCAAGACCGGGACCGCAGACGGCAACAACGAGTCGTGGTTCGTCGGCTACACCCCGAACCTCGTCACCGCGGTCTGGGTGGGCACGCCCGACGACGGCAACAAGCGGGTCATGAAGAACGTCACCGTCGGCGGCAAGTTCTACCCCGTCATGCACGGTGCGGCCATTGCGGCGCCGATCTGGAAGGGGATCATGAACCGGTCCCTCGACGGCAAGCCGATCGTCGACTTCACGAACCCGTCGGACAAGCTGCTCAAGGGTGAGAACGCCGACATCCCGAGCGTGACCGGCCTCAGCGTCCAGGACGCGATCACCACCCTCGAGACGGCCGGCTTCCAGGCCGGGGTCGGCGGCACCATGTCCTCGTCGCTCCCGTCCGGCGTCGTCGCCGGCACCTCGCCCTACGGCAAGGCGAAGACGGGCAGCTACGTGACGATCTACACCTCCCGCGGCCAGTACGGCCGTGGGTCGTCTCAGGGACCGGGCGGGTCGCCCCCGCCCGGCGGCTGAGCGGCATCCGACCTGACGAAGGGCCCGACCACCCACGGTGGCGGGCCCTTCGTCAGGTCCCCGGTCGGGCCAGGGACAGCCCCGGTCGTTGGCGTCAGCCGGCGAGGACCCGCTTGACGACGGCGGCCACCCGGCCGCCCTCGGCGCGGCCCGCGACGGCCTGCTGCGCGGACCTCATCGCGAGGCCCAGCTGCGGCAGCCCGGTCGCCCCGGAGGCCGCCACCGCCTCGCGGACGATGCCCTCGAGCTCGGCGTCGCCGAGCTGCTGGGGCAGGTAGGCCTCGAGGACGACGAGCTCGGCGTCCTCCTTCGCAGCGAGCTCGGGACGCTTCGCGTCGACGTAGGCCGCGGATGCCTCGCGCCGCTTCTTGGCCTCCTTGGTCAGCACCTTGAGGACGTCGTCGTCGCTCAGCTCGCGCTGTGTCGTGCCGGAGACCTCCTCGTTGGTGACGGCGGTGAGGGCCATGCGCAGCGAGCCGGCCCGCACCTGGTCGCGCTCACGCATCGCGGTGGTGAGGTCGGACTTCAGCTGCTCCTTGAGGGTGGTCATGCGCTCAGTGTCTCAGGTGGGCCGGGGCGGCTCGGCCCGGCGGGCAGGTGCGAGGATGGCGCCATGCATGCCGTGACCAAGACCGTGCTCGGACTCGGCGCCGCGGGGTTGGGGGTGCTGGGGTGGGCCTCGCTCATCGAGCGGAATGCCTTCGTCATCCGGCGCGTCGAGGTGCCGGTGCTCCCGGCGGGCTCGGAGCCGCTGCGGGTGCTGCACGTCTCGGACCTGCACCTGCTCCCGAGCCAGCGACTCAAGGCGCGCTGGATCCGGAGCCTCGGCTCGCTCGACCCCGACCTCGTCATCGACACCGGCGACAACCTCGCCAGCCATGACGCGGTCCCGGCCGTGCTCGACGCCTTCGAGCCGCTCCTGGGCCTGCCGGGGGTCTTCGTCCTCGGGTCCAACGACTACTTCGCGCCGGGCTTCAAGAACCCGCTGCGCTACCTCACCGACCGGCACGCCGAGCACGTAGGACAGTCCACCCGGCTGCCCGCCGACGCCCTCGTGCGCGGGCTCAGGGCACGCGGGTGGGTCGACCTGACCAACCGTCGCGAGACCCTCACGGTCCGCGGGCTCCGGATCGAGTTCGTGGGCGTCGACGACCCGCACCTGGGCTACGACCGCCTCGACGACGTGCGCGGGACCGCCTCCCCCGACGCCGACCTCGTCATCGGGGTGACGCACGCTCCGTACCAGCGGATCCTCGACGCGTATGCCGCTGACGGGGCCACCCTGCTCATCGCGGGGCACACGCACGGTGGGCAGGTCTGTGTGCCCTTCCACGGGGCCCTCGTCACCAACTGCGACCTCGACACCGGCCGGGTCAAGGGGCTCTCGCGCTGGTGGCCGGGCGCCGGCTCCCGACCGTCGTCGCAGGCGCCGGACGACGCGGCGTGGCTCGAGGTCTCGGCCGGACTCGGGACGGCGCCGACCGCCCCGGTGCGCTTGGCGTGCCGGCCCGAGGTGACCCTGCTGACCCTCGTGGCCAAGCCGGCCTGAGCCGGGCGGTGTGCGTCGGGGGGCTGCAGGCCCTGGCCCCCTTGGGGCACGTACCCTGCAGCACGGGCCCGATTCGGAGTTGGGCGGGTCGCTGCGATAACATCTCTGCTTGCTGCCCGGTGCGCTTCTCGGAGCCGTCGGCAGTGCTTCACGGGGTGTGGCGCAGCTTGGTAGCGCGCTTCGTTCGGGACGAAGAGGTCGCAGGTTCAAATCCTGTCACCCCGACCGTGTTGGTGCAGGTCAAGAGCCCCTTGCTCGCCGGAGCAGGGGGCCTTCTGCTGTCCGGGGGGTGTCCACGGCCTCCCCCGTCTCACCGAATACGCGGCGGCGGCGTGCCTGATGGGGGCAGAATCCGAGGAGAAGCACGTCCGACACGAGGACACGAGGGTGGCGGCCATGGATGTCTCCGAGCAGGATGTCGCTCGGGGCCCGGATCGGGCGCCTCGTCTCCCTGGGCCTCACCGTCATCGCGGTCGGATGGGTCGTCGCGGTTTCCGTGGCGATCGTGGCGGACGACTCCCGGACGGCTACCCTGCTCGTCGTCCTCGTCCAGGCCGTGGTGGCCCTCGCGATCCAGGCCTACGTCCTGCGGCGAGTCGCGACCGCGTGGGCGACGCTGTCGCTCTCGCGACGAGTCGGCCTCACCGTCCTCGGCGTGGTCGTCGCGCCGGTCGAGCTGGGCCTCGGAATCGTGGGGGCGGCGGTGGCGGCGGGGATCTGGCTCGTCCTTGGCCTGGCGCGTGCCGTCGGTCGAGGGGCCACCCGGCCAGCCGGGGGCCGGGCCACTGGATCGGCAAGGCCTGCCGGCGCCGGTGGCACCTCCCCAGACTCCTCCGCCCCGGGTGGCGGCTGGACACCGCGTCCCGCCTCTCCGACACCCCGCCCCGTCTGCTCCCTGTGCAACGGCCGCCGGTCCGTCCAGGAGTACCGCCCGAACCCCTACCCCAACGCGGGCGAGAGTCTTCAGACCGTCACGTGCCCGTCCTGCAACGGAAGTGGAGAGCAGGGCTACTGAGGACCCGCCGCACGGTCAGGCCCCCTGCCGTGGGCCGACCCCGGGGCGCCGAGGGGCAGAGAGAGACCGCTCAGGTGTGGGAGAAGGCCTCGGGCTCGGGCGGGTGGTTCGGGGGGTAGCGCGTCAGGTGCTCGACGGCCTTGCCGAGCTCCGCCAGCAGCCCGTCCGCGAGGTCGCGGCTCAGCCCCTCGCGGACGACGATCCGCAGCACCGCGACGTCGGTCGCGTCGGCCGGCATCGTGTAGGCGGGCACCTGCCAGCCGGCGAACCTCAGCCGGTCGGACACGTCGAAGACCGAGAACGGCTGGTCGCGGGCGGTCGTGAAGGACAGCACGGGGATCGCCGAGCCGTCGGAGACCAGCTCGAACTGCGGCATTCGCCCGATCGACCCGGACAGGTGCATCGCGGTGTCGCGCAGTGACTCCATGATCCGGCGGTAGCCGTCGCGGCCCAGCCGCAGGAAGTTGTAGTACTGGCCGACGAGCTGGTTGCCGGGTCGGGAGAAGTTAAGCGTGAAGGTGGGCATGTCGCCGCCGAGGTAGTTGACGTGGAAGACGAGCTCCTCGGACAGATCCTCTTTCGACCGCCAGACGGCGAAGCCCAGCCCCGGGTAGGTGAGGCCGTACTTGTGGCCCGACACGTTGATCGACTTGACCTGGGGCAGCCGGAAGTCCCAGACCAGCTCGGGATGGATGAAGGGCGCGACGAAGCCGCCGCTCGCTGCGTCGACGTGGATCGGGATGTCGAGGTCGTGCTCGGCGTTGAAGGCGACGATCCGGTCGTGGACCTGCTCGATCGGTTCGAACTCCCCCGTGAAGGTCGTGCCGAGGATGGCGACGACCCCGATCGTCGACTCGTCGACCCGATCCATCACCCCGTCGGCGTCGATGACGAAGCGCTCGGCGGTCATCGGGACGTAGCGCGGCTCGACGTCCCAGTAGCGGCAGAACTTCTCCCACACGACCTGCACGTTCGAGCCCATCACCATGTTGGGGCGGTCGGTGGGGAGCCCGGCGGCCTCCCGGGCCGCCCGCCACCGCCACTTCATCGCCAGGCCGGCCAACATCACGGCTTCGCTCGAGCCGATCGTCGAGACACCGATCGCATCGCCCTTGCTGGGGGCGTTGAAGAGGTCGGCGACCATGCTCACGCAGCGCCGCTCGATCTCCGCGGTCTGCGGGTACTCGTCCTTGTCGATCATGTTCTTGTCGAACGTCTCGGCCATGAGCCGCTCGGCCTCCGGCTCCATCCACGTCGTGACGAACGTCGCGAGGTTGAGGCGCGAGCTGCCGTCGAGGAGCATCTCGTCGTGGATCAGCCGGTAGACGGCCGTGGGTGACGACTCGCTCTCGGGGAGCCGGTGCTTGGGCACGGGCGCCTGGTTGAGGCGGCCCGCGTAGGCGGGAGCGAGCGTCTCATCGTCCGACTCGTGCTCGTGGATCATGATCGGTCTCCCTCGGTCGCCGTGTGCTCCACCGTAGGTGCCCTGCCTGAGCACCGGGTGGGTCGCGACCCCCCGAGCGCCGGCTGGGCGGCATACCCTCGGTCGATGGACGCCACCGACACCCCGTGGGAGCCCCCGATGGCGGGCTCGGAGACCGAGCAGCTGCTCGGCGCGCTCGACCGGCTGCGCTACACCTTCCGGTGGAAGGCCGACGGGCTCGACGCCGCCGGCCTGGCGACGCGCCTCGGAGCGTCGTCGCTGACGCTCGGGGGGCTGCTCAAGCACCTCGCCTGCGCAGGAGGACTACAGCAGCACCGTGAAGCTCACCGGTGAGCCGCTCGGCGAGCCGTGGGCGGGCTGGGGGTGGGACGGCAGCACCGACTGGGAGTTCACCTCTGCCGCCGACGACACCCCCGAGGAGCTGTATGCCGTGTATGACGCGGCCGTCGCCCGGGCTCGGGCCCGACTCGCGGACGCCCTGACCCGCGGCGACCTCGGCCAGTCCGTCGCTGCCGGCCGCGGGGACGAGCGGGCCAACCTGCGCCGGCTCGTCTGCGACCTCGTGGAGGAGTACGGCCGGCACACGGGGCAGGCCGACCTCCTCCGCGAGGCCGTCGACGGGCGGGTAGGCGAGGACCCGGAGCCCGGCTGGCTCCCCTGACCCGCCGGCTCAGGCCGGAGGCTCCGCCAGGTCGGGGCGGTGCCCGAGTCGCTCGAGCCAGCGGACCAGCTGGCGGTGCACGACGTCGGCGCCGACGAGCAAACCGCTGTCGGAGCGGAGGTCGGCGTCGATGGTCCACTCGGTCGGGTGGACGAGCATCGGACGGGTCTGCCAGCCCCCGACCCCACCGTGGCAGCCGACGAGCTCTTCGAAGGCGGCGACCTCATCGAGGACCGGGTCGTAGAGGGAGTTGACGTAGATGTCGGGCGCGTTCGCGAACTCGGCGGCGCGGGCGAAGTCCGCCACCGCCTGCGGGCCGAAGGGACCCATCGGGTCCACGCCCTCGACCACCCCGGTCGTCAGCTCGTGCCTCCCGGTGCCGGAGAGGGCGACAGGGCCGGCGTCGTCCTGCACGACGACGAACGCGATGCCCGGGTGTCCTGCGAGCGCGGCCAACAGCGCGGGATACCGGGCCTCGATGTCAGCCCGCGTCAGCCGGACCGGGCGCTGCGCGAACCAGATCCCGCCGAGGTTTCCGGACCCGACGACGACGAGGTCGGGACGATCGGTGCCGGATCGGCCGGTCGAGGACGAGTCGGCCGACGTGTCCGCCTCCGGTCGAGCGGATGCGAGGGGCTCCTGGTCGTCCCGGTCGCGCAGGGCGCGCTGGGTCAGCCGTCCGGTCACACTGTCCTGGCCCGCGAGCTGGGTGAGCAGCACGTTGACGGGTCCGTAGGCTTCCACCTCCGCGGTTGCCGCACCGACGGTCTCGCCACCGCTCAGGTGGTCTCGCACGAGGTCCTCGAGCGTCTGGCCGTACCGCTGGCGGAACGTCGCACCCTGGCTCTGGCCGTGGTCGGAGACGAGCACGAAGTGGTACGGCCTCGGCGTCACCCCGGACGTCGCGACCGACTCGAGGGTGCGCAGCACGTCGTCGAGGCCGACGAGGGACGCGAGCGACTCCGGGCGGGTCACCCCGGCATGGTGGGCGATCTCGTCGTAGTCGACGAAGTCGACGTAGACCGACCGCGCCCCGCCCATCATCGCGTCGACGACGAGCGCGACGTTGAGGTCGCGCAACAGCACGTTGGTGACGGCACGGAGGGCGATGTAGGACCCGTGCCGGTGGATCCGCGGCTCGACCTCCCGCCACTGCTGGCGGCGGGACTGGAAGACCTCCTTGACCATCTCCCCCACCGTCATCACCAGAGCCCGGGCGAACCCGGCAGGATGGGTGAAGAAGGCGGCATACGACGTCGAGGGCCCGAGGCCCTTCGAGCGCTGACGGAGCCCGCTCATCGTCAGCAGGGAGGTCGGCGCGTCGCCGGAGAAGAGGTTGGAGATGCTGACCCCCTCGTCGGCGAGCAGCCCGCGCCCGTCGGAGACCCGCGCCTCGATGACTGCGGCATCGTCGGGGCGGTTGGCCACGAGCAGGCGGCCGAGGCCGCGGTCGAACCAGCGGAACGCAGGTATGCCGTCGTTCCTCCCGTGCAGCAGGCCGGCCTGGCTCACGGGGGTCGTCGACGGCACGCGGGCAGTCCACTCGGTCCACGTGTGGCTGCCCGACCGCACCCAGCGGGAGATGGTCGGCAGGTTGCCGGCGCGGATCTCGTTCTCCAACAAGGGTGCCGGCACTCCATCGAGCTGGACGAAGACGACGCCCGGCACGGGGGCAGCCGAGCCGTCGACCGCCCAGTCGGGCCCGGAGGCGCCGGACCGGCGGCTCATCCGCACGGCATGGACGGTGAGGTAGTCGCGGCTGTTGACCGAGAACAGCCAGGTGAGCAGCGCGACCATGGCGCCGTAGATCCACGAGGCGACGATGACCGGCAGCACGCCGTCGACGACGAAGCCCGGTGTGGCGACGAAGCCGAGGCCCAACACCGCCGCGTTGGCGAAGAGGGCGAGCGCGATCGCACCGAGCCAGCCGAAGAGAGCTGCGACGCGTTCGAAGACGGGGCGCAGGAGCCATCCTGCGAGCGAGATCCCGACCACTCCGACGGCGAGCGAGAGACCGTTGCGCGTCGAGACCCCCGGGGTGACCAGCACGGTGAGGGTGAGGACGACCAGCCTGCTCAGGTAGTCCAGCGCGAGGTGACCGGCACCTCGGCGGGCCCCGGGGACCGCCGACATCGCGCCGAGGGCCCGCTCCTCCCGTCGCTCGAAGAAGGCCGTCGCCGTGCGGTTCCACAGCAGCGCCAGGATGACGACACTCGCTGCGAGCCCGAGCAGGCTCCGGACCGTGCCGTCACCGTTCCCCACGACGAGCACCCAGGCGTAGACCTGGCGTGCGACGAGCACGAGGGTCAGGACGAGCCGGGCGGCGTTTGCCCCGCGGGAGAGGCCGACGGCGAGGAGCACCTGCATGAGCGCGAGGGCGACCTCGGCCCACCCGACGACGGTGGCGGCCTGCAGCGACCGCGCATCGGCCGCGGCCGTTGCGGACGGTCCGACGAGGAGGAGTGCCGCCAGCACGAGGTCCACCAGGGCCGCCGCGACCGTGAGCCAGACGGTCGCGGTGACGCTCGCCGGACGGGGTGGGCGGTGCGGACGGGCTTCGGACGTCTCCACGTCCGCAGCCTATTGACCGGCCGTCCGGCCCGGGTCGCAACGCTGAAGGGTCCGACGAGCCTCCGACGAGGCCCCGCGAGGACCGGTCGCGAGACACGCCCGCCCACTCCGGCCCTCATGCCTAGGGTCGAGGACATGTTCACCGACCTCACCGCCCTGCGCGAGAGCCGGGGCGGGCGCCCGATCCGCCTCGTCGTCGCCGACATGGACGGCACGCTGCTCGATGCCGACGGCGTCGTGCCCGACCGCCTGTGGCCGCTGCTCGACCTCATGCGTGAGCGTGGGATCGCCTTCTGCCCGGCAAGCGGTCGGCAGTACGCGACACTCCAGCGACTCTTTGCCTCGCACGCGGAAGGGATGGTGTTCATCGCTGAGAACGGCGCCTTCGTCGTGCGCGACGGAGTCGAGGTGAGCTCGGACCCGATCGAGGCGCGGGTGGTCGGCGGCCTCGTCAGCACGACGCGGGATGTGGCGGCGGACGGTGTCGACCTCGGCGCCGTTCTCTGCGGGACGAGGACGGCGTGGATCGACCGGGACGACGGGCCCTTCCTCGAGCGGCTCCGGCCCTACTACGCGAGCGTAGAGACGGTGCCCGACCTCGGCGGTGTGACGGAGGCCGTCGTCAAGGTCGCCGTGCACGCCCTCAACCGGTCCGAGCGGGTCGCGGCGGGGCTCGCGTCCTTCGCCGACACCCACCAGGTCGTCGTGTCGAGCCCGAGCTGGGTGGACGTGATGAAGCGGGGGACGAACAAGGGGGCCGCCCTGCGCCGCCTCCAGGACTCGCTCGGGGTGTCGCCCGACGAGACCATCGTCTTCGGGGACTACCTCAACGACCTCGAGATGCTCGACGAGGCGACCTTGTCGTTCGCGATGGCCAACGCCCACGCCGACGTCCTGGAGCGGGCCCGGCACCGGGCACCGTCCAACCGGGACCACGGGGTCGTCCACGTCCTCGAGACCCTCCTCGCGCCGCACTGACCCGCACTGGTCGGCACCGACCCACACCGGGATGGCTCAGCGCGGCTTCCCCTGACCGGCGGTGGCGTGCACCGCGTGCGCGACGACGTCGACGAGCCGGCCGGTGCGCGCGAGCGTGCGCCGCTGCCGCTCGGCACCGGTCCCGTGCGTGAGCACCCACGAGAGACCCTCCTGCACCGCCTCGAGGTCTCCGGTCTCGACGAGGGCCGGCCGCACGTGGTCGACGAGCGCCGTGACGACCTCCGTCGCCGGCCGGGGCCGGCTCGACAGCGGGTCGAGCAGCACTCCGCCGAGACCCTCCCGCCCCGCCTGCCAGGTGGCGAGCCGCACGAGCGCCGTCGGCACCTCGAGGGCGTTCCCGGCCGGCTCCCCGTCGCGGTAGGGCCGCACCGGAGGGCGCGGGTCGGCGCGCCACTCCCGGGCGGCCGTCTCGACGAGGGCGCGGCACAGCCCTGCGACGACGACCGTCTCGGCGACGGTGGGGCAGACGTCGGCGGCCCGGATCTCGACGGTCGGGTAGTGGTGGGACAGCCGGGCGTCGAGGTAGATCATCCCCGCGTCGATCAGGACCCCGGTGCCCGTCATCTCCTGCACGAGGCGGTGGTAGGCCGCGGCCGATCCGAAGACATCCGTCGGCCCCGACGAGGGCCACCGCGTCATCGCCTGCGAGCGATAGCTCGCGAAGCCCGAGTCGACCCCGTCCCAGTAGGGCGAGTTCGCGCTGAGTGCCAGCAGCACCGGGAGCCAGACCCGGACCCGGTCGAGCACCGCGACGCCCTCCTCGTCGGACTCGATGGAGACGTGGACGTGCAGCCCGCAGGTCAGCTGCTCGCGGGCGGTGAGCCCGAACCGGCCCTGGATCCAGCCGTAGCGCGGCGAGTCGACCGGCTCCGGCCGGACGGGCAGCGGTGAGGTGCCGAGCGCCGCGACGCTCGAGCCGCTCGCGCGGGCCGCCGTGATGGCCACACCCCGCCAGCGCCGGACCTCCGCGGCCAGGGCGCCGAGCTCGGACACCGGGGCGGTGTGGGTCTCGATCTGCTGGCGCTGCAGCTCGCCCTCGACGGCGCCCTGGACCGTCCCGGCCGCGCCACCCGTCCCGTCGCCCGGGTCGCACCGTTGCATCCGGTCCGAGCGGACGAGCACCTGCCCGGCCACCGACCGGGGACGCCCGCTGTGGATGTCGACGAGGAGCATCTCCTCCTCCACGCCGACGGTGCGCGTGACCCGCTCGACCTGCACGACCTGTCCTCTCCCCGGCGGGGCCCCCGTTACCCTCGATCGTGACGCACCGCGGGCGGACATGGGGCCGTATGCCGCTGACGCCGACAACCGGGGGTCGGTGCGACCACTCGAGCGAAGGACCGGAGCACCGTCGTGACCTCGCGAGCACCCGCCACCCCGGCCCGGCCCGGTCCGGCTCCACCTGTCCACGCCCGGGTCCCGACCCTCCTCGGCGCAGGGGTGCTGGCGCTCGCCCTGCTCCTCACTGTGCTCGTCGCCGTCGCCGGCGACCACGTCGACTTCGATGTCTACGTGCGCGCCGGGGAGCGGTGGCTCGGCGGGCTCGACCCGTATGCCGTGCGCCCGGAGCTGCCCTTCACCTACCCCCCGGTCGCGGTGCCCCTCTCCGCGCTGCTCTCCCTGGCCCCCGCGGTCGGTCTTGCGCTCCTGTCGCTCCTCACCCTGCTCACCGCGGGTGGGGCCGCTGCCGCCGCCGCTCCCGCCACCCCGACCACCCGGACCACCCCGACCACCCGGACCACCCGCAGGGCCACGGTGGGGGTCTCCCTGCTGGCGGTGGCTGCGGCGGTCGCCAGCGAACCGGTGCTCCGGGGGCTCTCCCTCGGGCAGGTCAACGGTCTCGTCGTCGGACTCGTCCTGCTCGACCTGCTCGTCGTGCCACCGCGGTGGCGGGGCTGGCTCACCGGGATCGCGGCCGGGACGAAGCTGACGCCGCTGGCGTTCGTCCTCGTCCCCGCCTTCCGTCGGGAGTGGTCCACCGTTGCCCGCATCGGCGGAGGGTTCGTGGCGACGGTGGCCCTCGGCGTGCTCGCCCTCCCCGCGGGCTCACGGCTCTACTGGGGTGGGCTCGTCACGGACACCGACCGGGTCGGCGGTCTCGCCTTCGTCGACAACCAGAGCCTGCGCGGCGTGGCCGAGCGGCTCGCGCCGACGCACGCGACGGCGTGGTGGCTGCTCGGGGCCGGCCTCGTCGGCGTGCTCGGCTCCGTGGCGCTGCACCGGCGGACCGGGCGGCCCGCCATCGAGGGCCTCGTCGTCGCCGGGCTGATGGGGCTGCTCGTCTCGCCCATCTCGTGGTCGCACCACTGGCTGCTGCTCCCGGCGGCGGCCCTGCTCTGCGCGCGGGAGCGCCACCGGTGGGTCGCCGTCGTGACCCTTCTCGTCTGCGTCGCGGCCCCGCACTGGTACCTGCGGACCGCAGACCTGCCTGCACCGTTGTCCGTCCTCGTGGACAGCTCGATGGCCGTCACCGGGGTGCTGTGCCTCGGCGCCCTGGCGCTCTCCCCCCGCTCCCGGGTGGATGACGGGCTCGACAGGCTCAGTGGCTGCGCAGTGCCTCGATGAGCTCGGCCTTGTTCATCGACGAGCGTCCCTCGATGCCGACGGTTCGAGCCCGTGACAGCAGCTCGTCCTTCGTCATGTCCTCGTAGTCAGAGGCCTCGCCGCCCTTGCGGCCCACGGCGGAGCGACCCTTGGCCGCGGCCGCGTTGGCGATGCGGGCAGCCTTCTCCTTGCTCGCCCCTTCGTCGCGCAGGGCCTCGTAGACCTCGGGGTCCTTGACCGAAGGGCCCGGATCCTCACGCTTGCGTCCCGCCATGACTGCTCCTCTCGTCGGGGCGACGCCTCGCCCTCTCCGCGCCTTCCCACGTCCGTCACCTCACCTCATACCCCGGTCCGAGCCGGCAAAACCTTCGACAGGGTGCACCCGATGACCCCGCCCCGGGTAAGGCCACACTGGTGGGCAACCTGCCCCCGAACCGACGTGAGGAGACACCATGAGCGAGGACACCGGCGCGACCAAGGTCGCCGAGCTGATCAAGGACATCCGCATCGCGATGCTCACGCACGCGGACGGAGAGGGCAACCTCGTCAGCCACCCGATGGCGACACAGGAGGTCGAGTTCGACGGTGACGTCCGCTTCATCGCCGAGCGGGACAGCCACAAGTGCCGCGACATCGCGGCCCAGAGCCCGGCCCGGGTCAACGTCGCCTACAGCTCGTCCAGCACCTGGGTCTCGCTCTCGGGGACGGCGCGGATCGTCGATGACCGCGCCAAGATCGAGGAGCTGTGGAACTCCTTCACCGGCGCCTGGATGGAGGGCGGTCCGGACAACCCGAACAACGTCATCATCGAGATCAGCGCCGACTCGGCCGAGTACTGGGACTCCCCCGGCGCCAAGGTCGTCCAGCTCGCCAACTTCGTCAAGGCCAAGGTGACCGGCGAGCGCGTCGAGGGCGACAACGAGGTCGTCGACCTCTGAGCGTCGAGCTGGGCGGCGAAGACGTCGGCCCCGCCCCAAGGACCCCGCGGCCGCACGTTTCGTAGCCCGGGCGACGAAGCAGGATGGTCGGCCGGCGTCACGCGGCGCCGGCGAGCAGGCGGATGACCGCCCGCTCCACGGCGTCGCGGTCGCGGATCCGCACGAGCTCACCGTTGGCCAGCCGGGTCCGGTCGGCTTTCGTCAGCCGTCTGAGGCTCCGCTCGACGGTCCGGCCGACGGCGAACTCGTCGAGCACGCGCGGGTCGACGTAGGAGCGCCGGGCGACGGCGGGGGTGTTGCCCAGATGCTGCGAGACGACCTTCATCGCCTCCTTCTCGGCCCGCTTCAGCTCACGCTCGGTGCCGCCGAGGTCGCTCTGGGCCAGGGTCACCGCGGCGGTGACGGTCGCGGCCCAGGTGCGGAGGTCCTTGACCGTGAACTCCGGCCCGACGAGCTCCTTGAAGGCGAGGTTGAGGTCGGCCGAATGCAGCTCGTGCCAGCCCACCTCGTCGCGGAACTCGAGCAGTCGGTCACCCTGACGACGGCTTCGTTTGAGGGACAGGATCGCCCGCGCCAGCAGCTGGTCGGTCATCACCGCCTCCCGGGTGACTCCCGACTTCGCCGGGAACTCGAAGGTGATGTCGTCGCCACTCACGGTGACGTGCGACCGGAGCAACGTCGCCACCCCGTGGGACCCGTGCTCCACCTCGTACTCCTCGCCACCGGTGCGGAACAGCCCGGCGTCGAGCATCCGCAGCGCGACCGCCGTGACCCGCCGCCGACCGAGGCCGTCGAGGCGCAGGTCGGAGGCGACCTGCTTGCGAGCCGACGGGAGCTTCTTGGCCAGCACGAGCACGCGGTCGTGCTTCTCCCGGGCTCGGGCCTCGTGCCATGCGTCGTGGTAGAGGTACTGACGGCGCCCGGCGTCGTCGGTGCCGACCGCCTGAATGTGCCCGTTGGCGTGGGGGGAGATCCACACGTCGCGCCACGCCGGTGGGATGACGAGCGCGAGCGCCCGCTCCTTGGTCGGGGCGTCCACCGCGTGGCCCTCCGCGTCGACGAAGCCGAAACCCCGGCCCCGCCGCACCCGCCGCACACCGGGTCGCTCGATCGTGCTCCGTCGCAGTCTCACGCTGGAGATGTACCCGCTCGCTGCCCCCTCGGACCCCGCTGCCGCCCGCTCAGTCCGGATTCGTCGTGCCGGCTTCCGTCGTCGACGCCGAGGGGCTGAGCTCCGGCGCCGCGACCTCCTCCTGACCGGGGGGCATCGGGGGGTCGGGGGTCACCGGGGGAAACACGGTGCCGTCGTCCTGCAGGTGTGACTCGGGTTGGCTCATGGCTGCTCATCGCCTCCTTGTCTCGACCCTACCCATCGACGCCGGCCCCGGCCGGAGGTCGCGCGAGCTCACTCGAGGTCGGCGGGGCCGTCGCAGCAGCGGCCTGCTCAGCTGCACCGGCCGGTCGCGCTGGTCGGTCCGGTCGGACCGGCCGGACCGACCGGACCGGCCGGACCCCGTTGCCGGGCCGGGTCAGCACGAGGAACGTGCGCTCGCCACCACGGACCCGGTTGCTCACCTCGAGGCCCGCGTCGGCGGCATACCGCGTGACGGCGTCGGCCCCGACGTGCGCCCAGGGGAACGCGTCGCTGCGGCCACCCTCGGGGTGCAGGACGACCGCCTCGAAGAGGGCGTCGCTCCCGACATCCAGGTGCGTCTCCACGACCACCGCACCGGTCGCCGCACCGAGGTCGGCGCAGCGGGCGAGCAGCGCGGCGGGATCACCGCCGATGCCGATGTTGCCGTCGAGGAGCAGCACGGTCCCCCAGCGTCCCGCGCCGGGGACGACGTCGAAGACCGACCGCTGGATGACGGGCAGGTCTGCGCGCCGGGCGATCTCGACAGCGGCAGGGGAGACGTCGATGCCCAGGGCACGTCGACCGCGTCGGGTGGCCTCGCGGACCATGCGGCCCGGTCCCGACCCGACGTCGAGCACCGAGCCCCGCGTCAGGCGAAGGATCCGACGGTCCACCCGGTCGGCGCGTGCGAGGAAGCGGGCGACGTCGATGTGGGCGTCCATGCCGGGGTCGGGGCGGCCGCACGCCGGCACGAGCCGGAGCCCGGGGTGGCTCGCGGTGAGGGCGACCTCGTAGGGGTCGAAACCGCCCGAGCCGAAGTGCCGGGTGCGCGTGGCCGGACCGTGTGGGAGGTCGAGGGTCACGCGGATCCCGCCCCGGCCGCCTCCGCCGCCTCCGCCGCCTCCGCCGCCCCCGCCGCCCCCGACGCCCCCACCGTCGCGAGCGCGGCCGCCAACCGGCTGCCCGGCAGCAGCCCGGCGACGCGGGTGGCATCGGTCGCCGAGTCGATGTCGAGCAGCTCCGGCACGTCGACGACCGTCAGACCGGCCGCCTCGAGCCGGGCCCGTGTCTGCGCCCCGGTCGTGGGCACCGACATCGGCACCCCCCGCAGCAGCGCGCCGGTGGGCTCACGCAGCCCCAGCAGCCAGAAGCCGCCGTCCTCGGCCGCACCGAACCACGCATCGACCGCCGCCGGCCAGCTCGAACACAGCTCCACCAGGAGGTCGCCGTCGACCTGCGGCGTGTCCATCCCGATCAGGACGGTCGGGCCGTCGCAGACGTCGAAGAGGTGGGCGAGGCGCACGTCGAGACCCCCCTCGACCTGGGGCACGACCTCGAAGTCACGAGCCGAGGAGGGCACGACGGACCCGTCGAAGAAGAGGACCCGCCGCACCGGCGCGGTCGGCGCGAGCCGAGCGGCGACCACGTCGACCGTCTCGAGCGTGTCGTCGACGCAGGCCTGCGCGATGAGGGCCGCCTGCTCCGGCGTGAAGGGCGGCGAGAGCCGGGTCTTGACCCGGCCCGGCAGGCACTCCTTCGCGACGACGGCGATGGTGGTGGTGGTGGTGGTGGTCATCGCGGCTCGGCGAGCAGGCGGGACATGTCCCGCACCGCCGTGACCGTCCCGCGGGCGGTGCCCGTCACCTTCGAACGGCCGAGGCGCGGCGTGTAGGGCACGTCGATCTCGAGGATCCGCCACCCCGCCGCGTGGGCGCGAAGCAACGTCTCGAGGGGGTAGCCGCTGCGGCGGTCCTGCAGGTCGAGGGCGAGGAGCGGCTCCCGGCGAGCGACCCGCAGCGGCCCGAGGTCGTGCAGCGGCAGGCCGGTGATGCGGCGGATCCGGGAGGCGAGGACCCAATTGGCGAACCGGGCGTGCACGGGCCAGGCCCCGCGAGCCGTCGGGCGGCGGCGGCAGAGCACGAGGTCGGCCTCGTCGGCGAGCACCGGGGCCGCGAGGGTCGGTAGGTCGGCCGGGTCGAAGGAGCCGTCGGCGTCGCAGAAGGCGACGACGGGAGCCGTTGCCACGAGCAGGCCCGCGTGCACGGCTGACCCGTACCCCCGTCGGGCCTCGTGAACGACGACGGCCCCGTGAACGAGGGCGATCTCGGGGCTGCCGTCGGTCGAGCCGTTGTCGACGACGATGGCGCGGTAGCCGGCCGGCAGGGCGTCGAGCAGGGCCGGCAGGGCCGCCGCCTCGTCGAGGCACGGCAGGACGACGTCGACGATCGGCGCCGGGTGTGGGTGCGGGGACACGGTCCCAACCTAGGCAGACCCGGTCTCCACCGGCCCGTTGAACTCCTTACGAACCGGGGACGAGCCGGTATGCCGCTCAGCGACCCCGGGCGGGCCGGCGCAGGGCATGGTCGGCCGTGAGGGTCGTCGGGTCCATCGAGCCGAGGCTGGCGGCGCGCGGCCGGCTCCCTGCCGGAGCACCGACCGAGGCCAGCCGTGAGCGACCCGCGCCTTACGATCCGCGAACGCGTGCCCTCCGGCGCGGCGCCGGACGGGCCGTCAGGGCATAGTCGTGGCGGTGAGGACAGCGCTGACCGGAGCCGCTCTGCTCGCCCTCGTCGGGGTGACCGCCATCGGCACGCGGACCGAGCACATCTTCGACGGCCGCAGCGGCTGGCCGCTGCTCTGGTGGACCGCGGGGGCATGGGCGCTCTTCGCGCTCGCGTTCCTCGCGCTGAGGTGGGTCCGTGGCCGCGCCGCGGGGAGCCTGCTCGTCGTCGGCGCGGTGATGATGGCCGGCATCGGCGTGGTCGGCCCGCCCAACACGAGCACCGACTCCGCCCGCTACGCGTGGGACGGGATCGTCAGTGACGCCGGCGTCTCGCCCTACGCCCACGTGCCCGTCGCCGACGCGCTCGACCCGCTGCGAGTGCCGTGGCTCTTCCCGCCACCGGTGCCGGGCGCCACTGGGTCGGCCGCCTGCCCGCAGGTGCGCACCGACCCCGTGCGGTCCGTGCCGGCGGGTGACCTGCTCTGCTCGACCCTCAACCGCAGCACCGTCCCGACGATCTACCCGCCCGTGGCCCAGGGCTGGTTCGCCACCGTCCGGGCGGCGGCCCCGGTGACGGCGCAGTACTGGCCGATGCAGGTGGGCGGCGCCGTCGTCAGCCTGATGACGGGCCTGGCCCTCGCGGTCGTCCTGCATCGCCGCCGGCTCGACGTGCGCTGGGCCGCGCTGTGGGCATGGTCCCCGTTCGTGACGACCGAGGCCGTGACGAACTCCCACATCGACGCGCTCGGGGTCCTGCTCATCGTGCTCGCGACGGCCGTCGCCACCCCCCTGGTCGCAGCCGGGGTCGCCCGCCACGGCTCCTCCGGCGGCCGGGGTCGGGCGGCGGCCGTCGGTGCCCTCGTCGGGCTGTCCGCCGCCGTGAAGTTCGTGCCCGTCATCGCCGCGCCGCCGCTCGCCCGTCGCCGGCCCTTCACCGTCGCCGTCGCGGCGATCGCGACCTTCGCCGCCGTGTACGTCCCCTACGTCGTCACGACCGGGTGGTCGGTCGTGGGCTACCTGCCGGGCTACCTCAAGGAGCAGGGCTACGAGGAGGGGTCCGGCTTCATCCTCGCCTCGTGGGTGCTGCCGGGGTCGCTCGCGACGATCGTGTCGCTCGCGGCCATCCTCGTCATCGCCGCGCTCTCCTTCTGGCGCGCCGACCCCGACCGTCCCTGGCTGGCGCAGCTCGCCGGCACCGGTGCGATCCTGCTCGTCGTCAGCCCGCCCTACGCCTGGTACGCCCTCGTCGTCGTGCCCTTCGTTGCCCTGACCCGTCGGTGGGAATGGCTCGTCCTGCCGCTGACGATGACGGCCCACATGCTCGTGCCCGCCGTCTTCGTCTCCCGGACGATGACCCTCGTCGCGGTCGGGGTGGTGCTCGCCGGCTGGCTGCTGCGCCGGTATGCCGCTCGCCGCACCGACCATGACGCGCGCCCCCCAGC
This sequence comes from uncultured Actinomycetota bacterium, assembly GCA_963764195.1. GTDB lineage: Bacteria > Actinomycetota > Actinomycetes > Actinomycetales > Dermatophilaceae > JBDSSS01. The sequence goes on from CAVXRG010000001.1 coordinate 23,697, forward strand.
CGGGCCGCGTGATGATGGGGCCGGCGCCCCCGACCCCCGGCGGGACCAGCTCTCGGAAGGACGCACCGCGTGACCATCCCGGCCACCTCCTCCAGCTCCCCCGGACCCGCGACCGGTGCGGGAGGGGTGCTCGTGACCGGCGGGGCCGGCTTCATCGGTCGCCACGTCGTCGAGGCCCTGCTCGCCGGAGGACACCGGGTCCGCGTCCTCGACTCCTTCCGCGCCGACGTCCACGGCGCACGGCCCGACGTCGCCGGACTCGTCGCGGCGTGGGGTGAGGGGCCGGACGGGCACGCCGGTCCCGTCGACGTGCGGGTCGGTGACGTCACCCGCGCCGACGACGTCGACGCCGCGCTCGACGGCTGCGAGACCGTCATCCACCTCGCGGCCAAGGTCGGCCTCGGCGTGGACTTCGACGACACGGACGACTACGTCCACAGCAACTGCACGGGCACCGCGGTGCTACTGCGGTCAGCCGCCCGGCGCGGCGTGACCCGCGTCGTCGTCGCCTCCTCGATGGTGGTCTACGGCGAGGGGGACTACCTCGACGAGGCAGGGGCCCTGACGCGACCGGCGGCGCGTCGGACCGCCGACCTCGAGTCCGGCCGGTTCGACCCCACCGGTCCCGACGGCGGCCCGCTCCGCCCCACCCTCGTCGGCGAGGACTCGCTCATCGACCCGCGCAACGTCTACGCGGCGACGAAGCTGCACCAGGAGCACCTCACCGGCATCTGGGCCCACTCGACGGGCGGGCGGGCGGCGATGATGCGCTTCCACAACGTCTACGGCCCGCACATGCCGATGAACACCCCGTATGCCGGCGTCGCCTCGATCTTCCGCTCCGCCCTCGAGCGGGGTGAGGCGCCGCGGGTCTTCGAGGACGGCAGGCAGCGTCGGGACCTCGTGCACGTGCGCGACGTCGCCGCGGCCGTCGTCGCGGCGCTCGCGTGGACCGCGGACCAGGAGCCGGGGACGGCCCGGGCGTTCAACGTCGGCAGCGGCGTCGTCCACACGATCGGTGACCTCGCATCGGCCCTGAGCAGGGCCGCCTCCGGCCCGGCGCCGGTGGTGACGGGCGACTACCGCCTCGGCGACGTGCGCCACATCACGGCCAGCTCGGACCGCGCGGCCCGCGAGCTGGGCTGGCGTGCCACGGTCGGCTTCAAGGAGGGAGTCGCCGAGTTCGCGACGGCTCCCCTCCGCGCCCCCGTCCCTCCCGAGTGAGCGGCGAGGGTCGGCCGGGTGCCGCGAGCGGGTCTGGTCAGCGGATGCCGATGACCGCATCGCCCGCCGGCACGAGCCGACCGATGACGGGGTGGCCGGGCAGCTCGCCGACGACGAGCAGACCGCCGGAGGTCTGGGCGTCGGCCAGCAGCACGAGCTCGTCCTCACCGAGGCGCGTCTCGAGGTGGGGACGCACCCACTCGAGGTTGCGGCGGCTGCCCCCGGGGACGTAGCCGGCGGCATACGAGGCTCGAGCCCCCTCGACGTAGGGCACCGCGGCCGCGTCGAGCTCAGCGGACACCCCGCTGGCCCGGCAGAGCTTGTAGAGGTGGCCGAGCAGCCCGAAGCCGGTCACGTCCGTCGCGCACACGACGCCGGCCGCGAGCGCCGCCCGGGACGCGTCGCGGTTGAGCGTCGTCATCACCTCGACCGCCTCGGCGAACACCTCCCCCGTGGCCTTGTGTCGGTTGTTGAGCACCCCGAGGCCGATCGGCTTGGTCAGCGTCAGCGGCAGCCCGGCGACCCCGGCGTCGTTGCGCATCAAGCGATTCGGGTCTGCGAGCCCCGTCACGGCGAGGCCGTACTTCGGCTCGGGGTCGTCGATGGTGTGGCCGCCGGCGAGGTGGCACGACGCCTCGAGGGCGACGTCGGCCCCGCCCCGCAACACGTCGGCGGCGATCTCGAAGGGGATCCGGTCGCGCGGCCAGCCGAGCAGGTTGACCGCCACGAGCGGCTCGCCGCCCATCGCGTAGACGTCCGACAGGGCGTTCGCGGCGGCGATCCGACCCCAGTCGTAGGGGTCGTCGACGACGGGGGTGAAGAAGTCGGTCGTCAGCACGATCGCCCGGCCCCCGTCGATGCGCACGACCGCGGCGTCGTCGCCCGTGTCGACGCCGACGAGGAGATCGTCGCCGGCAGCCGGCACGAGTGCGCCGAGGACGCGCTCGAGTTCGCCGGGCGGCACCTTGCACGCGCACCCGCCGCCGGATGCCTCCTGGGTCAGGCGGACACGGGGAGTGGTCGTCGCCGCGGCACGGCCGTCGGAGGGAGTCGGGGTCATCCCCTCATTGTGCAGCGCCGCCGGCAGCCGCGGCCTCGCGGGCCCTCATCCGCTCGCGCTGGGGAACGACGACGTACTTCGGGTCCTTGGCCGAGGCGAGCCCGGCCTCGAAGACACCGAACCGGGTGAGGACTGAGGCGCCGACGCACGCGGCTCCGGCCAGGACCGAGACGACCCGTGAGCGACCCCCCGCGACGAGCGTGGCCCCCGCGGCGACCGCGGTGACGGTGCGAGCCACCTTCATGAAGGTGCCGGGCCGCCCCTGCTCGTAGGGCTCGGCGACCATCCCGAGGCGTCGCTTGAGCGTCTCGGCGGCGACGATCTCCATCGCTGCACCGGCGACGAGCATCCGCCGCGCCGGCGCCGCCTGCGCGGTGGGCGTGAACACCATCGACAGCCCGCCGGCTGCCGTCGCGCCCGAGCCGGCGAAGAGGAAGGGCATCTCGCGGTAGGCCTCGTGCCACGCGGGCACGGCGGTGTTGGAGACGAGCGCCGCTGTGTACGTGGCGAGGAGCGGGCCGAGGGCCGCGCTCCCGAGGCCGGCGAGGCGTCCCACGGCCGGGAGCCGATCGGTCATCTCGGACCCGGCGGCGACGGCCGACAGCGCACCGAAAGGGGCGAGGACATACGACCCCACCGAGAGCGGGGACGTCGGCTTGAAGACCCGCAGCATGTTGAGGAACCGTGACGGGCGCCCGAGGTCGTGGACCAGGGCCACGGTGCCGAGCGCCGCGCCGGCGGCGGCGGCGAGGCGGGACGTTCGCTCGAGGGCCGGCAGGCCCGAGAAGGCAGCCCCCTCGGCCAGCACGGCCGAGGCCCCGGACAGACCGCCGAGAAAGAGGTAGAGCGGGACGTCCGGCGTCTTCCAGGTCGGCTGCTTGAGGATGGGCCGCCCGTAGTACGAGTCGATCTCGACCTTCGGGACCATCGCGCGCTCTTTCACCGGCGCCTCCCCAGGAACGAGGCCGCTCCGATGCCCACGAGGGCGGCCGCAGCGACGCCGACGTGCCGCCACGTCGACATGAGGTCGCGGGTGGTGACCACCGGATCCGGCGGCAGGCCGTACACCTCCGGCTCGTCGAGCAGCAGGAAGAAGGCGCCGTCACCACCCACCCCGTCCTCGGGGTTCTCCCCGTAGAGACGCGCGGCGTCGATGCCCTGCTCGTGCAGCTCGGTGACGCGCTTGGCCGCCCGCTCGCGCAGCTCGCTGAGCTCGCCGAACTGGATCGACTCGGTGGGGCAGGCCTGGGCGCAGGCCGGGGTCTGTTCGTCCTTGAGTCGGTCATAACAGAGGGTGCACTTGAAGGCGCGACCGTCCTCCTTGCGCAGGTCGATGACGCCATAGGGGCAGGCTGGCACGCAGTAGCCACAGCCGTTGCAGATGTCGGCCTGCACGACGACCGTCCCGAACTCGGTGCGGAACAGCGAGCCGGTCGGGCAGACGTCGAGGCACGCGGCGTGGGTGCAGTGTTTGCAGACGTCCGAGGACATCAGCCACCGGATGCCGTCAGCCTCCGGGGGAGCGTCGGTCCCGGCCGCCGCGGGTGGGCCCATGGCCGGCATACCGAGGTGGGTCGTCGTTCGTTGGGCGATGGACACCGGCTTCTCGACGAACGAGACGTGGCGCCACGTGTCCGAGCCGAGGGCGACGGTGTTGTCGTAGGACATCCCCGTGAGTGACATGCCGTCCTCCGGGATGGCGTTCCACTCCTTGCAGGCCACCTCACAGGCCTTGCACCCGATGCAGATCGAGGTGTCGGTGAAGAAGCCGACCCTGGGCGGGTGGTTCTCGTAGCCGGCGTCACCCGACACGTCATCCAACCTGCCGGACAGGGAGTTTCCGCTGCCGGCAGCGCTGTCGGCGTGGTTCACGGGACTGCTCACGAGTCGCCCTCCTGGTGGCCATCCGGGTCCGCAGCGGCCCGTGCACGGTAGTCGTTGACGAACTGGGCGAGAGCCGGGCCACGGGGGCGCCGCCCCGGCCGGATGTCACACGTGCCGACCTTGTCCTGGATGTGGACGTTCGGGTCGAGGCTCGCGTTGACGAGGTCGTTGACGGGATCTCCCGTGGTGAGGCCGTTCCCGCCCCAGTGGTAGGGCAGGCCGACCTGTTCGACGAGTCGGTCACCCAGTCGTAGGGCCCGCATCCGCCCCGTGACGAGGACCTTCGCCTCGATCGCCGACCGCGTCGTCACGATCGTCGCCCAGCCGCCGTGCTCGAGGCCGCGCTCGGCCGCGAGCGTCGGCGAAACCTCGCAGAACATCTCGGGCTGGAGCTCGGAGAGGTAGGGCAGGGTCCGGCTCATCCCGCCGGCGGTGTGGTGCTCGGTCAGCCGGTAGCTGGTGAAGACGTAAGGGAAGACGCTCGTCCCCGACGGGTTGCGCGGGTTCGACGGGGTGTCGACGGACTCGAGCGCGGGGTTGCTCTGCTGCGCGTAGACCGCGTTGCGCACGGGCGACTCCGGCGGCTCGTAGAACGCCGGCATGGGCCCGTCCGCGAGCCCGGTGGGGACGTAGAGCCAGGCCTTGCCGTCGGTCTGCATGATGAAGGGGTCACGCCCACCGATCGCGTCCGGACCCGTGGCACCCTCCGCCGGGACGTGGTCCGGGGCGCGGTCGGCGATGAAGTCAGGCACGTCCTCCCCGGTCCAGCCGCCCTGCTCGGCGTCCCACCACACGTACTTCTTGCGCTCGCTCCACGGTTTGCCGTCGGGGTCCGCCGAGGCCCGGTTGTAGAGGATCCGCCGGTTCGCAGGCCAGGCCCAGCCCCACTCGGGCGCAACCTGGCTCTGCTCCCAGTGCGGCTTGCGGCGGGCCGCCTGGTTCACCTCGTCGGCGAAGACACCGCAGTAGATCCAGCAGCCGCTCGCCGTCGAACCGTCACCCCGGAGCTCGGTGTAGGACGACAGCGCCGTGCCGTCGGCCCCCCAGCCGTTGATCTCGCGGAGCACGGCCTCCCCGTCGGGCTCCTGGAGGGGGCCCTTCGTCGGGTAGTCCCACGTCAGGTCGAGCAAGGGTCGGTCCATCTCGTCGGTCGACCCGGCGAGCTTGGCCCGGAGGCGCTGGCCCAGCTCGTAGTAGAACTGGAGGTCGCTGCGCGCGTCGCCCGGCGGCTGGACCGCCTGGTGGCGCCACTGCAGCATCCGCTGGGTGTTGGTGAAGCTGCCCTCCTTCTCCACGTGCGAGGCGGCAGGGATGAAGAAGACCTCGGTCCCGATCTCCTCGGTGACCATCTCGCCCGTCTCGAGCTCGGGGCCGTCCTTCCAGAAGGTCGCGGTCTCGATCATCGCCATGTCGCGCACGACGAGCCACTCGAGGTTGGCCAGGCCGAGCCGCTGCATCTTGCCGTTCGCCGACCCGATCGCGGGGTTCTCCCCGATGACGAAGTAGCCCGGCGACCGGCCCTCGATCTGGTTGACGACCGTGTCGTAGGTGCCGTGGTGGCCGGTGAGACGCGGAAGGTAGTCGAAGCAGAAGTCGTTCTCCGCGGTCGCGGCGTCGCCCCACCACGCCTTGAGCAGGCTGACCGTGTAGTCCCGCATGTTCCCCCAGAACCCCGTCTTGCCGGCGTCCGCCGCGACGAACGCGTCGAGGTCCTCGTGCTGGCGGGCGTGGGGCATCGGGATGTATCCGGGGAGGATGTTGTAGAGGGTCGGGATGTCGGTCGACCCCTGGATGCTCGCGTGCCCGCGCAGGGCGAGGATGCCCCCTCCCGGGCGCCCGATGTTGCCCAGCAGCAGCTGCAGGATCGAGGCCGTGCGGATGTTCTGGACACCCGTCGAGTGGTGGGTCCACCCCACGGCGTAGCAGAACGCGCTGGTGCGCTCCCGCCCCGAGTTGGTGGTGAGGGCCTGCGCCACGCGTTCGAAGTCCTCCGGCGAGATGCCGCACACCTGCTCGACGAGCTCAGGGGTGTAACGGGCGAAGTGGCGCTTGAGGACCTGGTAGACGCACCGCGGGTGCTGGAGCGTCTCGTCCCGCTCCGGCTTCGCGGCCACCGACGGGCCTCCCGACCCGGCGGTCTCCGACCGCCCCGCCTGGTGCTCGTCCCCGGCGTCGTCCGAGCCGCCGGAGGGTTTGCCACCCGCCGAGTCCGGCCCAGCGGGCTGCTCCGGGTCGCGCTCCCCGGCCGCCGGGGCCTCGGACGCACCTTCGTACTGCCAGCTGGCCGGGTCGTACGCGCCCGAGTCGGGGTCGAAGCCCGAGAACAGCCCGTCCAGCTCCTCGGTGTCCTTGAAGTCCTCCCCGACGATCGACGCCGCGTTGGTGTAGTTGACGACGTAGTCCCGGAAGTCGAGCTCGTGGGTGAGCACGTGGTTGACGAGGGCCCCGAGGAACATCACGTCGGTGCCCGCCCGGATCGGCACGTGGATGTCCGCGACGGCAGAGGTGCGGGTGAAGCGCGGGTCGACGTGGATGATCGTTGCCCCACGCTTCTTGGCCTCCATCACCCACTGGAAGCCCACGGGGTGGCACTCGGCCATGTTGGAGCCCTCGATGACGATGCAGTCAGCGTTGGCGAGGTCCTGCTGGAAGGTGGTGGCCCCTCCCCGACCGAAGCTCGTCCCCAGACCGGGGACGGTCGAGGAGTGTCAAATACGGGCCTGGTTCTCGATCTGGATCGCACCCATGGCGGTGTAGAGCTTCTTCATGAGGTAGTTCTCCTCGTTGTCGAGGGTCGCCCCTCCGAGGCTCGCGATGCCGAGGGTGCGTCGGGTCCGCACGCCCGACTCGTCCTGCCACTGCCAGGACCGGCGACGGGTCTCGATGACCCGGTCCGCGATCATGTCCATCGCCGTGTCGAGGTCGAGGTCCTCCCACTCGGTCCCGTGGGGCCGGCGGTACCGAACCTTCGTCACCCTGCTCGACGAGGTCACGAGCTGCTTGCTCGCGCTCCCCTTGGGGCACAGGCGCCCTCGGGAGACGGGGCTGGCCGGGTCACCCTCGATCTGGGTGACGGCGCCGTCCTTGACGAAGACCTTCTGTCCGCAACCGACGGCGCAGTAGGGACAGATCGAGTCGACGACGGAGTCCGCCTGCGAGGTGCGCGGGACGAGGCCCTTGCTCCGGTCGGACTGGGCAGCGCTTCCCCTGCCCAGGCGGTCCCGCCCGCGCAGCTGGCGCAACACCGGCCACTGAAGAGGGGTGTTCACCATCGAATCCTCCTGAGGACGCGCTCGAGCAGTGCAACGGGTCATCACCGACCATAGTCGACCCGTTTCCCGAACGGGGGCCGGAAAACCCTGCGTGTCACTGGCCCAGCCGCCGCCCCCCACCCGACTGCAGAACGGTCAGCGGCTAGTGTTCGCGATGGAGGCGTTCCTCGTCTGGTGACGGGCGCGGTCCTCAAAATCGCTGTGGTCGGGTATCCCGGCCAGGCGGGTTCGATTCCCGTCCGCCTCCGCCAAGACTGCCCATCCGTATCTTCCGTTCGAGAGGAATGACACGAGTGGATGACCCCCGTCGCCGGGTGCCCCGCACCGATGCGGTGCTCGGGGACCCCGCGCTCTCCGCGGCCGTCGAGCGCCTCGGGCGCACGCGTGTGAAGGCGACCGTCGTGGACGTCCTCGCGCTGTGCCGTGCGGGCCGGCTCGCCCCGGAGGACGTCGTCGCCGCCGCCATCGAGCGGCTTCCGGCCTCGAGCGCCTCGCTGCGCCACGTCGTCAACGCGACCGGCATCGTCGTGCACACCAACCTCGGACGCGCTCCCCTGTCGACCGCCGCGCGCGACGCCGTCGGCATCGCCTCGGGAGCGACCGACGTCGAGCTCGACCTGCGCACGGGGCGTCGGGGACCCCGGGGAGCCGCTGCGATGGCGGCTCTGCGAGCAGCCGTGCCTGCCGCCGGTGACGCCCACGTCGTCAACAACGGGGCCGCCGCCCTCGCGCTCGTCGCCCGGGCCCTGGCCCCCGACCTCGAGATCGTCATCGCCCGCGGCGAGATGGTCGAGATCGGGGACGGGTTCCGCCTGCCTGAGCTGCTCGAGTCCCTCGGGGCGCGCATCCGTGAGGTGGGCACGACCAACCGGGTGCGGTTCGAGGACTATGCCGACGCCGTGACCGAGCGCACCGGCTTCGTCCTCAAGGTGCACCCCTCGAACTTCCGGGTCGAGGGCTTCACGGCGTCCGTGCCGGTGTCCGAGCTCGCGCGGCTCACGGTCCCCGTCGTCGTCGACATCGGCTCCGGCCTGCTCGCCCCCCACCCGAGGCTTCCCGAGGAGCCGGACGCGCAGACGACGCTCCGCCACGGGGCGACGCTCGTGACCGCATCCGGTGACAAGTTGCTCGGCGGCCCGCAGTGCGGGCTCCTGCTCGGCGAGGCAGCGCTCGTGCACCGGCTCCGCAGGCACCCCTTCGCCCGAGCGCTACGCGTCGACAAGCTCACCCTCGCCGCCCTCGAGGCGACCCTCGCCGGGCCGGACACGCCCGTTGCCCTCGCGCTCACCCGGACCCGGGAGGAGCTGCTCGAGCGTGCCGAACGGCTCGCGGCCGACGTCGACTCGCCGGTATGCCGGGTCGTGCCCTCGGTCGGTCACGTGGGCGGTGGCGGCGCGCCCGGCGTCCCCCTCGAGAGCGCGGCGCTGTCACTGCCGCCCGAGCTCGCCGAGACCCTGCGGCTCGGCGAGCCGCCCGTGCTCGGGCACGTCCACGACGGCCGCCTGCTGCTCGACCTGCTCACCGTGCCTGAGGACCTCGACGGAGTCGTCGCCGACGCGGTCCGCCGGGCCCTCACCGATGCCGGAGCCCCCTGACGTGCACGTCGTCGCGACGGCCGGTCACGTCGACCACGGCAAGTCGACCCTCGTCCGCGCGCTCACCGGCAGCGACCCGGACCGGCTCGCCGAGGAGCGCCGCCGCGGGCTGACGATCGAGCTCGGCTACGCCTGGACCACCCTGGTCGGAGTGGGTGAGGTCGCCTTCGTCGACGTCCCGGGCCACGAACGGTTCATCGCCACCGCTCTCGCCGGGGTCGGCCCGGTGCCGGTCGTGATGTTCGTCGTCGCCGCCGATGACCCGTGGATGCCGCAGGCCGCCGAGCACCTCGCAGCCCTCGACGCGCTGGGCGTCGAGCGTGGGCTGCTCGTCGTGACCCGTGCCGACCTGGCCGACCCCGGCCCGGCCCTCGCCCGCGCCCGGCACGAGCTGTCGGGCACGACGCTGGAGGGTCTGCCGGAGGTCGTCGTCAGCGGGCGGACCGGGATGGGGCTCGACCGGCTGCGGCGTGTGCTCGCCGAGGTGCTCGCGCACGTGGCCCTGCCCGACGCCGGTGAGGACGTCCGCCTCTGGGTCGACCGCCGCTTCCACGTCAAGGGCTCCGGCACGGTGGTCACGGGGACGTTGTCCGCCGGCACCGTCAGCGTCGGGGACCAGCTCGCGTTCGGGGACGAGCAGGTCCGCGTTCGGGCGCTCGAGGCGCTCGGCACACCTCGGGACGCCGTGAGCGGCGTGGCCCGCGTCGCGCTGGACCTTGGTGGCCACGCCCCCGCGGCGCTGTCCCGCGGCGACGTGCTCGTCACCCCGGGAGCCTTCTCGGCCACGACGGTCGTCGACGTCGCCCTGTCGGGCGAGGACGACCCCCCGGAGCGGCCGATCCTGCACCTCGGGTCCGCGCTCGTCTCCGTGCACGCGCGGCGGCTCGGGGACGGCCTGCACCGGCTGACCCTCGACCGTCCGCTGCCGCTGCGCATCGGCGACCGCGCGATCCTGCGCGACCCCGGGCGGCGAGCCCTGTGGGGCGTGCGGGTGCTCGACCCGCTCCCGCCGTCGCTGAGTCGCCGCGGTGCCGCCGTCACCCGAGCAGACGTGCTCGCCGCGAGCGACGGCTCCGTGGCGACCGAGCTCGCCCACCGCGGGGTCGTGCGTCGATCGGTCCTGGTCCGCGCCGGGGTCCGCGTCGAGCCGCTGCCTGCCGGCACGGTCACCGCGGGGGACTGGCTCGTCGCGCCCGACCGGACGAGCGCGCTCCGGGCCCGGCTCGTCGAGGTCGTCAAGGCCTCGGACACCCCGCTCTCCCGCGGCGTCTCCTTCGCCGCGGCCGCCCACGCCCTCGGACTGCCCGACGCCGCCATCGTGCCTGCCCTCGCCGTGCCGCCGCTGCGCACCGGCGGCGGGATGGTCGCGCTGGCTGCGGAGCGCACCCTCCCTCCGGCCCTCGTTGCCGCCCTCGAGAGCCTCGCCTCGGACCTCGCGACGGCCCCGTTCGCGGCGCCGACGGCTGCCCGCCTCGCCGAGCTCGGGCTCAACCCCCGCACCGTGGCCGGGCTCCACCACTCCGGCCACGTGCTCCGGGTCGCCGAGGGCGTGGTGCTGATCCCCGGCGCCGACGACGCGGCGGTGGAGGTGCTCGCCGAGCTCGACCAGCCGTTCACGACGAGCGAGGCGCGTCGGGCCCTCGGCACCAGCCGTCGGGTCGTCCTGCCGCTGCTGGGCCACCTCGACGCGACCGGGCGCACGGCCCGCCTCCCTGACGACACCCGACGAGTCCGGCCCCGGCCCGCTCCCCCCAGCTGAGGTCAGCCGAGGTGGCCTGACGTCACCGGCCGGTGCCGCCGTAGACGATCGCGTCCTCGGCCGCGTCGAGGCCGAAGGCCGTGTGGACCGCCCGGACGGCGTCGTCGAGCTCGTCGGCCCGGGTCACCGCCGAGACGCGGATCTCGGAGGTCGAGATCATCTCGATGTTGATGCCGGCCTCGGCGAGCGCGCCGAAGAACTTCGCCGAGACCCCGGGGTGGCTCTTCATGCCGGCACCGACGAGGGCGATCTTGCCGATGGCGTCGTCGAACCGGAGGTCGGCATAGTCGACGTCGTGCTTGATCGACTGGAGCGTCGACATCGCCTTGGGCCCGTCGCCCTTGGGCAGCGTGAAGGAGATGTCGGTCTTGACGGTCTCGGCCGCCGAGACGTTCTGGACGATCATGTCGATGTTGAGACCGGCCTCGGCGACGGCCCCGAAGATCTTGGCCGCGATGCCGACCCGGTCGGGGACGCCGACGATGGTGATCTTGGCCTCGCTGCGGTCATGGGCGATGCCCGCGATGATCGGTGCTTCCACAGCGCCATCTCCTTCATAGGGTTTCAGCTTGACCATGGTGCCGGGCTTGCGCGACCAGGACGAACGGACGTGGATCGGGATCCCGTAGCGCCGGGCGTACTCCACGCAGCGCAGGTGCAGGATCTTGCTGCCGTTGGCGGCGAGGTCGAGCATCTCCTCCATGGAGAGCACGTCGAGCTTGCGGGCGTTCGGCAGCACCCGGGGGTCGGCGGTGAACACGCCGTCGACGTCGGTGTAGATCTCGCAGACCTCGGCGCCGAGTGCCGCGGCGAGGGCCACGGCGGTCGTGTCCGAGCCGCCGCGACCGAGGGTGGTGATGTCCTTGGTCGTCTGGCTCACGCCCTGGAAACCGGCCACGATGGCGATGTGGCCGGCGTCGAGCGCGCTCTGGATCCGGCCGGGGGTGACGTCGATGATGCGTGCCGCGCCGTGGGCGTCGTCGGTGATCACCCCGGCCTGCGAGCCGGTGAAGGACCGAGCCTCGGCCCCGAGCGCGGCGATCGCCATCGCGACGAGGGCCATCGAGATCCGCTCCCCCGACGTCAGCAGCATGTCGAGCTCGCGGGCGGGCGGCGCCCCGGTGACCTGCTCCGCGAGGTCGAGCAGCTCGTCGGTCGTGTCACCCATCGCCGAGACGACGACGCAGACCGAGTGGCCGTCCCGCTGGGTCTCGACGATGCGCCGCGCCACGCGCTTGATCGACTCGGCGTCGGCCACCGACGATCCGCCGTACTTCTGGACGACGATGCTCACACGGGCTCCCTGGTGCTGTCCGGTCGGTTCGGGCGGAGACCGCAGTCTAGGACTGCCGCACCGGCCGCCCACGGCGACGTCGCAATGGTGAGACTGCCGCCGCTACCCGATCAGGGCTGATCAGGGGTGCAGCGCGTCGAACTCCGCCTCGCCCACGGCCTCGTCGTCGGCGTCGAGGCGCAGGTGCGACAGGATCGAGTGCAGCGCCCGCAGGGCACTCAGGGCGCTGGCCCCCCAGTCGGAGAGGTAGCTGAACTGCCACCACCACAGGGCCTCGGAGTGTCGACCGGCCGCGTAGTGCTTGAGGCCGTGGGTCAGGGCGGTCGCGACGTCGGACAGGTCGTCGGAGATCGAGCCGTCGGCCCGCTCGGTCGAGGTGACCGGGTCGACGACGTGGACGTAGTCGTCGAGACCCGCCAGGACGTTGCGCAGCCCGTCCCGGAGCGGGTCGGCGTCGTCGTCAGGCCCGGGGTCGGTCTCGAAGCGCTCCTCGGGCACGACGTCCTGGACCGCGCCGAGCCGGGCCCCCGCGACGAGGATCTGCGAGAGGGCGAGGGTGAGCAGGGGCAGCGCGGTGGCCGGCGACGCACCGCTCGCGACCTCGGTCACCGCGGTCAGGTAGGCGCTGGCCTCCTGCGCGGTGAGCTCCGCGAGGGCGGCGAGCTCGTCGACCGCCCCCTCCGTCGTCCCGGTCCCGCCGGTCTGCTCGGTCCCCATGTCGTCCACCTTCGTCGTGACGGATGCCGCTCGGCCGGGTCGCGGCCTCGGCCCCCAGTGTGCCGCTCACCGTGGTGGGAGTCGACCTCAGGCCTCGACGCGGCGCCGGCCCTCGAAGGCGCGGCCGAGGGTCACCTCGTCGGCGTACTCGAGGTCGCCGCCGACGGGCAGTCCGGAGGCGAGCCGGCTCACCGTGAGGTCCATGTCGCGAAGCAGCCGCGAGAGGTAGGTCGCGGTCGCCTCCCCCTCGAGGTTGGGGTCGGTCGCGATGATGACCTCGCGAACCTCGCCGGAGGCGAGACGGGGCATCAGCTCGCGGACCCTCAGGTCGTCCGGACCGATGCCGTCGATGGGGCTGATGGCGCCACCGAGCACGTGGTAGGTGCCCCGGAACTCCCGGGTGCGCTCGATCGCGACGACGTCCTTCGGCTCCTCCACGACGCAGATCGAGGTCTGGTCGCGACGCGGGTCGGCGCAGATCCGGCAGCGCTCGGCCTCCGCGACGTTGCCGCACTGCTCGCAGAAGCGGACCCGCAGCTTCACCTCGCTGAGGGCCGAGACGAGGCGGGTGACGTCCTCGGAGTCGGCCTGCAGCAGGTGGAAGGCGATCCGTTGCGCGCTCTTGGGACCGACGCCGGGAAGTCGTCCGAGCTCGTCGATCAGGTCCTGAACCGCACCTTCATACACACCAGCACCCTAAGCCCCGCCGGGTCGTGCCGTGATCACGAGCAGCCGAGCGTCACCGAGCACGCGTCACCGGCGAGGGAAGAGGACCCGTCGGGCGCGGACCCGGTGCGACCGGGGCCAGGACCGGAGCACGGCCCACGGTCGACCGCCACGAGGCTCCCCGTCCTTGGGCTGCCCGGCCTGCACGGGCCCGATCCTGATGGGGCGCATCATCTCGTTGTCCTCGTGCTCGAGGATGTGGCAGTGCCACACGTACTGGCCGCCCCCCTCGAACCTTGCCCTGAGCCGGATCATCTCGCCCGGGTAGGCGATCACGGTGTCCTTGGTCCCGGACTCTCCCGGCTCGGGTGGGAGGACTGGGGCGTCGGGGCTCAGCGTCACCCACCCCTCGCCGACCTCGATGGGGCGTCGGTCGAGCACCTCGAAGGTCACGGCGTGCAGGTGCACCGGGTGCGCGTCGACGGTCATGTTGTAGACCTCCCACACCTCCGTGGCCCCTGACGCGGGGTTCTCCGTCACAGCGTCGGACCACATCTTGGCCTCGACCCCGACCGGTCCCTGACGCGGGTCGGCGGACAGCAGCCCCAGGACCGCAGCCACCGGCGCGTCGCCCCCGGCGGTCTCGTGGGAATGCTCGTTGAGCGACACGCGGCGCACCCGCACCTCGGGGCCCAGCGGGGCGATCCGGGGGAGGCGGAGGTGCTGCGGTGGGGTGCTCCGGTCCGAGGACGTCGCCGCCCGGACCCGGAACTGCATGACCTGTCCCGTCGTCTCGGGGTGTGCCGGGTCGAAGTCGTCGTCGGGTTCTCCGCCGCCGTAGGGCTCGTCGGGCCCGATGTTGCGCAGGACGTGCGCACCGTGGGGCACACCCGCGAAGTCGACGATGACGTCGGCTCGCTCCGCCGGCCCCAGCAGGATGCGCCCCCGCCCCGCGCCCATCACGTCGTGCGGGGCGGCCATGAAACCGCCGTCGTTGCCGATCTGCCAGGCGAGCACACCGGGGATGGCCGAGAAGTCGAGGATCAGGAAACGGGACTGACAGCCGTTGAGGAACCGGAATCGGTACCGACGCTGCTGGACCTCGAGGTAGGGCCACGTGCGACCGTTGACGATGAGGGTGTTGCCGAAGAACTCGGGGTTCCACAGCGGCGACACCGGTGACTCCGGGATGAGGGGGCCGTCGTACTCGTCGAAGAAGGCCCGGGAGTCGGGGTAGAAGAGGGAGCCGTCGGCCTTGAACGAGCGGTCCTGGATCGCCAGTGGGATCTCGAGGTGGGTCGTTCCCGGGCGCTCCCCCGCCTGTGGCGCCGGCCCCGGGAGGGTGGCGCGACCACCGGTGCGGGCATCGCGCACCTCGGCGTCGCCGTGCGGGCCGCCACGGACCAGCAGGAAACCCACCGGTCCGGCATACACGTTGACACGGGTCATGCCCAGGGCGTGGTCGTGGAACCACAGCGTGCTCGCCCGGTTGTCCATGGGGTAGTCCGAGACGGCGGATCCCGGGCCCCAGACGCTGCGGTTGTCCTTCCATGCCTTGAGGGCGAAGAAGCGGTACCAGCGCCCCGACCGCGCGAAGCCCCTGGGTATGTTGCGCGCGTCGGGCAGATACCACGCCTCGGGGTAGCCGTCGCTCTCGTCCCCGACCCCCGTCGCTCCGTGGAGGTGGGTGACGAGTGGCACCGGCCCTCGATAGGAGGTGTACTGCGTCGTGGCGTCGGTGAACTCCTCCGGCGGCACGTAGGTCAGTCCCGTGAAGTCGGGGCGCAGGTCGGTCCCTCTGAGGCCGCCCGGGCCCGGCCGTTGGTCGGGGTTGGCCCAGTGGAGCGTGGGGTCCACCGGAAGCAGGTGGGGCAGGAACGCCCCGTGGGCGTCCGTCAGCTGGTTGGACCACCTGACTCGGACCGGCCGTCCATGGACCGCCTCGATCGTCATCGACGGGGCGCTGTGCTGCGCGGTGCCGACCGCGTTCGCTGGGCCGTAGCCCCACAAGGTGGTCGTCGGGAGTCCGCGCGGGAGGACCTGCTGGTCGAACTGCCGGACACTGACGGTGTAGGAGTCGCACGTTCGCCGTAACCGGTCGAGGAAACGGCCAGCCCGGGGCATGGCCCCCGGCACCACGACCGGATCGAGGAACCGCGGGATCGCATCCGGCGCGAGCGCTTCCTTCGGAACCAGCTGCGCGACAATGGTCTTCGCCCCGCTGGTATCGGCGACCCACAGACTGAGCACACCGGCACCGCTGAACGCGAAGAAGGCACGACGAGTCAACATGACACTCCCCTTGGTCCTTGACATCGGCGGCGTCCGAAGCGCCCCCCACCCCTGGCGTCCGTCCGCGTACCTACCGTGGACTCAACGGTATTGGCATGTGAGACGACCGTTGCCACAACACCAAAAGTGGGTTGTTTGGACCTGAATCGCCCTCACTTGCCCCGCCGTTGCGGGAATTGTCCTCTCAGAGAACGGGACACGACCACCACCGGTAGCCCCTCCCTCAGTCGGCGAGGGTGGTGGACCACCGCTCCTCGATGCGCCCGAAGCGCCAGATCGCGAGGGCGAGCACCCAGGTGACGGCGAAGAGGCCGACGATCCAGTAGCCGACGTTCTCGAGGTCGATCCCGCCGACCGCGGCGAGGGGACCGGTGCTCACGTCGAGCCGGTCGCTCAGGACCGAGGCGACCTCGATCCCCCCGACACCCAGCGCCACGGCCACGGACAGGGAGGTGACGGCGATGTTGTAGTAGATCTTGCGCACCGGCTTGGACAGCGCCCAGCCGTAGGCGAAGTTCATGAACGACCCGTCGATCGAGTCGAGCAGCGACATGCCTGCGGCGAAGAGCACCGGTAGGACGAGAACGGCATACCAGGGCAGGTTGGCGGCGGCGGCGCCGCCGGCGATGACGAGCAGGCCGACCTCCGTCACGGTGTCGAAGCCCAGCCCGAAGAGCAGCCCGACCGGGTACATGTGCCACGGGCGGCTCACGGTGCGGGTCACCCGGCCGAGCAGGCGCGTGAGGAAGCCGCGCTTGTCGAGCTGCCGCTCGAGCTCGACCTCGTCGAGGCCGCCGGACCGCATCCGGTGGAAGACCTTGACGATGCCGACGAGGGCGGCGAGGTTGACCAGCCCGATGAGCAGCAGGAAGACCCCGGACACCGACGCGCCCCACAGGCCGGTCACCTGCTGCAGGGCCGAGCCGTCGTCCTCGATGGCACCCGCGAGGGCCCGGATGCCGAGCGACACGAGCATGACCATGACGAACACGACGGAGGAGTGCCCGAGGCTGAACCAGAAGCCGACGCTGAGCGGCCGGTCGCCGTCGCCCATCAGCTTGCGCGTCGTGTTGTCGATCGCGGCGATGTGGTCGGCGTCGAAGGCGTGGCGCATGCCGAGGGTGTACGCCGTGACGCCGAGCCCGACACCGAAGAGCTGGCCGGCCACGCGGTACTCGTGCGGGGCGACGATGCCGAGCAGCAGGCCCCAGCCGACGACGTGCAGCGCGGCGACGAAGGCGGCCATGCCGAGGAGGCTGCGCCGCTCCGTGGGGCTCAGCCGGTCGCGCCACCAGCGGGGGCGGACCTCTGCTGCGCGCGCGTGGTCGAGGAGGGACACCCTGCGAGGCTAGATGCGACTGAGTCGCATCTGCAAGCCCTTCGGTCGCGCCGGCCCTCAGATGACGGGACCGGCACCCGGGACCTCGTTGTAGGTGGGCACCTGCTCCTGCCCGCTGAGGCCGGCGATGGCCTCCATCACCTCGTCGGTGAGCAGCCGTCTGGCGCGCCCCGCCGGCATCCCGGCATACCGCTCGATCCCGATGGGCGCCCCGAAGCGCACCGTCACCTTGGCCAGCTTCGGGAAGCTGGCCCCGACCGGCTGGATGTCCTCGGTGCCGAGCAGGCCGACGGGCACGATGGGCACGCCCGCGGTGAGGGCGAGCCAGGCGACCCCGGTGCGGCCGCGGTAGAGACGACCGTCGCGCGATCGGGTGCCCTCGGGGTAGATGCCGAACGCGTCACCGTCGCGGAGCACCTCGAGAGCCGTGTCGAGGCTCTCCTGCGCCGCGGACGCGGAGTGGCGGTTGACCGGGACCATGCCGACCGAGGAGAAGAACCCCTTGCGGAGGGCGCCACCGACCCCCTTGCCCGTCCAGTACTCCTCCTTGGCGAGGAAGCGCACCCGCCGGGGAGCGGCGAGGGGGATGGCGAACGAGTCGATGAAGGACCGGTGGTTGCTGGCGAGGATGACGCCGCCGTCGCGCGGGACGTGGTGCTTGCCCTCGATCGTCGGCCGATAGAGCGCACGGCTCAGCGGGACGAGAACGGTGCGCCCGACCCTGTACATCATGTCGCCCAGACTAGGGCCGGCCCGGGCGAGGGCGAACCGGACCGTGCGAGCGGGAGGACGCGCGACCACGGAGTGAGATCGGCGCCGGGACCTCCTGGCTGCGGTTCAGGCCTGGCCGCGGGCGCACCAGGCGGTCGCCGAGACGTCGAAGGGTCCGTCGGGTAGCAGCCCGCTGCAGTGCCGGCGCAGGACCTCGCGGGTCTCGGGGTCGAGGCTCGCCACGTGGTCCCCCGCGGGCCCGACACCGAAGGTGAAGGGCGTCCACCAGTCCTCGAAGCTGTCCATGGCCACGGTGACGGTGATCGCGCCGCCCTCGACGTGGGCCAGGCCCGCCCGGTGGCAGAGGTCCGCGAGGTCACCTTCACGGCCGCCGACGACGTCGCGCTCACCGATGACGCCGGTGTCGAGGTCGTGGGCGGCCTTCCAGAAGGTGCTGAGCGGACTCGAGTCGCCAGCCAGGTCCCAGACGCACACCGAGACGGTTCCGCCGGGTCGGGTGACCCGCGCCATCTCTCGGACGCCGCCGACGGGGTCCCTCATGAAGCTCACGACGAGCTGGGAGACCACCACGTCGAAGAGGTCGTCGGGGTAGGGCAGCAGCTCGGCCCCCGCGACCTGGACGTCGACGCCGGGAAACCGGCTGCGCAGGGCCACGGCGAACGGGGCAGACGGCTCGACGGCGGACACCTGCGCCTCCCCGAGCAGCGTGACGAGCCGCGCCGTGGCCGCCCCGGTGCCGGCTCCGACGTCGAGGGCACGCATGCCGGCGCCGATGCCCGACCACTCGAGGAAGCGCGCCGCGAGTGGTCGGGAGTAGCGGCCCATGAACGCGTCATAGGCCTCGGCGCTGACCTCGAAGCTCACCCTCCGACGGTACCGTCGGCGCAGCGACACCAACGGGGAATCGCCCTGTCTCGTCAGACGATTCGGTCATACCTCCGATGGTGGACACGGAGACCTGACCGGGGGTCCGGAGCCTAGGACTCCTCGGAGACGACGCGGCCGCCGAGGACCTTCTCGATGACCGAGCGACCGACGTCGCCGGACTGCTCGATGTCCTCGTCGTCGTGCCGGGCCGCAGAGTCGTCGGTGGTCGGCCGCTGGGGCGCCGCATCGCCGTCGGTGCGGCGCCCCGCACCGGTGCGGGCTTGGGCGAAGGATGCACGGACCGCGCTCGCTCCCTTGAGAGCGCCGCTCTGGGGGGCGCCCGACTCGCCGGCAGCGGGCGCCGGGGTGGCGGAGGCGGTGGAGGTGGAGGAGGTGGTGGAGGTGGAGGTGGTGGTGGAGGTGCTCGGGCCGGACTGCGTCGGCGGGGCGGACACCGAGGGAGCGCCAGGTGGCGCGGTGGCCCAGGACGGCGCGGGCGTCGACACGCTGCCCCAGCCCGGGTTGTCCTGCGCCGATCGGGGGGTCGAGGTGGGGCCCAGGCCGGAGTCCGCAAGCGCCGACCGCGGGCCGGATGACGGCCCGGCGGACGGACCCGAGGAGCCGGACGGACCCGCGTGACCCGCGCCGGCATCGCCCCACGAGGCGCGCCCGCCGTTCGCGGTGCTGTCGCTGTTGCCGCTCGTGCTGCTCTCACCGGACGGCGCACCCGGGCCTCCCCCGTCGGATGGTCGGTCGACGTCGGGCCGCGGCGCGGAGCTCACGGGCGGCAAGACGGCGGCCTGCCCCATCGACACCTCCTCGACGTGCTTGCCGTCGACGACGGCATCGACACCGAGCTCGTCGATGAGCGCCTGCCGGACGACATCGGCGTGGTTGCCGGCACGGAAGGTGTTGGTCAGCCCGACCGTGGCGATGCCCAGGGTCAGGGTCCTGCCGTCGAAGGCGGTGACCTGGGCGTTCTGCGACACGAAGGTCCAGGTGAGCCGGCGCATCCCGAAGATCCGGCCGAGCACGTCCGGCCAGGCCCGGCGGATCGCGTCGGTGTCCATCCCGCCGGACCGCTCGGGTCCCGGAGCCCCAGCGGCCTCGGGAGGGGCCGGCTCGGCGTGAGCGGGCTGCTCTGTCGCCGACGGGCCGCCGACCGACTCGTGCGGGGTGGCCACCGGAGGCGCCCCGACCTCGGCCCGGGCGGCGTCGACCCGTCCGGCCTCGTCCGGCGCGGAGGACCCGGACGCGCCCGGACGGCCCGGACGGCCCGGACGGCGCCATGGACCGGCCCCCGCCGCCCATCCCGCCGGCCGCGGGGGCGCTCTCGTGCGGGGAGGCGGAGACGCCGGCGCGGGGCGGGGTGCGGTCCGACACGGTGCGGCTCGGGGCCGACAGCGGCGCCGCGCCGGGTCCGCTGCCCGGGGCCGGCGTGCTCTGGGGGCTGCCCACGGGCGGGGTGCCCTCGGCGAAGCCTCCTCCCGCCGGGGCCTGGCTCCGCGCCCCGGACGGGCCGGGCGCCACCCCCTGGCTCGGGACGCCGCCGACGTCGAGGCGCCGCTCGAGACGGTCGAGGCGAGCGGCATACCCCTGCTCGCCGGAGGCGGCGGGCAGCAGCACCCGCGCGCAGATCAGCTCGAGCTGGAGGCGCGGGGAGTTGGCCCCGGTCATCTCGGTGAGCCCGCTGTTGACGATGTCGGCGGCCCGGGAGAGGGCGCCGGGACCGAAGGCCGCCTGCTGGACGCGCATCCGTTCGAGCTGGTCCTCCGGAACCTCGCGGAGCACCTGCCCCGCGCCCTCCTGCACGGCCGCGACGATGATGAGGTCGCGGAGCCGCTCGAGGAGGTCCTCGACGAAGCGCCGCGGGTCGTGACCGGACTCGATGACCTTGTCGACCTGGCGGAAGGTCGCCGCCCCGTCGGCGGCCGCGAGCGCGTCGATGGTCGCGTCGAGCAGCTCGGCGTCGGTGAAGCCGAGCAGCGACACGGCGCCGTCGTAGGTGAGCCCGTCGTCGCCCGAGCCGGCGATGAGCTGGTCGAGGACGGAGAGGGAGTCGCGCACCGACCCGCCGCCGGCCCGCGTGACGAACGACAGCACCCCGGGAGCCACCCGCACGTCCTCCTGCTCGCAGAGCTTCTGCATGTAGGCACCGAGCTTGGCCGGCGGGACGAGGTGGAAGGGGTAGTGGTGCGTGCGCGAGCGGATCGTGCCGATGACCTTGTCGGGCTCGGTCGTCGCGAAGACGAACTTCACGTGCTCCGGCGGCTCCTCGACGATCTTGAGCAGCGCGTTGAAGCCCTGCGGCGTCACCATGTGCGCCTCGTCGATGATGTAGATCTTGTAGCGGCTCTGCGCCGGGCCGTAGCTGGCCCGCTCGCGCAGGTCGCGGGCGTCGTCGACGCCACCGTGGCTCGCGGCGTCGATCTCGATGACGTCGACGCTGCCGGCGCCGCCCCGGGCCAGCGCCACGCACGAGTCGCAGACCCCGCACGGCGTCGGCGTCGGGCCCTGCTCGCAGTTGAGGCAGCGCGCGAGGATGCGGGCGCTCGTCGTCTTGCCGCAGCCGCGGGGTCCGCTGAAGAGGTAGGCGTGGTTGACCCGGCCGGTGCGCAGCGCCTGCATCAGCGGCTCCGTGACGTGCTCCTGGCCGATCACGTCGGCGAAGCTCTCGGGTCGGTAGCGGCGATACAGCGCGGTTGCCATCCCCGAACCCTAACCGCCCCCACCGACCCTCCCACCCGCATCGGCGCCCGCCGGCGCCCGTCGGCGCCCGTCGGTGCCCGGCCGCGCCGCCGGCCGCGGCCGAGCTGTCACCCCGGGATGGGAGACTGGCACCCAGACCACCCGCACCGCCGTCGAAGGACCTGCCCTCCATGAGCACCATCACCCTGCTGAGCGGCGAGGTCCGTGCCGACAAGGTCACCAAGACCATCGACGAGACGACCCTCCTGCTGCCGACGACGGTCCATGCCGACCCCGGCGACTGCGTCGTGCTGCGCGGTCCCAACGGCTCGGGCAAGACGACGCTGCTCCGCATCATCGGCGGGCTGCTCGACCCGACCGACGGCACGGCGACGATCGGTGGGGTCCGCGCCGACGAGCGCATCCCCCGGGTCCGCAACGCCGTCGGCGCCCTGCTCGGCACGCCGACGACCTACCGCGACCTCACCCTCATCGACCACCTCGTCCTCGTCGACTCGACGTGGGGCGGCGACCCCAACACCTCCGACGAGCGGGGCCTCGCCCTGATGGCGCGCCTCGGCATCGACCACCTCGACGACCGCTTCCCGCACGAGCTGTCCTCGGGTCAGCAGCAGCTCTTCCGGCTCGCCCTCACCTTCGCCCGGCCGGCTTCCGTCGTACTGCTCGACGAGCCCGAGCAGCGGCTCGACACCGTCAAGCGCGGCATCGTCGGCGACCTCATCCTCGAGCGCACCGCGGGCGGGGCGACCGTCATCCTCGCCTGCCACGATCCGGAGATGACCGCCGCGCTCGCCGACCGCGTCGTCGACATCGACCCGGCCCGATGACCCCGCCCCCCACGCCGGCAGCCCCCGCCCCCGACACCGTCGAGATCGACGACCTCGACATCATCGGCCAGGCCGACTGGGTCATCGGCGGCGAGGAGGCGCAGAAGGGGCGCAAGCAGGCGTGGTACGGCGCGTACGTCGCGTTCCTCGGGGCCCTCGCCTACGGTTTTCCGGTCGCCCAAGCCGTCTTCCGCACGACCGACCCGGCCTGGCTGCGCGAGCAGCTGACCTCCCCGGTCGCCCTTGGCGGCGTCGTGCTCAGCATCGCCGGCATCCTCTGGGCGCTCTACTCCGCCGGCTCGGTCCGCGGACCCGTCGTGCCGCCCCTGCCGTGGATCGACCACGTCGTCACCACCCCCGTCGACCGCGCCCTCGCGGTGCGCCGCTGGTGGCAGGTCTCCCTCGGCGCCTCGATCTTCGGCGGCGGCCTCACGGGTCTCGTCCTCGGCGGCGGGATCGCCTTCGCCGGCATCATGCCCTGGTATGCCGTCGTGCTCGCCACCCTCGTCGGCGCGGGCCTCGGCTGGCTGGCCGGCTCGATCTGGCTCTGGGGCCAGGTCCGCTCGTGGCCCGGCGGCCCGCGCGGTCCCCACCTGGTCCTCCGGCACGGCGACGCGTTGCGCGGCCTGCACGTGGAGGGCCTGCGGACCCACTCGGCCAACACCTCGACGATCGGCGGCTCGGTGATGGCAGGCAACCTGCGCACCGCCCGCCTCCAGCTGGCCCGTCCGGTGCGCCACGCCCGCCGCGCCCGCCTGCGCGCCGCCCGTCCCTTCAGCGTCCTCGTGCGGCGTGACGTCCTCGGGCTGCGCCGGATCCCGAGCAGCTTCTGGACCGGACTCGCCTTCACCGCGATGGGCACCGCCGTCATCGTGTGGACCCTGACCCACCCCGCCGCCCCGGTGCTCGCGATCACGCTCGGCCTGCTCCCGGCATACCTCGGCTTCGGCGCGTGGGCCGAGGGGCTGCGCCTGCAGGCCGACAACGCCGGCACCCCGTCGCTGCTCGGTGCCACCGAGCGGCTCCAGGCGTGGGCCCACCTCGTCGTGCCGACCCTGCTCACCGTTCTCGCGCTGGCGGTCGGGCTGCTCGTCTCGTCCCGGTCCGGTGGCGACGTCGCCTCCGGAGCCCTGATGGCGCCGGTCCTCGTCGGTCTGCTCGCCGGGGGGCACCTGCTCGCAGCCTTCCGCGGCAGCCCGCCCCAGGCGGCCTTCGCCTCGAGCAGCGGACCGACGACCCTGGTGTTCTGGTACGTCCTGCCCGGCCTCGTCGTGATCGTCCTCGGCACCTTCAGCACCTGGCTCGTCCGCAGCACGTCGTCCGGGCTGACGTGGGCGCTGCCGCTCGCCGTCCTCGTCGTCGGCTGGGGCTTCCTCCGGGTCGACAAGCTCGCCCTCGCCCACCGCGTCTGAGCCGACCGGCGGCCCGCTAGGTTCGGCTCCATGAGCGAGCTGCACCTGCGGGACGTCACCGATGCCGACCTCGACGCGGCGCTGCGGATCCGGACCCGCTCCTTCGGCCCGCTCGGCTCCGGCGGTGACCAGTGGTGGCGGCGGGTCAGCGCGGAGACCCTCGGCGGCCGGATGCTTGCCGTCGTCGACGGCGACGACACCCTGCTCGGCACCGGACGGATCCGTCCCTTCGAGCAGGTCTGGGGTGGGCGGCCCCTGCCGATGGGCGGGGTCGCCGGCGTCTACGTCGAGCCGAGCGCCCGGGGCCGCGGGGTGGCGTCGCTGCTCACCCGCGGCCTGATCACCCGGATGGCCGAGCTCGGCGACGTCGTCTCCTGCCTCTTCCCGACGACCGCGACGCTCTACCGGGGCTCGGGCTACGAGGTGGGTGGCGTGCAGTCACGGTGGACGTATGCCGCTCACGCCCTCCGTGACCTGCGCACCCCCGCGGGCGCCGCCGGGTCGCGACTGCGACCGGCGGGGCCCGCCGACGCCGACGCCATCGAGGCCCTGACGCGGGAGCACCACGCGCGTCACCGCCTGAGCGGGCCGATGGTGCGCACCGCTGAGCGGTGGCGCGACGAGCTCGCCGACCCGTCCGCGATCGTCTACCTCGCCGACGACGGCTACGTCGCCTACGGCCTGGCCGACGAGGTGCTGACCGTCACCGATCTCGTCGCCGGCTCCGCCGAGACCGCGGCCGCGCTGTGGAGCGTCGTCGGGTCGGGCTCGTCGGCCGCCCCCACCGTCCGGGTGCACCTCGAGCCCCACGACCCGGTGCGCCTCGTCCTCGGCGACCTGCCCGAACGCTCCGTCGCCGAGATCCCGTGGATGCTCCGCGTCATCGACCTGCCGGCCGCCATGGCCGGCCGCGGCTTCTCCCCCCACGTGACCGCTCGCGCCGACCTCGTCGTCGCCGACGAACAGGCCCCCGGCAACTCGGGCCGCTGGTCTCTCTCCGCCGAGGCCGGGACGGGCTCCGCCACCCCGGCCTCCTCGGACGGGTCGCCCGCCGCCGAGGTCGGGCCGCGCGGCCTGGCCGCCCTCTGGTGCGGCTGGACGATGTCGCGGCTGCGCCGGGCGGGCCTCGCCAC
The DNA here is from genome assembly GCA_963764195.1 of uncultured Actinomycetota bacterium. Taxonomy (GTDB): domain Bacteria; phylum Actinomycetota; class Actinomycetes; order Actinomycetales; family Dermatophilaceae; genus JBDSSS01. The sequence goes on from CAVXRG010000001.1 coordinate 48,479, forward strand.
GGGGGGCTCCCACGCCGGCGACGCCGCCCTCGACGCGATCTTCGCCGCGGCCCCCGCCATCACCGAGTACTTCTGACCCCGACCACCGCCAAACGCGGCCACCCCGCGGAAGAAAGTGCCCACTCGACCCGCACACCCCGTTGAGTGGGCACTTTCACCCCGATCCCGCGGAAGCGGGCACGAGCGGAGCCCAGCGCCCCAGCGCCGGAGTCAGGCGCGGGTGGTCTCGCGGACCGACGGGAGGGCGAACAGCGCGACCAGGGCCATCGCCCCGACGACGAGCAGCGAGTGCAGGATCCCGACGTGGTCGCCGAGGAAACCGAGCAGCGGGGGTCCGGCGAGGAAGGCGGTGTAGCCGATCGTCGTCACGACGCTCATCCGCGCCGCGGCCCGCGCCGGCTCGTCGGCCGCTGCGCTCATCCCGACGGGGAAGCCGAGGCTGGCCCCGAGCCCCCAGATCGCCGCGCCGACGAAGGCGAGGACCGGTCCGCCGAAGACGACGAGCACGCAACCGACCACGGCCGCGACGAAGAGGACGCGCAGCACCGGCAACCGGCCACGGGCGTCGAGGGCCTTCGTCCCGTAGAGGCGGCCGATGGTCATCGCGGTGAGGAAGACGGCGAAGCCGAGGATGCCCGACCAGCGCGGCAGGCCATACCCCTCCGAGAGCGCGACGCCGATCCAGTCGTTGGCCGTGCCCTCGGTGAAGGCAGCCGCGAGGACGACGACGCCGATGAGCAGCGTCCGAGGCTCACGCCAGGCGGCGCCGATCCCTGCCTTGGAATGCACCTCGTCGCCGTGCTCGTCCATCTCGATCTCGCGGGGCAGGAACGCCCGGAGCACGAGGGGGCACACCGCGGCGAGCATGAGCACGACCCCGACGAGGTGGACGAGGACGGAGACGTGCAGGAACGACAGGCCCGCGCCGATGAGGGCACTGAGTACGGTTCCCCCGCTGAAGGCGGCGTGGAAGCGGGGCATGATCGAGCGGCCGAGGAGCTGCTCCACGGCGACGCCCTCGAGGTTCATGCCCACGTCGAAGACGCCGACGCCGAAACCGACGAGCACGAGGGCAGCCATCACCACGACCCGGCTGTCGAGCACGTCGACGCCGAGGCCGACCCCGAGCAGTCCGACGGACTGGACGGTGGCCGCAGCGACGAGGGTGTGCGCCGCGCCGAAGCGGTGGACGAACCAGCCCGACAGGGGCAGCCCGATGACCGAGCCGAGCGAGGCAGCGAGGAGGGTCAGCCCGAGCTGGCCGGCGCTGAGGTCGAGGTGGAACTTGAGGTCCGGCACCCGTGAGGCGAAGGCCGCGAAGGCCGCGCCGTTGACGGCGAAGGCCGTGAAGACGGCGTTGCGTGCGGTCAGCACCGCGGTCGGCGGCGGGACGGTCAGTGACATCAGGGTGCGGAGCCTTCTCGGTCGGACGAGGGTTCACCATCGAATCGTTCCGACTCGAATCGTTTCGATAGCATCTCCCCCATGGCCTCCCCTCGTCAAGCCCGCGCCACCCTCCGGCAGGTCGCCGACCTCGCCCGCGTGTCGGTGTCGACGGCCTCGCTCGTCTTCAGCGGCAAGGGCCCCGTCGCGCCCGCCACCGCCGAGCGGGTCCGGGCCGCCGCCGAGCAGATCGGCTTCACCGGACCCGACCCCCGCGCCTCCTCGCTCCGGCACGGCCGGGCCGGCGCCGTCGGCGTGCTCGTCGAGGGTCGGCTGCGGATGGCCTTCCGCGACCCCTTCGCGATCGCCGTCCTCGACGGGCTCGCCGAGGTCCTCGACACCGTGCCCACCGGGATGCTCCTCGTCGGCCAGCCCACCGACGACCCGGCCTCCCTCGTGCCGCAGCTCGCAGGCCTCGCCGTCGACGCCGTCGTCTTCTCGCTCTGCGGCCCCGGGGAGCACCCAGCCGTGGACCACTTCGCCGCCCGGGGGATCCCGATGTTCAGCACCGGCGTGCCCGACGACCCCCGAGTCACCCAGGTGCGCATCGACGAGCGGGCCGCGTTCGCGCAGGTCTCGGGCCACGTCCGCGACCTCGGCCACACGCGGGTCGCCACGGTGACGATGCCGCTGTCGACGACCGCCGTCGCCGGTCCGGTCTCGCCCGGCGACCCCGACGTCCGCTCGGGCAGCGCCCCCTCGACCGAGCGCCTCCTCGGCTTCCGCGACGTCTTCGGCGCGGACGCCCGGGCGGTCCAGACGGCGGACGGCTCGTCCGTCGAGGGCGGCCTCGTGGCCGGCCGGCTGCTCCTCGACGTCGCCCCGTCCGCGCGCCCCACGGCCGTCGTCGCGCAGTCCGACGTCATCGCTGCCGGGGTCATCCGTGCAGCCGAGGACCTTGGTCTGCGCGTCCCCGAGGACCTCAGCGTCACCGGGTTCGACGGCGTCGACCTGCCCTGGCTCCCCCACCGGCTGACGACGATCGACCAGGGCGGCCACGAGAAGGGCCGCCTCCTCGGCGAGATGGTTCGCGCCTGCCTGGCCTCGCCCGACGGGACCCGGCCGGGCTCGCGCACCCAGACGGTGGCGCTGCGGGTGGGCACGACGACGGCGGCACCGCGCTGAGCGGCATACCCCAGGGAGAGCAGGGACACCCCGCGTACCTGGAAGAGCTCTCCTACCCTTGCTGCATTCCTGCCCTGGGGGAGTTCGGAGAGGTACCACCACGCGGGGTGCCGACGACGAGTGTATGCCGTGAGCCTGCGCCGCCAGAAATCCCCCGCCGATTTCATGGCGGGCCCCCCGCTCCGGTAGCCTCCCCCACGGAGGATTCGCATAGTGGCCTAGTGCGCACGATTGGAAATCGTGTTGGGTTAAAACCCTCGGGGGTTCAAATCCCCCATCCTCCGCCGGTCGACCGCGGCCCCGCACTCCGGTGCGGGGCCGTCGTCGCGTCCGGGCTGAGACCGCGTTGCCCGAGCCCGCCGCGCCCTGACAGCATCGCTGCATGACGCTCGCCGCCCTGCACCGCCGCAACGTCCTCAAGGAGATCGACCTCTCCCCCGACGAGTTCCGCGCCCTGCTCGACCTCGCCGCCGAGCTCAAGGCGGCCAAGCGCGAGCGCCGCGAGGAGCGCCACCTCCAGGGCCGCACCATCGCCCTCGTCTTCGAGAAGACCTCGACCCGGACCCGCTGCGCCTTCGAGGTCGCGGCCTCCGACCAGGGCGCCACGACGACCTACCTCGACCCGAGCGGCTCGCAGATCGGGCACAAGGAGTCGGCCAAGGACACCGCCCGCGTGCTCGGCCGCTACTACGACGGGATCGAGTACCGCGGCGGCGCCCACGCCGTGATCGAGACCCTCGGCGCGTGGGCCGGCGTCCCCGTGTGGAACGGGCTCACCGACGACTGGCACCCGACGCAGTCCCTCTGCGACGCCCTGACGATGCGCGAGCACGCCGGCAAGCCCGACACCGAGATCGCCTTCGCCTACGTCGGCGACGCCCGCTTCAACATGGGCAACTCGCTGCTCGTCACCGGGGCGATGCTCGGGATGGACGTGCGCATCGTCGCGCCGAGGTCGCTGTGGCCCGCCGCGGACGTCGTCGCCGTCGCCCAGCGGTATGCCGCCGAGTCCGGTGCGCGGATCACCCTCACCGACGACGTGGCCGCCGGGGTCGCGGGCGTCGACTTCGTCCACACCGACGTGTGGGTCTCGATGGGCGAGTCGGCCGAGGTCTGGGCCGAGCGGATCGAGCTGCTCACGCCCTACCAGGTCAACGCGGACCTGCTTGCCCTCACAGGGAACCCGTCGGTGAAGTTCATGCACTGCCTCCCCGCGTGTCACGACCTCGAGACGACCGTCGGGCAACAGGTGCACGCCCGCTTCGGCCTCACGGAGCTCGAGGTGACCGAAGACGTCTTCGAGTCGGCCGCCTCCGTCGTGTTCGACCAGGCCGAGAACCGGCTGCACACGATCAAGGCCCTGATGGTGGCGACCCTCACCCAGCAGTGACCCGGCCGAGACCCGGGGCCGAGCAGTGACCCGGCGCTGAACAGCCCGGGCGCCGCGCGGCATACGGTCAGCCGACGACGGTCACCGTCGGGCACGGGCGCAACGACTGGGTGGGGGTGGCCGCGACGGGGACCTTCCCGAAGCTCTTCCACCTGTTGCCGACGACGAGGTCGATCGTGTCGCCCTTGCGCTTGTCGTTGAGCATCACGGCGCCGGGAACGTGCGTGAGGAGCAGCTTGGCGGACTCGAGGCCGTCGGGGCCGAAGCGGATCTGGGCGTTCTGGCCGATCTTCTTCTTCAGCGGGTCGTTGGCGACGGCCTTGACCTTGAAGCCGCGGGTCCTGGCGTCCTTGGCCACGGCGGCGGCGAGGCCGGCCCGGGTCGTCGCGTTGTAGACGTTGACCGACACGTCCTGCGGCGTGAGCGCGGAGACCGGCGCCTCGGTCGTGCAGGCCGCGGGCGTCGGAGCGGTCTCGCTGAAGTAGGTCGAGGCGTAGTAGAACGCGCCGGCGAGCGCGAGCAGCACGACGATGATCGTCGCGGTCGAGCGTCGTTGGCGACGCACGCGCCATTGGCGCTCCTGTGCCGCATCAGGATCGATCTCCGGCTGGGTCATCGGACCTCCTCTGGCTGCGTGGGGGGACGGCCCATGGTGTCAGGGGAAGCACGCGCACGCGGGCGTGCAACACGGGTCGTTGTTGCAGGGCGGCGCGGTGGGCCCGGTGCAGACCGTCCTCGAGGTGGAGCTCGCCCCGCCACTCGACGCAGTGCGGGAAGAGGTCGCCGTAGAAGGTGGAGTCGTCGGCGAGCAGGCTGCGCAGGTCGAGGGTGCTCTTCGTCGTGATCAGCTCGCCGAGCTGGACGACCCGGGGGGCGACGGTGGACCAGCCCTTGGCCGACGTCAGCCCGTGGTCGGGGTAGGGCCGGGCCTCCCCGACGGACGTGAAGATCACCGGGTCAGCATAGACACGGCTCGCGCGGCCATCGCGGCTAGAGTCGGCAGCGTGACCGACTCTGCCGCCGACTCTGCCGCCGACACCGCCGCCGACACCGCTCCCGACGACGCGCAGCTCCAGGGGATCCGCGCCGGCTACGCCTTCGAGGGTGGGGTGCTCAAGCTCGGCGCGGCCGTCGTCGACGGTGAGGCGCACGCCGACGCGCCCGTCCAGATCCCGCTGAGCATCCTCAACCGCCACGGGCTCGTCGCGGGAGCCACGGGCACGGGCAAGACGAAGACGCTGCAGCTGATGGCCGAGCAGCTGTCGGACCAGGGCGTGCCCGTCTTCCTCGCCGACCTCAAGGGCGACCTGTCCGGCCTGGCCTCCCCGGGTGAGGGCGGCGACCGGATCCTCGCCCGCGCCACCGACGTCGGTATGCCGTGGACCGGGACCGCCTACCCCACCGAGTTCTTCACCCTCGGCGGCAAGGGCAGCGGCATCGCGATCCGAGCGACGGTGACGAGCTTCGGCCCGACCCTGCTCTCGAAGGTCCTCGGCCTCAACGACACCCAGGAGAGCAGCCTCGGCCTCGTGTTCCACTATGCCGACAAGAACGGCCTGGCCCTGCTCGACCTCAAGGACCTGCGGGCCGTCATCAGCCACCTCACCGGGGCCGAGGGCAAGGCCGACCTCAAGGCGCTCGGGGGCCTGTCGAGCGCGACGGCCGGGGTCATCCTGCGCTCGCTCATCACCTTCGAGGACCAGGGCGCCGGGGACTTCTTCGGCGAGCCGGAGTTCGAGACGAGCGACCTGCTCCGCACGGCGGCCGACGGGCGCGGGCTCATCTCCTGCCTCGAGCTGCCCCAGGTGCAGGACCGTCCGCAGCTGTTCTCGACCTTCCTCATGTGGCTGCTGGCGGACCTCTTCCACGACCTGCCCGAGGAAGGCGACCTCGACAAGCCCAAGCTCGTCTTCTTCTTCGACGAGGCACACCTGCTCTTCACCGACGCGAGCAAGTCGTTCCTCCAGGCGATCGAGCAGACCGTCCGGCTGATCCGTTCCAAGGGGGTCGGCGTCTTCTTCGTCACCCAGTCCCCCAAGGACGTGCCCTCCGGCGTGCTCGCGCAGCTCGGAAACCGGGTCCAGCACGCGCTGCGCGCCTTCACCCCGGACGACGCCAGGGCCCTCAAGCAGGCCATCGCGACCTACCCGCACACGGCGTACGACATGGAGAAGCTGCTCACCAGCCTCGGGATCGGCGAGGCCGTCGTCACGGTGCTGTCGGACAAGGGTGTGCCGACCCCCGTCGCGTGGACCCGGATGAAGGCCCCGAACTCGCTGATGGACCCCTCCGACCAGGCGACCCTCGACGGCGTCATCGCCGCCTCGGCGATCCGGACGAAGTATGCCGCTGTCGTCGATCGTGAGTCCGCCTACGAGCTGCTGACCCAGCGACTCGAGGCGCAGACGCCTCCGGCGCCTGCCACCCCGACGGCGGCTCCCGCGCCCGCTCCTGCTCCTGCGCCCCGGGCGAAGGCGGCCAAGGAGGAGCCCGGCCTCGTCGAGCAGGTGACGGGCAACGCGGCCTTCCGGTCGATGATGCGATCGGCGGGCACGGTGATCGGTCGGGAGATCACCCGCAGCCTCTTCGGCACCCGCAAGCGCTGACGGCCGCCCCTGCTAGGAGTCGTACTCGACGTCGTCGAGGTCGCCGTCGGCATCCGCGAAGTAGCTGATCACCCGGATCTGCGGCTGCTCGACGACCTGCAGGACGAGCTGCTGGAGCTTGACGACGCGGCCGTCGTCGAGCCGGATCCGCTTCATCCGCCCCCGGGTCGGGTCCGAGTCGTGCTGCTCCCACCACGTCACCGTGGCCGGGTTGCCGGCGAACACCGCGTCGAGGACGCGCTTGAAGTCCTCGTCGTCGGGGTGCCGGGCGAAGGCCTCGCGGAAGAGGGCGAGCTGGTCGGCCGCCTCCTGCTCCCAGTCGACGAAGAGGCTGCGGGCGGCGGGGTCGCAGCAGTAGAACCACAGCAGGTTGCGCTCGATGGGTGACCGCTTGGCCTCCCAGTCGCTGAAGAGTCGCCGGGCCATGTGGTTGGCGCCGAGGACGTCCCAGTGCACGCCGACGACGTAGGCGGGGTTCGGGTCGATCGAGTCGATGAGCTCCTCGAGCTCGTCCGTGAGCATCTCCGGCTCGGGCGGTCGCCGGCTCGCGACCCCGCTCGCGAGGTCGGCGAGCTGCTCGCGCCCGTCGGAGCCGAGCTTGAGGGCGCGGCCGAGACCGTCGATGACGGCCCGGCTCGGACGCAGGTCGCGACCGCGCTCGATGATGTCGTAGTAGGCCACCGAGATGTTCGCCAGCTCGGCGACCTCGGTGCGGCTCAACCCGACCCGCTTGCGACCCTTGACCCGCCTGATCCCGACGTCCTCGGGCGCGAGCTGGCGACGGCGCGCGCGGAGGAACTCCCCCAGCGGCGAGGGGGTGCGCACGGTGAGCGGCACGTCGTTGTTCATGGGCCCATCCTGCCAGCGCCGGGGTCCGCGGTGGACGCCCGGCGGCAGGGTGGTCAGTGCGAGCTGAGCTGACCCGTCAGACGCTCGTGCATGTGGCCGCTCGCGATGTTGAGGCCACGGATCTCGACCGTCTTGCCCTTGCTCGCGTACTTCGTCTCGACCGCGTCGAGGGCCGCCACCGTCGAGGCGTCCCAGACGTGCGAGCTCGTGAGGTCGACGACGACGAGATCGGGGTCGTCGATGTAGTCGAACTGGCTGTAGAGGTCGTTGCTCGAGGCGAAGAAGAGCTCACCGGTGACGGTGTAGACCGCCGTGGTCCCGGCCGCCTCCTCCACGATCTGCCGGTCGACCCCGACGAGGTGGGCGACGCGACGCGCGAAGAGCACCATGGCAACGAGCACGCCGACGACGACGCCGATGGCGAGGTTGTGAGTGAGCACGACGACGACGACGGTGGAGACCATGACGGAGGTCTCACTCTTCGGCATCCGGCGCAGGGTCGCGGGCCGGATGCTGTGCCAGTCGAAGGTGCCGACGGCGACCATGATCATCACGGCGACGAGCGCAGCCATCGGGATGATCGCGACGACGTCGCCGAAACCGACGACGAGGATGAGCAGGAAGACGCCGGCGAGGAAGGTCGAGATGCGGGTGCGCGCCCCGGACGCCTTCACGTTGATCATCGTCTGCCCGATCATCGCGCAGCCGCCCATGCCGCCGAAGAAGCCGGTGATGATGTTGGACGCGCCCTGGCCCCAGGCCTCCCGGGTCTTGGGCGAGTGGCTGTCGGTGATGTCGTCGACGAGCTTGGCTGTCATCAGCGACTCGAGCAGTCCGACGAGGGCCAGCCCGAGGGCATACGGCGCGATGATCCGGAGCGTCTCGAGGGTGAAGGGAACGTTGGGGATGAGCAGGGAGGGGAGGCTGTCGGGCAGGGCGCCCTCGTCACCGACCTCCGGGACGTTCGTCGCCACGATGATCGTGAATCCGGTGAGCAGCACGATGGCCACGAGCGGCGACGGGACGACCTTCGTCAGGCGGGGCAGCAGCACGATGACGGCGAGGCCGACCGCGACGAGGGGGTAGACCTGCCACGGCACGTCGATCAGCTGGGGCAGCTGCGCCGTGAAGATGAGGATCGCGAGGGCGTTGACGAAGCCGACCATGACCGACCGGGGGATGAAGCGCATCAGCCGCGCCACCCCGGTCACCGCGAGCAGCACCTGGATCAGGCCGCCGAGGATCACCGTCGCGACGAGGTAGTCGAGCCCGTGGTCGCGCACGACCGGGGCGACGACGAGGGCGATGGCACCGGTCGCCGCCGAGATCATGGCCGGCCGCCCGCCCAGGAAAGCGATGGACACGGCCATCGTGAAGGAGGCGAAGAGGCCCACCCGGGGGTCGACCCCGGCGATGATCGAGAAGGAGATCGCCTCGGGGATGAGGGCGAGGGCGACGACGAGTCCGGCGAGCACCTCGGTCCGGAGCATCCGCGGGCTGCGCAGCGCCTCGAGCACCGAGGGTGAGCCGTGGTGGGCCGGCGACGGTCGGCGGGGGTTGAGGGCAGGGGCAGGGGGGCTCGTCGTCACGAGGGGTCTCCGTCAGGTGGTGGGGCCGAAAAAGAGGCAGGCGCCCCGAGCTCTGCTCGAGGCGCCTTCGTCTCTTGGCGGTGGCGATGGGAGCTGCGCCGGTCCTGGACGTGGAGCCCACTCGACCGTGTCTGCGCGTCGACGTCCGCCACCAGTCGTCGATACGACACCGGCCATCGTACGCGAGTTCCGCCCCGACCCCGAAACTGCCCGTCAGGGCCTGCCCACCACCAGGTCGTCGATGAAGACCTCGCGGGCCGCCGTTGACGAGGAGGAGCGCAGCCACTTCAGCTGCGGGACCCCGGCCGTCGTGATGGTCGTGTCGGTCACGCTGACCTCCCAGGCCGTCGGCTCCGGCGTGCCATCCGTCCAGACCTTCACCCGGATCGAGGAGCCCACGACCTGCAGCCGCACCCACTGCTTGGAGGTCGTGACTGACGACACCCCGGACACGTTGGCCAGGCTCGTGGTGACACCGTTGACGGACTTCCAGATCTGGGCGGCACTGTCGTTGTTGATCAGCTGGACGAAGTACGACGAGCCCGGATAGCCCCCAACCCAGTTGCCCGACCCTCTCGCGAAGAAGTAGAGGTAGCCGCGCGCGGTGATCGAGTCGTAGCGGAATGACGAGAGCAGGTCGGAGTCGACGACCGGGGTCGTCTTCGCCACCATCTGCACCCGGGCCCCCGAGACGTTCTCGAACCTCATCCGCCCCTCGCCGCCGACGAGGTCCGCCGTGCCCGTCCCGGCCGTGTCGGTCGTCCACCGCGTCGTGTCCCACACCGACCCGGTCGCACCGGTGAAGGTCTCGGCAAAGAGCGACGGAGGCTCCTGAGTCGTCGCCGAGGCCACACTGCTGTGCGCCGAGGAACCAGCAGCGTTCGTTGCCCGCACCCGGTAGAAGTACGCCGTCGACGCAGTCAGGCCCGTATCGCTGTAGCTCGTCGAACCAGCCGGCAGGGAGCCCGCCCGCACCGTCCAGGAGCCGGTCCCGTTGGGCGAGCGCTCCACGACGTAGGCCGTCTCATCACTCGCGTTGTCGACCCACGACAGGTCGACAGACGTCGACGAAGCCGCCGCCGCCGTGAGGCCAGAAGGCGCGGCCGGAACCGTCGGAACCGGCGCCTGGGTGGTCGCCGTGGCGACGTCCGAGTAGGTCGAGGAGCCGGCGACGTTCGTTGCCCGCACCCGGTAGAAGTACGCCGTCGACGCAGTCAGGCCCGTATCGCTGTAGCTCGTCGAACCAGCCGGCAGGGAGCCCGCCCGCACCGTCCAGGAGCCGGTCCCGTTGGGCGAGCGCTCCACGACGTAGGCCGTCTCATCACTCGCGTTGTCGACCCACGACAGGTCGACAGACGTCGACGAAGCCGCCGCCGCCGTGAGGCCAGAAGGCGCGGCCGGAACCGTCGGAACCGGCGCCGGTGTCGTCGCGGTCGCGACGTTGGACGGGGCCGATGACCCGGCCCCGTTCTGAGCCACGACCCGGTAGAAGTACGCCGTCGACGCAGTCAGGCCCGTATCGCTGTAGCTCGTCGAACCCGCCGGCAGGGAGCCCGCCCGCACCGTCCAGGAGCCGGTCCCGTTGGGCGAGCGCTCCACGACATAGGCCGTCTCATCACTCGCGTTGTCGACCCACGACAGGTCGACAGACGTCGACGAAGCCGCCGCCGCCGCGAGGCCAGAAGGCGCGGCCGGAACCGTCGGAACCGGCGCCTGGGTGGTCGCCGTGGCGACGTCCGAGTAGGTCGAGGAGCCGGCGACGTTCGTTGCCCGCACCCGGTAGAAGTACGACGTCGAGGCGTCCAGCCCGGTGTCTGAGTAACTGCTTGTGCCCGGCGGCAGGGTCCCGGCGAGCACCGTCCAGGAGTCCGTGCCGTTGGGCGAGCGCTCCACGACGTAGGCCGTCTCATCACTCGCGTTGTCGACCCACGACAGGTCGACAGACGTCGACGAAGCCGCCGCCGCCGTGAGGCCAGAAGGCGCGGCCGGAACCGTCGGAGCCGGCGCCTGGGTGGTCGCCGTGGCCACGTTCGAGTACGTCGACGAGCCAGCGAGGTTGGTCGCCTTGACCCGGTAGGAGTAGGCGGTCGACGCGGACAGTCCTGTGTCGCTGTAGGCCGTGGTCCCGGACGCGAGGGAACCCGCGACGACGGTCCAGGAACCCGTCCCGTCCGGCGAACGCTCCACCACGTACGCCGTCTCGTCGCTGGCGTTGTCCACCCAGCTGAGGGCGATCGCGGCCGATGACGCCGCCGATGCGGTGAGTCCGCTCGGGGCGGTGGGGGCCGTGGGCACCGGCGCCTGGGTCGTCGCGGTCGCGACGTTGGACCAAGCCGACGGGCCAACGGCGTTCGTCGCCCGGACCCGGTACCAGTAGGCCGTCGAAGCCGTCAGACCCGTATCGCGGAACGTGCTCGTCCCGGCGGCGAGGGAGCCGGCGGACGTCCACCCGTCGGTCCCGTTGAGGGAGCGCTCGACGGCATACGCCGTCTCGTCCGTGGCGTTGTCCACCCAGGACAGGTCCACGGACGACGCGGACGGAGCGGTCGCCGTCAAGCCGCTCGGGGATGCAGGAGCGCTCGGCGCCGGAGCCTGCGTCGTCGCGGTCGCGACGTTGGACCAGGCCGACGGGCCCACGGCGTTCGTCGCGCGGACCCGGTACCAGTAGGCCGTCGAGGCGGTGAGGGCCGTGTCGCGGAAGCTCGTCGACCCGGCGGGCAGACTGCCTCCGCGGCCGACCCACGAGTCGGTTCCGTTGGGTGAGCGCTCGACGACGTATGCCGTCTCGTCGTTCGCGTTGTCGACCCACGACAAGTCGACCTCGCTCGTCGAGACCGCCGTCGCCGCCAGTCCGCTCGCGGCCGCCGGCACGGTGGCCGCTGCGGACGGGTCCGTCACGGTCAGGTCGTCGAGGAAGACCTCCTGCGCCGCCGTCGCGGACGACGAGCGCAGCCATAACGTCTGGGGCACACCGGCCGCCGTGATCGAGGTGTCCGTCGCGGTGATCTCCCACGCCGAGGGCTCCGCCGTCCCGTCGGTCCACACCTTCGCGCGGATCGTCGAGCCCGACACCTGCAGCCGCACCCACTGCTTGGCCGTCGTCACCGCGGCCACCCCCGGCACGTTGGCCAGGCTCGTCGTCGACCCGCCCTGCGACTTCCACAGCTGGGCCGCGCCGTCGTTGTTGATCAGCTGCAGGAAGTAGGAGGACCCGGCATAGGTCCCGACCCAGTCCCCGCTCGCTCGACCGAAGAGGTAGAGGTACCCGCGCGGCGAGGTCGAGCCGTAGCGCACCGACACCAACAGATCGGAGTCGAGGAGCTTCGGCGCCTTCGCCACGGTCCGGACCCGGGCCCCCGACACGTTTTCGATCCGCATCCGACCTTCGCCACCACGAACGTCCATGGTCCCCGACGCCCCGAGGTCGGTCGTCCAGCGCGAGCCGTCCCACGCGGAGCCGTCCGCACCCGGGAACAACTCGGAGAACGTGGCTCCGCCGTCGGGGGTGCTCGCGGTGGCCGTGTTCGAGTAGGTCGAGGAACCGGCCCCGTTGACCGCCTTCACCCGGTACGAGTACGCGGAGGAGGCAGCGACCGTGGTGTCGCGGTAGGTCGTCGTCCCGGCGGGCAGCGACCCGGCGACGACCGCCCAGGCCGCCGTCCCGTTGGGGGACCGCTCGACGACGTAGCCCGTCTCGTCGCTCGCATTGTCCGTCCACGCGAGGTCCACGGCCGATGGGGAGACTGGCGCCGCGCCCAGACCGGTCGGGGCGGTCGGGACCGTGGGCGTCGGTGCCGGCGTGGTCGCCGTCGCGACGTTCGAGTATCCGGACGGCCCGGCGCCGTTCGTCGCCCGGACGCGGTACGCGTAGGCGGTCGACGGCGTGAGCCCGCTGTCGCGGAACGTCGTCGTCCCCGCTGCGAGACCGCTGGCGACGACGGCCCAGGAGCCGGTGCCGCCCGGTGAGCGCTCGACGACGTAGGCCGTCTCGTCGCTCGCATTGTCCACCCATGAGAGGTCGGCCGCCTCCGGCGACGAGGCCGCGGCCAGCAGGCCGGAGGGGGCAGCGGGCACGGTGGCCGGCGGCGCCGGGGTCGTGGCGCCAGCCACAGCGGAGTAGGGCGACGGGCCGATGTCGTTGACCGCCTTGACGCGATACCAGTAACTCGTCGACGCGTCCACCCCCGTGTCGTGGAAGCTCATCGTCCCCGCGGGCAGCGACCCGGCCAGCACCGACCACGAGCCGGTGCCGTCGGGCGACCGCTCGACGACGTAGGCCGTCTCGTCGCTCGCGTTGTCGGTCCACGTGAGGTCGACGGCGGTTGCTGCCGTCGCGACCGCCGCGAGCTGCGTCGGGGCGTCCGGAGGCGTCCCCTGCGGGGGAAGCGACTGGGTCGTGGCGGAAGCCGTGGCCGAGCTGGCCGACGAACCGGTGGCGTTCGTCGCCCGGACGCGGTACCAGTACTTCGTCGCCGCGGTGAGGGCTCCATCGGTGTAGCTCGTCGTGCCTGCCGGCAGCGTCGGCGCCACAACGGCCCACGAGTCGGTGCCGTTGGGCGACCGCTCGACGACGTATGCCGTCTCGTTGGTCGCGTTGTCGGTCCACGTGAGGTCGATCGTGGAGGGGGACGTGGCGGTCGCCGAAAGGCCGCTCGGCGCCGCCGGTGCGTTCGCCACCGCGGACGGATCGGTCACGGTCAGGTCGTCGAGGAAGACGTCCTGCGCGGCCGTCGCGGACGACGAGCGCAGCCAAAGGGTCTGGGCCACGCCGGCGCCCGTGACCGAGGTGTCCGTGGCGGTGATCTCCCAGGCAGGCGGCTCTGGCGTCCCGTCGGTCCACACCTTCGCGCGGATCGTGGAACCCTTTACCTGCAGGCGCACCCACTGCTTGGACGTTGTCACCGCGGCCACCCCGGACACGTTGGCCAGACTGGTCGTCGCGCCCGACGAGGACTTCCAAAGCTGGGCCGCGCCGTCGTTGTTGATCAGCTGCAGGAAGTAGGCGGACCCGGCATACGTCCCGACCCAGTCCCCGCTCGCGCGTGCAAACAAGTAGAGGTACCCGCGCGGCGACGTCGACCCGTAGCGCACCGAGGTGAGCAGGTCGGAGTCGACGAGCTGCGGCGACTTCGCCACGGCACGGACCCGGGCCCCCGACACGTTCTCGATCCGCATCCGGCCCTCGCCGCCGCGCACGTCCATGGTCCCCGACGCCCCGAGGTCGGTCGTCCAGCGCGAGCCGTCCCATGCCGAACCATCCGCACCCGGGAATGACTCGGAGAACAGGGCAGCAGTGGGCTCACCGGTCGTCACGGACGCGCTGGACGAGTAGGCGGAGGCCCCGGCGCCGTTGACCGCCTTCACCCGGTACCAGTAGGGCGTCGAGGCGGTCCGTCCGCTGTCGCGGTAGCTCGTGCTGCCCGCCGGGAGGGCGTCGACGACGGTCCAGGAGTCCGCACCGTTGGGTGAGCGCTCGACGACGTATCCCGTCTCGTCGGTCGCGTTGTCCACCCACGTGAGGTCGACCTGTGAGGACGACGGGGCGGCGGCGGCCAGGCCGCTCGGCGGCGCGGGCGGCGTCGTTGCCGTGACGACGAGGAACCGGTCGAGGACGTTCGCCGTCGCCCGCTGGATGCGGGAGTCAGTGCCCCCGGGCAGGCCGAGGCCGTTGCTCCAGTAGTTGCTCCCGCTCGCAAAGACCCAGGCCCCGCTGGGCGCCTGGTAGATCGCGGTGTTCGCCACCTCGGAGCGACCGCCCACGTCGGTGACGGGCGACTCGGACAGGATCGTGTAGCTCGTCGACACCGGCGGCGGGTAGGCCGCCTCGAGGCGGTCGGTCTCGTAGCCGAGGACGCCCGGGATCTGTGTCCCGTCGGACACCCCGGTGCCGGCCCAGACCCAGTTGCTGCTCCCCTTGACGACGTACATCGCACCGCGCCCCTCGTTCATCAGGTGCGCCGTGTACTGGACCCCGACGAGACCCTGTTCGGGTCGACTGGCGGGGGGGTCACGCCAGAGCCCAGTCGACGTCGCGTCCTTGACGGGATCGCCCGCTGCGGACTTGTAGCAGACCATGATCCGGTTGGCCGCTCCCGCGGACGACGGCTCGAACCGCACCTGCCAGTACGCGGTGTTCGACCCGAAGAAGCCGAGGTTGACCCCGGAGTCGCGAGCGGACGTCACGGCGTCGAGCATCGCCTTGGACCAGTACTCGTCGTGTCCGACCGACAGGAACCCCTTGAAGTCGAGCAGCCGGCTGCCCGAGGTGTGGGTGTCGAGGTCGGTCGAATAGCTGACGTCGTAGCCTGCGGACTCGAGCCAGCGGACGTAGTACTGCTCCCAAGCGGGGTACTGACCCGCGCCGGCCTCGTCGGAGTAGGGGCGGTCGAAGGACACCTTGGCGGCGCGGGGGGTGCCGGACGAGGGCACGGCCGGTCCGTAGCTGTTGTACTCGTAGAGGCTCTTGCCGGTCGACCCGTCGGCCGGGTAGTTGTTGTACGCCTGGTAGGTCGTGACGCTCTGCTGGTAAAGGAGGTCCGCCGTGCGGGCGTCGTCGCGCACGACGAAGGTGATGTAGTTCTGGTAGTTCTGCGCATTGGTCAGCTTGACGAGGTAGACCCCGCTTGTCCACGAGGCCGGGACCGCGAGGGTGTAGGTCGGGGTCCACCCGCACTCGATGAGGCCGTTGCTCGGGTCCGGCGTGCAGGTGCGCTGCTTCGTCCCTTGGATCGAGCCGGTCTGTAGGACGAGCCGGGCGCCGGTGCCGCCGTAGTAGCCGGTCCGGTACACGTCCGCCGTGAAGGACTGGGAGGGGCTGACGCTCACCATGAAGTCGACCTGGCCGCCCTTGTTGACGCTCGTGGCCGAGGCGTAGCCCTTGATCTGACCGGTCGCGTCGTTGCTGACGGCCGTCCCCGGCGCGCCCATCTGCCACGACGTCGTCCCGGGGAGGCGGTTCTCCACGACGACCGGGTTCTCCGCGGCCACCGCCCCGGGCAGGTGTGGATCCGCTCCGAGGACCGAGGCGGCGGCGAGGGCGAGCACGAGGACGAGGGTCCACCACGCGTGCCGTCGCCTGCTCGGACGGACGACCGTGGACACGTGCGAATACGTCATGGAAGACGTCCCCCTCGCCGAAGCGCTCATTCCCCGAATCGCCGGCCCCCCGGCCGCGACGCGTCTACCTAGCCCCCCGGCTGTGCAGACCCATGAGCAGGCTAACCGTCAGGACGCGTCGTCATGGGGGGTTTCCGTTTGATCCCTTTCGCGACGGGGCGGCCGGCCCCCTCATCGCCGCCGTGCGTGTCCGGCTCCCCGACCCATAGGTGTAGGGGTTTTCACCGGTCCTCTCGCTGAGCGCACCGGGGACCCCTCGAGGAGGGTGCGATGAGGCAACGACTCCGCGGAGCAGCCCATCCTTGAGGTCTGCTGGCCGTGAGAGGTCGATGTTCGCGAGCCCGGTGGGCTCCGGGTCGTCACTACGCCGAGGGCATCCGCCAGCCCTCCGGACCACGCACCGCTACGCCCCGGAATCGGCCAGCAGGGTCACTGACTGCCACAACGGTTCCCCCTCGGGGCGCACCCAGGCTCGATCAGTGACGGTGGGCCTGAAATCCTCCATCCATATCGACGCAGGCCGTGACCGGGTCGCGGTTTTCGCGTCCGACCTTGAGAGCGCTCCTCGCTGGTGCGTGAACATCAGTTCCGTTGCCTGGCGGACACCCCCGCTGCAACAGTGGGTCACGCATCGCCTTCGTCGCGCATTTCCTGGGACGTCGCATCGCCTACACCTACGAGGTGCGCGAGATGGTGGACGCCGAACGGTTCGTGATGAGCACCGCCGAAGGCCCGTTTCCGATGCAGACGACCTACACCCGGTGATGGCGGCAGCCATGCGTCGCGCCAACCGCAAGGACCTCCAAGCGCTCAAGCGCCCCCTCGAGAAACGCCAGCACCTGACCTCGTCTACGTCGACTGGTTGGGTGGGATGTTCTGGTTGACGTGGAACAGGTTGCTCGGGTCGTAGCGGCCCTTGATTGCGGTGAGGCGCTCGTAGTTCGGCCCGTAGGAGTCGCGGACGCGGTCAGCACCCTCGTTCATCAGGAAGTTGACGTACGTCCCGCTCGCGGCCGTCGGGTGTAGCTCCGACCAGTAGTCCTTGGCCCACTCGGAGATCGTTCCCGCGTTCGCGGGATCGGGGTCCACGCCCACGATGACGGCGGCCCAGCCGCCCTCGCGGTGGGCGAACGCGGTGGCGCTCGCGGGGACTCTGGACGCGGCGCCTCCGACCGGATACATGTGCATCGTGGAGTGACCCGTGGGTAGGAGCGGACCGTACTTCTCGTGCACCTCGATGGCGGCGTCAGTGATCTCGTTGCAGAAGTCGGATCGCCAGTACCACTGCAGTCCGGCCGGGTACAGCCCGTCGAAGGCTTGCTGCAGCGCGTTGAAGGGCATCTCGTGCAAGCCGACCATGAGGGGATTTCCGAACTCCCGAACGGGGGAGGTGACCTCTTCGGCCTTCTCGAGCGGGCCGGTGTAGCACCAGACGATGCCGCACACCTTGCGTCCCCAGAGGTCCTCCGGGAAGGGCGCCACCGGAGGGACGGTAAGCAGGGCGATCCAACCGTTGAGCTCTTCGGGCAGGTTGGGCAGGAGCTCGCGATACCACTGCATCACCTCCCTCGTGTCGGCCAGGTCATAGAAGACGGGGCCGCCGAAGATCGTGCCGTTGTCCCCGATCGGGTGGCACCTGAAGGTGAAGGAGGTGACGACGCCGAAGTTCCCGCCGCCCCCGCGCAACGCCCAGAAGAGGTCGGGGTGGGTCTCGTTGTCGGCTCGCACCAGTGATCCGTCGGCGAGGACGACGTCTGCGGCCAGCAGGTTGTCCACGGTGAGCCCGAACCGGCGGGTGAGGTAACCGATGCCCCCGCCGAGGGCCAGGCCCCCGACCCCCGTGCTCGCAAGGAAGCCAGAGGGTGTGGCCATCCCGAAGGCGACGGTGGCGTGGTCGACGTCGCCCCAGGTGCAGCCGCCGTCGACGCGGACCGTTCCCTCGGTGGGGTCGACCGTGGTGCTGCGCATCGGAGCGAGGTCGAGCACCAGGGCGTCGTCCCAGACACCGAGACCGGCCGCGTTGTGACCGCCGCCACGGACCGCCAGCTCGAGGCCGTGGTCGTGGGCGAACCGGACCCCGGCCACGACGTCAGCAACGTCGTGACAGCGCAGCACGGCCGAAGGCCGTTTGTCGATCATGGCGTTGTAGACCGCGCGCGCTTCGTCATAGCGGTCGCTGTCCGGCAGGATCAGCGGGCCCCGGGTCTGGGCGTCGAGCTCACCGTAGGGAAAGTCAGGTGACAACGTGGGGACGCCGTCGGGTGCCATCGTGTTCGTCATGATTGGTGTCCTTCGAAGATGAGGGTGAGGTGGTGACGGCCGCCGGCGCACGACAGGCGAAAGTGCTCCACCGGGCCGTCCGTCGAGGGGAGAGTGAACCGGTCGACGACCATGGCCGGCCGACCGCACTCAGGACAGGCCTGGATGCTGCGGATGGCGGGAGCCGTGCGGAGGGGCTGCGAAGCGGCCCGCGTGACGATTGACTGCGTCATCGTGATTCCCCTGTTCGGTCTGAGGTATGCCGGATGCGTCGTCGATGACGCTAGGCAGATCAGCGTTCCCGAACCGTTCGCGCGGGATCATCGCCGCGAACGCTGTGCCGTCAGGGGCCGACCAGCTTTTCGAGGTCGACGCGGCAGCGGGTCAGCAGGGCCACGTTCGACTGCGACTCGGCGACGACGACAGCCCGTTCGAGTAGTCGGACGGCGCCCGAGGGCGGCTCCAGAACCGCGCGGGCGCGCAGGACCTCCGGCAGCCACCACCGGTCATCGTGTTCGATGGCGGACGCAACGGCTGCATCCAGCGTGGCGCGGGCGGCGGTGGTATCCCCCTCACGGCAGTGCAGATCGGCCAGCAGGCTGAGCCAGTACGGCATCCGGGCCAACGAGCCGTCCCGCTCCAGTGAGTCGATCCCCAGCTTCACGGTAGCCACCCCGGCTGGTCCGCCCTGCGCCCAGCCGGTGAGAACCCTCGCCCAGTCCCGGTAGTAGGCGAAGCCGTAGCGGTCGCACACCGCCGCAAGCTCCGCCAACACACCATCCAATCCGGGCCGGTCCCCGAGAAGGTGATGGGTGACCGCTGCATACGCCAGGGCCACCGCCAGTGAGTACGGATGGTCGATGAGGCGGGCGCTCCGCACGGACTCTGCGCTGCACGCGACGGCGCCGGCTTCGTCACCGAGAAGCCACCGCCCGTGCGCCCACCAGCCCGAGGCGTGGACACTCGTCCGGGTACCGATGGGCAAGGAGTCGGACTCACCGGACATCTCACAGGCCAGCCGGAAATGCCCCTCCGCCAGCTGCAGCAGCCCCAGGCCGAGCCCCGACCCCGCAACGGCCAGATGGGCCTGGGCGGCCAGGTCAGGACACTGCCTGGACAGGGCCAGCGCCTGCGTTCCCCACCCGTGCGCTTCCGAGATGTGGCCCTGGACGTACGTCGTGGCCCAGAGGGCGATCGCGGCCGTGCACTGGACGTCGACCAGCTCGAGACGCGCACCGAGCTGTGCTGTGCGCCGCTCGTGCTTCTCCAGCCCGGTTGAGGCGTAGCCGCGCCACGCGTTCATCGGCGGGAGCAGCTCAAGAAGGACACTCAGCTCGCGCTCGTCGCGCTGTTTGCTGGCTGGGAGCTCCGCGATCAGCACCAGGCATCGCTGCCAGAGACGAACACTTTCGGCATGCGCGAAGACAGCGGTGGCGCGGCGAGCGGCACGCTCGTAGTAGGGAAGCGCGCGTTCGGGCCGGCTGCTGCGGTCGTACTGCTCGGCGAGCTGAGCTGCGACGGCGTCGATGCGGTCGGCGTAGAGCAGCTCCAAAGCCTGGGCCAGCCGCCTGTGCAGGAGCCACCGCCGGGGTGGGCTGATGGCCTCGTATGCCGCCGTGCGAAGCAGGTCGTGAGCGAAGTCGTAGCCGCGCCCGTGCTCATGGAAGATTCGCTGGCGCCACAGCTCGTCGACCACCCGGACCACCGCGCCCTCCTCGAGGTCGGACGCCTCGATCAGCAGGTCAATGGTGAAGTCACGGCCGACTGCTGCCGCCAGGGCGAGCAGCTCCTGGGCCGTCCCCGACAAGCGCGCGAACCGGCCCGTCAGCACGTCCTGAAGGCCGGTTGCGTCGATCCGCCCCGGCGACGAGCTCGCCGCGCGCAGGGCTTCGAGCAGATAGAAAGGATTGCCGGCCGTCGCGGACATCAGCAGGCCCAGCTCGTCGTCGGTCACGGCGCGACCGGCCAACCTCCGGGCCAGCTCACTGGTCTCTGAGGACGACAAGTTGTCGATCCGTCTGACATCGGCCTGACCGGCCCCGCGCATGTCATGCAGTGCACCGGCCAGGTCGCCTCGACCCAGCTCGTCCTCGCGCGCCGTCGCGGCGACGAGCAGCGGCGCGGAGCCCGCGTAGGAGATCAGGAACGACAGCCACGACATCGTGGCCTTGTCACACCACTGAAGATCGTCGACCGTGAGCAGGAGCGGGCGGTCAACGGCAAGAAAGGCCCGCGCGAGACCTTCGAAGAACCGCAGCCGTTGCCACGCGTCTACCTTGGCGCGCACCCCGTTTCCCGGATCAGCCGGGCTTTCATCCTCGGGGACGAGCCGACGCACCTCGGCGAGCCAGACCGGCTCCAGCCGCGCGATCGCCGCTTGCAGGTGCGGGTTCCTCAGCCAGTCCGCCACCGGCGCCAAGGGCGCGGCGCCAGTGGCGGGGAAGCACCGCGTGCCCGCGACAAGGGTGTGGCGTGTTCCTACCGCATCGGCGAACTCGGACATCAGCCGGGTCTTGCCGACCCCAGCCTCCCCCGTCACGACGAGGAAGCCCGGATGGCTCTGGGCCGCTTCCCAGGCGGACTCGAGCCACGCCCGCTCGGGCACCCGCCCGACGAGCTCGGGCGACAACGACAGCAGCGAGGTCTCGGTGGCGCCGATCGAGGCATCGTCCCGCTTCCGGCGTGGGCCGGCCAGGGCGGCGTCGAGCTCCGCCCGGGTCTGGGGCGACGGACCGATGCCGAGTTCGCGTTCCAGGAGCGAGGCGCATCGGTGATATGTCCGCATGGCGCCCGCTCGATCCCCCGTCGCAAGCTGAGCCTTCATGAGGAGGCGGTACCCGGGTTCATCCAGGTCATCCAGCAGAACTCGCCTCCGAGCGAAGACCAGCGCAGAGGCCGGGTCGCCGTGGGCGAGCCAGTATCGAACCACCTTGTCGCAGAGGTCCAGACACGTCCGTCTCAGCTCCTCCCGGACGGCCAGGGCCCAGTCGTCGTAGCATCCAGCCAGAAAAGGACCCTTGAACAGCGCCAGCGCGCGGCCACCGTGCACCTCGACGCCGTCTCGATGGCCCGATCCGATGGCTGCGATCGCACCGTGGTACGCGTCGAGGAACTCGAGGATGTCAACCACGACGTCCGGATCGGAACGCCAGCACAAGGACGCGCCGTCGACCTGCAGGCACGTGTGCTCACCCAGCAGCGCACGCAGATGATGAAGCTCCCGGCGAAGGTTCGTCCGGGCCTGGGCCCCCGCCGAGTCCGGCCACAGCACACCCGCAAGATGGGCCCGCGACTGCGGTATCTCCGAGTGGAAAGCAAGGTAGGCGAGCAACGACACTGCACGAGAGGAACCCCGGAGCTGAGCCGGATCTGCTCCCGAGATCTCGACCCCTCCAAGGAGGCCGACCCGCATCGTCGCGACCATCCGCCCCCTCCAAACAGCAGCGCTCCTCAGACCACGGTACGCCGAATGGGGCGTTGAGCTCCACGAAATGTCTGAGGGATCGCCCGGGCCCGCACCTGCGCCATCGCAGGGTTGTGCGGGTGGGCACTGGGTCCCATTGATATGACGGCACCCTCCTCTCGGAGGAGCGGCGCGGACTCGAAGGGCCAGGAGTGACAACGCCGGCCGGGGCCCCGAGGGCTCCGACCGGCGTTTGTGCAGGTGACTGACAGTGGCGGTGGGATCTGCACCCACGGTGGAGTTGCCCACCCAACAGACTCTTTCGAGCTCTGGAACCCACCGTTGCCCGGGGGTCTCAAGGGTGATCGCGGGGTCAGGGATTCCCCGGACGGGCTATCCCGACGCATGCCGAACACGCGCGAATGAGACTGGAATGAGTCCATGGCCTGGAGCATTAGCGCCCGCCGCGCCGAGGGAGCGACGGAAGCAAACGTCCGCAGATGCCGCGACGCGGACGATCGACCGTCCCCCATGCATCGCCTGGGCGACTACCCGAGGTCGCGAAGTACTTCGTTGACGTAGGGGTCCTCCCCGACATACTCGCCAGGTTTGCAGTGGTAGCAGCGCCAGACGTCGTCGTGCTCCCGGTACCACTCGTGGTCACCGCAGTCCCGGCGCCCCTTGGCTGTTATGCCCAGATCGACCAGGAACCAGGGCAACTTGCGTCTGATCTCAGTCCGCCATCTGTACTTGCCCATGACGCCGAGTGTCGCGACCTGAGCGTGAACTGACAACTAGCACGCACGGGCACGCGTAAGGGTTACCGGACATGCCGCGGACGTGACGTCCGATCCTGCCGCGGACTTGACGTCCGCTCCGGTGCCGCGTGACGGGACGGTCCGATCCTGCCGCGGACGGGACGTCCGATCCTGCCGCGGACGGGACGTCCGATCCTGCCGCGGACGGGACGTCCGATCCTGCCGCGCTGAGGACGGCTACGCTCGTCCGAATCTGCCACGAGGCGCAGAGAAGGCCATGTGTGTCAGGCTGCCCGCTGTGCCAGCCGATGCACTGGTCCTCCGCGACGATGACCAGCTATACCCGTCACTGATCGAGGAAGGCTGGACGGTCATAGCGCGGTCCTGGGCGGCCCGCGTGGAGGTGACATCGCAGCAGCTGGCGCGGTGGACCGAATGCATTGCCTCCCTGCCACCGCAGACCACCTGCCGTGAACTTCAGGCGGCCGATGTGCCAGCAGCGTTGAGTTTGGACGCTGCCACGATCACCGACTATCCCGGCGGCGTCGCGACCGTTCACTCGCCACTGACCGCAGCTTCGGCCTCCCCGTCCGCGAGTCGTCGCGGGTTCGGCGTGTTCGACAGCGAGGCGGACCTGGTCGCCATGACCTTCGTCGACGTCGACGACAACCGCGCCGAGGTCGGCTTCACCGTCGTCGCGCAGCACCGACGCAGTAGCGGGTTGGCGACAGCGGTCAAGGCGGCCTCGCTACTGGCGTTGAGCCGCGACGGCGTGACGGTGGTTCGCACAGGCGGTTCCGACGAGAACCGGGGCATCCTCGCGGCGAACGCCGCCTTGGGCTTCAAAGTGGACGAGCACTGGCTCACCCTCAGCCCCCCGCAGCCCTAGACCAACCGCGCCCGAGCGACGTCCGGAGATGCCGCGACTGGCGTGGTTACGGACGTTTTCCCGAGTGTCGGACCGGGGTCACGCTTGCAGATGAGCACCTACGAGAACGTCCTGGTCCCGATCCCACTGCCTCCCGAATCTGACACGCTCAGACGCGCTGTCGCGGCCTACCTGGCCCGGTTCAAGGGCCAGTCCCGGGTCCACACCGAGTCCGACCTACGCGCGTATCTGACCTGGTGCAGTAGCCATGGCCTGGACCCGCTGACCGCGCAGCGACCCCACCTCGAGCTCTACATCCGCTGGATGCAGGAGACCCGCCGCTACAAGCCCTCCACCGTGAGCCGACGCATCGCCGTCGTCGCCGGGTTCTACCGAACCTGCGTCATCGACGCCGTCCTCGCACACTCACCAGCCGAGCACATCCGCCGGCCGAACGTGCCCACCGAGTCACCCACCCTCGGGCTGACCCACCTGCAGTTCGAAGCCATGCTCGCGAGCGGTCGCACCTCCAGCAACGTCAACGACTTCGCTCTCGTCGCGATGCTCGGGCTCCTCGGGCTGCGGATCTTCGAAGCCTGCGGCGCGAGCATCAAGATCTTGGCGAGGAACACGGCCACCGCGTCCTGCGCGTCACCGGCAAAGGCGGCAAGGTCGTCCTGACACCGCTGCCGCCGGCAGTGGCCCGCGCCATCGACCGCGCTGTCGACGGACGTATCGACGGCCCGATCCTGCGGACCAGCCGCGGCACCCGGATGGACCGCCACTGCGCCACGCGGCGACTGCACCGCCTCGCCGAGGCCGGGGGCGTCCACGTCGCCCGGATGCACCCCCACATGCTGCGCCACACCTTCGTCACCACCATGCTCGACGCCGGCGTCGACCTACGCGACGTCCAGATCGCCGCCCGCCACGCTGACCCGCGCACCACCATGCGCTACGACCGGGCCCGCAAGAACCTCGACCGCCATCCCAACTACATCCTCGCCGCATACATGGCCGCCGGCACTTAGAAGACTGATCCTGGCAATGATCGGACGCGGCCTTCCCCGACGATCGGTTTTCGTTATACGATTTTGTCATGCCGGGTGATGACCAAGTGACGGACGAGCAGATCCAGAAGTGGGCGGACGAAGCCGAGGCTGGTTATGACGTCGAGCAGCTGAAGCGCCGCGGGCGAGGGCGCCCGGGGCGTGGAGCCGAGCCCACGCAAGTCATCGCCGTGCGGCTTACCGCCGAGGAGATCGCGGCGCTCGATGACTACGCGGCGCGGGAGCACCTGTCTCGCTCCGAGGCGATCCGACGGGCCCTGGCCGGCTACGCCGCGTGAAGGTCCACCGCAGTGCACTCAAGCACGGGGTCCTGCCCGAGGACGCGGTCCACGCTGCCGACCTGTCGCTGTGGATCGAGCCCCTGGAGGAAGAGGAGTGGCCACGCCGCGAGCTGCGGCTCGGGTTCGACACTCAAACGCGACTGCTGGAGATCGTTGTGCTGATCTTCCAGAGTGGCGAGGAGATGGTCATCCACGCGATGCCGGCCCGGCGGCAGTACTGGGATCTTCTGCCCTGAAGTAACGCGCGGATCTGCCGCGTTGAGGGCGGCTACGCTCGCCCGACATTGCCGCAGACCGAGTGGCTATCCGTAGTGGTATCGACAAGCAGCGATGCGGACTTCATCGCTGGTGATCTTGTAGACCAGGCGATGCTCATCGGTGATTCGTCGGGACCAGTAGCCGGCGAAGTCGTGTTTCAGAGCCTCGGGCTTGCCGATGCCCTCGTTGCCGTTGCGTTGGATGTCGACCAGAAGTGCGTTGATGCGCTTGAGCACCTTGCGGTCCTGCGCCTGCCACCAGAGGTAGTCGTCCCACGCGTTCTCGTCCCAGACGAGCAGCACGTCACTCGGTCTCGATGAGATCGTGGGCCTGGCCTCCGCTGGCCTCGAGGCGCTCCATCGCGTCGAGCAGGCGTCGGGCGTTGGCCGGCGACCGCATCAGGTAGGCGGTCTCCCGTAGGGACTCGTAGTCGTCAAGGGAGACGATGACGACCGGCTCGTGCCCCGCTCGGGTGATGACGACCTCTTCGCGGTCGTTGGCGACGGCGTCGAGCACCTCGGCGTAGTGGGCACGGGACTCTGTGTAACTCATCGTCTTCATGATCGCCTCCTGTACAGAAAAATGTACGTCTTGCTGGAGTTCGAGGCAAGCCGTGTGGCCCGACCATTTACTCATCTGCCGCTCGTCGGACGGGCGTCCGACCATGCCGCTCCTCGGACGGGACGTCCGACCATCCGCTGATGTGGCCTCCGTCCCTAGAGCTGGAGGTGGATGCGGAGGGCATCGTCCAATTGGGCCATCTGATGAGCGGGGACCCGGCCGATGACTGACCCCAAGCGCTCCACGGATACCGAGCGGATCTGTTCCCCCTGCGCCTTTGAATCCACGCGAAGGCCGGTCTCCTGGGCGGTCAGCAGGGTCTGGAACGGGTACACCTGCGCGACGTTGCTGGTGACCGGCACGATCGTGACTACCCCGCGTCCTAGCCGTGCAGCACTGGTGTTGGCGCGGTCGTTACTCACGATGACTGCCGGCCGACGTTTGTTCGCCTCGCTGGCCCGTGCCGGATCCAGGTCGGTCAGGCGGATCTCACCGCGCAGCATCGGCAAGCCCATCCGCGGTGGTGACCTCCCACGCGGTCGCATCACCCGATGCTTGCCACTCGTCCCAAGCGGCTGCGTAGGCAGCCTCGAGTTCGGGGTCCTGCAGCATACGAATGGCGCGCTGGATCGCAGCCGACCGGGACGGTACGCCGGCCGACTGCACGTACCGATCCAAGGCGGCGACATCCTCTTCGGACAGGCTGATGCTCAATTTCATGAAGGTCATGCTACCCGGGTAGCATCCAATATGCTGCCTCAGGGGCCTTCCCTCATCTGCCTCTCGTCGGACGGGCGTCCGACCATGCCGCCGTCAGAGAAGGTCAGAAGAGGGTGTCACGCTCTAGGTTTCATACACCGCTCACCCGGGGGTCCGCCGCCAGCCGGGACCTGACGTCCCGCAGGACCTGCCGCGCCGCGGCCCAGGTCTCGACATCAAGCCAGAGCTCGCTCCCCTCGCTCTCGCCCTGCTCGACGCGAATGAGTGAGTCATAGGCCGACCTGACCACTTCGTCGGGCAGGTCGACACGGAGCTGGCCGGCGAACTCTCGCAACTCCGGCTCACGCTCTCGCCCATCGTCGATGCATCCTTCGACTAGTGCTGCCGCGGCGATGGCTTTCGCACCGCGCGAGTAGTTGATGCGCCCTGAAGGCAGACGCAAGGCCCGCCCAACGCCTTGGTGGGCCTGGGCCACGCCGCCCCGGACAAGCTCATCAAAGAAGTCCACCGCGTCGTCATTCTCAAACGGCCCGACACCCCATGTGCCCATCGCCGAAGACTCCCTTTTCCTGCGTGCCCGGCGTCAACTTAAGGGCACACGCCATGACCAGCAAACGTCCGCTCTTGCCGCGGCCCGTGCGAGCTGATTGCCCCTGTTACTCGATGCGGAGGCGTTGAACGGGTTGGGCAGTGAGTTCTGCGATGAGGTCGAAGTCCTTGTCCATGTGCAGCACGGTGCGCTGGTTCAGTTCGGCGGCGGCCGCGATCAGCAGATCGGGGATGGACGGTGCGCGATGCTGGCCGCGCTCTGCCAACAGTCGTTGCACCTCGACCGCGCGGTCTTCGGCCGCGGGGGTCAGGTACTCCACCGGCATCGCGGCCAATGGTGGGGACCCCATCGCTCGGGCCAGGTCGGCTGCTGACCTGGCGGAGAAGCCGGCCTCGAGCAGGGTGACGGTGCTGATGGCGACGAGTCCTCGCTCGACGCGGTTGGCCCACTCCTGCGCGTCCGGGCTTGAACCGAGCCGAACGAGGGCGGACTTGTCGATCAGCCAGGACGTGTTCACGACCAGGCGTCGGACATGATCGTGTCGTCGTCAAGGTCGGGCAGCAGTTCGGCCACCGCCCGAAGGTCACCGGCGGTCACCGAAGCTGACGTGCGTCGGGCTTCCCGATGAAGGTGGCGGCGCAGGTACTCGGTCCGCGAGATGCCCAGTCGGGCGGCCTGCTCATCGAGCAGGGTGAGGTCTTCGGCGGGGAAGTTCCGAATCAACAGGTCGGGCATGGTCTACCTCCTAGATATCTGACGATATCAGATGCTCGACACGCACTCATCTGCCGCGGACGGGCGTCCGACCTTGCCGCTCCTCGGATGGGACGCCCGGGCATGCCGCGATCGCGTGTTCTCTGGACCTGCCCGGGCCCGTCCGGCCCGGTCGCGACGAACAGTGGCGGAGGGCCGCAGCCAATGACGCCAATGACGCCAATGACGCCAATGACGCCAAGTCTGGCAAACGCCGGCCCGCACCGAAGAGGCTTGGGCCGACGTTTCCGCAGGTGACTGGCGGTGGCGGTGGGATTTGAACCCACGGTGGAGTTACCCCCACACACGCTTTCGAGGCGTGCTCCTTAGGCCGCTCGGACACGCCACCGAGGGGAACCCTACCGGAGCCTGCGGCCCTCGAAGAAATCGACGAGCAGCCTCGCGGACTCCTCCGCGCGGACGCCCCCGACCACGTCGACGGGGTGCAGCGCGAGGGGGTCGCGCAGCAGGTCCCACACGGACCCGCATGCCCCGGCCTTGGGGTCCCACGCGCCGAAGACGACCCGCTCGACCCGCGCCGCGGCCGCCGCGCCGGCGCACATGACGCACGGCTCGAGGGTGACCACGAGCGTGCAGCCGGTGAGCCGCCAGGCTCCGAGCGCCGCCGCCGCGTCCCGGAGCGCGACGACCTCCGCGTGCCCGGTGGGGTCCGACTGCTCCTCCCGGACGTTGCGGCCGCGGCCGACGACCCGCCCCTCGGGGTCGACGACGACGGCGCCGACCGGCACGTCCTGGGAGCCGACGGTCGCGGCGGCGAGCTCGAGCGCCTCGCCGAGCCAGGCGGCATACGTCTGCGCGTCGGTCGGGGTCTGCGGTGGCTCGCTCACGCGCTAAGTTTCCACCCATGGACGTCCACGTCGCAGACCACCCGCTCATCGCGCACAAGCTCACCTACCTGCGGGACGAGCGGACGGACAGCCCGACCTTCCGCCGGCTCGCCGAGGAGCTCGTGACGCTGCTCGCCTACGAGGCGACGCGCGAGGTGCGGGTCGAGCCCTTCGAGATCACGACCCCGGTCGCGCCGACGACGGGGATCAAGCTGGCCAACCCCAAGCCGATCATCGTGCCGATCCTGCGCGCCGGTCTCGGCATGCTCGACGGGATGGTCAAGCTGCTGCCGAGCGCCGAGGTCGGCTTCCTCGGGATGGTCCGCAACGAGGAGACCCTCGAGGTCTCGACCTACGCCAACCGGCTGCCCGACGACCTCAGCGGACGGCAGGTCTTCATCCTCGACCCGATGCTCGCCACGGGCGGCACCCTCGTCATGGCCATCGACTACCTCACCGCCAAGGGCGCGAGCGACATCACCGCCGTGTGCCTGCTCGCGGCGCCGGAGGGCATCGCCCACCTCGAGGCCGAGCTCGCCGACAGCGACATCCCGGTCAAGGTCGTGCTCGGCACGATCGACGAGAAGCTCAACGACAAGGGCTACATCGTGCCCGGCCTCGGCGACGCCGGCGACCGTCTCTACGGCGTCGTCTGACCGACCCTTCGGGCGAGGCCGTTTGCCGCTGGGTATGCCGCTGGGCTCAGCCCGGCAGTTCGTCGCCCCACTGCGCGTCGCGCGCCGCGCGGTAGACCGGTCCGGCCTTCTTCGAGACGATCTCGCGCCCGGCCGTGCCGTCGGGGCGGCAGGCCCGGAACTCGACGAGGCCCTTGCGCTTGGTCGGGTGGCGCAGGATCCGCGCCGCTGACGCCCGGCGGACCGGCGCCGCGGGCTCGGTCGCCGCGACCCAGGCGAACTTCTCGTCCTCGTAGGACAGCTCACCGCCCTTGATCCGCCGGTGCTCGGCCGATCGCTCGGTGCGGGCCACGAAGTGGCACCAGTCACCGCGGTCGAGCGGGCAGACCGCCTCGTGCGGGCACGGGCCGGCGAGGTGCCACCCGGCGTCCAGCAGCGCCGAGCGCACCCGGAGGACCCGGGCGTAGCCGTCGGGCGTGCCCGGCTCGGCGACGACGACGACCCGGCCGCGGGCCATCGCGTCGGCGGTGAGCCGGTCCTGCTGCTGCTCCGACAGCTCGCTGAGCACGTAGGAGACCGTGACGAGGTCGGTGTGCAGGTACGGCCAGGCGCCGGCGACGGCCCGCTCGAAGCGCGCCGCCCGCAGGGCCGGGTGCGGCGCGTCGGTGACGAGCCCCCGGCCGAGGGCCAGCGCGGCGTCGACCTGGTCGAGGACCGTGACCGAGCCGAGGCCCGGGAAGGTGGCGGCCGCCGCCCACGCGGCAGCACCCGTGCCCCCGCCGAGGTCGAGCAGGCTCCGCGGCGCGAGGTCGACCTCCGCCAGCCGCGGGGCGAGCTGCCCGAGCAGCCGGGCCAGGGCGGCATGGGTCGCGGGCATCCGGTAGGCGGCATAGGCCGCGACGTGCGCGCTCGAGGCGAGGATGGCGCTCTCGGCCGGGGCCACCGCGCGGTAGCGGGCCACGAGGGAGGCGGTCGCCCGGGCCAGGTCGCGCTCGGGCACCTCGCGCAGGGCCCGCTCGAGAGCAAACCGCAGCTCGGCGGCATACGAGCCGTGCGAGGGGGACGGAGCGGGCGACACGCGCCGAGACTACTGCCGCCCCACCCGACACGCGGGCCCCTTCCCTCACACCACCACCGACGTGCGGCACACTGAGGGCCACCCCTGCGCCGGGGACTCGGTCAGCGAGCCCGGACACTGCGACGAGGAGCACCGACGAATGAGCAAGGCACGCAAGGTCATCCTGTGGGTGGTGCTCGCGTTCTTCGTCTATGCGATCTTCACGTCCCCCGACAAGGCAGCGGACATCGTGGCCAACATCTGGGGCGTCATCGTCGACGGGTTCAACGCGATCCTCCAGTTCTTCAACTCGCTGCTCAGCCGCTGATGCGGTCGGGTTGACGGGCCCGCGATGGCGCAGCGAGGACGCACCCGGAAGGTCCCCCCGGGACTGACCCCGATCCTGCTGCCCGGGGAGCGGCTCGTCGCCGCCGTGCACGCCCACTGGGCCAAGCAGATCGAGCCGGTCGCCTCGACCGTCGGGGCCTTCGTCGTCGCCGCGTGGGTCGACTCCAACCTCACGGCGAAGACCCAGGCCGTCGGCACCGTCGTCTGGCTGCTCGCCCTCGCCGTCGCGCTCCGGCTGGCCTGGCGCCTGCTCGAGTGGCGCCACGACTGGTTCGTCGCGACGGACAAGCGCCTCATCATGCGTTACGGCCTGATCACCCACAAGGTCGCGATGATGCCGCTGATGAAGGTCACCGACATGAGCTACCAGCGCACGATCCCCGGTCAGCTGCTCGGCTACGGCCGGTTCGTCATGGAGAGCGCCGGCCAGGACCAGGCGCTCCGAGTGGTCAGCTGGGTGCCCGACTCCGACCGCATCTACCGGTCGATCTGCTCCGAGATCTTCCACATCGAGCCCGACAGCGGCGCCGACGCCTGGGCCACCTTCACCGGGGACGACGACGACCGGGGCCCGCGCGGCGCGGGCCCGGCGGGCCCGGCTGACCCCCGGGGCCACACCGCCCCCGGGGCCGATGACCCCGGCGACGACGGCTACCCCGACGTGCCCGCCATCCACAACCCGGTGCAGGACCGGCTCGACTCCTACTCGCGCGCAATCCCCGTGCGCCCGAAGTCGGGCGGCGAGTCGATCTACGAGAGCGAGGACCGGCGCCGGCGCCGCCGGTCCGAGGACACCGGCCCGATCTGGCCGCCGTCCTGAGCTTCCCTGAGAGGTGACTGGCAGGAAGCCGTGCATCGGCCGCACCGACCGCACCGCAACGCACCGCAACGCACCGACCGGCGCCGGAGCCGCCCCGGCCTCGAGCGGTCCTTCACCGTGCCGGGCAACCCCGTCATGCCAGGGAGTCGGTCAGGCAGGGCTGACTCGCGACGCTGGTCTCCGTCAGCTCCCGTCGGGCACGTTGGCCTCGAGCTCGTCGAGCCAGGCGGCGGCGCTGACGTCCGACGGCATCCGCCAGTCACCGCGCGGAGACAACGAGCCGCCGGCGACGACCTTGGGGCCGTTGGGCAGCGCCGACCGCTTGAACTGGTTGGCGAAGTAGCGACGGACGAACAGCTCCAGCCAGCCGCGGATGGTCGCGAGGTCGTATGCCGTCCGCTCGGCCTCGGGGTAGCCCGCGGGCCACTCACCCGCCTCGGCGTCATGCCAGGCGTGCCAGGCCAGGAACGCGATCTTGGACGGGCGGTAGCCGCGACGCAGCACATGGAAGAGGGTGAAGTCCTGCAGCGAGTAGGGCCCGATCTTGGCCTCGGTGCTCTGGGGCCGCTCGCCATCCTTGGCCGGTACGAGCTCCGGGCTGATCTCCGTGTCGAGCACCGAGGTCAGCGTCGCGCCGACCCGCTCCGGGAACTGTCCGGAGGAGACGACCCAGCGGATCAGGTGCTGCATCAAGGTCTTCGGGATGCCGGTGTTGACCGCATAGTGCGACATCTGGTCACCGACGCCGTAGGTGCACCAGCCGAGGGCGAGCTCGGAGAGGTCACCGGTCCCGAGGACGATCCCGCCGCGCTGGTTGGCGATCCGGAAGAGGTAGTCGGTGCGCAGACCGGCCTGGACGTTCTCGAAGGTGACGTCGTAGACCTCCTCGCCGCGCCCGAAGGGGTGGTCCATCGCGGCGAGCATCGAGGTCGCGGCGGGCCGGATGTCGAGCTCCTCCCACGTCACCTCGAGCGACTCCATCAGGTCGATCGCGTTCGCCTTCGTGTGGTCGCTCGTCGCGAAGCCGGGCATCGTGAAGGCGAGGATGTCGGCGCGGGGCCGGCCGAGCCGGTCCATCGCCTTGGCGGCGACGATGAGGGCCTGGGTGCTGTCGAGCCCGCCGCTCACGCCGATGACGACCTTCGGATGGCCGATGGCGCGCAGCCGCTGCTCGAGCCCGGCGACCTGGATGTTGTAGGCCTCGTAGCAGTCGAGCGCGAGCCGGGCCTCGTCGTCGGGGACGAAGGGGAAGCGGTCGACCTTGCGGCGCAGCCCGATGTCGCCGGTCGGCGGGTCGAGTGCCAGCTCGACCGTGCGGAACTCGCCGGTGCGGCCGGCGTGGGTGCGCCGGTTGTCATCGAACGTGCCCTGGCGCTGGCGCTCCTGGCGGAGCAGGTCGAGGTCGAGGTCGGCGACGGAGGAGCGCGGTCCCTCGGGGAAGCGCTCGGTCTCGGCGAGAAGCACGCCGTTCTCGTAGACCATCGTCTGCCCGTCCCACGAGAGGTCGGTCGAGCTCTCCCCCTCGCCGGCGGCGGCATAGAGGTAGGCCGCGAGGCAGCGGGCCGACGCACTCCGGCAGAGCAGGTGCCGGTCGTCGGCCTTCGCGACGGTGATCGGCGAGCCGGAGAGGTTGGCGAGCACCGTCGCCCCCGCGAGGGCGGCCTCGGCGCTCGGCGGGACCGGCACCCACATGTCCTCGCAGACCTCCGCGTGGACGACGAACCCGGGCAGGTCGCTCGCGCGGAAGAGGAGGTCGGTGCCGAAGGGGAAGCGGTGGCCGGCCGCCTCGAGCACCTCGCCGCGCTGGTCGTCACCCGGGGCGAAGTGACGCCGCTCGTAGAACTCCCGGTAGGTCGGCAGGTAGGCCTTCGGCGCGGCCCCGATGATCTCGCCGCGGTGGATGACGACGGCGCAGTTGTAGAGCCGGTTGCCCTTGGCGAGCGGCGCGCCGACGACGACGACCGGTCGCAGGTCGGCCGTGGCCTCGGCGACCCGGGCCAGGGCGCTCTCCACCGCGTCGAGGAGTGGGTCCTGCAGCAGCAGGTCGTCGATGGCATACCCCGACAGGCACAGCTCGGGATAGAGGGCGAGCGCCACGCCCTCGGCGTGCAGGGCGCGCACCGAGGCGATGACGACGTCGGCGTTGCGCTCCGGGTCGGCCGCGGCGATCGGCAGGGTCGTGGCGGCGACGCGCGCGAACCCGTGCCGGTAGGCGCTGAAGAAGTCCATGGCGACAGTCAATCGCATCGGCTGGTCGGCGTGACTCCGGTCGCAAACCGGGGACGCACCCGCCCGATCATACTACGATTTGTAGTAGCCGGATCGGCTCGCGGTCCGCGCCAACCGACTCCCGAAAGGTGGCGACCATGTCCGACCATGACAGCCCCGTCCACATCCTCCATCCGGAGGAGTCGTGGGAATTCCTGCGCTCGCACGAGTTCGGGCGCCTCGCGTACCACCTGGTCGGTGAGGTCCACATCACGCCGATCAACTACGCGATCGACCGCGAGCGCCTGCTCTTCATGACGGCCGAGGGGAGCAAGCTCCTCGGCGTGACGATGAACGCCGACTCTGCCTTCGAAGTCGACGAGATCACCGAGGACCACGCGACGAGCGTCGTCGTCCGGGGCATGGCCCGAGAGCTGCACGGCCGGGAGAAGGACGTCGTCGAGTCGCTCCCCCTCCGTCCCTGGGTCAACACCCCGAAGTTCTCCGTCGTGGCCATCGCCGTCGACGAGATCACCGGTCGCCGCTTCGACCTGAACCGCCCGTGGCTGCACGAGCGGACCGACACGGCCTCCGTCTGACACCGTCTGACACCGTCTGACACCGTCTGACCCAGCCCGACTCCACCGTCTCCGGGCGGGCCCCGTTCGTGGGGCCCGCCCGGACGCGTCCGTCGTCAGTCGATGGCGGCGTCCGCAGCGACGAAGGCGTCCACGCAGGTCCGCACGTCCCGCTCGGAGTGCGCCGCCGAGAGCTGGACCCGGATCCGGGCCTTCCCCTTCGGCACGACGGGGAAGCTGAAGGCGACGACGTAGACGCCGTGCTCGAGCATGTGCTCGGCGATCTGCGCGGCGCGGCGGGCGCCGTCCTCGCCGGGGAACATCACCGGCCGGATCGGGTGCGTCCCGGGCAGCAGCTCGAAACCCGCGTCGGTCATCAGGCTGGTGAACAGCTCGGTGTTGCGGCGCAGGGCCTCGCGCTTGTCCGAGGAGCCCTCGACGAGCTCGAGAGCCGCCATCGACCCGGCCGCGACCGCGGGCGCGACCGAGTTGGAGAAGAGATAGGGCCGCGAGCGCTGCCGGAGCAGCTCGACGACCTCGCCGTGGCTGCTCACGTAGCCGCCGGACGCCCCGCCCAGGGCCTTGCCGAGCGTGCCGGTGAGGATGTCGACGCGGTCCGTCACCCCGAACAGCTCGGGCGTGCCACGGCCCCCGGCCCCCACGAAGCCGACGGCGTGCGAGTCGTCGACGAACACCATCGCCCCGAACTCCTCGGCGAGGTCGCAGATCTCGTCGAGCGGGGCGTAGGAGCCGTCCATCGAGAAGACGCCGTCGGTGACGACGACGATGCGCCGCGCTCCCCCGTCGTTCGCGGCGGTGAGCTGGGCCCGCAGGTCGTCCATGTCCGCGTTGCGGTAGCGGAAGCGCCGCGCCTTCGACAACCGCACGCCGTCGATGATCGAGGCGTGGTTGAGCTCGTCGGACACGATCGCGTCCTCGGCGCCGAAGAGCACCTCGAAGACGCCCCCGTTGGCGTCGAAGCAGCTCGAGTAGAGGATCGTCGACTCCATCCCGAGGAAGTCGCTGATCCGTCCCTCGAGGTCGGTGTGCAGGGTCTGCGTCCCGCAGATGAAGCGCACCGACGCCATCCCGAAGCCCCACGTGTCGAGGGCGTCCTTGGCCGCGGCGACGATTGACGGCTCGTTGGCCAGGCCGAGGTAGTTGTTGGCGCAGAAGTTGAGCGCCTCGGCCTTGCGCGTCGTCACGTGCGCCGACTGCGGCGAGGTCAGCTCGCGCTCGCTCTTGTAGAGCCCCGCCTCCCGGATTCCCTCCAGGGTGGCTGCGAGATCGTCCTTGATTGAGCCGTACATCGGTGTCCTTCAGGTCGGGTGCGTGTGGCGACCCCAGCGTATGCCGCTCCCGACCGTTCCCAGCGGGGTGACCGCCCCCGTCTGCCAGACTCGGGGAGTGACGGCGGACCTGCGGGGCGACCCGGTGCCCTCGTGGGCGCGGGGGCGCTTC
The DNA here is from genome assembly GCA_963764195.1 of uncultured Actinomycetota bacterium. Taxonomy (GTDB): domain Bacteria; phylum Actinomycetota; class Actinomycetes; order Actinomycetales; family Dermatophilaceae; genus JBDSSS01. The sequence goes on from CAVXRG010000001.1 coordinate 84,033, forward strand.
GGTGCCGCCCGGGTGGCCCGGCTGGGCACGCGCACCGCGGACGGAGCTCCCCATGTCGTCCCGATCGTCTTCGCCCTCGTCGGGGAGGTCGTGTGGAGCGTCGTGGACCGCAAGCCCAAGTCCACGCAGCGACTGCGGCGGCTCGCCAACATCGTGTCCGAGCCGCGCGTCAGCCTTCTCGTCGACCGGTACTCCGATGACTGGGACCAGCTGTGGTGGGTGCGCGCCGACGGCACGGCCACCGTCGAGGATCCGGACACCTCGACCGAAACGCTCGCTGCCCTGGACGCGTTGACGGTGAAGTACCGGCAGTACGTCGACGCCCCGCCGCCGGGTCCGCTCGTGCGCGTCGAGGTCCGCACCTGGCGAGCGTGGCGGGCGTCACCGCAGGCGTGAGCAGGCGGCCCCGGTCCCCGTCACGGCCCCGCTGAGGGGCGAACGGCATACCGGACGTAGACGGTGCCGCCGGTGAACCTGCGCTCCTCGAGCAGCTCCAGCCCGGTGCGGTAGCCGTCGGGCAGGGCCCGGGTCCCGCCACCGATGACGACCGGCACGAGGAAGAGGCGGATCTCCGAGACGAGCCCGGACTGCAGCGCGTAGCCGGCGAGGCGGGGTCCACCGACGCTGACGTCAGCGTCGGCGGCGGCGACCATGGCCCGCACCTGCGCGGGGTCGAAGGCACGCTCAACCCGGGTGCGCGCGCTCCCGACGGACTCGAGCGTGCTCGAGTAGACGACCTTCTGCGCCGACTGCCAGATCTGCGCGTAGTCGTCCAGGACGGACCCGGCGGGGTCGTCGGTGGCGGCGGTCTCCCAGTAGACCATCGTCTCGTAGAGGCCGCGGCCGCAGAGGTAGGTGCCGACGGGGCGCTCGAGGTCGTTGATGAAGGCGTGCACCTCGTCGTCCGGCCCGGCCCAGTCGAAGTTGCCGTCGGCGTCGGCCACGTAGCCGTCGAATGACGCTATGGATGTGTAGACGAGTCGTCCCATGTGCTGCCCCTTGTCCCGGTACCCGCCGCCCCACCCTAGGGCCCGCCGCCCCGGGCTAGGGTGCGATCGTGAGTGGACTTGTGCTGACCATCGTCCTGGTGCTGGGCGTCATCGTGCTGACTCCCGTCGCCGACCGCGTGCGGATCCCGCAGCCGGTGCTCCTGACGATCTTCGGCCTCGTGCTGGCCCTCGCCGCGCCGACGACCCAGATCGCGCTCGACCCCGAGCTGATCCTGCCCGTCGTCCTGCCGCCGCTGCTCTTCGCGGCGACCCAGCGCACCACCGTCAACGAGTTCCGCGAGCACGCCGGAGCGGTCTTCGTCCTCGCTGTCGGGCTGACCGTCGCCACCGTCGGCGTCGTCGCCCTCGTCGCGCATGCGTCCGGTCTGCCCTGGTCGGTGGCGTGGGTCCTCGGCGCGATGGTCTCGCCGCCCGACCCGGTCGCGGCGACGGCGGTCGCCCGCCGGCTCAAGCTGCCGCACCGGCTCGTCACCATCCTCGAGGGCGAGGGGATGTTCAACGACGCGACCGCCCTCGTCGCCTACAAGGTCGCGATCGTCGCCGCCGTCACCGGTGACATCACGGTCGCCGACATCGGGCTCGAGCTCGTCGAGGCGGTCGTGCTCGGCGTGCTCGCCGGTCTCGTCCTCGGCTACGTCTCGAGGGTCGTGCTCTCCCGGATCCACGACGGGTACGCCGAGACGACCGTCACCGTGCTCGTCCCCTTCGTCGCCTACGTCGGCGCCGAGCACGTCAACGGGTCGGGCGTCCTCGCGGTGCTCGTCCTCGGGCTCTACCTGCGCACCTACGCGCACGATGCGACCACGTCCGGCGGCTGGCTGCTCGGCCGGGCCGTCTGGTCCTACGCCGACTTCCTCATCACGAGCCTCGTCTTCGCGTTGCTCGGCTTCGAGCTCGTCGCGGTGATCCGCTCGACGTCCGTCGACCAGCACACGATCGCGCTCTCCCTGCTCGTCGTCGCGACGCTCGTCGTCTTCCGGGCGGCCTGGATCTTCCCCGCCGCCTGGCTCGGCCGGCTCCGCGCCCGCCGCAAGGACCTGCCCGTGCCCACCGGCTGGCGGGAGTCCGCCGTCGTGTCGTGGGCCGGGATGCGCGGGGTCGTCACCGTCGCGACCGCCCTCGCCCTGCCCACCGTCGTCTCCTCCGGCGGGCCGCTGCCCAACCGCGACGAGGTCGTGGCTGTGGCCCTCGTCGCCGTCCTGCTCACCCTCGTCGTGCAGGGGCTGACACTCACCCCGCTGACGAAGCTCCTCGGCGTCGGCAGCGACGCCGACGAGGCCAAGGAGATCTCCGCACTGCGCCTCCGGGCGAGCGAGGCCGGGCTCGAGGAGATCCGCGAGCGCTGCCCCGACGTCGCCGACGACGTCCGGGAGGCCGCCGTGGCGCAGTACGAGGGCTACCTCGCCGCCCAGCGGACGATGGACCAGGCCCGCGCCGGGGACGGCAGCGAGGAGACCGAGGAGCGCGGCCGGGCCCTCGAGGCCCTGCTCAGCCGGGCCAGCGATGTCGAGCGCCGGCTCGTGCTCGAGGCCCGCCGCATCGGTGACGTCTCGGCCGGCAGCGCCGACGAGGTCCTGCGCGACATCGAGAACCGGGCCCTGCGCGACTTCTCCTGACCTCACTCCCCCTCGCGGTTCGATGTATCTGCGCGCCCTATGGGGCGCGCAGATACATCGAACGGGGGAAGCCCGGGGGAGGAGGCGCCGGCTAGGCGTCCTCGTCGAGGAAGGCCGTCGTGAGGGCGGCGAGCTCGGCGGCCGACTCGACGTTGAGCAGGGCGCCCGCCCCGACCAGCACCTCGAGCCGGGCCCCCTCGATCTGCTCGGCCAGCTGGCGGGCGGCGACGACCCCGGCCCGGTCGCGAGACCCGGCCACGACCAGCGTCGGCGCCGTGACCTGCCGCAGCGCCTCGGTGCCGTCGAAGCCCTTGAGCGCGTCGAGCACGGCGAGCATCCGCGGCCGGGAGACCCCCGCCGCCACGAGCTTGCTCTCCGGCACGAGGCGCATCGCCAGGCGGTGGAGCCGCAGCGACCCGTTCGACGGGCGGACGAGGGCGCCGCCGAGGACGAGGCGCCCGACGAGATCGGGCCGCTCGACCGCCAGGCGTAGTGCGACGCTCGCCCCGACCGAGACACCGAGCAGGTCGGCCCGTCGGATGCCCTGCAGCTCGAGCTCGTCGGCGACTCCAGCGGCCGCCTCCCCCAGGTCGAAGCCGACGGGGTCACCGGGTCGCAGCCCGTGCATCCACGGTGCGTTCATCGGCCGACCCGCGCCGAGCGCCGTGACGACGTCCTGCCAGGCGATCGGCGACTGCCCCAAGCCGTGGAGCAGGACGAGGGGACGGGGCGCGCGACCCATGCTCAGCTCCAGTCGAGGACGACCTTGCCGCATCGTCCCGACCGGGCGATCTCGAAGGCCTCCTCCCACTGCTCGGCGGGCAGGCGGTGGGTGATCACCTGGGTGACGGCATCGCGGAACCGCTCGGAGGTCGCGACCATCTGCGACATCGCGTACCAGGTGTCGTACATCTCCCGACCGTAGATGCCCTTGAGCGTGATCATGTGGGTGATCACACGGCCCCAGTCGAGGTCGTAGGCCTGGTGCGGGAGGCCGAGCAGGGCGATCCGGCCGCCATGGTTCATGTTCGCGAGCATGTCGACGACCGCCGCCCCGGCCCCCGACATCTCGAGGCCGATGTCGAAGCCCTCCTTGAGCCCCAGGCGTTGCTGGGCGTCGGCGAGCGACTCCCGCGTGACGTTGATCGTGAGGTCCGCCCCGGCGTTGCGGGCCAGCTCGAGCCGGTAGTCACTCGTGTCGGACACGACGACGTAGCGGGCGCCCGCGTGGCGCGCGATCGCGGCCGCAATGACGCCGATCGGCCCTGCGCCGGTGATGACGACGTCCTCGCCGACCATCGGCCACTGGAGGGCCGTGTGGGTCGCGTTCCCGAGCGGGTCGAAGACGGCGCCGAGGTCGGGGTCGAGATCGGGCGGCTGGACCCAGGCGTTGGTCGCGGGCACGACGACGTAGTCGGCGAAGGCACCGTCCCGGTTGACCCCGACACCCTTGGTGCGGATGCAGAGGTGGCGTCGGCCGGCCCGGCAGTTGCGGCACCGTCCGCAGACGACGTGGCCCTCACCCGAGACGCGGTCGCCGACGTGGACGCCGATCACCGCGTCCCCGGCCTCGACGACCTCGCCGTAGAACTCGTGGCCGATGACGAGCGGTGGCGTGACGGTGGCGGCAGCCCAGTCGTCCCAGTCGGCGAGGTGCAGGTCGGTGCCGCAGAGGCCCGCCCGCATCACCCGGATCTTGACGTCCCGCGGGCCGCAGACCGGCTCGGGCCGGTCGACGAGCTGCAGCCCCGGCCCGGTCGCCAGCTTGGTGAGTGCGCGCAACGGGGGCCTCCGGTCGGTCGGTTTGGGGTGTCGGGTGGTGGCACGGAGTCTGCCACCCCCGCGACCGCGCCCGGATCGAGCCTCCCCCCAACGGCTGCAGCCGTCACAATGGTCGGGTGGAGCCGACTGCGACGCCCGAGAGCCCCTGCGTGACGGGGGCACTCGACCGGCTGCGCTCCGCGGGCGAGCGGGTCACCCCCGCGAGGTATGCCGTGCTCTGCGTCGTCGACGCCGCCGACCAGGCCGACGAGCACCTCACCGCCGAGCAGGTGGGTGAGCGGGTCGCCGTCCGGGCCCCGACCGTCCACCGAGCCACGGTCTACCGGACCCTCACCTCGCTCACCGAGGCCGGAATCCTCTCGCACGTCCACCTCGGCGGGGCGGCCACCGTCTACCACCTCGCGCCCGCCGCGGCCGAACCCCCCGTGACCGAGCACCCCGACCCCGGTCACGCCCACGTCCAGTGCGAGCGCTGCGGGCGGGTCCAGGACGTGCCCGGCGACGCCCTCGACGGCGTCGCGAAGCGGCTGCTCGACGAGCTCGGCTTCGCGCTGTCGACGAGCCACGCCGCGCTGCTCGGCCGGTGCCGCTCCTGCACGACCTCCCGCGGGTGACCTGCGGAACAACGTCCCCGACGGTTGCCGATCCACCCAGCGCTTGCCACGATGTGCTCAAGCCCCTGACAGGAGGGTGACGATGACCGCCACCGAGGACTCCCCGCCCGCACGCCGCGACGACCTCGCCGACGCTCGGTCCCACGACGGGCGCACGTTCGTCGCGGTGACCGACGACCTGCACCCCGGTGACCTCGCCGTCATCGAGAGCCGCGACGGCACGACGCTCCTCGCCCAGGCCCGCACCCGAGGTGGCGACCCGACCACGGTCTCCGGGCTCGTGCTCGGCCGGCTCGCCGACGGGCGGCTCACGGGCCCCCGGGGCCGGCACGCCATCGGCGACGCGACGATCCGACCGGCCACGGCGGCGGAGGCGGAGGAGCTGCAGTCGGCGACGCGCGCGACGATGGCCGTCGGCACGTGGCAGTGCGGGGCCGTCGAGCCCGAGCTCCGGTTGCGGCCGCAGGGCTTCGGACGGCATACCTTCCTCTGCGGCCAGAGCGGGTCCGGCAAGACCTACGCGCTGGGGGTCCTGCTCGAGCGCCTCATCCTCGAGACACGGTTGCCGATCGTCGTGATCGACCCCAACGCCGACTTCGTCCACCTCGACACGGCCCGCGACGACGCGCCGGCCGGTGCCGGTGAGCAGCTGCGCGAGGCGGGTGACCTCGACATCCTCACGGCCCACGCCGAGGCGCCCCAGGCCCTGCGCGTGCGCTTCGGCGAGCTCCCGATGGCGGCGCAGGCGGCCGTCATGGCGCTGCGCCCCGTCCAGGACCGCAGCGAGTACAACCAGTGGCTGCACGTCGACCGCACCGCCCTCGCCACCGACCTCTACGAGATCCTCGACCGGCTCGCCCACGGCAGCGACGACGAGCGGGCCTTCGCTCAGCGGGTCGAGAACCTCGCGATCGCCGACTGGGACCTCTGGCCGCGCCAGGAGCCGGGCTACACCACGGTGGGCGAGCGCAGCTCCCGGGTGACCGTCCTCGACGTGTCCGGGTTCGGCCGCCACGAGGAGCAGCTCGTCGTCGCGCTCGACCTCGTCGAGCGGCTGTGGGCGGCCCGGGAGAGCCGAAGGCCGACGCTCGTCGTCATCGACGAGGCGCACAACGTCTGCCCGGCCGAGCCGACGACCCCCCTCGAGCGGGCGGTGACCGACCGACTCATCCAGATCGCGGCCGAGGGCCGCAAGTACGGGCTGTGGCTGCTCCTGTCGACCCAGCGGCCGTCCAAGGTCCACCCGCAGGTCATCTCCCAGTGCGACAACCTCATGCTCATGCGGATGAACTCCCCCTCCGACGTCGGGGACCTGTCGCGGCTCTTCGGCTTCGCCCCGGGGGCGATGCTCGACCGGTCGCCGAACTTCCAGCAGGGCGAGGCCCTCTTCGCCGGGTCCTTCGTCCCGGTCCCCTCGCTCGGCCGGATGGGCGCCCGGCTCACCGTCGAGGGCGGCGTCGACGTGCCCGTCCCCCTGAACTAACCCTGAACTAACCCCGAACTGACCCCGACTGACCCCGACTGAGCCCGGTCAGGCGCTCGGGTGCATCGCGCCGAGCGCCGCCCGGTAGTCGAGCCAGCCGACCACCTCGTCACCGTCCGCCGCGAGGACCGGGATGGCTCCCATCCCGCTGTGGTCGAGGGCCTCGATCGCCCGGTCGAGGTGGTCGTCCTCGCGCAGCGCCTCGGGCAGCTCGCTGAGCAGCTCGGCCGGGTCGACGTCGTGCCGACCGTCGGCGAGCGCCTCGGACACGGCCCGAGCCGTGAGCACCCCGAGGAAGTCGCCCCCGGGACCGGTGATCGGCAGCACCCCGTAGTGGGCGGCCGCGAGGAGGCTCGCCACCTCGCGGATCGGCCGGTCGGACGCCACGGCGACGGGCAGCGGCCCCATCACGTCGTGCACGCGGATCCCCGGAGCGACGGCCCGCGGCTCGGGTGCGCTGAGGTCGACCCCGCGACGGCGCAGCTTGAGCGTGTAGATCGTGTCCGGGGTGAGCCGGTGGCTGACGAGGGAGGCGATGACGATCGCGGTCATCAGGGGCAGGATGATCGAGTACTCGCCCGTCAGCTCGAACATGATGATGACAGCCGTGATCGGGGCGCGCGCCGCCCCGGCGAACACCGCGCCCATCCCGATCAGGCCGTAGGCCCCGATCGGCCCGACCTGGCCCGGCAGCACCGCGTGGACGACGGCGCCGAAGGCCGACCCGAGCATCGCGCCGATGAACAGGCTCGGCGCGAAGACGCCGCCGGACCCGCCGATCCCGATCGTCAGCGACGTGGCCACCATCTTGCCGACGAGGAGCAGCAGCAGGAAGCCCACGGCATACCGTCCGTCGATGGCGTTGCCGAGCACGGGGTAGCCCACGCCGTAGAGCTGCGGCAGGAGCAGCAGGACGAGGCCGAGCAGGATGCCGCCCACGGCCGGACGCAGCCACTCCGGCCCGCGCCACACCGCGTCGCAGACGTCCTCGATCCGGTAGAGCACCTTCGTGAAGCCCACCCCGACGCCGCCGGCGAGGATGCCGAGGACGGCGAAGAGGAGGTACTCGGTGGTGTGCTCGACGGTGAAGGGGGGCAGCGACAGGAACGCCTCGTCGCCGAGGACGGCGCGGCCCAGGGCCGAGGAGGTGACTGCGGCGAGGACGACGAGCCCGAAGGACTGGGCGGTGAAGTCGGCGAGGATGAGCTCCATCGCGAAGAAGACGCCCGCGAGCGGCGCGTTGAAGGTCGCCGCGATGCCGCCGGCCGCTCCGCAGGCGACGAGGACCCGCATCCGAGGCTCGGGCACCCGGACGATCCGCCCGATGGTCGACCCGAGCGCCGAGCCGATCTGCACGATCGGGCCCTCGCGACCGACCGACCCGCCACCCCCGATGCACAGCGCCGACGCGAGCGCCTTGACCGCCGCGACCTGGGGCTTGATCCGGCCACCGTTGCGGGCGACGGCGTACATCACCTCGGGGACGCCGTGCCCCCGGGCCTCACGGGCGAAGAAGTAGACGAGCGGGCCGTAGAGGAGGCCGGCGACGACGGGGGCACCGATGACGAACCAGCGACCGAGGCCCGGCAGGGCCGGGTGCGCGGCACCGGGCACGGCCGCGTAGTCGGGATAGCCGGAGAGGATGAGCGTGAAGGTCTCGACGAGCCACCGGAAGATCACCGCGGCCCCGGCAGCGCCGGCCCCGACGAGCAGGGCGAGCGCGAGCAGGCCGCCGCTCGAGGTGCGCAGCCGTTGGACGGAGAGGGGCCCGCCCCGGCGAAACGGGCGGATCGATGAGAAGGAGGAGGGGGACGCGTCCGCTGGAACCGAGGGGGGCATGACTTGCAGTATGCAATAGTTGCGCCCTCGACCGATAATGGAGACCCTTCGTGAGCACTCACACCAGGCCGGACGCCGCCGGCCGACCCGAGCCGAGCACCACCGACCCGCACCACCAGAACGACGAGCCCGACCAGAACGACGAGCCCGACCAGGCCGACCAGCCCGACCAGCCCGAACAGAAAGACGAGCACGACCAGCACGAGTCCGAGCAGCTCGTCACCGCGCTGCTCACCGCCTCCCGCGCCCTCGTCGGGGTGTCGGCGCGGTCGCTCGCCGGGATGGAGGACGCGGTGACGCTGACCCAGTTCCGCACGCTCGTCGTGTTGCGCACGCACGGGCGACAGCGTCTCGCCGGACTCGCCGACCGCCTTGGCGTCGGGTCCTCGACGGCGATGCGGATGGTCGACCGGCTCGTCGCCTCCGACCTCGTCGACCGCAGGGAGAATGCCGCCGACCGCCGTGAGGTCGTGATCGAGCTGACCGCACGGGGCCACGCCCTCGTCGACGAGGTCACCCTGCGCCGTCGGGAGTCCATCGGGAGCATCGTCTCGGCCATGCCCGCCTCGGACCGGCAGGGCCTCGTTCGCGCCCTCACCGCCTTCGCGGAGGCGGCCGACGAGCCGTGCGGACCGGCCGACCGGGCCGCACGCCTCGGCTGGTGACCGCTGCTCAGACCGCCCGGACGTCGAGCAGGTAGCCCTGGGCCGGCGCGAGGACCGGTGCGGCGAGGCCGACACCGGAGAGCACCGAGCCCGGCACGACGACGCCCTCCTCGGAGCACGCCGGTTCCCACCAGGCGGGGGGTACCGTCTGCGTGACGGCCGGGATGCCCGCCTCCGCACGGATGCGAACGGCATACGACCGGTGGGGATCCAGACCCGGCAGCGGGATCGCGCCCGGAACGACCTGGCGCGAGCTGACGAGCGCGGCCAGGACGTAGGCGGCGCTCGTCCCGTCGGGCGCGACCGTCCCGGTGAGCTGGAGCGAGTCGTCGGGCAGGTCCGCCCGCACGAGGTCGCCGCTGTGCAGGAGCGGCCGGAGCTCGCGCACGAGCGAGGTCCACGCCGTCAACGTCGTCAGCTCCTCCTCGGAGCAGGTCGTGATGTCCCACTCGAGCCCGGCGTGGCCCTGCAGGGCGATCAGCATCCGGAAGCCGAGGTCGAGGTGGCGGTGCGTCGTGTGCGCCGTCGGCGGTCCGATGTGGCTGCCGATGAGCTCCGGCGGGACGAGCAGCGAGGTCCAGCGCTGGATGCTTGCCCGCTCGAGGGCGTCGTTGCAGTCGCTGGTCCAGACGCGGTCGGTGCGCTCCAGGACGCCGAGGTCGACCCGGGCCCCACCGCTGCTGCACGACTCGATCTCCAGCGCCGGGTGGCGCGCCCGCAGCTCGTCGAGCAGGGCGTAGAAGGCGAGGGTCTGGGCGTGGACCGCGGGCGCGTCGACGACCCCGTCCACGGTGTGCACCGCCTCGTGCAGGTCCCGGTTGTGGTCCCACTTGATGTAGTCGATGGCATAGGTCGCGACGAGGACGCTGATCCGCTCGAGCAGCTGGTCGAAGGCCTCGGGGTGGGTCAGGTCGAGCAGCTGCTGGTGGCGCCATTCCCGCGGCGACCCGGCCCGCGGCCGGAGCACCCATTCGGGGTGGGCGCGCACGAGGTCGCTGTCCTCGTTGACCATCTCCGGCTCGAACCACAGCCCGAACTCGAGGCCGAGACCCTTGACGTGGTCGACGAGGGGAGCCAGCCCGTCGGGCCAGACCTCACCGCTGACGACCCAGTCGCCGAGCCCGACGCGGTCGTTGCGGCGTCCGCCGAACCACCCGTCGTCGAGGACGAACCGCTCCACCCCGATCCGACTGCCGGTGTCGGCGAGCCGCTTGAGGTGGTCGAGGTCGGTGTCGAAGTAGACCGCCTCCCACGTGTTGAGCACGACGGGGCGCGGGCTGCTCGGATGGCCCGGCCGGGCCCGGAGGCTGCGGTGGAGCCGGCGCGAGAGCCCGTCGAGACCGTCGGTGGCGTGCACGAAGACGACGGTCGGGGCGGCATAGCTCTCCCCGGGGGCGAGGCGCACCTCGCCCGGCGCGAGCAGCTCGCCGCCGCCGAGGACGGCCGCGTGTCGACCGGCCCCCTCGGGGAGCGCCTCGACGAGGTGCTCGTGGTTGCCGCTCCATGCGGTGTGGACCGCCCAGACCTCCCCATGCCGCCAGCCGAAGCCGCGCTCGCCGGCGACGAGGAGCAGGGTCGCGTCGTGGCCGGTGCGGCCGCGGCGGCTGGCCCGCAGGTGGGTGCCGTGGTCGAGGCGGCTGCGCTGCGGCGACCGCTCCCGGCACCAGCGTCCGGTGAGGTCGAGCACCTCGTCGGCGCGGCTCGGCAGCGGCAGGATGGAGCGCAGGGCGGAGACGTCGAGCGGCTCACTCGCCTCGCTCGTGTTCGTCACGGACGCGTCGACCCGGAGCACCCCGTGGGCGTCGATCGCGTGCCGCAGCTCGACGGCGAGCCCACTCGTGGAGCGCGCTCGGGTGGTGAGGACTCCGTCGCACTCCTCGACCGTGACGTCGTCCCAGCGGACCGCGCCCGAGCCGCCGGCGCGGTGACCGGCATACCCCGGCGTCCCAGACCACCCGTCGGCCTCGCCGGGCAGCAGGGTGAGCGGCCACGGCTGGTCGAAGAGGCTGTGCGCCACGGGTCGCCCGGTCGCCAAGGGGAGCGCGTCGTATGCCGCCCTGCCGCCCTCGAGCGGTGAGCCCCAGTGGAGCACCTCGGGCAGTCCACCGCCGACCTCCGGCGCCACCACGAGGGCGGAGCCGGCGGACTCGATGACGATCAGCGGGTTCGTCTGGGTTGCAGTCACACTCATCCCTTGGTCGCGCCGAGCGTGAGGCCCGCCACGAAGTGTCGTTGGAGCACGAAGAAGATCACCAGGGTCGGGACCGCGACGATCATCGAGCCGGCAGCCACGAGGTTGTTGTCGGTGAAGAACTGCCCGCGCAGGTTGTTGAGCGAGCTCGTCACCGGGAACTTGTCGCCCTGCTGGAGCAGCACCGTGGCCCAGAAGAACTCGTTGTAGATCCACGTGGTCTGGAGCACCGCCAGCGCGGCGAGCGCCGGCCGGCAGAGCGGCAGCGTGATCCCGAAGAACTGGCGCAGCACGCCCGCCCCGTCGAGCACGGCCGACTCGTAGAGCTCCCGCGGCAGGGCCTTCATGTAGTTGCTGAGGACGAAGGCGCAGAAGCCGGTCTGGAAGGCGACGTTGACGAGGATCAGGCCGGTGAAGCTGTTGAGCAGCGTGCCCGAGTCACTGACCCAGAACGGCACCTCGATCGAGCGGAACATCCGGTAGACCGGGATGAGCAGCGCCTGCGGCGGAAGCAGGTTAGCGGCCATGAAGAAGCCGAGGAGGGCGAGGTTGAACTTGAACGAGAAGCGGGCCACGACGAACGCCACGCAGCAGGAGAGGAACAGCGTGAGGATGACCGCCGGCACGGTGATGATGAACGAGTTCCAGAAGTGGATCCCGAAATCGGCCTGCTGCCAGGCGGTCACGTAGTTCTGCAGGGTGAAGCCGCCCCACGAGATGTAGCCGTTCTTCGCGGTGTAGGCGTAGTCGCGGAAGGAGTTGACGAGGGCGAGCACGATCGGCCCGAGCCAGACGAGCGAGATCAGGGTGAGGATGACGGGCATCATCCACTTGCGTCCAGAGCTGGGCCCGCCCTCGGTCGGCGTCGTCAGCTCACGCTCCCGCTTGTCGACGGGGTTGGTGGCAACGGTCTGACCGGACATGGTCAGTCCTCCTTCATGGCGATACGGAGGTAGACGAAGACGAGCACGCTGGAGATGGCGAGCATGATCGTCGCGAGGGCCGAGCCGAATCCGATGCGGCTGGCCTCCCCGACGACGTTCTGGGTGACGAGGGTCGAGATCAGCTCGAGGCCGTTGCGGCCCTTGTTGATCACCCAGACGAGGTCGAAGGCGCGCAGCGACTCGATGAAGGTGACGATGAGCACGATGATGTTGATCGGGCGCATCACCGGGAAGATGATCTTGAAGAAGGTCGTCCGCTCGCTCGCCCCGTCGACCCGCGCCGCCTCACGGAGCGAAGGGTCCACGCCCTTGAGGCCGGCCAGGTAGAGCAACATGATGTAGCCGGAGTGCCGCCAGCTCGCGGCGACGAGGGCGGCCCACAGGTTGACGCTCGGGTCGCCGTACCAGTCGGTCGTGCCACCGGTGATGGCGTTGAGCAGGCCCTGGTCGCGGGAGTAGATGAGCTGCCAGATGAAGCCGATGAGAGCGAGCGACAGCACGACGGGCAGGTAGATGCTCGTCTGGTAGAAGCGGGTCCCGGCGATTCCGCGGTCGACGAGCACCGCGAAGAGCATGCCCAGCGGGGTCGCGATGAAGAACATCACGCCGAGCCAGATGAGGTTGTGCTGGATCGCCGGCCAGAACGGTGGGTAGATCGTCGCGATGTCGACGTAGTTCTTGAAGCCGACCGGCTTGATGCCGGACAGCGGCCCGATCCCGTCCCAGTTGGTGAACGAGAGCACGACCGAGCCCACCGCCGGCAGCCACACGAGCCACGTGACGAGCAGGGACGGCACGAGGACCATCAAACCGACGACGACCTTGTCCCGCGCCGAGAGGTGGTCGATGCCGCGGTACTTGCCTTTTGCCTTGGTTGCCATGCCGTCCCTCCTCCCGGTCAGGTTGCGAAGATGCTCTTCTTCTGGGCCTCGATGCTGTTGCACAGGCCGTCGATGTCCTTCGGGTTCTTCAGGAAGGCCTGGATGGCGGGGATCATCACCGTCGAGGCGAAGTCCGGCCGGGTGTCGCGGTCCATGAACTGGGCGATCGACTTGGCGGACTTGACGAACTCGACCGACTTCTTCTGGAGCGAGGTGTAGCCCGAGGTGTCGGCGCCGTCGTTGGTGGCGATGACGCTCGGGTCGGCCTTGACGACGATGTTCTGCGCGTCCGGGGAGCCGAGGAAGGCGAGCAGCTTCTTCGCGGCGGCCTCGTTCTTGGGCCGCTTGCTCATCATCCAGCCGTCGATCGGCGCCTCGATGGCGTCGGCGCCGATGGTCGGGTCGACCTCCGGGAAGGTGAAGAAGTCGAGGTCCTCCTGCTCGGCACCCTTCTCGAACTGCTGGGCGACGAAGGAGCCGAGGACGTACATGCCGGCCTTCTTCTGCTGGAGCGCCTGGGCGGCCTCCTGCCAGGTCCGGCCGAGCGCGTCCGCCTGGTGGATCGGGAGCAGCCCGGCCCAGGTGTCGAAGACCTTCTTGACCTTGGGGTCAGCCCACGACTCCTTGCCGGCCATCAGGCTGATGTGGAAGTCGTAGCCGTTGACCCGCAGGTTGAGCTGGTCGAAGGTGCCCATCGCGGGCCAGCCGTCCTTGTCGCCGAAGGCGATCGGGACGAGGCCGTCCTTCTTCATCTGCATGCCGAGGGTGTTGAGCTCGTCGAGGGTCTTGGGAGCCTCGTAGCCCTTGTCCGCAAAGACGCTCTTGCGGTAGAAGACGGCCCACGGGTAGGTGGTGGCGGGCACGAAGTACTGCTTGCCGTCGTCACCCGTCGAGGCCTTCTTGAGCGCGTCGCTCATGCCGTCGAGGTTCTGCCACACGTCGGAGATGTCCCCGGCGAGGTCCTTGCTCGCGAAGAAGCGCATCCGGTAGCCGGCGAACCACGTGAAGATGTCGTCGGGCGAGCCTTGCAGGTAGTTGTTGATGTTCTCCTGGAAGGAGTTGTGGTCGATGGTGTTGATCTTCACCGTCGTGCCGGAGTTGGCCTTCTGGAAGGCGTCCATGACCGACTGCATCGCGGCCTTGGGCACGGCGTCCGACTGGTTGGAGCCGACCGACACGGTGCCGGTGACGGGGCCGGTGGGCACACCGGCGCCCGTGTCGGTGCTGCTGCCACCACAGGCCGCGAGCGCACCGGTCCCGAGGAGGGCTCCCGCGCCGACGGCGCCGCGCAGCAGGGTGCGGCGGTCGAGGCCACGGACGGACGGGGGGACGAGGCGGGCGAGGTAGTCGGCCTCGCTCTGCGGACGGGTCATGGCAGTCTCCTTTGACGCTTACCGGGGTCCGCCGGTGGCGACACGGAATCGAACAGACTCCATCACAAACCACCAGCAATGAACAGAGCGTGGCCGCTCGCCCGGGTCCTGTCAAGACTCGCCGCCAAATTGAGACCTCCCCGATGCCCCCGCGCCCCGACCCTCGACAGAGGGTCGAGCAGATGCCCGAACACGCTCACCGGCAGGCCAACTCGCCCGACCTACACCCATGAGGCGCGGTAGGGTCTGTCACGTCGAGCCGCCGGTGGTCACTCCGACGCCACTGTGGGCTGTTGTTGGAAGTTGTTGACATCTGGGGGTGGCGCGGCCACGCTGTCCCACATGCGTGCATGGCCGACGAAGACCCTCGCCCTCGGTGGCGACTACAACCCCGAGCAGTGGCCCCGTGCCGTTTGGGACGAGGACATCGCGCTCATGCAGCGGGCCGGGGTCAGCTTCGTCAGCCTCGGGATCTTCTCGTGGTCCTGGCTCGAGCCGGCCGAGGGCGAGTACTCCTTCGAGTGGCTCGACACGATCATGGACCGGCTGCACGCGGCCGGCATCGCGGTCGATCTCGCCACGGCCACCGCGACCCCCCCGCCCTGGCTCTCGGCCGCGCACCCCGAGATCCTGCCGGTCGACCACGAGGGGCACACCCTCTGGCCCGGGAGCCGCCAGACGTGGTGTCCGACCTCGCCCGTCTACCGCGAGTACGCCCTCGCCCTGACCCGCCAGCTCGCGACCCGCTACCACGAGCACCCCGCCGTGGCGATGTGGCACGTCTCCAACGAGTACGGCTGCCACAACCTGCCCTGCTACTGCGACGGGTGCGCCCGCCACTTCCGCTCCTGGCTCGGGCGCCGCTACGCCGGCGGGCTCGACGAGCTCAACGACGCGTGGGGCACCGCCTTCTGGAGCCAGCGCTACACCGACTGGGAGCAGATCCTGCCGCCCCGCCTGTCGACGGCCTTCGCCAACCCGACGCAGGTGCTCGACTACAAGCGCTTCTCCTCCGACGCGCTGCTCGACTTCATGAAGGCCGAGCGGGCCGTGCTCGACGAGCTCTCCCCCGGGGTCCCGGTGACGACGAACTTCATGACGATGGAGCACTTCCGCCACCTCGACTACCAGGACTGGGTCCCGACCGTCGACGTCGTCAGCACCGACCACTACATCGTCGGCGCCCTCCCGGACCCGCGCGCGGAGCTCGCCTACAGCGGCGACCTCACCCGCGGCCTCGCCGGCGGTGCCCCGTGGATGCTGATGGAGCACTCGACGAGCGCCGTCAACTGGCAGCCGACCAACCACGCCAAGGACCCCGGCCAGACGATCCGCGACGCGGTCGCCCACGTCGCCCGCGGCGCCGACACCATCGGGTGGTTCCAGTGGCGCCAGTCGCGCTCCGGCTCGGAGAAGTTCCACAGCGCCGTCGTCCCGCACGCCGGCGCCGACAGCGCCCGCTTCCGGGAGGTCGAGGAGCTCGGTCGCATCGCGGGCCGCCTCGGTGAGCTCGTGGGGAGCCGGGTCGAGGCGACCGTCGCGATCCTGCACGACTTCCAGGCGATCTGGGCGGCCGAGGGTCCGTGCATGCCCTCCTCCGACCTCGACGCGCTCGAGGCAGCCCGCCGGATCCACCGCCTGCTCCACGACCGCGGCATCACGGCCGACGTCGTGCACCCGAGCGCCGACCTGTCCGCCTACGACCTCGTCGTCGTGCCGCAGCTCTACCTCGTCACCGACGCGCACGCCGAGGCCGTCGCCGAGGCCGCCGCCGGCGGCGCCCAGGTGCTCGTCACCTACTTCTCCGGCATCAGCGACGAGTTCGACCATGTCCGGCTCGGCGGCTACCCCGGCGCCTTCCGCGACCTGCTCGGCGTCCGGGTCGAGGAGTTCTTCCCCCTCGGACCCGACGAGACCGTCGCCCTCGGCAGCGGGTCGGGCACCTGGTGGAGCGAGCACGTCGAGCTCACCGGTGCCATGGTGCTCGAGACGTATGCCGCCGGCCCCCTCGCCGGGCGCCCCGCGATCACCCGCCACGACGTCGCCGACGGGTCCGCCTGGTACCTCAGCACGCTGCCCGACGACGACCGCCTCGGCGCCCTCCTCGACGACGTGCTCGCCGCTGCCGGCGTGCAGCCCGCGGTCGAGGACCTGCCCCGGGGCGTAGAGGCCACCCGCCGCAGCAGCGACGAGGGTTCGTGGCTCTTCCTGCTCAACCACACCGACACCGAGCACGTCGTGACGGCCACCGGCCAGGACCTCGTCGCGGACCGCGCCGTCGACGGCTCGGTCACCCTGGCCCCGGGTGCCGTCGCGGTCATCAGGGAGGTGTGATGTGCTCGCCAGCCAGCGTCGGTCGGTGATCCTCGAGCTCGTCGAGGAGGCCGGCGCCGTCCGCGTCTCCGAGCTCGTCGACCGGCTCGGGGTCTCGGACATGACGATCCGGCGCGACATCGAGCGGCTCTCGGTCGAGGGCCGGATCGAGCGGGTGCACGGTGGCGCCCTCGCCCTCGGCGGCGAGCACGCGAGCGACGAGCCCGGGTTCTCCGCCAAGTCCGAGCTCCAGCGCGCTCAGAAGATGGCGATCGCTCGGGCTGCCGCCACCCTCGTCGAGCCCGGTACGGCCGTCGGCATCTCGGCCGGCACCACCACCTACGAGCTCGCGCTCGCGGTCCGCGACGTCCCCGAACTCACCGTCGTGACCAACTCGGTCCCCGTCGCGCAGCTGCTCCACGAGCACCGGGCCACGGGTCAGACCGTCATCCTCACCGGCGGGGTCCGCACCCCGTCGGACGCCCTGGTCGGGCCGGTCGCCGTCGCGTCCCTGCGCTCGCTCCACGTCGACCTGCTCTTCCTCGGCGCCCACGGCGTCGATGCCCGGGCGGGCCTGACCACCCCCAACATCGTCGAGGCCGAGACCAACCGCGCCCTCGTCGAGTCGGCACGGCGGGTCTGCGTCCTCGCCGACTCGAGCAAGTGGGGCACCGTCGGCCTCAGCACGTTCGCCGACCTGTCCGAGGTCGACCTCTTCGTCACCGACGACGGACTCCCGGCACGGGCCCGCTCGGCCCTCGCGGAGATCGTCGGTGGCCTCGAGGTCGTCAGCCCCGAGGAGGCTCCCGCATGACTGCTCCGACCCGTCCGACCCACTCGCCCCCCGCGCCCCGGGTGACCCGCCGGCTGCTCGCCGACGGGCGGGAGATCCGTTACGTCGACGAGGAGGGCACCCCCCCTCGCGTCGCCGAGGACCCGCGTCCGAAGGAGGAGCGGGTGCACTCCGGCGAGCTGCGGCACGACGCCCTCGTCGGCGACTGGGTCGCCGTCGCCGGCCACCGGCAGAACCGGGTGCTCCTCCCGCCCAAGGACGAGTGCCCACTTTGCCCCGCCGGGGTCGGCTCGGCGCCGTCCGAGATCCCCGAGACCGACTACCAGGTCGTCGTCTTCGAGAACCGCTTCCCGTCCTACTCCTCCGTCCCCGACGGACGCGAGTCCCCTGACCCGGCGGGGCTGCTCGACGTGCGTCCAGCCGCCGGGCGGTGCGAGGTCGTCTGCTTCACGAGCGACCACGACTCGGCGTTCAAGGACCTCCCGCTCGACCGGGTCCGCACCGTCATCGACACGTGGGCCCAGCGCACCGAGGAGCTCGGCGCCCTCGAGAGCGTCGAGCACGTCTTCTGTTTCGAGAACCGCGGCCGCGAGATCGGCGTGAGCCTGCACCACCCGCACGGCCAGATCTACGCCTACCCCTACCTGCCGGAGCGCACCCGCCAGCTGCTGGACCGCGCCCGGGCGCACTTCGACGCGACCGGGCGGCTGCTCGGCGCCGACCTGCTCGCGGCCGAGCGCGCCGACGGCTCGCGGGTCGTGCTCGAGGGGGCGCACTGGACGGCATACGTGCCCTTCGCGGCCCGCTGGCCCCTCGAGATCCACCTCGCACCGCGTCGCGACGTCCCCGATCTCGCGGCGCTGCACGACGAGGAACGCGACGAGCTCGCCGTCGTCTACCGCGAGCTGCTGCGCCGCCTCGACCGCTACCACGTCGCCGAGGACGGGTCGCCCGTGACGATGCCCTACATCGCGGCGTGGCACCAGGCCCCGGCGAAGGAGGGCCGCGACGTCTCCCGCCTGCACCTCCAGCTGATGTCCGTGCTGCGTGCCCCCGGCAAGCTGAAGTACCTCGCCGGCTCCGAGTCCGGTGTCGGGGGCTGGGTCAACGACGTGCTCCCCGAGTCGACGGCGGCGCGGCTGCGCGAGGTCGCCTCGTGAGCGACCGGACGCCCGCGCAGCTCGTCCTGTCCGTCACCGACGCCTTCCGCACACTCGCCGGCACCGAGCCGGTCGGCGTGTGGTCCGCCCCCGGCCGGGTCAACCTCATCGGCGAGCACACCGACTACAACGGCGGCCTCTGCCTGCCGATCGCCCTCCCCCAGCGCACGTATGCCGCGTGCTCCCCGCGCGATGACGGCGTGCTGCGGGTCCGCTCGCTCCAGCAGGACGAGACCGTCGAGGTCGCCGTCGACGACGTGTCGGCCGACCGCCCCGGCGGTTGGGCTGCCTACGTCGCGGGGGTCCTGTGGGCCCTGCGGAAGGCGGGGCACGACGTGCCCGGGCTCGACGTCGTCATCGACTCGACGGTGCCCTTCGGCGCCGGGCTCTCCAGCTCGGCCGCCCTCGAGTGCGCGGTGGCCGCAGCGGTCGACGACCTCGCCGGCATCGGCCTGCTCGGGACGAGTGCCGGGCGCGCCGCCCTCGCGGAGGCGTGCAAGGACGCCGAGAACGAGATCGCCGGCGCGCCCACCGGCGGCCTGGACCAGTCGGCGTCGCTGCTCTGCGACGACGCGAAGGCGCTGCTGCTCGACTGCCGGTCCGGCGCGACCGAGCAGGTCCCGTTCGACCTCGCCGACCACGGTCACGTGCTGCTCGTCACCGACACTCGCGCCGAGCACTCCCTCGTCGACGGGCAGTATGCCCAGCGTCGTGCGACCTGCGAGGAGGCGGCGGCGATGCTCGACGTCGAGACCCTCCGGGAGGTGTCCGTCGACGGGCTCGACGAGGCCCTCGACCGGCTGCCCGAGGGCGACCTGCGCGCGCGGACCCGTCACGTCGTCACCGAGATCGACCGGGTGACGCGGACGGTCGCGGCCCTCGAGAAGGGCGACCTCGCGGAGGTGGGTCGGCTCTTCGACCTCTCGCACGCCTCGTTGCGCGACGACTACGAGGTGTCCTGCGAGGAGCTCGACGTCGCGACCGCGACGGCCCGGGCGCACGGCGCCGTCGGGGCCCGGATGACCGGTGGTGGTTTCGGCGGGTCGTGCATCGCGATCGTGCCGACCGGCGCCGTCGACGAGGTGAGCGCCGCCATCACCGCCGCCTTCGAAGCGCACGGCTTCACCGAGCCGTCCTCCTTCGCGGTCGTCGCGAGCGCCGCGGCCCACCGCGACACCTGACCCGTTTCCCCGTCGAGTGGGCACTTTCACCCGCCCGGACCCACGAAAGGTCGGCTTCCGCCGTCCCGGGGGCGGGTGAAAGTGCCCACTCGACTTTAGGGTCGCGGTTAGGGTGCCGACCATGGACACCACCCCGGCAGCGGCGCCGGCCCTGACCCGGTCGGTCCGACGCGGCTACGGCCTCGGTTCGGTCGCCACCGGGTCGTTCGCGACGGTCCCCGGGCTGCTCCTGCTGCCCTACCTCACCGACCACCTCGGGGTCGGCGCCGCCCTCGCGGGGCTCATCGTCTTCGCCCCCAAGGCCTGGGACGTCGTGCTCAACCCGCTCGTCGGTCGGATCAGCGACCGGTCGACGCACCCGGACGGGCGGCGGCGGCCGTTCCTCATCCGGGCGGGGCTCGCGCTCGCGGCCGCGTTCGCGCTGCTCTTCCTCGGCCCGGCGACGCCGCTGTGGCTCGGCGCCGCGTGGGTCGCCGTGGTCTACCTCGCGTGCGCGACCGCCTACAGCTTCTTCCAGGTCCCCTACGTCGCGATGCCCGCCGAGATCACCGACGACTACGACGAGCGGACCCGCCTGATGACGTGGCGCGTCGCGATCCTCGCGCTCGCGATCCTCGTCAGCGGCGGCCTCTCCCCCGCCATCCGCGACGTCTTCGGCCCGGACCGCGGCTACCCGGCGGTCGGGTTCTTCGTCGCCGCCCTCATCGCCGCCGGGGCCGTCGGCGCGTGGCGGGGCACCCGAGCGGCGCCGGTGCGAGCCGGTGACGGCGTGGGCGCCACCGTCGTCGAGCAGCTGCGGGTGATCCGCTCCGACCACCCCTTCCGGGTGCTGCTGACCACCTTCCTGCTCCAGGCCCTCGCCACCGGGGCGATGCTCGCCGGCGTCGACTACGTCGCGCGGTGGATCATCGGCACCCCCGTCTCGGCGAGCCTGCTCTTCGTCTGTTTCGTCGGACCCGCCCTCGTCGTCACGCCACTCTGGCAGCGCTACGGCACGGCCCGGGACAAGAAGCGCGGTTACCTGCTCGCCTCCCTCCTGCTCGGTGGCGGGGCGCTCGCGCTCATCTCCGCCCGCTCGGTCCCGGACGGCGTCATCTACCTCTGCGTCGCCGTCGTCGGGACCGGTTACGCCGGCGCACAGATGTTCCCGCTCGCGATGCTCGCCGACGTCGCGGGTCGTGACGGCGACGCCCGCTCGCGCGCCGGGCTCTACACGGGGGTGTGGACGGCCGGGGAGACCCTCGGCCTCGCGCTCGGCCCCGCGGTGTATGCCGCAGTGCTCGCGCTCGGGGGTTACGTCTCGTCGAGCGGTTCGACTGTCGCGCAACCGGACTCGGCCGTCACCGCCATAGTGCTCGGCTTCTCGGTCGTCCCGGCGACGCTTGTCGCGCTGTCCCTGCTCGCCCTCCGGTCCTACACCCTCGATCGCAGCCTCGACCCGACAGGAGCCGCTCGTCCATGACGACCCAGACACCACAACCGCAGGCGACCGACGGTCTGGGCGGTGACGAGATCCGGCAACGGCTCGAGACCCTCCGTGGCCGGGACCTGCCCACCCACGGCGGCCGGACCCTCGCCTACGTCTACGACTCGGGTCTGGCGAGCGCCGACCTCATCGGGCGGGAGGCCCTCGCGTCCTTCTCGTCGACCAACGGTCTCGACCCGACGGCCTTCCCCTCGTTGCTCCGGATGGAGAACGACCTCGTCGGCATCGCCGGCCGGCTCGTGGACGCCCCGGCCGGGTTCGCGGGCGTGGTGACGTCGGGGGGCACGGAGTCGATCCTGCTCGCCGTGCTCGCCGCCCGTGACTCCCGGCCCGAGGTCACGTCGCCCGCGATGGTCCTGCCCACGACGGTCCACGCGGCCTTCCACAAGGCGGCCCACTGGTTCGGGGTCGAGCCGGTCTTCGTCGACGTCGACCCGGTGACGAAGCGAGCCGATGCCGCCGCCGTCGCCGCGGCCATCGACGACCGCACGGTCCTCGTCGTCGCCTCGGCACCGTCGTACGCGCACGGCGTCATCGACCCCGTCGAGGCGATCGCCGCCGCCGCGCGTGAGGCGGGGGTGCGGTGCCACGTCGACGCCTGCATCGGCGGGTGGGTCCTACCCCACCTGCGCGACACCGAGCCCGACCAGCTGCCGTGGACCTTCGCGGTCGACGGGGTGACGAGCCTGTCGCTCGACCTGCACAAGTACGCCTACACACCCAAGGGCGTCTCGATCCTGCTGCACGCCTCGGCCGAGCTGCGCCGGGGCCACCTCTTCGCCTCCGCGCGCTGGCCCGGCTACACGATGCTCAACACGACCGCGCAGTCGACGAAGTCCGGCGGACCGCTCGCCGCCGCCTGGGCCGTCGTCCACCACGTCGGGGCAGACCGCTACACGACGCTCGCGAGGACGGCCCGCGAGGCGACGCTCGCCCTCGCGAGCGCCGTGAGCGGCATACCCGGGCTGGCGCTCGCGGCGGAGCCGGACTCGACGCTGCTCTCGCTGACGACCGACGGATCCTGCGACGTCTTCACGATCTCCGACGAGATGCTGGCCCGGGGCTGGTTCGTCCAGCCGCAGATGCACTTCCGTGACCTGCCCGCCACGTTGCACCTCACCTTCTCCGCCGCGACGGCCGCGTCCTCCGACGACATCGCCGCCGACCTGGCCGCCGCGACGGCCGCGGCTCGGGACACCGGCCCCGTCCGGCTGCCGCCCGACCTCCTCGCGATGGCCACGTCGCTCGATCCGGCGACCCTCGACGAGGCCGGCTTCGAGGGGCTGCTCGCGGCGGCCGGGCTCGGCGACGGCTCCGGCGGCCTCTCGCTGCCCGACCGGATGGCGCCGGTCAACGCGCTGCTCGACGCCATCGACCCGGGACTGCGCGAGGCTCTCCTGCTCGGCTTCATCGACCGGCTCTCGCGGCCCGCCTGACGCGCGTCCGCCGCACACCCCCTGCCCCCCCGGCGGCCCGGACATGGGTCGAGGTGATGGCGTCGGCGCAGGGCCGTCGACATCACCTCGAACCGGGTGGTGCTGGGGTCAGGCGGGGACGATGAGTCCCACCAGGCCGCGGGCGCGCTCGAGGCGAGCGGCGACGTCGGGCCAGTTGACGAGATTCCACCAGGCCTTGACGAAGTCGCCCTTGGCGTTCTCGTACTGCAGGTAGTAGGCGTGCTCCCACATGTCGAGCTGGAGGATCGGGATCTGGCCGACCGGCACGTTGCCCTGCTGGTCGAACAGCTGGAGGACGTTGAGCCGCTGGCCGACGGTGTCCCACGCGAGGATGGACCAGCCGGAGCCCTGGATGGCCATCGCGTTGGCGTTGAACTGGCCCTGGAACTTGTCGAAGCCGCCGAAGAACTCGTCGATCGCGGCCGCGACCTCACCCTCGGGGCTGCCTCCACCGTCGGGGCTCATGTTCTGCCAGAACACCGAGTGGTTGGTGTGGCCGCCGAGGTGGAAGGCGAGGTTCTTCTCGACGCCGTTGAGGGCCGCGTAGTCTCCGGAGTCGCGCATCGACTCGAGCTTGGCCACGGCCGCGTTGGCCCCGTCGACGTAGGCCTGGTGGTGCTTGCTGTGGTGCAGCTCCATGATGCGGGCGCTGATGTGCGGCTCGAGGGCTGCGTAGTCGTAGGGGAGTTCGGGAAGCGTGTAAGCCACGTGTCGTTCCTTTCATCGAAGGTCGTCCGGCTCCTCACACTCTATGCCGGTGCGGTGGCGCCCGACAGGGTGCCCCGGGCATCCGGCCACGGCGGGCGGCCCTGTGGTGGGAGGCTGGGCGACGTGGAGCGAGCCGTGACCTTCGAGTCCGAGCGGCCGCGCCTGATGCGCCTCGCCGCCCGGGTGCTCGGTGACGAGGCCGAGGCGGAGGACGTCGTGCAGCAGGCCTGGCTGCGGCTGCACGGGACGGGCTCCGACATCGAGAGCCTGCCCGCGTGGCTGACGACCGTGACGACGCGGCTGTGCCTCGACCGGCTCCGCGCCCGGGTCCCCGCGCCCACGGCGGAGGTGCCGGAGGGGCAGACCGCCGCTGACCCGGCCGATGCCGTCGCCCTCGCCGAGACCGTCGGCCTCGCGCTGCACGTCGTGCTCGACCGGCTCACGCCCGCCGAGCGGGTCTCGTTCGTCCTGCACGACAGCTTCGGCTTCGAGTTCACCACGATCGCCGCCGTCCTCGACACGACGCCGGCGGCCGCGCGCAAGCTGGCCTCCCGAGCCCGCGCCAAGATCGGCCAGCCGGCCGCCGACGACCGGCTCACCGACTGGGAGGTGGTCGACGCCTTCATGGCCGCGGCGCGGGAGGGCGACTTCGAGCGGCTGCTGGCCCTGCTCGCGCCCGATGCCACCCTCACCGCGGACGACGCCGCGATCCTGGCCGGCACCCCCGAGCGGGTCGAGGGCCGCCGGGGCGTCGCGAGGTTCCTCGACGGGAGTGCGCAGGCAACGCTCCCCGTGCTCCTCGGCGACCGCCCCGGTGCGGCGTGGTTCCACCGCGGCACGGCACGGGTGCTCTTCGACTTCACCGTCCTCGACGGCCTCGTGCACGGCGTCACCTTCCGGGCGGACCCTGCGGTGCTGGCACGGGTCCAGCGGCGAGACGGACCGGAGCGTCGACGGGTCGGCGACCGTCCGTCACACTCCGCGCCCGACGATCGTCAGACAGGTGACAGCACGCTCGCACCGGGAGAGGACACCCCATGAAGACGATGACCTGCCGCCAGCTCGGCGGACCCTGCGACCTCGCCCACCACGGCGCCAGCGCCGACGACGTGATCAAGGCCCAGGACGAGCACCTCAAGGACGCCGAGCAGGCCGGTGACGAGAGCCACCGGGAGGCCCGCGAGGCGATGAAGGGCCGGTGGCGCCACCCGAAGAGGTCGCTGGGCTGGTACCGCGGCACGAAGGAGGCCTTCGCCGGCCTGCCCGAGGACTGACGCGTCGCGGTCAGCGGTAGAAGGTGAAGATCGGCTCTCCGAGTCGCAACGGCTCAGGGGGGCGGACGAGGCGGTTCACCCCGACGCGCATACCCGTGCCCTCGATCCACTCCTCGCAGGAGAGCTCCTCGAACCCGGCCTCGTCGAACCATCGGCGGATGTCCGGCCCGAGATCGGGATCCTGCGCGCCCCGCGTCCAGATCACCGTGGACCCCGGGGCGCACAGCTGGCGAGAGGTGTGGACCAGGCGCTCGATGTCGGGGGTCGGGATGTTGCCCATGATTCCGCTCAGGAGCACGAGATCGGCGGGGACGAGACCCGCGTACGCGTCGGTGGTCCCGGCGTCGGCCTCGACGACGGTGAGCGCGACGCCCGCCCGGGCGATCCGACGACGGGCGAGCGCCGCGTTGGACGGATCGATCTCGACCAGGGCACCCGTCACCCGGGCGCGGTCCCGCGGGCCGCGGCGCTCGAGCACGCCGAGGATGTCATGGCCCTGCCCGGCGCACGAGCTGAGGACCCGGACCGGACCAGCCGTGCGGTCGAGCCAGTCGCCGATGGCGCGCTGGACGTGGAGCAGCCGGACGGAGAGCCCCGACTCGGGATCGTCGTAGGCCGTGTGCCAGCCCACGTAGTCGCGCAGGTGCGGACGGTCCGGGCTCGCGCCGCGATGATGCTCGTGCGCCATGGCCCCTGTCTACCGCACCAGGGCTCAGGGCAGTGCGAGCAGGTCGCGCACGTCGTCGCTCGTGATCGCACCGGACAGCGCGCCGCCCTCGTCGACGACCCGCTGGAAGAGGTCGCGCTTGCGCTCCTGGAGGGCCACGACCTTCTCCTCGATCGTCCCCTCCGAGACGAGCCGGTAGACCGTGACCGGGCGGGTCTGGCCGATCCGGTGCGCTCGGTCGATCGCCTGTGACTCTGCGGCCGGGTTCCACCACGGGTCGAGGACGAAGACGTAGTCGGCCTCGGTGAGGGTGAGGCCGAACCCGCCGGCCTTGAGGCTGATCAGGAAGGCCGCCGCCTCGCCGTCGCGGAAACCCCGGATCACCGACTGGCGGTCGGTCGTCGACCCGTCGAGGTAGCAGGTGCGCAGCCCGGCCGCGGCGAGCGCCCGCTCGACGATGCGCAGGAAACCCGTGAACTGGCTGAAGACGAGGGCCCGGTGCCCCTCGGCGGCGAGCTCGGTCAGCTGCTCGACGAGGAAGTCGACCTTGGCGGCCGTTGCGCGACCGGCGTACCCCTCGTCGACGAGGGCTGGGTCGAGCGCCAGCTGCCGCAGCCGGGTGAGGGCCGCGAGGATTGCGACCCGGTTGGCCTCGGGGTCGTCGAGCAGGCCGAGGACCCGCTGGCGCTCCCGCTGCAGGTGCTGGTCGTAGATGTGGGCGTGGACCGGGTGCTGCGGCACGGGCAGCACCTGGACCTGCTTGGGTGGCAGGTCGATCGCGACCTGCTCCTTCGTCCGCCGCAGCATGAGCGGGCGGATCCTGCGCCGGAGCAGGTCGAGCAGCTCGGGCCGCTCCCCCGACTCGATCGGCTTGCGGTAGCTCTTGGTGAAGACGTCGGGCCGGGGGTAGAGGCCCGGGGCGGTCAGGGACAACAACGACCACAGGTCCATCAGGGAGTTCTCCAGCGGCGTGCCGGTCACCGCGACGGTGAACGGGGCCCCGAGGCGGCGCACGGCGATGTGCGTCTTGGCCTGCCGGTTCTTGACGAACTGCGCCTCGTCGAGGACGACCCCGCCCCAGCGCATCCCCTGGAAGGCGGCTGCGTCGAGGCGGAGCACGGCATACGAGGTGATGACGACCTCGGCGCCGGCGACGGCCTCGGCGAGCGCGGTGCCACGCTTGCGCTCCGTGGCACCGACGGCGACGACGGGCAGGTGCGGGGCGAAGGTCTCGAACTCGCCGAGCCAGGTCCCGACGACGCTCGTCGGCGCGACGACGAGGACCGGCCCGTGCCCGGTCGGTCCGCCGCCCAGCTCGCCGCGGTCGTGGGCCCGGACGAGCACGGCGATCGTCTGGAGCGTCTTGCCCAGGCCCATGTCGTCGGCGAGGATGCCGCCGAGCCGGGCGTCCCAGAGCCGGGAGAGCCAGCGGTAGCCGTCGACCTGATAGGGCCGCAGGGTGGCTCGCAGGTCGGCCGGCACCGGCTCCGGTGGGCCGGCGTCGACGGCGGCGAGCGCCTGGATGCTCGCCGTCCAGCGGGCGCTCTGCTCGTCGACGACCCCGAGCGAGACGAGCTCGTCCCAGAGGTCGGCGTGGTGGGCGCTGAGGCGCAGCCCCTTCGCATCGGGGTCGGACAGCTCCCGGGCCTCCTCGATGAGGGCGCGGAGCCGCAGCAGCTCGGGCCGGTCGAGCCGGAACCATGACCCGGAGTCGAGCAGCATGATCTCGTCACCGGCGGCGATCGCCGCGAAGAGGGGCTCGAAGGGCACCTCCTCGCCGTCCACCTCGATGCTGACATGGAGGTCGAACCAGTCGCCCCCACCCTCGCCGCGACCGTCCCGCTGCGCCCCTGACGCACCTGACGCCCCTGACGCCCCTGACGCGCCCGCGTCGCCCAGACCGTCGGCGTCGGTGGCCCCGAGACGGATCACCGGGGCGGTCGTCACCTCCTCGAAGGCGGGCAGGTCGCCGTCGACGACGACCGTGACGTGGTCGTCGGCCTCGAGGGCCGGCAGCAGGTCGGGGACGAACCGGGCCGCGTCGAGGCCGCGCAGCACGACAGCGGAGACGAGGTAGCGCGAGCCGGTGACGTCGGACCTGGTCGCGCCCGGGATGTCCAGCAGCGACGTGGCCGCGGCGACGGCCGCCGCCTCCGCGGTGCGGTCCCGGGCGCCCGCTCCGGTGAACCGCGGCGTGCTGAAGGTGCGGGCCCGGCCGTCGTAGGCGTGGCCGAGCTCGAGGCGCACCTCCCCGGGCACGTCAGCGCTGACGGTGACGAGGACGGTGACGGCCGGGCCGGCCGACGCACCGCCGGCGCCCGGCCCGCCCGCGGCGTCGTCGGGGACCGGCAGGGGCACCTCGGAGCGGACCCGGACCCGTTGGCGCAGCCCGGGGACCGCGGTGCGCAGGAAGCGGGCGCGCTCGTCGGCCGGGACCCGCAGGCCCGCCTCGGCGCGGAGCAGGGCCTCTCGACCCAGCTCGAGGTCCTGCTCGAGCGGGAGGAAGGTGAGCGCTCCCTCCTCGTCCTCGAACGCCAGACCGTGGACGGGGTCGCCGATGAGCAGCCGCTCCCCGGCGAGGTCGTCGGGCAGCCCCTCGATGCCGACCCGCACGCTGAGGTCGCCGGACTCGTCGGTCGCGCGAAGCACGCGCAGCACGAGGCGGGCCGCGTCGGCGAGGACCGTGACCGGACCGCTGACCCCCTCGCCGGGCAGCAGCTCGATGCCGGCCTCCTGGGCCCGGCTCAGGTGGGCCCACACCTCGGGGCTCGCCTCGAGGGCGAGGGTCGGGCTGCCGAGCGAGGACGTCACGCCACCGGAGCCCGGGCGCGCGGCGTCACGCAGCGCGGCCATGATCTCCTCGTGCTCGGGGAGGTAGCGCAGGCCCGCCCGCCACCGGGGCAGGGCCTCCTGCCAGGACAGCTTGCGGTGCCACGTGCCGGCGCGCGTGAGACGGGTCGGTCGCAGCCCGTAGCCGAGCTCGGGGACCCCACCCCAGCCGCTGGGGCTGCGGTACACGGTGTCGACGTAGAGCCCGGCCGGCACGAGGTCACCCTGCGCCTCCGGCCGGACCGGCGCCTCCGGCTCGGTCGGAGCGGCCCGCGGTCGGACGTGGCCGAGCACGTCGGCCCAGTGGGCCGGCGCGGGTGCGGGGGCATCGGGCGTCGGGGACCCGCCGTCGGGCGTGATCCCGTGCGCGACGTCGCGCGCCACGAGGAGCAGCGCCACGACGTGCTTGCAGTCGACGGCGACGGGGCAGCTGCACCGCCCCGACCACAGGTGCGACCGGCCCCGCGGGTGCTCTCGGGCCTCGACGATGGTCTGGTAGGTGCTCGACCGGCTGCCGTCGACCGTCGCGAGGAGCATCAGCCCGTCGGCACGGGAGGCGAGCGAGCGCACTCGGCGCTCGGCGGCATACGCCTCGCCGCGGTCGAAGGTGCGCGAGCCCACCTGCTGGGCGATGTCGGGGTCGGTGACGTCACCGACCCAGGTCGCTCGCCCCACACTCCACGCCATGAGCCGACTCTAGGTGTCGCAGCCGACACCCGAGGGGCTCGATCCACCGTGCGTCGCTCGGGCAGGATGGGGTGATGGCCGACGACCGCGACCCCCGGACCCTGACCCTCGCGGACTTCCCGGTCCACCGCCCGGTGACGACGCGGTGGTCCGACAACGACATGTACGGCCACCTCAACAACGCCGTCTACTACGAGCTGTTCGACTCCGCGATCAACGGCTGGCAGGCCGAGCACGTCACGGTGAGCCCGCTGAGCGACGCCACCCAGGGGGTCGTCGTCGAGTCGGGCTGCGTGTTCCACGGTGAGGTCGCCTTCCCCAGCCCGCTGACCGTGGGCCTGCGGACCACCCGGATCGGGACGAGCAGCGTCGTCTACCAGCTCGGCCTCTTCGTCGACGACGACCCCGCCGTCAAGGCCGTCGGCCACTGGGTGCACGTCGAGATCGACGCCGCGACCCGCCGGCCGACGCCCATCCCCGACCACCTGCGCTCGTTGATGGAGTCCGCCCTCGCGCCGGAGGCCCTCCAGTGAGCGCCCCGAGCGAGCCCTGGCCCGCCTGGGAGGCCCGGGTGGCAGCGGACCTCGCCGCGCTCACCGGGCCCGAGTGGCTGTCCTTCACGCCGGCGCCCCAGACGGCGTCCTCGGCCGACGCGCCCACTCGGCGACGGCGCCGCCGCCGAGGCGAGAGCCCGACGGCGGCCGGCACGGGTCCCCGAGGTGTTCGTCCAGGCGAGGGTCCTCGAGGGTGTCCTCGCGCTCGAGATGATCGGGGACACCGAGTTCGAGGGTCTGACCGACCTGACCGGCGCGCAGCAGTCGGCCCTCGTCGAGGCGGGGTGGGAGCAGGAGGGCGCCGACCCCACCTTCAGCCGCACCTTCGCCGTGGGCGACGCCGGCGCGGCGGCCGCCCTGCTGGCGGTGACGCTGCACGGGGTGCTCCGGATCGACGACCCCGCCTCCGTCGAGCTGCGCCGGAGCTGAGCCAGAGACCGACCTACCTCTTGCGCTGCGGGAGGGTGACCGGACGGCCCTGCATCAGGCGCTCCCCGGCCTTGCGCATCGCCCGGACGTAGAGCGGACGGACGAACCGCTTGGCACGCCAGGCGACCTGCCCCTCGCGGTCGGTGAGGATGACCTGGCGTCGGGCGTCGATCCCCGTGACGACGGTCGCCGCCACCTCGTCCGCGCCGCGCTGCGAGCCGGTGACCAGTCGCGTGCCCGCCTGCTGCATCGCGGTGTCGGCGCCCTGGAAGGAGTCGGCGAGGTTGGTGCGGAAGAACGACGGGCACACCACGGAGACGGCGATGCCGTGCGGGCCCAGCTCGCTCGTCAGCGTCTCGCTGATCGCGACGACGCCCGCCTTGACCGCGTTGTAGCTGGCCATCCCGGGCGCGTGGACGAGGCCCGCGAGCGAGGCGACGTTGACGATGTGGCCGCTCCCCTGAGCCTTGAGCAGCGGCGTGAAGGTGCGGCAGCCACGGACGACCCCGAGCAGGTTGATGTCGACGATCCACTGCCACTCGTCCATCGTCGCGACGTCGATGCGCCCGCCCGCAGCGACGCCCGCGTTGTTGACGAGCAGGTCGAGACCCGCCGAGGGTGGCGCGCACGTGCTCGAGGGCGGCCGCCCAGTCGTCGTCGCTGCGGACGTCGAGGGTGAGGTAGTCGGCCCGGGCAGGCAGCCCGTCGGGCCGTGACGTCGCGACGTCGGTGGCGAGCACCTGCGCTCCCCGGGCAGTGAGCAGCCGCACGAGCGCGAGCCCGAGACCGGACGCCGCGCCCGTGACGAGGACGCGCTGGTGGGCGGGGGCGGTGTGGCGCGACGACATGCGACTCACCCTAGAGGCGTATGCCGCTGGGCTCAGCGGACGCTGACCGTGACCTTGCCGAGGGCACGCCGTTCGTCGATCTCGGCGAGGGCGGCGGCCGTGTCCGCGAGGGGGTGGGCCGTGCCGAGGACGGGGTCGAGGTCACCGCGCTCGAGCAGGGGGACGATCCGGTCCCACTGCGCGCGCAGGGAGGCGGGGTCGTTGGTCCAGTAGGCACCCCAGCCGACGCCGACGACGCTCGTGTTGGACAGCAGCAGGCGGTTGACCTTGACGGTGGGGATCTCCCCCGCCGTGAAGCCGATGACGAGCAGTCGGCCTTCGACGGCGAGGGCCCGGAGGCTGTCGGTGAAGCGGTCACCGCCGACCGGGTCGACGACGACGTCGACGCCGCGACCACCCGTGAGCTCCTTCGTCGCGGCAAGGAAGCCGTCCGCGAGGACGACGTCGTCGGCGCCGGAGGCGATGGCGGTCGCCCGCTTGTCCTCGCTCGAGACGACGGCGATGACGCGGGCACCGAGGGCCTTGGCGAGCTGGCAGGCGGCGCTGCCGACCCCACCCGCGGCGCCGTGGACCAGGACGGTCTCCCCCGGCTGGAGCCGGCCCCGACGGACGAGGGCGAACTCGACGGTGAGGTAGTTCATCAGCAGGGCGGCAGCCGCTCGGAAGTCGACGCCGTCGGGGAGGGGGAAGACCATGGGCTCGGCGACGCTCACCGTCTCGGCGCACGCCCCGAGGATCGGGAAGGCCGCGACCCGGTCGCCCGGAGAGAAGGCGCTGCCCTCGGCGGCCTCGCGGACCACCCCGGCGCACTCGGAGCCGGGGACGAAGGGCAGGTCCGGCTTCATCTGGTAGAGCCCCTTGGTCATCAGGACGTCGGGGAAGTTGACCCCGGCCTCGTGCACGTCGACGAGGACGTGACCGGCGCAGAGGGTCGGCTCGTCGATGTCGACGACCTCCACCGAGGACGGGCCGTCGAGGGCGCTGACACGGGCTGCACGCATGGGACTCCTTCGTCGGGAACGTGGTCCGACCCTAGTCTGGAGCGGTGCCCGATCCCCTGACCCGCCTTCCCGACGGCACCGTCAAGCAGGTCAACCCGTTCACCGGGACGAAGGTCTGGACGCTCCCGGGACGCGGCGCCCGCCCCCTCGGCATCGTCCGCGGCGACCCGCACCCCCTCGACGACGACGAGCGCGTCGAGCGCTGTGCGTTCTGCGTCGGACGTCTGCTCGAGACGACGCCCGAGATCGCCCGGCTCGTCCGGGACGGGGAGCACTGGCGCGAGCTGCGGGGCGTGCTGGCCGACGACCTCGACTCGACGGTGCCGGACTTCCGGCTCTTCCCGAACCTCTTCGAGATCCTCACCTTCGACTACTGGCACTCGACCCACGGCTACGAGCCCACCCCCGCCGCGCAGGCCCGCCGACGGGCCTACCTCGCGACCCCGGCAGGTCGTGACCACGTGACCGCGCTGGCGCGGATCCGCATGCGGGCCAGAGGAACCCGAGGTGCTGACGCCGAGCCGCTGTCGTCGACGGACCACGGTCGCGAGTCGGTGGGCCTCTTCGCCGGCAACCACCTCGTCGTCGTCTCGCGGCGGCACTTCGTCGACGGGGCGACCGACGACTCGCAGCTGGCCTCCTCGGGGACGCTGACCCCCGAGGAGCACCACGCATACCTCGCCTTCACCGTCCGGGCGATGCGCGACGTCTACGCGGCCAACCCCTTCGCCCGCTACGTGTCGGTCTTCCAGAACTGGCTGCGCCCCGCCGGCGCCTCCTTCGACCACCTGCACAAGCAGATCGTGGCGATCGACGAGCTGGGGGCGCAGATCGAGCGCGAGTCGGTGCGGGTGCGGTCGGAGCCCGACCTCTACGAGCGGTGGGGCGCGCAGTATGCCGCCCGCCACGGGCTCGTTGTCGCGCAGACCCCCAGCGCCATCGCGTTCGCCGGGGTCGGGCACCGCTACCCCTCGTTGGAGATCCACTCGCGCACCGGCGGTCGCAGCCCCTGGGAGCTGACCGACGACGAGCTGCGCGACTTCTCCGACCTCGTGCACGCCTGCCACGCGGCGACGGGCTCGGACGTGCCGTCCAACGAGGAGTGGCACCACCGGCCACCGTCGCTCGACCTGCCGATGCCGCTGCGGGCCGTGCTCAAGTGGCGGGTGTCGACCCCGGCCGGCTTCGAGGGCGGCACGAAGATCTACGTCAACACCCTCGACCCGTGGGCGGTCCGTGACCGCACCGCGGTACGCCTGGCCGAACTCGTGGCGGCCGGGCTCGTCTCCGACCGGGTCACCCCCACCTGAGCCGGACGCCGACTGACCGCGTCAGCGACCGACGCTCATCCCCTCGGCGATGTCACCCCGGATCATCTCCCGCCGGTCGAGCAGGTAGTTCTGGCGCATCAGCCACGGGGCGACGTCGCCCTGCTGCGGCATCTGTGACTCGGCGCGGCGCAGGTAGCCCGACCGCAGGGGCAGCAGCGGCAGCGGCGCCATCCCCCCCGGGGGGTTCGGTGCCGCCCACCGGAGCCCGTTCGTGTCCAGGTGCTCGAGCAGGCGGCAGACGTAGCGGTTGACGAGGTCGGCACGCAGGGTCCACGACGCGTTGACGTAGCCGATGCAGATGGCGAGGTTGGGCACCCCGCCGAACATCAGGCCGCGGTAGACGGTGAGGTCACCCAGCGCGCGCTCCTGCCCGTCGACGGACAGCCGGATGCCGCCGGCGAGGTGGATCCGCAGCCCGGTCGCCGTGACGATGACGTCAGCCTCGAGCTCGGTCCCCGACGTCAGACGGATGCCGGCCGGGGTGAAGGCGTCGATCGTGTCGGTGACGACCCGGGCCGCCCCGCCCCGCAGCGCGACGAAGAGGTCGCCGTCGGGGACGAGGCAGAGCCGCTCGTCCCACGGGTCGTAGACCGGCTGGAAGTGGGTCTCGACCGTCTCCTGCCCCAGCTCGGCGACGAGGCCACGGGTCAGCAGCGACCGGGCCGTGCGCGGGCGTCGCCGGGTCAGCGCATAGAAGGCGGTCGTGCCGACGACGTTCTTGGACCGGACGACCGCGCCGGCCGCGCGGCTGGGCAGGAGCCGGTGCATCCGCTCGGCGAAGCGGTCGCGGCTCGGCCGGGACACGACCCACGACGGCGACCGCTGGAGCATCGTCACGTCGGCGCCCTCGGCGACGAGGGCGGGCACGAGGGTGACCGCGGTGGCCCCGGAGCCGATGATGACCACGCGCCGGCCACTCACGTCGAGCTCCTCCGGCCAGAACTGGGGGTGCACGACCTCACCGGTGAAGTCCTCCCGCCCGGGGAAGACCGGCTCGTTGGCCCGGTCGTAGTCGTAGTAGCCGCTACACAGGTGCAGGAAGCCGCAGGTCAGCTCGGTGGTCTCCCCCGCCACCTCGACCGTGACGGTCCACCGCGCGTCGGGGGTGGACCAAGCCGCCGCGAGCACCTTGTGACCGAAGCGGATCCGCTCGGTGATGCCGTACTTGTCGGCGGTGCGGCGCACGTAGTCGAGGATCTGGGCCCCGCCCGCGATCGCCTCGTCCTCGACCCACGGCTCGAAGGGGTAGCCGAGGGTCTGCATGTCGGAGTCCGACCGGACGCCCGGGTAGCGGAAGAGGTCCCACGTGCCCCCGATCGCGTCGCGGGACTCGAGGACCGCGTAGGTCCGGCCGGGCAGGGTCGTCTGGAGCCGGTAGGCCGCGCCGATGCCGGAGAGGCCGGCGCCGACGACGAGGACGTCCAGGTGCTCACGATTGTCACTCACCCCACCAGTCTCGCCGCTCTCGTGGCTACCGGGGGGTAACCACGGCTACCCTCGGCGGGGTGACCGCCTACCCGCACCTCCTCGAGCCGCTCGACCTCGGATTCACGACGCTGCCCAACCGCGTCGTCATGGGCTCGATGCACACCGGCCTCGAGGACCGGGCCCGGGACGTCGACCGCCTCGCTGCTTACTTCGCGGAGCGGGCCCGGGGCGGCGCCGGGCTCATGGTCACCGGTGGTTTCGCGCCCGACCTGCAGGGCTCGCTCTACCCGGGCGGCTCCGTGCTGATGACGCGCGGTCAGGCACGCCGCCACGAGCGGGTCACCAACGCGGTCCACCGCGAGGGCGGCAAGATCGCCCTCCAGATCCTGCATGCCGGCCGCTACGCCTACCACCCGCTCGCCGTCTCCGCATCGAGCACGAAGTCCCCGATCTCCCCCTTCCGGGCCCGAGCGCTGAGCGAGCGCGGGATCGCGCGGACGACAGCGGCATACGCCCGGTGCGCGCGCCTCGCCCGTGAGGCGGGTTACGACGGCGTCGAGATCATGGCGTCCGAGGGCTACCTGCTCAACCAGTTCCTCGCGCCGCGCACCAACGAGCGCACCGACGGCTACGGGGGCTCGCCCGAGGCGCGGCGGCGCTTCCCCGTCGAGGTCGTCCGGGCCGTCCGTGCGGCCGTCGGCACCGACTTCATCATCGTCTTCCGCCTCTCGATGACCGACCTCGTCCCCGACGGGCAGAGCTGGGAGGAGGTCGTCGCCCTCGCCCACGAGGTCGAGGCGGCCGGCGCGACGATCATCAACACCGGGATCGGCTGGCACGAGGCGCGAGTGCCGACGATCGTCACGTCGGTGCCGCGCGGCGCCTTCACCCGGGTCACGGCCAGGCTGCGCCCCGAGGTCGGGATCCCCGTCGTCGCGTCCAACCGGATCACGATGCCCGACCTCGCCGAGGACGTCATCGCCAGTGGACAGGCCGACCTCGTGTCGATGGCGCGCCCCTTCCTCGCCGACCCCGAATGGGTGCGCAAGGCTCGGGAGGACCGTGCCGACGAGATCAACACGTGCATCGCCTGCAACCAGGCCTGCCTCGACCACACCTTCGCGAAGCAGACCGCGAGCTGCCTCGTCAACCCGCGCGCCGCCCACGAGACGACCCTCGTGCTCATGCCGGGCCGCCGACGCAAGCACGTCGCCGTCGTCGGCGCCGGCCCCGCGGGGCTCGCCACCGCCATCGCCCTCACCGAGCGTGGCCACGACATCGAGCTCTTCGAGGCGAGCGCCGACCTCGGTGGCCAGTTCGCCATCGCGATGCGGATCCCCGGCAAGGAGGACTTCGCCGAGACCATCCGCTACTACCGGCGTCGCCTCGAGCTCGCCGACGTCCCGGTGCACCTCGGTCGCCGGGCCGAGGTCGACGATCTCACCCGCTTCGACGAGGTCGTCGTCGCCACCGGCGTCGAGCCGCGCGTGCCCGACCTGCCAGGCATCGACCACCCGAAGGTCGTCACCTACGCCGACCTCGTCCTGTCCGGTGCCCCCGCGGGTCGCTCGGTCGCGGTGCTCGGCGCCGGGGGCGTCGGGGTCGACGTGGCGGAGTTCCTCACCCACCCACCGTCGCGACTCACCGTCGAGGAGTGGATGGCGCAGTGGGGTGTCGGCGAGCCCGACGCCGCCCGGGGCGGCCTCACCGAGCCGCGCCCCGAGCCCTCCCCCCGCGAGGTGCACCTGCTCCAGCGCAAGAGCACCCCCATCGGCACGGGGCTCGGGAAGACGACGGGCTGGGTTCACCGGGCAGCCTTGAAGGCCAAAGGTGTCCATCACCACACCGGCGTCAACTACGAGCGTATCGACGATGCAGGCCTGCACATCACCCACGGGGAGGGCCGGTCGAACCCGCAGGTGCTCGACGTGGACACCATCGTGCTCTGCACCGGGCAGGAGTCGGTCAACGACCTCGGTCCGGCGCTCGCCGCCCGGGGAGTCACGGTCCACGTCATCGGGGGGGCCGACGTCGCGGCGGAGCTCGACGCGAAGCGCGCCATCCGTCAGGGCACGGAGCTGGCGACCCGCATCTGAACGTGCGCGTCAAGGAGCCGGGCCGCGTCGCCGACACCGTCCTCGCTGCCGATCCGCGTACCGAGCAGGTATGCCGCTGAACGGGCCTCGTCGGCCAGCGCCACCCCGAGCGCGGCCGCCAGACGTGCGGCGGTGAGGTCCTTGCGGGCGATCGGGGCCGCCCCGACGCCGAGGTCGTGGACCCGTCGACCCCAGTAGGGCTGATCCGCGATGTGCGGCACGACGACCTGGGGCACCCCGGCCCGGAGGGCCGCCGCCGTGGTGCCCGCGCCGCCGTGGTGGACGACGGCCGCACAGCGTGGGAAGAGCCACTCGTGGGGCGCACCCTCGACCACGAGGACCGAGTCCGGCAGGCCGGCCGGCGGCGTGCGACCGAGTCCGGCGAGCCCCGAACCGATGACCCCGCGCACGCCCCGCTCGTCGAACGCCGTCATGACGTCACCGAGGAGACGGTCGGGATCGCCGGTCGGCATCGAGCCGAAGCCGACGTAGACCGGCGGGGAGCCGGCCGCGACGAAGGCGCGCAGCCGCTCCTCGACCTCGGTCTCCCCCGGATCGCTCCGGAACCAGAAGCCGGTCTGCCGCAGGGCCGGGGGCCAGTCCGGGGTCGGCGGCACGACGACGCTGCTCGTGGCGAGCAGGGTCGGGGTGCGCCGGAGCGCGGCCGCGTAGCCGAGGTGGCCACGGCGCCGCAGCCCCCGGCGTCGTCGTAGGAGGTCACCGGCGGGCCGGACGATGTCCCACGTGGCACGTCGCGCGAGCCACCCCCACCCGGCGTTGACCGCCGAGGAGCCCGGCCGCAGGGCGAAGGTCGTCGACGGGCCGTGGGTGCTGGGCCAGAGCGGCTGGAAGAGAGCGCAGACGTGGACGGTCGCGGTGCCCTCGACGAGCGCGTCGACCGCGTCGACCGTGAGCGAGCTCGACACGACGACGTCCGCCCCGGTGACGAGGCGCTCGAGGTCCCCGGCCAGCTGCTGGGAGGTCCACCGGACGACGCGCTTCATCATCCGGGCCTCGCGCACCTGGTTGCTGCTCGACCCCCCGAGCCAGGCTCGGCCGAGCTCGGACTCGATGCCCTCCTGCAGCCCGAAGGACAGCGGCTCGAACTCGGCGCCGTGGTCGACGACGAAGTCGCGGAAGTCCGACGGCGCGACGACCGTCACGGCATACCCGAGCGCGGTGAGGGCCGACCCGAGCGCGACGAACGGCTGGACGTCACCGCGCGAGCCCATCCCGAGCAGGACGACCCGGGTCACGTGGCTCACCGGCCCGGCGCCGTCACGCGAGGAGCTCGCGCACCCGCGGCGCGACCTCCTCTGCATACAGCCGGATGCACTCCATCCGCTGCTCGTGCGGGAGGGTGCCGAAGGAGTACTTCAGCTGGAAGCGCGAGATGCCCAGTGCCCGAGCGGTTTCCGCGATCTTGGTGGCTACCGTCTCGGGTGACCCGCAGTAGACGGCGCCGTCGGGACCGAGCTGGAGCCGCGCCTGCTCGGCCGACATCGGGGCCCAGCGCCGCTCCCGACCGAGGCGGTTCATGAAGGGCACGAAGTGCGGCAGGAACTCCTCGACGGCCTGCTCGTCCGTCGCCGCGACGTAGCCCGGGGAGTGGACGCCGACCGGCAGCTCCGGCTTGCCCATCTCGGTGAGGGCCCGGCGGTAGAGGTCGGCGAGCGGAACGAACTGCGTCGAGGAGCCACCGATGATCGCGATGACGATCGGCATCCCGTAGTGCGCGGCCCGCACGACCGACTGCGGCGTGCCTCCGACTCCGACCCAGGTGCGCAGGCTGCCGGACTCCGTCGTCGGCACGATCCCGTCGACGGACACCGGCGGCCGGAAGCTGCCCTCCCATGACACCGGGCCCTCCGTGAGCACCGCGGCGAGCAGGTCGAGCTTCTCGGAGAAGAGCGTCTCGTAGTCCTGCAGGTCGAGGCCGAAGAGCGGGAAGGACTCGATGAAGGACCCTCGGCCCACGGTGATCTCGGCGCGACCGTGGGAGATCGCGTCGATCGTCGCGAAGCGCTCGAAGACGCGGATCGGGTCCTCCGAGCTGAGCACGGTCACCGACGTACCGAGACGGATGCGCTCGGTCCGGGCCGCGAGCGCGGCGAGGAGGGTGTCGGGCGCGCTGACGGCGAAGTCGGGCCGGTGGTGCTCGCCGATCCCGAAGAAGTCGAGCCCGAGACGCTCGGCGAGCTCCCCCTCGGCCAGCACCTCGCGGATCACGACCGCCGGGTGGAGCGGGTGGCCCTCCGCGTCGTTGGCGATGTCGCCGAAGGTGTCCAGTCCGAGTTCGAGGCTCATGGGTCCATCGTAGGTTTCGCCGGTCCGTCGGGACGGGTCGCCACCGGGTATGCCGCTCAGCCGGCGACCGCGGTGACCTGGCGCTCGTCGGGGTCCCACCGACGCACCGACTCGATCCGTCCGGCCCGGATGCCGGGCCCGGGGGTGAGCTCGTGGAGCACGCCGAGGGCCCGGCCGAGCTCCTCGGGGTGGGCGAGCCGGGCCAGGGTCACGTGGGGCACCCAGGACCCGACGGTGGCCGTGGCCGGCACGCCCTCGAGGCCGGCGGTGGCGGCTGCCACGACCGCGTGCAGGTGGAGCAGGCCCGCCGTCGGCACGACCAGGCGCGCGAGGACCGGGCGGCGCTCGCCGAGGACGACGACCGGGCCGAGCCCGACCTCGAGCGGCAGCACGTCGTCCGCGGCGAGGTCCCGCTCGACGACGGCGTCGATCCACTCCGGGATGCTCCGGGCGACGGAGAGCGTGACGTGGGGGGCGTTGGTCGCCCCGGTGTGGGCGGCCTGGCTGCGCAGTCCTGCGTCGAGCAGGGCCCGCCACTCCTCGCGCACAGCGGCATCGGTGTCCGGATCGAACATGGCCTCGATCGAGTGCAGGCTCACGGCCGCGCCCCGCCCGGTGCCGCGGTGGTCACGGCGAGCGCAGGAAGTCGAGGACGTGCCCCGCCAGCTCCGGCCCGGCGTCCTCCTGGACGAAGTGTCCGGCCCCCGCGATGACGGGGTGCTCCCGCCCGGCAGCGCCCCGGAGGCGTCGCTCCATGACCGGCTTCATCGGGCCGGTGATGGGGTCGGAGTCGGAGAAGGGGAGCAGCATCGGGACGTCGAGCTCCGTCAGCACCTGCCAGGCGCGCCGGTTCGCCTCGGAGGCAGGGTCGTCGGGCCGGGTCGGCAGGATGAGTGGCATCGCGCGCGGACCGGCCTTGTAGGTCTCGTCGGGGAAGGGGGCGTCGTAGGCGGCCCGGTCGGCGTCGGAGAGTCCGTGACGGCATCCCGACGCGACGAGCCGCCCCACGTCGAGGCGCGGCGCCGTCTCGACGGCTCGCCGGAAGGACCACCAGACCTCGGGCATCGCGTGGTCGCCGGTCGGCAGTCCGGTGTTGGAGGCGACGACCCTGGCGACGAGTCCCGGCTCCTCGGCGGTGAGACGCAGCCCGATCAGGCCGCCCCAGTCCTGGCCGAAGAGCGTCACCCCCGAGAGGCCGAGGACGTCGACGAGCAGGGATCGCACCCAGCCGACGTGGCGCGCGTAGGTGTGGTCGGTGACGGACGTCGGCTTGTCGGACCGGCCGAAACCGACGAGGTCGGGGGCGATGACGCGGGCGCCGCCCTCGACGAGGACCGGGATCATCGTCCGGTGGAGGTAGGACCACGTGGGCTCCCCGTGGAGCAGCACGACGACGGGGCCGTCCGCGGGTCCCTGCTCGACCCAGGCCATCCCCGCCTCGGCGCCGTCGGGAGCGCGGACCGTGGCCTTCTCCGCCTCCGGGAACGGCTCGAGTCCGGCGAAGCGGGCGGCGGGGGTCGTCAAGAGCTCCATCGGGCCATCATCCACGGTCGTCACCGCCGGTGACGCCAACGACGCGGAGGAGGTGTGACACCGTGGGCGCATGGACGACGTCGATGGGGGTGACGGGCCCCGGGAGGCGCCCGAGGAGGCGCCCGAGGAGGCGCCCGCGGAGGCGCCCGCGGAGCAGGCCGCGCCGACGGAGGTGACCCCGCTGCGGGCCCCCGCCCACCGCGTCTCGCGCAGGTCCCTGCGGCTGTGGACGCTCCAGGGCCTGGGCTCGATGGCCGTCCTGCTCGCGGTCCAGGTCCTGTGGTGGCTCGTCGACGACGCACCCGGTCGCGGTCCGCACTGGGTGGTCGGGACCGTCTGGCTCGTGACCGGGTCCGCCTACGTCGTCGGCATGCCGCGGTGGCGCTACCGGGTGCACCGGTGGGAGGCCACCGAGCACGCCATCTACACCCAGAGCGGCTGGTTGCTCCAGGAGCGGCGGATCGCCCCCATCAGCCGCGTGCAGACGGTCGACCTCCATCGCGGTCCGCTCGCCCAGCTGCTCGGGCTCGCGTCCGTCACCGTCACGACCGCCTCCGCGGCCGGACCGCTCCAGATCGCCGGCCTCGACCTCGACGTGGCGACCCGCCTCGTCAACTCCTTGACGGTGGCCGCGATCGCCGAGCGGGGTGACGCGACATGAACGAGCCGGCGTCGGACTGGCGCCGCCTCGACGCGCGGATGCTGCTCGTCCACCCCCTCGAGGCCCTCGTCCGCTTACTGCCGGCGATCCTCGCCATCCTCATCGCGCGGGCCGGGTCGGGTGGCCCGGACCGCTGGGAGCTGCTCGCGCTGCCGGTCCTCGTCGGCTACGGGGTGCTGCGGTGGGCCACGACGCGCTACCGCATCGGCGACGGCCAGATCGAGCTGC
This sequence comes from uncultured Actinomycetota bacterium, assembly GCA_963764195.1. Taxonomy (GTDB): domain Bacteria; phylum Actinomycetota; class Actinomycetes; order Actinomycetales; family Dermatophilaceae; genus JBDSSS01. The sequence goes on from CAVXRG010000001.1 coordinate 125,402, forward strand.
GCCGTGGGCTGTTCACCCGCCGGACGACGACGGCCCGCCTCGACAAGGTCCGCACCGTCGACCTCACCGCCAGGCCGCACCACCGGGTGCTCCGGCTCGCCAAGGTCGAGATCGCGACCGGCGGCGCCGGCCGCGACCGGCTCGTCCTCGACTCGCTCGGCCTGGCCACAGGCCAACGGCTCCGGGCGGAGCTGCTCCATCGAACCGGGCCGGCCGGGGCCCCCCTGCCGCCGCCCACCGGCGCGCCCGAGGAGGTCGACTTCCCCGCCGGCCTCTCGGCACCCCTCGGGACGGACGCCGAGCCCGACGAGGTCGAGCTGCTCCGCCTCTCCCCCAGCTGGATCCGCTACGCACCCCTCACCCTGACCGGGCTGGCCGCGGCGGGCGCCGTCGTCGGTTTCGCCGTCCAGGGCGTCCAGCAGTACGGGCGCGACAACGCGCTCGTCGACTCCGGCGTCGGCTGGGTGCGGCAGCTGCCCTGGGCGGTCGACATGGCGCTCGTCGTCGGCGTCGTCGGCCTGCTCGCCGTCGTGGCCTACGTGCTCAACTTCTGGGGCTTCCGGCTCACGCGGAGCCGCACCGACACGCTGCACACGAGACGGGGGCTGCTCACGACTCGGGAGACGACGATCGACCGCGCCCGGGTCCGCGGCATCCAGCTCGGCGAGCCGCTCGGCCTGCGCCTCGGTGGCGCCAGCCGCCTCAGAGCGGTGAGCACGGGGCTCGGAGGGGAGCGCGGGGCGGGGGCCGACTGGCTCTCACCTCCGGCTCCCTCCGACGTGGTGACCCGGCTCGCGACCGAGGTGATCGACGACGAGGCTGCCGTGACCGGTCCGCTCGTCGACCACGGGCCGGCGGCGAGGCGGCGTCGCTACACCCGCTCCCTCGGACCGGCCCTCGCCGTCGTCGCCGCGCTCCTGCTGGCGCGGGTCGTCTGGGACTGGGACGGAAGCCTGCTCCTCACCGCGCCCCTCGTGGTCGCCGTCGCCTGGGGTCTCGCACGGGACCGGGTCGCCGCCCTCGGTCACGCGCTCACCCCGCGCCACCTCGTGACCCGCCACGGGTCCCTCGACCGGCGACGGGTGGTCCTCGACCGGTCCGGCATCATCGGCTGGACCGTCCGACAGTCCTTCTGGCAGCGACGCGCCGGGGTGGTGACCCTCATCGCGACGACCGCCGCAGGTGCCCAACACTACGAGGTCGTCGACCTGACGCCGGAGCGTGCGTATGCCGTGATGACGGCCGTCGACCCCCAGCTCGTCGCCCAGTTCAACGGCGCGGCCCTCACCTCGACCGCAGACTGATCCGCCGCTTGATCGCAACCGCACCCAGTGCTGCCCTGACAACCCCAACCGCAGACTGATCCGCCGCTTGATCCCACGACCGCCCAGCACCCATCAATCCGCAGATCAATCCGCACCCAGTGCTGCCCTGACAACCCCAACCGCAGACTGATCCGCCGCTTGATCCCACGACCGCCCAGCACCCATCAATCCGCAGATCAATCCGCACCCAGTGCTGCCCTGACAACCCCAACCGCAGACGGATCCGCCGCTTGATCCCACGAGCGCCCAGCACCCATCAATCCGCAGATCAATCCGCACCCAGTGCTGCCCGGATGACCCTGTGGCGTCATGGCTGCCCCGGGCGTCATGGCTGCCCCGGGCGTCATGGCTGCCCCGCCGATGACGAGCATCACGTCCTGTCTGGTCGGCTCCGGGCCGGTCTACCGGCTCTCTCGTCGCCCGGGCATGGGCGCGGTCGACTCGCGCACGATGAGCTCGGTGGCGAGCTCGACGTGGTGGGAGTCGATGGAGGCTCCCGCGATCAGCCGTAGGGCGGTGCGGACGGCCATGCCGCCCATTTCCGAGAGCGGCTGGCGCACGGTCGTCAGCGGGGGCGAGGACATCCGGGCGAGCTGGGTGTCATCGAAGCCGACGATGCTGAGGTCGTCGGGGACGCGCAGACCACGGGTTCGGGCCGCCTCCATCACCCCGACGGCGATCTCGTCGGAGGCGGCGAAGATCGCCGTGGGCGGTGTCGGCAGGTCGAGCAGACGCGCTCCACCGGCGACCCCGTCGCGGTACATGAAGTGCGCGGCGAGGACGTACTCGGCCGGCAGCGGCACGCCGGCCCGCTCGAGAACGGCGCGGAAGCCGTGCATCCGCGCCTGGTTGCAGGCGGCGCGGGCGTGACCGCCCACGAAGGCGATCCGACGGTGACCGAGGTCGAGCAGGTGCTGGGCCGCCGACATCCCGCCCGTGAAGTTCGTCGACCCGATGCTCGTCACGTCGACGTTCGGCAGCTCCAGCGGGTCGATGACGACGAGGTGGACGCCGGCGCGCGCCAGGGCGGCGATCTGCGAGGAAGACAGGATGCTCGTCACCGCGATGTAGGCCTGCACACCGGCGTCGGCCAGGCCGCGGGCCCACTCGTTCAGCGAGCCGTCCGCCGGCGGCGACCCCAACGGGCGACGGGTGACCACGACGCTCGTGCCCTCGAGGGCTGCCGCGTCGACGACGGCCTGGACGATCTCGGCGGAGTAGGCGTGCAGGTCACCCTCGAAGGCCAGCTCGACCATCGTGGCCGACAGGTCACGTCGCCTCGGGTTTCGCGGCTGGTAGCCGTTCGCGTCGAGCAGCTCCTGGACCCGGGCCCGGGTCTTCTCCGACACGTCGCTGCGACCGTTGACCACCTTCGAGACCGTCGCGACCGAGACCCCCGCCGAGAAGGCGACCTCCGCGAGAGTCGTGCGAACGGTCACCTCGCTCACCGGACCTGGCTCCGTGCCGACTCGGCCGGCGAGAGCTCCACCGGGGTGACCAGCACGCGGTCGGCGCCGACGATCCGGTCGGGTCCGACGAGGCGCAGCACGGCGCGGCAGGGCAGGTCGGCGGCCGAGCTGCCGACGAGCAGGTGCAGGTCGCCCGCCTCGACGACCCGCTGGAGGTCCCGACCCGTGTAGGCGGTCCGGTCGGCGTGGAGGGTGAAGGTCACGGTGCGCGACTCCAGGGGCTGCAGGGGGACCCGGGTGAAACCGGCGAGCTGGAGCACGGGGCGGGTGACCCTCGCCACCGGGTCGTGCAGGTAGAGCTGGACGACCTCGTCGCCGGCCCGCTCGCCCGTGTTGGTCACCCGCACACTGACGCGCGCCTGCCCGTCGGTGCCGATCTCGTCGGAGCTCGTCTCGAGTCCGTCGATCTCGAAGCGGGTGTAGCCACGGCCGAATCCGAAGGGGTAGAGCGGGGTCGGGTCGAGGGTGCTGATCCCGTTGTTGCCCACGCCGAGCAGCGGCTGGAGGTAGGTCCCCGGTTGACCCCCCGGCAGCCGCGGGATCTGGACCGGGAGCCGGCCGGAGGGCGAGACCCGGCCGGAGAGCACCCCGGCCAGGGCCGCACCGCCCTCCTCCCCGGGCATGAAGGCCTGCACGAGGCCGGCGGCCCGACCCGCGATCTCGCCGAGCGCGTACGGGCGGCCCGAGATGACGATGACGACGACGGGGGTTCCCGTCGCGAGCAGCTCCGAGACGAGCTCCCCCTGCACCCCCGGAAGGGACAGGTCGGGGGCGTCGCAACCCTCCCCGGACGTGCCGTGACCGAAGAGCCCGGCGAGGTCGCCGACCGCCACGATGCAGAGGTCGGCATCTCGGGCCGCGGCGAGCGCCTCCTCGAAGCCGGACCGGTCGGTCCCCGAGGTCTCGCACCCCGCGGCGTGGGTGACCCGGGAGTCGGGCAGCTCGGCACGAAGCGCGTCGAGGAGGCTGGGCACCTCGACGCCGAGACCGCGCTCCGGGTAGCGGGGCAGGACGTGGTTGGGAAAGGCGTAGCACCCCATGAACGTCCTGGGGTCGTGGGCGGTCGGCCCGACGACGGCGACCCGCGCCGGCGCCGTGCGACCCGGCCCGGCGAGCGGCAGTGCGGTTCCCGCCTCGAGCAGCACGACGCTCCGCTCCGCGAGCTCGCGGGCGAGGTCGCGGTTCGCCGAGGAGTCGAGGTCGACACCCGGCGCCCGGGCGACCGACCCGTCCGGCGTCCAGTCGGGGTCGAGCAGCCCGAGCTGCACCTTCTGGAGCAGGACCCGCCGCACCGCGCGGTCGACGACGGCCTCGTCCAGCTCGCCGTCGTGCACGAGCGCCGTGAGCCGCTGGTCGTAGCCGATGGTGTCGGGCAGCTCGACGTCGAGCCCGGCTCTCAGGGCCATCGCCCCCGCGGCCGTGGTGTCGGCGGCGACCCGGTGCATCGAGGACAGGAACGGGACCGCCCAGTAGTCGGAGACGACCGTCCCCTCGAAGCCCCACGTGTCGCGCAGCAGCTCCGTGAGCAGCCACGGGTCCCCGCCGGCGGGCACGCCGTCGACATCGGAGTAGGAGTTCATCACCGAGCCGACCTTCGCGAGCCGCACGGCCATCTCGAACGGCGGCAGGATGACGTCGCGCAGCTCTCGCGGACCCATCGGCACCGGCCCGTGGTTGCGGGCCGCCCGGGAGGCGGAGTAGCCGGCGAAGTGCTTGAGCGTGGCGATGACACCGCCGCCCTGCAGCCCGCGCACGTAAGCCGACCCGAGCATCGAGACGAGGTACGGGTCCTCCCCCATGGTCTCCTCGACGCGACCCCACCGGTAGTCACGGACGACATCGAGGACCGGGGAGAGCCCCTGGTGCACCCCGAGGGCCGCCATGTCCCGGCCGATGGCGCCGGCCATCCGCTCGACGAGGTCGGGGTCGAAGGTGGCCCCCCAGGCGATGGCCGCCGGGTAGACGGTGGCCCCGAAGGCGGTGAAACCGGTGAGGCACTCCTCGTGCACGATCGCCGGGATGCCGAGGCGGGAGTGGTCGACGACGGTCTGCTGCTGCCGGACGACCTCCGCCGCGCCCTCCTCGGGGCTGAGCGGGACGCTCCCCCAGATGCGCGTCAGGTGGCCGAGGCCGTGCGCGGCGGCCGCCTCGAGCGGCACGCTGCCCGAGGCGGCGAAGACGTCCTGCATCGGGGCGACGTTGTGCACCTCGTCCCGCGCCGAGGATCCCGGCTCCTCAGTCTCCCCACCGGCGTTGCCCGTCTCGTCCGCGTCATCACCGAGGTCGCTGAGCACCCACCGGCTGCCCAGCTGACCCACCTTCTCCTCGAGGGTCAGCGCGGCGAGGAGGGCCTCGACCCGCTCCTGGTCGCTCCGGTCCCGGTCGCGCCAGACGGGCAGCGCGGGGACATCGGACGACGGGGACTGCCCCATGGGTGGCTCCTTTGCCATAAATGTTCGAAAACTTTCGATCAAAGTATCGGATCCCCCGCCTCGTAGGGAAGAGTCACCCCGTTATTTGGGCGAATACCGACGCAACCCGTCCTGACCGGCATACGCTGCAGGAACGGCTCTCTCCGAGCATGATCCGAGGCGCCTGACGCGCACTCGACCAACACAAGGTGGGACAACGGACACGGTCCGGTCACAGCCCTTGACACACGAAACGAGCGAAAAGTAGCGTCGCACGCACCAAGGTAGTTGCGAAAGAGCGAGTCTCGTACGTCCCGCAGGCCAGCCTCAGGAGTCGAGATCTCGAACCAGGCGACACCAGGACCGGCCGCCTACGGCCACGACACCAAGTGGAGATCAACGTGGATCCCAGAACGACCTCTCGCCGTACCTTCCTCGGGCTCGTCATGGGCGTCCCCCTGGCCGGCGCCCTGGCCGCCTGCGGCAGCTCGGGCCCCAGCAACAGCACGGCCACCGGTGGCGCCGGGGCAGCCGGTGGCGGTGCCTCCTACTGGTACCTCACCGGCCAGCCGGGTGAGGGCATCCGCAAGGGTGCCGTCGACCGTTTCAACGCCGCCAACCCCAGCACGCAGATCGCCCAGACGGCCTTCCAGAACGACGCCTACAAGACAAAGATCAAGACCGCCCTCGGTGCCGGCCAGGCCCCCACGATCATCTGGGGCTGGGGCGGTGGCGGCCTGAAGTCGTGGGTCGACGCCAGCCAGGTCGAGGACCTCACTTCATGGTTCGACGAGAATGCCGCCGTCAAGGACCGGCTCTTCCCCTCGTCCTTCGGGGCGGCCACCGTCGACGGCAAGATCTACGCGATGCCGTGCGAGACGGTCCAGCCGATCGTCATGTTCTACAACAAGCAGGTCCTCGACAAGGTCGGCATCCAGCCGCCGCAGACGTGGGACGAGGTCATGGCCGCGGTGCCGAAGCTCAACGCCGCCGGTGTCGCCCCCTTCTCCCTCGGTGGGCAGTCGCGCTGGACCAACATGATGTGGCTCGAGTTCCTCTTCGACCGCATCGGTGGTCCCGAGGTCTTCCAGGCCGCCTTCGAGGGCAAGAAGGACGCGTGGTCCAACCCCGACGCGATCAAGGCCCTGACGATGGTGCAGGACCTGATCAAGGCCGACGGCTTCATCAAGGGCTTCTCCTCGATCACCGCCGACTCCAACGCCGACCAGGCGCTGCTCTACACCGGCAAGGCCGCCATGATGCTCCACGGAGCATGGACCTACGGCAGCATGAAGGCCGATGGCGGGGACTTCGTCAAGGGCGGTCACCTCGGCTGGATGAACTTCCCGACCATCGCCGGCGGCAAGGGCGACCCCTCCGACACGGTCGGCAACCCGGGTCAGTACCTCTCGATCTCCTCCAAGGCCTCGGACGCCGAGAAGGCAGTCGCCAAGAAGTTCTTCACCACCGGCGTCCTCGACGACACCGAGGTCAAGGCCTGGATCGACACGGGTTCCATCCCGATCGTCAAGGGCGCCGACTCCAAGATCGGTGGGTCCGAGGACGCCGAGTGGCTCAAGTTCGTCTACGACGTCTCGAGCAACGCGAAGGTCTTCGCCCAGTCCTGGGACCAGGCGCTTCAGCCCCAGGCCGCCGAGGTGCTGCTGGACAACATCGCCAAGCTCTTCCAGCTCAGCATCACGCCGCAGCAGTTCGCCGACGCCCTCAACGCGGTCACGAACCAGTGACGGCCGCCAGCGTCGGGTCCACCAGACCCCCCTCGTCCGGGTCCAAGAACAACGTCTACGGTCGATCACTCGGGTGGCTGGTGGTCCCGGCGCTGGTCTTCTTCACCGCTTTCGGCGTGATCCCCCTGTTGGGGGTGCTGTTCCTCAGCTTCACCACGTGGAACGGCATCGGGGACGTCATCCCGTCGGGCCTCACCAGCTGGAAGTACACGCTGACCAATCCCGGTCTGCCGCACGCCCTGTGGGTCACCTTCCTCGTGATGGCCCTCTCGTGGCTCTTCCAGACGCCGATGAGCATCCTGCTCGGTGCCTTCCTCGCCGGGTCGCAGAAGTACCGTGCGTTCCTCTCGGTGCTCTACTTCATCCCGCTGCTGCTCAGCTCGGCGGCGATCGCGATCACCTTCAAGGCGCTGCTCGACCCCAACTTCGGGATCGGGACCGGGCTCGGGCTGCCGTTCCTGTCCCAGGACTGGCTCGGCAAGCCCAACCTCGCGCTCGGCGTCGTCATCTTCGTCGTGTCGTGGCAGTTCATCCCGTTCCACTCCCTCATCTACCAGGGCGCGATCCGGCAGATCCCGACCTCGATGTACGAGGCGGCCCAGATCGACGGCGCCGGCCGGATGCGGCAGTTCTTCTCGATCACCCTGCCGCAGCTGAAGAACACGGTGATCACGAGCTCGACCCTGATGGTCGTCGGTTCGCTGACCTTCTTCGACCTCATCTACGTGCTCACGGCCGGCGGGCCGGGTGACGCGACCCGGGTGCTCGCGCTCGACATGTACAAGACGGGCTTCCAGGCCAACCTGATGGGTCCGGCCAGCGCCATCGCGGTCATCCTCGTCCTCGTCGGTCTCGCCCTCGCCCTCTTCTTCCGCAAGCTCGGCGGCGGCGACGAGACCGCCAGCCAGCTCGAGGGGGCCTGAGCCGTGGCCGACACCTCGCAGCAGACGACACGGATCCGCAACCGCAACTGGATCGGCGGGTCCCTCAGCTGGGTCTGGCTCTTCATCGTGATCCTGCCGGTCTACTGGATCGTCATCACGAGCATCAAGAGCCAGTCCGAGTACTTCGTCACCAACCCGTTCGTCCCGTCGACCCAGCCGACGCTGGACGCCTACAAGCTCGTCATCGAGTCGGACTTCATCCGCTACTTCTTCAACAGCATGATCGTCACCCTCGGGGCCGTCATCCCGGCGGTGCTCGTCTCCTTCATGGCGGCGTTCGCGATCATCCGGAGCCGGCCCAACTGGTTCCTCAAGCTGTCGAACTCGATCTTCCTGATGGGTCTGGCGATTCCGCTCCAGGCGACGATCATCCCCGTCTACCTGATCATCATCCGGCTCCACCTCTACGACACCCTGCTCGCGCTGATCCTCCCGTCGATCGCCTTCGCGATCCCGCTGTCGGTGCTCGTGCTGTCGAACTTCATCCGCGACGTCCCGAACGAGCTGTTCGAGTCGATGCGGCTCGACGGGTGCAGCGAGTGGCAGACGTTGTGGAAGCTGGCCCTGCCGCTCACCCGGCCGGCGCTCGTGACCGTGACGATCTACAACGCCCTCGGCATCTGGAACGGCTTCCTGCTGCCGCTGGTCCTCACCCAGAGCCCGGACCTGAGGGTCCTGCCCCTGGCGTTGTGGACCTTCCAGGGCCAGTACGGCATCAACGTCCCGGCGATCCTCGCCGCGGTGCTGCTGACGGCCGTGCCCATCCTCGCGCTCTACATCATCGGCCGCCGCCAGCTGATCAGCGGCCTCACGGCGGGCTTCACCAAGTAGCCGCCCGCCCGCAGGAGACACGAGACAGGTGATGCCGGGGGCGAAGGCCCCCGGCATCACGTGCACGCGGCTAGTGTTCCCCCTGCCCGGCGCCAGGGATGGCCCGGGCCAGCCCGGCAAACGCCTCCCGCAGGCTCGGGTACAGCTCGTGGTAGACGGCGTAGAGCCGGTCGTAGGTGGCGGAGACGCTCGCGTCGGGCAGGGCGTCGTCGCCCGGGGGCGTCGGCCACGTCGGCTCGCCCGGCCGGCCCGCGAGGTGGGCGAAAGCGAGAGCGCCGGCGCCGGCGGCGCTGACCTCGGCCGCCGAGCAGACCTGGACCGTGCGCTGCGTGACGTCGGCGACGATGCGGGTCCACAGCGGGCTGCGCGCGCCGCCCCCGACGGCCCGGATGACGGCCAGCCGCGTCCCGGTGACCTCCTCGAGACGGCCGAGATGGAGTCGGAGCTCGAAGGCGACACCCTCCAGGATCGAGCGGTACAGGTGCGCCCGGGTGTGCCGCCCGTGCCACCCGACGACCGCGCCCCGCGCGAGCGGGTCCCAGTACGGCGTCTGTGCGGCGTTCCAGTACGGCAGCGTGACCAGGCCCTCGCAGCCGACCGGCACGGCGCTCGCGGCCTCCTCGAACCAGGCGAGCTGGGCTGCCTCGTCGGCGCCGGCGGCGCCGGCGGCACCGTCCGCGTCGGACGTGCCGAACTCACGCCGACACCAGCCCGCCAGATACGCAGCCGCGTTCAGGACCGTCTCGAGCGTGTACGTCCCGGGGACCATGCCCTCGAGAGTGCGAAACCCGGGGTCCCACACGTAGTCGTCCGCGCGCACACCGAGCACCATCGAGGTGCCGAGGTTGAGGTAGGCCACGCCCGGCTCGTCCGCTCCCAGGGCGAGACCCGCCGACTGGCCGTCACCCAGCCCCGCGACGAGGGGGACGGGACCCGGCAGCCCGACGTCCGCGGCGATCCTGGCCGTCAGGAGGCCGAGTGAGTGTCCGGCCGGGACCAGCGCGGGCAGTTGCTCGACGCGCACGCCCGCGAGCCGTACCAGCTCCGGGGACCACTCCCGGCGCTGCAGGTCGAGCAGGCCGAGCGTGTCGGCGGACGCGTGGCTCGTCGCCCACCGCCCGGTCATCTTCAAGGACAGGTACGCCTGGACGTCGCCCACCCGCGCGGCGCGTTCCAGGACGTTCGGCTCGTGTCGCGCCAGCCAGGCGAGCTTGTAGATCGCAGGCGTCGTGTCCGGCGGTTTGCCGGACACCTCGTGCACCCGCGCGGTCCCCAGCGTCGAGATCTCGTCCTGGGCGCGCCCGTCGAGCCACAGGATCGCCGGGCGCAGGGGATCGCCGTCGTCGTCGAGGCACACGAACGACTCGCGCTGGTTGGTCAGCCCGATGGCACCGATACGCGCGCCATCGACCTGGGAGATCGCCCCGACCAGGGCGGCCCGGGTGGCCGACCACCAGGCGTTCGCGTCCTGCTCGTGGGAGGCGGGGCGCGGCTGGCTGGTGGCCAGGGCATGGGAGGCCTGCGCGAGCACGCGACCGTCATGGTCCAGGACGACGGCCTTGGCCGCGGTGGTCGAGCAGTCGATCGCAACGACCAAGTCAGGGGTCACGGCTGACTCGCTGCGGGGATCGTTGCCGACGGTGTCACGACCACCTTGAGGCCGCGGCGTTCCTCCGCGGTGACGAACGCCTCGGCCGCCCGCTCGAGCGGGTAGGTGTGCGAGACGACGGACGCGACGTCCACGACCCCCCGTTCGACGAGCCCGGTGCTGCGCCGGTACATCTCCTTCATCCGTCGTGTCAGCTTGAGCGTCAGGCCCTTGCGGCGCGCCACGGACGCGGGGAACGCCGTCGAGTCGTCCCCGGGGATGCCGACGAGCACCACGACGCCGCCTGGCCGGGCGGCCTCGATGCTGATGGCGACCGCGTCGTCGTTGCCCGCGACCTCCAGCACCAGCCCGGCGCCGCGACCGAGGGTGGCGTCGAGCAGTGCCTCGGCGATGCCGGCGCCGGGGGCGAGGACGACGTCGGCGCCGAGCCGGGCGGCAGCCTCGCGCCGGTGGGCCAACGGCTCGACCGCGACGACCCGTGCGGCGCCGGCCGCACGGGCAAGCTGCACTGCACACAGCCCGATCGGGCCGCAGCCCACCACGACGATCGTCTCGCCGAGGCGTGGTCGGCCCAGGTCCATCGCGTGCAGCGCCACTCCGAGGGGTTCGAGCATCGCGCCGTCGGGGTCGCTGAGGGTGTCGGGCAGCGGGTGCAGGAGGTCGTCGGGCCAGACGAGCAGCTCCTGCAGGCCGCCATCGGTCGCACTGTGGCCCGCAAACCGCACCGACGGGCAGAGGTTCCGGTTGCCCTCGAGGCACAGCTCGCACCGCCCACAGGGCCACGACGGGTCGACGGCGACGCGCCGACCGGTGAGCGGACCGTGCACGACGACGCCCGCGATCTCGTGGCCGAGCACCAGCGGGTGGGTCAGCCCGGCGTCGCCGATGCCGCCGTCGGTGAACCAGTGCAGGTCGGAGCCGCACAACCCGACGGCGGTCACGCGCACCAGGCTCGTCCCGGGTCCGGCCACCGGCGCGGGCCGTCGCTCCACCCTCAGGTCACCGATGCCGTGCAGGCGTGCGACCGCGACGGTGCGGTCGGTGGTCGTGCTGTCGATGCTGGTCATGGTTGGGTCCTCGCTGTCGCGGACGGTGTCTCGGATTCGTGGGGGCGCGGACTGCCCGCCGAGCAGGTCGGCGAGCGCCGGGTTGCCGGACAGGGAGGCGTCGGTTGACGATCCCCACCCTAGGTGACCCGCTGAATCGGCATCAGGACCAGCACATCTCGGAGCTTTGTCCGGCGCGTGAGGAGCCCGACGCACGCAGAGACAGGTGATGCCGGGGGCGGAGGCCCCCGGCATCACCTGTCTCCGTGTGGAGTGGTCGGCGTCGCCCTCAGCGGGTCCGGACGGCGTATGCCGCTGAGCGGTCGTCCACGACGGGAGTGGCCCCGGCGCCGAAGTCGTCCGTCGTGCCGTGCTGCTCCTCGTCGACCATCCGGGACTCGTCGAAGGGCCGGTGGCCGGCGAGCACGGCGTCGGTCTGGGCGCGGTCGATCTCGCCGACCCAGGTGCCGATGAGGACGGTCGCGATGGCGTTGCCGGCGAAGTTCGTCAGGGCCCGCGCCTCGCTCATCAGCCGGTCGATGCCGACGATGAAGCCGACGCCGTCGACGAGGTCGGGTCGGTGCGACTGGAGCCCACCGGCCAGGGTGGCGAGGCCTGCCCCGGTCACGCCCGCGGCGCCCTTGCTCGCGATGATCATGAAGACGAGCAGGGAGACCTGCTGCCCGATCGAGAAGGGCTTGTTCATCGCCTCGGCGATGAACAGGCTCGCCATCGTCAGGTAGATCGCGGTGCCGTCGAGGTTGAAGGAGTAACCGGTCGGCACGGTGATGCCGACGACCGGGCGGGAGACGCCGAGGTGCTCCATCTTGGCGATGAGGCGCGGCAGGGCCGACTCGGAGGACGAGGTCGACAGGATGAGCAGGAACTCCCGGCCGAGGTACCTCAGCAGCGAGAAGACGTTGATCCCGGTGACCATCTTGAGGATCGAGCCGAGGAAGCCGAAGACGAAGATCGCGCACGTCGCATAGAAGGCGATCATCAGCAGGCCGAGGCTCTTGAGGGCCCCGAGGCCGGTCGAGCCGACGACGGCGGCCATCGCCCCGAACGCACCGACGGGTGCGACCCACATGATCATCGCCATCAGGCGGAAGACGAGGCGCTCGAGGTGCTTGATGCCGCCGAGGATCGGCTCCCCCATCCGGCCCATCTTCTGCAGGGCGAAGCCGACGAGGATGGCGACGAGGAGGGCCTGGAGCACCGAGCCGGACGTCAGGGCCGACAGCAGGGTGTCGGGGATGAGGCCGAGCAGGAAGTCGACCGTCGTGCCGGCCTCGGCCGAGACCTGCTTCTGGCCGCTCGCGGCGAGCTCGGTCGTGAGGTTGAGCCCGGCGCCAGGCTTGATGATGTTGCCGACGACGAGACCGATGCCGAGAGCGACGGTCGACATCGTGACGAAGTAGCCGAGGGCGAGCCCGCCGACCTTGCCGACCTGGGCCGCCCGACGGACCGAGCCGATCCCGAGGACGATCGTGCAGAAGATGATCGGCGTGATCATCATCTTGATGAGGTTGACGAAGCCGGTGCCCAGCGGCTTGAGGCTCTTGCCGAACTCGGGGAACAACCACCCCACGAGGATGCCGGCCACCATCGCGGCGATGACGCCGAGGTAGAGGTAGTGGGTCTTGTCGCGGGGGCGTGACGACGCCGGTTTCGGCGTGTCGACGGCGTTGTCGGCGATGCTGCTCACGGTGACCTCCATGGTCGTCGTCCGGGGAACGGCCCCGGTGGATGGGCTCAGCGTGGCCCGGGCGGTGACTAGGGTCACGGTTGTGTTCATTGAGTTCTCGGCGAGGAGTCCGTCGTGACCACGGCCCCGCCGTCCCGCCTGCGCCGGGCGCTCTCGTCCCCGACCGGGTGGAGCGTCGCCCGGCAGACCTTCGCACTGCAGGTCGTCGTCGCCGTGCTCGTCGTCGTCGCCGGTCTCGTCGGGGCCTACGCCCAGGCGCAGCGCGGTGCGGACCGGGAGGCGGTCGCGAAGGCGCTGGCCGTCGCCGAGACGGTGGCCGCGACCCCGGCCGTCGTCGCCGGCGTCCAGGGGCCCGACCCGGCCACGACGCTCGCGCCCTACGCCGAGCGGGTCCGGGTCGACTCCGGGACGGACTTCGTCGTCATCATGAGCCCGTCCGGCGTGCGCTACAGCCACCCCGACCCGGACCAGATCGGGCGGACCTTCATCGGCCACATCGACGCCGCGCTCGCCGGGGGGATCGTCACCGAGGACTACACCGGCACGCTCGGTCCGTCGTCCCGGGTCGTCGTGCCGGTCGAGGACGGCGCCCGGGTCGTCGGTCTCGTCTCCGTCGGCATCCGCACGGCCACCGTGGGCGAGCGGGTGCAGGGGCAGCTCCCGGGCCTGCTGCTCGCGGGCCTCGTCGCCGCCGTGCTCTCCGGCCTCGGCACCGCTCTCGTCGCCCGTCGGATCCGGCGCCAGACGCACGGGCTGGGCGAGGCGCAGCTGCGGGAGATGTACGAGTACTACGACGCGGTGCTGCACGCGGTCTCCGAGGGCCTCGTCATCACCGACCTCGACGGGCGGCTGCGGATCGTCAACGACGAGGCGGTCCGACTGCTCGACCTGCCGCCCGACGCGGTCGGCCGTCCAGTGGCGGGTCTCGGCCTCGGACCGGCCCTCGTCGGGGCGCTGACCGACGGGGCGGTGCACGAGGACGAGCTGCACGTCACCGCGGCCCGGGTCCTCGTGCTCAACACCGGCCCGGCGGAGTGGGGCGGCCGGGCGCTCGGCCACGTCGCCACGGTCCGGGACCGGACCGACCTCGAGGCCCTCACCGGCGAGCTCGACTCGGCCCGCGGTCTCACCGAGGCCCTGCGCTCCCAGGCGCACGAGTCGGCCAACCGCCTGCACACCATCGTCAGCCTGATCGAGCTCGGTCACACCGAGCGCGCCCTCGACTTCGCGACCGACGAGCTCGAGGTGAGCCAGCTGCTCACCGACCGCATCCTCGGCTCGGTCGAGGAGCCGGCCCTCACCGCGCTGCTGCTCGGCAAGGCCGCCGAGGCGAGCGAGCGCGGCATCGACTTCGTCATCGCCGAGGGGTCCCGCTGGCCCCGGGACGTCGCCCCGACGCGGGACGTCGTCACCATCGTCGGCAACCTCGTCGACAACGCCCTCGACGCCGTCAGCGACGTGGCCACGCCGGCTGCCCGTCGGGTCGGGGTCGACGCCCGTGTCGAGACGGATGCCGCCGACGGGCGCACGTATGCCGCTCTCACCGTCTCCGACTCCGGACCGGGCCTGCCGCCGGGCGCGGTCGAGGACGCCTTCCGGCGGGGGTGGTCGACGAAGTCCGAGGGCAGTGCCGGGCGCCGCGGGATCGGGCTCGCGCTCGTGGCCCAGTCCGTCGACCGTCTGGGCGGCACCCTCGCGGTGAGCGGGCCGCCCGGGGCCACGTTCGTCGTGCGCCTGCCCGTCCTGGCGGGGGCGGACGCATGACCGGCGACATCCTCAAGGTCCTCGTCGTCGAGGACGAGCCGATCGCGGCGGAGGCGCACACGGCATACGTCTCCCGGGTGCCCGGCTTCGAGGTGGTGGCGACGGTCGGAACCTCACGCGAGGCCTTGAAGTGCCTGCAGGACAGGGAAGTCGACGTCGTCCTGCTCGACATGAACCTCCCTGACCGGCACGGCCTCGACGTCGTGCGGGCCATGCGGTCGAGTGGGCACCGGGCCGACGTCATCGCCGTCACCTCGGCCCGTGACCTCGAGGTCGTGCGGGCCGCGGTGTCGCTGGGGATCGTGCAGTACGTCCTCAAGCCCTTCGTCTTCGCGACCCTGCGCGAGCGCCTCGCTGCCTACCGCTCCTACCGCGAGCAGCTGTCCGCGGGCAGCGAGATCGGCACGCAGGCCGAGGTGGACGAGGTGTTCGCCGGGGCCCGGTCCGCCGCGGAGGTCCGGTTGCCCAAGGGGATGAGCGAGGAGCTGCTCACCCGGGTCTCCCGCACGCTGCGTGCCGGGGGGCACGGTCGTTCGGCCTCCGAGCTCGGCGAGGAGCTCGGGGTCTCGAGGGTCACGGCGCGTCGCTACGCGGAGTACCTCAGCGACGCACGGCTGGTCGTGCGACGCTCGCGGTATGCCGGACCCGGCCGCCCCGAGGTCGAGTACCTCTGGTCCCGCTGACCCCCGGTCGGGTCGCACTCCCGGAGGGGACGGGGTCAGGCCCGGCGGCCGAGGCGGGCGAGCACACGCTCCTGGCGGCCCGCGTCCGCGTCGACGTCGACGGCCGGCTTGCAGACGCCCTCTCCGTAGAGGTGCTCGCCGAAACCGTCAGCGGCCGCGTCGACGACGTCGAGCTCGGCGGGTGACAGCGTCTCGTCACGCCCGCCGGTCCGGGCGAGGTCCCAGCGGTGGACGATGAGGTCGAACCCGTAGAAGCGGGTGATCGCCGCCCCGATCGTCGAGCGACCGAACATGCCCTCATACTCCTGCTCGGCGACCGCGGGGTCCGCGAGCGTCTCCCGCATCCGTGCGTCGTGGTCGTGCCACGAGCGCGCCGGGCTCGGTGCCGCGTGGCCGGTGGGGTCGCCGCCGCCCAGGTCGACGCCGTTGCGGGCGAGGAACTCACGCTGGGTGGTGATGACGTGCTGGAGCACGTCCCGCCCGGTCCAGCCGTCGCACGGCGACGGCGCGTCCCAGTCAGCTGCTCCCAGCGCGTCGACGACCACCCCGAAGCGGTCGGCCAGCTGCGTGTAGTCCTCGAACGTCGTCATGTCTCCCCCGTCACGGGCGGTGCTTCTCGGGTGCTGCTCGGATGACGCCCACGCTAGGACGCGCGGACCCCGCCGTCTTGATAATTCCCGACACCTGGGGCCGGTGCGAGACGTGCCGTTCGGGACGTCGGTGGCCCCGTTCGACGAGTCAGTGCGATGCAAGCACCGGGGCCCTGTCCTCCGCCGACGCCATCTTGGTGCGGATCCACGGCACGAGGGCGAAGAGCGCCCCGGCGACGACGAGCGTGATGATCGCGTTGACGAGGTAGTACTGCGAGTCCGAGAGCCCGCCCATGCCCTGGATGAGCTGGGCGGCGAGGGCCTGACCAGCGGCGCTGCCGAGGAACCACAGCGCCATCGCCTGGCTCGCGAAGGCCCGCGGTGCGAGCTTGGTCGTCGCCGACAACCCGACGGGTGAGAGGCACAGCTCGCCGACCGTCTGCATGACGAAGACGCCCGAGAGGATGTAGACCGGCGCGGTGTTGCCCTGGTAGGTCGCGAACGCCCACGACATCGCGAGGGCCGAGAGCCCGATGACGAGCACCCCGAGGGCGAACTTGAACGGCGTCGACGGGAAGCGTCCGGCCCGCTTCGTCCAGATCCAGCCGAAGACCGGCGCGAGGATGATGATCGCGAGGGGGTTGACCGACTGGAACCACTCCGGGTTGACCTCGACGGAGCCGACGCTCGTGACGGTGCGGTCAGCGGCGAAGATGGCCATCTTGCCGGCCGCCTGCTCGAAGATCATCCAGAAGAGCATCGCCCCGACCCACAACGGGAGGTAGGCGAGCAGGTGGGAGCGCTCCGTGCTGCTCACCTTGGGGCTGCGGAACATCGTCGTGAAGTAGGCGATCGGCGCGAGGAGGCAGAGGATCGAGATGGCGTCGATGACCTGGTCGAGGACCGTGTCGCGCCACAGCCCAGCGAGCAGCACGACGAGGACGAAGGCGATGACGCCGCCCGTCCCCAGCATGCCGACGCGCGCCCGCTCCTGCTCCGGCAGGGGGTTCGGGACGTCATCGCTGATCGGGTTCAGCTTGCGGCGACCGAGGACGAACCAGACGAGGGCGATGCCCATCCCGACGGCGGCGGCGGAGAAGCCCGCGTGGTAGCCCCACTGGTTGCGGAGGTAGGCCACGACGAGCGGCGAGACGAGCGCGCCGACGTTGATCGACATGTAGAAGATCGAGAAGCCCGCGTCACGACGCGGGTCGTCCTTCCCGTAGAGCTGGCCGACCATCGTCGAGATGTTCGGCTTGAGCAGCCCGGTCCCGAGGGCGACGAGCGCGATGCCGAGCCAGGCCGTGGCCGTCGCGGGGATGGCGAGGCTGACGTGACCGGCCATGATGACGAGCCCGCCGAAGAGGGTGGACCGCCGGGCACCGATGAGCCGGTCGGCGGTGAACCCGCCGATGACGGAGAGCAGGTAGACCGACGCACCGTAGATGGTGACGACCGCGGCCCCGGTGGTCTCGTCGATGCCGAGGCCGCCGTTGGCGGCGGTGTCGACGAGGAAGTAGAGCAGGATGGCGCGCATCCCGTAGTAGGAGAAGCGCTCCCACAGCTCGACGAAGAAGAGGGTGGACAGGCCGGTGGGGTGGCCGAGGAAGCCCCGGTCCGAACCACCCGGCCCACCCTGCCCTCCCGATGACGGTCCCGTGCGCTGGGCGGTGCTGCTCGACATGAGGTCCCCCTTGGTCTCGTGCTGGGACCGGCGGGCCCCGCCTGCACGCTATGGCTCGGCGTCGATCGGCTCAAACCGGGAGGGTGCGAGCCACCTCGCTGCGCAGGCGTCGTCCGTCGAGCACCAGACCGCTCGCCAGCGCGGCGCCGACTCCCTCGCCGGCCCGGATCCGCAGGTCGAGCAGCGGCTCGAGACCGAGCTCGGCGAGGACGAGCGCATGCGCCCGCTCGCGCGACCGCTGCCCGGCCACGAGGTGGGCGGCCACCCCCGGCTCCAGCCTGACGGCCGCGAGCGCGCTGACCGAGGTCGCCAGACCGTCGAGGACGACGACGCCGCCCGCCTCGGCGACCCCGAGCGCCACACCCGCCAGGACGACGAGCTCACCACCGCCGAGGCAGCGGAGCGCGTCGGCGGTGGTGAGGCTGCCCACCCGGGCCAACGCCGCGGTGACGACGTCCCGCTTGCGCTCGACCATGGCGCTGTCCGCCGAGGAGCCGCGACCGACGACGTCCTCCGCACCGAGGCCGAGCAGGGCGGCAGCGAGGGCCGCCGCAACCGTCGTGTTGCCCACGCCCACCTCCCCGACGGCGACCAGACCGCGGGCAGCCGCAGCGAGACCGCGCTCGCGTCCGAGCGCGAGCAGAGCGGCATACGTCTCGACGTCCAGTGCGTCAGAGGCCACGAGATCCCCTCTGCGGCAACCGATTCCCGCATCGACCAACTCGACGGTGAGGCCCGCCGCGCGGGCGGCGACGGCACCCATCGACGCGCCCTCCCGCGTCGCCCGGGCGACGTCCGCGGTCACCGAGGTCTCGAAGGCACTGATGCCGTATGCCGTCACCGCGTGGTCCGCGGCGGCGACGAGCAGGGTGCCCCCACCCTCGGGGACGCTCAGAGCCTCGACCCGATCGAGCACCGTGTCGAGCACACCGAGCGAACCGGGCACGGTGAGCAGGTTGTCGGCACGGTCGCGGGCGGCGACGACCTCATCCTGCGCTGGCCCCCGAAGGTGGGAGGTCGGGGCGTCCCGCTCGGACCAGCGCTCGCGCATGACGACCGCGTCGAGCGGGAGCCGCCGGGACCAGCCGGCGCGTTCGAGGCCGGGCTCGGGAGGTCGCTCGTCCGGGTAGCCGAGACAGAGCCAGCCGAGCGTCTCCACGCCGTCGGGCAGCCCGAGCAGTGCCGCGAGCTCGGCCGGCTCGAAGAGGGTGACCCAGCCGAGCCCGACCCCGTGGGCGCGGGCCGTGAGCCAGATGTTCTCGATCGCCGCGGCGCACGACCAGAGATCCGTGTCGGGGAAGGTGGCCCGGCCGAGCACCCCGGCGGCGGGGGCACGGCGGTCGCAGGCGACGACGACACCGAGGGGCGCCTCGCGGATTCCCTCGAGCCGGAGGTCGAGCAGACCGCGCGCCGACTCCTCGGTCATGCCGGCCGCCTGCCGCAGCCGGGCCCGGTCGGCCATCAGGGCCGCGGCGTCCCGCGTCGCCGCCTCGGTCACGACGATGAAGCGCCACGGCTGGGAGTGACCGACGGACGGGGCGCGGTGACCCGACTCGAGCACCGCGCGCAGGACGGGCTCCGGCAGCGGGTCGGGCCGGAAGCGGCGGATGTCGCGCCGGGCGGTGATGACCGACTCGAGCGAGGCGAGGTGTTCGGGCAGCGCCCACCCGTCGGGGGCTCCGGCCCGCTCGGCGGCCGTCGAGGGGTCGCCGATCGTCGGGACGGGTCGGCTGAAGGTCACCGCGCCACCCTAGGCTCCCGGTGAGGCGATCCAGGTCCGCGTGGCACCGAGCACCCGGCTGCCGTCCGGGTCGGCGAGCGAGAGGCCGACGAACCCGGCAGCCGCCGGCGAGGTCTGCCACCGGAACCGGTACTCCTCCGCGGTCGCGGCGGCAGCGATGGCGATGCCGGCGTCCTGCGGGCTCTGGGCGTCAGCGAACGCGCCGGCGGTGCGCGCGAGGTAGCGCTCGAGCAGGACGGCATACGCGTCCGGGCGCTCGGGACTGGCGTCCCCACCCGGCTGCGCGGCGGGTGGGCGAAGGACGTTGCCGACGAAGTCGCTCGCCACTGCGGCTGGCTCGATGACGCTCACCCAGACCCCGAACGCCTCCGCGACGGGGGCGAGGGACTGCATGAAGCCCTCGACGGCGAACTTCGCACCGCAGTAGGCGTCCGCGAACGGCTGCCCGACCGCGCCGCCGACGCTCGTCACCGTGAGGATGCGGCCCGCACCGCGCTCCCGCATACCGGGCAGGACGAGTCGGGTCAGGCCCACGGGCCCGACGTAGTTGACCTCCAGCTGGGCACGAACGTCGGTGAGGCTGAGCTGCTCCGCGGTGCCGACGGCGCCGCGGCCCGCGTTGTTGACGAGGACGTCGAGGTGCCCGTGGTCGAGGAGGACGCCGTCGACGCACGACCGCGCCGACGCCTCGTCGGTGACGTCGAGGACGCGGACGTCGAGCTCGACTCCCGCCTCGTCGGCCGCCTCGCGCAGGTGGTGCTGCCGGGAAGGGTCGCGCATCGTCGCGACGACGGTGAGGCCGCGGCGGGCGAGCTCCACGGCCGCGTGCAGCCCCATCCCGCTGGACGTTCCGGTGACGAGGGCGATCTGGGTCATGAGCGCGACGCTACGCCGGGCCCGATCAGGTGTCGATGTCGTCGAGGCCGGCGATGACGATCTCGAGCAGGCGCCCGAGGTCGGCGCGCTCCGCGTCGTCGAGACCGCGCAGGGTGTCGCTCTCGACGACGTTCGACTCGCGCACCGCCGCGCTGAACAGGGCCCATCCCTCCCGCGTGAGCGAGACCAGCGTGCGGGTGCGGTTGCTCTCGTCCGGCGTCCGCTCGACGAGCCCACGGCCCGTCATCTTGTCGAGACGGTGCGTCATCGACGAGGGCGCGACGTTGGACAGCTCGGCGAGCTGGCTCGGGGTGAGGCAGTCGCGCTCGGCCTGGGCGAGCGCGGAGAGCACGGACCACTCCCCCTGGCTGAGGTCGACGTCGACGAGCTGGCGGGCGTACCACTGGTCGAGCTTCTTCGTCACGGCATACAGCGCGGTGATGACGCGCTGGACCGACTCCTCGCCGCCGGCGGCGACGTACGTCGCGACATCGGCCGCGTGCTCCTGCTGTGCCGTCCGTCGCTGTGCCGCCATGGCCCGCATCCTTTCACCTCAACACCCCGGTGCTACTCTTTCGATCTCGAAGTTTGATGACGAAATATTCGATGCCGAACGACTGTTGACGCCCTCGTGCCCGTGCCTCGATCGCCAGAAAGGGTGTGAAACCCATGCGCACCAAGCTGCTCATCCTCGCCTCCTCCATCGGGATGCTCGGTTGGGGAACCGTGCTGCCCTACCAGTACGCGTATGCCGCGACCACCCGCGGTTGGGGCCCCCTCGCAGCCGCGCTGGCCAGCACCCTCTTCTCCGTCGGCGCCCTCGTCGCGGCTCCGTTCGCGGGCCGGCTCAGCGACCGGTTCAACCCGGTCCGCGTCGTCGTCGGCGCGAAGGTGATCGCGACCCTCGGCGTCGGCAGCCTCGTCTTCGCGGACAGCGTCACCGCCTTCCTGCTCGGCATGTTCGTCTTCGGTCTCGGGCTCACCGCGTCGGTGCCCGCCGCGTCGGTGCTCGTGCTCCGCTGGGTGTCCGGCACCGACCGGCGCAGGGTCTTCGCCTACAAGTTCACCGGTGAGGCCATCGGCATGGCGATCGGTGCGTTCGTCGCCGGCTACGTCATCGACCTCGGGCGCCCCGACGGCATGACCTTCGCCTTCGTCACCGCTGCTGTCGGCTTCGCGATCTCGGCCGTCCTCATCCACGTCGCCGGCATCGGCGCTCCGCGGACCGTCGACACCGACGTTGCCGCCGGCGACGCCGAGGCGCCGGTCAGCACCCTCGAGGGGCTGCGCCGGATCTTCGCGGTGCCCGCACTGCGCTGGACCGCGGTCGTCACCGTCGCCCTCGCGCTCGGCTTCTACGCCCAGTTCGAGTCGGGCCTGCCTGCCTACGCCCTCACCGTCCTCGACGTGAAGGAGTCGTCGATCGGCCTCGCCGCCGCCGTCAACTGCCTCGTCATCGTCGCCCTGCAGGTCATCGTCGTGCGGGTCACGGCCAGGCGCGGAGCCCCCGCCCTGCTCATGATCGTCGGCGCCATCTGGACGCTCGCCTGGGTCGTGCTGTCCGTCGCACAGTTCACCCCGAGCATCGCCTCGGCGCTCTTCGTCACGACCTACGGCATCTTCGCCGTCGGCGAGACGATGTACTCCCCCATCCTCAACCCGCTCACCGCGCAGCTCGCCCCGCCGGGTCTCGTCGGGACCACGCTCGGCACCTTCGGGGCGATCCAGACGACCTTCTCGGCGCTCGGCCCACTCGTCGCCGGAGCCCTGCTCGGTGCCGGGCTCGCGGACGGCTTCCTCGGGCTGCACCTCGCGATCAGCCTGCTCGCGCTCTACGCCGCGTGGCGCCTCCGCGTCGCGATGCGGCGCCAGCGGGAGGCCGCAGCAGCGAAGGCAGCGACGGACGCGAAGCCACGCCGATACGCACCGAGGCAGCACTCACGGCGTGACCCCTCCCCCGTCGAGTGCCCACTTTCGCACGGATCCGGGGCGTCGGAAAGTGGGCACTCGACGGGGTCGGGCGGGGGAAACTGCGCACTCGACCGGGGTGGGGGTCAGTGCGCGGCGTTGAAGGCCTCGATGCGCGCGACCGCCTCGGCGACCGCCGTGCCCCCGGCCGCAAAGCTGAGCCGCACCGCGGTCGCTCCCCGGTGGTCATCGAAGTCGCCCCCCGGGGTGATCGCCACTCCCGCCTCCTCGAGCAGCGCCCGGGCGTATGCCGCCGAGTTGCCCCAGCGCCCGAGCTGGTCGCCGAGGTCGGCCCAGTAGTAGAAGGCTCCGTCCGCAGGAGCGGCGGCGCCCCAGCCGAGCCGGGACGCGTTGTCCAACAGCAGCTTCCGGGTGCGACCGAACTCGGCCACGGCCTCGTCGCACTCGCGGTAGGACTCCTCGGCAAAGGCGGCGACAGCGGCATACTGCGCCGGGGCGGGCGGGCACAGCGCGACGTTGCCGGCGAGCGCGTCGACCGGACGCACGAGGTCCTCGGGCAGCAGCATCCAGCCGAGGCGCCAGCCCGTCATCCCCCAGTACTTGCTGAAGGACGAGATGACGACGGCGGACTCGTCGACCTCGCGGGCACAGACCCCGCGCGGGTCGGCGGCGCCGGGCTGCGGGTAGGTCACCCCGTGGTAGATCTCGTCGCTGACGAGACGGACCCCGTGCGACGCGCACCACTGCGCGACCGCGGTCAGCTCGACGCGGTCGACCATCGTGCCCGTCGGGTTGGCCGGCGACGCGAGGACGAGGCCGGCGAGCGGTCCACCCGCCTGGGCGGCGTCGAGAAGCTCAGGGGTGGGCTGGAAGCGCACCTCCGGACCGCAGTCGATCTCGACGACCTCACAGCCGAGGGCGGCGAGGATGTTGCGGTACGCCGGGTAACCGGGTCTCGCGAGCGCCACCCGGTCACCCGGGTCGAAGGCTGCGAGGAAGGCGAGGACGAAACCGCCGGAGGACCCCGTCGTGATCGCGATGCGGGCCGGGTCGACCTCGAGGTCGTACCAGCGGCGGTAGTGCGCGGCGAGCTCGGTGCGCAGCTCACGGATGCCGAGGGCAGAGGTGTAGGAGAGGGCACGCCCGGACGTGTGGATCGCAGCCGCGGCCGCGGAGACGAGCGAGGGCGCTCCCCCCGACGGCTCGCCGGCGCAGAGCGACACGATGTCGCGGCCCTCACCACGGAGCACGGCGACCCGGTCGAGGACGTCCATCACCTCGAAGGGGGCCACCCGGGAGCGGCGCGAGGCGGCGAGGGACGCGCTGTGCGCAGGAGTCTCGGTCACCGGTCCAGTCTCCCCCACGCCCGGGACGGGGCTCGCAGTGGCATCATCGCCGGCATGACCCTGATCGACGTTCCCGACGGCCGCCAGCTCGATGTCGCCGTCAGCGGCCCCGACTCGGGGACCCCCCTGCTCTACCACCACGGGACCCCCGGCTCGGTCCGCACCTTCCGGTCCCTCGAGCGTGCCGCGCACAACCGGGGTCTTCGACTCGTCACGTGGTCCCGGCCCGGCTACGGAGTCTCGACGCGGCAGCCCGGCCGCAGCGTCGTCGACGTCGTGGACGACGTCGAGGCGATCCTCGACCACCTCGGCGCAGCCCGGTGCCTCGTCGCCGGCTGGTCCGGGGGCGGTCCGCACGCGCTGGCGACCGGAGCCCGGCTCGCGAGCCGGGTCGCCGGCGTGCTCACCATCGCGGGCGTCGGTCCCCATGATGCGGGCGACCTCGACTTCCTCGCGGGGATGGGCGAGGACAACCTCGAGGAGTTCGGGCTCGCGCTGCGCGGCGAGGAGGCTCTTCGCGGCTTCCTCGACGACGCGGCCCCCGGGCTGCGGGCCGCCGGCCCCGGCGACATCATCGAGGAGATGCGCAGCCTGCTGCCGGCCGTCGACCAGGCGCTCGTCACCGACGAGTTCGGGCAGGACCTCGCGGCCGCCTTCCACGAGGCCCTCCGGGTGGGTGTCGACGGCTGGCTCGACGACGACCTCGCCTTCGTGCGGCCCTGGGGCTTCGACCTCGCCGAGATCGCCGTGCCGACCCTTGTCTGGCAGGGCTCGGCCGACCTCATGGTGCCCTTCGCCCATGGTCAGTGGCTCGGCGACCACGTCCCCGGCGTCACCGCGCACCTGCTCGAGGGAGACGGACACCTCTCCGTGCTCGTCGGGTCCGTCGACGCGATGCTCGACGAGCTCGTCGCCACCCTCTGAGCCGGGGGAGGTCAGAGCAGCGGGGACAGGTCGAGGGACCCGACGAGTCCGGCGACCGTCGCCACCCCGGCCTGGGTCAACCGCGGGGATCCCTCGAACCAGCTGGTGTAGTCCGACGCAGGATCGCGTCCGCCGAGCCCGTTGAAGGCGTGCACCAGGTCGACGCAGACGAACCCGTGTGCGGTGGCGGCGGCGCAGTCCGTCCTGGCCCACAGGTCGGTGAGCTCGACCGACCGTTCGACCGCCAGCCCGAGCTCACGAGCCCGAGGTTCTCGTCCGAGGTCGGGGTGCCCGAGGAGGCCGTTGAAGGCCCCGAGATCGACGAGCACCGTGGGGTGGTCGGACACCAGGCGCTCGATGGTGGCGTACACCCGGTCCAGCCGGCTCCGGTAGCGCGCGACGAACGCGTCGACGCACGCAGGCGTCAGGCGAGCGAGCCGCTGCGCGACCGCCCGCTCGTCGTCGGTGCCGCCGGTGGCTGCGCAGGGGGCGTCCATCCATCCGGTCTGGCTCGCCGTCCCCACGGACACGACGACGAGGTCCGCGGCCCGGACCACGTGCTCTTCCTCGCCGGAGCTGAGCCCGAGCACCATACCGTCCACGTCACCGACGGCAAGGGGGAGGTTGTCACGAACCACCGGCCGGCCGGTCCGGCCCCCCAGGTCACGGGCCAGCGCCCGCTCCAGGGTGGCGCACGGAGCCACCCTTCTCGGCGCGCCCGGCAGGCAGTCGGGGACGGGCAGGGTCAGCGAGTCGCCCACGACGACGACGCGGATCGGGTCGGTCTGAGTCATCCGGGGGTCGGGCGTGGCGGCCCCGGTCTGCCGCAGGAGTGCGAGGGGGCGCGTGCCCTCGAGCTGGCCGTCACAGGCGCCCAGCGACGCGACCGTGATGACGATCGCGAGCGCTGCGCCGACGGGAGCGAGGGCGGGGATCGACACCCGACCCGGAGCTGGTCTCCTCCACACCACGAGTCACCTCCCGGGGACTGCGGTCGACCTCCAGCGTACTCAGGCCGGCCTCCTCCGGCCCGGGGTTTTCCCGGACCCCAACTAGGCTCCAGCCATGTCGCGAACGCTCGAGCTGGCCACCACGCTCGCCCCGGACCTCGTCGCCCTCCGGCGGGCGCTCCACCGGATCCCCGAGATCGGCCTCGACCTGCCCCTGACGCAGCGGGCGGTGCTCGACGCGCTGGAGGGTCTCGACCTCGAGATCACGCTCGGCACGTCGCTGTCCTCCGTCGTCGCCGTCCTGCGCGGCGGCGCACCGGTGCCCGACACCGAGCGCAGCGTCCGCCCGGCCGTACTGCTCCGCGGCGACATGGACGCGCTGCCCGTCACCGAGGAGGTCGTCTCGGACCACCGCTCGACCCATGACGGGGTGATGCATGCCTGTGGGCACGACCTGCACGTGGCGGCCCTCGTCGGCGCTGCGCGGGTGCTCCACGCGATGCGCGACGAGCTCGCCGGCGACGTCGTGTTCATGTTCCAGCCCGGCGAGGAGGGCCCGGGCGGGGCCGCCCCGATGATCGAGGAGGGCCTGCTCGAGGCGAGTGGGCACCGGGTCTGCGCGGCCTACACGCTGCACGTCTACTCGGCCGAGCACCCCAAGGGCACGTGGTTCGGCCGACCCGGTCCGCTCATGGCCGCAGCGGACGAGGCCGTCGTCCGCGTCGTCGGCCGGGGCGGTCACGGCGCCTCACCGCACCGGACGCTCGACCCGATCCCGGTGGCCTGCGAGATGGTGGTGGCCCTACACACAATGGTGACGCGCGGCTTCGACGTCTTCGACCCGGCCGTCGTGACGGTCGGCCGGATCGCCGGCGGGACGAAGGACAACATCATCCCCGACGACGCCGTCTTCGAGGCGACGATCCGCACCCTGTCGCCAGAGTCCCGGCAACGCGCGCAAGAGCGGATCACCCGGCTGTGCACGGGGATCGCCGAGGCCCACGGCCTGACGGCGGAGGTCGACTACCGTCTCGGCTATCCCGTCACGCGCAACGACGAGGCCGAGTTCGCCCACGCGCAGGCCGTGGTGGCCGACCTCTTCGGGATGGAGCGCTGGACGCCGATGGCCGACCCCGAGCTCGGCTCGGAGGACATGTCGTTCGTCCTCGACGAGGTCCCCGGCGCCTACCTCAACCTCAGCGCCTGCGCGCACGACGATCCGGCAGACGCCGACGACAACCACTCTCCCCGCGCGGAGTTCGACGACTCCGTGCTCGGGGACGCGGCGGCCTACCTGGCCGAGGTCGCGCTACGCCGTCTCGCCGCCCACCCTGCGGACGGCTGACGGCCGGGGGTCAGTCACGCCTCCGAGCGCGACGCAGGGCCGTTGAGCATCGCCATCCGCGTGCGCGGCAGACCGCTCGCACCACCGGGCGCGGGCCTGACGGCCAGCACCTGGTTGATGCCGAGTCGGTTGGACCGGAACCCCAGAGCCGACCCGGCCATGTAGAGCCGCCACACCCGCGCGCGGCCGGCGCTCGAGAGCCGGACCGCCTCGTCCCAGCCCCGCTCGAGGTTGGCCACCCACGCGCGCAGGGTGTCGGCGTAGTGCTCGCGCAGCGACTCCACGTCTCGGACCTCGAAGCCCGCCGACTCCAGCACGTCGACCGTCGTGGCGAGGGGGTGCAGCTCACCGTCGGGGAAGACGTAGCGGTCGATGAAGGAGGTCCGGTCACCCTTCCGGTCGGCCGGGGGCCCCGGGCGCCGCGAGATCGCGTGGTTGAGCAGACGCCCGCCGGGGACGAGCAAGTCGTGGAGGTGAGCGGCATACCCGCTGAGCTCGGACAGCCCGACGTGCTCGGCCATGCCGATGCTGGCGATGGCGTCGTAGGGCCCGTCGGACACGTCACGGTAGTCCTGGACCCTGATCTCGACCCGGTCCGCGAGACCAAGTGACGCCACAGTCGCCCGAGCCGAGGCGGCCTGCTCCTCGGAGAGCGTCACGCCGACGGCCCGGACGTCGTACTCGCGAGCGGCGTGGACGACGAAGGCCCCCCAGCCGCACCCGACGTCGAGCACGCGCATCCCCGGCTCGAGACCCAGCTTGCGCGCCACCAGGTCGAGCTTGGCGCGCTGGGCGTCCTCGAGCGTGTAGTCGGCGGAGGGCGGCTGCTCGAAGAAGGCGCAGGAGTAGACCATCGACGGGCCGAGCACGAGCGCGTAGAACTCGTTGCCCACGTCGTAGTGGTGGGAGATCGCCGCTGCGTCCCGGCCGGGCGCATGCCGTCTGCCGGAGAGCCGGATCTCCTCGGCGGGTGGACGCGGCCGGGGACCGAGCGCACCGAGTCGCACGGCGGCCTTCGCGACAGCCAGCACGGTGTCGTGGCCGACGTGCACGCCCGGTCCGCGCTCGGGGTCGCCGAACGCCTCGAGGCGCGTCATCGCGTCGAGCAGGTCACCCTCGATCTGGACGTCGCCGGCCACGTAGGCGCGAGCGAAACCGAGCTCGTTGGGCGCCCAGACCAGGTGACGCAAGGCCCGGCGGGAGGCGAAGCGGACGGCCATGGCGGCGTCCGGCGGACCGATCGAGCTGCCGTCCCAACAATCGATGCGGACCGGGAGGTCCGTCCCGAGTGCGGCGTTGACCACCGGTTCGAGCCTGCTAGCGACGTCCATCGTGTCCTCCTGTCGACCTAGAACGTGATCGTACGGGCGCGGCCACCCCGGCCCTCCGGCACCCCTCGACCAACGCAGCTCGGCTGCCGTCCGCGCCGCGCCGCGGGTTGTCCGGGGTTATCCGGGCCCGCGCCCGGGTATGAGGGCGGGACAGATGTTCACTCAATGAGGAGACGACATGTCGAGCCAAGTCCCCGTATCCCCGGACCTGCCCGCGCACGACGACGACTTCGATGGGAACCAGACCGACCAGGGTGTACCGGTCGGCGAGGCGGACGTCGACGCCGACCGCGAGAACGCCGCTGCCGGCGCGGACGACGAGTCCGACGAGTCCGACGAGGGCTTTGCGGCCGAGGGCCAGCAGGAGATGGCCTCGGACGAGGGCGAGCCCGTGGGGCAAGCCGACCTCGAGGCCGACCGCGCGAACGGGCACGCCACCGACGACTCCTGACTCGGTCGGCCGTGGCTGAAGGCGACCGTCTGTCCAGGAGTCAGCTGAGGATGTCGGACCGCCGGAACCGGCGGTAGGCGAGCACCGTGAAGGCGACCGCCCAGACGAGGGACCAGAGCGCCCCGTGGGCCATGTCCGCGTAGTCGGGGGACACGGCCAGGGCGTCCTGCCAGGCCCGTGAGTAGTGCCCCGGGAAGGCGTGCCGGTAGGGCTCGAGGGCGTCGAGCTGGTCGAGGATGTTGAACAGGATGCTCACGAGCACCGCACCTCCGACGGCGGCGAGGGGTGCGTCCGATCGGGTCCCGATCCAGAAGGCGATCGCCGCGATGGGCAGCAGGGTGAGGAAGATGTAGCCCATCGCGAGCGCGAGCCGAGGCAGGAACTGGCCCCACGTCAGGTTCTCCCCGATCGGGTTCGTCAGCGGCGCCCACCCGTAGGCGACACCCCCGACGAGCAGCCCCCAGGCGGGGAGCAGGAGCGTGGCGAAGAGTGTCGATCCGACCCCGACGACGAGCTTGCTCGTGAGCAGCCGGGCTCGCCGCACGGGGGCGATCAGCAGGTAGCGCAACGACGCCCACGAGGCCTCGGCCGGGACGGCGTCGCCGCAGAAGAGCGCGGCGAGCAGCACGAGCAGCAGCTCGGACGAGAGGAAGACGAGCACGAGGCTGAAGTTCGCAGCCCCGCTCTGGGCGAGGTCGAAGATCCGGGTCGTCGCGCCGCCGCGGCTGCTGCTGTTGCGGTCGCCGAAGAAGAACGACCCGACGAGGACGAGCGGGAGCGCGAGGAGCAGCCCGAACGCCCAGATCGTGCGACGACGCCCCCACTGGCGCCGCACCTCGGCACGCCACGAGAGGGGGCTGTGCACGCGCGTCGTCGGCTCCTGGGCAGAGGCCGTCGCCGGCTCCATGACGTCGAGCAGCGCCTCGCCGGGCACGTGCTCGTCGTCGCGCTCCTGTAGCGCTCCGGGGGTCTCACTCATCGGGCCCTCACCTGCCTCAGTCGTTCGACGAGGGAGCCGCCCTCGTCACCGGGCTCGCCGGCGGGGACGGCACCCGTCGCCGTGGAGATGACGCCGAGGAAGACCTCCTCGAGGTGGCGACGGCTGCTCACACCGATGACGGGCAGACCGGCCGCGACCGCTGCCGAGACCACCGCGGCGCGGCCGCGGTCGGCCACGACGACGAGCCGCGACGGGGTGTCGACCCGCACCTCGGTGATGCCGGCGGTCGCCTCGAGCGCGTGGACGCCCACCCGGACCACGTCGTGGTCGGTGTCCTCGGGCAGGTCGAGGATCGTCGTGTCGGCGCTGTCGACGAGGTCGGCGACGAGGCCGGACGTGATGACCCTCCCGGCGTGCATGACGACGACGTGGGTGCAGGTCATCTCCACCTCGGCGAGCATGTGGCTCGACACGACGACGGTGCGACCGGTCTCCGCGTAGCGCCGCAGGATCGGGCGCATCGCCGCGATCTGCGGCGGGTCCAGACCGTTGGTCGGCTCGTCGAGGATGAGCAGCTCGGGCAGCCCGAGCATCGCCTGCGCGATGCCGAGGCGCTGGCGCATCCCCTGGCTGTAGGACTTGACCGGGCGGTCGACGGCCCCGCCCAGCGCCGCGACGTCGAGCGCCTCGTCGAAGTGCGCGTCGGCGGCGCGCCGACCGGTCGCGGCCCAGTAGGCCTCGAGGTTCTGCCGGCCGGTGAGGTGCGGCAGGAAGCCTGGTCCCTCGATGAGGGCGCCGACCCGGGCGAGGACGGGGGAACCGGCCGAGACGGCATCGCCGAGGACGTGGACCGACCCGGCGTCGTGGCTGATCAGGCCCATCACCATCCGCATGGTCGTCGTCTTGCCGGCGCCGTTCGGGCCGAGCAACCCGACGACCTGGCCCTTCTCTGCGCGCCACGAGACGTCGTCGACGGCGCGGTGGCCGTCGGCATACGTCTTGACCAGACCCTCGACCACGAGGGGGATGTCGGCGAGGTCGGGCCGGGGCGGCTCGAGGCGCAGCCGCCTGCGCCGGACGAACCAGCCGAGCAGGGCGAGCAGGAGCAGGGCCACGAGCAGAGCGAGGGCGATGAGCGACTCGGTGTCGAGCCCGCCCACCGCCGCCGCACCCGCGACGGCCGTGCCGGTGGCGATGGGCAGGGTGAGGGCCGAGGCGTCGGCGATCGCGATGCGGCTCGGCGCCCGCGAGTTCGCGTAGGTCGACTCGGTGCTCGTCAGCAGGACACGCCAGCGGCTGCCGGCCGGCATCTCGTAGGTCGCGCCGGGCAGCGAGAGCGTCACCGGCGTCGGCTTGCCGGGCGTGACCGTCACGCGCAGCGGCGCGACGAGCGGGTTCGCCAGGGTCGCGGAGCCCCCGGTGACGCGCCACACCGACGCGAAGAGCGTCACGTCGGTCGTGTCCGAGGTCACGGTGAGGCTCATCGTCGGCGATCCGACGACCGTCGTGGCCGCGGCCAGGGGCTCGCTGTCGAGCGCCGTCGACTGTCCGGGCAGTGCGGCGATCTGGTAGGTCGAGAGGCTGATGCCGAGTGCGGCCAGGCCCGGCACCGCGATGAGGGAGGCCGGCTGCCCTCCGGGCGGGTGGATCAGTCCGCCACTCGTCGTCGAGAGCGGCAACGTCGCCGTCGGCCTGGGGGCTCCCGACAGGCCGGGGTATGCCGGGAGCGTGTGGAGCGTGGTCGGCTGGCCAGCCCGTTGGGCGGGCAGCGGGTAGGTGAACTTCGCTGTGGGCAGGGCGGACTCGCGCGGGGCCTTGTCGCGCACGTAGTGGTCGAGCCACGCGTAGGATGCTGCGGTCTCCTCCGCCTCGTGCGTGCTGGGCGCGTCGTGACCACCGTCGCTCCAGCGGATCGCGAAGGGCGTGCCGCTGGCCGCGAGCGCCGCCGCGTTGGCATCGGCCTGGTCGAGCCCGAAGAGCGAGTCACCGATGCCTTGCACGAGGAACGTCGGGGCGGTCACCTTCGCCATCGTCGGCTTCGGACTGTGGGCGCGGAGCAGGGCCGTCAGCTCCGGCGACGGGGTGCCCGACTCCGACGTCTGCACGAACAACCGGCAGATCGTCGGGTCGAAGCGTCCGCACGAGGTGGCGGCGGCCGCGGCAGCGGCATCTGCCGGTGCGGCGGTCGAGGGGCCGCCACCCGCTCGTCCGCTCGCCGAGAGGAAGAAGTTGCTCGCCCAGACCTGCTTGAAGGGGCCGGGCTCGTCGATCGGCGACCGCCCGGCCGGGGTCGTCGGGGTGGCCGTCAGGGCCGCCTGGGGGAAGAAGGCCGTCGCGAGGTCGTTCCACGTGATGGCGGACACGACGGCGTCGACTCGCGGGTCGACGCCGGCGAGCATCAGGCCGAGCGCGCCGCCGTAGGAGCCGCCCATCACCCCCATCCGCGGGTCGCCGGCGGCGTCGAGCTCGACGTCGCTGCGCCGGGCCGCGGCATCGACGACCGTCCGGGCGTCGGCCACCTCGAAGGCGGGGTCGTCGAGGTGGATCCGTCCACCGGAGGCGCCGAAGCCGCGGGCACTCCACGTCGCGACGACGTAGCCGCGGGCCTGGAGGGCAGCGGCGTCCGTGCTCACCGAGTCCTTGCTGCCACCGAAGCCGTGCGCGAGCAGCACGAGCGGGTGTCGCTTTCCGTCGGCCTGCGGCCAGAAGGACACGTCGAGGCTGACCGCGGTCCCGTCGGGCTCGGGGCCGACCGGGAGCATCGACGCCTCCGGCGCCGCGGCCCTCGCCAGGGTTGCCAGGGTGGGCACCGTGGAGACCGTGGACACCGAGACCGGCAGCGGCGAGGCGGCGGCCACCCCGACCCCGCCGCCGAACGAGGCCGCCCCGGCCGTCGCGGTCAGGGACAGGAGGGCAGCGAGCGCGGCGCGGAGGACCGACCGGGACCCGGGGTGGCGGCGCGGCCTGGGTCTGCACTCGCGCGAGGAGGGTCCGACCGGCATACGCCCATCAGATCACGGCAACCCGTGGTCGCGTCGGGGGCGTCAGGCCCGCTCCATCCGCCGCTCGAGCCAGAACGCCACCCCGAGGCAGACGACGAGGACCATCACGGGTGGCAGGAAGCGGGCCCAGCCCTCGAGCTCGAGCCACGCGTAGGGCGCATCCGTGAACGCGAAGAGGTCGAGCTCGAGGAGGTAGCGCACGATGGGCACCACGCCGAAGACGAGGCCGACCGCACCGACGACGTTGATGACGAAGCGCTGGCCGGCGCCGGTGCTCTCAGGTGGGACCGTCACGGGCTCAGGCCTGCCCGGGTTCCGCCGAGCCGCCGATGAGGTGGTCGGCGCCGAACATCGCGGCGGTCTGGCGCCCGGTGGGGGTCCCCGCGTCGAGGTCGGCGCCCGCGGCGACGAGGGTCCGCACCACGACGTCCTCCCCCTTGAACAGGGCTCCGGCGACGGGGGTCTGGCCCCGCCGGTTGGGCAGGTCGACGTCCGCCCCGCGCCCGACGAGGGCCGTGACCGTCTCGGCCCGGCCGTGGTAGGCCGCGAGCATCACGAGCGAGTTCCCGTCGCCGTCGGTGAGGTCGACCGGGACGCTGTGGTCGAGCAGCTCGGTCAGCTCACCCGTGCGCCCCTCGCGGGCGAGGTCCATGGCCAGCGTGGTCACCTGCTCGCGCTGCTCCGCACCGATCACGTCCCACGCGCCGCCGTCCGTCATGGACCCAACCTACGCAATGGCGCGGTCACGGCGCCGCACCCGGTGGCCCGCCGAGGTGCTGAGCCAGTGCAGCGCCAGGCAGCCTCCGGCGAGCGCACCGAGCACGTGCCAGGCGGCGTGGCCCTGGAGCGGGCTGAGCGGGTCGCAGACCGTGCCCGACTGGTCGAGCAGCCAGATCACGTATGCCGCTGACTGCAGCCCCAGCCCCGTCCACAGCCAGCGCGAGCCTCGCCCCGCCTCCCCCGTGGCGCGGCCGCGCCACACCTCGAGGGCGATCCCCGGCAGCAGGACGGCCGCGAAGACCCACCGCCGCGACTCCGGCCACGCGAGCAGCGCTGCCCCGAGCAGGAGCAGCAGCAGGACGCCGCCTGGGACGGCGACCCGGACGGGGACCCAGCCGAGCCGCACGAGCGCACCGGCGATGAGGACCGAGCCCACGGCATACATCGGGAAGACGTCGAGGAACTGGCCCCAGAGCGTCAGCGTCGCGTGGAAGGCGAAGCTGCCGAGGCCGACCGCGGCGAGCGCGACACCGAGCGCCCGGACGAGGCCGACCTCGGGGGCCGTCGCGCTGCGGGCGCGCCCGACGCGCGTCGTCGCGACGAGTGCGCCGACGAGGACGAAGGCGAGCGAGGACCAGGCGTTGGCGGGCTGGGCGAGGCCGCTGTCGCGCACCGCCTCGCAGAAGCAGCGGGTAGCCAGGCACGACGCGCCGTCTCCGGTCATGTTAGAAACGCTCTCATGGCCATCACTGCCCTCGGCGGCACCCCAGCGCACACCATCGGCGACCTCCCCCCCGTCGGCTCCCCCGCTCCCGACTTCGTCCTCGCCGGATCCGATCTCGCAGACGTGACCCTGCCCGGCGACACCCGGGTCGTGCTCAACATCTTCCCGAGTGTCAACACCGGCGTCTGCGCCGCGAGCGTCCGGAAGTTCAACGAGCTCGCCGCGAGCCTCGAGAACACGACGGTCATCTGCGTCTCGGCCGACCTCCCCTTCGCGATGAAGGAGTTCTGCGGGGCAGAGGGGATCGAGAACGTCACGATGGGGTCGACCTTCCGCTCGGGCTTCGGGCAGGACTACGGGATGACGCTGACCGACGGCGGCTTCCGTGGGCTGCTCGCCCGGTCGGTCGTCGTCATCGACGCCGACGGCTCGGTCCTGCACACCGAGGTCGTCCCCGAGATCAGCCAGGAGCCCGACTACGACGCAGCCGTCGCCGCCCTCGGCTGACCGACCCGCACCACCGCGACGGGGACGCCCCGGGTCACGGGGTGTCCTCGTCGACCCAGTCGAGGGTCCGCTGCACGGCCTTCTTCCACGTCCGGTAGAGCCGCTCGCGCTCCGCCTCGTCCATCTGCGGGCTCCAGCGCTTGTCCTCGCCCCAGTTGGCGGTGATCTCGTCGGTGGAGGCCCAGTAGCCGACGGCGAGACCGGCGGCATAGGCGGCGCCGAGGGCGGTGGTCTCGCTGACCCGCGGTCGGACGACGTCGACCCCGAGGATGTCGGCCTGGAACTGCATGAGCGTCTCGTTGACGACCATGCCGCCGTCGACCCGGAGCTCGGTGAGCGGGACGCCCGAGTCCGCGTTCATCGCGTCGAGCACCTCGCGGGTCTGGAAGGCCGTGGCCTCCAAGGCCGCTCGCGCGATGTGCCCCTTGTTGACGAACCGGGTCAGACCGACGAGCGCCCCCCTCGCGTCGGGCCGCCAGTACGGCGCGAAGAGCCCGGAGAAGGCGGGCACGAAGTAGGCGCCGCCGTTGTCGTCGACGGTCGCCGCGAGGCCCTCGACCTCCTCGGCCGACCCGATGAGGCCGATGTTGTCGCGGAGCCATTGGATGAGGGAGCCGGTGACGGCGATCGAGCCCTCGAGCGCGTAGACGGGTGGGGCGTCGCCGAGCCGGTAGCAGACGGTCGTGAGCAGGCCGTGCGTCGAGGCGACGAGCTCCTCCCCCGTGTTGAGGAGCATGAAGTTGCCCGTGCCGTAGGTGTTCTTGGCCGCACCGACGGTGAGGCAGGCCTGGCCGAAGGTCGCGGCGTGCTGGTCCCCGAGGATGCCGGCCACGGGGACCCCGAGCAGGATGCCGGGGTGGCAGGCGCCGTAGACCTCCGAGGAGGAGCGGATCTGCGGGAGCATCGAGAGCGGGATGCCCATCTCCGCCGCGATGTCCTCGTCCCACGTCAGCGTGTGGATGTCCATGAGCAGGGTGCGTGAGGCGTTGGTGACGTCGGTGACGTGCACCCCGTGGTCTTCGGCGCCCCCGGTGAGGTTCCACAGCAGCCACGTGTCGATCGTGCCGAAGAGGAGGTCGCCGGCGTCGGCGCGCTCCCGGGCTCCGTCGACGTGGTCGAGGATCCAGCGCACCTTCGGGCCGGCGAAGTAGGTCGCGAGCGGCAGGCCGGTGCGCTCCTTGAACCGCTCGGGGCCCTCGTCGCCGCCGAGCTCGTCGCAGAGTGTCTGGGTGCGGGTGTCCTGCCAGACGATCGCGTTGTAGACGGGCTGGCCCGTCGTCCGGTCCCAGACCACCGTCGTCTCGCGCTGGTTGGTGATGCCGACGGCGACGAGCTGGGTGGCGTCGAGGTTGGCCTTGCCGAGGGCGCCACCGACGACCTCGCGGGTGTTGCGCCAGATCTCCAGCGGGTCGTGCTCGACCCACCCGGCGCGCGGCATGATCTGCCGGTGCTCGATCTGGTCGGTGGCCACGATCTGACCGGAGCGGTCGAAGACGATGGCCCGGGTGCTGGTCGTGCCCTGGTCGATCGCGACGACAAGGCTGCGCTGCTCGGTCGGCATGCCCCGACCGTAGCGACCCCGGCGGCCCGGCAGCGGCAGGAGCCATCAAATAGAGTGAAAGGGCGCCGTTCGGCGCTGCCGCCCGAGCAAACGACCCGAGGGGAAACGATGACGAGTCCGGTCCGTCTCGACCAGGCCTACCGCACGACGTCGTGGAGCCGCCTCGGCGCCAAGGACTTCGACGTGCTCGTCATCGGCGGCGGGGTGACCGGGGCCGGGGTCGCGCTCGATGCCGCGACCCGTGGTCTGTCCACCGCCCTCGTCGAGCAGCGCGACTTCGGGTCGGGGACCTCCTCGCGCTCCTCCAAGCTCTTCCACGGCGGCCTGCGCTACCTCGAGCAGATGAACTTCGACCTCGTCCGGGAGGCGCTCAAGGAGCGCGAGCTGATGCTCAGCCGGATCGCGCCGCACCTCGTCAGGCCGGTCTCCTTCCTCTACCCGCTGACGGGGCGCGGCTGGGAGCGGCCCTACGTCACGGCGGGCCTCACCCTCTACGACACGATGGGCGGCGCCCGGTCGGTGCCGCGGCACAAGCAGCTGACCCGCACCGGCGCGCTCAAGGTGGCCCCGGCCCTGCGCCCGGACTCCCTCACCGGCGCCCTCCTCTACTACGACGCGCAGGCCGACGACGCCCGGCACACCCTGACCACGATCCGCACGGCGGCGGCCTACGGCGCCTCCGTCGTCAGCTCGGCGCGTGTCGTCGAGCTCGTCAAGGCCGGCGAGCGCGTCGTCGGCGCCGTCGTCGAGGACGTCGAGACCGGCGAGCGCACGACCGTCACTGCGTCGGTCGTGATCAACTGCACCGGCGTCTGGACCGACGACATCCAGACGATGGCCGGCGGTCGTGGCCGCTTCCACGTGCGGGCGAGCAAGGGCGTGCACATCGTCGTGGCCCGCGACCGGATCACCTCCGAGAGCGGCCTCATCCTGCGCACCGAGAAGTCGGTGCTCTTCGTCATCCCGTGGGGCACGCACTGGATCATCGGCACGACCGACACCGACTGGGATCTCGACCTCGCCCACCCGGCCGCGACGCGCGCCGACATCGACTACATCCTCGAGCACATCAACGCCGTGCTCAAGGTGCCGCTGACGCATGCCGACATCCAGGGCGTGTATGCCGGTCTGCGCCCGCTGCTGTCGGGTGAGAGTGAGGACACGAGCCAGCTCTCCCGCGAGCACGCCGTGGCCCGCCCCCAGCCGGGACTCATCTCCATCGCCGGCGGCAAGTACACGACCTACCGCGTCATGGCGGCCGACGCCGTCGACGCCGCGCGGCAGGACATCGGCGGCGACGTCAGCGACAGCGTCACCGAGGACATCCCGCTGTCCGGCGCGGAGGGCTACGTGGCGCTCGTCAACCAGGTGGACCGGCTCGCGCGGCACCAGGACCTGGCGGCCTGGCGGATCACCCACCTGCTGGAGCGCTACGGCTCGATGGTGCACGAGCTCTTCGCGCTCGCCGAGGACGACCGGTCGCTCTTCGAGCCGATCCCCGGCGCGGAGGAGTACCTCAAGGTGGAGGCCGTGTATGCCGTGACCCACGAGGGCGCCCTGCACCTCGACGACGTGCTGGCCCGCCGAACGCGGATCTCCATCGAGACGATGAGCCGAGGGGTCGACAGCGCGGAGACGGTGGCGCGCCTCATGGCGCCGGTGCTCGGCTGGGACGAGCAGCGGGTCACCGACGAGGTCGCGTCGTACCGCGGCCGGGTCGAGGCCGAGCTGGAGTCCCAGAAAGAGCTCGCGGACTCGGAGGCCAACGCCGAGCGGCTCAGCGCCCCGGACGCCCGTCACATCCCGGTGAGCCGCGCCCCCGAAGGCGTCTGATCGCCGGTGCCGGTCAGACCGGCACCGCCGTGCCCGAACGACCCGAAACGGGGTTACCGTCGTGGGGTGAGCTGCAGATCCTCACGAAGCGACGAGAGGGCTCGGGCGACGCGTGGCGGCTGCCGCTTCACCGACCCGAAGGTTCGCACCTCATCGGCGCCGGTGGCACGATCGTCGCGGTGCCGTTCGGCTGGCCCCTGCGGGACCACCAGCCGCCGGGGCGGAACACCAAGATCCTGTGGATCCCGCAGGCCGGTGGCGGCCCGCTCGACATCGTCGCGACGGAGCGGTCGAGCGGACAGGTCGTCAGGAGGCAGCTTCCCGACGGTCCCGGGCCCTCGATCGTGGACATGCCCACTGCGGGGTGCTGGCGGTTCGCGCTCAGCTGGTCGGGTCAGCACGACGAGATGCTCATCCGCTACGACGGCGGGTCCGACCCGACAGCGGCCCCGTCGCCGTAGGAGCGAGCCGTTGGTCCGCGCGACTCAGGCGTCGGACGACGGGGCCCCGGCGATGTTGACCATCCACCCGATCCCGAAGCGGTCGGTCACCATGCCGAACTCGTCGCCCCACATCTGCTTCTCGAGGGCGACAGAGACGGTGCCACCGTCGGCGAGCCCGTCGAAGTAGCCACGTAACGCGTCGCCGTCGTCGCCGCTGAGGCTGACCGCGACGTTGGTGCCGGGCTCGAACTCCGCGTGCTGCGGGGTGTCTGCGGCCATCAGCAGGTAGCCGGCGTCGGTCTGGAGCTGGGCATGCATGACCTTGTCCGCGTCAGGGCCGTCCGGCTGCCCGAACTCGGCGAAGGTGCTGACCGTGAGCGTTCCACCGAAGACGTCGCGGTAGAACTCCATCGCCTCGCGGGCGTTGTCGCGGAAGCTGATGTACGGGTTGAGGCTGGATGACATGACTCTCTCCTCGGTCTTCTTCGGGACCCCTCCCCGAGCGTAGGACAGGGCTCTGGAAGCGGGTAGAGGCAAAACGGGCGACCGGCGGCGCCGTCCCGAACCGTCCTCAGAAGGGCGGCGGAGGGTCACCGTCGGGGACGTGGGGGTCGACGTCGGGAGGTCTGATGTCGCTATCCGGATCGGGCCATCCCGGGTCTCGGCGTTCGGGGTCGCGGAGGTGTTCGAACCAGTCCTTGGGGTGGGTCGTGTAGGTCCGGCCGGCGGCGGTGCGCCACCGGACCAGGCCACCATCGGGGCTGTCGGGGTCGCGCTCGGCGTCCCACACCCCGGCGGTCTTGAGCCGGTGGTGGCGCCGGTGGGTGGCGGACAGGTTGCCGGTGGTGGTGGCGGCGTCGGGGTCGTCGTGGTCGAAGGCCTCGACGTGGTCCAGGTCGCACCGGCCCGCGAGGACCGTGCACCCCGGTGCCCGGCACACCCCGTCGACGGCGCGGACGTGGGCGATCATCTCGGCGGTCGGGCGGTAGCCCTTCCGGTACAGGGCCAGCGCTTTGCCGGTGTCGAGGTCGGCGAGCAGGGCGTGCCAGACCGACCCGGGGGCGGTCATCACCGCACGGGCCTGTGACGCGCTGAGGTAGCCATGGCCGGGCAGCTCGGCCGGGTCCTCACCGATCCCGAGGGCGGTGGCGGCGGGCACGACGAGCCACACGGCCGCGGCGACACCGAGCCCGGCCGGGTCCAGCAGCAGGTCCGCGCGGATCTCGTCCAGGCTCCGCACGATCACCGGCGGCCTTCACCGCCCGCGCCCGCGTGTCGGCGGTCTCGAGGGCGGCGACGACCTTGTGCGCGGCGTCGGTCACGGTGAGGGTCGCGAACCCGTCGTCGCCCACGGTCGCGAACGCCCCGACCCGGGACCGGACCTGCCGGCGCCGGGCGGCCTCGTCGACCTCACCCGCGGGCACCGACACCAGCCCGCGGCGCAGCCGCTGGGAGAACACCGACGGCGACAACCCGGCCCCGTCCCGGGTCGGGGCCAGGACCCGCCTGGCCACACTGTCGGCGGCCTCGTCGCTCAGGGAGGTGGTCTCCGCCACGAGCCGGGTCGCCCGGGCCAGGGTCGTCCGGCCCGCCGCGAGCTCTCCCCGCAGGAACCCCGACCGGGCCGCGGGTGCGGTCGCGAGCTCCACCCGGCGGCCGACGTCCGGGACCGACAGGCCCGTCGCGGTCGCCACCTCGGACACCACGACCTCCCGCGCCGACAGGGGCGTGCGGTCCACCCAGGACTGCGCGTGCCGCGCGCCCAGCTCCGCCGACGCGGTCGCGTCCATCCGCGCCAGCGCCTCCAGACCGATCGCGTCCAGGGCCGCCTTGGCCCGCTCCACCGCCTCGAGAACCCTCAGGTCCGCATCCAGCGCCGCCGCGAACGCGTCCTCGCCCGAGTCCGCGCCCAGCGCGGGACGGTGGGTCGCCCCGCTCAGCTCCGCGGCCACCTCGAGGAGAGGCAGCCCCAACGGTGCGCGGCGAGCGGCATACGCCTCCGCCAGGACGAACTCCCCACGAGCCCTGACCAGGTCCGCCGCGAGCCGACGCTCGAGCACGGAATCGCCTGCCACGTAAGGCAATCCGACCACCCCCCTCTCCATCAATTGTAGAACAGGAGTTCGACCATGACAAGAGTTCTGCACAGGGGATCACGGCCCTACGCTCGGGGCATGACCGATGCGGGGGACGTGCGCCGACTCGCCCTGTCACTGTCCGGCGTCGTGGAGCTCGCGAGCGACGGCTTCGACTTGCGGGTTGGGGGGCCGGGGGTTCATCTGGTCCCATCCCGAGCGGCGCCCGGGTCAGCGGCGGCTCATCCGCACGGACATCGCGGTGCTCTTCGTCGGCGACGAGGCGGAGAAGCAGGCGCTGCTGCTCGGCGAACCCACGACGTTCTTCACGACCCTGCACATCCCGGGAGGCCCGCATGTCCGAAACGCACCGCACCGTCAGCGCGTGGTGGCGCTGGCTCGTCCGGCTCACCGCCGCCGCCGGCGTCCTCGTCGTGGCGTGGGCACTGGCAACCGGATGGGGGGCGGTCGTGCACGGTCACCCCGCCTACGCCGTGCTGCTCGCCGTGACGCTCGTCGGCTCGCTCGTCATCCTCGGGAGGAGTCGTCGGGCCCGTCCCCGTCGGTCGGGCCTGCGCCGCGTGGGGGGCGTCGTGCTGGTCGTGCTCGGCATCGGCTGGGTCGCGGCGATGGCGTGGCTGAAGCCCTTCACGGCCGTCGAGCCCGCACTGTCGGCGATGCGCTCCGACGCGGCCGTCACCGTCTCGGAGTCCCCGACCCAGATCGTCCTGACCCCCACCGGCTCCCCGGGCGGGACGGGCCTCTTCTTCCAGCCCGGTGCCCTCGTCGACGCCCGGGCGTATGCCGCCGTGCTGCGTCCCGTGGCCGAGGCCGGCCACGTCGTCGTCATCACGAAGCAGCCGCTCGGCATCGCCTTCCTCGCGCTGCCCGCGTTCGACGGCGCCCGGTCGGCCCACCCCGAGGTGGCCCGCTGGGTCGTCGGCGGACACTCGCTCGGTGGGACGGTCGCGGCCCTTGAGGCGGACGGCGCGGACTCCGACGCCACTGCTCCGGCCGCGGGCCTGCTGCTCTACGCCTCGTATCCGGCCAGCGACATCAGCACCTCGCTGACCGCGCCGGTGGCGTCGATCTCCGGCTCGATGGACGGTCTCGCGACCCCGGCCAAGGTCGAGGCCTCCCGCAGCGACCTGCCCCCTGACAGCGTCTTCACCGTCATCGAGGGCGGCTCCCACGCCCAGTTCGGCGACTACGGGGTCCAGCCCGGCGACGGGACCCCGGCCATCAGCCACGACGAGGCCCGGTCCCGGATCTCCGACGCCAGCGTCCAGTTCGTCGACGGTCTCGGCTGACAAGCGCGTCGCGGCCTCAGCCGGTGGAGGCCGTCATCCGGATCGAGACGAGCAGTCCCGGCAGGTCGACGCCCAGCTTCGCGACGTAGCGAGCGGGCGGGTCGGACCGGAACCACCGGGCGTACTCCTCGTTCATGCCGGCGAAGTCCTCCGGCTGGGTGAGCAGCCTGGCTTCAGAGCAGCGAGCTCGGTGCGCCCGAGCTGGTGATGATCTCCCGCGCCATGACGGGCCTCGCTCTCTCCCGGAGGGGTTCACCCCACTGTGGCAGGTGGAGGAGATCGGCGCTCACCGGTCACCGAAACCCGCGGACGGTCTCTGCCGGGTGCGAGACTGGGTGGCGTGATGACGGATGAGGGATCGGGTCCACCGCACGGCCCCTTCGTCGACGTCTCCTTCCGCGGAGCCCGCTTCGTGCGGTCCGACCTGTCCGGCACGGTGATGCGTGGCGTCGACCTGGCCGGCGCCGACATCGACTCGCCCTGGCTGCTCGAGGCGGGGAGCTCCTTGCTCGTCAACGGCGTCGACGTCGTGCCGATCCTCGAGGCCGAGCTCAACCGCCGCTTCCCCGGCCGCTCCGAGAGGTGGGCCGAGGACCCCGACGGCCTCCGCCGAGCCTGGGCCGCCGTCGAAGGCGCCTGGGCCGGGACGCTCGCTCGGGCCGAGGCGATGCCGCCGGGGTCCGTGGACGTCTCCGTCGACGGGGAGTGGTCCCTCGCCCAGACGCTGCGACACCTCGTGATGGCCACCGACACCTGGCTCCGCCGCGCGGTCCTCGAGGTCGAGCGGCCCTACCACCCGGTCGGCCTCCCGAACGCCGAGTACGAGACCGACGGGCACGACCTCTCGGTCTTCAGCTCGACCGCGCCGTCCTGGGCCGAGGTGCTCGCCGCCCGCGCAGAGCGGGTGGCGATGGTGCGCTCCTTCCTCGGGACGGTGACGCCCGAGAGCCTCGCGGTGGCACGGACGAACCCCTGGTCCGCCACCCAGCCCGAGACGACGCTGTCCTGCCTCCGGACGATCCTCGAGGAGGAGTGGGAGCACCATCGGTATGCCGTCCGCGACCTCGACGTCGTCGGCGAGCAGCCTTGCGGCTGAGCAGGACTCCGGCTCAGCGTGCTGGACGGGCGCCGCGCGATGAACGCCCCTCGGCGCCGAGCGGTCGCTGGGGGCGCCCGTCATCGGTCGGGCCGATCCCGCCCTGGCAACCGGGGCAGTAGAACATCGTGCGCTCCTGCGGAGCCCGGCCGATCATCGCGACCCGCACCGTCGTGCCGCAGCGACGGCAGGGGCGGCCGCTACGCGCGTGCGCATAGTGGGCGTCCCCGAGCTGGTAGGACCCGGTGCTGCTCTGGACGGCGTGGTTCTTCCCGTTGTCGATCAGCCGGTGCGCCCGGTCGACCACGGCCTCGAGCACCCCCGGGCCGAGGTCGCCCACGGCCGTCCACGGGTGGACCCGCTCGAGGAAGAGGGTCTCGGCGCACCACATCGTGCCGACACCCGCGAGGTTGCGCTGGTCGAGCAGGGCCGAGCCGATGGGCCCCCCGCTCGCCCGCAGGTTCGCGGCCGCGACCTCAGCATCCCAGTCCGGGCCGAGCACGTCAGGTCCGAGGTGGCCGACGAGGTCACCCTCGCGGGCGGTCGGCACGAGGTCGAGCATGCCGAGACGCAGCCCGAGCGCGGTCCAGTCCGGAGCGGACACGAGCGCCCGCAGTTGGGTCGACCGCCGCCATCGGGTCGCGAGGCCGGGCGTCGCCTCGATCCGCCACTGGCCCTCCATCCGCAGGTGCGAGTGCAGGGTGATCCCGCCCTCGATCCGGTGCAGCACGTGCTTGCCGCGGCTGACGACCTCGAGGGTGGTCCGTCCGGACAGGTCCTTCGTCGACAGCTCAGGCCACCGCAGGTCCGCCTCGACGATGCGGCGACCCGCCAGGGCCTGGTTCAGGCGGGTGGCGGTGCGCCACACGGTGTCCCCCTCCGGCACGACGCCCCCTCGCTCCTCGCCGCTCCGATCCGTCGGCGCCAGCCTAGGCGCTCGGCCGGCATCGGGCGCGGGCACCCTCAGCGACGCAGCCGCAGGCCCTTCGGGGTCATGTGGAAGCCGGCCCGTGACAGCGACTCGACGAGCGGGTGGCCGGAGCCGAGCAGCGACGCCCCGTCGGCCTTCTCGACCGTGAGGCGACCGAGGGCTCCCTCGCGCACCGCGAGCGCCAACGCGTCGGCGGCGGACTGGAGCGGCTCGGGCGCCTCGGCCCAGCACAGCATCGTCTTGCCACCACGCTCGACGTAGAGAACGAGCTCGCCGTCGACGAGCACGACGAGGGCGCCGGCCTTGCGGCCGGGCTGGTGGCCCTTGCGGCGCGGCTTGGTCGCAGGGCCGGCGACCCGCTCCACGCCATCGCTCGTCTCGGCGCTCCTCTCGGCGCTCGTCTCGGCGCTCGTCTCGGCGCTGGCCTCGGCGCCGTCGGTGACGGGCCGGTCGGGCCAGCCGATCGCGGCGCCGTAGGGGTTGGCCGGGTCACTGGCGGCTAGCACCAGCGCCGACGCGCTCGGGGCGGCGTCGTCACCCTGCTGCCGGGCCTGGTCCGCCGCCGT
Source organism: uncultured Actinomycetota bacterium (assembly GCA_963764195.1). GTDB lineage: Bacteria > Actinomycetota > Actinomycetes > Actinomycetales > Dermatophilaceae > JBDSSS01. Next base: position 169,815 of record CAVXRG010000001.1, read on the forward strand.
CCCGCCGGGCAGGCGCGACATCCGGCGGAGCCGGTCGACGGCCCCGGTCGTCGCGAACTGCGACGCCCCGAGGGACTCGACGAAGTAGCCGCGCCGCACCTTGCCGGCCTCCTCCGCCGCGGCGAGCACCCGGTAGACGGCCGCGAAGCCGCCCGGCACCTCCTCCGAGACGACCGAGCCACGGGTGAGCACGCCGTAACGGTCGAGCAGCAGCTCGGCGCTCGTCACGGCCCGGACGGTCGGGTCGGTCTCGGCCGCCGGGAGAGCGGTCCACCGACCCACCCCGGTGGACGGTCCGGACCCGCCGAAGCGGGAAGCCCGCACGGTGGCGGTCGCGGCGGCAGCGGCCGCCCCCTCCGCCGCCTCGACCTGCTCGGGGGTGCTGCCCGAGAGCCCGCCACGCAACCCGCCGAAGCGTCCGAGCGATCCGCGGCGTCCGGCATACCGACTCTGTCGCGGTGCGGTGGTCGTGCGCTTGTGGGCCGTCCGGCCCCCGGCGAGCAGGGCCCGCAGCGGTGCCATCGTGTCGTTGGTGACCCGGCCCGACCAGACGAGCGACCACAGCGCGTCGTGGACGAGGCCGTCGTCGAGGCCGACCGCGTCGGCGAGGGACCGGAAGAAGTAGGCGCCGCCCCCGGCGAGCGCGTCGACGACGGCCTGCTCGGGGTCGGTGAGCTCATCGTCGTCGGGCGGCGGGAGGGTGAGGGCGGCCGCGTCGGCGAGGTGGAGGCTGACCCACCCGTCGTCGCCGGGCAGCGACCCGTGACCGCGCCACACGACCTCGCCGGAGCTCATCACCTCGTCGAGCAGCCCCGGGCGGTAGCCGGACACGCGCGCCGGCAGCACGAGCGTCTCGAGAGCGCTCGCGGGCACGACCGCCCCGGTCAGCTGCTCGACCGCACGCAGCAGCCCCTCGCGTCCGCGCTGCCCGCCGCCGACGCCCTGCCACTGCGGTAGGAACCGGGCGAGGTCACCCCGCCCCACCGGCTCCACCTCATGGCGCAGGGCGGCGAGGGACCGCCGGCGCAGCAGCCGGAGCACCTCGGCGTCGCAGAACTCCGGGCCGTGCCCGCCGCCGTTCTCGGTGGGCAGCAGCTCGCCCTCGACGACCCGACCGCCGGAGACGAGGCGGCGCAGGGCGTCGTGGGCGACGGCCGGACCGATGCCCCACCACGTCGAGACGGTCTGGATGGTGAACGGCGCGTGGCTCCGGGCGAAGCGGGCGACGAGGTCGGCCAGCGGGTCGGGCACCGACTCGAGGAACGCCTGCGGCACTCCGACGGGAAGCGACGTGCCGAGCGCGTCGCGCAGCCGGGCCGCGTCCTCGATCGCCGCCCACCGGTCCTGCCCGGCGACCCGCACGGGGATGACGCGTCGAGCATCGCCGAGGGAGGCCAGCGCTGCCTCGACCGCGTCGGGCGCGAAGCCCTCCGCGGCCCGGGCCACGACGTCGGCCGTCGACAGCGGGCCGAGCACCCGGAGCAGGTCGGCGACGTCATCGGCGTCGCGCGCGCCGCGCTCGGGGGTGAGCCGCTGGAGCTCGGCCTCGGTGCGGGCGACGGCCTCCGGGTCGAGCAGGTCGCGCAGCGCGAGCGCCTCCCCCTGCCCGAGCAGCTCCGCGAGCAGGCTCGGGTCGAGGGCGAGGGCCGCGGCCCGGCGCTCCGCGAGCGGGGAGTCACCCTCGTAGAGGTACTGGGCGACGTAGCCGAAGACGAGCGACTTCGCGAAGGGCGACGGCTGGCTCGACTCGATGTCGACGACGGTGACGGCACGCGAGCGGATGTCGGTCATCAGCTCGACGAGGCCGGGCACGTCGAAGACGTCCTGGACGCACTCGCGCACGGCTTCGAGCACGATCGGGAAGGACGGGTACTGGCTGGCCACCTCGAGCAGCTGGGCCGCCCGCTGCCGCTGCTGCCAGAGCGGCTGGCGCTTGTCGGGCCGGCGCCGCGGCAGCAACAGCGCGCGGGCCGCACACTCGCGGAACCGGGACGCGAAGAGCGCCGAGCCGCCGATCTCCGTCGTGACGAGGTCGGTGATCTCGTCGGGCTCCATCGTGACGAGCTCGACGAGCTGCTGGCCGATCGCGCCGCCCCCGCCACCGCCGTCACCGTCGTCGAACTCGAGGTCGGGCAACCGGAAGACGATGCCGTCGTCGCCGTGCATCGCCTGCACGTCGACCCCGAACCGCTCGCGCATCCGGGCCGCGACGCAGAGCGCCCAGGGCGCGTGAACCTGGCCCCCGAAGGGTGACAGGACCGCGACCCGCCAGTCGCCGATCTCGTCGCGGAAGCGCTCGACGACGATGGTCCGGTCGTCGGGCACGTGGGTGGTGGCCTGCCGCTGCTCCTCGAGGTAGCCGAGCAGGTTGTCGGCCGCCCACTCGTCGAGGCCCGCCGCGCGGACCCGCTCCCGGGCGCGCACCGGGCCGAGCCCGACGACCTCGCGGACGAAGGCACCGAGTGCCCGGCCGAGCTCGGCAGGTCGGCCCTGCTGGTCGCCCTTCCAGAACGGCAGCTTGCCCGCCTGTCCCGGCGCCGGCGTGACGAGGACGCGGTCGTGGGTGATGTCCTCGATCCGCCACGTCGACGTGCCGAGGGTGAAGACGTCACCGACGCGGGACTCGTAGACCATCTCCTCGTCGAGCTCGCCCACCCGGCGACCGGGGCCCTCCCCCGAAGCGAGGAAGACGGCATACAGCCCCCGGTCGGGGATCGTGCCACCGCTCGTCACCGCGAGCCGCTGGGCGCCGCGCCGCCCCGACAGCGTGTCGGTGACGCGGTCCCAGACGATGCGGGGGCGCAGCTCGGCGAACTCGTCGCTCGGGTAGCGGCCGGCGAGCATGTCGAGGGTCGCCTCGAGGACGGAGTGCGGCAGCCCGGCAAAGCTCGCCGAGCGACGGGCCAGCGCCTCGACGTCGGCGACGGTCCAGTCGTCCATCGCGCACATCGCCACGACGTGCTGGGCGAGGACGTCGACGGGGTTGGCGGGGATCCGGAGCGACTCGATCGCGCCGGCCCGCATCCGCTCGACGACGACCGCGGTCTGGACGAGGTCGCCGCGGAACTTGGGGAACATCACGCCCTCGCTGACGGCGCCCACCTGGTGGCCCGCGCGGCCGACCCGCTGGAGGCCGCTCGCGACGCTCGGCGGGCTCTCGACCTGGATGACGAGGTCGACCGCCCCCATGTCGATGCCGAGCTCGAGGCTGCTCGTCGCGACGACCGCGGGCAGCCGCCCCGCCTTGAGGTCCTCCTCGATGGAGGCGCGGTGCTCCTTGCTCACCGAGCCGTGGTGTGCGCGGGCGAGCACGGCCGGTGCCCCCCGCGAGGTGCCGGCCTGGGCCATCATCTCGGCGGGGGTCCGGGTCGACACGGACGTATGCCGCTGGGCCGGCGCGCCGACGGCGACCGGCTCGTCGTGGCCGGCCTCGCCGTCGGCGGCCTGCTCGGCCTCGAGCTCGGCGAGGGTGAGCCGGTCGTCCCAGATCTCGTTGAGCCGGCTCGTCAGGCGCTCGGCGAGCCGGCGCGAGTTGGAGAAGACGATCGTCGAGCGGTGCCCGGCGATGAGGTCGACGATGCGCTCCTCGACGTGCGGCCAGATGCTCGCCTGGGGAGCGGCGCCGGCGGCCGGACCGGAGAGGTCGGGGACGCCGGGCGAGACCTCGGCCGGGGCCCCGGACAGCTCCCCCATGTCGGGGACCGGGACGACCACCTCGAGGTCCCACTGCTTCGTCGAGACCGGCTGGACGATCTCGACCGGACGACCGCCGGCGAGGAACCGGGCCACCTCCTCCACCGGTCGGACCGTTGCGGACAGGCCGACGCGCTGGGCCGGCTGCGGCAGCAGCGCATCGAGCCGCTCGAGGCTGAGTGCGAGGTGGGCGCCGCGCTTCGTGCCGGCGACGGCGTGCACCTCGTCGATGATGACGGTCTCGACGCCCTTGAGCGCCTCACGCACCGAGGAGGTGAGCATGAGGAAGAGCGACTCGGGCGTCGTGATGAGGATGTCGCTCGGGGTGCGGGCGAAGGCCCGGCGCTCGTTGGCGGGGGTGTCACCCGAGCGGACGCTGACGGCGATGTCGGGCTGCGGCTGGCCGAGCCGGGTCGCGGCGTGGCCGATGCCGACGAGCGGCGCGCGGAGGTTGCGCTCGACGTCGACGGCGAGGGCCTTCATCGGGGAGATGTAGAGGACGCGGCAGCGGGCGAGCCGCTCCTCGGGCACCGGTTGGCTGGCCATCCGGTCGATCGCCCAGAGGAAGGCCGAGAGGGTCTTGCCCGACCCGGTCGGGGCGACGACGACGCAGTGGTGCCCGGAGCTGATCGCGTCCCACGCCCCGGCCTGGGCGGTCGTGGGCGCGTGGAAGCTGCTCCGGAACCAGGCGGCGGTTGCCGGTGAGAATCGGTCGAGCACGTCGACCCGCTTGTCCGTGGCCATCAGGGATCAGCCTGCCATCGACCACTGACAACCGCTCCCCCGCACGGGTCGCTGGCGGGGCCCCTCCTTCGGTGACCCGGCAGACAACGGCCTACAGTCGCGTCGTGACAGCACAGAACGGATCCTCCCGGCTGACCTCGACAGCGCCCGGCCCGGTGACGAGCGGGGTCGCGGCGGTGCTGCGGCAGGCGCGCGCCGGCATGGAACGGCTCTCGCCGCGGCAGGCCCTCGACGAGCTCTGCGCGGGCGCGCTGCTCGTCGACACGCGCACCGACGCACAGCGCGCCCGGCAGGGTGACCTGCCGGGCGCGCTGGTGATCGACCGCACCGTGCTCGAGTGGCGCCTCGACCCGACGAGCCCGTCGCGGATCCCGGAGGCCAGTGACCTCGGGCTGCGCGTCATCGTCGTCTGCCGGCAGGGCTACAGCAGCTCCCTCGCCGCCGAGTCGCTGCGACGCGTGGGCCTGTCCCGGGCCACCGATGTCATCGGCGGCGTCGAGGCGTGGCTCGCGGCGGGGCTGCCCGTGTCGCAGGACCCGGCGGACGTGCGGGAGTGACCGTCGCTCAGCGGCGGGCTTCGGCCAGCGTCGCAGCGGCCGGAGTCGGACGCTTCGTCAGCATCGGCAGCGCCATCCCGGCGAGCGCGATGACGCCGACGACGGTGAAGCCGAGCGTGTAGGCCTTCTGCTCACCGATGAGCGAGGAGATGAGCAGCGGTCCGACGATGCCGCCGAGGCTCCACCCGATGAGCATCAGCCCGTAGATCGCCCCGGCGTGCCGGACCCCGAAGAAGCGGCCCGCCGTCGACGGCATCGTGCCGAAGGCGCCGCCGTAGCAGGTGTAGACGAGGGCAGCGAGGACGCCGAAGAGGATCGGCGACGCGACGTGCGGGATGAGGATGAGGCAGATGCCCTGGATGCCGAGGATGCCCATGAACGCCTGCATCTTGCCGATCCGGTCCGAGAGCCAGCCCCAGAGGATGCGGCCGCCGCCGTTGAACAGGCCGAGGATCCCGACGAGGCTGGCGGCGCCCGCGGCCGAGTAGCCGGCGATGTCACCGGCGCTGCCGGCCGCCACGGAGATGAGCGAGATGCCGGCGGTCACGCTCAGCGTGAGGATCGCCGTGAGCAGGTACCACTGCTTGGTGCGCATCGCCTCGGGGGCGGTGAAGTCCGCCGCCGGCTCGGCCGCCGCGACCTTGCCCTGGCGAGCAGTGGCAGCGGTGGCGGCGGCCCCCTTCGGCACGCTCATGCCGGGCGGCAGGTAGCCGGCCGGCGGGTTGCGGAAGAGGCTGGCGCCGATGAGGACGGCCACGAGGTAGCCGATGCCGAGCGGGAGGAAGGCCTTCGTCGGCATCGACGGGTCACCCGCGATGAGGCGTTGGCCGAGCGGCGCCGTGATCACCGCACCGAAGCCGAAGCCGGCCACGGCGATGCCGGTGATGAGACCCGGCTTGTCAGGAAACCACTTCTGCAGCATGGCGATCGGCACGATGTAGGCCATGCCCAGCCCGAAGCCGCCGAGCACCCCGTAACCGACGAGAAGCAGCCAGAAGCTGTCCTTGCCGGCGAACGAGGCGACCATGACGCCGATGCTGTAGATGACGCCACCGGTCAGGGCGACGACTCGCGGACCGCGACGGTCCTGGATGCGGCCACCGATGTAGCTGCCGAGGAAGATCATCCCGATGGCCAGCTCGAAGGGCACCGCGGCCTGGGCCTTGGACCACCCGAAGGCCTGGTCACTCTGCATCGCCTTGGCGAAGACGCTCCATGCGTAGACCGCGCCGATGGCGAGCTGGACGAGCACGCCGGCGACGAGAATGAGCCATCGGTTCGTTCCCGGGTCGCTGGTCTGCGGCTCTGCGGCGTTCTTGCTCACGGCATACTCCTTCCGTCGGGCGGCGCGTCGGTGCGCCACCGGGCGACGACGCGTTATCGCGCCGTCGTGATCGAGTCGTCGACGATGCCGGCAGCCCGGCGCCGCTCCAGTCGCTCGCGTTGTGGCTCGACCGTGTACTTGGGGTCGATGGCGGAGACCATTCCGGCCTCGAAGAACCCGAAGCGGAGGCACGCCGACCCTGCCATCAGGGCGAGCCCGCTGGCCGCGGCCCCGATCCGGTTGCGGCCCAGTGCGACCGAGCCGATGGCGCCCGCGATCGTCAGGGCCTTGCTCGCCTTGAGCAACCGACCGGCCTTGCCGGTGCGCAGCGGCTCGGAGAGCACCGGCCCGAGCTTGTCGGCCATCTGCTCGTAGGCCACCGTCTCGATGACGGCGCTGACGGCGGCAAGCTTGCGTGCCGGGCCGTTCTGCGCGGTCGGCACCGAGACGAGGGCGAGCCCCGAGGCGGCGAGGTTGGCCGAGCTGACGAAGATGAAGGGCAGCTCGCGGTAGGACTCATGCCAGGTCGGGGTCGCCGTGTCGGAGAGCAGCACCGCCGTGTAGGCCGCGAGCGGAGCGGCGAAGAGCGCCGAGCCGACGGTCGCGGGCCCGTCCGCGAGGTCGAGCAGCCGAGCCACCCGGGCGACGGCCGATCCCCCGGAGCGGCCGGGCCGGTCACCGTGGCCGCTCGTCAGGGCCTGGGCCACCTCGGACGCGAGGGCCAGTCCGGAGAAGCCACCGAAGGCCGTGAGGATCCACGAGCCGACGGACATCGGCGAGGTGAGCTTGATGGTGCGCATCATGTTGAGCGCCCGGCTCGGCTTGCCGAGGTCCTTGGCGAGGGCGGCCCCGCCGAGGGCGGCAGCCCCCACGGCGCCGACTCGGCCCACCCGCTGCAGCGCCGGGTAGCCGAAGGCGCGGCCACCGGCGGCGAGCAGGGCAGAGCCACCGGCGACACCACCGAGGAAGAGGTAGGCCGCGATCTCCTTCTCCCACGGAGCCGGCTTGACGATGTGTCGGCCGTAGTAGCTGTCGAACTCCACGTCGGGGACCATCATCGACTCGTCGCGTCGGCGACCGGAGCCGTCCCCCCGGCGCGCTCCGTCACGGCGGCGCTCGCGCTCCGGGGGGCGGTCGGCGTCGAACGGGTTGGTCGTCACGGTCGCCGCCGGACGAACGAGGCGGCCGCGAGTCCGAGCATGAGCATCCCGGCGTAGCCGGCCTTGCGGAACATGTCGGGCAGGTCGGCCGTCGTCACGCGCGGGTCGGGCGGCAGGCCATAGACCTCCGGCTCGTCGAGGAGCAGGAAGGTCGAGCCGGTCCCACCGACGCCGTCGTTCTCGTCGACGCCGTAGAGGCGGGCCTCGGGGTAGCCGAGGTCGTGCAGCTCGGCCACCCGGGCGCGGGCCGTGGCCCTCATGTCGTCGAGGTCACCGAACTTGATCGACGTCGTCGGGCACGCCTGAGCGCACGCCGGCGTCTGGCCGGCACCGAGCCGGTCGTAGCAGAGGGTGCACTTCTGGGCGATACCGACGTTCTTGACCTCGCCGTTGGTCTCGGCGTGCGACGGCGGGTTCTGGTGGGAGCCGCCCGCGGATCCCTTGATGCTGATGCCGTGCGACTGTCCGGTCGCCTCGTGGCCCTCGTCGCCGCTGCGGCGCTCGATGACGCCGAAGGGGCAGGCCGCGACGCAGTAGCCGCACCCGTTGCAGACGTCGTCCTGGACGACGACGGTGCCGAACTCGCTGCGGAAGAGCGCTCCCGTCGGGCACACGTCGAGACAGGCGGCGTGCGTGCAGTGCTTGCACACGTCCGAGGCCATCAGCCAGCGCACGTCCGGGACTCCGCCGTCGAGGCCGACCGGCGCCGAGACGGCCGGCTCGAGCAGGGCCACGCCCGTGCCCGACTGCGCCGCAACGGAGTCGGCGCTACGCATCGACGGCATCCCGAGCTGCACCAGTTTGCGACCGGACTCCCGGGCCTGCTCGATGCGGTCGCTCGACTGCTCGACGAAGGCGACGTGGCGCCACGTGCTCGCGCCGAGGGCGCCGGTGTTGTCGTAGGACTGGTTGAGCAGGTCGAGCCCGTCCTCGGGGATCGCGTTCCACTCCTTGCACGCCACCTCGCAGGCCTTGCAGCCGATGCAGATCGAGGTGTCGGTGAAGAAGCCCTTGCGCTCCTCGTGGGTGTCCCACGCGGCGTCGGCCGCCGGGTCGGTGGGCCCGGAGAGCTGGTTTCGCCAGAAGGCCATCGGTCAGTGTCCTCTCGTGTCGGGCGTCGACTCCGGGTGACCGGTGCGCAGCTCATTGCTCGTCATGACGGTGCTGCCCGCCCGTGACTGGTACTCGGAGACGAGCCGCTGCAGGTCCTCCCCCGTCGGGCGACGGCCGGGCACGATGTCGCACGAGCCGGCCTTGCTCTCCTGGATCTGGACGTTCGGGTCCAGCGCGACACCGAGCAGGTCGTTGGCGGCGTCACCGCTGACGATCGCCTCACGCCCGACGCCCCAGTGGTAGGGCAACCCCACCTGGTGGATGGTGCGCCCCGTGATCGACAGGGGTGTCATCCGCTCAGTCACCATGACGCGGGCCTCGATGGCCGACCGCGCCGAGACGATCGTGGCCCACCCGCCGTTCTCCAGGCCCCGCTCGGCCGCGAGCTCGGGTGAGACCTCGCAGAAGAACTCGGGCTGCAGCTCGGACAGGTAGGGAAGCCAGCGGCTCATCCCGCCCGCCGTGTGGTGCTCGGTGAGGCGGTACGTCGTGAAGACGTAGGGGTAGACGTCGGCGCCCGGGCTGTCCCCGGAGGGGCTCCACAGGTTGTCCTTGCGGGGGAAGACCCTGCGGGACGGGTTCGACTGCTGGGAGTAGAGCGGGTTCTGGACCGGCGACTCCTGCGGCTCGTAGTGCGTCGGGAGCGGACCGTCGACCATCCCCTTCGGCGCGAAGAGCCAGCCCTTGCCGTCGGCCTGCATGACGAACGGGTCGTCACCCGCGAGGCCTGCCGGTCCGCCCGTCCCCGGCTCGGGCCGGAAGGACGGCGCCTTGTCGACGACGAAGTCGGGCACGTCGTGGCCGGTCCACTTGCCCTGCTCGGCGTCCCACCAGACGTACTTCTTGCGCTCGCTCCACGGGTTGCCCTCGGGGTCGGCCGAGGCGCGGTTGTAGAGGATCCGGCGGTTCGCCGGCCAGGCCCAGCCCCAGTCGAGTGCGGTGAGGTCCTGCTCGCGGCCCGGCTTGCGGTCGGCGGCGTGGTTGGTCCCTCCGGCGTAGACACCGGTGTAGATCCAGCACCCGCCCTCGGTGGAGCCGTCCGCCTTCATCTGGGTGTACGACGAGAGCGGCTGTCCCGCCTGGTCGCCCGTGACGTGTCGGCCGTTGATCTCGGCAAGGACCGCCTCGGCGCTCGGCTCGCCGTGCTCGTCGACGGGGTAGTCCCAGGTGAGGTCGAGCAGCGGACGGTCGCGCTCGTCGCCCGAGTCGGCGAGGAGCTCACGGATGCGAACGCCGAGCTCGAAGAAGAACTGCAGCTCGCTCTGGCAGTCGCCCGGCGGCAGCACGGCCTGGTGGTGCCACTGGAGCATCCGCTGGGTCTGGGTGAAGGAGCCGCTCTTCTCGGTGTGCGCCGCGGCGGGAAGGAAGAAGACCTCGGTCTCGATGTCCTCGGTCTTCGTCTCACCGGAGACGATCTCGGGACCGTCGCGCCAGAAGGTGGCGGACTCGATCATGTTGAGGTCGCGGACCACGAGCCACTTCAGCTGTGCCATGGCCTGCCGCTGGAGCCGCCCGTGGGCCGACCCGACGGCCGGGTTCTGACCGAGCAGGAAGTAGCCCTCGACCTCGCCGTCCTTCATCGCCATGGTCGTCTGGTAGGTGCCGTGCGCACCGGTCAACCGTGGCAGGTTGCCGAAGGCCCAGTCGTTCTCTGCCGTCGCGGCCTTGCCCCACCACGCCTTCATCAGGCTGACGGCATACGTGTCGGCATTGGCCCAGAAGCCCTTCTGCTTCTTGTTGCCGATCGCCGCGAGGTAGGCGTCCCACGTGTCGTGCATGCCGGCCACCGGCATCGCGAGGTAGCCGGGGAGGATGTTGTAGAGCGTCGGGATGTCGGTCGAGCCCTGGATGCTCGCGTGCCCGCGCAGGGCCATGATCCCGCCTCCGGGACGACCCATGTTGCCGAGCAGCAGCTGGACGATGGCCGCGGTGCGGATGAACTGCGCACCGAGGGTGTGCTGGGTCCAACCCACGGCATACACGAAAGCCGTGGTCCGCTCACGACCGCTGTTCTCGGTCACCGACTTCGCCAGATAGTGGAAGTCCTCGACGCTGACGCCGCACGTGTCGGCCACCATCTCGGGGGTGTAGCGCGCGTAGTGCCGCTTGAGGATCTGGAAGACGGTGTTCGGGTCCTCGAGCGTCTCGTCGCGCAGGACGCGGGCGTGCTCGAGGGGAGGGCCGCCCGACCCGTGCTGCTGACCGGCGGACCGATCCGACTGGGAGTCGCCGTCCTCGTGGGTGGCCGCCGGCCCCCCGATCGTCCCCGGCGAGGCGTCGTCGTCGTCGTCGTTGCTCGCGTACGCCCAGGTGTCCTGCTGGTAGCCGCCCTTCTCGTCGTCATAGCCGGAGAAGAGCCCGTCGAGATCCTCGGTGTCCTGGAAGTCCTCGCTGACGAGGGTCGCGGCGTTGGTGTAGGCCACGACGTACTCACGGAAGTACAGGTCGTTGCTGAGGATGTGGTTGATGAGCGCGCCGAGGAGCACGACGTCGCTGCCCACCCGGATCGGGATGTGCTTGTCCGCGGTCGCCGAGGTGCGCGTGAACCGCGGGTCGACGTGGATCACCTTGGCACCCTTGAGGCGTGCCTCCGTCACCCACTGGTAGGCGACCGGGTGGCACTCGGCCATGTTCGATCCCTGGATGACGATGCAGTCCGCGTTGGACAGGTCCTGCACGTACTGCGTGGCGCCGCCGCGCCCGAACGAGGACCCCAAACTGGGGACCGTGGAGGAGTGTCAAATACGCGCTTGGTTCTCGATCTGGATCGCTCCCGCTGCGGTGAACAGCTTCTTGATGAGGTAGTTCTCCTCGTTGTCGAGCGTCGCGCCACCGAGCGAGGCGATGCCCATCGTCCGCTTGAGCGGGCGACCGTGCTCGTCGTGGTCCTGCCAGGTGCGCCCGCGGGACTCGACGAAACGCTGGGCGATCATCTCCACTGCCGTGGACAGCTCGATCGACTCCCACTCCTTGCCGCCGGGGCGCCGGTAGAGGGCCTTCTTCTGGCGGCCGGGGCTGTTGACGAGCTGCTCGCTGGCAGAACCCTTGGGGCACAGGCGGCCACGCGAGACGGGCGAGTCCGGGTCGCCCTCGATCTGCACGACGCGTCCGTCCTTGACGAAGACGCGCTGGCCACAGCCGACGGCGCAGTAGGGACACACGCTCTGGACGACCTTGTCGGCCGTTGCGGTGCGTGGCGTCATCTCGCGGGTGTGGGCCGAGGTGACCGACGGGCCGCGGCCGAGGAAGTCTCCCGATCGGAGCTGCCGGACGACGGGCCAGGACAGCAGCGTCTTCTTCGGATCCACGGGGCACCTTCTCTGGCTGGGCGTCGACGACGCCGTCCTCACAGTCCCGCTCTCGCGGCTGCAGACAGAAGATACCCATTCCCGGGGGCGCGATCACGGCAGGCCCACCCCATGATTTTGCCCGTCTTTGCCCGTCTCCTCAAAAAACCACAAGATCGGGTGACCGAATCTATTTACTTGTGCCTGTGGCCCTGCTTTGATGGTCGCAGCGCCCCACCGATGGGGCGCGGTCGGACGAGGGAGTCCAGGTGTACGCAGCGGAGCGGCAACAGCGGATCATGGTGCAGGCGCGTCGTGACGGCCGTGTCGAGGTGAGCGCCCTCGCCGACGGCCTCGGGGTCGCCGCCGAGACCGTGCGTCGCGACCTCACCGTCCTCGAGCGCCGCGGTTCCCTGCGCCGGGTGCACGGCGGCGCCATCCCCGTCGAGCGCCTCGAGGTCGAGCCCAGCCTCGCGACCCGCAGCACCCGCCTCACCGAGGTCAAGCGCCGGATCGCGGCCCGCGCCCTCGACGAGCTGCCCGTCGGTGGCACCGTCGTGCTCGACGCGGGGTCGACGACCCAGGCCGTCGTCGAGCTGCTCCCCCCCGACATCGACCTCACGGTGCTCACCAACAGCATCGCCGCGGCGCACGCGCTCGCCTCCCACCCCGGCATCTCGCTCTACGTCCTCGGCGGCCGGGTGCGCGGCACCACCGGCGCTGCCGTCGGCGACTGGGTGACCGCCGCCCTCGACGGCGTCCTCGCGGACCTCGTGGTCCTCGGCACCAACGGGATCTCGGCGGACCGCGGCCTGACCACGCCCGACCAGTCCGAGGCCGCCGTGAAGCGGGCCATGGTCCGCGCGGCCCGCCGGTGCATCGTCCTGACCGACTCGAGCAAGGCCGGCGACGACCACCTCCACCGCTTCGCAGAGCTGAGCCAGGTCGACCTGGTCATCACCGACGATGACCTCGCCGACGACGTCGCCGCCGAGCTTCGTGCGGCCGGACCCGAGGTCGTGACCACATGATCGTCACCCTGACGCCCAACCCGAGCGTCGACCGCGCCATCGTCATCGAGGCCCTCCACCGGGGCGAGGTCCACCGGGCCACGTCCAGCCGGATCGACCCGGGCGGCAAGGGAGTCAACGTCTCCCGCGCGCTCTCGGCCCAGGGCGCCCCGACGACGGCCGTGCTGCCGATCGGCGGCGCCGAGGGCCACCTGCTCGAGGAGCTGCTCGCCGATGCCGGCGTCCACCGCCGCAGCGTCCCGGTGACCGGTTCGGTGCGGATGAACATCTCCGTCCTCGAGCCCGACGGCACGACGACGAAGCTCAACGAGCCGGGTCCCCACCTGTCCGACGACGAGGTCGAGGCGCTGCTCACGGCGACCCTCGACGAGGCGCAGGGAGCCGAGTGGGTCGTCGGCTGCGGCAGCCTGCCCCCGGGCGCCCCGACCGAGCTGTATGCCGCTCTCGTCGCCCGGGTGCGCGAGCGCGGACTCCGCGTGGCCATCGACTCCTCCGGCGCGTCGATGCGGGCCGCCGTCGCGGCGCGGCCGAGCCTGATCAAGCCCAACCACGAGGAGCTCGCCGAGCTCGTCGGCCACGACCTGCCCACGCTCGGCGACGTCCTGCGGGCCGCCGAGGACCTCGTCGCGGACGGGATCGAGGTCGTCGCGGTCAGCCTCGGCGGCGACGGCGCCGTCCTCGTCACCGAGGGCACGACCGTCCACGCGAGCGCGACGATCACCGCACCCCTGTCCACCGTCGGCGCCGGCGACTGCATGCTCGCCGGCCTGCTCCACGGCCTGACCCGCGGTCTCCCCGCCGCCGACGCCCTCGCGGGCGCCGTCACGTGGGGCGCCGCGGCCGTCACCCTCCCCGGCAGCTCGGTCCCCACCCCGGCCGACCTCCTGGAGATCCCCGTCCACCTCGACCACCACCCCGACCCCGCACGTGTCCTGGGCCAATGACCCTCGGAAAGGAAATGCCATGACCCTCATCAACGAAGAGCAGGTCGTCCTCGACCTGACGGGAGAGGATCGCCACGCGGCGACCCGCACCCTCGGAGAGCGACTCGTCGCGTCCGGCCGCTGCACCGACCTCGACGCCTTCCTGGAGGACGTCCGCAAGCGGGAGGAGACGATGGCGACCGGGCTCCCCGGCGGCATCGGCATCCCCCACGCCCGCAGCGCCGCGATCACCGAGCCGTCGCTCGTCTTCGGTCGCGCGGGCGACGGCATCGACTGGGGCGCCAAGGACGGGCCCGCGTCACTCATCTTCCTCATCGCCGCGCCCGAGGGCGGTGGCGACGCGCACATGCAGATGCTGCCCAAGCTCGCCCGTGCCCTGATGAAGAAGGACTTCAAGGCCTCCCTCGCGAGCGCCACGACGGAGGCCGAGGTCGTCCGCATCGTCAGCGACGAGGTCGCGCTCGACACCCCTGCTGCCCCGGCCGCCGCTCCCGCCGCTGCCGCCGCCGCCGCTCCGGTCGCCGACGACGCCCCCGTGAAGCGCAGCCTCAAGCTCGTCGGCGTCACGTCCTGCCCGACCGGCATCGCGCACACCTACATGGCGGCCGAGGGCCTCGAGAACGCCGCCAAGGCTGCCGGTCACACGATGACCGTCGAGACCCAGGGCTCGGCCGGCTCCAACCCGATCAGCTCCGCCGAGATCGCCGCCGCCGACGCGGTGATCTTCGCCCACGACCTGCCCGTCAAGGACGTCGGCCGCTTCGCCGGCAAGCCGACCATCGACGTCGGCGTCAAGAAGGGCATCTCCGACGGCCCCGCCCTGATGGAGCGGGCCGAGGCGCTCGTCGCCGAGTGGGAGGCCGACCCGAGCAAGGCCGCGGCCGCCGCGGCGGCCTCCGCCGGTGCTACCGCGTCCGGCGGACTCGTCTCCAAGGTCGAGGACGGCGTCGGCACCGGGACCCGCATCCGGCAGTGGCTGATGACGGGCGTGTCCTACATGATCCCGTTCGTCGCCGCGGGCGGCATCCTCATCGCCCTGTCGTTCATGCTCGCCCAGGTCGCGATGGGTGAGCAGGGCGCGATCGAGATCGTCAAGTACGGCCTCACCGCCAAGGGGCAGTACAACGTCACCCAGAACTTCAACCCGCTCGAACTCACCCAGTGGGCCGCGCTCTTCTACGTCATCGGGGCCGCCTCGTTCGGCTTCCTCGTGCCGATCCTCTCCGGCTTCATCGCCTTCGCCATCGCCGACCGCCCGGGCCTCGTCCCCGGCATCGTCGGTGGGTCGATCGCCGCGACGATGGGCGCCGGCTTCCTCGGCGGTCTCGCCACCGGCTTCCTCGGCGGGTTCGTCGCCCTGTGGGTGTCGCGCTGGAAGGTCGCCAAGGGCGTCCGCGGCGTCATGCCCGTCGTCGTCATCCCGCTCCTGTCCACGCTCATCACGGCGGGTCTGTTCATCACCGTCCTCGGTCGCCCGATCAAGGCCCTGGCCGACGGTCTGACGAGCGCGCTCAACGGGATGACCGGGGCGAGCGCGATCCTGCTCGGCGTCATCCTCGGCGCGATGATGGGGTTCGACCTCGGTGGCCCCGTCAACAAGGTGGCCTACACCTTCGCGACGACCGGCCTCGCCGCCGCCGGCGCCGTGACCGACGCGCCGCAGCTGAAGATCATGGCGGCCGTCATGGCCGCCGGCATGGTCGCCCCGCTCGCCATGGCCCTCGCCACGACGATCCGCCCGCAGCTCTTCTCCGAGCCCGAGCGTGAGAACGGCAAGGCCGCCTGGCTGCTCGGAGCCTCGTTCATCTCCGAGGGCGCGATCCCCTTCGCGGCCGCTGACCCGGTCCGCATCATCGTCTCCTCGATCGCCGGGTCGGCGGTGACCGGAGGTCTCGTGATGGCCTTCGGCGCGACGCTCCGGGCCCCGCACGGAGGGATCTGGGTGCTGCCGCTCATCGGCAACTTCCTCTTCTTCCTCGTCGCTCTCGCCATCGGTGTCGTCGTCACGACGGTGATCGTCGTCGCGCTGAAGTCGCGCGACCAGCACCTCGCCGAGATCGACGCGACCGCTACCGTCTGAGGAGACGGAACGATCCGGGCACGACCACCTGCACCACTCGTTTCCCACGAAGGAGAACCCCCATGGCAACCCGCACCGTCACCATCGCATCCTCGGTCGGCCTCCATGCCCGCCCGGCCTCCCTCTTCGTCGAGGCGGCCGACGCGACCGGCCTCGACGTCGAGATCGGCCGACCCGGCGAGGACGCGGTCGACGCGACGAGCATCCTCGGCGTGATGGCGCTCGGCGCCAAGCACGGCGAGGAGGTCGTCCTCACCGCCGACGGCGAGGGCGCGGACGAGGCCCTCGACTCGCTCGTCGCGCTCCTCTCCCGCGACCTCGACGCCGAGTGAGTGTGAGCCCGATGGCGACCACGGAGACGCGGCAGGGGATCGGCGTGAGCCCGGGCACGGCATACGGCCCCGTGGTCCAGGTCTCGCCCCCGGTCCGTCCACCCTCCGACGAACCCCCGGTGGACGACCAGGAGGCCGCACTGGCCGACGTCCGGGCGGCGTTCGAGCAGGTCGCCGTCGGGCTGCAGGAGCGCGCGGCCGGCGCTGACGACACGGCCCAGAAGATCCTCAAGGCGACCGCCCAGATCGCCCGCGACAAGGGCCTGGTCAAGGCGGCGGCCAAGCAGCTCGCCGCCGGACGTGGGCGGGCCAACGCCATCTCCGGGGCGATCGAGGAGTATGCCGCCCAGTTCGAGGCGCTCGGCGGCTACTTCGCCGAGCGGGTGACCGACCTGCGGGACGTCGGCTCGCGGGCCGTCGCCGTCATCCTCGGGGTGCCCGCCCCGGGGGTGCCTCCCTTCAGCGAGCCGAGCGTCATCGTCGCGGAGGACCTCGCCCCGGCGGAGACCGCGACGCTCGACCGGGCGCTCGTCGTCGGGATCATCACCCAGGCCGGCGGCCGCACGAGTCACACCGCCATCCTCGCCGCGCAGATGGGCATCCCTGCCGTGGTGCAGCTCTCGGGGGCGACGACGATCCCGGCCGGGACGCCCGTCGCCCTCGACGGGGACTCCGGCGAGGTCACCATCGAGCCGGACCCCGCCGTCATCGAGGGTCAGCGGGTCCGTCGGGAGCGCCGGGCCGAGGCCCTGTCGGCCGGCTCCGGACCGGGGGTGACCCGTGACGGTCACCACGTCGCGCTGCTCGCCAACATCGGCGGCGTGCGGGATGCCGTCGAGGCGGGCGCCCTCGACCTCGAGGGGGTCGGCCTCTTCCGCACCGAGTTCGTCTTCCTCTCCGCCGAGAAGGCTCCGACCGTCGAGGAGCAGACGGAGATCTACCGGCAGGTCTTCGCGCCCTTCGAGGGCCGCCGGGTCGTCGTGCGCACGCTCGACGCCGGCGCCGACAAGCCGCTCGCCTTCGCCGACCTCGGTCCGGAGGAGAACCCCGCCCTCGGTCGACGCGGGCTGCGCCTGTCGGCCGAGCGTCCCGAGCTGCTCGACGCCCAGCTCGAGGCCCTCTCCATCGCCGCCAAGGAGACCGGCGCCGACGTCCGCGTCATGGCGCCGATGGTCGCCACCTCGGAGGAGGCGGCATGGTTCGCCCGGCGCGTCCGTGAGAACGGGCTCCCCAAGTCGGGCGTGATGATCGAGGTGCCCGGCGCCGCGATGCGGGCCCGGCACGTGCTGGCCGAGGTCGACTTCGGCAGCCTTGGCACCAACGACCTCGCGCAGTACACGATGGCCGCCGACCGGATGCAGGGCGAGCTGTCCGAGCTGCTCGACCCGTGGCAGCCCGGCGTCCTCGACGTCGTCGCCGCCGCCTGCGACGGCGCCCAGCAGGTCGGGCGCCCGATCGGGGTCTGCGGTGAGTCGGCCGGCGACGCGCTGCTCGCGCTCGTCCTCACCGGGCTCGGTGTCTCCAGCCTGTCCATGGCGCCGAGCAAGGTGCCCGTCGTGCGCCTCGCTCTGTCGCTGCACTCGCTCGCCGAGTGCCAGGGCCTGGCTCGCGCGGCCCGCGACGCCCCCGGCGCACACCAGGCGCTCGAGGCGGTCCGGTCCAGGGCCCGCACCGAGCTGACCGACCTGCTCTGACTCCCGTCGAGCGCGGTGCCGCCGCCCACGCCGGCCAGGCGGTGGAGTACTCCGGTCAGGGAAGCTCGGCGAGCGGGACGGAGTGCTGCCGGCCCCCCGCCGTCCACGTCACCGTCCCGTGCCCTGCGGCGACGTCGGCCTCGAGTCGGGCCAGATCCTCCCCCGAGGTCCAGGTCATCGTCAGGGCGGAGCCGCCACCCTCGAGGTGGCAGTCCCCGCCGAAGGCCGGGTGGGCGTTGCGGAAGCGGATCAGGCGGAGCAGCGCCTGCACGACCGGGCGCCGAAGGTTCTCGTCGATCTCGTCGGACGTGTAGTGGTGGCGGTTCACGTCGCGGCCGACCTTGCTGCGGGTGAGCAGCTCCGTGTCGTTCGAGCCCGCGAGAAGCCCGACGTAGTAGACCTGCGGGATGCCCGGGGTCCAGAACTGCAGCGCCCGCGCCAACAGGTAGCGCTCGTCGGACCTGCCCAGTGCGTCGTAGAAGGTGCAGTTGACCTGGTAGAGGTCGACGTTGGAGGCCGCGGAGCCGGTGGCCAGCCGGGAGGTGCCCCCTGACGCGGCATGGATCGTCTCGACGAGCGCGTCGAGCTGGTCGGGGCTGAGCAGGCCGGGTCGGGACGGGTCGTTCCCATCTGCGCCCACGTCGACGACTCCGATCCCGTCGTGGGTGTCGAGCACGGTAACGGCGTTCGTCGGGCGCACCTGCATCCACGCGAGCAACGGATCGGCGTCGTGGGCCAGCAGGGCGTGCAGCACGAGGGGCGGCAGGGCGAAGTCGTAGACCCGGTCGACCTGGCGCGCGATCTCGATCTGCTGTCGGTAGTAGGAGTGGACCTCGACGAGCACCTCAAGGCCCCGGTCGTGGCACCACGCCGTCACGTCGTCGATGAAGTCGAACGTCTCCGCCGTCATGAACGACGTGAGGCCCGGCGTCTTGACCGCGTAACCGACGGCGTCCAACCGAGCCCGTCGCGCCCCTGCCTCGGCGATCCGGTCGATGACGTGGTGCAGGTAGGCCCGGGTCGTGGGGTGGCGGACGTCGACGTCGATCTGCTGGCCGGTGAAGGTCGTCCAGACGAGGCGCTTCGTGCCGTCCTGCATCGTGTAGGGCGTGAACGGCAGACCCGGTCGCGGGCGGTACAACCGCATGAGCACGTCCTCGGTCGCGCCCTCGGGGAACGCCCCACCGAAGGTGAGGAACATCCCGTCGAACTCCGACTCCGGCCCGCGGGCCAACCAGTCGAGGAACTGCGGTGACGATGACGAGACGTGGTTGACGATGACGTCGACCATGATCGCGTGGTCACGCGCCAGGGCCGCGACATCGGCCCACGTGCCGAGCCGCGGGTCGACCTCGGTGTGGTCGGCGGGGTCGAAACCGGCGTCGGCGCCGTCGTAGGGGCGAAAGAACGGCAGCACGTGGATCCCGCCGAAGAGCCCCGCCAAACGGGTCTCGAGCAGGTGCAGCAGGCCCGGCAGATCGCCCCCCAGTCGATCGGCATAGGTGATGAGCTCGACCTTGTCTTCCACGACGCCCTCCTCGCGACCGGCTCTCCTCCCACTGTGGCGCAGCCACACCGTCAGCGCCAGGGAGGGCGCTGACGCGCAGTTCGGGGGCTCCGGGGCCGGGCGGCATACTCACGGGATGAAGAACCTCAACGAGCGCATCCCGCGGGACGCCGATCCCGACAGCCTCTACGAGGTCTTCGGTCAGTGGACGACCGAGCGCGGCCTCACGCTCTACCCGCACCAGGAGGAAGCCTTCCTCGAGGTTCTCAGCGGCAGCAACGTCATCCTCGCCACCCCCACCGGCTCGGGGAAGTCCCTCGTCGCCACGGCAGCCCACTTCACTGCCCTCGCCGAGGACCGGGTGAGCTTCTACACCGCGCCGATCAAGGCCCTCGTCTCCGAGAAGTTCTTCGCCCTCTGCGAGCAGTTCGGCGCGGACAACGTCGGGATGATCACGGGGGACGCGACGGTCAACGGGGACGCCCCGATCATCTGCTGCACGGCGGAGATCCTGGCCAACATCGCTCTGCGAGAAGGACCCCGTGCCGACATCGGCCTCGTCGTCATGGACGAGTTCCACTTCTACAGCGAGCCCGACCGCGGCTGGGCGTGGCAGGTCCCGATCCTCGAGCTCCCCAACGCGCAGTTCATCCTCATGTCGGCGACCCTCGGCGACGTGACGATGTTCCGCGACGACCTGACGCGGCGAACCGGCCGCTCGACAGCCGTCATCGCCGGCACCGAACGCCCTGTCCCCCTTGAGTTCTCGTTTGCGACCACCCCCATCCACGAGACGATCGAGAAGCTGCTCGAGCAGGACCGCGCACCGGTCTACGTCGTCCACTTCACCCAGGCCTCTGCCCTCGAGCGGGCCCAGAGCCTCATCGCCCTCAAGGTGAGCTCACGGGAGGAGCGCGACGCGATCGCCACCCGCATCGGCGGTTTCCGTTTCGGGGCGGGCTTCGGGCGCACCCTCTCGCGCCTGGTCCGGCACGGCATCGGGGTGCACCACGCCGGGATGCTGCCGAAGTACCGACGGCTCGTCGAGCAGCTCGCACAGGACGGCCTGCTCAAGGTCATCTGCGGCACCGACACCCTCGGCGTCGGGATCAACGTGCCGATCCGCACCGTCCTGCTCACCGGCCTGACGAAGTTCGACGGGACGAAGCAGCGGATGCTCAAGGTGCGCGAGTTCCACCAGATCGTCGGTCGCGCGGGGCGCGCCGGCTTCGACAGCCGTGGCTGGGTGGTCGTCCAGGCGCCGGACCACGTGGTGGAGAACCTTCGCGCCGTGCAGAAGGCGGGCGACGACCCGAAGAAGCAGCGCAAGATCCAGCGCAAGAAGGCCCCCGACGGATTCATCGGCTGGTCGGAGGAGACCTTCGACCGTCTCATCCGATCGGAGCCGGAGGCGCTCCTCCCGCGGCTGCGCGTCTCGCACTCGATGCTCATCAACCTGCTTGCGCGCGAAGGCAACCCGATCGAGCACGCCCAGCGCCTGCTCTCCGACAACCACCACGAGGCCAAGGACCAGCGGCGGCTGCAGCGGCACGCGCTCGTCCTCGCCAAGGAGCTCATCACCTCGGGGGTCGTCGAGCGGCTGCCGACCCCGCAGGCGAGCGGACGCCGGCACGTGCTGACCATCGACCTCCAGCGTGACTTCGCCCTCAACCAGCCGCTCGCGCCCTTCGCCCTCGCCGTGATGGACACCCTCGACCCCGAGTCGGACACCTATGCCCCCGACCTCGTCTCGGTCATCGAGGCGATCCTCGACGACCCGCGGCAGGTCCTCTGGGCCCAGCAGAACAAGGCCCGCGGCGAGGCCGTCGCCGTGATGAAGATGGACGGGATCGAGTACGAGGAGCGGATGGAGCGCCTCGAGGAGGTGACCTGGCCCAAGCCGCTCGCCGACCTGCTCGAGGTCACGCTCACGGCCTACCGGCACAGCCACCCGTGGCTCTCCCCCGATGCCCTCTCACCGAAGTCCGTCGTCCGAGAGATGTACGAGCAGGGGATGACGTTCAACGAGTTCATCTCCGCCTACGGACTCTCCCGCTCCGAGGGGCTGCTCCTGCGCTACCTCACCGACGCCTACCGGACGCTGCGCCACACGGTCCCGGAGGTGCACCGCACCGAGGAGCTCGAGGACGTCATCGAGTGGCTCGGCGAGCTGGTCCGCCAGACCGACTCGAGCCTGCTCGACGAGTGGGAAGACCTCGTCAACCCGAGCGAGGCGCTCGCCCACCAGGGGGAGATCGCGCCGCCGACCCGCCCGCTCACGGCCAACGTCCGGGCCTTCACGGTGATGATCCGCAACGCGATGTTCCACCGGGTCGACCTCGCTTCCCGCGACCAGTGGGAGGCGCTCGGCGCCCTCGAGGCCCGGGTCGCCGAGCTGACCGACCCGCCACAGAAGGTCGTCATGACGGCGCAGGCGTGGAACGACGCCCTCGGTGACTACTACGACGACCACGACTCCATCGCCACCGACCAGGGCGCCCGCTCCCCCGCGCTGCTCCAGGTCGAGAAGACCCCGGACGCGTGGCTGCTCCGCCAGGTCGTCGTCGACCCCGACGACGACAAGGACTGGGCGATCGTCGCGCGGGTCGACCTCGCGGCGAGTGACGACGTCGGGGCCGCCGTGCTGACGGTCACCGGCTTCGAGCGGCTCGGCGGCTGAGATGGGCCTGCGCGAGCGTCCGGCCGACCACGAGGGTCTGCTCGTCGAGCCGGACCGGGGCGGCAACGGCACCGGGGTGCTCGTCCTCTCCGGCTCGAGCGGGCGTGTCGAGCGCGACCGGGCCCGGGTCCTGGCCCGCGCCGGCGTGACCGCCCTGACCCACCGCTGGTTCGGCGGCGCCGACCGACCGGCGCAGATCTGGGAGTACCCGCTCGAGTCCTTCGCCCCTGCCGTCGCCTCTCTCGCCGAGCGGTGCGACCGGGTCGTGCTGCTCGGGTCGTCCAAGAGCGCGGAGGCCTTCCTGCTGTATGCCGCTGACGACCCGAGCGTCGACGCCGTCGTCGCGCTCGCCCCGAGCCACGTCGCGTGGGCCAACGTCGGCCCGGGCCCCGACGGGGAGCTGCGGCCGTGCCGGTCGTCGTGGAGCCGGGACCGCCGCCCCGTCCCCTTCGTGCCCTACGACGACGACGCCGTCGTGTCGGGTGACCCGCCCGAGCTTGCGGCGATGTACCGCCAGAGCCTGCGCACCTTTGCCGACTGCGTCGAGGCTGCGGTCATCCCGGTCGAGCGCGTCTTCTGCGACGTCCTGCTCGTCGCCGGGGGTGACGACCGCCTGTGGCCCAGCCTCGAGTCGGCGGAGTTCGTGCGCACTCGACGTGAGGCCGCGGGTCTGCCGACGACGCTGGTGACCCATCCCGACGCGGGCCACCGGGTGATCCTGCCCGGGGAGCCCGTGGCGACGGGCGGCGCCCGGATGGCGCGCGGGGGCTCCGAGGCCGCCGACCGCGCTCTCGGGGCCCGCGCCTGGCCCGAGCTGTGCCGGGTCCTCGAGGTCGACCCCGGTTCTGGCTGACCCCGGCCGACCGCGATCCGGTCACCACGGACAGGTCCGATGTGAAATCCTCGGGCGGTTGAACCACTCAGCGCACAGACAGGCGAGCCATGGACACCAGTGACGTCAAGCAGGCTTCACGTCAGGCCGGGGACCACCCCGCCCTCGAGAACGCCGCCCGGGTCGGCTACGCCGTCAACGGCGTGCTGCACATCATCATCGGTGTCATCGCGCTGCGCCTCGCCTGGTCGTCGTCGTCCGAGAGCGCCGACAAGTCCGGCGCCCTCAGCACCCTCGCCAAGAACCCCTTCGGACAGATCGCGCTGTGGGTCGGTGTGATCGGCTGGCTCGGCCTCGCCATCTGGCAGGTCACGCAGGCGATCTCCGGGGCCTACGAGGCGAAGGACCGTGTCAAGGCCGCGGCCAAGGCCGTGCTCTACCTCGTCCTCTCCTACAGCGCCTTCAGCTTCGCCAAGGGCAGCGGCTCCTCGAGCAAGAAGCAGTCGACCGACTTCACGGCCTCGCTGATGAGCAAGCCGCTCGGCGTCTGGCTCGTCGGGGCGGTCGGGCTCGGCGTCATCGCCGTCGGGGTCTACCACGTCGTCAAGGGCTGGAAGAAGAAGTTCCTCCAGGACCTCGAGAGCCACCCCAGCCCGTGGATCGTCAGGGCCGGCCGCTTCGGGTATGCCGCGAAGGGCGTCGCGCTCGTCATCGTCGGTGGCCTCTTCGTCGTCGCCGCGGTGCGGCACAAGCCGAGCGAGGCCAAGGGCCTCGACGGGGCGCTCCACACGCTGCTCGGCGCACCCGCCGGCCAGCTGCTGCTCACGCTCGTCGCGCTCGGCCTCATCGCCTTCGGTGTCTACTGCTTCGGCCGGGCCCGGCACGCCGACGTCTGAGCCGGCGCGCACCTCGGCCGGTCTCAGGCCCGGCGGGCTGCTCCGGAGGAGTGGCGGCGCAGCCAGAACCACGCGATGCCGGCGCAGGCGATGCCGTTGAGCATCCCGATGACGACGTCGGACAGGTGGTGCATGCCGCGGTAGAGCCGGGCGTACATGACGAGGAACGGGATGACGAGGCAGGCGGTCGTCACGAGCCGGCGCAGCCACGGCGTCTCGATGCGCTGGGCCATCAGGGCGAAGGTGAAGTAGAGCGCGGTCGAGGCCCCGACGTGGCCGCTGGGATAGCTCGAGGTCGGGGGCGCGGGGTCGAGGTGCTTGACCTCGGGCCGGTCCCGGCCGACGACGAGGGTCGCCGCGACGAAGGCGCTCGCCTGCGCGGCGATCGCGATGAGGGGGACAACGGCATACCACCACTGCTTGGTCCGCCACCAGATGAGGGCCACGGCGATGACGCAGACCCCGATCACGATCTCGGTGTTGCCGATGTGGGACCACACGGCGGTGATCGAGCTCCACAGCTCGGTGCGCCCCTTCGCGAGGCTCTCGTTGAGCGCGTTCTCGCTCGCGAGGCCGCCGAGCGGCCCGGTGATGAGCAGGCCGAGGCCGACGATGACGGCGAAGACGACGACGACGGGCGCGACCACGCGAAGGGCGAGGTCACGCAGGGCGGGCCCGAGACCGGGCGAGCTCCCGTCGGCCTCGTAACGGTGGAGTGCGAGGTGGTTCACGACTGGCCTTTCGTCGGTTCGGGTCCGGAACGGCCCTCAGGGGGAGGATCGGCGTCCGGCTGGACGGGGTTCCAGCCGAGGTAGCCGAGGTAGGAGGCGGTGACGAGGCCACAGCCGAAGAGCACTCCGGCGACGACGTCGGACGGGAAGTGCACGCCGAGGAAGACGCGATCGAGCATCGTGACGACGACGGCGGTGACCGCGGCGCCGACCGCGACGCGCCGACCCCGAGAGGAGAGCAGCGGCCAGAGCAGGATGAGGACGGCGGTCGCGATGGCGGCGATGTTGGCGACGTGGCCGGAGGGGAAGCTGTAGCCGGGGGCGTGGGAGACGGGGTCGCTGACGACGGGACGCGCCCGCTGGACGACCTGCTTGAGATCGAGCTGGAGATTCCAGGCGATCATCATCGTCACGAAGGCCCAGAGGGCGCGGCTGCGCAGGCCGTGCCGGCGCCACACCCAGATGCACAGGCCGGTGGCCACGATGTAGAGCCACTTCGGCTGGGTCACCTCCTGCCACACGACGAAGAAGTTGTCGACGAGGGCGTGGCTGCGGGTGAGGTCGGTGGCGGCCACGATGGCTCGCTGGTCGAGGTCGATGACCGGCCGGAACTTCTCGCGCACGAGGAAGGCGAGGCCGGTGACCGGCACGGCGAAGCCCAGACCGTAGCCGACGGCCCGGCCCATCCGACGCCAGCGGCTGCTCGTGGTCGTGGTGGTCGTCGTCGCGTGCTCAGCCAACGCGCACCACCAGGCCGTCGGCCAGGATGCGCACCGCCAGGGATCGTGCCTCGCCGATCGGGTCGCCGTCGATCTCGGCCTCGACCGGACGCTCCGTCGACACGATGAACTTCCGGCCGCGGACGCGGTCGAGGCGGGCGTGGCCGGCACGGTGGTGGGTGGCGATGTCGATGATGACGGACAGCCAGCCGAGGGCGCCCTTGGGGGCGACGACGACCGCGTCGAGGACGCCGTCGTCGAGCTTCGCATCGGGCATCAGCTCGACGCCACCCTGGAGGTGGCCGCAGTTGCCGATGATGACGCTGCGGGCGTGCCGGTTGATGCTGCCGTCGCCGCTGCCCGCGTGGCCGTCGGACCCGTTGGCCGAGACGTCGACGGAGAAGCCGCGGGTGAAGAGCTTGGAGATGGCGGCGAGGACGTAGGCGATCCAGCCGACGACGGCCTTGACCTTCTCGTTCGTGTCGGCCATGACGTCACCGTCGAGGCCCAGGCCGGTCATCACGAGGAAGACCTCCTCGCCGTCCGCGCGCGGAGGCGGGGTCTCCTGCTCCTCCTCGGGCTCGCCGATCCTCTCGATGGGCTGCGTGCTGGCACGGACGAGGCCGACGTCGACCCGGCGGTCGGAGCCGTTGACGACGGCCTCGACGGCGGTGCCCAGCTCGTCGACGGGCAGGCCGAGGTTGCGGGCCAGGAGGTTGCCGGTGCCACCCGGCAGGAGACCGAGCGCCACGTCGGTGCCGACGAGGCCGGAGGCCACGGCTCGGACGGTGCCGTCACCGCCGAGGGAGGCGACGACGTCGGCGCCGTCGCTCACGGCCTGCTTGGCCTGCTTCTCCCCGGTCTCCTCCTTCGTCGTCTCCACCCACGTCGGCTCGTCCCACCCTGCGCCGGAGCAGACATCGGCGACGACCTGCTTCGTGCCGTCCAGATCCTCGACCTTCATCGGGTTGTAGATGACGGTGAGGCGGCGGCGAGCGCGCGCGGGGAGGTCTGACATGGGTCGGATCCTAGGGGCCGGGGAGGGCGCGCACGAGCGGCGCGCGCCGGAGCGTGACATACCCCGCGGGGCACCGGACTCGTCACCAGTGACCCTCCAGCGACCTGGACACGAGCCCCGTCGAGGGCCACGGTGGTGAAATGACGGCAGACCACAGCCCGGTCGGGTCCGCGCGGCGCGAGCGCGCCGAGGCGACCCACACGCGGCTGTTCGGGGCTCGGGATCTCGCAGCGCCCGAGAGCGACCCGGAGCTCATGTCGATCCTGCGCGGTTTCATCTTCTCGGACGTCTTCGACACCGGCGCCCTCGAGGACCAGTCCCGAGAGCTCATCACCGTCACCCTCCTGACCTGCCTCAACACCCCCCACCAGCTGAGGGCCCACACGCAGGCAGCACTCAACGTCGGCGTGACGCCGGTCGCGGTCCGCGAAGCCGTCTACCAGCTGGCCCCCTTCGTCGGGTTCCCGCTCACCCTCAACGCAGTGGCCGTCATCGACGAGGTGTTCACCGAGCGCGGGATCGCGCTGCCGCTGCCCGCCATGGGCACCGTCGCCGAGTCCGAGCGCTACGACCGGGGCCGGGCCGTGCAGGTACCCCTCTACGGGGAGGAGATCAGGGACAACCTCGCCGCCTTGCCACCACCTTTCGACGAGGCGCTGCCGCGGCTGTTGACCGAGTTCTGCTTCGGCGACTTCTACACCCGAGACGGGCTCACCGTGGCCCAGCGCGAGCTCCTCATCCTGTGCGCGCTCACCGCCCTGGGAGACACCGCAGCCCAGCTCGGCCCCCACGCCCGGGCCTGCCTCGCGGTCGGCAACAGCACGGAGACCGTCCTCGCGGCGCTGGTCCACTGCTTCCCCTACGTCGGGTTCCCCCGAGCCATCGCGGCCGTCCGGGCCGTGAGGGATCTGTAGGCGCCCAACCGCGGGGTGGCACCCACACCCGCGAGCATTGCCGATCGATGTGAGAGGTAGCAGCATGGCTGATCCTGGTACAAGTGGTGTGGCGCTGACGGATGCCGAGCTGGCGGCGGTCTATCGCGATCTCCATGCCCATCCGGAGCTGTCCTTCCAAGAGGGACGGACCGCGCGGATCGTCGCCGACCGACTGGCCGGGTGGGGCTACGAGGTGACGACCGGGATCGGTGGCACCGGGGTGGCCGGGTTGTTGGACAACGGTCCCGGTCCGACGGTGTTGCTGCGGGCCGACATGGACGCGTTGCCGATGGCGGAGAAGACGGGTCTCGACTACGCCAGCTCAGCGCGGGCCGTGGACCGGCTCGGCAACGACGTGCCGGTGATGCACGCGTGCGGCCATGACGTGCACGTCACGTGTCTGCTCGGGGCCGCCTCTGTGCTGGCTGCGGACCGGGCCGGCTACTCCGGCCGGGTCATGGTGGTGTTCCAACCGGCCGAGGAGCTCGGGTCGGGCGCCAAGGCCATGGTCGAGGACGGCCTGTTCGACCGGGTCGGGACACCGGACGTCGTGCTCGGCCAGCACGTCGCCCCGCTGCCCGCCGGGATGATCGCCATCCACCCCGGGATGGCTCTGGCCGCCAGTGACTCGTTGACGATCACCCTGCACGGGCGCGGTGGTCACGGGTCTCGACCGGAGACCACCATCGACCCGATCGTGATGGCGGCCGCGACCGTGATGCGGCTGCAGACGATCGTCTCCCGGGAGACCGCCGGCACCGAGACCGCAGTGGTCACGGTCGGGATGATCAGCGGGGGCACGAACAACAACATCATTCCCGACGAGGCCGAGCTGCGACTCAACGTGCGGACCTACGACCCGAATGTGCGCGACCGCACCCTGGCTGCCATCACCCGGATCGCCCAGGCCGAGGCGGCGGCCTCCGCCGCGCCGGAGGCCACGGTCGACCACACGGACTACTTCCCGCCCCTGATCAACGACGCCGCGGCCGTCGAGCGGGCCCGGGCCGCGTTCGTGTCCTGGCTCGGCCCCCAGGCCGTCGTCGACCCGGGAACGATGACCGGGAGCGAGGACGTCGGCGTCCTCGCCGACGCCGCCGGCGTCCCCTGCGCATTCTGGTTCCTCGGCGGCGCCGACCCCTCCCTCTTCGCGCACGCCGATGGCCTCGCGCAACTGATGGAGGTCCTGCGCGAGGTCCCGAGCAACCACTCGCCCTTCTTCGCTCCGGTGATCGAGCCCACCCTCAGGGTGGGCGTCGACGCGCTCGTCACCGCCCTGACGGCGTGGGCGCCACCAGCGCCCCCCTCCTGACCCCGGCCTGCACCGTGAGGGCTGCCGCATCCTCGACCGCGGACGTCCACCAGCTCAACTGACCCGGGCCCCTCGTCGCCTGCTCCACCGTCGTGGATCCGCCAGCAGGTCGCGGACTGGTCGCGGACTGGTCGCGGACGCGCCTGACCATCGACGTGGTGCGGAGTCGAGGTGCAGGCCTCGGCCGACTTCATCGCAGACCTCGAGGAGTAGTCGCACCGCGGGTGCCGCCCGACCCAGCCTCGGAATCTCCCGTACCCGCGCACAGCGAAAAACTGTGGAGGTTCGCAGGCCGGCGGACATCGAGAGCACCTCCACCTTCGTCCGGAGTGGCCGCCGGTCGACGGTGGTGCGCGGCCCCGGCTCAGTCTGAGCAGTCCACCGCGACGGCGAGGGCAGCGCAGATCTGGCGCATCCGGTCCTCCGCCACCCGTCCGAGTCGTTCGACGAGGATCGCGATCGAGACGCTTTCGACTGAGTCCAGGTTCACCGCCGAACGGAGCGGCACCGGGTCGTCGCCGGGTTCAAGGAGGACTTCGCTCGGGAGGTGCCGGATGGTGGTCGTGCAGGGGGCGATCAGGGCGCGGCGATGGCGCGGGATCACGGCGTCACGAGACAGGACGACGACGGGTCTACGGCCGACATCGGCCATCTCGCACCACCACACCTCCCCGCGCGCGGGCAGCCCCGTCATGAGGCCGCCGCTGCCCGCCGGAATGAAGCCAAGTCTCCCCACTGGTCTGGTTCGTCGAGCGGATGCGCGTCGTAGGCGGCGTAGCTGGCATCGACTTCCGCCGCCCGATGCCGAGCCAGCAAGGCGACGAGGGCTTCGTCAACCAGCGCGGAGTCCGGCTTCCCCGACGCCCTGCGGGCGCTCTCCAAGAGATCCGTGTCCACCGTCGTGCTCAAGCGTGTGCGAGGCATGCCACGATCATGCCATCGATGGGCGGGGCGGGGCCGGGGCCAGGGACGACGGGCGGCGGGATGCCGCTCGTGGTCCTCCGCTCGCTGAGGCCCGGCACGCTTACGGCGCGGGACCGCGATGTCTGCTCGGGGCTGCCTTCGCCATCAGCTGCCAGGGCCTGCGATGTACTGGGGCCATGCCCCGCTTCGTAGTCACGACGCTGATCGCCGCTGCGCCCGCACGATGCTTCGACCTGTCGCTCTCCGTTGACGCGCACACGCAGTCGATGGGTCCCTCCGGCGAGGAGGCCGTGGCAGGGACCACCTCGGGCACGATGCACCTCGGTGACGCGGTCACCTGGCGGGCTCGCCACTTCGGCATCCGGTTTCGCATGACCTCGGCCATCACCGCCTACGACCGGCCCCGGCTGTTCGTCGACGAGCAGGTGCGTGGACCCTTCGCCTCCTGGCGCCACGAGCACCGATTTGAAGCCACGCCTTCGGGGGGGACGCGGATGCTCGACGTGGTCGAGTTCCGCTCCCCCGGCGGACCCGTGGGGGACCTCGTCGACCGCTTCCTGCTCTCCGCCTACATGGCGAAACTCATCCGCCAGCGCAACGCCTGGCTGGTCACGACCCTCGAGGCCCAGGCACGAGCAACTGCTGCGCGACCAAGCCCG
This sequence comes from uncultured Actinomycetota bacterium, assembly GCA_963764195.1. Classification (GTDB taxonomy): domain Bacteria; phylum Actinomycetota; class Actinomycetes; order Actinomycetales; family Dermatophilaceae; genus JBDSSS01. The sequence goes on from CAVXRG010000001.1 coordinate 199,987, forward strand.
CATGACGGTCAGCGTGAGCGCACCAGGTTCTGGAGGGCCTCCTCGAACTCCGGGTAGGTGAAGACGAAGCCTGCCTCCTGCAGCCGCGTCGGGAGGGCGCGGCGTCCGGTCAGGGCCAGCGCAGGGTCGGTCCGCAACACCAGGGACCCAGCACGCGCGGCCCAGGCGGGGGTAGGGGGAGCTGCGGGCCGACGCAGAGTCTGTCGTAGGACCTTCATCAGGTGCGCGTTGCGGATCGGGTTCGGTGAGGTCGCGTGCAGTACCCCCTGCAGGTCCCCAGCCGGCCCTTCGCCCTCCAGCACCTGCACGGCGATGCTCAGCCAGTCCACGACATGAATCCAGCTGAACCACTGCTGACCCGAGGCGATCCGGCCACCCAGCCCCCACCGCACGACGCCGGTCAGCCGGTCCAGGGCGGGCGTGCCCCGGTCCAGGACGATGCTCGTCCGCAGGACGACCATGCGGGCGGCGTTCACGCCGGCGGCGGCGCCCTCCCACGCTTTGGCCACGTCCGTCATCTGTGGCGGCTCGTCGGCCAGGGGTGACCGCTCCGTCAGGACCACTTCGTGTGAGTCGCCGTAGATCGCCACCGTGCTTGCTTGCAGCCAGACGGGCACGGGCGCCTCGAGTGAGGCCGCAGCAGCAGCGAGGGCCCGGGTCGGGCCCACTCGCGAGTCCCTCAGCAGCGAGATGTTCGCGGGCGTCGGTCGACGGTCGACCAGCTCACCGGCAAGGTTCACCACGGCGCTGCCGGCGAGCTCATCCGCCCACGCGCCGACCGTGGCACCGTCCCACACGACGGTGCGGTGCGGCGAAGACCGGGCAGTTCGACTCAGGACCACCAGCTCGTGTCCCCGCGCTGCCAAGGCATCAGCGAGCGCCCTGCCCAAGGCACCGGACCCGCCTGCGAGAACGACCTTCACGGTCGCAGATTACGCGTTGCAGCGTCGACCGACCGGCGAGAGGCGGCCCTCGACGACCCAGGCTGGCGGCCCACGGAGCAGCGAGACCTCACCTTCCGGCCCCAGCCTGTGAGTCGCACCCGGGTGGGCGTGGGGTTGCATCCCCGACCAGATCCATCCCCTCCAGAGCGCCTGACCCACCCGAGCGCTACGCGGCGAAGCGACACAGGTTCACGCCGAGCCGGGGTGTGGACGGGCCTCTCGGACCTACGTCATCCGCGCGGTCCTCTTTGCGCTCGGTGGGTGCGTGCAGGGCGAGCAGTCTGCTGCGAGTGTTCGGCGACCGTCGCCGTAGACTCCGGCGTGTGAGCAACCCTCCGGCGTACCCCACGATGGAGGACGTCATCGGCGAGACCCCGCTGGTGCGTCTGCAGCGCCTGCCGGGGCCGGAGAACCAACGCCGCGGCAATGTGCTGCTCGCCAAGCTCGAGGGGAACAACCCTGCCGGCTCGGTCAAGGACCGGCCAGCGATCAGCATGATCCGGGGCGCGGAGGCGCGAGGGGAGATATCCCCCGGTGACACCCTGCTGGAAGCCACGTCGGGCAACACCGGGATCGGGTTGGCGATGGCGGCGGCGATCAGCGGCTACCCCCTGGTCATCGTGATGCCCGAGGACGCCTCCACCGAGCGGATCCAGACGATGAAGGCGTATGGAGCCAGCCTGGTTCTCACGCCGGCAGGTGGCGGCATGGAAGAGGCCCGCGACGTCGTGACGCGGATGGAGCGGGAGGGCCGCGGCCGGGTGCTGGACCAGTTCGGCAACCCGGATAACCCACGCGCCCACGAGGACGGGACCGGCCCGGAGCTGTGGCGCCAGACCGACGGACGGATCACGCACTTCGTGTCCGCGATGGGCACCACCGGCACGATCACCGGGGTCTCGCGCTTCCTGAAGTCGCGCAACCCCGGCATCCAGATCATCGGGGCACGGCCCGCCGAGGGCTCCAAGATCCCTGGGATCCGGGCCTGGCCACCGGAGTACGTGCCGAGGATCTTCGACCCCTCGGCGGTGGACCGGACCGTAGAGGTCACCCAGACCGACGCAGAGGAGACGGCCCGCCGGCTGGCCCGCGAGGAGGGCATCTTCGGCGGTGTCTCCGCGGCCGGCGCCTGCTGGGCCGCCCTGCAGGTGGCCCAGCAGGTCGAGGGGGCGACGATCGCCTTCGTGGTCTGCGACCGCGGCGATCGGTACCTCTCCAGCGGCGTGTTCCCCGCCTGACGCCCGGAGACATCCGGCCCCGAGTACGCCTTGTGACGTTGCATTCCGTCCGCGAGCATCGGGTCGACTGACGGCGGGAACCGAGCTAGCGCTGAAGTAGCTCGTTGAACAGTTCTGCGTATTGGATCAGGTGCCGGTCGCCGAGGTACTTGTCGCGCACCCTCTTGCCGGCGGCATCACCCAGGCGCTGTGCGAGGTTGTCGTCATCGAGCACCGTGGCGACCAGTTCCGCGAAGCCACCCAGGTCGGCGGGGTCGGCCAGCGTCAGGCCACTCTCCCCGTCGACGATCTGGTCCTGGATGCCGCCGACGGCGGAGGCGACTACCGGACGGTTCTTCCACATCGGCTCGGTCACCGTGAGCCCGAAGCCCTCGACGAGGCTCTTCTGCACGACGACGGTGGCGTGGCGCTGCAAGGCGTTGACGAGGTGGGCGTTCTCGTCAACGTCGTCCATCGGCAACGAGATCAGATGCACGCGTTGCCTGGCCTGAATCGGCAGTGTCTTCCACAGGTCGACGCACTCGAAGAGCACTTCGGCGCCCTCGGGGTCGTCGCTGATCCCCGACACATCGGGCCCCACCAGCATCAGGTGCGTATCGCTGGGCAGTCGGGACAGGCTGGTGGCGAAGGCGGTCAGTACCCCGGCCATGTCTTTGAGCCGGTCCCAACGGCTGACCTGCACCACGACGCGCACGTCCCCGGGCACCATGTCACCGGCGACGACGAGGTTGCTGTGGGCGCGCACCGTACCCGTGGAGCCGTCGCGCCGGCCGAAGGCCAGGCTGCCCTGCTCTCCGGGCCTGGCCACGAGGCCGGCATAGCGCAGCGTCGCGTCGACATCGGCTGGTGGCAGCGTGATGTTCTTGGTGCTGAACGGGTCCAGCGAGGGAGAGATGACCCGTGAGCGCCGCCGATCCAACCATCGGGGACCGTAGGCTTCGCGCGAGAAGATCGTGGCGTCCGCCTGAGTGACGTAGGGCTCCAAGAAGTTCCAGCCGATATCGGTGAGTTGGGTTGGGGTGTCCCGCCCGATGTGGCAGCGCCACACGACATGAGCGCCCGCCGCACGCAGCCCCTCTGCCAACCCAGCCGCCTGCGGGTCGTGCAGGAGCACGATGTCCCCGGCCCGCACCCGTGACTTGATGTTGTCGAGGTTGCCGGCGAGGACCGACTCGTACTCGTCTCGCTCCGCCTCACCCAGTGGACCACCGTCACCAGGCGCCCCGTGCAAGAAGTTGTGCAGACGCTTGGTGATCCGGAAGAACCTCGGGTTCCCCTCCAGGACCAGCCAACGCGTGTCGACACCTGCCCCACGGCTATAGGCCAACAGCGTCGTGAGCATCTCCGCGACCCCTCCACCGGAGGCCGTCGCGTTCACGTTCCATACGACTCGACCATCCAGGATGCGCCGTGCATCGACCACAGTGCTCTGGAGCCGCCCAGCACGCTCCGCGTCCAGAAGCCGAGCCAGCCGATCCAGCGATACCGCGTCGACACGAACCTCACGCATACCCGATGCTCCCATCTGGAGGCCCGTGTTGCTGCGACGTGCGCTCGTGTGTGGACAGCCGACGCGCGACCGTGCTGGGTGCCACGCCACCTGCCTCTGCGCCTCGGTCCACGCCCGCTAGGAACTGCACGGTGCTGCGGCCAGTGCGCTGAGCGGTGATGAACGCCAGCACATCCGCCGGTACCACCGCCGCCGGTTCCTTGGACACGACCGTGAAGAACACCTTCAGGTCGTACGCCGCCGCCAGCACCGTGTTCGGTCGTCACCGACCCGCGAGGAACTCCAGACAGTCATCAACCAGTGGCAGGTCGAGCCGCAGCACCGGCCCACCACCAGGCCCACACGAGCGGATCGGACACGGCACCAGAACGGACATCTCAGACCCTCTAGCTCCATCTGCACAGAGCCCCAACGGCTGATCGAAATGTCCTCGCAGATCATGCGCGTGACAAGCAGAGGCGGAAGGTTCGTGCTCGGCTCGTGCGACGTTCGGTCACCGCGGTCGTGACAGTCATCCCGCGGCGGAGTGGGGCGACAGCAAGAGGCGGCTCGCGGAATTCAGCGACGCCGGGACGCCATCCCTGCTCGGAGGCGATCAGCGATGTCCGGGACGTTGTCGAGCAGGCCCGGCGCGACCTCGATAACGAGGGTGTACACCTCGTCGTTGGTGAAGATGAGTCGGTAACCGTTCAGTCCCAAGAACGCAATCGTGCCCGCGAGAGCCAGTCGCTTGTTGCCGTCGACCAGCGCGCGGTTGCGCGCCAACGAGTGCAGCAGCGCGCCTGCCTTCGCCTCGAGGCTCTCGTAGGCGTCGGCGCCGAACGCGCTCGCCTGCGGACGGGCCAGCGCGGCCTCCAGCAATCCGTAGTCGCGCACGGGCACCTCGGGACCGAGCGGCCGCTCGGCGACGTGCAGCAGCTCGGGCAGGGTCAGGTAGATCACTGACCAAGCCGCTCCAAGGCCTCCGCGTACCGCGGCAGCTCCTCGTCGAGGACCTGCTCGAGCAGCTCTGCCCGACTGTGGCTCTCCACGTATTCCCGCACAGCCTGTCGGGCCACGTCCTGCATCGAACGAGACTCGAGCCGCGCGCGGCGGCGCAGCGCCTCGGTCTCCTCGTCGGTTAACCGGAGGGTCATCGCCATGACCCAATGGTCATCAGGCATGACACCAGAGTCGAGAGCTGCCTGCTGTGCGCTCGGGAGCCAGCCGAAGCCGCGCGCTTCGCGGCTGTTAGACGATTGTCGGCAGGACCGGTGTCCGGCCAGACTCGGTTCTAGGTGCTCGGCGGGCTGCTCTTCTCGCGGCTGCCCACCAGTGTGATCGGTGTGGCTCTCTTTCGGTTTGCATTCCCGCCGGGTGCCGTGACGAGGCGTGGCTCCAGAGGGGACTGCCCTGCTCGTAACAGCAATGCCCGCCTCGCGATCCCTGCAGGTCCAACGACGTGACGAGGACGAGGTGGCGACATGGCGACGGTGTTCATTGGGGTCGATCCCCACAAGCTGTCGGTGACGATCGAGGTCGTCGACGACAGGGAGAGGGTCTTGGCGACGGGCCGGTTCGCCACCGACAAGGCCGGCTATGCGGCGATGCGCAAACAGGTGCGGGCCTGGCCCGAGCGGGTCTGGGCGGTCGAAGGCAGCAACGGCGCTGGCCGGCCGCTGGCGCAGCGGCTGCTCGCCGACGGTGAGCACGTGCTCGACGTCCCCGCAAAGCTGTCGGCCCGCGCGAGGTTGCTCGACACTGGCCACAACCGCAAGACCGACGCCCACGACGCGCACGCCGTCGCGGTGGTCGCGGTCCGCACCAAAGGTCTGCGGGTGCTGTCCTACGACGACGAGCTCGAGGCGCTGCGGATGCTGGCCGACCGCCGTGAGGAGCTGACCCGGCAACGCGTCCAGACCGTCAACCGGTTGCAGCGGCTGCTGTCCGAGCTGACCCCCGGGAAGGCGAAGAAGGACCTGACACCGTTGCAGGCCAAGGCAATCCTCTCTTCGGTGCGGCCCCGGGACCTGGGCGGCAAGATCCAGCGACGGCTCGCGGTCGAGCAGCTGACCGAGCTCGTCGCGGTCGACAAGAAGGTCAAAACGCTCACCCAGGAGCTCAAGGCGATGGTGATCGCCCGCGGGTCGCACCTGATGGACCTGCGTGGCGTCGGACCGGTCGTGGCCGCGCGGACGTTGGCCGACGTCGGTGACGTGGCCCGGTTCGCCGACCGGAACCGGTTCGCGTCCTGGACCGGTACGGCACCTTTGGACGCGTCCTCCGGTGAGCAGGACCGGCACCGGCTCTCGCGTGCCGGGAACCGGCGGATGAACCACATGATCCACATCGCCGCGATCAGCCAGGTCCGCCTCGACACCCCCGGCCGGGCCTACTATCGGCGCAAGCTCGCCGAGGGCAAGAAGCCCCTCGAGGCGCTGCGGTGCCTCAAGCGCCGGATCTCCGACGCCTTCTACCGCCAACTCGTCACCGATGCCACAGCCGCCAGAGAAGCCAGCGTGGACGCGGGCCCGGGAGGGCACTGCGGGGCGTCTCTGACATCCAGCGCGGTCGACCTGCCCCCGCACATCGACACTTCGGATCAGCCACTTCCCGGACCCGCACGCACGACGCTACCCGCCGCCCCGCCCACTGCGAACCCCCGCCCGGGCTCGGCTCCCCAGCAGCCGCGCCGACGCGCCGGAGCCGTCAAGGTGCAGCGCCCCACCGGACGAACGACCTTGACGGCGACCAGCGCCGGCGCACACTCCAAAGAGCCGATCCCGACCCCTTGACACAGAGGGGAGCCGGAAGGACCCACCTCGCGAGCGGGCGAATCGCGGCAGACATACGGCAGTTTGGCCGGGCTGCGTCCGTGCATGGTTGTGCACGCAGGGATTCGGTGGACGGTCTTGCGCGTGACACGGCCTGCCAGGTCCCCAAGGCTGCGCTCCGACCGGCCCCGTCCCAGCGGCGCCGCTCAGCCGCCGACCAGCGGCACGAACGAGTACGCGCCGTGCTCGGCGACCCGGGTGCCCGCCGCCGTACGCCGGACCTCGGTCATCACCCCGCGCACCGGCACCACCAGCACGCCGCCGACGCCCAGCTGCTCGACTAGCGCGTCGGGGAGTCCGGTCGCTCCGGCGGAGACCAGCACTCGGTCAAAGGGCGCTTCGTCGGGGCGGCCCAGCACGTCGGGGTTCGCGGCCTCGATCCGGGCCTGGGCCAGCGGGAGGACCGCCAGATTGCGCCGGCCGAACTCCACTAGCTGTGGCACGAGCTCGACACCCACCACCTCGCCCTGCGGGCCGACGAGGTGGGCGAGTAGCGCCGTGGTCCATGCGGAACCGCAGCCGACGTCGAGGATCCGTAGGCCCGGCCGCACGTCGAGCAGCGCAAGCATCTGCCGCACCGTCCGCGGCTGACTGTTGGTCTGCTGCCAGCCGATCGGCAGCGGACGGTCCTGGTCGGCGTACCGTTGCTGGCCCTCGGGCAAAAACGCCCGTCGTGGGGCGGCCGCGAAGGCGGCGTCCAGGGCCCGCCCGGGCGTCATGGTCACCGGTCCGCGGAGGCCGGCATCGTGCAGGCGTCCATGCCTCCACCGTACGACGCCTACGTCACTGCGCCCGCTGGGGCGCGATGTGACAGGCGATCGAGTCAATCGCCTGTCACGGAAAGCATGGTGAACAACACAGCGAACTCCCTTCCGATGACCCGACCTGACCCGACCAGACTTGGCGCGGCGGTATGGGACACGCCCGCTACGCGGCGGAAGGACACTGCCGCTATCGCGGCGATAAGACGCAGTCCGGAAACCGCCCGCGACCGGCTTCGTCGACGGCGCAGCGAGTCCTGACGTGTGGTGGGGCTTCTAAAGCTCCGGTCCGGCACTCGAGGGCGCCCTCTGGAGCCGGAGCCCGATTGGATATGTCCATTCATCCTCTCCGCCGGGCTGGCGTGGATGGTACATCGCGCAGGTCGGCGTATTGGGTTCCCGTGTAGGCGTTTTCAGTCCGTCGGTATCGACAGCGCTCTAGCCAGGCAGGGGTCGCCGAGCGTTGGGCCCGCATGTTCCGAGCGGATCAGGACCCCGGGCATCCGTGACATGTTATTCAATTTCGCTGCGTTGAAGAACAACGCCCGCTATTCTCAAGCAGCACAGCCCAGCTTCATTCGGGGGTCCAATGGGTGTCAAGCTCCGTGTCACGGTTTCAGTCGCGGCCGTCGCCGCTCTCGCGACGCTGTGGTACGGCCCTGCGAAGTGGCTTCAACAGTCCACTTGTCAGTCCGAGGCGCTCCAGGGCCTCGACGCAGTTTCCAGCAGGGTATGCGAAACCCAGTATCAAAAGGTCTCCCCAGCGATGGCTAAGCAGGCAGTTTCAAACTACCTCGGGAGATCCGCAGGCGCCAAGAAGCGCAACGGCTACCAGATGTTGGCTGAGAGCGCGCGGGCCACCACAGATTTATCTCAATTCGAAACCGACTGGCGCGGAATGATTTTCGCAAATGGATTGCCCCGCCGCAATCCGTAGGCGTTTATTGATTCAATGTTTATGAGGTGCGATTACAATGTATACAGACTGATCCGAATTCTAGCTCGCCGGGACGGATCGATGAGTTTATGCAGGACATGCAGATCCGAACTACTGACACGAAGGACTACACGATTCTGCCGATAGGAACAATTGACCACCCAGCGGGACGGCCCGTCAATTTCGGAGGGCGACAAATACAAACGATGGCACGCTCCACCAACTATCCGAGGTCACCCAGGACTGCGGACCCCAATATTCCGCGAGGCTCGTCGGTCCTGATGCTTTCTCATCTGAAAGCCAGTGACGGCCTGGTGGATCCGCACTGATCTCGGGTTTGTTTTGAGCGCCGACCTGGGGCTTGCAGGGCCTCAGCCCGGGGTGGGGAGTTGTGATGATCACTTCGCGGAACCGCTGTAGATGGCGGGAGGGCAGGGCCGCGTGTCTTCAGGGACGAGGCATACGTCATCTTGATCGAGGGCCGACCCCGCGTTTGACTGTGCCGCTCACGAGAACATCGACCGGGCTCGACCAGCGGCGGAGTGACGCCGCGAGCGCTCGGAGCACGGGGACGGTGACCGGCATGGTGGCCGGTTTGTGCCCTTGCCGACCAGGTGAGCACCCGGTGTCCGCGGAGGGTGTCGGCGTAACCCCGACCTGTCCTTTGCGGTATTCGTCACCGCCGACGAAGTCTGAATTGACATCATTGGTCGCCTGACGTTGATGGCGTAGCTGCGTCGCCGTTCCTGTGCTGGTTGTGGCTCTCGTCACACGTGACGATTTCGGGGAACGGCTGGGTGACGACAGCTGCGGCGCCCGAGAGTGTCGGTGGTCGTCCCTATCGTCAGAGCAGTCCGAAAGTGTGACCCGAAGGGTCCCGAGCAGAAGGATCCGAATGGCGAACCTGACCAGCAAGTTTAAAGATGCGCTCACCCGCATCGAGCCTTCCGCCGCCGACATCAAGAACGCACCCTTCGCGCACAATGAGGTCCGCGACGCCCTCGCCGCCGCGTCCGGCCTCGACGACTGGGGTGTGAAGCCGATCCTGATCGGCTCGTATGCACGCAGTGTCGCCATCCAACGGGTGAAGGACGTGGACGTGTTCTGTCGCATGTACGACATCGACGGCGACGTTCAGCCCGTCACCGTGCTCAACAGGTTCTACAAGGCGCTTGAAGACGCCTTCGGGAGCGCCCGAGTGACCCGGAACGCTCGCTCGTTCAAGGTCACGTTCCCTGAGTACGACGACCTCCATGTCGACGCCGTCCCCGCCCGGGAGAATTGAACGGAACGTGGGAGATCCCGACCAGGGATGGCGAGTGGCAGCCCACGAACCCGCTGAACGTCAACGAATTGACCACGGCGATGAACAAGGACCGCAACGGCATGTACGTGCCGACCGTGGAGTTGGCCGGCAGGCCCGCCGTGCCATCAACGACGCACGCCCGGGCGGATTCTTCGTAGAGATGTGCCTCTACAATGCGTTCCTCAAGGGGGAGGTCGAACGCCAACCATGCCCTCGCTTTTGTAACCGCGCTTGAAGCCATCGCTGACTACCTAGACGCGAAGGTGGGCTGGGGCAAGGACTCCCGGACCCGTCCCGGCCCGGCTACAACATGTTTTTCCGCGCCACGGACAAGCAGTGGAAGACTGCACGAGACAAGTTCCGGGCGGCTGCAATCAGGGCCCGCGACCCTACAAGAACGATGACGAGCACGAAGCCGCGAATGCATTCCGGGGACTCCTGGGCGTCAACGGCGACGGCGACGACGTGTTCCCCGAGGTCCCCAGGACCGCGGCGCGACTGATCACGCCGGGTGCCCACAACGTTCCTGCCGGAGACCGTCGCTTCGGATGACCGACTGGACAGACAGCATCGGCGCAACCCGATCCCGGTTCATCGAACAGCTCGAACGGCGTGGCCATCGCACAAGATGACGCCACCCTGTCCGGTTCTGTTCCCACAGCCGCCGGACCTCAGCAGGTTCGCATAGTCCTGCGAGATGAGTTCCCGTTCCGCGCTCCGAAGGTCTACCCCAGCGACGAATTCCCTCGGTCGTGGCACCGCGAACCCGATGGCGCCATGTGCCTATACGGCGAAGACCGCGAGGAACGACTTCCATGGCTCGGGCCGGATGACTTAGTCGCCATGATCAGCCGCTGGTTTGACGAATCAGCAGCCGGATGGCCCAAGGACGCACCCGTCCTCGACCTCAACGCCTACTTCAAACGCTCCGACGAGCCCCGGCTCATCGTTTGTGGAGACCTCACCGGCCTGAGCTACGTGAAGTTCGCAGCCGGTAAGACCTCGCTCACCGTCATTGGCCCTACCACCGCCTCCCGTCGAGCGAACCGGCGAAGCCCCGTGAAGGGCCGTCGGCAGGTCGGGTACGTCCTCGACATCGGGGCAACCGCCGAACCTCCGACTACGTGGACCGAATCCTCAGCCGCCTCGACGAAAACACAGCCCGCGAAGTCGATCGCGCCGCCAGGAACGGCGACATCGGATACGCCCTCGTCCAATCGAACGCGACAGACACCAGGGACTCCTCGCCCTCGCCCTCACGGGCACCGCCGACGGTGAGGTCGACGCTCGGTGGGCCGACATCGTCAGCTCCCAGTTTGCAGACTTGACACTGCGCGCCGGAACACAACAGGAGGACCTACGGACCAAGCACGTCCTCGTGCTCGGTGCCGGAGCGCTCGGGACCCACGTCCGCGATCTGGCTCGCCAGCAGCAAGGACTCGGACAACTCACCATCCGTGACCACGGCACCGTCGTACCCGGACCCTGCTCCAAGACATCACCTCCGAAGACCTAAATATTGGCCGGCCGAAGCCCCACGCTGTGAAAGACATCGTCGAAAGCCGGTCGTTCAACCTGACAGAAGTGCGTCCCGTCGCTGACAGCCTCAACAACCCGCGCGAAGTACCTGACCTGCTGCAGGCCTACGACCTCGTGATCGATGCGACCGCCAGCGGAAGCGTCACAGCCATGCTCAAGCATGCCGCCGAGACATTCGGGGAACGCTTCATCTCCGCCTGCCTCCAAGAGAATGGAGCCGTGGTCCGCGTCGACGTCATCCCGACCCTCGACAGACAACCGACGACGTCCTGAGCAACTGTCACGCCATCATGTGGCCACTCCGCCGTCGGTTACGCTACCGGTTGCGGAGACCCTGTGTCCCTGACCCCGCATTACGCCGTTGTTGAAAGCAGCCGCCCTTACCGCACGCCACGCCATTGGCCTCTTCTCCTCGGTCAGCCCGTCAACGCGACGGGAATCCTTGATGACTTACCGATGCACACACTGTTTATGCCTCGGTTCTCTACTCGCCGCGTCAGCTCTCCCCAACGGCTCCGAGTTGGCTCGGGCAGCGCTGCCCCGAGAAACCGGCGGCATCCTCGTCGGTTGGCACGAAGACGACACCGTTGTAGTCACCGACGTTCTGCCCGTTCCCGACAAGCGAGCCGGTGGACATCACTACAGCCGCAACCACAAACGCGCCCAACGCGTCCTCGACCAGCACCGGGAGGAGCACCGCCGACAAGAACGTCGCAGATGCCTCGGCGAATGGCACAGTCACCCTGCCCCGCAGCCACCGTCGCACACGACTGGAACAGCCTCGCCGAGTCACAGAAGTCACCGTTCAGACAGTTCGGCGGTCCGCCGCCTTGGGGGTTTACCGGCATGGCGAAGTGAGCCCGGTGGGAGCAGCCGGTCGCCGCCATGGACGCACCGTCACGATCCAGGAACTCGTCGTCTAAAGCGGAATCCTCATGTACGATTACTCAGACCCTGAATCCAATCTTCATCTCTTACCGCCACAGTGACGGCCTAGATCCATGCGCCGAACTCGCTTGGATTCTCCGAGCTTCCGGTCTGCCCGTTTGGCGGGACCGCGACGACCTAAGGCCCTGGAGCCACTGAGCAACCAATTCTCTATGGAAGCCATGGGCGATGGCTTGAGCGGCGCCG
>CAVXRG010000002.1:0-507806 GCA_963764195.1 uncultured Actinomycetota bacterium
GGGAAGAACTGCGGGGACATCTTCTTGGTCATGGGTTCTTGCAGGCGACCCCAGGTCGGCTGAGACAGGGGCGACTCGGACAGGACATCGAAGTGGAACCTTGTCGTGTAGGTCCGAGCACCAGAGTCCTCCCACGGCGTCGGATGTTGGGGCGAAATGGGATAGGCCCCTTGGGTCACAAGGCACTGGGAAATAAGCGAACCGCCTGCCTGCCAGAAGTACACCAAGTCACCGAACGCCACCTTATGGAACTTGGTCATATCCCAGAATCCGTGGGACTTAGCAATGCGCCAGTGCTGTACGTGGTCTGCGTCGATCGTGACGATCCAGCTCGTCATAACATGCCTTATCCGCGTGGGTCACGGGTGAGGCATATCCTCGGAGGAAGCCTGTCGATACGTTCGTGGGGCGATTGGATTGCGCGGCGCGAACGCCGACACTTAGGGGCGGACCAAGGTCCTTAGCCGGTCGCGCGTTTGTGGATCGGTGGAATAGACAATCACGCTCTGCATGCCTCGAGTGAGCAGGACCTTGTAGACGTTGCGGACCAGGCGATCAAAAGCTCGGTCACTCACTTTGCTGCGGTTGCGAAAGTCGGGGTCTCGGTTTGCGTCCCGCACCGTACGCCAGCCTTCGTCTCGCCAAACCATGTCTGGCCCGAGGATCACGCCTGCATGGTCGTACTCGAAGCCTTGGGCTGTGTACACACAACCGACTTGACCGAAGCCCGCAGGGTCGCTCGCCCAAAGAGCCGCTGGCGGTGCGCCACCGACGGCGCGATCACCGCGCAAATTCCATGGCCTCGACCACTCGTCGATCTGGACGTCGGGCACCAACGAGCCGTCGGGGCGCGGATCGCTCCAAGGCCAGCAGTAGCCGGCGGCGATACGAGCGGAGTACCCGTCACCCTCACGCGACGCCAGCACGTGCTCGAGCTCCTCTGGGGTGTCTGCCACCGAGACGGCGAAGCTGCCGTCGCCCTTCCACTCCACCGGTCCACCAGGCGCGAGGCCAGAAGGCGCAGCACCCAGTCGACGTAGACCGTCCGAGCCACCACAGCGGAACTGGTCATTGAGGTTGACGTGCTCGACGCGCATTCCTAACGCTGGTCGGCATGCGCCTCGATATCTTCGACCGTCCCCATCTCACCTGGGCGGACGACCTGATGCTCGTCCAATAGGAACACCGGCACCTTGGCGGCCGAGAGCAGCTCCTGGATCTGCGGTCGCCCCACGCTCCGGAGCTCCTTGCGCGTGTAGCGGCTGACCGATGTCTCACGGATGCGGTGCGCCTCGTCGAGGATCAGGCACTCGAGATCGTTGGGCTCGGCGGTCATGAACGAGTTGAAGTAGGTGAAGAGCTTCTGCACCCGAGGGGCGCGCTTCCCGGCAACCTTGCGCAGAGTCATCGTGAAGGACCGCGAGCCGGTGGCGTGCATGACCGAACGCCCCTGGCGCGACAACTCGCCCATCAGTGACAGCGCAATGACCGACTTGCCGCTCCCGGGGCCACCGCTCACAACGACCGCCGTCTTGCGGTTCGACCGCCGCGCTCGCTCAACCGCGTGCAGAACGTGCTCATAGGCGTCGCGCTGCTCGTCAAGGAGCACGAATTGCTCTCTGCTCTGCACTTCTTCGGCAGCCACCGCCAGCAGTTGCTTGCTCGGCGAGATCTTGCTGCGCAGCAGTGCGTCCGCCGCCTCGGCGCCGCCCTCGCCCGGCGCCAGCAGGGTGCGGAGGTAGTCGACGAACGCTCCCCGTCGCTGCCCGGTGAAGATGGCACCCTGCTTGGTCGGCTTTCTGTCCAGCAGGTCAGACACGCCGAGGTCGGTCGCGTTGTGGAGGTACGCGACACCAGCGAGCGAGTGAGGCCGCTCGGCCAGCATGACGTTGAACGAAGAGAGGTAGTCGCAATAGTCGGCCACCTGTAGAGCCGGATGGGTCACCGCGCGGCGACCGTACTGCTCGACCGAGACCAGGGTGTTGCTGTCCTCGAAGCTCTCCGCTGCGCTCCACTGTTTGAGTTCGACCACCACATAGGAGGGATTCCCCGTCTTTGGATGGGTGCCCGCCAGCACGACATCGGCGCGCTTGCTGGTTAGCGGCAGCTGGTACTCAATGAGCATCTCGACGTCTTCAAGCCCAGCCGACACGAGGTCGGCGCGCAGCGCGGGGAGACTCCGCTCCCACGAGCGGGACTCACTGAGTGCCGGACGGTGTCCCGTCTGGATGCTCATCTGCTCGGAGATATGAGCAGCGAGGTTTGCCTCCAGAGAGGAAAAGCCTCGAACGGAGGTGCGAAGAAGGTGCACGAACAGGTCCCCTGGCAGCACGAAGCAACTCGTGCGGTGTGGGGACGTGTCCATGAGGAAGTCCGTCGGGCCGCAATGACACGGGCAGCGTAACCATTCGTGAGCAGGCGTGCGCGAACGACGTCATCACCATCACGTCACGGCCAGGGGCGAGCGCTGCGCGACTTCCGTTTCTCCGCCTCCATCGACGAGAGGGCGGTCGCTGCTCCAGTACGCCACGTACCGGCCGGTGATCTCGCCGATGAATGGGCCGCCCGTCTCGTTGCGGAAGGCTCATGAACGTGGTCTCCCCGTCTCGCGGCCGACGATGAACTTGCCGACAGAGAGCTCAGGGTCGTCGATCTCACGGACTCCGGCGATGTCGAAGAGCCCCAGGGGTGACTCCGCAGAGGCAAGCCACACGCCGCCGGTGATGCCGGCCGCCCGCGCCGCCTCGGCCATGTCCCCTACCGCGCAGTCGAACAGCAGCACCTGGCATCCGTGGACAGCGTGCGTCTAGAACATTTCGAGCTGCCCGAAACCCTGACCCGGCTCCGACAGCAGCTCCCGCAGCTCGCAGGTCTCCAAGATGGCCGACCACGCGATCCCCACGACGCCCCGGTCCACCCGGTCCGACGGGTCGTCGGCCCGGCCCCACAGCGGACGGGCTGTATTGCGTAAGTAGCGGCGGGGTGTCCGGCCAGCCGTTGCGGGTCGACGACCCCACACACGCCGCCGGCCCGGCCCACCGGGCTCTTCTGGCACGACGGCGTGGAACGGCCGACCAGCCTGTTGCCGACCACTCGGCCGAGCGACGCGGAGCGGGCCAGGGCGTCGGGAGTGGCTGCGGAGCGGCCGACCTCACCTGAGGTGAGGGACGGCGAAGGGCCGGGAGCACGATGCTCCCGGCCCTTCGTCAGTGCGTGACCCCGGCTCAGCGCCTGCTGGTGGTGCGCCGGGCGTCGTGGATCGGACCGGGCGAGCTCCCGCTGACGCGGGCGACCTTGCCGGCGACCTCGGCCGCCAGGAGGCGCCGCTCGGCCTGCTGGTTGAGCCAGTTCTCGTGGAGCAGTGCCTTGGCGGTGGAGACCATCATCGCGATCATCACCAGGCTGAACGGGAGCGCCAGCAAGATGGCCATCGTCTGGAGGGCACCGAGTCCATCACCACCGCTGACCGCACCGGCGATGAGCAGCGCCGCGGCGATGACACCCTCGAGCACACCCCAGAAGACGCGGCTCCAGATCGGCGGCTCGGGGTTGCCACCGCTGGCGAGCATGTCGACCACGAAGGAGCCCGAGTCGGAGCTGGTCACGAAGAAGACCACGACCAGAATCATGGCGAGGACGCTCAGCACGCCCGAGGCGGGCAGCCCACCGAGCAACTGGAAGAGAGCGGAGTCGGTCGAGACCGCACCGTCCTTACCGATGAGGCCACCGGCACCGAACATCTCGCGGTAGATCGCCGAGCCACCCATGACGGAGAACCACAAGAACGTCACGAGGGTCGGCACGAGCAGCACGCCGGTGACGAACTGACGCACGGTGCGCCCGCGTGAGATCCGGGCGATGAAGACACCGACGAACGGCGCCCAGCTCATCCACCAGCCCCAGTAGAAGGTGGTCCAGCCAGACAGCCAGGTGCTGCCGTCCTCGCCCTGGAAGCTCATCGTGCGGAACGACAGCTCGAAGAAGTTGCGGGCGTAGGAGCCGAGCTGCTGGACGAAGTCGCCCAGGATGAACACCGTCGGTCCGACCACGGCGACGATGACGAGCAGCAGCGCCGCCATGCCCATGTTGATGTTGGAGAGCCACTTGATGCCCTTGTCGACGCCGGTCACAACCGAGACGATCGCGATCGCGCTGATGCCGACGATGAGCAGCACCTTGAGGGTCGTGGACGCCTCGCCGACGAACCCGAGGTAGGCCATGCCGGCGCTGACCTGGCTGACGCCGAAGCCCAGCGAGGTCGCGACACCGAAGAGGGTGCCGACGATGGCGATCACGTCGATGACGTCGCCCAGGACGCCCTTGACCCGGTCGCCGAACAGCGGCTCCAGGGCCCAGCGGATCGACACGGGACGACCCTTGCGGTGGACGGCGTAGGCGATGGCCAACCCGACGACCACGTAGATGGCCCAGGCGTGCAGACCCCAGTGCAGGAACGTCGTGTCCATGGCGGCGCGGGCCGCGGCGGCCTCGCCGTCCCGGGTGCCCGGCGGCGGGGAGGCGAAGTGGTTGAGCGGCTCGGCCACGCCCCAGAAGACGAGGCCGATGCCCATGCCGGCGGCGAAGAGCATGGCGAACCACGACTTGAGCCCGAACTCGGGCTCCTCGTCGTCCTTGCCGAGCACCACGTTGCCCATCGGCGAGAAGGCGACCCACAGCGCGAAGGCGATGCACGACGTGACCAGCAGGACGTAGAACCAGCCGAGGTCACCGATCACGGTGCCGTTGAGCGAGCTCAGCGTGTCGCCGAGGCGCTCGGGCAGGAAGATGGCGAGACCCACCACGAGCAGCACGACGCCGGCGGCCGGCCAGAACACCCGCGGCGCGGTGACGGCGGCGGCCGGCCGCAGTCCTGACTGGACGGGATCGTCGGCCTCTCGTGGTGTCGTTGGTGGAGTGGCTAAAGACGTGGACACGCGGTTTCCTCACTGGTGGATCGGTCTTCTGTCGCGCTCTGTGGCGCCGAGAAGTCATCGACCATCCCACAGGCGGCCCGCCGAGCGCACATGGCGACGCTGGCTCTGGGGGCGCCCAGGCCTCAACCGTCCTGCAGCACCAGCCGATTCGCGGTCTCGAGGACGAGACGGTCACCGTCCCAGGTGAGGGCACACGGGTCGGTGATCTCGCCGACGAAGGCGCCTCCCGTCTCGTTGCGGAAGGCCATGAACCTGGTCTTGCCGGTCTCGCGGTCGTCGATGAACTTGCCGACGTAGAGCTCCGGGTCGTTGATCTCACGGGCGCCGGCGATGTCGTAGGGCCCCAGCGGTGACTCCGCCGAAGCGATCCACACCCCACCCTCGGTGCCGGTGGCCTTCACGCGGTCCGACGCGTCCCCCACCATGCAGTTGAAGAGCAGCACCTGACGCCCCTCGACGACGTGGGTCTGGAAGACCTCGAGCTGCCCGAACCCCTGACCCGGCTCCGACAGCGGCTCCCGCAGCTCCCAGGTCTCCAGGTCTGCCGACCACGCGTGCCCCACGACGCCGCGGTCCACCCGGTCCGACGGGTCGTGGGCCGGCCCCACCGCCGAACGGGCCGTGATCAGCATGTGCCACCCGTCCCCGTCAGGGTCGGCGAAGACCCACGGGTCGCGGAAGGCCTCGTCGTGCCAGTTGCCCTCAGGCGGGGGCGCGTACTTCTCGTACCACTCGCCATCGGCCTGCAGCACCGGCCCGGGCGCCTTGTCCCACGTGTGGAGGTCGGAGGACACGGCATACCCGATCGACTGGATGTTGGCACCGGTCCCGGGCACGAGCGATGAGCCGGTGTAGAACATGAACCACCGCCCGTCCGGGTGCCGCACGACCGACCCGGTCCACGTCGCAAGGTCGTCGAAGGCCGGCGCGTCCGAGCGCACCAGCGCGTCGACGACGCGCTCCCAGTGGACCAGGTCGGACGACACCGCGTGCCCGATCGACGCGCGGTAGTGCCGGGCGTGCGGGTCGCGCAGTGCGCGCGACGCGTAGAGGAAGAAGAGGTGGTACTGGTCGCCGTCGTCGACGGTCCAGAAGTCCCACACCCACGCCTCGGGGAGCTTGAACACGATCAGCCTTTCACGCCGGAGGAGGCGATGGAGTTGATGAAGGATCGCTGGAAGGCGATGAAGAGGACCAGCACGGGAGCCGTGATCATCGACGCGTAGGCCATGATCTGGCCCCACGAGGTGTTGAGCTGCTTGAAGTAGTCGATACCGACCATGACCGGGCGGAGCTCCTCCGTCTGCACGGACATGAGCGGCCAGAGGTACTGGTTCCACGTCGGTAGGAAGGTGAGGATCGCGACCGTCGCGACGGCCGGGCCGGCGAGCGGCATGACGATGCTGCGGTAGATCCGGAACCACCCCGCGCCGTCGACCTTCGCCGCCTCGTCGAGCTCCTTCGGGATGGAGTCGAAGTACTGGTAGAAGAGGAAGATCGAGAAGGCGTTGGCGATGAAGGGGACGATCTGCACCTGGTAGGTGTCGAGCCATCCCTCGCTGAAACCGTCCGGCCCGAGGAAGGGCAGCTTGTTGACCCACCACAGCAGCGGCAGGGCCAGCGTCTCGAACGGCACGATGAGCGTCGCGAGGATGAGCCCCAGCACCCACCCGCTGCCCTTGAAACGAATCCGTGCCAGCGCGAAGGCAGCCATCGAGTTGACGATCACCCCGAGCACGACGGTGACGACCGTGATCAGGACGGAGTTCATCATGAACTGCGCGAAGGGAACTCGGCCGAACACCCCGGTGTAGTTGTCGAGCGAGATGTCACCCGTCGGCAGGAAGGCCCGGAAGCTGCCGAGGTCACCGAAGATCTGCAGGTCGGGCTTGAAGCTCGAGACGAACATGAAGACGAGCGGCAGGCCGAAGACGAACGCGAGCACGATGCGCCCGACGAGCGACATCGCCTTCTTGGCCGGGTGTGGCCCCTCGCCACCGCGGTGGTGCTCGGCAGCTGCCGTCTCCGCGACGTGGGGCAGGGTCTGTGTCGTGGCACTCATCGGGCATCCCTGTCTCGGGTGAAGTAGCGGTTGACGAGGGTGACGGCGAGGACGAGCACGAAGAAGACGAGCGAGATCGCCGACGCATAACCGGTCTGCTGCTGCTGGAAGCCGGTCCGGACCGCCATGAGCACGACCGTCGACGTCGAGTCGAGCGGTCCGCCCTGGGTCATGATGTTGACCTGCGTGAAGAGCGCGAAGGCCGAGATCGTGATCGTGATGAGGATGAAGGTCCTCGTCTGGCGCAGGCCCGGCCACGTGACGTAGCGGAACTTCTGCCACGTGCCGGCCCCGTCGAGCTCGGCCGCCTCGTAGAGGTCGCCGGGGATCGTCTGCAGCCCCGAGAGCCAGATGACCATGTGGAAGCCCATCGCCTGCCAGGCCGACATGAGGATGATCGCGAGCAGCGCCGTGTGCGGGTCACCGAGCCAGTCCGGCCCCACGATCCCGAACTTCAGCAGCACCTGGTTGATCAGGCCGTTCTGCTGGTAGAGGAAGAGCCACAGCATCGACACGACGACCATCGAGGTGACGACCGGCAGGAAGTAGATCGTCCGGAAGAAGTTGACCCCCCGCATCTTCACGTTGACCAGCAGCGCCAGCCCCAGCGCGCAGGCGGACTGCACCGGGACGATGACGATCGCGAAGATGATGGTGTTGCGCAGCGACGCCCAGAAGGTGTCGTCCTGGAAGAGGCGGACGAAGTTGTCCACCCCGACGAACTCGGCCGGCCGCGGCGAGACGAGTCTCGCGTTGGTGAAGGCGAGCCCGAAGGTGAGCCCGATCGGGACGAGCAGGAACGTGATGAGCAGGACGCCCGCGGGAAGGAGCATGAGCAGCGCCGTCGTCGTCGACGAACGGTCCCCCTTCGCCTTCCTGGGGCGGAAGCCCGCCGGCGCCGTGGCCGTCTCGGCAGCAGTGATGGTCGTCATCTCAGTCACTCACTGGAAGTAGCCGTTGGACTTCTGGTTGGCGTCGATGTTCTTGACCGCCTGGTCCAGGGACTGCTTGGGGTCGGCGCCGTTGAGGATGTCCTGAGCCGTCTTCGTGAACTCCGTGGCGATGAACGGGTAGCCGGGGGTGATGGGCCGCAGCACCGCGAACTTCTTCGCGTAGTCGAGGAAGACCTGGTTCTCCCCGCCCTTCTCGTAGCCGGGCACGGTCTCCGCTGCGGCGTCGGTGGCCGGGATGTTCTTCGTGTCGCCGGCGACCTTGGCCACGTACTTGTCCTGGGCCGCGAACTTCATGTAGTCCATCGCGCCGGCCGGGTCGGAGCAGTTGGCCGAGACGCCCCACTGCCATGAGCCGCCACCGATCTTCGGGCCGTTGCCGAGGTCGGGCGGCGGGAGGAAGAGGGTGTCGGCGCCGAAGGCCTTGCGGGTGTCGACCGCCGTCCACGTGCCGTTGTAGAGGATCGCCGACTTGCCGTTGATGAAGTCCTTGGCGGGGTCGGCGCCGGACTTGAGCGGGGCGTAGTTGTCCTTCACCAGGCCGCGGAACCACGTCGCCCACTCGACCGCCTTGGGGCCGTTGAGCACCCCGTCGGCGCTCTTGTAGTCCTCACGGTTGATGAGGTCACCGCCGAAGCTCTGCAGCATCGGCGAGTAGGCGTAGGGCCACCACTCACCCGTGAAGCTCGTCGCGAGGTCGAGGGTGGTCGGGAAGTCGCCGCTGTCCTTGATCTTCGTGAGCCCCGCCATGAACTCGTCCTTGGTCCACGGCTGGTCGGCCGTGGGGACCCGGATGCCGTACTTGTCGAGGATCGTCTTGCGGGTGACCATGACGAGCGCGACGTCGTAGAAGCCGTAGGAGTAGGTCTTGTTGTCGTACTTGCCGAGAACCGTCGGGAGGTACTTCGACAGGACGTCGTCCATCCCCTCGAGCGGGGCGAGGTAACCGGCCCAGGCCCAGTTGGGGACGTTGGGGCCGTCGATGTCGAGGATGCACGGCAGCTTCTTCGAGGCGGCAGCGGCGACGACGGACTGGTTGTAGGAGTCCTGCGGGAACGCCTGCACCTTGACCTTGTACGTGGCCT
Organism: uncultured Actinomycetota bacterium; assembly: GCA_963764195.1. GTDB lineage: Bacteria > Actinomycetota > Actinomycetes > Actinomycetales > Dermatophilaceae > JBDSSS01. Next base: position 9,032 of record CAVXRG010000002.1, read on the forward strand.
GGCTCTTGTTGTAGTCGTCGACGATCGACTGGATCGCCCCGAGCTCGGCCTTGTTGCCGGCGTTGTGGGTCCACATCGTCAGTTCGCCGGCAGCGCCGCCGGAGGAACTGGTGCCGCCCTTGCCGCAGGCGGCGAGGGAGAGCGGGAGCGCGGCCGCGAGCAGTCCTACGGCGATGCGCTTGGTTGCGGTCATCTTCATGGGTTCCTCCGGGGTGAGAAGGTCAGCTCCAGTGCTAAAACCTTTCAGCACGAGACCGTAGCGCCCCGCCATGCTCGCCCGCAAGAGGTTGCTAAATCCTTTTCACCTGCGAAGACGGATGACCCCTCCGAATATCTGGGCTACGCTGTGCCCGGCGCCGACTCTGAGCGCCACAACGGCATACCGGCGGGGACCCCGCCCGCACGAGAGGGTGGATGTGGCAAAGCGACCGACACTCGCCGACGTCGCCGCGCGGTCCGGGATGTCGAAGACGGCCGTCAGCCTCGTGCTCAACCGCCGACCCGGGTCGCGGCTCTCCGCCGACGCGGTCACCCGGATCGAGGAGGCGGCGCGCGAGCTCGACTACCGGCCCAACGCCCAGGCACGCTCCCTGCGGCTCGGCACGACCGGCACCGTCGGCTTCATCTCTGACGACGTCACCGTGACCCGCTTCGCCTCGGCGATGATCCGAGGGCTGCTCGATGCGGCCGACGAGCAGGACCGCGGGGTCCTCATCGCCGAGACCTTCAGGCACCCCAAGCAGCTGCTCAAGGCGATGGAGTCGATGGCCGACCGTCAGGTCGACGGGCTCATCTTCGGCGCCCTCTCAGCGCGCCTGATGGACCTGCCCCCGTTGCCGGAGGGCATTCGTGCCGTGACCGTCAACTGCGTCAGCCCCGCCATCCCCGTCGCGGTCCTCCCGGCGGAAGAAGCGGCGGGGTATGCCGTGACCCAGCGGCTGATCGACGCCGGCCACGGTGACGGCATCGCCCTCATCGGCAACGCCCCGCTCGCCTGCTCGACCCCCAGGATCTCGGTGACGATCGGTCGTCGGTTCGCCGGCATCCACCGCGCCCTCGACGAGGCCGGTGTCACCCCGGTGGCCGTCGCGGACTTCGAGTTCTGGGAGCCCTGGAACGGCTACGACGCGACGAAGGAGCTCCTGGCGTCCGGGGCGGAGTTCAGCGCCCTGCTCTGCCTCAACGACCGGGTCGCCTTCGGTGCCCAGCAGGCACTCCAGGAGCGCGGACTGAGGATCCCCGACGACGTGTCACTCGCATCGTTCGACGACGACCAGATCGCCTCCTACATGCGTCCCGGGATCACCACGGCTCGATTGCCCTACCTCGAGATGGGACGCAAGGGCCTCGAGCTGCTGCTCGAGCCGACGTCGTCACCGGGCGAGCACCTCGTCGAGATGCCGGTCCAGGTCCGCGGGTCGATCCTCCCCCGGGATGCGTCCACGCGCTGAGCGTCAGGCGGTCGCCGTCCCCGCCCAGCGGCATACGGACCGCCCAGCCCCACGACGGCCCGCGGACCGTGAGCGTCACGTAATACCTCAACCCTTCAGCCACCACGGTTCACCGCCTGACAATGGGGGCATGACCCAGCCGGAGTCGAGCTCCGTCAGCCGTCCACGACGCTGGCCCCACTTCAGCAGCCCGTTGCGCTCCACCGCGCTCACCGCCCGGATCGGTCTCGTGCTGGGGATCTGCTTCGGGACCTGCTTCGCCACCGGGATGCTGAGTCACTACCAGTACCAGCCGTGGGCGTGGCTTCCCCAGCCTGCCAGCCCCGTCTGGCTCTATCGCGTCACGCAGGGCACGCACGTCGTGACCGGCATCGCGACCATCCCACTGGTGCTCGTCAAGCTGTGGTCCGTCTATCCCAACCTCTTCCGCTGGCCGGCCCTCACCTCGGTCAGACATGCCGCCGAGCGCCTGTCCGTCTTCGTCCTCATCGGCGCAGCGCTCGTGCAGCTCGCGACCGGCCTGCTCAACGTCCTCAACTGGTATCTCTGGCCGTGGAGCTTCGTCTCGGTCCACCGCTTCCTCGCCTACGTCCTCATCGGCTCGATCCTGCTGCACGTCGGCCTCAAGCTGCCCGACATCGCCTACGGCCTCAGGGCCAGGCTGCCGGATGCCGATGTGCTCAGCGAAATCCCCTGGGACCAGAACCCGCTCGCCCACAGCAACGCTGGAGACGTCAAGCCGCCGGCCACGCCGGCCATCACCCGTCGCGGCGTCCTCATCGCTGCCGGCGCCGGGGTCGGCGCGGTGGTGGTCACCACCGTCGGGCAGACGGTCACGGCCCTCGAGCCGATCGGGCTGCTGGCCGTCCGCGAGTGGAACAAGGGGCCACAGCAGGTCCCGGTCAACCAGACGGCCGCGCAGGCAGGGGTGCTCACGTCGGCCCGCGCCGAGGGCTGGGTGCTGCAGGTGAACGGGCCGACCCCGTTCGTGCTGCGCCTCGACGACCTGCCCGGCCTCGCGCGGGCGGAGAGGGATCTCCCGATCGCCTGCGTCGAGGGCTGGAGCGTCGGCGCCCACTGGCGCGGCATCCCACTGCTCGACCTCGTCGAGCGCGCCGGTGGGACCGCCGACTCCCGCGTCGAGGTCCACTCGCTGCAGGCCGGCGGCGAGTTCAACCACAGCGTCGTGGACGGGCCACAGGTCTCGGCGGCCCTGCTCGCCACCCACCTGAACGGCGGCCGCCTCGACATCGACCACGGCTATCCGCTGCGGCTCATCGCGCCCAACCGCGCCGGCGTGCTCAACACCAAGTGGCTCACCAGGATCGAGGTCACCTGAGATGAAGGTGTGGCGAATCGCCTTCGCTGCCAGCGGGATCGCGCTCGGCCTCTTCGGAGTCCTCCGACTCGTCACCGAGGTCCCGGTGGGCCACCTCGTCGTGCTCGCGATCTGGATGGTCGCCGCCGTGGCGATCCACGACGGCCTCCTCTCCCCCCTCGTCGTCTCGGTCGGCTGGGCGCTCGGCAGGTTCGTCCCGCCCGGCCCCCGGCGCTATCTGCAGGGCGCCCTCATCAGCGGCGCACTCATCACGGTCGTCGCCATCCCACTGATCCTGCGCAGCGGTGACGCTCCGCCGAGCAAGGCCCTGCTGCGGCAGAACTTCGGCGGCAACCTCACCATCTTGCTCGGCATCGTCGCCGCAGTGAGCCTCCTGCTGTATGCCGCCCAGCTGGCTCGCGACAGCCGTGGCACGGGGCGGTCGGCCGGCTCCACAGCGACAGGCGAGCCACCCGGGCCACGCGAGTGACCCGGGCGGCCCGGGCCACGCCGTTGAAGAGCCGCACCTGACGTTCGTCGACCCACGCGGGTGGGAGGATGACCGGTGAGAGCAAGCGACGGCATACGCAATCCGGAGGACCGACCACGTGGGCAAGCGAGCGGGCAGACGGCGGCACGGCGATGCGCGGCTGCGCGTCGTCCAGGGCGGCGGTGAGCAGCCCAAGCGCGGCACGACGATGCCCGGCGACGCCATGCAGCCGCTCGTCGTCGAGCTGCGCCGACGGTTACGGGACGACGACCCGTGGCAGCTGCTCGCCTACCTCTCGACCCTCGTCGAGGTCACTGACGCGACAAGCCCCGGCGCCGGTATCGGCCCAGACGGTGAGTCGCTGAGCATCGGGGCGCTCGTCGAGACCTTCATCGGCGTCGACCTCGCCGAGACCACGGCGGCGCTCTCCGTCCTCGCCGTGCTCGTCGACGACGAGCACCTCGTCGCCGACATCGAGAGCGAGCTGAGCCACCGCAGGCAACCGATGCCGCTGTGGCTCCGAGGGCTGCGCGAGACCCGCGTGTCGGGGGCCTCCCTCATGTCGGCGGTCGGCGACCGCGGCGTCAACGTCGTGCTCGGGCTGAGCTGGGCCGGTGGTGGTGGGGGCGCGTTCCTCGTCTACGTCGACCACCTGCTCGGCACCGTCGTCAAGGACGCCTTCCCGGCGCCCGAGTCCATGGAGGAGGTGCTGCACCGGCTCGAGGATGCGAGCACGTCGGGCCACGCTCCCCCCGGCGGGCTCATCGCCACCGAGGTCGAGCTCCCCCACGCTCGCAGCCTCGTCGAGGCCGCCCTCGACAACAGTGACGAGACGAGTGTCGACCCCGGGTCCGACACCTGGCCGGCGGGTCGGCCGATCCTCGACTGGCTGCTGCGCACGATGCCGGAGGGCGGCGCGGGCTGGGACGCGCTCGACGGCCCTGCCGGGGCGGCCGCCCGTGCGGTGACCTCGGTGGCCTCGGTGGCCTCGGTGGCCTCGGTGACGAGGCGCTCCTGGCCGCCACCGTCGACGAGCTCGTCGACGACCTGCTCGACCGCCGCGGCGACCTCGTCGACGACTTCGTCCAGTCCGCCCAGGCGCAGCTCGTCGGTCTCGACCTCGACGGCAGCGAGACCGACCGCGCCGCGCTGGGTCTCGTCGTCGGCACCGGGCCCGACCAGTCCGACGAGGCCTTCCTGCGGTGGACGCGCCAGCGCGTCGAGGACCTCTTCTTCGACACGCTCACCCGCAGCGTGCTCGTCGACGACGGGATCGCCGGGCGCATCCCGCCGGTGCTGCATGCCCTGACGAGCTGGTGCCTCGGCCGGGCGGATGCCCCGCAGGCCGAGCACGTAGAGGTGCGGGACACGATCGACGACTGTGCCCCGGTCTTCCTCGCCATCGTCACCTCCTTCGAGGCCCACCGGCTGCGGCTGGCCGTCAAGGCATACGGCGACCTGCTCGGCGACCCCCTGGCCGTCATCCCCGTCGTGGAGACCTCCGACGACTTCGACTGGACCGCCTTCGCCATCGAGCGAGCCGCGTCGGAGGTGGGCGGGTTGGACGCGCTCGACAGCCTCGTCGCCGACCCGCTGCCCGACGAGGACTTCGCCTGGTCGGTGGTCCCTTCCGACATCACCGACCCTGTCGCGGAGACGCTCACGCTGCTCGACGCGCTCGCCGAGGAGCGCTTCGACGTGGAGTTCCGCACGGCGTGCCGCCGCTTCCTCGCCGCGGTCGCGGCCGGGCAGCCCGACGTCTTCCGACGGCGCGGCAAGCCGGCCAGCGCGGCCGCCGTCGTGGCCTGGCTCGTCGGTCGCGCCAACGGCATCGTCGGTCGCGGCGGAGACGGCATGCCGGCCGGTGACCTCTGGGCGCACTTCGGCGTCAGCCCCGGCTCGTCGTCCCGCGGCCAGACCTTCCGCAAGGCCGTCGGTCTCGACGCGTATGCCGTGGGCGACTCGCTCGAGCACGCCGAGTGGCTGACCGGCGCGGTCCGCGAACGGCTCATCGCGCGGCGCGACGACGCCCTCTCCCAGCGGGCCATGCTCCGCTGACCGCGTCCGTCGCCGACGATGTCAGCGGCAGCGCCTATGCTCGCCGACAGCGAGAGGGGGTTGCGATGGTGTCGCACGACGAGCTCAGCCTGCTGCGTGAGCGGCACCCGGCGTGGCGCCTGCTCAGGGCCGACAACGCACCCCTGATCATCGGCTTCCTCGGCCGGGTCTTCGTCGACGACAACGTCCGCGCCCTCCCCCAGTCCGACCTGGTCAACCAGCTCGACGACGAGCTGTATGCGCTGCGCGAGCAGCTCGGCGAGCGTGCCTACCCCAAGGGTGCGACGGCATACGTCAATGACTGGGCCGGCCCCGACGCCGGCTGGCTGCGCCTGCACTACCTCGAGGGCAACGACGAGCCCTTCGTCGACGCGACCCCCGCGCTCGAGAAGGCCGTCGCCTGGGTGGCGAGCCTGCAGGAGCGCGCGTTCGTGGGCACGGAGTCCCGTCTGCACACCCTGGTGGGCCTGCTCCGGCAGATCGTCCAGGGAAGCGACACGGACCCCGCCCGGCGCCTCGAGCTCCTGCGCACCGAGCGCGCCCGCCTCGACGCCGAGATCGAACGCGCCGAGGCCGGTCAGATCGAGGTCCTCGACCCCACGGGCCAGCGCGACCGCTACCAGCAGTTCGCGAGCACGGCGCGCGAGCTCCTCTCGGACTTCCGCGAGGTCGAGGTGAAGTTCCGTGCCCTCGATCGGCAGATGCGCGAGACCATCGCCGGGTGGGACGGCTCCAAGGGCGAGCTGCTCGACCAGCTCCTCGGCGACCGCAACGCCATCGCCGACTCCGACCAGGGTCGCAGCTTCCAGGCGTTCTACGACTTCCTCCTCTCGGCCGAGCGGCAGGACGAGCTCGCCGAGCTGCTCGATCAGGTGCACCACCTCGGCTCGATCGTCGCCGACGACCGGGTCCGCCGGATCGACCGCGACTGGCTCCTCGCGGCCGACCGCACCCAGTCCACGGTCCGGACGCTCTCGGACCAGCTGCGCCGCTTCCTCGACGACTCCGTCTGGCTCGAGAACCGTCGCGTCGTCGAGCTGCTCCGCAGCATCGAGGGCAGCTCGGTCGCGCTGCGTGACGCCCGGCCCGCGCTCACGACGGAGCTCGACGCGACCCGCCCCGAGGTCGCCCTGCCCTTCGAGCGGCCGCTCTACGCGCCGCCTGTCCAGGCCCGGATCGACAGCACGGTGCAGGCCGCCGACGAGGCCGCCGAGACCACAGCCCTGTTCACCGTCGACCACGTCGACCAGCAGCGTCTGCTCCGCCAGGTCCGCGCCGCCCTGCGCGAGCGGGCCCAGGTCGGCCTCGGCGAGCTCGTCGGTGAGCACCCGCCCGAGCACGGTCTCGCCGAGCTGATGGCATGGTTCGCGCTGAGCGACGACGGCATCGACCTCGTCTTCGACGACGACACGCGCGAGCAGGTGAGCTGGACCGGCGACGACGACACCACGCGGCGCGCCGACGTGCCCACCGTGCTCTACGTCCGACACGATGCCACCCGAGCCGATCACGCCCGCGCCGATTCCACCCGACCCGACGACGCCAAGCCCGATGCCCCCCAGCCCGGAAGGTCGTCATGACCCCGACCACCGACAGCGCCCCGGGCCCCGTGGGTCCCGCCCTCACCGACGAGGTGCTCGACCTCTCGCGGGTCGTCGTGCCCCTCATGCGCGGCGTGCTCTACCAGGGCGACAACGCCGCCACGTGGGCCCTGCTGCGGCGCCACCAGGCACGGGTGCGTGACCACATGGCCGTCATGGGTCTCGAGCTGACCGTCGACGAGGCCGAGGGCTACGCTCACCTGCGGCAGATGGACTACGACGACGTCGACATCCCCCGCCTCGTCCCACGCCACCGTCTGCCGTTCACCGTCAGCCTGCTGCTCGCGCTGCTGCGCAAGCGGCTCGCCGAGTTCGACGCGAGCAGCAGCGACCCACGACTCATCCTCACCCGCGACCAGATCGCCGAGCTGCTGCGCGTCCACCTCCCCACGAGCACCAACGAGGTGCGCCTGATCACCGACGTCGACACCCTGCTCACCAAGGTCGTGGGCCTCGGCTTCCTGCGCCAGGTCACCGGTCAGGACCGCACCTACGAGGTGCGCCGCATCCTCAAGGCCTACGTCGACGCCCAGTGGCTCGCCGACTTCGACGCCCGTCTCCGCGAGTACCTCACCACGCTCGAACCCGCCGCCTCGGAGCTGAACACGGAGCTGAGCACCGGGCTGACCGACGAGCTGACCGAGGAGCCCGCCGATGGATGAGCTGCCCCTCGACGACCTGCTCGGCGCCGCCGGATACCGCCTCGACCACGTCGAGATGCTCGGGTGGGGCACCTTCGACCGATCGGTCTGGCGCTTCGACCTCGACGGCCACACCTCCCTGCTCACCGGCGACATCGGCTCGGGCAAGTCCACCCTCGTCGACGCGATCACGACGCTGCTGTTGCCGGCGAACCGCATCTCCTACAACAAGGCCGCGGGCGCAGAGACCCGCGAGCGCAGCCTGCGCTCCTACGTCCTCGGCCACTGGAAGTCCGAGCGCAACGAGACCACCGGCGCCTCCCGCCCCGTGGGGCTGCGCGACCACACGTCCCACTCCGCGATCCTCGCCGTCTTCCGCAACGAACGCCTCGCATCGGCCGTCACCCTCGCCCAGGTCTTCTGGACACCCGACGACCACGCCGGCCAGCCCAACCGCTTCTACGTCGTCGCCGACCGGGAGCTCGGCATCGCCGCCGACCTCAGCGACTTCGGCTCCGACGTCGCCGCCCTCAAGAAGCGCCTTCGCTCCTCCGGGATCACGCCGCACCCGGCGTTCCCCGACTACGAGCGCGCCTACCGTCGCGCCCTCGGCATCCCGTCGAGCCAGGCGATGGAGCTCTTCCACCAGACCGTGTCGATGAAGTCCGTCGGCAACCTGACGGACTTCGTGCGCTCCCACATGCTCGAGCCGTTCGACGCGGCTGCTGACGTCCGCAAGCTCATCGACCACTTCGAGGACCTCACCGCCGCTCACGACGCCGTCATCAAGGCCCGCACCCAGCTCGAGGCGCTGACCCCGATCGTGGCCGGAAGCGACGAGGTCGACCGCCTCCGCACCGAGCTCGCCGAGGCCACGAGCGCCCAGCAGGCGCTGAGGTATGCCGCCGCGACCGTCACGCTCGAGCTGCTCGCGACGGAGCTGGCCGACACCGACAGCACCCTCGTCACCGAGCGGGCCGCCTACGACCGCGCCCTCGCCGGCGTCGAGTCCCTGCGCCAGGAGCAGCAGGGGCTGCGCGACGCCCGGGCCGGCCACGCCGGCGGGAGGGTCGGCGCGCTCGAGGAGGCCAGGCAGCGGCATACCTCCGACCGGGAGGCCCGCCACAAACGCCACCGCGAGTGGAGCGACGACCTCGTCGCCGCCTCGCTCGAGCCGATGGCCCACCCCGACGACTTCGCCCGCGTGCACGGCGACGTGCTGACCGCCCACGTGGCCGTCGACGACGAGAGGTCTCGCCTGGACGCCGCACGCACGTCACGCGCCGTCGACCAGCACCGGCTGCGGGCCGAGTCCGACGAGATCCGCGCCGAGCTCCTCAGCCTGCGGGAGCGCCGGTCGAGCATCCCGCGCGACCTGCTCGCCCTGCGTGAGCGCCTCTGTGACGAGGCCGGCGTCGACGAGGACCGCGTCCCGTTCGTCGGCGAGCTCGTCGACGTCCGTCCCGAGGAGGCCCGCTGGCGCGGGGCCGCGGAGCGCGTCCTGCGTGGCTTCGCGCTCTCCCTCATCGTCGGCGACGACGACTACGCCCGGGTCGCCGGATGGGTCGACGCCCACCACCTGGGCACCCGGCTCGTCTACCACCGCGTCCGCCAGGGCGACCGGCACCAGCCGGGCGACCCGGTGCGCGGCACGCTCGCCGCCAAGCTCGACATCAAGCAGAGCACGTATGCCGCCTGGCTGGCTGCCGAGCTCGGCTCGCGCGCCGCGCACGAGTGCGTCGAGGACATCGAGGGCCTGCGACGCGCGACACGGGCCGTCACGGTGCGCGGGCAGGTGAAGTCCGGCAACCGCCACGAGAAGGACGACCGGCGACTCGTCGACGACCGCTCCAGCTATGTCCTCGGGTGGAACAACAAGGCCAAGCAGGATGCCCTGATCGAGCGTGGCACCCGGGTGCAGGAGCAGCTGGGCGCCGTCGACGACGCGATCCGCGACACGGAGAAGTCCCTTCGAGCCCTGACCACCCGCCGCGACGCCCTGACCCGCGCGCTCGTCGTCGACGACGTCCGCGACGTCGACTGGTGGGCCTCGGCGCTCGCCCTCCAGCGCGTCGATCGCGAGCTGGCACTGCTCGTCGAGGCCTCCCACGAGCTCGCCGAGATCGAGGCGCGCCTGACCGGGATCGAGTCCGAGCTGTCGTCCACCGAGCGACAGCGCAGCGAGCACGACCGCGCCATCGGTGCCCTCGAGGGTCGTCGGACCGACCTCGAGGCCAGGCGTGCCCGCAGCACCGAGACCCTCACCCAAGTCGGCGCGGACGAGGCGCCGGCCGTGGAGCACGCGGCCACGGTCCTCCGGGGGCGGGGGGTCGACCGGATCGATGCCGTCCACGACGTCGTGGAGGCGCTCCGGACCGAGCTGCTGCAGCGCGCTGACACGGTGCAGGCCGCTCTGGGGACCGTGACGCGACGCACCGAGCGCGCGATGGACGCCTTCCGGCGCGATCACCCGTCCGAGACGACCGAGCTCGACGCGAACATCGAGGCGGCGAGCGAGTATCGCGAGTTCCGTGACCGGGTCGAGCGGGATGACCTGCCGCGCTTCGAGGCGGACTTCAAGCGGTTCCTCAACCAGAACACCATCCGCGAGATCGCAGGGTTCCAGACCCGCCTGACCCAACAGTCGAAGCAGATCACCGAGCGAATCACGACGATCAACACCTCGCTGCGCGACATCGACTACAACCCCGGCCGGTTCATCCGCCTCGACGCGGTGCCGACCCCGATGACCGAGATCCGCGAGTTCCGGTCCCAGCTGCGGGCCTGCACGGAGGGCGCGCTGCTCGGCGGCGGCGGTGACGCGCTCTACTCCGAGGACAAGTTCGAGCAGGTACGGGCCCTCATCGCGCGGTTCAAGGGTCGCGAAGGGATGGCCGAGCACGACCGGCAGTGGACGCTACGCGTCACCGACGTGCGCAACTGGTTCGTCTTCAACGCGTCCGAACGGTGGCGCGAGACCGACCAGGAGTACGAGACGTATGCGGACTCCGACGGCAAGTCCGGCGGTCAGAAGGAGAAGCTCGCCTACACGATCCTGGCCGCCTCGCTCGCGTACCAGTTCCGGCTCGACAACCCCGGCGGATCGGCACGGACGTTCCGCTTCGCCGTCATCGACGAGGCCTTCGGGCGCGGGTCCGACGAGTCGACCCGCTTCGCCCTGCGCCTCTTCGCCCGCCTGGGGCTTCAGCTGCTCGTCGTGACGCCGCTGCAGAAGGTCCACACCATCGAGCCCTTCGTCCAGCGCGTGGGGTTCGTCGACAACCCGAGTGGCCGTTCGTCGCGGCTGCACAACCTGACGATCGAGCAGTACCAGCAGGAGCGCGCGGGCGTCGTCGCCGGACGCCGGATCGCCGACGTGCCATGACCCCGGCGAGGCCACGCGGCCCCGCCTCGGCTCGAGGCAGGTGGTCGACGATCGACGACGTCCGGCTCGCCCTGCGTCGTCGGTGGGACCGCGGCGAGCTCCTGCGGTCTTCGACGACGGGGGACGCCTGGGCGCCGGTGCGAATCCCCCTGACGTCGCCGACCGCTCGCGAGATGGCCTCCGACTTCGGCGCCGTGCAGGACTGGGCGACCCGGCTGCACCGCGAGGCCGACACCGCCCGCCCCCCGCTCCGCATCGAGAGCACGTCGGTCGGCGGGCGTCTGGTCGGCAGCAACGCCGTCCCCAGGGCGGTCTGGATCGACGAGCCCGGCCAGGCGTGGCGCCTGCTCCGCGTGAGCGGCGAGGTCGCCACCTTCGAGTCGGTGTATGCCGAGTCCCGTGACGCCGATCCGGCCATTGCCACGTGGGTGTCCGAGCACCCGATCCGAGCCCTCGTCCACGCGCCACGGTGGCGCGAGGTCACCGCCACGGCCCTGTGGCTACGCGACAAGCTGGGCACGGCGGCATACCTGCGCGAGATCGACGTGCCCGGCGTCGACACGAAGTTCATCGAGGGCCACCGCACGGTGCTGGCCGATCTGCTGGACTGCTTGGAGCCAGGCGCGGCCGACGAGTCCCGCTCCGCTGGAAAGGACTTCGCCCGCCGCTACGGCTTCAGCGACAAGCCCGCCATGACGCGCGTCCGGTCGCTCGACGAGGCCCCGGTGATCGGCGGTTTCACCGACGCCGCCATCCGCGTCGACGAGCTGGCCCGGCTGGAGCTGCCGGCTCGGCGCGTCCTCGTCGTCGAGAACGAGATCACGTTTCTCGCGCTACCCGCGGTGAGCGACGCCATCGCGTTCTTCGGCGCCGGTTTCGACGTGCTTCGGCTCGGGCGGATTCCCTGGCTCCGGGACCGAGACGTCGTCTACTGGGGTGACCTCGACACGCACGGCTTCGTCATCCTCGACCGGCTTCGGGGCGCGCTTCCCCATGTGCGCAGCCTGCTGATGGACGTCGACACGCTCACGGCGCACACGAGCCAGTGGACGACCGAGCCCAGTCCGACGCGCGTCCCTCTCGAGCGGCTCACGGCCGACGAATCTGCGGTGTATCGCCTGCTCTGCGACAACGGGCTGGGCACCTCGGTGCGGCTCGAGCAGGAGCGCGTCGCCTTCGCCCGGGTCGTGGCCGCCGTCGAGGGGCTGTGGCCCTGACCGCGCATTCACCCCTCAGTCGAGTGCCCACTTTCACACACCCACCCCACCGCCGCGACACCGCACGGGTCGGGAAGAAACTGAGCACTCGACAGCCAACCAGTCGAGTGCCCACTTTCACACACCCACCCACCCGCCGCGACACCACGCGAGTCGGGAAGAAAGTGCCCACTCGACGGGTGACCCTGGAGAAAGTGCCCACTCGACGGGTGACTGAGTCGAGTGGGCACTTTCACCCCGCGCGTATCCCCGACGCCGAACTGACGGGGCCGGCTCAGCTCTGCTTGAGCCGGCCCCAGCCGTGCCACTGGTCCGGCTCGATCCAGGCGCTGACCCGGGCCCGGTCGCGGACGGCATACGGCCGACCGGTGTAGTGGGTCGCGATCCGGTCGATGTCGACGAGCCCCTCGTCGTCGACGAACTCCACGATCCGACCCTGGAGGCTGACGTGGGTGATCCAGTCGTCGGGGTCGATTGCCGACAGCGCCACGCGAGGATCGGCGCGCATCCACTCGAGGCGCTTGCGGCCGCCGTCCATGTTGACGAGCACCCGGCCCTCCTCGTAGAGGTACCAGGTCGGCACCGAGGCCGGCGCCCCGTCCGGCTTGAGGCAGCTGATCGTCGCGTGCCACGGGTGGGTCAGCGCCTCGGCGACGGCGGTGGGCAGCGGCGGCTTCGGCATGGCGGTCTCCTCGGGCGAGCGTGGTCCTGACTCCTCAACCTAGCGCCGCTCAGACCGCCCCGCGCTGGACGTTCACCTGCTCGAGCAGCTCGGCCACCTGCTCGCGCGTCGCCGTCATCCCGGGGAAGGCGACGATGCGCCCGATCGGCGCCGAGCCGACGAGGGTGAGCATCTCGGGGTCGGCGAGCATGGACTTGCGACCGCCCTCCTCCGAGGCGCCCGGCCCCGCCCCGAGCGCGTCCGCGATGACGGCCGAGGCAATGGGGTCGGCGAGGATCTCGGCGATGGACGAGTCGAGCGAGAACGGCATCTGCACGTCGTCGCCCGACACCTCGACGGTGCCCGACACCCGCAGGTCACGGCTCGACGCGCCGACCGAGACGGCATAGGTCCCGCCCTCGACGACCCACCGGTCGACCCGCACGTCCCAGACCGCGAGGTCCTCGCGCCGCAGCCGCACCGTCACCTCGCGGCTCTCCCCTGCCGCCAACGCGACGGAGGCAAAACCCTTGAGCTCCCTGGGCGCCCGCGCCACCACGGACTCCGCGAGCGAGACGTAGGCCTGAACGACCTCGCGCCCGTCGCGCGACCCCGTGTTGGTCACCGTGAGCGTCACGTCGACGCCGCCGTCGTCGTCGGCAGCCAGCGACAGCCCCGAGTAGTCGAACGTCGTGTACGACAGCCCGTGCCCGAAGGGGAAGGCCACCTCGAGCTCCCGCGCGTCGTACCAGCGGTACCCGACGAAGAGCCCCTCGCCGTAGCGGACGTGCCCGCGCTCACCCGGGAAGTCGAGGAACGCTGGGGAGTCCTGCAACCGCACCGGGATCGTCTCCGCGAGCCGCCCCGACGGGTTGACGTCGCCATAGAGCACGTCGGCCGTCGCGGACCCGCCCGCCTGCCCGAGCAGCCAGCCCTCGACCACCGCCGCCGCGCGGTCGACGACCTCGCCGAGCCGCACGACCGAGCCGTTCGACAGCACGACGACCGTCCGCGGGTTCACGGCGGCCACCGCTTCGAGGAGCTCGAGCTGCTCGACCGGTAGCTCGATGTCGGGGCGGTCGAAACCCTCCGACTCCCGCGAGTCCGGCAGCCCGAGGAAGACGACCGCGACGTCCTTCGACCCCGCCAGCTCCGCCGCCTCGGCCACGAGTCGCCCGGCCAGCACCCCGGCGTCCGCGTCGTCGTCGAGGACGAAGCCGGCGGCATACCCGACGCGGTCCTCCCCCGCCTGCGCCATGATCCCGCCGAGCGCACTGTCGAGCTGGGTCGGGTTGATGAACGAGCTGCCCGCGCCCTGGAAGCGCGGCGTCTTCGCGAACGCCCCGATCACCGCCACCGACTGGCTCGGGTCCAGCGGCAGGATCCCGTCGTTGGTGAGCAACACGACGCTGCGCCCCGCCGCCTCGCGTGCGAGCGCATGGTGCGCCTCCGCGTCATACTTCGGCCGGTCGTATGCCGCTGAGTCGCCTTGCGCTGCAACGGACCCCGTGCGCGCCACCGCCTTCTGCACCATCGACACGACCCGTGCGGCCCCTCGGTCGAGCACGGCCTCGTCCAGCCGCCCGTCCCCGACAGCGGCCACGATCTCGGCGTCGGTCCGCCCACCACTCGCCGGCATCTCGAGGTCGAGCCCGGCCAGGAGCGCCGAGACGCGGTCGTTGACGGCGCCCCAGTCCGACATGACGAGCCCCTCGAAACCCCACTCGTCGCGCAGCACCGACGTGAGCAGCCACGGGTCCTCCGACGCGTAGGTGCCGTTGATCCGGTTGTAGGAGCACATCACCGTCCACGGCTGGGCCTCGGTGACGACCCGCTGGAAGCCGCGCAGGTAGATCTCGCGCAGCGCCCGCGGGTCGATGTCGGCCGAGACGCGCATCCGGTCGGACTCCTGGTTGTTGGCCGCGAAGTGCTTGACCGACGCGCCGACGCCCTGGCTCTGCAGCCCGCGCACCAGCGCCGCGCCGAGAGTCCCGGCGACGAGCGGGTCCTCCGACAGGTACTCGAAGTTGCGACCGCACAGCGGTGACCGCTTGATGTTGATGCCGGGGCCGAGCAGCACGCCGACCTCCTCGGCGACGGCCTCCTCGCCGAGCGCCACCCCGACCCGCTCCAGCAGCTCGGGGTCGAACGTCGCACCGAGCGCCACCGCCGGCGGGAAGCAGGTGGCCGGGACGGCGTTGCGGAGGCCGAGCCCCTCGGCCCGCTCCTTGCGCACCCCGTGCGGCCCGTCGGTGAGCATGATCGACGGAAGGCTCACGTTGGCAACGGACTTCGTGCGCCACATCCCCTCGCCGCTCGTCAGCGACGCCTTCTCCTCGAGCGTGAGCCGGGCGACGACCTCCTCCGGCGTGCCCGTCGTGACATCGGTCTCTGGCGTCGTCCCGCTCATCGTCGTCCCTTCCCGAGGCCGCCTCGGCGCGACCGACGACAAAACCATATGACAGTGGGTTTTCACCGACAAGGGTCAGTACGATGCGGTCCATGGCACGCCGGGGTTCCTACGCGAAGGGCGTCGCGAAGCGCGAGGAGATCCTCACCACCGCCCTCGACGTCGTCGCCCGCCACGGCTACCGCCGCACCTCCGTGCGCGAGCTCGCCGACGCCGTCGGCCTCAGCCCCGCCGGCCTGCTCCACTACTTCTCCTCCAAGGAGGAGCTCTTCGCCGAGATCCTCCGCAAGCGCGACTCGGTCGACAAGGGCAGGTATGCCGCTGACAGCGCCTCCGCGACGGCCGGCCTCATCGAGGTGGTCCGGCACAACGCCGACGTGCCGGGCCTCGTCCAGCTCCACGCCCAGGTCTCGGTCGAGGCCTGCGACCCGGACCACCCCGCCCACCTCCACTTCCGCGACCGCTACGCGCGGCTCCGACACGCCTTGGCCGACTCGCTGGAGGCCGATGCAGGCTCGGGCACCGCCGGCGCCCCGGCCCCCGTCGACCCCGAGGTCGCCGCCGCCCTGCTCGTCGCCGCCGCGGACGGCCTCCAGATCCAGTGGCGGCTCGACCCGTCGATCGACATGGCCGTCCACCTCGAGGTGCTCGTCGACCTGCTCGCCGCCCACGTCCCGCGTCCGGAGCCGGACGAGCGCCTCAGTCCTTGACTGCTCGCCCGATGGACAGGAAGCCCCACGGGCGCAGGGCTGTGGGGAACGGGCCGTACTCCTCGTCGAGCGACTCGATGCGCAGGCCCGAGGCCGCGACCAGCTCGGCGATCGGCCGGGTCAGGTGGCAGCCGTCGAAGAGCGCCTTCTGGAGCGGCTCGATGCGCCGCTGCCAGCGGCGCACCCCGGCGTCCGGGGCGTTGCCGTGCTCGAGGAAGTGCAGGGTCCCGCCCGGCCGCAGCACCCGTCGCGCCTCGGCGAGCGCCAGCGCCGGGTCGGGGATCGTGCAGACGGTGAGCGTCGTCAGCACGGCGTCGACGCTCTCGTCGGGCAGGTCGAGGTGCTGTCCGTCGAGGCTCCCGCGCACGACCGGCACCGGGGAGTCCTCGCGGCGCTCCGCCGACAGCTGCCAGGCGACATCGGAGGGCTCGACCGCCACGACCTCGTCGACCTCGGCCGGATAGACGGCGAGGTTGAGGCCGCTGCCGAACCCGAGCTCGACGACCCGGCCGTGCAGCCCGGCCGTCGCCCGGGACCGCAGGGCCAGCACCCGCGGGTCTGCGCTGCCGGCGTTGACCAGGCGCGGCGTCACCTCTCGTGCCCACAGTCCCATGCCCCGAGGGTAGGCCCCGGACCACGCGACCCACCCCAGCGGCATACCTGCTGGGGTGGGCGGCGGTGGGCTCAGCCGGCGTCGGGCGCCACGAGCGCCGGCAGCTCCTTCTCGAACTGGGCGTCAAGCGTCAGCGACGGCAGGACGTGGCCCTGGTTGGACGCGGCCTTGGCGACGCCGGCACCCCACGTCGCAGCGGCGAGGCGCTGGAGCGGCGTGCCGTGGTGGCCGGAGCTGTCGAAGGAGCAGTCACCGACGTTGTAGAAGTTCTGCTCCGCCTCGACGACGCGCGCCGTGTTGAGCGCGAGACCGCGCTTGTGCGTGACGAAGTAGGTGCCGAACGCGTCCGCCATCAGCTCGGTGCGGCGGGTGGCCTCCGGGCCGGTGAGGTCGGTGACGAAGAGGTTGTCCTCGTACTGCACGTGGTGGGCCATCTCGTGGCCGAGGACCGCGCTCGGGCCGACGTCGCGGAAGCCGGTCTTGTCGAGCGCGTCGAGGATGCCGTCGCCGAAGATCATCTTGTCGGGCAGTGCCGCGACGGCCGGGTCGGGTTCGCCGGCGCCGCTGAACGCGAAGGCGTTGAGGGTGAACAGCGGGTTGTCGCCACCGCGCAGCGACGGCGTGCCCCGGACGAAGCCGGCGATGCTTGCCGCCAGCGCCGCGCCGTCCGGTCCCCCGATGCCGTCGATGTAGGCGAGCATCCGCTGCACGCGCGGCGCGTCGGTGAGCATCGTGCCGTGCATCGCCATGATCTGCACGTCGTCGAGCTTCACGTCCCAGAAGCGCTTCGTCGCGGAGAAGGCCCGGTTGAGCTCGTTCTTGTAGTCCTTGAGCAGCGCGTATGCCGGGTCACTGGTCGTGCCGTAGAACAGCGCGTCGTAGGTGGGGAAGTCGAGCAGGCCGAAGGTCAGCAGGATGACGATGGTGTTCGTGTCGAGCTCGCCGACGAGCTGGTTGACGTAGGCGTCGAGGGCCGTCGAGCTGCAGACGTACTGCGTGCCGTCGATCGCCGAGGCGAGACGCGCCAGGACCGCGTCACGCACGGGCGAGCTGTCGATGCCGGCCGTGGCGAGGGCCGCGGTCTGGCGGGCACGGAAGTCGGCGGGCAGGGCGGCCAGCATTGCGTCGAGGCGCGTGGCCTGGGTCGGGGAGAGCCGGCCGGCGACGGCGGGGTCGATGCCCGCCGAGCGGAGCTTGGCCGCCGACGCGCTCGAGACGCTCCCCCCGGAGGCGCCGAGGGCGGACGGGTTCGTGGCGAGGGTGGCCGCGCTCGCCGAGGTCACCGGGACGGTCACGCCGAGCGACAGGACGAGACCTGCCGCGGCGAGGGTGCAGGCCGTGCGGGTGGTGCTGGTCTTCATGGTTCCCCTTCGGATCGTCCACGCTGGTCGTCAGTCATGGGTCTGCCGGGTTCCCCCGGACGCCCAATCATGCGGCTTTAGCCGGGAAAATGTCGATTGTTGGGGTATCGGCCATGCCGAGGCCGGCGGACGCTGCGCACCCGGCCCAACGGCATACGTCTCGGCTGTCGTGGGCCGTGGCTACGATCGGCGGGTGACCTCGAAGCCCGCTGTCGTGGAGGCGCCCGGACCCGACGGGGTGCGGGAGGTGAGGGTGTCCAGCCCCGACCGCGTGCTCTGGCCGGCCGAGGGGATGGCGGACGGTCAGCCGGTCACCAAGCTCGACCTCGCGACCTACCTCGTCGCCGTCGGTGACCCGCTGCTGCGCGCGCTCGGCGACCGTCCCGTGACCCTCCAGCGCTTCCCCGAGGGCATCACCGGCGAGGAGTTCTTCTCCAAGAACCCGCCCAGGGGCGTGCCCGACCACGCGCGCACGGTGATGTGCACGTATCCCTCCGGACGGCGGCACACCCAGCTCGTCGTCGACGAGGTCGCGACCGCGGTGTGGGCCGCGCAGATGAACACCATCACCTTCCACCCCTGGCCGGTGCGCACGGCCGACGTCGACCAGCCCGACGAGCTGCGCATCGACCTCGACCCGCAGCCGGGACGTGGCTTCGGCGACTCCGTCGAGGCGGCGTTCGCGCTGCGTGAGCTGATGGCCGAGCTCGGCCTCACGGCCTTCGCCAAGACGTCCGGCAACCGGGGCGTCCACGTCTACGCGCGGATCGCGCCGACGCACGAGTTCCTCGACGTGCGCCACGGCGTCATCGGGATCGCGCGCGAGCTCGAGCGACGACTGCCCGAGCTCGTCACGTCGTCGTGGTGGAAGGAGGAGCGCGGAGAGAAGGTCTTCGTCGACTTCAACCAGGCCTGCCGCGACCGGACCATCGCCTCCGCCTACTCCCCGCGGCCACTGGCGTGGGCACCGGTCTCGACGCCGGTGACGTGGGAGGAGCTGCGCGACGTCGACCCGCGTGACCTGACCGTGCGGACGGTGCCGGCCCTCGTGGCCGACCGCGGTGACGCGTGGGCGTCGATCGACGACGCCGTGGGCGACATCGGGGCCGCGATCGCCCTGTGGGACAAGGACATCGAGGAGCGCGGCCTCGGCGAGCTCAACTTCCCGCCCGACTACCCGAAGATGCCCGGCGAGCCGCCGCGCGTCCAGCCGAGCAAGCGCCGGCAGGACCGCGCCGACGACGACTACATGGCGCCCAAGGCCGAGCGCGACGCGGAGCTGCGCGAGACGTGGGGTATGCCGGTCGTCCCCCCGATCGGACCGATGCTCGCCAAGCCGGTCAAGGACTTCCCCAAGGGCGAGGTGCTCTTCGAGCCGAAGTGGGACGGCTTCCGCTCGATCATCTACCGCTCCGGCGACCTGGTCGAGATCGGCAGCCGCAACGAGAAGCCGATGACCCGCTACTTCCCCGACGTCGTCGAGGCCGTGCTCGCCAACTTCCCCGACAAGGCCGTCATCGACGGCGAGATCATCCTCGTCTCACCGGAGAGCAAGGACCGGCTCGACTTCGAGCTGCTCCAGCAGCGGATCCACCCGGCGGCCTCACGCGTGACAAAGCTCGCCGCCGAGACGCCGGCGTCGTTCGTCGCCTTCGACCTGCTCTCGCTCGGCGAGGAGAGCTATCTCGACCGGCCGTTCGCCGAGCGGCGGGCGGCGCTCGAGTCGGCCCTGGCCGGCGCGGCGGCGCCGATCCACCTCACCGCGGCGACGAGCGACCGGGAGGTCGCCCGCGGCTGGTTCACCCAGTTCGAGGGGGCGGGGCTCGACGGGGTCATCGCCAAGCCGGTCGACCAGCCCTACCAGCCCGACAAGCGGGTCATGTTCAAGGTC
Organism: uncultured Actinomycetota bacterium; assembly: GCA_963764195.1. GTDB lineage: Bacteria > Actinomycetota > Actinomycetes > Actinomycetales > Dermatophilaceae > JBDSSS01. Next base: position 28,839 of record CAVXRG010000002.1, read on the forward strand.
AAGCACGAGCGGACCGCCGACGTCGTCGTCGCCGGCTACCGGGCGCACAAGAGCGGCGACGACGCGGTCGGCTCGCTGCTGCTCGGGCTCTACGACGGCGACGGCCGGCTCGCCAGCGTCGGGGTCATCGGGGCCTTCCCGATGGCGCGGCGCCGGGAGCTGATGGAGGAGCTGCAGCCGCTCGTCGCGGAGTGGGACGAGCACCCGTGGAGCTGGGGGGCACCGCAGGAGGAGGGTGCGCGGTCGCCGCGGTCGTCGGAGTACTCCCGGTGGAACAACGGCAAGGACCTGTCCTTCGTCCCGCTGCGGCCGGAGCGCGTCGTCGAGGTCCGCTACGACCACATGGAGGGGACCCGCTTCCGGCACACGGCGCAGTTCGTCCGGTGGCGGCCGGACCGCGACCCGACGTCCTGCACCTTCGACCAGCTCGAGGAGCCGGTGTCCTACGACCTGGCCGACGTGTTGTCGGCCGGGGGCTGAGCCCCCGGCCGTCAGCGGCCGACAGCGGCCGTGAGGGCTGGTCAGCAGGCGAGCAGCAGCCGGTCAGCGGACGGACTGACGTCCCCGGTGCGAGCGCCGGCGGTCGGCGGCCTCGTCGAGCTGGGAGATGACCCTCGTCTGCGCTTCGTGCAGGGCCTCCCTGACGTCGCTCAGCTCGGACGTGCCGACCATGGTGGGCAGCCCGCTCACGCAGAGCTCGATGGCGGTGCGCATGCCGGGTCGCTCGCGGTCCTTGACCCGCAGGCCGATGTAGACCATCGAGGCGTCGAACCGGCCGAGGTGGTGGAACAGCTGGGACAGGCTGGGCTCGATGAGCGGGAGGTCGGTCTCGACGAAGCCGTCCTCGAGGCGAACGCGATCCATGAAGGGTGACGATGTGCTCATGTGCGGGCTCCTTTGCCGCGAAGATGCCGATGCTGACATCACTTTCATCCTATGAAATCCCCTTGTGAGACACCTGTTCTCGAGCAGTGAGTGTTCTCACGCTCGAGCCGCTGGGACTGTCAGGGGACGATCACGGCCCGTCCGCGCAGGGTCCCGGCGTGCATCCGCTCGTACGCCTCCGGCGCGTCGTCGAGAGAGAAAGTCTCCGTCTCGACGTGGATGAGACCGCTGCGGGCCAGGTCGAGCACCTCGAAGAGCTCGCTGCGACTCCCCCAGTAGGGCGCCCGCACCCGGGTCTCCCAGGGCAGCGTGAAGATGCCGACGGGCACGGCGCCCGGCCCGACACCGACCACGACGATCTCCGAGTCGGGATGCGTCAGCTTGGCCGCGAGGGCAGTCGTCGACTCGCCGCCGACGAAGTCGAGGACGACGGTGGCACCGCGCCCCCCGTTGAGCGCCCGCACCTTCTCGACGGCCGACCCGTCGGAGGGGAAGACGTGATGAGCCCCCACCTCCTTCGCGAGCTCCAGCTTGTCGTCGGAGACGTCGAGGGCGACGACCACGGCCGGGGACATGGCCCGGAGGATCTGGATGCCGATGTGGCCGAGACCACCCACGCCGATGACGACGGCGATCGAGCCGGGCACGAGCGCGGGCAGGCTCGGCTTGATGGCGTGGTAGGGGGTGAGCCCGGCGTCGGTGAGCGAGACGGTGCGGACGGGGTCGAGCTCACCGAGGGGCACGAGGTGCCGTTCGTCGTCGACGAGCATGAACTCGGCCATCGCGCCCGGCGCGCCCAGGCCCGGCGGGACGATGCCCCGCTCGGCGGCGACGTGACAGTAGTTCTCCTCGCCCCGGGCGCACGCCGGGCAGACGCCGCACCCCCAGGGCCCGTAGACGACCACCGCGTCACCGACGGCGACCGCACTCACACCCGCGCCGACCTGCTCGACGACACCGGCTCCCTCGTGACCCAGGGTCAGCGGCAGGCCATAGACGTAGGCGTCCTCGGGCAGGCTCATCACGAACGCATCCGAGTGGCACGCGCCCGCGGCGGTCACGCGGAGCAGGACCTGTCCCGGCCCGGGGGTGGGCTTGTCGACCTCCCTCACCCTCGGCGGCCGGCCGATCTCGACGTACTGAAGTGCCTTCATGATTTGCCCTCCTCGGGCCTCGACGGTCGGTCGTCTCGTCACCGGCCAGGGCCACTGGCCGAGCAACGTCGACACACCTTCGACGTTAGACATCTCTCGGTCCAGGCAGGTCCGAATCGGAGCCGAGGTGGTGGCCTTCACACTCGACGACCCTCGACGACCCTCGGCGACCCTCGGCGGAGCCGGTGGCCGCGACCGGACCGAGGGGCCGGCGGAGCGGGCCACCACTGTCGGTGGTCGACGGTACGTTCGAGTCATGGCCAAGGAAGCCGGGCTGCTGGAGCAGCTGCGATCGCGACTCGAGGATCTGGAGTCGCGGCAGGCCCGCGCCGGTGGCCCCGCCGATCCCGGCTTCTTCGCTTCGCTCTGGGACGGCGACCCCCGAGAAACCACGCCCGAGACCACGTCCGAGACCACCCCGGATCCCCAGATCGGCCCCATGGAGCACAGGACCGCGCGGGCTCTCGGGCGCGTCCGCGCCGTGGCCGGTTCTCTGCGACCCCGGTCGTGCCGCCTCGACGCCCGGGCATGTGGCCGGACGTGTCTCCGGACGAGCCGCTGCCGTTCGACCCGTTCGACATCGTCGTCTCCCGGGCCCCTGACGCGCCGGACCCGTACGACGACCCGGCCAACATCCCGGACGGACCGCGCGAGCACCGGCGCGAGCCGGTCGAGGTGCTCGCCGACGCCGTGCTCGGGGCGCGTCTGTCTCGCCACCACGAGTCCGAGCTGATGGCGGCCGCGGAGCACGTCGCGGGCTTGCGCGGCCACCACGAGGTGATGCTCGTCAACGTCCTCGCCGAGCTCGAGGCGCGCGGCGAGGAGCCGCCCGGTGGTCTTTCGCGAGTCGACTGGCTACGGTCCATCGAGCCCGGGCTCAACGCCGGGCAGGCCAAGGCGTTCGTCACGGTCGCCAAGGCGATGACCGAGCCGCGGTGGTCCGAGCTCCGCGGCCGGGTGGCGATGCAGCACCTCACCGTGGCCAAGGCCGCGCTCGTCGTCGACTTCCACGAGCGGCTCTCCCCCGTGGCCGATCCTGCCGACCTCGCCACCGCCGTCAGTGACCTGATCCACCAGGCGCCCGGGCTGCGCAGCGAGGAGCTCGCGCGCCTGGTGCGTCACCATGCCGACCAAGTCACGCCACCACCCGACCTCGACCACGTCGACGAGGGTCGCCGTCGGGCGCGCGCTCTCTGGTTCGCCCCACCCAACGCGACCGGCATGGTCCGGATGACGGCGACGCTCGACCCCGAGGCCGCCGCGGTCATCCGCTCCGCCGTCGACCCCCTGTCGGCGCCCTGCCCGGCCACTGACGACCAGGGCCGCACGACCCAGCCCGACGAGCGGACGCCGGCCAAGCGCCGGGCCGACGCCCTCGTCGAGGTGGTCGCGCGCGGTGTCTCCGCCCCCGACGGGGTGCCGACGACCGACAAGGCCAAGGTCGTCGTCACCGTCGGCCTCGACGTGCTCACCGGCCGGCTCCGGGGCACGGGCCTGACCGCCTCGGGCGAGGTCCTGTCGGCGGGCACGGTCCGGCGCCTCGCCTGCGACGCCGGTATCGTCCCGATGGTGCTCGGGACCCGGAGCGAGCCCCTCGACGTCGGCCGCGAGCGACGACTCGTGACCCGAGGCCTGCGCGTGGCGCTCGTCGCCCGTGACCGAGGCTGCTCCTTCCCGGGCTGCAGCATGCCCGCCGCCTGGACCGACGCCCACCACGACCTCCCCTGGTGGTCGGGCGGCGCCACCTCCCTGCAAAACCTCACCCTGCTCTGCCGACGACACCACACCCACGTCCACCAGCACGGGCTCCGGGCGAGCATCACGAACTCGTCCACCTCCTGGCACGTCTAGCTGATCCGCTCCGACCCTCGCCCCGTCGGGCGGGGGACGTCGGGCTGTCCGGGACCGAGCCGCCCGACCCTGACGCCGGTGCGTGGGGCCCACGGGTATGACACCGTTGAGCACGACGCCGACCAGAGGACGACCTGCATGAAACTCACCCACGACCAGATCCTCGATGCACCCATCGACGACGTCTGGGCCAACTTCATGGACCTCTACCGGATCGGCCAGGCCTTCCCCGGGGCCGAGGTCACCGAGGTCGAGGGTGACGACTTCGTCGGCAACATCCGGGCCAAGCTCGGACCGCTCAAGATGACGTTCGTCGGTGAGGGCACGATGACCGAGCGCGACACCGACGCGCGCCGGGCCCGGATCGAGGCGACAGGCAGGGAGCAGCACGGCTTCGGCAACGCGAACATCGCGATCACCGTGCACCTGCGCGACCACGACGGGGGCGGAAGCACCCGCGCCCTCGTGCACACCGAGCTCGTCCTCGTCGGGCTCCCGATGGACTTCGGCAGCGCGATCGTCCAGCGCGCGTCCGACCCGTCGGTCGAGCGCTTCCTCGAGCGGATGGGCAGCCCCGACGGCGCGACGCCGCACGACGACGACGATGCCTTCGACATCGCCCGCACGGCGGCGGACCTGCTCGGCTCGTTCACCGGCCGGCGCCGACGACCGAAGAAGACGTGAAGGTCGTCGTCGTCGGCGCGAGCGGCTACGTCGGCTCGCGCCTCGTCCCGGAGCTGCTCCGCCGGGGCCACGACGTCGTCGCGACCTACAACCGCGCCCTGCCAACCCGGTTCCCGTGGGGTGAGGACGTCACCTGGCGCCAGCTCGACGTCCTCGACGAGGCCAACGCCGTCGAGACCCTCGAGGGGGCCGACGCCGTCTGCTACCTCGTCCACGGCCTCGGGGACGCGGACTTCATGCAGCGTGACCGGCAGGCGGCCGACACGATGCGGCACGCCGTCGGGGCTGCCGGGGTGGCCCGCCTCGTCTACCTCTCGGGTATCGTCCCCGACCTGCCGGTGGAGGAGCTGTCCGACCACCTGCTCTCCCGGCTCGAGGTCGAGCAGATCCTCAGCGCCGCCGACGCCTCCGTGCTCACCCTCCGCGCGTCGATGGTCGTCGGGGCCGGCTCGACGAGCTTCGAGGTGATGCGCCAGCTGTCCTCGCGCCTGCCCATCGTCACGACCGTCCCCGCGTGGATGGCCGGGACGGTCATCCAACCGGTCGCCGTGTCCGACACCGTCCACTACCTCGCCGAGGCGCTCGAGCGGGTCGACGTCGTCGGGCACCTCGACCTCGTCGGCCCCGACCAGGTCACCTACGCGGCGCTGCTCCGCACGTATGCCGCCGCCTCCGGCCTGCTCCGCGTGCAGATCCCGGTCTGGCTCGCCCCCGTCGACGCCGTCGCCCGGGTCGCCGGCCTGCTCGTCGACGTGCCGAGCTCGCTCGTCGAGTCGCTCATCCCCAGCCTCGGCCACGACATGGTCGCCGACCGCGACGCGGCGGTCGCCCTGCGCAGCCCCGAGGGTGGGGCGACCACGCTCGACGAGGCAATCCGACGCTCCCTCGTCCCGCTCGACGCCGACCCCGAACGCGACGGCGCCGCCGTCGGCGCCGACCCGATGGCTCCCTCTGCCGGCGACCCACCGTGGTCGCGGCACCGGAGCGCGTTCGACGTCGTGCGGAGGGCCGCCGGTCTCGGCGGAGCCTAGGCTCAGGGACATGGACCCCGCCCTGCAGCCCGAGCTCGACGCCGCCGCTGCGGCCCGCTACGTCGCCCTGACGACCTTCCGGAGGTCCGGCGCCCCCGTCGCGACCCCGGTGTGGGTGGCCCGCGACGGCGACGAGCTCGTCGTCATCACCGTCGACGGGGCCGGCAAGACGAAGCGGCTCTCGCGAGACCCGTCGGTCTCCTTGCAGCCGTGCGACTTCCGTGGGCGCATCAAGGATGGGGCGCCGACGTGGACGGGGACGGCGCGGGTGGTCCGCGGCGATGCGGAGATCGCGGCGGTCAAGAAGGTGATCGCGGGCAAGTACGTCCTCGCCCGGTTGGGCGACGCCGTCGCCAGCCTCACCCGCGGCCTGACCCAGCGCGGACCTCGCGCCGGCATCCGCATCACTCTCACCCGGCCGACGGGAACGGGCTCGACGCAGGGTTGAGCGCCGGCGCCGGCAGCAGGATGCTGGAGGTATGCCGCTGACCTTCGAGGAGCTGCCTCGCTGGCTGCGCGCCGGCTTCCGGCTGCCCAACCGGCTCTACGAGCACGGCGTCGGCCGGCTGCTCGGACACCGCTTCCTCCAGCTGACCCACGTCGGGCGCCGGACCGGCCTCGAGCGCCACGTCGTCCTCGAGGTGGTCCGCTACGACCGCGCCACGGGCGAGGCCGTCGTCGTGTCGGGTTTCGGCCCCCGGGCCGACTGGTTCCGCAACATCACGGCCACGGGACAGGCCTCGGTCGGATTCGGCCACGGCAGCCACCCGGCGGCCTTCCGGGTGCTGGGCACCGACGAGGCGATGGACGTCGTCTCCGGTTACGAGCGCCGCAACCGGCTGGCGACCCCGCTGCTGCGCAGCGTGCTCGGCAGGCTCGTCGGGTGGCCCTACGACGGGTCCGCCTCCGCCCGACGCCGCCTCGTCGACCAGCTCCCCCTCGTCGCCTTCCGCCCGGCCCGCTGACCCTTTCCTGCACCTGCTGGCCCGGCGCAGGCCCGACCCGCCGCCGCATGACTGGGCGGCATACGGTGTCGACCATGAGTGAAACCGTCACCGTCAGCACCGACGCGGGGGACATGCCCGCGCACCTGTGGCTCCCCGAGACCGGGCGCGGGCCCGGCATCGTCGTGATGCAGGAGATCTTCGGCGTCAGCGCCTACATCGAGCGCCGCGCCGCCCAGCTCGCCGAGCTCGGCTACGTCGTGCTCGCGCCCGAGATCTACTGGCGGATCGGTGAGACGACACCGATCGAGGGGGACGGCGCCCTCGAGAAGGCGATGGGCCTCATGCAGCAGGTGGACTGGGAGGCCGCCGTGGCCGACGGCGCCGCTGCCGTCCGCGCCCTGCAGGACCGGGAGGAGACGACGGGCGAGGTCGGCGTCGTCGGGTTCTGCTTCGGGGGCGGGCTCGCGTTCAACGTCGCCGCGACGATGCCGGTGGCCGCGCTCGTCAGCTACTACGGCTCGGCCCTGCCCGGCCTGCTCGAGCTGGCGCCACGTGTGACGATCCCGAGCCTGCACCACTTCGGCCTGGCCGACTCCTACATCGACAACGACGCCGTCGAGCGCATCCGCCAGGCAGTGACGGCGCAGCCCGCGACGACGTTCCACACCTACGAGGGCGCCGACCACGCCTTCGACAACGAGGACCTGCCGTGGCACCACCCGGCCGCGTCCGCCGAGGCGTGGGAGCGCACGACCGTCTTCCTCCGCACGGTGCTCCCCGTCTGAGACTCCTCCGAGACTGCTCCGGGACTCCTCTGAGCGCCGTGCCTCACCCGGCCGTGGAGGCCGGGTGGCGGACGACGCTGAAGGACTGACGGCGGTGGGCGGCATAGCCGTCACCGGAGGTCCGCGTGTCCACGGTCACCTCGCCGTCGGCACGGCGGACGGAGACGGTCGTGTCGAGGCGGGCCCCCGCGGCCGACTCGACGGTGAGCCCGTCGTCCTCGACGAGCCGGGACTCCCACTCACCGTCGACGACGGGGTCGAAGACGTGCAGCTCGATCGTCTCGGGGAAGTAGCCGTCGGTGGACGCGGGAGCCTCGGGCCAGAGCGGGATGGCCGCACCGGCCCGCGCGAAGAGCGGGATCCGGTCAAGGGTCACCGGCACGTCGATGTACTGACGCCCGTCGTGCAGCTCGCCGGTCTGCCAGTCGTACCAGTTCCCCTCGGGCAGGTAGACCCGGCGTGACGTCGCCCCCTCCTCGGTCACCGGCGCAACGAGCAGGTCCCGACCGAGGAGGAACTCGTCGTCGGCCGCGATCGTGTCCGGGTCGTCCTGGTGGTCGAAGACGAGGGGCCGCTGCACCGGCTCGCCGGTCTCGGAGGCGCGGACGAACGCCGTGTAGAGGTAGGGCAGCAACCGGTACCGCAGCTCGAGCGCCTCCCGCACCCGGTCCTCGATCTCCGGGCCGAACGACCACGGGTACTGGTCGATGGTGCCGGTCTCGGCGTGGTTGCGGCAGAAGGGAGTCAGCGTCCCCGCCTGCATCCAGCGCAGGAACAGCTCCGGGGTCGTGTCGCCCGCGAAGCCGCCGATGTCCGCCCCGACGAACGGCTGACCCGAGATGCCGAAACCACACGCCATCGTCGTGCTGAGCCACAGGTGGTCCCAGCGCGACTGGTTGTCACCCATCCAGTTCGCGGCGTAGCGCTGGATGCCGGCGAACCCGGCGCGCGACAGGATGAAGGTCCGCAGCTGCGGCTCCGCGGCGACGAGCCCCTCCGTCGTGCCCATGGCCATGAGCAGGGCGTACTGGTTGTGGAAGCGGTTGTGCGAGGCCCGGCCCTTGTCGAAGAGCATCGCCCCCGGGGGGATCACGCCGGTGGCGGGCTCGTTCATGTCGTTCCAGATCCCGGCGAGCCCGGAGCGGACGTGAGCGGCGTTGAGCTCTCCCCACCAGGCCCGCGCCTCGGGGGTCGCGAAGTCGGGGAACGCGGTGTTGCCCGGCCAGACCTGCCCGATGTAGGTGCCGCCCCCCTCGGTGCGGCAGAAGGCGTCGCGCTCGACACCCTCGTCGTAGACCCGGTAGCCGGGGTCGTGCTTGACGCCCGGGTCGACGATCGTGACCAACCGGAAGCGGTTGTCGCGCAAGCGCTCCAGCATCCCCACGTGGTCGGGGAAGCGCTCCTCGTCCCAGGTGAAGACGCGGTAGCCGTCCATGTGGTCGATGTCGAGCCAGAGGGTGTCGCAGGGGATCCGGTCGTCGCGCAGCCGGTCCCCGAGCGCCTCGACCTCGTCCTGCGTGTAGGCGTACCACCGGCACTGGTGGTAGCCGAGCGCCCACATCGGCGGGAGCGAGGCCCGGCCGGTGAGCGACGTGTAGGCCTCGAGGATGCCGGCCATCGACGGTCCGGCGAAGACGTACTCCTGCCACTGGCCCCCCTCGAACCGGATCCGGTACTCCTCCGAGTCACTGAAGGCATACGACGCGCGGTAGCTGTTGTCGACGAACGACCCTGCCATGGCACCGGATTCGCTGGCTCGGTGGTAGAAGAACGGGATGGTCACGTAGTAGGGGTCGAACTCGATGCTCGTCCGGTCTGACCGCGGGTCGGCCGGGTCGAGGCCGTCGCGGAACTCCGCCGTGGCGTCGGGGTTGAGGACGTCGGTGTTCCACATCGTGAAGTCCCGCCCCTTGCGGTCGAGCCGGCCGCCCTTCTCTCCCAGCCCGAGGAAGGCGTCGTCCGCGCCGCAGCGCCGCCGGATCTCGAAGGCGTCGTTGAGCGTCGCGTAGGCCGCCGTGGTCGACCCGCCCTCGTCCGTGCCGGTGATGCTCTCGATGACCGGGGAGCCGTCGGTGCGGTGCACATCGACCCGGAAGGGGTCCAGCCAGAGGGTGACCACGAGGTCGTCGGTGACCAGGCACCAGGACTCCTCGCCGGGCTCCACCCGCCACTGCACGTCCGCGCCGAGGAGGTCGAGGGGGTCGACGCAGACCGCGTGGGTCGGCTGCTCGTCGAAGACGCCTCCCCGGCTCATCGACAGTCGCACGACGTCCGCGCGGATGACGTCGACGCGGAAACGCTCCCCGTGGACGTCGGCGAGCAGGCCGCGCTCCGCCTCCTGCACGGCGCTGGCCCGGTCGAAGCGGATGAAGTGGTCGGTCGAGAGCATGGGGTCCTCACTCGGAAACGGAAAGGGAAGACCTCCAACGTATGCCGCGGGGCCCGCGGGCGCCTACGGTGCTCGCATGGGTGAGCTGACGTTGCGTGCGACCGGGCCGGCACGGGCCTCCGATGCCTGGGAGCGCTACGCGGACACGCGAAAGTGGTCGTCCTGGTCACCGCAGGTGCGCGGGGTGGAGCTCGACGGCGGTGACCACCGGCTCCGGAGCGGTCTCACCGGGCGGGTCGTCGGGCCGCTCGGGCTCCGGGTCCCGTTCGTCGTCGACGACGTCGACGAGCAGACGATGACGTGGAGCTGGCACGTCACCGTCGGGCCGCTCCGGGTCGACCTGCTCCACCGGGTGCTCGACCACGTCGGCGGGACCGTCACCGAGCTCGTCATCAACGCACCGGCGCCGGTCGCCATCGCCTACTCCGCACCCGCCCAGCTCGCCCTGCACCGGCTCGTCCGGGCCTGACGGGCCTGACGGGCCCAGACAGCCGGTCAGCGATCGGTCACTGTCCGACGTCGCGCCCCCAGACCGGCCGGGTGCGGGTGATGACCTCGCCGATGGTGGCCCACTCGTCGCGGCCGAGCCGGGCCAGGGGCGCGAGCCCGCGGATCGCGGCATACGGCTTCTCGGGGTTGCTGAGGTCGAGGACGTCCTCGTCGACAGCGGCATGCACGACCCGCGCGAGCACCATCGTGCTCGATCCGACCTCGACGGTCCGCTCGAGCACGCACTCGAGCGCGACGGGGGAGGCAACGAGGCGGGGGCAGCCGACGACGACCCCGGGCTCGGTCTCGAGGCCGGCCAGCTCGACCTCGCTCACGTCGGGCGGGGAGTCGACGCCGGTGAGGTTGACCGCGTCGATGAGCGCCTCGGGGCTGAGGTGCACGACGAGCTCCCCGGTCGCGACGACGTTGCGCAGCGTGTCCTTGGCACCGACGGAGGTGAAGGCGATGACCGGCGGCTCGTGCGAGGCGACGGTGAAGAAGGAGTGCGGCGCGAGGTTGACGACGCCCGTCGCCGAGCGGGTCAGGACCCACGCGATCGGCCGGGGCACGACGACCGAGGTGAGCAGCGCGTAGCCGGCGCCGGTGGACATCTCGGCGAAGGGCATCTCGTGGCGGGTCATCCGCCCACCGTAGGCGGCCCGCCCGGTGACCCGAACCCACACCCCGGGGGCAACCCTCGACACGGCCCCGACACGAAAGCCGCCGAGCACGTAGCGTTCGGTGCATGAGTCTTCAACCAGTCAGCCGCTTCGTCCAGCGACGGCTGGGACAGGTGCTGCGCTCGAAGGTGGCCGGCGACGACGCCGCCGACCGCGCCGCCCTGATCTGGGGCTCGCCCGGTGAGCGCTGGTTCACGCCGGCCGACCCGATCTGGCGGGTCCACGCCGATGCCGCGATGTTCCCGGGCGGGATCGCCTCGCTCCTGCTGCAGTCGCTCCACCCGCTCGCGATGGCGGGCGTGGCCGGCCACAGCGGCTACAAGAGCGACCCGTGGGGCCGGCTCCAGCGGACCAGCCACTACCTCGCGACGACGACCTTCGGCACGATCGAGCACGCCGAGGAGGCGATCGGCCGGGTCCGTGGCATCCACGACCGGGTGCGCGGCAAGGACGAGCGGGGCCGGCCCTACCGCGCCGGGGACCCCAACCTGCTGCGCTGGGTCCACGTCGCCGAGATCGACTCCTTCCTGCGTGCCTACCAGGCCTTCGCCGCGACCCCGCTCACCGCCGCGGAGGCCGACGTCTACGTCGCACAGACCGGCATACCGGCTCGGTCGCTCGGAGTGCTCGACGCGCCCGAGGACGTGGCGCAGCTCCGGGCCGCGATCGAGGCCTACCGCCCCGAGCTCGAGGCGAGCCGGGCCGCGCGCGATGCCGCCCGGTTCCTGCTGCTCAACCCGCCGCTGCCGCTCGTCGCACGGCCCGGCTACGGCACCCTCGCCTCCGGTGGGGTGTCGCTGCTCCCCTCGTGGGCGCTCGGGATGCTCGAGATCCCGCTGCCGGGAGCCGTCTCGCGCTACGTCGCGCGTCCCCTCGGCCACGCCGGCACCGCCGCGGTGCGCTGGGGCATGGCCGGGGTCTCGGAGCGTCGGCCCTCCGACCTGCCCACCGACGAGCCCACCGACGAGCCCACCGACGAGCCCGGCGACGAGCCGGCCGCCTGACCCGAGTCAGCTCTCCAGGGCGACGTCGTCGCGGGTCGAGAGCGTGATCAGGGCGAGCATGACGTTCTCCTCCGCCTCGAGGCGGTCCGCGGTGGCACGCAGCTGACCGGCGACCGTCGGCTCGTCCTCGTCACCGACGAGGTCGACGGCAGCGGTGAGGAAGATCTGTCCGGGGCCGACGAACTCGAGGTGCAGGAAGGTGACCCTCTCGACATGGGGGGCGCTCTTGAGCGCCTCCAGCGCCCGGCGCCGCAGCTGCGGCGACGCGGCCTGACCGATGAGGAAGTCGCGGTTGCGGTCGATGAGGAAGACGGCGATGACCCCGAGCAGCACGCCGACGAGGATCGAGCCGACCGCGTCGTAGACGGCGTTGCCGGTCAGCTGGTGCAGGAAGATCCCGGACGCGGCGATGACGAGCCCGACGAGCGCGGCGGAGTCCTCGGCGTAGACCGCGCGCAGGGTCGGGTTGGACGTCTTGGCGATGTAGCGCAGCGGGTGCATGCCCTGCTGCTTGGCGGCGGCCTTCGTCTGGCGCCGGGCCTGGAGGAACGAGGTCCCCTCGAGGACGAACGCGATGGCGAGCACGACGTAGGCCCAGCCGTAGGAGGTCTCGGACTCCTGCGCGGTGAGGGACTGGACGCCGTGCCAGATCGAGACGATCGAGCCGGCCGTGAAGAGGCCGAACGCGGCGAACATCGACCAGACGTAGGCCTCGCGCCCGTAGCCGAGCGGGTGGGCCTCGTCGCGGGGCTTGGCCGACCGCTTCTCGGCGATGAGCAGGAAGATCTCGTTGCCGGCGTCCGCCCACGAGTGCGCGGCCTCGGCGACCATCGAGGCCGAGCCGGTGAGGACGGCGACGATCGTCTTGGCGACGGCGATGAGCGCGTTGGCGGTGAGGGCGACGATGACGGTGAGGGTGCTCGCCTGGCCCGTGCCGGAGTCGTCATCGGTCGCAGCGGAGTCGGTGGAGTCGGTGGAGTCGGTGGAGTCGGTGGAGTCGGTGGGGGACATGCGAGCCATCCTGCACCGTCGGGGTCGACTCGGGGTCGGCTCAGGGTGCCACCCCATGGTCCGGGCCGGCGCCCGACGCCACGCTGGGATCATGTCCACGATCACCGCGACCGCCCGGTCGACCCCCTCACCCCGGACCCGGTCCGCCGAGCGGGTCCGGGGTCTCGCCCTCGCAGGTCCGCTGCTCCTCTTCGCCCACGGGATCCTCGACTGGGTGGACGGGCTCGGCGACGCGGCCGGCACCGGCGCCTACCACCTCGCCGCCACGGCGACCCTCGTCGCCGCCCTCGCCACGCTCGGCTGGCTCGCCCTCGCGGTGGCCGTCGCCCCTTCGGACGTCGCCCGTATGCCGCTCACGTCGATCGGGGTCGCCGCGCTCGCCGTCGTGGCCCTCGCCTCACCATGGGACCTGCTCCCGCTCGGGGCGCTGCTGCTGCTCATCGCGCTCGCCCCGCTCATCCGTGGCGAGGTCGACGACGCTGCCGCTCAGGGGACGTCGACGGGGAAGGTCACCACCGGGTTGTCGTAGGTGCTCGTCCGGACGCTGACCTGCACGGTCCATCGACCGCCGAGCGGGAAGTCGAGGGCGGCGCGGTAGGTGCCGGGACCGGTCTGTTCGAGCGGCAGCGAGACCGGCCCGATCCGGCTCGCCCCCCGGCTGAGGGAGAGCGCGAGGGTCGGGGCCGCGACGGGGACGAGCGGCTGCCCGTCGACGCCGGCCAGGGTCAGCCCCATCGAGCCGCCGCCCCGGCGGACGTCGGCGACCCGGGCGGTCAGCGTCCCTGCGGCCGCGCCGGTCCCGGTGGTGAGCGGCAGCACCCGGTCACCCGGCCCGGTCGCCGAGCCCGTCTCACCATGGTCCATCGCGCCGTGGTCCACGGCGCCCTGAGCACCGGCCGAGGTCTCCGGCCGCGGGCTCTGGCCGGTCAGTGCACCCGTCGCCAGCAACACGGCGACGAGCAGGACGGCCTCGGCCCGGACGGTCGTGCGCAGGAGGCCGAACGCGGACGCGGCCGATGCCCGGCGCACGCGGGGCAGGAGCCGGTAGCGGTTCCAGCCGGCGAGGGCGAGCACGACGAGCACGAGCGAGGTCTTGACCATCAGCGTGCGGCCGTAGCCGGTCGTGAAGAGCGCGTCGACCGAGCCCAGGATGCGCCAGCCGAGCAGCAGGCCCGTCGCGGCCACGACCGCCACGGCCCAGGTCGCGGCGGCGGAGAAGCGCGCCGTGGTGGCGGCGGCGTCGTCGGCTGACGCGGCCGACGACCGGGCGAAGAGCACGACGAGACCGGTGAGCCCGCCGAGCCAGACCGCGCCCGCCCCGACGTGGGCGAGGTCCGCACCGATGACGAGCCACCCCGGCTCGACGGTCCGGGTGTGCCCGACGAGCGCGAGGGAGCCGAGCGCCACGGCAGCGCCGACGACGGCGAGGGCCCGGGTGGAGACGCGCCCGGACGAGGCGGCGGCGAGGACGAGCCCGAGCAGGCCGAGGCCGCCGGCCAGGGCGGTCGGCGAGACGAGGGCCTGCTGCCAGAAGGCAGGGCCGCCGAGCGCCGACCAGCCGAGTCCCTGCTGCCAGAGCCCGACGAGCGGCACGGCCAGGGCGACGCCGAGCGCGGTGAGGACGACGCCGGCCCAGCGAGCCCGCGACAGCCGACGGCGGACCCGTGACGGGCCGGACCCGCCCGCGGTCGCGTTGGGCGAACCGACGAGGAGTGCCAGCTCGAAGAGCACGAGACCTGCCACGAGCAGGATGCCGACGTAGGTCAGCCCCTGGGCGACCACCCGGCCGATCGTCGTCGGGGCCGCCTCGGGAGATGTGGTGGGGATGACCGGAGTGACACCGGCACCGGCCGCGCCCACCGTGAAGGAGAAGGCCCCGGTGATGGGGTGCGAGTCCTCCGAGATCACCCGCCAGCTCACGACCACCGGGCCGTCCGGCAGCGCCTCGGTGGGGGTGATGTGCACGGTCCGGTCGGCGGTGTGGACCGTGACCGGGCGGCGAGCGCCGGAGGCGTCGAGGATCGTCGTGCCGGCGGGCTGGGCCCGGACCGGCTCGCTGAAGGTGAGCGTGATCACCGAGGGCGCGTGCGTGACGACGGAGCCGGCCACCGGGTCCGTCGACTCCAGCACGGCGTGCGCGGAGGCGGGTCCGGCGAGCCCGACGACTCCGAGGAGGGCCGACAGCCCGGCGAGGACGACGACGGCGAGGGCACGGCGCCACACCGCGCCGTGGTCCTCGCCGGGTCGAGAGCTCATCGGCTCAGGCGGGCTTCCTGCTGCTGCGGACGAAGGCAGCGCCGCCGAGGACCGCTCCGGCGGCGCCGAGCGCCAGGCCCGCCCAGGCGACCGGGCTCGTCGAGCTCGTCGCCACCGCCGCCGAGACCGGCATGCTGCTGACGGTCGTCGCCGACGCGGTCTCCGCCGTGTCCGCGGCGGCGGCCTTGGTGATGAGCACGGCCGGGACCGGGTGCTCCAGCGAGTCCTCGTCCTCGCCCGCGGCGGGCACCTGCACCCAGGCGGTCTCGCCCTTCTCGCAGGTCTGCACCGTGGGGAAGCTCAGTGTCTCCCCCGCCTTCTCGGGCAGCTTCGCCTGGAGCGTCAGGGTGTCGCGGTAGCCGTCGGGCAGCGGGGTGCGTGCGGTGTAGACGACCTCGCTGACCCGCTCGGTGTACTGGCCACCGTGGCCGTCGTCGACCGGGGTGGGGAGCGTCGTCATCACCTTCTTCACCGTCCAGCCCGGGTTGACCGTCGGGGTCACGGTGACGAGGGCCTCCGGGACCTCGATCGAGATCCTCGTCGTCGGCGAGCCGTCGCAGCCGTGCGGGACGGCGAAGGTCAGCAACGAGTAGGCGCCGGCCTCGGTCACCGTCGGCGTCACCGACACGTGGGCGAGCGCACCGGTCGCGCTGGCGACGACGGCCCCGGCGGCGACTGCACCGACGGCGAGGCCGCGACGCAGTCCTCGTGCCGTGCTGGTCGCGCTGGTCGTTCTGGTCGCGCTTGTCGTGGAGCTGGTGCGAGTGGGCATGACGGAGCCTTCCGGTGGAGGGTGGAGTGGGTGGTGCGCGTGGTGCGGATGACTCAGGGGTGCTCGGTCCAGCAGGCGAGGATCGTCGTGGCCACGGTGTAGGCGAAGCTGCTGCGGTCGGTCTTCTCCGGTCCGACGGTCGCCGCGAGACGGGTCGGGTCGACGGTGAGCGTCATCTCGTCCTTGACGAAGACCGCGAGCCCGCTCGTGGTGCGATAGGACGGGACCCCGAGGGACTCGAGACCGGTGAGGTCACGGGCTCCCTCGGCTCCCTTGCGGATGCTGTCGAAGTGGGCCTTGGCCGTGGCGGCGTCGGCCGACTGCTTCACGGTGATGACGAACTGGCCCTCGGCGAGGTCGTAGGTGCAGGTGAAGAGCCCGTCCTTCCACGACGTCGTCGTCGGGATCGCGTCGACGCCGGCGAGGCCCGTGACGTTGTCCATCGTCTCGTCTCCGCAGACCATCGTCGTCTTGGCGCTCGGCTCACTGACGCCGGCCGCGTTCGCCGACGGAGTAGACGGGGTCGATGGGGTGGTTGTGGAGGGTGCCATGGTCTCGCCGGGCGCCATCGTCATGCCGGGCGTCATCGTCTCGCCCGGCGCCATCGACATCTCGGTCGGGGCGGGCGTGGCTGCCGCGGGACCGCCGGGCACCCCCTCGGCCGTTCCGCCACAGGCGCTGAGGCCGAAGGCCGCCAGGGCCGCGAGGGCGAGGGCGGCTGGGACGGTGTGCAGCTTCATGGCGCCTCCAGGGCGGGCAGTGCTCGTTGCGGATCGTTGCTGGTGTCAGGGGTTCGGAGCCCTGGAGCCGGCGGATGGGTCGGTCGGCTCAGGCGACCCGCACGCCGCGAACAGAACGGACGGTGCGCACGAGCAGGACGAGCGCGACGGCCTGGCTCAGCGCGACGACCACGACGAGGGCGGGCACCGAGCGGCCGTAGAGCCAGCCGGCGACGAGCCCGCCGACGACGGCGAAACCGCCCTGGACCCCGGCGAAGACGCCGTAGGCGGTGGCTCGCCGCGGCGCGGCGACGAGGTCGGCGACGAGCGCCTTGACGGTCGAGTCCTGCACGCCGTGCGCGAGGCCCCACACGGCGATGCCGGCGAGCGCGAGCCAGACGCTCCCGGCCAGCGCGAGGGCCGGCACGAGCGCCACGAGGACCGGGACGGCATAGAGCGCCGAGCCGCCGACCCGGTCGTAGACCGCGCCCACGCCGAGGGCGGCGAGCGCCTCCATCACCATCGCGCCGGCATACGCGAGGGGCACGGCCGCGACGGGCAGCAGCCCCTCGACGGTGAGGTGGTAGCCGATGATCCCGAAGGTGACGAGGCCACCCGTCGTGAGCCCGGCGGCGAGGGCGTAGCGCAGGAAGGCCGGCGGCAGACCGCGTCCGACGGCGTCGCCGAACCAGGCCCGCACCCCCCGGACACCGGCCGGGCCGTGCGTCGCCGGTATGCCGCTGGGCTCCCCGGTCGGAGTCGACCCGGGAGCGTCGTCGGCGGGCTCGGCCGCCACCGGGGCGGGGTCGTAGACCGACGGGTCGGGCACGCGCGCGCGGATCACCGCAAGGAGCAGCATCGCGGCCGCGCCCGGAACGGCGAGGACGAGCAGGGCGGGCCAGATCGCCCCCGTCGCCGCGATGAGCGCCGCGACGATCAGCGGCCCCGCGAAGGCGCCGATCTGGTCGAGGGCCTTGTGCACCCCGAAGCCGCGCCCGCGGCCCACCGCTCCGGCCACGTGCGCGAGCAGGGCCGACTTGCTCGGGCTGCGGACCGCCTTGCCCGACCGCTCGAGCAGGATGAGGACGACCCCGAGCGCGAGGCCGGCGCCGCCGACGAAGGGTGTGACCGCGAGGAGGGGGACGCACACGGCGGTGAGGCCGTAGCCGGCGATCGTCAGGGCCCAGTAGCGGCCCGACCGGTCCGCGAGCGGGCCGAAGAACAGGCGCAGCACGAGCGCCATCGCCTCACCGAGCCCGGTGACGAGACCGACGACGAGGGCGCTCGCCCCGAGGGTCGCCAGGAGCGGGCCGTAGACCGAGCGGGCCCCCTCGTAGACCATGTCGGCAGCGAGGCTGACGAAACCGAACCACCACACGACGCGCCACGCGGACCAGCGGGGCCGGCCGCCACCCGGGGCCGCCGGGCGGGGGTCGGGGCTCGGGCGCACCACCCGACCGTAGCGCCGGCGAGAGGGGCGTCGTCGCCAAGGGGGTGTCTCGGGAAGGGGCGTCGTCGAGAGGCCCTGCGACGGGCCGGCGGGTTAGCGTGGGCGGGTGAGCAACCCGGACCGGTCGCCCGATGAGGTGACGTGCGAGAGCCGTGCCGACAGGGGCGCCGCGGTGAGCCTGCTCCCGAGCCGCGACGTGCCGCTCGGCGGACCCCGGGCGATGACGGTCCGACGCAGCCTGCCCCAGCGGGAGCGGTCGCTCATCGGGGCCTGGTGCTTCGTCGACCACTACGGCCCCGACGACGTGTCCGTCAGCGGCGGGATGCGCGTGCCCGGTCACCCGCACACCGGGCTGCAGACCGTCTCCTGGCTCTTCCGCGGCGAGGTCGAGCACCGGGACACGACCGGCGCGCACGCCGTGGTCCGGCCGGGCGAGCTCAACATCATGACCGCGGGTGCGGGGATCGCCCACTCGGAGTTCTCCACGCCCGAGACGACGACCCTGCACGGGGCCCAGCTGTGGGTGGCCCTGCCCGAGGCGGCGCGGCACACGGCGCCACGCTTCGAGCACTACGCACCCGAGGTGACGACGGTCGACGGGGCCCGCGTCCTCGTCTTCCTCGGGACCCTCCTCGGTCAGACCTCCCCCGTGTCGATGCACTCCGAGCTCGTCGGCGCCGAGGTCACCCTCCCGGCCGGTGCAAGCCTCGAGATCGAGGTCGATGCAGCCCACGAGCACGGGCTGCTCTGCGACACCGGCCGACTCACCCTGTCGGTGCCCGACGTGCCCGACGTGCCCGACGTGCCCGACGCGTCCGGCGTGTCCGGCGATGGCCGGGCCACGGCCGAGCCGGGTGAGATCGCCTTCGCCCCGACGGGGTCCGCGCGGTTGCACGTCGAGGCCGGGGGCGGGCAGGAGGCGCGGTTCCTGCTGCTCGGCGGACGGCCGCTCGGCGAGCAGATCGTCATGTGGTGGAACTTCATCGGACGCAGCCACGAGGAGGTCCTCGCCTTCCGCGAGGCCTGGCAGCGCGAGCGCGACCTCGCCGAGCCCGCCGAGGACGCGCAGTTCGGGACCTTCCCGGCCGAGTGGGACAGCACCTTGCCCGCCCCGGAGCTGCCCCACCTCAGGCTCCGCTCCCGCGGCTGAGCAACCACCCGTCGACCCCGCCGGTGCCGCGACGACCCGATGGCTCCGCGGGGGGCCGGTGTGGACGCCGCCCCGTCGCCGGGTGAGGATGACGGGATGCGAGCCACGACGATCCACGCCGCCCGGGACATCCGCCTGAGCGAGGTCCCCGACCCGACCATCGACGCCCCGACCGACGCCATCGTGCGGGTTGTCGCCGGCTGCATCTGCGGCTCGGACCTGTGGCCCTACCGCGGGGAGAACGAGATCACGGCGGGTTCGACCATCGGCCACGAGGCGGTCGGCATCGTCGCGGAGGTCGGGGCGGAGGTGCGGTCCTTCGCCGCCGGTGACTTCGTCATCATCCCGTTCTGCCACAGCGACAACACGTGCCCGCACTGCCGCGCCGGGATGACCTCGGTCTGCGCCAACCAGGGCTGGACCGAGTCGGGGCAGGCCGAGCTCGTCAAGGTGCACCAGGCCGAGGGCACCCTCGTGGCGACCGACGGGGTCCCCGACGACGCTCTCCTGCCGTCGCTGCTCACCCTCGCCGACGTCATGGCGACCGGTTGGCACGCGGCCGTCTCCTCCCGGGTCCGGCCGGGAAGCACCGCCGTCGTCATCGGCGACGGGGCGGTCGGCCTGTGCGGCGTCATCGCCGCCAAGGAGCTCGGGGCCGAGCGGATCGTCGCGATGTCGCGCCACGAGTCGCGCCAGCAGCTCGCCACCGCCTTCGGGGCGACCGACATCGTCGCGGAGCGCGGCGACGCCGGCGTCGAGGCGATCCTCGAGATGACCGGCGGCATCGGCGCCGACGCGGTCCTCGAGTGCGTCGGCACCGACCAGTCGATGGGCACCGCCTTCCGAGATCGCCCGGCCCGGCTCGACCGTCGGCTTCGTCGGCGCCCCCCACGGCGTGGAGCTGCCGGTGCGTCGGATGTTCGTCCGCAACGTCGGGCTGGCCGGCGGGATGGCGCCCGTCCGCGCCTACCTGCCGGACCTGCTCGAGCGGGTCCTCGACGGCCGGATCGACCCGGGCCGGGTCTTCGACCTGACCCTCCCGCTCGACGAGGTGGCCGAGGGCTACCGGGCGATGGACGAGCGGCGCGCCATCAAGGTGATGGTCCGGCCCTGACCCACGCACCCGGCCCACCCCGCGCGCCCCGTCCCAAACCAGACGACCCTCCACGCCGAACCACCCCCGTGACCCAGAGGACGCTTCGATGAACCGTGCCCGCCTCATCGACCGCACGGCGCCGGCGGCGCCGCGTGGAGTCGTCCTCGTGCTGCACGGTGGCGCCGCCCGGGGTGGGGCGATGCCGGTCAGTGCCACCCAGCTGTCCGTCCTGCGGATGGTGCCCGTCGCGGCTCGCATCGCCCGCCGGACGAAGGGCGAGGTGGCCGTGCTGCGGCTGCTCAACTCCCACCGCGGCTGGGACGGCGACACGACGCCGGTCGACGACGTCGACTGGGCCCTCGGACAGGCGGCCGAGCGCTTCGGCGCCGACGTCCCGGTCTGCCTCGTCGGCCACTCGCTCGGCGGACGGGCGGCCCTGCTCGCGGCGAACCGGCCGCAGGTGCGCAGCGCCGTCGCCCTCGCGCCGTGGGTCTATCCCGCCGAGGGACGGATCGACCTGTCCGGGCGGCAGGTCCTCATCGTGCACGGCGACCACGACCGGGTGGCCAGCCCGACGAACGCCGCCCACGTCGCACGCGATCTCGCTCGCACCGCCGACGTCGGGTTCGTCACCGTCGAGGGCGGCAGCCACGCGATGCTGCGTCACCACGGGCTCTTCGACGGTCTCGCCGCCGACTTCGCGGCCTCGACGCTGCTCGGAGCCGATCCGTCCCCGACCATCGCCCGGGTCCTCTCCGGCGAGCGCTGGCTCGCGGTCTGAGTCAGCACCGGCGGTGCTCAGGCCGGCGCATCGTCCGGACGGCAGCGTCCTCGGGCAGCCGCGCACCCTCACCGATCCGTACCTGACGACCTCACCGACGTACCCTGCGGGCCGCTCGGCCCCGAGCCCGAGTGGCGCACAGACGCAAGCCCCCCTACCGTGGGTGACACGTGGATCGATCCCACCGATAACAGGACCAACCAGAAAAACCTCGTGCCGAGCCAGGAGCCGTGGATGGCGACCAAATTCGCATCCGTCGACGACTACGTCGATTCCTTTGCCGATGAGACGCGCGACGCGCTGAACGAGGTCCGCGACATCATCCGCACTGCCATGCCCCAAGCCGAGGAGCGCGTCAGCTACGGGATGGCCTGCTACCGCGTCGACGGCAAGCCGCTGCTCTACTTCGCCGGGTGGAAGAAGCACCTCGGCCTCTACCCCGTGCCTCGCGGCGACGCGACCTTCGAGCGCGAGATCGCCCCCTTCCGTCGGGCGCGAGAGACGGTGGGCTTCCCGCTGCGGGAGCCGATGCCGCTCGACCTCGTCGACCGGATCGCGCGGATGCTGATCGACCGGCACCCCGTGGACGTGCACCACCGGGCCGGTTACAGCCGGCCCTGACCGGACCGGCCCCACCGTCGACCTGGTCTCAGGTCCGAGACGGCGGCTCGGCACGCACCAGGCGGAGCGTGACGATCTGGAAGGGCCTCAGCTCGAGCTCGACCCGGCCGTCCTCCGCGACACCGACGACGGCCCGGCGACCGTCGAGCGCCGCGCTGCTGGGGTCCTCGAGCAGGTCGACCTCCTGCACGTCGCCCACCGAGAACCCCGGCCGCAGGCCCACTCGCCGTCGGCCGCCGAGGGACTCGTAGAGGCGCACGACCACGTCGCCGCTGCCGTCCTCGGCGAGCTTGACCGCCTCGACGACGGCTCCGTGGCCGTCGACGGTGAGGAACGTGCCGGTGACCGCATCCTGCTGGGGTCCGGCCGACCCCGAGAGCGGGAGGTGGACGGCATACCCGTGCTCGATCGTCTCGTGGAGGTCGGCGCCGGGGACGATGCCGAAACGGAGCACGTGCTCGCCGACCTCGGCCGAGCTGTCGGTCGTCGGGTCCGGGAACGACGGTGACCGCAGCAGCGTGAGCCGCACGGTCGTGACGGCTTCGCCCGCCTCGGTGACCGAGCGGCGGACCGCGTGGCCGTAGGTCGACTCGTTGACGACCCCGAGTCCCCAGCCCTCCTCGCCGACGTGGAGCCAGCGGTGCGCGACCACCTCGTGCCGGGCCACCTCCCACGACGTGTTCTCGTGGCTCGGGCGACGCAGGTGGCCGAACTGGATCTCGGCGCTGCTGTGCGTCGCGAGGACGGAGACCGGCACGTAGGCCGCGAGGGCCCGCTCGCGCTCGCGCCAGTCCACGCGGACCTCGACGTCCACGCGCGGCGAGTCCGCCGTGAGCGTCGTGCGCTGGACGAGGGTCGACGCGCCGACCCTCGTGCGGGCCTCGACGACGGCCCGGAGCGGACCTGCCTCGACCACCTCGATGGCGGCCGGCTCGGGGGAGGTCCAGGTGCGGGCGTGCGGGCGGTCGAGGTCCCACGCGTCCCACTTCGCCGGGACGTCCGGGTGCAGGCGCAGCTCGGCGGCGCGCAGGCCCCGGGGCAGGGCGTCGCGTCCCCCGGCGCGCTCGGTGCCAGTTGCCCGGTGGTCGACGAGCCGGTCGATCGAGCCGTCCTCGGCGATCCGGACGGTGACGAGGCCGTTGGCCAGCGTGAGCCCGTCGACGGTCACCGGCTGCGACGGCTCGGTCGGGCGCCCCGGTCCGACCGAGAGCGGGGGCACGACGACGAGGTGCGGCGAGCCGTCGACCTCGACGACCTCGCGGCGGGCGAACGGCCCCGCGTTGAGCAGGCCCCCACCGAGCGCCGCGAGACCCTCGGCGACGAGCGCCTCGAGCTCGCGGGTCAGCCGGCCGAAGTCCTCGCGCGCCTCACGGTGGACCCACGCGATCGCGCTGCCGGGCAGGATGTCGTGGAACTGGAGCAGCAGCAACCGCTCCCACACCGCGCCGAGCCGCCCGGCGGGCCACTCACCGAGCCCGCGGACGTCGACCATCGTCCAGACGAGCTCGGCCTGCCGGAGCAGCGCCTCGCAGCCGCGGTTGCCGGACTTCATCGCCCGCTGGCTCGTCAGGGTGCCCCGGTGGAGCTCGAGGTAGAGCTCGCCGGACCACGTCGGGGCGTGGGCGGCATACTCCTCGCGGACCGCGTCGAAGAAGGACTGCGCGGTCCCGACCTCGACCGCAGGAGACCCCTCGAGGGAGCGGAGTCGGCGGGCCCGCTCGAGCATCTCCCGCTCCGGACCACCGCCACCGTCGCCGAAACCGAAGGGGATGAGCGCCTTGCGCGAGCGGCCCTTCTCGCGGAACTGGCGGCCTGAGCGGTGGACGTCGCCGCCACCGAGCTTGGACTCGTAGGTGTCGGCCGGCGGGAAGTGCGTGAGCACCCGCGTGCCGTCGATGCCCTCCCACCAGAAGGTGTGGTGCGGGAAGGAGTTCGTGTCGTTCCACGACAGCTTCTGGGTGAGGAACCACTGCGCGCCGGCGAGCCTCGCGATCTGCGGGTATGCCGCTGAGTAGCCGAACGAGTCGGGCAACCACACGCCGGTGCACCGACGGCCGAGCTCGGCCTCGAAGAAGCGCTGCCCGAGGAGGAGCTGGCGCACGAGGGACTCGCCGCTCGGCATCACGCCGTCCGCCTCGACCCACATCCCGCCGACCGGCTCCCACGAGCCGGCCGCGACGGCGTCGAGGATCCGCTGCCACACCTCGGGCTGCGCGTCCTTGACCCAGGCGTACTGCTGCGCCGACGAGCAGGCGAAGACGAGCTCGGGATAGTCGGCGGTGAGGGCCGTGACGTTGGCGAAGGTGCGGGTGCACTTGCGGACCGTCTCGCGCACGGGCCAGAGCCAGGCCGAGTCGATGTGCGCGTGCCCGACCGCGGTCAGCTGCTGGGCGCTCCCGGTCGCCGGCGCCGCGAGGACCCCGGCGAGGGCGGCTCGTGCCGCGGGAGCGGTGGCCCCGACGGCGTGCACGTCGAGGGCGGTGAGGGCGTCGTCGAGCGCCACGGTGACCTCGTGCCGGCGGTTGTCGCCCGCGGGCAGCTCGGTCGCGAGGTCGACGAGCACGTCGAGGTCCATCGCCAGCGCGAAGACCTCCGGGTCGAGGACGGCGAGGTCGACCCGGCCCAGGCGGTAGCGCGGCTCGCTGCCCGCCGTCGCCAGGTCGCCGAGCGGGGTCGGCCGGAAGCCGTCGTCCATCAGCGCCGGGTTGCCGGCCGCCTCGAGGTAGAGGTGGACGCTCTCACCGCCGGCGGCGGACCGGGTGACGCGGTGCCAGCGGTTCTGCGGGTGGATCCCCTTGAGCGGCACACCGTCCGCGTCGTGCAGCAGGCCCTCGGCCTGGAAGCCGGGCCCCTCGCCGGTGAAGCCGAGGTCGACGACGACCTCGACGACCTCGCCGGCGAAGTCGGCCGGGACCTCTCCCGTGATCTCGAACCACCACGTCGACCACGGGGCACCCCACGGCTGCCCGGGGTCCGTCGGCTCGAAGTCACCCTCGGCCGCCGCTGCGAGCGCCGCCGCAGCGGGGACCGGCTCCCCGGGGACGCACCAGGCCCGGACCGTCAGGGGCACCCGGTCGCGGTGCACCGCGGGGAGGACGTGCTGGGAGAGCACCCGACGCGCGCGGGCGAGGACGTGGACCGAGTCGTCGAACACCGTCTGACCCTAGCCAGTGGCGAGCCCCGGCTCGGGGATCACGGCTCCTGCCAGGTCCGTTCGGTATCGACGACGGTGCGCGACAGCACGGCCGACAGGAGGGAGGCGACGGCCAGCCCGACGACGAGGTTGATGACGGCCGTGCTCAGCTGGCTCCCGAGGCTCGCCTCCCCGGCGAAGGGGACGACCATCGCCGCAACGGTGACGAGCCCGACGATCCACGTGAAGAAGACCCTCGGGCGCGGCGTCGTCAGGGAGAGCAGGTGGCCGATGCCGCACGCCGCGAGCGCGAGCAGGAACGCGGTGAACGCGTAGTTGAAGGCGAGGGAGTCCGTCAGGCCGAGGAGCATCGCCGGCTCCTGGAGCTTCACCCCCGCGATGTCACGGACGATGAGGACGCCGACGGCCGCCGCGAGACCCGCGACGACGGCCGTGGCGAGCCCTCCCGCCCAGAGGCGGTTGGTGTCGACCGCGATGTCCGGCTCCGGGAAGGGCCGCCGAACGGGCTGGTGGCTCATGCCCAGAGCCTACCCAGCGGACGCCGTGGGACGGCCCCCGATCCCGGGACCCGTCCGACGGCGCAGGACGGGCCGGCAAAAAAAGATCTCCCAGCCGACCAATCCGGTCCCGCCGCCACAGCGAACCACGGCGTGGAGATGGTCACCTGACCCCGTTCGAGCACATCAGGAACCGAGCGGTCGTCTCCCCGTCAAGGAGGAACCACCCATGAGCAACACCACCACCCGCATCGCCGGAGCCAGCCTTGCGGCTGCTGCCGCCATGGCCTTCAGCGTCGCCCCGGCGTTCGCGGCCGACTCCTGGGTCAGCGGAACCCTGAACCCCGTCGCCGAGAACGGCGTCACCGGCAGCGGCAACGCCCAGGTGACGGTCTCCGGCACCACGGTCACGGTGAAGTTCGCCGCCACCGGCCTGCTCCCCGACATGCCCCACGCCGCGCACATCCACTACGCCCCCGGCGCAGCGCACATGTGCCCGACGATCGCCGACGACAAGAACGGCGACGGCCACATCAACACGACCGAGGGTGGCCCGGCCTACGGTGACATCGTCGTGTCGTTGACGAAGACCGGTGACACCAGCCCGAAGAGCGGCCTCGCCGTCGACCGCTTCAGCACCGCCCCCGGCGGTAAGGTCAGCTACGAGCGCGGCAGCATCCAGGTCACGCCCGCCGTCGCCAAGGACATCCTGTCCGGCGAGTCCGCCATCGTCGTGCACGGTGTCGACTACAACAAGGACGGCAAGTACTCGGGCAACGTCAAGAGCGACCTCGACCCGAGCCTGCCGACCGAGGCCACCGACCCGGCCCTCTGCGGCATCCTCAAGGCCGCGCCCGCCGGTGGCATGCACACCGGTGGCGGCCTGAGCAACACGGCCGACCAGGGCAACCAGGCCATGCTGCTCGTCGGTGGCGGCGCGCTCCTCGCCGCAGCCGGCACTGGTGCCATGGCGGCCCGTCGCCAGCGCGCGCGGGGCTGATGACCTCCAGCACGACCGGCACGAAGGGGGGTCGACGCGGCTTCATCGGAGCCGTGTCGGCCACCCTCGTCCTGCTCGTCGTCGCCGCGGTCGCCCTCGTCCTGGGCTTCCGCGGTGACGGCGGGCGGGACACCCCGCCCAGCCCGGCCGCGGCGTCGGCGTCCAGCGCCGGTCAGACTCCCGCCGACACCACCACGTCCCCGAGCGCCCCGAGCACGCCCAGCAGCCCGACCACGCCCGCACCCACGGGATCGGCGACCACGGCAGCCCCCGATGCGGCCTTCAGCGACTTCCTCCCGGCCTCGCAGCCGACGAAGATCGAGATCCCGTCCATCGGCCTGAGCTCCAGCACCTTCGTCGAGCTCAGCGTGCAGAAGAACGGCGTCCTGTCGGTGCCCGGCACCGAGAACGAGGTCGGCCTCTACAAGGCCGGTCCCACCCCGGGGCAGCTGGGCCCCAGCGTGATCGGTGCCCACGTCGACTCACCCGAGGGCCGCAAGGGCATCTTCTGGAACCTCGGCAAGGTGACGCCGGGTGACACGATCACCGTCACCCGCTCGGACAAGAAGAGGGCCACCTTCACCGTCGACCGGGTCCAGGCCTACAAGAAGACGTCCTTCCCCACCGACCTCGTCTACAAGGGCGACTTCGACCGGAGCGAGATCCGCCTCGTCACCTGTGGCGGTCCGGTCGACAACCGGAACGAGTACCGCGACAACGTCGTCGTCTTCGGACACCTCACGAAGGTCTCGGGCGCCTGACCCACCGAGTCCCGCGGATCACCCCAGAGCCGGCTCAGCGGCATATGCACGAGGGGGTATGCCGCTGCGCCCCTTGGCCCCTCGGCCGACGCCACCACGTCGACCGGGGGGCTTCTCGCGCCGCGTCGACACACCCGGCCGTTATGCCAATGTGACATCGACTTGGCCCTTCCTTTACTCTTTGACGGTCCGACGGCCTACGTCGGGCGCCTGCGAGGTGGACCGCCTAGTCCTGCCAACGCCTCCCGGGCCTCATGACAGCACGTGGCAGGAGCGGGGGACCCAATCCTCCGGACGTCCCCGGACGTCCTTCGGGGTGAAGCCTGGATGCACGGTCACGACGCGAGTCGGGACACGGTGACCAGGCCGGGCGCGATCTCTGGCCCGAACCCGACAGCTAACTTCGCAGGCGCTGAGAGGTCCGCTTTGAACACCACCCCCCTGCCCGGACGCCACCGCGCGCCCGGACCCCACAACGCCCTCGGCGAGCTCCGGCTCCTCGCCCGCGAGTCCGCCCAGCCCGCCTTCAAGAGCGCAGCCGTCGTCGCCGCCGCCGGTGGCCTCGTCGCCGCCTTCGCGCAGCCCGCCTCGGCCGCCGAGAAGGCCAACGCCCCGGTTGCCGCCGTGGCCGGTCAGGCGCCGACCGTCGTCGGTCCGCCCGCCTCGGCCATCGCCACGACCGACAGCGTGCAGGCGCTCGGCCTCGGAGGCATCGCGAGCGCCGCCGCCAAGACCAAGGCCGCCGAGGCGAAGCCCCTCGTCGTCGAGGACCTCGTCGTCAAGAACCAGCGCGCGGCTGCGAAGGCCGCCGCGGCAAAGGCCGCCCGCGCCAAGGCCGCCGCCGCGAAGGCCGCCCGCGCCAAGGCCGCCGCGGCAAAGGCTGCCGCCGCATCCCGCGCGGCCGCCGCCGCCCGGGCCTCCCGGACCACGAGCCGGGCGACCCTGACGAACTCGACCGCCAGGTCCAAGTCGTCGAGCTCGCGCAACAGCTACGCGCCGTCCGCGTCGACCGGCGTGCGCTCGTCCGGCAACTGGGCCACGCGCGGCCAGTGCACGTGGGGCGCCCTCAGCCAGTGGCACCGGTCCACCGGGTTCTACCCCGGCGGCTGGACCGGTAACGCCCTGGTCTGGGGCGGCGGAGCGGCACGCGCCGGATACACCGTGAGCAGCACCCCCCGCGCCCGCTCCATCCTCGTGATGCAGCCCGGCGTCCACGGCAGCTCGAGCGCCGGCCACGTCGCCTGGGTCACCTCGGTCCGTGGCAACCAGGTCACCGTCATCGAGATGAACGCCCTCGCCGGTGCGTTCAACTACAACACCCGCACGCTGAGCAACATCGGCGGGATGCGCTACATCTACGCCCCGTGACCTGACGGTCACCACGCGAACGGCGGGGAGGGCGCTTCGGCTCCCTCCCCGCCGGCGTCGTCCGGACACCCGGACACCGGGTCGGCCACGCGCCATACTCGGGTCATGCTCAACGGCATTCGGGCTGCGCTCCTGCCGGAGACCCAGCGCCGCACCCTGGACGACCTCACGGCCGACCTCGACCTCACCACCGGTGACACGCGGTCCAAGCTCTCGGCCTACTGGACCCTGCTGAGCCTGTCGGCGGTCATCGCCATCGCCGGGGTGCTCGCCGACTCCACGGCGACGGTCATCGGGGCGATGATCATCGCCCCGCTGTCGACTCCGATCATGGGGATCGCACTCGGGCTGGTGAAGGGCGAGCGGCTCGGCGGCGTGCGCTACCTGTTGCTCGGCTCGGCCCTCGTCGTCCTCGTCGGAGCCCTCTTCTCGCTCGTCCTGCCCGGCGCCTACGACCTGATCTCGAACAGCCAGATCACCGGGCGCACGTCCCCGGGACTGATCGACCTCATCGCCGCGATCGCCACGGGTCTCGCCGGCGCCATCGCGCTCTCGCGGCGGGACGTGGCGGCGGTCCTGCCGGGCGTCGCCATCTCGATCTCCCTCGTGCCCCCGCTCGGGGTGGCCGGGGTATGCCTCGGCCGCGGGGCGGTCGCTCTCGCGCTCGGTGCGCTCGTGCTCTTCCTGTCGAACATGCTCGCGCTCGTCTTCGCCGGAATGTTCGTCTTCACCGCTCTCGGCTACACCCAGCAGGCCCTGTCCGAGCGCACGTCGAAGCGGCCTCGTCGCCGCGCCCACGTGACCCTCGGTGCCATGGTGGTGCTTGTGCTGCTGCCCCTCGTCGGCAACACGGTGGCGAGCGTCCTCGTCGGCTCCTGGAAGGACGGCGCGAACCGGGCGGCCACCCGCTGGCTCGCCGTCACTCCCGGGGCGGAGGTCAACAGCGTCGACGTCCAGTCGCTCAGCATCGTCATCCGGGTCACGACGCCGAGCGGAGCGCCCCCCACCTCGGCCCTGCTCGCCGAGCTCGCCACGGAGATCTCCCTGCCGCTCGAGGTCGTCGTCGAGGAGACGGTCGGTAAGCGGGTCGTGGCGGGCACCATCCCCACCTCGTGACTCGCGGCTCCTGACCGACCGTGGTCGCGGGGGACCGGGGTCAGAAGGCCGAGGCGGGCAGGTCGCGCTCGTCGTCGAGGATCGCCCGCACGACCCGTTCGGCGACCGCGGCCGGATCGAGGCCGGTGGGCAGCGTCGGCGCCTCGCCCGCGACGGGCCGACCTGCGAGACCGGTCTCGGTGTGCGGGGGCCGCACGTCGAGCACCCGGATTCGCCGACGCCTCAGCTCGGTCGCGAGCGCCGCGTCGAAGGCCGTGAGCCCGGCCTTCGCCGCGCTGTATGCGGCCATGCCGGCCATCGGCTTCTCGGCCACGACGGCGCTCAGCTGGACGAGGAAACCGCCCTGGCCGAGGTGCGCGAGCGCGGCGCGGGTGAGCCGGACCGGCGCGATGAGGTCGAGCAGGAGCAGGTCGTCGAGGGTGTCGTCGTCGAGCTCGGCCACCGGGCCGAAGGCGACCACCCCGGCCGCGTTGACGAGCCCGTCCAGCGATCTGACCCCGACGACCTCGTCGACGACCCGGCGCGGCCCGTCCGGCGTCGTCAGGTCGGCGGCCACCGTCGTGACGACGGCGCCGTCACCGCCCGCACTCGCGAGGTCGCCGGCGAGCAGGCTCAGGCGTTCGGGGTCGCGGCCCGACAGGCTGAGCCGGGCCCCGGCCGCGGCGAGGCGGCGGCAGAGCGCCGAGCCGAGGCCACCGGTGGCGCCGAGCACGAGGACATGGGCTCCGTCGAGGGTGGTCACCGCTCCATCCTCACCCGCCGCGCCCGATCGTGTCGGGTGCGCCCTCATTCCGCGGGGCCCCCAACCGGCGCCTCCCCCGGCGGCTGGGTCGGACCGAACCGGTCCGGGCGTGCCGCGAACCGGCTGACGATGAGCGCGACGAACGTGACGAGGTAGACCTGACCGATGACGGCCTCGGACGTGACCGCGAGCCGGCCGAGCTCGGTGACGGGGGTGAAGTCCCCGAAGCCGAGCGTGCTGATCGTCTCGAGGCTCACGTACATGTAGACCGTCGTCGACACGGGGTCACCGAAGAAGTGGGTGTGGGTCAGGGCGTCGATCGACTGGAAGATGAAGGCGTAGGCCACCGCGATCTGGGCGTAGGCCGCGACCGCTCCGAGCAGGGTGGCCACGGTGACGACGCGGTGGTGGAGCAGCCGCCGTGCCACGACGACGGGCACGATGGATGCCGCGACCACCCACAGCAGGCCGGGGTTGATCCCGATGCTCCCCCCGGGGTCGGGAGTGCCGCCGCCAACGATGAGCAGGTAGAGGAGGTTGCCCAGCACCGTGGCGACGACGAGCGCGTCAGCCGCCCGCCGCCACCGGCGCCCGACCCCACACGCGCGGACCGCCAGCACGAGCGCGGCGCCGCTCAGCGCGTGGGTGAGGGTCGCGCCGGCGAAGGACTCCCGGGTGTCGACGAGGGACTGGCCGGCGATGGTGACGAGGACGAGCGCGAGGACCCAGCCGAAGTGGTCGAGGAACTGGTGCTGGCGGGCATCACGTGCGCGTTCGACGAGGCTCATCGGTCGTCCTTCGGGCTGCCGGCTCTGACAGCGCACACTCTGCCATCCCGGGCCCGAGGAGTGACACGGCATACGGCCTCGGGGTGAGCGGTGACGGCCAGAGCCAACCCTCGACAGGGCCAGCCGCCCCGGTGCGGGGTGGGTATGGGACCACTGCCGGCCGCCGCGTCCCGCGGCGCCGCCCAGCCATCTCGTCCCCGAGGAGCCACCGTGCCCACCGTGTCCCGGACCTTCGTCGTCACCCCACCGCCCAGCACCGTCATCCCCTACCTCAAGGACTTCGGCCACGCCGAGGAGTGGGACCCGGGCACCGAGAGCTGCACCCGGAAGGGCGACGGGCCGGTCGAGGTCGGCACGACGTGGCACAACGTCTCGAAGATCGCCGGCGTCAAGGCCGAGCTCGAGTACGAGCTGACCGAGGTCTCCGACACCGGAGTCGTGCTCGTCGGGCGCAACGACAGCTCGACGTCCACCGACACGATCCAGGTGCTCCCCCACGCGGACGGCAGCGAGATCACCTACACCGCCGACCTCGAGATGCACGGCATCGCCGTCCTCGCGACCCCGGCGATGAAGCTGATCTTCGAGAAGCTCGCCGACGACACCGAGAAGCAGATGACCGAGGTGCTCAACCGGCTCTGAGCATCGCGCCCCGCTAAAGTCCGTCGCCATGGACGAGCCCGCTCACGTCGTCGTCACCCGCCGTGCCTACGACATGGTCGCGGCGGATCTGTCGGTGACCTCGGCTGTGGCCCCGGCCGGCTGACCGGCCACCTCAGCGCACTCGGGCTCGACGTCTTCGGGATCGACCTGTCCCCCGGGATGGTCGAGCTCGCCGACGGTGAGCTGGCCGGCGTCCTCGCGTGGTACTCCCTCATCCACACGCCCCCCGGCGAGCTGCCGACCGTGTGTGCCGAGATCGCCCGGGTGCTGCGGCCCGGCGGTCAGCTCGTCGTCGCCTTCCAGGCCGGTGACGCGGTCGTGCAGCACGAGCGGGCCTACGGTCACGACGTCCGCTTCGACGCGCACCGGCTCGACCCCCACGCGGTCGAGGCAGCGATGCGGGCCGTCGGTCTCGTCGTGCACACCCGGGTGGTGCGGGACGCCGAGGGCCACGAGACGACGCCGCAGGCGTACCTGCTCGCACGGCGCACCTAGCCAGCCAGGGCGCGGGCGACCGTCTCCCAGACCTGCGGGTCGAGGCCCATCCCGAAGTGCGTCGAGCCGACCTCGATGTGACGCACGTCCGGCGAGACGCGGTCGATGCAGGCCGGCCAGCTGACGACCGCGTCCCGACGGGTGAAGATCGCCGTGATCGGCACCCGGATCGGGTCGGTGCGGTCGAGCTCGTGCTGGAGGGTGAGGATCCGCTCGCACT
Source organism: uncultured Actinomycetota bacterium (assembly GCA_963764195.1). Lineage (GTDB taxonomy): Bacteria > Actinomycetota > Actinomycetes > Actinomycetales > Dermatophilaceae > JBDSSS01. The sequence goes on from CAVXRG010000002.1 coordinate 61,398, forward strand.
CGGCGGCGCCGTAGCTGCGGGCCCCGAGGGTGTAGGTGGGCCCTCCGACGACGGGCGTGCCGTAGGTGACGACCTGGTGCACGTCGTCGGGCACGAGCCGGGCGACCTCCCGCGCGATGAGGCCGCCGAGGCTCCACCCGACGAGCGCCACGGAGCGGCCGGTGCTCGCGTGCAGGGCGGCGACCCGCTCGGCGAGGATCTCGGAGTCCCGCTCCGGGTCCCCCTCGTTGACCCCGAGGCCCCACCCGCGCGCATCGTGCCCGAGGCGACGCAGGTAGAGCCGCAAGGGCGCCATGCTCGCCTCGGGAGCACGCCAACCCGGGACGTCGACGACGGGGCCGCCGCCGCCGCGAGGCACCCGAGCCAGGGCCGGACCACGGCCGGCCAGGTGGAGCGGCAGCAGGAGGGTGCGCCACTCGCCGACGAAGCCGGCATACCCGGACGGGGTCGTCGGCGCCGGGCTGAGTGGGGGCGCCTCGAAGACGACGGGGCCGCGGGACGAGGGGGTGGTCACGCTCCTCAGCATGGCACCGCGGGGTGGACGGAGTGAGCGTACGGTCGGTGCATGACCGAGCAGCAGCCGTATGAGGTGGTCGAGGCCTTCCCCGGGTTCGAGCTGCGCCGCTACCCCGCACATGTCGTCGCCGAGGTCGCGGTCCGCGGGTCGTTCGAGGGCGCCGGCAGCCAGGCGTTCCGCTCGCTCTTCGGCTACATCACCGGCCAGAACGCGTCGTCCCGGACGATCGAGATGACCGCGCCGGTCGTCCAGGAACCGGGCAGCGCCCGAGGTGGCTCGGAGAAGATCGCGATGACGGCGCCGGTCACCCAGACCGAGTCGGGCGAGGGCGAGCACGTCATCGCCTTCGTCCTGCCCGCGGGGATGACCGCCGAGACGGCTCCCAGCCCCACCAACCCGCAGGTGCGGGTCCGTGCGGTGCCGGAACGGCTCGCGGCGGCCGTGCGATTCTCCGGGCGGTGGACCGAGTCCGGCTACCGACGCCACCTCGCCGAGCTCGGGTCCGCGCTCGCGGCCGCCGAGCTGGTCGCCACGGGGCCGCCGCGGTACGCCCGCTTCGACCCGCCCTACAAGCCGTGGTTCCTCCGGCGCAACGAGGTCGTGCAGGACGTCACCCGCCCGGGCCCTGCCTGAGGCGAGGAAGGATTGCGGGTTCGTGATTGTTGGACCTGCTATTCCGTTGCCGAACCGAGGAGACGTCATGCGCGCCACGTGGAACGACAAGGTCATCGCCGAGAGCACCGACACGGTGGTCGTGGAGGGCAACCACTACTTCCCGATCGCGTCGGTCGACCCGTCCGTGCTCAAGGCCTCCGACACGCACACGACGTGCCCGTGGAAGGGCCAGGCGTCCTACTACTCGCTCACCGTCGACGGCCAGACCAACCGGGACGCCGCCTGGTTCTACCCCACCCCGAAGGACGCTGCCGCCGAGCTCACCGACCGGGTCGCCTTCTGGCGCGGGGTCACCATCACCGACTGACCTGCTCGTCCGCCCTCAGCTCCGTCGACGTCTTCACGCCCTCCCGCCGAGGAGGACGGCGACGAGGGCTGCCACGACGAGGCTGACGAGCGGGATGCCGACGGCCCGCGCCAGCAGCGGGTAGAGCGCCCCGCCCCTGATCCGGCCGAGGCCCGCGGACTGGAGCCGGGTGGCGACGGCGTAGCCGTGGGCCGGACCCTCGGCGAGCGCCGCGAGGCTACTCGGTCTGTCCAGGCAGATGGTCCAACGGATTCGCTGACGCGTGCACGGTCACCCGGCATACGGCCGGACGGGCTGGCCCGGGGAGACCCCCGTGACGTGGAAGAGCGACCCGGCGAGCGGGTCGTCGTCCGGCGCGAGGTTCTCCCGCGAGGTCGTGATGAACAGCTCGTCGAGGCGCTCCCCGCCCAGGGTGCAGGCGGTGACCTGGCGCGCGGCGACCTCGACGACCTCGTCGAGCCGGCCGTCAGCGTCGTAGTGTCGGACCGCGCCACCACCGTTCGCGGCGACCCAGACACCGCCGGCCGCGTCCACGGTGAGTCCGTCGGGGTGGCCGTCCTCGGGGCCGAAGGCGACCCAGGGACGGCGGTTCGTCAGGCCCGCCTCCCGGTCGTAGTCGAAGACGTCGACGCGGCCGGTCGGGGTGTCGACGTAGTGCGCCCGGTGTCCGTCGGGCGTCCACTCGAGGCCGTTGGAGATCGTCACGTCGCCGAAGGCTCTCGTCACGTCGTGGTCGGGAGCGAGACGGTAGACCGACCCGGCGCCGGGGGTCGCGGCATACGCCATCGAGCCGCACCAGAAGCGGCCATCAGGGTCGCACCCACCCTCGTTCATCCGGATCGGCCCGTCCCACAGGGGATCCAGGGTGGTGAGCTCCCCGTCGGCGGCCTCGAGCGCGAAGCCGCGCTCGACCGCGATCACGGCACCACCCGTGGTGCGAGGACGCACGACGGCAGCCACCGTGCCGACGTGGCGACGCCCGATCGAGCCGTCAGGTCGCAGCGAGAGGATGTCGCCGGCGAGCATGTCGACCCAGCGCAACCCGCCCCACCCGGGCGACCAGACGGGGCCCTCGGCGTGGTGGGCGACGGGTTCGGTCAGCTGGTCGGCACGCATCACCCGACCCTACGGGCCAGGCCGCCGTGCCACCCGCGAAGGCGCGTCACTGCGCGGTGGGCAGCTCACCGAGGCGTGCGGCCAGCTCCGGCAGCCCCGCCACGGTGAGGTCCGGAGCCGCGAAGCAGGTCGGGTAGGGCGACCCCGACCGGTCGACCCAGGCCGTCATCAGCCCGGCCTCGTGGGCCCCGTGGATGTCCCACGGGTGGACCGCGACGAGCACGGCCTGCGCGGGCTCGATGCCGAGCTCACCGAGGGCATAGGCATAGGACGACCCGGCCGGCTTCCACGCGGGCGCGTCCTCGACGGACAGCAGCCGCTCGAAGCGATCCGCCGACGCCGGCCCGCCGGAGCAGGCCCTCGGCGACGGACGCGGACCCGTTGCTCAAGGTGGTCAGGCGCAGCCCGAGGTCGGCGAGGTCACCGGTGCCGGGCGCCACGTCGGGGTGCAGGGACAACGAGGTGAACCCGCCCATCACGTGCTCGACGGCAGCCTCGAGGTCGCCGACCGCCCCGGTGAGGAGGGTCCGCAGGCTGTCCTGGGCGAGGTCCGCGAAGGCCGGGTTGGCGCCGGTCACGGTCAGGGCGAAGCCGTCGCGCAGCAGCCCGGCGAACCACGGTGCAGCGAGGTGGCCCGGCGCGCCGATGTCGGTGAAGCGCTCTGCCATCGGGCTCATGTCCGAGAGGGTCTCGTTGACGTCGAAGACGACGGCGCTCGGACGTCGGGTGGGGGCTTGGGAGGTGTCGCTCATCCGTCCACCCTAGGCAGCCTCGGCAGGTAGGGTCCGGGGCAGCCCGGAGCAGGTGTCCGCCTCCGCCGCGACCCTCCCGCCACAGCGTTGCCCCGAACCAAGGACCCCATGACTTCATGACCCCGACTCACCCCCTTCCCACCCTGCGTCCCACCCTGCGTCCCACCCTGCGCCGCCTCGGCGTGCTCGCCCTCCTTCCCCTCGCGTTCCTCAGCGCCTGTGACCAGAGCGCCGGAGCCGCTTCCGCCCCTGCGGTGTCGACGAGCACGACGTCGGCCCAGCCGGTCGCCCCGCGGCCCGCGTCGTGGACGGTCACCAAGATCGTCGACGGCGACACCATCTGGGCGACCCGGGCCGGCGAGCGGGTCAAGGTGCGCCTCATCGGGATCGACACCCCGGAGACCGGGCAGTGTGGCTTCACCGCCGCGACCGACCACCTCCGCGCCGTCATCGCCGGCCGGCCGGTCACCCTGACCCCGGGGGCCCGCGACGACGTCGACCGCTACGGCCGCGTGCTGCGCTACGTCGACGTGGCCGGGACCGACGCCGGCCTGAGCCAGATCAGCGACGGCCTCGCCGTCGCGCGCTACGACTCCCGCGATGGTTACGGTCGCCATGCGCGTGAGAGCGCCTACGTCGCCGCCGACGCCACCGGCTCGAACCCGTCCTGCCCCGCGGTGGCCCCGAGCGCCGCCGCATCAACACCGCCGCGGACCCCGCCGGGGGCGCCCGAAGCGCCCACTGGCGCGTGGCCGTCCGCAGGCGACCGCCACCCCTGCCCGCAGAGCCAGCCGATCAAGGGTAACGAGCCCTCGATGATCGCCCACAGCCCGGGCCAGCAGTCCTACCTCGTGACGAACCCGGAGCAGTGCTTCACCACTCTGGCGGCTGCCGCCGCCGCCGGTTTCCGTCCCGCGAGACGGTGAGCAGCGCTGCAGGAGAAGGGTCCTGAGCGGCATACCCACTGGGCGAACGGGTGGCCCGGGCGCGACGCGTCCGGGCCACCTCCCTGCATCGGGGGGCAGGGACTCACTTCGCCAGGATGCCGGCGCACGGCGACGTTGAGCGAGCTGCCGTAGTTGTTCGGGGCGACGACGAGGTTGATCGTCGCCTCGGGGGCGACCGCGTGCGCCCACTGGACGTCGAGGCTCGTCTCCCCGGCCCAGCCGGCGGGCTGCCCCTTGTGGGCGGTCATCGTCGCTGGGCACCCGGCGGGGCAGTAGACGTCGAGGTCGGACTGCGCCGTCGGGCTGCCATCGGCGTCGACGATGACGATGACGATCGACTGTCCCTTGCCGGTCCACGTGGCGGGGATGTCGTACGCCTTGCGGATGAGAGCCGTTGTGTAGCAGGCGATCCCGTAGGCGGTGAGGCACTGGGACGGCGCTCAGGGCGACCCCCCAGCTCCGGCGGCGGCGGACGTGGTGGGCGACCGGCATGGGGTGCCCTTCTCCGGTCGGTCAGGGAAAGCGGCTCGGTCGAGCCTCGGGCACCGTGCGCAGCCGGACCCCCGGGTGGCTGGGACGAACACGTGAGTTCCCTGCCGGTTCCCGGGGAGCGGGGGGTCAGGAGACCTCGGACTCGCTGCGGTCACCCGACCAGTCGGTGTGGAAGGCGCCCCCACGGTCGGTGCGCGTGTAGGTGTGGGCCCCGAAGTTGTCGCGTAGCACCTGGATCAGCGAGGCGGGCAGCCGGTCCCGGCGCAGGGCGTCGAAGTAGGCGAGCGAGGACGAGAAGGCCGGCGTCGGCACGCCGGAGGCCACGGCCGTCCCGACGACCCGGCGCCAGGCCGCGATGCCCTCCTGGAGGGCGTCGGCGAAGTAGGGCGCGGTGAGCAGCGAGTCGAGGTCCGGGTCAGCGGCATACGCCTCGCGGATCCGGTCGAGGAAGCGCGCCCGGATGATGCACCCACCCCGCCAGATCGTCGCGACGGTGCCGAGGTCGAGGTCCCAGCCGTGCTCCTTCGCGCCGGCGGCCAGCTGGTCGAAGCCCTGCGCGTAGGCGACGATCTTCGAGGCGTAGAGCGCGGCGCGGACATCGTCGACGAACTGGTCCCGGTCGAGCTCGGTGGCGGAGCCCGCGTCGACGGCGATCCCACCGAAGACGTCGCGAACCGCTGCCCGCTGCTCGGTGTGGCCCGACAGGCTGCGGGCGAAGGTCGCCTCGGCGATGCCCGTCACCGGCACCCCGAGGTCGAGTGCGCTCTGCACCGTCCAGCGTCCGGTCCCCTTCTGCTCGGCGGCGTCACCGACGACGTCGACGAAGGGCTTGCCCGTCGCGGCGTCGGTGTGGGTGAGGACGTCGGCGGTCATCTCGATGAGGAAGGACTCGAGGTCACCGTCGTTCCAGTCGCGGAAGACCTCCGCGATCTCACTCGGCTCGAGGCCGAGCTCGCCGCGCAGCAGGTCGAAGGACTCCGCGATGAGCTGCATGTCGGCGTACTCGATGCCGTTGTGCACCATCTTGACGAAGTGGCCGGCAGCGTCGGCGCCGAGGTGGGCGGCGCAGGCGACACCGTCGACCTGGGCGGCGATCGACTCGACGACCGGCGCGATCCGCTCGTAGGCATGGTCGGAGCCACCGACCATGATCGACGGGCCCTCGAGCGCTCCGACCTCGCCGCCGGACACTCCCATGCCGACGAAGTGGATCCCCTTGTCGGAGAGCGCCTGCTCGCGTCGCAGGGTGTCCTCGAAGTGGGCGTTGCCGGCGTCGATGACGATGTCGTCCTCGTCGAGCAGGGGGGTCAGCTCCTCGATGACGGCGTCGGTCGGGGCGCCCGCCTTGACCATGATGATGATGGCTCGGGGACGTTCGATGGAGGCGACGAAATCCTCGAGGCTCTCCGACCCGACGAAGTCGCCCTCGTCACCGTGCTCCTCGAGGAGGCTCGTCATCCTGGCGGTCGTGCGGTTGTGCACCGCGACCGTGTGACCGTGCCGGGCGATGTTCCGGGCGAGGTTGCGACCCATGGTTGCGAGGCCGGTGACGCCGATCGTTGCCGTTGCTTGCTTCGAGGACTCCATGCCGTGGCCAACCCCTGCCACCCATGCAGGTATTCCGGGGCATTCCGGGGGCGAGCGGGGGCGAGCGGGGGCGGACGTAGGTTGGACCGTATGCAGCGACCCAACCTCGTCTTCCTGCTCAGTGACGACCACGCGGCACACGCGATCTCCGCCTACGGCTCGGTCGTCAACCGCACCCCGCACATCGATGCGATCGCCGCGGCGGGGGTGCGTTTCGACAGCATGTTCGCGACGAACTCGCTCTGCGCGCCGAGCCGGGCCTCGATCCTCACCGGCACCTACAGCCACGTCAACGGCGTGACGACGCTCGACACCCCGATCGACGCCGGCCAGCCGACCTTCGTCGACCAGCTGCACGAGGTCGGCTACCGGACGGGGTTCGTCGGCAAGTGGCACATGGGTGAGGGGCCGGGACACGATCCCCAGGGCTTCGACCACTGGGAGGTGCTCATCGACCAGGGCGAGTACGTCGACCCGCGCTTCCGCTCGGCCGACGGGGTACGCACGGAGACCGGTTACGCGACCGACCTCATCACGGACCTCGCTCTGCGGTGGGTGGACTCGCTCGAGGGGGACGAGCCGTGGTGTGTCTTCATCTGGCACAAGGCGCCCCACCGTTCCTGGGTGCCCGACGATGCTCATCGAGGGATGTATGCAGAGCCGATCCGCGTGCCCGACACCTTCACCGACAACCTCGACGGGCGCTCCGAGACGGCACGACGGGCCGCGATGCGCGTGGCCGACCACCTCAACGCCGAGGACCTGAAGGAGCCTGTGCCGCAAGGGCTCTCGTCCGAGCAAGAGGCGCTGTGGAAGTACCAGCGCTTCATGGAGGACTACCTCGCCTGCGTGGCCTCCGTGGACGACAACGTCGGCCGCGTCCACGACTGGCTCGCGGCCCGCGGCGACGTGGAGGACACCGTCGTCGTCTACGGCTCGGACCAGGGCTTCTTCCTCGGCGACCATGGCTGGTTCGACAAGCGGTTCATGTACGAGGAGTCGATCCGGATGCCCTTCGTGCTGTCCTATCCGCGCTCGGTCGCGGCGGGTCAGGTACACGGCGGGATCGTCACCAACGTCGACATCGCGGTGTCGCTGCTCGACGCGGCGGGCGCGGCCCGGCACCCACGGATGCAGGGAAGGTCGTTCTGGCCGGAACTCGTCGGCGCACCCTCCCCCGAGCCGCCGGTGGAGGGCTTCTACTACCGCTACTGGATGCACGACGACGGCGCCCACCACGTCGGCGCGCACTACGGCTACCGCACCGACCGGCACACCCTCATCTACTTCTACAACGACGGTCTCGGGATCCCGGGCTGCTCGGACGAGCGCCACCCCGCGGAGTGGGAGCTCTACGACCTGCTTGAGGACCCCGACCAGGTGCACAACGTGGTCGACGACCCGGCGTATGCCGCGGTGCGGGCCGAGCTCGAGGCCGCCCTCTGGCGGGCCCAGGCCGCGGTCGGCGACGCGCCTCACCCGGACCAGCCGGTCCCCGCGCTCGTCAGTGCGGGGACGCGTCGCGGATGAGTGCGTGCTGGAACCTCGGGCCGCCACCCACCTCGTCGATGAGATGGGCGGCCAGCAGGACGCGGAGGCCGTCGGCGCACGAGAGGGTTCGGGCGCGGGGACCTCACCAGTCGCGGTGTCCGTGGCGGAGGTGGACCGCCTCGCTGTGCAGCATCCGGCGCTCGGAGCTCGAGCGCGCGGTGCGCTCGAGGGCGGCGAGCTCCTCGAGGGCCTCCTGCACGGAGAGGACCTGAGTGACGCCGGGCGGTGGCGGGTCGGGCAGGAGGCGTGCCGACGCGGTGACCGCCGGTCCGGCTGCCAAAGCGGCGAGGGCCACGGCTACGACGGGGCAGAGGCGCCGGGCGGAGGCGCTGCGCGTCGTCGTGCCGGCTGTGTTGCGGAAGTGCTGGACCATGATCTTCTCCTGGTGGGCGTGCCTGCTCGGGAACTCCTCCAGCCTCGGTCCGACCACCCCGCCGACACATCCGGCAGACTCCCTATCCTCGTGCGCCGACCTCCCTATCTTCGGCAGGCCGATGATCCACCGCGATGTCGGCCCGACTGGATATCGTCACGCGCATGGCGGTCCACCGACTCAGCATCGAGCAGGCGCGACGCATCGCCGTGCACGCGCAGCTGCTCGACCGGCCGCGACCCACCGACCTCGTGACCACCGTCGAGCGCCTGACGCTGCTCCAGATCGACCCCACCGCCGCCATCGCGCCGAACGCTGACCTCGTGCTGTGGAGCCGACTCGGTGCGTCCTACGACCCCGCCGACCTAATCACCGCCGTCGAGCGCGACCGCACCCTCGTCGAGACCGTCGCCTACATCCGCAGCCCGCGCGACGTCCCGGCCGTCATCGCCGAGGTCCGTGACGCGGAGCCCTACCCGGCGATGGCCACGTGGCTCACCGCCAACGCCGCCTTCCGGCGCGACATCCTCGCCACCCTCGAGACGGACGGCCCGCTGCTCTCCCGCGACATCCCCGACACGAGCGTCGTCCCGTGGCCCTCGAGCGGCTGGACCAACAACCGCAACACGACGAAGATGCTCGAGGCGATGGCACTGCGCGGCGAGGTGGCGATCTCCGGTCGCAAGGGACGCCAGCGGTACTTCGACCTCCCCGCGCGGGTCTACCCGGCCGACCTGCCGACCCTCACCCTCGAGCAGGCGGTCGCCGACCGCAGCGAGCGGCGCCTCGCCGCCCTCGGGATCGCCCGCCCCAGAGGGCCGGTCATCCCGGGTGAGGACCCCTATGTCGGCGACGCCGGCGAGCCCGCCGAGCTGGACGGGCTGCCGGGCGCGTGGCGGGTCGACCCGGCATACCTCGACCTCACGGACTTCCGGGGTCGCACCGCCCTGCTCAGCCCCTTCGACCGGCTCGTCCACGACCGGGTCCGCACCGAGCAGCTCTTCGGCTTCGAGTACGTCCTCGAGATGTACAAGCCCGCCGAGAGACGGCGCTGGGGCTACTTCGCGCTGCCGATCCTCCACCACGACCGGCTCGTCGGGAAGCTCGACGCGCGGGCCGACCGCAAGGCCGGCGTGCTCACCGTCAACGCGGTCCACGAGGACGTGCGCTTCACGGCCGCGATGACGGCCGACGTCCACCAGGAGATCGCCGACCTGGCCGCCTGGCTCGGCCTCGAGCTCACCGGGCTCTGAAGCCCCACCAGGGCCCGGGGCTCGGTCAGCCCTGGGCCTGCTGAGCGACGTCGTCCCACTTCTCCCACGTCGCGATACGGGACGCGTAGTCCTTCTTGGCGATCGAGAGCGGCGCCGCCCCGAAGAAGACGCGCAGCGGCGGCTCGTCGGCGTCGACGATGCGCAGGACGGCCGCGGCCGACGCCTTCGGGTCGCCGGGACCCGAGGTGTTGCGGGCCGCACGCTCGCGGTGGGTCTGCTCGCGCAGGTCCTCGTAGGCGGGGGACGACTCCGAGTGACGGGCAGATGGGCCGGACCAGTCGGTGGAGAACCCGCCCGGCTCGATGAGCGTCACGTGGATGCCGAAGCCCTCGACCTCCTGGGCCAGGGACTGGCTCAGGCCCTCGAGCGCCCATTTCGACGCGTGGTAGGCGCCGACGATCGGGAAGGCGGAGATCCCCCCGATCGAGCTGACCTGGATGATGTGGCCCGAGCCCTGCTCGCGCAGGAACGGCAGCGCGGCCTGGGTGACCCAGAGGGCGCCGAAGAAGTTCGTCTCCATCTGGTCGCGCGCGTCGGACTCGCTCAGCTCCTCGACGAAGCCGAAGTGGCCGTAGCCGGCGTTGTTGACGACGACGTCGAGGGCGCCGAAGTGCTCGTGGGCCTTCGCGACGGCGGCGAAGTCGGCCGCACGGTCGGTCACGTCGAGCTCGATCGGCAGGACCGCGTCGCCGAAGCGCCGGACGAGGTCGTCGAGGGTGGAGGTGTCACGGGCGGTGGCCGCGACCTTGTCGCCACGCTCGAGGGCGGCGATCGCCCACTCACGGCCGAACCCCTTGGATGTCCCGGTGATGAACCATGTCTTCGTCATGCCAGCCACGCTACGACCGGGGTGGGCCCCCGACGCAAACGGGTCGTGCGCGAGCGGGGTGAGCGGTGGCGGCCCACCGGTGGTCAGCCGAGCCACGTCTCCGACGACCTCTGCCGCTGTGGCACCTATCCACCATCGTCGCCCGCATCCTCGATTCCGAGGAGACGGGCGCCGTTGTCCCACAACACGGCTCGCATCCATTCGTCACCGAGGTCGAGGCGGGCGAGCGCCTCGAGCTGGTGGGCGTACTGGTAGGGGATGGATGGGAAGTCCGAGCCGAGGACGACCTTGTCGCGCAGGGTCGCGAGCCGAGCGGCATACCCCGGCGGCAGGGGTGCGAACGCCTCGGTGAAGTCGGTCGCGCACATCGTCGTGTCGAGGTGGACCCCGGCGTGGGCCCCGGCGAGGTCGGCGAAGGCGTCGTACTCCGGCATCCCGAGGTGGGCGACGACGAGGACGAGGTCGGGGAAGCGGCCGAGCAGCCGGGCCACCGCCTCGGGACCGGTGAAGCGACCGGGGGTGGGGGCCGAGCCGCAGTGGACCACGACCGGGGCCCGGGCGGACTCGAGCAGGGCCCAGGCCGGGTCGAGCCGGCGGTCGTCGGGCGCGAACTCCCCCACCTGCACGTGCATCTTGAACAGGCGCGCGCCGGACTGCAGCGCCTCCTCGACGTAGTCACCCACCCCCGGCTCCGGGTAGAAGGTCGCACAGTGGACCGCGTCGGGCGCCGTCGCCGCGAAGTCGGCCCCCCACGCGTTGAGCCAGCGCGCCATCCCCGGCTTGTGCGGATAGGTGAGCGCCGGGATCGCCCGCAGGCCGAGGCGGCGGAGGCGGCCGAGACGGTCGGTGACGCTGCCCCGGTAGGTGACCGGCCAGGGGGTCCCGTAGTGCACGGCCGCGTCGTCGAAGTAGTCCCAGACCTTGCGCTGCATCGACTCCGGCAGGAAGTGCACGTGGATGTCCGCGAGGCCGGGGACCCCGAGCGACGCGAGGTAGGCGGGCACCTCGGCGTCGGTGCGGGGACCGGGAGTCGTCAACGGTCGGCGGGCGGGGCTGGGCACGGTCCGACGCTACGTCAGCGCGCGGGGACCATCGGCCTCGGGACGCGCAGCCCATCAGTGACCGCGTCGCGCCGGTCACCCCGCATGCGGTTGGGTGGGGGGATGGACACCGATGCGTGGCGCGAGCGGATCCGGGCCTTCTCGGCCGAGCGGGACTGGGAGCAGTTCCACACCCCGAAGAACCTCGCGATGGCGCTGTCCGTCGAGGTGTCCGAGCTCGTCGAGATCTTCCAGTGGCTCACGCCCGAGGAGTCGGCGGCCGTCCTGGCGGGTGACCGTCGCCAGGACGTGCTCGACGAGGTGGCCGACGTGACGACCTACCTGCTCCGGCTCGTCGACGTCCTCGGCATCGACCTCGACGCTGCCCTGACCGCCAAGACGGAGCGCAACGCGGAGCGCTACCCGGCCGGCCCGCGCGTGCCGCGCCCGGTCGAGGTGACCGTCCCGGTGCTCGGTGTCGACGGGTGCAAGGCGGGCTGGGTCGGGGCCGTCCTCGAGCCGGGCGCACCACGGCCACGGGTCGTCGTCGCCGCGACGATCACCGAGCTCGTCGAGACGGTGCGGGAGTCACTCGGCCTCGGGGTCGTCGGCATCGACATCCCGATCGGCCTGCCGGACACCACGACGCGTCAGGCGGACGCCCTGGCGCGGAAGGCACTGACGGGCAAGGCATCGACGATCTTCAGCACGCTGACCCGTGAGGCGTATGCCGCGCCGACCCGCCTCGCCGCCGACGAGGTCAACCGCGCGCGGTCCGGTCAGGGCGTCGGCGCCCAGGCCTTCGCCCTGCGCGACAAGATCCTCGAGGTCGACACGTGGGTGCGTTCGCGCCCGACCGTCGAGGTCATCGAGGTCCACCCCGAGCTGTCGTTCCGGGCGATGGCAGGCGCACCGATCCTCGCGAGCAAGAAGACCGACGAGGGTCGGAGCGCACGGCTGGCGGCGCTCCGGGCCGCCGGCGTCGCCTCACCGTCCGTCCTCTCCGGCTCGGGGTATGCCGCCGACGACGTCCTCGACGCCTGCGCGGTCGCGTGGTCGGCGGCGCGGCACGCCGACCGGGGTCGGCGCGCTGCGCTGCCCGACCCGCCCGAGGTCTTCTCCGACGGCATCCCCGCCGCCATCTGGGCCTGACCGCGGGGGAAAGTGCCCACTCGACTCAGTCGAGTGGGCACTTTCGCCCGGCGCGCTCGACGAGGCGGGCCAGCGGCGGCGGGGTCGACTCAGGCGTGAGGGCCTCGGCCAGCCGCTCGGCGAGGCGGACCTTCCGTCCCGACCCGCTGCCGGCGAAGCGGTGCAGCTGGTCGTGCAGGGGCCGCCCCCGCCACTCGGGCTGCTTCTGGAACGTCCGGAACCGTAGGAGGTCACCGAGGTCGTCGAGGGCCCTCTCGACACCGGGCGGACCGACCGATCGCAGCAGCTCGTCCTCGAGGTCGACATCGCAGACGAAGAACCCGTGTCCCTCGAGGTCGTCCCTCGTCGTGACGTCGATGCCCCGGCTGCGCAGCGCCCGTCGCGCGAAGCGCTCCTCGGGCGCATCGACGAGGCCCAGCACCACCGGCTCGTCGCCGCCGGTCGCCACGGCCCGGAGATGGGTGCGCACGTTGGTCACCCCACCCATCGACACGACCTCGGCGTCCTCGATCCCTCGGTGCCGCAGCAGGATCCGCACCACCACAGCGTCGCTCTCCCCCTCGACGAGCACGACGACCCTCCGGCCAGCCGGGTTGTCCGGCCGGGCAGGAGGGTCGTCGTCATTCGGCACAGCGCGAGCCTGACACCGGCAACCGGCCGGTGCAACGGCATACCGCGACAGCGGGTCAGCGGGCGAGGGCGCCCATCGGGTCCCAGGCCGGCAGGACGACCGGATCGGTGCTGAGCGCGGCCTGCAGGTCGTCGGGCAGGGCGTCCTTGCGCACGGCGATCTCGAAGACGTGCTCGGCAAACCAGTTGTCGTTCATCGTGAAGAAGCCCTTGTCGCCCTTCTCGGTGCCCCAGCTGTTCTCGACGCGCCAGCGACGCGGCACGTCGTCGAGCAGGTCGACACCGGTGAAGAGCATCGCGTGGGTCATCATCGACTCGTGGTGAGTCAGGCGGTCGGCCTTGGGCAGGTCGGGGGTCGTGCCGTAGATCGCGGCGCGGTCGAAGAGGGCAGCGTCCCAGTAGCCGAGGTCGCCGTTGGACATCTGGCCGGTGTCGCAGCCGAACCACACCGGCTCGCCGCCGACGATCGCCTCGGTCGCCAGCCGCTTCATCAGGTCGGTCTCGACGTTGAGGTAGGTGACGGCCGGAGCACCGACGACGTTGCCGAGGTGCTCGACGGTGAAGGTCCTGCCGTAGGGGCTCGAGGCCCGCGGATCGTTGACGATGCACACGTAGTCCTCGAGCGGGACGGTGACGTAGGCCTCCGCGAACTGGTGCGGGTCCATCGTGCCGTCGCGGTGGAAGCCCTTGTCGGTGTCCTTCCACTGCCAGACGAACGACTCAGGCGGCGTGCCGAGGTGGATGCTGAGCAGGCGGTGCACCGTCGTCAGCACCTGCTCCTTCGCGACGTCGAGGTCGTCGGCGCTCGCCCCCGCGGCGGCACTGGCGCGCAGGTCGCGCGCGGCCTGGCGCAGCACGGTGGAGAGGTCGCGGTTCATCGCGCGGGTGTTGCTCGAGCTCTTGGTCTCGGGCATCGCCGACTTCGGCACGAGGCCGTGCTTGACGACGAGCGCGACGAACATGTTCCACTGCCCACCGTCCTCGGCGGGGGTGGACAGCAGGTGGGCGACGGTGCGGTCGTCGACGTCACGGTCGGCGGTGGCGAGGATCGACTCGAGCCAGTGGTTGGCCTTCTCGAGCTTGTCCCAGAAGAGCAGGTAGTTCTGCGAGAACTCGAAGTCCTTGACGCCCATCTTCTTCGCGGCGCCGGCGCGCAGCAGGTTGGTGCCGGCGAAGAGCCAGCAGCGGCCGCTCTTCTCCTGCGACGTCGCGCTCCAGTCGTCGAGCAGGTGCGAGACGGAGTGGTCGATGCCGGTGACGACCCGTCGGTCGAGGGCGATCTCGTCGACGGCGGTGACGGTGACGGCGTTCTGGAGCAGGCGGGCCGTCGGGTCCGCGTCGAACGCCTTCGTGAGGCGGTCGGTGAGGTCGATGGGTAGGTCGCTGGGCATGCTGGTGGCTCCTCGATCGGTCGGGTGGGTGTCCCCTCTGGACATTTCACTGTATGCCGCTGGGCTCGGTGCGGCGGCCCCCACCGCCACCGTGTGGCTGGCGCGTGCGGCTGGCCCGAGCTTCAACCGCGTGCGACTAGCGCGAGGGATCGAGCAGCACGATGCCGCGAGACGCGGCTCCGCCGAGCGCGGTGAGCTGTCGACCCGCCTCGGCGAGGCCGACGGGCTCTCCCGGTGCGAGCACCGCCCGGAGGTCGAGCGCCCCGCTCGCGACGTCGGCGAGCAGCCGCCCGTAGTCGGCGGCAGCCATCCCGTGGCTGCCGAGGACGTCGAGCTCCCAGCCGATGACCCGCTCCATCGGCACGTCGGCAGCGCCCGCCGCGGCGGGGAGCAGGCCGACCTGGACGTGCCGGCCGCGGCGCCCCAGCGACAGGATCGCGGACCGGCAGGTGGCGGGCGTCCCGACCGCGTCGACCGTGACCGCGGCACCGCCCCCGGACCACTGGGCGAGCGCCCCGACGAGCTCGACCTCCGCCATCGACCCGTCGGCGACGAGCTCCGCACCGAGCCCGAGGGCGAGCGCGCGCGAGCCCTCGTCGACGTCGACGGCCGCAACCCGGGCGCCGAGCGAGACGGCGACCTGAACCGCGGCGAGTCCCACTCCGCCGCAACCGAACACGACAAGCATCTCGCCCTCACGCACTGCTGCTCGCGCGACGACGGCCCGGTAGGCCGTGGCGACCCGACACCCGAGACCGGCCGCAAGACGCGCGGGCACCGAGGGCGGGAGTGGGACGAGGTTGGTTGCGGCCGCTCGCACGACGACGCGCTCCGCGAACGCCCCGGGCACGGTGAAGCCGGGCTGCTGCTGGTGCGGGCAGACCTGGCCGTCGCCGCGCCGGCAGACGGGGCAGTGGCCGCAGGCCTGGACGAAGGGCGCCGTGACGCTCCGGCCGACCCAGGCGGGGTCGACGCCGTCACCGACCGACTCGACGGTCCCGGCGAACTCGTGGCCGGGCACGTGCGGGAAGGTCGAGACGTCGGTGTCGTGGCCTGCCCAGGCGTGCCAGTCGCTGCGACAGAGTCCCGCGGCCTCGACGTGGACGACGACGCCGCCGCCGGGGGCGACCGGGTCGGGCAGGTCGACGACGTCGGGGTCGGCCATCGGGTGGTCGTAGGTCAGGGCGCGCACTCGGGTGCCTACCTCTGGCGGCGGGCGCGCAGGACGACGTCGTGGGTGTGGTGCGCGCCCGCGCCGCCGGACACCTGGCGCTCGCGCCGCTCGTCGACCTCGATGGTCCAGCCGTCGCCGAGGAGTGGGAGAAGGTCGGCCGGCGACACGTAGTCGTCGGGATCGAACCCCGACGACCGCGCGTGCTCGGAGTCGACGTCGGCGTGGTGAACGTCGGCGTGGTGAACGTCGGCGTGGTGAACGTCGGCGTGGTGAACGTCGGCGTGGTGAACGTCGGCGTGGTGGACGTCGGCGTGGTGAACGACGAGGAGGACGCCGCCCGGGGCGACCGCGTCGACGAGCGCGTGCTCTGCCACGTCGTCCGCCGTGGCGAGCAGGGCCGGGTACTGCGCCGAGACGAGGTCGAAGGACCAGTCCGGCAGGTCGGCCTCGACGAGGCCGGCGTGCACCCACTCGACCTCGACGCCTGCCTCCGCCGCGTGAGCAGCCGCGCGGTCGAGGGCGACCCGGGACACGTCGAGCGCCACGACCTCCCAACCCTGCCGGGCCAGCCAGACGGCGTCGGCGCCCTCACCGCAGCCGACGTCGAGAACCCGGCCCGGCGGCATACCGCTCACCTCGGCGACGAGGGCGCCGTTCGGTGCGCCGCTCCACACCCGGTCGGCCTCGGCGTAGCGCGCGTCCCACGCCGCGTCGTCCATGGGCGTGGGCGTGGGTGCCTGCTCGTGCGAGTGCGGCGTCGATTCGGGCATGTCAGCAGTATCTCCCCGCCCTCCGGTGCATCAGCGGACGCCCTCCCACAGCGCGTAGCGCTCGGCGCGGGGGTTCTCGACCGGACCGTCCTGCTCGCCGAAGACCATGGTCGTGCGACTGGACGTGTCGTAGGCCGCCCAGCCCGGGTCCGCGTCGCGGATGAACCTCACCCACGTGGCGTGGACGGTGTCCGCCACCGCTTGCGACGCGCCGGGGCCGAGGAGGTCCTCGGTCTCGGGCTCGGCCAGGGTGTCGAAGACAAAGGGGATCTCCACCGCGTGGGCCGCCCCGAGGGTCCCCTCGCAGGCGAGCGAGCGGTGGTCGAAGCGGTACATCCACGTCGGCGAACCGGCGACCGCGCGGGCCTCTGCCACCCGGACCGCCGGCACGGCGAAGAACCAGTCCGTCACGAGCGCGGACAGGGCATCTCCGGGCGCGGTGCCGGCCGGGGCGTAGGCGGCGGCGGCCGCGGTGGGGTCGAGCCCGTAGGCGTGTGCTCCACCGAGGAAGGCAGCCTCGTCCACGTGGTCGATGACGCGGTCGGCGACGAGGAAGAGGCGCATCTCCTCGCCGTTGGTCCCGGTCAGCAGTGCGACGTCGGCGCCTGCCCCGGAAGCAATCGCGTCGAGCGGCGGCCGGGGAAGAACCTCACCGTCGACGGTGGGCATGAAGGGGAGCAGGCTCGCCGTCAGGGCACCCCACCGCTGCACCCGGTCCGGGGCGGTGCGCACGTCCGCCTGCAGGCGCTGGGCGGCCGCGACCACGTCCTGCGGCGACACCGCGGCGAGCGCCGACCGGGTCGGCTCGACGCCCAGGTCGGCCGCGAGCCACTCAGTGACGCGGGACGCGACCTCGGGGGGCATCACGTGCGCGGCCGCACCGCTCTCGGTGATCGCCGAGCGGAAGAGCCCCGCCGCCTGGGGCATCGACAGCAGGGTCGTCACGCTCATGGCCCCCGCGGACTCACCGCCGACGGTCACCTTCTCCGGATCGCCACCGAACGCGGCGATGTTGTCGCGCACCCACGCGAGCGCGGCCAGCTGGTCGAGCAGCCCGAGGTTGCTCGTGCCGTCGGGAGTGTGCAGGAAGCCCTCGGCCTGCAGGCGGTAGTTGATCGTCACGCAGACGATGCCGTCCCGCGCGAAGGCAGCGCCGTTGTAGATGCTGCCGGACCCGTTGGTGAACGAGCCACCGTGGATCCAGACGAAGACCGGGAGCCCTGACGTCGTCGGGTCGGGCGTCCACACATTGAGGTTGAGGCTCTCCTCGCCGGCGATGACCGGGTCGGCGAGCAGGGCGGCATACTGCGGCGGGTAGACAGCCTTGGGCACGGTGGGACCGAAGGCGGTGGCGTCACGCACGCCGCGCCACGCGGGCGGGTGCGCCGGTGGTTGCATCCGCAGCTCGCCGAACGGTGCGGCGGCATAGGGCAGCCCGAGGTAGGCCGCGACTCCCCGGTCCATCCTCCCCACCACCTCGCCCTGCGCGACGGTGACGTGTGGTGCTTCGCTCACTGCTGCTCCCTTGCAGTCGGATGGCTCACTTCGTGGCCGGCGCTCGCGGCCGGACTGGGACGGGACTCCGCTACCGCTCGCGGTGGGCGAGGTAGTAGCGCACGAGCGACTGGGTCGAGGCATCCTGCTCGGCGAGGGCGCCCTCGTCTCCGCCGACGGCGGGCGTCACCTGCTTGGCGAGCTGCTTGCCGAGCTCGACGCCCCACTGGTCGAAGCTGTCGATGCCCCAGACGACGCCCTGGGTGAAGGTGATGTGCTCGTAGAGCGCGATGAGCTGGCCGACGACCGACGGCGTCAGGGCCGGGGCCATGATCGAGGTGGTCGGGCGGTTGCCACTGAAGACTCTGGCCGGGACGATCGCCTCGTCCGTGCCCTCGGCCCGGACCTCGTCGGCGGTCTTGCCGAAGGCGAGCGCCGCGGTCTGCGCGAAGAAGTTGGCGAGGAACAGCTCGTGGACGTCGGCGTCGCCGTCGACGAGCGGGTTGGCCGGGGTCGCCACGGCGATGAAGTCGGCGGGGATGAGCCGGGTCCCCTGGTGGATCAGCTGGTAGAACGCGTGCTGGCCGTTCGTGCCGGGCTCGCCCCAGAAGACCTCGCCGGTGTCGGTCGGGACCGGGCTGCCGTCGTAGCGCACGCTCTTGCCGTTGCTCTCCATCGTCATCTGCTGGAGGTAGGCCGGGAAGCGGTGGAGGTACTGGGCGTAGGGCAGCACCGCATGGCTGGCCGCGTCGTGGAAGTTGACGTACCAGACGTTGAGCAGGCCCATCAGCGCCGGCACGTTCTCGACGACCGGGGTCTCGACGAAGTGCTTGTCGATGGCGTGCATGCCGCCGAGGAACTCCGCGAAGCGGGTCTTGCCGACGGTCACGGCCAGCACCGTGCCGATGGCCGACCCGACCGAGTAGCGGCCGCCGACCCAGTCCCAGAAGCCGAAGGCGTTCGCCGGGTCGATACCGAAGTCGGCGACCTTGTCGAGGGCCGTCGAGACCGCGACGAAGTGCTTGGCGATGGCCTCGGCCGAGGACTCGTCGGAGCCGTCGACGGCCCCGGATGCCCGCAGGCCGTCGAGCAGCCACGACCGGCAGAGGCGTGCGTTGGTCAGGGTCTCGAGGGTGGTGAAGGTCTTGGACGCGACGATGAACAGGGTCGTCTCGGGGTCGAGCCCCTTCGTCTTCTCGGCGACGTCGGTGGGGTCGATGTTGGAGATGAAGCGGGCCGTGAGGCCGTCCTTGACGTAGGGCTGGAGCGCCTCGTAGACCATGACCGGCCCGAGGTCGGAGCCCCCGATGCCGATGTTGACGACCGTCTCGATGGGCTTGCCGGTGGCGCCGACCCACTCGCCACCGCGCACCTTGTCGGCGAAGGCGTAGACCTTGGCCAGCTCCTCGTGGACGAGGTGGACGACGTCCTCACCGTCGACCTCGACGTGCGCACCGGCCGGAGCACGCAGCGCCGTGTGCAGCACGGCCCGGTCCTCGGTGACGTTGATCTTCTCCCCCGCGAACATCGCGTCGCGTCGCTCCGTGAGGCCGACCTCGTCGGCGAGGTCGACGAGGGCGGCGAGCACGTCGTCGTCGACGAGGTTCTTCGACAGGTCGACGTGGAGCTCGGCGGCGCGGTGGGTCATCCGATCGACCCGGCCCGCGTCGTCGGCGAACGCCGTCCGCAGGTCGATCGTCCGCTCCGTGAGCTCGGTGAGCCGGGCCCAGGCGGCGGTGCTCGTGGGGTCGATCGGTGTGCTCATCAGCTCATCTCCCGTGTGTCCGCGTGCCCGGACGGCCGGTGGCCGTGGGCCTTGTTGCAGCCTAACGACGCCCGTACCCCTCGGCGGCCCAGGGCCACCGGCGTCTGCTCAGTCCTCTTTCAGTCATCGGTTCAGCCATCGAGTCGACCACCGGGTCAGCCGTCGATCTCGAGGTGCACGTCCACGAGGTCGCCGAGGTCGACCCCCTCCTGGCGTCGGACGAGGACCTTGACCGGCAGGACGTAACCGCCGTCTTTGGGCCACAACGCGGTCCGCCACCACGTGCCACCCACCCGCGCGATGACCGGGACCATCCCGTAGCCGTAGGTGACGGCGCGCGACGCGACCTCGAGGTCGGCGCACGCCTCGTCCGGCACGGTGACGAAGTGGTAGGGCGAGGGGCCGCGCCAGTGCCACATCTCGCCGGTGAAGTCCCAGGCCACGGGCTCAGGCTACGCATGACGGGGGGCCGCGGACCCCCCCTCAGCGGCGCGTCTCGGCGATCAACAGGTCGGCGAGCGTCTCGGGGACGGTGACCTGGGGCCAGTGGCCGGAGTCGATGTCGACGAGCTCGAGATGTCGGGCCCGGCCCAGCTCGGGCAACTCCCCCTCGTCGATCCAGGCCCGGAGCTCGTCCGGTGAGAACTCGGGGCAGATCGCCGTCGCGGGCACGTCGTAACGGCGGTCGTCGGAGAGGTGGACCGTGCCGGTCATCACCCCGAGCGGGGTCGGGACGAAACCCTCGAGCAGGCGCTGCTTCGTCGCGTCGTCGATGTCGCGGCTGTCCGGGCCCTCGAAGGCGTCCCACCCCGGGAAGGGCACCCCGGCGCCGTCGGCCTCGAGCCCGCGCATGAACTGCTCCCCGTCAGCGGAGGGGAAGCCCCCGATGTAGACGACGCGAGCGACCTCCTCGGGCCGGGCGTCGACGGCGCAGGCGACGAGCGCGCTCGCTGCGGAGTGGCCGACGAGCAGCACCGGGCCACCCGAGGCATGGGCCGCGTCGACCGCGGCCACGACCGCGGCCACATGGTCCTCCAGCGTGATGGCCGACCGGTCTGACTGCGGTGACTCGAGACCGGGCAGGGTCAGCGCGGTCACCTCGTGGCCGGCCGCCCGCAGCCGGTCTGCCACCGGGTCCCACGATCCGCCGTCGAGCCAGAGTCCGGGAACAAGGACGATCTCCATGCCAACCTCCACCGCGTCGCGTTCAGGGTCGGTCCCCACGCTAGACCGGCGCGCCGACAGCGCGGCGGCGGAGCACCCGACCCCTTCAGCCGGCTACCGGAGGGCGTCGGCGATCATCCGGTGGCCCTGCGCCTCGAAGGCCTCGTCGCCGACCCGATGGGCCCACGCAGCCGTCCCGATGGCCTCGCGCACCCGGGTGCGGTGCCACGCCTCGGGCTCGCGCGGGTCGGACCCGTAGCCGTCGAGGAAGGCCGCCTCGAGAGTCGGGTCACGGCGGAAGTCCTGGGCCGCGAGCCGGGTGAGGTCGGTCATCGCGGGGCGCAGGGCGGCCCGGCCCAGGTCGATGACCCGCACCTCGCCGTCGTGCACGAGCCAGTTGCGAGGCTGCCAGTCGCCGTGGGTCGGCACGGTCACCGTCGGCGGCGTCTCCCATCCGGAGATCTCGTCCCTGAGCCGCCCGGTGAGGTCGGGCGCGATCCGGTGCGGCCCGGACAGCCACGCCAGCGCCTTGTCGTTCTCCCGCCGCTCGTGGTCCGCGTCCACGTCGCTCGTCTGACCGTGGAACGCAGAGAGCAGCTCCCCCGCCTGGCGGTAGGTCTCGGGGTCGTCGGCCGCACCGGTCCCGAGCACGAGCTCGCCCGGGAGGAACCGGGTCACGAGCACCTTCGCCCCGAGGTCGGCGAACTCGAGCAGGGGCGCGCGGCCGAGGCCCGTCCACGGCCGGAGCCAATGGAGGTGGGCGTGGACCTCCCGGGCGATGTGGGTGTCGTCGGGTCCCCCGGCCTTGACGATGAACCGGGCTCCCCCCGAGACGATCTCGAGGACCGTCGTCGCCACGAGGCCCCAGCCGTGGTCCCGCACGACGGCCGCCCCCGGCAACCACCCAGCGAGCAGCCGGCGCTGGTCGTCGGTCAACGCCTCGAGGCCGCGACGGTCACCGAGGGCTCTGGTCATCCGGGGAGCATACGACGTGGGCGGCATACCCTCTCCGCGCTCAGCGGTCGTGCCAGGCCAACACCCGCAGGGCCTGGAGGGTGACCCACCGGCTGGGCTGACCGGGGCCGTCCTCGAGGTCGAACCAGGCCTCGCCGGAGTGGACCCGGTCGAGGAGCCACGTGCCGTCGGGCTGCCGCTTCTCACGGACGATCCCCACGGCGTCGTCGAGCCGTGGGTCCGGCTCGCCGCCGACCCTGCGGAAGTGCTCGAGCGCGCGCAGCACGTCGTGGTGCCAGCGCTGCGGTGAGGCGAACTCGAGGAAGCGGTCGGCGGCGATCTCACCGGTCGACCTGCGGCGGAAGAGCCCCCGCTCCAGCAGGTACTCCTCCCCCTGTCGGCGGGCGGTGGCGACCTCGACCTCTCCCCCGCGCCGTTCGTACTCGAGCAGGCCCTCGACGACGCAGGTCGTCGAGTCGAAGGAAGAGACGATCGAGCCGTTCTCGGCCTCGCAGTTCCAGCCGCCGTCGCCCTGCTGGTCGGCAAGGAGGCGGGCGGCCAGTCCGTCGACGTCGGCGCCGAAGTAGGCGCCGATCGCGAGGGTCCGGCCGTTGATGCAGGCCTCGACCTCGCCGTCGAAGAACGCCTGGCCGTCGTGCTCCCACCGGCAGTTCTCGGTCACGAGCGACGTCGTCTCCCGCGCCGAGGGCGAGCCCGGGTCGAGGCCGAGGTCGCGAAGGAGCTGCAGGGTCGGCAGGGTCGAGGTCCACGGCTGCCCGTCGGAGAAGTCCGGCTGGATCCCCGCGCGCCAGTCGTCGGCGACCCGGCGCGGGAAGCAGGCGCCGCCGTCCCACTGACCGTCGGGGTCGCGCTCGGCCAGCAGCCGCGCACCCCAGCCCTCGGTCTCGACCCGAGACCGCTCCGCGGCCACCTCGTCGGGGGACGCTCCGGTCAGGTCGGCCAGCACCTGCCACCGCACGCTGGGATCACCCTCGAGCAGCCAGTCCACGACGTCCATGGGGACCAAGGCTAGGCGCCGGTGCGGACGAATGGTGGATCCCACGGGAGTCGCCCGGCCCGAAATGCGTACCCTTGTGGTTACGTACCCGACACGGTATCTTTCCGGGATGGACGCGGTACTGCAGGCCTTGGCCGACCCGAGCCGACGGACGGTGCTACGGATCCTCCGGGACCACCCGGCGAGCGCCGGCGAGCTGGCGGACGCCCTGCCCATCGCCCGGCCGGGGGTGTCCCGGCACCTGCGCGTCCTCCGGGAGGCCGGGCTCGTCGAGGTCCGCCCGGACGGCCAGCACCGGATCTACAGCCTGCGCCCCGAGGCGCTCGTCGAGGTGGACGAGTGGCTGGCGGACTACCGCGCGCTCTGGCAGGGCCGGCTGGGCGCCCTGCACACCGAGATCACCCGAGGGAAGAGGGAACGCAGATGAGGATCAACGGCACGATGCGAGCGCTCGACGAGACACGTGGCGCGGTGCGGGTCGAGGGGGTCTACGACACCGACATCGACGACCTGTGGCAGGCCTGCACGACACGGGAGCGACTGGCGCGCTGGGTCGCCCACGTGACCGGCGACCTGCACGAGGGCGCCACGGCCCACGCCACCTTCACGAGCACGTGGACCGGGCCGGTGCGGATCGAGGCCTGCGAGGCACCGCACCACCTGCTGCTGACGATGGAGCCGGGCACCGACGACGAGACGACGGTCGAGGCCTGGCTCACCGCCGAAGGGTCGGGGACGCGGCTGGTCGTCGAGGAGCGGGGCCTGCCGGTCGGCCAGCTGCCCTTCTACGGATCCGGCTGGCAGGTCCACCTCGAGGACCTCACCCGGTCGCTCGCGGAGGGCGCGCCCGCCCACCCGGAGGGGTGGTCGCCGGAGAGCCCTGCGCCGGCCTGGCAGGAGCGCTGGACCGCGCTGACACCGGCATACCGCGACGCGATGACCGACTGACGCAGAGCGGCCGAAAATCGCCCGCCGATGAGGGGACCGCGGGCGCCGCGGCTGTGCGAGGATCCGGCAACCCCCTCCACGAGGCCTTCGAAGGAGATCCGCATGCCCGACGACCCCAGCCACTTCGGCGACATCCCGACCGGCTTTCTCGTCTTCGGCGGGATCGTCGCCGCGATCGTCATCGTCGTCTTCGCCACCGTCATCATCAAGGGCGTCGGCCAGTGGAGCAGCAACAACGCCTCACCGGTCGTCACCAGCCCGGCCCGCGTCGTCGCACGACGAAATGACGTGTCGGGAGGCGGCGGGGAGAGCCACGCGCGAACCGTCTACTTCGCGACGTTCGAGCTGCCCACGGGCGAACGGCAGGAGCTGGCGGTCCCCGCACGTGAGTTCGGACTCATCGCGGACGGGGACGCCGGGCAGCTGACCTACCAGGGCACGCGCTTCAAGGACTTCGCCCGGAGCAGCATCTCCAGCCGCTGACCCATCAACGCCTCACTGGTCGCGGACGATCGCGGCCACGTCGCGGCGCACGACCTTGCCCATCGCGTTGACGGGGAGCTTCTCGACGACGACGAAGCGCCGAGGCACCTTGTATGCCGTGAGCGACCCGCGCGCGTGCGTGTGCAGGTCGTCGGGGATCTGGTCGACGCCGTCGACGAGCACGACGGCGGCGACCACCTCCTCGCTCCCGCTGCTGTGCGGCATACCGACGACGGCCACGTCGTGGACCGCGTCGTGGGTGCGCAGGACCGCCTCGACCTCGGAAGGGTAGACGTTGAAGCCGCCGGTGATGATCATCTCCTTGAGCCGGTCGACGACGGTGAGGAAGCCCCCCTCGTCCATCGTCACGATGTCGCCGGTGCGGAACCAGCCGTCGTGGAAGGCGGCCGCCGTCTCCTCGGGCATCCCGCGGTAGCCGTCGAAGACCTGAGGGCCGCGCACAAGCAGCTCGCCGCGCTCGCCGAGCGGGACCTCGCGGTCGAGGTCGGACATGTCGGCGACGCGCACGTCGACGTCGGGGAACGGCACCCCGATCGAGCCGGGCCGGCGGTCGGGGCTCATCGGGTTGCCGACGATGACCGGCGAGGTCTCGGTCAGCCCGTAACCCTCGACGAGCAGACCCCCGGTCGCCGCCTCCCAGCGCTCGACGAGTGCGGCGGGCAGGGGCATCGCTCCCGAGAGGCCGTAGCGGATGCCCTGCACCGAGACGCCGCGACGCTCGGCCTCGGTGACGATCCGCTCGTAGAGGGGCGGCACGGCCGGCACGAAGGTGGGGACCTTGCGCTTGATGGCCTCCATGATCAGGCCGATCTCCGGCTTGGGCAGCAGCACGAGGGTGGCGCCCAGGCGCGTGCCGAGGAGCATCCCGACGGTCACGCCGTAGGCGTGGAAGAGCGGGAGGGCGAGCAGGAAGGTCTCGCTGCCCTCCCCGAGGCCGGGCACCCAGGCCCGGCCCTGCTCGACGTTGGCCACGAGGTTGCGGTGGCGCAGCGGGACGCCCTTGGGCCGGCCCGTGGTGCCGGAGGTGTAGAGCAGCAGGGCGACGTCGTCGGCGTCGGGCCGCGGGTGGGTGGGGTCGAGTGGCGGCGAGACGACGAGGTCCCGCCAGGGCATGGCGCCCGGCGCGGGCGTGGTCAGCTGGTCGCGGGCGGCGCGGGCCTTGGGGAGCGGGAGACGGAGGGCCAGGCGCTTGAGCAGCGGCAGCTCCGTGGTGAGGTCGACGGCCACGACGTGCTCGATGCTCGAGGTGTCGCGCAGCGCGTCGACGACGGGCACGACCGTGTCCCAGACGATGGCGACCCGGGCCGCGTGGTCGACGAAGGGGTGGCGGAGCTCGCCGGCGGTGTAGAGCGGGTTGTGCTCGACGACCGTGGCCCCGAGCCGCAGCACCGCGTAGAAGGCGATGACGTTCTGCGGGCAGTTCGGCATGAGCAGGGCGACGCTGTCGCCCGGGCCGACGCCGAGCCGGCGCAGGCCCTCGGCCACCCGGCTGACTTGGTCGCCGACCTCGGCCCAGCTCGTGCCTGCACCGAGGAAGTCGAGCGCGCGGCGGCGCGGCCAACGCGCGACGCTGGCCTCGAAGTGGTCACTCAGGGTGGTGTCACCGTGGTCGAGGCGGATCGGCACACCGGGTCCGTACGACGCGGCCCACCGCGGTTCCTGAACCGACATGACTGCTGACGTCCTCACTGCCGCGGGAGGGTCGCGGGCGTGGTCAACCTACCGCCGTCCCGGGCCCGGCGCAGATGATCGGCTGGGCGGGGCCCTGCGGAGAGCTCACCGCAGGTCGAACGGATGCTGTGAGACTTCCGGACGTGTCCACTGTCGACGAACGCGCCCGGCTGGGGCTGTCGCCACGGCTTCGGCGCTGGGGTTGCGGGAGCTGAGCGCTTGGTCATCGTCGCGAACCCCAGCCCGGATGCGGTGCCGTCAGCCCTCGCCTCGACTGAATCGCCCCGGGTCTGGTGGACGGTCTGATTCCACGGAAGGGTGGAGCTATGCCAGCACCGAGGAAGCGGACGAAGACCCGGCCCATCCCGCCGTGCCGCAACACGGCCATGGCATCGATGCGAGGTTCGGGTCATCGAACACCGCCGAGGTGGCCGGGCGGGTATGAGAAAGTTGCATCTACGTGATCCCCTTTTCAGAATGCATCCTCGGGGACCGAGCCGATCGCGGCTCCAGGCCGACTCACGAGGTATGTCACGCGGCCTTGGCCAACCACGCACTCGAGCGGGCCGAGCAGCACGCGGCTAATATGCCACGCGGTCTCCGCCCGGGTCGCTGCCTCGCTACGCGTTAACCCCCGCGTCCAGGATTTCACGGCGGGCTCCCGTGAGGGGATACCAGCTTCCTGCCACGACTCAAGACGCCAGGCGCCAGGCGCCAGGCGCCAGCGAAACCCTGATCTTCCGTCCGATTGGCCGCTGAAGCTGGGGTGCGCCTATTCTGACGCGGAGCCGCGGAGCCTTCGCGGACGCCACGTGGAGGCCGAAATGAGTCGCACGATTAACATCCGGCAGCGGCTGCCTAACGACGTCGTCTGGATCTTCGGCATTACGTGCACTGCCTACACAGTCCTTTCGCTGCTCGACCGTGGCTTCGGTGTAGACGCGCACGCATATTGGCTCGCTTGGCGCGGTCCCATGTACACCACAGCGCCCGGAACCCCGGACGCTTATCTCTATAGCCCGGCCTTCGCACAGCTCATCTGGCCTCTGGCTCAATTGCCCTGGCCCGTGTTCGCGACCGTGGTGATCATCGGGATCTCGCTCCTGCTCGCTTGGCTGCTTCGTCCCCTGCCGTGGCGCTGGGCCATCCCGTTCTGGCTAGGAGGACTTCCAGAGATCACCAGCGGCAACATATTCATTATTATGGCCACGGCAGCCGTGTTGGGATTCACGCTCCCAGCAGCTTGGGCATTCCCTGCTCTCACCAAGATCGCACCGGCCGTGGGCCCCATATGGTTCCTGGCCCGCCGGGAGTGGCGTTCAATCATCACAAGTATCGCAGGGACAGCCGTCATTGCGCTTGTCTCATTCTTGATCTCGCCCGCATTATGGCAGCAGTGGTACGACTTCTTGGCACACCACATGGCAGAGTCCACCGGTCCAATCGGCTCCCCGTTCCTGCCGCCAGCCATTCTGCGCTTCCCTGTTGGAGTGGCACTCGTGATTTGGGGAGCAATCAGCAACAGGCGCTGGACCATTCCCGCCGCCATGCTCTTGTGTACCCCGGTCTTGTGGCTAGGGTCCCTCACTCTCCTCGCAGCCATCCCGCGGTTGCGTCAAAGCCAAGGACAGCCCGCGTTACCGCACCGAAGTGAATCCAGTCTGCGAATGCCAACCGTAGGGGTCGATTCATCATCGGGGTATCAACAGTGAAATGGCTGAACGTCGGGCGAGATTGGCCACGCGCGCGGCTGAGTGCCTACGCTCACGATCGCACGCCTTCACGCCTTCACGCCCTCAAGAGCCGTGCCACCAACTCCTGTAGTCGGCAGGATCGCAACGCACGACCATCGGCACGACCGATCGGCGCCTGCCCGGACGGGCCCGCGGACGCGGGTTGATGGTGGGCGTTCACCCGCAGCGTGCGACCCGCGATCCGCAGCGGAGGTCTGGCCGGGTTCAACTGATGAGGGAGTCCAGGACTTCCTTGGCCTGTGCCTCGGTCCAGGCGCTCGTCGGTGGGGAGGTCGCGTTCTTGTGGCCGGTGTCGCTCATGAACCGGTAGATCGTCGCGGGGATCGACCCTTTCGGCGCGGCCGGCGGGCCTTCCAGCAGGAACCGTTCGTGGCCGCGCGCGTCGATGAAGAACACTTCGTCGGAATGGGAGATGTCGTAGGTCAGACGCTGCCCGGTGCGCCAGTTCTTCGGTGAGGCGCCAGGGCCTGCGGGCACCTTCTGCCTCCAGACGCCGAGGTAGCTCCACAGCTGGTGGATCACCGTCGGGGAGCCGGTCAGCGTCTTCCAGTTGGCAGGAGGCGGAAGGAACAGCTTCCTGTACGCCGCCAGCTGCGCCGGGGTGTCGCGCACGGGGTCCACGGTGACGGACAGGTAGACGACCTTGTCTCGGGCGGCGGTGGCGTCTTCGTCGCGTGCTGTCTGCACGAGGGTCGCGGTGTCCATCGGGCAGGTCTCCTGGCACAACGTCATGTTGTCCGACAGCACCACCGTGCGCCCGGCGAAGTCAGCGAGGTGCACCGTCTTGCCCGACGAGTCGGTCAGGGGCAAATCCACGATCGCGCGCGGCAAGGCCTGATCGGTCGGAGTCCCGATCTGCTCCAGCGTCGGCGGTGGGGACGCGATCGGCGAGGACGAACGGTCAGTGCTGCCGCACCCAGTCAGGACAGCCGCCGATGTCACGACGATCGCGGTGGCCACAACGGTCTTCCTGGTCGACAGCACGCAAACGACCATACGACAGGCCGCTGCAAGGCGAGCGGGCGGACACCGTAGGGGGCAGGGTGAACGTTCGACCATCCGCAGAGCCGGGAGATCACGGACTTCGCCGGGCACCGGCGTTCGTCGGCAGGTGGGACGGCCGTTCAACGCATCTCCACGGGCGTCGTGCGCGAGAGGCCTTCGGAGCACCGCGGCCGCTCACAGAGCTGAGCCGACGGCGCGGCCTGCACAGGGGAGCACCCAGATCGGTACGTCTCTCGTCAGCCTGGCCAACTGATTCTGCCTTGCCACGTATAACGTGAAAGCGAGCTCGCCCCGGGGATGCACAACCGTTGCCGATCTCTAGTGGCTCGTGTTTGAAGTGGTCTGACGGTTGGCCTTCTTGAGGATCTCGTCGGGGGTCTTTGTCCACACGAAGGGGTGGCAGCGGTCGTTCCAGCCGTCGATGAAGGCTCGGATCTTCGCGTTCAGGTCCTTGACGGATCGGAACGTGCCGCGGTGGATGGACTGTCGTTCGATGATCCCGAACCAGACCTCGACGAGGTTCAGCCACGAGCCGGACGTCGGGGTGAAGTGGACGTGGATCCGGGGGTTCGCGGCGAGCCAATCGCGGACCTCGACCTTCTTGTGGGCCGCGTAGTTGTCCATCACCAGGTGCAGTTCCTGCCCGGTCCCGTCGCCCGGGTAGGCGCGGGCGACCTGCTTGAGGAACGCGAGGAACTCCTGGTGGCGGTGCCGGGGCTTGCACGCAGCGGTGACCTCACCGGTCGCGGTCTCGAGCGCCGCGAACAGGGTCGAGGTGCCGTTGCGCTTGTAGTCATGGGTGCGCCGCTCCGGCAGGCCGGGTTGCATCGGCAGCATGGGCGCGGTCCGGTCCAACGCCTGGATCTGGGACTTCTCATCGATGCACAGAACGATTGCGTTCTCCGGCGGCGCGAGGTAGAGACCGACGACGTGGGTGACCTTGCCGACCAGCTCCGGGTCGGTCGAGAACTTGAACGTCTCAACCCGCCCGTCATGAACTGGCGCGACGCCGTAGGCGCGCCACGCTTTGGCGATCGTGCCGTTGCTGATCCCCAGATGCCGGCCCAGCAGGCGCGAGGACCAGTGGGTCACCCCATACTTCTTTGGCGGCGGCTTCAACGTGGCCGCCACGATCGAGCGATGGTCATGCTCGCGTGGACGCCCCGATCGAGGCTCATCGACCAGCCCGTCCAAGCCGGACGCCGCGTAACGCTCCCGCCAGCCGATCACCGTCGGACGAGAGACCCCAACCCGCTGCGCGATCGCCGTGTTGCTCAGCCCGTCCGCCGCCAACAACACGATCCGCGCCCGCTGCGCCAGCCCGGCCCGACCAGCGCTGGACCGCACCATCCGGGTCAGCCGGTCACGATCACCTTCACGCAACCCCAACGCCGGGGCAGGACGATTCGCCATGCCCCATCATCCCCATCAACGAACCGTAAAACAACTAACGACACGCGCCACTAGCTGCAACGCCTCACATGTCGGTTCTGACTGCATCCCGGCACCTCTGACGCCGAACCGCCCTCAGAAGTTGTTGGCCATGTTCGTAAAGCGACTGAAGTGGCCCTGGAAGGCGACGACGATCGTGTCGGTCGGGCCGTTGCGGTGCTTGGCCACGATGAGGTCGGCTTCACCCTCACGCGGGGAGTCCTTCTCGTAGGCGGCCTCGCGGTGGAGCAGGACGACCATGTCGGCGTCCTGCTCGATCGAGCCGGACTCACGCAGGTCGCTCATCGCGGGCTTCTTGTCGGTGCGCTGCTCGGGCCCACGGTTGAGCTGCGAGATCGCGATGACCGGGACCTCGAGCTCCTTGGCGAGCAGCTTGAGGGCTCGGGAGAACTCCGAGACCTCCTGCTGGCGGGACTCGACGCGCTTGCCCGAGCTCATCAGCTGGAGGTAGTCGATGACGACGAGCTTGAGGTTGTGGCGCTGCTTGAGCCGGCGACACTTGGCCCGGATCTCCATCAGCGACATGTTGGGCGAGTCGTCGATGAACAGGGGCGCGTCCGAGACCTTGCCCATCGTCGAGGCGAGCCGGGTCCAGTCCTCGTCGCGCATCGTGCCCTTGCGCATGTGCTGCAGCTGGATGCCGGCCTCGGCGGACAGCAGGCGCATCGTGATCTCGGTGCGGCTCATCTCGAGCGAGAAGACGACAGCTGCCATGTTGTGCTTGATCGCCGCCGACCGGACGATGTCGAGTCCGATGGTCGAGTTGTGGGTCGGGATCATCGTACGGCCGGCCAGGTAGAGGTGGTCCTCGTTCTCGACCTCGATGCACCGGACGGGAACCGACGGGATCGGACGCACCGCGGTGACGAAGCGCAACCTTTCACGCGCAGGCTTCGCGAGGCGCATCTCCTTGTGCAGCAGGGCCTTGCGAGGCAGCTCGAAGACGTCGTCGTCCGTCGTGAAGTTCAGGTTGTAGGCGATCGAGCTGGCCGCCGTGTGTCCCTTGACCTGGCGCTGCGCCACCGTGCAGCGATAGCCCAGGCTCAGGACCAGCTCGTGCACGTCGCCAGCGAGTCGCTGGTTGGTCACGGTGAACTGGACGGAGCCGCCGTTGGTGACGGTCCCGTCCGCGTCGAGCAGCCCCGCGAGCAGGGCCCGTCGCTGCGACTCGGAGGCTCGTAGGTAGGCGGTGGGGACGTGCTTGTCACCGAGCACCCCGATCGAGCGCAGCAATCCACGGACCGTTCCGTGGTCGTTGCGGCAGCGCTGACACCGCGCAAACCCGGCCGATGGGCCGCCACAGTCGGGGCAGGTCGGCGCCCCGACAAGACCGCCCAGACCCTTGGCCCGCCCGCCGCAGGAGCGACCGCAGGTCTTGACCTGGCTCGTCGTCGGAACGAAGGCAGTCCCGCACACCACGCAGGCGCGCGCGGCCACCGGCTCGACCGGCAGGCTCAGGGCGTAGCGCATCCGGCCGGCAACCGGCCGCGCCACCAGGCCGTCGGCCTCGATGCGCATCGGGATCTCGGGGTCTGCGCTGGTGATGGTGGCCGCGGCGCTCGTGCCGTCTCCGAGCCACGCACCGAGCGCGTACGGCGGGAGCGGCAGCTCAACCGAAGGGAGCGCAAGCGGCTTCGCAATCCGCACCGAGTGGTTGAGGCGCTGCTCTGCGGTGGCGGTGCGCAGCGAGTCGGCGATCTCCTTCGTGGTGCGGACACCACCTGCTCCACTGCCGCGGCGCTCGGCACGCGTCTGGGTCACCCACTGGTGCTGCTCGTCGGCCACGAGGACTGAGCCGTCCGAGAACTCCACCTCGTAACAGGGGCGGTCGGTCATCGCCTCTGTCGCGGCGACGACTTGAGCGGGACGGCCGTCGGCGCCGAGCACCAGGTCGCCCACCCCGACCTGCCCCATCGTGGTCCACCCGTGCGGGGTGGGGAGCGGCGTCTCCAGGGCCAGCGCTTTGCCCATAGCCGGCCTGGCGGCGATGACGATCATCTGTCCGGGGTGCAGCCCGTTGGTGAGGGCGTCGAAGTCGGTGAAGCCGGTCGGGACTCCGGTCATCTCACCGGACCGGCCGGAGGCGACCTCGATCTCGTCGACGGTGGCCTCGATGATGTCGCCCAGCACGTGGTAGTCCTCACCGCCGCGCTTGTCGGCGACGGAGTAGACCTCGGCCTGGGCGGCGTTGACGATGTCCTCGACGTCGCCGCCACCCTGGGCGTAGCCGAGCTGGACGATGCGGGTCCCGGCCTCGACGAGCCGGCGCAGCACCGCGCGCTCGGCGACGATCTGGGCGTAGTAGCCGGCGTTGGCGGCGGTCGGCACCGAGGCGATGAGCTGGTGGAGATAGGCCTGGCCGCCGATGCGGGTGAGATCGCCGCGCTTGGTCAGCTCGTCGGAGACGGTGATGGCATCGGCCGGCTCGCCGCGGCCGTAGAGGTCGAGGACCGCGTCATAGATCAGCTCGTGAGCCGGGCGGTAGAAGTCCTGGCCCTTGAGCTGCTCGACGCAGTCGGCGATGGCGTCCTTGGACAGGAGCATGCCGCCGAGCACCGACTGCTCCGCGCCGACGTCCTGGGGCGGCAGGCGGTCGTCGGGAGGACCGGCGGCGCGGCCGCTCGAGGCGAACGCACTGGTGCTCAGCTCATCGAGTGACACGGCTGGACCTCCCCCACGGGTGTTGACACGGAACAGTGACTCTGGCTCTGACATCGGCTCTGGCATCGGGATGGACCGTGGTCCGCGACGTCCTCCGACGACGTCCCGAGCGACCCGGTGCACCCCACTCAACACCCGGGCACCGACAGAGCCGGGACGCCGGGCCGAGCAGGCCGCCGGACCTGACCGGCGGTCCCCGAGGGGCACGCGGCTCAACCTAGGCGCCGCGCCCCCCACCCACCAAGCCGAGGACCGGTTTGCGATCCTTGGCCTGTGGACAACGTGTGGACGGCAACCCTCGACACGCCGGAACGGCGTGTGGACAAGCTGTGTACGGCCCTGTGCCCGAGGCCGACCAGAGGGCCGTTGTCGTGCTCAACGACCAGCGCAAACACGGGCCACAGCCCTGTGGACAGAAAACAGTTTCGGCCTGTGCGTTGTCCACAACCCCGTCGGGCAAGGAGTTGGTCAAGCGCGCTCCAACTGATCACCAGTGCTTCGGCAGGCCCTCGTACCACCGATCCGGAGGACCGGCTCCCCCACCCGTCCCACCGGCCTCGCGAGAGGCCGGCGAGAGGCCCGGCGAGAGGCCCGGCGGTCAGAGTCCCTCGGCCGAGGCGTCGTAGTAGTCCCGTCCGGTGAGGCCGTCCGCCGCCTCCTCGTCGAGGACGACGACGGCATCCGCGTGCCACTGCAGCACCGATGCCGGGCACGAGGAGGTGAGGGGCCCCTCGAGTGCGGCCGCCACCGCCGCCGCCTTGCCCGGCCCCGTCGCGACGAGGAGCAGGCACCGCGCGTCGAGCACCGTGCCGAGGCCCTGCGTGACGCAGTGGGTGGGCACGTCGTCGAGCGAGTCGAAGAACCGGGCGTTGTCCCGTCGGGTCCGGGCCGAGAGGCGCTTGACCCGGGTGCGCGAGCTGAGCGCCGACGACGGCTCGTTGAAGCCGAGGTGGCCGTTGGCCCCGACGCCGAGGATCTGGACGTCGACACCTCCGGCCGCGCGGATCGCCTCCTCGTAGGCCGCCGCGTCGGCCGCGAGCTCGGCCTCGGTCTCGCCCGTCCCGTCCGGCACGTGCAGCCGGTCGGGGCGCAGACCGATGCGGTCACAGACCTCCCGCAGCAGGACCTCGCGGTAGGTCTGCGGGTGCCCTACCGGCAGACCCACGTACTCGTCGAGGGCGAAACCCACGACCGGCTCGATGTCGATCTCCCGGCGGCCAACCGCGGCCGCCAGCTCGCGGTAGAGACCCAGCGGGGAGGACCCGGTCGCCAGGCCGAGGACAGGTGACGACGTCGTGGCGGCCCGGAGGCGTTCGATGACGACGCGTGCTGCCACCCGTGCGACGGCCGCGGCGTCCGGCTGGATGAGGACCTCCATCAGCCGACCTCCCCCGCCGTCTGGCCGGCTGGGTGGAGCCAGGCGGCCCCGAGCGCGGCCACGGGGACCGACGCGGGGAGCAGCTCGAAGCGGTCGGGCAGCCCGAGACCCTCGACGAGGCTCGAGCTGGCTCCCCGGCGCTCGAGATCGGCCCGTATGCCGTCCCGCAGCGGAGCGCCCAGCGCCGTGAGTCCGCCGCCGATCACCACGTGCTCGGCCCCGGACGCGATGGCCAGCATCTCGACCGCGAGACCGACACCGCGACAGAGGGACTCGACCGCAGCGCCCGCGAGGCGGTCGCCGCGGGAGGCCGCGACGAAGGGGTCCCGGTCGAGCCGAACCTCGGCGGGCCAGAGCCGGGCGATCGCCGAGCCGGACGCGAGCGTCTCGAGGCAGCCGACCTGTCCACACGGGCACGATACGTCGCCACCGACCGGGAGGTGGCCGATCTCGCCCGCCACCCCGCCGACCCCGCGCACGACCACCCCGTCGACGACGACCGCCGACGAAAGGCCGGTGCCGAGGTTGAGGAAGGCGAGGGTCCGCACGTCGGTCCGACCGCTCAGGCGGTGCGCGCCGAGGGCCGCCGCCTTGACGTCGTTGTCCACCCGCACGGGCCGGCGCAGCGACCGCTCGAGCTCCCCGGCGAGGTCGAGCTGCTCGACGTCGAGGTTGACGGCATGACGCACCCACCCGGTCTCCGGGTCGACGAGCCCGGGCGTGCAGGCCCCGACGGAAGAGATCGCCCCGAGGCCACCCACCGCCCCGGCCGCCTCCCGGGCCAGGCGGGCCGCGACCGCGACGACTTCCCGCCCGCCGCGACCCGACGCCCCCGACGCCGTCGCCACCGGCGTCACCTCGGTGCCCACGCCAACGCCCGCCACGCCACCCGCCCCAGAACCCGGGCCCGTCTCGGCGAGGACGACGACCGCGGTCTTCGTCCCACCGATGTCGATGCCGAGCCTCATCGGGCGTCCACCCCCAGCAGCCGCCCCAGCGCAGCCCCGGCGGCGAGCGACCCCCCGAACGTGGCGATGTCGGCCCCACCGCGCGGCCAGCCGCACTCGACGACGATCGTCCGGTGTCCCGCCGCCCTCAGCCGTCCGGCGCACGCCCACACCGGGTGCCCGGGCTCCAGACCGCGGCCGGCCACGGCGACCCGGGCACCGTGGGGGAGCTCGTCCTCGGTGACGGTCAGTCCCGCGGCGGCCGGCCCCCACGCCACCTGACCCACCGCCATGTTGGTGGCCGTCCCGACCTGGACGATCCGGGCCGGGCCGTCCGCCGCGATCCACTCCCGTGCCGCGTCGGTGACGAGGAACCCGGCCGCGACCTCGTCGGCGGACAGCGCGCCCTCGTCTGCGACGCCACCTCCTGAACTCTCCGCCGCTGCAGCGGGATAGGCGGCGCCGAGCGAGGCCACCCGACGCGCAGCGTCCTCGACCCGGCCCCGGTCGAGACGGCCGGCCCGCACCGCGCCGACGATCGCGTCGACGACAGCGAGGTGGGTCTGCTCGGTCGTGCCCGAGCCGAGGCACAGCAGGTCGCACCCCGCCGCGAGCGCCCGCACCGCGGCCTCGGGCACCCCCGTCTCGGCCGACGCCCCGGCCATGTCGAGCGCGTCCGAGACGATGACTCCCTCGAAGCCGAGACGGCCTCGCAACACCTCTCCGAGCAGCACCGGCGAGAACGTCGCCGGACGGTCCGGGTCGATCGCCGAGACGACGATGTGGGAGGTCATCACGCACGCGACGTCGGCCGCGACCGCCGCCCGGAAGGGGACGAGCTCACGGGCCTCGAGCACCGCTGTCGGGGCGTCCACCCGCGGGAGCGCGAGGTGCGAGTCGGTGGCGGTGTCACCGTGGCCGGGGAAGTGCTTCGCACAGCCGGCGACCCCGACCGACTGGAGGCCCTCGACCCAGGCCGCCGAGTGCCGCGCGACGAGGCCGGGGTCGGCGCCGAAGCTGCGCGTGCCGATGACGGGGTTGTCGTCGGCGGAGTTGACGTCGACGACCGGGGCGAGGTCGAGGTTGATGCCGTATGCCGCGAGCTCCCGCCCGACGAACACGCCCGACGCGCGCGTGGTCCGTTCGTCATCGAGGCGGCCGAGGATCGCATTGCCGGGCTGCGGGGATCCGGTGAGGTAGTGCAGGCGGGTGACATCTCCGCCCTCCTCGTCGATGGCGATGACGAGGTCGGGCCCGACCCCGCGAAGGTCCGAGCACAGCCGCGAGAACTGCTCCGGCCCAGACAAGTTCGTCCCGTAGAGGCAAACGGAGGCCAGCCCAGCGGCATACTCGCGCGTGATCCAGTCGGGGACGGCCGTGCCGACGAAGCCGGGCATGAGCGTTCCCGAGACGAGGCGGCGCATCGTCTCGGTGGTGGGGTCCTTCTCGACCGGGTTCTCCATGGGGTCAGTTCCTCTCAGCGATGGCGGGCGGGGGTCAGGCGATCCCGAGCTGGTCCCAGAGGACGAGCACGGACGCGCCACGCAGGACGATGTCGGCCGGGTCGTCGGCGAGGCGCACGACGAGGTCCGCGGCCGGACGTGTGAGCATCCGCGCGCGGAGGGTGTCCGCGACGGACTGCAGCAGGGGCCCGGCGAGGAGGTGCGCCGGCCCGCTGAGGACGACCTCGGCGAGGTCGAGCACGCCGACGACGGGGGCGAGTGCGATGCCGAGGCGCTCGCCGGCCTCCCGCAGGGGGTGCCCCGACCCGTCCGCGGCGAGCGCTGCCTCGAGGTTCGGCACCGAGAGCCAGGTCTCGAGGCAGCCGTGCCGACCGCAGCCGCACCGGGCTCCACCGTCGGTGCCGACGGTGACGTGGCCGATCTCGCCGGCGCCGGAGTGCGCCCCACGGACCCGCCGGCCGCCGACGACGATCCCGCACCCGACGCCGCCGCCGATCTTGACGAGGACGAGGTCGTCGCCGCCGGCGCCGAGGGTGTGTTCGGCGTGGACGGCTGCGTCGGCGTCGTTGCACACCAGCACCCGCAGCCCCGTCGCCTCGGCCAGCAGGTCCTCGAGCGGCACGTCGGTCCAGCCGAGGTTGGGGGCGGTGCCGACGACCCCACCCGGGCGCACGATGCCGGGCGTCCCGACGCCGATGCCGAGGACCGGAGCGCTCGCCGCGGCCACGATCGCGGTGGCGAGGTCGACGACGAGGTCGACGGCAGCCGCGCCCCGGGCCGGCCCGAGGCTCCGCTCGGCGCGGGCGAGGACCGTCCCGTCGAGGTCGAGGACGGCGGCGTGGAGCACGCCCGGCGCGGCGAGGTCGAGGCCGACCGTCTGCAGCCCGGCGCGGTTGACGTCGACGAGCGTGGCCGGCTTGCCGGGGCGCACGACCCCGGAGGGACCGAGCTCGACGGCGTGCCCGCGCGCGAGGAGCTCGGCGACGAGGTCGGAGACGGTGACCTTGGTCAGGCCGAGCTGACGGGCGAGGTCCGCCCGGCTCATCGGGCCGTGCGAGTAGAGCCCCTGCAGGGCGAGGGCCAGGTTGGGCCGGCGACCGTGCGTGGGCGCCAGGCCCGGGCGAGGCGCGGTTGCCATGCGAGTTAGTTAACTGCACTAACTAACCGCGGGCAACCCCCTGCCCCCACCGCCCGTGCGTCACTGCTCCACCTCGCGGAGCACTGACGTGGCCCCCCAGCCCCACACACGCGCCCTCCGCAGTGGCGGATCGTGGAAGCACTCCGGTATGCCGCTGGGCCCGCGCCGTCAGGACACGCGCTCACTGCCCCCTCGCAGACCGAAGGCCGTCACCGCGGCGCCAGCAAGGACGAGGCCGGCACAGACGAGCATCGCGGCGCGGAACGCCGAGGCCATCGCGGTCGGGTCGGCGTACGCGTCGCCGGAGAGCCCGACGAGGGGCGGCAGGGCGGCCACCGCGAGCAGCCCGGCGGTGCGCGATACCGCGTTGTTGACCCCACTCGCCGTCCCGGCCAGCTCGTCCGGGGCGGCGGCGAGCACGGTCCCGGTGAGCGGTGCGACGAGCATGGCCAGGCCGAGTCCGAGGAGCAGCACGCCCGGGAGGACGTGGACGACGTAGGTCGGCGACGCGGGCGAGAGGGCGAGCACGACGAAGCCCGCCGCGGCCAGGAGCGTGCCCGCCACCATGTAGCGCCGCGGCCCGTGGGTCGTCGCCAGGGCCCCGAAGCGGCCAGCGAGCAGCAGCATGATCAGGCTCATCGGCAGCGTCGCCGACCCGGCGGCGAGCGCCGACCACCCGGCCGTGACCTGGAGGAAGAGGGCCAGGAAGAGCAGCGCCGCTGCCAGGCCGGCGTAGACGAGCAGGGTGACGAGGTTGATCGCGGTGAACACGCGGCTCGCGAAGAGTCGGGGCGTCACCATCGGGTGGGCGGACCCGCGCTCGACGAGGACGAAGCCGGTGAGCGCCGCCACCCCCACCACCCCGAGCCCGATCGGGACGAGCCCGGGACGGACCGGCGCCACGGTGAGGGCGTACGTGATGCCGCCGAGCCCGACGACCGCCAGCGCCACCCCCGCGAGGTCGAAGCGATGGCTCGCTGCCTCGTTGCGCGACTCGGGCACGACGCGGAGCGTCAACGCGACGACGAGTGCGGTCAGCGGCACGTTGAGGCCGAAGGCCCACCGCCAGTTGATGTCGACGAGCCAGCCACCGACGACCGGACCTGAGGCCGCGGCGACCCCGAGCAGTCCGGTCCACGCGCCGATCGCGGCCATCCGGTGCTCCGTGCGGAAGGAGGCCTGCAGGATCGCGAGGCTGCCCGGTACGAGCAGCGCCGCGGCGACGCCCTGGGCCGCGCGCGCCAGCACGAGGGTCTCGATCGTCGGGGCGAGACCGCAGAGGAGCGAGGCCACACCGAATCCGGCCGTCCCGATGGCGTAGACCCGGGCCCGGCCGAACCGGTCACCGAGCGAGCCGCCGAGCAGGATGAGGGCCGCGAGGGCGAGGGCGTAGGCATTGACGACCCACTGCAGTCCGGAGAGGCCCGCCCCGAGCTCGCGGCCGATCCGGGGGAGCGCCACGTTGACGATCGTCCCGTCGAGCATCGCGACCGCGCTGCCGAGGATCGTCGTGGTGAGCACGAGCCGCCCCCGGGGCGTGCCCATCTCGAGCTGGCGCTCCACCGGGCACTCCACCCGCGCGTCCGTCATGGCTCCATGCTGGCACCGGCCGACGGCGGGTGCAGCCCGGCATCCCGGGGAGCCGCACCGTCGCGCCCGGGAGGTGGGCGGCATACGCTCGACGCATGTGCCGCAACATCCGCCAGCTCCACAACTTCGAGCCCCCGGCCACCTCGGACGAGGTGCGCGCCGCGG
The DNA here is from genome assembly GCA_963764195.1 of uncultured Actinomycetota bacterium. Lineage (GTDB taxonomy): Bacteria > Actinomycetota > Actinomycetes > Actinomycetales > Dermatophilaceae > JBDSSS01. The sequence continues at coordinate 101,046 of CAVXRG010000002.1, forward strand.
CGCTGCAGTACGTCCGCAAGGTCAGCGGCGCGACGAAGCCCAGCCAGGCCAACCAGGCGGCGTTCGACGCGGCCGTCGAGGAGATCGCCCAGGCGACCGCCCACCTGCTCGAGCACCTGACGACGAGCGCCCCGCCGAAGGACCGTGACCTCGAGCGCGACAAGGCAAGAGCCCGTAACGCCGTTCGCTTCGGCACACCGGCCTGAGGCCCGCCGCCCCTCAAGGTCCGTGCGGCCCACTACGTTGGCCGCCATGACCGCACCATCCGGGTCCGCCGCGCACGACGACCTCGTGGCGGCCGTCACGATGACACTCGAGCGCGGCGCCGACCCCGACCGGGCCGCCGGTCAGCAGCGCTACATGAAGTCGGCCCTGCCCTACTACGGACTGACCACTCCACAGCTGCGGGCGGCCCTGACTCCGCTGCTGCGTGACCCGGCGTTCGCGATGTCATCGCGCGACCAGTGGGAGTCGACGATCCGCGCCCTCTGGGACGGCGCCACCCACCGTGACCACTGGTATGCCGCGATCACCCTGGCGCGCCACCGCGCCTACCGCGACTGGGTCGACAGCGACTCGATGCCCCTGTGGGAGCGCCTCATCCGGGCCGGAGCCTGGTGGGACGTCGTCGACGACATCGCGACCCACCTCGTCCGTGACACCCGGCTCGCGGAGCCGCAGGTCGAGGGCCTGCGGCTGCGGGAGTGGGCCGGCTCGGACTCGCTGTGGGTGCGACGGTCGGCGATCATCAGCCAGGTCGGGGCCAAGGACCGGGTCGACCAGGACCTGCTCCGCGACGTCATCGAGCCGAACGTCGAGGAGACCGACTTCTTCAGCCGAAAGGCGATCGGCTGGGCCCTGCGCGACCATGCGCGCTCCGACCCGGCCTGGGTCCGGCGCTTCGTCGCCGAGCACCCCGACCTGTCGGCGCTGTCCCGCCGGGAGGCACTCAAGCACGTCGGGGTGTCCGCGTGAGCGCGGCCCCCTCCTCCCCGGACGTGCGCCGCGAGATCCTGCGCCTCGCGGTCCCCGCCTTCCTCGCCCTCATCGCCGAGCCGCTCTTCCTGCTCGCCGACTCCGCGATCATCGGCCACCTCGGCACGGCCGAGCTGGCCGGGCTCGGCGTCGCGAGCGCCGCCCTGCTCACGGCATCCGGCATCTTCGTCTTCCTCGCCTACGGCACGACGAGCGTCGTCGCTCGTCAGCTCGGCGCCGGCAACGAGCGCGGGGCGGTCGGGGCCGGCATCGACGGCCTGTGGCTGTCGGTCGCCATCGGGTCCGTGACCGCGGTCGTCGTGGCACTCACCGCTCGTCCGATCAGTGCCGCCTTCGGTGCCTCCGAGGCAGTCATCGAGCAGGCGACGACCTACCTGCGCATCTCGAGCCTCGGCCTGCCCGCGATGCTCGTCATCCTCGCCGTGACCGGAGTGCTGCGCGGCCTCCAGGACACTCGCACGCCCCTCGTCGCCTCCGTCGTGGGCTTCAGCGCCAACGTCGTGCTCAACCTCGTCTTCGTCTACGGGCTGCACTGGGGGATCGCCGGATCCGCGTGGGGCACCGTCATCGCCCAGACCGGCATGGCCATCGGCCTCGTCGCGGTCGTGCTCGTCCGGGCCCGAGCCCTCGGCGCCGGGCTGACCCCCCACCCCGGGCGGGTCCTGGCCGCGGCCCGCACGGGGGTGCCTCTCCTCGTGCGGACGCTTGCGCTGCGGGCGACGCTCCTCGTGACGACGTGGGTGGCGGCCTCGCTCGGTGACGTGACCCTCGCCTCGCACCAGGTGGCCCTCACCATCTGGAGCTTCCTCGCCTTCGCCCTCGACGCCCTCGCCATCGCGGCCCAGGCCCTCACCGGTCGCGCGCTCGGCGCCGGCGACACGACGGGGGTCCGCCTCGCCACCTCGACGATGCTCCGCTGGGGCGTCTGGGGCGGGCTGGGTCTCGGCCTCGTCGTCGTGGCCCTCCACGGCGTGCTGCCCGCCCTCTTCACCACCGACCCGGCCGTGCGGGAGGCCCTCGGCGCCGCGCTCATCGTCGTCGGGCTCGGCCAGGCCGTCGCTGGTTACGTCTTCGTCCTCGACGGGGTGCTCATCGGTGCCGGTGACGGGCGGTGGCTCGCCTGGGGCCAGCTCGCGACCTTCGTCGCCTACCTCCCGCTCGCTCTCACCGTGCGGGCCCTGGGGCCCAGCGGATCCCCGGCGCATGACGTCGTCGTGCTGTGGCTTGCCTTCACCGGATTCATGGTCATCCGGGGCGTCATGCTCGGCTGGCGGGCCCGCGGGGACGCCTGGATGGTCACCGGAGCCTGACCGCGTCGCTCGGCACGGCTCTGGGCCAACTGATACAGGTTTCCCAGCCTGCTTTCAGGGAGCCGGCGCATAGTTCTTCTTGTGAGTTGCTCCTGTGCGACTCGGTGATCTCCTCCCCCTGTCGGTCACCGGGTCAAGGGCAAACCGCCCCTGCTGGTCGAGTTCGGCGACAGAACCAGCAGGGGCGGTGTTCTCTTTTGCGGGGCTGCCGCGGGGGCACCACCCTCAGATCGCCCGGCCGCTCAGAACGCCCCGTCGGTGACCTCGATGTCGGAGAGCATCGCCTGCACCTCGGCCGTCGTCGGCATGGCCGTGGCGCACTCGAGGCGCGAGGCGACGATCGCCCCCGCGACGCTCGCGAAGTGCAGCATCCGCTCGAGGTCCCAGCCGCCCAGCAGCCCGTGCAGGAGCGCGCCGCCGAAACCGTCACCCGCGCCGAGCGCGTTGACGACGTGGACCGGGAAGGGCCGCACGTGGATCCGCTCCGACGCGGTCGTCGCCGTGACACCGCCCGCACCCTGCTTGACGACGACGAGCTCGACCCCGCGCTCGAGGAGCGCCCGGGCCGCACGGTCGGGGTCGCTCTCACCCGTCGCGATCTCGCACTCCTCGGGGCTACCGATCGTGATCGTCACGTGCTCGACTGCGCGAGAAGACTGTTCGCGGGCGAGGGCGGCCTCGGGCCAGAACTCCGGACGGTAGTCGAGGTCGAGGATCGTGAACGGGCGCCGGGCCCTCGCCGCCCAGGCCGCGAAGTGGGCCGCCCGGCTCGGCTCCTGGCTGAGGCCGGTCACCGTCGACCAGTAGGCCCGCGCCTCCTCGATCTGCTTCAGGGGCAGGGAGCCCGGCTCGATGAGCAGGTCGGGGGCGGTGGGGTGGCGGTAGAACCAGAGCGGGAAGTGGTCGGGCGGGAAGACCTCCGCGAAGGTGACCGGAGTCGGCGCCCCACCGGTGGCCGTCCCGACGAACGCGTCGTCGACCCCGAGTCGCAGCAGCTCCCGGTGGACGTAGCGACCGAACGCGTCGTCGGCGGTGCGGCTGATCAGGGCCGCCGAGAGGCCGTGCCGAGTCGCGGCCACCGTGACGTTGGCGACGCTGCCGCCGAGGAACTTCTCGAAGCTGTGCACCTCGTCGAGAGTGACTCCGTGCTGAAGCGGATAGAGGTCGACCCCCACCCGCCCCATCGCGACGAGGTCGTAGGCGGTCATCGCGGCGCTCGCGCAGAGTGTCGGTGCATGGTCGGCCCTTCCGTCCGTCCGGGTCGGCAACGGCGCCGCCCCGGCTCGTACCTCTTCATCCCACTGCACTCCCCCTACCCGGTCAAGGGACGAGACCGCGCGCTCACGGGCGGGTAACGGAGGTTGCCGGCTCGCGATCACCCGTCCGACCCGCGCGGATGAGAGCGCTCCCAGGCCGCCTCCGCCCGTACCGTGGTGCCGACAGCCCGTCACCGGCATCATGCAAGGAGCAGTCCCGGGATGACCCCTTCCGCAGCCAGCCCCCTCGTCCGTCCGGTCCCGGCCGACTTCGTCCTCGGCGTCGCCACCGCCGCCTACCAGATCGAGGGGGCCCGGCACGAGGACGGGCGCACCGACTCGATCTGGGACACCTTCGCGCACACGCCGGGCACGGTCGTCGACGGTGACACCGGAGACGTCGCGTGCGACCACTATCACCGGTATGCCGCTGACGTGGCCCTCATGCAGTCGCTCGGCGTGCAGTCCTACCGCTTCTCCACCTCGTGGGACCGGGTCTGCCCCGACGGTGGACCCGTCAACGCGGCCGGTCTCGACTTCTACGAGCGACTCGTCGACTCCCTCATCGAGCACGGCGTCGCCCCCTGGCTCACGCTCTACCACTGGGACCTGCCGCAGGCGCTGCAGGACCGCGGCGGCTGGACCAACCGCGAGACGACCGACCGGTTCGTCGACTACGCCCTCGCCGTCCACGACCGGCTCGGCGACCGCGTCTCGACGTGGACGACGCTCAACGAGCCGTGGTGCTCGGCCTTCCTCGGGCACACCTCGGGCGAGCACGCCCCGGGCGGCACCTCCCCGCGGGACGGCCTCGCCGCCGCGCACCACCTGATGCTCGCGCACGGCAAGACCGTCCAGGCGCTCCGAGCGCGCGACGCCGCGCTCGAACTCGGCCTGACGCTCAACTTCACCGTCGTCGACCCGGTCGACCCATCCGACCCGCGCGACGTCGACGCCGCCCGCCGGATCGACGGCCAGATGAACCGGATCTTCCTCGACCCGATCTTCCGCGGCGCCTACCCGCTCGACCTCCTCGAGGACGTCCGCGGGCTGGGACTCGAGGACCACATCCTGGATGGCGACCTCGAGGTCATCGCGACGCCCATCGACGTGCTCGGGGTGAACTACTACACCGGCCAGGCCGTCAGCCACGAGCCGCTCGACGGGCCCGCCACCGACGCGCCGCCCACCGGCCGGGAGCTGCTCTCGCCCTTCCCCGCCGCCGCGGACGCCCACCCGCACCCCCGCGGCCTGCCGACGACGGCGATGGGCTGGGAGGTCCAGCCCGAGGGCCTGACCCGGCTGCTGGCCCGCCTGCACGAGGAGTACACCGGCGGGGCCGGGACGGTCCTGCACGTGACCGAGAACGGCGCGGCGTTCGAGGACGAGCCCGACGCGGACGGCTTCGTCGACGACAGGGGGCGGACGGCATACCTCCGGGCCCACCTGCACGCGGTGCTCGATGCCATCGATGCCGGCACCCCGGTGCGCGGCTACTTCTACTGGTCCTTCCTCGACAACTACGAGTGGGCCTGGGGCTACGCCAAGCGTTTCGGAATCGTCCGGGTCGACTACGAGACCCAGCAGCGCACCCCCAAGGCGAGTGCGCTCGAGCTGGCCCGGGTCATCCGCACCCGCGAGCTGCCGCTGCCCGACGGGCCGGGAGAGCCGACGACATGACCCCTCGGACCGCCCGGTCCGGTCACCTGCCGAAGCGGCCGACCCTCGAGGAGGTCGCGCGCGTCGCCGGCGTCAGCCGGGCCACGGTGTCCCGCGTCATCAACGACTCGCCCCGGGTCAGCGCCGACGTCCTCGCGACGGTCCGGGCGGCCATCGCCGAGCTCAACTACGTGCCCAACCGGGCCGCGCGCTCACTCGTGGCCCGGGCCACCATGTCGATCGCCCTCGTCGTGCCCGAGGACGCCCACCGCTTCTTCGGCGACCCCCACTTCGGCGAGGTCGTCGAGGGGATCAGCGAGCGGATCGAGGACAGCGAGTACGTCCTCAACCTCCAGCTGACCCACGCGGTCCCGTCGGAGAAGACCCGTCGCTACCTGCTCGGCGGCAACGTCGACGGCGCGATCGTCGTCTCGCACCACTCGAGCGACCACTTCCTTGCCTCGCTCGGCCAGTCGCTGCCCGTCGTGTTCGGCGGCCGACCGGTCGGCGAGGCGACCCACGCGACCGACCACTACATCGACGTCGACAACCGCTACGGGGGCAGCCTCGCGACGCAGTACCTCATCGACCACGGCCGCAGCGCGATCGCGACCATCGCCGGACCGCCCGACATGACCGCCGCCGTCGACCGCGAGCAGGGCTGGCGCGACGCGATGCGTGGGGCCGGCCTGCCCGCCGACCGGATCGCGCACGGCGACTTCACCGAGGCGGGCGGCATCCGGGCCGGGCTGGTGCTCCTCGACACCCACCCCGACATCGACGCGATCTTCGTCGCCAACGACCTGATGGCGAGCGGTGTCATGCTCGCGCTCGACCAGCGCGGCCTGCGGGTGCCGCAGGACGTCGCCCTCGTCGGCTTCGACAACAGCCGCTACGCCACCCGCGGCCGGGTCGGCCTGACGACGATCAGCCAGCCGGCTCGGCAGATGGGCGTCGTGATGGCCGACACCCTGCTGCGGCTGCTCGACGGCGAGGAGGTCGAGCAGGTCACCTTGCTCGACATCCACCTCGTCGAGCGCGACTCCGTCTGACCCCCCGTCGAGTGGGCACTTTCACCCACCCACCCCTCGAGTGGGCACTTTCACCCGGCCACCCCTCGAGTGGGCACTTTCACCCGGCCACCCCTCGAGTGGGCACTTTCACCCGGCGACCGCCTCAACGGCGACCGCGGGCGGCTCGCATCACGTGCCGTTGGATCGAAAGGTCGATGGCGTGCCGCGAGAAGAACCGAGGGTCAGCCTGGGACAGGTCGACCTCCGAGCGCGGGACGCCCAAGGCCTCGGCGAAGCGGAGCACGCAAGCCCGTCGCGCGACCGAGGTCGCCATGTCCGCCTTCCAGATCTCCTCGACGGCAACTCCGGCGCACCGGTCGAAACGCTGGCGACGCAGGGCATCGGCGGCACGCTGCTCCGGGGCATCGTGGAACTCCTCACCCTGGTACTCGCCGGCCAGTGATCGCTCCTGGCCCTCCCACAGCAGGTCGGCCACCCCGAGGAGCCGATCGCGATCATCACACACAGGAGCGTTCAACCTCGGCTCGGGTAAGCCGCATCGGACCAGCATCAGTCGCGCCAAGGTTTCGCGCGGTGAGGCGGAGCCGAACCGGATCTCCTGCAGTGCCTCGAGCAGGGTTACCTTGCCCCGGGGTCGAACTCGCGCCATGACCGCAGACTCGAGCCGCCTCGACGAACCGAGACGCAGGGTGATCGCGTCCCCGACGACGATGAGGTCGTCGAGACCGATCGGCTTGCCGCGACCCACCAGCTCCCCGAGGTCGGCCCAGGTGTCCGCGAGGTCGACCACGGTCAAGCCGTCGACGACGGTGAACGCTCGACGGTGGACGGCCCGGTGGGCGACGACACCAGGCCGCCTCATCCTGCGGCTGTCGAGGGGGCGCAGGACGTGCAGTCGATCGTCCTCCTCCATCGCGTAGGAGGTGGGCAGACCGTGCAGCCGCAGGGCGGTCAGATGGGAGAAGGCCGTGCCCGCGGGCAGGACGAGCGACAGGCAGGCCGCCCGCTCGGCGACGCTCGCGGGTTCACTCAGGACCCGTACACCCCGGGTGGGCCGATGCAGACCTGACGAATCCAGGAGGCGGTGCGGCACGCCTGCCGCTCGCTCAGGGGCGGTCAGGAACGGGGTCGCCGCGTCCCTCGATGCACCAGCTCCGGTCGCCCGCTGCGTCTGCCCCATTCATCCTCCGTCACCGACGTGGTCGTCAGCCTCGACGCTCCCGCGTCCGGCCACGCGCTGACAGGGCCGGGGCAGGCTGCTGTGGACGCTGGTGGCCGAGTGAGGGGGATGTGGAAAGCCGGGACAGAAACGCCCACTCGAGGAGGGAGGGCGGGCGAAAGTGCCCACTCGAGGAGGGAGGGCGGGCGAAAGTGCCCACTCGAGGAGGGAGGGTGGGCACTAAGTGCCCACTCGACGGGGAGGGTAGCGGAGAGGGCCGGGTCCGCTGCTGCGGAACCCGGCCCTCTCGGTGGTGCTGCTCGGCGGTCAGGCCGGGACGACCTCGAAGGTGATCGTCGCGGAGACCTCGGGGTGCAGACGGACGGTCGCCTCGTAGGAGCCGACGGTCTTGATGTGCGTCTTGACCTCGATCTTGCGCTTGTCGAGCTCGGGGCCGCCGGCCGCCTTCACCGCGGACGCGATGTCGGCGTTGCTGACGGCGCCGAAGAGACGACCCGAGTCGCCGGCCTTGGCCGGAACCTCGACGGACCGGCTCTCGAGCTGGCCCTTCATGCCGCGGGCCGTCTCGAGGTCCTTGACCTCACGGACCTCACGGCCCTTGAGCAGCGCGTCGACCTGGGCCTGGCCGCCCTTGGACCACGGCGTCGCGAGCCCGCGGGGCATGAGGTAGTTGCGGCCGTAGCCGTCCTTGACCTCGATGACGTCGCCGGCCGCACCGAGGCCGGTGACCTCGTGGGTGAGAATGAGCTTCATGGTGTTCTCCTTGGTCCCGAGGCTCAGCGAGCGGAGCTCGAGTAGGGCAGCAGGGCCATCTCACGGGCGTTCTTGACGGCCGTGGCGATGAGGCGCTGCTCCTGGACGGAGACACCGGTCACCCGGCGAGCGCGGATCTTGCCGCGGTCGGAGATGAACTTGCGCAGCAGCGCGGTGTCCTTGTAGTCGATGTTCTCGACCTTCGCCGCCTTGAGCGGGTTGGCCTTCTTCTTGGGCTTGCGCACAACGGGCTTTGCCATCGTGGTGCTCTCCTTCTCTGAGAGCCCGGGGTTCTCGCCCCGGGATGGGGTTCTACTGAGGTTTTTTCGGTATGCCGCTCAGCGTGCCGAGCGGCGAACAGCTGCGTCCGTGACCGGGAGTCCCAGGATCAGAACGGGGGCTCGTCGTAGCTGGGAGCAGCGCCCCAGCCACCCTGACCGCCCGAACCGCCCTGGCCACCGGCCGGCGCCGCGGGGGCCGACTGGCCACCACCGCTCCAGCCGCCACCCGAGCCGGACTGACCACCCTGACCACCGGAGGAGCCCCCGGTCGCCCACGGGTCCTCGGCCGACTGACCGGACTGGCCGGAGCCGGACTGGCCACCCTGGCCACCGCCGTTCCAGCCGCCGCCACCCTGGCCACCCTGGCCGCCGCCGAAGCCGCCACCACCGGTGCCACGCTGGGTCTTGTTCACCTTGGCGGTCGCGCTGCGCAGGGACGGGCCGATCTCGTCGACGTCCATCTCCACGACGGTGCGCTTCTCGCCTTCCTTGGTCTCGTAGGACCGGGACTTCAGGCGACCGGAGGCGATCACACGGGCACCACGCTGGAGTGACTCGGCGACGTTCTCGGCCGCGTCACGCCACACCGAGCAGCGCATGAACAGCGTTTCGCTGTCCTTCCACTCGTTGGTCTGGCGGTCGAACGTCCGCGGCGTCGAGGCCACGGTGAAGTTCGCGACCGCTGCACCCGACGGCGTGAAACGCAGCTCGGGGTCGGCGGTCAGGTTGCCGATGATGGTGATGACGGTGTCGCCTGCCATGGATCTCTTCCTTGGGTCCAGTCGTGATCAGGGATGCGGCGACCGCAGCCGTGGGGCGTCGGTCAGCCGTGGAGAGTCGGCGTCGAGGTCAGGCGCCGGGGCGCAGCAGCTTGGTGCGCATGATCGACTCGCTGAGGTTCAGCTGTCGGTCGAGCTCCTGGGCCGTGGCCGGCTCCGCCGTCATCGAGACGACGACGTAGATGCCCTCGGACTTCTTCTGGATGTCGTAGGCGAGACGACGGCGGCCCCAGATGTCGACGTTGTCGACGGTGCCCCCGTCGGTCTTGACGACATTGAGGAAGCGCTCCATCGTCGTTCCGACGGTGCGCTCTTCGGTCTCCGGGTCGAGGATGACCATGAGTTCGTACTGACGCATGCTTCTAACCCACCTCCTTTGGACTTGGCGGTCACGAGTCTCTCCCGTGACAGGAGGGTTGCATTCGTCCCACCGGCACCCACCCTGACAGACCACACCGACACGGGTCGGCGTTCTCCACAGGGATCAGGTGGCGCACGGTGAACCCGGTCAGAGTACCGGTCCCGGCGGCCTACCCCGAAATCCCGCGCGGCGGGCGTCTCAGGAGAGCCGGACGAGGAACCGGTCGGGGGCGGCGGTCATCACGCCGGCGAGCTCGTCGGGCTCCACGGGCGCCTCCTGCAGGCTCGCCCGGCGGTCCCGCGCGCGCAGCCACACCACGGCGACGAGCCACAGCACGGTGACGACCCGGATCATCGACAAGGTGGCGTACCACGGGTTCGAGAGCCCCCGGTCGGGCACGGTCGTCGCCGCGATCGTCAGCCACACGGCGACGAAGTTGACCGCCTCGGCGCCCGCCCAGATGAGGTGGTCGCGCCACTGGAGGGCGCACCACGCGACGAGCGGCAGCAGCCACAGCGAGCTCTGGACGGTGAAGGACTTGCCGGTGACGAGGACGAGGCCGACCATGACGAGGGAGACCTCGGCGAGGGTCGGGCGCCGCACGGAGGTCAGCGCGAGGCCCGCTCCCGCAGCGATCGCGACGATCCAGCCGAGCACCGCGAGCAGCGTCGTCGGTAGCGGCTCGAGCGGGTGGCCGGCGAGCTGCGGCAGCAGCCACGGTGACCCGTAGCCGGCGCCCGCGTTCGCCCAGCCCCGGTAGGCGGACGCGGCCGCCTCGGCGTTGAGCAGCCACAGCCCCGACAGCAGCGCCCCGAACACGAGCAGCGCGTATGCCGCCGTGCGGGCGAACTCGCGAAGGCGCCCCGTGCGCAGGCAGAGCAGACCGATCGCGACCAGGACGAGCACGGGGTAGGAGCGGGCGCCGATCGCCAGGCCGAGGTAGACCCCGGCGAGGGTGTGGTGGCGCCGGGACCAGGCCCAGATGCCGGCGCTGGCCAGGACGACCCCGAGCAGGTCGGCGGAGACGAACCCGACGAGGGCGACGACCGGCGAGAGCGCGACGTGGGCGGCGCTCCACGGACGGCGGGCGCTCGAGGCGACGAGCCAGACGAGGGCGAGCAGGGCCATCGTGAGGATGACGGCCCACAGGGCGAAGAACCAGGTGGTGCGGGCCGACAGACCCCCGTCCGGCACGACGGAGGCGACGGCCGTGAGCGCCAGGCCGGTGAGCGGGGGCTGGCCCGTCACGGGCGCCGTCGGACCGCCCTGGAGGAAGCTCGCGACCCCCGCCTTGACGCCGCCGTCTCGGTAGGCGACCGGGAGGTCGGAGTAGCAGGCGTTCCAGAACGGGCCGTCCCCGGAGAAGCTCGTGCGCAGGCACGGGATTCGAAGCAGGATCCCGAACCCGACCGGGATGGCAGCGAGCGCGGACAGCACCGCGGCCGTCACGAGCCACGGGAGCTCGCGCCGGGCGGCATACCGGCCGCGGGGGCCGCCGATGACCTCGGAGGCCGCGACGACGACGGGGTCCCCCATCAGCGGCTACCTCGTGGCCGAGACGGTGGGGGCGGGGGCGGCCGGGGTCGTCGGTCTGGCGTTGGGCTTCGTCTTCGTCGGCTTCGGTTTCGGTTTCGGGACGGTCGGCGTCGGCGCGGGTTTCGTCGTCGCGGGTTTCGTCGTCGTCGGGGCGGGCGGCTGGGTCGTCGTCGGGGCCGGCGGCTGCGTCGTGGTCGGCGCCGGCGGCTGGGTCGTCGTCGGAGCCTGGGTCGTCGTCGTCGGGGCGCTCGAGGTCGACGGTGCCTGCGAGGTCTGCTGGGTGACCGGAGGCGGGCTGTAGGTCGAGGTCGGGCGGACGTTGACCTTGTCGTCGCCCACCCCGACGCGCTTGGGGAACTGCTCGATCTTCACCCCGTCGAGGGCGACCTTCATGAAGTCGTAGAAGACGTCGGCCGGGACCGTGCCGCCGGTGAGGTTGGTGTCCTCGGCATTGGTCAGCGTGAGCGGGTTGCCCTGGGCGTCCGGCTTGTACATCCCGACCGACACAGTCAGCTGGGGCACGAAGCCGGTGAACCAGATCGACTTCGCGAAGGACGAGGTCCCCGTCTTGCCGGCGACGGGTCGGCCGAGGCGCTGGAGCTTCGTGGCCGTGCCGCCGTCCTTGACGGTGTAGGTCATCGCATCGGTGACGTCGGCGGTCACGTCGGTGTCAAAGGCCCGTTTCGGCGCCGGCTGCGCGTCGTAGACGTAGGAGCTCGTCGTCGAGGTGACCTTCGTGATGAGGTAGGCCTTGGCCCGCTCGCCCTGGCCGGCGATCGTCGAGTAGGCGGTGGCCATGTCGATGACGTGCGGGGAGGCGCTGCCCAGGACGTTGGTCAGGCTCGTGTCGAGCCCGGGGGTCGTGATCGGGATGCCGGCGTCGATGGCGGCCTGGCGTGTCCTCGCCGGGGTGATCCGGTCGTTGAGGTTGACGAAGGCCGTGTTGATCGAGCGACCGATCATCCGGGTCATGTCGACCTGGCCGTAGGACCGTCCGCCGAAGTTCGTCACCGTCTGGCCGCTGATGTCCTGGGGCGAGTCGCCGTTGAACTTCGTCTTCGTCGAGATGCCCTCACGGACCGCGGCGAGCACCGCGAAGGGCTTGAAGTTCGACGCGCCCTGCAGGATCGCCTGGGTCGCGGTGTTGAGCTGGGACTTGCCGTAGTCGGCGCCGCCGTACATCGCGCGGACCGCACCGTCGCCGGGGACCATCGCGACGAGGCCGCCGGTCACCTTGTCGGGCAGGTTGTCCTTCATCGCCTTGACGGCGGCCGCCTGGGACTTCTGGTCGATCGTCGTCGTGATCCGCAGGCCGCCCTTCTCGATGTCGGCCTCGGTGAGACCGGTCGAGAGCAGATCGGTCTTCACGGCGGCGGTGATGTAGCCGGTCGAGCCGGACGAGAAGTTGTTGCCCTTGAAGGCGCGGATCGTCGGCAGCTCGGTGTACTTCGCCCGCTCGGCAGCCGTGAGCCACCCCTGCGAGACCATGCCGTCGAGGACGTAGGCGTAGCGCTTCTCGAGGTTCGCCTTCGCATCGGCTCCGCGGGAGGGGTCGTAGAGGCTGGGGGCGTTGATGACCGAGGCGAGGACGGCACCCTCGGGCACGGTGAGCTTCGAGACGTCCTTGTTGAAGTAGGCCCGGGCCGCGCTCTGGATGCCGTAGGCACCGCGTCCGTAGTAGATCGTGTTGAGGTAGTCCTCGAGGATCTGGTCCTTGCCGTACTGCCCGTCGATCTTGACCGCGAGGATGATCTCCTTGGCCTTGCGGGTCAGGGTGCGGTCCTGGCTGAGGAAGTAGTTCTTGACGTACTGCTGGGTGATCGTCGAGCCGCCGACCTGCGCCTCCCCGGTGACGCTCGTCTTCACCGCGCGCAGGATGCCGCTGACCGAGATGCCGTTGTTGTCGTAGAAGCTGCGGTCCTCGGCGGCGAGGTGGGCCTGCTGCACCGCCTTGGGCACCTTGCTCAGCGGGACCGACTCCCGGTTGCCGTCCGCGACGGCGATCCGGTCGAGCTCGGTCTTGCCGTCGGCGTAGTAGACGATCGAGACCTGGGTGTTGACCATCTCGTTCGGCTTGGGGATGTCGGTGCGGACGTAGGCAACGGCCACACCTGCTGCACCGAGGACGAGCAGCACGAGCCCGGCGAGAGAGCCCCACTTGAGGATGCCGACGACGGCCCGCTTCCAGCCGGTGCGGCGACCGGATCCTCCGGACCCGCTACTCGAGCCGGTGGTCTTCGCCTGCTTCCCGCTCTGGGCAGGCCGACCTTCACGCCTGCCCTCTCGACTGCTCTGGGTCACTGCATCACTTTCCGTCGGTACGGGTCGTGGTGGGGCCACGAGCCGTGCATCAGTATGACCGCAGAGCGGTACGAGGCCGTAACGATCCGGCCCCAGTCGCGAGTTCCATACCCCGCAGGGCATGACCGCGCTGCACACCCGTGGAGGGGACGAGTGTGCAGCGCGGTGGGGCGGGCCGGTGGACGGTCAGGTGATCGTCAGCTGCAGGACCACCTGACGGGTCACGGCGCCGGAGGTCGCGGTGACGACGACCTGGTGGGTCCCCTTCGGCGACCTCGAGGTCGTCGAGATGTGCAGCACGGCGTTACCCGGTGCCCGGAACTTGCGGGTCGACCAGGACGCCGAGGTGCGGGACGGGACACCGGACTTGTTGAGCACGACCAGCGCGTTGAACCCCCCGGTGGCGCCCACCGACACGGTCACGTCGGCCGAGGAACCTCGAGCGATCGAGATCGCCGAGGGGGACAGCGCGACGGAGAAGTCCGCCGGGGCCGCGGTCACCGTCAGGGTGGCCGCGACCGTCCGGGTCAGGGACCCGCTCGTGGCGGTGATCGTGAAGGGGTAGCTTCCCGCGGGCGTCGTGCTCGACGTCGTCAGGGTCAGCGACGATCCCCAGGCCCCTGACCCGAGGGACGCCGGCGCGAAGGTCGCGGTCGCACCGGGCGCGCTCAACCCGGTCACCGACAGGGACGTGGCGCCGTCGAAGCCGTTCTGCGGGGCCAGCTGCACGGCATACGTCGCGGAGCCGCCGCTCTGGACGCTCGCCGCGCCCGGGCTCGCCGTGAGCGAGAAGTCCGGCGCGGGAGCCGGGGGCGGCGAGGCCGGCAGGGTGAGCTGCGCCGCCCGGACGTCGATGCGTCCGTGCCCGGTGCGCTCGTCGACCCCCACGACGCCGACGTCGACGGCGGTGTCGGACAGGAGGGCTGCCTGCTGGTCCGCGGTGAGACCGGGTGTCGCGCCGAGCAGCAGCGCGAGGGACCCCGCGACGCTCGGGGTGGCGAGCGAGGTGCCGCTGGCGGTCTGGTAGCCGCCCCAGCGGTCGTCGGTCCAGATCGAGACCCCGGGGGCGACGACGTCGGGGAAGGCCCTGGTGCGTCCACCGCAGGTCGAGGGCCCGGCGCTGCCCGAGGCGTAGGGCCGGTCGAGGCCGTCGACCGCGCCGACGGCGAAGGACTCGGGGTAGTTGGCCGGGCTCGCGCTCGTCGACGCGCCGGGCCCGAAGTTGCCGGCCGCGAAGATCGGCAGGATCCCTGCTTCCCGCAGCGCGTGGACGTCGGGCGCGAAGGTGAGGTCGCACGTGGGGCCGGCCCCGATCGTCCAGGACCCGTTGACGACCTGCGGCGCGTCGAGCGTCGCGGGGTCGCCGTCGGGGTCGAGGACCCACTGGAAGGCCTGGTGGACGGCCGTCACGCTCGATGCGCCCCGGTCGTCGAAGATCCGCGCGGCGATCCATTTCGCGCCGGGCGCGACGCCGATCGAGGAGCCGCCGGCGTCGCCACCGACGATGACGCCCATGGTTCCGGTCCCGTGCCCGGTGAGGTCGGCGGGCGTGGAGTGCTGGCCGTAGGGGTCGAACCAGCTGTTCGTGCCACCACGCCACCGGCCCGACAGGTCGGGGTGGGTGGCGTCGACACCACTGTCGAGGGTAGCGACGACGACCCCGGTCCCGGTGAAGCCATCGGCCCAGACCTCGGGGGCCCGCACCTGGGAGAGGTTCGCCTCGCTCGGGCTGCTCGCCGGGACGATGGTGATCGCGTCGGGAACGACGCTCTCCACGTCGGCCCGCCGCGTCAGCTCGGCGATGGCGTCGGGGGTGGCCGTGACCGAGACGGCGTTGGCACTCCAGAGCGGAACGGTCGTGGCGATCTTGCCCTTCGCCGCGAGCACGGCCAGCCGGGCTCGGAGGGGCTTCTGGGACGCCGCCGCGTGGGCGCGGAGGCGGTTCTCCACAGCACGTAGCCGGGCGGCCCGGTTGCCCTTGGGCAGGGTGGAGAGGTCGGCCCGGCCGCGGAGAGTGACGACGACCGTCGTCATGCCCGCAGGGGCGGCGGCCGCCCGGGCACGGGCCCAGGGCGGCGCGCCGGCAGGAGATCCCACGGCCGGGGCGGCGACCCCGGTCAGGGCGGCGACGGCGAGCGCCGTCACCGCGGTGAGGACACGGGCGCGGCCGTTCGCCGGCCCGTCGTGCCGACCTTGTGTGCTCATCTGCGTGCCCCGTCCAGTGTGCGGTCCGTCGTGTGGTCTGTGTCGCGGTGGTGGTCTGCGTCAGGCAAGGCGTCGGGCCCGAGCGGCTCGGGTCGACCGGTCTCATCTCGTCGTCGGCGCAGCACGAGGAGGGCTCCGCCGAGGGCGAGGAGCAGCAGGACCGCGAGGGTGGTGGTCCCGACCTGGAATCCGCGCCCGGCGGCATACGGGTCGGCCGGGCGGTGCCAGGAGAAGGGCGCGACGACGTCGGGAGCGCTGGCGCGGCGCAGCACCACGTCGACACGCCAGACGTCACCCGCCGGCTCGGCGGTGACACCCTCCCAGTGACCCGGCTCGACGGCATCGAGCGGGACGTCGCGGGTGCCGGTGCCGGCCGCGGGGAGCGTGACGAGGGCCGTCTCGATCGGGCCGGGGTCGGGCCGGGTCACCGAGGCGGCGCGCACGACGAGCCGGGTGCGACCGGGGGCGTCGTCGAGGGCCTCGAAGGTGACGAAGGTCCCGTCGAGGGTCTCGGCGAGCCGGTTCGGGACCGCGTTCGCCGCCGCGACGACCTCCTTGGTCGTGGGCACGCTCGTCATGACGGCGGCGAGACCGACGGCAGCGACGAGCACCATCGCCTCGAGGGCGGTCGTCGAGGTGAAGGGCCGGCGACGGGGGCGCCAGCTCGCACCCCGACCGATCCGCCGACCGACCCGGCTCGCGAGACGGTCGTTGACGACGAGGGTGTGGTAGCCCGCGAGCCCGAGGGCGATCGCGACGAGCACGACCTTGCCGAGCAGCGCGAGCCCGTAGGCCGACGCCGTCAGGGAGTCGGGTCCGTCGACGTGCCGGCCGGCCTCGTAGAGGCCGCTCGCGGCGAGCAGCACGGTCGAGCCGGCCGCCCGCGGGCTGAAGGAGCGCCAGGCGGTGCCGATGGCGAGGGCCTGGCGACGGGGGCCACGGCGCATGACGGGCCAGAGCCCGATGACGAGCAGCGCCAGGCCTCCGACCCAGACGCCGGCCGAGACGAGGTGGGCGGCGGCGGCCACCACCGTGACGACGACCGCGGAGTCGACGGTGACGGCGTGCCCGGCCAACGCGTCGAGCAGGGCGACGGTGAGCAGGACCGCCCACGCGAGGCGCCGACGCCTCGGCGCGATCCGACCGTCCCAGTGCTGCGAGAGCAGGACGACGCCGGCGACGAGGGCGGCCTCGCGAGCCAGCCAGGTCAGGCCCCAGGGGCTGCCGAGGAGCACCTCCCGGGTCGCATCGAGCCAGTCGCCCGTCGAGGCTCCCGCCACGTGGGTCGCGAGCAGCGGTGTCAGCGCCCCGGTCACGGCGGCCACGCCGAGCCCGGCCGCGCCGACGCGACGCACCCGACGACGGGAGGCGAGCCACTCGGGCCCGAGCGAGCCGAGGACCCGGCCGGAGATCGCGAGCAACCCGATACCGAGCAGGATGCCGCCGAGGTCCAGCCAGCGGCTGGTCACGGTGGGGATCGGGGGCAGGTCCGCACTCCCCGTCGGCACGCCGTCGGGCCGGAAGCCGACCCCGAAGACGATGGCCCCCCGGGTGGTGTGACCGTCATCGGTGGAGAAGAGGGTGTAGTCGAGCCGGTAGCTGCCGCGCTCGAGCGGTGCCGTGGTGAGCCGGGCCACCCGGCGGGAGGGGTCGAGGGCCAGGGTGACCGGCACGTCGACCGGCGTCGGTGAGGTCGCCCGCAGCTCGATCGTGCTGCCGTCTGCCGACACCGCCTCGGAGAGCCACAGCGTCAGCTCGGTCCGCCCCACCGCGACCATCCCGCCGTTGGGCGGGTCTGACCGGGGGACGTAGCTGTGCGCGAGGGCCGGCGCGGCGCCACCGATGAGGCCGAGCAGCACCAGCACCAGGGCCGCCAGCAGGCCGGAGCGTCGCCGGGCGGTCATTGCTGGGCCACCAGGTGCTCGATGCGCGCGTCGCCGATGACGACCGTCAGCTTCGTCCCGTCGTGCACCGCGTCGTGGGCGTTGGGCAGCATGAAGAAGTAGGTGCCCCCGAGGTTGACGTCCGAGCCGTGCTTGTGCGGACGGGAGGAGAGCACGATCGTCTCGCCCGTGTCCTCGACGACGAGGATCGGCCGCAGCTTCGGGTCGTCGAGCAGGTTCGAGGCCTTGTCGGGGTCGACGACCTGGTAGCGGAACTGGATCATGCCGCCCTGGGCGACGAGGCCCAGCAGGGTGATCCGGATGCCGGCCCGGTCGGCCATCCCCTGGACGTCGACGAGCTGGGTGTTGTCACGGACGTCGTCGGGGTGGCTGGTCGCGACCTTGACGCCGAAGCCGAGGCCGGCGACCAGCATGAGCGCGATGACGACGACCGCAGGCCACCGGCGGCGCGGGGGCCGACGGGGGGTGGCCTCTTCGCGAGGCGCGGTGAGCGTTCCTGCGGTCATCGTCATCGCTCCTTACGGTGACCAGCCCACCGTCGGGGGGGGTTGGTGGGTCGGTCACCGTGGTCGGGGGTGGGGCGCCCTGGGGCGCCCCACGGGTTGGTGGTCGGGTCAGGGGATGTCGATGGCGTCGACGTCGAGGGAGTTGTTGTTACCGAGCCCATGCGTCGAGCCGTCGAACCAGTAGCTCCAGGTGCCGTTCGTCCGCCGGATGACGTCCTCGTCCTGGACGGCGCCCAGGCCGGTCACCGTCCGGGTCTGGTTGTCCGAGAAGGAGAAGAGCCAGTCGCCCGCTCCCGCCCAGACGAACCCGTCGACGTTGGCGTTGGCCGGGATCCCGATCGTCGTGGCGTCGACCACCCGCGCGTAGGTGCTCCCGCCGGACCAGCGGTAGATGTCCGAGTCGTCACCGGCTCCGGTCAGCGCCCGGAGGTGCCGTGTTGTTGGTCGAGAGCGAGAAGTAGAGGACCCCGCCCTTGACGCTCATCGCGTCGACGTTTGCCGTCACGCCGTGGGCGCTGCCGTCGTAGAACACCGCCAGGCGGTGTCGTTCCAGTACACGACGTCCTCGTCGTTGACGCTGAGGCTAGCCGTTGTGCACGTGTGATCGACCGGTTGAACGAGATGTAGAAGTGCGTGGCATCCACCCGGCTGAAGCCGTCGACGTTCGCGTTGTTGGGCACCCGGTAGGGCGCTGCCGACAGGTCCATCGTCCGGCTGTAGGTCGCGCCGTTCCAGTTGTAGACGTCGGCGTTGTTCGCCGTCCCCGTGACACCGGGCGGGTTGACGCCGCCGGTCGTGGAGAACCAGAGCGGGTGGGTGACGACGAGCGGCTTCGCGACGAGCGTCGTGTTGCCGAGGGTGTCCCTGGCCCGCACCGTGACCGTGGCGGTTCCCTCACCGAGCCCGCTCACGTTCACGGTCGCCGAGAAGGCGCCCGAGGCGTTGGGCGTGAGGCTGGTGCCCTGGCCCACTCCCGGGTCGGTCCCGATGAACCACTCCGCCGAAGCGACCGCGGTGAGGGCGTCCGTCACGGTGCCGCTGAGGGTCACCGTGGCGGCGCCGTTCGTCGGGCTCGGGCTGACCGTCGCGGTGACGGCCGGGCCGGCCCGATCGACGACGAGGACGGTCGTCGCCGCGGGACCCCAGTTGCCAGCGGCGTCGCGGCCACGGACGTAGAGCGTGTGGTTGCCCTGCGTCATGACTCGGACGGTGGCGAGCGGGATGTCGGTGTAGACGTTCTCCGTCGCGGCGTTGAACGCCCCGTCGGCCGCCTCGAGCGGTATGCCGGTGCCGACCGCCCCGAGGGTGTCGACGAAGGCCTCACCGCGGGCGATCGGGCTCGTCACGCCTGCTCCGGGCTGGTCGGTGAGGGCCGCCGAGAGACGGACGGCCGAGACGCCGCTGTTGACGGACACCGTGCCGTTGCTCGGGTTGGGGGTCACCGCCGGGCCTGCCGCCGTGGGCGCGGTCTTGTCGACGACGAGCTCGGCCGAGACCCAGTCGCCCCAGTTGTCGGCGGAGTCCTGGCTGCGCACGTAGACGGTGCGGGCACCCTCCGCGAGGGTGGCCAGCTGGGTCTGGCTGATCGTGGCGTCGAGGCTGGCGATCGAGCCGCTGTTGCTCACGGTCAGGGCCGTTCCGGTGCTCGCCCCGGAGGCGAAGCTCCACTGGGCGGCCTTGATCGCGGACCCCCCGGAAGCCGTGTCGTCAGCCGTGGCGCTGATCGTCACGCTCGACCCCGCGGCCGCGTTGGTGCGGCCGGGTGTCAGGGTCAGGCCGGAGGTCGCCGGCCCGGTCGCGTCGGAGCCGGTGACGAGCACCGAGCTGAAGGGGCCCCAGTTGCCGGCGGCGTCCTTGCCGCGGACGTAGACGATGTGCTGGCCGCTCGAGACTCCGGGCAGGCCGCCGGCGGTGACCGTCTCCGACGGGGAGTCGAAGGCGCCGTCACCGGCGGTCATCGCCGTGGCCGTTCCACCGATGGCGTCGACGTAGTACTCGGCGCCGGCGACCACGCCACCGCCGGTGGCGGTGTCGGCGACGGTCGCCGTGAGCGACCCCGCGAGCGCCACCGAGCGGGTGGCGGGTCCGGCGGTGTCGGCCGCGGGCGCCGTGCCCGTCCCGGTCACCTGGAGGAACGCGAGCATCCCTCCGGCCCCGGCCGTGTTGCCGTTGCGCAGCCCGAGGGCGGCGTCGTAGACGGCGAGCGTGCGGTCACCCACCGTCGCGGGGACGGTGACGATCGCGTCGGCGGTCTGCCCGGGGCCGAACGTCTCGGCGACGTAGCGGCGGGAGGTGTCGACGCCGCCGTTCTCCAGCTGGCTGCCCCCGAGGCCGACGACGCGCTGGTCTGCGCCGAGCACGGCCATCGAGTGGTAGCCCACTCCGGCATTGACGTAGCGGAGCAGGACCTTCTGGCCCGAGGAGGCCGGGATCGGCGCCGTGTTCGGGTGGGTCTTGCCGTTGATGAGGAAGTAGCGCGCCGCGTAGTTGCGCATGTCGAAGGCCGCCGGGTTCGCGGCGTTGTTGAGAGCAGGGTCGATCTCGCTGAGGAGCATGACCTGCTCGGTGTCGAAGCCCGTCCTCGTGTCACCGTAGGCCTGGAGCGGGGCTCCAGCCGGCCGGACGACGAGGGCGCCGTAGAGGCCCATCGCGACCTGGTGCTGTGAGTTGGGGGTCAGACCCGCCTCGTAGAGGTAGGTCCCGGGTCGGCCGGCCGTGAAGGAGTAGGACTTCGTGCCGCCCGCCGGGGCGCCCGTGACGTCGGGGACCATCGTCTGGCCACCGACGGTCAGGGCCGTCGCCTCCGTGAGCGCGTTGTGCAGCGTGACGGTGACCGTGTCGCCCTCGGTGACCGTGAGGACCGGGCCGCCGGGGGCGGTCGGTGCCGGGCAGGCCGTCGCGGCGTCGGGCCGGCGGCAGTAGCCCCAGACCTTGACGGACGTCCCCCCGGTGGGCAGCGTCGTCGTCCCGGCCCCCGCGTCGAGGTGGATGTCCACCTGCGCCGCGCTCGCCTCTCCCGCCGGGCCGAAGACCAGCCCGAGGGCCGTCAGGAGCCCGCCGGCCAGGAACGCGAGCCCCATGGTGTGTCGTCGATTCGTCATCGCAATCCCCGCCTCTCTCACAAACCGCAGGTGCTGTTGGGCGGGTCGATCCGCATGTACGTGATCGGGCCGGTCATCGTGACGCCCCACGAGGTGATCTGGTAGAGCGCGTGGTTGTGGCTGATGATGTAGTACTCACCGCACTGGTTGAGGGTCTGCACTCCCGGCGGGAGCACCGCCTTGTTCCCGAGGTAGGGACTGCCGCTGTAGAACGTCCCGACGACCTGGTTGGCCAGACTCGGCACCGTCACGGGGACGGGGTTGGCGGGGCTGTAGCTCTCCGCGTCGGACCACTTGAACAGGACGTCCCACGTCTGGCCCGGACCGATGTTGATCGCGAACTTCTCCATCGACAGGTCGCCGCCCGCCGCGCCGGCGAGGGGCCGGCCGTCCCGGCCCACGACGAGACCGTTGTTGCCGTGCGGGTGGAAGGGGTAGTCCTCGGTGCCGACGCTGAGGTAGCGCGCGAGGCCGGGGTTGGGGTGGGTAGCGGCGTCGTAGGGCTTGACCGCCGCGAGGGACCCGTAGGGCTGGGTCGGCAGCCACGACGCGCCGTTGTCGGCGATGCTGTCGGGATAGCCGCGGCCGTTGATGAGCCAGTAGCGCGCCTTGTAGTTGTTGATGTTGAAGGTCTTGCCGCGCTCGGCGGCCTGGTGCTGGTAGGGGTCGATCTCCGACAGGAGCACCATGAACTCCTCGGTCGGGTTGAACGTGCTCGCGGGGTCGGCGTTGGCGTGGTCGTCGCCGACGGTCGGGCGAACGATGAGGGCGCCGAAGAGGCCCATCCGGACCTGCTTGTCGGGGTTGGTGCCCGACTCGTAGAGGAACGTGCCCGGGTGGCCCGCGGTGAAGCTGTAGGTCACCGTCTCGCCCTCGGCCGCACCGGGCGTCAGCGAGGTCATCATCCCGCCGGCGTTCTGCTGGGGCTGCGAGGGGACGCCGTCGACGAGCACGTCGTCCTGGCCCGGGAAGACGATCGAGGTGGCCTCCTTGAGGGCCCCGGTCGTGTTGTGCAGGATCACCGTGACGGTCTCCCCCTGCTTGGCGCAGAGGACCGGTCCCGGGTGCTGGAACTCGTTGAACCCGCTCGAGTAGCCCCACATGTATGCCGTGTTCCCGTCGGGGAGGCTGATGTAGCCGTTGCGGGTGCTGAGGTCGAAGACGCGGATCGCCCCGGCCCCGGCGCCCTGCACCGAGCCGTTGTCGCAGACGATCCCGTTGCGCGCCGGCGGGGCGGCCGTCGCCGGGGTGACCTGGGCGAGGGCCGCGCCGCCGAGGGCGAGCACGGTGCCGGCGGCGAGCAGCAGACGCCCTCGAAGGTTTCGGCGGGCGGTCCGAGTGGTCCCGGACGGGGAGTTCGTGGTGGTGTTCATGATGCTCAGATCCCCCAGTCGTTCGGGTACTGCTGCGGCGCCAGCGTGCCGGGCGGATGCACCCTGATCTCCGTCGCCTGACCGCCGAAGCCGCCGGGGGCGAGGTTGTTGGAGCGGGCGAAGGACCGGTTGTAGAGGAAGTAGCGGTCGTAGCCGGTGCCGCCCGAGTGGACCGGGGCGGTGAAGAGGACGTCGTAGCTCTCACCCGGGCCGATGTTGAGGGTGTCGGTCTCATAGGAGCTGTCGGTGCCGTCCCGGCCCCTCATCGGCGTGGCGTCGCGCCCGATGACCCGCATCTGGATCCCCGTCGTCGTCATCGCGGACTCCCGGAAGCCGAGGTTGGCGAAGCGGAGCGCGACCCGCTCACCCGGCATACAGGTGACGAGGGAGGAGTGGGGCTGGTACTGCAGCTCGGGGTGGCCCGTCGGGGCGATGAGGTCGCCCGAGCTGTCGTGGACCGGGTTGAAGGCGTCGATGGAGCCGTTCGGGGCGACCGTGTCGGGGTAGACGCGGCCGTTGAGCATCGCGAAGTCGGCCCGGTAGTCGCTCCACTCGGGGAGCTGGATGTGGGCGTCCGCCCAGTGCGCCTCGGCCCACACCTCCGAGAGGAACATCGCGAACTCGCGGTCGTAGGCCGTCGAGGCCGGGCTCGTCGTGGCGACGCCGTCGTTGTAGACGTAGCCCATCGGCGCCGCGGCAGTCCCCCCGCTCACCCTGGCGACCGGCGCTCCGGCCGCGTTGCCCTTGCGGTTCTGGATCGGCCGGACGAAGACGAGGCCGGTCATGCCCATGTGCACGTGCTCCACGTCCTCGACGTGGCAGTGGTACATGTACGTGCCGGCGTCCCGCGGCCGGTAGGCGTAGGTGAACTCGCTCCCGGCGCGGACCGAGATCGAGCCGCTCGGCTCCCCGTCGAAGAACGGGATGACGTTGCGGAAGCCGTGCCAGTGCAGGGTGTGTGCGTCGAAGAGGTCCGGCCGCAGGGCCAACCCGAGGTTGGTCAGCTGGACGGTGAAGTCCTTGGGGGCAGCGGGGTCGAACTGGTCGGCCCAGAAGAGGGGTGCGGAGTGCTGGGCCTTGTTCTTCTGTGCGAGCCGCTGCGCCGAGGTCATCCCCTTGACGTTGCGGAAGCCGAAGATGTAGGTCGTCAGGCCGGGAGGAGCGAGCGGGTCGGGGTGGAAGGGCGGGATCGCCGGCGTCTTCGGCAGGAACATCCAGCCGTCCGTGCCCGCGAGGTAGAGGTCCGGGGTGGCCGTCGCCGCGACGGCCACCGCCTCGGGGTGGAGGACCCGCCCGGCCCAGTTGGCCGTCCCCGCGACGAGGACCGCGCCACCGGCCAGGCCGAGGAACCGGCGCCGGCTCAGGCCGAAGGCGGCACCGGAGCCCTTCCCGGACGAACGGTCCTCGACCTCGCTGCCCTCGGCTGCTGGCGTGCTCATGACGTCTCCCTCGTCGCTCGTGCTGGACCACTGGGTGGGGGTCGGGCCCGAGGGCGCCCCGGTCATCGCTGTGCCTTCTTTGCTGCCTTGCCGGCGGCCACTGCCGCGGCCAGGGCCGCAGGCGAGGGTGCTTGGGCCTCCCCTGGTCGCGAGAAGGCGTCGATCGCGAGGGCGTTCGTCGTCAGGCCGACGGCGGTGCCGTCGAACCAGAGCGACCAGGCGCCGCTGGTGAACTCCACGATGTCCTCGTCCTGGAAGAAGCCGACGGTGGGAAGGGTCGTGTCCGTGCTGAACGAGAGCAGGAAGTGGTTGTTGTTCCACCGGGAGAACCCGTCGACCCTCGCCTTGGTCGGGACACCGTTGGCGCTGGCGTCGAAGACCCGGGCGAAGCTCCTGCCGTTCCAGCGGTAGATGTCGGCGTCGTCCGCCGTCCCCTTGACCCCCGGCGGGTTCGCGTTGCCGAAGGTGGCGAAGAAGAGGTTTCCGCCCTGGACGCTGATCGCGTTGACGTCCTGGGCCGTGCCGGCCTTCATCCCGTGGGCGCTGCCGTCGAAGAAGAGCACCCAGCGGTCGGCGTCCCAGTAGACGACGTCGACGTCCTGCACGGTGCCCAGCCCGTCGAGCTTCGTGGTGTCGGTGAAGGACATGTAGAAGTGGTTGCCGTCGACCCGCGAGAACCCGTCGACGTTGGCGTTGTTCTTCAGCTCGGTCTCCGCCTTCGTCGCGTCGATCGACCGGTTGAAGGCGGTCCCGTTCCAGCGGTAGATGTCGGAGTTGTCGGGGTTTCCGGTGACCCCGGGCGGGTTGGCCTTGCCGGCGGTCGAGAAGAAGAAGCGGTCCTCGTTGACGGTGGGGGGTGTGGTCGGGGGGGTGCCAACCACCTCGTCGGCTCCCATGTCGATCGCCGCTCCGGAGGGCCGGGCGTCCCCGTCGATGTCGGCGTCGGGGGCCGTCACACCGCCGGAGCCGGCTGCCCCGGTGTCGCAGGCGGGGGTCGCGGTGCCCGCGCAGGCCTGGAGGTGGTAGTCACCCATCTGGTCGGCCGGCTTCTCGAAGGCCACGACGGTCGCATCGACGAAGGCCGGGTTCTGCCGCCAGGTGGCGAACGAGACCGAGAGGTCGAAGGGCGTGACGACCTTCGGGTCGCTCGTCTTGTTCGACCCGGCCGCCGTGTAGGCGTGCTCACCGCTGACCTGCTGGATCACCGAGCTCGTCGGAGCCAGCGATCCGGTGCCGTCGGCGACGCCGACGTCCCAGTGGTCGACGGCCGTCGTGTCACCGACGATCCCGAGGCCTTGAACCGTCGTCCCGGCACGGGTGCCGGCCCGGTTGTCCCAGAGGATGTTGTTGAACAACAGCGGGTTGCTGAAGCTCGGCGAGCCGGCCGGGAGGGTCGCCTGCAGCTGGTCGCTGTTGGCGGAGGTCGACACACCGGCAGGTGCGGGCGTGCCGTTCGACGTCACGGCGGTGGCCGTCGTGAGGTTCTTCATGATCGTGTTGTTGTAGATCCGCACGTTCGGTGCGTCGTTGATCCCGATGCCGCCGCCCTCGTGGGTGGAGACGTTGTTGACGATCATGTTGTCGTGGACGTTCATCGGGTAGTTGCCGGCCATCAGGAACCGGATGCCGCCGCCGTCGTCGTTGGACAGGTTGCCCTGGATGAGGTTGGCGTAGATGTCCACGCCGCCGGTGCCGGGCGAGAGCGCGCCCGGGGTGGCCGGGAGCTGGCCGGCGATCATGATGCCGCCGCCCTCGTCGTTGGAGTTGTTGAGCGTGATCCGGTTGTGGTGGATCATGCCGCCCGGGCTGGAGCCGTAGACGCTGACGCCGGCGCCGTACTCGAGCGCGAAGTTGCCGCAGATGTCGTTGCGGGCGACCTCGTAGTTGTCCGAGCCGGCGAAGAGGCCGATGGCGCCGGCGAGGTTGGTGCCGGCGTTCTGCACGATCCGGTTGTCGGCGATCCGGACGCCTTCGTTGTGCTGGTTGGTGTCCGGGGCCGCGAGCTCGGGAGTCCCGATCCGGATGGTGCCGTAGCCGCCGCCGTTGTTCTCGACGACGTTGTTGGTCACCCGGAGCTGCTTCACGTAGGCGTTGGCGAAGATCGCCCCGCCCTGGGTGATGATGTTGGCCGGCAGACCGGTGGGCATCCCGGTGAGGTCGTTGATGTTGCCGGGGAAGCCCTGCTGGTCACCGCCCCGGATGTCGAACCCGTCGATCGCGGCGGTGAACGTGCCGGTGTAGGTGCTGGTGTTCCTCGCGAGGAGGTAGACGACCGCCCCGTCGCTGACGGTCTGGTTGCCGACCCAGCTCATGGCGCCGACCTTGGTGAACCAGTCGGTCGCGAGGTCGGTGTCCCCGCCGAAGGCGCCACCGTCGAGGATCGTGCCCGCGACGTAGGGGCTGTTGGCGTTCGGTCCCTGGAACCCGCCGGCGCCGAGGCCCTGGAGCTTGACGGCCGAGTCGACGACGAGGTTCTCGTAGTAGGCGCCGCGCGGGTTGCCCGCGGTGGCCGTGTTCGGGTGGACGACGACGAGGTCGGTTCCGTTGTTGACCCGGGAGTCGTCGATCGCGTTCTGGATGGCGTGGCTCACTCCGGCGGTACCGGTCTGGCTCGCGACCTTCGTCGGGTCGTACTTCGCGATGGCGACGCCGGGACCGACGTCACGCACGGTCGGGTTGTAGGCCGTCGTTCCCGTGCCGCCGAGGACGTGGATGGTCAGGCCGTTGACCGACTTCTTCCCGTTGTCCCCCGTGACGGTGAGGGCGAGCGGACCCGCCGGGATCGTCGTGGTCGTGGTGCCGACGAGCGGCACCGTCGCGGTGATCTCGGTGTCGGACCACGCAGTGGCCGCGACGGCCAGCGCGGTCGTGCCGAGCTTGATGGTGCCGGTGCCCTGGGCGGCCCCGAAGCCGAGACCCTTGACGGTGACCTGCCGGGCCGTGCCGGTCGCCGTGCTGGGCACGACGGCCTTGTCGACGGCGAACACCTGCGGAGCGACCGGGTTGACCGGGCAGCTCACGGCGACGTTCTGCAGGGTGCCGGGGGTGCCGATGCTCACGCCGACCTGGGTCGGGGCGAGGTCGGTCGGGATGGTGACCCCGGGCATCGCCTCGAACTCCGTCGCGATGGTGCGGAAGCGCGGGTTGTAGTCGGCGTTGAGGGCGCCGGGGGTGCCCGGGTCGTTGCCGACGAAGCGGTAGACGTTGGTGCACACGCCCGACGGGGTCGGGCAGTTGATGTGGTCGGTCGAGGGCATCAGCACGTCGTAGTAGCCGTTGAAGTCGGACTCGGCGGTGTAGACGAGCCGGTTGCTGTAGTCGTAGATCCCGACCGGGGCGTTGGGCAGCCCGGCCTTGTCGCCGTAGAGCGTCGTCCGCTTGTCGGTGGAGAAGTTGAGGTCGTCGACGATGAGGCCGCGCAGGCGCGACGGGATCGGGACCTCGGTGAAGAGGTTGAACATCGGGACGACGGACTTGCCGTTGTTGAGCTGGACGAGCTTCGTGTCGCACGTCGGCCTGGGCATGCCCTCGTAGGGCGACCCACCGATGTCGACGAAGGTCGGGTTGTCGACGGCCGAGGACGCCTGGACCGTCACGCCGGTCGGCGCGCCGTTGGTGCCGTCACCGGTCGTGGCCGGGTAGCCGTCCGTGCCGACGTCCGCCACGTCGACGGTGTGCAGCGGTCCGGCGCAGGCCGACGGCGGGACCTGGGGCACGATCTGGTCGCCGTGCCCGATGTTGATGTCCTCCTCGCCCGTCGCCTTGTACATCGGCTTGCCCGACGCGTCCTCGGGGATCTTGACCGTGACGAGGTACTCGTAGGCACCCTGGAGCGGGGCCCACGCGTCGTTGCCGGCGGCGTCGACGCAGGTCGGGGCGCCCGGGTCGGTCGCGTCGAGCGTGTTCCCGTCGTAGCAGGCGTCGCCGAAGCCGTAGTTCCCGTCGACGGAGGCGCCGAAGTTGGCGTTGTCCGTTCCCTGGTCGGTCGCGTAGCTGCCGACCTGCATGCCCTGGACGAGGGCGGCGAGGCACTCGCCGGTCGTCGTCTGGTCCTTGACGAGCACGTCCTCGTCGGCGGGGTGGGTCAGGACGGTCCCGTCGACGTCACGCGCGGTGCAGCCCGTCGGCCGGGACCAGTGCTCGGAGACGTAGGTGTTGAGCAGGCGGCCCTGCTTGTAGGAGCCGTCGGGCGCGAGCTGGTATGTGTCGGACGGGTCGCACGGGGCACTGCCGTCCACCGGGCAGTCGACTGTCGCGTGCAGCTCGACCGGGATGTTGGGGATGCCGGGCTGCCAGTCCTCGGACGCGGCATACCGCGGGTCGAGCTCGTTGCGGGTCGTGTCGTAGCTGATCGAGCCGACGATGCCGCCGTTCGTGCCGCGGGCGTAGGGCTGGACGCCCCAGTCGACGGTCGCGCTGAGGCCGATGATGTTGAGGGTGCTGAGGTCGACCCCAGCGCCCTTGATCGTCGTCGGTGTCGGCTGGTTGTCGGTCTGGTACGTGACGCCCGTCGTGTGGAAGCTGTCGGAGTAGGCCTCGAGGACCGTCCACTCGGAGAGCGGGTAGGCGCCGTCGAAGCTGTAGTAGCCGGTGCTGTCGCTCGTCACGGCGTTGCTGCCACGATCCATCAGCGAGTTGTCGTTCTTGCGCAGCGTCAGCGGGAACTGGGCGATGCCGGGCTCGCCGGTGTCGCGCCGGCCGTTGCCGTTGAGGTCGTTGAAGACGTGGCCGCTCAGCTGGGTCCACCAGCCGGTGAGGGGCAGCTGCTTGAGGTCGACGGTCTGCCCGTTCGCAACGGTGACGTTGACGATCTGGAGGATGTAGTTCTGCGGCTCGTCCCACCAGGACAGCGAGTAGTTGCCGTCGGGGACGTGGGGGATGGTGAAGCTGCCGTCGGCGTCGCCGCGGCCGACCCACACGGCCTGGTCGCCGTTCTCGAGGTCGTTGAGGGACAGGACGGGGTTCTCGATCGGCTTGTCGAGCTTGCTGCCGGTCATCCCGAGGTAGTAGTTGAAGCTGCCTCCCGTCGGTGGGTAGTACTGCTTGACGCCGACGACGACGCCCTTGATCGTGCCGGAGCCAGCGAGGGCGGGGTGGGCGGCCGCGCTCGCGTCGACGAAGCCGAACTGCGGGGTCGGGACCGGCTCACCGGCGACGGTCGACTCGGTGTCGTAGCCGGTCGCGCCCTCCATCAGCCAGGTGTCCCAGTCGTGGTTGCCCTCGAGGGTCGTCGTCTGGATGTAGCTCGAGCCGTCGGGAGGCGAGACCGTCGTCGTGTAGCGGTTGGTGCCGAGGTGCGGGATGACGAGCATCCCGGACGCGTCGCTGAAGCACTTGCCACCGATGGTGTCGACGATGGGGGCCCCGTCGGCGTCGCGAGAGGTCGAGTTCCACGGGATCGAGTAGTCGGCGTTCGCGCCGGTGTTGCGCTCCCCGACGTAGGTGGTGCAGAGCGGGTTGCCGTAGACGTCGGTCGTGATCTCGCCGAGGGTGTCGTTGATGTGGCCCTGGAAGCCCTTGAGGCCGGGCTCACCGTTGTCGATGGCCATGTTGGTCGTGGCCTCGTCGAGGTAGACCTGGGCGCGCAGCGTCGCGTCGGGCAGCGGGGTCGGCTGCATCGCGACGGTCACGGTGCCGTCGCCCTCCATCGGGACGGTGAAGTGGGTTCCGTCGATCTTGAAGTCGTCGGCGAGGGTGGTGATGAGGTAGCGGCCGTCGGGCAGGTCCTTCAGGGCCCCCGCTGCGAAGTCGGTCTCGTCACCCTGGCGGTAGATGGGGGCGGCGCCGGGGACCTGGTTGATCGAGGGCCACTGGCAGCTCGCGGGGTACTCGGTGTCCTCGGGAGAGCACCCGGAGCCGACCTGCGGGCTGCCCGCCGGGTCGGCGATGCCGCTGTTGTCGACGTTGATCATGTACTTGAACTTCGGGACGGCATCACCCTTGGTGACCGCCCCGGCGGGTCGGTGGGTGGCGTCGACGGTGCGGGCGCTCACGACGTGGACCGTGAGGTCGTTCGTCGTCGCGGCGGCGGCGACGGGCGCGACGGCGACCGGGACGGCGACGACGAGGGCGCCGAGCAGCACGGCCGCCGCCCCGGCAGCGGTGACCCGCTGTCGGGACCGCCGCACCGACCCCCCGCCCCACCAGCGCCGGACCCAGCTCGTCCGAGCCGTGCGGCCGGCCGGCACCTCGTCAGTCGTCCCGTGGACGTGCGCACGAAGATCCATCCCCACTCACCCTCTTCAAGTCCCCACTCACGAGATCCCCACGACCTCGCCGGACCCCATCGCACCCCCCAGCCCCCCCGGGGCGAGGGGTAATCCCCCGACTGTCACGGGTCGGTCAGCAGCGCCTCATAATCGCTTCACGAGAGGGTCAGGAATCAGTCATGACGCTGTCATCTACCCGTCACCCAAGCCGCCGCGGCCCCCACTGTCGGACACGGCGATGTATCGCTGCGATACATCGCCGTGTAAGGTGGGGCTCGTGCCAGCGACCGACCGACCCCAGAGCCGCCGCGCGGCCCTGCTCGAGTTCTCGGTCCTCGGCCTGCTCCACGACTCGCCGCTGCACGGCTACGAGCTGCGCAAACGCCTCACGACCGCGCTCGGCATCTTCCGGGCGCTGTCCTACGGGTCGCTCTACCCGGCGCTGCGCCACCTCGTCGAGGCCGGCTGGATCCACGAGACGTCCGAGCCGACGAGCGGCGCCAAGCGGGCCCGGATCACCTACGAGCTGACCGCCGAGGGCAAGGAGCGCTTCCAGGACCTCGTCGCCACGCCCGGCCCCGACGCCTGGGACGACGACGACTTCGACGTCCGGCTCGCCTTCTTCTCCCGCACCGAGGCCCAGGTCCGGCTCAGGATCCTCGAGGGTCGTCGCTCCCGACTCGAGGAGCGCCTGGCCAACATCCGCGAGGCGAGCGCCCGCAACCGCGAGCGGATGGACACCTACACCCTCGCGCTGCAGAGCCACGGGCAGGAGCGCGCCGAGCGCGAGGTCCGCTGGCTCGAGGAGCTGATCACCGCCGAACGGCACTCGATCAGCGATCCGGGCCCCGCGGCATACGACCCGTCGCACGGTCTCGTCGAGCCGCTCGACCCAGCCGGCCCGGCCGGCCCGGCCGACCACCCGAACCACCACCGCCCCCAGTCCACGCAACAGAACAACAAGGAGTGATCCATGGGATCCGTACGCGTCGCCATCGTCGGCGTCGGCAACTGCGCGAGCTCGCTCGTGCAGGGCGTCGAGTACTACAAGGACGCTGACGCCAGCGCCGCCGTTCCCGGCCTCATGCACGTCACGTTCGGCGAGTACCACGTGGGGGACGTCGAGTTCGTCGCCGCCTTCGACGTCGACGACAAGAAGGTCGGCAAGGACCTCGCCGAGGCCATCAACGCCTCCGAGAACAACACGATCAAGATCACCGACGTGCCCACCTCGGGCATCGAGGTCCAGCGCGGACACACCCTCGACGGCCTCGGCAAGTACTACCGCCAGACCATCGAGGAGTCCGCGGCCGAGCCCGTCGACATCGTCTCCGTCCTCAAGGAGCGCAAGGTCGACGTCCTCGTCTCCTACCTCCCGGTGGGCTCCGAGCACGCCGACAAGTTCTATGCCCAGTGCGCCATCGACGCGGGGGTCGCCTTCGTCAACGCGCTGCCCGTCTTCATCGCGAGCGACCCCGAGTGGGCCGCGAAGTTCGAGGCGGCCGGCGTGCCGATCATCGGCGACGACATCAAGAGCCAGGTCGGCGCGACCATCACGCACCGCGTCATGGCCAAGCTGTTCGAGGACCGCGGCGTCCGTCTCGACCGCACCTTCCAGCTCAACGTCGGCGGCAACATGGACTTCAAGAACATGCTCGAGCGCGAGCGCCTCGAGTCGAAGAAGACCTCCAAGACGCAGGCCGTCACCTCCAACCTGACCGGCCCGCTCGCCGGCCTCACGGACAGCAAGAACGTCCACATCGGCCCGTCGGACTACGTCGCGTGGCTCGATGACCGCAAGTGGGCCTACGTCCGCCTCGAGGGCAGCGCGTTCGGCGACGTCCCGCTGAACCTCGAGTACAAGCTCGAGGTGTGGGACTCGCCCAACTCGGCCGGCATCATCATCGACGCGATCCGCGCGGCGAAGATCGCCAAGGACCGCGGCATCGGCGGCGCCCTGCTGTCCGCCTCGTCCTACCTGATGAAGTCCCCGCCCGAGCAGCGCGCCGACGACCTCGGTCGCGCCAAGCTCGAGGCCTTCATCGCCGGCACCGAGCCCCGCTGACCCGAGCCCTCCCTCCCCACGGTTCGATGTATGAGCGCACCCTCCGAGGCGCGCACATACATCGACTGCGCAGGATGCTCGACCCGGTATGCCGCAGGGCCCCCTTCCCGATCGGGAAGGGGGCCCTGCGTGCGTGCTCGATGATCAGGCCGGTCAGGCGGAGGCGGTCTTCTGCGACTCCGCGTTGGTCTTGCACTTCTTGCCCATCGCGTCGAGCTGGTCGCCCGCCGCGGTGACGACCTGGCGCTGGCCGTTCCAGTCCGACTGGAACTGCTCGGCGTCGGTGCCGCCCCAGTTGCTCTTGATCGAGGAGACCGCCCCGTTGACGGCCTCGACGATGCCGTCGAGCTCTCCCTTGTAGCCGACGAGCTTGTCGCCGGACGAGGACACCGAGTCGGCGTTCATGCCCTTCTTGTACACAGCCATGGTCGAGATTCCCTTCGAGGTGGGTGGCGAAACGTCTGTCGTTGCGGTCGGTCAGAACTGCGAGGAGGTGTTGCGCTGCTGCTGGACCTCGCGGTCGATGGTCGACTTCATCTCCGTGAGCAGCTTCTCGGCCTTCTGCAGCTCCGGCCGGTGCGTGCCGGTCCACTCCTGCTCGAACTGGCGGGAGTCGTCACCCTGCCAGTTCTGCTTGAGCGACTCGACCTCCTGGTCGACCTTGATGATGAGCTTCTGGATCGCTTCCGCCTGGTGCTGGAGCACGGTCCCCTGTGCGTGGACCTCGTCGTCGTTCATTCCGAGCCAAGCCATGACTTCTCCTTCTCTCGTGCGTCCCCCGACTGGTGCGGGATGGTGTGTGGACCAGCCACGACGGCCGTCCCTTCCAACATGGTCGAAACTAGGCGAGCCCCGCGGGGGGTGTCGATGGGGAGCACTCCCCATCGGCCTCCCCGCCACGCTCTCGCGCCGCCGTCTGCAGACGTCACGGCGCAGCCACCTGGAGCAGCTCGAACCGTCCCTTCTCCACGAGGAACCCACGGCCCGGGGGCAGCTCGGCCCGGTTGAGGGAGGGCAGGTTGGCCTTGAAGACCGAGAGGCCCTCGTTGCCGTCCGGGTGGAGGGCCAGCCCCGAGCGCGAGGTCTTGAGCAGTGCCTGCAGCCCGTAGCCGGAGCCGAAGAAGGCCGCCTCCCCCTCGGCGACGACGAGCTGGTCGTTGTCGATGCAGGCCTTGGCCAGCGCGGTGAGCGCGTTCTCCGCGCCCGCCGGGGCGAGGTCGTCGACCCGCTCGACGAAGACCGCTACCGGACGGGTGATCCGGCCCGCCTCGATGTCCTCGGTGAGCCGCTGGGCCAGGGCGGAGCAGGCCTCGGCGCCGACCGCGGTCTCGGTCCAGAGGCTCCGGACGAGCAGCTCGGAGCCGCGCCGCGGGGTGAGCAGGTAGAGGGCTGCAGCCGCGCTGAAGCGGTGCAGCCCCTCGGCCGTCGCCGCGAGCGCCGTGGTCCGGCCGGACCCCGACGGGCCGGTGATGATGAAGCTGCCCCGCGGGTCGAAGCCGTGCGGGGCCAGGGTCGAGGAGGCCACCCCGAGGACGGGTCGTCCGCCCTGCTCGGCCGGCAGGCTCGCGACGGGCACGACCTCGGCGAGGCTCTCGATCGGCGGGGCCGCGGTGACCCCCGCCTTGCGCGTCGCCGCGCCGAAGGCCCGGACGGCTGCGGCCTGGACCGTGACGTCGGGCGATCCCCCGAGGACCGCGACCTGAACCTCCGTGCCCGCCATCAGGCCTCGTCCGGGAGGGGAGGCCATCGTCAGCACGTCGGCGGGGACACCGAAGACGGAGTAGTCGTCGGCGGCGCTCATCCGCAGGATGACGCGTCCCTGCACGGCTGCGGAGAGGTTGGTCGGCAGACCGGTCCGCTGGTCGGAGGCGATGACGAAGTGGACGCCCACCGGGCGACCGTCCGCCGCGAGCCCCGCGAGCAGGTCGAGCCACTGGAAGCGCCCGCCGACCTCGTAGGCCTGCCGGAACGCGGTCATCCCGTCGATGAGGACGATGAGCCGCGGCTCGTCGGGGTCGCCGGCGAGGCGGCGGTAGTCGGTGATCGTCGAGGCGCTGACGCCCTGATAGCGGCCGGCACGCTCGTCGATCGTGGCCCGCAGCATCCGGAGCAGGCGGGTGACCCGCTCGTGGTCGCCGCCGGGGACGATCGAGCCGACGTGCGGGAGGGCCTCGAGCATCGCGAGGCCCCGGTTGCCGAAGTCGAGTCCGTAGACGTGGCAGGGCCCACCGCGCACGGTGTAGCCGGCGGCCACGGCGAGGGACCGCAGCAGCACGGACTTGCCCGAGCCGGAGGCGCCGTAGACGGCGATGTTGCCCTCCTTGTCGGGCCGGAAGGCGATCTCGGGCTGGGCCTGCCGGTCCGGGTCGTCGGCGACGCCGAAGACGAGCTCGTCGTCGCGGCGCCGGGTCGGCAGGGCGGCGAGGTCGTGGACCGGCGCGAGCTCGGGCAGCCACGGCTTGCGGGGCCGCGGGAGCTCGGCGTGCTTCGCGGCGCGGCCGAGGGTCGCGACGAGGCGCTCGATGTCGGTCGGGCCGAGGTCCGGGTGCTCCTCGGACCGGTCGTCCCGGGGCGGCTCCCAGACCGAGCCGGACCCGAAGGTGAGGGTCTCGACCCGCATGTCGGGCGGCGGGGGGACGTCGGAGGTCCACCCACCGGCATACGCCGTCTGGAAGGGGACGAGCCGCCCCGGCCCGGTCTTGGAGACGGCCCGACCGGGCAGCGCGGGATCGAAGAAGGCGGCCTCGGTCGAGCCGAGGACGTCGTCGGAGTCGTTCTCGTCGGCCATCCGCAGGGCCACCCGGAGGTTGGTGTTGGCGCGGAGGTTGTCCTTGATGACCCCGGCGGGACGCTGGGTGGCGAGGATGAGGTGCAGCCCGAGCGAGCGCCCGCGCTGCGCGACGTTGACGACGCCGTCGACGAACTCCGGCACCTCCTGGACGAGCGCGGCGAACTCGTCGACGACGATGATCAGCGACGGCGGCGCCTCCACCTCGCCCCGGCGCTCGAGCTCGACGAGGTCCTTGGCCTTGAACCGGGCGAGCAGGCGCTCGCGATGGTGCAGCTCGGCCGACAAGGACGCGAGGGCCCGGCGCACGAGGTGGGGCGAGAGGTCGGTGACGATCCCGACCGTGTGCGGCAGCTTGACGCAGTCACGGAAGGCCGAGCCGCCCTTGTAGTCGACGAGCAGGAAGGAGACCCGCTGCGGCGAGTGGGCCGAGGCCATCCCGAGGATCCACGCCTGGAGCAGCTCCGACTTGCCGGCGCCCGTCGTGCCGCCGACGAGGGCGTGCGGGCCGTCGCTGCGCAGGTCGACGGAGAAGGTGCCCTGGCTCGACTGGCCGACGACCGCACGCAGGTTGCCGGCCTTGCGGGGCAGCACCGCCGGCGCGTAGGGGCCGGTGAGGATCGAGCGCGACTCGGACCACCGCTCGATGACCGCGTCCTCCGAGCCGGCGAGGTCGGTCCCGCTCAGCGACAGCAACGAGACCGCGCGGGGCAGGTCGCTCGCGTCCTCGACGGGGACGCCGGCGTCGATGACGGGTGCGAGCCGGCGGGCCGCGGCCATCGCCTCCTCGGCGGTGACGAGGTCGACGGAGACCGGCTGGACCTCCTCCCCCTCGTGGACGAAGCCCGCGAGCGAGGCGGGGTCGTCGACGACGACGAACGTGTGGCACGCGGCCGGCAGGAGGGTCTGGGTGGGCGCGACCCAGATCACGACGAACCCGTGGTGGTGACCCCGCTCGGCGAGGGCGACGAGCCGGCTCCGGTCGATGGGCGCGTCCCCCTCGACGAGCACGACGACGCTGGGCCGGTCCGGTCCGCCCCGAAGATCGGGGCCGGGGGTGTCGGTGCCGGACCTGTCGGCGATGAGGTCCTCGAGGGCGTCGGCGAGGGCCGAGCAGGCGGGCGCAGAGGAGGCGAGGTGGGCCGCGTCGACGGGGCTGTGCGGCGAGCTCGTGTGGGGGAGCCACTTGAGGAAGTCCCAGTCGCGGGACGACCCACCGGAGGCGAACGCGCACACCGCGACCTCGGCCGGGGAGTGCAGGGCCGCGACCTGGAGCACGAGCGACCGGGCCGCGGCGAGGGCCCCGGACCGGGCTCCGCAGACCCCGACGGCGCCGGCGGTGAGCGGGCTCGCGACGACCGGCACGTCGGGGACGACGCCGAGCCCGGCGAGGCTCTCGGACACCTCGAACCACGCCTCCGCCCTGGACCGGCCGAGGGTGGGCATCGTGATCACCGAGCGGGAGGGCAGGGTGGCGAGGCCGAGACGCAGCTCGCCGAAGCCGTGCCCGTCGCGGCGCCGGGTCCACAGGACGGCGGAGCGGTCGCGGATCGCGGTGAGGCAGTCCTCCCCGCTCGGGTGCTCGCTGCGGCGGACGTGCCCTTCGGTCTCGACGGCCTCGCGGATCCGGGCCTGGAGCAGGGCGAGGTCCTCACGGAAGTCCGCCATCGCCGCGGCATAGGACTTGCGCTGCTGGCGACGGGCCTCCATGTAGGTGCCGGCCATCATCAGCGGCATCATCAGCATGAAGATGATCGAGAACGGGCTCTTCGTGATCGCGAACAGCACCGCTCCCATGAGCAGCGGCACGATCATCGCGACGAGCGGGAGGGGGTTGGCCTGGCCGCGCTCGGGCAGGTCCGGGACCTGGAACTCCCGGCCGGCGTAGCGGGGCGAGACCCGCGGCGAGCGGGAGAAGGCCACGGTGCCGGCGTCACCGGAGAGCACGCCGCTCCCGGTCCGGGACGTCGCCGCGTCGGCACTGAGGTGCACCTCGAGCTCGGTGTCGCCGAGGCGCACGATGTCGCCGTGCCCGAGCTGGGCGCGGGTCACCTGGGCGCCCCCCGCGGTGATCCCGTTGGCGGACCCGAGGTCGACGACCTCGACGACGTCCTGCACGACGAGCTTGGCGTGGCGGCGCGAGACGGAGTCGTCGGTCAGGCGCACCTCGCAGGTCCGCCCGCGCCCGATGTATGCCGTCCCCCGTGAGAGCGGGATCTCGGTGCCCGCGTCGGGGCCCGACCGGATGTAGGCGACGGCGGCGGGCCGACCCCGCTCGACGAAACCCTCGCCGGCGCGGCTCACCGTGACCCGCAGGCCCGACTGGAGCCCCGACTCGGCGACCGTGGCGCGCGGGTCGAGGGCCCGGAGGTCCTGGTCGATCAGCGCGAGCGTCATCGCGGCCTCGGCCCCGAGCGCCCGGGACCGGTGCGGGTCCGAGGCCGCGAGGTGGGCGGCGAGGTCGCCGACGGTCGTCGCGGAGTCGGTCGTCGCGACGAGGTCGGTCTCCCGGTCGCCCGACCTCAGCACGAACTTCAGCTTCACTGCGTGTCCTTCGTCGTCGTCCCTGATGCCGCCCGCGACCGGGTGCCCCACCCCGTGGTCACCTCGACCGGCCGCGCCGTCGCGCTCCGAGCGGGCCGGCGGAAGGTGGCCAGCGACAGGTCGCCACGCAGTCGGGCCCAGCGTCCCCGCTCGGAGCGGATCGCCCGACGGGCCGTCGCGACGTCGGCCCAGAAGGCGTCGACCTGCTCCGCGGTCGGCTCGTCGAGATCGAACACGTGCGTGTTCGCCGCCGTCGCCAGCGGGACGAGCGCCAACACCGGAGCCGGGTCCGCCAAGGGCTCCCCCGTCTCGGTCGGCTGCGTCGGCGGCGTCGGTGGCGTCGGCGGCGTCGGTGCGGGGACGCCCATCAGGGCGCCGTCGACGACCGGGCTGACCTTCACCGGAGCGGGACCGCTGACGTGCTCCTCGAGGGCCCGGGCCTGCTCCAGCCGGGTCCCCTTGGCGGGCACGGGCATCCGCAGGTCGCGGGCGGTGTCGACGATCTCGCGCCAGCCCCCGGTGATCCGGTGCGCCGGCGCCCCCGAGTCACGCCGGCGCCGGCGACGCAGCCACTTGGCGACGCGGATCGTGGCGTAGACGAGGAGCAGCACGAGCAGGGGTGCGAGCAGGAAGAAGACGAGGTAGCGCAGCCAGTCGGGCCAGCCACTCGGGTCGAGCGGGTTCTTGTCGTCCTTCGGGGGGTTCTTCAGCTGTGTCGCGTTCTGCGCCTGGTCGGGCCCCTGGAGCACGCTCGGCGGGTTGTTCGCCGCGGGCGGGGGGACCTGGGCGCCGGTCTTCTTCTCCTCGGACTTCTGGATCAACGTGTCCGGCTTCTTGGTGCGGTCGGGCAGGAACTGCGCCGGCAGGACCTGCTGCCAGGCGCCGTCGGCCCGGCGGACCTCGACCCACGCGTGCACGTCCTTGCCCTTGACCGTCCCGTCCGCCTCAGGGACCGCACCGAGGACCACGCGGGTCGGGATGCTGAGACGGTTGGCGGCGAGGGCGAGCGCCGCCGCGTACTGCTCGTCGTCACCGGCGAGCTGCGTGGACTTCATGAACTGCGTCATCCGCCGCAGGCTGTGGCCGGGCAGGAAGACGTTCTGCGTGTCCCCCGGGGCGCCGCCGTCGGTGTAGGCGCCGTCCTGCAGGGCCTTGGCGATGGCGACGACCTTCTGCCAGTCGCCGTCGACCCGCCCGGTCCAGGCGTCGAGACGCTCGTCGAGGAAGGTGAGGGACTGGGTGTCGACGAGGGCGCCCTGGCCGGTGTCGACGGCCCCGGGCAGCTCGGCCGGGACGGGGCTGACGAGCGCGGTCACGGCATACGTGTCACCGGCCCGGAGGCGGGTCGGGAGCACCCCGGTGTTGGTGTCGGTGTTGAAGCGGAGCTCCTCGGCGAGCTCGTCCGCCCGCGCTCCCCCGAAGGCGAGGCCGGTCACCGTCCCGAAGGTCGGCAGCCAGACGTCGCCGTAGCCGTCGGCGGGGACGGAGACGGTCGCGGTCACCTCCCGGCCGGGCCCTTGGGCGGTGACGTGGCTGCCGACCTTGCGGAAGCCCGCGCCGGTCTCGTCGTCCCCGAGGTTGGCGACGTTGCCGGCGCCCCAGACGAACCCGTCGTAGGAGTCGAGGGCGGCGATGCGGACGGGGACGCCGGACGGCAGGCCCTCGACCCGGAGCAGGGTCCGGTCCCACAGCTTGGCCGGGTTGGGCTCGGTGTACTGCCGGAAGCCGGCGAGCGGGCTCGGGTACTGCGAGACGTCGGTGGGCGGCACGAGGGCCGTGCGCAGGACCGTTCGGCCGGTCGGGTCGGCGCCGGGAAGGTGGGGGCCGAGGGCGAAGCCCGCGACGGTGGCGAGCGCGAGCAGGCCCGCCGTCGTGACCGCCCGCGTCGTGCGGCCGGCACCGTTCTGCAGGGCCGGGCGGTTGCGGTTGCTGCGCACCGCCGCCCAGCCGATCGCGACGAGACCGAAGACGGCGCCCTGGAGCAGCAGGGCCGCGGGCGTGAGCGTGCCGAGGGCGATCGAGAGCACGAGCAGCGCGACGGGGGCCACGAGCGCGAGCACGGCGCCACGCCAGCGCCGCGCGACGGCATACGTCGTCGCGGCGCCGACGAGACCGAAGAGGAACGGCAGGGCGAGGTAGGGACCGCGAGAGTCGACGGGAGGCAGCGCGGTGAGCAGCTCCTTCCAGCCGGGGACGGCCATGTGGACGAGCGTCGCGAGGCTCGAGCCCGACGGGACGACACCGGCGATGAGGTCCTCGCGGACGGCAAGCGGCCCGCCGAGCAGCAGGTAGGCGGCGGCCACCGCCAGTCCGGTGACGATGGCCGGAGCGCGGTAGGTCGCGGTGACGTGGGCGACCAGGACGCCGAGGAGCAGTCCGCCGAGGCCTACCCAGAGCCAGCCGAGCCCGAAGTACGTCGTGCGGAAGCCGACGAGGGCGAGCGCGACGAGCCCGGCGGTGAAGCCGGCGTCGACGAGCTGGCCGGTCGTGGGGCGCAGCCGGCCGAGCCGGGCGGTCAGCCGCTCGCGAGCCGACGGTGGTCGGCGCAGGGCCGAGGGCGGGGGCGCGGGGATGGGCCCCGGGGACGTCGTCGTCATCGGCCGAACCCGGCGACGAGGAGGGGCCGCAGCTGGTCGAGGCGGGAGAGGGTGAGGATGACGAGCCCGGCGACGTGCCGGATGCCGTGGTCGGCCCGGGGGTCGACGATGACGACGACGGTGCGGACCTCCGGTGGGAACTGCCCCGCAGCGCGCTGGATCTCGATGAAGGGGCGGTGGGGTCCGGTGACGAGGAAGCAGGTGCTCGTGTCGGGGGCGAGGTCGGTGCCGGCCAGCGCCGTCGCGAGCAGATCGACCGGCCCCGGGCGGACCCGGGACATCGCGTCGAGGGCCAGCTGCGGGACGACCCGGCTCGCGCTCTGGTCTCGGCAGACGATCGTCGCGTCCTGCTCGTCGAGCAGGACGCGGGCCACGATCGAGGAGCCGACCGAGATGGCGGTCTCCACGTCGGCTTCGGTCTCGGACGGGGCGTTGGCCGCGGCGACGTCGCGGGCGGCCGGGTCCGCGACCCCCGGTCGGGCTGAGCGCCCGTGACCGGACGGATACTGCTCGGGGTCGGCGTCGACGAGCACGGTCACGTGGGTGCGGCGGGTGTCGAGGAACTGGCGCACGAGCAGGCGTCCGGCCTTGGCCGAGCTGCGCCAGTGGATGTGCCGGCGGTCGTCGCCCGGCTGGTACTCGCGCAGGGCGTGGAAGGCGAGGTCGCTCATCGACACGTCCTCGGTCGTGCTCCCCTCGAGGTCGCGGAGCAGTCCCGCCCCGAGGGGCTCGAGCGCGACGGTGCGGGGGTGGACGTAGAGGGTCGTCCGCTCGGTCCACCGCAGGGTCCGGCGCATCAGCCCGAGCGGGTCGCCCTGCACCGTCGTCGCCGGGCCGACCTCGATGACACCGCGCCGCGAGGTGGGCACGAGGAACAGCTCCTCGTGGGCGTGGCCCGGGGTGAGCGGGGGGAGGACGAAGCGCGCGGCGGACAGCCCCACCGGCAGCTCGACGAGGATCGGGAGCATCGGCGTGCGGGCCTCGTTCGTCACGACGACCCGACCCGTCGCGGGCTCGCCGACGACGACCCGGCGCGGCTCGACCTGGGCCACGATCGAGACGCGGGTGCGGCCCACGGCGAGCAGGAAGCAGATCGCGACGAGCACGAGGGCCGCCCCGGCGACCATGAGCAGCTCGGTGAAGCCCCACCACGCGCCCCCCACCCACGTCGTGACCCCGAGGGCGAGGATCGTCCAGCCGAGCGGCGACACCCAGCCGATGACGCCGGCGACCGGTGACCACACCGGCCGGGTGCGCCCGGACAGATCGGACGCCCCGCGGGTGAGGGGGGCGGTGACGCGGCGCAGCCGTCGACTCGTCGTCCCGCCGGCCACCGTCGACGAAGCGGCCCGGCGCGGCGAGGGGGCAGGGCGCGACGAGGGGGCAGGGACGGGGGCCGGGGTCGGGTCGGGAGGGACCCGGTCGAGCTGCTCGGTCATGCGATCGCCCTCACGCCGAGGCGCGCTCGGCCGGCGGCGCGATGTCGCTGAGGATCTGGTCGACGACCTGCTCGACGGTCGTCCCGGCGAACTGGGCCTCCGCCGCGAGCAGCAGCCGGTGGCTGAGGATCGGCTCCGCGAGCAGCTTGATGTCGTCGGGGATGACGTGGGTGCGTCCCTGGCTCGCCGCCCACGTCTTCGCGCACCGGACGTAGGCGAGGCAGCCGCGGACCGAGAGCCCGAGCTTGAGCGAGGGGTGGCGGCGGGACTCCTCCGCGATCCGGCTGATGTAGCCGAGGATCGCCGGGTCGACGTGCACCTCGTCGGCGAGCTTGGACATCTCGACGACGACGTTGCTCGCGATGAGCGGGGAGAGGGTCTGGGCCCGGTCACGTGTCTTCGCGTCCGCGAGCACCGCGATCGTGGCCTCGTGGTCGGGGTAGCCGACGCTCGCCTTCATGAGGAAGCGGTCGAGCTGGGCCTCGGGCAGCCGGTAGGTGCCGGCCTGCTCGATCGGGTTCTGCGTGGCGATGACCATGAACGGCTCCCCGACGGAGTGGGGCGTGCCGTCGATGGTGACCCGCCCCTCCTCCATCACCTCGAGCAGCGCCGACTGGGTCTTGGGCGAGGCCCGGTTGATCTCGTCGGCGAGCACGATGGTCGCGAAGATCGGACCGGGGTGGAACTCGAAGGACTGCTTCGTCGGCTCGTAGATCGTCACGCCGGTGACGTCGCTCGGCAGCAGGTCGGGCGTGAACTGGATCCGGCTGTGGGTGCCCTGGACGGTCGCGGAGAGCGCCCGCGCCAGCT
The DNA here is from genome assembly GCA_963764195.1 of uncultured Actinomycetota bacterium. GTDB lineage: Bacteria > Actinomycetota > Actinomycetes > Actinomycetales > Dermatophilaceae > JBDSSS01. The sequence continues at coordinate 143,472 of CAVXRG010000002.1, forward strand.
GGGTCTTGCCGGTGCCGGGGAAGTCCTCGAGGAGCAGGTGTCCCTCCGAGAGCAGGCAGGTCAGCGCGAGCCGGGTGACGTGGTCCTTGCCGAGGACCGCCTTCTCGATGTTGCCGACGAGCTGGTCGAAGGTGTGGGCAAACCACGTCACCTGCTCTTGGGTGATCCGGTTGCTCTGGTTGGTGGCGCTCATGGGTCTCGTTCTCCTGTGGTGCTGCTCGTGGTTGCGTGCGGATGCCGCGGCGTGCGGTCCTGCCGGTGCTGCGTCAGCCGCCCCAGGGGTTCTTGGTGGCGCTCTTGGACCGGCCGTCGGCGCTGCGACAGGTCACGGTCACCGATCCGTTCGGGAAGCCGTAGAACTTGTTGGACCGGTTGAAGCCGTTGACCGGCTCGTGGGAGCCGCCGGTGCCGTTGTCGGGGTTGGACCACCCGGACACCGCGCAGCTGATCGGCCGGGTGAAGTTGCCCAGGGTGTAGGTGACCCACTGGCAGTCCTGGCTCGTGCAGCCCTGCGCCGCGGTGCAGGTCGGTGCGCACTGACCACCGCGCTTGACCGAGATGCTGAGGGCGGGGGGCGGCGGCTTCGGGTCGGTCCGGCCCGACACCCGCGCACTGAACGGACCGGGGCCGGAGTCCTGGGCGATCGCCCGGACGCGGATGGTCCTCGTCGTGGAGTAGCCGAGCTTGGTGAACGTCGTCTCGTGGGTGCCCGCACCGACGGTCTGGTTGCGGTCACCCTCGATGACGTAGCCGGTGATCGGGCGACCGTTGCTCGCCGTCGTGCCCCAGCGGAAGGTGATGCTGTTGCCGTCCTTGCTGGCGACGCGGAGGTTGGGCACGCCCTGCGTCGGGCCGAACGGGTGGAAGCCGACGGCGTTGGACCACGGCGAGCACTGGCCGGCGACGTTGCACGCGCTGATCTGCATCGACTGCTGTGCGGTCCCGAGGTTGCTCGCCGAGGCCCCCGAGCAGCCGCCGGAGCAACCCCACGAGCCGCTGCGGCCCGCGGTGGTGCGCCACCGGACCGACTGGTAGCCGGACGCGCGGGCGTCTCCGAGGCTGAACGACGCGTTGGCGGCGTAGGTCGGCTTGGGCGTCGTGACGGCGCGGAGGGTCGGGGTCTGCGGGATGCCGTTCGCGACGTAGGAGCTGACGTTCGCCTTGGCGGACGTGGCCGGGCCGCCGTTGGTGGCCGTCACGACGTACTGGACCTGCTGCCCCCGGTAGGGGATCGAGTCGGTCGCCACCCGCTGGGCGCCGCCCGATACGGAGGCGATCGACTGCCAGGCCCCGCCGCCGGTGCGCCGGAAGACGTCGTAGGTCGTGATGGCCGGGCCGTTGGGGTTCGTCGCCGGCCAGGTGATGGTCACCTGGGCGCTCGACGCGCTCGGGGTCGGGGTGCGCGGTGCGAGGGTCGGGGCGGACACCGCGGCGGGCCGACCGAAGGACTGGCCCTTGACCTGGGGTCCGTAGGGCCCCCAGCCGGCGCCGTTCCGGGCCTGGACGCGGACCTGGTATGCGTCGTTGTTGACGAGGCCGGTGATGACCTTGCTCAGACCGGGCGCGGCCACCTCGGCCTGGCCGCCACCGCCGGCGCCGCTGCCGACGTCGATCCACTGCACCCGGTAGCGGGTGACCGCGCTGCCCTTGTTGACGGGCGCGGCCCAGCGGACGGTGAGCGTGCGGTCGCCCGCGACGACGGAGTCCACCTGGGTCGCCTCGGGCTTCTTGTCGGGCGTCGCGGAGTTCGACGCCGGGCTCGGGTCGGACCAGCCGACGGCGTTGCGGGACCGGACGGTGAACGTGTATGCCGTGCCGTTGGTGAGGCCGCTGATGGTGCACGGGGCGGCGCTGCACTTCTGGGTGGGCCCGCCCTTGGCGCGCACCTCGTACTCCTGGATCGGCAGGCCGCCGTCGTAGGCCGGGGGACGCCAGTCGACGCGGGCGGTCCCGCCGAGGACCCGGTCGGCGACGGCGACGGGGGCCGCCATCGCGTCGGGTCGACCGCGCAGGGTCACGACGATCTCGCCGACGGCCGGTGGCCGCCCGGGGCCGTCGACCGCCCGGACGAGCAGGCGCGCCTCGCCCCGGGCCCGCGCGGTGGCGGTGACCGTCACCCGGCAGCCGGACGTCGTGGCCGAGACCCCGGAGCCGGAGGCCACCGAGACGCCGGTGACGGAGCAGGCCGCGGTGCCGAGCTTGCTGTCGAGGAACTGGGCGACGTCGACCTGCTGGCTCGTGCCGGCCACGAGGCCATCGATCCGCATCGGGCGCAGCGTCGCGATGGGCACGGGCGCCGGCGCGGGCTTGCCGGGGGTGTCCGGCTTCGGCGCCTCCTGCTTGGGCGCACCGATGACCCGGACGCCGATCCGGAAGGACTCGCCGCTGCCCTTCGCCCGGACGACGACGGAACCGGTCGCGCCACCGGGCGCGGACTCCTTCGCGGCGAGGACGACCTGACGGCCACCGACACCCCGCTGGTCGAGGGAGACGGCGTCGATGCCCGGGTCCCACGCGGCCTCGTAGACGGCCGCGGACTCGGCCATGCCGGTCGGGATCCACGCGTGGCAGAGCCGCGGGATGTCGACCCGGCGCGGGTCCCCGCCGGCGAGGATCGAGACGGCGAAGCTCGGGCAGCGCAGGACGGGGATGTCCGGCCCGATCTGCACGGGGATGGAGACGTAGGTCGCCTGAGCGCCCTTGTCGCTCGCACCGACGGCGTTGGTCACCTCGAGCATGAGCGCGGCCGGGCCGACGTAGCCGTTCGTCGACGTGAGGGTCAGGGTGGTGGCGGAGGTCGCCTCCTGCTGGAGGTTGTCCGACGGGGCGGTCGAGACGGTGTCGGGGGAGGTGAGCGAGACGGTCCCACCGCGCGGGTCGACGACGTAGTCGGCGAGGGAGAGCTCGACGGTCGAGTCGGCGCTCATCCGGATCGGCTTGGCCTGCACGACGTAGGGCAGGCCGTTGTCGCCCGCCGGCACGTAGATCAGCGCCATCGCGACGGCGCCGTCGGCGTCCTCGATGACGTAGGGCACGACGCGGGCCTCGGGCCGCAGCGTGATCCGCACCTTGCGCCCCTCGATGGCCGCGCCGTCGCCGATGACTGACGTGATGCGCAGGCTCGCCCGGTCGCCGTCGAGGTCGCGGTCGTTGGCCAGGGCGTCGACGAGGATCGAGGTCTCGCCCGGCCTGGCCTCACCGGTGTCGTCGACGGCGACGGGCGGGTTGTTGAAGTCCTTGCGCCCGCGCACGGTGAGGGTGGCCCGGGACGGGTCGAAGAGCCCGTCGGTGATCCCGTAGGTGAGGACCTTGGCGGGTCCCTCGGGCGGCGCGACGGCCTTGAAGGACAGGTCCTTCTGCTTCTGGAAGTCCTTGAGGACCGCGCCGTCGTTGAGCGTGGCGAAGTCCTCGAACTGCACGGAGTCACCGTCGGCGACGAGGTCGTTGGCGAGCAGGTCGACGTGGACGGTGCGGCCGGGCGCGGCGACGATGTCGTCCTCGACGGCCACCGGGGGCTGCGGATCGCCCGGCTGGACGACCCCGACGCGGACGAAGCCCTCGCTGCTCAGCCCGAAGCGGTCGCGCAGCTCGTAGCGGATGACCTCGGTGCCGGCGCTGCGCGGGTAGGCCTCGTAGCGGATCGTCGCCGCCCCGAAGCCGATGACCCGGCCGAGCTCGAGGTCGACGGCCTGACCCTGCTCGCCGACGATGCCCGAGACGAAGGTCAGGTCGCCGTCGGGGTCGACGCCGCTCGTCGGCACGGTGATCGACAGGGTGTCGCCCGCCGTGACGCTCGCGGAGAAGCTGCGTGCGGACGGGGCGGCGTCGGGCCGCTTCACCGGATCCGGTAGCGGGTTGACCGTGATCGAGACCCGGCCGGTCACGGCCCGGGCCCGCAGTCCCTCGGGGTAGGTCGCGTACTCGACGATGGCGTTCGTCGGCGAGGTGATCGCCTTCGCGTCAGGGACGTAGCGCACGACGGTGCCCGAGGCGAAGGCCTGGCCGCCGCCGGAGACGACCCGCACGCCGCCGGGGTCGAGGGCGAGCGGGATGCCCTCCGACATCGAGTCGTTGTCCAGGACGGGCACGGTCACGGCGTCACCGACCCGGACGATGGCGTTGTCGTCGACGACCGTCGGCAGGGTCTGCTCCTGGGGGACCTCCTTCTGCACGACGGAGAGCTGGCCGACCGCCGTCTTGGTCCCGTCGGAGATCGTGTATTCGACGGTGCCCCGCTTCTCCACCCCGTCGATGACGGGGGCGGTGGCGACCGCCCGGATCCAGCGGCCCTGCACGACCGACACCCGCAGCCAGGCGCTGTCCGTCGTCACCCGCTGGACGACGAGGACGTCGCTGCGCGGGCTGTAGTCGTTGGTGAGGACGTCGGCGACGACGGGGATCTGGCCGCGGACGACCGCCGAGTCGGGCGTCGCCACGGGCGGGAGGTCGTCGCTCGGCGGGGGCAGGATGTCGACCCGCACCCGGCCGACGGCAACACCGGAACCGCTCTGGGCGGCATACGTGATGGTCGAGGTCCCCGGTGTGCGCCCGGTCACGGTGAGCACGTTGGTGTCGAGGTTGGTGTCGATGGTCAGCTGACCGGGGCCCTGGACGTCCTGCGCGAGGCGCATCCGCGCCTCAGGGTCGCTGGGGTCGGCGCCCGGGACGTCGTTGCCGAGGGGCTGGAGCTGGACCGGCTTGCCGACGACGGCGCGCAGCACGTCCGGCTGGGTCTTGGGGGCGACCGGTTTGTCGTCGTCGCCGAGCACCCCGAGCGTCACGGACGCCTTCGTCGCGCCGCCGCGGCCGTCCTCGACGTGGTAGTCGACGGTCTGGTCGCCTTTCGTGGCCTGGGCCTTGATCGTCAGCGCGCCGGCGCCGTCGACACCGGTCCGCGGGTCCCCCGGGGTGATCTGGAGCGGGTCGTTCTCCGCATCGCGCCAGTCGGCGATGACCCCGACCTTGACCGAGCCGCTTGCCACGACGGGGTAGGTCGCGTCCGCGAGCCGGCTCTGCCCGGGCCGCAGGGTCGGGGGCGTGTTGACGTCGGGACCGACGATCCGGACGGTGACCTTGGCGCTGGCTCGCCCGTTCTTGGCGGTCGTCCCGTTGTTGACGGTGTAACTGAACGAGAAGGAGCCCGCTGCCGGCTCCGCGGGGACGGTGACCTGGACGGTCTGCCCGTCCGCGGACGCGCTCGTGCCGATGCCCTCGACGCTCGCGGCCCCGACGTCACCGGGGGAGATCGCGAGGATCGAGCCCTGCGAGTCGGCGTCGTTGTCGAGGACGTGCAGGGTCGAGGTGCGGCCCGCGCGGACCTGGAGGTTGTCGGGCAGTGCCTTGGGCGGGGTCCGGCTCACCTCGTCGTCGACGAGGTTCTCGTCCTTCTTCGGGTTCTTGTCGTCGGTCTGGGGCGGCGGGATGACGGAGTTCCAGTTGTCGATCTTGACCTCGTCGCGGTCGAGGTCCCAGATGCCGCCCGAGTCGAGGTCGTTGAGCACGATGAGGCCGCGGTTGACGCGGAGCTTGACACCGTCGACGCGCACCCCCTTCTTCATCGCCCCGAGGTCGGCCGTGTCCGCCGCGCCCGGCGACCCGCAGTTGCGGCCGTAGAAGGCGTGGGTGGGACCGGCCCACGCCCCGTGGATGCACGAGCCGAGCCGGACGGGGGGCGAGAGGAAGAGCTGCTGGCCCGGCGCGGCCTGGGCGAGGGTGACGCCGCCGGAGGGCCGGGCGTCGGAGGAGAGCGGCACGGCGGACAGGGCCGACGAGTCCTCGATGAGCACGCTGTCGGCGTCGGGGCCGGGCTGCTGGAGGGCGGCGTATGCCGCGGTGCCGGGCTCGCCGGTCCCGACCGAGACCTTCGCGGGCTTGTCGAGCGCGTCGGAGTAGAGCATCCCCGTGACGGCGTCCCAGACGACCCAGTGCGGGCCGACCGCCGTCACCTGGGCGGACGCGGAGGAGAAACCGAGCGAGACCTGGACCGGCTTGGTGAAGCCGGCGCCGTCGCGGCGGAGGGTCACGACGACCCCCTTCTCGGCGGAGAGGGCGTGCACGGCGCCGTCGACCCCGACGGCGACGGCGGCGTTGCCCCCGACGGTCGCGAGCGGCTTGGCCTGGCTCTGCAGCTGGTCGAGCGCGGTGATGCCGGTCCGGGTGTCGACCTGCTGCGCCCGCACCTGGCCCTTGGCCGGGTCGATGGTCGCGATGGTTCCGCCCCGGAGGTCGACGAGGGGCGCGGTGAAGACCCGGTTGCCGGTGGCCGGCGTGGCCTTGGGCAGGGCGATCGACTGCTCGGCGGCGAGGGTGCCCTCGGCCGCGTTGATCGGGACGATCTGGTTGCTCGCGCGGGACAGGCCGACGACGGCGCTGCCGTCCTGGAAGATGTCGAGACCGGAACCGCTCGTGCCGTCGGAGAGCACGCCGGCGTCGAGCTGGCCGGCGGGCTTGTTGACCCGGCCGTAGCGCGCCTGCTCGGCGTTGGTCACCCAGATGCCGCCGTCGTTGAGGTCCGCCTTGCGGACGATCTCTCCGTCGGAGCGCGTCGCGAACCAGACGAGCAGACCGGCGACGAGGGCGAGGACGACCGCCCCGACGATTCCGATCCGGCGCTTGGTGGCCGTGGTGCTCATGCCGTGCCCCGCCCGCCCGCGGCGGCCGCGGTCTGGTCGATCGGGCCAATCGGGTCAATCGGGTCAAGGAGCGAGAGGTCGTCCTCGACGACGAGCTTGGTCGACAGGGCGTGCTCGACGAGGCGGGACTTGCGGTTGGTGGCGAGCTTGCCGACACCACCGTGGAGTCCCCGCGTCCCGGCGTCGGCAAGCTTCTGGCACACGTTGTCGAGCTTGCGGTTGAAGCGCGTCAGCGTCCAGCCGAGGCGCTCCGCCGCGACGGCGGACGACGGGATCTGGCTCGTGCCTGCCTCACGGCGGCGCAGGAACGGCTCGCAGAGGGCGACCACGAGCAGCTTCTGGTCGGGGGTGAGCGACACGCGGCCGACCGTGGCCTCGCTCGGGTCCCCCTCCGCGGGGGACGGATGGGCCCCCGCCGCGCCGTCGGGCGTCACGGACGCGAAGGCGGGGCTCGCGACGTGGATCTCGAAGTCGTAGGTCGTCGGGCCGGCGGTGAACCAGACGATCAGCCTGCTCAGGGCGAGCGGGATCCGGGCGCCCGGCCCGAGCCAGGCCTGGAAGAGGCCCTGCTCGTCGCCCACCGTGGCGGTCAGGGTGGAGCCGGTGTTGCTCAGCCACCAGAAGTCGTTCTCGTGGCTGATCGTGAGGAAGGTGCGGTGCAGGTAGGGGTTGTCGTCGACCTCGAGGTCACCGGATCGGCCGATCGTCAGACCTTTTTCCGGGTCGACGGCGTACTCCTCGCCGCAGAACGACACCGACACCTTGCTGTGGATCACTGACAGGCCCCCTGACCTTTGACGTGCCGTCGTGAAACGTATCGGACGCGTCACCGACTTGTGCCGTTCCGTCCAGTTGATGGCGGTGTGTGCCCGCTGCTACCGCGCAGTCTCGCACTTCGGCTCCGATGAGGGTGACGCCTGCCCGCCCCGGTTCACGACGACATAGGCGCAGACCTGACGGCCCGTGCTCGCGGGGACGGTGTGCGGGGTGGTCCGCACGGTCAGGGGGTCGGCCCGGCCGGCCTCGGCCGCGGTCGGCCCGGTGAAGAGCCGGAAGGTGTCCTTCGCGTCACGCTGAGGGTAGCTCCAGCTGAAGACGACCCCGCCCTTCGCGGGTTTCGCCGCGAGAACGGGCCGGTCGAAGATCGCGCCCGGCGCGGCGTTGTCGTCCACCGGCATCGACACGGTCGGGCTCGGCCGCGCCGCCGGCTCCGGCTCGGAGGACGGGCGCAGCAGGAGGAGAGCGACGATCGCGGCGAGCAGGGCCAGGGCTCCTCCGAGGGCGTAGACGACCGGTGACCGCCAGCCGCCCGGTGCACCTCCACGACGGTCCGCGCGGTCGTCCGCGTACGGGTCCGAGGTCGCGGGCGCCGTCGCTGCCGTGGGCGGGCGTCGCGTCGTCCGGCTCGTCGTCGGCTCGGTGCCGACGGCGGCCCGCACCGCAGACCCAGCCGCCGGCGAGCCCGGCGAGCCCGGCGAGCCCGGCGAGCCCGGCGAGCTCGCGGTGCGAGCGGCATACGTCACCGGAGCCGGCGAGGGGGGGCTGGCGACGTCCGTGCCGCGGCGACGGGTCTCGTCGTCGAGCCCGGGATCGGCGGGGGGCGCGACTGGCTGGGCGAGCACCGTCTGCGGCGACTTCACCCGGGTCCGGTCCTCGTCCGCTCCGGCGGCCTGGTCGGTCAGGGAACCCTGCGTCTGGCTCACGAGGGTCGTGTGGCCCTGCTCGTCGAGCACGACGATCGGCGTCCGCGCGAGGCGCTGCTGCTGCTCCACGGCCTGCAGGGCGCGGGCGAGCTCGAGGGCGCTGGCAGGCCGACGGGCCGGGTCCTTCGACAGTGCCTGGGCGAGGAGGCGCTCGAGGCCGGCGGGAACGTCCGGGCGGCCGGTCGCGGGGGCGGGCGTGCTGCGGATGCGGGGCATCAGGGCGTAGGCGGAGTTGTCGCCGCCGGGGACCTCGAAGGGCGAGCGGCCGACGAGCAGCTGCCACAGGGTGCCCGCGAGGGAGTAGACGTCGGAGCGGACGTCGCCGTTGCTCTGGCCGTAGAGGACCTCCGGCGCCGCCCACGGCACGGACACCCCGACATCGTCGGTGCCCTCCCCCGACACGTCCGCTGGGGTTGTGCCGTCAGCCTCCCGCAGGCCGCGCCCGGCGATCCCGAAGTCGGTGAGCCCCGGGGCTCCATAGGCACTGACGAGGACGTTGGCGGGCTTGATGTCGCGATGCGTGATCTCGGCGCGGTGGGCGGTCTCGACGGCGCTCGCCAGCTGGATGCCGGTCCGCAGCACGTCCTCGACGGAGAACTGCTCGGACCGCGCCCGCGTCGCGAGGTTCGGCGGCGGGTAGTACTTCATCACGAGGTACGGGCGACCGTCCTGCGACGTCCCCGCGCGGAAGACCTGGACGATGTAGGGGTGATCCCCGAGCTGGGCCATCGTGTCGGCCTCCTCGACGAACTGGCGGCGCAGCGCGTCGGTCAGGCCCTCGGCCTTGAGGACCTTGACGGCCACCGGCATCCGCGGGCTCTGCTGCTCGTAGAGGTAGACGTCGGCATACCCGCCAGACCCCAACGGCTGGACGAAGACCAGTCCGGGGATCGTCGGGGGAGCGCCACGCGTCACTCCTCCACCTCGAAGGTGAAGCTGACCTCGTCGGCCAGCGACACGACGGACCCGGGCTCGAGGACCTGCTGGTCGTTGGCCCGCACCCGGACGGGGCCGTGTCCGGGGAGGGTCACGGTGGTGCCGTTCGTCGTGCCGAGGTCGCGGACGAGGACGTGCCAGCCCTCGAGCAGCACCTCGAGGTGGTTGCGCGAGACGTCCCGCTCCGGGCTCGGCACCTTGACGACGTGCGGTCGGTCGGCGGCGGCCAGGCCGTCCCCGGGCTTCGGCGAGCGCCCGAGCAGGACGCTGCGGTCGAGGGTGACGACGTCGCCGGAGGTGAGCCGCAGCACCCCGAGCGGTGGTCGCGGCATGGTGAAGGGCTCTTGCGTCGGGATGTCCCCGCCGCAGACCCGGCAGGTGTCGGCGTGCGGAGGCGACGGGTGGCCGGACCCGCAGAGGACGGCGAGCACCGTCGGCCCGGAGCCGGTCGAGGTGCGCGCCACGTGCCTCGCCTCGATGAGGGCGCTGCGGTCGACCGTCAGCGCGGCCTCCTCGTCCTCGGTCGGCGGGTCGGCCACGGCGGGCGAGGGGGCGACCTCGCTGGGCTCGGTGATGTCGGTGCTGCCGGTGCGGTCGGTGCGGTCGGTGCTCCCCGTGCTCTCGGTCTCCGGGCTATCGACGGACGGGCGGGGAAGGGAGGGCAGCAGCGCCGGGGGCAGCAGACTGGGCGCCGGGGGCGGCGTGTGTCGTCCGGCGAACGTCGGGACGGACGGCGTCGCGGGCTCTCCGGACGCTGCCGCCGTCGTGGCCGCCGTGGCCCAGGGAACCGACGAGATCAGCCCTCCCGCCGAGGGCACCGCGGCGGGACCCTCGCTCCGTGCGGCCCCGTCCGGGATCACCGGCCCGGCGACGGCCTCGGTCGCTCCGGAGGGGTGCGCCGTCGCCGTCGACGCGGCCACAGCATCGGTCGCCGGCCCCTCGGTCTCCTCGACGTCGTCGTCGGTGTCATCGCTGTCATCGCCGTCGTCCACGTCGCGCCGCAGGTCGGACAGCACCTTGCGGTGCTCGTCCGCGGCGACGGTGTGGCCGAAGAGGTAGTCGTAGCTCGGCGCCGCGTCCGTCTCGGGCGCCGGGTCGACCACGGGCGCCGGATCCGGCTGGGTCGTCGGGCGGCCGGCCCACGTCGACTCGACGTCGGGGCGGAGGTCGGGCGCGGGTTCCACCGTGCGTTCGGGTGTCGGTTCGCGCGTTGGTTCGGGTGTCGGTTCGGGCGTGGTCTCGACCACCGGTTCGGGCGCGCTCGAGGCGAACACCGGCAGGGGCGGCTCGGCCGCAGGCGCAGCCGCGGGCGCAGCCGTGGGCGCCTCCGGCCCGGCTTCGGTGGGCGGCGCGGTCGGCTCCGTCCCGCCCAGGGGTGCCCCGATCCGGATCGGGAGGGTGCCCGGCGTCGGGTCGTCACCGGACCGGTCACGACCGAGCACCTTGATGACGACCCGGCCCGGGTGGTCGGCGAGGTCGATGTCGGTCCAGACGCGTCGGCTCGTGGGACGGATCTCGTGCACCACGGGGTCCGGTCCGGTCCCGGCCACGGTCACCTCGGCAGCGACGGGTCCGAGCGCGACGATCCGCGTCGTCGGCTTCCAGTGCACCCCGACGAAGTTGACCGCCCGACGCAGGCCGCCCGCGGTGAGCACGTCGATGACGTCGTCGAGGTCGCCGCCGTCGGCCGCGTCGCTGGCGCTCAGGGTGCGGTCGTCGTCCTCGTCGAGGGCGACGAGCACGTGCATTCCGGGGCCGCCGATGTGGGTCCACCCGTCCGGGGCCCGCTCGACGACGATGTCCGGTTCACTCACGTCCTGTACTCCCCTGGCGAACGACTCACGACCTCCCGCGGGGTCGTGTCCTCGTCGGCGTCCGGACCGAGCTGCTCCCCCTGAGACGCGACGACGATAGCAGTGACGTTGTCGCGACCCCCGGCTTCGACGGCGCGCCGCACCAGCTCGTCCGCGGTCTCCTGCGCGTCGCGGCCGGACCGGAGGACGGACTCCAGCTGCTCGAGGCTCAGCTCGTTCGAGAGCCCGTCGGAGCAGATCAGGAAGGACTCCCCGGCATACGGCGGAAACACCCAGGTGTCGACAGAACCCATCGGCTCGCGGCCCAGGGACCGCGTGATGACGTTGCGTCCGGGATGGTGCTGGGCCTGCTCCGGGGTGAGCGCTCCGCTCTCGACGAGCTCCCAGACCTCGGAGTGGTCGACCGTGACCTGTGAGAGTCGGCCGTCGATGAGCCGGTAGACGCGCGAGTCGCCGATGTTGAACACGGCCCAGTGCGGCGACCCCCCGACGGAGACGACAGCGAGCCCCGCCGCGGTGGTGCCCATGCCCGTCTGCTCGGGATGGTGCGCAGCGGAGGCGAGGATGCGCCGGTTGGCCTCGCCGACGCGCTCGACGAGGTCGCGCACCTGGAGGCCGGCCGCCGCCGGGTCACTCGGTGCGATGGTCTCGGCGGCGATCCGGCTCGCGACCTCGCCGGCCGCGTGCCCGCCCATGCCGTCGGCGACGACGAAGACCGGGCCAGAGACCCGGGCCGCGTCCTCGTTGTCACGCCGGACCCGTCCGACGTCGCTCGCCGCACCGACCGAGAACGCGGACAACGGGTCACTCATCGGCGCGGCTCCTCGGTGGGGGTGCGGGTGCGGGTGGGGCTGCGGATGCGCGGTCGGCACCCTGCCCGTGAGCCTAGGGCGCGATCCCACCCGTGACGATGGGGAGCACTCCCCATCGCCCGTCGAGGGCGAGGGGGCCGGTCAGGGGGTCTCGCGCTCGGCCCACCAGGCGAGCAGCCTCGCGCGGGCCGCGTCCTTGCCGACCAGCCCGTCGTCGAGCCGGACGGAGAGCAGGTAGCGGTAGGCCTCACCGACGACCGGGCCGGGCCGGATCCCGAGCGCCTCGGCGATCTCGTTCCCGTCGAGCTCGGGCCGCACCGCGGCGAGCTCCTCCTGCTCGGCCAGCCGGTCGATCCGGGTCTCGAGGTCGTCGTAGGCCCGGGAGAGCCGCGTCGCCTTGCGGACGTTGCGGGTCGTGCAGTCGCTGCGGGTGAGCCGGTGCAGCCGGGGCAACAGCGGGCCGGCGTCGGTGACGTAGCGCCGCACGGCGGAGTCGGTCCACTGTCCGTCGCCGTACCCGTGAAAGCGCAGGTGCAGCTCGACGAGCCGCGCCACCTTCTTGATCGTGTCCTTGTCGTAGCGCAGCGCCTTGAGCCGGCGGCCGGCGAGCTTGGCACCGACGAGCTCGTGGTGGTGGAAGGACACCCCGCCGCCACCCTCGAAGCGGCGGGTGGCGGGCTTGCCGATGTCGTGGAGGAGGGCGGCGAGCCGGAGCACGAGGTCGGGTCCGGGCACCGACTCGGGTGGGCCGTCGGGCGGGCCCTCGAGCCCGATCGCCTGCTCGAGCACGATGAGCGAGTGGTCGTAGACGTCCTTGTGCCGGTGGTGCTCGTCGAGCTCGAGCCGCAGGGCGGGCAGCTCAGGCAGGAAGACCTCGGCGAGGCCCGTGTCGACGAGCAGGGCCAGGCCGGCCCGGGGCTGCGCCGACAGGAGCAGCTTGCTGAGCTCATCGCGGATCCGCTCGGCGGAGATCATCCCGAGGCTCTCGGCGCGGTCGGTCATCGCCGACCGGACCACGGGGGCGACCTCGAAGCCGAGCTGGGCGGTGAACCGGGCCGCGCGCATCATCCGCAGCGGGTCGTCGGCGAAGGACTCCTCCGGCGCCGCCGGCGTCATCAGCCGACGCGCCGCGAGGTCGGCCAGGCCCCCGTGGACATCGACGAACTCGAGTCCGGGCAACCGGATCGCCATCGCGTTGACGGTGAAGTCGCGCCGGACGAGGTCGCCCTCGAGCGAGTCGCCGAACATCACCTCGGGCTTGCGCGAGGTCCGGTCGTAGACGTCGGCGCGGTAGGTCGTGATCTCGATGGTGAGCGGGCCCTTGCGCAACCCGATCGTGCCGAACTCGCGGCCGATGTCCCAGTGCGCATCGGCCCACCCGGAGACGAGCACGAGGATCTCGTCGGGGCTCGCGTCGGTCGTGAAGTCGAGGTCGGGCGAGACCCGGCCGAGGAAGGCGTCGCGCACCGGACCCCCGACCAGGGCGATCTCATGGCCGCCCGCGGCGAAGCGCTCGCCCAGCTCGGTCAGGAGCGGCAGGACGGGTGCGAGCCGGGACACCGCGGCCTCGAGCAGCGAGCGGTGGGTCGGCCCCAGACGGGACGGGTCGGGACGGTCGGGCACCCACCAAGCCTAGGTGAGCGGCATCCGCCCTCCGGACGTGCTCGCGTATGCCGCCCACCCGGCCCTCCCGTGTCGCTCCCCCCCGACCCTCCCGGCCCCGCCCGCGCGATCCGGGTGACGCACGGGCCGACTGGTTATGGTGGCGACATGACCGCGCAACCCGCTCCGAGCCACGTGCCGGGGCGCAGGCTGCCTGCGGTCGAGGAGCGGTCGGCCGGCGGCATCGTCGTCGAGGTCCGCGAGGGCCGGGCCGTCGTCGCCGTCATCGCCCGCCGCAACCGGGCCGGTCGGATCGAGTGGTGCCTGCCCAAGGGGCACGTCGAGCCGGGTGAGACCCTCGTCGAGACGGCCGCCCGCGAGGTCGCCGAGGAGACCGGGATCGTCGGTCGCGTCCTCATCGAGCTGGGCACGATCGACTACTGGTTCGCGACGTCGACCAAGCGGATCCACAAGTACGTGCACCACTATCTGCTCGAGGCCACCGGCGGCGAGCTGACCATCGAGAACGACCCGGACCACGAGGCGATCGACGTCGCCTGGATGCACCTGGACGAGGTGCACCGTCACCTCACCTTCCCCAACGAGCGCCGGATCGCCCAGGCCGCGCTGGACCGGCTGGCAGGCACGGCGTGAGACGTCGGCGGGTCCGGCCGAGGCCGGTGACCGCTCTGCTGCGCTCCACCCTCGGCCTCGCCGTCGCCCTCGTCACGGCGGCATCGGTGCTCGTGCCCGCGACCGGGGCCGCCGCGACAAGGGTGTCGGCAAGGGTGTCGACAGGGGTCGCGGCAGGGGTCGCGGCAGCCGTCGACTCGCCCCCGGCGCTGGCTGCCGACGTGACCGCCGCGAGCGTCGTGCTCACGAGCGTGACACCGAGCGTCGTGCGCCCCGGTGACGCCGTCACGATCACCGGCACCGTCACGGCCCCCTCCTCGGAACCGCTCACCAGCCCCGTCGTCGAGGTCGTCCTCGCCGAAAACGACCTCGGCTCCCGCGCCTCCATCGACGCATGGGCCGACGGGAACGGAGCGGCGCGGGGACGGTCGCTGGCCGCGGTGACCCTGCCGACCGTGGCCGCAGGCGCGAGCACGACGTTCGTCGCGGCCGTCCCCGCGGGCGGTGTGCGGTCGCAGAAGGCGTTCACCGCGCTGCCGATCTCGGTCGAGGTGCGTCCCGCCGGCGCCGATGCGCCGACCGGCGCGACCCGCTCGTTCCTCGCCTGGCACGCCCGCAAGGAGTACGAGCCGCTCCGGGTCGCCACCCTGCTGCCGGTCACCCTCGACCCGGTGGTGGACCTGTTCGACTCCGACGCCGCCGCCCGCGACGCGGCCTGGACGTCCGTGATCGGGCCCGGGTCGCGCGTCCAACGCATCCTGGAGGGCACCCGCGGCACCCCCGTCGCCCTCGCGGTCGACCCGGCCGTCCTCGGCCCGGACCCGGCGCGTGCCGATCCGCAGGCCCCCGAGCCGAGCCCGACGCCGACGTCCACCTCATCGACCCCATCGACCCCGTCGCCCGCCGCCACGACGACTCCTGCCACGAGGCCGACCACCCCGTCGGCCCCGTCGGCCCCGTCCCCGGCCTCGACTGACCCGGCAACCCCGGCCCCGACCGCACAGACCGCCCCTCCGGTGGCCACGGGGACACCCGGGGGCGGACCGGCACAGACCCCGGCCATCTCCGCGCTCGCCCGAGAGCTCGCCGCCGGACTGACCGGTCGCACCCTCTGGGCGCTGCCGTATGCCGATGCCGACCTCGCCGCCACCGTCGACACCGACCCCGGCAACGCCCTCGTGCGCGACCTCGTCTCCCGTCGCACGACCCTCTCCTCCGTCCTCGGCGAGCCGGTCCGCGACGACGTCGCCTGGCCCGTCGACGGGCTGCTCCCGCCGGGCCGCGCGGCAGGTCTCACCACGGCATACGCGGGGACACCGGCCGACCCGCTCGCAGGCGTCGTCGTCGACCAGTCGGCGATCACGACGACGGGCGCCTACACCCCGACCGCCCGCCGGGTCGCGCCGGGCGGCACCCGGCTGATCGCCTCCGACGCCCGGCTCTCGGCGCTGCTGCCCACCCGCAGCGAGCCCAACGCGGTGCTGGCGACCCAGCGTTACCTCGCCGAGTCCCTCGCGCTGCTCGGTGAGCGGCCGGGCACCCCCCGCGCCGTGCTCGTCACCGCCTCACGCACCTACGACCCCGACCCGACCGGGCTGGCCGCGTTCCTCGCCGCGACCGCGACCGCCCCGTGGATCGAGCGGGTCGACCCCGGTTCCCTCCTGCAGGACAACGGCAGCGACCGGGCGGTGGCGGCGAGGACACCCCGACCCGCCGCGACGTCGTCGGTGCCCCCGCCGACACTGACCTCCCGGCGGCTCGACGACCTCGCCCACGAGCAGCGCACCATCGCCGACGTCGCGACGGTGCTGCGCGACGGCGACCAGTTCGCGGCGACCTACGGCGAGCTGCTCGACGAGCTGACGAGCGCCCGCTGGCGCTACCGACCCGCCTCGTGGGTCGAGCTCAACGCCACGGTCACAGCCGACACCCGGGCCGCGACGAGCGCCATCAAGGTCGTCGGGCGCAGCGTCAACTTCCTCGCCGAGACCGGGACGATCCAGGTCACCGTCGAGAACGGGCTCGACTACACCGTCGAGGACATCCGGCTCCGGCTCGTGCCCACCAACCCGCGGATGCAGATCGACGCTCAGCCCGGGCCGATCTCGATCGGGCCGAGCTCCAAGCGGGTCGTCCCCGTGTCGGTCACCGCGGTCGCGGCCGGACAGGTCGACATCCGGGCCTACCTGACGACCGCCGACGGCACCCCGATCGGGAGCCCGACCGTCATCCCCGTGTCGGCCAACCCCATCGGCGGAGCCATCTACTGGGTGGGCGGCGCGCTCGTCGCGCTCGTGCTGCTCATCGGCCTGGCCCGCACCCTGCTCCGGGGCACACCCCGCATCGATGAAATCGGCGACATCACCACATTGTCGGCGCGGCGCACCACGGGCGGGCCGGAGCAACGATGACCCAGCGCCCTAGGATGTGCGCAGAAGAGCACGACACGACTCGGTGGGAGAGGTGACACACGTGCAGGGGGTCGGTCCAGGAACGGTGCTGGGGGGCCGCTACGCGGTGACCTTCCGCACCTCCGAGGGAGTCCACCACGAGCGGTGGCGCGCGAGTGACCACACCCTCGAGCGTGAGGTCGTGCTCGTCTGCTTCGCCGCCGACTCCTCCGTCGCTGCAGCCGCCCTCGACGCGGCCCGCCGCGCAGCCGGGCTCGAGGACCCCCGCCTCGTCCGGGTCCTCGACGTGGGGTCCGACCAGGGCGTCGGCTTCATCGTCGAGGAGCCGCTGACCGGCGCCCAACCGATGTCGCACCTGCTCCAGAGCGGGGGCCTGCCGGCCCGCGAGGTCCGCCGGCTCGTCGGCGAGACGGCCAGCGCCCTCGAACGCGCCCGCCACCGCGGCCTGCACCACCTGGCCCTCACCCCATCGGCAGTGCTGCGGATGCCCGGCGGCGAGGTCAAGATCCGCGGCCTCGCCACGGAGGCGGCGCTGCTCGACACCGACCCGTCCTCCGACGAGGAGGCAGCCCGCGACGACGCCGCCGGCCTCGTCCGCCTCACGTATGCCGGACTGACCGGCCGGTGGCCCGCCTCCCCCGACGCTGCGGCACCGACCGCCGCCATGGTCGGGCTCGAGGCCGCGCCGACCATCGTCGGTGGGGTCGCCGCCCCGTCCGAGATCACCGTGGGCGTGCCGAACGACCTCGACCAGATCTGCCGGATGGCCCTCAACGACGGCCGCGGCCCGACCTCACCGGGAGACCTGGCCAGCCAGATCGCCCCCTGGCCCTCGGCTCCGCCGGAGACCGACGGCGCGAGCGGCATCGACCTGCCCGCCGGCCGCGACGACGACAGCTCGACCCGGGTCATGCCGCCCGTCGGCCTCGGCGCGACGGGCGACGGCGGTGACGACGCCACCGATGCAGGGGCCGGCCGGAAGGCGGGCTCCCTGGCCGCCGCGGGTGCGGCGGCCGCTGGGGCCGCCGGAGCGCTCGGCGACCGGGTCGGGTCCTTCGCCCGAGCCGCGGCGGACAAGGCGGCAGCCCGCTCGGCCGAGCGACGCGGAGCGCGGGACTCCGGTGACGGCTATGCCGAGGACGACGACTCCAACGACCCGTACGACGCTGCGTACGACGACACGTACGACGATGCGGTTGACAGCGACCGGCCCGAAGCCGCGGAATCGGCCGGTCGAGGGGCGCAGGCCGCCGGTGGCTACGGTGCCGCCGGGGTCCACCGCGCCGGGACGCGCGGAGAGGGGCTGCACCTCAGCGAGGCCCTCGAGGACGCCCCCGACTCCGAGCTCGAGCCACCGGTGCCCGTCTTCCGTGCCGCCGCCCCCGACTCCCCGTCGAAGGCCCAGTCGCGGATCGCGCTCGCCATCGTCGGGGCGCTCGTCATCGTGGCCCTCGTCATCGGCATCCAGAACGTCGCGAAGATCGGCCAGTCCGACGGGCCATCAGCGGGCCGGACCGTCACGGTCACCGCCTCCCGGTCGAGCTCGGGCCCCGCCCCCACCACGACCCAGGCCGCACCGACGACGACGACCCAGGCTCCGCCGGCCACCCCGCCCTCCGTCACCGGTGTCACGAGCTTCGACCCGCAGGACGACAACACCGAGGGAGAGGGGAGCGCCAAGCTCGCCATCGACGGCAACCTCACCACGGGCTGGGAGTCGCGCTGGTACGGCACGCCCACCTACAACGGAAACAAGGACGGTGTGGGCCTCGTCCTCGACCTCGCCGCCCCCGCCGTCGTCTCCGAGGTGGAGCTCGTCCTGCCGGCGACGCAGGACGTGACCGTCTTCCTGGCCTCGAAGGCCAGCCTGACCGGGGCCCAGAAGATCGGCTCGAAGGCCGGCGCCAGCGGCACCGTCGTGTTCACACCGGCCAGCCCGCTCCAGCCCGGCACGAAGGTCATCGTCTGGGTCACCAAGGCTGCGCCGGCCGAGGCCGCGAACCACTACCGCGCCCAGGTCTCCGAAGTGACGGTGCGCTGACCGTGCCGGCAGGCGCGGGCGCCCCCCTCGCCGAGCGCACTGACCGGGAGCTCATGCAGCTCCACGTCGAGGGGGACGCCGACGCGTTCGGGGAGATCTTCCGCCGCCACCGCGACCGACTGTGGGCGGTGGCGCTACGGACCTGCCGCGACCCCGAGCTCGCTGCGGACGCCGTCCAGGAGGGCTTCATCGCGGCCTTCCGGCGGGCCGACTCCTACCGGGGCGACGCGGCGGTGACGACGTGGCTGCACCGCATCGTCGTCAACGCCAGCCTCGACCGGCTGCGCCGCCGCCGCCCGACGGACGAGCTCCCCGAGCACGAGCTGGCCGACCGGCACGACCACCACGCCTCGGCCGACACCCGCCTCGACATCGAGCAGGCGCTGGCCACCCTCCCCGAGGGGCAGCGCGCCGCCCTCGTGCTCGTCGACATGCACGCGGTCCCGGTAGCGGAGGCGGCCCGGATCCTCGGGGTCGCGGAGGGGACGATCAAGTCGCGGTGCTCGCGCGGTCGGGCCGCGATCGCCGCGCACCTCGGGTTGACACCAGGGAACCAAGGCCGCACCCCCACGCGTCCGATCCCCGGCACCACCGCGCCTGCCCCACCGGCCCCACCAGGGCCGGCTGCTCCCGCCTGACGACGCGCCGGCCCCACGACCGCGTCCCCCAAACCTCTCCCCGGTCACCATCCGGAACGCCCCTCCGGCACGCACCGCCCGCACCACCCGAAGGACCCCTGTGGACCAGCCCGCGACCCCGGCCCCCCGCTCTCCCGAGCCGGGCGACGCCACCGGCGTCCCCGAGGACGACCTGCCGATCGCGGTGGACACGACGACGGACACGGCGACGGACACGGCGACGGACACGGCGATGGACGCGGCGGTGCGGGGCCTGCTGGCGGCCCTCCCCGACCCCGGTGCGATGCCGACGCCCGTCTCGACCCGGGTCGCCACCGCGCTGGCGCAGGAGGCGCGGCTGCGGATCGAGCCCGGTCCCCTCGCTGACGGTCACGGTGGCAGCCATGGTGGCAGCCATGGTGAGGGGCTGAGTGGCGACGCGCCCGTCCCGCTCGCGCCTCGGCGTCAGCGCCCGCGGCCGGCCTTCGCCCTCGCGGCCGTCGCCGCGGCCGCGGCCCTCGTCGTCGTCGGTGGCTCGGCCCTGCACCTGACGAAGCGACCGCTGGCCACGGCCTCTCTCGGCAACCCCGGCAGGTCGAGCGCGCCCGGACAGGTCGGGCCCGCCGACCCGAAGCTGCACATCCAGCTCAGCCGGACCGACTACAGCGCCGCGACCATGCCCGCCCTCGCGCGCGACCTCGTGGCGCACCCGGACGCCCCGGTCCAGGTGCTCGCCGCCGAGGCACCCCTCCTGGGCCCGATCGCAACCCCGGTCGGCCTGCGGTCCTGCCTCGAGGAGCTCGGGGTCCCCCGGGCCGCGACGGTCCACGCCGACCTCGCGACGTATGCCGGCGAGCCGGCCGCCGTCATCGTCACGACTCTCGCGGGCGCGGACACGGCCTGGGTCGTCGGTCGGCAGTGCACGACCGGACAGCCTGCCCTCGTCGCCGGGCCGATGCCCGTCCCCTGAGTGGGCTGCCTGCGGCCGTGAGCCCCCGTGGGTCGTTGTTCGGGGGTGCACGGGGGCGCAGGCCGCCCGCGGCCGTGAGCCCCCGTGGGTCGTTGTTCGGGGGTGCACGGGGGCGCAGGCCGTCCGCGGCCGTGAGCCCCCGTGGGTCGTTGTTCGGGGGGACACGGGGGCGCAGGCCGTCCGCGGCCGTGAGCCCCCGTGGGTGGGAACAACGAGCCCCTAGGATCGGTTGTGAGCAGTGCGGCTGAGGTCAGCCAGCGGCAGTCGCCGCCCACGAGCACCACGAGGAGCATTTCGCATGTCCGACGTCCGCAACGTCATCATCATCGGCTCGGGTCCGGCCGGATACACGGCCGCCGTCTACGCCGCCCGGGCCAACCTGGCCCCGCTCGTCTTCGAGGGAGCCGTCACAGCCGGCGGCGCCCTGATGAACACGACCGAGGTGGAGAACTTCCCCGGATTCCGCGACGGGATCATGGGCCCCGACCTGATGGACAACATGCGGGCGCAGGCCGTGCGGTTCGGCGCCGAGATCGTCACCGACGA
This sequence comes from uncultured Actinomycetota bacterium, assembly GCA_963764195.1. GTDB lineage: Bacteria > Actinomycetota > Actinomycetes > Actinomycetales > Dermatophilaceae > JBDSSS01. The sequence goes on from CAVXRG010000002.1 coordinate 164,189, forward strand.
CGTCACCGCGGTGTCCCTCGACGGGGAGATCAAGACCGTCACCGACGGCTCCGGCACGGTCCACCGCGCCCATGCGGTGATCCTGTCGATGGGGTCGGCCTACCGCGAGCTCGGCCTGCCTCGCGAGAAGGAGCTCTCCGGTCGGGGCGTCTCCTGGTGTGCCACCTGTGACGGGTTCTTCTTCCGCGACCAGGACATCGCCGTCGTCGGCGGCGGCGACTCGGCGATCGAGGAGGCCACCTTCCTGACGAAGTTCGCCCGGACCGTGACTCTCATCCACCGCCGCGACGAGCTGCGCGCGAGCAAGATCATGGCCGAGCGGGCCCACGCCAACGACAAGATCCGCTTCGCGTGGAACTCCGAGATCGCCGAGATCCAGGGTGACGCCAAGCTCTCCGGCGTCGTCCTGCGCGACACCGTGACGGGCGAGACCCGCGACCTCGCGGTGACGGGCCTCTTCGTCGCGATCGGGCACGACCCCCGCAACGAGCTGCTCCGCGCCGGCGACACGGGCTCGAGCCAACCGGCCGAGCTCGTCGCGCTCGACGATGCCGGATACGTCCTCGTCGAGGGCCGCTCCACCCGCACCAACCTCCCCGGCGTCTTCGCCTGCGGTGACCTCGTCGACCACACCTACCGGCAGGCAATCACCGCCGCCGGGTCCGGCTGCGCCGCCGCCCTCGACGCGGAGCACTTCCTCGCCGCGCTCGAGGACACGAGCGGAGCGCCGGCAGCGGCCGCCGAGGCCCGTGCCATCGACGAGCGCGACCCGGTCGAGGAGCCCGCCGAGGGCGCCTTGTCCGCGACCAACCCCGTCACCGCAGGCGCCTAGTCTCGAGGCCGCTCCGCCCCGCGACCTCAGCCCACCCCGCGACCGCAGCCCAGCGGCATACCGAAAAGGACAGTCCATGGCCATCAAAGCAACGACCGACGCCACCTTCGCCGACGACGTGCTCATGAGCGACAAGCCCGTGCTCGTCGACTTCTGGGCGACGTGGTGCGGCCCGTGCCGCAAGGTCGCCCCGATCCTCGAGGAGATCGCGGCGCAGCACGGCGACAAGATCGAGATCGTCAAGCTCGACACCGACGCCAACATGGACACGGCGGCCCGCTACGGCGTCGTGTCGATCCCGACGCTCAACGTCTACGTCAAGGGCGAGGTCGTCAAGTCGATCGTCGGCGCCCACCCGAAGCCCAAGCTGCTGCGTGAGCTCGAGGAGTTCATCAACTGAGCACCGCCGCGTGATCGGACGGAAGGGGTGGGAGCACGCGCGCCCACCCCTTTCGGCTCCGCAGATGTGAGACCCTGCCCGAACGACCCCGAGACCACTCGGGACCCGCACACGACCCCGACCGGCCCGGACCGTGGAAGGAGCAGGCATGACACCCCAGCCCGTCGTCGTGCTCCGACGTGGTGACACCGGACCAGCCGTGGCCGCCGTCCGCGAGCGCCTCGCCCTCGCCGGCGTCCTGCCTGATGGCCAGCACCCGGGCGACTCCGTCTTCGACGGCGAGGTCGAGGAGGCCGTCAAGATCTTCCAGCAGCGCCGCGGCCTCATCGTCGACGGGATCGTGGGCCGCTCGACGTATGCGGTGCTCGACGGAGCCCGGTGGGCGCTCGGTGACCGGGTGCTGCGCTACGTCCCCGAGCACTTCGTCGAGGGTGATGACGTCGTGGCCCTGCAGAGCCGGTTGGCCGAGCTCGGCTTCGGCCCGGGCAAGGTCGACGGGATCCACGGCCCGGGCACGGACGCTGCGCTGCGGGGCTTCCAGACCGCGGTCGGCCTCGCCGGCGACGGCACCGTCGGTCCCGAGACGATGCGCGCCTTCGCCGGCCTGCGCCGCTCCGTGGGCGGTGGCTCCGCCAACGCCCTGCGCGAGCGGGAGCAGCTCCGCCGCGGCGGTTACAGCCTCAGCGGACGCACGATCGTGCTCGACCCCGGTCACGGGGGCGATGACCTCGGGGCGCTGGGCCTCGACGGCCTCGTCGAGGCGGACGTCACTCTTTCCCTCGCCCGGCACATCGAGGGGCGCCTGTCGGCCCACGGGGTGAGCGTCGTGTTCACCCGGACCTCCGGCACGGAGGGCGGCACCGAGGAGGAGCGCGCGGCCTTCGCCAACTCCTGCGAGGCCGACCTCGTGCTGTCCCTGCACACCGACCACTCGAGCACCGGCTCCGCCCACGGGGCCGCGACCTTCTTCTACGGTCAGGCCGACCACGTCGGCTGGTCGACCATCGGCGAGAACTTCGCCGACCTGCTGCTGCGAGAGGTGGTCGCCCGCACCGGCCTCACCGACTGTCGCACCCACGCCCGCACCTGGCCGATGCTGCGCCGGACCCGGATGCCTGCGGTGCGCTTCGACGTCGGCTACCTCAACCACCCGGACGACGCGGCCACCCTGGGCCACGACCACACCCTCGCCCAGGTCGCGGAGGGCGTCGTCGTCGCCCTCCAGCGGATGTATCTCGGCGAGGCGGACACCACGCGCACCGGGGTGCTCCACCTCGACGACCTGCGCCGTCACCTCGAGCTGATGCGCCGTCAGCAGGTCGGCGCCGGCGCCGGCTCCTGAGCGAGCGACGTGTCGCGCTCTGCGCGGCCGCTCACGCTGGAACGGCTCAGGTGCGGTCCTCGTGCGCCCTCCGCACGCGGGTCGCGCCGTCGGGGTGGGTCTGCGGGACGGGTCGCAGGCCGGGGAGGCGCCCGAGCGCTCGGGCAAGGTGCGCAGCGAGCTCCTCGGGGACGGTCACGAGGGTGCGCAGGTCGAGGCGCAGCCGTGGGTAGACCGGGTGGTCCCGCTCCACCCGAAAGCCGAGCTTCTCGAGCTCGGTGACCCGCAGGACGCAGGGGTGGCGGTCGACCGCGCTCGCCCGGGCCCCGATCACCTCGATGGCACGGCAGCCGCGGCCGAGGGCGTCCTTGGCCGCAGCCCGGACGAGCGCCTTGCGCAGGCCGGCGCCGGCGCGGTCCGGGGAGAGACCACCGTCCTGCGCGGCGCACGCGGTGAGCAGCATGAGCGTGGAGGGGTCGGCGGGCGAGGTCGGGAACGCCGCGAGCCGGGGGACGTGGCGGGCGGGGGCGAAAAGCAGGTGCCCGATCGGGCGACCGTCGAGATAGGCGACCCGCCCCGGGGGTCCCCAGTCGTCCGCGACCGTCTCGACCCACTCGGCGAGCAGGAGGTCCGCGTCGGGGGCCCGGCCACGGCCGTTGTGGGGGACGGTCTGCCAGAAGACACACGGCGCACACGAACCGACGAGATCGCCGGCCCGGTCGGGGGTCAGCAGCCGCAGGTCAGTGCGACCGCGCCACCTCCGCTCCGCCGGTCCGTCCATGCAGCCATTCTGTCCCTCGGCCCGAGGGTGTGCGCACCGGGTCGGCGACGCCCGCGGAACCGGCATGACCCTGCCCCCGCGACGCCGGGTGGGCGGCATCCGGGCTATATGGTTGAGATATGAATGATCAGGCCTCGTACGTCGAGGAAACCTTCACCCGCGACACGCGCTACATCACGACGCGGATCACCGCCGACGGCGCCGAGGGGTATGCCGTCGAGGCCGACCGCTACCGGCTCGTCGTGGCCCGCGCCTGCCCCTGGGCGAACCGATCGATCATCGTGCGGCGCCTGCTCGGCCTCGAGGACGCCCTCTCGATGGGGATCTGCGGGCCGACCCACGACCAGCGCAGCTGGACCTTCGACCTCGACCCCGAGGGCCTTGACCCCGTGCTCGGCATCCCCCGCATCCAGGATGCCTACTTCGCGCGCGACCCCGACTACCCCCGGGGGATCACGGTCCCCGCGATGGTCGAGGTCGCCACCGGCGCCGTCGTCACCAACGACTTCACGCAGATGAACCTCGACCTCGAGACCGAGTGGAGCTCGCTCCACCGGGAGGGGGCCCCCGACCTCTACCCCGAGCAGCTGCGCGACCAGATCGAGGAGATCTCCGACCCGATCTACCGCCTCGTCAACAACGGGGTCTACCGGGCCGGATTCGCGGGCACCCAGACGGCCTACGACGAGGCCTACGACGACCTCTTCGGCGAGCTCGACCACCTCGAGGAGCACCTGAGCACCCACCGCTACCTCGTCGGTGACCACATCACCGACGCCGACATCCGGCTCTTCACGACGCTGGCGCGGTTCGACGCGGTCTATCACGGCCACTTCAAGTGCAACCGCAACAAGCTCATCGAGATGCCCGCGCTCTGGGCCTACTCCCGTGACCTCTTCCAGACGCCGGGCTTCGGCGACACCCTCGATTTCGCCCACATCAAGGCGCACTACTACGTCGTGCACCGCGACGTGAACCCCACCGGCATCATCCCGCGCGGCCCGCAGCTGTCCGGCTGGGCGGAGCCGCACGGACGCGAGGCCCTCGGGGGCAGCCCCTTCGGGGACGGCGCCACCGCGCCCGGGCCCCCCCGCGAGGTCGTACCCGAGGAGCACAACCCCGCACTGGCGCTCCTCGGCTGACGGAGGCCGCGGGGAGTCACCCGTCGCTGGCGCGAGCGGGCTTGCGGGAGAACGCCGCCCGCTGATCGTCGGCCGGCACCGTGTCCATGAAGGCGCGGACCTCGGCCGAGAGCGCCGGCCAGGTCGGCAAAGCCGCGACCGGCACGACCGTGGCGACCACCTGGTCGGCGTGGACCTCGAGGAGGTTCCAGGACTGGGCGCCGTCGACCGCCATCAGCTCATCCCGGGGAGCCCCGGCGTCGTCGGTGTAGCTGACCGCGCCCGCGACGAACACCGGTATGCCGCCCAGCACCCCGAACGACGTCACGTGCAGGTGGCCGCAGAGGATCGCCCGCACGTCCGTGCCACGCAGGGCGCTGGTGAGCCGGGCCGGGTCGTCGAAGTCGAGCAGCCGCATCACGGGAGAGCGGTAGCGCAGCGGTGGGTGGTGCATGACGAGGACCGACCCGTGCTCGGCCGGCTCGACGAGCTCCCTTGCGAGCCAGTCGTACTGGGCCGGCGAGAAGCCGCCGTGGTGATGGCCCGGGACCGCGCTGTCCATCCCGATGACGCGCAGTCCCCGCACCGTCGTCGACGTGTCGTGGGGGCCCTCGGACGGGGCGCCGGACACGGCCATCGACAGCGGGGACCGCTCGTCGTGGTTGCCGGCCGTCAGCACGAGGCGGGCCCCGAGCCGCTCCACCACCGGCTCGACGATGTCGAGGAGCAACCGGTAGGACGCGGAGTCCGCACGGCCGGTGAGGTCCCCGGAGATGACGACGACGTCGATGGCCTCGCCGGACGCCTCGACCCGGTCCATCGCCCGCCGCAGCTGGCCAACCGTGTCGATCCTCCCCCCGAGCAGCGACCCGTCGGCGAGCAGGTGCGGGTCGCTGAGGTGGGCGATGACGTGGGTGGGAGCCCGTCCCCCGTCGCGAATCACCATGGCGCCCAGCCTAGGTGTCCGAAGCCTCCGCCTGACGACGGTCAGTGCCGGCGTTGGCAGTTCGCGCACCAGTAGAGACGCCGACCGGCGACCTCTTTCTCGCGCACGGTCTTGCCGCAGCGCGGGCAGGCGCCGCCGGTCCGCTTGTACACGGCATACCGTCGCTCGAAGTGCGCGGTGCGCCGCTCACCGGTCGACCCGAGGGTGATCGCGGCGGCCGACCCGTCGCCCATCATCAGCTCGGCCTCCTCCACCTGGTCGTCCACCGTGAGGATCTGAGAGAAGGCCACCCCCAACGGGAGCAAGCGCACGAGGTCGTCCCAGATGAGCAGCCAGGTGGCCCGCTTCAGCTGGGTGCCCAGCGTGAAAGGGTTGGTGCGGTGACGGTGGAGCACCTCGCAGCGGTAGACGTTGCCCACGCCGGCCAGCACGGACTGGTCCATCAGAAGTTCAGCAATCGACTTGCGCCGCAGTCGAATTCGCTGCCAGGCTCGGTCGCCGTCGGCCACGGGGTCAAGGGGGTCCGGGCCGAGGGTGGCCTCGATGCGGGCCACGCCTTCCGCGCCGAGCAGCTCGCAGGTGATCGGTCCCCGCAGGTCGGCGACGAAGTCGTCGTTGAGCAGGCGCAGCCGCAGCGCCCCCCGAGGCTCCACGGGCGGGCCGCCGCCCAACGGCTTGACCGGGAAGGAGCCGATGAGCCCGAGGTGCACGTGCAACGTCTCGGCCGGGAACTCGACGAAGAGGTGCTTGCCGACGGCTCGCGACCGCTCGAGGACCTCGCCGTCGATCCGGCCCGCCTCGTCCGCGAAGCGCCCCTGAGGACTCGTCGCCCCGACGGACGAGCCGCCGAAGGCGCGCTCGAGACGCTGCGCCAGGGCATGGATCGTGTGGCCCTCGGGCATGAGACGGCGATGCCCTCAGAGGTCGGCCACGTGGGCGTCGTCGACCCCCATGATCCCGAGGATGCGTCGGAGGTCCTCCATCGAGGCGAACTCCACGGTGATCTTGCCCTTGCGCTGCCCGAGGGCGATGCCGACGCGGGTCTCGAGGTGGTCCGCCAACCCGGTCGTGAGGCCGTCGAGCTGGGGGTGGCGGGCCCCGGCCCGCGGTCGTCGCGCCTTGGCGGGGGTGTCGTCGTCGCCGAGGGTGACGATCTCCTCCACCGAGCGCACCGACAGCCCCTCGGCGACGATCCGCTGGGCGAGACGCTCCATCGCAGCCGCGTCGGCCAGCCCGAGCAGCGCCCGGGCGTGCCCGGCGCTCAGGACCCCGGCCGCCAGGCGACGCTGGACGAGCGGCGGGAGGCGGAGCAGACGGAGGGTATTGGAGATCTGGGGCCGCGACCGGCCGATCCGGGCGGCGAGCTCCTCGTGCGAGCAGCCGAAGTCGTCGAGCAGCTGCTGGTATGCGGCAGCCTCCTCCAGCGGGTTCAGCTGGCTGCGGTGCAGGTTCTCCAGCAGGGCATCCCGGAGCAGGTCGTCGTCATGGGTGTCCTTGATGATCGCCGGCACCAGCTCGAGGCCCGCGAGCTCGGTTGCGCGCCAGCGGCGCTCACCCATGATCAGCTCGAAGCGCTGACCATCCGCCGACTCGAGCTGGCCCTCGGGGATCCGCCGCACGACGATCGGCTGAAGCACCCCGATCTCACTGATCGAGTGAACGAGCTCGGCCATGTGGTCCTCGTCGAAGACCGTCCGAGGCTGCCTCGGATTCGGGCGGATCGAGGTGACGGGCAGCTCGGCGAACTCTGCTCCCGGGACGGGGGCCAGCGCGGGTCCGGCATCCTGCTCGGACAGGGAGTCGTCCTCGGCGCGGTCGCCGGCGTCGTCCGTCGCCTGCGTCCCCTGAGGCCGGTCCTGCTCGCCTGGCTCGACGGCCGCGTCGCCCTCCGCGGTCTTCGCGCCCGTCGCGTTCGTCGCGTCCTCGGCCTCCGCGTCGTCGGTGGTGTCCGGACCGGCGTCACCCGAGGTGTCACCCGGGGGGCCGACCCGGACGTCACCCGGGAGGCCGACAGACGCGTCGACCGCGTCCGTGGCTGCCGCGGCAGCCTCGCGCCGGTGCTGGTCGGCGAAGAAGACGTCGAGCGGGCGCCCTCCGGCCGCCGGAGCAGCGCTGGGGATCAGTGCTCCGAGCCCTCGACCCAGTGCACGACGCTTTTCCGCCACGGCCACACCTCTTTCTGTTCGGGCCACGACCCTCGCACGCCCCCGGACAGTCTAGGGGCGCGGCCGAGGCGGCTGGACGCGCCCCCGAGGCTCTCGACGGCCCCCTCCCAGGATCGTTTCACGTGAAACAGACGTCGGATGTCCCTCCGATCCGCGTTTCACGTGAAACGGGATGGGTCACCGTCGCCGCACGGCGCAGCGGGCGCGGGTCAGCCCCCGTTTCACGTGAAACGGGGTGATTCGGCAGGCGCCGAGGAGACGGCAGCGCCGCGGTCGGCGATCTCGCCCGCGGCGGCGAGGTAGGCGAGGGCCCCGCTGCTCGATGCGTCGTAGGTCATGACGGTCTCGCCGAAGCTCGGCGCCTCCGAGACCCGCACCGACCGGGGGACGCTCGTGCCGAGAACCTCCGACGGGAAGTGCGACCGCACCTCGTCGGCGACCTGCGCGGAGAGCCGGGTCCGGCCGTCGTACATCGTCAGCAAGATCGTCGAGACGTGCAGGTCCGGGTTGAGGTGGGCCTTGATGAGGTCGATGTTCTTCAGCAGCTGGGAGAGGCCCTCGAGGGCGTAGTACTCGCACTGGATCGGGATGAACACCTCGCTCGCGGCCACCATGGCGTTGACGGTGAGCAGGCCGAGGCTCGGCGGACAGTCGATGAGCACGTAGTCGTAGCCGACCGGGCCGGCTGCCGCCGCTCGCAAGGCACGCAGCAGCCGCGACTCGCGGGCCACCAGGCTGACCAGCTCGATCTCGGCGCCGGCGAGGTCAATCGTCGCCGGCGCGCAGAACAGACCGGGCACCGAGGCGCATTCTTGGACGACGCTCTCGAGCGGCGCCCCATCGACGAGGACGTCGTAGACCGAGGGGACCTCCGCGTGGTGGTCGATCCCCAGCGCGGTGCTCGCGTTGCCCTGCGGGTCGAGGTCGAGGACGAGGACGCGGAGCCCACCCTGAGCGAGGGCCGCGGCAATGTTCACCGTCGTCGTCGTCTTGCCGACTCCGCCCTTCTGGTTGGCGATGGTCAGGACTCGCGGGACGACGGGCTTCGGGAAACGCCGGCCCGTCAGCTGGATCCGTCGTCGCGCGTTCTCAGCCAGCTCGCGGGCCACCGGGGTGTCCCCGGCCACGGTAGGGATCACGGCGGCACGGACGGCCCGCTCTGCCTCCGACGGCGCCGGGTGTCCGGCCCCCGCGGCGGCGGTCTCGTCCACCGGCCTGTCCACAGGCTTGTCCCCAGACCGGGACGGAGCAGGAGGGGGTGTCCCGTGCTCAGCAGAAGCGGCCGGGCCCGCCGCGTCCCCAGTGTTGTCCACAGGCGTCGTCGACGACTGCACCTGCTCGGCCTCGGGGAGCGCTTCAGTGACTGACGCCTCGACCCGTTCCAGGGTCGACCCGTCCTGCTCCGCCCGAGCGGCATCAGCCACGGCGTCCGCTGGGGCGGGTCGCTCGACTCGGGCCGGGTCGACGGGCTGCATCGTTTCACGTGAAACGGCCCCGGCGAGGTCGGCCCAGCCGAGACGCCGGTGATCGGCCTCGGGCTCCGGGTCTCCGGGCCAGCCGAGATGGGTCGGGGTGCTCACGAGTCGGGTTCCTCCGATGGGCCGACGCGACCTCGACGTCGGGTGGACGCAGGATCACTGGGATGGACGAGGACGGTGCGGGGGGCGGCCTGGACACGCAGCGGCGACGGGTGCGTCGATGATCGTGGCATCGACCCCAGTGGCGCGCCGCCGGACCGGGTCGGGGCGGTCGGGGGCGACATCACGCCGATCCCGACGTACGCCGTGGTGGCTCCGGGACCTTCTTCGTCCGAGGGCGGTCGCTGCGCCGTCGGGCCGACCCGGCGCTGCTCGGCCCCCGGGACCGGAACCGGCGGCGGTCGATCCCCGAGCCAAGGGTCAGGCGGATGATCGTCGTGGGCTCCGCGATGACGCCGAGGCCGAGCTGCTCGACCGCGGCCTGCACGACCCCGAGCCGCGCGAGGGCGGTCCGGGTCTCGGCGAGCTCCGCATCGGCGCGGGAGCCCTTGATCGCGAGGAGCTGGCCGTGGGGGCGCAACAGGGGCAGCGTCCACTCGGCCAGCTGCACGATGCGGGAGACGGCGCGCGCCGTGGCCCAGTCCGCATCGAGCCGGTCCCAGAGATCCTCGGCCCGGGCGGTGTGGACGGTGACGTTCTCGAGGCCCAGCTGCGCCACGGTGCCGGCCAACCACCCGGTGCGCCGGGCCAATGGTTCAACGAGGTGCACCTCGAGATCGGGTCGAGCGATGGCCAGGGCGATCCCCGGCAGTCCGGCCCCCGAGCCCACGTCGATGACGCGCTGGCCGGCCGCCGTGGCCGGGATCGCGCCGCCGACCACTGCGCAGTTGAGCACATGACGGTCCCACAGCCGGGGGGTCTCCCGCGGACCGATCAGTCCGTGACTGATGCCCGTGTCGGCCAGGATCGCGACGAACTGCTCGGCCAGCGCCGTCCGTGCGCCGAAGACGGCCAACGCCGTGGCCGGGGTGTCCGGCAGGACCGGCCGGTCGGCACCGGTCGGCACTTCCCCGGGCTCGAGTGGCGTCGCTGCCTCGGCCGCGAGGTCTCGGGAAGACCCGTGGTCTGGGTCGGGCACGGCAGCTCCTCGATCGATGAGCTCGGACGAATGTCAGGCAGGTCGTGGGGACCAGCGGGGCGCCGTTTCACGTGAAACGGCCGCACCCGGGTCAGGCAGGGAGGATGACGATGTGGCGGTGGGGCTCGACGCCCTCCGACTCCGAGGAGAGACCGGCGGCCGCGACCTCGTCGTGCACCACCTTGCGCTCGAAGGCCGACATCGGGTCGAGAGCCTGCTTCGTGCCCGACTCCTTGACCTCGGCGATCACCGCCGCGGCGAGCGTGACGAGCGCGGACCGTCGCTCGGCGCGGTGTCCGGCGACATCGAGCATGAGTCGACTCCGCTCACCCGTCTCGGCCTGGACGGCCAGTCGGGTCAGCTCCTGCAGGGCCTCGAGGACCCGTCCGTCCGGTCCCACCAGACGGCGTGGCACCCGGCCCTCGTCCGAGTCGACGATCGCGATGGCGGCGCGGTCACCGTCGACGTCCACGTCGATGTCCCCGTCGAGGTCTGCGATGTCGAGAAGCGTCTCGAGGAAGTCTGCGGCCACCTCGCCCTCCCGCTCGAGCTGACGGACGCGCGACCCCTTGCCGGTGCGCGCCTCGTCCGAAACCTCGTCCGGCCCGTCGGACTCGTCGGACTCGTCGGACTCGTCGGACCGGTCCGTGGCTGCCGACGCCTCGGTGGCCTCGGTGGCCTCGGTGGCCTCGGTGTCTCGGTGGCCTCCGAACCGATGGCCTCCGAACCGGTGGCGTCGGGGGCCAGCACGGACGGGTCCGCCTCGTCCACGGTCGCGGTTTCCTGGGTGTCACTCATGCGGTTGCTCCTTCGACGACGAGTCGTCCACACGCTGTGGATAACTTGTGTCTTCGCAGGTCAGGTGCCTAGGGCACGGTGGGAACGTGAGGTGGTGCCGGGGAGAGCAGGGCGGGGCGCGGGGCGAGCTGTCAACGCCCGGAACCGGGCGGGTTGTTCGCCGGCTTGCGGTTCGGGTTCTGCCGGACCTTGCCGGAAGGCTTGCCGGTCGGCTTCGCGGCCGGCTTCGAGGCCCCGGGCTGGGTCTTGGCGCTCGAGGGCTTGGCCCGCCCCGCGCCGACCGGGCTCGCCGGGGTGACCGGTGCGTCCCGCGTCGGGTCGGGCGCGCCCACCGCCTTGGGTGCGCTGGCCTTGGCCCGCTTCTTGCCCTTGGGCTGCTGGCGCTGGCCAACCTGCGGGGCGTCGTCAGCGACCTCGTCGTCGGCGCCGCCGAGACCCGGGATGACGAGCTCCTTCATCGTCTTGCCCTTGCGCTTCATCCGGTCGCGCTGGGCCTGCTCCGCCGCGGATCCCGGAGCCGGCATGTTGCGGATGACGTAGAACTGCTGGCCCATGGTCCAGAGGTTCGTCGTGAGCCAGTAGAGCAGGACACCGATGGGGAAGTTGATGCCGGAGATCGCGAAGAACAGCGGCATCAGGTAGAGCAGGACCTTCTGCTGCTTGGCGAAGGGGTTGTCGAGCGCCGCCTGCGGCATGTTGCGCCGCATCAGCTGGTGCTGGGTGATGAAGGTCGTCGCCGACATCATCACGATGAGGACGGCGGTGAGGATCTTGGTGTTGAGGTCGGTCGAGCCGAGGAAGTGGTCCGACAGCTTGGCGCCGAAGATCGACGAGCTCTCGATCTGGGCGGCCACCGACTGGGTGATCGGCCCGATCGCGTCGTGGCCGGGCACGCCCTCGGCCTGGGCCTTGAGGTTGTTGAGCAGCTGGAAGAGCGCGAAGAAGAAGGGGCTCTGGATGAGGATCGGCAGGCAGCTGCTGAAGGGGTTGGTCCCGGTGCGCCGGTAGAGATCCATGATCTCGGCCTGCTGCGCCTTCTGGCTCTCCGGGTCGCGCTTGCCCTTGTACTTCTTCTGGATCTTCTGCATCTCGGGCTGGATGAGCTGCATCCGCCGCGAGGAGTGGATCTGCTTGACGAAGAGCGGGATCAGCAGGATCCGCACGATGACCGTGAGGCCGACGATCGACAGCGCCCAGCTCCAGCCGGTGGGCAGACCGATGCCGGCGAAGAGCCAGTGCCACGCGTACATGACCCAGGCTTCACCGAGCTTGATCGGATAGAGCAGGGTGTTGAAGAACTCGATCAACGTCTTTCCTCTGTCGTGTGGTGCTGGGGTGGGCCGCTACTCACCGCGCAACGGCAACGATATGCCGGATGGTCAGCTCGAGTGCCCCACATCGGGTGCCCGCCAGTCCTCCGGACGGACCTGGCCGCGCGTCTCCCAGGTCTGCGGGACCTCGTCGACACCGCCGGGCGTCCACGGGTGGCAGCGCCCGAGCCGGCGCGCCGCGAGCCAGCCACCGCGGACCGGACCGAAGCGCGTCAGCGCCGTGACGGCATACGCCGAGCAGGTGGGATGGAAGCGGCAGGTCCGCGGCCGGAGGGGGGAGACGAAGCGCTGGTAGAGGCGAACGAACGCGACGAGGGGCGCGGCGAGCGCGCGGTTGACCCGGGAACCCGTCATGACGCCGGCACCCGTGTCACCCGGGGGAGCTGCGAGGCCACCGCCGCCTCGAGCTCGGCGAACGCGGCGCCGGCCGAGGCGGGGTTGGCCCGCACGACGACGTCGAACCCGAGCGGTATGCCGTTGACCCGGCTCGCGAGGATCGCGCGCAGTCGCCGCTTGGTCCGGTTGCGCACGACGGCGTTGCCGACGGCCTTGGACACGACGAAACCGACACGCGGCAGACAGTCCGCCCGCGCATCGGTCCGGTTGGCATGCACGACGATGAGCCGCCCGCCTGCTCTGCTGGAGCCGGGTCCCCGCACTGCCGACGTGAAGTCCACGCTTTCGCGCAGACGGTGACGTGCCGGCAGCACGTCAGGACCTCAGTGGCCTCAGGCCGAGAGCTCGGCGCGGCCCTTGCGACGACGGCCGGCGAGGATGGAGCGCCCCGCGCGGGTCCGCATCCGCAGACGGAAGCCGTGCGTCTTGGCGCGGCGGCGGTTGTTCGGCTGGAAGGTGCGCTTGCTCACGAGGGTTCTCCGTAGGTCGCGGGTGCCACCGGAACCAAGCCGGCAGGCGCCCGATGGTGGGGCTGGTGGGGCGGTCGTCGGCGACCACGATCGGCAAGCCCAGGGAGGTCCGGCCGGTTGCTGGGCGGTCCTGGGACGGACCGCGGCGGCCGTTCGGGGCCATGGGCATGCGAAAGGGGTCGCAGGCACGCTCGGTCAACGATACGGGAGCCCCCGAAGAGGGGTCAAACCCGGGGCCGGGAGCGCCGGGTCGCCACCTGTCGCCACCCCCGACCGCCACGCAACCACCACCGCAACCACCACCGCAACCACGACCGGAACCACGACCGGAACCACGACGGAACGCCGCGCAATCCTCCATCATCGGGGTGGCCGGTCCCGGGGCAACGCGACACGCCGGGAGGGATCCGGCCATTTGCCGCTTCCGGTTGTCAGGGACGGCGCTGTCTTGTTAGGTTCCGACTCTCACACCCCTTGCCACCGGTTCATACACAGGCTGTGGACAAACGTGTGGACAAGAGACATCGCACGCACGCGCGTGCGTCCGCACGCGTGGCGCCACAGGGGGCAGACCGCGGTGCGCGAGAGCAGTCAGGGACAGGTGAGCCGGTGAGTGACACGGGCGTCGACTACGGGGTCGTCTGGCAGCAGACCCTCGGCACCCTGGACGGCAAGGGCATCTCTCCGCAGGAGCGTGCCTTCGTCCGGCTCTGTCGCCTCGTCGGCGTCCTCGACGGCACCGCGCTCGTCAAGGCCCCGAATCCGTACACCAAGGAGTTCCTCGAGACCCGGATCCGCGGCGAGGTCGTCGAGGCCCTGACCGGCCACCTCGGGATCCCCGTCCAGCTCGCCGTGTCCGTCGACGAGGCCCTCGAGACCGACTCGGGCCTGCTCACCGACGAGCCGACCGGTCAGCCGGCGCTCGGCGACCCCGGTCGCCACCTGCACGCGGTCCGCCCGGGCGACGCCCACACCGACCCGCGGCACCTGCGGGACCCGCTCAAGGACCTCGAGGACAGCGCGCCCGACCTCAACGGGGCCGACTTCGACGACCCGGTCCGCGACCGTGGCGAGAGCGGACCGATGCGCCAGCGCCCGGAGCCCTCGACCGCGAGCGACACGAGGCTCAACCCCAAGCACACCTTCGACACCTTCGTCATCGGCGCGAGCAACCGCTTCGCGCACGCAGCGGCCGTCGCCGTCGCCGAGGCTCCGGCCAAGGCCTACAACCCCCTCTTCGTCTACGGCGAGTCGGGACTGGGCAAGACCCACCTGCTCCACGCCATCGGGCACTACGCCCGGGCGATGTTCCCCACCGTGCGCGTGCGCTACGTGAACTCCGAGGAGTTCACCAACGACTTCATCAACAGCATCCGCGACGACAAGGCGAGCGCCTTCCAGAGCCGCTACCGCAACGTCGACGTCCTGCTCATCGACGACATCCAGTTCCTCCAGGGCAAGCTGCAGACCCAGGAGGAGTTCTTCCACACCTTCAACACGCTGCACAACGCGAACAAGCAGATCGTCATCACCAGCGACCTCCCGCCCAAGGAGCTCTCCGGCTTCGAGGACCGGATGCGGACCCGCTTCGAGTCGGGCCTGCTCACCGACGTGCAGCCCCCCGACCTCGAGACCCGCATCGCCATCCTGCGCAAGAAGGCGATCCAGGACCGGATGTCGGTGCCGGACCCCGTCCTCGAGTACATCGCGTCGAACTTCAGCACGAACATCCGCGAGATCGAGGGGGCGCTGATCCGGGTCACCGCCTTCAGCAACCTCAACCGGCAGCCGATCGACCTCCCGCTCGCCGAGATCGTCCTCAAGGACGTGCTGCCCAACGAGACCCCGAACCAGGTGACCGCGGCGACGATCATGGCAGTCACCTCCGCCTACTACGCCGTGTCCATGGAGGACCTCTGCGGCTCCAGCCGATCCCGCCAGCTCGTCACCGCACGCCAGATCGCCATGTACCTCTGCCGTGAGATGACCGACCTGTCGCTGCCGAAGATCGGGCAGCTCTTCGGCGGGCGCGACCACACGACCGTGATGCACGCCGACCGCAAGATCCGCGAGCTGATGGGCGAGCGGCGGGCGATCTACAACCAGGTCACCGAGCTGACCAACCGGATCCGCCAGCAGTCCTCCTCGCGCTGAGCCCGCCACCCCTCCTGTCACCGCTCAGGCGCGGACGTATGCCGCTGTCCCGCCGAGCGCGACCACCGTGGCCGTGAGCGCCTCCTCCCAGGGCGTCGCCGACAACCCGAAGGTCGCCTCGGTGCGCGTCGAGTCCAGGACGAAGGGCCGCTCGAACTGGTGACGTGTCTCGCGAACCTCCTTGAGCAGCGGCACGACGGCGCCGAGCGCCGTGATGAGCGGCCGGGGCACGACCCGGACTGCGGGGGTGGGCCGACCGGTCAGCCGCGCCACGTCGGCCGCGACCTCGCGCACGGTCCGGGCGGGAGCGGTCGGCACGTGCCACACCCGCCCCCACGACCGGTCGTCGGTCGCCAGCACGGCGGCGAGCTCGCCGATGTCAGGCAGGTAGGTCCACGAGTGCGCGGCGTCGGCCACTCCCATCGGCAGCAGCGCGGCCGCCCCCCGGGCGACCCGAGCGACCACCGAGTCGTTGAGCAGGCTCATCCGGGCCTGGGCACCCGGCCCGAAGTAGTCACTGGCCCGCAGCTCGGTCGCCCGCAGCCGACCGGCCTCGTGGCGTGAGCGGGCCTCACGCCACATCGCCGCCCGCAGGGCTCCCTTGTGGCCGTTCGGCGCCGCGGCCGTGTCCTCGGTCATCGGAGCGTCCACCCGTCCGTAGCCGTAGAGGTTGCCGACGGTGACGAGACCGGCACCGGTCTGCTCGGCGGCGTGCAGGACCGACTCGGCCACCGGCGGCCAGTCCCGCTCCCAGGTCGTGTAGCTGGGCGGGTTGATCGCGTTGACGATGCTCGCGGCCCCCGTCGCGAGGGCGGTGAGGGCCGCCGGGTCGGCGGCGTCGACGCTGGTCACGGTGACGGCGTCCGATCCGCCGGGCAGGTCCACCCAGGGACGCACGGCCACGACCCCGGAGCGGGACGCCAGGGTCACCGTGTGGCCGCGGGCGACGAGGTGGGTTGCGGTGGCGCGTCCGATGCCGCCGGCGCCGAGGACGAGGTGGTGGCTCATGGTGGATCCTCTCGAAAGTGTGAGCAGTGCTCACGGTGATGTGATCCCAGTGTGAGCAGTGCTCCAACTCCTGTCAAGAGCACTGCTCACATTTGTCTGGCGTGGGGCGGAACCGTGTGGCAGGGTGACGACATGCCCGCCTCCCCCACCTCCGCAGAGAGCACTCCCGCCCCCGGGCCGCGGCAACGCCGGCGGGAGGCCACGGAGGCGGACATCCTGCGGGTGGCTCGCGTGCACCTCGCCGAGCACGGAGCGGCCGCCCTCAGCCTGCGGGCCGTCGCCCGCGACCTCGGGATGGTCTCCTCCGGTATCTACCGTTACGTCGCGAGCCGCGACGAGCTGTTGACCCGCCTCATCGTCGACAGCTACCTCTCCCTCGCCGACGCCGTGCGCCGCCGGCACGACGCGGTGCCCGGCGAGGACCTCGAGGGACGGTGGGACGCCATCGCCGGCGCCTTCCGGCGCTGGGCCCTGGACCACCCGCAGGACTTCGCCCTCGTCTACGGCTCGCCCGTCCCCGACTACACGGCCCCGGCCGACCGCACGACCCCGGCGGGCACGTTGGTCCTCGCGATGCTGCTCACGCTGCTCGACGACATCCTCACCGCCGGGCGCCTGGCCCCGGGCCCGCCTGTGGACCCCGAGCGAGCGCAGGCTGCGGTCGGCCATCTCATGGCTGACGACTTCTTCGCCGCGTCGGCCATCGATGCCGTCGGACTCGCCCGCGGCCTCGCGGCATGGACGCTGCTCGTCGGGGCCGTGACGAGCGAGGTCTTCGAGCAGCTCGGGCCGATGCCGCGGCCCGAGGCGCTCTTCGACGTCGTCGCGGCCGCGGCCCGAGGACTCGTGCTGGCGCCGTCGTCCACAGGGTCGTCCACAGCTGGGTACACAGCGTGACCCTCCCGTGACCGACCACACCGCGTGCTCAGCCGGCTCGAGTTGTCCACCGCCTGTGGAAAACTCTGTGGAGTACGAGGACGGCCCGACCGAGACACCGACCGTTCAGGTTGTCCACACACATCTGTGGAAACCTGTGGACAACCGGCCGAAATCTGCGGACAACACCACCAAATCGGAACATCGGGGTGTGGACAGAGCTGGTCCGTGCACAGGACCTGCCATTTCTCCCCGACGTTACCCACAGGCAGGGCCGACCTCGCCGCGCGCCGTGACGTGCACCGATGGCAGTTGTCCCCATGATCCACACCACCGATGACGATGACGAACCTCCCATGAAGGGGTTTGGCCCCGAGAACATCACTGCCCCGAGCCGCGGCCCGGACGGGCCCTGGCGACGAGCCACAACCGAGCGACCGTCCGGTGGTGTCTGGCGCCGGACAGGCACTAGTGTCTGTCCCCCAATGTCCTACGTGTCGAAGTGAGTGCACCGTGAAGTTTCGGGTTGAGCGTGACGTCCTGGCCGAGGCCGTGACCTGGGTCGCCCGTGGACTGCCGGCTCGCCCGCCCGTCCCGGTCCTCGCCGGGGTGCTGCTCGAGGCGCACGACGACGGGACGCTGACGCTCTCGGCGTTCGACTACGAGGTCTCGGCCCGCGTCACGGTCGCCGCCGACGTGTCGGAGTCGGGGACCGCGCTCGTGCTCGGCCGGCTCCTCGCCGACATCTCCCGCAACCTCCCGGCCCGCCCGATCGACATCGCGACGGACGGCTCGAAGGTCAACGTCACGTGCGGGTCCTCACGGTTCAGCCTGCGCGAGATGCCCGTCGACGACTACCCGACCCTGCCGCGCTCGCCCGAGGCGAGCGGCACCATCGCCGGCGACACCTTCACCCAGGCCGTCGCCCAGGTCTCCATCGCCGCCGACAAGGGCGACACCCTGCCGATCCTCACCGGCGTGCGGATGGAGATCGACGGCGACAAGGTCACCCTGCTCGCCACCGACCGCTACCGCCTCGCGATGCGTGAGCTGACGTGGAGCCCGAGCTCCCCCGACGCGAGCCACGTCGCGCTCGTGCCGGCCCGCCAGCTCTCCGACACGGCCAAGGCCCTCGGCGCGTCCGGCTCCGTCGAGCTCGCGCTCGGCCCGGGCGGCGACGGCCTCATCGGTTTCGAGGCCGGGCAGCGGCGCACGACGACCCGCCTGCTCGACGGCGAGTACCCCAAGGTCACCTCGATCTTCCCCAGCTCGGTCGACACCGAGGCCGTGATCGAGACGGCCGCGCTCGAGGAGGCCGTCAAGCGGGTCGCCCTCGTCGCGGAGCGCAACACCCCGGTGCTGCTGAAGTTCACCGACGGGCAGGTCGCGATCGAGGCCGGCACCGGCGACGACGCCCAGGCGTCCGAGGCGGTCGAGGCCACGCTCACCGGCCCCGAGATCCAGATCGCCTTCAACCCGCAGTTCCTGCTCGACGGCCTCCACGCCGTCGGCACCCCGTGGAGCCGGCTCTCCTTCACCCAGCCGAGCCGGCCCGCCGTGCTGTCCGGGCAGGCCGAGGCCGACGGCGACGCCGACACGAGCTACCGCTACGTCCTGATGCCGGTCCGCTTCGCCAGCTGAGCGGCATACCGGATCGACTCGCCAGTCCGGAGCCCACCGGGCTCGGCTAGCCTCGACAGCACGACACCCCACCCACCGCGCAAGGAAGGCTCCGACATGCAGCTCGGTCTGATCGGTCTCGGCAAGATGGGTGGCAACATGCGCGAGCGGTTGCGCCGCGCTGGCCACGAGGTCGTCGGCTTCGACCGCAACCCCGAGGTCGCCGACGTCCGCACCATGGCCGCGATGGTCAAGAAGCTCGAGGCGCCGCGCGTCGTGTGGGTGATGGTCCCCTCCGGTGACCCGACCCGCGAGACGATCGCCAAGCTCGGTGACCTGCTCGAGCCCGGTGACCTCGTCATCGACGGCGGCAACTCCCGCTTCACCGATGACTTCGAGAACGCGAAGATGCTCGCCGAGAAGAAGATCGGCTACGTCGACTGCGGCGTGAGCGGCGGCATCTGGGGCCTCGAGAACGGCTACGGCCTGATGTGCGGCGGTGACAAGAAGTGGGTCACCAAGGCGATGCCGATCTTCGACGCGCTGCGCCCCGAGGGTCCCCGTGACGAGGGCTTCGTCCACGCCGGCAAGGTCGGCGCCGGGCACTACACGAAGATGGTCCACAACGGCATCGAGTACGGCCTGATGGCGGCGTATGCCGAGGGCTTCGAGCTGCTCGAGAAGAAGGACATCGTCACCGACGTCCCCGGCGCCTTCAAGGCCTGGAGCCGGGGCACCGTCGTGCGGTCCTGGCTGCTCGACCTCATGGTCGACGCCCTCGAGGAGAACCCCCACCTCGACGACGTCTCCGACTACACCAACGACTCGGGCGAGGGCCGCTGGACCGTGGAGGAGGCCATCGCGATGTCGGTGCCGATGCCGGTCATCTCCGCCTCGCTCTTCGCCCGCTTCGCCTCGCGCCAGCAGAGCTCGCCGACGATGCAGGCGGTCGCGGCGCTGCGCGGCCAGTTCGGTGGCCACCAGGTGATGACGATCGCCGAGGGTGACACGCTGCGCGAGGGCGCCGTGCCGACCCGCTCGCCGAAGAAGGAGTCGGCGCCGAAGCAGGCCAAGAAGCGGGCAACGGCCAAGAAGGCGAGCGAGGAGGCGGCCCAGACCGGCTCCAGCGCCAACGTCGACGCGGCGAAGAAGGCGGCCCACTCGCGCCGGGCGCCGGCGACGCAGCCCACCGACACGGCCGACTCGGCCCGCGGCCAGAAGCGCGCGGCGTCGAAGCGGACCGCGAAGAAGGCCTGAGCAAAGTCCCCCCTTGCACGTCCGGCACCTCACCCTCAAGGACTTCCGCAGCTATCCCGGGGCCGAGCTCGCGCTCACCCCGGGCGTGACGACGCTCGTCGGGCTCAACGGGCAGGGCAAGACCAACCTCGTCGAGGCGGTCGGCTACCTCGCCACGCTCGGGTCGCACCGGGTGGCAAACGACCAGCCGCTCGTCCGCTTCGGCGCGGACCAGGCGGTCGTGCGCGGGGCCATCGTGCGCGACGACCGCGAGACGATGGTCGAGCTGGAGATCACGCCGGGCAAGGCCAACCGGGCCCGGCTCGGCCGGTCGCCGGTGTCGCGGCCGCGCGAGGTGCTCGGGACGGTGCGGACCGTGCTCTTCGCCCCCGAGGACCTCTCCCTCGTCAAGGGCGACCCGTCGGAGCGGCGCCGGTTCCTCGACGAGCTGCTCGTCCAGCGCCAGCCGCGGTGGTCCGGCGTCCGGTCGGACTACGACAAGATCCTGCGCCAGCGGGGCGCGCTGCTGAAGTCGGCGGCGCCCGTGCTCCGGCGGGGCCGTGGGGCTCGACGTCCGGAGCGTCCCGGTGAGGCGCCCGTCGACGAGGCGCGCGAGGCTGCGCTGCACACCCTGGACGTGTGGAACGACCACCTCGCCACCGTCGGCTCCCAGCTCGTCTACGCCCGGCTGCGACTGCTGCGTGACCTCGTGCCGGACCTCTCCGACTGCTACGACGCGGTGAGTGCGGCGGCGAGCAACGCACGCGCCACCTACAAGAGCTCGCTCCACGAGGCGATGGCGACGCGGATCGCGGCCGGTGAGGTCCCGGAGATCGACGAGCTGCGTGCGGCGATGATCGACACCCTCGCCGAGGTGCGCGGCAGCGAGATCGAGCGGGGGGTCTCGCTCGTCGGGCCGCACCGCGACGACCTCGTGCTGTCGCTCGGCGAGCTGCCGGCGAAGGGCTACGCGAGCCACGGCGAGTCGTGGAGCTTTGCGCTGGGGCTCAAGCTCGCGGCATACCGGCTGCTGCGGCGCGACCTGGGCGATGACCCGGTCCTCATCCTCGATGACGTCTTCGCCGAGCTCGACTCCGGTCGGCGCGAGCGGCTCGCCGCGCTCGTGGCCGACTGCGAGCAGGTGCTCATCACCGCGGCCGTCGGCGCCGACGTGCCCGACGTGCTCCGCGAGCAGGGCGTCACGTTCGAGGTGCGGCTCGGGCAGGTCACCCCGCTCGGGGCTGACACGTTCGACGAGACCAAGACCGAGATCGAGAGCGGCGAGACCGAGAGCGGCGAGACCGAGAGCGGCGACGACGGTGAGTGACGACGAGCCGGAGGGGACCGAGACCGCTGAGACCGCTGAGACCACCGAGGCACCCCAGGCACCCGAGTCGCCGAGCGACGAGGACACCCGGATCGCGGACGCGGCCGCCTCGGCGCTGGCCCGCGCGCGGGCCAGCGCCACCGACAGGGGGCTCCGGCCGGGGATGCGGCCCAGGCGCAAGCGCCGGTTCGTCGGCGACGGCGCCCAGCTCTCCGGTTCGGCACGCGACGGCCGGGACCCCACCCTGCTCGGGGACCAGATGGACCGGCTGCTGCTCGACCGGGGCTGGAAGGTCGACGTCGCGGTCGGCTCGGTGATGGGCCGGTGGGCCGAGATCGTCGGGGCGGACATCGCCGCCCACGTCGTGCCGGTCACCTTCGCAGACGGCGTCCTCACGGTGCGCGCGGACTCGACGGCCTGGGCCACCCAGATGACCCTCCTCTCCTCATCGGTGCTCGCCCGGGTCGAGGAGGAGATCGGCGCCGGCTCGGTCGACCGGCTCACCGTGCTCGGCCCGAGCGCGCCCTCGTGGAACCGGGGCCCGCGCCGTTCGCCGGACTCACGGGGGCCGCGCGACACCTACGGCTGAGGGGGCGTGATCCCGCCGGAAAGTCACAGCCGCCGTCGGGGTGCCGGTGTCGGTGCGCCGTCGCAGACTGGAGGCATGACCATGACACCGCGCTGCAGCATCGTCCCGCCGTACATGCTCGAGGCCCTCGTGCGGAGCGCCGGGCCGCACATCGCCAACCACGCCCGCGAGGCGCTGGTCGACGGCCGGGAGCTGCGCCGGGCCCGTCGGGCGCGGACCCTCGCGACGGCGCCGGGGCCGGAGGGCGCGAGCTCCACCCCCGACGACGGGACCGGCCCCAACCGGACCATCTCCGACGCAGCCGGCAGCCAGACCACCCCGGGCGCCACCGTGCGCACCGAGGGTGCCTCGGCGACCGGCGACGCCGCCGCCGACGAGGCCTACGACGGCCTCGGCGCCACGTGGGAGCTGTGGTCGACGGCCTACGGCCGGGACTCCCTCGACGACAAGGGTCTCCCGCTGCTCGCGACCGTCCACTACGGCCGTGACTACGACAACGCCTTCTGGGACGGCACCCAGATGGTCTTCGGCGACGGCGATGGCACGATCTTCGAGCGGTTCACCCGGAGCGTTGACGTGATCGGCCACGAGCTGGCCCACGGGGTCACCGAGCACACGGCAGGGCTGCTCTACCAGGGCCAGTCCGGGGCGCTCAACGAGTCGATCTCCGACGTCTTCGGGGTGCTCGTCAAGCAGCGCCAGCTCGGCCAGACCGCGCAGGCGGCCGACTGGCTCGTCGGCGCCGAGCTGCTCAACCCGAGCGTGCGCGGCCGGGCGCTGCGCGACATGCAGCACCCCGGCACCGCCTACGACGACCCCCGCTTGGGCAAGGACCCCCAGCCGGCCCACATGGACGGCTACGTCCAGACCCGCGACGACAACGGCGGGGTCCACATCAACTCCGGCATCCCCAACCGTGCCTTCGTGCTCGCCGCCCTCGCCATCGGCGGCAAGGCGTGGGAGGGACCGGGCGCGATCTGGAACGCCGTCCTCACCGGTGACGGCATCAGGGCCGACTGCGACTTCGCCACCTTCGCCGGCCTCACCGTCACGGCGGCGGGCCGGGCCCACGGTGACGGGTCCGCCGAACAGGTCGCCGTCCGGTCGGCGTGGGAGCAGGTCGGCGTGCTCGAGGCGGCCCCGACAGGCGGGCCCGACGCGACCGGCACGCAGGCGCCCGGTTTGCAGACTCACGGTTCGCAGACTCCGGGTGGCGAGGCGCACGGAGATGTCCCCGATGTCGGCACCCAGCTGCTGCTGCGGCGAACCGGCGGCTTCGCGGGGCAGGTCCGGGAGCGTCAGCTGGCCCTCGACGAGCTGCCCGACCGGGACGCGAGCGACTGGCGCAGCCTGCTCGCCGCCCCGACCCTCCAGCGGATCGCGGACACGACGGAGAGCGCCCGCGCCGACGGGTTCTGCTACTCGGTCCGGTGCCAGGCGCTCGACCTCGACGTGACGCTCGCCGAGCCGCACCTGCCCGAGGCCATCCACTCCCTCTTCGAGCGCACCCTTGCGCCGGGTTCGCGAGAGGCCGCTCCGGGGCCTCTGGACGCAGGGTCGTGATCCTCCCCTCGGAATCAGGGGTGTTCGGGCCGGAAAATGGCCGTCTCAGGCCGTCTGGAGGGGCTTTCCGGCTGCCGGGACCGATAGAATGAGATGAACTCGGTCCGTCCTCGGCGCCTTCGGGAATCCCGCCTCGGTCGGACCGTCCCGGTGTCGTCGCGCGTGCGCGCGTGGCGACCGCCTCGTTGCTGACCGGAGCGGCCCCCGCGGGCTGCCTCGACACAACGAGCCTGCTCGAACTGAGGAGACACGTGGCCCAGCCCGATGAGACGCCAGACCCGCGGATGACCGACACCCCGGGCACCCCGGGCACCCCGGGCACCCCGGACCTGCCGGACCCTGACGCGGCGGTTGCCGCGGACGTGGACGAGGTGCTGGCGGACGCGCCTGCCGAGGTGCCCGCAGAGGTGGTCGCCGAGTTCGTCGAGCGGCGCCCGAACGGCGTCGACTACGACGCGAGCGCGATCACCGTCCTCGAGGGCCTCGAGGCCGTGCGCAAGCGTCCCGGCATGTACATCGGCTCGACCGGTCCGCGCGGCCTGCACCACCTCGTCTGGGAGATCGTCGACAACGCGGTCGACGAGTCGCTCGCCGGCTACGCCGACACCATCGACATCACGCTCCTTGCCGATGGCGGGGTGCGGGTCAAGGACAACGGCCGCGGCATCCCCACCGACATCCACCCGACGGAGAAGATCAGCGCCGTGGAGCTCGTCTTCACCCAGCTGCACGCCGGCGGCAAGTTCGGCGGTGGCGGCTACAAGGTGTCCGGCGGTCTGCACGGCGTCGGTAGCTCGGTCGTGAACGCCCTGTCCACCCGCCTCGACGTCTGCGTCCGCCAGAAGGGGCACGCCTTCCGGATGAGCTTCGAGCACGGCGTGCCGACCGGGCCGCTGACCCAGATGGAGGAGACCGACGCCTCGGGCTCGACCATCACCTTCTGGGCCAACGACGAGATCTTCGAGACGGTCGAGTACGACTTCGAGACGATCCGGGCCCGGTTCCAGCAGATGGCCTTCCTCAACAAGGGCCTGACGATCAACCTCATCGACGAGCGCGTCGAGCAGGTCGAGGCCGGCGGCGACATCGACCTCGACTCCATCGGCTCCGACCTCACCGAGGTCGACGAGGGCGACGACGAGGCCGTCGAGGGCACGGAGAAGAAGAGGGTGACCGCCAAGAAGGTCTCCTACCGCTACGACGGTGGGCTCGTCGACTACGTCAACCACCTCAACAGCAGCAAGCGCAGCGACCCGGTGCACGCGGACGTCATCTCGATCGAGGTCGAGGACGAGGAGCGCTCCCTCAGCCTCGAGCTCGCGATGCAGTGGACCAACGCCTACAGCGAGTCGGTTCACACCTACGCCAACACGATCAACACCCACGAGGGCGGCACCCACGAGGAGGGCTTCCGCGCGGCGATGACCAAGCTCATCAACGACTTCGCCCGCAAGCAGAACCTGCTCAAGGACAAGGACGACAACCTCACCGGTGACGACGTCCGCGAGGGCCTCACCGCCGTCATCTCGGTCAAGCTCGGCGACCCGCAGTTCGAGGGCCAGACCAAGACCAAGCTCGGCAACTCCGAGGTCAAGGGCTTCGTCCAGCGGGCCATGACCGACGAGTTCGGCCACTGGCTCGGGGCGCACCCGAGCGAGGGCAAGGACATCGTCCGCAAGTCGATCCAGGCGGCCGCCGCACGGATGGCAGCCCGGAAGGCACGCGAGGCGACCCGCCGCAAGGGCCTGCTCGAGTCCGGCGGCCTGCCCGGCAAGCTCAAGGACTGCCAGAGCAAGGACCCGTCGATCTCCGAGGTCTTCATCGTCGAGGGTGACTCGGCCGGCGGCTCGGCGACCCAGGCCCGCGACCCCTACACGCAGGCGATCCTGCCGATCCGCGGCAAGATCCTCAACGTCGAGAAGGCGCGGATCGACAAGATCCTCGCCAACAACGAGGTCCAGGCGCTCATCTCCGCCTTCGGCACGGGCATCGGCGAGGACTTCGACATCACCCGGGCGCGCTATCACAAGATCGTGCTGATGGCCGATGCCGACGTGGACGGCATGCACATCCGCACCCTGCTGCTGACGCTGCTCTTCCGCTTCATGCGTCCGCTCATCGAGGCCGGCTACGTCTACCTCGCGCAGCCGCCGCTCTACCGGCTGCGGTGGAGCAACGCCCTTCACCAGTTCGCCTACTCCGACCGCGAGCGCGAGGCCCTCGAGAAGGACGGCAAGGGTCGGGGCTGGCGCCTGCCGAAGGACAACCCGGTCCAGCGCTACAAGGGCCTCGGCGAGATGAACTACGAGGAGCTCGGCGTGACGACGATGGACGTCAACACCCGCACCCTGCTCCAGGTGACCCTCGACGACGCCGCGAAGTCCGACGAGGTCTTCGCCGTGCTCATGGGGGAGGACGTCGAGTCCCGGCGCAGCTTCATCCAGAAGAACGCGCGGGACGTGCGCTTCCTCGACATCTGAGCGTCGAGTGCGCACTTTCGCGCGCCGTCCCAGCGCAGGCAACCGCGCGCGGACCGCGCGAAAGTGCGCACTCGACTGAGCGGCATACCTCGCCGCCGACTGACACTGACTGAAAACCTGACTGCGAACCAAAGGACCTGACGTGAGTGACGACCTTCCTCCGATCGACGGCGACGACGAGACGCCCGACGAGACCGCCGAGGGCGTGGACCAGGGCACGGCGCCCATCGTTCGCGACGGCGACGAGAGCGACCGGGTCGAGGCCGTCGACCTCAACAACGAGATGCAGCGCTCCTACATCGAGTACGCGATGTCGGTCATCGTCAGCCGCGCGCTGCCCGATGTGCGCGACGGCCTGAAGCCGGTGCACCGCCGCATCGTCTACGCGATGTTCGACGGTGGCTACCGCCCCGACCGCGGCTACAACAAGTGCGCGCGCGTCGTCGGTGACGTCATGGGGCACTACCACCCGCACGGCGACTCGGCGATCTACGACGCCCTCGTCCGCCTCGTGCAGGACTGGTCGCTGCGCTACCCGCTCGTCGACGGGCAGGGCAACTTCGGCTCGCGCGGCAACGACGGCGCGGCCGCCCCGCGATACACCGAGTGCCGGATGGCCTCGATCGCGATGGAGATGGTGCGCGACATCGACCAGGACACGGTCGAC
This sequence comes from uncultured Actinomycetota bacterium, assembly GCA_963764195.1. GTDB lineage: Bacteria > Actinomycetota > Actinomycetes > Actinomycetales > Dermatophilaceae > JBDSSS01. The sequence goes on from CAVXRG010000002.1 coordinate 190,886, forward strand.
TTCGTCCCCAACTACGACGGCAAGACGATGCAGCCGTCGGTGCTGCCGAGCCGCTTCCCCAACCTGCTCGTCAACGGCTCGGCCGGCATCGCCGTCGGGATGGCCACCCAGATCCCGCCGCACAACCTGCGCGAGGTCGCCGCCGGCGCCGAGTGGTACCTGCGCAACCCGGACGTCGGCCGCGAGGAGCTGCTCGAGGCCCTGCTCGGCATCATCAAGGGCCCCGACTTCCCCACCGGCGCGCTCATCATGGGCCACCGCGGCATCGAGGACGCCTACCGGACCGGCCGCGGCTCGATCATCATGCGGGCGATCGTCAACGTCGAGGAGATCCAGGGGCGGCAGTGCCTCGTCGTCACCGAGCTGCCCTACCAGGTCAACCCCGACATGCTCGCGGTCAAGATCGCCGACCTCGTCAAGGACGGCAAGATCTCCGGCATCGCCGACATCAACGACGAGACCTCGGGCCGCACCGGTCAGCGCCTCGTCATCAAGCTCAAGCGTGACGCCGTCGCCAAGGTCGTGCTCAACAACCTCTACAAGCACACCCAGCTGCAGACGACGTTCGGGGCGAACATGCTCGCCCTCGTCGACGAAGTGCCCCGCACGCTGCCCCTCGACGGCTTCATCCGGCACTGGGTCGACCACCAGATCGAGGTCATCGTCCGGCGCACGAGGTTCCGGCTGCGCAAGGCCGAGGCCGACATCCACGTCTTGCGTGGCTACCTCAAGGCTCTCGACATGCTCGACGAGGTCATCGCCCTGATCCGCGCCTCCCGCACGGTCGAGGTGGCCCGCGAGGGCCTGATGGGCCTGCTCGACATCGACGAGACCCAGGCGCAGGCCATCCTCAACATGCAGCTGCGCCGGCTCGCCGCCCTCGAGCGGGAGAAGATCCAGGAGCAGCACGACGAGCTCCAGACGATGATCGACGAGTACCACGCGATCCTCGACTCGCCCCAGCGCCAGCGCGACATCGTCTCCGAGGAGCTCGCCGAGATCGTCGAGAAGTACGGCGACGACCGGCGCACCGAGATCTTCCCCTTCGACGGTGACATGTCGATGGAGGACCTCATCCCCGAGGAGGACGTCGTCGTCACGATCACCCGCGGTGGCTACGCCAAGCGGACCCGGGTCGATGCCTACCGCACCCAGCACCGCGGCGGCTCCGGCGTGCGCGGGGCGAGCCTGCGCGGGGAGGACGTGGTCGGGCACTTCTTCACGACGACCTCCCACCACTGGCTGCTCTTCTTCACCAACCTCGGCCGGGTCTACCGGGCCAAGGCGTACGAGCTGCCCGAAGGGAGCCGCGACAGCAAGGGCCAGCACGTCGCCAACCTGATGGCCTTCCAGCCCGGGGAGCAGATCGCCCAGGTGCTCGCGATCCGCGACTACACCTCGGCCGACTACCTCGTGCTCGCGACCCGTGACGGGCTCGTCAAGAAGACCCGCCTCACCGACTACGACTCGAACCGCTCCGGCGGGCTCATCGCGGTCAACCTCCGCGAGGGAGACGAGCTCGTCGGCGCCGGCCGCGCGAGCAACCGCGACGACCTGCTCCTCGTCTCGCGCAAGGGCCAGTCGGTCCGCTTCACCGCCACCGACGAGGCGCTGCGCCCGATGGGCCGCTCGACGTCAGGCGTGACGGGCATGAAGTTCCGGCCCGGCGACCAGCTGCTGTCGATGTCGGTCGTGCAGGAGGGTGAGAGCCCCGACGTGTTCGTCGTCTTCGAGAACGGCCTGGCCAAGCGGACCCCCGTCTCGGAGTACCGCGTCCAGGGCCGCGGCGGCCTCGGCATCCAGGTGGCCAAGCAGTCGGAGAAGGGTGGCGACCTCGTCGGCGCCCTCACCGTCGTCGAGACCGACGAGGTCATGGTCGTCATGGAGAAGGGCAACATCGTGCGCTCCCGCGTCGACCAGGTGCGCCACACCGGCCGCTCGACGCAGGGCGTCATCTTCGCGACGCCGAAGAAGGGCGACTCCATCGTCGCGGTGGCCCGCAACCCCGAGTCCGAGATCGAGGCCGTCGTGCTCGGGGACGGCGCCGACGGTGGCGCTGAGGGTGGGGCGGCACCGAGTGCGCCCGCTACGGTTCCCGGAGACGATGGCGTACCGTCTGACGAGACCTCGGATGATGACGCAGGGACGCCCGAGGTCGACAACGGAGGTGACGAGTGAGCCCGACTGACGCAGATGGATCGGCCCGCCTGCCCACGATGGGGAAGAACCCCTCGAGCAGCGACGGTGACCCGACCCCGCCCTACGCCGGCGCCACGGCCTCGTCGGCCCCGTCCGGCTCCACCGAGACCGGCGGCACGAACCTGTCGCGCGGCGCGGTGACCAACCGGCCCGCGACGCGACCCGTGAGCCAGACCGCGCCGAAGGCGGCTGAGGCCGGTGCTGCGGCGGGCTCGACCCGTACGGCTGCGCGTCCCCCGGCCAAGAAGGCTGCGACCGCCCCCCGTCGTCGGACGAAGGGCCCGCGCCGGGTCCGGCTCGCCGTCGCCCGGGTCGACCCGTGGTCGGTCATGAAGATGAGCTTCCTGCTGTCGGTGGCGCTCGGCGTCGCCGGTGTCGTCCTCACCGCGGTGCTGTGGATGATCCTGTCGACGATGAACGTCTTCACCGACATCGAGGGCGTCCTCCAGTCGCTGCAGACCTCGCAGGCCGACCCCTTCTCGATCAAGGACTACGTGGGTTTCGGCCGGATCACCTCGCTCTCGATCGTCATCGGGGTCATCGACGTCATCCTGCTCACCGCGATCGCCACCGTGATGGCCTTCCTCTACAACATCTGCTCGGCCCTCGTGGGTGGCGTGCAGCTCACCCTCACCGACGACTGAGCCGGCCTGGACTTCCCCAGCACGGACGGATGCCGCTGGGCCGGGTTGCCGGCCCGGCGGCATACCTCTGCCCGGGGTCGGCCCCGGTGCCGATCAAGCGGCGGATCAGTCTGCATCCGGTGCTGCCCTGACGACACCGGACGCCGACTGATCCGCAGACAGATCGCGGCCCGGGGGCGGCTGCGGGGCCGGGGCGCTCGCCGTTTTGTGCGTGGCCGGATCGATCGGGTAACGTGTGCCCTCGCGTCGGGTATTCGTGCCGCTTGGCCCGGCCGACGCGAGCTGGTGATGACGGGCCTATAGCTCAGACGGTTAGAGCGCTTCCCTGATAAGGAAGAGGTCGGAGGTTCAAGTCCTCCTAGGCCCACCATCACCCCCGGGATCGAAGGGATCTGCCGAATGCTGAAGCGTCTCGTCCTCATCGGTGGGTCCATCGCGGCCATCGTGTTCGTCCGCTCCAAGGCCAAGCAGCAGCAGGCCGAGCAGGAGCTGTGGTCCCAGGCCACCGACGACGTGCAGGGCCCGCCGCCCGAGGCCGCACCGCAGTCCTGATCCCCACCAGGGGCCATGGCGCAATTGGTAGCGCACCTGCTTTGCAAGCAGGGGGTTAGGGGTTCGAGTCCCCTTGGCTCCACCACACTTCAGGGCCCCTTTTGGCCCGCCCGTTGCGCCGCCCTCAATGAACGACGCTGGCGACGGCGAAGTCGGCCGTTGGCATCGGCGTCCGCAGGTGCCAGGTGATGGAGATCGGCCGCTCGCCACGATGCTCCACATAGTCGGCCTCGCCGAGGAAGAGGTAGGGCGCCCCGGTGCCGAAGGCCGAGACCTTTTGGGGGCGGCTGAAGAGCAGGACGTGGCTGCCGTTGGCACCATGATTGAGATACCGCTGACCCGTCTTGGAGGCGACCGTCGTCACCGACTGGGACTCCCAGTGGAACAGCTCAGGACTGACTGCGTAGTCCTGGTACATCGTCGTCGGTGAGTAGTCGGACTCCGACTTGTGCAGCGTCACCAGAAAGGCGTCAGCGTTTGCCGCTGGCGAGAACAGGACCCCCTCACGAAAGCTGTTGGGCTTTCGTCCCTCGATGGATACGTAGTCCAGGGCCGAGACGATCTCTTCGCGCGTATATCGGGCGTGGGCGTTCAGTGGCCGCATGCCGAGCTCGCCGGAAAGACGCGTCGTGACTCGCTGCGCTCCCCGCAGCCCTAGACCGATGACGGCCCGGAGGTCCTCGCGCAGAGCGGGTTCATTGTGGAGCGCTGCCAGGCCGTCACCGTAGGAGTCGAAGCCACCGCCGTCTGCCCACAGCGAGAAGAAGAGCATCCGCCCGTAGGCCCGCAGCATCGGATCGGCATCGTCGTAGTTCGGCGCGGTACTGCCCAGCCAGGTCAGGTAGGCCTCCGCCCGGTCGCGGTCGTCGACGTGGCACAGGGCCCGAACCCGCTTCGAGAGGGTTGCTTCCAGTGGACCCTCTTCGGCCACTTCGAGACCAGCCTCGCGACGAAGTCGGGCCCACGAACGTCGGCCGGTGACGACGTCAGCCAGCTCGACTCCGGAGTCGTCGAGGAAGGTGCCGAGGTCGTCGGTGGGATGGGCTCGCAGTTCCGAGGCGATGCTGGGCCAGCGCTTGTTCACCTGACTCTTGATGTTCTCGAGCACGAGTTTCTGACTCTGGCGGTCGAGCACGATCTGGGTTCCAGCGGGAAGGAAGGGGAAGCCGTGCTCGATGTCGCGCACCAGGGCGGCGTGGGTGCCGCCCGTCATTGCCCGGAACCGTCGGTCGAAGCGGAACTCCTTCCGGTGGTGACCGACAAAATCGAGGGCCGTGAGCACCGGCTTGTTCGTCGCCAGACGCAGCCCTCGTCCGAGCTGCTGCAGGAACACCGTGGAGCTCTCCGTGGGCCGGAGGAAGAGCACGGTGTTGATGGCCGGGACGTCGACTCCCTCGTTGAACACGTCGACGGTGAACAACACCTGGACGGCGCCATCCCGGAGGTCGTGAACCGCCGCGTCGCGATCGCTCGATGCAGTGTCGCCGAGGACCGTCGCCGCTCTGATCCCTGCATCGTTGAACACCCTGGTCATGTACCGGGCGTGGTCTCGGGAGACGCAGAAGCCCAGCGCCTTCATGGAACTCAGGTCGGCGACCTTGTCGCGAAGTGCCTTGAGGACGATTCGGGCGCGAACGTCGTTGCCCGTGAGGAGATTCGAGAGCTCTGCTGCGTCGTAGGCCCCAGCCCTCCAATCGACCCGGGACATGTCCATGCCGTCAGCGACGGCGAAGTAGTGAAAGGGCGTCAGCAGATCTGCCTTGAGGGCGTCCCAGAGGCGGAGCTCAGCCGCGGTGTGACCGTCGAAGAAGGACCGCACATCAAGGCCGTCCCCGCGCTCGGGGGTGGCTGTCAGGCCAAGGAGCTCATCCGGGTCGAGGTGGTCCAGGATCCGCCGGTAGGTCCTGGCCTCGGAGTGGTGGAACTCGTCGATGACGACGACTCGGTAGGCCTCAGCGGGGATGTTCGTGATGCCGTACGCCGACAGCGATTGCACCGACGCGAAGACGTGCTCCCACCGTTCCGGGCGCCGGCCGTCCACATACAGCTCGCCAAAGTTGGCGTCCGAGAGGACCTCCCGATAGGTCCGTAAGGACTGCTGAAGGATCTCGCGTCGGTGCGCGACGAACAGCAGTCTCGGAAGCGTCTGGGTGTCTGAGGCGAGGCGGCGGTAGTCGAGGGCGGCAACCACTGTTTTGCCGGTGCCCGTCGCTGCCACGAGCAGGTTTCGATGACGGTCGTGGACGACGCGCTCGACCTCGAGCTGGTCGAGCATCTCTTGCTGGTAGGGATACGGGCGCACCTCGAGGCCCGAGAGAGTCAGGGTCACTCTGTCGTTGATCCGCTTGCCGGAGGCTTCGGCGATGGCGTCATCGAGCCGGTCGCGGTCAGCGTCGGGATCGTAGGTCTCGAAGGTCGCGTCGTTCCAGTAGCTGTCGAACGTCGCGAGGAACTTGCGCAGCAGGGGTGGCGTGGATACCGAAGACAGGCGCACGTTCCACTCGACGCCGTCGAGCATGGCCGCGCGGGAGAGATTGCTCGAGCCCACGTATGCCGTGTCGAAGCCTGAGTCTCGTCGGAACAGCCACGCCTTGGCGTGGAGCCGGGTCCGCTGCGCGTCGTACTGGATCTTGACGTCGGCGCCGAAGTCCCTGACGAGCCGATCCAGCGCCTGCCGCTCGGTGGCTCCCAGGTAGGTCGTGGTGATCACCCGGAGGGGGACTCCGCGCTCGCGTGCTGTCGTGAGTCGGTCCTCGAAGAGGCGCAGGCCGTACCACTTGACGAAGGCCATGATCACGTCGACGCGGTCGGCACTCGCCAGCTCCGCTCGGATCTCGTGGCCGACCCCCGGCTCACCGGGAGCGTTGGTGAGCAGGGCAGCCTCCGAGAGAGGCGTCGCGGGACGCTCGCCGCTCATCCGAACGGCGGCGCCGGGAGCGGATGGCACCAGGACAGAGAGCAGTTGCCGGGTGGATGAGACCGAATCGTCAGGTGCGCCCACGGCCTCGACGAGCTGGTTGACCATCGCCAATCGCCGTCCTGCGTCCTTCTCGTGTCGCAGGGCACGAAGGGTGACGTCACGGATGTGCCGCGCGAGCACATCGGGAGCGTCTGCGTCGTCGACGACCCCCTGGTGCACATCGTGATTCGAGAGGCCTGCCAGTCGCTTCTGGAGCGCGCGCGTGATCAGACTCTCGTAGAGCCCCTCGATGAAGCTGTCATCCCCGTCGGTCACGTGACGCAGCTTGCCAGGTCGCAGGGACAGGTGCCGGTCGACAGACAGCGAAGCACCCGGCATACGGTGGAAGACATGCGATACACGACTCTCGGCAACAGCGGCACCATCGTCTCCACCCAGTGCCTCGGCACGATGACCTTCGGCGCGGAGGCCGACGAGGAGACGTCCGGCACCATCCTCGACACCTTCGCGGAGGCCGGCGGCACCTTCCTCGACACGGCGGACGTCTACAGCAAGGGCGTCTCCGAGGAGATCACCGGCCGGTGGCTCAAATCCCACCCCGAGGACGCCGCCCGGATGGTCGTGGCGACCAAGGGCCGATTCCCGATGGGCGAGGGGCACAACGACGTCGGCCTCTCCCGCCGTCATCTGCGTCAGGCGCTCGACGCATCGCTCACCCGGCTCGGCGTCGAGCACATCGACCTCTACCAGATGCACGCGTGGGACGCCGTGACCCCGTTGGACGAGACGCTGCGCTTCCTCGACGACGCCGTGACCGCCGGCAAGATCGGCTACTACGGCTTCTCCAACTACCTCGGCTACCAGGTCACCAAGGCCGTCCACACCGCGCGCGAGCACGGCTGGGCCGCGCCGGTCACGCTGCAGCCGCAGTACAACCTGCTCGTCCGCGACATCGAGCACGAGGTCGTTCCCGCGTGCCTCGACGGTGGCCTCGGGCTGCTGCCGTGGTCGCCGCTCGCGGGTGGCTGGCTGACCGGCAAGTACCAGCGCGACACCACCCCGTCGGGCGCCTCCCGCCTCGGGGAGGACCCGGAGCGCGGCATGGAGGCCTACGGCCCGCGCAACTCCGACGAGCGCACCTGGGCGGTCATCGACGCCGTGGCCGAGGTGGCCAAGGCGCAGGACGCCAGTTCCGCCCAGGTGGCCCTCGCCTGGGTCGGTGCCCAGCCGGCGGTGACGTCGGTGATCCTCGGCGCGCGCACCGTCGAGCAGCTCACCGACAACCTCGCCGCTGCCGACCTCGACCTCACCGCGGACCAGCTCGCCCACCTCACCGAGGTCAGCGCTCCCCGCATGGACGACTACCCCTACGGCGTCGCCGGGATTGCGCAGCGCAACCGCGACATCAGCTGATCCGGGTCCCCGCCGCTCGGAGGCGACGTCACGTCGGAGCGGCGGGGATCAGGCAGTCTTTGCGCTCCCGGCCGTCTTCGTCTGGCACGATGACCACTCCATGAGGCACATCGTGATCTGCTGGCCACTGTCCTGCGCCGACCATGCGGCCGACCGGGTCTGGTCTCGAGGTTCTCACCTCTCGACACACGAGGACGTCGTCGACCTCGGGTCGCCGCCCCGAACGGCTACCCGGTCATCTTCTGCGAGCACAAGGGTCTGCCACGCGATGAAGGTCGAGGTGCCCGACGTGGGCTCGCCACGCTTCAAGGACGGCCATATCGTCGACCGCGTCGATCGTGAGCTGGAGTGGAGCACGACCGAGCTCGCCGCAGTGCGGGCGCGGCGATGATCGACCACGGCGAACTGCTGCGCCGAGCCCGAGACGTGCTCGAGCCGGCCGTCTTCGCCTACTTTGCGGCCGGGGCGGGGGCTGAGACGACGCTGACGCAGGAGGCGACCGCCTGGGACTCCGTGGCGCTGCGGCCCCGGGTGCTTCGTGACGTCTCCGCGGTCGAGGTGGGCACCACGGTGCTGGGCCAGCCCGTGTCGGCCCCACTGCTCGTCGCGCCGGTTGCCTCGCACCGGGCCGTCCACCGAGACGGCGAGCTGGGGGTGGCCCGGGCCGTCCGCGCCACCGGAGGGCTGATGGTCCTCTCGATGCGGTCGAGCACGCGCGTGGAGGAGGTCGGTGCGGCTGCGGGTTCCTTCTGGCAGCAGCTCTACGTCCTGCACGACCGCGGGATCACCGACGAGGTGGCCGTGCGTGCGGCAGCGGCGGGCGCCACGGCCCTCGTCCTCACGGTCGACACCCCCTACGTCGCGAGAAAGCGGGTAGGTCTTCCGCCTCCCACGGAACACGGGATCATCGAGGCCCTCGACCGGCGCGACCCCACCGATCCCAGGTCGCAACAAGCGGCTGACCTCACCGGTCGTGATCTCGAGCGGCTGGCCGGCCTGACCGGTCTGCCCATCATCGCCAAGGGGGTGCTCACCGGTGCCGCGGCCCGAGACTGCGTCGCCGCGGGGGCGAGGGCCGTGATCGTCTCGACCCACGGCGGCCGCCAGCTCGACGGGGTCGTCACCACCCCCCGGGCGCTCCCCGAGGTCGTGGCAGCGGTCGGGACGATCAGGGGCGGCGACGCCGAGGTCGAGGTCTACGTCGACGGAGCCGTGCGCACGGGGGCGCAGGTGCTCAAGGCGCTCGCCCTCGGTGCGCGCGCGGCCCTCGTCGGGCGCCCGGTCGTCTGGGCCCTCGCCGACTCCGGGGAGGAGGGGGTCCGTGGGCTGCTCCAGGCGCTCACCGACGACACCCGCGAAGCCCTCGCGCTGGCGGGCTGCGCCTCCGTGGAAGAGGTTGCGCGCGACCTCGTGGGGGACGCTTGAGCGCGCGCAGTTCCCGGCGAGCTGGGCCCCGAACGGCTGCCAGGACAACCTTTCTCGGCCGGTTCCGGAAACACGAGAGAGCACATCCCGAAAGGTGGCTGGGTGAAGGTTCAGAGTCCGCTGGGAATGGGCTGAGCGAGGTCAATCCCGTGAAAAGGAAGGAGTGAAAAGAAGGGTTGCAGCGGGGCTCCGAACGGGCGTAACTTCCGGCTGTCCCCAGCCCGCTGCACCAGGAGGAACCCCATGCGTCGACTCACCCCCGCCGTGCTCGGGGTCGCTGTCGCGACCCTCGGCCTCGCCGCCGCCCCCGCACTCGCCGCCGCCCACGGCTCCGGTTCTGACTCCAGCAACCACGGTGAGAGCGGCACGCACCGTGAGGACGACCACGCCCACGGCGCGTTCGACCACATCTACGTGATCATGCTCGAGAACCACTCGCAGTCGAGCGTCATCGGGGACGCCAATGCGCCGTTCATGAATTCGCTCGCCTCGAAGTACGCAATGGCGAGCAACTACTACGGCGTGACCCACCCCTCGATGCCGAACTACATCGCCGCGATCTCGGGCGACAACTACGGCATCCAGGACGACGAGGACGAGAACGTCGTCAACCTCGACCGGCCCAACCTCGCCCAGCAGCTGACCAAGGCCGGCATCCGGTGGGGCGCCTACATGGAGGACCTGCCCGCCAACAAGCTCGACCGCTACTGGCCGGACGACTCCACCAAGCTCTACGCCAAGAAGCACAACCCCTTCGTCCTGTTCGACAGCGTGAAGAACAGTCCCTCGGAGATGGCCAAGGTCAAGTCCTACTCCGCGCTCAGCGCCGACCTCAACGGTCCGGCCGCGCCGAAGTTCGTCTGGATCTCGCCGAACCAGTGCAACGACATGCACGGCGGGGTCTACACCTCGGTCGCGGACCACGCCGAGACCCCCTGCCCCTACGGCTCGACGAAGGACGACGCCAACGACGCCTCGCTCAAGCAGAAGGCCGACACCTTCGTCAAGGGCGCGGTGACGACGATCATGGGCAGCAAGGCCTGGACCAAGAAGTCCGCCATCGTCATCGTCACCGACGAGAACGACTACACCGGCAACGAGCAGACCGGCGGCTGGGAGTCGGCCGACGGCTGCTGCGGCAGCCCCTACGTCGCCGCGCACGACCCGCGCGTCTCCGCGAAGTGGCCCGGCGGCACCTATGGCGGTGGCAAGATCCCGGCGATCGTCGTCACCGGCGCGGGCCCGCGCCACGTCGTCGACAGGACGCCCTACAACCACTACTCGCTGCTCACCACCATCGAGGCGAACTGGCGCCTGCCCTACCTCGGCCACGCCGGCGAGACCGCCGAGGGCGTCGTGCCGATGTGGAAGTCCTTCGCCCGCAAGTCCTGACCCGAGTCACGTCGTCGACGCCCGGCCGATCGGTCCTCACCGACCGGCCGGGCGTCGGGCGTATGCCGCCAGCCCGGCAGCGATCCGTTCGGGGCCTCCGCGACGAACCCCCTGTCGTGGTCGTCCTTTCGGCCGCCCGACCTGGAGGCTTCATCATGACCCGCACGCTGGCACTGCTCGCAATCGTCCCCGCACTCGCCCTGGGCCTCTCAGCCTGTGGCTCCTCGGGCGACCAGACTCCGGCTGCGCCCCCGGCAGCGGCATCCACTCCGGCGGCGCCGGCCTCCCCGAGCCCGTCGATGCCCATGCCGGCGGAGTCGAGCGCCACCCCCACACCGGCAGAGACGTCGACTGCGCCGACCCCGGACGCCCCGAAGGCGGCCATCGGCATCTCGAACTTCATGTTCACGGTCCCGGCGTCGGTGGGGCCGGGCGCCAAGATCACCGTCACCAACGAGGACAGTGTGGCGCACACCGTGACCTCGGACACCGGTGCGTTCGACGTCAAGGTCAACCCGGGCGCCACGGCGACGCTGACCGCGCCGACCAAGCCCGGGAGCTACCCCTTCGACTGCGCGATCCACTCGAGCATGACCGGCACGCTCGTCGTGAAGTAGCCGCTGACGTCCAGGCGATGTCGCAAGACCGGGGGGCCCACGCGGCCACGCGGCCTCATTCTCAGCGGATGTATCACCTCTGTCGGCGTCGCCCCTCTGTCCAGTGAGGCGGTGGGCCCAGGGCCTGGAACGGACCCGACACCGCGAGGAGGAGACCATGACCAGTCGTGACCGGCCGGCCTGAGGAGCTCGTCGTCCGCGAGGCGCTGGCCGCGCGGCACGGCTCGAAGGGCTCTGAGAAGGTCTTCGAGGCCTTCCCGGAGTTCCTCGACGTCAACCAGTTCGACGGCTTCGCCGACCTCCCGGAGAACCTCGATGACTGCCGGGTGTGGTTCTCGGACAAACGGTTCGACAGCTGGGCCTCGGCGCTGATGCGGTCCGGTCGAGTCAACTGTTATTCCATCGCACCGCAGGCCGGCGCCTCATCTGCACAGCCCGTCTCCGAGCTATGCCTCCAGGGCGGAGTCCTGCCGTGGCACCCGTTCTGCTCACCACGGTCGAGCAGAACTGGGTCCCCTCCTCGGCCACGCTGACGAACCATTGGAGGCCTCGATCACACGCTGAACCGCCTGCGGCCGTCCCACTAGTTGGCTTCGACGGCTCCCATCTCGTCGAATGGGTTGGTTGCCGTGTTCAGGGTGTGTCCTCCGTCGAGACCGCGCCAAGCAAAGCCGCCCCCGGCGACCCGTCCGCACACTGCGACACCGCAGTCGCTGGTGTCCGCGCAGCGATACCGGTTGAACTGACCACCGAAGGCCGAGAGAAGGTAAATCCGCGTGTCGTGCCCCGCGTAGGCCAAGGTGAAGCCGAGGTCGTCCACCTCGAGTTGCGGCCCGGATGGGCTCGTGTCAGCCCCGCGGAAGGCGGGTTGGAGCGCCTTGAAGAAGGGCCCGGACCTGCCGTCAAGGACGGTCTTGACGTACGTTCTCTCCGAGCCAGGTCGGAATCCGGACGCGACGTTGAGGGTGCCATTGCCATCGGTGCCCGCCCACGCGAGCCAGACGTCCTCGCCGTACCCTGCCGACAGAGACGGTGCGTCGACGGCCGAATCGGCAAGCTGCACGTGGTCCCAACTCTCTTCGTTGAGAGGAGTCCGGCTCCATGCGAGGTTCAAGGCGCCGAGCGGATCCGCCCACGCCAGGTAGACCCGGTTGTTTCCATAGGCGATCGCTGGTCCAGCTGGGGCGTGCCACCCCCACTGAACCACCTTCTGTTGGAAAACGATCGGGTCCCCTCGAACCTGGTCCGACGAGTGGGCCACATTGATCGTGGCGTCACCGTCGGTTCCTGACCAGGTGATGTATTCACCCAGGAGTCCAGGACGTCCGACCGCTGTCTCTGGTGTCGGAGCAGCCACGACGGATCGAGACCGATCAATGTCCGAAGCCCAGGCGGTGTTGAGGACGTGGTCCTGATCCACCCATGCCACCATCACGGCGAAGTCCCCCGCCATCGCTGGTCCTGCGCTCGTTGTCGTACCCCAGTGCGCCGTCATCGCGTCACCGTTCCTGTTGAGAGCGTGCCCGGCCGGGCCGAGAGGCAAGGCAAGGTTCCCCTGACTCCAACTAGAAGTGTGCTCCCAGCCCGGAGACCTTGTCGATCCTTTACGGGCCCTTTCTGCGGCCGGTAACACGCTGCTGCAGGGGGTCCGGAGAAGCCTCGATCTCGGAAGTTGCACAGGTGACCACATCACGGGACCGACGGGGGTGGGGCCCGTCACACGGGGTGGGCGGTCGTAGAGTCGAGAGCAGGCACCCGAGACGGCCCGCGCCGCGATCACCCGCGACGCACCCGGGGTCTCCGACCAGCCTCACCCCACCGAGAGGACACACCGCTGTGACCGTGCTCCACGTCGCCACCACCGGCTCCGACCACGCGGAGGGGAGCGAGTCCGCGCCCCTGCGCACCATCAACCGCGCCGCCGAGCTCGCCCTGCCCGGCGACCGGGTCGTCGTCCACGAGGGCGAGTACCGCGAGTGGGTCAAGCCCCGCCGCGGCGGCCTCAGTGACAACCGCCGGATCACCTACGAGGGGGCCGCCGGAGAGCGCGTCGTCATCAAGGGCTCCGAGCGCGTGACCGACTGGACCAGGGCCGAGGGCAGCGGGAAGGCCGACAGCGCAGCAGGATCCGTCTGGACGACCACCATCCCCAACGAGCTCTTCGGCTCGTGGAACCCGTTCGCGGAGGAGATCGTCGGCGACTGGGTCGTCCGCCCGATCGAGGACGGCCAGCGCAAGCACCTCGGCGACGTCTACCTCAATGGCCGCAGCTTCTACGAGGTCGGCAGCCGCGAGGAGGTCACCGACCCTGCCCGTCGCGACGAGATCGTCGACGACTGGACCGCCCGCCCGGTGGCCGTCCACGACCCCGACCAGACGCAGTACGTCTGGCACGCGCAGGTCGAGGCAGACACGACGACGATCTGGGCCAACTTCCAGGGCGTCGGACCCCAACGCCGAGCTCGTCGAGATCAACGTGCGCCGCTCGGTCTTCTACCCCACCGAGCACCACCTCGACTTCATCACCGTCCGCGGCTTCGAGCTGTGCCACGCGGCGACGCCATGGGCCCCGCCGACCGCCGACCAGCCGGGTCTCATCGGGCCCAACTGGGCCCGCGGCTGGATCATCGAGGACAACGTCATCCACGACTCGAAGTGCGTCGCGATCTCGATCGGCAAGGAGGCCTCGACGGGCGACAACAACTACACCCACCGCGGCGACAAGCCGGGCTACCAGTACCAGCTCGAGTCGGTCTTCTCCGCGCGGCAGATCGGCTGGGACAAGGAGCACATCGGCTCGCACGTCATCCGCCGCAACCACATCTACGACTGCGGACAGTGCGCGATCGCCGGCCACCTCGGCTGCGTCTTCTCCACGATCGCGGACAACCACATCCACCACATCGCGGTCAAGCGCGAGTTCTACGGCCACGAGATCGCCGGGATCAAGCTGCACGCCGCGATCGACGTCGAGATCACCCACAACCGGATCCACGCCTGCTCGCTCGGGATCTGGCTCGACTGGCAGACCCAGGGCACCCGGGTCGCGCGCAACGTCCTCTACGGCAACTCCCGCGACCTCTTCGTCGAGGTGAGCCACGGCCCCTACGTCGTCGACCACAACGTCCTCGCCTCCCCCGTCTCGATCGAGTCCTTCAGCCAGGGCGGCGCCTACGTCGGCAACCTCGTCTGCGGCACCCTCGGCCTCACGCGGGTGATGGACCGCGCCACCCCCTACCACCGCCCGCACAGCACGCAGGTCGCCGGCTACGCGCTCATCTACGGCGCCGACGACCGCTGGGTCGGCAACATCTTCGCCGGCGGTGACGTCGATGCCGCCTACGGCCGGGACGCCCACACCTACGAGGGCGCCGGGGTCGGGACCTCCGGTTACGACGGCCACCCGTCGAGCTTCGAGGACTACCTCGCGCTCATCGACGCCCAGCCGCCGGGCGACCACAACCGCTTCCCGGACGTTTTGCAGCCCGTCTACGCGCACGACAACGCCTATGCGGGAGGGGCGAGCGCGTATGCCGCTGAGGACGCTCCGCTCCGACTCGAGTCCGCGTCCTTCGTGGTCGTCGAGCAGGGCGCTGGTGACGCTGACGACCCCGGCGATGGTGGTTCGGTCTACCTCGAGGTCGAGCTGCCCGCGTCGTTCGACGACCTCCGGGTCGGGGTCGTGACGGGCCGGGACCTGCCCCGGGTGCGCTTCGTCGACGCCGAGTTCGAGGAGCGCGACGGCTCCCCCGTCGTCATCGACGTCGACCTCGTCGGCGACCGCAAGGACGGGGGCGCCACCCACCCGGCCGGACCGCTCGCGGTCCTGGCCTCGGGGACCTCGCGCCTGCGCATCTGGTGAGTCGGGTCAGGGGAGCAGCAGCGGCTCCGGCGGCTCCCCTGCCACGTCGGCGAGCGCAACCAGACCGCTGGTGAGGTGTGCCCGGTCCTCGGGTGCCATCCCCGCGAGCATCGCGGCGAAGGCGGCGCGCCGGTCGTCCATGATCGAGGCGATCAACCCGGCACCCGCCGGCGTGAGGCCGAGCTCGATCTGGCGCCGGTCCGCCTGAGCCTCCCGGCGGGTGAGCAGGCCGGCCGTGACGAGCCGCTCGCAGATCCGGCTCGCGCCCGAGAGGTGGATGCCGAGCGCCTCCGCGACGGCGCTCGCCCCGACGTCGGCGCGGCTCGCCACGAGGACGAGCACGCGCATCTGCGGCATCGTCACGACGTCCTCGTCGCGGGCCAGCGACCCCGCGACGACGGCGGTGATGACGCGCGAGGCCCGCATCAGCGCCTCCAGCGGCTCCCTCTCCGTGCCCGTCGGGCCCACCCCCTCGGCGGGGTACGGACGGGGCATGGGTTCGGGCGGCATACGGACAGCATCCAACACAACTTGCATGAGTGCAACTATTGCGCGTATACACGTAGGTGGTGAGGCTGCAACGCCGCCGACCCCCGAAGAAGCCAGCGAGACGATCGGAGTGCAGATGAGCCAGGTAGTCGCCATCACCGGTGCCAGTGGAGGGATCGGCCGGGCCACGGTGCGCGAGTTCGCCCGTCAGGGCGCAGATGTCGCCCTCATCGCCCGCGGCACCGTCGGCCTCGAGGCCGCCGCCGCGGAGGCCCGCGAGCACGGGGTGCGCACCCTCGTCGTGCCGACCGACGTCTCCGACGCCGAGGCGGTCGAGGCCGCGGTCGCCCGCATCGAGGACGAGCTCGGCCCGATCGACGTGTGGGTCAACGTCGCCTTCACCTCGGTCTTCGCGAAGTTCGACGACATCGAGCCCGACGAGTTCCGCCGGGTCACCGAGGTCTCCTACCTCGGCTACGTCTACTCGACGATGGCCGTGCTCAAGCGGATGCGCAAGCGTGACGCCGGCACGATCGTCCACGTCGGGTCGGCCCTGGCCTACCGCGGCATCCCGCTCCAGAGCGCCTACTGCGGCTCCAAGCACGCCATCCAGGGCTTCCACGAGTCGCTGCGCACCGAGCTGCTCCACGAGCGCAGCAACATCCACGTGACGATGGTCCAGATGCCGGCCGTCAACACCCCCCAGTTCTCCTGGGTCCTCTCCCGCCTGCCGGAGCACGCGCAGCCGGTGCCCCCGATCTACCAGCCCGAGGTGGCCGCTCGGGCCGTCGTCTTCGCGGCCGCCCACCCGAAGCGCCGCGAGTACTGGGTCGGGGCGAGCACCGTCGGCACCCTGATGGCCAACGCCGTCGCCCCCGGTCTGCTCGACCGCTACCTCGCCCGCACCGGCTTCTCCTCGCAGCAGACCGGCGAGGTCAAGCCCGAGCACCAGGTGGTCAACCTGTGGGAGCCCGCTGACGGTGAGGGCGGTCATGACTTCGGCGCCCGCGGCGCCTTCGACGGCACGGCCAAGACCCGCAGCCCGCAGCAGTGGATCTCGCACCGCTACCCGCAGGCCGCCGCCGTCGCGGGCGTCGCTCTCGCCGGGCTCGCCGCCTGGGCGATCGGGAACCGGACGTGAGTGGCAGCGGCACGACGATGCCCCGTCTCATCGGCCTCGGCGGCGCCGCCTGGGGGCTGACCCTGCTGCTGCGTCGCGACGAGATCTGGACCGCCGTCGACGGGCACACACCCGACGCCGACGAGGAGCTCGTGACGAGCATCCTCGGCGTCCGGCACGTCCTGCAGGGCGTGGCCCAGTTCGTCGCCCCACGCCTGACGCGGGTCCCCGTCATCGCCGTCGACGTCATCCACGCCGGCACGATGGTGTGGTTTGCCCGGCGCCACTCCGCGCAGGCGAAGCCGGCCCTCGTCTCGGGGGTCGTCGCCCTCACCAGTGCCGCGCTGACCGCCACCGCCCGCGCCGCGGCGCCCTCGGGCCGAGCCGGCTCCTGAGATGGGCACGACCACGACCACGACCCCCGGGACGACCCCTGAGACGACCCCTGAGACGACCTCCGAGCCGGCACCGACGCCCCCGCCCCAGCACGTGCTGCGGGAGTACGCCTTCCTCGCCGACGGCCACCGCGGCGCCCTGATCGGCCCGCGCGGAGACGTCTCCTGGCTCTGCACCCCGCGCTGGGACTCCCCGGCCGTCCTCGCCTCACTCGTCGGCGGCCGCGGCAGCTACGCCGTCACCCCCCGCGACCCGTTCGTCTGGGGCGGCTACTACGAGCCGGGCTCGCTGGTCTGGCGCAGCCGGTGGACGACGACCTCGACCGTCATCGAGTGCCGCGAGGCGCTCGCGACCCCCGGAGACCCGCACCGGGCCGTCCTGCTGCGCCGCATCGAGGCGGTGGCCAGCCGGGCTGCCGTGAGCGTCACCCTCGACCTGCGCGCCGACTTCGGTCGGGCCGGGCTGCGGACCCGCCGGGACGACGGCGGTCGCTGGCTCTTCGAGGGTGACGGGGTCCACGCCCGCTGGAGCGGGCTGCCGGAGGCCCGGCCCGATGGTGACGGCATCCTGCACGCGACCGTCGAGGTCCCCGCCGGGGGCCACCTCGACCTCGTCCTCGAGGTGGCCGACCGCCCCCTCGGCAGCCCCGTCGACCCGGAGCGCGCCTGGTGGGAGACCGAGCGCTACTGGCGCGACGCCGTCCCCGACTTCGCCGGGTCGGCCGCTCCCCGCGACAGCGCCCACGCGTATGCCGTCCTGCGCGGCATGACGACCCCCGGGGGCGGCATGGTTGCCGCAGCCACGCTCGGCCTGCCCGAGCGCGCCGAGGCCGGACGCAACTACGACTACCGCTACGTGTGGCTGCGCGACCAGGCGTATGCCGGGATCGCCGTCGCCGTCGACGAGCCGCTTCCCCTGCTCGACGAGTTCGTCTCGGTGACGACCGCCCGCGTGCTCGAGCACGGAGGCGACCTCGCCCCGGCGTATGCCGTGGACGGCTCGCTGCCGCCCGAGCAGTCGAGGCTGCACCTGCCGGGCTACCCCGGCGGCGCCGACGTCGTCGGCAACTGGGTGCGCCAGCAGTTCCAGCTCGACGCGCTCGGTGAGCTGCTGCAGCTCTATGCCGTCGCCGCCGGCCACGGCCACCTCGGCATCGACGACCGCCGCGCGGTCCAGGTGCTCATCGACCTGATCGGCCGCCGGTGGAACGAGCCCGACGCCGGCGTCTGGGAGCTCGACAACGCGTGGTGGACCCATTCGCGCCTGGCCTGCGTCGCGGGCCTGCGCCGGATCGAGCCCGTCGTCCCGGACGGGTCCCGCCACGAGGTCTCCGCGCTCGCCGACCTCATCCTCGCCGAGACGACGCGGCGCAGCCTGCGCCCCGACGGGGCCTGGCTCCAGCGTCCGGACGAGCCCGGTCTCGACGCCGCCCTGCTCCTGCCGCCGGTGCGCGGAGCCCTCTCCCCGTCCGACCCGCGCAGTCTCGCGACCCTCCGGGCGATCGAGGTGGACCTGGCGCAGGACGGCTACCTCTACCGCTACCGCAAGGACGACCGGCCGCTCGGCAGCGCCGAGGGCGCCTTCCTCATGTGCGGCTTCGCGATGAGCCTGGCCCAGCTCGCGGCCGGCGACGAGGTCGAGGCCTTCCGGTGGTTCGAGCGCCAGCGCGCCGCGACGGGCCCGGCCAACCTGCTGGCCGAGGAGTTCGACGTCTCCCAGCGACAGCTGCGCGGCAACCTCCCGCAGGGGTTCGTCCACGCCCTGCTCCTCGAGAGCAGCCAGCGGCTCGGGACCGCCGGCTGAGCGCGCCTGCCCGGCGGCCGGGCGATCAGATATGAGGCCGCCACCTCCCGCCAGAGGCCGGCTCCCGCGGCAGGGCCGGAGGTCAGCCGAGCAGGAGCTGCACCTCGTGCATCGTCTCGACCTTGCGGAAGCCGAAGGCCCGGTTGGTGCGCTGCATGGGGGCGTTGCCCTGCTCGGTCCACGTGTGCAGCCATCGTGAACCCGGCGCCGCCTTGCGCACCTGCGCGAGGTTCGCGGTCTTGAGCCGCTCCCCGAGGCGATGGCCGCGCTCGGACCGCACGACGTAGGTGTCGTCCTGCAGGAGGTTGTCCTCATCCCCCTTCGGGACGAAGACGAGCGTGTAGCCCGCGGGCTCACCCCCGGCCGTGAGCGCGAGGGTCACGAGCGAGCGGAAGCCTTTCGCGTGACGCTCCTCCCTGCGCCGCACGTCCGCCACCTCGACCGGGCGCGGAGTGCGCACGAGACCGCCGGTGGGGACGTCGGCGTTCATCAGCGACTGCATCGCGGCATACGGCGCGACGTGCTCGTCTGGGGCCCGGTCGACCCACGACACGAACCGGTGCCCTGCCCCGTCAGCCGGAGCCGCCGGCGGGCTCGGCGGTCCCGCACCCAGAGGGAGGGCGAGGTGGTCCTCGATGTTCTCGCTCGTGAAGCCTCGCTCGCGAGCGAAACGCAGGCCCGGGCTGGACTGGTCGCGAACGCCGACCGGCACATTGACCTCGGCCTGCAGGACCGAGCGACCCTCGGCGCGGCACACCTCCACTGTCGCCTCCCACAGGGCCGAACCGACGCCCCGGCCCCGCTCGGTCGGTAGCACCTCGACGTCGACCTCGGCCGTCTCGGTGTCGATGTCGAGGGGCAGCTCGATCGAGGCGACGCCGACGACCCGGCTGCCCGGACCGCCGTCCTCGTCGAGGGCAGCCAGCGCGACGCGGCTCCGTCTGGGGTTGGGATGGCGGTACCAGTGGGCCAGGGTCGCCTCGGCCCAGACGGTCGGGGCGGTCCGGCCGTGGGTCGCGGATGCTCGCAGCACGGCATACCACTGCGCGAAGGCGTCCTCGTCGTGCGGGTCGACCGTCTGGATCTGCACCATCACGCGAGCCTTTCACGGCACGCGGGTCGGGACCGGACCGGACCGGCTGGCCGCCGCACGGATGGCCGCGAGAACCAGACCATTCATATGGAATCGATATCTCCACCCGGTGGCAACCCGGGACACCCGGTGCCATCATCGGAGGCAGGCCCGGCGAAGGTGCCGGGCGGGGAATCCATTCGTACAAATTTCACCCAGACGCTGGCCACCGGCGGGTCTGGGATCTATGCTTGGCATAGCGAAGGGTTGGGCGCGCACGAACCGCGCCCAGCCCTTCTGCACGTCCGG
Source organism: uncultured Actinomycetota bacterium (assembly GCA_963764195.1). GTDB lineage: Bacteria > Actinomycetota > Actinomycetes > Actinomycetales > Dermatophilaceae > JBDSSS01. The sequence goes on from CAVXRG010000002.1 coordinate 211,099, forward strand.
CCCCGCTGCACGTCCGGGCCCCTGGTGTCCGCCGCCTGTCGCGCCCGCACCCCTCACGCAGAGGAGGACCCGCCGGCGGTGGCCGGGGGTCCTCCTCGATAGCTGGTCGCCTCAGGCCTGGGCGTCCCCGTCACCGGCGCCGGCCCGGCGGTTCGCCTCGCCGGCCTCGGCGGTCGAGTCCTCGACCGCGTCCGAGGTGATGGCGTCGGAGTTGAGGCCACCGTCGACGGCCGTGACCTGGCCCTCGTCCGGCTGGTCTCCCGCCTCGTCGGCAGCGTCCGTGGCCTCCTCGACGAGCTCACCCGAGCGGTCCTTCGCGTCGGTGAGGGCGGACTGGCCCTTGGCGGCGAGGTCGCCCGCAACGTCCTTGGCCTTGCCCGCGGCGTCGGAGACGACCTCCTTCGCGTGCTCGACCTGCACGGCGGCCTTGTCCTTGAGCGAGCTCGAGGGGCTGCCGGCGCCCTCGCTGAGCGGCGTGGCCCACGGGTCGTCGGCCTGCTGCTGCTTGCGGAAGGCGGCGACGGCAGCGACGGCGGCGGCCACGAGGCCCAGCCCGATGAGCCACTTGCCGGCCCCACCGCGCTTGGGCTTGGCCACGGCCTCGCCCTTGAGCACGGAGTAGGCGTCCTTCGAGCGGTCGCCCGCGATGGCCGCGGTCTCGCGGGCGTGCTCGACACGGGGGGCGGCTGCCTCACGGGCCTGGTCGGCGCCGGCGGTGATCGCGGCGACCGCGGCGGCGACAGCCGCAGCGAGCTTGGGCAAGACGTTGTCGTTGAAGCTGTCATGCGCGGCCTCGACCCTCGGCTTGGCGCGGTCGGCCGCCTCGGCGAGCTTCTCGCTGGCGGCCTCCTTGGCGAGCACGGCGGCCTCACCGAGGCGCTCGCGGGCCTGGCCTGCGGCGTCGGACAGGGTGGGCCCGGCCGCGTCGCGCGCGGCGACGAGGCGCTCACGGCCGGCGTCTGCAGCGTCGTGGAGCACGGGCGTGGCCGCGTCCCGGGCCGCCTGCGCCCGGTCCTTGGCGGAGCTGGTGGCCGCCTTGGCCTGGTCCTTCGCCGCGTCCCGGGCCGCCTTGGCCTGGTCGGCGGCGAGGTTGCGGAGGTCCTCGGCGCGGTCGCTGGCCGCCGAGCCCAGATCGTCTGCTGTGCTGCGGACCTCGTCGGCTGCTGCCTCGGCCCGGGACTGCTTGGTGCGGAACATGAATAGCCCTCCTGGTCAGTTCTTCCGTACCCATCCTGCCAACCTCTGGCACCCGGGTCACGCAACGGTATGCCGTCGGGCCCGTCGGGAGCCTCGGTTGGGACCCGGATGGGCTGGGTTCGTCAGATCTGCCCCCATCATGGCGGTCCGGGCCGGGCAACGGGGACACTTGACCACTCGGGTGGGCCCCGACGGCCCGCTCCGCCCCATCGAGACGAGGAGCACCACCATGTTCTACGACGGTCTCACCGGCCTGCTGCGCCTGGTCGTGATCGGGCCGCTGGCCTACGCCTGGCTCGTGCTCGTGCTGCGGGTCACCGGCAAGCGGACCCTCGCCCAGCTCAACGCCTTCGACTTCGTCGTCACCGTCGCGCTCGGCTCGACCCTCGCGACGGTCCTGCTCACCAACTCGGTCGCGCTGACGGAGGGAGCCCTTGCCCTCGCCGTCCTCGCCGCGCTGCAGCTCGTCGTCGCCTGGCTGAGCGTGCGCGTGGGCTGGGTGCGCCGGGCGATCACGTCCGAGCCGACCCTCCTGCTGCGCGACGGCCGGCCGCTTCTGGATGCGATGGCCTCGCAGCGCATGACGGAGTCTGCCCTCCACCAGTGCGTGCGCAGCGCGGGCTTCGGGGACCTCGCCCAGGTCGGAGCCGTCGTGCTCGAGACGAACGGCCAGGTCAGCGTCATCGGCGCGGGCTCGGTGGGCAACGGATCGGTGCTGCCCGACGCGTGGGGGGAGCGGCCCCCGGGGGGCCGGTGACAGCGGCATACGTGCGAGGATTGGGCCATGAAGGCGACACTGCACACGAACCAGGGCGACATCGTCGTCGAGCTCTTCGAGCACCAGGCTCCCAAGACCGTCGGCAACTTCGTCGGTCTCGCCAAGGGTGAGAAGGAGTACACGGACGATGCCGGCCGGACCAACCCGACCCCGTTCTACGACGGTCTGATCTTCCACCGGATCATCCCCAACTTCATGATCCAGGGCGGCTGCCCGATCGGCCGGGGCACGGGTGGACCCGGCTACGCGTTCGACGACGAGATCAGCCCCGACAAGGACTTCACCAAGCCCTACATGCTCGCCATGGCCAACGCCGGCAAGCGGATGGGCAAGGGGACCAACGGGTCGCAGTTCTTCATCACGACCGCCCCGACCACGTGGCTCCAGGGCAAGCACACGATCTTCGGTGAGGTGGCCGACGGCCCGTCCCGCGAGGTCGTCGACAAGATCGGCGCCGTGCCGACCGGCGCCGGCGACAAGCCCGTCGAGGACGTCGTCATCACCTCGGTCACCGTCGAGGACTGACGAGGCGCATGTCCTCAGACGGCACGGGCGGCCAGCCTCCGATGACCTCGGCGGCTGGCCCCCCGGCACCTGCCCCCTCGGTGTGCCCGAGGCACCCGGACCGCGAGGCCTACGTGAAGTGCCAGCGGTGCGGCCGACCGGCGTGCCCCGAGTGCCAGCGCCCGGCGCCCGTCGGCATCCAGTGCGTCGACTGCGTCCGGGAGGCGGCGCGGACGACGCCGCAGGCCCGCACCATCTTCGGTGGCCGCGTCACCGACGGCCGGCCCGTCGTCACCTACGCGATCATCGGCATCTGCGCGGTCGTCTACGTCCTGCAGAAGGCGGTCCCCGGGGTCACCTTCGACTTCGCCTTCCGGCCGGCCCTCGGGTGGACCGAGCCGTGGCGCTTCGTCACCGCGGCCTTCCTGCACTCGCCGCAGATGCTGCTGCACATCGGGTTCAACATGTTTGCCCTGTGGAGCCTCGGGCAGTACCTCGAGCCGATGCTCGGTCGGGCCCGCTTCGCCGCGCTCTACCTGATCAGCGGGATCGGCGGCCAGGTCATGGTCACCCTGCTCGCCGGCACCCCGACACTGATCGGCCTCAACAGCGGCCTGGACGCTGCCTGGCTGACCCCGGTCGTCGGCGCCTCCGGCGCGATCTTCGGCCTCTTCGGCGCGCTGCTCGTGCTCAACCGGCACCTGGGCCGCTCCTCGACGGCGATGTACGCGATGATCGCGATCAACGCCGCCCTCGGTTTCCTCTACCCCGGCATCTCCTGGCAGGCCCACCTCGGCGGCCTCGTCACCGGCATCGTCTGTGCCGGCGCGATCGTGCTCTTCCGCAGCCAGGGCGTGCGTCACCTCGTGTGGGCCGCCTTCAGCGCCGTCCTCGCGCTGCTCGTCGTCGTCACCGTGTGGAAGTACCTGTCGCTGCCGGAGGCGATCCGGATGATCGACTCGAGCAGCTTCACCTGATCCGGGTTGTCCACCGCTGTGGACAACCCTGTGGACCGACTTACACCAGTGTCATTCTCCCCAGGCTGGGGACAACCCTGTGGACAACGCGTGGAGCCACCTGTGGACAACCAGGGAGAGCGTCAGCGCCACCGCATCGTCATGACGAAGCCGCCCATCAGCAGGACGAAGCCGATGCCCAGGTTCCAGACGCCGATCGCGCCGATGGGGTACTGGTACTCGGAGATGTAGTAGACGACGATCCACAGCAGACCCACGACGAGCAGGGTGATGAAGGTCGGTGCCCACCACGTCGGGTTCGGCTCGGTGGCCTGGCTCTTCTGGGGGGGAACGTATGCCGCGGTCTGGTGGTCGCGGCCCTTGGACTCGGGCACTGCTGGCTCCTCGGGTCAGAGCATGGGTCAGAATGATGTGCACAGCCTAGATGAGAGTGAGCCGGACATGATGAGCGACGGCGAGCAGCGGCCGCCCGCGGATGCCGTCCGCGCCTCCCGCCGCCCCTCCTGGCGCATCCTCGTCCCCGTCGTCACCGCCGCGGCCGGGCTGATGTTCGCGATGAGCTTCCAGGCTGCCGAGGGCCAGGACCTGCGCTCCGACCGTGACCTGCCCAGCCTGATCGAGGCCCAGGACAAGCAGGTGGCCCGCAAGGGGCTGGAGCTCGACGCCCTGCGTGCCCAGGTCGACGTCCTGACGGAGGCGAACGCCCCGACCGACCAGCGGCTGGGCGCCCTGACGCGGCGCGCCGACCAGCTCGCCGCCGCCGCCGCGACGACTGCCGTGACGGGGCCCGCCGTCGAGGTCTCGCTCAACGACGCGCAGCGCACCGCCGACTCGCTGCCCGACGGCTTCACCGCCGATGACGTCGTCGTGCACCAGCAGGACGTCCAGGCCGTCGTCAACGCGCTGTGGGCCGGTGGGGCCGAGGCGATGATGATCCAGGACCAGCGGATCATCTCGACGAGCGCCGTGCGGTGCGTCGGCAACACCCTCATCCTCCAGGGGCGGGTGTACGCCCCGCCCTACACGATCAAGGCGATCGGGGATCCGTCCGCGATGAAGGCAGCCCTCGCCGCGGACCCCTCGATCGCGATCTACAAGCAGTACGTCGACGCCGTGGGCCTCGGCTACGACGTGACGACGGACCCGGTGGCCGAGTTCCCGGCATACTCCGGTCCCGTCGACCTCCAGCACGCCAGCCCCATCGAGGAGACCCCGTGAGCGCCGCGCCCGAGACGAGCCGGCCGCGCGCACCGCGGCTGCTCGTCGTCGACAACTACGACAGCTTCGTCTACACGATCGTCGGCTACCTCGAGCAGCTCGGGGCCGACTGCGTCGTCGTGCGCAACGACGCGGTGGCCCCCGCTGACGCGGCGGGCTTCGACGGGGTGGTCGTCTCGCCCGGGCCGGGCACGCCGGAGGCCGCGGGGGTCTCGATGGAGATGATCCGCGAGTGCGCCCGCACCGGCCTGCCGATGTTCGGGGTGTGCCTCGGTCACCAGGCCCTCGGTGTCGTCTACGGCGCATCGGTGGGCCGGGCCCCCGAGCTGGTCCACGGCAAGACCTCGCTCGTCCAGCACGACGGCACGGGCGTCCTCGCGGGCCTGCCGAACCCGTTCACGGCGACCCGCTACCACTCCCTGACGATCGACCCGGCCACCCTGCCCGCCGAGCTCGTGGCCACCGGCCACACCGACACCGGCATCATCATGGCCGTGCGGCACCGGGACCTGCCACTGCACGGCGTCCAGTTCCACCCCGAGAGCGTGCTGACCGAGGGCGGGCACCGGATGCTCGCGAACTTCCTCGAGATCTGTGGCGACGCCGGGGCCGTCGTCCGTTCGGAGGGCCTCAGCCCCCTCGTCTCTGCCGCCGTCTGACCTCGCTTCTCCTCGGTTCGATGTATCCCCGCGCCCTCTGGGGCGCGGGGATACATCGAACCAGCGAAGTGGGGGGTGAGGGCCAGGGTCAGGGGGTGGTGGGGGCGGGCGTGGTCTCCGTCGTCGTCGCGGGGGGAGGCGGCGCCTGGGTCACCGTCTCCGTCACCGTCGAGGTGCTCGGCGTCGGGGTCGGGGTGCGGGCCACCTTGACCTCGATCTCGGTGCCGAAGTCGACGACGTCGCCGGCCTTGGCGACCTCGAGGACGCTGTCGTTGGGCTTGTCCGCCGAGTCGACCTCGACCTTCTTGTACGTGAGCTTGAGGTTGGTCAGGATGTTGACGACCTCGGCCCAGTCCTTGCCGACGAGGTTGTCGGGGACCTGGACCTTGCCGCTCGCGACGTAGAGCTCGATCTTCGAGTTCTTGGCGACCGTCTGGTTGGCCGCCGGGTCGGTCTTGGTGACCCTGCCCTTCTCGCGGTCGGCCGTGTCCTCGAGGTTGACTTTGGTGACGACGAAGCCGAGCCGCTCGAGGTCGGCCCGGGCCTGCTCCTGGGGGAAGTTCGTCACGTCGGGGACCGTGATCGAGTCGGCCCCCGTCGAGATGGTGAACTTCACCGTCGACTGCTGGGCGATCTCGGTGCCCGGCGCCGGGTCCTGGTCGAAGACCTGACCGGCGACGACGTCGGCGTTCGGTGCCTCGGTCGGGTCGGCCTGGAGCTTGTTCGTCGTCAGGGCCCGCGTGGCCTCGGCCTCCGTCAGGCCGCGCAACGTGGGCACGGCGACCTTGACGACGTCGGCCGACTGGTTGCCGAAGAGCGTGATGGCTCCCCACCCGGCCAGGCCGAGCAGGGCCAGGACGAGCACGGTGACCAGGGCGGTCCGGGCGCCACTGCGCTTGCGGTCGTCCTCGGCCTCGTCGTAGCCGACGGCGGGCAGGCCGGCGGTGTTCTCGTAGCGGTCGGTGCGCGTCGTGACCGGCGGTTGGTATGCCGTGGAGCCAGCTCCCTGGGGCATCGTCTGGGTCGCGGCGGCGCCGACGACGGCCGCGGTCCCGAGGGCCGCGGCACTGATCGGCTGGCCCTTGCGGACCCGCTCGAGGTCCTCGCGGAAGGCGGTCGCGTTCTGGTAGCGAGCGTCCCGGTCCTTCTCGAGGGCGTGCAGGGTGACGGCGTCGAGGTCGCCGGCCACCGCGTCGTTGTGGATGCTCGGGGGCTGCGGCGCCTCGCCCACGTGCTGGTAGGCGATGGCGACGGCCGAGTCCCCGACGAACGGGGGCCGGCCGGCGAGCAGCTCGAAGAGCAGGCACCCCGTCGAGTAGAGGTCGGAGCGCTCGTCGACGGTCTGGCCCTGGGCCTGCTCCGGCGAGAGGTACTGCGCGGTCCCGACGACCGACTGGGTCTGCGTCATCGTCGCACCGGTCTCGGCGATGGCCCGGGCGATGCCGAAGTCCATCACCTTGACGTGGCCGGAGTCGGTGATCATGACGTTGGCGGGCTTGATGTCGCGGTGGACGATGCCCATCCGGTGGCTGTAGGCGAGGGCGTCGAGGATGCCCTCGGTGACCCGGATCGCCTCGGCCGGATCGAACTGGCGCTGGGCGGTCAGGTGGTGGCGCAGGGTGTCGCCGTCGACGTACTCCATGACGATGTAGGGCAGCGTCGTGCGCGTCCCGTTCGGTCCCTCGACGAGCTCGTCCTCCTCACCGCTGTCGAAGATCGCGACGATGGCGGGGTGGTTGAGCCCGGCCGCCGACTGCGCCTCGCGGCGGAACCGGGCGAGGAAGTTCGCGTCGCGGGCGAGGTCCGAGCGCAGGATCTTGATCGCGACCGTGCGCCCGAGCCGGGTGTCGTGCCCGAGGTGCACGTCGGCCATCCCGCCCCGACCGATGAGCTCGCCCACTTCGTAGCGGCCGCCGAGGACCCTGGGTGTCGTCACGCTGTCCGCCTCTCGTGGTCGGCCTGTCGAATGTTCGTGGTCGTCGCCATCGGTGTTGCCCTCGATCGTCGCGTCACGTCTTCTTCCCCTTCGGCTTGGTCGGACGGGCGTCCTTCTTGCCCTTGGGGGTCTTCGTGGTTTTGGGGTTCTTGCTCGTCTTCGGCTTGTTCGTCTTGGGCTTGCTCGTCTTGGGGTTCGTGGCCGTCTTCGGCTGCGTGCCCGCGTTGCTGCTCTTCGGGGCGGGGGGCGTGGTCCTGCTCGCGGCGGCCGGGGACGTGCGGGACACGACCGTGGCCACGGGGGTGCTCGTCGGGCTCGTCGGGCTCGTCGGGCTCGTCGGGCTGGGCGGCGTCGGGGTGCTCGTGGGGCTCGTCGGCGTCGGGGTGGCGCTGGGGGCGACGCTCGTGGCGGGGGACGGGGAGGCGGGCGTGGCCGTCGTTCGGTCACTGCCGAGGGCATCGCCCAGCGCGAAGGCCGCCCACGCGAGGGCGGCCGCCACCGGGACGGCGACCCACGCGGCCCGTCGGCGAGAGCGCCCATCGGCCGGCTCCGCAGGGTCGGGACCGGGTCCGAGGCCGGGCCTGGGGCCGGGGAGGGCACGGGTGGCATCGGGCCCGGGACCCGCGCTGAGCGGCATACCGCCGGCACCGCTCAGAGCCTCGGCGACGGCGCGGGCGTCCCGGGGGCGCTCGTCGGGCTCCTTGGCGAGGCAGCCGGCGATCACGCCACGCAGGTCCGACGGCACGGTCGCCGGCAGGTCCGGGGCGGACTGGTTGACCTGGGCGAGGGCGGTCGCGACGGGGGTGCCCCGGTCGAAGGGCTTGGCACCGGTCAGCATCTCGTGCCCGACGATGCCGAGGGCGTAGAGGTCGCTCGCGCCCGTGGCGGACCGGCCGAGGGCCTGCTCGGGGCTGAGGTAGTCGGGGGTGCCGAGCACCTCGCCCGTCAGGGTGTGGCCGGCGCCCTCGCCGGCGCGGGAGATCCCGAAGTCGGTGAGCTTCGCCTCCCCGTCGGGGGTGACCATGATGTTGCCGGGCTTGATGTCACGGTGCACGATGCCGGCGCCGTGCGCGGCCGACAGCGCGAGGGCGGCCTGACGCAGGAGGGAGCGGACCCGGTCCGGCGCCAGCCCACCGGTCTCGCGGATGAGGGCGGAGAGCGGCCGGCCCGGCACGAGCTCCATGACGAGGTAGGGCAGGCCGTCGTCCTCGCCGAAGTCGAAGACCGTCGCGATGCCGGGGTGGTGCAGCGCAGCGCTCGCGCGGGCCTCGTCGCGGAAGCGTGCGAGATAGCTGGTGTCGTCGCCGGTGCCCTCCCTCCCGGTGCGCAGCACCTTGACCGCGACGGCGCGTCCGAGGACGTCGTCGGTGGCGGCCCAGACGTCGCCCATCCCGCCCGAGGCGATCGGGGCGGTGAGCGTGTAGCGCCCTCCGAGGGAGCGCCCGGCGACGATCGGACTCACGGCGTCATCACCGCCTCCATGACGGCCTTGGCGATGGGGGCGGCGATGCGACCGCCACCGACCTCGCTCCCCGTGACCCCGCCGTCCTCGACGACGACGGCCACGGCGACCTGCGGGTTCTCCGCCGGGGCGAAGCTGATGAACCACGCGTGCGGCGGCTTGGCCGGGTCGTGCTGGGCCGTGCCCGTCTTGCCGGCGACGGCGACCCCGTTGATCCGGGCGCGTGCGCCGCTGCCGTTGTCGACGACGGAGACCATCATCTGGGTGAGGATCTGCGCCGTCTGCGGCGAGACCGCCTGCGAGAGCTCGACGGGGTCGGGGGTGGACTCGATGACGTCGAGGTCGGCGCTGCGCACCGAGTCGATGAGGTAGGGGGTCATGACGCGGCCCTGGTTGGCGATGCCGGCCGCGACCATCGCCATCTGGAGCGGAGTCGTCTTCACCTCGTACTGCCCGATCGCCGACTGGGCGGCCTGCGGGGCGTTGAGCTCGGCCGGCACCGAGCTCGGGGTGACCCGCATCGGGATCTGGAGGCTGTCGCCGAAGCCGAACTTCGCGGCCTGCGCGCGTAGCTTCTCGCCGCCGAGCTCGAGACCGAGCGAGCCGAAGGCCGTGTTGCACGAGATCTCGAGGGCGTGGATGAGGGTCGTCTCGTTGTTGGGGCCGCAGGCCTGGCCGTTCTCGTTGGGCAGGCCGACCGAGGTGAGGGGCAGGTCGAGCACGGGGGGGCCGGGGACGACGGAATCCGGCCCGGTGACGACGCCGTTCTCGAGCGCGGCGGCGGCCGTGACGACCTTGAACGTGGAGCCCGGCGGGTAGAGCGCGTTGATCGAGCGGTTGACGAACGCCTTGTCGGGGTCCTTCGAGAGGGTCGCCCACGCCTTGTTGGCCGAGGTGATGTCGTGGCTCGAGATCGGGTTGGGGTCGTACTGCGGGTGGCTGACCATCGCGAGGATCGCACCGGTGCGGGGGTCGAGCGCGACGACGGCGCCCTTGCTGGCGCCAAGCGCCTGGTCGGCGGCCTTCTGGGCCTTGGCGTTGATCGTCAGCTCGAGCGTCGCCCCGGCCGACCGTCGACCCGTGACGAGGTCGGTGACCCGGCGCACGAAGAGGGAGTCCGAACTGCCCGAGAGCAGGTCGGACGCCGCGTGCTCCAGGCCGTAGGGGCTGCCCACGGAGTAGGAGTAGAAGCCGGTCAGCTGGGAGTAGAGCTTGCCCTGGGGGTAGGTGCGCAGCCACTGGTACTGGTCGTCGACCGAGATCGACTTGGCGATCGGCTGGCCGCCGACGAGGATCGCGCCGCGCTCGCGGCCGTAGGTGTCGAGCAGGGTGCGCTTGTTGGCCGTCATCTGCCCCAGGGTCTTGCTCTGCGCGAACTGGATGAGCGAGGACGCGACGAGCAGCGCCGTGAAGAGGGCGGCGATGACGACGGAGAGGCGACGGATCGGGGTGTTCATCGCACCTTCACCACCTGGGTGACGTCAGCTGGGGCGGACGCGGCCGCGCCGGGGAGGGAGACGGGCGCGTCGGGCAGCGGCCGGCGGGCCTGGTCCGAGATGCGCAGCAGCAGCGCCATGATCACCCAGTTCGCGAGGAGCGCCGACCCGCCGAGCGACATGAACGGGGTTGTCAGGCCGGTCAGCGGGATGACCCGGGTCACGCCGCCGATGACGATGAACAGCTGGAAGGCCACCGAGAAGGTGAGGCCGATCGCGAGCAGCTTGCCGAACCCGTCGCGGACGCCGAGGGCGGTGCGGATGCCGCGCTCGCAGAAGAGCAGGTAGAGCACGAGGATCGCGACCGCGCCGAAGAGACCGAGCTCTTCGGCGAGGCTCGGGAAGATGAAGTCGCTCTCGGCGAAGGCGGTCAGCCACGGGCGCCCGGCGCCCAGCCCGGTGCCGGTCAGGCCCCCGGCCGCCATCCCCCACAGGCCGTTGGCGAGCTGGTTGGACTGCTCGAGGCTGGCCGCCGAGAAGGGGTCGAGCCAGAGGCTCACGCGACGCTGGAAGTGGGCGAAGGTCGACAGCGCGAAGGCGACGGCGAGGCCGAAGAGGAGCAGCCCGATCGCGATCCACGAGACCCGCTCGGTGGCCACGTAGAGCATCGCGACGAAGAGGCCGAAGAAGAGCAGCGCGGAGCCGAGGTCCTTCTCGAAGACGAGGATGAGCACGGCGAGGACCCAGGCCGCGAGGATCGGGCCGAGGTCACGGCCGCGCGGGAAGGTGAAGCCGAGCACCTTCTTGCCCGCGAGCGAGAGGACGTCGCGGGTCTGCACGAGGTAGCCGGCGAAGAAGATGGCGAGCGCGATCTTGGCGAACTCGCCGGGTTGGAAGCTCATCGGGCCGATCCGGATCCAGATCTGGGATCCGTTGACCGTCGTGCCGAGGCCGGGGACGAGCGGCAGGAGCAGGAGCAGGAAGCCGGCCGCCATCGAGACGTAGGTGAAGCGCCGCAGGAGTCGGTGGTCGCGCAACAGGATGATGACGGCCGCGGCGAGGGCGACGGCGATCGTGGTCCAGACGAGCTGGCGCACGGCGTCGCCGTCGGCGCCGGGGCGGTTTCGGGCGAGGTCGAGCCGGTGGATCATGACGAGACCGAGGCCGTTGAGCACGACGGTGATCGGGAGCAGCACGGGGTCGGCGTATGCCGCTCGCCACCGGAGCACGAGGTGCATCGCGAGCGCGAGCCCGGCGTACCCCCCCGCCACGGGGAGGATGTTGGGCGGGACCGTGCCGGTGCGGTTGAGGTCGACGGTGACCCAGGCGAGCACGACGACGCCGAGCGCGAGCACGAGCAGCAGCAGCTCGACGCCGCGCCGGGTGCGCGGGATCAGGGTCTCGACGGTCGTCGTCATCGCGCCACCGCCCGCGGCGGCGGAGTTGACGGGAAGGACGGGAAGGTCGGCGTCGGCAGGAACGGCGTGGGCAGACCGAACCCCTGGTCGGTCGATGACGGGGTGGCGGTGGGGGTGCCGGTCGGGCCGGTCGTGCTCGAGGCGGAGGGGGTCGGCGTCACCGTGGGGATGCTCGTGGGCGGGACGACGGGGTTGGAGCCGCACACGGTCCCGGACGCTGCGAGGATCCGGCACCGGACCGCCTCGACCCGGAGCAGGTTGACCTTGGCGACGGCGTCGTCGGCGTTGCGCACGACGATGCTCTGCTCGACGGTGCTGGCGAGGTCGCCCGGCAGCTCGGAGAGCAGCACGTCGGAGCGGGACTCGACGTGCGAGAGCTGCAACGGGCCGAGGTCCTGGGACACGCCCCGGTAGATGCTCACGTAGCCCTCGTCGGCGGCGATGAAGTACTGCTTCTGGGACCAGGCCCACGCGGCATACCCGCCGGCGCCGAGCACGAGCGCGATGACGACGGCGAAGGTGGCGCGGCGGAGCAGCACCGAGCGGCGGGACCGGGGGGCGTCCTCGGCGAGCTCGAGGGCGTCGTCACGGTGGGACGGCTCGGCGTTGGCCTCGCGCGACAGGGCGGCAGCCTTCGCGGCCGGGCTGGTCGGGATCGCCCGGGTCTTGGGGCGCATCCGCTTGCCGGCTGCGCCGACGACCTGGGGGACGGTCGCGGGCAGGTCACCGCCGGCGCCGCCGGCGCCGTCGACGACCTCGGCGACGATGACGGTGACATTGTCGCGGGTGCTCGCCTTGAGGGCCACCTCGATGCACCGGTCGGCGGCGTCCTCCGGGCCCCGGGCCTCGCGCAGGATCTCCTCGATGACGTCGGCCCCGACGAAGTCGGACAGCCCGTCGGAGCAGAGCAGGAAGCGGTCACCCGGACGGGCCTCGCGCAGCGAGGTGTCCGGCTCGTCGTCGTCCTGGCCCGTCATGACCCGGGTGACGACCGACCGCTGCGGGTGGTGGATCGCCTCCGCGCGGGTGATCCGGCCCTCGTCGACGAGCTGCTGGACGAAGGAGTGGTCCTTGGTGATCTGGGTGAAGGTCTCGCCGCGGAGCATGAAGGCCCGGGAGTCGCCGATGTGCGCCATCGCGACCTTGTTGCCGGTGCGCAGCAGCACGATCGTCGTCGAGCCCATCCCGGCGAGCTCGGCGTTCTCGTGCATCGCCTCGCGCAGGCGGGTGTTGGCTCGGTGCAGCGCCCGCTCGAGCACGGTGATCGCCTGGTCCGCGCCGACGTCCTCGTTGTCGAGCGGGGCGAGCTCGCCGACGATCATCGAGCTGGCAACGTCACCCGCGGCATGCCCGCCCATCCCGTCGGCGAGGACGAGGAGGTTGGGACCGGCATACCCGGAGTCCTCGTTGCGCGCCTTCGGGCCCAGCCCGAGGTCGGAGCGCGCCGCGTAGCGCAGGGCGATCGTCATCGGTCAGCCCCGCAGCTCGAGCACGGTCTTGCCGATGCGCAGGCTGGTGCCGATCTCGACGGGTCGGGCGGCGGTGAGGCGCTCGCCACCCATGTAGGTGCCGTTCGTCGAGCCGAGGTCCTCGACGAGCCAGCCGTCGGAGCCGGGATAGACCCGGCAGTGCCGGCCGGACGCGTAGTCGTCGTCGAGGACGAGGGCGCACTCGGGGTTGCGGCCCACGAGGATGCCGTTGCCGCGCAGCGGTAGCGCGGTGCCGGTGAGCGGCCCCTCGGTGACGACGAGGGTCGTCGGCACGCGGCTCGCGCGACCACGACCGAAGCGGCGGCCGGCGCCATCACCCGCGGGGACGGGTGCCGGGGTGACCGGCGCGGGGCGCTTGCCCTGCAGCTTCTCCTGCTTGCGGGCCTCGCGTCGCTGGGTGCGGCGCGAGACGGCCGTGCCGTAGATGTCGGTCCGGAGCACGCCCACGATGCTGAAGACGAAGAGCCACAGCAGCACGAGCAGACCCAGCCGCAGCAGGGTGAGGGTGAGCTCACTCATGCCTCACCGACGACCTGCCCGGAAGGTGGCCGACGTGCGCCCGATCGTGATGCGGTCACCGTCCTCGAGGCGTTGGCTGGAGATGCGGTCGCCGTTGACGAAGGTGCCGTTGGTCGAGCCGAGGTCGCGGATCGAGGTGACGAGGTGGGGGCCGTCGTTGGTGACGCGGATCTCGCTGTGGCGTCGGGACACGCCCGGGTCGTCGACGACGATGTCCGCGACGTCGTCGCGGCCGAGGGTCGTGATGCTGCCGACCAGCGGGTAGCGGTCGCCGGAGATGTCGAGCCAGGGCCGGGCGGAGGGGTTGCTGCGGGCGGGGCGCGCCGCCGGACGGGCCGGCTCCGCGTCGACGGCGGTCCCCGTCGTCGCGTGCGAGCGCGGGACGTGCGGGTGTGCCTCGGGCCCCTGTCCGTTGCCGGCGCGCTTGGCGATCGCGGGGCGGACCCGGAAGACACCGGTCTCGAGGCCCTCGCCCTCGATGAGCGACACCTCGAGCGGTCCACCGGGCTGGTAGCCCTGGGAGTCGGCGTGCTCCTGAGCGGCCGCGACGAGGTCGTCGGAGAGGTCGTCCTCGTAGTCGCCGAGTCGGTCGAAGTCGGTCTCGCTGAGCTCGATCGTGTAGACGTTGGGCACCATCGCCCGCCCGTGGCCGAGCAGGGCGGCGCGGTCGTCCATGGCGCGGCGGATCGCCGAGGCGATCTCGACGGGCTGGACCTCCGACTTGAATGCCTTGGCGAAGGCACTGTGGACAGCCTTGCTGAGACCGTGCTCGACGCGGTTGATGAATCCCACGCATGTCTCCTTTGCTGCTGAGGCGCCTCATCGTAACGGTCCGGCCCGCGGCTCCGGCCCACGGACGGTCCGGGGCGGGCCCGATCCCGGCGCGCGCACCAGCGTTTCCGTGGTGTGTCGCGACCGGGAAGCGTGCGACCATCGCTCAGGGCTCCGGACGGGCGCCCGCGCACGGGGATTGACGCCAGCAAGGAGCGCTCGATGGACAACGACGAGACCGACCGGGACGAGTCCGCAGGGATCCCCGGCTATGCCTCGAACCGGTCGATCCCCGGCGGGTTCACCCTCCCGCTCCCGGCGTCGGTCACCGACCGCATCGTGCCGCTGCTCGACGATCCCGACGACGATCCCGACGACGATCCCGACGACCATCCCGACGACGATCCCGACGATGATGCCCATCTGGGCGGGGTCGACCCGTGGAGCGCCACGTGGGACGACCCGTCGGGGCAGCCGCAGGCGTCCGGGCCCGGCGTGGACCGGAACGCCGACCCGAACGCCGACCCGGGCGCCGACCCGAACGCCGACCCGGGCGAGGACCCGGGCGATGCGGGCGATGCGGTGCCCACGAGCGCCGGGCTCACGGCATACGACTCGAGCCGGGTCGCCGCCGAGGACCGGCCCAGCGCGGACCACCTCATGGCGGTTCGCTCCAAGGGCGAGCGGCGACGTACGACCGCCAGCTCGGGCCTGCGCAAGCTGCTCGGGATGGGTCCCGGCGCGCGGGAGATCGCCGAGCGCGACCGGCTCGACCGGATCGCGCGTCCGGTGACCGGGCGCAAGACGATCATGGTGATCAACACCAAGGGCGGCGGCGGCAAGACCCTCGTCACCCTGATGCTCGCCAGCTACCTCGGCCGCTACCGCTCGGGGTCGGTCCTCGCGTGGGACAACAACGAGACCGAGGGCACGCTCGGGATGCGGGCCCCCTCGCACAACCACCACCGCACCGTCGTCGACCTGCTCGGCGCCCTCCCGCGGATCGCGAACGACCCCACCGCCGGGACCTCCGACCTCGAGCACTGGGTGCGCGAGCAGCGCGGTCTCGGCTTCGACGTGCTCGCCTCGGCGGACGACGACGAGGCGATGCGGATCATCGGCAAGCAGGAGGTGGAGGACCTGCACACGCAGCTGTCCCGCTTCTACCGGATGATCGTCATCGACACGGGCAACAACCGGCTCTCGCCCAACTGGCTGGCCGCGGCGGAGAAGGCCGACCTGCTCGTCTTCGCGACCTCGCTCAAGGACGACACGTCGGTCGTCGCGGCCAAGAACCTCGACGCGCTCGTCGCGATGGGCCGCTCCGACCTCGTCAAGAACGCGGTCTGCGTCATCTCGCACACCTCGATCAGGAGCAACGACGCGGGGGCCGGCGTGCACACCCGCGAGCACTTCGAGCAGTGGGTCCGCGCCGTCGTCGACATCCCCTTCGACCCGATGCTCTCGCCGGGGCTGCACCTCGACCCGGTCAAGGTCGCCCGTCGCACCCACGAGGCGTGCATGGAGATGGCGGCCTCGGTCGTCGACGGTCTCTGAGCGTCCCGCCATGGCCCACATCGCGCTGACCGGCGCTGCCGGCCGGATCGGGACGGCCCTGCGCCCGCGGCTGCGGGCCGCCGGGCACGAGCTCGTCCTGTGTGATCTCGTGCCGCTGCCGGCCGAGGCTCCCGCGGTGTCCGGCGAGACGGTCCTCGAGGCGGACCTCGCCGACGTCGACGCCCACGTCGAGGCGTTCGCCGGCGCCGACCTCGTCGTCCACCTGGGCGGCTACCCGGACGAGCGCTCGTGGCCCGAGATCCTCGCCGTCAACATCGACGGCACCCGGTCGGTGTGCGAGGCGGCCCGGACGGCCGGGGTGGGACGGCTGCTGCTCGCGAGCTCGGTGCACGCGGCGGGCTACGTGGGCGTGGACGACGCCGGCGCCGGTATGCCGCTGCCGGACCCGGACACCTACTACGGCGTGAGCAAGGCGGCCGTCGAGGCGCTCGGCGCCCTCTACGCCGGCCGCTTCGGGATGACGGTCGTCAGCGCCCGGATCATGACCTTCGCCGACGCGCCCTTCGGACCCCGGTCGCTCCAGTCATGGCTCTCCCCGGGTGACATGACCCGCCTCGTCCTCGCCGTGCTGACGACCGGGGCGACCGGGCACCACGTCGTCTGGGGCGTCTCGGCCAACACCCGGCGGCGCGTCGACCTCGAACCGGGCCGGGTCATCGGCTTCGAGCCGCTCGACGACGCCGAGGACGTCGCCGACGCGGTGGGCGACCTCGAGGGTGGGGTCACCCCAGACCGGCTCGGTGGGCCGTTCGCGCTACCCGGTTACGCGCTCGGGGAGCCTCACGGCCGGCCGTCGTCCTCGGACACGCCGACGTCGGCGTAGCGGCGGTAGGCCTCGGTGGCCGCCGCGAGGTAGCGCCGGATGGCGTCGCGCTCGTCGGCGGTGAAGTCCGTCGTGATGGCGTCGAGGCCGTCGAGCAGCTCGCGCAGGTGACGGCGGACCTCGTCGTTGGCGGCCTCGGTCGCGACGAGCCGCACCCGGCGCCGGTCGGCGGTGTCGCGCTCGCGGAGCAGGTGTCCGGCGCTCTCGAGCCGGTCGACGACATCGGTCATCGCGCCCGGGGTGATGCCGAGGCGGGAGCTCAGCTCCCGCGGACCGAGGGGCTCGGCGGCATACGCGATGTGGCTCATCGTGGCGAAGTCCGTCGGATTCATCGCGAGCCGCCGGGCCAGGGCCTGCGAGGCGTCGGCGCTCGCGGTGCCGAGGTCGCGCAGCGCCTGGGTCTCGGCGGCGTGCGGCGCCCGGGCGGGGCGGGTCGACTCGGTTGCCATGACGGCATCGTACTGCTTTCATATCGTAAGGAAGTCGAAACACCTGGTAGCACCGAAGGAGCCCTCCATGGCCCAGAGTCCGGCCACCACCCCCACCCCGTCCGACCCTCACGCCCGACGGCGCTGGTTCGGTCTCGTCGCGATCAGCGTTGCGGTGGCGCTGATCATCGTCGACTCGACGATCGTCAACGTCGCGGTGCCCTACATCGTCGACGACCTCGGCCTCACCTCGTCGCAGGTCCAGTGGGTGCAGGAGTCCTACACCCTCGTGTTCGCCGCGACCCTGCTCATCTGGGGCACCGTCGCCGACCGGATCGGGCGCCGGCGGATGCTGCTCATCGGCGTCGGGGTCTTCGTCGTCGCCTCGGTGCTCGCGGCCGTCGTCGACTCCGGGTCGGCGCTCATCGGGGCCCGGATCATCCAGGGCTTCGGCGGCGCGATGATCCTGCCGACGACGCTGTCGCTCATCAACGCCGGCTTCACCGGGCGCGACCGCGGCATCGCCTTCGCCGTCTGGGGCTCGACGATCGGTGGCATGGTGGCCGTCGGCCCGCTCCTCGGCGGGTGGCTCACGACCGCCTTCTCCTGGCGCTGGGCCTTCGGCATCAACCTGCCGCTCGGCATCCTCATCACCGTCGGCGTCCTGCTGTTCGTCGACGAGTCCCGCTCCGGTTCGCGGGAGCGGATCGACGTCGTCGGGGCGCTGCTGTCGGCGGTCACCTTCGCGTCGCTGGCCTTCGGGCTCATCGAGGGGCGCACCTACGGCTGGTGGCTCAGTGTGGACGGGCTGACCGTCTTCGGCCGCGACTGGACGCTCGCGCTGTCACCGGTGCCGCTCGCCTTCGGCGTGATGTTCGTGGCCGGGGCGGTCTTCGTCCGGCGGACGCTGCGACGCACGCGGCAGGGCCGGCCGACGCTCTTCCGCTTCGACCTGTTCGGGATCCCGTCGTTCCGCAACGGCAACTTCGCCGCCCTCATCGTCAGCCTCGGCGAGTTCGGGATCATCCTGTCGCTGCCGCTGTGGCTGCAGAACGTGCTGCGCTACACGGCCTTCGAGACCGGCCTGATCCTGCTCGCGCTCGCGATCGGCTCCTTCGCCGCGAGCGGGCTGTCGGCGGCGCTCAGCTCGCGGCTCGCTCCGTCGTCGATCGTGCGGACCGGGATCATCGCCGAGATCGTCGGGGTGGCGCTGCTCGGGCTCGTGATCAGCCCGACGACCGCCTGGTTCGCGATCGCCCCGGCCCTGTTCATCTACGGCTTCGGCGTCGGGCTCGCGACGGCGCAGCTGACCGGGGTCGTGCTCGTCGACGTGCCGGTCCAGCGCAGCGGCGAGGGGTCCGGCATCCAGAGCACATCTCGCCAGATCGGTTCGGCGCTCGGCATTGCGATCCTCGGGACGGTGCTGTTCACCTCCGTCGGGGCCCAGCTCGACAGCAGGCTCACGCAGCAGGGCGTCCCAGCGGCCGTGCGCGCCCAGCTCGTCGACGCGGTCGTCGGCAGCGCGGGCGGCGCCATCCCCGGCCTCGCCGACAACCCGCAGACCGCGGCGATCGCCCCGGTCGCCGAGCAGGCCTTCTCTGACGCGACCCGCTGGGCTGCCTTCACCGCGGCCGGGTTCCTCGTCCTCGGCCTGGGTGCATCGCTCTCCCTCGGCAGTGGCAACGCGAGCGGGGCCGGCGCCCGGCGTGAGGACGGGGTCGACGCCCCCACGGCGGTCGGTCCGCAGCCCGGGGCGGTGTGAGCGGGGCCGGCCATCGTCGAAGCGCCGGTTTGGCGATCCGTGCGGTCATGCGCCACACTTTCTCCTTGTCACTGCGCGAGTGGCGGAATGGCAGACGCGCTGGCTTCAGGTGCCAGTGTCCGAAAGGGCGTGGGGGTTCAAATCCCCCCTCGCGCACCGCGGTCCTCACCCAGGACAGACGAGAAGACCCCCGAGCCCACCGGTTCGGGGGTCTTCTCCTTGGTCCAGCAGGTCTGGCCTCGATCAGTCTGCGGATCAGTCTGCGTCTGGTGCTGCTCTGACGACCATGGATGCAGACTGATCCGCCGCTTGATGACTGCCGCCCGGAATCCGGGGCGACCCGCGTACGTTGACCCGGCGGGCGCCCCTCGCGACCCGGGCCGACCGGTCCGCCCCCGACACCGAACAGGCCACCATGACCTTCACCCGAGCCTCCATCCCCGACCAGCACGGCCGCGTCGCCGTCGTCACGGGGGCCAACGGTGGCCTCGGCCTCGAGACGGCCAAGGCCCTCGCCGGAGCCGGCGCGCACGTCGTGATGGCGGTGCGCAATCGGACCAAGGCGGCTGACGCGATGCGTGAGATCCGGGCGGAGACCCCCGACGCCGACCTCGAGCTCGTCACCCTCGACCTCGCCACGCTCGACAGCGTCCGCGAGGCCGCGGCCACGATTCTCACGGGGCACGGCGCCGTCGACGTTCTCGTCAACAACGCCGGCGTCATGGCCATCCCGGAGAGCACGACGACCGACGGCTTCGAGACCCAGCTCGGCGTCAACCACCTCGGTCACTGGGCGCTCACCGCTCTGCTCATGCCGGCCCTGCTCGCCGCCCCGGCGGCCCGGGTCGTGTCCGTGACGAGCACCGCCCGCCACATGGGTCGGCGGCTCGACCCGACCAACCCGCACCTGCACGGCACGTACTCGCCGTGGACGGCATACGGCCAGTCCAAGCTCGCCAACCACCACTTCGCGCTCGGCCTGCAGCGGGAGTTCGAGCGGGCCGGCGTCGCCGCGCAGAGCCTGATGGCCCACCCCGGTCTGTCCAACACCGACCTCTCGCAGACGACGCTCAGCTCCGGTGGCGGCGGCCGGCTCGCGCCGCTGCTGCCCACGATGGTGTCCCGCGCGGGCATGACGCCAGCCGACGGCGCCCTCCCGCAGCTGCGCGCCGCGACCGACCCGAAGGCCCGCGGTGGCGAGCTCTACGCCCCGCGCTGGGGCGGCTCGGGCCCGGCGGTCCGCCGCCCGGTGATCCGTCCGGGTGCCGACGGCGCCATCGAGACGCTGTGGATCGTCTCCGAGCGCGAGACCGGCATCCCGATGACGGTGGGCGTGCCCGCCCTCTGAGGCGCGTCACCGCGGGAGGGCGTATGCCGGTGAGCGCGGCGGCCTTCGCGGGTGCAGGTCCGCAGGGAGTCGGGCACGCGCCCGACGCCCACGGCCACGGCGAACTACTCTGGGGGACATGGCGTCCCTGCCCCTCTTCCCGCTCGGCACCGTGCTCCTGCCCGGGGCGCAGCTGCCCCTGCAGATCTTCGAGCCGCGCTACGTCACGATGCTCAAGGACCTGCTCGAGCTGCAGGACGAGCGGCCCCCGGTCTTCGGTGTCGTCGCCATCCGGGAGGGGTTCGAGGTCGGGGAGGACGGCGTCCGGGCCCTCCACCCCGTCGGCTGCGCGGCGCGACTCACCGGCGCCGCGGTGCTCGAGGACGGCCGCTACCTCATCGTCTCCGAGGGCACGCGGCGCTTCCGGGTCGACGGGGTCGACGGAGCGGCGGGCACGCCTTACCTCACCGCCGACGTGACCTGGCTCGACGACCTCGACGGCGACCCGGACGCGGTGCCGGACCTCGCGCGTCGGCTGCGTGACGAGATCGAGCGCTACCGCGTGGCTGTCGCCGACGACCCGGCGCAGCCCGACGACCCGGCCGAGCCGCCGGAGGACGACCGCGACCTGTCCTTCTGGGTGCCGGCCGTGCTCGAGCTCGAGCTGGCCGAGCGCCAGCAGCTGCTCGCGACGGGTGACACGGCGTCGCGCCTGCGCCTCGGTCTCCAGCTCGTCCGCCGGGAGCGGATGCTCGGCCAGGCGCTGGGCACCGTGTCGCGTCCCCCGGACCGGCCGATGAACCTCAACTGACCAGCAGACCGACGACCTCGGCGGCCGCGAACCAGCTGGCGGCCGCACAGACGAGGACGAAGGTCGCGTTCCAGATGAGGCGCGGGACGTGGGTGAGGTCGGCGAGGACGCCGGGGTCGCTGTGGCGGCTCCGGTCCCGCAGCACGGCCGCGAGATGACGCCAGGCTCCGGCGACGAGCACCGTGCCCAAACCGATGAGCACCTCGGCCTGGAGCGGGTCCGGCCCCCACCACCAGAGCGCTCCCGTGGCGGCGGTCGCGACCACGACGACGAGGGCGGTCAACGCGGAGCGGACGCGCACGAGGCTGACGACGAGCAGCACGAGCAGCAGGGCGAGCAGGGGAGCGGCCCAGCCGCCAGCGGCGAGCCAGACCATGACTGCGCCCACGACGGCGGGCGCGGGGTAGCCAGCCCACGTCGACATGACCCGTGCCGTGCCGCTCGGACGGCCGTGGGTGACGGCGTGACCCGACATGTCGCCGCGCAGGACGAACCCGGTGAACCGGCGCCCGCCGAGCACGCCGACGAACGCGTGGCCGAGCTCGTGCACGAGGGTCACGACGACGCGCACGACGCGCCAGACGGGCGGGAACCCGACCGTGACGACGGCCAACGCGAGGGCGAGCACGAGGCCGGGCGTCGTCAGGGCAAGGTCGCCCCCGACGGGCACGACCCGGTCTCTCAGCTCGTCCCACCACTCCATGGTCTGCAGAACCTAGCCGAAGAGCCGGTGCGACCGAGGAGCCGCGGTCACCACCACTGGCTGCCGGGGATCCCCTTGAACGGGCCGACGACGCGATCGGTGATCCAGCCGCCGTAGAAGCCGCCCTCCTGGGGCCGGACGAGCTCGCCGTCGACGAGGCACAGGTCCATCGCCGCGGGCATCACGGCCACGTGGTCGACGAGCGCCTCGAAGCCGGCGGTCGGGGTGGGATAGGTCCAGCCTGCCCGCCGGGCCCGGGCGTCGCCGCCGACGACGTCGAAGTAGGCCGCCTGGCCCTTCCACTCGCAGAAGGAGCTGCCCGAGGCCGGCACGAGGCTGCCCTCGACGAAGGCGTCGAGGGGGAGGTAGTAGGTCGGGGGGTGGCTCGTCTCGAGCACCCGCAGCGACGCGGTCGTCTGCGCGATGCAGCGCTCACCGAGCCGCACCTCGACGAGCTCGCCACTGCGCTCCAGCCGTGGCGGTCGGGGGTAGTCCCACACCGACTCCTGTCCTGGTCCGGGCGGGGTGGGGGTCGGTCTCGGCAGCATCCCTCCACGATCTCATCTGCGGCCCGCCCGCGTCGGAGTCGTCGTCTCGTCCCTCCGTCAGCCGCCCTGGATGGCCGCTGCGACCCCGTCGGCGAGCCGCTCGATGTCGTCGGCGTTGGTGTAGGGCGCGAGGCCGACCCGGACGCCGCCCGTGGCGCCGAGGCCGAGGTGGTGGCTGCACTCCCACGCGTAGAAGTGCCCAGCGGGTGCGTTGACCTGCCGCTCGGCCAGGGCCATCCGGATCGCTTGCGGGTCGTGGCCGGCGACCGTGAACAGCAGGGTCGGGGTGCGGCGCGCGGCGTTGCTCCACACCTTCACGCGGGGGAGGGCCCGCAGCCGCGGCTCGAGCACGTCGAGGAGCGCGTCCTCGTGGTGCTCGAGCGCGCCGAACGAGGCGACGAGCCGCTCGCGCCGACCAGCCCCCGACTCGGGGGCCTCGGTGAGGCCGGCGAGGAAGTCGACCGCGGCCGTCGTCCCGGCGAGCAGCTCGTAGGGGAGCGTGCCGATCTCGTAGCGCTCGGGGACGGCGTCGGAGGAGGGCAGCAGCTTGTCGGGGTGGAGCGTGTCGAGCAGCGCCGGGCTCGCGGCGAGCACGCCGAGGTGCGGGCCGAGGAACTTGTAGGGCGAGCAGACCCAGAAGTCGGCGCCGCTCGCGGTGACGTCGGTGAGCACGTGGGCGCTCGCGTGCACCCCGTCGACCCAGAAGAGGGCGCCGGCGCGGTGGGCGATCTCGGCGATGGCCGGCAGGTCGGGCCGGGTGCCGATGAGGTTGGAGGCGGCGGTGACCGCCACGAGGCGGGTCCGCGGACCCACGACGGCGGCGACGGCCGACGGGTCGAGCTCGCCGGTCGCGGGGTCGAAGTCGGCCCACCGCACGGTCGCCCCGGCCCGCTCGGCCGCGATGACCCACGGGCGGATGTTCGCGTCGTGGTCGAGCCGGCTGACGACGACCTCGTCGCCCTCGCCCCAGCCGGTCGCCAGGGTCCGGGCCAGCTGGAAGGTGAGCTCGGTGGCCGAGCGGCCGAAGACGACGCCGCCCGGGTCGACGGCGAGCAGGTCGCCCATGGCGGCCCGGGCTCCGAGCACGATCTCGTCGGACCGGCGCTCCGCCGGCGTGACCTGGCCGCGGTTGGAGATGGCCGAGGTGAGAGTGTCGGCGACCGCGCGCGCGACGACGTCGGGGGTCTGCGAGCCGCCCGGGCCGTCGAAGTGGGCCGCCCCCTCGCGCAGGGCCGGGAAGTGGGAGCGGACACGGTCGACGTCGTAGGCAGTCAGCGGCATACCCCCATCTTGGCAACCGACCCCCCGCCCTCGTCGAGTGGGCACTTTCACCCGGGCGAAAGTGCCCACTCGACGGGGGAGGAGGAGGTGCGGGCTGGCGTGTTTCCCCGGCGCCGACGGAGGGGCATGCTGGGGGGCATGACTGATGCGAACGCTGACCCGCCCGACCTCGCCCGCACCGTCCTCGTCGATGGTTTCGAGCGGATCCGTGATGGCGTCCCGGCGCTGCTCGAGGGGCTCGAGGCCGACGAGCTGCTCTGGCGTGCGGACGAGGACGCGAACCCGATCGGCTGGCTCGTCTGGCACCTGAGCCGGCAGCAGGACGCCCAGGTCGCGCACCTCGCCGGTGGCGAGCCGGTCTGGACCTCGGCCGACTGGTGCTCGCGGTTCGGCCTCCCCTACGAGCCGTCCGCACACGGCTTCGGGCAGTCCTCGGCGGAGGTCGGGGCGTTCGACGTCACCGACACCGGGCTGCTCACCGGCTACCAGGGCGCGGTCCACGACGCCACCGTCGCCGCCCTCGAGGGGTTCACGGTGCAGGACTACAGCCGCGTCATCGACGACCGGTGGGACCCGCCCGTCACCGTCGTGGCCCGGCTCGTGTCCGTCCTCGACGACGCCGCGAAGCACCTCGGGCAGGCGGAGTACGTCAAGGGTCTCGCGCAGCGGCGGCACTGACCCCGCCTCCGCGCGGCCCTCCCCGGCCCGTCCGCGAGAACGCGTCCGAACTGGGACAATGGGCGGGTGAGTGTCACTTCCCCTCCCTCCGCGACCGACGTCCTCGTCGTCGGCGCCGGGCCCGCCGGCTCGGCCGCCGCGACGTGGGCCGCCCGGCTCGGCCACGACGTCGTCCTCGCCGACAAGGCGGTCTTCCCCCGCGACAAGAGCTGCGGCGACGGACTGACCCCGCGCGCCATCGCCGAGCTCGACCGCCTCGGCCTCGCCGACTGGGCCCGCGCGCATGTCGTCAGCAAGGGCCTGCGGGCGCACGGCTTCGGGCAGGTCCTCGAGCTGCCGTGGCCCGGCGGGTCGCTCCCCGACCACGGCTCGGCCGTGCCGCGCACCGAGCTCGACGACCACCTGCGCACCGGCGCGATCAAGGCCGGCGCCATCGGCCTCGAAGGCGCCCGGGCCGTCGACGTGGTCCGCGACGGCGGCCGCGTCTCCGGCGTCGTCTTCGACCTCGACGGCGCCCGGCACACCGTCGCGTGCCGGCACCTCGTCGTCGCCGACGGCGTCCGCTCCCAGCTCGGCCGGGTCCTCGGCCGGCAGTGGCACCGCGACACCGTCTACGGCGTGGCGGCCCGCTCCTACGTCGACTCGACCCGCTCCGCCGACCCGTGGATCAGCTCGCACCTCGAGCTGCGCGGGCTCGAGGGCGAGCTGCTCTCCGGCTACGGCTGGATCTTCCCGCTCGGCGGCGGCCAGGTGAACGTCGGCGTCGGCACCCTCGCGACCGCGAAGCGACCGGCCAACATCCAGCTCCGCCCGCTCATGCAGTTCTACGCCGACAGCCGGGCGGAGGAGTTCGGGCTCAGCGGCCCGCTCCAGGCACCGACCTCGGCGATGCTGCCGATGGGCGGCGCGGTCTCCGGCGTCGCCGGCCCGAACTGGGCGCTCATCGGCGACGCCGCCGGCTGCGTCAACCCGCTCAACGGCGAGGGCATCGACTACGGCCTCGAGACCGGCCGCCTCGTCGCCGAGGTGATCCACGAGGGCTCGCCGCTCGGCACGACCTGGCCCGGCGTGCTCACCGAGCACTACGGCGAGGCCTTCTCGATCGCGCGCCGCCTCGCCGGCTTCGTCACGGTGCCGCGGTTGCTCCCCGCCGCCGGCCCGATCGGGATGCGCTCGACGTGGATGATGACGCTCGCGTTGCGCTGGATGGGCAACCTCGTCACCGACGAGGACCGAGACACCGCCGCCCGGCTCTGGCGCTGGGCGGGCCGGCGCTCGCTCCAGCTCGACCACCGCGCGCCCTTCAGCTGAGCCGCGGACAGCCTGCATACAGGTCGTCGTGGGACACTGGAGGTGAGATGACGATGACTTCCGCCCCGCCCACCGTGTCCGTCCCGGTGCCTGTGGACGGCGCGCGTATGCCGCTCACCGCGGGCCGTCAGCCGCACCTGATGGCGACGGTGCTCGTCGTCGCCGCCATGGTGGGGATCAACCTCGGCAACCACCTGCTCGGCTGGGGCTCGCTCTGGCTCGGACCCGTCGGAGCGGTCGGCCTGCTCCTCTTCGCCCGGTGGCAGGGGCTCAGCTGGCACCAGCTCGGGCTGGCCCGGCATACCCATGCCCGCGGGATCCGGTGGGGCCTCGGCGTCATCGGGGTCGTCGCCCTCGTCTACCTCTCCGGCGTCCTGCTGCCCGGGACGCGCAGCGCGTTCCTCGACGTGCGCTACCACCTGCCGCCCGCGAGCGCGCTGCTCACCGCCTTCGTCATCATCCCGGTTGGCACGATCCTGCTCGAGGAGGTCGCCTTCCGGTCCGTGCTCTGGGGGATGCTCGCGCGGCATGCCCGGATGTGGCAGGTCGTCGTCGGCTCGTCGGTCCTCTTCGGCCTGTGGCACGTCCTGCCGGCGATGGGGTCGGCCGGCAACGCTGCCGTCGGCTCGGCGCTCGCCGGTCTCGGGTCCTTTGCCCAGGTCGCCCTCGTCGCCGGCACCGTCGTCTTCACGGCCCTCGGCGGCGTCGTGGCCGCAGAGCTCCGGCGTCGCAGCGGGAGCCTCTTCGCGAGCGTCGGCATGCACTGGGCGACGAACTCCCTCGGGGTCCTCTTCGGCGTCCTCGCCTGGCGTCTCGTCGGCTGACCCAGCGCCCGCGTCAGGACGGAGGGGCTCGGGACGGCAGCGGTGCGAGGGACACGCGCCTCAGGACGTGGAGCGCGGGTGCCACCAGCACGGGTGCGCGTCATGACGAATGGTGACAAATACCTGTAAGAACGCTGTATCAGGACGTGTCCGTCGCGACACAGACCGGCAGTCCGGATCTGTTCTCGCACAGGAAGAAGTCCACATGAAACGCCTCACCCCGACCGTCGTCGTCGTCGGCCGAACCCGAGCCCTCGACCTCTGAGCCTGGCAACGTCCCCACCCCTGAGGAATCGGACCTACCCCAGCCTGTCGACGAGACAGACGAACCCGCAGGCGGCATCGAAGGCACGTTCGGGCAGAACGCGTCCTTCCGCCAGGAGGACGTCACTTTCGACGTCACCGTCGAGTCGGGCGTCAAGGCCAAGTGCACGTACTCGGGCATCGCCTGCGACAAGCCCCAGACCGGTGACCGGTTCGTCAACATCCCCATCACCGTCAAGAACACGGGCGACGACGCTCTGGAACTCGACCCGGGCATGTTCGTCGTCGAGTTTGCGGACGGGACACGCATGGAGAACAGCGACGGATCCACCTATCAGTACGGGCCGGACAACATCCTCGACTACGGGCAGAAGATCCGGCCCGGTGCCACCTTGAAGACCAGCCTCACGTTCGAGGCCCCGACGGGCGACTACGGCGTCGTCCTGGTCTCCAACTCGTTCAGTGGCGACGATCTGTTCATCTGGAAGTGATCGTTACGGCCCTGTGGCACAGGCGGGACGCCGCTAACCTGAGGAAGTGAGCCGCATCTTCACCACGAGCTTCGCGTCGGTCTATCCCGCCTATGTCGCCAAGGTCGAGCGCAAGGGCCGCACGCAGGCCGAGCTCGACGAGGTGATCGAGTGGTTGACCGGCTTCGACGAGGTCGAGCTGCGTGAGCACCTGGACGCGGAGACGACCGTCGAGGACTTCTTCGACCAGGCCCGGCTCAACCCGCACACCGACCTCATCACCGGGGTGGTCTGCGGCATCCGGGTCGAGGACGTCGAGGACCCGCTGATGCAGAAGATCCGCTGGCTCGACAAGCTCGTCGACGAGCTGGCCCGCGGCAAGGCGATGGACAAGGTCCTACGAGGGTGAGCGCGGGGTTCGGGTGTCGGTGGGGATATCGTCGCCCCCGCCGGGCGAGCCGCAGCGTCCCGATGGTTTGATCGAGGCATGCGCATCTTCTTCACCGGCGGCAGCGGCAAGGCCGGCAAGCACGTCGTGGCCCACCTCGCCGACCTCGGTCACCAGGTGACCAACGCCGACCTCGTCAAGCTCGGCCATCCCGACGTCTCGGACCTCGCGGTCGACCTCACCGACGTCGGTGAGGTCTACTCCGCGTTGGCTGGGCTGGCCCGGATGGACGAGCTCGAGCTCGACGAGAAGCCGGCCTACGACGCGGTCGTGCACTTCGCCGCCGTGCCCGCGATCCTGCTCACCTCCGACGCGAAGACCTATGCGACGAACGTGCTGAGCACCTACAACGTGCTCGAGGCCGCGACCCGGTTGGGCATCCGCAAGGTCATCTTCGCGTCATCGGAGACGACCTACGGGATCTGCTTCGCGCAGGGCGAGCGGCGACCGCAGTACGTCCCGGTCGACGAGAAGCACCCGACGGTCCCCGAGGACTCCTACGCCATGTCGAAGGTCGCCGGCGAGGTGACGGCCCGCTCGTTCCAGACCCGCTCCGGTGCCGACATCTACGGCCTGCGGATCAACAACGTCATCGAGCCGCACGAGTATGCCGAGATGTTCCCCGCGTTCCTCGAGGACCCGTCGCTGCGGCGGCGCAACATCTTCGCCTACATCGACACCCGCGACCTCGGGCAGATGGTGCAGCGCTGCCTCGAGGTCGACGGGCTCGGCTACGAGGTCTTCAACGTGGCCAACGCCGACATGTCGGTCGCCGCGACGACCGACGAGGTGAGGGCCCGCTTCTACGACGGGGTCGAGGTGACCCGGGAGATGGGGCGCGACGAGACGTTCTACTCCATCGACAAGGCCCGCGAGCTGCTCGGCTACGCACCAGAGCACTCGTGGCGCGACGTCCTCGCGGACCCCACCGCCGAGGCCTGACCCGGGCAAGCCAGGGAGACGGGGGTCATGACGCGGCGGGAGCCCGGCTTCACGGTGCGGGCGCTGCGGCCCGACGACCACGAGCCGCTCGGCCTGATCACCGCCGGCGCCTACCTCGCCGACCCGACGCTCGGCTTCACCGCGGAGACCGCCTACCTCGACGTGCTCCGCGACGTCGGTGCTCGCGCGGCGGACTCCGAGGTCCTCGTCGCGGCCGACGCCGACGGCACCCTCCTCGGCAGCGTGGCCTTCGTCAGCGGACCGGGCCCGTTCGCCGACGTCGCGGGGCCGGGCGAGGCGGAGTTCCGGATGCTCGCGGTCGATGCGGCGGCGCAGGGCCGGGGCGTCGGACGGGCCCTCGTCGAGGCGTGCGTCGAGCGGGCCCGCCAGGTGCCGGGGTGTCGCCGGCTCGTCCTGTCGACCCAGGTGGGCATGCTCGCCGCCCGACGCATCTACGAGTCCCGGGGATTCGTGCGCGCCCCTGCCCGCGACTGGTCCCCGGTGCCCGGCCTCACCCTGCTCGCCTACGTCCTCGAGCTGGACTGACCCGCCGAGGCCCGCTCCTCCGCCGCCGCGGCCGAGCGAGCCCCGAGCTCCCGGACGGCGCTCGCGATCGGCGCGGGCACGGCCACGTGCCGCTCGAGCACGTCGAGCAGGGCGAGTGCGGCCCGGCCGTTGCCGTCGTAGCCGGGGACGAGGTCACCGAGCGGCAGCACCGTCGCCGGGAAGCGGCGCTCGACCCCGCGCTCGACGACGAAGGGGTCCTGCTGACCGCCGTCGCCGAGACCGACGAGGCCAAGGATCATCACGAGGCGGTCGACGGCATACCCCTGGATGAAGCGGGTCGCGGTCAGTCGCTCGCCCCGCAGGTCGCGGTGCAGGCCGACGTAGAGGTTGGTGACCGCCTCGCCCACCTGCTCCTCGAGTGCGGGGGTCGGCGGCAGCGGCACCGCGGGCTCCTCGAGCCCGGCCGGCGCGTCGGCGCGGCGCCAGATCGTCCGAGCCGGAGGGTAGCCCGCGCCGGCGAGCTCGGTGAGGGTGAAGACGGCATACTCCGCGAAGAGCCCGTCCGCGAAGAGCACCTTGCGTCCGTGCGGGCTGTTGACGAACGACCACGCGATGGGGGCGGTGGCCTCGAGCCAGTCGATCTCACGGAGGTATGCCGTCTCGGCACCCGCGTCGACGACGACGAAGAAGTCGGCATCGGAGTGCTCGTCGAGGCGGTGCAGGTCACGGCCGACGGAGCCGAGACCGAGCAGGGCGATCGCGTCGCCCCGGTGCGCGAGGACCGTGCCGAGGCGGTCGAGGAGCCGGAGCAGCCGCTCGGGAACGGATGGGGCGGCGGAGGCGTGCGGGCTGGGGGCGGTCGACATGACGTCGCTCCTTCGTCGAGGTCGACGTGTCAGCCCGCCCGGCCGGGTGCCGTCGAGGTCGCGACGGGCCAAGCGTAGGGCGGGGAGGCGGCCGGAGGAAGGGGTGAGAGTCATCGGGACCTGAGGGGGCTGGCACAGCAGGGTCACAGCGGGCGCGCCGAGAGTGAGGAGTGACCCGAAGGGAGCCCCGCATGGATCTCACCCCCCGCACCGTCCCCCGTGCCCTGCACCGGGCCCGGCTCTGGACCGGCGGCCTGCTCACCGCCTCGACCCTGCTCGTCGGCGGCCTCGGCGTGCACCTCGCCGAGGACCGGGCGGTCGTCAGCGCCCAGTCGTCCGCCGCCGGGACCACCACGGGCACGTCGTCGCTGACTTCGGACGACAACGGCTCCGACGACAACGGCTGGAACGGCGACGGCTCGAACGGCAACGGCTCGAACGGCACGTCCAACCAGTGGAGCGGCTTCAGCAACGTCGCGCCGCTGCAGGGCAGCAACGCCCAGGCCCAGTCCACCACCAAGGGCTCGTGATGAGCGCCGCGAGCCAGACCGCCACCACCACTGCCACCACCACGCCACCACCACTGCCACCACCACGGCCGCCGTCGCCGTCGGCGAGTTCGCCGCCATCGGCACGACGAACGTCATCCTCTGCACCCGGCCCGAGATGCTCGGCGAGGCGCTCGATACCGCGCGCAGCCACCTGCGTGCCCTCGACGTCGCGGTCTCCCGCTTCCGGCCGGACTCCGAGGTGAGCCTGCTCGCGGCCCGGTCGACGCACGGCCCGGCCTCGGCGTTCGTCTCGCCGATCTTCGCCGACTACCTCGCGGCGGCGCTGCGAGCGGCTCGCCTGACCGGCGGTCTCGTCGACCCGACGGTCGGGCAGGCCCTGTCCGCGACGGGCTACGACGTCGACCTCGACGAGGTCCGGGCTCGCGGGGTCTTCCACCAGACGGTGACCCGGCCCGTGCCGCACTGGACCTCGGTCCACCTCGACGTCGCCCGCCGCCGGGTCTCGGTCGCGCCGCACACCCTCCTCGACCTGGGGTCGAGCGCCAAGGCCCACGCGGCGGACACGATCGCCGCCCGGCTCGCGGCGACACTCCCCGGCGGGTTCCTCGTCAACCTCGGCGGCGACATCGCCGTCTCCGGCGAACGGCCGCCCACCGGTTGGACCATCGGGATCGAGGGCGCCGACGGCCGGACCCGTCAGACCGTGCGCAGCGACGGCCAGGCCATCACGACGTCCTCGACCCGGGCGCGGGTCTGGGCGGCCGAGGACGGACCCCGCCACCACATCATCGACCCACGGACCGGTCGCACCGCGTCGACCGTCTGGGCCCAGGTCAGCTGCGCCGCCGCCTCCGCCCTCGAGGCCAACGCCGCCTCCACGGCCTCCATCGTCCTCGGTGAGGGTTCCACCGAATGGCTTGCGCAGCAAGGCATTCCGGCGCGTCTCGAGTCCCTCGACGGCACGGTCACGACGACACCCGGCTGGCCCGAGCCGCCGGCGAGGGCCGCCTGATGAACGAGCTGCTCTGGTACGTCTCCCGCGCCAGCGGCGTGGTCAGCATGGCCCTGCTGACCATCGTGCTCGTCCTCGGCATGGTCACCTCCGGCCGCCGCAGGCCGACCGGCGAGTCCGCGACGATCGTGATGGCCCTGCACCGCTGGCTCTCGCTCGGGATGGTCGCCTTCCTCACCGCCCACGTCGCCACCGCCGTCGCGGAGACCTACGTCCCGATCGACGCGATCTCCGCCGTCGCCCCCTTCACCTCGGGCTACGAGACCCTGTGGGTGGGCCTCGGCACGCTCGGTGTCGACATCATGGTCGCCGTCACCGTCAGCTCGCTGCTGCGCCACCGGCTCTCCCCGCGGCTGTGGAAGGCGGTCCACCTGCTCTCCTACGCCCTCTGGCCCACGGCGATCGCCCACGGCTTCATGCTCGGCACGGCCAACGAGCCGCTCCTGCGCGGCAGCACCGTCATCTGCGCCGTCGTCGGGGTCGCCGCGATCGCCTGGCGCGTCAACGCCACCCACGCCGACCGCGAACGCCGGCTCCACGTCGTCACCCAGGAGTGGTCATGACCCTCGCCGCCCAGCTCGCGCAGGCCGGTCTCACCGGACGTGGTGGTGCCGCCTTCAGCACCGCCACCAAGATCGCCGCGGCCCACGAGCACCGGGCCCACCTCATCGTCAACGCCTGCGACGGCGAGCTCGGTGCGGCCAAGGACGGCTGGGTCGTGGCGCACCACCTCGACGAGCTCGCCGCCGCCGCCGCGCTCGTCGCCCCCGGCCGTCGACGCCAGATCCGGTATGCCGCCCACCGCGGCTCCGCGACCGCCCACCGTCTGCGGGCCGCCGGCCTACCCCTGCTCGAGGTGCCCGCGCGCTATGTCTCCTCGGAGGAGACCTCCCTCATCTCCCTCGCGCACGGCGGCCTGGCCCGACCGATGACCAAGCGGGCCCCCTTCGTGCGGGGTGGCCGCGACTCGACCGGTCGGCGGATCGCCCCCACGGTCGTGCTCAACGCAGAGACCCTGTGGAGGGTGAGCCAGGTGCTCGAGCACGGGCCGGAGTGGTTCCGCTCCCGGGGGACCGCGGCGGAGCCCGGGCCCCGTCTCGTCAGCCTCAGCGGACCGGGTGTGCGGGCCCTCGTCGTCGAGACCGAGGCGGGGGCGGCGATGAGCACCTTCCTCGACCGCCTCGGTGGTCTCGGTGATGCCGTCCCGGCGAGCGCACCCGTGCTCGTCGGCGGTCTCGGTGGAGCCTTCCTCACGGCGGGGGAGGCCCGGCAGCTGAGCTGGACGAGCACCGACCTCGCGCAGGTGGGGGCGGCGGTGGGGCCCGGGGTCATCGAGCTGTTCGACGCGGACGAGTGCCCGGCGCAGCTCGTCGACCGGCTGCTCGCCTGGGCTGCCGGGGAGTCCGCCGGCCAGTGCGGCCCCTGCATGTTCGGACTACCGGCCCTCGCCGCGGACTGGCACGCGATGACGGTCGGGGCCGACCCCGGCGCCCGCGCCCGCATCGTGTCCCGGATCGGGTTGCTCCCGGGCCGGGGAGCATGCCGCTTCCCCGACGGAGTCGCCGGCCTCGTCCGCTCCGCCCTGCGGGTCTTCGGACCGCACCTCGCCGCCCACGCGACCGTGCGCGGCTCGTCGGCCTGCCCCGTCACCGACCGGAGGACCCAGCATGTCCGTTCGTGAACCCACTCGTCGGCCGGTCGCCGGCGCCGCGCTCGCCGTGGACCGGGTGGCCTGCTCCGGCCACGGGGTGTGCGCCCAGCTGCTCGCCGGGGTCCGGCTCGACGAGTGGGGCTACCCGGTCATCGATGGCCGTCCGGGCGCCATCGACCCCGCGGAGACCGCCCCCGCCATCGCGCTCTGCCCGGCCCGAGCCCTCTACCTGCGCTGAGCTCGCGGCGGTTCTCGCGCGCCGGTCTCACCGCCAGTCGGCCGGACGGGTAGGGGCTCTGCGTAGGATCAACCCACACGGTCCAGCGAGCAGGGGAGCAACGATGTCCGACACAGCCTCAGCCTTCGGGCGTCACCTCGACCGACGCAGCCTCTTCGCCCTCGGCGGCGCGGCGGCCGTCACCGGCGTCCTCGCGGCGTGCGGCGGCAACACCGGCCGCGAGACGACCGCGCCCGGCGCCTCGGGGGCCACGGGCGGCAGCGCCGGCGGCACCCTCAACCAGTGGTACCACCAGTACGGCGAGGCGGGCACCCAGCAGGCCGTCGAGAGGTACGCCGCGGCCTACAAGGACGCCACCGTCAAGGTGCTGTGGAAGCCCGGCGACTACGACCAGTCCACCGCGGCCTCGCTGCTCACCGACGCCGGCCCCGACGTTTTCGAGTACGGCGCCGGCCCGAGCATCGACATGATCAAGGGTGGCCAGGTCGTCGACATGACCGACGTCTTCGGCGACGCCAAGAGCGACTTCAACGAGTCGATCCTCAAACGGATGACCTACCAGGACAAGACCTGGGCCATCCCGCAGGTCATCGACATGCAGATGCTCGTCTACCGCAAGTCGGTCCTCGACGCGGCGGGCGTCACGCCGCCGAAGACGATCGACGAGCTCATCGCCGCCGCCAAGAAGCTCACCACCGGCGACATGAAGGGGATCTTCCTCGGCAACGACGGTGGCGCCGGCCTGATGGGCGGGTCGATGCTCTGGTCCGCCGGGTTCGACTACCTCGACGACAACAACGACTTCGGTTTCGACGACCCCCGCGCCGCGACCGCCCTGGGCAAGCTCCGCGAGATGTGGGAGGCGAAGGTCGTCCTGCTCGGCGCCCCGAAGGACTGGTTCGACGCGTCGGCCCTCACCTCCGGCCTCACCGCGATGCAGTTCACCGGCCTGTGGACCCTGCCCGACATCAAGAAGGCCCTCGGCGACGACTTCGGCGTCATGGCGTGGCCCAAGCTCGACGACCAGGGCGACGACTCCGTGCCGGTCGGCGCCTACGGCTCCTGCGTCAGCGCCAAGAGCAAGGACGTCGAGGGCGCCAAGGCCTTCGCGAAGTGGCTCTGGGTCGACCAGACCGACTACCAGCTCGACTTCGCGACGGCCTACGGCTTCCACATCCCGTCCCGCACGAGCCTCATCCCCAAGGCGACGACCCTGCAGACCGGTCAGGCCGCCGACGCGGCCAAGCTCGCCACCGACGTGGGCCACGCCCAGAGCCCGCTGCTGTGGACACCGAAGTGCGCCACGGCGTTCGGCGACGCGATGAGCCGCATCGTCAAGGACGGCGCCGACCCGATGGCGGAGATCGCCAAGGTCAAGGCCGTCGCCGAGCCGGAGCTCAAGCGGGTCAAGGCCTGAGCGCGGCACCCGCGTGAGCACGGAGGCGGGTCCGCGCCCAGCGGCATACCGACCGGCGGTCACGCCGTCGCTCACCCAGCGACTGCGGGGACGCCAGGACCAGAATCTCTGGTTCTGGGTCTTCGTCGGTCCCTTCGTCATCGGGCTCGCCGTCTTCGTCTACGTCCCGATCGCGTGGTCGGTCTACCTCTCGTTCTTCAGCGCCTACAACACCGTCACCCCGACGGAGTTCGTCGGCGTCGGCAACTACGTCGACATGCTGAGCGACCCGGCCTTCCGCAGCAGCCTGCTCACCTTCCTCGTCTTCGCGGCGCTCATCGTCCCGGTGACCTTCGTGCTGTCCCTCGGGGTCGCGCTCCTCGTCGCCCGGACCACCGTCATGCAGTCGTTCTTCCGCTCGGTGTTCTTCCTGCCCACCGCCTGCTCCTACGTCGTCGCGGCCCTGATCTGGAAGATGTCGATCTTCTCCGGGATCCGGTCGGGTCTCGCGAACGCCGCGCTCGGCTGGTTCGGCGCCGACTCCATCCCGTGGCTGAGCGTCACCCACCCGCCGTGGTACTGGCTCGTCATCGTCTCCGCGCGGCTGTGGCTCCAGATCGGCTTCTACATGATCCTCTTCCTCGCCGGGATCCAGCGGATCAGCCCGACCCTCTACGAGGCGGCCGCCATCGACGGCGCCGAGGGCTGGAAGGTCTTCCGGCACATCACCTTCCCCCAGCTGCGGGCGACGTCGGTGGCCGTCCTGCTGCTGCTGCTCATCAACGCCTTCCAGGCCTTCGACGAGTTCTACAACATCCTCTCGACGTTCGGCACCTACCCGCCGTATGCCCGGCCGCCGCTCGTCTACCTCTACTACACGGCGCTCGGGTCGGGGCAGGACTTCGGCCACGGCAGCGCCGGCGCCGTCATCCTCACCCTCATCATCGCGATCATCGCGCTCACCCAGGGCCGGTTGCTCCGGCTCGGCGACCGGGGCGACTGATGGCCATCGTCCGCGGTCGCCGCCAGAGCCGCGCCTCCGGCCTGGCCCGCTACAGCGCCCTCATCGTCGGCGCGGTCCTCTTCCTCATCCCGTTCTACCTGCTGCTGCGCAGCGCCTTCATGCGCGAGGCCGACCTCAGCTCGCCGGTCTTCAGCTGGCTGCCGCCGCAGTGGAACACCGAGAACCTCACCGGCCTCTTCAGCAACCCGGCGATCCCGATGGCCCGCAGCCTCGTCAACTCCCTGGCGATCGCGGTGACCCAGACCGTCGGCGTGCTCATCCTCTCCGGGCTCGCCGGCTACGGCCTCGCCCGGATCCCCTACCGCTGGTCCAACGCGGTGTTCTACGCCATCACCGCGACCCTGCTCATCCCCGCCGCGGTGACCTTCGTGCCGAGCTTCGTGCTCGTCTCGACCCTCGGCTGGATCTCGACGCTGCGGGGCCTGATCATCCCCGGCCTCTTCCAGGCGCTCGCGACCTTCCTCTTCCGCCAGTTCTTCCTCAGCTTCCCCAAGGAGATCGAGGAGGCCGCCTTCCTCGACGGGCTGAGCTGGTGGGGCACCTTCTGGCGGATCGTCGTGCCCAACTCCTTCGGCTTCGTCGCCGCGATCGGGACGATCACCTTCATCGGATCGTGGAACGCCTTCCTCTGGCCGCTCGTCATCGGCCGCGACCAGGACTCGTGGACGGTCCAGATCGCCCTGTCGACCTTCCTCACCGCCCAGTCCGTCCAGGTCAGCCAGCTCTTCATGGCCGCGCTCGTCGCGATCGTGCCCCTGCTGCTGATGTTCCTCTTCCTCCAGCGCTGGATCGTCGAGGGCGTCGAGCGCTCGGGGATGGGCGGCGACTGAGCGCGCTGGGCGGCATACCCGCCTCAGACGTCGGTATGCCGCTCAGCGAGCCGATCGCCGGCCCGTGGCGATCAGTCCGCAGATCAGTCGGCGTTCGGTGCTGTCCTGACGACCTCACCCGCAGTCTGATCCGCAGTCTGATCCGGAGTCCGACCCAGGGCCCGGGTCGCCGCGGCCCTCGCCTTCCGCGCTCTCGCGGGTGAGACTCAGGTGATGAACCTCGTCCGAACGCTCACCGGCGGTCTGCTCGGGGTCGCGCTGCTCGCTGGCTGCACCGACGCGACCTCCCCGCCCGCGACCTCCCCGGCCGCCGAGGGAGCCGCCACGTCGCCGGCCGGGACGGACAGCACCACGTCCGCCACGGTCGCGATCCGCACCGCGACGCCGACACCCACTGCGACGCCGACACCGACCGCGACGCCGACACCCGCCACCGCCCCGACGACGACGACGACCAAGGCGGCGCCGAGCCCGGTCTCGATCCAGGCCCTCATCGACCGCGACTACGTCGGGCGCGCCCTCAGGCTCGGACGGGAGAGCGGCAGCACGAGCGCCTACCGGCAGTACTACGCGACCTACGAGGGCAACGGCCTGACGATCTCCGGCCGGATCAACATCCCGCGCGGGACGGGGCCGTTCCCGGCGGTCGTGCTCGCGCACGGCTACGTCGACCCGGACGAGTACACCAACGGGCAGACGATGCTCCGCGAGCGCGACTACCTCGCCCGGCAGGGCTACGTCACGCTCCACATCGACTACCGCAACCACGCGCAGTCCGACGACGACCCCGGCAACGCCGCGCGCCTGCGGCTCGGCTACACCGAGGACGCGATCACTGCAGCACTGGCGCTGCAGCAGGACGCCCGCGTCGACCCCGACCGGATCGCCCTGATCGGCCGCTCGATGGGTGGTGGCGTCGTCTACAACGCGCTCGTCGTGCGGCCCGGCCTCTTCCGGGCGGGGGTCGCCTACTCACCCGTGAGCTCTGACGCCGTCGACAACTTCGACCGGTGGGTCCGTGGGGACGACGACCGCTCGGGCACGGCCGCGGCGGTCATCGCCCGGATCGGCACGCCCGAGGCCCAGCCGAGGGCGTGGGCGGCCGCAAGCCCCCGGACCTACTTCGGCAGGGTCACCGAGCCGGTGCTCATCCACCACGGCACCGCCGACGAGGAGTGCCCGATCGAGTGGACGACCGAGACGGTGGCCGCGCTGAAGGCGGCCGGGGCGGACGTGACGTCCTACACCTACCCGGGTCAGCGGCATACCTTCACGTCGCAGTGGCCGCTGTCGATCCGGCGGACCTCGGCCTTCCTCGAGCGCGTGATGGGTTGAGCCGTCTCGGGACGCGGCTCAGTGCAGGTCGCGCACGTCGGCCCGGCGGGCGATCGTCGCGGTGGCCCGTCGGCAGGCGAGCACCGGCACCTCGGGCACGATCTCGTCGAGGAAGCGGAACCGACGCCGCAGCGAGCGATGGTAGGCGTCGCCGCGGGGGTCGGCGGCAAGGGCGGTCCACCAGTCGGCGATGTCACCCCAGCCCGGAGCGGCGAGCGATCCGCCGTACTGCTGGAGGGCGAGACCGGCGCACAGCGTGGCGAAGGTGAGCCGTTGCTCGAGCGGCCACTCCGACAGGGTGCCGACGAGCAGGGCGGCACCGAAGACGTCTCCGGCTCCGGTGGGGTCGACCTCGTGGACCCGCAGCGACGGCACCCTCGCCTCCTCGCCCGTGCGGGCGTCGATCCCGATCGCCCCGTTGGCGCCGTCGGTCACGACGGCGACGGGGACCCGGTCGGCGAGGGCGTAGAGCGCCTCGATCGTCGTGCGCCGGCCCGTGTAGCCCATCGCCTCGACGGCGTTGGGCATGAAGACGTCGCAGCGCCCGAGGCGGTCGAGCACCGCGTCGGACCACGCCTCGTCGGGGTCCCAGCCGACGTCGGCGAAGACGAGGGCGCCGTCGGCTCGGGCCTGGTCGACCCAGGTCGGGCCCGCCGCGCCGAAGGCGTCGTCGTCACCGAGGTCGGCGACGACGGCCCGGGTCGAAGGGGGTACGCCGATGAGCTCGCCGGCACCGACCGGGGCCGGGTGGCCGTGCGAGACCATGCTCCGGTCGTGGTCGACCGACATCGAGACCGTCACCGGGCTGTGCCAGTCGGCGAACCGGCGGCTGCGACCGAGGTCGATGCCCTCCTGCTCGGAGAGGGTGCGCCAACAGAAGTCGCCGTAGTCGTCGTCGCTGAAGGCGGCAGCGAGCGAGGTGCGCAGGCCGAGCCGGCGCGCCGCGACGGCGAGGTTGGCGATGCCGCCCGGGCACGAGGCGAGCCCTTCGGCCCAGACCTCCGTCCCCGCGGCGGGCGGCGTCGGCAGGCCGGCGAAGATCATGTCGAGGAACACGGTCCCCGACACGAGCAGGTCGAAGTCGGGTGCGGCGTCGTCGCGCCGGGCCGCGAGGGGATCAAAGGCATGGGTCGGCATCCCCCTCATCGTCTCGCACCGAGGGCCGGAGGTCTCGGACATCGCCGGGTCCGCGTGGCACGGGGGCACGGTAGCGTCGAGGCATGGAGCCCGGATGCAGCTGACGATCCTCGGTGGAGGCGGCTTCCGGGTCCCCCTCGTGCACGGTGCCCTGCTCGGCGACACCGCCGACCGGCGGGTGAGCGAGGTCGTCCTGCACGACACCGACCCGGCGCGGCTGGCCGTGATCGAGCGGGTCCTCGCCCAGCAGGCCGCGCGCCGGCCCGCGGGCGCGGTCTCCCCACCCGCAGTGCGCACGACGACCCGGCTCGACGAGGCGCTGACCGGCGCCGACTTCGTCTTCTCGGCGATGCGGGTCGGCGGCCTCGACGGCCGCACCGCGGACGAGCGGGTCGCCCTCGACCTCGGCGTGCTCGGGCAGGAGACGACCGGACCCGGTGGCGTCGCCTACGGCCTGCGCACCGTCCCCGTCGCCCTCGACGTGGCACACCGGGTGCGGGCGGTCGCGCCCGACGCCTGGGTCATCAACTTCACCAACCCGGCCGGCATGATCACCCAGGCGATGCAGACCGTCCTCGGCGACCGCGTCATCGGGATCTGCGACTCCCCGCTCGGCCTCGCCACCCGGGCGGCCGGTGCGCTCGGACTGCCCCTCACCGACCTCGAGATCGACTACGCCGGTCTCAACCACCTCGGCTGGCTCCAGGGGCTGCACCGGGACGGGCGCAACCTGCTGCCCGAGCTCCTCGACGACACGGCCGCGCTCGCGCACATCGAGGAGGGCCACCTCTTCGGCACCGACTGGCTCCAGACCCTGGGCGTGCTGCCCAACGAGTACCTCTACTACTACTACTTCACCCGCGACGCGATCGCGTCGATCACGTCAGCCCCGGAGACGCGCGGTGAGTACCTGCTGACGCAGCAGACGGACTTCTACGCGGCCGTGGGTGACTCGCCCGACGCGGCGTGGGAGGGCTGGGACCGGGTCCGACGCGAGCGCAACGCCACCTACATGCAGGAGACCCGGGAGGAGGACGGTGAGCGCGCCGAGGCCGACGTCGAGGGCGGGGGCTACGAGGGCGTGGCGCTCGCGCTGATGGCCGCGATCGCGCGCGACGAGCCCTCGACGGCGATCCTCAACGTCCGCAACGGCACGACCGTCCCGGGCCTGCCGGAGGACGCCGTCGTCGAGGTGCCCTGCCACGTCGACGCCGCCGGACCGGTGCCGCGACCGGTCACCCCGCTGCCCGGGCACGCGCTCGGCCTCGCGCAGCAGGTCAAGGCCGTCGACGAGCTCGTCATCGCCGCGGTCCTCGAGCGGTCGGAGAGCCGGGCCGTCGAGGCCTTCGCGCTCCATCCCCTCGTCGACTCGGTGACGACCGCTCGGCAGCTCCTCTCCGGCTACCGCGAGCGGATCCCCACCCTCGCCTCCGTCTTCAGGGGCGCCTGACCCCGGGGCAAACTGCCCACTCGACTGCTGGGTCGAGTGGGCACTTTCACCCTCGGGTATGCCGCGAGCCGGGGACCTCAGACGAAGGGGGTGAGCGCCGGGTCGGGCATCGGGCCGGTGTCGAGGTCGCGCGCGCGCTCGTACCCGTGGCCGATCTCGACGAGCGTCGTCTCGCTGCCGGCGGCGCCCCAGAAGCTCACGGCGACGGGTAGCCCGGCCGCCATCCCGGAGGGCACGGTCAGCAGGGGGTAACCGGCGATCGCCGTCGGTCCGCTGCATCCGCCGCTGTCCGCCTCGGCGTTGACGAGGTCGATGGGGAACGCCGGGGTGAAGGACGGGGTGACGAGGGCGTCGAGCCCGTGCGCGGCGAGCACGGCGTCGATCCCGTCGTCGCGGGCGTGGCGCAGGCAGCGGGCCCGCGCCGACGCGTACTCCTCGCTGTCGACGTCGGGACCGGCCAGGGCCTTCTCGAACAGGGACTGCCCGAAGTGCACGAGCTCGACGTCGGCGTGGGCGATGTTGAAGGCGACGACGTCCTCGAGGGTGCGGGGGCCGTCCCCGGGACGGGTGACCAGGTACTGCGAGAGCCCGGCGCGCAGCTCGGCGAGCAGCACGGTGAGCTCGTCCTCACCGTCGAAGGTCGCGAGCGAGTCGAGGTCGGTGTGGTCGACGATCGTCGCGCCCTGGGCGGCGAGCACCCGGAGGGCGTGCTCGGCATGGTCGTCGGCGCGGCTGCTGTGGCCCCAGAAGTCGCGCCGGGGGACGCCGATCCGCTTGCCGGCCAGTCGTCCGTCGACCGCCGCCGAGGCGTGCCGCGTCCCGGTGTCCGCGAGCACGTCGAGCAGGGCCGCCGCGTCGCGCACGCTGCGGGTCATCGGGCCGGGCGCGTCCTGCGACCGGGAGATCGGGACGACACCGTCGGTGGGCACCAGCCCCACGGTGGGCTTGAGGCCGACGCACCCGGTGAAGGCGGCGGGGCACGAGATCGAGCCGTCGGTCTCGGTGCCGACGGCGAACGGCGTGATCCCCACGGCGACGGCCGCCCCGCTGCCGGAGCTGGAGCCCCCCGCCGAGCGGTTGAGGGCGTGGGGGTTGCGGGTCAGGCCCCCGTAGGCGCTCCACCCCGACGTCGAGCTCTCGTCGCGGATGTTGGCCCACTCGCTGAGGTTGGTCTTGCCGATCAGGACCATCCCGGCCGCGCGGAGCCGGGCCACGAGCGTCGCGTCCCGGGCGGGGTGGGGCACGCCGGCCAGCGCGAGCGACCCGGCCGTCGTGGGGAGGTCGGCGGTGTCGATGTTGTCCTTGACGAGGACGGGGCGCCCGTGGAGCGGGCCGCGCACGGTGCCCTCGCGGCGCTCGCGGTCTCGGTCACGTGCCATGTCGAGCGCCGTGTCGCTGCGCGTGCACACCGACCGGACGAGGTCGTCGACCTCGTCCATCCGGGCCAGGGCGGCCTCGACCTGCTCCTGCGAGCTAACGGACGTCATGGACGCAGCCTGCCACGTGGTCGGGCCGCTGGATCGGGGGGTGGAGCCACCGCGGGCCCTGCGGGAGGATCGAGCCATGCGCATCGACCTCAACGCCGACGTCGGCGAGTCCTTCGGCGCCTGGCGTCTCGGCGACGATGCGGCGGTCCTCGACCTCGTGACGAGTGCCAACGTGGCCTGCGGCTTCCACGCCGGTGACCCGACGACGATCCGACGGACGTGCGCGTATGCCGCTGAGCGCGGCGTCGCGGTCGGGGCGCAGGTGGGCTATCGCGACCTCGCCGGCTTCGGCCGGCGATTCCTCGACATCGCCCCCGAGGACCTCGAGGCCGACGTGCTCTACCAGGTCGGGGCTCTCCGGACCCTCGCTGCGGCGGAAGGGACCCGGGTGTCCTACGTCAAGCCCCACGGCGCCCTCTACAACGCCGTCGTCCACCACGAGCAGCAGGCGGCGGCGGTCGTCGCAGCCGTCCTCGCCGCCGGGAGTGAACTGCCCGAGCTCCCCGCCCTGCCCGTCCTCGGGCTACCGGGCAGCGCGGTGCTGCGGCTGGCCGAGCGGGCGGGGTTGCCGACGGTGACGGAGGCCTTCGCCGACCGCGGCTACACCGCCGACGGCCGGCTCGTCCCGCGCACCGAACCCGGGGCCCTGCTCGACGACCCGGACGAGGTGGCCGCCCGTGTCGTGCGGCTCGTGACCGAGGGGGTCGTGCGCTCCGTCGACGGCACCGACGTCCCGGTCCGGGCGCGGTCCGTCTGCCTTCACGGCGACAGCCCCGGGGCGGTGGCGATGGCCCGGGCGACCCACCGAGCCCTGCTCGACGCCGGCGTCGAGGTCGCCGCCTTCGCACGATGAGCCGGCCCCGGGTGCGCCCCTACGGCGACCGCGCGCTGCTGCTCGAGGTGGCCGACACCGCCGAGGCGCTCGAGCTGCGGTCGGCGATCGAGCGCTCCGGTGCGACCGAGGTCGGCGGCCTCGTCGTCGGTGCGCGGACCGTGCTCGTCCGCCTCGCCCCCGGCGGCGACCCCGCGAAGGTCGGCGCGGCCCTGCTGGAGCTCGCCGGAGGCACGTCGGGCGGGGCCGGCACGGGAAGCGCCCGCGTCACCGAGGTGCGGGTGCACTACGACGGGCCGGACCTCGACGCGGTCGCCGCGGCGACCGGCCTGTCCCGGGAAGAGGTCGTCGGGGCGCACTGTGCCCGTCCGTGGCGGGTCGGCTTCGGCGGCTTCGCTCCCGGCTTCGCCTACCTCGTCGACGGGGACCCGCGCCTGACCGTGCCCCGGCGTGACGACCCCCGGACCGCGGTCCCCGCCGGCGCGGTCGCCCTCGCTGCGGGGTTCAGCGCGGTCTACCCGAGCACGTCACCCGGGGGCTGGCAGCTCATCGGGCGCACCGCGGCCCGGGTCTGGGACGTCGACCGCGACCCGCCGGCCCTCTTCGCGCCGGGGGACGTCGTGCGCTTCGTCGACGCCGGTGTCGACGAGGACCAGCGCAGCCCCGTCATGGAGGGGGAGGAGGAACGAAACCGCTCCCGGGATCCGGTGGCGGTGGACGTGCGTGTGCCTCGCGGTGCTGCGCTCGCGGTCGTGCGCAGCGGGGCCCTCACGCTCGTCGAGGACCTCGGCCGGGCCGGGCTCGGCGACGCCGGGGTGGGCCGGTCGGGGGCTGCCGACGTCACGGCATACGCCCTCGGGGCCCGTCTCGTCGGCCAGGCGCCGGGCCCGGCTGCGCTCGAGGTCGTGCTCGGTGGTCTCGTCGTGCGGGCCGTCGGTGACCTCGTCCTCGCGCTCACCGGAGCTCGCGTCCACGGGTCCGTCGCGGGCGTTCCCGTGCCGCACGCGGCTCCCTTCGTGCTCGCGGCCGGCCGGGTGCTCGAGCTCGCGCGCCCCGCCCGCGGCCTGCGCACCTACCTCTCGGTCCGTGGGGGCATCGACGTGCCGGCGGTGCTCGGATCCCGCTCGCGCGACGTGCTTGCCGCTCTTGGCCCGCCAGTCGTCACCGACGGGGACCTGCTCCCGGTCGGGCCGGTGCCGAGCACCTTCCCCGACGTGGAGGTGGCGCCGACCACCGAGCTCGCCGAGGAGCCGACGCTCTTCGTCCTCCCGGGGCCGCGGATCGACTGGTTCAAGGACATCGGGATGATCGAGCGGCAGCCCTGGACGGTCTCGGACCGGAGCAACCGGGTCGGGATCCGGCTGCAGGGAGGGCGGGTCGAGCGCACCGCCGCCCACGCACGTCGCGAGCTCCCGACCGAGGGCCTCGTCACCGGGGCGATCCAGGTGCCACCCTCGGGCGAGCCCGTGCTCTTCCTCGCCGACCACCCCGTCACCGGCGGTTACCCCGTCGTCGCCGTGGTGCGCTCACCGGACGTCGGGTCGGCCGCCCAGCTGCGCCCGGGGCAGCGATTGCGTCTGCGCTGGGCCTGACGGGGACCGGGCTCCCCACCGGCCGTCAGAGCCGGCGGTCGCTCGCGGAAGCGC
Organism: uncultured Actinomycetota bacterium; assembly: GCA_963764195.1. Lineage (GTDB taxonomy): Bacteria > Actinomycetota > Actinomycetes > Actinomycetales > Dermatophilaceae > JBDSSS01. Next base: position 255,585 of record CAVXRG010000002.1, read on the forward strand.
TCTCCACGACCGGGTCGTGTCCGAGGTGCACCTTCCCGAGGGCAGCCACGGCCGGCGCGCCGAGCAGGGACGCGGTCGGGTGCCCCAGGAGCGGGCCCGCCTCCTCGACCGGGACGACGAGAGCCACGTCGGCGCCGCCGTCCGCCGACACCCCCAGGCGCACCCAGCCGCCGCGCCGGGTGGTGACGTCCCGGACGAGAGAGAGGCCAAGGCCGGTCTGGGACAGGTCGTCGCGCATCCCGTCGAGACCGGACTCGACCCCCTGCACCGCGGCCGAGCGCAGCATCTCCGGGCTGAAGCCGCGGCCGGAGTCCGCCACGCCGATGACGACGTGGCCCGAGTCCTCGGTGCGGGCGTAGACCGAGATGACGTCGCCGTCGGCCGTGTAGCGCAGGGCGTTCTCCACGAGGGTGTCGAGGCAGGCGACCAGTCGCTCCTGCGATCCGGTGATCGTCGCCCCGCCCCCGTCGTCGCGCCAGTCCCGGTCGGCGACCGCGCTCCAGCGCAGGACGGTCTGGGCGAGGACGGCGTCGAGGTCGAGGGTGGCGAGCTCGAAGTCGCCCTGGACACGCATGCTCCGCACGAGCCGCTCGCACACCCGGCTCAGGCGGGCCAGCTCGTCGTCGATGATCCGCAGGTCGGCGATCCCCTCGGGGTCGCGGGCCATGACGATCTCGAGGTAGCCGCGCGCGATGGTCAGCGGGGAGCGCATCTCGTGCGAGGTGCGCTGGGTGAGCAGCTCGCGGGCCGCGGCCTCGGACCGCTCCCGCTCGGCGAGGACGGTGACGGCGTCGATGGCCCGGTTCCTCCGGCGGACGTGCCACACCATGAGCAGCATGAGCAGCAGCATGAGGGGGATCTCGGAGGTCTCCTGCCAGTCGATCACGTCCTCGGCGGCGCGCGAGGCCAGGATCGACCCGGTCGCGAGGGTGAAGAGGGCCAGGCTGACGAGGGTGGCGCGACGGCTCCAGTGCTCGAGGCCGTAGCAGAGCGCGAAGGTGGCGCAGGCCAGGTGGTAGGGCACGGTCTCCGAGCCGGGCCAGAGCCACATCGCGGCGCAGCACAGGGGCGCGACGACGAGCCAGACGAGGAACCAACGCTGCCGGTGCACGGCTCAGTCCTCGAAGAGGCAGTACCCGACCCGGCGGACGGTCTCGATCGGGATGTCCGGGCCGAGCTTGTTGCGCAGCCGCCCGACGCACACCTCTACGACGTTGCTGCCGGGGTCGAAGTTGAGGTGCCACACGTCGTGCAGCAGCTGCTCCCGGGTGCAGACCTGACCCCGTCGGCGCATCAGGTGAGCGAGCAGGGCGAACTCCCGCTCGGTGAGGCTGACACTGACCCCGCGGCGGGTGGCACGCCGGCGGTCGAGGTCGAGGTGCAGCTCGCCGACGTCGAGGAAGTGCTCCTGCACGGCGGGTCGGCTCGCGCCGACGTGGCGCCGGACCCGCGCGAGCAGCTCGGTGAGGCTGAACGGCTTGGCGACGACGTCGACCGCCCCGTGGTCGAGGGCCTGCACGCGGGTGGCCACGTCGGTGACTCCGGACAACACGATGACGGGCGTCTCGTCGCGGCGGTCGGCCATGGTCCGCAGCACCGACAACCCGTTCGCACCGGGCATGACGAGGTCGAGCAGGACGAGGTCGATGGCATGGCGCTCGAGCCGGTCGAGGGCCACCGTGGCGCTCGGAGCAGACACGACGGAGTGCCCCTCCGAGGACAGTGACCTGCTCAGCAGACCTCGAATCCGCTCCTCGTCATCGACCACGAGCACCATTGCCATGACCCTCCCCCTCCTGCCCCGAGCCGGTCCAGTCCACCACCAAACTCGGGGTCACGGGCGAGGACGCGTACATCTGCCTTTAAGGTTCGCGTGCAACAGGGGGCAAAGCCGGACCATCACGACTCGAACATGACGAGAAGATGACGGCGGCGAGGCACTCGCACCCCAGTTCGTGCAACTCCCACCGATCCACAGGGGATGTCCCGGATGCCGGACCGGGTGCGGCTGAGATAAGGACTGCTTATACATTCGATTACATGACCATCACCCAGCCATCGTCGTCGCCCACCCAGACGGCGACTCGCCCGCCCCGGGCCGGGCGCCCCAACGGCCAGTGGCGGGTCGACGGCACCGAGCCGCTCAACGCCAACGAGGCGTGGAAGCGCCAGGATGGCGGCCTCAACGTCCGGGAGCGGATCGAGCGGGTGTATGCCGTCGAGGGCTTCGCCTCGATCCCGCCCGAGGACCTCTCCGGACGGTTCCGGTGGTGGGGCCTCTACACGCAGCGGCGGCCGGGGATCGACGGCGGGCGCACCGCCCAGCTCGACGACTCCGAGCTGTCCGACGAGTTCTTCATGCTGCGCGTGCGCCTCGACGGTGGTGCCCTCGACCTGGGCCAGCTGCGGACGCTGGCCGAGATCAGCCGGAAGTTCGCCCGCGGCACCGCCGACATCAGCGACCGGCAGAACATCCAGTTCCACTGGATCCGCGTCGAGGACGTCCCCGAGATCTGGCGTCGCCTCGAGGCGGTCGGCCTGCAGACGACGGAGGCCTGCGGCGACACGCCGCGGGTGATCCTCGGCAGCCCGCTCGCCGGCGTCGCCCGCGACGAGCTGATCGACCCGACCCCCGTCATCGACGAGATTCTCCGGCGCTTCGTCGGCGACCCCGAGCTGGCCAACCTGCCCCGCAAGTTCAAGTCCGCGATCACGGGCCACCCCAGCCTCGACGTCGTGCACGAGATCAACGACATCTCGCTCGTCGGGGTCGTCCATCCCGACCTGGGCGTCGGCTACGACCTCTGGGTCGGTGGGGGACTGTCCACCGCGCCACGGCTCGCCGAGCGGGTCGGGGTCTTCGTCCGCCCGGAGGAGGCCGCCGAGGTCTGGCACGGCGTCATCCGGGTCTTCCGGGACTACGGCTACCGGCGACTGCGCAACAAGGCACGGCTGAAGTTCCTGCTCGCCGAGTGGGGACCGGAGAGGTTCCGGAAGGTGCTCGAGGAGGAGTACCTCGGCCGACCCCTCCCCGACGGACCCCCACCCGCGCCCGCCAGCGGTCCCGGGGACCACGTCGGCGTCCACGAGCAGCAGGACGGCAACCACTACGTCGGTGTGGCCCCGACCGTGGGCCGGATCAGTGGCGACGTCCTCGCCGGTCTCGCGGCCGTGATGGACTCGGTCGGCTCCGACCGCCTGCGACTGACGCCCCACCAGAAGCTCGTCCTGCTCGACGTGCCCACCGACCGGGTCGAGGGTGTCGTCGCCGAGCTCGAGCAGCTCGGCCTGACGACGCGCCCGAGCCCCTTCCGCCGGCACACGATGGCCTGCACCGGCATCGAGTTCTGCAAGCTCGCCATCGTCGAGACCAAGGCGACCGCGGCCACGACCATCGCGGCCCTCGAGCAGCGCCTCGTCGACGTCGCGCCGCAGCTCGACACCCCGATCAGCCTCAACGTCAACGGGTGCCCCAACTCCTGCGCTCGGATCCAGGTCGCCGACATCGGTCTCAAGGGCCAGCTCGTCACGATCGACACACCGGCAGGCCCGGACCAGGTGCCCGGCTTCCAGGTGCACCTCGGCGGTGGTCTCGCCTCCGAGGACCGCGAGGAGGCCGGCCTCGGCCGCACCGTCCGCGGCCTCAAGGTCACCGCCGACGACCTGCCCGACTACGTCGAGCGCGTCGTTCGGACCTTCCTGTCCCAGCGCGAGTCCGATGAGACCTTCTCAGCCTGGACCCGCCGGGCCGACGAGGGGGCCCTCCAGTGAGCCCCGTCCCGCTGGCCGCGCCGACGGTGCCGCGCCGTCGTCGCAGCGAGGCCGAGCTCAGGGCCCTCGTCGCCGACTTCACGGCCACGGTCGCCGCCGACCCCGAGCGCCAGCCCCTGGCCGACGAGGTGGCGGCGTGGGCAGCGCACCACTTCCGCGGCACCCTCGCGGTGGCCTGCTCGATGGCCGACGCCGTGCTGCCCCACGTCGTCTCCCGGTTCGCTCCCGGCGTCGACGTCCTCTTCCTCGACACGGGCTACCACTTCTCCGACACGCTCGTGACCCGCGACATCGTCGCGCAGGACCTGCCGATCACCGTCGTCGACGTCCGGCCCGAGCTCACCGTCGCGGAGCAGGACGCGCAGTACGGCGCCCGCCTCCACGACCGTGACCCGGCCCTGTGCTGCCGGCTGCGCAAGGTCGAGCCGCTCGCCCGGGCCCTGCCCACCTACGAGGCGTGGGTCACCGGAGTGCGGCGCGACGAAGGTCCGACCCGTGCCGACACGCCGCTCGTGACCTGGGACACCAAGAACGGTCTCGTCAAGGTCAACCCGCTCGCCGCGTGGACTCTCGACGAGGTCATGGCGTATGCCGCTGAGCACCGCGTCGAGGTCAACTCGCTTCTCGCGGAGGGCTACCCGTCAATCGGCTGTGAACCGTGCACGCGTCGGGTGGCGCCCGGTGACGACCCCAGGGCCGGGCGCTGGGCCGGGTTCACCAAGACCGAGTGCGGGCTCCACACATGACCACCACCATGCCCGACCGGACGGACGACATCGTGACCGCTGCCCTGACGACAGTGAAGGACGCTGCTGCGCAAGAGAGCTCGGACGCGTTGGCCGGCTCAGCGGCATACCGGCGGCTCAGCCAGCTCGACGCCCTCGAGTCGGAGGGGATCCTCGTCATCCGCGAGATGGCTGCCGAGCTCGAGCGCCCGGCCCTGCTCTTCAGCGGTGGCAAGGACTCCGTCGTCATGCTCCACCTCGCGGCCAAGGCCTTCTGGCCCGCGCCGATCCCCTTCCCGGTCCTGCACGTCGACACGGGCCACAACTTCCCCGAGGTGCTCGCCTACCGCGACGCGACGGTCGATCGGCTCGGCCTGCGACTCGAGGTCGCACGCGTCCAGGACTACATCGACGACGGCCGGCTGCGCGAGCGGGCCGACGGCACGCGCAACCCGCTGCAGACCCAGCCCCTGCTCGACGCGATCGCCGAGCACCGCTTCGACGGGCTCTTCGGTGGCGGCCGACGCGACGAGGAGAAGGCGCGCGCCAAGGAGCGGATCGTCAGTCTCCGTGACGAGTTCGGCCAGTGGGACCCAAAGAACCAGCGACCCGAGCTGTGGAACCTCTTCAACCCCAGGCACCGTCCCGGCGAGCACGTCCGCGTCTTCCCGATCAGCAACTGGACCGAGCTCGACGTGTGGCGCTACATCGCACGCGAGGACATCCCGCTCGCGCCGCTCTACTACGCGCACGAGCGGGAGGTCTTCCTCCGCGACGGGATGCTGCTCGCCGTCGGGCCGGTCTCCCGGCCGCGCCCCGGGGAGACGGTCGAGACGCGCCTCGTGCGTTACCGCACCGTCGGCGACATGTCCTGCACCGGCGCGGTCGAGTCGCCCGCGCTGACCAACGCCGACGTCGTCCTCGAGGTGGCCGCCTCGACACTCACCGAGCGTGGTGCGACGAGGGCTGACGACCGCATCTCGGAGGCCGCCATGGAGGACCGCAAGAAGGAAGGCTACTTCTGAGATGCCCACCCAGACCCAGCGACAAGCACGCCCCGAGATGAGCACGCTGCTCCGCCTCGCCACGGCCGGCTCCGTCGACGACGGCAAGTCGACCCTCGTCGGGCGCCTGCTCCACGACACGAAGTCGGTGCTCTCCGACCAGCTCGCGGCGGTCGAGCGGGTCAGCCGTGACCGCGGCCTCACCGGCGCCGACCTCGCGCTGCTCACCGACGGGCTGCGGGCCGAGCGCGAGCAGGGGATCACCATCGACGTCGCCTACCGCTACTTCGCGACGGCCACCCGCTCGTTCGTTCTTGCGGACTGCCCCGGCCACGTGCAGTACACCCGCAACACCGTCACGGGCAGCTCGACCGCCGACGTCGTCGTCCTCCTCGTCGACGCGCGCAAGGGCGTGCTCGAGCAGACCCGCCGCCACCTCGCCGTGACCGCCCTGCTCCGGGTGCCGCACGTGGTCGTCGCGGTCAACAAGATCGACCTCGTCGACTTCTCCGAGGAGGTCTTCGACCGCGTCGGGACACAGGTGCACGAGCTCGCGGCCGACCTCGGCGTGGAGGATGCGCGCGTCGTGCCGGTCTCCGCGCTCGACGGCGACAACATCGCGGAGCGGTCGACGCGCACCCCGTGGTACGGCGGGCCGAGCCTGCTCGAGCTCCTCGAGGCGATCCCGTCCTCCGACGACCCGGCGCACGAGTCCTTCCGGATGCCGGTCCAGCTCGTCATCCGGCCGCAGGGCGCGGCCCGCGATGCCGCCCACCGCGACTACCGGGGGTATGCCGGTCAGCTCGCCTCGGGCGTCGTGAAGGTCGGGGACGAGGTCGTGGCGCTGCCGTCCGGCCGGCGCACGACAGTCACGGGCATCGACCTCGGTGACCAGGAGCTGCGGGAGGCCTTCGCTCCCCAGTCGGTCACGTTGCGTCTCGCCGACGAGATCGACATCAGCCGCGGTGACGTCATCGCCGCCGCCGCGGACGCTCCCGTGCCGAGCCAGGAGGTCGAGGCCGTCGTCTGCTGGCTCGGTGACGCGCCACTACGCCCGGCGCAGCGGCTGCTCCTCAAGCACGGCTCCCGCACGGTCCAGGCCTTCGTGCGCACGATCGACGGAGCGCTCGACCTCGGCGACCTCGAGGCCGTGCCGGCGACCTCTCTGTCACTCAACGACATCGGCTGGGTGAGCATCCGGTTGGCCACGCCACTCCCCGTCGAGACCTATGCCGTGTCCCGTCGCGGTGGCTCCTTCCTGCTCATCGACGCGCACGACGGGCGCACCGTCGCGGCCGGGATGGTCGGCGCGATGGCTCACGAGGTCACCCCAGCGCCGACCGAGCCGGTGGGGGGCGAGCAGTGGGAGATCTGAACCCCGCCGGTGTGGCCGGTGAGGCTCACCGGGCCAGGTCGGCGCTGCCGCTCGTCGTCGACCTGACCGAGCGCCTCGTCGTCGCGGTCGGGGGTGGCCCGGTGACGGCCCGTCGGGTGCGGTCCTTCGTCGCCGAAGGGGCCGTCGTCCGCGTCGTGTCGCCGTGGGTGTGCGAGGACCTGCGCGACCTCGTGCGCGAGGGCCGGGTCGCCTGGTGGGCCCGCGACTATGCCGGACCGGCCGACCTCGACGGGGCGTGGCTCGTCCACACCGCCACCGGAGACGCCCCGATCGACGCGCAGGTGCGGGCGGACTCGGAGGCCTCCCGCACCTGGTGCGTCGACGCGACGGACGCCACCGGCACCCCGGCGAGCGTGCCGGCCCGGGCCGACGTGACCACTCCCGACGGCCGGGTCACCGTGGCGACGTATGCCGCCGGAGACCCGGGGCTGGCCGTGACCGTCCGCGACGGGGTGGCCCGGGCGCTCGGCGCAGGCACCCTCGACCTGCGCCGGACCCGGCCGCGCGGCGGAGCGGGCTGGGTCGCCCTCGTCGGGGGCGGGCCGGGGCCCGACGGGCTGCTCACGGCCCGCGGTCACGAGCTGCTCGCCTCGGCGGACGTCGTCGTCGTCGACCGGCTCGCACCGAGGTCGGTGCTGGGCCGGCTGCCCGAGTCGGTGCGAGTCGTCGATGTCGGCAAGACGCCAGGGCACCATCCCGTGACCCAGGACCGGATCAACGCGATCCTCGTCGAGGAAGCGCAGCGTGGTCTCGGGGTCGTGCGCCTCAAGGGCGGTGACCCCTACGTGCTCGGCCGGGGTGGCGAGGAGCGGCAGGCGTGCGAGACGCACGGCATCGCCGTCGAGGTCGTCCCCGGGGTGACGAGCGCGACCGCCGTCCCGGCCGCGGCCGGCATCCCCGTCACCCACCGAGGTGTCGCCCGCGGGTTCACCGTCGTCACCGGCCACGAGGACATCCCGGTGCTGCCCACCGGTGGTGACCACACGCTCGTCCTGCTCATGGGGGTCACCGTGCTGCGTCGCACGGCCGAGCTGCTCGTGACCCACGGCCGGGACCCCGGGTGCCCGGTCGCCGTCATCGAGCGCGGCTTCTCCGCCACGCAGCGGACGACGATCGGGACGGTGGAGACGATTGCTGACCTCGCCGAGGAGGCGGGGGTGCAGGCGCCGGCCGTCGTCGTCGTCGGCGACGTCGTGCGGCTCGCCACCGCCTGAGGCCGTCACGGCGCAGGCGTTCGCTCAGCCCAGCGTGGTGAGGATCGCGTCGATCCGGTCGAGCGTCACCGGGTCCTGCACGATCTCGTCGAACCAGTCGGCGAGCATCGTGCGTCGGGGCTCGTCGTCGCCCGCTCCCACCCACCGCGCGCAGGCGAGCTGGCCGATGTGGGCCTGTGCGGCTACGAGCATCGTGAAGTGGCCGCGGCGGGTCACCCGGCCGGGCCCGCCCGCCGCCAGGTAGGCGTCGTTGAGGGCGCGGGCCCGCGACGGGTCGCCGTCACCGAACTCGAAGAGCACCATCGCGAGCTCCTGCGCCGGGTCGGCCGGACCGAGGTTCTCGAAGTCGACGGCCCACGGTCGTCCGGCCTCGTCGGGCAGCACGTTGTCGGCCCACAGGTCGCGGTGGCAGACGATCGGCGACGCGTGCGGCTCGATGACGGACTCGACCGCGACGAGGTCCGGCAGCAGCCGCGCCAGGTCCTCGGCGAAGGGGGCCTCGTGCGCGGTGACCTGCTCGTCCAGGGCCTGCCACGACTCCTCCCCGAAGCCGGCCGCGAACCACGCCCCGACCGGCTCGTCGCTCGCGGGGGCGCACCGGTGCAGGCGCGCGACGAGCTCGCCGACCGCCGACGGGTCGAGACGTCGGGTCCGCGCGCCGAGGTCGACCCACTCCCACACCCGGAGCGGGTCGCCACCGACCTCGACGACGACGTCCCCGCTGACACCCCGGACGACCGCCGGGATGCGCACCCCGTGCTCCCGGGCCCGGTCCGCGAAGGCTGCGTCCGCCTCGATCGAGGCCGGGTCGATACCGGCGAACCACTCCTTGACGGCAAACCGCCCGTCGGCCGTGGTGAGCCGCCAGACCTGGCCGAGCTGGCCACGCGTGGGTGGCCCGTCGAGCCGGGCCCCGGGGCCGAGGTCGAAGGCGCCGGCCACCTGACCGGCACGGTCCTCGCTCAGCACGGCGCCCGAACCCTACTCCGTGACCGAGGCGCGCTGGTCGTCGTCGAAGGCCAACAGCTCCGCCGCCTCCCGGCTGGAGGCGCCGGCGGCGACCGCGGCGCGGGTGCGGGCGAGATTGCGCGACGTCGCGCCCATCATCGCGTCGACCCGGCCCCGGCTGTAGGTCATCGAGTGGGCCGCGCTGACGCCGATGCTCGCGCCCACCTCGATCGCGTCCTGGTCGGCCCCCAGGTAGAGGAACTGCCAGCCGTATGTCGTGCTCTGACGGTCGATCATCGCCTTCACGGCGGCGTGGGTCAGCTCGCGGGAGGCGTTCTCGTGACCGTCGGTCATGATCCCGACGACGACGACCCCGGGGCGCTGATCCTCGGGGAGGGCGGCGAGCCGGGTCCCCGCCTCCGAGACGAGCCGTCCGATGGAGTCGAGCAGCGCCGTCCTGCCGCGCGGCCGGAGCGAGAGGCGAGGCACGTCGGCGACCGGCACGTCGCGGTAGACCTCCTCGTAGGCGTCGTCGAACTGCGCGAGCGTCACCCGGCACTGCCCGGGCTGGGTGCGCTGCTCGTCGATGAAGGCGTTGAAGCCGCCTTCGGTGTCGTCGCGGATGGACTCCATCGAGCCGCTCCGGTCGAGCAGGAAGTAGACGTGGGTCAGGTTCGGGTCGGTCATCGTGGTTCCCCTTCGGTCGCTGGTGCGGGGCGGTTGGTGAGGGTCACTCAGGGTCGCTCAGGGTCGCTCAGGGTCACTCAGGGGCGGCGCCGGGCCCGGAAGCGGAGCGGGCTGGGGGTCTCGCCCTCGGGGGCCTGCCGGTGGCGGCCCTCCTCGAGGTCGTAGCGGGCCCGCTCGACGCCGGATGCCGTCACGCGGCCGGCGTCGGAGCCGTAGGCCGCGAGGAGGCGGGTGCGGGCCAGGCGCGGGCCGACGGCGTTCTCCGACAGGCCGGCGAGGGCGCCCGTCGTGCGGATCGTCCCCCCGTCGGTGAGCAGCACGGCCGCCATCGTCTCGTCGATCGCGGCCGTCACCTGCTCCTGGGCGGAGCGCAGCAGGGGTAGCGCCTCGCTGGGGCGGCTCGGGTCGGCCCCGGCCAGGGCAGCGGTGGCTGCCTCGATCGCGGCCCGGATCGCCGCCTGAGCGGGTGGTGGCGATCCGGGTCCCATACCTGCGACGGTAGGCGCACTAACTGCGGTAACGCAAGAGCAGCGTTGGGGGGCGACGGCAGACGAGCGCCCCCGTGTGCGCGCCCGTGTGCGCGCCCGTCAGGCGAAGGCGAAGAGCGCGACCGGCTCGGTCGTCGGCTGCGGCGACCCGCCGGCCGGCTCGACCGTGATGCCGGCGCCCTGGGCCTGGCTCGCGTCTCCGTCGAGCACGACGACCTGGTCACCGTCACCCGGCATGAGGCCAGCCGAGACGAACGTCCCGTTCGCGTCCTTGAGCCACAGCTGCCGGACCGTGCCGGCCGCCGTCGCGGGCAGGTCGGAGGCGACGAGCACGGCCCGCTTCAGCGAGGGGGACCGCACGATCGTGGCCGTGCCGCCACCGACGAGCGGCTCCTCGATGCGGGTGGCGTCGGCGGCGGCCATCACCTGGTCGGCCACCGTCTGCGGCTGGTCGATCGCCCTCCAGGCCGTGAAGCCGCCGATCGCGAGCACGGCCGCAGCGGCCGCGGCCACGAGGCCGTTCCACCGCGGGCGGCGGCGGGTGTGCAGCTGGACGGGCTCGGCGGGAGTGTCGGCGCCGGGCTGTGCCATCGGCTCTCCAGCCGCGTCGCCATCCTCGGTGTCCTCCGCCGCGTCGGCCGCGACGAGCGGGGCGAGCGGCCGGACCGTCTTGATGTCGGCCAACACCCGGTCCCGCAGCGAGGCGGGCGGTGCCATCTCCGTCGTCGCGGTGAGCATCGTCGCGGTCGCGACGAGGCTGTCGACCTCCGCCTGGCAGGCGGGACAGTGGGCCAGGTGCCGCTCGAAGCGGGCCCGCTCGACGTCGTCCACCGCGTTCACGGCATACGGGCCGGACAGGGCGTGGATGTCATCGCTCATGAAGTCACCCCCAACGTGTCTCTCAGTCGTATCAGTCCGTCACGGATCCGCGTCTTCGCGGTCCCCAGTGGTAATCCGAGCATGGCGGCCACTTCCGTATGGGTGTATCCCCCGAGATAGGCCAGCTCCAGCGCTCCGCGCTGGGCGTCCGTCAGGGTCTCGAGCGCCCGGTGCACCTGTTCCGCGTCGAGCCGCTCGACGACGGCCTCCGACGTGGAGTCGTGGGTCACGTCCTGGGTGGCTGCGCCGTAGTTGGCGTCGCGTCCCCGGGCGGCCTCGGCCGAGCGGACCCGGTCGACGGCCTTGCGGTGGGCGATGGTCATCATCCAGGAGAGGGCGCTGCCCTTGTCCGGGTCGAACCGGGCGCTGAAGCGCCAGATCTCGAGGAACACCTCCTGGGTGACCTCCTCCGACTGTGCCGGGTCGCGCACGACCCGGCGGACCAGGCCGTAGAGCCGCGGTGAGACCGCGTCGTACAGCTCGGCGAAGGCGCTCTCGTCGCCGCTGGCCGCACGTCGGAGCAGTGCGGCCAGGACGGCAGGAGCACCCTGGCCCCCGGAACCGGCCGCGCCGTGGCCCTCCTCCGGCGAGGAGTCGCCGGAGGGGACCACGGAGAAGCGCGTCATGGGGACCATTGTGTCGGATTCGGTCAAGCGACCGTCAGGGCATCAGGACGGAGTCGATGATGTAGACGGTGGCGTTGGCGGTGGGAACGTTGCCGCAGAGCACGTTGGCCTTGTCCTTGCCCACGGTGAACTTCTCGCCCGAGCCCTCGACGGTGATGTCGGTGCCGGCGAGCGTCTTGTGGGTGCCGGCGAGCTGGTCCGGGGAGAGCTTGCCCGCGATGACGTGGTTGGTGAGGATCTTCGTCAGGGTCGGCTTGTCGGCGAGGACCTTCTTGAGGTCCGCCTCGGGGATCTTGGCGAAGGCGTCGTTGGTCGGCGCGAAGACGGTGATCTCGGGGGCCGAGTTCAGGGTGTCGACGAGACCGGCGGCCTTGACCGCGGTGACGAGGGTGGACAGCAGGGGGTTGTTGCTCGCGGCGGTGGCGACCGGGTCGGTGGCCATCCCGTTGAACGAGCCCTTGCCGTCCTTCGGCACGGCCGAGCAGGCCTCACCGAAGACCATCGAGGTCGGGTCCATCGCGTCCGACGAGGTCATCGTGTCGGAGGAGGTCATCGTCTCCGAGGGCGTCTCGGCAGCGGCCGAGGTGGCCGCGCCGCCGGCGGCGGGGGTGGTCGTCGTGTCGGTGCTCGAGCTGCCACAGGCCGCGAGGCTCAGGGGCAGGGCGAGCGCCAGGGCGAGGAGGGTGGTCCGGGTCTTCATGGTCTTCATGTCAGTCACTCCTTGGTGTGGCGTGGTGCGGTGGCGTGGTGGGTGGCTCTGCGGTGAGCCGGGTCAGGTCTCGTGTGTGGTCTCCCTGCACGATCACCAGTGGTTCGTTGTCCACGCGGGTGTGGATTGGTTCTGTTTGCAGGCAATCTCGTCAGGCGACCGTCACCACGACCTCCTGTATGCCGCTGGAGCCGTTGGGGAACGGGGTGGCGCGCTCGGCGGTCTGGACCTTGCCGTCACCGTCGGTGGCGCGGACGGCCAGGCGGTGCAGGCCGGTCTCGGCCTTCCACGGGAGGTACCACTGGCGCCAGTAGTCGAGGCCGACGTCGGGGCCGAGCTTGGTCGCCTGCCACGGGCCGTCGTCGATCTTGACCTCGACCTTGCCGATGCCGCGGTGCTGGGCCCAGGCGACGCCGCCGATGGCCGTGTCGCCGGCCGTGATCGTCGAGAGCGGGGCGGGGGTGTCGATCCGGGCGCTCGTCTTGATCGGCCCCTGCGTCGCCCACTGGCGCTTCGTCCAGTAGCTCTGCTCGGCGGCATACGTCGTCAGGGTGAGCTTCGTCAGCCACTTCGTCGCGCTGACGTAGCCGTAGAGGCCGGGCACGACCATGCGCGCGGGGAAGCCGTGGATGTCGGTGAGCGAGGCCCCGTTCATGCCGATCGCGATCATCGCGTCGCGGCCGTCCCGGACCACCTCGAGGGGGGTGCTGATGGTGAAGCCGTCGACAGCGGTGCTGAGGACCTGATCGGGCCGGCCCCTCACCCCGGCCCGATCAAGCACGTCGGTGAGGCGGACGCCGAGCCAGCGAGCGGCGCCGACGTAGCCGCCGCCGACCTCGTTGGAGACGCACGTCAAGGTGATGTCCCGTTCGATGAGGGGCATCGAGGAGAGGTCGTCGAAGGTGAGCGTGAGCGGCGTGTCGACCATGCCGTCGATCTCGAGCTGCCACGAGGCGAGATCGACCTGGGGGACCGAGAGGTTGGTGTCGACCCGGTAGAACTTCGCCGTCGGGGTGCGCAGCGGCGAGATGCCCGGGACGGTCGTCTCGAGCCCGGTCGGGAGGGCCGTGGCGGGGTCGGCGGGCTTGGGCAGGGCGAGGTTGGCCACGGTGCGGGCGCCGCTGCGCAGCTGCCCCCCGAGGCCGGTGAGCACGGCGAGGACCGTGACCCCGGTGGCCCCGAGGAGGAAGCCGCGTCGGCCGCCGGTGGTGGACGTGTCCGTGCCCGTCGCCGTCGCGCCGGGTCGTCGCTCGGAGGCGGCCGCGCGCGCGGTCAGCCACAGCAGCACGGCCACACCGACGACGAGGGCGACGAGGGCGGGGAGGAGGTCGAGCAGGCCGAAGGTGGGCCGGGTTGCGGTCGCGGCGCCGGCGAGCACGACGAGCAGGGCGACGACCCCGACGCCCACCCAGCGGTTGCGTCGAGCCAGCAGGCCGGCTGCGGCGGCGAGCACGAGGGTGACGATGAGGACGGAGCCCTGCAGGATCGCCTTGTCGGACGTCCCGAAGTGGGCGATCGCCCACTCCTTGACGGGTGTGGGCGTGAGGTCGATGACCGTCGACCCGATGGCGAGGACGGGTGAGGCCGCGGGGTGGGTGAAGGCTGCCACGAGGTGGCCGACGGCGATCCCCGCCAGCGCAGCAAGGATCCCGCTCAGGGCATATCGGGCGCGTGTCATGCAGGGTGTTCGCCGCGGAGGGGGTCCCCGGATGGCCGGGCCGGCGCCGCCGGCTCCCGGTCCAAGGGGGCGGCGCCCGAAACGTGGCCGATTTGCCCTCCGAACCTGTGGGGCCACTGCTAGTTTCCTCCCGGCGCGACGGACGCGCCCACCTCACCAACGGAGATCCCATCATGCAGTGGTTCGTCAAGGCCATGAAGAACTACGTCGGCTTCAGCGGTCGCTCCCGGCGCACCGAGTACTGGATGTTCACCCTCTTCGTCTTCATCATCGGGATTGCGGTCAGCGCCGTCCAGCAGATCCTGCTGAACCCCGCGCAGCCGGGGCAGGGCACCCTGACCTGGCTGTGGAACCTCGCTGTCCTCCTGCCGAGCCTCGCGGTCGGGGTCCGCCGGCTGCACGACACCAACCGCTCCGGCTGGTGGCTGCTCATCGGCCTGATCCCCCTGGTGGGGGCGATCGTCCTCATCGTCTTCTTCGTCACCGAGGGCAATCGCGGCCAGAACCAGTACGGCCCCGACCCCAAGGGTGACCAGATGATCGAGGTGGACCGGCCCAACCCGGGCTACGCCGGCGCCTGAGCGGAGTCCTCGGGCGCGCGGTCGAGCAGGGCTCGGAGCGTCTGGCCGTACGCCGCCTTCGCGACCCGCGCGACGACGGGGTCGAGCACGCCCGGCAGGCCGGCGATCGAGATCTGCTGGTCCCACGCGAGCATCGACCCCGTCGAGGTCGGGCTGACCCGCAGCTCGATCGACCCCCGCACGAGCCGGCCCTCCTTGTGGATGAGGGTGCGGCTGCCCGCGGCGCCGGTCGGGGTGGCGATCTCGTCGACGACCATGACGTCGTCGAAGCCGACCGGCCCGAGCCCCGTCCGGGCGACGAAGCGCGAGCCGGGCGCGAGGCCCTCGGCGGTCATCGCGTCACCGGTCAGGGTCGTCAGCGGGATCACCGCCGTGTGCGAGCGGAGGTCGAGCACCCGGGCCCAGGCCTGCTCGGGGGACAGGGCGCTGGCGATGCGGACGGAGAAGTGGGGCACGGCCCCATCATCGGCCAGCCCATGACACCTGTCACGGGGAGGTCGTGACGCCTGTCGCCGACGCGAGGCGGCCGGGCGCGGGAGAGTGGGGCCATGGACACGAGTGAGAGCGCATCGCTGCGAGGCCCGACGACCGTGAGCGGCTCCGACCCCGCCGTCGACCTGCGGGGCCTGGTCAAGACCTTCCGGGCCCGCGGGGGCACCGTCCACGCGGTGCAGGGCGTCGACCTGCGGATCGAGCCCGGTGAGGTCGTCGCGTTCCTCGGCCCGAACGGCGCCGGCAAGACGACGACCCTTGACATGGTGCTCGGGCTGACCGAGCCCACGAGCGGCACCGTGCGCATCTTCGGCGCGCCGCCCCGCCAGGCCATCGACGCCGGCTCGGTCTCGGCGGTCCTGCAGACCGGGGGGTTGCTGCGTGACCTCACCGTCCGCGAGACACTCCGGATGATCGCCTCGACGTATGCCGTCCACACCCCCGTCGACACCGTCATCGAGCGCGTCGGGCTGGCTGACCTCGCGGGCCGGCGGGTCTCGAAGTGCTCCGGCGGTGAGCAGCAGCGCCTGCGCTTCGCCCTCGCCCTGCTGCCCGACCCGCGCCTGCTCGTGCTCGACGAGCCGACCGCGGGGATGGACGTCTCGGCGCGGCGCGACTTCTGGGACACGATGCATGCCGACGCGGACGCGGGCCGCACCGTCGTTTTCGCCACGCACTACCTCGAGGAGGCCGACGCCTTCGCCGACCGGATCGTGCTCATCGCCGGAGGCCGGATCATCGCCGACGGCTCGACCGCACAGATCCGGGCCCGGGCGAGTGGCCGCACCGTCTCGGCGACGCTCGCTGGGGGTGCTGGGGGTGCGAAGGCGACCGCCGCGACCGTCGAAAGGCTCCGCGGGCTACCGGGGGTCATCGACGTCGTCGAACGCTCCGGTCGCGTGACCATCGTCGCCACCGACTCCGACGGGGTCGCCCGCCTGCTCCTCGACGAGCTCGGCGGCACCGACCTCGAGATCGTGGCGGCCAGTCTCGAGCAGGCCTTCATGGCCCTCACCGAGGCCGACGCCGACGCCGGTGGCACCCGCGCCCCCGGCGCGGACCAGGACGACCCCAGGAAGCAGGCCGTGCGATGAACCCCACCTACACCCTCCTCGAGCTGCGTCGGATCACCCGCAACGGGGTCGGCATGTTCTTCACCGCCGTGCTGCCCGCCTTCTTCTACCTCATCTTCGGCTCGACGGTGTCGGCCAAGGACGAGACCATCGGCAACGGCAACGTCGCGATGTACGTGATGATCAGCATGGCCGCCTACGGCGCCGTCACCGCGACGACCAGTGTCGGCGGCAACGCGGCCCTCGAGCGGCAGCAGGGTTGGGGCCGCCAGCTCGGGCTCACTCCGCTGCCGGACTCCGGCTACATCGCGATGAAGTCGCTCATCGCGATGACCGTCGCGGCCGTGCCGATCCTGCTCACCTTCCTGCTCGGCGCGCTCACCGGCGCCCGGGGGACGGCCGGGGCCTGGGTCCTCAGCGCGCTGCTGTGCCTGCTCGGATCTGCCGTGTTCGCCGTCTACGGGCTGCTCGTCGGCACGGCGCTGCGCTCGGAGTCCGCGGTCGGGGCGGCGAGCGGCACGCTCGTCATCTTCGCCTTCCTCGGCAACGTCTTCATCCCCTTGTCGGGGGCGATGCTCGTCGTCGCCAAGTTCACCCCGCTCTACGGGTATGCCGCTCTCGCCCGCTACCCGCTCACCGAGGGCTACCTCACGGACGGGTCGCAGGACCCGCTCTGGCTGCCGATCCTCAACGTCGTGTTCTGGCTCGCCGTCTTCGGTGGCCTCGCGGTGTTCTTCGTCCGGCGCGGCCGGGGTCGGGAGTGAGCGTGCGGCCGGACCCCGATGGCACGTCGGAACGGCCCCGGCACCCCTGGGAGCGCTTCGGGTGGCTGATGCGCTCGATCTGGCTCGTCTTCCTGCTCTACCCGCTGAGCTCGATCATCGGCGCGGACCGCCCGGTGTGGCAGCGGGTCATCGGGCTCGGTCTGCTCGCCGCCTTCGTCGTCGTGTACGTCCGGGGTTCGTCGTGGTCGGCCCACCGGGCGCCGACGAGCCCCTCGGGCCGGCGACCCGCGCTGCTCCTCCTGCTCCTCGGGACGATCGCCGCGTTGACGGCGCTCGTCATCGGTCTCGACGCGCTCGGCTTCGTCCCGTTCGTCCTCTCCTTCGCGATGTTTGCCCTCCCGGTCCGGTGGGCCTTCGCGCTCGCCGGCGTCGGCTGCGCGGGGGTCTTCGCCGTGCCGGCCCTGCTCGGCGCCCTCGACGACTGGTGGTCGCTCGGTCTCGTCGTCCTGTCCGTGGTCGTCGCGACCGGCATCGTGCGGCTCGTCTCCGACGCCGGTGCGGACTACGACCGGATGCGCTCGCGCCTGGACGTGGTCGCCGAGCGGGACCGGCTCGCGCGGGACGTCCACGACGTGCTCGGCCACTCGCTCACCGTCGTCACCGTCAAGGCCGAGCTCGCCGAGCGCCTCGTCGAGCTCGATCCCGACCGCGCCCGCGCCGAGCTCGCCGACATCCAGCGGCTCAGCCGTCAGGCGCTGGCCGAGGTGCGGGCGACCGTCGGCGGGCTGCGTGTCGCCCGGCTCGACGACGAGCTGCTCGCCGCCGCCCACGCCCTCGACGGAGCCGGGATCGAGCGCCATCTGCCCGAGGACCCGGGCGTCGTCGACCCGCGCCACCGGATCGTGCTCGCCTGGGTGCTGCGCGAGGCCGTCACCAACGTCGTGCGGCACAGCCGCGCCCGACGGTGCGACGTCGAGCTCGGCCCGTCCCGGCTCGTCGTGCGCGACGACGGCCGCGGCCTCGAGGGCCACCCGGCCGGCAACGGCCTCACCGGACTGCGCGAGCGGGTCGGCACCGCCGACGGGACCGTTGCGATCGGGCCGGGCCCGGACGGCCGGGGGACGATGCTCGTGGTGACCCTGTGAGCGCACCGATCCGGATCCTGCTCGCCGACGACCAGGCCCTCGTCCGCGGAGCGCTCGCCGCCCTGCTCGACCTCGAGAGCGACCTCGAGGTCGTCGCCGAGGTGGGCCGCGGTGACGAGGTCGTCGAGCGGGCCCGTGCGACCGGGGCCCAGGTCTGCCTGCTCGACATCGAGATGCCCGGAGGTGACGGGATCAGTGCCGCCGCGGCCGTGCGGGAGCAGCTGCCCGGCGTCCGCACTCTCATCGTCACGACCTTCGGCCGCCCCGGCTATCTGCGACGGGCCCTCGACGCCGGCGCCTCCGGCTTCGTCGTCAAGGACACCCCGGCCCGCCAGCTCGCCGAGGCGGTGCGGCGGGTCCATGCCGGACTGCGCGTCGTCGACCCGTCCCTCGCGACCGAGTCACTGCTCGAGGGGGCGAGCCCCCTGACCGAGCGCGAGCGCGACGTGCTGCGCCTCGCGCTGCGCGGAGGGACGGTAGCGAGCATCGCCGGCACGGTCCACCTCTCCCCGGGGACGGTGCGCAACCACCTCAGCGCCGCGATCGGCAAGACCGGGACCTCGACCCGGGCCGAGGCTGCCCGAGTGGCCCAGGAGCGCGGCTGGCTCTGATACCCGCACGAGGGGCTCGGCGGCATACCCGCTGGTCCGGCGCCGGGCTGTCGTGGCGTGGCGCCCCTCCCGGGGGACCGCTACCGTCGGGCCCGTGAACATCATCTTCGTGGAGCCCGCGTTCCCGGCGAACCAGCGCCGCTTCGTTCACGCCCTCGCCTCGGTCGGCGCCGACGTCTACGGCATCGGCGAGTCGGACGAGGGGCATCTCGGCGACGAGCTGCGGGGGGCGATGCGCGGCTACTACCGGGTCGGCTCGGTGACGAACGTCGACCAGATGGTCGAGGCGGTGCGCTACTTCCAGGACCGCGTCTGGATCGACGGGCTCGAGGCGACCGTCGAGGCCCACACGATGCCGGCCGCGCAGGTCCGCGAGGCCTGCGGCATCCCCGGAACGAGCGTGCGCACGACGTGGCTCTGCCGCGACAAGCCGTCGATGAAGCAGGCGCTGCGCGAGGCCGGCGTCCCCACCGCCGCCTCAGCGGCCGTCGACTCGGCCGCGGACGCGCACGCCTTCGCCGAGCGCGAGGGCTTCCCCCTCATCCTCAAACCGCGCAGTGGCGCCGGAGCCCAGGGCACGGTGCGCGTCGACACCGAGGACGACCTGATGCGCGCCCTCCAGTCCTTCGCGGCCGAGGGCGCGACCTCGATCGCCATCGAGGAGTTCGTCGAGGGACACGAGGGCTTCTACGACACCATCACCCTCGACGGCCGGGTCGTGCACGACTGGGCGACCCACTACTACCCGCAGGTCCTCGAGGCGATGCGCCACCGTTGGATCTCACCGCAGTTCATCACGACGAACCGGCTCGACGGCAACGACTTCTACGACGAGGTCCGCCGGCTCGGGCAGCGCGTCATCGAGGCGCTCGGCATCGAGACCTCCGCGACCCACATGGAGTGGTTCTACGGGCCGAAGGGCCTGAAGTTCAGCGAGATCGGCGCCCGCCCGCCCGGCGTCGGTGCCTGGGACCTCTACTCCGCCGCCAACGAGGTCGACGTCTACCGCGAGTGGGCGCACGTGATCACGCACCGCCGGGCCGAGCAGCAGCTCAAGCGGACGTATGCCGCCGGCATCGTCGCGCTCCGCCCCGACCACGACGGGCAGATCCGCGGCTACGAGGGGATCGAGCAGGTCCAGGACCGCTACGGCGAGTTCATCCTCGACTCCCACTTCCCGCCCGTCGGCCACGGCACCCAGGCCGTCGAGGCCGGCTACATGGCCAACGCGTGGGTGCGGCTGCGCCACCCCGACTACGACACCGCCCGCGGCATGCTCGACGACATCGGCCGCACCGTCCACGTCCACGCGGGCTGACGAACCCTCCGCCCGGCTCGCCCACCCCATCGAAGGACCCTGACCCGCCCCCATGACGACGATCCTGCTCGGCCCCCAGCGGTTCACCACGACCGTGGGCGCCACCCTGCGCAGCCTCGAGCTCGACGGGCCGGTCGCGGTCATCAACGCGGGCTGGGAGGAGCGCGAGTCCGACGACGCCGAGCTCTCGTCGAGCCTCGACGGCCGCGGACGCAACCTCACGCTGCACCACCGGATGCTCGACGTGCTCGACAAGGACGACCACTTCGCGGCCTGCGCACTCGACTTCCGCGACCGACAGGACGAGCTGCGGGCCTTCTACGGCATCCGCCTCCAGTCCGCCGTCGACGCGGTCGACGCCGTCGCGCACCGCACCTCCCTGCACGCCACCGGCGCGGTCGCCGAGGAGGCCGCGGTCGCCGCGGTCCGTGACGTCGACGCCTGGTATGCCGCCGAGCTGGCCACGCTCCACGCCGAGCTCGACGCGGCGGCCCCGCGCGACGAGAGCGGCCCGATCGGCTGGCACCGCGGGGAGATCAACGCGATCCTCGACGACTGCGCAGCCGTCGTCGTGGCCGGCGGCAACGTGCGGACCCTGCTGCGCACCCTGCACGTCTTCGAGGTCCGGCTGCCCGTCGACAAGCCCGTCGTGGCGTGGTCGGCCGGGGCGATGGCCCTGACCGAGCAGGTGGTGCTCTTCCACGACTTCACGCCACACGGAGTCACCGCGGCCGAGGTCCACGACGTCGGGCTCGGTCGCGTGCCGGGCATCATCGCGCTGCCCCACGCCAAGCGCCGCCTCCGCCTCGACGACAAGCCCCGGATGGCGCTGATGGCCCGCCGGTTCCCCGACCGGCACCTCGTGCTCCTCGACGACGGCGCCGTCGTCCGCTTCCCCGACGGGTGCTCGGGCGCCCCGGTGGGGGCCCGGGTGCTCGACGAGCGGGGAACCGTCAGCACCGTGCCCGCGGGGGTGTCGGCATGATCCGGACCACCGAGCGCCTGGCGATCAACCGCCTGCGCGAGCGGCTGCCGCTCGACGGCCCCGCCATCGACCGCTTCATCGGCCGCTGGGGCAGCCCGATCATCGAGGGCGAACGGGCCACCTTCCTCTTCCGCGGGGACGTCGACCAGGTCTTCGTCCGACACCGTGTCGTCGGCCTGCCCGACCCGCTCGAGATGAGGCGGGTCGGCGACTCCGACCTCTGGGCCGTCACGACCGTGCTGCCGGAGGGCTCCCGGGTCGAGTACCAGATCGAGATCCGCAAGGGCGAGCACTACGAGCGCTTCAACGACCCGCTCAACGACCGGCTCGCGCACAGCCCGATGGGTTCGTCGTCGGTGTGCGCCGCCGTCGGCTACCGGGTCCCCGACTGGGTCACCCCGGACCCCGAGGCGCGCCCGGGGACGCTCGTGGAGGAGCAGGTCCGGAGCAAGGCCCTGCGCCGGGACCAGCCGGTCCAGATCTACCTGCCGGCGCGCTTCAACCGGGCCCAGCGCTACCCCCTGCTCGTCGTTCATGACGGCACCGACTACCTCGAGTTCGCCGCGATGAAGACGGTGCTCGACAACCTCATCCACCGCCTCGACGTCGACCCGCTCGTCGCGGTCTTCGTGTCGCCGCGCGACCGCCTCAAGGAGTACCCGAACCACGCTCCGCACGCCCGGTTCATCGCGCGCGAGCTCGTGCCGCTCCTCACCGAGCGGCTCCCGCTCATCGACGCCCCGGAGGCGCGCTGCCTGATGGGGTCCTCCTTCGGCGGAGTCGCGTCGTTGTCGACGGCGGTGCGCTACCCCGGCTTCTTCGGCTCGCTCATGCTCCAGTCGGCCTCGCTCGTGTTCACCGACATCGGCTTCGACCACGGCGGCGGACCGGCGTTCGACCCGGTCGTGAAGTTCGTCAACCGCTTCCGCGAACGGCCCACCCAGGTCGTCGACCGGATCTTCATGACGTGCGGGGTCTACGAGCCGCTCATCTCGCCGAACCGGTCGATGGTGCCGGTGCTGCGCCACACCGGCACGCGGGTGCAGTACGTCGAGTCACGTGACGGACACAACTGGGAGAACTGGCGCGACCGGCTCGGCGACGGACTCTCCTGGCTCTTCCCCGGCCCACAGAAGTTCGTCTACGAATAAACCCACGGGGGCTCACGGCCGCGAGCGGCCTGCGCCCCCGTGTCCCCCGAAAAACTGAACCCACGGGGGCTCACGGCCGCGAGCGGCCTGCGCCCCCGTGTCCCCCCGAAAAACTGAACCCGCGGGGGCTCACGGCCGCGGGATCGAGCGACAGAGATGAAGGAGACGAGCATGAAGGTCACCGACCAGTGGTACTCCGAGCGGCTCGGCCAGGACATCGCGGTGGCGCGCTGGGGGACCTACGGCGCGCCGGTCCTGCTCTTCCCGACCGCCGGCGGTGACGCGGAGGAGGTCGAGCGGCGCCAGATGATCGACCGCCTGCGGCCGCTCATCGACGCCGGTCGGGCGAAGGTCTACTCCGTCGACAGCGTCGCCGGGCGGGCCCTGGCCGAGCGGCGGGGATCCCCCGAGCACCAGTTCGCCCTCTTCCACGGCTTCCACGAGGCGATCGCCCGCGAGGTCATCCCGGCCATCCACTCCGATCTCGGCGCACCCATGCGGGTCGTCGTGGCCGGCGCCTCGATCGGTGCCTTCAACGCGCTTGCCATCACCTGCCGCTACCCCGAGCTCGTCGACGCCGCGGTGTGCATGAGCGGCACCTACGCGATCGAGCAGTTCTCCGGGGGCCAGGTCAACGACGACCTCTACTACTCCTCCCCGCTGCACTTCCTGCCCGGCCTCGAGGGCCCCCAGCTCGATGCGCTGCGGCGCACGATGATCGTGCTCGCCTCCGGCAGCGGACAGTGGGAGGACCCCAGCGAGTCCTGGGCGGTGGGGAACCTGCTCGGCTCCAAGGGGATCCCCAACCGGGTCGACGACTGGGGTCCGGGCTACAAGCACGACTGGCCGACGTGGTGGGAGATGCTCCCGCTCTACCTCGACGACCTCCTGCCCTGACCGTGTGCCTCGGGCTGAGCGGTTAGACTCGGCGCGCACGGTCGAGCGCCCGGGGGACGTTCCGGCGGACGTTCCGGCGACAAGTGTCGGCGCCCTCCGTCGGGGCCTTGCAGCCAGGCCCCCGTCACCACCGCCAGCCACCCGAGGACCCATGCGCCGACCAGCCGTCAGCCGTGCGGCCGCCTGCGCCCTCGTGGCGGCCGTGGCCCTCGGCCTGGCGGCCTGCACGAGCACCCCGACCCCTCCGGCGGTCGGATCCGCCTCCGCCACCGGCACGACGGACGCGGGCGGCACGCAAGACCCGACGACGGCCGCACCCCTCGTCGTCGAGACCGTCTTCGACCACTCGTCGCTCGACCCGACGACACAGTTCGGGCGGAGCGGGGCCCTGCTGACGAAGGCCCTCTACGAGACCCTGACGACCTTCGCCGACGACGACCAGACCACGCCGGTCTCCGGCTTGGCCGAGTTCACCATGTCGCCCGAGGGCAACTGGCTGACCCTGCGCCTGCGCAAGGGCGCGACCTTCTCCGACGGCTCGCCCGTCACCACCGACGACGTCATCTTCACGCTCGACCGGGCTCGCGGCTTCGACGGCACGGCGGCCCGACTGATCGGCGCGGTGACCTCCACCCGGATCGACGACCGCACCCTCACCCTCACCTCGCCAGGCGCGAACTTCGCCCTCCCCGCGATCCTCGCCAACCCCGCCTTCGGGATCCTCGACGCCGACGCCGTCCGCGCCCACGGCGGCACGACCGGCATGGGTGACACCGCCGGGGGGTGGCTCACGACCCACTCCGCGGGCTCCGGGCCGTACATGCTCGCCGAGCCGGCGGGCGCCGCGTCGGGACGGACGGTGCGCCTCGTCGCCAACCCGCACTGGCGCGGCTCGGCGCCGGCCTTCCCCGTCGTGGAGCTGCGCCACCGCACGATGGCGCAGCAGGCTGGGGACATCGCCTCCGGGGCCGCCGACGTCGTGCTCGACCTCTCCCCGGCGCAGGCCAGCGCGCTCGCCGAGGCGAGCGGCACCGCCACCGCCCCGCCGGGTGACGTCGCGAGCCCCAGCCCGACGTCAACCGGCCCGACCGGCACGACCGGCGCCGGCGCGCCGAACTCGCGCCCCACGCCGGCCCCGGGGGTCACGGTGTCGCTGACGAGCATGCGGTCCTCGACGACCGCCTTCCTGCTGCTCAACCAGGACAAGCGGATCAACAGCTGGACGGCCAACCCCGACTTCCTGGAGGCCGTCCGCCTCGGGATCGACCGGGAGGCCCTCGGCGCCGCGGCAGGCGACGCACTGCCTGCGGTGGGGCTCATCCCGACCGGCATCACCGGCGCCCTCGAGCCCGGCTCTGCGGCGCTGGCCCCCGACCCGAGCGAGACGATCCCACCCGGCGCGGCGCCGACCCCGGCTCCCACGGGGACGCCGGCCACGCCGACGCCGACTCCGTCCACCTCCGCGCCCCGTGCCGCGACCACCCCGACGCCGTCGACGTCGTCGGCGACGTCGGCGACGCGTCCGCTCGCGGTGCGGCCCACCCGCGACCTCGCCGCCGCGAAGGCGGCGCTCGCCCGCTCCGGCTACCGCGGCCAGTCGATTCCCCTCTCCTACGCCGTCGACCTGCCGATCCAGGGGATCCCGTCGACCGCGCTCGCGTCGGCCGTCAAGGCCCAGCTGGCCGACGTCGGAATCACCGTCCGGCTCGCCCCGGCTCGCTCCACCGAGGCCCTCCCGACCTACCGGCGGGGCGCCGATGCGATCGGCCTCTGGTCGTGGAACCCCGACTACCCGGACCCCGAGAGCTACCTCGCCTTCGCGCCCGGTCAGGTCGTCGGGCTCCGGGCCGGCTGGCGGGTCGGTGCCGCGCCGCTCGTCGAGGCCTTCACCCAGCTGGCCCGCAGCTCCGTCGGGGCCGACCGGGCCCAGGCCTACACCCGGTGGCAGCTGAGCATGAACGTCGCCAGCCCCTTCGTGCCCCTCGTCCAGCCGCAGAGCCACTTCGCCCACGGCTCCCGGGTCACCGAGCTCGCGACGAACCCGGTCTGGACCCTCACCCTCGCGGACCTGCGCTGAGGAGCCCGACCATCACGGTGGCCTCGCGCGATAGCGTCGCCGCATGACCGAGGGTATGCCGCAGTCCCCCGACGGCCCGCCCGCTCCGGACCGCCGGCCACGCGTCCACCACGTCAGGGGCCTCGTGCTCGCGGCTGGGTCAGGTCGGCGGATGGGTGGCCCGAAGGCGTTGGTGCGCACCGAGGCCGGCGGGCCCACGCTCGTCGAGCGGGCGGTCAACGTGCTCGTCGACGGCGGCTGCGACGGGGTGACGGTCGTCGTCGGTGCGGCCGCTGCCGAGGTCCGCGAGATCGTGTCTCGACTCGGCCGGGACGTCGACGTCGTCGAGAGCCCCTTCTGGCACGAGGGGATGGGGGCGTCGCTGCGCTCCGGCCTGTCGGCCCTCGTCCGCACCCCACGCGAGGGCGAGACCCCGGTGTTCGCGGCGCTCGTGCTGCTCGTCGACCTGCCCGACGTCGGACCGGACGTCGTCGCCCGGCTCCTCGACCGGGCCGGCGCAGAGGTCGCCGAGGTCGCCACGGCGAGCGCGCTGGACGAACCGGGTGCCCCCTGGCGCACGGCACTGGGGCGAGCGGCATACGCCGGCCGGGCCGGGCACCCCGTGCTGCTGGGGCGCGACCACTGGACGGACGTCGCGGCGGTCGCCGTCGGTGACCACGGAGCGCGCGGGTACTTCCGCGACCACGAGCACCTCCTCGTCGACTGCAGCGACCTCGCGACGGGACGTGACGTCGACCGTCCCGGGGACCTCCCCGGCGCCTGACCGACCGGCGCGGTGGGCCCCGCCCTTTCGCCGACGCCGATCGTCGGCAATGCTCGGGGCATGGAGCCCGCCTTCGTCAGTGCCGACGCCGTCACCGCCGCCCTCGCCCGCACCGGCTACCTCGCCGACGACGCCCTGTCGACCGTGACGTTCCTCGCGACCCGGCTCGGCCGACCGATCCTGCTCGAGGGCGAGCCGGGCACCGGCAAGACCGCCCTGGCCGAGGCCCTCGCCGAGACCCTCGACCTGCGGCTGATCCGGCTCCAGTGCTACGAGGGGATCGATGCGACACAGGCCCTCTACGACTGGGACTTCCCGCGCCAGATCCTGCACCTGCGCACCGTCGAGGCGCTCGCCGGTGACGCGCGGCGCGACACGAGCGAGCTCGAGGCGGAGCTCTTCGACGAGCGCTTCCTGCTCGCCCGGCCCGTGCTCGACGCCCTGCGCTCGGCCCCGTGCGTCCTGCTCATCGACGAGATCGACCGGGCCGACGACGAGTTCGAGGCCTTCCTGCTCGAGGTGCTCTCGACGTGGCAGGTGACCATCCCCGAGCTCGGGACCATCGCGGCGACGACACCCCCGATCGTCGTGCTCACCTCGAACCGCACCCGCGAGCTGCACGACGCGCTCAAGCGACGCTGCCTCTACCACTGGATCGACCACCCGGGGCTGGCCCGCGAGCTCGAGATCGTCCGCAGCAGGCTCCCCGAGGTGTCGGCGGCCCTCGCCGAGCAGGTCGTCCGGGTCGTCCAGCGGCTGCGTGACGGCGGTGAGCTGATCAAGCCCCCGGGTGTCGCGGAGACCCTCGACTGGGCGCGTGCGCTCGACGCGCTCGGTGCGAGCACCCTCGACCCCGAGCTCGCCGCGGCGACGCTCGGCGCGGCCGTGAAGTACCGCGAGGACTCCGAGCGGGTCCGCGCCCAGCTCGACAAGCTCCTCACGGCGTGACGATGGACGTGTCCACCCACCCCGAGCCGGGCCGCGTCGCCGCCGACGCGATCCTGCTCGGGCTGGCGCGCGCGCTGCGGGCCGCGGGGGTCGCGGTGACGGCCGACCGCGAGCGGACCTTCCTCGAGGCGGCGGCGACGGTGGGACTCGAGGAGCGGCGCCGCGTCTACTGGGCCGGGCGCGCGACGCTCACCTCCTCACCGGCCGACATCGAGCGCTACGAGAAGGTCTTCGCCGCGTGGTTCTCCGGGGAGCGGCTGACCCGGGGCCAGCGACACGAGGACCGTCGCCAGCCGGTCCGCCAGGCACCGCTCACCGAGCCTGCGGAGGGCGGCGCCGAGGAGGGCGACGACGAGGTGGTCCGCGCGCAGGCGAGCGCGCAGGAGGTGCTGCGCCACCGCGACGTCGCGACGCTCAGCCCCGCCGAGCGGGCCGTCGCGGGTCGGCTGTTCGCCACCCTGCGGCCCCGACCGCCGCGCCGCCGGGCCCGGCGGCACGTGCGCGCGCGCACCGGTCTCGTCGACGGTCCCGCCACCCTGCGCGAGCAGCTACGGCGGATGGGTGAGCCGGGCCGGGTCCACCACCGACGCAGCGGGACCCGGCCCCGACGGATCGTCCTGCTCATCGACGTCTCCGGGTCGATGAGCGCTTACGCCGACAGCCTGCTCCGGCTCGCCCACGCCTTCGTCCAGGCCGACCGCGCCGACGGTGGGCCACACACGACGGAGGTCTTCACGATGGGGACCCGGCTCACCCACGTCACGCGGGCGCTGCGCGAGCGCGACCCCGACCGGGCCCTCCTGCTCGCTGGGCAAGCAGTGCCCGACTGGTCGGGCGGCACCCGGCTCGGCGAGGCGATCGGGGCCTTCCTCGACCGCTGGGGCCGGCGCGGGATGGCGCGGGGCGCCGTCACCGTCGTGTTCAGCGACGGCTGGGAGCGGGAGGGCCCGGAGCTGCTCGGGGAGCAGATGCGCCGCCTCGCCGCGCTGTCGCACCGGGTCGTCTGGTCCAACCCGCACCGGGGCAAGCTCGGTTACCAACCGGTGCAGCAGGGCATCGTCGCGGCGCTGCCGCACATCGACGACTTCGTCGCGGGGCACTCGCTCGCGGCGTTCGAGGAGCTGATCGAGGTGGTGGCGCGTGCGTGAGGTGCTGACGGAGCTGATGCAGTGGTGG
Source organism: uncultured Actinomycetota bacterium (assembly GCA_963764195.1). Taxonomy (GTDB): domain Bacteria; phylum Actinomycetota; class Actinomycetes; order Actinomycetales; family Dermatophilaceae; genus JBDSSS01. Next base: position 283,652 of record CAVXRG010000002.1, read on the forward strand.
TCGGCCGGGGAGAGCGTCGGGGTCGGGACCGTCGTCGGCACGTGGCGCTCGGCTCCGCGACCGGCCGGCGCCTCGATGCTCGTCGGCCCGGACGGCACCGCCGTCGGGTCGGTGTCGGGCGGCTGTGTCGAGGGCGCGGTCTACGAGCTCGGCCAGGAGGTGGTCGCCTCCGGTCGACCCGTGCTCCAGCGCTACGGGGTGAGCGACGACGACGCGTATGCCGTGGGTCTCACCTGCGGCGGCATCCTCGACGTCTTCGTCGAGGAGGTCTCCCGGGCGAGCTTCCCCGAGCTCGGCACCGTCGCCGCGCAGATCGAGGCCGGGCGACCGGTCGCCGTCGTGACGGTCATCGAGCACCCGGAGCCGTCGTGGGTGGGCCGGCGGGTCGTCGTGCACTCCGAGGAGGACGACGAGGGGGCCGCCCCGGCCGCTGCGCCGGCATCGCTGGGGAGCGCGCGGGCGGACGCCGCCGTTCGCGACGACGCCCGGGGGATGCTTGCCGGCGGGCGCACCGGCATCATCACCTACGGCCCGGACGGGGAGCGGCGCGGCGAGGGGATGCGGGTCTTCGTCGCGTCCTACGCGCCGAAGCCGCGGATGCTCGTGTTCGGCGCGATCGACTTCGCGGCGGCCGTCGCCCGGGTCGGCGGCTTCCTCGGCTACCACGTGACCGTGTGCGACGCCCGGCCCGTCTTCGCGACGACCTCGCGCTTCCCCGGGGCGGACGAGGTCATCGTGCGTTGGCCGAGCGACTACCTGCGCGACGAGGTCGACGCCGGGCGGGTCGACGAGCGGACCGTGATCGCGGTGCTCACCCACGACCCCAAGTTCGACGTGCCGCTGCTCGAGCTGGCGCTGCGCCTGCCCGAGGTGGCCTACATCGGGGCGATGGGCTCGCGGCGCACCCACGAGGACCGGCTCGCCCGGTTGCGCGAGGTCGGCCTCGAGGAGCACGAGCTGGCCCGGATGAGCTCGCCGATCGGCCTCGACCTGGGCGCGCGGACGCCCGAGGAGACAGCGGTCTCGATCGCGGCGGAGATCATCGCGCAGCGCTGGGGCGGCGCGGGTGAGCGGCTCGCGGCGACCGAGGGGCCGATCCACCACCACCATCCGGCCCACGACGGCGAGCCGCCGGCCTGAGCGACGGGCCCAGCGGCATACGCGCTGGGCCCGTCGGCTCGGGGTGGGGGGAGGGGTCAGTGCGAGCTGGAGGTCTTCCAGAGGTTGATGCCGCCCTCGACGGCGTGCCGGTCGATCTTGTCGAGCTCGTCGTCGCTGAACTCGAGGTTGTCGAGCGCGCCGAGGCTGTTCTCCAGCTGGGCGACGCTCGAGGCGCCGATGAGGACCGAGGTCACCCGGGCGTCGCGCAGGATCCACGCGAGGGCGAGCTGGGCGAGGGTCTGGCCACGGGTCTTCGCGATCCGGTTGAGTGCGCGGACGTGCTTCATCGTCTGCTCGGTGAGCAGGTCGGGCGAGAGCGACTTGCCCTGCGACGCCCGGGAGCCCGCAGGAACGCCCTTGAGGTACTTGTCGGTGAGCATGCCCTGCGCGAGCGGTGAGAAGGCGATGCAGCCGACGCCCTCGACACCGAGCACGTCGAGCAGGTCCTCCTCGACCCAGCGGTTGAGCATCGAGTAGCTCGGCTGGTGGATGAGCAGCGGGGTCCCGAGGTCGCGGAGGATCTCGATGGCCTCCTTGGTGCGGGGGCCGGAGTAGGACGAGATGCCGACGTAGAGGGCCTTGCCCTGACGGACGGCGGTGTCGAGGGCGCCCATCGTCTCCTCGAGCGGCGTCGTCTCGTCGAAACGGTGGCTGTAGAAGATGTCGACGTAGTCGAGGCCCATCCGCTGCAGCGACCGGTCGAGGGAAGCCAGGACGTACTTGCGCGAGCCGCCGCCCTGACCGTAGGGGCCGGGCCACATGTCGTAGCCGGCCTTGGACGAGATGATCAGCTCGTCGCGATAGGGCGCGAAGTCCTGCGCATAGATCGTGCCGAAGTTGCGCTCGGCGCTGCCGTAGGGCGGGCCGTAGTTGTTGGCGAGGTCGAAGTGGGTCACGCCGAGGTCGAAGGCGCGGCGCAGCGTGGCCCGCTGGCTCTCCAGCGGGACGTCGTCCCCGAAGTTGTGCCACAGCCCCAGCGAGACGGCGGGGAGGTCGAGACCGCTCCGGCCGGTGCGGCGGTAGGTCATCGAGTCGTAGCGGGAACGGAGGGCCTGGTAGTCGTCGGCGTGCATCGTCATACCCCCATCTTTCCCCTCCGGGCCGCGTGGATCACGACCTGCTCTTGTCAGGGGGGTCGGCGCGGGTGACAATCGCGCCAAGGGAAGCCACTGCAGCGCAGCAGGAAGGTACACGAATGACCCGCATCAAGGTGACCGTCGACGGAGTCTCCTACTCCGACGAGGTCGAACCGAGGACCCTCCTGGTCCACTACCTCCGAACCGACGTCGGCAAGACCGGCACGGTCGTCGGCTGTGACACGAGCAACTGCGGGGCGTGCACCGTGCACCTCGACGGTGTGAGCGTCAAGTCGTGCAACGTCCTCGCCGTGCAGGCCGACGGCCACGAGGTGACGACCATCGAGGGGCTCTCGGAGCACGGCGAGCTGCACCCGATGCAGCAGGCCTTCCACGAGTGCCACGCCCTCCAGTGCGGCTACTGCACGCCGGGCATGATCATGCAGGCCTGCGACCTGCTCAAGAACAACCCCGACCCCACCGAGTCAGAGATCCGTGAGGGCATGGAGGGCAACCTCTGTCGGTGCACGGGCTACCAGAACATCGTCAAGGCGGTCCAGCAGGCCGCGGGCGCGATGAGCGCCTCGGGCCAGCAGGGCCGCGACGACGTCGCCGACACCCCCGCCGCCCCCGCCGCGAGCGAGTCGGCGGTGAACGCATGACCATCACCGAGGACGCCCCGGCCCAGTCCACCCCCGAGATCGGTCGGGCCCGCCGGCGCAAGGAGGACCAGCGCCTCATCACCGGTCGCACCCGCTGGACCGACAACATCGTGCTTCCCGGGATGCTCCACCTCGCGATGGTGCGCAGCCCCTTCGCCCACGCCAAGATCACCGCGATCAACGTCGACGAGGCCAAGGCTGCGCCGGGCGTCGTCACCGTCGTCACCGGCGAGGACGTCAAGGACGAGCAGGGAGCGATCGCCAACGCGTGGCCGATCACGCCCGACCAGGTCACGCCCACCCACCTCCCGGTCGCGATCGACCGGGTCGCGTGCGCCGGCGAGATCGTCGCCGTCGTCGTGGCTCGCACCCCCGCCGAGGCCCGCGACGCCGCCGAGCTCGTCGACGTCGACTACGAGGAGCTGCCCGCGGCGCTCGACCTCAAGGAGGCGGCGGCCGACACGGTCCTCGCCCACCCCGACCTCGGCACGAACAAGTCGGCGCTGTGGAAGCTCGACTCCGCCGAGCAGGGCTCCGGCGGTGACGTCGAGGAGGCCATCGCCAAGGCCCGCACCGACGGCATCGTCATCGAGCGGGAGTACCGCCAGCAGCGGCTCATCCCGGCGTTCATGGAGCCGCGCTCCGTCGTCGTCGACCCGACCGCCGAGCAGCTGACCGTCTGGTCCTCCACCCAGGTGCCGCACATCCTGCGCTTCCTCGTCGCGGCCGTGATGGGGGTGCCGGAGTCGAAGCTGCGGATCATCGCCCCTGACGTCGGTGGCGGCTTCGGCGGCAAGCTCCAGACGACGCCGGAGGAGTTCATCACGATCGCCCTGGCCCGTCGCCTCGGCAAGCCGCTGAAGTACACCGAGACCCGGTCGGAGTCGCTCGTCTCGGGCCACCACGGCCGCGACCAGTGGCAGAAGCTCACCCTCTCCGCGGAGAAGGACGGCACGGTCACCGGCCTCAAGGTCCACCTGCTCGCCGACATGGGCGCCTACATCGGCGTCGTCGGCGGCGGGGTGCCGGTCCTCGGCGCCTGGATGTACAACTCGATCTACAAGTTCCCCGCCTACCAGTTCACCTGCCAGACGGTGCTGACCAACAAGACCTGGGTCGACGCCTACCGCGGCGCAGGTCGCCCCGAGGCGACGTACGCCATCGAGCGGATCATGGACGAGCTCGCGGCCGAGGTCGGGGTCGACCCGCTCGCCATCCGCGAGCAGAACTGGATCACCGAGGACGAGTTCCCCTTCACCAGCGTCGCCGGGATGACCTACGACTCCGGCAGCTACGAGAAGGCGACGGCCAAGGCGAAGGAGCTCTTCGGCTACGACGAGCTGCGCGCCGAGCAGAAGCGGCGTCGCGAGTCCGGTGACCCGGTGCAGCTCGGGATCGGCATCTCGACCTTCACCGAGATGTGCGGCCTGGCCCCCTCGCGGGTGCTCGGGTCGCTCGACTACGGCGCCGGCGGCTGGGAGCACGCGAGCATCCGGATGCTCGCGACGGGCAAGGTCGAGGTGCTGACCGGCGCCTCCGCCCACGGCCAGGGGCACGAGACGGCGTGGAGCCAGATCGTCTCCGACCGGCTCGGGGTGCCCTTCGAGGACATCGAGGTGCTGCACGGCGACACGCAGATCTCGCACAAGGGGATGGACACCTACGGCTCGCGCTCGCTCGTCGTGGGCGGCGAGGCCATCGTGCGGGCCGCCGACAAGGTCATCGAGCGGGCCCGGCCGATCGCTGCGCACCTGCTCGAGGCGAGCGTCGACGACCTCGAGTTCGTCGGGGGTCGCTTCGGCGTCAAGGGGACCGACAAGGGGGTGACGATGGCTGAGCTGGCCCTCGCCTCCTTCGCGGCCCACAACCTCCCCGACGGGGTCGAGCCCGGCCTCGACGCCGACGCGACCTACGACCCGGTGAACTTCTCCTTCCCGCACGGGACCCACTTGTGCGCCATGGAGATCGACACCGAGACGGGCGCGTCGACGATGCGCAAGTACGTCTGCGTCGACGACATCGGCAACATCATCAACCCGCTCATCGTCGAGGGCCAGATGCACGGTGGGCTCGTCCAGGGCATCGCCCAGGCGCTCTGGGAGGGTGCGGAGTTCGACGACAACGGCACCCTCGTGACGGGGTCCTTCGTCGACTACACGCTGCCGACGGCGGCCGACACGATCAACTACGTCAGCGAGCACACCACCTCGCCTGCGACGTCGAACTCGTTGGGCACCAAGGGAGTCGGTGAGGCAGGGACCATCGCGTCAACTCCGGCCGTCGTCAACGCCGTCGTCGACGCGATCCGCCACTTCGGCGTCAGCGACATCCTCATGCCGTGCACGCCCGAGCGGGTCTGGAACGCCATCCAGTCCGGCTCGAAGACCGACCCGGACGAGGGCGAGCGTGAGGGGCAGCCGCACTTCGACGCGGACGCCCCCAACCAAGCCGTCCCGTCCACCGAAGGTGGTGCCCTGTGATCCCCGCATCGTTCGACTACCTCGCGCCCACGTCGGTGTCCGAGGCGATCGACGCCCTCGTCGAGCACGGTGACGAGGCGAAGATCCTCGCCGGCGGCCAGTCGCTGCTGCCGATCCTGCGGATGCGGCTCAACGCGCCGGGGGTCGTCATCGACCTCGGCAAGATCAGCGAGCTGCAGGGGGTGACGGAGGAGGGCGACCACCTCGTCATCGGCGCGATGACGACGTATGCCGCCGTGCTCGCCTCCGAGGCGATCAGCACCCACGCGGCGCTGCTGTCCAAGGCGATCGCGACCGTCGCGGACCCGCAGATCCGGCACCGCGGGACGATCGGCGGCGCGCTCGTGCACGCCGATCCCGCCGGTGACGTCGGTGCGCCGGTGCTCGCGCTCGGGGCCGAGTTCGTCATCGCCGGGGTGGGTGGGCAGACCCGCACCGTGGCGGCGGACGACTTCTTCGAGGACCTCTTCAGCACGGCGGTGGGGGAGGACGAGCTGCTCACGCAGATCCGCGTCCCCAAGCACACCGGCTGGGGTGCGCACTACGAGAAGTTCGTCCGGGTCAGCCACCAGTGGTCGATCGTCGGCATCGCCGCCACCGTCCGCAGCGAGGGTGGCTCGATCGCCGAGGCCCGCGTCGGGCTCACCAACATGGGCTCGACCCCGTTGCGGGCCAGGGCCGTCGAGGAGGCCCTCGTCGGCAAGGAGGCGACGGACGAGGCCGTGCGGGCCGCCGTCGCCGCCGTGGCCGAGGGCACCAACCCGCCCTCCGACCTCAACGGCAACAGCGACTACCGCAAGCACCTCGCCACGGTGCTCACCCGGCGAGCGGTGCTCGCGGCAGCGGGGGCGTGACCCGGTGAGCACAGACGCACACGCGGCGGTCTCGCCTGCCCACGCAGCGGGGCGACGGGGGGCCATCCGGTGGACCTGACCCACTCCTTCACCGTCCCCACCTCGCCCGACGACGCCTGGGCCCTGTTCATGGACCTCGAGAAGGTCGGCGGTTGCTTCCCCGGGGCGACCGTCACCGAGGTCGACGACGACAGCTTCTCCGGCACGGTCAAGGTCAAGCTCGGCCCGATCGCGCTCGTCTACTCCGGCTCCGGCTCCTTCGTCGAGCGGGACGACGCGGCCCACCGCGCCGTCATCGCGGCCAAGGGCAAGGACAAGCGGGGCAACGGCACCGCGGGGGCCACGGTGTCGATCGAGCTCAGCCCCGACGGCGCCGGCACCCGTGCCGACGTCGTGACGGACCTGACCGTGACGGGCAAGCCGGCGCAGTTCGGCCGGGGCGTCATGCAGGACGTCTCCGACAAGCTGCTCCAGGCCTTCGTGGCCTGCGTCGAGAAGCAGCTGACCACGGAGCAGCCGGAGCAGCCGGAGCAGCCGGAGCAGCCGGAGCAGCCGGAGCAGCCGGGGCAGCCGGGTGAGCCGGATGCGGCGCCGGCGCACTCGGCCGGCGCGGCTCCGGTCGAGGCGGCGGCTGAGGAGGCGGTGACCGCCGTTCCCCCGCGCCGGGTGACCTCCGCGGTGGAGGAGGACGACAGCCTCGACCTCGGGGCGGCGGTGCTACCGGTGCTGATGCAGCGCTACGCCGGGTTCGCGGCGGCTGGTCTCGTCGGCGTCCTCATCGGTTGGCTCTTCGCGCGTCGGGGCGGCGCGGACTGACCCGTACCCCACCTCGCGCGCTCCGCGGCGGCCTGGCCGGCACCGGTCGGGCCGCCGCGTTTTCTTGCGCTGGGCGTGTCGCGGACGGGGGGTCGGTCGCGGTCCTACATTGAGCCTGGGTCCGCCGGATCCGGGCCACCCTCGGGCGGCCGAAAGTCCCCGTGTCACAAGCGGACTCGGGCCAGGGAAGGAACGCACAATGAGGGCTACAGCTCGGCTGGCCGCAGTTGTCCTAGCGACAGGTTCTGCGGTCATGGCGGTGGGCGTGGTGCCCGCCGAGGCCGCCCAGCGGTGCGCCGGCAGCACGTATGCCGGACGATGCATCACCACGTCGAACATCGTCAAGAAGTCCACGGTGGTGGAGTCGGTCCCGTTGACGAACTCCTCGAAGTACACCGCGACGATGCACTGCTCCTTCACGACCTCGATCAGCCGCAGCTACGCCAACAGCGTCTCCCTCACGGCGAGCCTCAAGGCCTCCGTCTGGGGCGTGGCCGAAGCCAGCGTCTCGGGGACCCAGCAGGTGACGCTCACGCAGACCGCCAGCCAGGCGACGACCGCTGGTGGGTCGGTGAGCCTGCCCCCGGGTGGGCGCGTGATCTGCCAGCGAGTGTACGGCTACTACACGATGACGACGAAGGTCGACGAGTGGGGCCCGGGGTCGGTCGACCGGACCATGACCTCGACCGTGCCGTTCTCGTTCGGCGTCAAGATCATCAACGGCTGAGGCCGGACCGGTGCCGGTGGCTCGGTCTTCGGGCCGGGCCACCGGACGCCATCGCCTCACGTCCCTCTGACGATCTGCCAGGCGTATCGGGAAGGGTCGACGGGTGTGGTGGCGTTGCACCGACGACGGTCCGGATGCCCATGCCGGCTGTCGGAAAGGTTCTCCTCATGTCTCGCGTCATCATCCTCGGCGGTCACGGCAAGGTCGCCCTCCTCGCCGAGCCGCTCCTCGCTGCGAACGGCCACGAGGTCACGGCCGTCATCCGCAAGCCCGAGCAGTCCGACGAGATCACGGCCGCGGGCGCGACCCCGGTCGTCGCCGACATCGAGAACGCGAGCACCGACGAGCTCGCGGACGTGCTGCGCGGCAACGACGTCGTCGTCTGGTCGGCAGGAGCCGGCGGCGGCAGCCCCGAGCGGACTCTGGCCGTCGACCGCGACGCGGCGATCCGCGCCATGGAGGCCACGAAGGCCGCGGGTGTCGAGCGGTTCGTCATGGTGTCCTACTTCGGTGCCGGCCCCGACCACGGCGTCCCCGAGGACAACGACTTCTACACCTATGCCCAGGCCAAGACCGAGGCGGACGAGCACCTGCAGGGCACCGACCTCGACTGGACGATCCTGCGTCCGAGCGGGCTGACCCTCGACGCCGCGACCGGGCACATCGAGACCGGTGAGGACGTCAAGCCGGCCCAGGCGTCGCGCGACAATGTCGCCCACGTCATCTCCGCCGTCGTCGACGACGCCACGGGGGCCTCGCGCCGGATCATCGAGTTCAACGACGGCCACCAGCTCATCGCCGAGGTCGTCGCCACCCGCTGACCCCACCCCCCTCCGGTCGAGTGCGCAGTTTCTCCCACCCCTCCGGTCGAGTGCGCACTTTCTCCCACCCGCGCCGTCAGGTGCCCCGGACACCCGACTCGGAAGGGCGCACCGCCGGAGGGGAGCCGCCAGGGTCACGCCGACGATCCTCGGTGCACACCAGGTAGGTCGACGGGGGGGGGCTCGGGCAGGCAGGAGCTGATGTAGAGCAGCTGCGTCCTCGGCCAGCCCCGCACCTCCCGAGGGCGCAGGGGCTCCACCGGCTGTCACCGGCATCCGCGTCGCATACGGGGGCGCCGTGGACGAAGCGGATCTCGGTCATGGGGTGGCTCCTCTCGAGCGAGCGCGAGCCCGGCCGCTCGACCGATGGGGCAGCTGCTGCGCAGCCGACACGGCATGGGTGAACACGGCATTCGTGGAGCTCCTCGGCGGGCTCGATCGCGAGCTCTCGCGGCGCGGAGCCGCGCGACCCGGGGACGAACGGGAGGGCATCGAGCCCGACGGCGGTCATTCGCGCGTGCTGGGTGCCGCCGGGCGGCCGTAGGCTCGCATCGGCTGTCCACCACCCCGCGACGGCCGACGTCAGCGACGACACGAAGTCAGGACTCCCATGGCGCTCAGCGTTTTCGACCTCTTCTCGATCGGCATCGGGCCGTCGAGCTCGCACACCGTCGGCCCGATGCGGGCCGCTGTCCTCTTCGGGGAGGGGCTGCGCGACGATAAACTCCTCGGCCAGGTCACCCGGGTGAGGTGCGAGCTGTTCGGCTCCCTCGGTGCCACCGGACGGGGGCACGGCAGTGACACGGCCGTCCTCCTCGGACTGACCGGCGAGCGACCGGAGGTGTGCGACCCCCGGCTCGTCCAGGGGCGGCTCCAGCAGATCCGTACCGATGGGCGGCTGCTGCTGCTCGGTGAGCACGACATCGCCTTCGACGAGGCGCAGGACGTCCTGCTCAACCGCACCACGAGCCTCCCGCTGCACCCGAACGGCATGACCTTCACCGCCTTCGATGCCGCTGGCACGGTCCTGTCGGAGCACAGCTACTACTCGATCGGTGGGGGTTTCGTCGTCGGCGAGGAGGCCGAGGGCTCCTCCAAGGTCGTCGAGGACTCGACCCCGGTCGCGCACCCGTTCCGCACCGGCGACGAGCTGCTGGCCCTGAGCCGCGACACGGGCAAGTCCATCGCCAGGATCATGCTCGAGAACGAGCTCTCCTGGCGGACCGAGGAGCAGGTGCGCGACGGTCTCCTCGAGATCTGGCGCGCGATGAAGGACTGCGTCAAGAACGGCATCGGCAACGAGGGCGTGCTCCCCGGCGGGCTGAAGGTGCGGCGCCGGGCTCCGGAGCTGGCACGCCGGCTCCAGCTCGAAGCGATGAGCGTCGACCCGCTGCGGGGGATGGACTGGATCACGCTCTACGCCCTCGCCGTCAACGAGGAGAACGCCTCCGGCGGCCGCGTCGTCACGGCGCCGACGAACGGTGCCGCCGGGATCATCCCCGCGGTGCTGCACTACTACGCCAACTTCGTGCCGGGCGCCGACGACGACGGCGTCGTCCGCTTCCTGCTCACCGCGGGCGCGATCGGCGTCATCTACAAGGAGACCGCCTCGATCTCCGGCGCGGAGGTCGGCTGCCAGGGCGAGGTCGGCTCGGCCTGCTCGATGGCTGCCGGTGCGATGGCTGCGGTCATGGGTGGCACGCCGGAGCAGGTGGAGAACGCCGCCGAGATCGGGATGGAGCACAACCTCGGCCTGACCTGCGACCCGGTCGGGGGCCTCGTCCAGATCCCGTGCATCGAGCGCAACGCCATCGCCTCGGTCAAGGCGATCACGGCCGCCCGCACCGCGCTGCGTGGGGACGGCTCGCACGTCGTGTCGCTCGACAAGGTCGTCAAGACGATGCGGGAGACCGGCCGCGACATGAAGGACATCTACAAGGAGACCGCGCGCGGCGGGCTCGCCGTCAACGTCATCGAGTGCTGACCTCCCGTCGTGTGTGAAAGTGCGCACTCGACGGTAGTCGAGTGCGCACTTTGTACCGCTCAGGCGACTCACCGGCAGGCGTTCACCCCGCGTGGGGCACACTGGCGGACGTGCCCCGACCCCTCGCCCCCCACGACCGGGAGCCCGTGCCGGTCGTTGCCCACCGGAGCGCCGTCACAGCCCTGCTCGGCGCCGGGGAGCTCGAGCGGCTTCCCCTCGACCGTCACGTCGTGGGCCGTCGCCTCGGCGCGGACGTCGTGGCCACCGACGACCTCCCCCGCTTCGACAACAGCGCGATGGACGGGTATGCCGCCCACCCCGCTCCCGCGGACCAGCGCCGCTTCCCCGTGGTGGGCGACGTCCCGGCCGGCGCGGCACCGGACTTTGCCCTCGCACCCGGGGAGGCTGCCCGGGTGATGACGGGCGCCCGGCTGCCCGTCGGCACGATCGGCGTGGTCCCGGTCGAGCGCACCGACGCCGCACCCACCGGCCCGGCCCCCGTCGAGGTCGAGCTGCTCGAGGACCTCGTGCCGGGCCGGCACCTGCGACGGCGCGGCGAGGACGTGACCGCCCGGTCGGTGCTCGCCGGCCGCGGCGCCCTCGTCACGCCCGCGCTGCTCGCCCTGGCCCGTTCGGCGGGCGTGCTCGAGGCGCTCGTCCAGCGTCGCACCCGGGTCGCCGTCGTCGCGACCGGCACCGAGCTCGCCGCCCCGGGCGCCGACCCCGGTGTGGGCGGGATCCACGAGTCGAACTCCGAGATGGTCGCAGCCCTCGCGATCGAGGCCGGGTGCGACGTCGTGCGCGTCGAGACCTGCCCGGACGACCCGGCCGCCCTCCTCGCGCTCCTCGAGGAGCTCGCATCCGATGCTGCACCGTCTGACGAAAACCACCGGGGACGAGTCGACCTCGTCATCACGACGGGTGGGGTCAGCGCCGGCGCCTACGAGGTCGTGCGCCAGGTCTGTGAGCCGCTGCCCACCTTCTCCTTCGTCCACGTGGCGATGCAGCCGGGCGGGCCGCAGGGGCTCGGTCGCTTCGGCTCACTGCCGGTCGTCTGCCTGCCCGGCACGCCGGTCGGTGCCTTCGTCGCCTTCCACGTGCTGGTCCGTCCGGGCCTCGACGCCCGCCACGGGGCGCCGCAGCGGGAGGTGGGGACGGCGGCATACGCCGGGGTGACCCGACGCACCCGCCCCGGACGAGTCCAGTTCGTCACGAGCGTCGTCGCGGACGGCACGGTCCGTGCGCCGGACGCCCGCCACCTGCGGGCCCTGGCCGAGGCGAACTGTCTCATCGAGGTGCCCGAGGGCGTCGACCAGCTCATCGCGGGCGATGTCGTGACGGTGCACCGGCTCTGAGGGGTGCCCGCGGCCACCTAGGCTGTCACCGTGAGCGCGACCCTGATGGCCAAGGACCTCTCCGGAGGGCACGCCCACCGAACCCTCTTCGAGCACCTCGACCTCACGGTCGCACCCGGTGACGTCGTCGGCGTCGTGGGCGCCAACGGTGCCGGCAAGACGACCCTGCTGCGGCTGCTCGCCGGCGAGTCGTCGCCCCTCGAGGGACGGGTCAGCACCGCTCCGGCGGACGCGTTCGTCGGGTGGCTGCCCCAGGAGCACGAGCGCGTGCCGGGCGAGACCGTCGCGGGCTACCTCGGCCGACGAACGGGAGCGGCCGCCGCGACGGCCGCGATGGAGACGACGGCCGCCGCGCTCGGCAGTGACGAGCCGGGCGCCGACGACGCGTATGCCGTGGCGCTCGACCACTGGCTCGCGAGCGGCGCGCCCGACCTCGAGGACCGCATCGAGCCGGTGCTCGGCGAGCTCGGGCTCGACGTCGGTCGCGACGCGCTGATGACCTCGCTCTCCGGTGGGCAGGCGGCGCGGGTCGCGCTCGCGGCGCTGCTGCTGAGCCGCTTCGACATCGTGCTGCTCGACGAGCCGACCAACGACCTCGACCTCGCGGGGCTCGAGCGGCTCGAGTCCTTCGTCACGGGGCTGCGCGGCGGCGTGGTGCTCGTCTCGCACGACCGGGAGTTCCTCTCCCGCTGCGTGACCCGGATCGTCGAGCTCGACCTCGCCCAGAACACGGTGGCCGTCCACGACGGCGGCTACGAGTCCTTCCTCGAGGAGCGGGAGGTGGCCCGGCGCCATGCGCGCGAGGCCTACGAGCAGTTCGCCGGGACGAAGGCCGACCTCGAGTCGCGCGCGCGGACCCAGCGTGAGTGGAGCTCCAAGGGCGTGCGCAATGCGATGAAGAAGAGCCCCGACAACGACAGGATCCGACGCGCCGCGAGTATCGAATCCGCCGAGAAGCAGGCGCGCAAGGTGCGCCAGATGGAGTCGCGGCTTGCGCGGCTCGACGAGGTCGACGAGCCGCGCAAGGAGTGGGTGCTCCAGTTCTCGATCGGCGCCGCGCCGCGGTCGAGCTCGGTCGTCGCCACCCTCAACGAGGCCGGGGTCGCGCTGGGAGACTTCACCTTCGGTCCGGTGTCGCTGCAGGTCGACGCCCGCGACCGGATCGGCATCACCGGCCCGAACGGCGCCGGCAAGACGACCCTGCTGCGCCTCCTGCTCGGACGACTGGCCCCCGACTCGGGGTCGGCGAGCCTCGGCGCGAGCGTCGCGGTCGGCGAGATCGACCAGTCCCGAACCGGGCTGCGCGAGGACCTCACCCTCGGCGACGCCTTCGGCGAGGCACTGCCCGACCTCGTGCCGGCCGAGCGCCGCACCCTGCTCGCGAAGTTCGGCCTCAAGGCGGACCAGGTCGCCAGCCCCGTCACCCGGCTCTCCCCGGGGGAGCGGACCCGCGCCGCGATGGCGCTGCTCCAGGCGCGTGGCGTCAACCTGCTCGTGCTCGACGAGCCGACCAACCACCTCGACCTGCCGGCGATCGAGCAGCTCGAGGAGGCCCTCGACTCCTACGAGGGCGCCCTGCTGCTCGTCTCGCACGACCGACGGCTGCTCGAGAACGTGCGGCTCGACGAGCGGTGGCACGTCGAGGCGGGGCAGGTCACCCGGCTCTGAGCTGGTGATCCACGGCTCAGCCGGGGGAGTTGGTGGGGTCGGCGACCCACGGGCCGAGCGGGGGGTTCCACTCGCGCACGACGCGCCGCAGGATGTAGCCGCCGAGCATGTAGGGGTCCTGGTCGAAGGTCGCCGTGACCTCGGCGAGGGACTCGCCGGAGACGACGACGAGGGCCGCGTTGGGTGGCTCCTGGGTCGTCGGCTCGCCCTCGGAGACCTCGTCGTGCTCGCCCTGGTACATCCCCGCCACGAGCAGGCCGGGGACCGACGTGAGCCACTCGCGGTGCTGGGGTCGGATCGTCAGCATCTCGGTGACGTCGTCGGCGTAGGTGTAGTGGATGGCGTAGATGGCCAAGACGTCCTCCGGTGCGGTGGGTGCAGCGCGGTGAGGGTCAGCCGGTCGTGACCCGTTCCCCGCCAGCGTAGACGTTGAGCCGCGAACCGCGCACGAAGCCCAGGAGGGTCATCCCGGCGTCCTCGGCGCACTCGACGGCCAGAGAGGAGGGGGCAGAAACGGCTGCGAGACAGGGGATCCCGGCCATGATCGACTTCTGTGCCAGCTCGAACGAGGCGCGGGCCGAGACCATGAGCACGCACCCGCTCGCGGGGAGGCGGTTGTTGAGCAGCGCCCAACCGACCACCTTGTCGACCGCGTTGTGCCGACCGACGTCCTCGCGCACGACGAGCGCCTCGCCGTCGGCGGTGAAGAGGCCGGCCGCGTGCAGGCCGCCGGTCTTGTCGAAGGTCCGCTGCTCGGACCGGAGGGCGTCGGGCAGGGAGGTGATGACCTTTGCGGCGAACTCGGTCCGGTCGGAGCGCACGTCGAAGCGGCTCTGCGACCGCAGCTGCTCGATGCTCGCCTTGCCACACACCCCGCACGAGGAGGAGGTGAGGAAGTTGCGCGTCGCCGAGTCGGCGGGCGGCGCGACGCCGGCTGCGAGGGTCACGTCGATGACGTTGTAGGTGTTCTCGTCGAAACCGGTCTCGCCGGAGACGACGGCCCCCTCGCAGTAGCGGGCCAGGGCGACGTCCTCGACCCCGCCGATGAGGCCCTCGCTCAGCAGGAAGCCGTGGACCATCTCGATGTCGTGACCGGGGGTGCGCATCGTGATCGTCAGCGGGGAGCCGTTGACGCGCAGCTCGAGCGGCTCCTCGACCGTGAGGGTGTCGGCGCGGGTCCGCTCGGTCACCGCGTCCACGTCGATCGTCGTGATCCTGCGCCGCACCGTGACCCGTCCCATCCCCCCAGCGTGCCAGACTCGTCCGCGTGCACCGTCGGCCCGGTCCCCCCGTCGCCACGGGCGTCGGGGTCGTCGTGCTGACCGGGGGTGGTCCGGTGGCGGTCTCTCCCCGACGACTTGGCTCAGGTGAAGGCCTGGCTGGACCCCGGCGAGAGTGCCGGCACAAACCGCGCCTGACGCACCGGGAGCGGTTTGCCCCCGAGCGAATGCCGTTGCGGGCAAGGGCTACTCCCGAATGGTCCCCGGCTTGGCAAAGACTTCGTATCCGCCGTTGACCGGCGGATCGCCGCGCTGCGACTGTCACTCTCGCTGCGGCGCCTTCCACCTCGACGAGACGTCGACGCTCCTCCGAGCAGCCTGCCCGGTTGTTCCCCCGACAAGGAGATCTCTGTGAACCGACTGAAGTCCGGACTGGCGACCGGAGGGCTGCTCGCCCTCGCGCTCGCGGTCTCGCCGGCCATCCCCGCCGGCGCCGCCGGCGGCTCGGGAGGTGCGGGCCACCAGGCCCCCGCCCCGGAGTCGCAGGCCCTCAAGGCGACCGAGCAGGCCCGCGCCGACGCCTCGGCCAGTGCCCTCGGCCTCGCCTCGACCGAGAAGCTCACGGTCAAGAGCGTCATCAAGGACGCCGACGGCAGCACGCACGTGCGCTACGAGCGGACCCTCGGCGGGCTGCGGGTCATCGGCGGCGACTTCGTGTCGCACAAGGACGCCAGCGGCGCCGTCAAGAGCGTCACGTGGAACCGGCGCAAGGACGCCACCCCCGCGTCGATGACGCCGACGGTGAGCAAGGCTGCGGCCCGTCAGACCGGCCTCGACACGGCCAGGGCCGCCAAGGAGACCGCAACTCCCGGGGAGCTCGTCATCTACCAGGGCGCCCAGAGCGCTCGCCTCGCCTACGAGGTCGTCACCGAGGGGATCAAGGCCGACCAGACGCCGACCCGTCTCCACACGGTCGTCGACGCCCGCACCGGCAAGGTCCTCACCAGCTGGGACGACATCAAGGAGGGCACGGGCAGCGGCATCTTCGTCGGGACCGTGCCGATCGCCACGACGGCCGGCTCGCCCTACACGATGCGCGACACCCACGGCAACTACGCGACCGACCTGCTCGGCAAGACCTCGGGCAACGGGACGACCTTCACCGACACCGACGACGTCTGGGGCACCGGGTCGGCGAGCAACCGCCAGTCCGCGGCGGTCGACGCCCACTACGGCGCCGGCAAGACCTACGACTACTACAACACCCAGCTCGGCCGCGCCGGCATCTGGAACAACGGCACCGGCGCCCGCAGCCGGGTCCACTACGGCACGAACTACGTCAACGCCTTCTGGGACGGCACCCAGATGACCTATGGCGACGGCTCGGGCAACACCCACCCGCTCGTCGAGCTCGACGTCGCCGGCCACGAGATGAGCCACGGCATCACCGAGAACACCGCGGGCCTGGCCTACACCGGCGACGCCGGCGGCCTCAACGAGGCGACGTCGGACATCTTCGGCACCGGCGTCGAGTGGTACACCAACAACCCCAACGACGTCCCCGACTACCTCATCGGCGAGGAGATCGACATCAACGGCAACGGGACGCCGCTGCGCTACATGGACCGGCCGAGCCGGGACGGTGCCTCCCGCGACTGTTGGAGCTCCACCATCGGCAGCCTCGACCCGCACTACTCCTCGGGCCCGCTCAACCACTGGTACTACCTCGCCTCCGAGGGCACGGGCACCAAGACGATCAACGGGACGACCTACACGAGCACGGCCTGCAACGGCGCGACGTTTGGCGGCATCGGGCACGTCAAGGTCGAGCGCATCTGGTACCGCGCGCTGTCGACCTACCTGACCTCCAACAGCAACTACGCCGCCGCCCGCACCGGCGCGATCAAGGCGGCCAAGGACCTCTACGGCGCCGGCAGCGCCGAGTGCACGGGAGTCGAGAGCGCCTTCAGCGGCATCGCCGTCCCGGCCGGGGCGGAGACGTGCGGGGGCACCACGCCGCCCCCGCCGCCGCCCACGAGCAGCTCGCTGACCAACGGCGGCTTCGAGTCGGGCCAGACCGGCTGGACCGGCAGCACCGGCCCGATCACCAACAACACCGGTCGCCCGGCGCACGGGGGCTCCTGGAAGCTGTGGCTCGGTGGCAACGGGTCGACCGCGAACGAGAGCGAGTCGCAGACCTTCACCGTCCCGTCCACCGCGAGCGCGCCCACGCTGACGTACTGGGTCCGCATCGACACCTCGGAGACGACGACGAGCCGGGCCTATGACACGGCGACGGTCTCGCTCAACGGGACGACGAAGAAGAGCTACTCCAACATCTCGACCCCCAAGTCGACGTGGTCGCAGGTGTCGCTCGACCTCACCGCCTACAAGGGCACCTCGGTGACGGTGAAGTTCGCCGCCTCCGAGGACTCCTCGCTGCAGACGAGCTTCGTCTTCGACGACGTGGCCACCTCCTTCTGATCCCTCGCTGAACGGAGGGCGCCCACCACCGACGGCCGGTATGCCGCTGAGCTCGCTCAGCGGCATACCGGCCGTCGTGTTCGTGGTGCCGTCTCCCGCTCCTACTGCGGGGTGTCCTCGCACGTCGTCGTCGCGGGGGTGGTGAGGGTGACGTCGGTGATGAGGGCCGAGACGAGCGCTGCGATCTGCCCGAGGGACGGGTCGGTGAGGTCGACGGGTCTGGCGTTGACGTCCGTGACGGTCACGGTGATCGGGTCGGTGGGCGCGTCGCCGTCGGCCGGGGGGCTCGGGTCGGGGCCGTCGTCGGTCGTCGATGGCGCCGCGTGCGACCCGGTGAGGCGCAGGGTGCTGAGGCCAACGAGGAGGGTGCCGCGCTGCGCGGCGCTCAGTCGACAGGTCCGACCCACGATCGAGGTCGTGTCGACCGTGACGAGGCCGTCGTCGTCGAGCACGACCGTGTCGTGGAAGTCGGCGATGCCGCCGGTGCGGCGAAGCGTGAGCGGGAAGACGGGGCCGGTCGGCAGAGAGACGCTCGGGGTGTCCCGGCCGCTGGAGACCCCCCCACCGGAACCCCCGGCACCGAGGGGGTCGGTGGCGTCCGTGGGCTCGGCGGACTCGGCGGACTCGATGGGCTCGACGCCGACCCGGGCGGTGGCCCGTGAGGTGGCGGCCGGGGCGGGATCAGCAGCCGGTAGCGCGGTGCCGCACCCGCTCAGGACGAGTGCCGCCACCATCAGTGCCAGCCGTGGGCCGGGATGCCCCATGCCTTCCATCGTGACCCCTTCTCGGTGTCGCTGCACGCAGGTCGGGCGTCGGGCAGGCAACAGAGTGGTGAACCTTTTCAAGTGGCGGCCCCCGCGCCATAGGACAAAAGTGGAGGTGGGCTGGACCGATACCTTCGGGTTCCTACCCATTCGCACCCGTCGCGCGACCGTCGGCGGCTCCCGTCCTCGTCGCCTCCTCGTCGCCCGTCGGCGGGCGGGACCCGGTTCGGAGGTCACCCACGACTGTCAGAGCCAGGGTGCACGCTCCAGATACCCATCCCACCGAGACGAAGGGCTGACCACCGTGACAGCACCCCACCCACGGCCCGACACCACGGCCGTCCGCCGCGCCCGGCCGGCGCTGCGACGACCGCTCACCGCACTCGTCGCCGCAGCAGCCGTGACCGGCACACTCGCGGCCACCCTCGGCGCCACCGGCGCCCAGGCCGCCGATCCGGCGACCTCCGTCGGCACCGACGCCGGCAGCCGGGAGCGCGCGTTCGCCGCCGCGTCCGCCGAGTTCGGCGTGCCGCAGCCGGTGCTCGAGGCGGTCTCCTATGCGCAGACGCGCTGGGACTTCCACGAGGGGCACAGCACCTCCGGGGGCTACGGCCCGATGCACCTCGTCGACGTCCACCTCGCCGACCGGGCCGGGGCCCGTGGCCTCGGCACGTCGTCGGACCCTGCGCCCACCCCCGACGCCGACACCCTCTCCCGGGCGGCCGAGCTGACCGGGCTGAGCGAGCAGGCCCTGCGCACCGACGAGCTGGCCAACATCCGCGGCGGCGCGGCGCTGCTCGCCGCCGAGCAGCGCGCCCTCAAGGCGCCGACGGGGCAGGGCACCGACCCCGGTGCCTGGTACGCAGCCGTCGCCGAGGCCTCGGGCTCGGTGGAGCAGGACGCTGCGACGACCTTCGCTGACGACGCGTTCACCGCGATCACGAAGGGCGCGGCCCGGCGCACCGTCGACGGCAAGGTCGTCTCGCTGGCCCCGACCGCCACGGTCCCCCAGCGTGGCCAGCTCGCGCGGCTCGGGTTGCACAAGAAGCAGAATGGGCCGGTGGACTGCCCGCGAGGACTCGACTGCGAGTGGGTCCCCGCACCCTACGAGCAGCTCGGCCCGAGCGCCGGCAGCTACGGCAACCACGACCTCGCCAACCGGCCCCAGGCACCGAAGATCACGTCGATCGTCATCCACAACACGGAGGCGACCTACGACACGACGCTGAAGCTCGTCACCGACCCCACCTACGTGTCGTGGCAGTACACCCTGCGCTCGTCCGACGGGCACATCGCCCAGCACGTCGACCCCAAGGACGTCGCCTGGCACGCGGGCAACTGGTACGTCAACACCCACTCGATCGGCCTCGAGCACGAGGGCTTCGCCGCGACCGGTGCGGCGTGGTTCAGCGAGCCGATGTACCGCACGTCGGCGCGGCTGGTGAAGTACCTCGCGAAGGAGTACGGCATCCCACTCGACCGACAGCACATCGTCGGGCACGACCAGGTCCCCGGGGTGACGCCCGCCTACGTGGCCGGGATGCACTGGGACCCGGGCCCCTACTGGGACTGGGAGCACTACTTCCAGCTGCTCGGCGCGCCCCTCAACGCGCACCGCGCCAGCCCTCGCTCCGACCTCGTCCGGATCGTCCCGGGCTTCGAGGACAACGTCCAGACCGTGACGTCCTGCGTGACGGCGGGCACCGCCTGCGAGCCGCAGGGGACCAACTTCGTCTACCTCCACACGGCTCCCGACGCGAGCGCCCCGCTCGTCAACGACATCGGCCGCGCCCCGAACGGGTCGCCGAGCACGACGGGCGTCTCCGACATCGGGGCGCGCGCCCAGGCGGGCGTCGAGTTCGTCGTCGCGGACCGCAGAGGTGACTGGACCGCGATCTGGTTCAACGGCGTCAAGGGCTGGTTCGAGAACCCGCGGAAGCACCCGACGGCGATCCCCGTGCGCGGCAGCTACGTCGTGCCCAAGGCGGGGCTGACCTCGGTGCCGGTCTACGGGCGGGCCTACCCGGAGGCCTCGGCCTACCCGGCGGGGATCCCGGCGCAGTCGGTCGTGCCGTTGCAGTACACCTTCGCGGCCGGTCAGCGGTATGCCGTGGGTGACCTCACCGTCCCGACGGACTACTACCGCGCGACCACCTTCTCGCTCGACACCCCGAACGACCACGTGGTCATCTCGGGCAACGAGCGCTACTACCAGATCAGCCTCGGCCACCGGTTCGCCTTCGTGAAGGCCGCCGACGTCGACGTCGTGAAGGTGAGGTAGCCCGACCGATCGACCGGTCTCGCGACGCATGACCGTGCCCACCCGACGACCCGTCGGGTGGGCACGGTCGTGAAGGGTCGCCATAGGATGAGGAGGTGAGCCACGCTGAGGTCGAGCCGGTCTCACCGGAGGCGCCCGCGCTCACCGGGGCGATCATGATGAACCAGCAGTGGCGGGACCTGACCTTCCTGCACTGGGCGGTCGACCCGGCGGAGGTCGCCGGCCGGATGCCCCCCGGGGTCCGGCCCGACACGCTCGATGGCGTGACCTACGTCGGGCTCATCCCGTTCCGGATGGTCGGGGCAGGGGTGGCACGCGGCCCGGGTGTCCCGTGGCTCGGGTCGTTCCTCGAGACGAACGTGCGGCTCTACTCCGTCGACGAGACAGGACGCCGCGGCATCGTCTTCCTCAGCCTCGACACCGACCGGGCGGCCGTCGTCGCCGGCGCGCGGGCGGCCTTCGCGCTGCCCTACCGGTGGGCCCGGATGCGCTACGCGGTGAGTGGGGACGTCCACACCTACGACGCCCGACTGCGGCGTCGGGGCCACCGACCCGGCAGCCACATCGTCGTGCGCGCCGGCCAGCGGCGTGCGGGCACCGACCTCGACGACTTCGTCAGCTCCCGCTGGGGGCTGCATGTGCGGGCGTGGGGCCGGACCGTCTACGTCCCCAACCACCACGAGGCGTGGCCGGTCCACGACGCGGAGCTGCTGGAGCTCGACGACGGGCTGATGGCCTCGGTGGGCCTGCCCCAGCTGGCCGCCCGCCCGCCCGACCACGTGGCCTTCAGCCCCGGCGTCCGCACGGAGTTCGGCTTCCCCGGGGACGCGACCCGCCCGCGGAGGACGTGACCGGGAGGGCAGCGGACGGCATACGCCGGGCCGCGCCTCGACCGCCTGCCAGCGGTGTCGGGTCGTAGGCTGGCTCGCGTGGAAGCTCTGCCGATCTTCGACTGTGACGCGCTGTTCGACGCGCTCGACGAGCAGCGGCGCGACAGCGGGCTCGGCTGGTACGAGCTGGCGGACGAGCTGTGGAGGCAGTCGTCGGACCTCAACGCGCAGCTCGAGAGTGGCCACTCGTTGTGCGGCGGAGCGATCCAGCGGCTCGAGAACCGCGGAACGGTGTCGTGTCAGTACGCGCTGTTCCTGCTGCGCTGGCTCGGCCGGGCCCCCGAGGACTTCCTCACCGGACCGGTCGTCGACGTGGGGGAGGTCGCGCTGCCGGAGGCCGGGCCCGACCGACGGCTCCGGTGGGACCTCAACGCGCTCCACAGCGCGCTCGACGAGCGGCGCCGCGAGCGCGGCCTCACCTGGGTGGCGCTCGCGGCCCGGCTCGACTGCACTCCGTCGAGGCTGGCCAACCTACGAACCGCGCGGCTCGCCGACATGCAGCTCGTCCTGCGCGTCACGCAGTGGCTGTGTCGGCCGGCGGCGGCGTTCATCCATCCCGCCCGGTGGTGAGGGCGCCCGGCGATGCCGGGTGCCCGAACACCCCTCCACCGGGCTGCGTCGGTGAAGGGGTGTTCGTCGGGTGGTGCGCCGCGTCAGTCGGCGGCCTGGAGGGCCTTGACCTCGTCGCGTGCAGTGAGGATCGCCTGGTGCTGGCGGGTCACCACGTCGCGGAAACCGGCACTGAGGTCCTGGTCGAGGGCCTTCTCGTACTCCGAGACCGCGTGGTCCTCACCCGTCGCTGCCGCGCCGAGGACGCCGCCGGCGTCGTCACCGGTCAGGGCGTCCTTGAGCGAGATCCACCCACGGTGCAGCGCGGCGGCGGTCGAACCGCCCTCGTCGACGTCGTCGCCGTACTCGTCGCCGAGGGCGACGATCTCGCGGCGGAAGCCGGCGCGCTGCTCGGAGAGGCGCTTGCAGCGTGGCGGACCACCGGGGGTGGTCGTTCTCCTTCAGCTTCTCGGCGGCCGAGGCGAAGCCCTTCTCCCCGTCCTTGAGCGTCTCTACGAGGTCCTTGGCGACCTTGGCGTCGTCCGACATGTGCTCTCCTTTGGTCAACGTGCTGGTGCCTGACCAATACCCGCCGGACAAGGGCGCCAACCGTTGTCGAAGATGCCCACGGCGCCTCTACGCGGGTGTCGCCGCCAGCCGTCCGCGGACGGAGCGGCCCAGGGAGGAGCCGACGAGCAGGCCGAGCGAGATTGCGATGGTGATGCCGAGGACACCGAGGACGACATCAGTGACCGACTCGCGGCCCGCCGCGAGCTCGGTGACCCCGACGAGGCCGAGGCTCCCGGGCACGAGCAGCCAGAAGGCCGGCAGGAAGAGCACGAGGCGGGCCAGCTGCGGGCGGCGGAGCTCGACGACCGTGGCCCCGAGGCTGGCGGCGATCGCACCGAGGAAACCGCCGAGACCGAGCGAGCCGAGCTGCTGACCGGCGAGCTGGGCGCCGAAGGCGAGGCTGAGCACGAGCAGCACCCAGCCCTGCATCCGCAGCGGCACCCCCTCCATCAGGCAGATGCTCAGCCCGATGAGCACGAGGCCGACGGGGGCACCGGCCCAGCCGATGTCGTCGACCCGGAGGTTGGCCATCGTCTCGGGTGGCACGCGCAGGAACGTGGTGGCCATGAGCAGTCCGAGGGCGAACAGGCCCAGCTGCACGAGGCCGTAGGTGAGCCGGGCCGACCCGGCCTGCATGTGCCCGGCGGCGAGCTCGGACATGCCGTTGACGACGAGCGCGCCGGGGAGCAGGACGGCGAGCGGCGGCAGGACGGTGCGGAGCGGACCGTCGAGCAGGCCCGCGTTCGCGGCACCGAAGACGAGCAGGGAGACGAGGAAGGCGGCGAGGGTCGGCAGCAGTGCCTGGACCACCTGGTGGCGCTCCGCGAGCTGGACGAGGGCGAAGACCATGACGGCGCCGACGGCCGCCGCGGCGATGTTGGCCCGTCCGGGCTGGAGGATGAGCGCGATCCCGACGGCGAGGGTGGGCCACGCCAGCGCGATCAGCCACAGCGGGTGCCGCACCGGACGGCGCGCGACGTCGGCGAGCTGTTCGAGGGCGTCCTTCGGCGTGAGCTCGCCCTGGACCAGCTGGTAGCGGATTCGGCGGACGCTCGCGGACTGGTGGAGGCGCAGCCCGGGGGGCGCCGACCGCTGCGTCGTGGGGCCGCCCTCGGTGAGGGTGACGAGCAGTCCGGTCGGACCGACGGCGGTCTGGACGTCGGGGTAGCCGAGCCGGACGGCGACCTCGGCGAGCTCCTCCTCGATCTCCTGCACCGGCTGACCCGTCGCGATCATGGCGGTGCCGAGGTGGGCGAGCAGCGCCCGGGTCTCGGTCGCGCGGCCCGCGTGGGCGTCTGCCGGTCGACGGGTCCTCCTGGCTGTGCGCCGCCGCGTGTCCCGTCATGCCGGTCATTCTCTCAACTCGGACGACCCACCGGCGCCACTGCGGCGCGTACGCCCTGCTCGGACTGGCGCTCCTGACTGCGGCGCCGTGGGGCTACTGGCCAGACGGCCCCAGGGCGGGTCCCCGGGGAGCCGGGAGCTGTCCCGACGCCCAGTCACGTGCGGTTGGTGCAGGCAGGCTGGGCAGGGGGGAGCTCGGCAGCGAATGCGGTTGCCACGTGGGATCGAAGTCCGTGTTCTCCCACTTCCACCGCGCGACACGGGGGCCGACCCACAGGAGGTAGATGCCGAGGGTGATGAAGCTCAGGAAGAGCCACTTGAGCCAGTTGCCGAAGAGTCCCACCGCAGACCCGGTGAACGCCAGCCGCTGCCCGTCAATGTAGGAGTGCTTGGCGCGCCAACGCTCTTGGAGCACCAGCGCGAAGGGATAGCAGATGCCGAGGGTCAGCACCGTGATGAGCACGGCGAGGACGCCCGTGCCGACGTAGGTCGCGGCGCCGCCGTCGAAGTGGAAACGTCCGGAGTTGCGCGCCATGCAGATTCCTCGACTGTTCTCTGAGTTCGGAGCGGTCGAGAGCATGGACCGCATCCCGCGAAGGGTAGTTAGGGTCGCGTCCAACCCGCAGCAGAATGCTCACAAAGCGGCGCTTTGCCGTTAATGCATCATCAAGCTGCGGCCGCGAAGATCAAGCTCCGGAGTTCGTGGCGGCGGCCCACCATCGGTCGGCTGACTCTCCGACGCCGATCTCCTTCGCTTGATCGTGCCTTGCTGGTCTTCCTGGGACTCGCCGGCGGCCATCATGGCTGGCCGGTCCGGCTTCCCGACCGGGACGCACGCGATGCTGCGCCGTCCGCATCGGGAACGTAGACGTGGATGCTCGTGCCGTCGTCCTGGATCAGCGCGGTGGCGGGTTGCCGTGACACGACAAGGACCTCGATGTAGTCCCCGGCGGATCCCGCGACGTTCAGGGCGAGCACGATGTACGCGGTCAACAGGTAGTCCTGCGGCAGGACGAGGAGGGCGCCACCCAGCGCCAGTCCCCACACCAGCGAGGGCGCGAGTGCCACCAGCACTGCGCTCCGCCGGGTCAGGTGGGCACGGCTACCGGTGGTGAGGAAGGGAAACCGCACTGCGTAGGAGGGCCTCACGCCGCTGATGAGATGCAGGACCGCCCCATGGGTTGCTTCGTGCGCCGCCATGTAGACAAGGCAGGCAAGCAGGGTCGCGACGACGGCGACTGTGGGAGGCCACCCCGTCTCGAGGGGAAGTGAAGACAGCAGCGCGATGCCACCGGCGACGACTGCGATCAGGATGACGAGACCCTGGATTGCTACGGCGTACCTCTTGTCCTTCTTGAGGTCGATTGCCCTCAGCTCGCGGTAACCGTGAGGCGGCTCCGTCGTGTCCTGCGACGTCTGCCGGGTGTCCATGACTCAAGACTGACGGCCGGGGTCCATGCCTCACAGAGGCGAAGGTCCCGCCTCGCGACCGACACGAGGCGGAGTCCTCGACGAGGTTCAGGGGAGGGGGTAGCTGACCTGGGTGGCGAGGAACGAGCGCGCCGAAGCCGTGTCCAGGCGCAGGGCAACATTCGTGGCACGGCAGACCATGTCGCCCGTGATGGTCGTCGCGGCGATCACGTGCGTCCCGTGCAGGTAGTTCGGCCCGCCGGAGTCGCCACCGCACGCGCCGCCCCACCCGGCGGATGGGTTCTGGTCCTCATGGACCCAGCCGGGGGTCACACTGTGCAACCCGAGCAGGGCCGACTCCCGTTGGCCGGTGGGCGGGTAGTCGTGGGCCCCGCCCCCGAAGGTGACGGAGGAGCCAAAGCCCACGACGTCGAAGGTCTGGGTGCGGGGGACGGAGCCCAGCCGGTTCGCCGCGGGGAGCAGAGCCGGCGTGATCCCGGGGTCACTGGCCAGGTGCAGCACGGCAATGTCGTCGGTGTCGTTGGCATAGACGTTCTGCTTGGACGTCAGCTTGGGCAGGAACGCCGGGTCGATCGAGACGGACCCCTGGATGTAGGTGCTCGAGGCGGTCGGTTTCTGGTCGAAGGTGACCCAGGCGACCGGCAGGCGACCGTTGGTGCGGTAGTAGTCGGCGAAGCAGTGGCCCGCCGTGAGGAATGCCGTGTGGTCGATGAGGGCACCGCTGCAGGCGAACCCCTTTGCGCCGTCAGCCTCATGGGAGCGCACATTCCTCGCAGCGGAGTGAGCCTGTCAAGGCCTGCTCGAACGCAGGTTCTTCCCAGTCTGAGGGTCAACAACGACCCGCGCTCTCGTAGGATCTTCACCTGCGCCTTCGGGTCGCGGCGTCCTCGGGTTGCCCCTACCGTGACCGCGTGGACGACGCAGCCGACGACAAGCGCATGCGCCTGCGTCACGCCGGCAGCTGCCGGGTCTGTGGGGAGCCGCTCCCCGCCAAGGCGGAGGCGATCTATGAGCGGACGACGAAGACGGTCCGGTGCCTCCGTCACGAAGCGAACAGCACGACCGATCGCACTGTCACCGAACCGGACTCACCTGTCCCACCGGCTCAACCTGACCCGGCCGTCGTCGACATCGGCACGCCAGGGGCCTCGGCTCGGCGTGAGTCCGAGCGGCGCAAGGCCAAGCGGGAGACACGAATCCGGGCCGCCCACCCGAAGGTCGGGGGCCTGATCCTCGCCCTCACGGACGATCCGCAGTCGACGACCGCGTGGGCCGTCGGCGCGGCCGGCGAGGAGAGGCTCGGCAAGGGTCTGGACAGCCTTGCCTCGGGCACCGTCCGGTTGCTGCACGACCGCCGGATCCCCAGGAGCAGGGCCAACATCGACCACATCGCAGTGACCGCCAGCGGTGTCTACGTCATCGACGCCAAGAAGTACCGCGGCCGGCCTCGCCTCAAGGTCGAGGGTGGCCTGGTCCGGCCCCGCGTCGAGCGACTGCTCGTCGGCACTCGCGACTGCACCCGTCTGGTCGACGGACTGCTCACGCAGGTCGACGTCGTGCAGGGACTTCTCGACAGCGACGTCCCGGTCCATGGCGTTCTCTGCTTCGTCGAGGCGCAGTGGCCACTGTTCGGGGGTTCCTTCACCACCCGGGGCGTGCAGGCGCTCTGGCCGCGGAAGCTCTATGCCCAGCTCGTCGCCGAGGGTCCGTATGCCGCGGAGGCGGTGACCGAGACCCACCGGGCACTCGCTCGCGCGCTCACTCCTGCCTAGTCCGAGAGTGGTTCGTCACACGATCAGGGGGCGGCGCGAACCCTTCGAGCCACTCCACTTCATCGGAACCGGTGGTCAGCCGCTACCCGGCCAGTGCGTCGATGTAGGGGCGGGGGTCGGCCCGCTCGAAGTCGTGGATGCCGGCGGTCCAGAGGGCGCCGACGGCCATGGTCCGGCGGACCGCACCGAACGTGATGACGTGGGCGATGGTTCCGCCGACGGAGTGGGCGACGGGAGGCTGGCAGGTCGTGTCGACGAAGGTGTCGGCCAGGATGCCGTCGGCGACGGCTTCGCTCACGAAGGTGCGGAAGTCGGACCCGGCCCGCTCGTGGCGGGCCGCCAGTCCGCTCATCGTCTGGTCGCTCTCGTCGGGCCAGCTCCCACCGCGCAGGGCGGAGAGCCAGTGCTCCTCCTGGGTGACCATGCCGTTGATGAGTCCGCGCAGGGTCGGCTCGTCATCGACGCCCTCGACCGACTGGGTGATGAGCTCGTCGAGGACGGTGTCGGGTAAACCGGACGCTGCGCTGATGATTGCGGTCAGCGATGTGACGTGGTGGTCGATGAGGTGCTGGATGAGATCCATCGGTTCCTCCTGTGACGGTGCCGGCAAGCGGATGCCGCCGGGTGGGTGGAAGTGGACTCCGCTGGGACCGGGCAGCTCGAGGCGCCGGAAGCTGAACGGAGGATCTGAGCGAAGCTGGGTGGGCGTCGCTCCGTACGCCCGCACGAAGGCGCGGGTGAACGCTTCGTGGGAGCCGTAACCCGCTTCGAGAGCCACGTCGAGCACGTTCATCCCCGCGGCGTTGACGAGGCGGTGGGCGGCCCGCTCCAGCAGGACCCGTCGACGCAGGGCACCCGGTGCCTCGCCGCTGGTGGCGGAGATGAGCCGGTCGAAGTGGAAGCGCGACAGGAACGCCCGGGCGGCGAGCTCGTCGCCGTTCAGCGAGGGATCGTCGAGACTGGCCTGGGCCAGGTCGAGCATCCGCCGGGTCGCATCAGAGGTGGTCATGGGTTCCACGATGCCGTGGCCGGGACCTGCCGTCTTGATGATTCTTGCCCAGCTGAGATGGCCGGCGGCCGACGGCTTCCGGGACCCTCGGCCGGTACTCAGACGAGTGTCGTCGACGTCCACCGTTCGTCGGCCGTGCACACCTCGTGGAGGCCACCACCGAGGACGACCGCTGCGGTCGTCTCCCGCTCGGCGCAGGACGGCCCGACCCAGAGGGCGAACTCGCCCGGCTCGACGACCCGGAGACCGGCCCGGTTGGTGAAGGAGAGCCGGGCGGCCGGGACCGAGAACTCCACGATCGCGCTCTCGCCGGCCTGCAGCCTGATTCGCCGGTAGCCGACGAGCTGCGCGACTGGTCGTGTCACCGACGCCACGACGTCCCGGGCGTAGAGCTGGACCACGTCGTCACCGGTTCGGTCGCCGGTGTTGGTCACCCGGACCCGTGCGGTCAGTGGACCCGAGGTGCGCGGGTCCGACTCGACCACGAGCTCGTCGTGGACGAAGACGGTGTAGGACAGGCCGTGGCCGAAGGGCAGCGCGGGGGTGCTCCGGAGGTTGGTCACGTCGCCGTCCGCTCCGAGCCGCGGGTGGAGGTAGGAGTAGGGCTGCGAGCCCGCGGAGCGCGGCATGCTCACCGGGAGGCGTCCGGAGGGATTGACCCGACCAGCGAGGACACCCGCGATCGCGGGTCCCCCCTCCTCCCCAGGGAAGAAACTCTGCACGACTGCCGCGCAGCGCTCGAGAGCCCAGTCGATGGCGTAGGGCCGTCCCGTCAGCAGCACGAGCACCACCGGAGTCCCGGTCGAGATCAGTTCCTCGACCAGTCGACGCTGCACCCCGGGCAGCTCGAGGTCGTCGCGGTCGCACCCCTCGCCTACCGTGCCCCGGCCGAAGAGCCCAGCATGGTCTCCGACGACCACGACGGCGACGTCGGCGGACGCGACCACCGCGCGGGCCGCGGCGAAGCCTGACGTGTCGTCGTCGTCCACCGCGCATCCGCGCTCGAAGACGACCTCGCTCACAGGCAGCTCCGCCACGAGGGACTCGAGCACCGTGCGCACCTCCAGGCCCGACTCCGTTCCGGGATGGTGCGGCAGGACGTGGTTGACGAACGAGTAGCAGCCGAAGTGCGCCGAGGCTCGGTCGGCGTTCGGCCCCACGACCGCCACGCGGCGGGGACGGTCGAGTGGCAGCGACCCGTCGTTGGACAGCAGGACGACGGACTCCTCGGCGAGACGTGCTGCGATCCGGCGGTGCTCAGGAGAGTCGAGGTCGACGTCGGTCGGCGGCTCGTCCGCGAAGGTCTCGTCGAGCAGGCCCAGCTCCTCCTTCTGGGTGAGGGCCCGCAGGACGGCGCGGTCGACGAGTGCCTCGTCGACCTCCCCCGCGCGGATCGCCTCGGCCAGCGGGGCGAGGAAGGCGTCGCCGGTCGGCAGCTCGATGTCGAGCCCCGCGCGAAGGGCCTGCCCGGCGGCGTCACCGAGGTCCCGGGCGACGTCGTGGAGCAGGTGCAGGAAGGCAACGCCGAAGTAGTCCGCGACGACCGTTCCGTCGAAACCCCAGCGGTCGCGCAGCACCCCGGTGAGCAGGAGTGGGTCGGCGGCGACGGGCACCCCGTCGATCTCCGTGTAGGAGCTCATGACCGATCTGGCGCCGCCGTCGAGGACGGCCATCTCGAAGGGGACGAGCAGGACGTCCTCGATCTCACGTGAGCCGGCGTGCACGGGGGCGAAGTTGCGCCCCGCCTGCGAGCCGGAGTAGCCGACGAAGTGCTTGAGCGTGGCGTGGACGCCGGTGGACTGCAGGCCACGCACGTAGGAGGTGCCGAGCGATCCCACGACGTAGGGGTCCTCGGAGATGCACTCGTCCACCCGGCCCCAGCGTGGGTCCCGGATGACGTCGAGGACCGGGGCGAGCCCCTGGTGCACGCCCAGCGCGTGCATCGACCGGCCGATGGCCGCGCCCATCTCGGTGACGAGCACGGGGTTGAACGAGGCCCCCCACGCGAGCGGGGTCGGGAACGTCGCTGCCCGCCAGGCCGAGAGCCCGGTCAGGCACTCCTCGTGGACGAGCGCGGGGATGCCGAGCCGCGTCTCGGTGACGAGCCGGCGTTGAAAGCTCCACAGCCAACGGGCCCGCTCGACGGGGTCGACGGGTCGGGTGCCGTAGGCCCTGGTGAGGTGTCCCAGGCCGTTGCGGCTCCGGTCGTCCAGACCCTGCTCTTCGCTGAACTGCCCCTGAAGCGGGGCCACGGCCTCGCCATCACCCTTCTCCCAGAATCCGACGATCTGGGCGAGCTTCTCGTCGAGGGTCATTCGCGCGAGGAGCTGGGCCGGGCGGTCTCCGAGCGCAGGAGCTGGGGAGGTGACCGGTGCGTCAGGGGGTCGAACGATCGACAGGTGCGTCATCGAATACCTTTCGGAGGAGGGTGGCGGGCCGGGGTCAGCCCTTGACGGCACCTTGGAGACCGTTGACGATCCGCTTCTGCATCGCCAAGAAGAAGACCAGGGCGGGGACCATCGCGAGGGTGGTGAACGCGAAGACGCCGGCGGAGTCGGACGAGTGCTGCGAGGAGAAGTCGGCGACGCCGAGGGGCAACGTCTTCATGTCGCCCTGCAGCAGGAGCAGCGGTAGCAGATACGCGTTCCACGACCCCACGAAGGCGAGGACGCCGACGGTCACCATGCCCGGCCCGGAGAGGGGCAGCAGGATCCGCCAGAAGAACCCGATGCGGGTAGCGCCGTCGATGGCCGCCGCCTCCTCGAGCTCGTCCGGCAGCGCCATCAGGAACGGGCGCAGGATCACCACGGTGATCGGCAGCGCAAAGGCTGCCTGGGGCAGCGCCACCCCCCACCACGTGTTGGCGAGGTGGAGGTCCTTGGACACGAGGATGAACAGCGGGATGATCGCGACGGTCGCGGGGAAGAGCAGTCCCACGACGAAGACCATGAAGAGCGGCTCGCGCCAGCGGAACCGGTAGCGGGCCAAGGGGTATGCCGCCATCAGCCCGAAGACGACGACGATCGCCGTCGTCACCAGCGCGATGACCGACGAGTTGAGGGCGTACTGCCAGAAGCTCGGGTTCTTCAGGACGCCGACGTAGTTGCTGAGGACCCACGGGTGGGGGAACCCGGCAGGGGACTCAGCGAGCTGCCCGTTGGTGCGGAAGCCGCCGAGGACGCCGTAGAGGACCGGCCCGAGGGTGACCGCCACGACGACGAGGGCGATCCCGTAGACGAGGGGGCTGCCACCGTTGTATGCCGAGCGGCGTCTGGCCCGGGCCGGGGTCGCCACGTTGTCCGCGTCGCGGGGGGCGCGGCGGGATGCGCTTGACAGGCTCATCGCTTCGCCTTCCTCGGGGTCGTGTCCTGGGTGTCGCGACGCAGGACGAATCGCTGGTAGAGCAGCGCCAGGACGAGCGCGATGACGAAGAGGACGACGGAGGCGGCGGCGGCGATCCCGTAGTTCTGCCGCTTGGTGCCCTCGGTGATGAGGAAGGTGGCCATCGTCGTCGTGGAGTTGGCGGGGCCGCCACCGGTGAGGATCCAGACCATGTCGAAGAGCTGGAGCGAGCCGATCATGGACAGGAAGGCCCAGGTTCGCAGGGTCGGGCCGAGCAACGGGATCGTGATCTTGCGCTGGACCTGCCACCACGAGGCGCCGTCGATCTGGGCGGCCTCGTAGAGCTCCTCGGGCACGCCCTGGAGACCGGCGAGGAAGAGGATGACGGCGAGACCGAGGTACTTCCAGGTGAGGACGACGACCACGGTCCAGAGCGCGAGCTCCGGCGTGCCGAGCCAGCCCTGCTCAGGCCCGTCGATGCCGACGGCCCCGAGGATGGCGTCGATGACGCCGTACTGCGGCTGGAGCAGCTGCAGCCAGACGACGCCGGCGATGACCTCGGCGAGGACGTAGGGCACGAAGATGATCGTCCGGAGCAGTCCCTGTCCCCACATCTTGCGGTTGAGCAGCAGGGCGATCGCGAGGCCCAGCGGGAGCTGGATGAGGATCGAGAGGACGGCGATCACCAGGTTGTGCATCAGCGCGTCGGTGAAGACGGTGTTGTGCAGGACGCTGACGTAGTTCTTCAGGCCGACGAAGTCGACGAGCGGCCCGAAGCCCTTCCACCGGTAGACGGAGAACTGCACCGCCCGCAGGATCGGCCAGACGACGAAGAAGAGGAAGAGCAGGAGCGCGGGGCCCACGAAGAAGAGGATCTCCAGGCGCATGCGCACCGACGATCCGACGCCGCTCCCGCCGGGGGCCCGGCCCGCCGACCGCGCGGGTGCGCGGTCGGCGGCCGATGCCGTCGCGGTGGACGTAGCGGGCGAGGCGGTGCCCGAGGCGTTTGCCTCGTCTGCCACGGCGCTCACTTCGCCGCGTCGGCTGCTTGCTGCGTGGCGTCCACGATGTCCTTCGGGCTCGCCTTGCCGGCGAACATGAGGGCGATCGCGTCGTTCATCGCGCCCCCGACGGACGCGCCGAAGGCCGTGTCGAAGTAGAGCTGGACATAGGGGGCCGAGTCGCGGACCTTGAGCAGCTCCGCGAGGGCCGGGTCGGCGACGTACTCCGAGGCCGTCGGGTTGGTCGGCAGGCCCATGTTCTTCTCCGCGAAGCCCTTCTGGACCTTGTCGGACAGCAGGTACTTGGCGAAGTCGACCGCCTGGTCCGGCGCGTCCTGGGAGACAGCCCAGGCATCGCCGCCACCGAGCTGCGCGTTCTCGCCGCCCTGGCCGCCCGCGACGGACGGGAAGGAGAACCAGCCCAGGTCCGTGCCGAGGCCCTTGTTGTCATCGGTGAGACCCTGCATCACGCCGGGCTCCCACTGGCCCTGCATCTCCATCGCGACCTTGCCGGTGGCGAGCAGGCCGGACGCGCTCGTCGCGCCCGTCTGGGCCGGGGTCGACAGGAAGCCCTTGTTGAACGGGTCCGCCTGGACGAGTTTCTCGACGTCCTGACCCGCCTTGAGGAAGCACGGGTCGGAGAAGTCGAGGCTCGTCACGGCGCCCTCGAGCACCTGCTGCGGGCACTCGCGGATCGAGAAGTAGTACCAGTAGTGCGCAGCGGGCCACTTGTCGCCCGCCCCCACCGAGATGGGCGCGATGCCGGCCTTCTTCAGCTTGTCGATGTCGGCGTAGAGCTCGTCCCAGGTGGCCGGCGAGCCGTTGATGCCCGCCTTGCTGAAGAGCGACTTGTTGAACCAGAAGCCGACGACGCCGAGGTTGAACGGGAGGGCGTAGGTCTTGCCGTTGACCTGCCAGCCGGAGACGGCACCGCCGAGCTTGGAGATTTCGGCCGAGGCGGAGTCGGACAGGTCCTTGGTGAGGCCAGCCGCCACGTGGTCGGCGAGCTCGCCGCCGCCGCGCTCCATGTAGACGTCGGGGGCGTCGCCGCTCTGGAATGCCGCGTCGAGCTTGGTCAGCATGTCCTCGTGCTGCATGGCGCTGACCTTGACGACCACTCCCGGGTGGGCGGACTCGTAGTCCTTGGCGACCTGGTCGTAGTAGGTCTTGCCCTCTCCCGTGTTGGAGTTGTGCCACCAGCTGATGGTGACGCCGTCGCCGCCCGCGCCGGTCGAACCGCCACCGCTGTCGGAGCCCGAGCCGCAGGCTGCGAGCAAAGCGATACCAAGTCCGGCGGCGACCGCCCGGAAAACCGGTGTCCGGTTCATCGATGAAACTCCTCGTCGTCGTTGAGCGGGGTGGATGTCGGCCAACCGTCGCAGGCAGCCAAGACCGTGTCAATCGTTGTCGATAACGGTATCGCAACGCGACGAGAATGACGGGTGGCGCCCGGATGCGCAACCCCCGGGGCGGCGAGAGGCTCCGGACGCGATGCTGGGGCGCGCCGACGTCGTGGGTCACCGGCTCGGCGAGAAGGACGCCCCTACTCCGGGACGGGCCGCGGTCTCAGAGCGCGCGACAGGACAAGCGCTCGACCAGCTCCGTGGGGAGGGTGACGTGGGTCGACGCCGGCTGGTCACCCTGGAGCATCCCCAGGAGCATCGCCAAGGCCGTCGCACCGAGGTCATGCAGCGGCTGGCTGATCGTCGTCAGGGGAGGGTGGGCGAGTGCCGACTCCGGGACGTTGTCGAAGCCGATCACCGAGAGGTCGTCGGGCACCGACATGCCGAGCTCACGCGCCACGTCCATGGTGCGGATCGCCGAGAGGTCGTTGGCCGCGAAGATCGCGGTCGGGGGCTCGGGAAGGGTGAGCAGCGCCCGAGCCGGAGCCTCGGCGGTCGTCGCCCGGTAGTCGCCCATGGTGACGAGCTGCTCGTCGATGGTCACTCCCGCACGCCGCATGGCGTGGCGAAAGCCCTTCTCGCGCAAGCGGGCCGACTCCAAGTCGGGCCGCCCGCCGACCAGCGCGATCCGTCGGTGCCCCAGTCCGAGCAGGTGGTCGGTGGCCAGGACCGCCCCGGCGAAGTTGTCGGCGTCGACGGTCGGCACCCCGGAGGGGCCGGTGTGGGCGTCGATGGCGACTACCGGGACACCGTCGCGAGCGTCGACGACCGTCGGGGTGACGATGATCGCCCCGTCGATCAGCGTGCCCCCCAGTCTCGAGAGCGAGCGACGTTCCCAGCCCACTGCTCCACCGCCGCGGCCGCCCGAGAATGCGAGCAGGTCATACCCACTCGGCCCGATCGCCTCCGAGACTCCCTTGAGCAGCTCGGAGCTGAAGGGCTCGAACTCGGCGACGAGGACGCCGATGACGTTGGTCCGGTGGCTGCGGAGGCTGCGGGCGCCGAGGCTGGTCTCGTAACCCAGCTCGTCGACCACGCCGGACACGCGCTCGATGGTGGCCTGCGAGACGCCGTACCGCCCGTTGACGACCTTCGAAACGGTCGCGACGGAGACGCCGGCCTGCCGCGCCACGTCCTCCATCTTCACCCGTCCGCGACCGCTCACACACACATGGTATCGGGGGGGTTCGAAGGCATCGTCGAGATCACTGGCGATAACGTTATCGACCAGATGCGGCCACGGCTCGACATCACCTCGTCCGATACCGACCCAGGAGTCGACCATGCCCTCTCACCCCACCACCGCTCTGGCTCATCGACGCGGCGAGAGCGTGGTGACCGTGACCGACGGCGCCGGTGCTCCCGTCGCCGACGCGGTCGTCACCATCGAGCAGCTCGGACACGAGTTCGGATTCGGCAACATCGGTTTCGACCTCATCGGCCTCGCCAATCGCGAGACCAGCACCCGGCGCAACGTGTTCGGTGGCGCATCGGTCGAGCACGCGCAGCGCCTGGCCGACCTCTGGCTCGATCTCTTCGACACGGCGACGCTGCCGTTCTACTGGCGTGGCTTCGAGCCGGTGGAGGGGCAGCCGGACACCGATCGCCTGCTCCGGGCGGCCCGCTGGTTCGTCGACCGCGGTGTCCGGGTCAAGGGCCACCCCCTCGTGTGGCACACCCTGGCACCCGACTGGCTGCGGGACCGGACTCCCGACGAGGTCGAGGCGGTGGTCCGAGCGAGGGTCACTCGAGAGGTCACGGACTTCGCCGGCGTCATCGACCTCTGGGACGCCATCAACGAGGTCGTCATCCTGCCGGTCTTCGAGGCCGAGGAGAACGCGGTCACCGAGCTGGCGAAGGTCCGCGGGAGGGTCGCGATGGTCAGGCTGGCGTTCGAGACCGCCCGCGCAGCGAACCCGCGTGCTCGACTCGTGCTCAACGACTTCGACCTGTCGGTGGACTACGAGAACCTCATCGAGGAGTGCCTCGCCGCAGGTGTCGAGATCGACGCCCTCGGCCTTCAGACGCACATGCACCAGGGCTACCGCGGTGAGGCCGCCGTGACCGAGATCGTGGACCGCTTCGCCCGCTTCGGTCTCCCTCTCCAGCTGACCGAGACGACCCTGCTGTCCGGGGAGCTCATGCCCGCCGACATCGTCGACCTCAACGACTACCAGGTCCCCTCCTGGCCCTCGACCCCCGATGGCGAGGCCCGCCAGGCGGACGAGATCGTGCGCCACTACCGCTCCCTCGTCGGGCACCCTGCGGTGGAGTCGATCACCTACTGGGGTCTGACCGACGAAGGGGCCTGGCTCGGGGCCCCCGCCGGCCTGGTCCGCCTCGACGGCACCCCCAAGCCGGCCTACCACGCCCTGCGCGACCTCGTCCGCCGTGAGTGGTGGGCCCCGCCGGCGGAGCATCGGACCGACGGTGCCGGCCGCGTCACGGTGGGGGGCTTCGCGGGCCGCTACCGCGTCACCGCAGCCGGCCGGTCTGCCGTCGTCGTCGTGCGACCGGGGCTGGTGAGCGAGGCCGTCGTCTCGCTGCGGTCCTGACGCAGGGGCGATCTCGCGGCCCCACAACCCATTGCAATCGTTGTCGATAACGTTTACGTTCCTCATATCGGGCACTCACGCCACCTCGACCGACACCGTCGGGGGGCGCGGCCGACGGCGGCCGACGACAGAGTGCAGTTCACCAGTGCAAAGGAGCATGTCGTGACACCACATCGGACCATGATCGTCGCCGCGGGCGTCGGTCTCACCGCGTTGCTGACCAGCCAGGTCGCAGCCTCGGCCCTGCCGCACGGCGACGCCGACGGCTCGCCCGCCAGGTCGACCGTCGCTGCGGCGACCGCGGCGATGAAGCACCACCCGGACGACAAGCGCCACGACGACAAGCACCACGACGGCAAGGCCGCCGACGACTCCCTTCGCGCCCTCGCCGGCAAGGTGGGCCTGCGGATGGGGGTGGCGGTCAACACCGACCTGCTCGGTACCGACAAGGCCTACACGGGCATCGTCAACGATCAATTCAGCTCCGTCACCCCGGAGAACGTCATGAAGTGGGAGGTCGTCGAGCCCACCCGGGGCACCTACGACTGGGCCGCCGCCGACCGGCTCGTGGCCAGCGCCCGAGCCCATGGGCAGGCCGTCCGCGGGCACACCCTCGTCTGGCACAGCCAGCTCCCGTCCTGGATCTCGACCGACGGCGGGATGACCAGCCCGCTGAGCAGTTCCGAGCTTCGCGCCGTCCTCAAGAAGCACGTGCAGGACGAGGTGCGTCACTTCAAGGGACGGATCTGGGCCTGGGACGTCGTCAACGAGGCCTTCAACGACGACGGCACCCCGCGCCAGGACGTCTGGTACAAGGCGTTCGGCAACAGCACCGACTACATCGCGCAGGCATTCCGATGGGCCCACGAGGTCGACCCCAAGGCCGATCTTTTCTACAACGACTACAACATCGAGTTCACCGGCCCGAAGAGCAACGCCGTCTACGCCATGGTGAAGAAGCTCAAGGCTGACCGGGTGCCCATCGCCGGCGTCGGCTTCCAGGGCCACCTGTCGACGCAGTACGGGTTCCCGGACCTGCGGCCCAACCTCGAGCGCTTCTCGGCGCTGGGGGTCGACGTGGCCATGACCGAGCTCGACGTGCGCACCTCGGTGGCGGAGTCGACGACGAGCCCCGGCACCTACACGAGCACGCCCACGACACCGTTGGCGGCCTACACCCAGCAGGCCTACTGGTCCCAGTCGCTCCAGGCCTGTCTCCTCGTCAAGCACTGCGTCTCCTACACGGTCTGGGGCGTCGCGGACTCCAACTCCTGGATCCCCGGGGTTTTCCGCGGTGAGGGCGCAGCCCTGCTCTGGGACGACAACTACCAGCCGAAGGCGCAGTTCTCCGTCCTGCAGCAGGACCTCGAGCTCGCCGCCGGTGCGCCGCGCGGCCGGTAGGTCCGAAGCCGCACCGCGCACCGTTGCCGCCGGGTCCGCACATCAGGACCCGGCGGCACCGTGTGTCCGGGGGAAAGTGGGCACTCGACGGGGGAGCCGTCAGCGGATGTCGTAGGCCTTGAGGAAGGCGAGGATGAAGGGCGCGGCGTCGGTCGTTCCGCTGTCGCCGAGCTCGTTGTAGGCCGCGATGGCGATGTCGCCGCGACCGGCGACCATCCAGGCGTGGGTGTCGGGCGGGCTCTTCGTCCCGAACTCGGCCGTGCCCGTCTTGGCGAACTCCACCCCCGCCGGCGCGAGCACCTTGCCCGACCCCTCCTTCACGACGGCCCGCATCTCGGTGCGGACCACCTCCGCCTCGGTCGGGTCGAGGGGGGTGGCCGGGGCGGGCAGGGCGGGGGCCGACGTGAGCAGGCGTGGGCGGACCGTCTGACCCTTCATCACCGAGGCGACGACGAGCGCCATCGTCAGCGGGGAGGCCTCGACGCGTCCTTGGCCGATGAACGAGGCCGCGTGCTCGACGACGTCGTCCGTGCCGGGGACCGACCCGAGGAACCCGGTGAAGGGTAGGTCGAGCGACTCGCCCATCCCGAGGGACTGGGCCGCAGCGACGAGGTCGTCCTGCGACACCTTCGTGTACTGGCTGATGAAGGCGGTGTTGCACGAGTAGGCGAGCGCCGTGGCCAGCGGGATGTCGCCGAGCTTGGCGGTGGGATAGCCCGTGTAGTTGCTGAACCTTCGCCCGTCGACCGTGAGCCGGTCGGTGCACGGCAGCGTCGTCGCCGCGGTGAAGCCCTTCCGGACCAGCGCGAGCGAGCTGACGAGCTTGAACGTCGACCCGGGCGGGGCCTTGCCGGCGAGCGCGAGCGTCGACCCGTTCGCCCCCGGTCCGACCGCAGCTGCGAGCACCGCACCGGTCGAGACCCGCACGGCGACCAGGGCGGTCGGCTGCGACTTCTGCCCGGCCAGGGCCGCCTCCGCCGCGGTCTGCGCCTTCTGGTCGAGGGTGACGACGAGCGGATCGGCCTCCTGCGAGACCTCGGCGTAGATCTCCCGCTTCTCGACCGACGACCCGTCCGCGCCCTTCGTCACCGCCTGCACGGCCACGCCGGGGGTGCCGCGCAGCTGTTCGTCGTAGCGGGCCTCGAGCCCGCTCTGGCCGATGGTGTCGCCGGCCTCGAGCGTCCCGCCCGACTTCGCGACCTGCTCCGCGTTGACCTCGCCGACCCGACCGAGAACCGGCGCCGCCCAGGTCCGCGTCGGGCCGAGCACCTGCAGCCGCGGCACGACGAGCGAGCCGGTGACGGCGTCGATCTTCGCCCGGGAACCGGTCAGCGCCGGGTCGTCGGCGCGCAGCGTGATCGCCGCGACGAAGGCCTTGGCGCCCGCGGCGGACACCTTCGCGGCATACGCGGCGCCGTCGATGCCGAGCACCTTCGCGAGGGCCGTGGCGGCCGAGGTCGCGGCGTCGCCGGAGACCTTCGTCTTGTCGATGCCGACGACCCCGACCTCCCGCTCGGTCATCAGCGGCGCGCCGGCCTGGTCGACGATGTCGGCCCGCTTGGGCCACGAGCGGGCCAGGGTCAGCGACTCGTCCGCCGTGAGCTCGGGGGCGACGAGCTTGGGCGACCACGCCACCTGCCACGCGCCGTCGACGAGGGTGAGCCCCACCGTCGTCTGGTAGGTCCAGTCCGTCGGGTCGGGGCTGACGTCCCACCGTGTGTAGAGCGTCGCCGTCGCGTGGTCGGACCCCTCGTTGGCGGTCAGGTCGGTGAGTGAGACCTCCGGCCGCAGGTCACCCATCCCCGCGTATGCCGTCGTGACGAACGCCGTCGCCTCGGCCGGGGTGCTGCCCTTGAGCGCGACCCCGGACAGGTCCGCCTTCGCGAGCCCGGCCGCGAGGGCGCGGGCCGCCCCGTCCGGGTCGGGGGGCGAGGAGAAGAGGGAGCACCCGGCTCCGACGGCCCCCAGGAGCAGGGCCCCGACGGTGAGCGAGGTCGTGGCACGCAGGCCTGCTCGGGTCATGGGCCCCACGCTACGTGGGGAAGCCGGGCGGGCCTCCACAGCTGGATCGACGCGACCGGCTCGAAGCCGGCCGCCAGCGAGGCCCGCACGGCCCGCGCGTTGCCGGGAGCGACGGCGGCCGCGACGACCTGGCCGCGCGGCAGCAGGGTGAGGGCGTCGCGCACGACGTCGGTGCCGGAGTGGTGGTGCTCCGGATCGGTCTCGATACCGAGCTCGGGCAGGCCGGCGATGCCCTTGGCCACGGTCACGAGCGTGCGGTCACCGGGCGCGGCATACCCGTAGGTCGCGACGTCGCTGCGCACGAGGGTGGCGTGCTCGGCACGGGGGTGGTTGCGCAGGTCGCTGCGCGGCACGAGCGCCTCGTCCCCGCCGAGCCCCTCGGCCACGAGGACCATGTCGAGCGCGTCGATCCACCCGGTGCCGGCGAGGGCGGAGACGAGACGCGGGTTGCTCGCGCCGCCGAAGCCGTCGGCGCCGAGCGAGCCGATCTGCTCGTCGGACACGTCGTCGCCGACCGCGATGAAGGCGTGCCCGGTGAAGGCGATGACGCCCTCGACGCCTTCTCGCCAGGGCGCGACGCGGTCCCACCGGCCGTCGATGGCGGGGAACTCGCCGGTGGCGGCGAGCCCGAGGACGTCTGCAAGGTCGATCACGGGACCCATCCAACCGGGCGGGCCGTGGCCGTGCACACCCGGGCGTCCGTCATTCGGTCAGCGACCCGTCGCAGCGGCCGCGCCGGCCGGGTCCGACGGCCCGCGCGAGCCGCCCGAGCGCACCCGGGTGAAGTAGGTTTGGCCCCATGTCCCGACCGCACGCGGCCGCCATCGTGGAGGACACCGTCCACGACCAGATCGAGCGAGTGCTGCGCGGACGCGGGTGGGGCAATCGGGTGATCACCCACATCGGCTACGGGTCACCGACCTTCGTGCGCGTCTTCGCCCGGATCGTCCTCGGCCGCAAGGGCCGGGAGAGCACCGAGGGCCCCGAGAGCCGGCAGGACGCGACCGGCGCGCTGACCCCGGCGCGCTACGACCGCGGCTGGCGAGCCTTCCTCACCTCGCCCGCCACCGGTGTCCCCGTGACGATCACGGCCGGCGACCGCGAGATCTACGGCCGGTCCGACCGGGCCGGGCACGTCGACATCGTCGCGCACGACCACGGCCTCGAGCCGGGCTGGCAGCAGGTCATCGTCCAGGCCCAGGGCACCGCACCCGTGCCGGCCGACGTCTTCATCATCGGCGAGGACGTCCGCTACGGACTCGTCAGCGACATCGACGACACCGTGATCGCGACGATGCTCCCGCGCCCGATGATCGCCGCCTTCAACACCTTCGTCCGCCGCGGCAAGGCCCGCCGCGCGGTGCCCGGCATGGCCCCGATGTACCGCCGCCTCCTCGCGGCCCACCCCGGCGCCCCCATCGTCTACGTCTCGACGGGGGCGTGGAACACGACCCCGACCCTGACCCGTTTCCTCCTCGAGGGCGGCTACCCCCTCGGCCCGCTCCTGATGACCGACTGGGGCCCGACGAACACCGGTTGGTTCCGCAGCGGCCAGGCCCACAAGCGGACCTGCCTCGACCGGCTGGCCCGCGACTTCCCCGAGATCAAGTGGCTCCTCGTCGGCGACGACGGGCAGCACGACCCGCAGCTCTACGCCGACTTCGCCGAGGCGCGCCCCGACCGCGTCGACGGCGTCTGCATCCGCCAGCTGAGCCCGACCGAGCAGGTCCTGTCGCACCCGATGGGCCGCATCGACGCCGCGCCCAACCGCGGGTGGGCCACCCGGTCGGTCCCCACCTTCTCGGCCCCGGACGGTCACGTCATGCTTCGCCTGCTCGACCAGGCCGGGCGCGTGGGCGACCCCGTCGCAGCGGACGAGCAGCCCTCCCGTCCGGGGCGCCCCACCTCCTGACGCCCGCCGCGCCCAACGCCGCCACCGACTCCACCCGAACCGGATCGACCGGGACGGCCCGCGGAGCGCGGAGACTTGGCAGACTGTCGCCATGCCTGAGCTGCCGGAGGTGCAGGCGCTCGTCGACTTCCTCGCCGAGCGCACGGACGGTCTCGCCATCGAGCGGCTCGAGCTCGCGTCCTTCAGCGTGCTCAAGACCTTCGACCCGCCGCCCGCCGCCCTCGAGGGGTCGCCGATCGACGCCGTGAACCGACACGGCAAGTTCGTCGACGTCGACGCCGACGGGACGCACTTCGTCTTCCACCTCGCTCGTGCGGGGTGGCTGCGCTGGTCCGACCAGCTGCCCGCGACCGTGGTCCGGCCGGGGAAGTCCCCGATCGCGTTGCGGCTGAGGCTCTCCGACGGCTCGGGCTTCGACCTCACCGAGGCCGGCACGAAGAAGTCGCTCGCCGCCTACATCGTTCGGGACCCGGCGGACGTCCCCGGCGTCGCGCGGCTCGGGCCCGACCCGCTGGCCGAGGAG
The DNA here is from genome assembly GCA_963764195.1 of uncultured Actinomycetota bacterium. Classification (GTDB taxonomy): domain Bacteria; phylum Actinomycetota; class Actinomycetes; order Actinomycetales; family Dermatophilaceae; genus JBDSSS01. The sequence continues at coordinate 325,729 of CAVXRG010000002.1, forward strand.
TTCACGCGCGAGGCGTTCGGTGCGATCCTCGACGGCCGCCGCACCCAGATCAAGGGCCTGCTCCGCGACCAGGAGGTCATCGCGGGCGTCGGCAACGCCTACTCCGACGAGATCCTCCATGTCGCGAAGCTGTCGCCCTTCGCCATCGCCGGCTCACTTACCCCCGAGGTCGTCGATCGCCTGTATGCCGCTCTGCGCGACACGCTCGTGGGTGCCGTCACGACGGCGTCGGGCAAACCCGCCAAGGAGCTCAAGGACGCCAAGCGGGCGGGGATGCGGGTGCACGCCCGGACCGGGCAGGAGTGCCCGGTGTGCGGCGACGTGGTGCGCGAGGTGTCGTTCGCAGACACCTCCCTCCAGTACTGCGCGACCTGTCAGACCGGGGGCAAGCCGCTCGCGGACCGCCGCATGTCGCGCCTGCTCAAGTAGTGACCGGCCACGTCGACCGCGGCCGGGTCCCCCTCCGGCGCACCCCGGAGGATGAGGCGGAGGAGGCGGCCTTCCTCGCCCTCTACGGGTCGTGGTCGGCGCTGACCCCGACCGAGTTCGCCTCCGAGATGGCGGGTTTCGACCAGCCGTGGTGGGTCGTCGGCGGGTGGGCGATCGAGGCTGCGACGGGCTTCCGCCGCGAGCACGAGGACACCGACGTGTCCCTGCTGGCCCGCGACGTGCCGGCCTTCGTCGAGTTCATGGCTGGGCGGTGGCACGTCTGGAACAACGACAGCGGCGTGCTCCACCCGCTCGGGGACAGGTGGCCCACGGTCGACGAGCCGGCCAGCCAGCTCTGGCTCCGTGCGAGCGCGACCTCCCCGTGGATCGTCGACATGCCACTGACCCCCGACGACGGCGGGCGGTGGACGCACAAGTACCTCCCCGGCCGGGCCGCCGCAGTCGAGGACGTCACGTGGACCGCCGACGACGGCATCCGCTACCTCCGGCCCGAGATCGTGCTGTCGTACAAGGCCCGGCTGCGTCGCCCGAAGGACGAGCCGGACTTCGAGGCAACCCTGCCGGTCCTCGGGGCTCCGCAGCGCGCGTGGCTGCGCGACGCGCTGACCACCCTCGTGCCGGACCACCCGTGGATCGCCCGCCTCTAGCCGACGCCGCCGTCCCCGGGCCGTCCGAGGGACCGTGGCCGGCCGCCCCCCGACAACGGGCCGCCGTCGGGATGCAACGTTGTCGGTGTCGTGTTTGTCTGTAACCACATGAGGCCATTCCACCGAGCAGACCCCGTCCCGACGCCCGCGCACCCCCGAGCTGGGTGGCGGGGGCTCGCACGGGCCTGGGTCGCCGTGAGCACCGCGGCGGCGCTCGCGGCGTGCGGCTCGGCGACCGGCGGGGTGTCCGGGGGGCCCACGACCCCGGTGGCCGCCACGACCGGTGCAGGGGCGGGCACGTCGGCGACCCCGACGGACCCGACGACAACGAGGAGCACGATGACCACGACTCCGCCAGCGGGGACGCCCACCCCGACCTCGGGCCAACCGGGCACGGTCCGGCCGATGCCGCCGGGGCCCTTCACGAAGCCGACCATCGGTCAGGGCCCCGGCGGGCCGGTGCGGGCCACGGCGACGCGTGGCGACGTCATCCTCACGGTCCTCGCGCAGCGCGCTGTCGGCCGACTCACCATCGACTACACACTGACCAACACGGGCACGGCCGACCTCGTGGCCGTCGACCGGATCCCGACCGACCTCGGCGGCGCGAGCCTGCCCGCCGACCTCGACCCCACCCACGCCTGGGTCCTCGCCGGTGACGGCGGGGTGACGCGGATCAGCAAGCAGGGCTTCGCGATCGCTCCCGGCGTGCGCTTCGCCGCGGCGCCCGTCATCGGGGCACGCCCGCTGCCTGCCGGCGGGTCGCTCACCGGCTCTGCGGAGGTGCCGCTCCCGCCGACCACCGACGTGCCGGGCCCGAGCTTTGCCGTGCCCCAGACGAAGATCGCGCTCTCGACGAACCGGATGCAGGTGTGTGTCCAGGTGCGGGCGCGCACCGACCAGGACCGGCCGTCACCGACGGATCCCGGGGTCCTCGTCGCGCCCGTCGCCGCACCCGCCACTGACGAGCTCGTCTGCACGGACGCGATGGTCCTGCCCGCATCCTGAGCCGCCGGCGGGGCGGGGTGTCCGCGGTCAGCGCAGGGCCACCACGACCATGAAGAGCGCAGTCATGGCGAGCAAGAACCCCGGGATGGTCAGGACCGCGGCGATGACCCACCGGCGCGCCGACCTCGATGCGGCGATCGACTCGTCCCACCGGCCCTGGGCCCAGAGCGGCCGGACCGTGCTCGCCTTGATGACCGCGACGATGCCGAAGGGCAAGAACCCGAAGAAGGTGAAGAGGACCGCCCAGACGAGGTGGTTCGGCGGTGGCGGCAGGACGGCATACGACGGAGGCGGGGGAGCCATCGGGGCCGGGCGGTTCGGAGGCGGCCACGCCTGCCGGTCGGCCCACGCGCCGGGCGGGAGCTGCGAGCGCGTCGGCACCGGCGTTGGCACCTCGTCGGACCACGCCGACCGGCGGTCACGGGTCGGGTCCGGCCGGGGCGTCCAGAACTCGGCAGGCGACCGCTGTGGGTCCCGCTCGGGACCGGCCGTGGTCCAGTCGTTGCTCATCGTCGCTTCTTCGGTCGCTCGGGTGACGTTCAGGCCTTGGAGTCCAGTGTGCGCCAGATGGTTCCCCGGTGGGGGCATCGGGTCAGGTCGGCCCCGGCCGCCCAGCGGATGTCGCGTCAGATGATGTGGGGATCGGCGTCGCCGGCGAGCTGCTTGCCCGCCGCGGCCCACGCCTTCATCCCGCCGTCGAGGTTGGCGACGTCGAAGCCCTGCTGCACGAGCCAGGCGACGGCCCGCCCCGACCGGGCGCCCGAGCGGCAGACGACCGGGACGGCGTCGCCGTCCGGCAGCTCTTCGAGCCGGGCGGTCAGCTCGCCGAGGGGGATGTGGACGGCATTGGGCGCGTGCCCGGCCGCCCACTCGTCGGCCTCGCGCACATCGACGACGACGGCATCGTCGGCCACGTCGGACACGGTCGTCGTGGGGATCTCGCTCATCGGGCCATCCTCGCACGCGGCTGTGCGGATGCCGGGGCGGGCACACTAGCCTGAGCCGGGTGAAGATCCTCTCGATCCAGTCCCACGTCGCCTACGGTCACGCCGGCAACTCGGCCGCCGTCTTCCCGCTCCAGCGGCTCGGGCACGAGGTGTATCCCGTGCTCACGGTGACCTTCTCGAACCACACGGGCTACGGCGCGACCCGCGGACCACTCATCGCGCCGACCGACGTCGCCGACGTGCTGCGCGGAGTGGAGGAGCGCGGCGCCTTCCCGGGGATCGACGCGGTCCTGTCGGGCTACCTCGGCGCGGAGACGGTCGGTCAGGTCGTGCTCGACGCGGTCGCACGGGTCAAGGAGGCCAACCCGCAGGCGATCTACTGCTGCGACCCGGTGATGGGCGACGTCGGGCGCGGCTTCTTCGTGCGCGCGGGGATCCCCGAGTACCTCCGTGACGCCGTCGTGCCCCGCGCCGACATCGTCACCCCCAACCAGTTCGAGCTCGAGTTCCTCGTCGGCCGCTCGGTGCGCACCCAGGCCGACCTGCTCGCCGCGGCCGACGAGCTGCGCGCCACCGGCCCCGAGGTCGTGCTCGTGACGAGCGCCCTCACCGACGACACCCCCGACGGGACGATCCAGATGGTCTGCGTCACCGGGGACGGGGCCTGGGCCGTGACGACGCCGATCCTGCCGATGACGGTGCGCGGTGGCGGCGACGTGACCGCTGCGGTCTTCCTCGCGCACTACCTCACCGACGGGGCGCGGGTGGCGCTGAGCCGGACCGCCGCGACGATGTATGCCGTGCTCGAGCAGACGCACGCCCGCGGGTCGGACGAGATGCTGCTCATCGACGCGCAGGACGCCATCGCCCACCCGGACGAAGTTTTTCAAACTCCGGCGATCAGATAGCGCCAGAGGTTGGCGCCCGGGCCTCGGGCCGCGTTATAGTCGGCTTGCGCCGTTCCGCATGACCACCCCTGACCGTGCGGAACGGCGCTTTTTCATGCCCTGAGACTACGGATTCCGTCGTCGACCTCGATTCGGGGTGCGGTTCACGGGTGGGCGCGCCGGGGTCGGTCGACCCGACACGCGCTCGCGCGACACGCCGATCGGCGCGTATGCCGCTCTATCGGCTGCACGCTAGAGATCCGTATACCCTGCGATCGTGGACCCGATCACGAACCCCTACGCCCCCGGAGCCGGTCAGCGGCCCCCCGAGCTCGCCGGACGGGACGAGCAGCTGAGGACCTTCGACGTCGTCCTCGAGCGGATCGCGCGCGGCCGGTCCGAGCGCTCGATCGTGCTGACCGGCCTGCGGGGCGTGGGCAAGACGGTGCTGCTCAACGCGTTGCGGTCCGCCGCGGTCCGGGGCGGGTGGGGGACGGGCAAGTTCGAGGCCCGCCCCGACCAGCGGCTCCGTCGGCCCCTCGCCGCCGCCGCCCACCAGGCCGTCCGCGAGCTCGGCCACCCGCGCTCCGACCAGGTCGATCACGTGCTCGGCATCATCAAGAGCTTCGCGCTGCGCGACGCCCCCTCCGGCGCCAAGCTCCGGGAGAAGTGGCAGCCGGGGATCGACGTGCCGGCGGTGGGCGGCCGGGCCGACTCCGGTGACATCGAGATCGACCTCGTCGAGCTCTTCACCGACATCGGCGGCCTCGCGGCCGATGTCGGCAAGGGCATCGCCTTCTTCATCGACGAGATGCAGGACCTCGACCCCGAGGACGTCTCGGCCCTGTGCGCGGCGTGCCACGAGATCTCCCAGTCGGGGCTGCCCGTCATCGTCGTCGGCGCCGGGTTGCCGCACCTTCCCGCGGTCCTGTCGGCGTCGAAGTCGTACTCCGAGAGGCTTTTTCGCTACTCCCGCATCGACCGGTTGCCGCGTGACTCCGCCGACCGTGCCCTCGTCGGACCGGCGTCGGAGGAGGGGTGCGACTTCACCCCCGAGGCCCTCGACGAGATGTATGCCGTGACCGCCGGCTACCCCTACTTCATCCAGGCCTACGGCAAGGTCGTCTGGGACGTCGCCCCGACCTCGCCCGTCGGCGTCGACGACATCCGGATGGCGGTGCCCGAGGCCGAGTCCGAGCTGGCGGTCGGCTTCTTCGGCTCCCGGTTCGAGCGGGCCACCCCTGCCGAGCGGGAGTACCTGCGGGCGATGGCCGACGCGGCGCTCGTCGAGCCCGCCCCGGTCGATGGCGACGACGACGCCGAAGCCGGCTCGACGGCATACCCCGCGGGAGAGCGTGACGCGGTGCCGACCTCGGCCGTCGCGGAGGTGCTGGGACGCAAGCCGCAGTCGCTGTCGCCCGCGCGGGACGCCCTCATCAAGAAGGGGCTGATCTACTCGGGGGAGCGTGGCCAGATCGCCTTCACCGTGCCGCACTTCGGCCGATACCTGCGGACGCAGGCCTGAGCCCGACGGGTTGACGGCCCCGCATCGTGTTGCTTGCATGGTCTGACCCCAGCCCGGAGGAGCACAAATGGCGGTCCGCGTCGACCTCAACATCTCCCTCGACGGCGTCGCCTCACCGGCGGATCCGACTCCCGAGGCGCCGATGGGCGTCGACTGGGGGCGACTGACCGCGGCGTATGTCGCGACGCGTACCTTCCGTGAGCGGGTGCTCGGCGACGCGAGTGGCGGGGGGACGACGGGCCTCGACGACGCTTACGCCTCGGCCTACTTCGAGGGGGTGGGCGCCGAGATCATGGGTGCTGGGATGTTCGGTCTGCACGCCCACCTCGACGACCCGCGCTGGACGGGCTGGTGGGGCGACGAGCCGCCCTTCCGCGTGCCGGTTTTCGTGCTGACCCACGTCGCGCGCCCGAGACTGTCGATGGCCAACGGGACCTCGTTCGAGTTCATCTCGGTCACTCCGGCCGAGGCGCTGGCTCGGGCGGAGGCGGTGGCGGGCGGTCTCGACGTCCGGATCGGTGGCGGCACCGGCGTGGTCCGTGACTTCCTGCGGGCCGGGCTCGTCGACCGCCTCCACGTCGGCATCGCGCCGGTGGTGCTGGGCCGGGGCGGGCGGCTCTGGGACGACCTGAGGGTGTTGGCGAGCGGCTACACCGTCACGAGCGAGACCTCCGAGAGCGGCACGATCCACGTCACCCTGACCCGCTGACCCGCGCTGGGGCCCCACGCGTCGCGCGGTCAGCCGCGGTCGCGGTGAATCTCACGTCGCCGGGTGGTGGAGCGGCAACTCCGTGCACGTGTCACGCCAGTGGCTCGACGCTGCTTGCGGCGGGCGGCGCTTCGTGGGACCCAGAGACTTGAGCCGCGTCGTCGGAGTCGGCATGCTCGGCCCCATGACGGGTGGTCACGCTGTAGGGGTTCGACTCGGCTACACGCACGCGTCGTCGAAGGTCCACCGCTGGGTGGAGCAGCAGCTCGGCGGACCGGTCTCGCAGGTCATCGACTGTGTCGGGGGCATGTCGCCGGGGCCAGCAGCACGACTACGCACCGCTTCAGGCGCCGCCGGCTTCCTCAAGGGTTGCGGCACCGCCCTGAACCCTGCCACCCCGGGGCTGTTGCGAGCCGAGGCCCGCGTCCTGGCCGCGCTTCCGGCCCATCCGTGCCTGCCGCGCCTGCTCGACGTCTACGACGACGGGGACTGGGTGGCCCTGCTCGTCGAGGACCTTCCGGGCGCCCCGCCACCCGCGCCGTGGCACCGCGGTGACCTCTCACGCGTCAGTGACGCGATACGCGAAGTCCGTCCGGTGCTGGACTGCATAGCCATCGAGGGACTACCGGCGGCCAGGGACTCCTCGCCCATCTTCCTGACTCGGTGGCAACAACTGGAGGCCCGCCTCGACCTTGTGGATCCGTGGTGGGCGGCCCACCACGACGTGCTGGCCTCCCATGCTCAGCGCGCCGTCGATGTCATCGCCGGTGACGGGTTGGTGCACTGGGACATCCGCGCCGACAACGTCGTGCTGACCCCGGACCGGACCGTCCTGGTGGACTGGGGGCAGGCCAGACGCGCGTCGGCCTGGACGGACCACGCGATGCTCGCTCTGGACTGCTCCATGAGCGGCAGCGAGGTGTCGACGGCTGAGCTGGCCCGCACCGACCCCTCGCTGCGCGAGCGTGACCCGGGCGACCTGCTGGCTCTCGCGGCGGCGGCGGCCATGTCCTTTGTTTCACGCTCGACCGAGCCCGCACCCCAGAACGTGCCGACGCTGCCCGCGACGAGCGCGCGCTGGGCCGACGGGCTGCGGCTCTACCTCGCGGCCGCCCTCGCACAGGAGTGGTGACCCCACGGCCGGAGGTCCCACCCGACGACCTTCCGGAGAGTTCAATGGTCCGCACCCGGCGAAGAGGCCCGGGCTCCGGCACTCGTTGTTCGGACGCGGAGTCGCACCTCCGAAGCGGCGCACCTCCTGGGGCCAACCGCACGCCACCGCGATCTTGCCGGCCCACAGCCGCGCTTCCTCCTCGTCGGCGACATCGACGAGGGCGAAGCCGCCAAGGTGTTCCTTGGTCTCGGCGAACGGACCATCGGTGAACACCGGCGTGCCACTCGACGCGTCGACGCTGAACGCGGGGGAGCCGTCCAGGCCACCGGTGAAGATGAGGACGCCCGCATCCTTCATCTCTGACCGCAATACCGTAACGGCCGTGAACCTCTCGGCCACCGCCTCCTCGGTGTAGTCGGGCACCCACTCGTCGTTGCACGCAATGATGAACTCCGTCACGGCTACTCCCTCCTTGGAGGTGGACCCTTCGCCACCCTCTCCTGCACCACGAACGGCGACAGCCCCATTCGACAGGCACAAGCCAAGAATCCATGTGAGCCGTGCTGTTGTCCTGGTCAGGTGTCGAGCCACCGGTGCACGGCAGTCCGTACGAAGCGAAGCTCGTCGGGCAGCCCTGCAGGGCTGCCCGCGCGGTGCCCCCAGACGCTCGGGATCGGCAGCAGCTCCGCGGACGCCAGGTGCGGTACCTCGGCGGCGTTGTCTGCCACGCGGAAGTACAGATCGGTCTCGCTGGGCATCAGGAGCACGCGAGCCCGGATGGCGGCGAGTGCCGCTGGCAGGTCGCCGCCGCCGCTGATGTCGGCCTCAGACCATGTCAGGGCCTGCGCGTAGAGGTTGGCCGCCCTGCTCGTGGCGAACCCGGTCTCCCAGTCGGTACGCAGATAGGTCTCGAGATCGGGCGCCCCGAGCACTGTTCGGAAGAGCTCCTGCCGGTAGAAGTCCTGGCTCAACCCCCATCCGGCGTAGACGTGGGCGAAAGCGCGCAGCGCTCCCGCTGGCTCGCCCGAGAACCGTCCGCCGCCGAGGTGCTCGGGGGCGGACTCCAAGATCCGCAGCAGCCCGGAGAGGAAGACTTTATTGTGGGGCGCCGTCCGCGCGCTGCCGCAGACCACGATCGCGCGCTCGACGACGTCGGGGAAAAGCGATGCCCAGTGATAGGCCTGAATGGCGCCCATGGAGAAGCCGTAGGTGGCGGCGACCCGATCGATGCCCCACTGCTCGTGAAGCAGCCGTCGCTGGGCACGGACGTTGTCGCCGGCGGTGACGACAGCGGGAAAGCCCGGGCCGTCCGAGGCGCTGGAGGAGAGCCCGTTGGAGAACATGTCGGGGATGATGATGAACCACTTCTCGGGGTCCAGGATCAGGTCGGGGCCGACAAGCTCGGCGAGGTCCTCGTGCGTCGCGGTGTAGCTGCACGGGTAAACGATCACGTTGTCCTTGGCGACGTTGAGGGTGCCGTGTGTCTGCCACGAGAGCCGGGCGCCGCGGATGACGCCGCCGCGCTCCACCTCTGTGTCGCCCAGCTCGAAAACACCCTCAAGGACCGGCCAGCTGCTCACCGGGCCACTATGTCATCCACGCTTCGGCCGCAAGACAGGAGGAGATCGACAGGCCGTGGGTCAGTGACCCGCGCCGAGGTGGCCGGCGAGGCGGTCGTGGCGCTGCTGGCTGGAGTCGTTGAGGCCGGTGATGGTGACGGTCTTGCCCTTGGCTGCGTACTTCTGGGTGATGGCGTCAAGGGTGGCGACGGTTGAGGCGTCCCAGATGTGCGACCGTGAGAGGTCGATGACGACGTTCGCGGGATCGCCGACGTAGTCGAACTGGGTGACGAGGTCGTTGCTCGAGGCGAAGAAGAGCTCGCCCTCGACGGCATACACGCGGGTGTTCTCGTCGGGGTGGGCGACATCGACGACGCGGGTGAAGTGGGCGACGCGGCGGGCGAACATGATCATGGCGACGACCACACCGACGATGACGCCGATCGCGAGGTTCTCTGTGGCGACGACGACCGCGACCGTCGCGAGCATGACGAGGGTCTCGCTCTTGGGCATGCGGCGCAGCGTGGCGGGCTGGAGGCTGTGCCAGTCCATCGTGCCGACCGAAACCATGATCATCACAGCGACGAGCGCGGCCATCGGGATGATCGCGACGACCTCGCCGAGGCCGACCACGAGGATCAGCAAGAACACGCCGGCGAGGAACGTCGAGATGCGGGTGCGCGCACGTGAGGCCTTCACGTTGATCATCGTCTGGCCGATCATCGCGCAGCCGCCCATGCCGCCGAAGAAGCCGGTGATGACGTTGGCGGCCCCCTGGCCCCACGCCTCACGGGTCTTGGACGAGTGGGTGTCGGTGACGTCGTCGACGAGCTTGGCCGTCATGAGTGACTCCATCAGCCCGACCAGCGCCATGGCGAGTGCGAAGGGCCCGATGATCGACAGGGTCTCGAGGTTCAGCGGGACGTTCGGGACGAACAGGCTCGGCAGGCTCTCGGGGAGCTTGCCCTCGTCACCGACGGTCGGGACGGTGATCGCCGCGAGCACGGTGAAGAGCGTGAGGGCGACGATGGCGACGAGCGGTGCCGGGACCGCATGGGTCAGCCTGGGCAGCAGCACCATGATGGCGATGCCGGCGGCGACGATCGGGTAGACGACCCAGGAGACACCGATGAGGTGCGGCACCTGGGCGAGGAAGATGAGGATGGCGAGCGCGTTGACGAAGCCGACCATGACCGAGCGGGGGATGAACCGCATCAGCTTTGCGACGCCGAGCACGCCGAGGATCGCCTGGATGACCCCGGCGAGGATGACCGTCGCGATGAAGTAGTCCATGCCGTGCTCGCGCACGACCGGGGCGATGACGAGCGCGATCGCCCCCGTGGCGGCGGAGATCATCGCGGGCCGGCCGCCGAGGAAGGCGATGCTGACGGCCATCGTGAAGGACGCGAAGAGGCCCACCCGGGGGTCGACGCCAGCGATGATGGAGAAGGAGATCGCCTCGGGGATCAGGGCCAGGGCCACAACCAGGCCGCCGAGCACCTCGATGCGCAGCCGTTTCGGAGAACGCAGCGCGGCACGAACCGACGTGACCTCGTGCTCGTGAGGGAATGGCACGTCCGAGCCGAGCTCGCGGTGCGAGCCAGGCGGGTCGAGCGGCAGGCTCGGGTCAAGATCCGGCGCGGCGCCGGGCGTCGGTGTCGTGTTGGGCATGGGGATTCTCCTGGTGGTTTCAGGGCGGGGGGCCGCGGTCGCGCGGTGGGAAGGTTTGGCGACACGGCATACGTCAACCGTGGGCGGGGTGGGACGGCGCTGTCCGGGGTCGGTGGTGTCGGTGTGGCCGGACCGCGGGCCGAGCTGGACCTGCTCAGTCCGGTAGCTGGGCCTCGTCGCGCAGCTGGGATGCGAAGGCTTCGGCGTTCTCGACGCGCTCACGAAGACGGTCGAGCTGGTGTTCGACGAACGCGTGGTGGGTGCGTAGACGCTCCGTGAGCTCATGTCGCGTCGTGCGGGAGAGTCGCGAGCTGGAGAGGCGGTTTCGGATGTCGATGAGGTCGCGCATCTCCTCGAGCGTGAAATCGAGGGGCTTCATCCGCTTGATGAGCAGGAGCCGCTCGACGGCCTCCTGCGAGTAGAGGCGGAAGCCGCCGGGGCTGCGCTGCGGCTCGGGAAGCAGCCCGACCTCCTCGTAGTGCCGGATCGAGCGCAGGCTGAGGCCGGTGCGGTCGGCGACGTCGCCGATCTGGATCAGATCAGTGGGCGTTCGCGCGGCAGCCACGGCACTCCTCGGGACAGGTCGACAAGTCCCAGACCCTACCCTCACGTAAGGGAAGGGTTCAAATCTCGGCATCGCGCTCGATTCGCGTCGCGCCGGGCCTCGCCAGAAGACACGTTCTCCCGGGCGCTCGGCGAACACCGCGTGAGGGACCTGACCGACGGCATCGGCCTGGCGCAGTCCACGGTGTCCAAGCACCTGGCCTGTCTTCGGGACGGTGGCTTGGTCACCTCCCGTCCACAGGGCCGCGCGTCCGTGTACTCCTTCACGCGCCCGGAGGCTCTTGATGACCTTCTTGCGTCGGCCGAGCAGCTGCTGTCGCTGACCGGCAACGCCGTAACCCTGTGCGCGAACGTCGGCACCGAAACGCACCCCTCGGTAACCCCATGACCGCGAGCAGCACCCGCGACCACGACGCGGCCGTCACCGAGGAGGACCGCCGCCGGTACGGCCGGCGAGCGCAACTGCTCGCTGGTGCGTCAGTGACCTACAACGTCGTCGAAGCCCTGCTGGCAATCAGCGCGGGCCTGGTCGCCGGGTCGATCGCTCTGATCGGGTTCGGTCTCGACTCGATCGTCGAAGTGTCCTCCGGGCTGATCATCGTGTGGCAGTTCCGCCACCGGCTCCCGGAATCTCGCGAGCAGACCGCGCTGCGACTCATGGCGTTCTCGTTCTTTGCTCTCGCCGCGTACGTCACCTTCGAATCTGCCCGTTCGCTCACCACCGGGCGGGAGGCCGAGTCCTCGACCGTCGGCGTGTTCCTGGCCGCCGCGTCGCTGGTGATCATGCCGTTCCTGTCGTGGGCCCAGCGCCGCACCGGGCGCGCCCTCGGATCGAACGCGGTGGTCGCCGCCCTCGCGGTCAAGGAGGGCCGCCAGGCTTGGCGCGGCGAAGGTTGCTGTGCGCCAACCCGAGCGGCAACGACCGCCGAGGCTGACGGGTGTGGCTGCGGATCGGGATGCGCCTGCCGCTGATCGGAGGGCAGCGCGACAACGCACTCTCCACCCGGGTCGCCGCCCTCGCCCAGCCAGTGGCCAACGGCGACGGCCGACTCCGGGACGAAGCAATCCCGCGTGAAGTGAGCCGCGGCACTTCCGCCCCCCGGGCGGTTACCGGGGGTGAACGATTGACCTATGGCTGAATCACCATCGGTGCGGGGGAGGTGGATCGACTCCTCGTTGGCCGAGGACGCGTCGAGGCGCCTGGCCCAGGCGCTCCCCGTCAGTGAGCCAGCCGTGTCGCCATGAGCATCACGACCCGCCTGCCCACCACGCGAACCGCACGTGGGGCGACCCTCGCCGGCGTCGCGGGCCTGTGGATGGCTGCCTACTGGGTCAACGGGTGGATCTGGGACGCGGTGCTGTACGACCTGGTCGGTATGCCGGCCGATGCCCGCCTGACCGAGACCCTGCACTTCTTCGTCTACGACACGGTCAAGATCGCGTTGCTGCTGTCGGGAATCATCTTCGTGATCACGATCCTGCGGTCCTACATGAGCATCGAGCGCACCCGGGCGCTGCTGGGTGGCCGGCACGAAGGCCTCGGCAACGTCATGGCCGCGGGCCTGGGCGTGGTCACCCCGTTCTGCTCGTGCAGCGCCGTGCCGGCGTTCATCGGTTTCGTCGCGGCCGGGGTGCCGCTCGGGGTGACTCTGAGCTTCCTGATCGCCAGCCCGCTGGTCAACGAGATCGCGATCGGGCTACTGCTCACCCTCTTCGGCTGGCAGGTCACGACGGTCTACGTCATCGCGGGCGTGTCCATCGCGATCGCCGCCGGCTGGGTGCTCGGACGGCTCAAGCTCCAGCGGTTCGTCGAGCCGTTCGTGTTCGAGACCACGCTCGGTGGCCAGGTCATCGACTCCACCGCTGGGTTGACCTTCGCCCAACGGGTGCAGATGGGTGTCGAGGAGGTCGGCACCATCCTGCGCAAGATCTGGCCCTACCTGCTCATCGGCATCGGCCTCGGTGCAGTCATCCACGGCTGGGCGCCCGAGGACTTCTTCACCCAGTACGCGGGGCCGGGTAGCACCTTCGGGGTGCTGGTCGCCGTGTTGATCGGCATCCCGCTGTACTCCAACGCGGCCGGCATCCTGCCCCTGGTCGAGACACTGCACGACAAGGGCCTGCCGATGGGCACCCTGCTCGCCTTCATGATGGCCGTCGTCGCGCTGTCGATGCCCGAGATGATCCTGCTGCGCCGAGTCCTCAAGCCGCAGCTGCTCGGCATCTACGTCGCCGTCGTCGGCAGCTCGATCGTGGCCGTCGGCTACCTGTTCAACTCCCTGCTCGCCTGATCACCAACGAAAGGAACCGCCCATGATGGTCAAGATCCTCGGGCCCGGCTGCACCAACTGCGAGAAGCTCGAGCGCGCCACGCGGCAGGCCATCGCCGAGCTCGGCCTCGACGCCACACTTGAGAAGGTCGTGGACTACCCGACCATCGCCGCGTACGGCGTCATGTCCACTCCCGCGCTGGTCGTCGACGAGAAGGTGGTCGTCTCCGGCCGCGTGCCCAAGCCCGCAGAAATCAAGGACCTGCTGACCGCTGCGGCGCCGGCCTGATCGCACTTCGCCCGCGCGTTCTCCGGTGAGCCGTCACGCGTCGTAGTCGTCGTCGGTGACGCTCTCGAGCCAGGTGACAACCTGTCCGTGGTCGTCGGCTTCGTTGACCGCGACGTGAGCCATGAACCGGTCGGGGGTCGCGCCGTGCCAGTGCTCCTCGCCGGGCTCGATGATGACGACGTCGCCGGGCCGGATCTCCTGGGTCTCGCCGGCGCGACTGCCGACGTAGCCGATGCCGTCGGTCACATAGAGGGTCTGGCCCTTCGGGTGGGTGTGCCAGAAGGTCCGCGCTCCGGGGGTGAATCGGACGTGAACGCAGCTGAGGGTGGACTCGGGTCCGGGGCTCTGGACGCCGTCGATGTAGACGGTGCCGGTGAACCAGTTGCCGGGACCCGTGGCGGTCGTGCCGCCGCTCTGGACGTACTTCATGGTGCGGTCTCCTTCGCTCTCTTGACGTTCGCTGATGGTGCTGTCGATCTCCATGTCACTCCCGGTTCGAGGCTGCCGTGAGGGCATGGCGACGGGGTCTCATGGCGCCTCGCACTGGGGCCGGGACTGCGCGGTCGTCCGTGCCGGGGCGGTGAGCTGGAACAGGGACGCCGCCGAGACGGCGGTCAGGACGATGATGATCAGCGCCATCGGCACGGCGGTGCGGTCCCCACCCAGACCCGCTGTCGGGGCGACGATGCCGGCGGCGCACCACTGGCAGAGGCCGAGCAGCGCCGACCCCGTGCCCGGGCGGGTCGGGACGGTGGCGGAGGCCAGGGCGCCCGCGTTGGGCCCGATCAGGCCCTGGGCGCTCATGATGACGAAGAAGCCGACGAGCGCAACCGGCAGCGGGGTGTCCCACCAGATGGCGCCACCGAGCAGCAGCAGACCGGCGAGGCCGGTCGCCACCAGGCCGGTCGCGATGACCTTGTGGGTGTCCACTCGGCCGGCGAGCCTCGCTGCGCCCAGGGTGGCCAGAGTCAGACCGGCAGCATTGAGGGCGAAGTCGGCGGAGTACGCCATGGGGGAGAGCCCGTTCATCCCCTGGAGGACGAAGGCCGAGGTGGCCACGTAGGCGAACGTGACACCCATCGACAGGGCCATCAGGACCAGGTAGCCGACGAAGCGTCGTTCGGCCGCGACCTGTCGCATCCCACCGACGAGGCTCGTGATGCCGCCTCGGTGACGGTCCTGCACGGGAAGCGACTCGCGCAGGGCGAGGCTCACCGCGAGGAACATGACCGCCCCGAGGCCCGAGATGACCCAGAACGAGACGCGCCACTGCGTCAGCTGGAGGATGGCCCCCCCATCAACGGCCCGAGGACCAGCGCGATCCCACCGACACCGGCGACCACGTTGAGCCCGCGGACCAGCTGTGGCCCTTCAGCCAGGTCGACGACGACCGCTCGGGCCGTGACCATGGCCCATCCACCCGCGAGACCCTGCACGAAACGCGCAACCATCATGACCTGGATGGAGGGGCTGAAGGCACACGCCACGGACGCCACGGTCAGCACCAGCAGAGCCACGAGCAGCGGCCGTCGACGCCCGTGGGCGTCAGAGACCGGGCCGCCCACGAACTGGCCCAGCGCCATACCGACGAAGAACGTGGTGAGCGTGAGCTGCACCTGGGTCGCGCCCGCGCCGAAGTCGGCGCCCACCCGCGGGAATGCGGGGACGTACATGTCGGTGGCCAGCGGCGCGATCGTGTTGACGAGCACGACGATGCCCAGGACGGCCGTGCCGATGGTCCCGGGCCGGTCGTCGACAAGCCGTGCGGTAGCTGGGCGCACTGGGTCCTCCACGGACATCGTCCCCCCTTGCTCTGGGTTGGTGGTGGCGTGTCCCCGACGGTGACGGGACGCGCGGTCCTCTCATGTGACCGCACGTCGCGAACCGGGAGGAAGTCACTGCCGTGAGGTGCACCGACAGGGCACCCCTCATCAGCGCGCCGCGTCCTACGGTGGACGGCATGGACAACCGTGCCGAGGTCCGCGAGTTCCTCACCACCCGCCGCGCCCGCGTGACGCCCCGAGACGTCGGCCTGCCCGACGTCGGTCAACGGCGGGTGCCCGGGCTGCGGCGTGGAGAGGTGGCGTCACTGGCCGGGGTGAGCATCGAGTACTACTCCCGGCTCGAGCGCGGCACCCTCGCCGGGGTCAGCACCTCGGTGCTCGACGCCATCGCCGGTGCGCTGCAGCTCAGCCACGCCGAGCGCACCCACCTGTTCCACCTGGCTCAGGCGGCCGACGGCTCCAGCGCCCTGGCCCGCCCACGTCGAGCGTCGGCGCCGACGTGGACGGCGGCCCCGGCGCTGCAGTGGGTCCTCGACGCCATCACCGGGGGCCCGGCCATCATCCGCAACGGACGGATGGACCTGCTCGCGTCCAACGCCCTCGGACGTGCCATGCACGCGTCGCTCTACGAGCGCGCAGGCGACGGACCCCCCAACTTCGCCCGCTACACGTTCCTCGACGAGGACTCCCGCCGCTTCTACCCCAACTGGTCGACCGCTGCGGACACCTGTGTCGCCATCCTGCGCACCGAAGCAGGGCGGGACCCGCACGACCGGCGGATGCACGACCTGGTGGGTGAGCTCTCCACCCGCAGCGAGGAGTTCCGGCGCCGCTGGAGCACGCACGACGTGCGTCTGCACGGGGCCGGCACCAAGCACTTCCACCACACGGCGGTGGGTGAGCTCGAACTCGCCTACGAGAGCGTCGACATGATCTCCGAACCCGGACTCAGCCTCACCATCTACGCAGCCGAACCCGCGTCCCGAACCGCCGACGCCCTCGCGCTCCTCGCCTCGTGGACCGCAGCCGGACCTCCGCCTGCCACGGCTCGAGGCGCCGGACGCCCGTCGGGACGGCAGCCGACCCGCGAGCAGTGACGCACTCCCGACCGCCAGGGCATCCGCCTTCTGCGTGCTGGGGGAAAGGGCCTGCCATCTCGCCGCGGCGCCGGGGGTGCCGCGGAGGGTTACGCGCGGTCCAGGTCCTCACGGGTGCCGGGCAGCTCGCGGGCCGGGCCGGTCACGTCCTGGGCAGCGTCGTTGCCCTCTGGTCCGTCGGTCGCCCCGGTGCCACGCCGGGGTTCCGAGTCGACCTCGACCAGGCCGAGGGCCGTGCGGGCCTCCGTGCCCTCGAGCCCGAAGAGCTGGCGGATGTTGAGGTCACGCTGCGGGAAGGGGATCTCGATCTCGTGCCGCTGGAGCGCGGAGTGCAGCGACCAGTTGTACGCCGCGGTCACGGCGGCCGGCCGGACGGTGGCCTCGTCGGTGAGCCAGACGACGAGCTCGAAGTCGAGCGAGCTGCCGCCGAACCCGGTGAGCCACACCTGCGGGCGACGTGGCCCGTCGAGCTCGAGCGTGAAGGGGACCTCGGCCGCGGCCTCGAGGGCGGCCCGCTTGACGATCTCCTTGTCCGTGCCGTAGGCGACGCCGAAGGGGACCCGGATGCGCCGCGCGACCTCGCGGTGGGTCCAGTTGACGACCTGCCCGGAGACGAACTCGGCGTTGGGCACGAGGATGTCGATGTTGTCGTTGGTGACGATGCGGGTCGACCGGATCCGGATGTCCCGGACCTCGCCGGTCACGCCGGACTCGAGCTCGACGAAGTCGCCGACCTCGAGTGACTTGTCGAAGAGCAGGATCAGGCCGGAGATGAAGTTGTTGAAGATCGTCTGCAGTCCGAAGCCGAGCCCGACACCGAGGGCCCCCGCCAGCCAGGCGAAGCGCGTGGTCGGGATGCCGAGGACGGAGATGGCGATGAGGGCACCGAGGGCGAGGGTCGAGTAGAGCGCGAGGCGAGACACGGTGTACCACGTCCCGCGGTGGGCGCTGCCCGGCTGCATCGAGTGGCGCAGCACGACCCAGCGCAGCAGCAGCCCGACCAGCAGGCTGGCGACGACCACGACCATGGCCGTGAGGAGACGGGTCAGCGAGATCTCCTCCCCGAAGAGGTTCACCGAGGTCACCGCTGCCACGTCGCTCACCGGTCCAGCAAAACACAGGGCCGAGGCGGGCCCCGGTACGTTCGGACGATGACCATCGATCGCGGCGTCATCCGGGTCAAGGCGATGCTCGTCGCGCGGAGCCGGGCCGGCCTCAGCCATGCCGTCAGCCTCAACCCTCCGACGCAGGAGCACCCCGACGGCTACCACCGGCTCATCGGGGGCGGCGTCGAGCTCGGGGAGACCCACCGGGAGGCGGTCGTTCGCGAGGTCGACGAGGAGCTGGGCGCCACCATCGAGGACCTCGCCTACCTCGGCGTCATCGAGAACATCTTCCGGATCGACGGCGTCCTCGGCCACGAGGTCGTCTTCGTCCACAGCGGGCGGCTCACCCCGGAGCCGGCCGGGGAGGGCGCGACGCTGACGGAGAGCGACGGCAGCGTCGCGCCGATCGTCTGGCGGCCGTTCGCGGATGCCGACGAGCCGCTCCCGCTCTTCCCCGCGGGTGTCGCCGGGCTGGTGTCACGGACGCCGTAGGAACCTGAGGTAGAACGCTCCGACGACGAGGACGATCCCGACGTTCGCCAGGAGGCGAGCCCAGACGTGGTCCCGGAAGAAGAGGACGTCGACCCCGACGATGACGACGACCATCGCGATCCCGAGCAGCACGGTCGCCGTGTGACGTTCCATGAGCGCTCCTCAACCGGCGGCGGAAGGAGGCACACCGGCATACGCCGACGCTAGTCCGGCAACCTGTCAGGGGGCCGTGAGGTCGGCCATGTTCCGGCCGCCGAGGGCCGCATCGCGAGGAGACTGGACTCATGGCGAGTGCGACCGCTGACCACAGGACCCGGGGGTGGGTGCGCGACGTGGTGGCGGGACTCGTCGGTGCGGCCGTGGGCGCGGTCGTCGCTGTCAACGTCGTCATCTTCAGCGGCATGGACGCGGGCTACGAGTCGAGCCTGACCGAGGTCTTCCGCCAGAACGTCGTCGTCGGAGTCGTCACCGTCATCGCGCTGCTCGGCGGCCCGGTGGTCGGTGTGCTGGTCGGACGCCGGCTGCGTCGGAGCCGCTGACCCCGCCGCTACGGCGTGCGGGTGGGGTGGTCGTGCGGCATACCGGCAGCATCGGCCGTGTCGCGGACGGCCCGCTCACCCGCCCACTCGCGCAACGGGACGTCGGTGGTGCCGTCCTCGGTGCGCTCGTCGTCGCCGTCGTCTCCGTCGTCTCCGTCGTCTCCGTCGTCTCCGTCGTCTCCGCCGTCGAGATCGGGGGACGCGGCGCCGTTGTCCCTGCGGCTGCGGCGCCGGTCCTTGCCCACCTTGCGACCCTCGTCGTCCTCGTCCTCGTCCTTGAGCTTCGCCAGCTCGGGCAGCAGCTCGTGCCGGTGGGTGAAGGTGTCGAGGATCGAGAGGCTGACCGCCGCGATCGGGATGCCGATGAGGGCGCCGATCGGTCCGAGCAGGGCGGCGCCGGCGATCACCGAGCCGAGGGCGATGGCCGGGTGCACGTCCATGGTGCGGCGGCTGATCTTCGGGGTGAAGACGTAGTTCTCGATCTGCTGGTAGATCGTCGCGAAGATGGCGATCCACACGGCGTTGACCGGCGCGGAGAGCAGGGCGAAGAGGGCCGGCAGCACGACGCCGATGTAGGTGCCGATCGTCGGGATGAACTGGCCGACGATGCCGGCGAAGATGCCGAGCGGGAGCCAGAACGGCACGTCGATGAACCAGAAGAATGCGACGTGGAAGACCGCCGAGAGGCTGGCCAGGACGAGCTTGGAGATGACGTAGCCACCGGTCTTCTCCACCGAGATCGTCCAGACCGTGATGAAGACCCGCTGGTAGCGCTGGGGGAGCCAGGACCCGATCGCCTGGCGCAGCTTGGGGCTGTCAGCCGAGAAGTAGTAGGCGAAGACGAGGATGGTCAGCGCGTCGAAGAGGAAGGTGAGGACCGACCCGAAGATGCCGAGGATGCCGCCGCCGTAGCGGCCGGCGAGCGTGCCGAGCTTGTCGGGGGTGAGGTCGAGCGTCTGCTGGATCTGCGCGATGTCGAAGTTCGTCTGGAACGTCGAGTTGACCCAGTTGATCGCCGAGGTGATGGCGTTGGGCAGCTGCGTCCCGAGGTCGGACAGCTGGGAGATGAAGACCGAACCGAACATCTCCCCGAGCCCGCCGAAGCTGATGAGCATCCCGAGCATCGTCAGCCCGGTGGCGAGGCCCCGCTTCATGCCGCGCTTGGACATCAGTAGCACGACCGGCTCCATCGCGATCGACAGCAGCCACGCGAGCAGGAGGAGCAGCAGGAACGAGCCGGTCGCCTGGAAGGCCCACGTCGCGATCCACAGCAGGACGATCGCGACGATGACGATGAAGGCCGTGCGCCGGGTGTTCGCCGGGCTGATCGCGACCCACTGCGTCGAGCCGTGGGGGCGCGGCGCCCGGGCGGCGCCGAGCACGGGGGCCTCGTTCGCAGACTGGTCTTCACTCACAAGGCCGAGACTACGTCTCAGCGCCCCCCGCAGACCTCAGGGGAGGCGTCCGAATTGCCGGGAGTCCCGGCACCTGCCGGTCGGGTCAGGCGGGGATGCCGCCGCGCCAGCCGTGCTTCGGCGCGAAGCCGATGAGCTCCTTGGCGCGCTTGTTGGACAGCAGCGTCTCGTGGCCGGTCAGCTCACCGCGGACCTCGACGTCGGGGAAGAAGCGCTGCATGAGGGTGGCCGACTCGTCGCTGACGATCGTGTCGTCGTTGGCGATGATGACGTTGACCGAGCCGGTCGTGTCCGCCTCGAGGGCGTTGCGGCAGGCGGCGGCCCCGTCCCGGACGTCGATGTAGCCCCACAGGTTCCAGATCCGCGACTCCGGGTCGTCCTTGAAGCCGGGGACCCGCTCGTAGTCGGCGTCGGTGAAGATGTTGGAGTAGCGCAGCCCGACGAAGGGGATACCGGACCACTGCGAGATGTGCTCGGCCATCGTCTCGGTCAGCACCTTCGACAGGGCGTAGGTCGACTCAGGGAACGGGAAGTGGTCCTCGTCGACGGGCGCGTAGCGCGGCGGCGTGTCCGGCCCGAAGGCGAGCCCGAGGGTCGTCTCGCTCGAGGCCCAGACGACGCGCTGGAGCCCGAGCTCCTTCGCGGCAAGGAAGACGTGGGCGTTCATCGACGTGTTCTCGGTGAGCGTCGCGGCGGCCGGACGCAGCCCTGGCGCGGGGATGTTGGCCAGGTGGACGACGGCGTCGGCACCCGAGAGGACGTCGACGGCCTCGCCGTAGACGGTGAGGTCGGCCCGGAGGAACTCACCCTCGAAATCGCCCGGACGCTCGGCGGCATCGGTCGCGAGCACGTCGTAGCCGTGCTCCTTCAGCTCGGCGACGGCGGCCCGTCCGGCCTTACCCGCTGCTCCGGTCACGACGACGTGCTTGATGGAAGTAGTCATCCACCCACAGTAGGCACCCGGCGGGGCGTGGGTCCGGGGGAGGGCCCTGTAGATGAATCGAGCTCCGCGCTACTCGTTCTCGGCCTGCCCGCCCGTGCCATCGTTCGAAGACTCGTCGGGGCCATCTTGCGACGAGTAGTCCGTCGAGGCGAGACTGGCCGGCCGGGTCGGCTCTCCTTCCGTGGCCAGAGGTGCAGCCGATCGCAGTTTGGGAGGCGTCGCGGACCAGGACTTGAGGTTCTGGAGGATGTCCGCGTAGAAATCGTCCGATGCCCCGAGGACCGAGTCGATGAACGACCCGCGCCCGCGGCCACGCTTGGCCCCGACGCCCGCCACCGAGGCGATGCGGAAGGTGCGAATCTCCTTCGGGGGATCAGTGATCAGGAGTTCAGGGGTCTCTCGCGCGGTGCCGAGCAGCTCAGCTGAGCTGGACCCGCGCTCGCCCCTCGCCGGTGCCCCCGCCCGGCCCGCGGGCGTCCGGACGCGGCCGGGCGGGCTCACGTAGGCTGACGTCACGACGGGCCACGGGTCCTCGCGACCGAGCCCAGCGGCATACGGACGACAGCCACGAGACACGAGAACGGGGCCGATGGACCGCTATCAGTACCTCGCGCTCATGGGCGCGTGCCTGCTCATCACGCTGCCGCTCGAGTTCGTCCTCGACGCGCGCGTCTACCGGCGGCCGCGCTTGCTGCTCATCGCCGTGCTGCCCGTCGTCGTGGCCTACTCCGCCTGGGACATCGTCGGCATCTGGCGCGGGCACTGGAGCTACAACCCCGACTACGTCACCGGGATCCTGCTGCCGTTGCGTATGCCGCTCGAGGAGCTCGTCTTCTTCGTCGTGATCCCGATCTGTGGCCTGCTCTCCTACGAGGCGGTCGGCACGGTCCTGACGCTGGTGCGCCGACGTCGGGGGAGGCGCTCGGATGCGTGAGTACACCGTGCTCGCAGTGCTTTCCGTCGTCGTCACCGTCGGGCTCGTGCTGCGGTTGCGGGTCGGGATCTTCCGCTCCGCGCAGTACTGGGTCGCGATGGCCATCGTCGTCGCGTTCCAGGTGCTCGTCGACGGGTGGCTCACCAAGCTGAGCGCGCCCATCGTCGTCTACAACCCGGAGCACCACCTCGGGCTGCGCTTCCCGTGGGACATCCCGGTCGAGGACTACCTCTTCGGGTTCTCCATGGTGACGAGCTGCATCGCCCTCTGGGAGCGCGGCAAGCGGAACGCCCGACGCGCCGACCCCACCTCGACCCCACCTCCACCGACACGATGAGCCACAGAAGGAGCCAGTCATGACGACGACCCAGGCGGTCCCCCGAGGTGAGGTCCCCGAGGCCTTCGACGAGGTCGCCGACCGCTACGACCTCATGGTCGCGCTCAACCCCGGCTACCACGCCCACCTCCGGGCGTCGGCGACCGCGCTCGTCGAGTCGCTGCCCGCCGGGAGCGGGCCCGTGCGGCTGCTCGACCTCGGTTGCGGCTCCGGCGCCTCCACCAAGGCACTCGTCGCGGCACTCGAGGAGAGTGGACGCGACTACACGCTCGTCGGGGTGGACGCCTCGGCGGGGATGCTCCGCGAGGCCCGCAAGAAGGACTGGCCGAGCGGGGTCACCTTCGCCCAGGGCCGGGCCGAGGGCGTGGTCGGCCTGCCCGAGCTGGCCGAGATCGTCGCCGACGGCGGACTCGACGGGATCTTCGCCGCCTACCTGGTGCGCAACGTGCCCGAGCGCGACGCTCTGCTCGCAGCCCTCCACGAGGTGCTGCGTCCCGGTGCGGCCCTCGTCGTCCACGAGTACTCCGTCGCCGGCAACCGGCAGGCCGTGGCGGTCTGGACCGCCGTCTGCTGGTCGGTCGTCGTGCCCCTCGGCTACGTCACCTCGCGGCGTACCCGGCTCTACCAGTACCTCTGGAAGAGCGTGATGGAGATGGACTCGACCCAGCGGCTGATGGACCGGATGCTCGGCGCCGGCTTCGAGGACGTGCGCTCGCGGACGGCGGGCAGCTGGCAGCGCGGCATCATCCACACCTTCCACGCCCGCCGCCCGCTCGACTCGTGACCGCCGCGCGCTGGCGGCCGGGCCGGGACCCCCGGGCCGAGTGGCACCCCGCCGCGACCCCAGGTGAGGCGTCCCAGCCGCTGTCCGGGCGGGGTGTCGTCGTCGTGGGCGGTGGTGTCGCCGGGCTCGCGGCCGCGACGGGTCTCGCCGAGCGCGGCGTGGCCGTGACGCTCGTCGAGCGGCAGCCGACCCTCGGCGGGCGGGTGCGGTCCTGGGACATCGACCTGCCCGGGGGGCAGCCGGGCTCGATGAGCCGTGGCTTCCACGCCTTCTTCCGGCAGTACTACAACCTGCGGGCGCTCCTGCGGCGCAGCGACCCCGGGCTGGAGCGGCTCCGCTTCGTCGAGGACTACCCGCTCAGCCTCGCCGACGGCCCGACCGACTCCTTCGCCCGGATCCCGCGGACCCCGCCGCTCAGCATCGCCGCATTCGTCGCGCAGAGCCCGAGCTTCCCCGTCTCCGCGCTGCGTCACGTCGACGTCGGTGCGGCGCTCGGTCTGCTCGACGTGTCCTTCCCGGAGACCTACAGCGAGTACGACGGGGTGAGCGCCGCCGACGTCCTCGACCGGCTCCACTTCCCCGACGAGGCGCGCCACCTCGCGCTCGAGGTCTTTGCCCGCAGCTTCTTCGCCGACCCCCGCGACTTCTCCGGCGGCGAGCTCGTCGCGATGTTCCACACCTACTTCACCGGCTCGGCCGAGGGACTGCTCTTCGACGTGCCGACCGCCGACTACGACTCCGCCCTGTGGGGGCCGCTCGGCGACCACCTGCGCCGGCTCGGCGTCGACCTCCGCCTCGGCGCCGAGGTGCTCGGCATCGATGAGGTCGACGACGGTGGGGTCGCGGTGCGTCTCGGGAGACGGTCAGGCGCTCGAGGCCGACGCCGTCGTGCTCGCCGTCGACCGGGCGCCGCTGCAGGGGCTCGTCGCCGGACGCGACCTGGCTCGGCGACTCCGGCTGGCGCTCCCGGATCGCCGGCCTGCGGATCGCGCCGCCCTTTGCCGTCTGGCGCCTCTGGATCGATCGGCCCGCACCGCAAGGGGCCCCACCATTCCTCGGGACGAGCGGTTACGGCCCCCTCGACAACATCTCCTTCGTCGAGCAGATGGAGCAGGGCGCCGGTGACTGGGCCCGCGACACCGGCGGCTGCGTCGTCGAGCTCCACGCGTATGCCGTCCGGCCCGGTCTCGACGAGGCCGACCTCCGTGCCGAGCTGAGGGCGCAGCTGTCGCGCGTGCACCCGGAGCTCGACGGCGCCGAGGTGCTGCACGAGGAGTGGCTGCTGTCCGAGGACTGCCCGCTCGCCGGCACCGACACCTGGGCGGACCGTCCCGGCGTCGTCACACCCGACCCGCGGGTCATGCTCGCGGGTGACGGCATACGCTGCGCCTTCCCCGTCGCCCTGATGGAGCGGGCGGCGACGACCGGGTGGCAGGCCGCCAACGCGCTGCTGCACGCAGCCGGTCTCGACGGGCACGATCTCTGGACCGTCCCGCAGCGCGGCCGGGGCCAGGCCGCCGCCCACGCCGTCCGGCGGTTCCTGGACCGCTGACCCGTCTCCGGCCGCCGCCTGGCACCGCACCTTTGGTAGCCGGGGCGACGTCGGGGGCGGGCAGCGCCGGCGGGTCAGGCGCCGTAGGTCTCGCCGCGGTCGCGCAGCAGCCACCGGCGCTCGGCATAGGCCATGTCGTCGACCCAGAGCTGGCGCGCCGTCGAGGCGACGCCCGGCCGGATGAGGCCGGCGAGGGCGCGCGCGACGGCGAACCCCTTCCGCGTCGAGTGGGCGATCGTCGCCTCGGTCATCACAGTGACCGGGTGGCCGGCATCGTCGTGGCCGAGCAGGGTCGCGTGCGTCTCGACGACGCTGCCCGTCCCCTCGCCCTCGGTGATCGTCATGACGATGGTCCGGGCGTCGGGGCAGGCGAACTCGGCGCGCACCGGCACACCCCAGCTGCGCGAGACCCGGTAGGCGACGTCGACGACGAGCACCTCGTCGGTCGAGGCCGCGTCGTCGACGGTGAGGTGGCTGAAGGCGTAGGGGTGGTACCAGGTGCCGTGCCAGGGGTCGAGCCGGTTGGCGACGATGTCAGCGGGCTCGCACCGGCCGCGCACGGTGATGACCGTCGCGAAGGACGACTCGGCCGGGGGCCGGGTCGTGAGGATGGGCGCCTCGCCCGGTTCCTCACCGGGAGTGGGCAGCTGGACCCAGAGCAGGACGCCGTCATCGTGGGCGGGGAACGTGAGCCAGTCACGTCGGACCCCCTCACCGAGGGCGAGGCCGTGCCACCGGCAGTAGACCTGGCCGTGCATCACCTCGCAGTCCTCGAGGAGCGCGCCGAGGTGGGGGCACGAGCCCGGGCCCGCCTTGAGGCCGCCGTCCTCGCCGCGCCACAGCACGACCTCACGACCGAGCAGCACCCGTGTGACCGAGCGGCTCGAGCCGACGTCGCTCGAGGCTCCGACGACGTGCCAGCCACCGGGGTCGCGCTGCTGGGAGAGCTCGAAGGACTTGCGGATGCGGCCGGGCCGGGCCTGTCGCCACGTTCCGGCGAGCCGGTCGCGTGGCTCGGCGGGGAAGTGCCGCAGCGGGTTGATCGGCGCCTTCTCGGCTCGCGGTCGCGGGCCGTCCGGGCGCTCGGGCCCGTCTGGGCGCGGTGCGCAGGATCGGTCGGAAGCTCACGGTCTCACCGCTCTCGTTCGGGGCTGTCAGCGCTGTCAGCGCTGTCGGGGCTGTCGGGGCTGTCGGGCCTGTCTCGCTCCGGCTCGTGCTGCCATTGTGGACCCCTCAGCGCGGACCGACGACGAGCACCCGGGTGCTCACCGCGGCCTTGCGCCAGGTGGGGACCCGGGCCCGCGAGGTGAAGACGTCGTGGTCGGCGGCCTCGATGCGCTCGAGGATCCGGGCGTAGAGGGTGCGGGCGGCGCCGACGCAGCGGGCCGAGGCCTTGGGTAGCAGCGCGATCCCCTCGTCGGCGACCCGGTAGAGCTCGCGGTTGCGCTCGATCTCGAAGCGCATCAGGTCGCGCCACTCGGGTGTCACCGTCCGGGCCCACGGGTCGGCGCCGAAGCGGCGCAGGTCCTCCTGCGGCACGTAGACGCGGCCGCGCTCGAGGTCCTCGCCGATGTCGCGCAGGAAGTTCGTCAGCTGGAAGGCGAGCCCGAGCGCCTGGGCGGGTTCGAGCGCCGCCGCGGAGGTGGGCCGCAGCACCGGCAGCATCATCTCGCCGATGACGGCCGCCGACCCGTCCATGTAGCCGAGCAGGTCGTCCCACGTCTCGTAGCGGGTCTGGGTGAGGTCCTGGGCCATCGCGCCGAAGAAGCGCTCGAAGCACTCGCCGGGGATGTCGCACGACCGCACGCTGTGACCGACGGCCGCGATGATCGGGTCGTCGGTCGGCTCCCCGGCCGCCACGCGCCGGAAGGTCTCGGCGAACTCCTTGAGCCGCAGGGTCGTTGCCTCGACCTGAGCGGGAGACGTCGCCCCCGGCTCGTCGACGATGTCGTCCGCGAGCCGGCACAACGCATACACGGAGTAGACGTGGCGGCGACGCTCCGGAGGCAGGAGCAGGGTCCCCCAGTAGTACGTCGTGCCGTGCTGCCGCGTGATCCGGGCGCAGCGCCGGTAGCCCTCGTCGAGCTGCTCCGAGCGTGGCTCGGTCACCGCACTCACCGTCGCGCCCCCCGAGCGAGCGAGCGTATGCCGTCCAGCCGGCTCCGCGAGGCGGACGCGGTGCCGCTCGCGACCCGGCGCGCGGTGGGCGGGAGGTAGTCGGTGACCCGCTCGGCGGCGAGCTTGCCGCTGATGAGGACCATCGGGACGCCCACTCCCGGGACGGTGCCCGAGCCGGCGAAGACGAGGCCGGGCACGCGCCGCTCGAGGTTGCCGGGCCGGAACGGGCCGGTCTGCATGAACGTGTGGGCCAGCGCGAAGGGGGTGCCCTCGTGCATCCCCATCTCGGCCCACTCGACGGGGGTGACGAACTGCTCGCTGACGACCTCGGTGGGGTAGCCGTTGGCGCCGAGGAAGTCGTGCAGGCGCTCGCGCATCGGACCGCGCTCCCGGTTCCAGTCGATCGTCGCCGACAGGTTCGGCACCGGCTCGAGGACGTAGAGGACCGAGTCACCCGACGGCGCGAGGGTCGGGTCGGTCAGGGTCGGCACGGTGACGAGCCGCGACGGGTCGGGCATCAGCGTCTTGTCGTCGATGAGGGCGCGGAAGCTGCCGTCCCAGTCGTCGCCGAAGTGGATGTTGTGGTGGTTGGTGCCCGCGGCCGGCTGGCCCTTGGCGCCGATGTGCCACACGACGGCCGACGGGCTGTAGCTGCCCGAGCGGACGAGCCGCGGGGCCTTCAGCTGCGGCAGCAGCTGGTGGTAGGCCGTCGGCAGGTCGAGGGTGCACACGACGGCGTCGGCGCGGATCTGCTCGCCGTCGTCGAGGACGACCCCGGCGACGGCGCCGTTGCGGTCGAGGGAGAGCCGCTGCACCGACGCGTTGTAGCGCAGGTCGGCGCCGGCCTTGCCCGCCGCCGTCGCGAGCGCGGCCGGGACGGCATCCATCCCGCCCTCCGGGAACCACACGCCCTCGATCGAGTCCATGTAGGTGATGACGGCGTAGAGGGCGAGGGCCTTCTCGGGCGACAGCCCGGCATACAGCGCCTGGAAGGAGAAGAGGCGGTGCAGCCGCGGGTCCTGGAACCACTCGCGGATGACCGGCCCGAGCCGGCGGAAGCCGCCGAGGCGCACGAGCTTGGCTGCCGCGGCGGGGGAGCCCATCAGGTCGAGGGGGGTGTCGAAGTTCGCGTCGATGAAGTGCGGCATCTCGACCCGGTAGAGCTGACGCAGCCACGCCGCGAAGTCGACGAAGGCGGCGGCGTCGACGCTGCCGCACGTGTCGGCGATCTCCTGGCGCATCGCCTCGACGCCGTGACGGACCATGATCTCGCTGCCGTCGGTGAAGCGCGCCCGGTAGGCGGGGTCGAGCAGCCGCATCGGCAGCGCGTCGCCGAGGTCGGACCCGACAGCGCGGAGGGCATCGGCAACGAGGTCGGGCATCGTCATCACCGTCGGGCCGGTGTCGAAGGTGAAGCCGTCCTGGTTGACCCGGAGTCCGCGGCCCCCGGCGGCGTGGTGGCGCTCGACGACGGTCACCTCGTGCCCCTGGCCGATGAGGTGACAGGCGGCGGAGAGGCCGGAGAGGCCCGCTCCGATGACGACGACGCTCATGTGGTCCTCCGGGCAGTGGCGTGGGCAAGCGTGGTGAGTTTCGCGACCGCGAGCGGGTGCAGCTCGGCGTCCTCGAGGTGGGCGAGGGCCAGCGCGAGCTCGCGGTCGATCCGGGCCTCGACCTCGTCGCGCACCCCGGCCTCGACCATGAGCCGCTGCAGGTGGGGGACGTCGTCGGGGGTGATGACGCAGGCCGGCCCGAGGTAGCGCTCGCTCGCCTCGTCGGGGAGCAGCCGGCGCGCCTCGGCGAGCAGCACCGTGGCCTTCGCGGCGAGGAGGTCGTCGCCGACGGGCTTGCCGGTTGTCGCCGGGTCACCCCACACCCCGAGCACGTCGTCACGCAGGGCAAAGGCCTCGCCGAGGTGCTCGCCGTATGCCGTGAGCGCCGCGAACTGGTCGTCGTCGGCGCCCGCGGCGAGCGCGCCGAGCAGGAGCGGCCGCTGGATCGTGTAGGCGCCGGACTTGAGGCGGGCCACCCGGCGGGCGTGGTCGAGGTCCCGGCGGCGGGCCGCGGCGGCCGTGACGTCGAGCAGCTGGCCGTGGACGAGCTCGCGGAGCATCTCGCGCCACAGAGCGCGCAGGCGCGCGGGGGCGTCGGCGATGAGCACGGCCGCCTCACTGAGGGCGAGGTCGCCGAGCAGGATCGCGACGCTGTCGCCGAAGAGGGTCGGATCGCCGAGCGCCCCGTGCTCCTCGTGCGCGGCGGCGGCCTCGACGTGGGCCGTCGCCCGCCCGCGTCGGGAGTGGCCCCGATCCATGATGTCGTCGTGGACGAGGGCGAAGAGGTGGAGCAGCTCGAGCGCTGCGCCGGTGCGGACCATGACGTCGTGGCCGGTCGGGTCGAGAGCGCCGTCGCCGTCGGCCCCCTCGTCGGTCGGGCCGTGAGCGGCGACCCAGCCCCAGTGGCACATCAGCGGCCGCAGCCGCTTGCCCGTCGCCGGCAGCAGCCAGCCGAGCAGGGTCTCGGGGAGGTCCTCACTGAGGATGTCGGGCGGTCCCGGGACTCGCTCCACCCAGCCGGCGGCGAGGTCGGCGTGGACCTCGCGCAGCATCGCGTCGATGGCGGCCATCGTGCGGTCGGCATCGGTGACCGCCTCGGTGTCACGGCGGGTCGGGACCGGTTGGCGCCGGTCCATCGACCTCGGCCGACGCTCGTGGTCGATCCCGGACCCCGTGTCGCGTCGCCCGGCCGGCGCGGCCCGGTGGCTCTCGCGCCGGGGGGTCTGGCCGGCTCCGATGTCGGTGTTCGTGTCGTTGCCGATGGCTGACCGTTCGGGACTCACACTTCTCCTTCGGGGGGCTTGAGGCCTCTCCCACACCATCCTGCCCCAGCCGGGCCGGACTCTCACCTACGTCGAAACGATTCGACGCCGGTGGCTCGCCCCGAAGGACCGTCGGAAACTGCGCACTCGACTGCTGAGGTGGTCGAGTGGGCACTTTCACCCACCAGCGGGCTGCGCGGCGGGAGGAGTCGTCGGTGGGCTTGCGACCGGGACCGTCCAACCCCACGCTGGCGCCATGACGACTTCGGTGCGCGAGGACCGCGAGCTACCCCTGACCGTCGCGCAGGTCCTCGACGTGCTGCGCAGTCCGGCACACTGGGCGGCCCGGGTCCGCGACGCCGGGGAGGGCCGGCTCGAGCTCACCGGCCTCGAGGTCTCCGAGACGGGTGTCGAGGCGACGCTGGCCGGGCCGGTCCCCCTCGACTGGCTGCCGGCGGTCGTCCGCGCCCGGATGTCCGCGCCCCCGTCGATCCGCCGGGTCGAGCGCTGGACCGCGGTGGCTGACGGACCGGGCGGCCGGGCCACCGCCCTGTCCGGCGTCCTCGACTTCGCCGTCGCCGGGGTGAGTGCGACCGTCGCCGGGACGGGCGCGGTCCGCCCGACCCCGGCCGGCAGCCGGATCGTCGTCGACCTGACGGTCGGGGTCGACCTGCCCTTCATCGGCGGCCTCATCGAGCAGGCGATCGCGACCCAGATCGGTCCCAACCTCGCCCGCGAGCTCGCGCTCATCGGCCCCTGACCGGTCACCCCGCACGCGTTCGGCGACGCTGGCCGCGGCCGGTCCGCCGTCGTAGTGTGATCGGGAGCCGGCCCGGCCACGGCCGTCCGACCGGGAGGATCCCATCGTGCAGTTCGACACCACCGTCAACGGGTCGTCTCGCAGCGTGGAGGTCGGGGGGTCGGAGTCGGCCGTCGACGTGCTGCGCGGCCAGCTCGAGCTGACCGGCACCAAGCTCGTCTGTGGGACCGGGGTCTGTGGCGCCTGCACCGTGCTGCTCGACGGCGAGCCCGTCGCCAGCTGCCTGCTCCCGGCGACCCGCCTGCGCGGGGCCGACGTGACGACCGTCGAGGGGGTCGCCGGCGAGGATGGCCTGCACCCCGTGCAGCTCGCCTTCCTCGCGCACGACGGCCTCCAGTGCGGCTTCTGCACGCCCGGCTTCATCGTCAGCGCCGCAGCCTTCCACGATCGTTGGCGCGTCGAGCACGGCACCGACGAGCCCGACCGACAGACCATCGCCGAGGCCCTCGCCGGCAACCTCTGCCGGTGCGGTTCCTACGAGGGCATCTTCCGCGCCGTGGCCGCCGCCTGTCGCGGCGAGCACGACGACGGCGCCGTGCACGTCGTCCGGGTCGACGGCCCCGAGAAGGTCACGGGCACAGCGGCATACACGGTCGACGTGACGCTCCCAGAGATGCTCCACGGCGTCATCCGCCGCTCCCCGGTCGCGGCCGGGATCGTGCGCCGGATGGACATCGAGGCCGTGCCGTATGCCGTCGACCTGCTCCCCGACGACCGCCGGGTCCGCTGGGCCGGGCAGCCCCTGCTCGCCGTCGCGGCCGAGACGGTCACCGCGGCGCGCCGCGCGGCGGCCGCCGTCGAGCTCGACCTCCAGCCGCTGCCCCACGTGCTCGACCCGGAGGTCGCCAAGCGCGACGACGCTCCGCTCGTCTACGCCGACAAGGCCGCGCGCCGGCAGGCGCCCAACGCCTCGGAGGGCGGATCGCCGCCGGCCCCGTGGCACGGCAACGTGCGGGGCCCGAGCCGGGTCCCCTTCCTCGCGACGCTCGCCAAGCGGCGGATCGCCGGCGCCCGGGACCGAGCAGCGACCGGGCTCGTGGAGCTCGACTTCCACACCGCGTCCCAGCTGCACACGAGCTTCGAACCGCACGCGTGCGTGGCCGACTGGACCAACCCCGACCTGCTCCGGCTCTGGGTCAGCACCCAGGCCGTCGAGGAGCTCGGGATCGCCGCCGCCGAACGTTTCGGCCTCGAGCCGGACCAGGTCGAGGTCATCGCCGACCACGTCGGCGGCGGCTTCGGCTCCAAGCTCGGGATGACGGTCGAGACCGTGGCCGCGATCGAGCTGAGCCGGGCCAGCGGCCGGCCGGTGAGCGTCGTGCTCGACCGCCGCGAGGAGCTGACCGCGACGGGCAACCGGCCGGGTGGCCGCGTGACCGTCTCCCTGCTCGCCGACGAGGCCGACGGCGGGCTGGAGGCGCTCGTCGTCGACAGCGAGAGCCACGGGGGGATCTCCATCGGCGCCTCCGTCGCGGCGCTCGCGATGCTCAGCTACGAGCGGTCGCCCCGGCTCGCGCGGGACACCGACGTCGTGACGAACGCGCCGCCGGGCAAGCCCTTCCGCGGACCGGGCGGCCCCACCTACGCCTGGGCCCTGGAGCAGACGATCGACGAGGCCGCGCACCGGCTCGGACGCGACCCGATCGCCCTGCGCCGACAGTGGGACGGCAACGCGAAGCGGTCAGCCCTCTACGACTGGGCCGCGGCGCTCCCGGTGTGGCGCGACCGGCCCGCGACCGGGAGCCAGACCGGTCGCTACCGCCGCGGGGTCGGGGTGGCCGCGGCCAACTGGGTCTACTTCGTCGACCCCGACACCGAGGTCGTCGTGTCGGTCGAGGGTGGCCGGCTCGTCGCGGAGACGGCCAGCCAGGACATGGGCACCGGCAGCCGCACCGTCGTCGCCCGCGCCGTCGCCGAGGTCTTCGACGTGGTGCCCGAGGCCGTCGAGGTCCGGCTCGGGCGGTCGACGGCCGCGACGACCCACGGACCGACGTCGGGCGGCAGCCGCACGACCGTGTCACTGTGGCCCACCGCCCGGGAGGCGGCCCAGCGGCTCCGGGCCCTCGTCACGGGCCCCGTCGGCGTCGCGCACGACGGGTTATCGGCCACGGCGACCCGCGGCGGCGACCGCGGGCTCCGTGCCGTGCCGATCACGTCGGGGCACCTGCAGATCGGGCGCGGCTTCTCCGGGGCGGTCCACGTGACCGAGGTCGAGGTCGACACCCGGACCGGACGCACCCGCGTGCTCACGGTCAAGGGCGGCATCGCCGTCGGGCGGATCCACGTGCCGGAGCTGGCTCGGAGCCAGTGCGAGGGCTCGATCATCCAGGGCATCGGCCTCGCGCTCTACGAGGGCCAGGTGCTCGACCCGCACACCGGGCTCACCCTCAGCTCGACCCTCGACGACTACCGGATCCCGCAGCTCGGCGACACCCCGGAGATCGAGATCCACTTCCACGAGGACGGCTGGGACCGGGTGCCCGGAGGCGGGATCGGCCTCGGCGAGGTCGCGACGATCAGCCCGGCGGCCTCGGTCGGCAACGCCATCCACAACGCGACCGGGTGGCGGCCGCTCACCCTGCCGGTGCGACCCGACCGGGTCATGGAGGCCCTGCGATGACCGACATCACCTTCGTCACCTCGCTCGACGAGCTGCACGCGGTGCCCGACGGGTCGACCGTCGACGACACCGTCTACCGGGCGGGCGGCACCGACCTGCAGGACCGGCTCCGCACGAGCAACGCCGAGCCGCGGATCATCGACCTCACCGGGCTGCCCGGCTTCGCCGACGTCTCCGAGGCGGAGGGTGGGGGCCTGGCCGTCGGCGCCGGGGTCACCGTGGCCCGGCTGGCCCGCGACCTGGCCGGCTCACACCCCGCGCTCGCGCTGACCTGCGCCGGTCTGGCGACACCGCAGGTGCGCGCCGTCGCGACGATCGGCGGCAACCTGCTCCAGCACACGCGTTGCTGGTACTACCGCCACCCCGAGACGACCTGCCTGAAGTCGGGTGGCACGACCTGCCCGGCCCGCGACGGCCGTCACCTCCACGGGGTCGCCTTCGACACCTCACCGTGCGTGCACCCGCACCCGTCGTCGGTCGCCATGGCCCTGCTCACCTACGACGCGACCGTCACCGTCTCCGGCGGAGCCCGGCTCGGCATCGACGAGCTGCTGGGCGACGGATCGGACGGCACCCGGGACCACCACCTGCCCGCCGGTGAGGTGCTCACCACGATCGTCCTGCCGCCGACGCTGGTCGGCGAGCGGGCGGCATACTTCCGGGCGATCAGCCGCTTCGAGGCGGAGTGGCCGCTCGTCGAGGCGGTCGCCCGGGTGCGCCTCGGTGACGACGGCCGGGTGGTCGCGGAGTGCGGGCTCGCGATCGGCGGGGTGGCCCCGGTGCCGCTGCGCCTGCGCGCAGCCGAGGACCTGCTGACCGGGTCCCGCCTCGACGGTCCGACGATCGACGCGGTGTGCAAGGCGGCGACGGTCGGCGCGAACCCGCTCCCGGAGACCGGCTACAAGGTTGGGCTCATCGCCGCGACCGTCCGCGAGGTGCTCGAGCGCGTCGCCGTCGGCTGAGGACCACGGCCGTCGTTGGGCGGGTCGGCCCGCCGAGACGGCGAGCTGGGCGCGATGCTCAGCCCTGTTGCCAGATCGCCTCCATCTCGTACATCGCCTGATCCATGATGCTTCGCATCGCACTGCGGGCCCGCTCGCCGTCGCGCCGCTGGATGGCCCGGGCCACCTCGGCGTGCCACTCGAGCGCCTGAATGTCGGGGTGGTGCGGCATCAGGCCGTACTCGTGCCGTCCGGCGAGCGCCACCGCCACCGGCTCGTGCAGCTTGAGGAACATCTCGTTCCCTGAGCCCAGGAGGACGAGGCGGTGGAACTCGATGTCGAGGGCGAGGAACTCGTCGTTGTCGTTGCTCTGTCCCGCGGCCCACATCTTGGCTGCGAGCCCGATGAGGTCGCTGGCCAGGTCGGCGGTCGCGTGGACGGCGGCGAGGCGGGCCGCCTCGGGCTCGACCGCCCCCCGCAGCTGGATGATCGAGCGCTGGTGCGCAAGACGCCCATCAGAGGCGAGTCTCCAGCGGATCACCTGAGGGTCGAAGACGTTCCATTCGCTCTGCGGTAGGACGCGCGTGCCGAGCTTGCGCCGGGACTCGACCATCCCCATCGAGGCCAGCACCCGCAGGACCTCGCGGACGACCGAACGCGAGACTCCATGGCTCGCAGCGAGCTCATCGATGTAGAGCAGATCGCCGGCAGCGAGCTGGCCGTCGCAGATGGCCAGACCCAAGGCATGCAGGACCCGTCCGTGCAGGCCGCCGAGTTGCGGCGTGACGGCCTGGGACCGCTCACGAACAGACATGGTCAAAGCATACGCATAGCGGCCAGATCTATTGTCAAACCGGATTTAGCGCGGTACGGTCGGCGCATTCAGCCGATGTGAAGCGGTGCAGAAGTAGGTTGGCGGCCCTGTGAGCCGCCCCGACACACGAACGGAGACAGACGTGGTGCGTCAGTCAATGGTCGCAACATCCCTTGCAGTGCTGGCGGCCCTCGGGCTGTCCGCCTGCGGAGGCGGGACCACGGATGGGGGGTCGGGCTCGAAGACCATCCGGGTCACGCTCGCCAACCATGTGTGGACCGACAACATCAAGCAGGCCCTCCCGGAGTTCGAGAAGCAGACCGGCCTCAAGGTCGAACTGACCCAGCTCGGCGAGGACCAGCTCTCGGCGCAGTACAACGTCAAGCTCAACGCTGGCTCGAGCGAGATCGACGTGATGATGTACCGGCCGCTGCAGGAGGGCAAGCAGTTCGCCAAGAACAAGTACCTCGCCGACCTGACTGACAAGGTCAAGGCCAACAAGGACTGGGACTGGTCCGACTTCCAGGCCGGTCCGGTGCAGTCGACGACGTACAAGGACAAGGTCGTCGGCGTGCCGCTCATCACCGAGCAGGAGGTCCTCTACTACCGCAAGGACCTGCTCCAGAAGGCCGGCATCGCCAACCCGCCTGCAACCCTCGACGAGCTCAAGGCGGACGCCGCCAAGATCGCCGCCGCCAACCCCGGGGTCGCCGGGTTCGTCGCCCGCACCGACAAGTCTGCTGCCGTCACCCAGTTCTCGAGCTTCCTCTACAGCATGGGTGGCCAGTTCATCGACGACAGCGGAAAGTCGGGTGTGGGCACCGACGCTGCCAAGCAGGCCTATGCCCTGTACGGGGGCCTGATCAAGGATGACGGACCCAAGAACGTCAGCACCGACATGAGCTGGCCCGAGGCGATGGCGATCTTCACCCAGGGCAATGCCGCCTTCTACACCGAGGCCGACTCGCTGTACAAGAACGCTACCGACCCGGCCAAGTCCAAGGTCGCCGACAAGGTCGGCTTCGCGCCGTTCCCGGCCGGCCCCGCGGGCTCGAAGCCCTACAACGTGCCGTCCTGGGCGCTTGGCGTCAACGACGCGTCGAGCAACAAGGACAACGCCTGGAAGTTCGTCGAGTGGGCGACCAGCAAGTCGCAGACCCTGGCCAACCAGAAGGCGGGCGTCCCCGGGCCCCGCACCTCGGTGTGGTCCGACCCGGCCGGGACCGCGACCTACCCGAAGGACTTGGCCGCCGCCATCGCCGAGAGCACCAAGAACGGTGTCGGCAGCGACCGGCCGCTCGTCGTCAAGGTCCCCGAGGCCCGTGAGATCGTCGGCCGACCGATCGTGGACGCCATCACCGGCAAGGACGTCTCGGCCTCGGCGGACGCCGCGGACAAGGCCTTCCAGCAGCTCCTGGACGCCGAGAACAAGTAACCCGCCTGCCGGGGGGCAGGCCGGACAACCGGCCTGCCCCCCGCCTGGATTCTGGAGAACTCGATGAGCGCTGTCACCGCGATACGGACCACCACCGGTGGGAGCGGGGCCTCCCGGTGGGCGAACAAACACCGAAAGTGGCTCTTCGCCGGCCCCGCCATGGCGTTCGTCGCGGTCCTGATCGTCTTTCCTGTGGCCTGGACGGTCTTCCTGAGCCTGACCGACGCAGAAGGTTCGGTGCGGGCGGACAAGTCCTTCGTCGGTCTGCAGAACTTCGCCACCGTCCTCAGCGACACCGGCCGCTTCTGGCCGGCGGTGCTCCGCACGGTGGAGTTCACCGGGGTGGCGCTCTTCTTCGAGATGGTCATCGGGATGGGCGTGGCCCTGCTCCTGTGGCGGCCGTTCCGGGGGGAGAAGTGGGTGCGGGTCGCCATCCTCCTGCCGCTCGTCGCCACCCCCGTCGCCGTCGGCATGATGTGGCGGCTCATCCTCGACCCCAACATCGGGTTCGCCAACCAGATGCTCGGCTGGGTCGGCATCCCGCCGCAGCCGTGGCTCGCAGGGGAGAGCACGGCGCTGATGACGACGGCCTTCATCGACATCTGGCAGTGGACGCCGATGGTCGTGCTGATCCTGCTCGCCGGGCTGACCTCCCTGCCGGAGGAGCCGAACGAGGCTGCCCTCGTTGACGGCGCCAATGCCTGGCAGCGGTTCCGGTTCGTCACCCTGCCCATGCTCGTCCCGACGGTCATCGTGGCCATCCTGCTGCGGGGCATCGACGCCATCAAGACGTTCGACATCCTCTACGCCACCAAGGGGAAGGGGGGCGGCTCCTTCCACGAGGTCGAGACGCTCAACGTCTACGCCTACGGCCTGAGCTTCGACTACAACGAATACGGCCTCGCCTCGGCCGTGCTGCTGATCTTCTTCTTCTTCATCATCGGGTTGATGTGGGCCCTCACCTCACGCAGAAAGGCGGACGCCTGATGAGGCGCGGACGCACGAGATACGCGATCTTCCGCGTGGCCGTCCTCGTGGCGGTCGTCGCGGTTCTCATCGCACCCTTGCTCTGGATGTTTGCGGCGTCGTTCAAGACGACGGTCGACATCTACGACTCGACCAAGGCGGTGTTCTTCACCCCGACCCTCGACAACTACACGAAGGTTCTCCAGCAGGCGAACTACGTCCAGTTCGTCATCAACAGCGCGTGGGTCGCCATCGCATCGACTGCGGTGTCGCTCATCCTCGGCGTGCCCGCGGCCTATGCGATGAGCCGGTTCTCGATGAACCGCTCCGCGCTGGTCGTGCTGATGGCCCGGGTCATCCCCGGGGTGTCGCTGCTCGTTCCCTGGTACTACGTGTTCTCCAACTTGCGCATGGTCGGTGGTTACACCGTCCTGATCGTCAGCCACATGTTCGTCGCACTGCCGCTCGTCGTCTACATCATGATGAGCTACTTCGACTCGCTGCCTCTCGAGCTCGAGGAGTCCGCCCTCGTCGACGGGCTGACCCCGATCGGCGCGTTCCGTCGGATCACATTGCCGCTGTCGCTGCCCGGCATCGCCACTGCCACGATCCTGTCGGTCATTTTTTCCTGGAACAACTTCATGTTCGCTCTGGTGCTTTCTGGAGCCTCGACCAAGACGCTGCCGGTGGCGATCTTCAACTTCATCGGCTACGCGAGCATCGACTGGGGCGGCCTGATGGCAGCCGCGACGGTCGTCACCGTACCGATCATGGTCATCGCCCTGTTCACCCAGAAGTACATCGTCTCCGGCATGACCGCCGGCGCCACGAAGGGCTGACCCGTGACCCTCATTTCGAGAGTGGAGACCTTCCTCGTCGCGCCGCGGTGGCTCTTCGTCCGCATCGAGACCGAGAGTGGCCTCGTCGGGTGGGGCGAGGCGACCTGCGAGGGCCGCTCCGAGACGGTCCGCGCCGCGGTTGAGCAGCTGAGCGAGCTGCTCGTCGGACAGGACGCCCTGCGGATCGAGGACCACTGGCAGGTGCTGACCAAGGGGTCGTTCTATCGCGGTGGCCCCATCCTTGCCAGTGCCGTCTCCGGCATCGACCAGGCCCTGTGGGACATCGCGGGCAAGCGCTATGGCGCCCCGGTGCACCAACTGCTGGGCGGCCCGGTCCGGGACCGCATCCGGGTGTACGGCTGGGTCGGCGGTGACGAGCCCGCCGAGGTCGCAGACCACATCCGCGCCCAGGTCGAAACCGGGCTGACTGCCGTGAAGATGAACGCGAGCGGCCGGATGAGCCGGCTCGCGACGGTCGCCGAGATCGACGGCGTCGTCGAGCGCGTCGCCGCAGCGCGCGAGGTCCTCGGCAGGCATGGCGACATGGCCGTCGACTTCCACGGCCGGTTCACTCTCGCGGACGCGCGGCGGGTGGCGCCGCTCCTCGAGCCCTACCGGCCGTTCTTCCTCGAGGAGCCGGTCGTCCCCGAGAACTCCCATCTCATCGGCGATCTGGTCCGCTCCACGAGTACCCCGGTCGCGACCGGAGAGCGGCTCTACAGCCGCCAAGAGTTCTTGCCAGTCCTGCAGGCCGGGATCGCCGTTGCTCAGCCGGACCTGTCGCACGCCGGCGGGATCACGGAGACGCGCAAGATCGCCGCACTCGCCGAGATCTACGACGTGCAGCTCGCGCCACACTGTCCTCTGGGCCCGCTCGCTCTCGCGGCCTGTTTGCAGGTCGGCTTCGCGACACCGAACTACCTCATCCAGGAGCAGAGCATCGGCATCCACTACAACCAAGGAGCCGAGGTGCTCGACTATCTCGTGGACACAGCTCCCCTCGACTTCGTCGACGGTCACATCGAGCGGTTCACCGGACACGGTCTCGGCATCGAGATCGACGAGGCGGCCGTGCGGGCCGCCGACAAGCACGCCCATGCATGGCGGGGACCGGTCTGGCGCCACCGCGACGGCTCGTTCGCGGAGTGGTGAGCTCATGACCAGAGCTTTCGTGGAGGATCTCGCCGAGGCACGCCTGATGGCCATCATCCGAGGCCGGGAGGGCGCCGCCGCCGCCGCTACCGCGCTCGCCCTCTTCGAGGAGGGCGTCCGCTTCGTCGAGATCGCGCTGACCACGCCCGGTGCGTGCGAGGCGATCTCTGAGGTCCGGGCTCGGATGCCGGGCGGAGTCCAGATCGGGGCCGGGACGGTGCTCACCGCCGAGGACGTTGACGCCGTCGAGGTGGCCGGGGCCCAGTTCGTGGTGACTCCCGCCGTGACGCCGTCGATCGCGGCGGCATCGGGACGCGGCATACCCGTGGTCGCCGGGGCGATGACCCCGACGGAGGCATGGACCGCGATCCAGCACGGTGCCTCCGTCATCAAGCTCTTCCCCGCCTCGAGCGGTGGCCCCGGCTTCCTCAAGGCCGTGCGGGACCCGTTCCCCGACATCCCCTTCCTCGCCGTAGGTGGAGTTGGTCTGCAGGAGGTCGCGGCTTTCCTCGACGCGGGCGCGCTCGGCGTGGGCGTCGGGGGGCCCCTGGTCGGGGACGCAGCCTCGGGCGGTGGCCTCGACGCGCTGCGTGAGAAGAGCCTGCGCGAGCGGGCCCGCGCCTACCTGTCGGCGGTTGCCGACGCACCGCGATGAGCGGCGACGCGCGGCACACGCAGGGACCCGACGTCGTCACGGTCGGCGAGGCGATGGTTGCCTTCCGCTCCGACGGTCCCGCGTTTCAGGGCGGGCGGCAGACCACCCGGCTGGCCGGGTCCGAGTCGAACGTTGCGATCGGGCTGGCTCGACTTGGACACCGGGTGGAGTGGGTCGGACGCGTAGGGGCGGATTCCTTTGGCCACCTCATCCTCCGCGCGCTGCGCTCCGAAGGCGTGCGCGTTACCCATGCCAGGACCGACCCGGAGCGGCCCACGGGACTGATGTTCGTCACCCAGCGCACCGCCGACCTGAGCTCGGTCGACTACCGGCGCGGTGGCTCTGCCGGATCGGCGCTGTGCCCGGCGGACCTGGTCGAGGTCATGTCCGCCCCGCCCCGGATCCTGCATCTCTCCGGCATCACGTCAGCCCTGTCGGAGTCGGCTCGCGAGAGCGTGACCACGCTGGTCGATGCTGCGGTCGCGGCCGGGGTCCTCGTGTCACTCGACGTGAACTACCGCAGCCGCCTCTGGAGTCGGGAGCAGGCCCGGACCGTCCTCGCGCCCCTGGCAGTCCGGGCAGCCCTCGTCATCGCGTCCGAGGACGAGCTCGACCTCGTGGGGGCCGGGCCTGGTTCTGAGGCCGACCTTGCCGGGGCTCTGCTAGCCCAGGGTGTCGATCAGGTCGCAGTCAAGCGGGGAAGCAGCGGCGCCAGCGTCTACGCGGCGGGGGAAGTGCATCACGCTCCGGCTCTCGACGTGACCGCTGTCGACCCCATCGGGGCCGGCGACGCCTTTGTTGCGGGCTACCTCTCGGGCATCCTCGACGGCCTCGATCCGGCAGCGTCCCTGCGCCGCGGCACGGTCACCGGTGCGTTCGTCGCATCGAGCGCGGGGGACTGGGAAGGGGCGCCGAGCCGCGCGGAGCTCAGCCTGCTGCTCGATCATCTGCCCGGTGAGAGCATCCGTTGAGCCGCGCGTCGGCCCCCGAGGATGACCCAGCACAGCGGGATGACGCAGCACCCCCATCCGCTTTTCCACGAGCCCCACGCCGCGAGAGCAGCGAGGGCCACGACCAAAGGACACTCCTATGAGAATCACGGGCGCCGATGTCGTCGTGACCAGCCCAGACCGCAACTTCGTCACCCTCAAGGTCACCACGGACGAAGGACTGACCGGGCTGGGCGATGCCACGCTGAACGGTCGCGAGCTGGCGGTTGCCACCTATCTCACCGAGCACGTGGCACCGCTCCTCGTCGACCGGGACCCGCACCGCATCGAGGACACCTGGCAGTTCCTCTACCGCAGCGCCTACTGGCGCCGCGGGCCGGTGACCATGGCCGCGATCGCTGCGGTCGACATGGCGCTGTGGGACATCAAGGGCAAGGCGGCCGGCCTTCCCGTCTATCAGCTGCTCGGCGGCGCGTCACGCAACGGCATCCGAACCTATGGGCATGCCAGTGGCCTCGACCTCGAGTCGCTCTTCGACTCGATTCGGATGCACCAGCAGCTGGGCTTCACCGCCATCCGTGTCCAGACCGCAATCCCCGGCCTCAAGGCGGTCTACGGGGTCGCTGCCTCCGCTGGCGAGGGGAAGCGCTATGACTACGAACCGGCCAGGCGCCAGGCGCTGCCGGCCGAAGAGGACTGGGACACGGCTGCCTACCTCAGACACCTTCCGGCGGTGTTCGACGCGGTTCGCAGTGAGTTCGGGCCCGAGCTCACCCTCCTGCACGACGGCCACCACCGGATGACCCCCAACCAGGCAGCCCAGCTCGGTCGGGCTCTTGAACCCTACGACCTGTTCTGGCTGGAGGACTGCACGCCCGCCGAGAACCAGGAGGCGTTGCGCCGGGTTCGCTCCCAGACCACCACGCCACTCGCCATCGGCGAGATCTTCAACACCGCATGGGACTACCAGACCCTCATCACCGAGCAGCTCATCGACTACGTCCGCTCGGCCGTCACCCACACGGGCGGGATCACGGCGATGAAGAAGCTCATGGACTTCGCTGCGATGTACCAAGTGAAGTCCGGCATCCACGGACCTACCGATGTCTCCCCGGTCGGCATGGCAGCGGCAATGCACCTGGACCTTGCCATTCACAACTTCGGGATCCAGGAGTACATGCGTCACGGGGACCTGACGAACGAGGTATTTCGGCAGACGTTCAGCTTCACTGACGGGTACCTGCATCCGGGCGACCGACCGGGCCTCGGGGTAGAGCTCGACGAGGACGCGGCCCGACGGTTCCCCTACGAGCGGGCCTACCTGCCCTTCAACCGACTACTCGACGGCACGGTGCATGACTGGTGAGCGCGACGGGCCCCGCGGCGCCGCATCCTGCGGCCGGAGCCACGACACTGGGGGCATGGACGTGATGGGGGCCCGCATCGGCACGATGACCGACACTGTCATCGCCGCCGGCGCGAGTTTCCTGGCGCGGTGATGAAGGTGGTCACCAGACACATCGTGGTGATGGGTGTCTCCGGGTGCGGCAAGAGCACCGTGGCTGAGGGGATCAGCAAGGCCGCCTCGCTGCCCTTCGCGGAGGCCGACCGCTTTCACCCGGCCGCCAACATCGAGAAGATGGCCGCGGGGATCCCTCTCGAGGACGCCGACCGCTGGGGCTGGCTCGGGGCCCTTTCCGCATGGATGGCCGCACAGGCGCGGGAGGGACGGTCGACCGTCATCGCGTGCTCCGCGCTCAAGCGCTCCTACCGCGACCTGCTCCGCAAGGGCCCGCCGAGCCTCGACTTCGTCCACCTGGCCGGGGACCCCGACGTGATCCGGGCCCGGATGGGCCGCCGCAAGGGTCACTTCATGCCGACCTCGCTGCTCGAGAGCCAGCTCGCCACCCTCGAGCCGCTCGCGCCGGACGAGTCGGGCATCGTCATCGACCTCGCTCTGCCGGCCGCCGAGATCATCGACCGGGCGGTGCTCGAGCTGGGCCTCACGCCCTAGCCGCGGCCCAGCGGCATCCGGGGAATGTCCTGGCCCGGGGACTCGTTGGCTCTCCTGAAGATCGGTTGAAGCATTGACTACCTACAGGAGATGACGGTTCATGGCACGTGCGTTCGAGAGCATCAAGGTCGGCGCGTGGGACCTCCCGCAGCGCTTCGTGATGGCGCCGCTGACCCGCAACCGGGCCGGCGAGGGCCAGGCGCCCCGCGAGCTCAACGCCGAGTACTACGGCCAGCGTGCGACCGCCGGGCTCATCATCAGCGAGGGCACCCAGCCGAGCGCCGTGGGTCAGGGTTACCTCGACACCCCCGGCATCCACTCGGACGACCAGATCAAGGGCTGGTCCAAGGTTGCCGACGCCGTCCACGCCAACGGTGGCCGCATCGTCATCCAGCTGATGCACGTCGGCCGAATCGCGCACCCCGACAACAAGCACGGCCTCGAGACGGTCGCGCCGAGCGCCATCGCGGCGCCGGGCTCGATCGTCACCGCGACGGGTGAGCAGCCCTACGTCACGCCGCGGGCCCTCGAGACCGACGAGATCGCCGGGGTCGTCGCCGAGTACGTCGACGCCGCGCGCAAGGCGGTCGCCGCGGGGATCGACGGCATCGAGGTGCACGCCGCGAACGGCTACCTCATCCACCAGTTCCTCGCGCCGACCAGCAACACCCGCACCGACGGCTACGGCGGCTCGCCCGAGAACCGAGCCCGCTTCGGCATCGAGGTGACCACGGCCGTCGCCGAGGCCATCGGAGCCGAGCGCGTCGGCATCCGGATCTCCCCGGCGCACAACATCCAGGGGGTCCTCGAGGAGGACGCGGCCGACGTCGCCGCGACCTACGAGGCGCTCATCGAGGGGATCGCCCCCCTCGGCCTGGCCTACCTCAGCATCCTCGCCGACCCGACGAAGGACCTCGTCCGCGACCTGCGCAAGCGCTTCAACGGGCCGGTCGTGCTCAACAACGGCTTCGGGTCGGTCACCGACCTCGACACCGTGGAGGGCATCCTCGAGCGCGACGAGGCCGACCTCGTGGCCGTGGGCCGCCCGTTCCTCGCCAACCCGGACCTCGTCCGGCGCTGGCGCGAGGGGATCGAGCTCAACGAGCCGAACCAGGCGACCTTCTACGGCGGCGGCGCCGAGGGCTACACCGACTACCCGTTCGCCGGCTGACTGCTGCGAACTGGGCGGGCCACCCGAGCGTCATCGGGTGGCCCGCGGCGCCGGTGGTCCATGGCTCAGTCGTCGCGGTCGTCGCGGTCGTCGTGATCACCCTCGTGGTCGCGACCGTGGTCGTCGCCTCGTCCGCCGACGCCTGCGCGGGACGGTAGCCGGGTGATCCAGTACGGCGCGGTGTCGGGGGAGGCGACCCCGAACCGTGCGTTGACCGCCCAGAGCGAGCCCGCCGCGACGGTCGCCGTGGACGGGACGTCGAGGGTCGGGTCGGTCAGCTCGCCGACCCACGTCGCGCGCCATCCCGAGCGGGGCCTCGACAGGCGCAGGACGGCGACGGAGCTCCCGCCGGTCCCGCGGACGTTGTAGAGCACCGAGCCATCGAGCTCGAGCCCGTCACCCGAGGTGATGCCCGGGCCGCCGGAGACCGGGATCTGCGTGGTCACGCCGGTCTTCCGGCTGACGTTCCAGAGGCCGCCGACCTGGCTGTTGTTGAGCACGAGAGACCCGTCGGAGAGCTGGCGGATCCCGTTCGCGTTGATGTTGGACCCGTCATAGGTCGGCCACGCCCCGGACAGCGGGACGAAGCGGGGCGCGGCGCCGGTGGGTCGGCCGCGGTGGTCGACGGCGATCGCGGTCAGCCGGTCGACCCGGGAGTCGGTGACCCAGACCGTGTCCCTGCCGACGACGAGGTCGTTGAGGAAAGCGCCGCCCGGGACGACGGTGTCGGAGA
Source organism: uncultured Actinomycetota bacterium (assembly GCA_963764195.1). Taxonomy (GTDB): domain Bacteria; phylum Actinomycetota; class Actinomycetes; order Actinomycetales; family Dermatophilaceae; genus JBDSSS01. The sequence continues at coordinate 370,395 of CAVXRG010000002.1, forward strand.
CGACGGCGCCGCTCCTGCCGTCGACTGCCCAGACGTGGGCGATGTCGCCGACGTTGCCGGCCGCCCAGACGAGCCCGGTGCGGCGGTCCCAGTAGAGGCCGCGCAGGCTCCGGCCGGTGGCTCCGGCGAGCAGCACCTTGACCGTTCCCCGCTTGAGGTCGCCGGTGACGATGCGCCCGTCGGCCAGCGACCCGACGTAGTAGGTGGAGCCGGGTCCGCTCGTGATGCCCTCGGGGCGGATACCGTCCGGCAGCGCGACCGTGCCGGGCGACGTCGGCTTCCGGCCCGTGGCGCTGGCGGACGAGGCGGCTGCGCCGGTGAGGGCGAGCATCGTGGTGGCGGCGGCGGTCGTCAGGACGGCGCGCCTGGTCGGGGTGGGGCCGTGAGTGTCCATCAGCCATTTTGCGCACAGGTCACCGGCCACGTCCACGGCGTCGAACGTTGGCTCCCCGCCGCTACGCCACTGCTACGCCAGGTGGAGCAGTGGCGTAGCAGTGGCGAGACCCCTCACTTTCGCAAAACGGACACCCCGTGCGGACTACGTCACTGCTCCACGGGGAGGAGCAGTGACGTAGCGGGCGCGGCAACCCATGTTTGGACATATAAGACATCTGCGCGGGCTACGCCACTGCTCCACGAGGGGGAGCAGTGGCGGAGTGGCGGTAGGTGGGGAGGGCGGGCGGCGGCGGCCCGTCGATCGTGCTGTCTGGGACGGTCTAGTGCGAGCGCTAGCCTGTCGTAGACGAGGGCATCGTCGGCGGGTCGCGGTCCCCGCGGTCAGCGGCGCCGGTTGCGGCGCGCGATCGCCCCGGTCAGCACCGTCGCGAAGCCGCACCAGGCGGCATACGGGATGAGGGCCAGACCCGAGGTGCGCTGGGCCGATGCCGTGCGGCGGGCGAGGTCGACCGAGCTGGCCGTGAGCACCGCGCTCTCGACGGCGGCGAGGCCGGGGCGCTTGGCGCCCCAGAAGACCCAGCTCCACCCGGCGTTGAGCATGAGGTTGGTGCCGAACGCCGTGAGGTAGGTCGACCGGCCGGCGGCGTCACCCTCCTTGTCGAGGGCGTTGAGCGCCGTCGCGCCGCTGGCGGCGATCCCCGTGTAGAGCAGGCTCCAGACGACGGGGAAGGCGACGGCGGGCGGCTGCCAGTCCGGCTTGTCGAGCGAGCGGTCCCACGCCGAGTCCGGCTTGGTCGCGAGGCCCCCGATGACGGCGCACGCGGCCACCCCGCCGATGGCGATCGCGAGGTTGCGCGGGGCGGTGTCGGGCTTTGCCGTCTCCATCGCCTCGGCGACGGCCGTGTCGAAGTCGGTGAGGCCGCCCTGGATCGGGACGAGGTCGAAGATGTCGTCCTCCTTGCTCACGACCTCGTGGACGAGGCTGCCGACGAGCGGCTTGGCCAGCCCGGCCGAGATCGGGGTCACGAGCCCGACCCAGTGGCTCGCGAGGCGCGGCGTCAGCACGGGGACGGTGACGATCGGACGGTGACGACGGCCGGTCACGTCGGCGAAGCGTTGCATCATCTCGCGATAGGTCATCACCTCGGGGCCCCCGACGTCGAAGGTCCGGTTGACCTCGGGGGGCAGGTCGCCGGCGCCGGCCAGCAGGGTGATCACGTCGTCGATGGCGATCGGCTGGATCCGGTTCTCGAGCCACTTGGGCGCGATCATCGCGGGCAGCCGGGTCGTGAGGTAGCGCAGCATGTCGAAGGAGGCGGAGCCGTCCCCGAGCACGACGGCCGCCTGCAGGACCGCGGTCGGCACGCCCGAGGACAGGAAGGTGTTGCCGACCTCGACCCGGGAGGCGAGGTGGGGGGAGAGCTCCTCCCCGTCGGGGTGCAGGCCCCCGAGGTAGACGATCCGCTCGACGTCGGCCCGCTTCGCCGCCCCCGCGAAGGCCGCGGCGGCCTCGCGGTCACGCTCGGCGAAGTCCGGCCGGTCATCCATCGAGTGGACGAGGTACCACGCCGTGCGTATGCCGCGCAGCGCCGTGTGCATGTCGCTCTCGGAGGCGACGTCACCCTCGACGACATCGACCCACTGGCGCCAGGGCCGGTCGTCGAGGGAGGCGGCGTGCCGGGTGAGGACCCGCACCGACCAGCCCTCGTCGAGCAGGCGCGGCACGAGGTGGCCGCCGACATAGCCCGACGCGCCGGTGACGAGCGCGGTCCGGTTGCCGTCGCGCACGTTGTCCTGGTCGCTTCCGGGGGTGGTTTCGGGGGTGGGGTCGGTCGTGTTGTCGCGGGTCACGCGGATCACCTGGCCAGGTTGAGGACGGGGGGGAGGAGCAGGAGCATGCCGCTGGACCACGTCACGTGCGTGATGATCGGTCCGAGGATGCCGCCGGTCACGCGCCGCTGGAGAGCGGTGACGATCCCGACGGCAGAGCCGGCGACGACGAGCAGGGGGACACCGGCGCCCACCGTGGTGAGTGCGTAGATGACCGTCGAGATGACGACCGCCCTCGTGGGCAGGGCGGCGTAGAGGGCGCCGCGGAAGAAGAGCTCCTCGACGACGCCGTTGAGCACGGTGATGGCGAGCACGACAATCGTCGAGCCGAAGCGGGCGTGGTCGAGCAGCGCGTCGACCGGCTCACGCAGGAACGGGATCCGCGCCACGACGAGGGCCCCGACGAGGAAGACCCCGAGCAGCAGCGCACCGAGCGCGAGCGACTGGACGATCGGTCGCGCCCGCTGGTTGCCTCGCCGCGTGTGGCCCCAGCCGACGTGGAGCGGGCCGGACACGAGGGCACCGACCCCCCAGACGAGGGCGAGCCCGATCGTCGCGTAGTAGAACCGGGAGTCGCCCGGCGGGAGGCGCAGGGCGAAGGCGAGGGCCGCGGTCCCGAGCACGAGGGTGACGGCGACGACGATCCGGCGCCGCGTGCGCCGCGCGGGCGGGTCGGGGTGCTGGCCCGGCACCGGATCGAAGAGCGCGGCCTCGAGGAAGGCGCGCAGCTCGGCGATGGGGCCCCGGTGCCAGGGCTCGGTCTCGGCGCTCATGCCTCAAGCCTCACAGATTGCTCACCGTCGCGCAGATTCGTACCGGGCAAGAGTTTCCTTGCGCTCCCGGTCGTGGTCGACGATGCGCTCGGGGTAGTCGTGGGCGAAGCCGTCGTCGTGTTTCCACGGCTCGTGGGCGGCGGCCCCCTCGAGGTGGGCCAGCTCCGGCACCCACCGGCGGACGTAGGCGCCGTCCGGGTCGAACTTCTTGCCCTGGGTGACGGGGTTGAACACGCGGAAGTACGGCGCCGCATCGGTGCCCGTACCGGCGACCCACTGCCAGCCGTGGTTGTTGGAGGCGAGGTCGCCGTCGATGAGGTGGTCGAGGAAGTGTCGGGCCCCGACCGGCCACCAGACGTGCAGGTCCTTGGTGAGGAAGCTGGCCGTGATCATCCGCAGCCGGTTGTGCATCCAACCCTGCGCGAGCAGCTGACGCATGCCCGCGTCGACGATCGGGTAGCCGGTCCGGCCCTGCCGCCAGGCCTCGACCCGCTCCTGGGCCTGTGCGTCGTCGTCGTACTCGAGTCCGGACAGCTCGTCACGCAGGTCGTGCCACGCCGAGTCGGGGCGGTGCCACAGCACGTCGGCGTAGAACTCGCGCCAGGCCAGCTCGGTGACGAACGTCTCCGCGGCCGTGGTCCGGCCGCTGCCGTGGGCGGCGATGTCGGCGAGGATCGTGCGGGGGTGGATCTCGCCGTACTTGAGCGGGGCGGACAGGCGGCTCGTCGTGTCGAGGTCGGGCCGGTCCCGCTCGGAGGCGTAGTCGACGAGGTGGTCCTCACGAAAACGCGTCCAGCGCTCGTGCGCGGCCGCCTCACCCGCCTCGATGTCCGCGAGGTCGGTGACCTCGGGAAGTGGCTCCGACGCCACCGCGTCGGCCCAGCTCACGTCCGAGGGCCGCTCGGCCGGCGCCGGCCTGCCGTGGTCTCGCCAGGCACGGGAGAAGGGGGTGAAGACCTTGTACGGGGAGCCTGACTGGTTGAGGACCCGCCCGGGGCCGACGGCATACGGCGTGCCGGTGGCGACGAGCCTGCGACCCGTCGAGGCCAGCCGCTCCGCGACTGCGTCGTCGCGTCGGCGGCCATAGGGCGTCGTCTCCCGCGAGACGTGCACCTCGTCGGCGCCCACCTCCGTGGCGAGGTCCGGGATGACGTCCCGAGGGTCCCCGGAGCGCAGCACGAGGTGGCCGTCGAGGTCGTCGGACAGGGCGGCCAGCGACGCCACGAGCCGGTCGGTCCGCGGCGTGCCGGGGCGCAGCAGGTCCGGGTCGAGCACGAAGACGGGCACGACGGAGTCCGCGGCGTCGATCGCCGCGAGGAGAGCCGGGTGGTCCGCGAGCCGCAGGTCCCGCCGGAACCAGAGGATGGAGGTCGTCACCATGACCTGCCCATACCCGGGCCGGAGGAGCTGGGCAAGGGCGGTCGTCGCTCGGCCCGGCTCACACCGTGCCGGCCGTCCGCTCGAGCCGCACCTGCGCCACGTCGAGGTAGCCGGCGGTGAAGCCGGCCTCGCAATAGGCGAGGTAGAACTCCCACTTGCGCCGGAAGGTCTCGTCGAAGCCGAGGGCCGTGACCTCCTGCCAGCGCGCGTTGAAGGTCGCGCGCCAGCGGCGCAGCGTCTCGGCGTAGTCGCGGCCGAAGTCGCGCACCCCGGTGACCCGGAGGCTCGTGTGCTCGTCCGTCGTCTCGCGGATCGCCTGGAGGCTCGGGATGAGACCACCGGGGAAGATGTGCTTCTGGATCCAGCCGTAGGAGTGCTTCGTGGCGAGGAGCCTCTCGTGCGACATGAGGATCGCCTGGACCGCGGCGATCCCGCCCGGCGCGAGGCGATCGTCGATCGTCGCGAAGTAGGCGGGCCAGAACTCCTCGCCCACCGCCTCGATCATCTCGACGCTGACGATGGCGTCGAAGCGGCCCTCGACCTCGCGGTAGTCCTGGATCCGGATGTCGACGAGGTCGGACAGGCCCTCCCGCTCGACCCGCTCCGCCGCGAGGGCGGCCTGCTCCCGCGACAGGGTCACGGTCGTCACGACGGCGCCCCGACGGGCCGCCTCGATGGCGAGCGTGCCCCAGCCGGTGCCGATCTCGAGGACGCGGCTGCCGGACGTGACGTGGGCGTCGTCGAGGATCGCGTTGACCTTGCGCAGCTGGGCCTGCTCGAAATCCTGGCCCTCCCGCGGCAGGTCGCCGTCGAAGAGCGCCGAGCTGTAGCTCATCGTCTCGTCGAGGAAGGTCGAGAAGAGGTCGTTGCTCAGGTCGTAGTGGGCCTCGATGTTCTTGCGCGAGCCGAGCAGCGAGTTGCGCTGGGCCGTCGGGATGCGCCGGTCGACGACTCCCCGCAGCGCGAGCAGGCGCGGCGGCACGGCTGTCGTCATCCGCTCCGCGAACGGCAGGAGGACGTCGACGAGGTCCGTGCCGGGGGCCGCCTTCCAGTCGCCGGCCATGTAGGCCTCGCCGATCCCGATCTTCGGGTGATGGGCGAGGCGCTCGAACAGCGCTGTGGGCCGGACGATCTCGATCGTCGGGTAGCCGGCGCGCGGGAGGCCACCGCCGAGGAGCGTCCCGTCCGGCATGAGCACGTCGACGGGAACCCGCTCGGCGACCTGGGCGAGGATGCTCCGGGCCACCCGGGCCCGCAGGCAGAACGCACGGAACGCAGGCTTGCGCAGGCAGATCGGTTGGGTCATCGTCGTCATCGGACGGCCTCCTCAGGGTGTCGGGGTCGGGGTGCAACGGGCAGGCGGCGGAGCCACAGCCGGATGCCGTGCAGGCGGATCAGGGCGCTCACGCGCTGGGTCATCAGACCGTGGCGGCGGATGAGGGACAACAACCGGCGCGGCGTGGCGGGCTCCGGGGTTCCCGTCGTCACGGCCGACAGGATGCGCCGTCCCTCGCGGTCGAGACGGACCGACACGGCGACGGTGCCCTCCTCGAGGACGAGCTGGACGGCATACGTCCCGGACACGTCGTTGAAGGGGGAGACGTAGAACGCCTTGTCGATGCTCGCTGAGCCGGAGGGGGTGAGGTCGAGCAGGTAGGCATGCCGCTCGCCGTAGGTGTTGTGCACCTCGAAGACGACGGCGACGAGCGCGTTGTCGGGGCGCAGGCACCAGAAGACGGAGAGGGGGTCGAAGACGTGGCCCAGCACCCGCGCGTTGGCCAGCATGAGGACCCGGTCCTCGGGAGCGAGCACGACGTCCCGTGCGGCGAGGAAGCGCTCGACGTCACCGCGCAGTCCGCCGCCGAGGCGACCGCGGTCGAGGTGGTCGGCGGCGTCGAAGTGGGCGAACGCCCCCAGCGGCCAGGGGAACCGGGGGAGCTCGTCGACGTCGACGAGCCACTGGTAGTGCGGGTGGTCGAAGGTGTTGGTCAGCGGCTCGCGCCGGCTGTGCGTCACCGTCCCCTCGACGAGGGCCGGCACGGCAGGGGGCGACAGTCGCGGGGTCGTCGCGCTCACCACGACGCACCGAGGGACTGGGCGGCCTCGACGCCGGAGCGGCAGCCGTCCTCGTGGAAACCCCAGCCGAGGTGCGCCCCGGCGAACGCGAGACGCTCGCCACCGGCAGTGCGCAGGCGCTTCGCCGCGGAGACGGCCTCCCGGGTGAAGATCGGGTGGTCGTAGGCCATCCGGGCGGTCACCCGGGTCGGGTCGATGTTGCCCTCGGGGTTGAGGGTGACGACGTGGTCGTCGACGTCGTCCAGCCCCATCAGCCGGTTCATCCAGTAGCTGACCGTGACGTCGGGAGCGGGGGCGTTGCAGCCGCGCATCCGGTAGTTCCACGAGGCGCGGGCCTCGGGTGCCGTCGGCAGCACGGAGGAGTCCCGGTGCAGCCAGGTCTCGTTGCGGGAGTAGCGGATCGCGGCGAGGTCGCGCTTCTCCTCCGGGGTCGCGTCGGCGAGGAGCGTGAGCGCCTGGTCCGCGTGCGTCGCGACGACGGCGCGGTCGAAGGTCTGCATCGGGTCACCGGCGGCGCGCACGTCGACACCGTCGTCGTGCCGGGTCACGTCGGTCACCCGTGCGGTCCTCCGCACGTCGGGCAGACGCTCGACGAGGCGGTCGACGTAGGTGCCGGACCCGCCGGTGACGGTGCGCCAGGTCGGTGACCCCGTCACCGTCAGCATGCCGTGGTGGTCGAGGAAGCGGAACAGGTGGCGCGCCGGGTACGTCGCGGCGTCGAGGTCGCCGCTCGACCACACGCACGCGACGAGCGGGATGGCGAAGTGCCGGACGAAGTGGGTCGAGAAGCCTTCTGCCGCAAGGAACTCGCCCCAGGTGGGGTCGGTCGACCCGTCCTCGAGCAGGCGGCGGGCCGCTGTGTGGAAGCGGGGCACCTCGGCGAGCATCCGCAGGTGGCGGGGGTCGAGGATCCGCCGCTTCTGGGCGAACATGCCCTTCGCGCCGCGCCCCCCGGCATACGACAGGCCGCACCCCTCGCACGTGATCGACATGCTCATCTCGGTCGGTTGGGTCGGCACGTCGAGCTCGGCGAAGAGGCGCAGCAGGTGGGGGTAGGTCCGCTCGTTGTGCACGATGAATCCGCTGTCGATCCGCAGGCTCGGGCCCGCGCCATCCCGGGAGGCGACGTCGTGGGTGTGGGCGTGCCCACCGAGGCGGTCGTCGGCCTCGAAGAGTGTGACGTCATGCGTCGCGCTGAGCACGTGGGCTGCCGTCAGTCCCGAGACGCCGGCGCCGATGACGGCTGCCGTGGGCCTGCTGTTGGTCGAAGCGTTCACCGAGTTCCTCCTGGTCATGCGTGTCCCGAGTGGTTCGGTGTCGCGGGCCCGTTGGATTGTTCAACGAGCAGCGACACCGTAGGGTTGCTGTCCAAGGTCTGTCAAAGGTTTGGAGAAGGCATGGACATCGTTCGCACCGTCACCGTCGGGCAACCGATCGACGTCGTCTTCGGCTACCTCAGCGACTTCACGACGACCACCGAGTGGGATCCCGGAACGGTACGCACCGAGCGGGTCTCCGGTGACGGTGGGGTGGGCACCCGCTACCGCAACACCTCGACGTTCCTCGGTCGCGAGACCGAGCTCGACTACCTCGTCACCGAGCTCACCCCCGGACGCCGGATCGCGCTGCGCGGGGAGAACGCGACGGTCGTGGCCAACGACACGATGACCTTCTCCGAGACGGCGGGTGGGGACGAACCGGGAACGACCGTGACCTACCACGCGGCCTTCGAGCTCAAGGGGCTCGCCCGGTATGCCGCACCCCTGCTCGCCCCCGCGTTCCGCAAGCTCGGCGACGAGGCCGAGAAGGGCCTGCGCGCAGCCCTGACGGCCCTCTGACGGGAGACTCCGGATGTACACGATCAAGCGGGCCGCCGAGCTGACCGGCATCAGCGTCGCCACCCTCCGGGCCTGGGAGCGGCGGTATGCCGTCGTCACCCCGCGCCGCTCCGACGGGGGCTACCGGCTCTACGACGCGGCCGACGTGCGCACGCTCGCGATCATGAACTCCCTCGTCCACGAGGGCTGGTCGGCCCGCCAGGCGGCGCAGGAGACGCTCGCGAGACTCGCCAACGACGAGCCCGAGTCCGATCGGGGGCGGCCGATGGCTCCCGTTGTGCCGCTCGCGTCGGCCCCGTCGTCCCCCTCGCCGCAGGCCCGCCGGGCCGCCGGCGACATCGAGGCCCTCGTCGCCGGCGCCGAGCGCCTCGACCCGGCTGCCGTGGCCGAGGTCCTTGACGCCCGCTTCGCCGCCGCCAGCTACGAGGCCGTCGTCGACGACTGGCTGATGCCGGCCCTCGGGGTGGTCGGCCAGGCGTGGGCGGCGGGCCGCCTCAGCATCGCCGGGGAGCACCTCGTGTCGTATGCCGTCCAGCGGCGGCTCGCCGCGTTCTACGAGGCCGCTGCGGGGAGGTCCGACGGGCCGACGGTCATCGTCGGGCTGCCCCCCGACTGCCGGCACGAGCTCGGGCTGCTCGCCTTCGCGGTCTCCGCGCGGCGCTCCGGGCTGACGACGGTCTACGTCGGCGCCGACCTCCCCTCCGGCGACTGGGTGCCGGCCGTCCGCGCCCGCGGCGCCGCCGGGGTCGTGCTCGCCGTCCCCCGGCGCATCGACATCGGGTCGACCCGGCTCATCGCGACCCAGCTGCACGCCGCCCACCCGCAGGTCGTCATCGGCCTCGGGGGCCGCTTCCAGGACGCCGTCGAGACCGGCTGCATTCCTCTCGGCCACTCGATCGGTCTTGCCGTCAGCGAGCTGCGCAACCGCCTGCGACGCTCCGCGTGACGACCCGCGCGACGACCCGCGTGACGACCCGCGTGACGACCCGGCGGCTGGCCGCCGGCGCCGTCGCCGGGATCGCCTTCTTCGCCCTCGTCACGGTGAGCCTGCCCCTGGCCCAGCCCGACCACGTCGTCGTCCGCGACTCGGTCAGCTCCCTCGTGCTCGGCCCGTGGGGGTGGCTCCAGACCTTTGCCTTCTGGGTCGTCGGCGCGGCCACCTACGCGCTCGGCCTCGCGCTGCGCCGCGTCACCCGGGCACGCGCCGCCCCGGTGCTGCTGCTCGTCGCTGGTGTCCTCGACGGGGTGCTCGCCGTCTTCGTCACCGGCCGCTCCGGCGAGCCGCTGACGACGGGCAACCGGGTGCACTCGCTCGCCGCGACCGGGTCGCTGGGCCTCAGCGTGCTGACGATGTTCGTCCTCGCCGTGACCCTGTGGACCTCGCCCCGGTGGTCGAGGGCCGCTCGCGTCAGCGTCGGGTGGGGTGTCGTCACCGTCCTCGCCTTCGCCGGGAGCCAGGCCGCGACCGGCCAGTTCGGTCTCAGCGAGCGGCTGCTCCTGCTCGGGGTCAACAGCTGGCAGGCCGCGGCGGCCCTCACGGTGCTGCGCGCTGGACGGCATACGCGCTCATGGGTGGACGTTCGCTGATCCGCGCTGACTGAGGCGTCCCCGGGTGGAGGATGGGCTGGTGGAGGATCCCCCTCCCCACCGAGGAGACGAGCAGATGCCTGCACCGAGTCCGGGATATTCGATCACCGTCCGTGTGGAGCTGCCCGCGGGGAGCACGGCGACATCGGCGCTCACCGGAGCGGTGGGCTCGGCGGGGGCGGCACTCACCGCGCTCGACGTCGCCGAGAGCCGGACCGACCGCCTCGTCGTCGACGTCACGTGTGACACGGCCGACGAGGCGCACTCGACCCGGGTCGCGGAGGCCATCGCTGCGATCCCCGGGGCCGTCGTGCGCAAGGTGAGCGACCAGACCTTCCTGCTCCACCTCGGCGGCAAGATCGAGGTCAACCCCAAGGTGCCGCTCAAGCACCGTGACGACCTGTCCCGCGCCTACACGCCGGGGGTCGCGCGGATCTGCCTCGCCATCGCCGAGCACCCCGAGGACGCGCGCCGGCTGACGATCAAGCGCAACACCGTCGCCGTCGTGACCGACGGGAGCGCCGTGCTCGGTCTCGGCAACATCGGGCCGCTCGCGGCGCTGCCCGTCATGGAGGGCAAGGCCGCGCTCTTCAAGCAGTTCGGCGGTGTCGACGCGTGGCCGGTCTGCCTCGACACCCAGGACCCGGACGCGATCGTCGAGATCGTCCGGGCGATCGCGCCCGTCTACGGGGGGATCAACCTCGAGGACATCTCGGCGCCGCGGTGCTTCGAGATCGAGGCGCGGCTGCGGGCGCTGCTCGACATCCCCGTCTTCCACGACGACCAGCACGGCACCGCCATCGTCGTCCTCGCGGCCCTGACCAACGCCCTGCGGGTCGTCGGCAAGGCCATCGAGGAGGTCCGGATCGTCGTGTCCGGGGTGGGCGCCGCCGGCAACGCGATCATCCGGCTGCTCCTCAGCAGCGGTGCCCGCGACATCGTCGCCGTCGGACGCAGCGGAGCCGTCTACGCCGGCGAGACGCCGATGGAGCCGTTTCGCCAGTGGATCGCCGAGCACACCAACGAGGCCCGCCAGGAGGGGAGCCTGCAGGCGGTCCTCGCCGGGGCCGACGTCTTCATCGGGGTCTCGGCCCCGGACCTTCTCAGCGGCGACGACATCGCCACGATGGCGCCGGACGCCATCGTCTTCGCGCTGGCCAACCCCGTGCCGGAGGTGGACCCGATCGAGGCGGGGCGTCATGCGGCCGTCGTGGCGACCGGGCGCTCGGACCACCCGAACCAGATCAACAACGTCCTCGTCTTCCCCGGTTTCTTCCGGGGCCTGCTCGACGCGGGCGTCGCGGAGATCACCGACGCGATGATGGTCGCGGCGGCCGAGGCGATCGCCGCCGAGGTCTCGTCGGACGAGCTCAACGCGAGCTTCATCATCCCCAGCGTCTTCGACCCGGCCGTGGCCCCGGCCGTTGCCGCCGCGGTGCGGGAGGCGGCCGCCGTCGGGGCCGACGACTTCGCCCGCTGACGGCCGACCTACGCTCGGGGGATGGAAACGCGAGAGCTCGGCCGCACCGGCCGTCAGGTGTCCGTCGTCGGGCTGGGCTGCTGGCAGCTCGGTGGGGACTGGGGCGACGTCACCGAGTCGGACGCGATGTCCGTCCTGCACGCCGCCGTCGACTCCGGCGTCACGATGCTCGACACGGCCGACGTCTACGGCGACGGTCGCAGCGAGACGCTCGTCGGGCAGCTGCTCCGCGAGCGGTCCGGCGAAGGTCTGACCGTCGCGACGAAGATGGGCCGGCGCGCCGACCCGCACGTGGCCGGGGCCTACTCGCTCGACGCCTTCCGCGGGTGGACCGACCGGAGCCGACGCAACCTGGGCGTCGAGGTGCTCGACCTCGTCCAGCTGCACTGCCCGCCGACCGCCGTCTTCGGCGACGACCGGGTCTTCGACGCGCTCGACACCCTCGTCGAGGAGGACCGCATCGCGGCCTACGGGGTCTCGGTCGAGACGTGCGACGAGGCGCTGACCGCGATCGCCCGGCCGCACGTCGCGACGGTCCAGCTCATCCTCAACGCGTTCCGCCGCAAGCCGCTCGAGCGGGTCCTGCCTGCGGCTGTCGAGGCCGGGGTCGGGATCATCGCCCGGGTCCCGCTGGCCAGTGGGCTGCTCTCGGGAAAGTACGACGAGGACACGACCTTCCCGGACTCCGACCACCGCACCTACAACCGGTCCGGCGACGCCTTCGACGTCGGCGAGACCTTCAGCGGCGTGCCCTTCGACGTCGGCGTCCGCGCGGCCCGTCGGGTCACCGAGCTGGCGGCGCCGGAGCCGACGGCACGGGTGGCCCTGCGCTGGATCCTCGACCAGCCGGGCGTGAGCACCGTCATCCCCGGCGCTCGCAACGCCGAGCAGGTCCGCGGCAACGTCGCCGCGGCCGACCTCGCGCCGCTCTCGGACGAGGTGCAGGCGCAGCTGCGCGACCTCTACGACAGCACGATCCGCAGCCACGTGCACGACCGCTGGTGAGCCCCGGCGATCAAGCGGCGGATCAGTCTGCGGTTGTGGTCGTCGGGGCAGCACCGGGTGCCGACTGATCTGCAGATTGATCGGTATCGGGCTCCGTGGGGATCAAGCGGCGGATCAGTCTGCGGTGGTGGTCGTCGGGGCAGCACCGGGTGCCGACTGATCTGCAGATTGATCGGCCAGATGATCGAGTCGCCGGTATGCCGCTGACCTGACCACCCGTCGCCGGCGCGCGACCGGGCGGCGCTGCGTCGGACGTTCCGTCTAGCGTTGGCCAGCACCAGGGCGTGAACAAGGGGGAGTCATGGAGCTGGCAGCAGCGCAGGCGTTGGCCGAGGACCTGCTGGTGCATCACGGCCTTCGTTCGTGGACCTTCCGCTTCGACCGGGCCAAGACCCGGGCCGGGGCCTGCCGTGGACGCGATCGGGTGATCTCGCTCAGCATGCACGTCACTCGCCTGCACGACGAGGCGGAGGTGCGCGACACGATCCTGCACGAGATCGCCCATGCCCTCGCGGGCCCCAGCCACGGCCACGACGATGTCTGGAAGGAGATCGCCCTGTCCATCGGGGGGTCGGGGCTGCGCTGCGTGTCGCCCGATGCGCCGCGGGTGGAGGGCCCGTGGCAGGGACGTTGTCCCGGGGGTCACACGGTGACGCGGCACCGGGCCCCGACCCGGGTCCTGCTCTGCCGCCGGTGCGACGGTGAGCCCGTCGACCGGGTGATCGCGTGGACCCTGCGCGGACGCACCGTCGCGATGCACCCCGGCTACGTGACCGAGCTGGAGTCCGTGCTCGCGGGTGTCCCGCACCGGCCGGACGACCGGCTCCAGCCCGGCCAGGTCGTGCGGGTCGCCGCACCCGGCCGCTACCTCGGTGTCACGGGCCCGATCGTCAAACGGGGTCGCACCTGCTATCACGTGCGCTTCCGCGGCGGCTTGCTGCGGGTCCCGTTCTCGCTCGTCGAGCTGGCCGGCTGATCCGGCCGGCGGGGGGCGACGTCGGGGGGCGACGTCGGAGGGACGGGTGAGGGGGCGAGGCCGGGGCCACGCCCCCTCGATGGCCGAGGAGCCTCAGCTCACTCGGGGTCACCGTCTGCGAGCAACCGGTAGAGCTTGCGGCGGGTCTCGGTGAGGATCTCCGCCGCCTCGGCCTTCTGCTGGGCGGTGCCGGTGGTGACGATCTGCCACATGCCGCCCATGACCTGGCCGACGATCGGCATGAGGTCGCCGGGCCCGCCCGTGGCCGGCGCCTCCTGCGGCGCGGCCTCGAACGGCTGCCAGGTGGCGGCCATCTCGTCCGCGTGTTCCTCGACGTAGGACCGGCCCTCGTCGGTGAGGCGCAGCAGCCGCTTGCCCTCGGCGTCGCGGCCCTCGACGAGGCCCTCGTCCTCGAGCTGCTGCACGGTCGGGTAGACCGAGCCGGGGCTCGGCTTCCAGGCCCCGCCCGAACGCTCCGCAATCTCCTGGATGATCTGGTAGCCGTTCATCTCGTCGCCCGCGAGGACGTCGAGGATCGCCGCCCGGACGTCGCCGCGCCGGGCCCGCGGGCCGCGACGGCCACCGAACTCGGGGCCGAAGCCGGGGCCGCCGAAGTGGCGGACGAGCTCCTGCACCCACGGCGGGGGGCCGGGTCGGCCGCGTCCGCCGGGACCGAAGCCGGCTCCGCCGGGACCGCGCGATCCGCGGAATCCCGGACCGGGGCCGCCGCCCCACTCGCCGGGTCCGCCCTGGGGCCACATCCGGCCCCAGTCGCCCCAGCCCTGGTCCCAGCCGCCGCCCTGCTGGCCGCGCGGGCCGGGCCGGTCGTGCCGGTCGTGCCGGTCGTGGCGGCCGTGTCGGTCGTCGTGTCGGCCGTGGTGCTCATCGTGACCGTGGTCGTGATCTCTCGTGTCGTTCATGGTGGTGCTCCTTCGATGTCGCGCTCTTTCGATCTGTCGCGATAGGTCAACGATATATCGCGATAGGACGATGGGCAAGATCTTCACCGAGCGGGCCGGCGGAGACTCGGGCATGATGAGCCCGACCCGCCAGGCGGGCCGTCTCGATCCGGGGTCAGGGGCCGCCCGGGCCGTGACACGCGGACATCCACGGGCCTTTGAGGGCGGGCTCGGTGTTGACTACCGTGCTCCGCAGTACGCACGCAGTGCGGAGGAGGCGCGGACAGGTGGCGAGCAATGGGGGATCCCATCCCGAGTCGGGCGCGCCGACGGGGGACCGGATGAGCGAGAAGCGCACCGTGCGCCTGCCCGCGGCCCCGTCGGCGGCGCCGCGGATCCGTCGCGAGCTCGTCGACGACCTCACGGCTCGTGGCGTCGACGCCGAGGTGGTCGACGAGGCGGAGATGGTGGTCAGCGAGCTGGTCGCCAACGCCATCCGCCACGCGAAACCGCTGTCCGACGGCGCGATCCGGGTGCACTGGAAGGTCAAGAACAACGTCGTCGAGGTCGAGGTGTCCGACGGTGGTGGCGCCACCACTCCCCGCCCGGCTCCGCCGGCGACCTGGGCACCGGGCGGCCGAGGGCTGCGGATCGTGCGGTCCGTCGCCCACGAGTGGGGGGTGCTCGAGGAGCCCCACGGTCGCACGGTGTGGGCCTCGATCGGGGGTCCGTCCCGGCGCCGCACGCACTGAGCTGCGGGCCCACGCCCCGTCGCGTCCGGGGACGGTCGTCGGGGCGCACTAGGGTGGCGCGCATGGGTAAGGCCTCTCGTCGTCCTCGCGACCGCTCGCAACGCTCCACCCGTCCGGCTCCCGCCCCGTTCGTGGCGCGCCCCTTCGAGGGGCTGCCCAACGAGACGGACTGGGTCGCCATGCGGGAGATCGTCCCGGCGGCGACCGCCACCGTCCGCCTCAAGGAGGGCGCGCTGCCCGAGGGCGGGCCCCACGAGGTGACCGTCGCGACCGTCCTGCCGCTCGCGTGGCCGGGACTGCACCGCGAGTCCGGCGAGGTGCTCGTCGGCATCCAGTCGGGCAACGCGAGCGGAGACACGAGCCGCGACATCGCCGCCTCGATCGAGCTGGCGGCTGCGGCGGAGCCCGGGGCGCCGGTCACGACCATTCCCGTCTCGACGGTCGACACCCCGCGGCTGCAGGACCTCATCGACCGCAACGAGGGCTTCGAGCTGACCCTCCACGACGGTTTCGACTTCTGGGTCGCCGACGCCGAGCTCGACGCCGGCGGCAAGGAGTCGCTCGACCATGCCAACGCCTCGGTCATCCCGACGGTCCGGCTCACGTCGGTCGCGTCGGCCTTCTGGTGCCAGATCGCCGACCGGGCCTATGTCCGGTGGGTGCTGCCCTTCGCCGAGGACGACGCGACCAACGCCCTGGCCCGGCTGCACGCCGCCGGCCGGAGCCAGCTCGGTGAGGAGCAGGGCCGCCTCCTCGGCTGCTTCCGCTCCAGTGGACTGCTCATCCCCGTCTGGGAGGTCGACCCCGCGACCCCGGCCGCGGAGTTCGAGGACGCGGTCGCGGCGATGTGGGCCGAGATCGAGAAGGCCGTCGCCGTCACCGAGTCGCTCACCGCGGCCGAGCGCGGCGCCAAGGCCGGCCTGACGAACCGTCAGGTCACCCTGCGCTGAGGGGAGCCACCGTCGTGAAGTCGAACCCGACCCCGCCGGTCGTCGTCATCATCCCGGCCAAGGACGAGGCGGCCCGGATCGCCGAGACGATCGCCGGGGTCCGCTCGATCGCCGGCGTCGAGGCGGTGATCGTCGTCGACGACGGGTCGAGCGATGGGACCGCCCGGATCGCGGCCGGCTGCGGCGCCGAGGTCGTGCGGCACACGCGCAACCACGGCAAGGCCGACGCGCTGATGAGCGGGCTCGGCCGGGTGGCCGGGCTGCGCCGGGTCGGCCGGCTCGACGCGCGCGCGGCGGTGCTGCTCGTCGACGCCGACCTCGAGGCCTCGGCCCCGGCCGTCGGCGCGCTCGTGGGCCCCGTCGCCCGGGGTGAGATCGACCTGACGATCGCGGTGCTGCCCGAGCAGCAGAGCTCCGGTGGCGGCCACGGCTTCGTCGTCGGGCTGGCCCGCCGCGGCATCGAGGAGCTGACCGGCTGGTCGCCGACCCAACCGCTCTCGGGCATGCGCTGCCTCTCCCCGGCCGCCATCGACGCGGCCACGCCCTTCGCCCGCGGGTGGGGCGTCGAGGTGGGGATGACCATCGACGTGCTCGACGCGGGGCTGTCGATCCTCGAAGTCCCGTGCGACCTGCACCACCGCGTGACCGGGACGGACTGGCGGTCGCAGATCCACCGGGCGGCGCAGTACCGCGACGTCGCCCTCGCCGTCTCCGTGCGCCGGCTGCACCGCCGGCTCGGCACCGACCGGCCCTAGCGTCTGGCCCTAGCGTCTGGCCCTAGCGTCTGGCCTGAGCGTCTGGCACGGTCACACGGTGGTATGCCGGGCAGCCCGCGCTCGCGTGGTGGTCGGGCTCAGGCGGGACGCTCACCCGCAGCGGGTCGCCACTCGAGCTCGAGGTGGCGGGCCACGGCCGCCAGCACCAGGGGCACCGCGAGGATGCCGGCCACCGGGGGGATCGCCGCGCCGGAGTCGTTGGTGAGGAAGCCGATCACGGCCATCACGACGACGGCGAGCAGGCCGCGGCGGAGCAACGGGGCGTGCGCGACGAGGCGGGCGAACGGTTCGCTGCGCAGCACGCCGGGACGGACGACGACGAGGACGGCGAGCGCGATCAGAGCGACGACGACGAGGAGCAGCAGCGGGAACGCGGCGGCGAGCTCGACGTTGGCCGCCAGCTTGCGACCCACGATCTCGCCCGCCCCGCCGTCGATGACGCTCTGGACGAACCGGCCGGGGTGCGAGCGCTGCTCCGGGGGTCGCAGCCAGTCGGCATACGCGACCCCGCCGACGACGACCGCGGCCGCGAGACCGATGAGCGCGAGGTTGCGCCAGGACGTGCGCACGCCCAGCACCCAGAGCAGCAGCAGCCCGAGGGCGGGAACGAACGCGATCGGCCCCCCGAAGTCGGCTCCCCAGGCCGGCAGCACATCGACGGCGAGGGCGGCCCCGCCGACGACGACGACGGTCACCGCGGCCAGCCGCGGGGCCTGCCGGTGGACGAGCGCCTGGGCGAGGCCCGCGCAGAGGAGCAGGGCGGCAGCGGCATACAACGCGAAGGCGACGTTGCCCATCCCGTAGAACCGTCCGCCGACGAGCGGCTGCAGACCGAAGACCGAGGAGACCTGCAGGCGTGAGCCGGTCACGATGTCGGCGCCGATCACGCCGACCGTCAGCGCCGACAGCACGGTGAGCGAGCCGAGCGGCGACCGACCCCAGGGACCCTCGAGGCAGAGCCCGGCGAGCACGCCGCTGATGACGAGGACGACGAGGAGCAGCAGCGCGACGAGGACCGGGGTGGAGCCGGACGCGCGCCACCACGGCACGAGGCCGGCCAGGAAGGTCGCGGCCGGCATCGCCGCCGAGACCAGTGCGGCGACCCGGACCACCCGCAGCACCCGCCGGCGGGTGGGTCCGTCCGGACTGGTGCGTCCGGCCCGGCGCCAGACCAGCCAGAGCGCCCCGACGAAGAGGACGAACGGGATCAGCCAGATGAGCAGGAAGGGGGCGACGACCCGAGTCATCGCCTCGGCCCGCGCGTCGAGGTCGGTGAGATAGGTCAGCTTGGCGCGGGCGGTCTCCTCGCTGTTGTCCGCCGACGGGCTGACCCCGAGGGCCCGGCCACCGATCCCGGTCGCGGCCGGGACGCCGCCGCGCTGGAGGATCGTCGCCGTGACGTCGGAGAGCTGGGCGATCCCCTCGATCCGGGTCGAGGCCGAGGTGAGGATCCCGGGTGGGTAGTGCGGTCCCCGCGCGGCCAGCACCCGCAGTCCCTCCCGGCGGTCCCGGTCGGCGAGGCCGACGACGACGAGGTCCGCGCCGTCGGGCATCGCATCGATGACCTGGCTGATCCGGCGCTCGATCGAGTTGACCTGCTCGACCTGACCGACCGGGTCGGGGTCGGTTGCGAGCACCGCGCCCACGTCGACGATCGAGACCGGGCACTGGGCGAGGTCCCCGACGAGTGTGCCGACCGAGAACGGCGCATAGTGCGCGACCCGGCCGTCGGAGGTGGCGGCGGCGAGGGCCGCGCCCGGACCCACCGCCTGCACACATTCTCCAGCCGCGGCGAAGCCGTCACCGAGCAGCCCGACCCGCGCCTGGAAGGCCGCGTCACGCGAGCTCGCCGCGATCGCGTCGAAGTCGGCCACCCGGTATCCGGCAGCGCCGTCCGATCCGGCGCTGCCGTCGGCGGTCACCGACGGCAGCGGTCCGCACCCCGGCCGGTCGCCGGTCGCGGCGGGTCCGGCCGCCTCACCGGCCGACAGGGTTGCCCAGCCGTCGGCCGGACAGGTCGTCAGGTGGAGGGTCTTGACCGAGACGGAGGCCGCCGCGCCGTCCCGGAGCAGTCTCCAGAGGACGGGGGTGTCGGTGGGGTCGACGTCGTCCCAGGCGACGCCGCCGAGGCCGACGACGACGGCCGACTGGCCGGGGGCCGGCGCGGCGGTCGGGGGGACCGGCACGGAGCTGCGCCCCGCGTAGGCCAGCACGAGCACGACGACGAGGACGATGAGCGCCGCCACGGTGCTCGGGATCAGGCGGCGGCGGGTCACGCCCACACCCTACAAAGGCCGAGTGGTCACGCCGCCCTGCTCGCCCGCCGGCCGGAACGACCGGCCCGCGCGGACCCGCCCGGCTACCCTTGCCGATCGTGGACGACATGACGCTCGCGGTGGTGGCCGTCGCGGCCGCGACCCTTGCGGTCGTCGCGCTCGCGGTCGCCGTGCTCGCCCAGCTGCGCCTGTCCCGGGTGCGCCGCGACTTCCGGGTCCTCGACGGCGACGGCACCAGCGACATCGCCCGGGTCGCCGCGGTCCAGGCGCGCCGGGTCGACCGCCTCGGCGCAGACGTGGCCGAGCTGCGCGAGCACGTGGCCGCCACCGAGGACGACATCCGCCAGAGCCTGCGCCACGTGGCCGTCGTGCGCTACGACGCCTTCGGCGACATGGGGGGCCGGCTCTCCTTCTCCGCCGCCGTCGTCGACGACCTCGGCGACGGCATCGTGATCAGCTCGATCCACGCCCGGGGCGAGTCCCGCACCTACGCCAAGGGGATCGTCGGCCGCACCTCGAGCATCACCCTGACGCCCGAGGAGCAGCAGGCGCTCGCCTCCGCGACCAAGCCGGAGGCGCGCCCTGCGCCCCGTCCGCACCGATCGAAGGACGCCTCGTGACCCCCGTGACCCCGAGCCGACTCCACCGCTTCGGCTACCTCGGCCCCCGGGGGACCTTCACCCAGATGGCCCTCGACGCCTGGGTCGGTGCGTCCGACGGCGAGCAGGTGCCCTTCCCGTCCGTCGATGCCGCCCTCGCCGCGGTGCGCGACGGCGGGGTCGACGCCGCGATGGTCCCCATCGAGAACTCGGTGGAGGGTGGCGTGTCCGCGACGCTCGACGCGCTCGCGACGGGCGACCCGCTCCTCGTCGTCGGTGAGGTGCTCGTCCCGATCACGTTCGTGCTCTGCGCCCGGGCCGGTATGCCGCTCAGCGGGGTTCGCGCCGTCGGCACCCATTCGCACGCGTGGGCGCAGGTGCGCGGCTGGATGGACCGGAACCTCCCCGACGCGGTCTACGTGCCGACCCTGTCGACGGCGGCGAGCGCGACGGCCCTCGGCGCCGAAGGTGAGGTGATGTTCGACGCCGGGGTGTGCGCGCCGGTCGCAGCCAGCAACGAGGGGCTCGAGGTGCTCGCCGAGGACATCGGTGACAACGCGGCCGCCGTGACCCGCTTCGTCCTCGTCGCGCGACCCGGGACCATGCCGGAGCCGACCGGCGCCGACAAGACGACGGTCGTGCTCTTCCAGAGCGACGACCACTCGGGTGGGCTGCTCGAGCTGCTCGAACAGTTCGCGGTGCGCGGGGTCAACATGACCCGGCTCGAGTCCCGCCCGACGGGTGAGGCGATGGGCAGCTACTGCTTCTCGATCGACTTCGAGGGCCACGTCCAGGACGCCCGGGTGGGCGAGACGCTGATGGGTCTGCGGCGGGTGTGCGCCGACGTGCGCTTCCTCGGGTCCTACCCGCGGGCCGACGGGGCCCGCGCCGAGATGCGCACCGGGACGTCCGACACTGACTTCGACACCGCCCAGGAGTGGCTCGACGGCCTCCGGCGCTGACGGTCCTGGGCTCACGGCATACGTCAGCCGGAGGACGGGGGACCTGGTGGTGCCGCGTCCCGCCGGCGCGACACCACTGGGTCCCTCGTCTGTGCCACCGGACCCGCTGCCCCTCCGCAGCTCCCCTCAACGATCCGGCGACGTCGTCCCCCGCAGTCCAGAGCACACCGGTGCGGTCCTGATACGTCCCGGGTGAAAATCGGTCCGAGCGGTGGCGAAGTATCAGAAAGGGACGCGCCCGCACTGTGGGAGTGACAGGCTCGTCAGCGACGAGCACCGACGACGAGCACCGACGGCCAGCATCGACCACGGAGGTCCGCACATGTCCGAGTCCGGCAGCGGCGACCCGACGACCCCGAACGGAGCCGAGGGTCGCGACGCCAGCGCGCGGGTCCGCCCGCCGATCCGGGCGATCGACCCCGCGACGGCCAAGCGGCTCGTCGGCGCGCAGGAGGGTGAGGCGCCGAGGCCCGCGCTCTACCTGACGAACCGGCTGCTCGTGCGGGGTCTGGTGCAGGGACCCGAAGACTCGAGCGAGCTCAACCCGAGACTGGCCCGCGACCTCGCGGCCCTCGACCTCCGCTTCGCGGTGACGCCACCCCGGAAGGGACAGCAGGCCCCCCGTTCGTCGGACGGCGAGCAGGACGGCGGCACCGAGGGGGAGTCCGACCGCGTCACGAGCATCACGCTCCACCCGACCGACCCGATCAACGCCGTCGACGCCTGGGCGGTGCTTCAGCAGCTGCGCCAGGCCGACCCGTACTGGATCGAGCACGCGAGTCTCGAGCACGTGATCCGGCCGGCCGACGGCTACTGGGGCGGCATCGGCGGCTACTGGGGTGGCATCGGCGGCTACTGGGGCGGCATCGACGGCTACTGGGGCGGCATCGGCGGATCCCCGCTGGAGGAGTACGCCATGCCCGGTCGGGGTGGGCGGATGCCGGTCGCGCTCGCGCTGCCCGACCCCGCCCTGCGTGCCCGGCCGCTCGACCGGACCCCGGTCGTCGCCCTCCCCGACACACAGATCACCGCCGCGCACCCGTGGTTCGCGGACCCGAAGCGGGTCGTGCGCACCGCGCTCGAGGGGGGCGAGCTCGTGGTCGTCGACCCGACGTCGGCGCCGGAGTCGCCGGCCAGCCCCCCGGTCGAGCAGGTGCCCAAGCCGGTCGACCCCGCGGCGCTGCTCGGCGGTCACGGCACCTTCATCGCCGGCCTGATCCGGCAGGGCTGCCCCGAGGCGACGATCCTGTCGCTACCCGTCATGGGCGACGACGGTGTCGTCGAGGAGGGCGACCTGCTCCTCTGGCTCGAGGCCCTGCTCGAGATGCACCAGCGCGGCCAGCGGGGTGCTCCCGGGGGCATGGTCATCGACGTGCTCTCGCTCTCGATGGGCTACTACGCCGAGGACCAGACCTACAAGACCGGGCCGGTCGCCGACCTGCTCTCCCGCTTCGCCCGGTGCGGTGTCGCCGTCGTCGCGGGCGCCGGCAACGACGGGAGCCGTGACCCGTTCGTCCCGGCCTCGCTCGCCGCGCCGACGCCCCGCGGACGGATCTCGCCGTCGAGCACCCCGCCCGTCGCGAGCGTCGGTGCCTGCAACCCCGACGGGACCACGGTCGCGCTCTTCTCCAACGATCTCGAGCTGATCAGCGCGGTCCGCCAGGGCGTCTCCGTCGTCAGCACCCTGCCACTCACCAACGGCATGGGCCAGCCCTCGACCCGGATCGTGGGCGACACGGGCGTGCGCTGCACCGTCGACCCCGACGACTACACCGGCGGCTTCGGGGTGTGGAGCGGGACGTCCTTCGCGACGCCGGTCTTCGCCGCCCAGGTCGCGGCCGCCCTCGTCGCCGAGGGTGACCTCACCGACGTGACCGACCGCGCCATGCGCAGGCGGTCCATCCGAGCGCTGCGCACCTGCATCCCCGAGGAGAAGCCATGAGCCACACCCCGACCGCGCCCGACGGTCTCGGGACGAAGGCTGCCCAGGCCTTCACCGACTACCTCGCCGGCGACCGCGACCGACTCTCCGACCTCGTCGACATCGTCACGCCGGTGCTCTGGAACGCCGCCCGCTCGCAGGGGGCTGCCCCGACGACGTGTGAGGACGCGGTGCAGACCGCCTTCCTCCAGCTCGTGGACCGGGCGGACTCGATCCACGAGCCGGCCGCGGTGCTCGGCTGGCTCGTTGTCGTCGTCAAGCGCGAGGTCTGGCGGATGGGGCGCGGCTCCCGTCGCGAGATCGGGGTCGACGAGGTGCCCGAGCCGCCCGCCCAGCAGCTCGACCCCGAGGCGCAGACCATCCTCAGCGAACGCCAACGCGTGCTGTGGGACCACATCGCGGGGCTCACACCCCGCTGCCAGGAGCTGATCAGAGTGATCGCGTTTGCCGACCGACCCGACTACGCCGCCATCGCGCAGGCCCTCGGGATGCCGGTCGGCAGCATCGGCCCGACGCGCGGCCGCTGCCTCCACAAGCTGAGGACCGCCCTCGGCTCCGACCGCGGATGGGCGGTGTGAGATGAGCTCCCACGAGGACGTCGTCGACGCGGAGGACCTCGGCAACCTCCGGGCCGTCCGTGAGCTGTTCGCCCACGCCGACCCGGTGGCGCGCGACCTGACCGAGCGGATCAAGTTCGCGCTGACGGTGCAGGCGATGCACGCCGAGGTCGCCGAGCTGATGGACACCGCCCTGCTCGCCACCCGCAGCGCCGCGCCCCGGGTCGAGCCGAGCCGCACCGACTCCGTGACCTTCACTGCGGCCGCCGTGAGCCTGATGATCACGGCCAACGAGGGGACCGACGGCGACCGCGTCCGCATCGACGGCTGGGTGACCGTTCCCGGCGCTAGGGTCGAGGCGGTCACCCCGGAGGGCAGCTCGTCGGCGGTTACGGATGCGGACGGACGGTTTGTTCTGGATGATCTACCCCACGGGCCGGTCCACTTCGTCATCCTGACCGACCCGGTCACCCAGCACGATCGACCGGTCATCACCCCGACGATGCAGATCTGAGGATCCGCGGGTGCGGCCGGCAGGAGCGGAGAGGCCGGTCACCCCATCACCCAGCTCGAGACCGCCCGGGCCCTGTGGGAGCAGGGCGCGGCGGAGAACATGGCGGGTCGACCCGTCGACGCCGAGCGGTCCCTCATCGCCGCACTGGCGCTGCTGGAGGCACCCGTCCCGCCCGCCGCGGGTGCTCCCGTCGGCGCCGGCACCCTCGCTGCCACCGACCGCGACCGGCTCGAGCTGCGTACCCGGACCCTGACGACGCTGGCCCTCACCGAGCTGCTGCTCCGGGGGCTCGAGGCCGCCCTCGCGCGGATCGCCGAGGCCGAGCAGCTCATCGAGGCGCTCGGCGACGTGGCCCTGCGAGCGCGGCTCGACTACCAGCGCGCCAACATCCACGGCCGGGTCGGTGACCTCGCGTCGGCGTGGGCCGGGCTCGAGGCGGTCGCACGGCGGCTCGACGCCTTCACCCCGGCTGAGCAGTGCTCGGTGCACCTCACCCGGGGGATGCTCGCCTTCCAGCTGCTCCGCCCGCGCCAGGCCATCGACTCCTTCGCCGAGGCCGCCCGCCTCGCGCGGAGCCTCGGCCGGGTCGAGCAGGAGTTCATGGCCCGGCACAACGAGGGGTATGCCGCCTACCTCCTCGGTGACCTGCCGCGCTCGCTGTCGGTGATGGCCGACGCCGAGGAGCTGGAGGCCGACGTCTTCCGCGGCCCGGCCCGGCTCGACCGCGGTCGGGTGCTGCTCGAGGCCGGTCTGGTCAAGGAGGCCGCGGAGGCGCTCGCGGCGGGAGCCGACGGGCTCGAAGGGGGAGGGCACGACCAGCTCCGGGCCGAGTTCGACCTCGAGCTGGCCCGGGCGCACCGGTTGATGGGACGGCTCGAGAGCTCGGCCACCGAGGCGGGCGCGGCATCCGCCGTCTATGCCGGCCTCGGGGCCACCGCGTGGCAGGCGAAGGCGACCCTCGTCGGGTTGCTCACCGACCTCGACCGGGAGCGGCGCGACCGTGACCAGGACGGTGCCGCGGAGGACCAGACGGACCCGCACCTCGCGCTCCGGGCCGCGGCGACCGCCGACGACCTCGTCGAGACGGCAACCCAGCTCGGCGACCCCGAGCTGGCCGATGCCGCGCGGGTCGTCGCCGCCCAGGGGCTGCTGCTCGCGGGCGACGTCGACGGGGCACGGGCCCGGCTGCTCGGCCTCGAGCGGGTCTCGACCGGGTCCCTCTCGGACGAGCTCGACGCGGCCGCCGTCTCCGTCGCTGTCCTCGTCGAGGCCGGTGAGCCGGTCGCGGCCCGGCGGCTCCTCTCGCGCGCCGCGCGACGGCTCGCCGCCGGGCAGGAGGGCAGCGCCAGCCTCGACCTCCGGACCGCCCGCGCCGTCCACGGAGTGCGCCTCGCCGCGATCGACCTCGACCTCGCGGTGCCCCGGGGCAGCCCGGCCGTGCTCGAGGCCCTCGAGCGCTGGCGCAGTGCGACCGACCGGCTCCCGTCCCTCGGCCGGCCCGCCGACGACGAGCTCGCGACCCTCACCGAGAGCCTCCGGGCCGTGCGCGGCCGGCTGCGCGGCGAGGTCGCCGACGAGGAGGAGCGCGAGCTGTCGGCAAGCGCGGCGCGCCTCGAGCGCCAGATCCGGGACCGGGACTGGGCCCTCAGCAGCGGGTCGCGTGCCTCGGGTGCCGTCCCGGTGCGCGTCCGCGAGGCGCGCGAGCGACTTGCCGCCGCCGACCGCGACCTCGTCTGGCTCTTCGCTCACCGCGACCGGCTCTGCGGCGTGGGCGTCATCGGTGGGCGGGCGGCGTTCCGCGACCTCATGTCGCTGGCGGAGGCAGCCGAGCTCGCCCGTCGGATGCGGGTCGACCTGCGCGCCGCGGCCACCCACCACCTCGGTCCCTTCGCGGGGGCGGTCTGGGGCTCGCTGCGCTCGTCCGCCGACCGGCTCGACCGGGGCGTGGTCCGCCCGTGGCGCTCCCGCGCCGCCGGCCTCGTCGTCGTGGCGTGCGAGGAGCTGTCGGCCCTCCCGTGGGCGCTGCTCCCCTCGTTGACGGGGTGCCCGCTCACCGTGGCCCACTCCCTCACCTCGTTCGCGCGGCGGGAGCGGCCGGGTGAACGCGACGAGGCGCCACCGCCGGTCCACGTCAGCGTCGGGCCGCAGGTTCCACGGGCCCCGGGGGAGGCCGCCGAGCTCCGGGAGACCTGGCGGGTGGCCGGCCGCGACGTCGAGGTGGCCGACCCGTCCCGGTCAGCAGGTCTCGTGGCGGCCCTCGGGTCCCCCGGGATCGTCCACGTCGCCGCCCACGGCGTGCACCAGGTCGAGTCGCCGCTCTTCTCCTCCCTCGTGCTGCACGACGGGCCGATCTTCGCCCACGAGCTGCAGCCCACGGGGGTGGCGGCCGACCACGTCGTGCTCTCGGCGTGCGAGGTCGGCTCGGCGAGCGTCCGCCCCGGTGACGAACAGCTCGGGATGGCGGCCGCGATCTTCTCGCTCGGGGCCCGCTCGGTCGTGGCTGCGGTCTCGCCCGTGCCGGACGACGTCGCCGCCGGCGCGATGGCCCGCCACCACGCCGGCCTCGCCCGGGGGCTGGCCGGAGACGAGGCGCTCGCCGAGGCGATCGCGGCGAGCGAGCCCGCCGCCGCGTCCTTCGTCAACCTCGGCGGCCGGTTCGCGCCCCGCTGACCGCCGTCAGTCGCGCGGCCGTGACGCGTCGGTGAGCAGGCCGGCGCCGATGCCGAGCATCCACACGTCCTTGCTCATCGCGAGGCCCTGCTGGGACGGCCAGACGCTGCCCGGCTCGGTCATCCCGGGGGTGCGCAGGTAGAGGGTGACGAGGGACGCGGAGAAGGCGGTGAGGGCGGCTCCCGCGACGGCCTTGGGGACGAAGGGCGTGAGCAGCAGGGTCCCCGTCGCGATCTCCCCGGCGGCGAGCAGCCGCAGGAACCGCGTCGGCTCGATGTCCTTGAGGAACGGGAAGGCGCCGGCGGCCATCCCGTGGATACCGGCGGCGGTCTCGGCGTCACCACCCCACTTCTGCAGGCCGGAGTGCAGGATGAACGCGCCGGTGGCGAGGCGTTCGGGGGCACGGTCAAACATCTGGCGCAGGGACATGGGGACCTCCGAGGACGGTTGAGTGGGACCCACCCATCATCGTTGACGACTCAATGAGATGCGCGTCGAGGTGTGACGGGCCCGGTCCCGGTCCGCAGCTCGGTGGTGCGCCGACGCTTCGCCAGCGCGACGGAGAGCGCGATCTTGTGCGCGTCGATCGCCATCTCGCGGAGCATGCCGGAGATCGGGTTGGTGAAGCCGGTGTACCAGAGGCCCACCGCCCCGCGGGCGACCCGGCCCCCGCGCTCGACGGGCAGACCCTTGCCGTCGAGCACGCCGAGGTGACCGACGAGTGGCTCGAGCGCCGCCGTGTAGCCGGTCGCGAGCACGATCGTGTCGGGCGTGAGCCGTGACCCGTCCGCGAGCACGACCTCGGCGCCATCGACCCGTTCGAGCGCCGCGACCGGCTCGACCGCGCCGGAGCGGATCGCGTCGATGATGCCGACGTCCTGGACGGGGATCGCGTTGTCGTCCTCGACCCGGGAGAGCAGGCCCGTGTCGGGACGGGGCAGCCCGTATGCCGTGAGGTCGGGGGTGGTGAACCGCTCGACGAACGGTGCCACCCGGTCGACCACCCCCCGTGGCAGGCGGCGCACCGCGATGCCGGTGTACTGCGCGGCATACGGCCCCCGGCTGCGGCGCAGGATGTGCGGCACGGTGCGGACGGCGAGACGCACCCGCGCGGCGCCGTGCTCCGCGAGGTCGACGGCGATCTCGGTGCCCGTGTTGCCGGTGCCGACGACGAGGACGTCGTGCCCGGCGAGGTCGGCCCCGCTGCGGTAGTCGCGGGCGAGCACGAGCCGGCCGGACCACTGCGCCAGCCCCGGCACGTCGGGGTCGCGGGGCGTGTGGTTGAAGCCCGTGGCGACGACGACGAAGGGAGCCGTCAGGGCGCTCCCGTCGGTGAGGGTCAGGCGCCATCCGTGCCCGTCGGGGTCGACCCGGGCCACCTCGGTGCCGAGCCGCACGTCGAGGTCATGGTGGGCGGCATACCGCTCGAGGTAGGTCGCGACGTCGTCACGGGCGACCCAGCGACCCATCTCGCGGGGGATCGGCAGGCCGGGCAGGCCGGACAGCTCGCGGGGGGTGTGCAGGTGGAGCCGGTCGTAGTGCCGGCGCCACGAGTCGCCGACGGACCGGCCCCGGTCGAGCACGGCGGCGCGCAGACCCCGCTCCCGGAGCGTCGCGGCGACGGCCAGACCGGCCGGTCCGGCGCCGATGACGTAGACGTCGACGTAGGGGTCGCGCGGAGTGCTTCGTTGCCTCACGACGCCAACGTAGTCCCCGCCCCACGCGAGCGGTCAGCCAGTGGTGAGGTGCTCGCCGCACCAGTCGACGAGCGGACGGATCGCGCTCCACGCGTCCCGGACCTCGTCGACGACCTGGTCGGTGGCGAGCCAGCCGGGGGCGCCGAAGGTGCGGGTGGCGCGCAGCTCCTTGTGGCGCAGCAGGGCGATCCGTGGGTGGTCGGCGGGGTAACCGCGCGGCGACGTCTTGACCGCGTCGCCGCCGATCTCGAAGCCCGACGTCTCGAGGGTGGCCACGAGCCGTTCGAGCGCCGCTCCGGGCAGGGGGCGGTCGACGGCGCGGCGGAAGGAGGCCGTCTCGGCGGTG
This sequence comes from uncultured Actinomycetota bacterium, assembly GCA_963764195.1. Taxonomy (GTDB): domain Bacteria; phylum Actinomycetota; class Actinomycetes; order Actinomycetales; family Dermatophilaceae; genus JBDSSS01. Next base: position 398,676 of record CAVXRG010000002.1, read on the forward strand.
CCGCGCGACCGGAACCCGCCCCCGGCGAGCAGCCCGTCGGCGCTCAGCTGGACGTAGTAGCCCGCGCTGCCGCGGGCGGCGACGAAGGCGCCCTGGTGGGTCTTGTAGGGCGACTTGTCGGCGCTGAAGCGGACGTCCCGGTTGGGGCGGAAGAGCTTCGCCTGTCCCTCGGGGTCGAACTCGTCGGCGAGGAGCTCGAGCAGGTCGAGCATCGGGTCGCGGACCGTGCGCTCCCAGACCGGTCTGAGGCCGTGCCACCGCTCACGGGAGTTGTCCTCCTCGAGGAGGGCGTAGAGCTCGAGGGAGTCGGGCGGGAAGCCGTCGAACGCCGTCGCATCGCGCATGCCCCGACTCTCGCAGCCCCCGGGAGGGGTCACAAGGCGGGCGGATCTATGAGGTGAGCGCACCGGCCGCCGCCGGGGCGTGTGCCACCGGTGGACCGGGGTCGTCGTCGCCGTCATCGCCTCCGTCGCGAATCGCGGGGACACGCGCGCCCGGCGCCGGGGAGGCGGCTGCCCCGCCCGACGCCGGGCACCCGGCTCAGCGGCCGCCGAGGGCGTGCTCGACGCCCAGCTGGTTCAGGGCGACGAAGGCGTAACCGGCTTCGGCCACACCCTCGACGTCGAAGTCCTCGAAGGCGGCGGGGTTGGCCAGCAGGTCGGCCAGGCTCTCGCCCTCACCGAGGGTCGGCTGGGACAGCTCGCCGACCCGGCTCGCCTCGAACGCGGCCTGCACCTCGGGGTCGGCCCGGTAGGCGAGGGCGCGCTCCTTGAGCAGGAGGTAGGTGCTCATGTTGGCCGCGGCCGAGGCCCAGACCCCGTCCATGTCCTCGGTGCGCGAGGGCTTGAAGTCGAAGTGGCGCGGGCCGTCGTAACGCGGGCCGCCCCCGACGAAGCCGTTCTCGATGAGGTCGACGGTGAAGAAGGCCGAGAGGAGGTCGCCGTGCCCGAAGGCGAGGTCCTGGTCGTACTTGATCGAGCGCTGGCCGTTGAGGTCGATGTGGAAGAGCTTCTCGGCCCACAGTGCCTGGGCGATGCCGGTCGTGTAGTTGAGGCCCGCCATCTGCTCGTGGCCGACCTCGGGGTTCACCCCGACGATGTCGCCGTGCTCGAGCTCGGCGATGAAGGCCAGCGCGTGGCCGACGGTCGGGAGCAGGATGTCGCCGCGCGGCTCGTTGGGCTTGGGCTCGACGGCGATCTTCAGGTCGTAGCCCTTCTCCTTGATGTAGGCGGCGACGGTGTCGATGCCCTCGCGGTAGCGGTCGAGCGCGGCCTTGGTGTCCTTGGCGCCGTCGTACTCGGCGCCCTCGCGGCCGCCCCACATGACGAAGGTCTCGGCGCCGAGCTCGGCGGCGAGGTCGACGTTGCGGATCACCTTGCGCAGCCCGAAGCGGCGGACCTCGCGGTTGTTGGAGGTGAAGGCTCCGTCCTTGAAGATCGGGTGGCTGAAGGTGTTGGTCGTCACCATCTCGACGACGAGGCCCGTGTCGTCGAGGCCCTTGCGGAAGCGGGTGAGGATCGCGTCGCGCTCGGCGTCCGAGCTGCCGAAGGGGACGACGTCGTCGTCGTGGAAGGTGACACCCCAGGCGCCGATCTCGGCGAGGTGGTGGAGCGAGTCCACCGGGTCGAGCGGGGGCCGCGAGGCGTCGCCGAACTGGTCGCGGGCCTCCCAGCCGACGGTCCACATCCCGAACGAGAACTTGTCCTCGGGGGTGGGTGTGCGGGTCATGGCTCCTCCTTGAGCAGTTGGGGACGGCGGCGTCGGTCCGTGCCGGACGCTCCGCATTTGTTTGTTGATCAAACATATTACGTCGGACCGGCTAGGGTCAAGGGGTGGATGACGACGTTGCGCCGGAGCGGGCGCCCGAGCGGCCCCTGCGCGACGGTGCCGGCGCGCGTCAGGCGAGCCTGCGGGCGCACAACCTCGCCCTGGCCCTGCGCCAGGTCCTCGAGGCCCCCGAGCCGACGACCCGGGCCCGGATCGCCACGGCGTCGGGCCTGACCCGCGCGACGGTTTCCGACCTCGTCGAACGCCTCATCGCCGCCGGTCTCGTCCAGGAGCTGCGGCCCCAGGCCTCGACCGGTGCGGGCCGGCCCGGCATGCTGCTCGCCCCCGCCGCGGCCACCGTCGTCGGGCTCGGCCTCGAGATCCAGGTCGACCACCTCAGCGTCCGGGCCACCGACCTCACCGGGTCGTGCCTCGAGGACGAGCGGGCGGAGGTCGACCTGCGCGACAGCGACCCCGTCGCCGTGGCCGGTGCGCTCGCCCGACTCGCCGGCCCCGTCATCGAGCGGCTGACCCGTCGCGGCATCGCCGTCGCCGGGGCGTGCGTGAGCATCCCGGCCGTGCTTCGCGCCGGGGCCGGCCCGGTGCGCCTCGCCCCCAACCTCGGTTGGCGTGACGTGGACCTCGTCGCCCTGCTCGAGCGTCGGCCCGAGCTGGCCGGCATCCGCTGCGAGATCGGCAACGACGCCGACCTCGCCGCCCGCGCCGAGACCCGCACCCGGGCCGGAGCCGGCCACCCCGCCCAGAGCTTCTTCCTCGTCTCGGGGGAGGTCGGCATCGGCGGCGCGATCGTCGTCGACGGCAGGCTCTCGACCGGCCAGCACGGGTGGTCGGGGGAGATCGGGCACGTCGTCATCGACCGGTCCGGGCCCGTCTGTGGCTGCGGCGCGCACGGGTGCCTCGAGGCGTATGCCGGTCTCGACGTCATCGTGCGGGCCGCCGGTCTCCCGGTGGCCACCGGGGTCCCGGCGCTGCTCGAGCAGGCCGAGCGGCCGGGCGCCGCGCTGCGCTCGCTCGAGGCGGCGGCGGACGCGATCGGCACGGCCGCGGCCACGGCGCTCAACCTCGTCGACGTCGAGCGGGTCGTGCTCGGCGGTGTCTACGCCGACCTCTTCGACCACCTCGCGCCGCGGGTTCGGCGCGTCGTCGGCGAGCGGGTGCTCGCCGCCCGCTGGTCGGAGGTCGCGGTGGAGCGGTCCCTCGCCGGTCCCGAAGCTGCGGTGACCGGGGCCGGCCTGCGCGTCCTCGACCGGATCATCGACCACCCCGCGGCCTGGATCGAGTCCCACCCGGCCGGGCCGGCCCAGCCGCCGGCCACGGTGGGTGTCAGGTCTGGCTGACCCGCACCGTCAGCACGCCCGGGCGCACCGTCGCGGTGACCTCGGTGGCCAGCCCGATCACGTCGCCGTCGATCTGCACCGGCTGGGCGCGGTCGGTGCGGACGCGGACCTGCTGGCAGGTCTTCTGGTCGAGGGTCGGGTGGCCCTTGCGCCGGCGGGTGAGCATCCGGGTGGCGACCGGGACCCAGCCGACGACCCCCCGGGGCGAGGCGATGACGACGTCGAGCTGCCCGTCGTCGATCCGGGCGCTCGGCATGAGGACGAGGCCGCCGAGCAGCTTGCCGCAGTTGCCGATGACGAGCATCCGGGCGCGGCGCTTGAACTCCGGGCCGCCGTCGAGAGAGACCGTCGTGCGGAACTCGGGGGAGACGAGGTGCTTGGCGCCGGAGAGGAGGTAGGCCGGCCAGCCGACCTTGTCCTTGAGGTTCTGGCTCGTGCCGGCCATGATCGCCGCGTCCATCCCGATGCCGCCCATGACGAGGAACTCGTGCCGGCTCGGGGTGACGACGACGGGCGCGGGGTCATCCCCCCCGGGGACCGGCGACACGGGCTCGGTCACGACGAGCTCGCCGACGTCGATCCGGCGGTTGCGCCCCGTGAGGGCCACGGTGACGGCGGCGTCGAGCCGCTCGACGGGCAGGTCGAGGTTGCGGGCGAGCAGGTTGCCCGTCCCGGCCGGGAGGATGCCGAGGGGCATGTCGGTGCCGATCAGGGCCGTCGCGACGGCGCGGACCGTGCCGTCGCCCCCGAGGCTGCACACGATGCTCGCCCCCGCGCGGATGGCCTCCTCGGCCTGGCCGTGGCCGGTGTCGGCGGCCGTGGTCTCGAAGAAGAGCGGGTCGCCCCACCCCGCCGCGTGGCAGGTCGCGGTGATCCGCTCACGCACCATCGGCACGTCGGCGAACTTCGTCGGGTTGACGACGACGCCGGCGCGCTTCAGCACGGGGGGCACCTCGTCCCCGGAGCGGAAGTGGTCGCGGCTCGGGCGGGCCCGGCGCCGGCGGGCAGCCGTCGCCGCCGGCGTCGTGCGGCTGACGACGACTCCGATGACCACCAGCGCCACGACGATCAGGCCCGCGATGATCCACGGCAGGTAGTCCTTGAGCACCGCCTCACGCTATCGGAGGTTGACGGCGCCCCCGACCGCTTCGTGGATCGCCCCCGTCGCCGGGCGGTGGCGACGCCTAGGCTGGGTCCATGGTCGATGGAGCGGACACCGAGGGCCCGGTGGACCCGGGCCCCGCGGAACCCGACTCCACCGACGGGGCGTGGCCGGCCCTGCGCAGCAACGGCTCCCGCTTCACCGCGGAGACGCTCGCCCGCTCCTTCCTGCACGACATCGACATCCACCACCACCTCTGGGACGTGTACGCATGAGTCTCCCCGCACCTCGCACCGCCGACCCGCAGGACGCCCCGGCCATCCGCTGGGGGATCCTCGCCCCCGGCGGCATCGCCCGCACCTTCGCGAGGGCCGTCGCGGTCGGGACCGGCTCCTCGGTCGTCGCCGTCGGCTCGCGCAGCACCGAGCGGGCGCAGGCCTTCGCCGACGACCACGGCATCGCCCGGGTCCACGGCAGCTACGAGGACCTCGTCGCGGACGAGCAGGTCGACGCCGTCTACATCGCCTCGCCCCACTCGGCCCACCACGAGCACGCGCTGCTCTGCCTGCGCGCCGGCAAGCCCGTGCTCGTCGAGAAGGCGTTCACCCGCAACGTGCCCGAGGCGAGCGAGGTCCTCGAGGTCGCCCGGGAGGGTGGGCTGCTCGTCGCCGAGGCGATGTGGAGCCGCTACCTGCCGCACTATGACGTCGTCCGCCACGCCGTCGAGACCGGGCTGCTCGGTGACCTCGTGCAGGTCAGCGCCGACCACGGCCAGCTGCTCCACCCCGACGGCCCGGCGCGGCTCGCTCAGCCGGAGCTCGCCGGCGGTGCGCTGCTCGACCTCGGCGTCTACCCGATCTCCTTCGCCGACATGGTGCTGGCCGCCGCGGGCGCCGGTGGGGTGTCTGCCGAGTCCGTCTCGGCCACGGCCACGCTCACCGACCTCGGCGTGGACGCCCACACGACGGTGGTCGTCGCGAGCGACGCCGGGGCGCGGGGCGTGCTCACCTCGACGATGAGCGCCGCCACCCCGTGCGTGGCCGTCGTCTCCGGCACCCGTGCCCGGCTCGAGCTCGACCGGACCTTCTACAACCCCACCATCGTGCGGCTCGTCGCGAGCGACGGCACGGTGGTGGACGAGTTCGACGGTGAGTTCGACAAGGCGCGGGGGTTCTCCTACGAGGCGGCGGAGTTCGCCCGGGCGCTCACGGCCGGCGAGTCCGAGACCGCGTCGATGCCCCACGCGGCGACGATGCGGGTCATGGCGACGATGGACGAGGTCCGGCGGCAGGTCGGGGTGAGCTACCCCGGCGAGTGAGTGGCATACCGCCGGGGGCGGGGGGAGCGGCTACTGGCTGAGGCGCAGGTCGAGCCGGTCGAGCAGCGCCTCGAGTCCCTGCTCGAACTCGGCTCGGGTGTGGTCCTCGGAGAGCTGGGCGCGCAGCGCCGAGACGGTGGGGTAGTCGGCGAGCTCGAGATCCTGGTCTCCCGTGGCCGGGGCCTCGCCGCTCTCGTCGAGGGGCTCCTCGGCCGGTCCCGTCGTCGCGCCCTGGTTGACCGTCTCGAGCAGGAGATGGCCGAGCAGGAAGGTCGTGAAGCTCCGGTACGTCGCGACGGCCTGGTGCGGCTCGAGCCCCCGGCTGATCAGGGCGTCGAGGAACTGCTCGACGACGCGGACGCTGCGCAGGGGCGGGCGCAGCCACGGCGCCGCCGGGTGGCGCGTCGCGACGAGCGGGAAGAGCAGCGGGTGGGCGAGGGCGACCTCGCGCACCGAGTGGGCGAACCACTGCAGGTAGGACTGCCAGCCATCGAGCGGCTCGAGCTCGGCGCCCGGGTCGACCGCGATCTGGTCGACGAGCTCGCTGGTGACCGCCTCGAGCAGGTCCTCGCGGCCGTTGACGTGCCGGTAGAGCGACATCGCCTCGACGCCGAGGCTCTGACCGAGACTGCGCATCGTCACGGCCGTGATCCCGTCGCGGTCGGCCATCGCGATCGCCGCCGAGACGATGAGCGACCGGCTGAGCCGGCGACCGGGTGGTGGACGGCGGTTTGCCGCTGGGGCTGAGGTCGTCACGGGTCCGGAGTCGTCCATCGGTCCTCCTGTGATGCTGGTGCGAATATCTGTTTACAGGGTAAGCATGCTGCGGAACGCGGGCGTTCGTGCCTTCGAACCGTGCACTTGCCAAGGCTTAGGCAGTAAGCCGGGTGCCACCTCCTCAACCGAAAGTCATCATCATGACAAATGCTCTCAACGACGCGCTGCGCGCCATCGCGCTCTTCGTCCCGAAGCTGCTGGCGTTCATCGTCATCCTCATCATCGGCCTCATCGTCGCCAAGCTCATCGGCAAGGCCATCGACGCCGTCCTCGAGAAGGTCGGCTTCGACAAGGCGGTCGAGCGCGGCGGGATCAAGAAGGCCCTCGCCAAGAGCGAGTACGACGCCTCGGCGATCGTCGGCAAGCTCGTCTACTACACGCTGATGCTCTTCGTGCTCCAGCTCGCGTTCGGCGTCTTCGGGCCCAACCCGATCAGCGACCTGCTCGCCGGCATCATCGCCTTCCTGCCCAAGGCGATCGTCGCGATCATCCTCATCGTCATCGCCGCGGCCATCGCGACCGCCGTGCGCGAGCTCATCTCCAACAGCCTCGGTGGCCTGTCCTACGGCAAGACCCTCGCCAACATCGCGGGCGTCTTCATCCTCGGGCTCGGCATCATCGCCGCGCTCAACCAGGTCGGGATCGCCACCACGGTCACCACCCCCATCCTCATCGCGGTGCTCACCGCCGTCGTCGGCGTCATCGTCGTCGGTGTCGGTGGCGGGCTCGTCAAGCCGATGCAGTCGCGCTGGGAGGACTACCTCACGACGGCCGAGGCCGAGGCGCCCAAGCTGAAGCAGGAGGCGGCCAACGCCCCCAGCGTCAAGGAGCAGGCTCGCCAGGCGAAGAACAGGGCGAACGCCCACCTGTCCGACGACGAGCGGGACTACGACACCACCCCCCAGGGTGGGTCGGCACCGACGAGCGAGGTCTACGACCAGGGCGCGACGCAGTCGTACTCGATCAACGACCTGCCCGACTCCGACCGGCGCAGCCAGCAGTACTGACCCCAGACGCTCGGGCCCGACCGGCTCGAGTCGGTGCGGCGGACCAGGTCCGTCGTCTCCACCCACCGACGCGGTGGGTCCCCGACCGGGGACCCACCGCGTTCGTGCGTCCCCGGGGCGGTCGTCAGGCGCCGGTGGCGTTGGGGTTGCGCCAGCGCCGCTCGAACGGCAGCCGCCAGGTGAAGGGGGCGACGAGCTGGTGGATCTGGTTCGGACCCCACGTGCCGGGGTCGTAGGGGCGCACGATCGGGGGCTGCTCGAGCAGCGGCTGGCTGATCTCCCAGAGCCGCTCGATGCCGTCGGCCGAGGTGAAGAGGGTCCGGTCGCCCCGGGCCGCGTCGTAGATGAGCCGCTCGTAGGCCTCGAGGACGGCGCCCGCCCAGTGCGTCTCCTGCATCGAGAACTGCATCGAGAGCTTGTCGAGCTTCATCCCCGGGCCGGGGCGCTTGCCGTAGAACGACAGCGACATCCGGGACTTGTCCGCGAGGTCGAAGGTGAGGTGGTCCGGACCGTTGTCGCCGACGCCCGAGCCGGGCGGGAACATCGAGCGCGGGGGCTCCTTGAAGGCGATGGAGATGATCCGCGCACCCTCTGCGAGACGCTTGCCGGTGCGCAGGTAGAACGGCACGCCGGCCCAGCGCCAGTTGTCGACGAAGCACTTGAGCGCGACGAAGGTCTCGGTCTGGCTGTCGCCCTTGACCCCCGTCTCGTCGCGGTAGCCGACGTACTGACCGCGCACGACGTCGCTCGGCTGGATCGGGGACATCGAGCGGAAGACCTTGTTCTTCTCCTCGCTGATCGCGTAGGGCTCGAGCGCGGTCGGCGGCTCCATCGCGGTGAAGGCGAGGACCTGGAAGAGGTGGGTGACGACCATGTCGCGGTAGGCGCCGGTGGACTCGTAGAAGTCGGCTCGTTGCGACAGCCCGAGCGTCTCGGGGACGTCGATCTGGACGTGGTCGATGTGGTTGCGGTGCCAGATCGGCTCGAAGAGGCCGTTGGCGAAGCGGAACGCGAGGATGTTCTGGGCCGCCTCCTTCCCGAGGAAGTGGTCGATCCGGAAGATCTGCGCCTCGTCGAACACCTCGTGCAGCTCGGCGTTGAGCGTGCGGGCACTGGCCAGGTCGGTACCGAAGGGCTTCTCCATGATGATCCGGCTGCGCTCGACGAGCCCGGCCTCGGCGAGCTGCTTGACCACGACGAGCGCCGCCTTGGGCGGGACGCTGAGGTAGTGCAGACGCTCGGCGTCGTCGCCGAGGATGGCCTCGGACTCGGCGACGGCTGCACGCAGCCCCTCCGGACCGGCGCTGCCGGGCACCCAGTGGATCCGGTCGGCGAACTCGCGCAGGTCACCGTCACTCGCGTCGTGGCTGCTGTGCTCGCGCACCGACGCGAGGGCGAGCTCGAGGAACTCGTCGCGGCTCAGGTCGTCGAGGGAGGTGGCGACGACGCGCAGACCCTCGATGAGCTGGGACTCGTGCAGGTGGAGCAGCCCCGGCAGCAGCTTGCGCTTGGCGAGGTCACCGGTGGCACCGAAGAGGACGACAGTCGTGGCTGGCATCCCCCCACCCTTGCGCAGATCGGGGCCGAAGGGGAGGGCCGCGAACGCCCGACCAATCGGTCGCGTCCGAGCGGAGCGGCAGGAAAGCCTGCTCCCGTGGTGAGCGAGGGACGATCGGCACCACGATGACCGACGCCGCCGGTGGGGCTGTCCTATGCTCGGCGCATGCTCATCATCGGTCTGATCCTCTTCGGCATGGTCATCGGGGCCGGCGCCCAGCTGATCCTCGGCCGGGACGGCGCCGGCATCGACTGGACGATGGCGATCGTCGCGGGTCTCGTCGGCTCCTTCGTCGGCGGCCTGCTCGTGAGCCTCATCGCCGGTGACGGCCTCGCCCTGCGGCCGAGCGGCATCATCGGCTCGCTCGTCGGTGCCGTCATCGTCACGGCCCTCGCGCGCTGGCGCGGCGGGCGGTCCGTCACCCGCTGACCGGAACCGCCCGGGCTCAGCATGCCTCGACGCGCACGCGCCCTCCGGTGAGGTGCCACCGGTGCGTGAGGCGGATGCCGTCGAGCAGGTGCGCGTCGTGGCTGACGACGAGCACCGTCCCCGAGAACGCGGTGACCGCGTCCTCCAGCTGCTCGGTCGCGTCGAGGTCGAGGTGGTTGGTCGGTTCGTCGAGCACGAGGGTGTTGACCTGCCGGGCCTGGAAGAGGGCGAGCCCGGCCCTGGTGCGCTCGCCCATCGACAGGCTGCGGGCCGGCCGTTCCACGTGCGTGGCGCCGAGCCCGAACTTCGCGAGCAGCGTCCGCACGCGTGCCGGGCCCCATGACCCAGCGGCGTCGGCCGACCCGGCCAGGGACCCGACCACGACGTCGAGCAGTCGCCGGTCCGTGTCGAGCAGGGACCGTTGCTGGTCGAGGCGACCGACCGCGAGCCGCGTGCCCGTCGACCGGCGGCCCGCCACGAGGGGGAGATCGCCGAGGAGGGCCGACAGCAGGGTGGTCTTGCCGCTGCCGTTGTCGCCGACGAGCGCGATCCGGTCGCCGCGACCGACGGCGACGCTGACCGGTCCCAGCCGGAAGTCGCCCCGGGACACCACCGCGCCGTCGAGGGTCGCGACGACCTCGGCGGAGGGCCGGCCGGTGGTGATCGCGTAGCGCAGCCGCCACTCCTTGCGAGGCTGCGCGACCACGTCGAGCCGGTCGACGGCCCGCTCGAGGCGGGCCCCCTTCGCCGCCTGCCGGTCCGCGCGGGCGCGGTGTCGCTCGCGCAGGTGCTTGTCGGGCTCGTCGCCGCGGGCCACGTTGCTCCGGCCCCGGTCCGCCCACTCGTGCCGCTGGCGACTCTGCGCGAGCAGCGCGTCCCGCTCGGCGGCATACCCCTCCCACGCCTGTCGCTCCTGAGATCGGGCGAGGTCGCGCTGGGCCCGGAACGCGCTCCAGCCACCGGTGTGGTGACGGACCTTCTGCTGCGGTAGGTCGAGCTCGACGACGGAGGTCGCGACGGCGTCGAGGAAGTCGCGGTCGTGGCTCGCGAGCAGCACGGGGCCGGGATGGGAGCGGACGAGGTCGGCCATGAGGTCCCGACCCCGCGCGTCGAGGTCGTTGGTCGGCTCGTCGAGCAGGAGCACGTCGTGCCGGCTCAGCAGCACCGCCACGAGGGTGGCCCGTGCCGCCTCGCCGCCGGACAGGCTCCCGAGCGGCCGGGTCGCTTCGACGTCGAGACCGGCCGCGGCGGCCACCGCGGGCAGCCGCGCGTCGAGGTCGGCGGCGCCGAGGGCGAGCCAGCGCTCGAGGGCAACGGCATACCGGTCCGCGGCGCCCGGCCGGGCAGCGCCGAGGGCGGCGGCCGCCGCCTCGAGCTCGTGGTCGGCATCCTCGACACCGGTACGACGCCGGGCGTAGGACAACAGGCTCTCGCGGGGGTCGGGGACCGACTGCGGGAGCCACGCGACCGTCGCACCGACCGGTGCGATCCGCACGGTCCCGGAGTCGACCGGCAGGTCGCCGACGACGGTCCGCATCAGGGTCGTCTTGCCCGACCCGTTGGGTCCGACGACGGCGGTGACGTCACCGTCGGTGAGGGTGAGGTCGAGACCGGTGAAGAGGGTGCGAGCGCCGAAGGCGACGCCGAGGTCGCCGAGCGTGAGCGTGGTGAGCGGGTTGGACGTGATGGACGTGCCGGACCTGCTGGCGGACATGGGTCTCCTGGGTGACGGGCTCGAGGGGGCGGGCGTCAGGAGATCCACATGGTGGCGATGCTAGGGCGCCCGCCCGCCTCCCGTCCACGGGTTTTCCTGCGGCCCAACCCCCGTGGTGGTATCAGGGCGGGGCGGACGGCCCTCTGACGGTGGAACCCACCCGTGTCCAGGAGGTCGTCATGGCCGTCAGCATCGCCGCAGCACTCACCTACAGCTACCGCCGGGCCGAGCTCGTCCTGACGGCACCGGAGCGTGACCCCGACAGCGCAGCCCTGGCGCGGATCGACGGTCTCCTCGCGGCCGCCGCGACCGCGTACCGGGAACGGCGCTACACCGAGGCCGTCGACACCTACACCCGCGTCCGGTCGCTGCTGTGGACCCAGCTCTTCCCGCTGACCGCGCTCGACGAGACCGTCGCCTGGCGCACCGCGCTGCTCACGCCGCTCGTGTCGTATGCCGCGGAGTGGCTCAACGTGCTGCCCGTCGAGCAGGCCGACGGCGGGGTGCGCCCACGCGAGACCGTCACGGTCGACCTGCCGGTCCTCGGGCTCGTGAGCGGCGCGACCGGTTCCGTCGAGACGGCGGCGCTGGCCGACTACGAGCTCTCGACCCGGCTCGCGGCCAAGGGAAACACCGACGCGGCGACGTTCTTCGTCGACCGGGCCAGGGCCAGCGCGCCGGACCTCATCGCCAAGGTCAGCGCCGCCAACGCCCCGCATCCGGGCATCGGCGGCCCCGGGCTCGCCTCACCCCTCGCCGCATCGAGCCGCATCGACCTGTCCTCCCTGCGGGCCGGACGCCTCGACTCCACCCGCCTGCTCGTCGACCTCACCCCGGTGACCGTCCCGCCGATCCTCACCGTCGACAAGCGGACGTACGCCGCCGCCGTCGGTGACCGGGTCGTGACCCTCAGCTGGCCGACCGGGTCGGTGCCGACGACCGACCGGGTGCTGAAGATCTACGAGGCCCGCAAGCGGCTGACGGAGCTGCCCGACGTGCTGATCAAGCCGACCCGGGCTGCGGACGTCGCGATCGCGCTCGCGCACGCCTGGTACTACGAGACGACCCTCGGACTCGCCGAGTGCCATCACGCCCTGGGCAGCTACGCGCAGGCGGAGACCTGGTACCTCCGTGCGGCGGACTACGCCTACCTCAACGCCGAGCTCGAGGCGCCCTACGTCTGGCACCGTCTCGCCGGCTGCTACCTCGACTGGGGCGACTCGTTCTTCCGGGACGACGACCCCGCTGCGGCGCTCCCGCTCTACGAGAAGGTCCTGGGCAGCGACGGCACCGCCCCGGCGTCCCCGCTCTACACCGTGGCCGGGCTGACCCCGGCCGCGGACGCGGCCCGGACCCTCATCGGATCGCTCGACGACCCGGGCGCCGTCGCGGTCAACCCGGCCATCGCCGCCGTCGTCCTCGACGTCCAGGCGCAGCTCGCCAAGATCTCCGGCGGCCTCGACTTCTGGGGGCACTGGGCGCAGAACGTCCCGATCTGGACCTTCGACTACCTCCAGTCGGTCGCGGTCAACTTCGCCCAGCTCGCCATCGGCGCCGAGCGCGACGCGATCTCCTTCTGGGAGAAGGCCGACAGCGGCGAGCTGACGCGCACCCAGCTCAGCCTCAACATCGGGGTCAGCCAGGCGGAGCTCACGGCGGTGCAGCGTCAGGTCGACGCCGCCAGGGCCGAGGCGACGGCATACGCGGCCGCCCGGGACGTGGCCCGGCTCCGGGCCCAGAACGCCCAGGCCAACGCCGACGAGTACGCGACGAAGTCACGCCAGTGGACCATGCACGCCGCCCTCTCGAGCCAGCTGAGCGGTGGGGAGGACGGCGACGCCTCCCAGCTCAACGGTCTCGCCGACCAGATGACGAGCGGCTCCTACTCGCTCAGTGGTGACCGGGGAACGCTCGCAGCCGCCGAGTCCCTCAGCGCCGCCCGCATCCAGCGCGAGTACGAGATCGACACGATGCGGCGCCAGGTCGCCGAGCTGAACGCGTCGGTGCACCAGGCCGACCAGGAGGTGGCCGCCGCGACGGCCCGCGTCACCGCCACCCAGGCCAGCGCGAACGCCGCCGCCGTCCGGGTCGGCGCCGCGAAGGCGCTCCTGCAGGCGTTCGACGAGCAGCGTTTCACCCCCGACGTGTGGAACGCGCTCGGAGAGCGGATGAGTGCCCTGTCCCAGCGCTACCTCGTGTGGGCGCTCGACGTCGCCAAGCGGATGCAGCGGGCCTACAACTTCGAGAACGACGTGGCCCTGCACGTCGTGCGACCGGACTACTCCTCCGACGCCGTCCACGGGCTGCTCGCCGCCGACTCCCTCATGGCCGACGTCCAGTCCTTCACCTTCGACCTCGTCACCTCCACCGCTCCGAAGTCGCAGCCGCTCAAGCAGACGATCTCGCTCGCCGCCCGCGCGCCGTACCTCTTCGAGAGCCAGCTGCGGGCGACGGGCACGATGGAGTTCCAGACCGACCTCGACGACTTCGACTCCGTCTACCCCGGGACGTATGCCGGTCGCATCGAGACCGTCGAGGTGGCCGTCGACGGGATCATCCCCGCCCGCGGGGTGAGCGGCACGCTGACCAACGCCGGGATCTCCCACTACCGGACCCCCTCGGCGTCCGGGGGGCTGGTCAAGCACCGGGTGCAGCCCCGCGAGACCCAGGTCATCTCCGACTTCGACCCCCGCGCCGACGCCCTCGTCCACGAGTCCGACCGACGCCAGCGCAGGATCTTCGAGGGGGCCGGACTCGCCTCCTCGTGGACGCTCGCGTTCCCGCCCGAGGCCAACGAGCTGGACCGCACCACGCTCGTCGACGTCCGGCTCACCTTCACCTACTCGGCGAAGTACGACCCCGACCTGCGTGACACCGTGGTCGGGGAGCTCGCGGCGCGCCCGAGCATCCACGAGCGGCAGCGACCGTTCCCGCTGCGCTGGCTCTTCGCCGACGCCTTCTTCGCCTTCTATGGCTCGGGGGTGCTCGACCTCGAGCTCGGTCGCGGAGACTTCGCCTCGACCGAGACGCATCCGGTCCTCTCCGAGCTCGGGCTCGTCTGCGCCACCACACCCCACCCGAGGGTGAGCGGGATCGTGCTGCAGGTGACCGCCCCGGGCGCCCCTCCGGTGACGGTGACGACGGATGCCGACGGCGTCGTCGACGCCGCCGCCCTCGCCGGCGCGGTGACCGGCCAGTCGGCGCTCGGCGCCTACCGGATCGAGCTCGTCGCTGCGGACAACCCCGGCTGGGTCACCGCCGGCGCCCTCGACCTCGACGCGATCGACAACATCGCGCTCGTCGTCGGCTACGCGTTCACACCGCGCTCGTGACGTCACCCCGCACGTGAGCGCCCACAGAAGGAGGAGGCCATGAGCCTCGACATCGGCTTCGCCAGCCAGGCTCCCTCCCTCCCCTCCGGGGGAGGGGTGGGCGGACTGGGTGAGACGTTCGCGCCCGACCTCTCGACAGGGACCGGAACCTTCGCGGTCCCGCTCGACCTGCCGCACGGCCCGAACGACTCACGACCCCGGCTCGCGCTGCACTACGACAGCGGCAGCGGCAACGGCCCCCTCGGGGTCGGCTGGAGCCTCCCGCTGCCACGACTGCTCCGTTCGACGATGGTCGGACGACCTCGCTACGACGACTCGGACACCGTGGTGCTCGAGGGCGCGGGTCCCCTCGTGCGGGCGGCCGACGGCTCGCTCCACCCCGAGGTCGACGCCGGTGACTGGCGGCTCGTGGCGGACGGCGACGGCTTCGTCGCGACCGACCGGGCGGGCACCCGACACCGTCTCGGTGGAGACGCCACGAGCCGGATCCCCGGCCTGGGCGGCGCACCGTGGGGCTGGCTGCTCACGGAGTCGGAGGACAACCTCGGCGAGCGCACGGCCTACCACTGGCGGGCCGCCGGCGCCCAGCGCTACCTCGAGAGCATCGCCTGGGGACCCTTCGAGGTGCGTCTCCTCTGGGAGCCCCGACCTGACGTGATCCGCTGGGGCAGAGGCGGTTTCCTGCTCGAGACGGCGGAGCGCTGCGCAGGGCTCGAGCTGCGCCTCCCGGCCGAGGCCAGTCCCCTCGTGCGTCGGTGGGACCTCGCCTACACCCAGGCGGTCGGCAACGGCGCGTCCCTGCTCAGTGCCGTCACCCTCACCGGTTTCGCCGCTGACGGGACGAGCCTGACAGCACCCCCGCTGTCCCTCGGCTACGCCGCCGACGAGTCGGTGACGCTGCGCCGGCTCGACCCGGTCGATGCCCGCTCCGCCCCTCCCTGCCTCACCGGGTCGGGTCGGGTCGAGCTCATCGACTGGACCGGCACCGGCACGGCCGACGTCATCGCCTTCGCCGCGGACGGTGCCGCCCGCGTCTGGCCGAACGAGGGCGGTCGGCTGGGCCGCCCCGTGGCGGCCGGCACCGTCCCGGCCCTCGGCGGACCGCTGTCGCGCTCCGGGCTCGTCGACGTCGACGGGGACGGGATCGCCGACCTCGTCCGCGCCGACGTGCCGCTGGCCCGCTACCAGACGAGGACGGCTGCGGGGTTCGGTGCGGCCCGCACCCTCGGCGCGGCCCCTGCGGTCGCCCCCGGTGACCCCCGGGCGCGCCTCGCCGACTTCGACGGGACCGGCTCGGCCGGACTGCTCTGGGGCGTGCGAGGCGCGCTCCTGCTCGCCCAGCGGGACGAGGCCGGTGACTGGCTGCCGCGGCTCGACGTCGTGCCCGGCACGCCGGACGGGCCACCCACCGACCTCACCGACCCGCGGGTCCACTGCGCCGACATGACGGGGGACGGCACGCCGGACCTCGTCCGCGTCGACGGCTCCGGGGTGGCCTACTGGCCCTACCTCGGACACGGCGTCTTCGGTGACCGGGTCGAGATGGCCGACCCACCGCGCCTGCCCGCGGACTGCGACCCCTCGAGCGTCCTCGTCGTCGACCTCGACGGCGACGGCTGCGCCGACGTGGTGCACCTCGACCGCGGGACCCTGCGGGCCTGGGTCAACGAGGCCGGGACCCGCTTCGGTGCCGAGCGGCGGGTCGACCACCTCCCGACCGGGTCGATGGCAGACGTCCGGGTGGCCGACGTGCTCGGGACAGGACATCCCGCCGTCGTCTGGTCGACCCCGCTCGCCTCCGGGCGCGGACGGTGGTTCGCCCTCGACCTCGGCATCGCGGCGCCGCTGCTCACCCGGATCGACAACGGGGTGGGCCGCTCGACGGCCATCACCTGGACGACGTCCGCCCGGGAGTCCGAGCGCGACCGCGCTGCCGGGAGCCCGTGGACGACGAGGTTGCCCGTCGTGCTCCCGGTCGTCTCCGAGGTCGCGGTCGACGACGTGACGACCGGCTCGGTCACGCTGACCCGCTACGCCTACCGCGACGGGCGCTACGACGGCGTCCTCCGCGAGGTCTGCGGCTTCGGCCGGGTCGACAGCGAGGAGGTCGGCGACGCGAGCATCCCGACCCTGCACACGACGCGCTGGTTCCACACCGGTCTCACCGCCGACGGCGCGGAGCCGACCTCCCCCGCCGCCCGCCGCGCCTCGCGGGCCCTGCGCGGGCGCCTGCTCCGTCAGGAGCGGGCGGGATCTGACGGCCACCTCTTCGACCGCTTCGAACAGCAGTGGCGGGTCGACCCCGGTGTCGTGGCGGGCACCGTCACCCCACGCCTCGTCGCGACGACGACGGCCGTCCACGAGGGCCGGGCCGACCCGGTCTCCGCCATCGTGACGGAGCAGCTCGCGTGGGACGCCGACGGCAACGTCACCCGTGCCGTCGAGGTCGGACTCGAGGGCGGGGTGCCCGGCCACCGGCTCGAGACGACCACGACGTATGCCGTCGACCCGGCGGGACGCTACCGCTCCCGGGTCGCGCGGGTCGTGCAGACCGACGGTGCCGGTGCCGTCCTGTCCGACCTCCGCACCACCTACGACGGCCTCCCTGAGGGGCAGGTCGGGCCGCGCGGCCTCGTCACCGGTCGGTCGGCCCTCTGCCTCACGGACGACCAGGTCGCGGCCGTCTACGGTGCGCAGCCCCCAGACCTCGCCGCGCTCGGCTACACCCGCCGCCCCGGCAGCGACGGCTGGTGGGTCGACCTCGGGACCTACGCGCGCACCGTCGACGGGTCCGGCCTGCACGGGCGCACCGTCGGGCCCCGCGGTGGGGTGAGCACCCTCGACTTCGACCCCGCCGGGTGCTACCCCGTGCGGGTCACCGACGCCGTCGGCAACACCCTGACGGCGCAGTTCGACCTGCGCAGCTACCAGCCGACCGCGGTCGTGCACCCGTCCGGCGCACGGACGACAGCGGCATACGACGCCCTCGCCCGGCTCACCGCGACCGTCGAGCCGGGGGACACGGCGGCCGAGCCGACGCGGGACCTCGCCTACGACACCGTCGCACTCCCGCTCTGCGTCACCGAGACGCGGGCCACGGGGCCGGGGCTCGCGCGACGGGTCCAACGACAGTTCGTCGACGGCGACGGGAGGGTCGTCCAGCAACGGATCACCGATGAGTCGGGCGAGGTCGTCACCGTGACGACCGACTACGGCCGGCGCGGCGTCGTCGCCCGGACCTACGCGCCGTTCCGGGCCACGTCCGCGTCCTTCGAGGCGCCGCCGCCCGGTGCCGCGCACGCGACGGTGGCCTACGACGCCCTCGGCCGGGCGCTTGCGACGACCCGGGCCGACGGGGCCGTCGCGTCGGTCCGCTACCTGCCGGGAGCCGTTGAGGAGCGCGACTTCGAGCAGACCCGCACCGACGCGGTCGCCCCCCACGCCGGAGCCCTGACCCGCCGGGTCGTCGACGCCTCGGGGCGGGTCCGACGGGTCGAGCAGGTCCAGGGCGGCGCGACGGTCGTCACGACCGACACGCATGACGTCAAGGGCGCCCTCCTCGAGCACGTCGACGCCGTCGGCGCCACGACGCGCTTCGTCCACGACCTGCTCGGTCGCACCGTGCGCATCGAGCGCCCGGAGTCGACCCAGCTCGTCGTCGTCGACGCCGCCGGACAGGTCGTCGAGACCCGCACCGGCACCGACCGCGTCCTGCGCCGCTACGACCTCGCCTCGCGACCGGTCGAGGTCCGGCACGGCGACCCCGCGTCGCCGCCGGTCGCCCGCTTCGTCTACCACGACGACGGTGCGCCCGCGCCCGCGGATGCCGGAACCCACACGGGCGGTGGACGACTCGTGCGGGTCGAGGACGAGGGGGGCACCTGCACCTTCGACTACGACGAGCGGGGGCGGCTCGCCCTCAAGGCGATGACGCCGCACGGCGGCCCGACCCTCGTCCTCGAGATCGAGCACCGGTCCGATGACCTCGTCGACCGGATCACCTACCCGGGCGGACGGTTGCTCCGCTACCGCTACACCGCCGTCGGGTCGCTCCGGGCGATCGACGGGATCATCGAGCGGATCGACCACGACGACGTCGGGCAGCGCACCCGGGTGGTGCACAGCAACGGCACGGAGGAGGCGCTCGAGCACGACCCCGTCACCGGCTGGCTCACCGCGTCCGTCCTCACCGGACCCGCGGGCCCGCTCCGCGAGGTCCACCACGGCCACGACCTCGTGGGCAACCTCACCGCGGTGACGAGTCCGGACGCCGCGCTCGCCTGGCAGTACGGCTACGACGACGGCTATCGCCTCGTGTCGGCCGCATCCGGCGACGGCGCGGTGGGGACGCTCACCTACACCTACGACGCCGCGGCCAACCTCGTCGGGGCGAGCGGCATCGGCGCCTTCGGCTACGGCGGCGGTGGGGCGGGAGCGAGCCTGCTCACGAGTGCCGGCGGTGACGTCTTCGGCTATGACGAGCGGGGCCGGCTCACGTCCGGGCCGTGGGGCACGCACGACGTCGACGCCGAGGGCCGGGTCCGCCGGATCGACCTCGCCGACGGCGGCAGTGACGAGCTCACCTACGGCCACGGCGGCGCGCTCGTGTCCCGCACGACGACGTCGGCGACCGGCGAGGTGCGGGTGGTGCTCAGCCCCGACCCCCTCGTCCGGGTCGAGGACGGCGAGGTCGTCCTGCAGATCAGCGACGGCGACCGGGTCGTGGCCCGCGAGTCGGCGGCCGGGCGGGTCTGGCTCCACCACGATCACCGGGGGTCGCTCGTCCTTGCCACCGACGCCAGCGGCCACGAGACCCTGCGGATCACCTACGACCCCTACGGCCAGGTCCTCGCGCGCACCGGGCTCGGTGTCGCGCCACAGGGTTTCGCCGCGGGCCAGGACGTCGGGCACGGCCTCGTCCTGCTCGGCGAACGGTGGTACTGCCCGCGGATCGGCCGGTTCCTCGCGCCAGACCCCGTCGTCGGCGACGCGGACGACCCGGCCGCCTGGAACGCGTACGCCTACTGCCGGGGCAACCCGACGAGCTACGTCGACCCGAGCGGGCGCTCCTTCTGGAAGATCTTCGCCGCGGTCGTCGCGACGGTCGCGATCATCGCGGTGGCCGTCATCGTCACCGTCTGCACGTTCGGGATCGGCACCCCCGGGGCGGTGGCCCTCACCGTCGGGGGTCTGTCGATCACCTGGGGTGCGGTGTTCGCCGCCACCGTGGTGGGCATCGTCGCCGGAGGGGTCATCGGTGGCATCGCGGCGGCCCGGGCCGGCGGCGACGCCGGTGACGTCTTCCTCGGGGTCGTCGTGGGTGGCGCGGTCGGCGGGTGGGCCGCCTTCGGCGGGGCCTTTGCCGGCATCGCGGTCGGCGGGGCACTCGGGCTGACGAGTGGCACGGTGCTCGCCGGGGCCGTCGTCGGCGGAGTGAGCGGCGCGGTCAACGGGGCCGCGATGGGCTTCGCCGCCGGTTTCGCCGGCGGTCGCAACAAGGGGATCGGCGACATCATGACGAAGGTTCTCGTCGGAGCCATCGTCGGTCTCGCCCTCGGGGCAGCCCTCGGCGCCCTGAGCGGGGCGGTCACGCCGAAGGACTCGCTCGGCGACGCCCTCGCCAAGGGCTCGCGGCCGGACCCCGGCTCGGCCGGGGCCGGCGCCCAGGGCGCTCCCGCGGGTGGAGCGGGCGGCGCGTCGGGGGCGGGCGGGTCCTCGATCTCGAGCGTTGGCGACGCTGCCGTCAGCGTCGGGGGCAAGCTGGCCGGCCACTACGGGGGCATCGTGGCACCGTATGCCGCTGCGTGGGCGGCGCCGGCCGCGGGCAACGCCTGGGTGCAGGCGATCATCGTCGATGCCGGGTCGGCGGCGGTCTCGGCCCTCTTCGAGGACCTGCAGGACTACGTGCGCACCCACAACGTCGACCTCGGGCCCTTCGACTTCATCAAGGGCGACCTCTGAGGTGAGGTCGACGGCACTCAGGGTCGGGTCAGGGTCCGGTGGGGGTCGCCCCTCATGGCCGGGGGCTGCCTCCGCCCGGGAGGGTGGACCCATGATCACAGTGGAGCGACTGACCAAGAGGTACGGCCCGTTCACGGCCGTCGACGATGTCTCGTTCGAGGTGAAGCCCGGTCTCGTCACGGGCTTCCTCGGACCCAACGGCGCCGGCAAGACGACGGCGATGCGGGTGATGGCCGGCCTCACGCCCGCCTCGTCGGGGCGGGCCACCGTCCTCGGGCGCCCGTATGCCGCCCTGCCGAACCCCGGCCGCCACGTCGGGGTGCTGCTCGACGCCTCGGCCCAGCACGCCGGGCGGACCGGCCGGGAGGTGCTCACCCTCGGCGCCATCCTGATGGGCGTCGACCGGCGTCGGGTCGAGGAGATGGTCGAGCTCGTCGGCCTCACCGACAAGGAGGCGTCGCGTCGGGTGCGCAACTACTCACTCGGGATGCGACAACGGCTCGGCATCGCGCACGCGCTGCTCGGCGATCCCGACGTGCTCATCCTCGACGAGCCGGCCAACGGCCTCGACCCGGCCGGCATCCGCTGGATGCGCGACCTGCTCCGCGGCTATGCGAACCGGGGCGGGACGGTCCTGCTCAGCTCGCACCTGCTGAACGAGATCGAGCGTGTTGCCGACGAGATCATCGTCATCGGGCACGGCCGGATCGTCGCCCAGGGCACGAAGGAGGAGCTGCTCTCCGGCGCGGGCACGGTCGCCCGCTCGGTCGACGACGACCGCCTCGCCGCAGCGCTGGCCGCAGCCTCGATCCGCGCGACGCCGACGTCGTCCGGTGGCCTGCAGGTCGACGCCGAGCCGCTCGCCGTCGGGCGGGTCGCCGCGGCGGAGGGGATCGTGCTGACCGAGCTGCGTGGCGGCGACAGCCGGGGACTCGAGGAGATGTTCCTCGCGTTGACGGCCGACACCGCCCGAGAGGAGGTGGCGGCGTGAGCACCACGGCCACCCAGCCGGGCGCAGGCACCGCGCCGACCTCGAAGCACGCGGAGTCCGCACTGCCCACCACCATCGCCGCCTTGAGCCGGATCCCCGGTGAGCGACCCACGGCCGCAGTGCCGTTCACCCGCCTCGTCCGCCTCGAGACCCGCAAGCAGCTCGACACCAGGGCCGGCCGCTGGCTGCTCATCTCGATCGCGGCCATCATCGCGACGGCCCTGACGATCATGTTCTTCAACAACGGCGGCGAGCACCCCTTCGGCGACTACCTCCAGGCGACGACGATGCCGATGGCGCTCATCCTGCCCGTCGTCGGCGTCCTCGCCGTGACGTCCGAGTGGTCGCAGCGCACCGGCCTGGTGACCTTCGCCCTCGAGCCGCGCCGGATGCGGGTCGGCTGGGCCAAGCTCGTCTCGGCCCTGCTCGTCGGGGTGGCGGCCTACGCCCTCTCGTTCGTCCTCGCCGTCGTCGCCCACCAGGCCGCGATCACCCTGCGCGGGGTCGAGGGCGACTGGCAGATGCAGGGGCTCGCCCTCCTCGGCGCCGGCCTGTTCGTGCTGCTCGGGGTCGCCCAGGGCGTCGCCTTCGGGATGCTGCTGCGCAACACCCCGGCCGCGATCGTGCTCCTCTTCGTCCTGCCGACGGCCTGGGGCATCCTCGGCGGTCTCGTCGACTGGATCGGCACGGCAGCCCAGTGGCTCGACCTCAACGTGACGATGCAGCCGCTCTTCACCGGCTCGCTGACCGGTGAGCAGTGGGCCCAGCTCGGCACGTCCGCAGGGGTTTTCGTCATCGCGCCGCTCGTGGTCGGTCTGTGGACCCTGGCCCGGTCCGAGGTGAAGTAGCCCGTCCCGGAACCAGAGACCGTCGGGTTCTGGGCACTCGACGCGGTAGCCCGTCGGGTTCTGGGCACTCGACGCGGTAGCCCGTCGGGTTCTGGGCACTCGACGCGGTAGCCCGTCGAG
This sequence comes from uncultured Actinomycetota bacterium, assembly GCA_963764195.1. Taxonomy (GTDB): domain Bacteria; phylum Actinomycetota; class Actinomycetes; order Actinomycetales; family Dermatophilaceae; genus JBDSSS01. The sequence goes on from CAVXRG010000002.1 coordinate 420,958, forward strand.
TGCCCAGTTTCCAACGCTGGGGTCGCAGGTCTGCCCACCCCCGACAGCGGTATGCCGCCCACCCCAGCGGGGTGAGCGGCATACCGTCGTGCGTGGTGCGGTCAGCGTGCGGCCTGCGTCGCCTTCTCGACGATCGGGTCGTGGACGACCTTCGCGTCGTCGGCGTCGCCACCGGGGTTCGGGGCGCCGTTGCCGGCCTTGACGGCCTGCTCGATCTTGGCGCCGGTCTCGGCGTCGACGCTCTTCCAGTAGTCGAACGCCCGCTCGAGCACCGGCGACTTCACGCCGCCGAGGAGGTGCCCGGCCACGGTCTCGACGAACATCTCCCGCTGCTTGTCGTCCCAGACGTCGCGCACGAGGGCGCCCGCCTGGCTGAAGTCGTCGTCGTCCTCGCGCAGGGTGTAGGCCTGCCGGACCATCGCGCCGTCGGCCTCCCAACCGTCCTCGACCTCACCGACGTTGTCGGCGTAGCCGCGACCCATGCTGTTGGGGGCGTAGACCGGCGCGTCACCGTTGTGGTCGAAGGCCATCGGGCCGTCCTGCGTGTAGGTGTTGAGGTTCTCCACACGGGGCCGGTTGACCGGCAGCTGGAGGTAGTTCGGACCGATGCGGTAGCGGTGGGTGTCGCTGTAGGCGAACGCGCGGCCGAGGAGCATCTTGTCGGGGCTGAAGCCGATACCGGGCACGACCGAGGACGGCTCGAACGCGGACTGCTCGATCTGGGCGAAGAAGTTGTCCGGGTTGCGGTTGAGCGTCATCGTGCCGACCTTGATCAGCGGGTAGTCGCTGTGCGGCCACACCTTCGTCAGGTCGAACGGGTTGAGGTGGTAGTCCCGGGCCTCGTCGTAGGGCATCGCCTGGATGTGCAGGGTCCAGCTCGGGAAGTCGCCCTCGTCGATCGCGGTGTAGAGGTCACGGCGGTGGTGGTCGGCGTCCTGGCCGGCGATCCGCTCGGCCTCGGCGCCGGTGAGGCCCTCGACGCCCTGGTTGGACAGGAAGTGGTACTTGATCCAGTGCTTCTCACCGGCCTCGTTGATCCAGAGGAAGGTGTGGCTGCCGTAGCCATTCATGTGGCGGAACGTCTTCGGGATGCCGCGGTCACCCATGAGGTAGGTGACCTGGTGGGCCGACTCGGGGTTGAGGCTCCAGAAGTCCCACTGCATGTGGTTGTCGCGCAGGCCCGAGCCGCCGAGGCGCTTCTGGCTGCGGATGAAGTGCGGGAACTTCATCGTGTCGCGGATGAAGAACACCGGGGTGTTGTTTCCGACGAGGTCGTAGTTGCCCTCGGTCGTGTAGAACTTCAGCGAGAAACCGCGGGGGTCGCGCCAGGTGTCGGGGCTGCCCTGCTCGCCGGCGACGGTGGAGAAGCGTGCGAGCATCTCGGTCTTGACGCCCGGCTGGAAGAGCGCGGCCTTCGTGTACCTGCTGACGTCCTCGGTCGTCTCGAACTCACCGAACGCGCCGGAGCCCTTGGCGTGGACGTTGCGCTCGGGGATGCGCTCACGGTTGAAGTGCGCCATCTGGTTGAGGAAGTGCACGTCGTGCAGCAGGATCGGGCCGTCAGCCCCGAGAGTGAGCGAGTTGCGGTCGCTCGGCGCGGGGGCGCCGCTGTCGGTGTGCGATCCGAGGTGGGCCTCCTCGCTGGGTGCGGTCTCGATGGACTCGCGGGACGTGGTGCTGTCCGTCATTGCTGCTCCTTCGTGGGACTGGTCGAACTGCTGGTCGACGGGTGGGTCCGGCTGCCGGACGGGCCGGCAGGAGTCGTGGTCCGCTGGGCGACCAGCGGGGTGGGGAGCACGGGGGCCGACGGGTCGGGGCCCGGCTGCTGGCACGAAGGACACGTACCCCAGTAGGTCACCTCGGCCTCGTCGATGGTGAAGCCGTGCGTCGAGGGTGCGTCGAGACAGGGGGCCTCGCCGACGATGCAGTCGACGTCGGAGACGGCGCCGCACGACCGGCAGACGACGTGGTGGTGGTTGTCGCCCACCCGCGCCTCGTAGCGGGCGGGCGAGCCGGCTGGCTCGATGCGCCGGACGAGGCCCGCGGCGGTGAGGGCGCGGAGCACGTCGTAGACGGCCTGGGTCGAGACCTTCCCGAGGCGCGCGCGAACGGCTGAAGTCAGGGTGTCCACATCGGCGTGCGGCCGGCCGTGGATCTCGGCCAGCACCGCGGTGCGTGGGCCCGTGACGCGCAGCGAGGCGGCGCGGAGCTGGTCCTCGAAGGAGTGGGGCATGGGAGTCATCGACATCCCCTCCAACCAATCACGTGATCTGGAACGAGTCAAGAAAACTCAGCGAAGTGACAGGGAAGTCCCCGTCCACGTCCAGTGACGGCCGGGGCGTCCTCCAGTCGGCACCATGGGCGTCCGGTCGAGCGCGCGGGTGGCTGCCGCCTCGGGCCTCGTCCTGTCGGCCGTCCTGCTCGCGGGCTGCACGGACGGGCCGGGGCGTGGGGCCGGGGGACGGCGTTGCTGACCCACTCCCTTCCGTGCGACGGGTCGGTCACCACGGTCGAGGTGACAACGCTGCCGGCGGGGCGGATGCACGTCGAGCTGCGCGATCTGCCTGCCGACACCGTCAGCGCCTACGCCGTGCTCCGCCCGGGGGGTCCCGTCAGCTGAGCCCCACCCGGTCGGGACGGAGCCCACGAGATCTCGGTCGTGAGCGGCATACCGCCGCCGATAGGCTGGCGCGGTGATCGACATCAAGCTCGTGCGCGACGAACCCGACCGGGTCCGCGCCTCGCAACAGGCCCGTGGAGAGGACCCGGGGCTCGTCGACGCGATCCTCGCCGCCGACGAGCGGCGGCGGTCCTCGCTCGGTGACTTCGAGTCGTTGCGCGCCGAGCAGAAGACGGTGAGCAAGGCCGTCGGGGCGGCGATGGGCGCCTTCCAGAAGGCGAAGAAGGCGGGTGCGGCCGACGCCGACCACCTCGAGAAGGTCGCCCACGCCGCGCGGGCCAAGGCTGGGTCGCTGAGCGAGCAGGTCAAGGCTCTCGAGTCCGGCGCCGACGAGGCCGGGGCCGAGCTCGACTCGCTGCTGCGCCGGGTCGGCAACGTCATCATCGACGGCGTGCCCGTCGGCGGTGAGGACGACTACGTCGTGCTGGAGACGGTCGGCACCCCGCGTGACTTCTCCGCAGAGGGCTTCGAACCGCTCGACCACCTCGCCCTCGGTGAGCGGCTCGGCGCCATCGACATGGAGCGCGGCGCCAAGGTCGGCGGCGCGCGCTTCTACTTCCTCACCGGCGTCGGCGCCCTGCTCGAGCTCGCGCTGCTCAACATGGCGATGGCGCAGGCGACCGCGGCCGGCTTCACGCCGATGATCACCCCGACGCTGGCCCGCGCCGACATGATGCAGGGCGCGGGCTTCATGGACGCCCACGCCGACGAGGTCTACCGCCTCGAGGCCGACGACCTCTACCTCACCGGTACCTCGGAGGTGGCGCTCGCCGGCTATCACGCCGACGAGATCATCGACCTGTCGGCGGGCCCGAAGCGGTATGCCGGGTGGTCGGCCTGCTACCGCCGCGAGGCCGGCTCGCACGGCAAGGACACCCGAGGCATCATCCGGGTGCACCAGTTCCACAAGGTCGAGATGTTCAGCTACTGCCGGCCCGAGGACGCCGAGGCCGAGCACCAGCGGCTCCTCGCCTGGGAGCGCGAGATGCTCGCCAAGATCGAGGTGCCCTACCGCATCATCGACACGGCAGCCGGCGACCTCGGCGGGCCGGCCGCCCGCAAGTTCGACTGCGAGGCCTGGGTGCCGACGCAGGGCAAGTTCCGCGAGCTGAGCTCGACGTCGAACTGCACGACCTACCAGGCGCGCCGGCTCGGCACGCGCGAGCGCGACCCCAACGGCTCGGGCACGCGCACCGTGGCGACCCTCAACGGCACGCTCGGCACGACCCGCTGGCTCGTCGCGATCCTCGAGAACCACCAGCAGCCCGACGGCTCGGTCGTCGTGCCGGCGGCGCTGCGGCCCTTCCTCGGTCTCGACGTCCTCACGCCCACCGCCTGACCCCTCCCGGTTCGATGTATCCGCGCACCCCCTGGGGTTCGCAGATACATCGAACCGCTCGACGCGGCGGGGGCCAACGGGTAAGGGTGGGGGCATGGCAGACGACGCGCACACCTTCGACATCATCGTGATCGGCCTGGGCCCCGGCTCGGAGTCGGTCGCCGGCACGCTCGCCGAGGAGGGCCTCAGCGTCCTCGGCGTCGACCACCGCCTCGTCGGCGGGGAGTGCCCCTACTGGGGCTGCATCCCCTCGAAGATGATGATCCGCGCCGCCGACGCGCTCGCGGAGGCCCGGCGGGTCCCCGAGCTCGCCGGCTCGGTCGGTGACGTCGTGCCCGACTGGTCGCTCGTCGCGAAGCGGATCCGCGACGAGGCGACCGACGACTGGGACGACCAGGCCGCCGTCGAGCGCTTCACCGGACAGGGCGGCACGTTCGTTCGCGGCACGGGGAAGATCACCGGGCCCGGGACGGTCGCGGTCGACGGCGTGACGTATGCCGCTCGCCGGGGGATCGTCGTCGGCACCGGGACCGTGCCCGCCATCCCGCCGGTGCCGGGCCTGTCCGACACGCCGCACTGGACCAACCACGAGATCGTCGAGGCCGAGACGCTGCCCGACTCGATCATCGTGCTCGGGGGCGGCGCGATCGGCTGCGAGCTGAGCCAGGTGATGGCGCGCTTCGGCACGACGGTGACCATCGTCGAGGCGGCCCCGAGCCTCGTCGCGGCCGAGGAGCCCGAGTCGGGCTCGACCCTGCAGGAGGTCTTCGAGGCCGAGGGCATCACGGTCCACGTCGGCGCCCGAGCCGAGAAGGTCGAGCAGGACGGCGACGAGGTCGTCGTCACCCTCGAGGGCGGCACGACGGTGCGGGCCGACCGGGTGCTCGTCGCGACCGGCCGCAAGGCCGACCCCGCCGCCGCCGGTCTCGACACCGTCGGTGTCCCGACGGACGCGCGGACCGCGCCGGTCGACGACCGGTGCCGGGTCGCCGAGGGGGTCTGGGCCGTCGGGGACATCACCGGCAAGGGCGCCTTCACCCACGTCTCGATGTACCAGGCCGCCATCGTCATCCGCGACATCCTCGGCCAGGACGGACCGCCCGCCGACTACGACGCACTGCCCCGGGTCACCTTCACCGACCCCGAGGTCGGCGCCGTCGGACTCACCGAGAAGCAGGCCCGCGAGCGCTACGACCGCGTCGAGGTCGGGATCGCCCCGCTCGGGGAGACGACGCGCGGCTGGATCCACAAGGTCGGCAACGAGGGCTTCATCAAGGTCGTCGCCGACGCCGACCGCGGCGTGCTCGTCGGCGCGACCACGATGGGCCCGGCCGGGGGAGAGGTGATGGGTGCCCTCGCCGTCGCGATCCACGCGGAGGTCCCCGTCGCCACCCTGACGTCGATGATCTACGCCTACCCGACCTTCCACCGCGGCATCGAGACGGCGCTCGGCAACCTCGCCTGACCGGTTCGGCGCGCCGGGAACGGACGGTGACCTCCGGGTGAAGGGACGGCGTCGCCCGCGTCGGGCGGCGCCCGGGGCGGGGGGCAGCCGGATAGCGTGTCCACCATGGCTTCTCGACTGCTGGCCCTCGACCTCGACGGCACGACCCTCAACCACATGGGCGAGCTCTCCGACCGCGTCGGTGAGACGATCCGGTCGCTGCCGGACGACGTCGAGGTCGTCATCGCGACCGGACGGTCGATCATCGCCACGACCCCGATCCTCGACGCGCTCGCCCTGACGACGGGGTATGCCGTCTGCGCCAACGGCGCCGTCACCCTCCGCCTCGACCCGACCGAGGCCGACGGCTACGAGATCATCGACAAGGTCACCTTCGACCCGCGGGCCGTCCTCGAGAAGATGCGGGTCGCGCTGCCCGGCGCGCTCATCGCCGTCGAGGAGCTCGGCGTCGGCTTCAAGGTCTCGCGACACTTCCCCGACGGCGAGCTGATGGGCGCCTCCCGCGAGGTGACCTGGGAGGAGCTCGTCGAGCACCCCGTCACTCGCGTCACGCTGCGCCAGCCGGAGGCCAGCGCCGAGGAGTTCATGGAGATGGTCGAGCGGGCCGGTCTGCACGGCGTCTCCTACGCCGTGGGCTGGTCGGCCTGGCTCGACATCAACCCCGAGGGTGTCTCGAAGGCCTCGGCCCTCGAGCTCGTGCGGCGCCACCTGGCGGTCGAGCCGATCCACACCGTCGCCTGCGGGGACCAACGCAACGACCTCGAGATGCTCTACTGGGCGGCCTGGGGTGTGGCCATGGGCAACGCCCCCGACGAGGTCAAGGCGATCGCCGACGAAGTGACCGGTGACGTCGACGACGACGGGCTCGTGCCGGTGCTCGAAGGCGTCGCCGAGGCGGCCAGGTCGGGCACGACCTTCCGCGACGGGGTGGCCTCGCAGGCGACCGCGCGGCTCACGCTCTAGCCCGCCGAGCGGCATTCGCCCGGCGTGGGGAAGGGAGAGTCACCGTGCCGATCGTCTACATCCACGGGGTCGCCGTGCGCGACGAGGACCCGGCCCTCGCCGACGCGACGAAGCGCTTCCGGGAGGTGCCGTGGCCGCGGATCCAGGCCACCCTCCGCGAGCACCTCGCCCCGGCCGTCTCCGACGATCCCGGCGGCGTGCCGATCATGCGGATCTACTGGGGAGACCTCGGGGCCCACTTCGCCTGGGACGGGAGGTCGCTCGTCTCCCGTCCGCGCGACCCGCAGGACGAGCAGGAGGTCGCCGAGACCGCCGCCGAGCTCGTCGCGGCAGGTGCTGACGGCGACGAGCAGGGCGGGGAGACCTCTGCGACAGGACGGTTCGAGGAGGCGCGGGTCCGGGCGATCGAGCGGCTGCGTGAGACGGCCACGGCGATCCGACGTCCGCTCGAGAGCTTCCTGCCGACCTTCATCGGTGACGTGATGACCTACGTCGCCCGTCGCGGGACCGCCGACGCGCCGGGTCCGATCCCGCTGCGGGTGCTCGCCGGCCTCGAGACGGCGGCCTTCGCCGCAGCCTCCCGCGACGAGCCACTCGTCGTCATCACCCACAGCATGGGCGGGCAGATCCTCTACGACGTGCTGACCCACTTCCTGCCCCGGTTGCCCGGCTACGGCGAGATCCGGGTGGACTACTGGTGCGCGACGGCCTCTCAGGTCGGCTTCTTCGAGGAGCTCGGACTCTTCCTCGAGAGCGACCCCGGCCACTCGCGGGCGACCGGAGTGCTCACCCCGCAGCCGCCGACCGAGGTGCTCGGTGGGTGGTGGAACGTCTGGGACCACGCCGACATGCTCAGCTTCCGGGCCGAGGGGATCTTCGAGGGCGTCGACGACTCGCCCTTCTTCGTCGCCGGGACCCTCGCGACCGACCACAACGCCTACCTCGACAACCGGGACTTCCACCGGATGCTCGCCGTGCGCGTCCGTGAGAGCCTCGGTCGATGACCTCCGAGACCCCGCCGTCCAGTGGTCCGGGTGGGCAGGTGCGCATCCAGCTCTCGATGAGCCTCGACGGCTTCGGCGCCGGCCCCGGCGCGAGCGCGGAGCACCCGCTCGGGGTCGGCGGCGAGGCGCTGCACGTGTGGCTCGGCGACGACGATCCCGTCAACCGGCGGGCCGGTGAGGCTACCTTCGAAGGGGCCGGGGCCGTCGTCATCGGCCGGACGATGTTCGACGCCGGCCTGCCGCTCTGGAGGGCAGGGACCTTCGCCGGGCTGCCCGTCGTCGTGGCGACCCACCGCCCGCAGCCGCCGCTGCGCTTCGACGACGGGACCACCTTCGACTTCGCCGGCGGGGCGGGGGCGAGCGACGACGACGTCATCGGCGAGGCGGTGGCGCGGGCCCGCGGGCTCGCCGGCGACCGGGACGTCGTCGTCCTCGGCGGGCCGACGACCGCCCGGGCCGTCCTCGTCGCCGGCCTGGCCGACGAGATCCGGCTCCAGGCCGTGCACGTCGTGCTCGGCGCCGGCGTCTCCTTCTTCGAGGCGGGCGACCCCGCGATCGCCCGCTTCGCCGTCGCCGAGTCGCACGAGGCGCCCGGCGTCACGCACGTCCGCCTCGTCGTGCCCGGGTCGAGGTGACCCCCGCTCACCCCAGCAGGCCGGGGCCTGCGGGTCAGCTCGACCGGGAAGGAGCGTCGGCGGCCCGGGATCGGCGGTTGGCGGCGATGCTCGTCGCGGTGACGACGGCGAGCACGACGAGGATGACGGCGAGGGACGGCAGCGTCGGGACCTCGGGCACCGACGGCCACACCGTGTGCGCCCAGTGCAGCACGAGCTTGACGCCGATGAAACCGAGGATGATCGCGAGGCCGTGGCCGAGGTGGACGAGCGAGGCGAGCGCCGTCTCGAGGACGAAGTAGAGCGCTCGCAGGCCGAGCAGGGCAAAGGCGTTCGTCGCGAAGACGAGGTAGGGGTCACCGGTGATCCCGTAGACGGCGGGCACCGAGTCGATCGCGAAGACGATGTCGGTGCCGAGGATCGCGACGGTGACGACGGCGAGCGGGGTGAGGGTGCGGCGGCCGTCGCGCACGACGGACATCCGGGTGCCCTCGTAGGTGTCGGTGACCGGCCAGAAGCGGCGCAGCACCCGCACCGTGCGCAGCGAGCCGATGTCGATGCTGTGGTCCTCGTCGGACAGGGCGTCGCGGCCGACCTTGACCGCGGTGACGACGAGGATCGCGCCGAAGAGCAGGAACGCCCAGGTGAAGTTCGCGATGAGCTGTGCGCCGAGGGCGATGAAGATGCCGCGGAGCACGAGCGCCCCGGCGACGCCGATGAGCAGGACCCGCTGGCGCAGCTCGCGCGGCACGGCGAAGGACGCGAGCAGGATGATGAAGACGAAGAGGTTGTCGACGGAGAGCGATTTCTCCACGATGTAGCCGGTGTAGTACTCGAGACCCTGCTGCGAGCCGTAGGTCGCCCACAGCCAGCCGCCGAAGACGAGCGGGATGGCGACGTAGAACGCGGACCAGCCGACCGCCTCCCGCATGCTCGGGTCGTGCGGCTTGCGGGTGATCAGGAAGTCGAGCAGGAAGAGGCCGACGATGCCGGCGATGGTCACGGTCCAGAGCGTCGGTGTGCCGATGCTCGGTGCCGTCTCCAGGGCGGAGGGAATCAACGAGGGGAGGGCGGAGATCATGCGGGCTCCTAGCCAGAGCGCAGGCCTGAGGTCTCCTTCACCGGCTGTCGCCGACCCCGCACCGGGGCGGTCGTGGGACCGCCGTACTGACCGGGACGAGCTGGGAAGTACTCCCCTCGGGGCCCATCGTAGGGCAGCGGCCGCCCGGTCCCAAGCCGGAGGTATGCCGGCCGCGCCCCGGGTGCCTACGACCCGCCACGACGGCGGCGGGCGACGATCCACGCGGCCAGGCCGGCGAGGGCGAGGACGGCGAGGACGGCGACGCCCCACCACGACCCGGACTCCGCGGCGAGCCAGGCCTGCACGACCGCGAGGCCGGCCGTCGCATAGAGGCCGGCCCAGGCGACCGAGCCGACGACGGCCGCGGGGAGGTAGCGCCGCAGCGGCATCCGCACGACGCCCGCGCTGAGGTGAACGGCCGTCTGGATGCCGATCGTGAGGTAGCTGAGCGCGACGGCGACCGGGCCGAGGCGCTCCACCCACAGCCGGGCACGCGCCAGGGCGGCGGCCTCGCCGCGGGCGCGGCTCCAGCCGGCGATCGCCCCCCGCCCGACGGCATACGTCGCGGTCGACCGGCCCATCACGATGGCCCACAGGGCGGCGAACGCCTGCCAGAAGGGGAGGTCGGCCAGCCGGTCGAGCATGCGCGCCACTCTAGGACGAACCGCGGATGGGATGCTGGGACCGCCATGGCCGACCTCGTCATCACCTCCGCGTCCAACCCCCGCCTCAAGGGTCTGCTCGGCCTGCGCCGGCGGCGCACCCGGGAGGAGTCCGGGCAGACTCTCGTCGAGGGCTACGAGGAGATCGACCTCGCGCTCGCCGCCGGGGTGCTGCCCCGCTCGGTCTACGTGTGCGAGGAGCTGTTCAGCCCGGCCGGGCGCGCCGGGTCGCAGGACATCGGCCAGCAGTCCGACCTGCTCGCCCGCTTGCGCGACGAGCGCGTCGAGGTGGTGCGCCTCAGCCGGTCCGCCTACGAGAAGGTCGCCTACCGCGAGGGACCCGACGGCCTGCTCGCCGTCGTCGACCGGGTCGGTGTGCCGCTGGGCTCGCTCCCCGTCACGGGGCCGCGCCACCTCACCCTGATCAGCCAGGGCGTCGAGAAGCCGGGCAACCTCGGCGCCATGCTCCGTACCGCCGACGCCGCGGGGGTCGACGCGGTCGTGGCGGCCGACCCCGTCACCGACTGGGGCAACCCCAACGTCGTCCGCTCGAGCAAGGGCACGCTCTTCGCGGTCCCGGTCGCCAGCGCGACGACGGCAGAGGTGCTCGCGTGGGCGCGGGAGCACCGGATCGACCTCGTCGTGACGACCCCGGAGACCGACCTGCTCCACACCGACGTCGACCTCACCGGACGGGTCGCGGTCGCCGTCGGCAGCGAGAAGCACGGCGCCGACGGCGCCCTGCTCGAGGCGGCCACGCACCGGGTCCGGATCCCCATGCACGGTCGGGCCAACAGCCTCAACGTCGCCGCCTCGGCGGCCATCGTCCTCTACGAGGCGGTGCGCCAGCGCGACGCGCGCTGACCCCCGGACCCGCCTCGGCGGCATTCGTCCTGCTGCTCCGATTCTCCGACTGGTGCTGGGGACGGGCCGATTTCGACAGCTCAGGTCACAGCCGGGTGACAGTCGTGTGACGGGTGTGGCGTGCGTACGGGACTGGGGGAGGGCCGGTCAAGAGCACTCTGGTCCGTGTGTCACGATGAACGCATGCGAGTTGACCACGTCTCCTATGCAGCAGAGCCGGACGGGCTCAAGGCCACCGCCGAACGCCTGTCGGGTCTCATCGGTGTCATGCCCGTCGACGGGGGTGTCCACCCACGCTTCGGCACCCGCAACGTGATCCTGCCCCTGGCCAAGGACCACTACCTCGAGGTCGTCGAGGTGCTCGACCACCCGGCGTCCGACAAGGCCCCCTTCGGCCAGGCCGTCCGGGCCCGCTCCGAGGCCGGCGGTGGCTGGCTCGGCTGGGTCGTCGCGGTCGACGACATCGCGACGGTCGAGCAGCGCTTGGGCCGTGAGGCGGTCGTCGGCAACCGGCACCGACCCGACGGCACGGAGCTGCGCTGGCGCCAGGTCGGCATCCGCGGCCTGCTCGCCGACCCGCAGGTCCCCTACTTCATCGAGTGGGACGACATGACCGTCCACCCCTCGGCCGGCGCCGAGGGCGGCGTGATGATCCACGACCTCGAGATCGCCGGTGACCCGGCGCGGGTCCGCGAGTGGCTCGGCCCGGATGACACCTTCGACAAGGCCGGGATCCACTTCACCTTCGTCGCCCCGCGCGGCACCCCGGGCCTGCTCGCGGTGACGTTCGACACCGCGCAGGGCAAGGTCGTCATCTGACGGCCTGACCCCGAACGCTCCGACGGCGGCCGCTCCCCATCCCCGGGGAGCGGCCGCCGTCGTCGTGCGCGGGCAGGGCCGCGTGTCAGAGGATCAGGCGCTGCGGCCGAACCGCTTGAGCCGCAGCGAGTTGCTGACGACGAGCACCGACGACATCGCCATCGTCGCTCCGGCGATCATCGGGTTGAGCAGCCCGAAGGCCGCGAGCGGGATCGCCGCGGTGTTGTAGCCGAACGCCCAGGCGAGGTTCTGCTTGACGACCTTGAGCGTCTCGCGGGACAGCTCGATCGCGTCGCCGACCGCGTCGAGGTCGGTGCGCATCAGGACGATGTCGGCCGAGTCCATCGCGACGTCGGTGCCCGATCCCATCGCGAGACCGAGGTCGGCCTGGGCGAGGGCGGCGGCGTCGTTGACCCCGTCGCCGACCATCGCCACGACGCGGCCCTCCGCCTGCAGATCGGAGACGACCCGGTGCTTGTCGGCCGGCATGACGTCGGCCCGGACCCGGTCGGCGTCGATGCCGACCTGCTCGGCCACGCTGCGGGCGTTGATCTCCGCGTCACCGGTCAGCAGGTAGGTCGTCAGGCCGAGCGCGCCCAGTCGGGCGATGGCGTCGCGGGACGACTCGCGCACGGTGTCCTCGACGGTGATCGCCGCCTCCGCCCGGCCGTTCCAGCCGACGAAGACCGTCGTACCCGCGTGGCTCGCGGCGTGGGCCCGCAGGCTCTCGTCGACCTGCTCGAAGAGGGCGGCCTTGCCGACCGTGACCTCGGTGTCGCGGATCCGCCCCGAGGCGCCCTCGCCGGGGTTGGTCGAGAAGTCCCGGACGCGGGGGAGGGTGATCTTGGCGAGCTCGGCGCCGGCGACGACGGCGCGGGCGATCGGGTGCTCGCTGCCCTGCTCGACGGCGGCGGCCGCGGTGAGGGCGGCCTTCTTCGACAGGGAGCCGCGCACGGCGATGCTCCGCAGCCGGAGGTCGCCCGTCGTCACGGTGCCCGTCTTGTCGAGGACGACCGTGTCGACCCGGCGGGTGCTCTCGAGGACCTGCGGGCCCTTGATGAGGGTGCCGAGCTGGGCACCCCGGCCGGTACCGACGAGCAGCGCCGTCGGGGTGGCCAGGCCGAGTGCGCACGGGCAGGCGATGATGAGCACCGTCACGGCGACCGCAAGGGACCGGGACAGGTCGTGGCCCGTGGCGAGCCAGGCGACGAAGGTCGCGAGCGCGACGACGAGCACGACGGGGACGAAGACCGCAGACACGCGGTCGGCGAGGCGCTGCACGTCGGCCTTGCCCGTCTGGGCGCTCTCGACGAGGCGCTGGACGCCGGCGAGCATCGTGTCGGCGCCGACCTTGCGGGCCTCGACGACGAGGCGTCCGGTCGTGTTGATCGAGCCACCCGTCACCGGGGAGCCGGCCGTGACGTCGACAGGGGTCGACTCCCCGGTGACGAGGCTGGCGTCGACGGCGCTCGACCCGTCGAGCACCGTGCCGTCGGTCGCCACCTTCTCGCCGGGCCGGACGATGAAGTGGTCCCCGACGACGAGCTGCTCCACGGGGATCCGCGTCTCGGTCGTGATCCGGCTGCGCGGGTCGATGCGGAGCACGGCCACGTCCTTCGCGCCGAGGTCGAGCAGCGACGTCAGGGCGTCCTTGCCGGAGTCCTTGGCGCGGGCCTCGAGGTAGCGCCCGGTGAGCAGGAAGGTCGTGACGACGGCCGCCACCTCGAAGTAGAGGTGGGCCTGCCCGGCAAGGAGGGCGACGACGGAGTAGAGGTAGGCCGCGAGCACCCCGATCGAGACGAGGGTGTCCATCGTGGAGGCGAGGTGGCGGGCGTTGACGTAGGCCGCGCGGTGGAACGGGAGCGCGCACCAGGCGACGACGGGCGTGGCGAGGACGAGCTGGAGCCAGGGGTTGGCGCCGAACGTCGGCACCACCATGGCGAGCAGGAAGAGCGGGACGGTGAGCGCGACCGCGACGACGAGGCGGGGCCGGAGCACGTCGCGGGCGGGCGTGGGCCCGGCCGTCGGGGCGGCGTCCCCTGAGCCTTCCCCGGAGCCTTCCCCGGAGCCGTCGGCGGGGGTCGGTCGGAGCCCGCGCACCGCCTCGCGGAGCCGCGCGGCCAGCGCACCGGCCCGCGCGGCCACGCTCGGCGCGTCGCTGTCGTCCGGGGCCTGGCCGTCCGGGGCCTGGCCGTCCGGGGCCTGGCCGTCCGGCGTCTCTGTCTCCGGGTCCGCGGCCGGTGCGGTCGCCGTGGGTGCGGGGCTCGTCAGTGGAGAGCCGCCGATCACCTGGGCGCCGTAACCGGTCTTCTTCACCTCGGCGAGGATCTGCTCGACCGTCACCGGCGCGGAGAAGGACACGAGCGCCTTCTCCGTCGCGAGGTTGACCGTCGCGGACCCGATCCCCTCGAGCTTGCCGAGCTTGCGCTCGATCCGGGCCGAGCAGGAGGCACAAGTCATGCCGCTGATGGCGAGCCGGACCTCGTCGGTCCCGTCCTCGATGCGGGTCGGCGCCTCTCGGGTGCTCATCGGAGGGTGTAGCCCGCCTCGGCGACGGCGGCCTCGACGGCCGCCGGATCGAGCGCGGAGCTGCTGGTGATGGTGACGGGGGAGTCGGACCCGGCGTGCAGGTCGACCGCGACGTCGGTGACGCCGGCGAGCTCGGAGAGCTCCTCGGTGACGCTGGCGACGCAGTGCCCGCAGGTCATGCCCGACACGGCGATGGTGGTGGTGGTCATCAGGTTCTCCTCGGTGGGGGTGCTGGCGTGGGGGTGGGGACGGGCGTCAGCTGCGGACGAGGCGGGCGATGGCCTCGGCGGCCTCGCGGACCTTTTCGGCGGCCGCCTCGTCGGACTCGCGTGCGGCCTCGACGACGCAGTGCGCGACGTGGTCCTCGAGCAGGCCGAGGCTGACGGCCTGCAGGGCCTTGGTCATCGCACTCACCTGGGTGAGGATGTCGATGCAGTAGGTGTCACTCTCGACCATCTTCTGCACCCCACGCGCCTGCCCCTCGATGCGACGCAGCCGCTTGAGGTAGTCGTCCTTGGTGCCGGTGTATCCGGGCATGTTCCTCCTCGCCGTCGACAACCATCATACCCCTATGGGGTATTCCGTCCGTGGACCGACAGGCCGGTTCAGGGAAGGCGGCGGGCGGCGAGGGAGGCGTCGACGGCGGCCTCGACGTGGAGTCGCGTCGTCGGGAAGAGGGGGACCGGGCTGTCGGTCGCGCCGACGAGCAGCTCGATCTCCGTGCACCCGAGCACGATCCCTTCGGCGCCGTCCTCGACGAGGCGGGTGATGACGTCGCGGTAGAAGCGCCGCGACTCCTGCCGCAGCATCCCCCGGCACAGCTCGTCGTAGATCACGCGGTGCACCTCGGCGCGGTCGTCGGCGGCCGGGACGAGCACCGTGAGCCCATGGCCGGCCAGCCGGCCGCGGTAGAAGTCCTGCTCCATCGTGAAGGCGGTGCCCAGCAGTCCCACCGTGCCCAGTCCGGCCCGGGTGACCGCGTCCGCGGTCACGTCGGCGAGGTGCAGCAGCGGGATGTCGATCGCGGCCTCGACCTGGTCGGCGACCTTGTGCATCGTGTTGGTGCAGATCACGACGAGCTCGGCGCCGCCGGCCTGCAGCCCCCGGGCCGAGGCCGCGAGGCGCTCACCGGCCTCGTCCCACCGACCGTCGGCCTGGAGCTGCTCGATGTCGGCGAAGTCAACCGATGCGAGCAGCACGCGGGCCGAGTGCAGGCCGCCCAGCCGCTCGCGCACCAGCTCGTTGGCGAGCCGGTAGTACTCCGCGCTGGACTCCCAGCTCATCCCGCCCACCATCCCGATCACTCGGGGACCGTCCATCGTCACGCCTTCCTGGTTGTCCGTGGCACTCCGTCGGCAGCGGACGAGGAGCGCGCGAGGATCGGCCTCGTCCCGGCAGCGGTATGCCGCTGTCCCGGCCCGTGCGTGACGGGCGGGTCAGCGGCATACCCGGTCCGGGGTGGGCTCAGCCCGTGGCGCCGGAGGTCATCGTCGTCTCCGACGGCGTCGCGCCGGTGTCGATCGAGGCCTCCACGGCCCGGCACGCGTCGGCGTGCTGGCGCAGCGTCGTCTGGGCCGTGTCGATCTGGCGCACGAGGTCGCTCAGCTTCGCCGCGTCGAGGTCACGGACCGCGGCGGCGGCCTGCTGGGTGAGGTCGACGAGCCCACGCGAGTCGTCGGCCACCTGGAGGCACTCTGCGGGGACGACGACGGTGGCCACGGCGGGAGCGGTCGTCGTGCTCGAACCCGGCTGTGGCACGCTCGAGCTGACCGAGGGGGTGGGCGAGGCCGTCGTGCTCGAGTCGCCCGACCGGATGGCGCCGATGACGATCCCGCCGAGCACGAGGCCGACGAGGAAGGTGAGGGCGGGCAGCAGCCACCACGTGCGGCCCATCGTCGTGGGGCCGGACTCACCGGTGGTGGGCGTCGACGGCCCGGTGTCGCGCGTGGTCGTCGCGGCGCCGGACGGGGCGTCCGTCGTCTCCTTGCCGGCCTTCGCCGGGGTGGGCGGGTCGCTCTTCGGGTCGCTGGTCGGGTCGCTGGTCGGGTCGTTCGTCGGTTCGCTCATCTCGGGCTCCTGGGTTCGAGTCTGCCGTTCACCGTCTGTCCCTCTACCGTGCCGCTTACCCACTCGTCTGTCGATCCGGGCGGCGAATCCGTCTCACCGGACACGTCGGTGAGACCCGGGGGTGCGGGTGGCCTCGGGATGGGGTACCACTGGGGCATGCGGACACGGATGGGGGCACGCGACGCGAACCAGCTGTCGGTCTGGGACGCGTTCGCGCTCTTCTGGGTCGTCTTCTGGCTCGTCGTGGGCGGTTGGATCGGCTACTCGATCTGGCAGCTGACCGGCCTCAGCGTCGGCATGCTCGACTCCGGACGGGCGCTCGACACCGCCGGCCAGGCCCTCACTGACCTGTCGGGCCTGCCGGTCATCGGCGACCGCACGGGCGAGCTCGGGGACCAGGTGGCGACGACCGCGGCGAGCATCAGGGCCGGTGCGGTCCAGGCCGACGGCAGCATCCGCGCCCTCAGCGTGCTCATCGGCACCGCCCTCGGCCTCGGGCCGACGGGTCCGGTCCTCTTCGTCTACGTCCCGCAGCGGCTGGCCTGGCGGGCCGAGTCCCGGGCGGCGGCCCGGTCGCTCGCCGACCCGGCGCGCCGTCCGGCCGCCATGGCCGTGCTCGCGCTGCGCGCGACGAGCACCATCCCGCTCGAGCGGTTGCTCACCATCACCCCCGACCCCGAGGCCGACCTCGCGGAGGGCCACTTCGAGCCGCTCGCGCGGGCCGAGCTGCGCCGGATCGGCGTGAGCCTCCCGGCCGTGAGTGGGACGGGCGCGCCGCAGCAGCGCCCGGGCGGACCGCCCGCGGTGCGTCGATGAACCTCGGACCTCGACGACGGGCGCGGAACGGTCAGCAGGGTCGGGGTGCGGGACGCCACCGCGACCCGTCCTCCGGCCCCAACCGGCCCTCCCTCGACCAGGTCTTCGACAACTACGGCGCCTGGGTCCTCAAGCGCCGCTGGGCGATCGTCGCCGGGTGGCTCGTCGTGCTCGGCGGGCTCTTCCTCGTGCCGCCGCTCGGCTCCGGCGGCAGCGAGCTGGCGAGCATCATCCCGCTCGACAGCCCGGCGATCCGTGCCGAGCTGCGCTCGATCGAGGAGTTCGGCTTCCCCCTGTCGAGCCGGACGGTGGTGGTGCAGCGCGACCCGAAGGGCCTCGACGTCTTCGTGCAGGCCGAGTCGGTGCTCGACGGACTGTCGGTCAACCAGGACAAGGAGCTGCCCTACCCCCTGCTCGGCGCGATCCCCGTCACCAACTCGGTGCGGCTCATGGGGCCGGAGTCCGAGGCGAACACCTCCGTGCTCACCTACCTGTTCATGAACCCCACGAGCAGCTTCGCGAGCCAGCGGGAGGGGGCACAGCGCTACATCAACACCCACCTCGACCGTCCGGAGGACCACGTCGTCGGCGTCGCCGGGTCGGTTCCGGCCCGCGCGGAGCAGGCCGCCCTCGTCTCGGAGAACCTGCCCCGCCTCGAGCTGTTCACCGTGCTCGCCATCGTCGTGCTCGTCGCCTTCACCTTCCGCAGCATCGTCGCCCCGCTCATCGCCCTCGTGGCCTCCGCGGTGTCGTTCGACGTGACGCTGCACCTGTCCGAGATGCTCGGAAGGCTCGCGGGCTTCGCGACCCCGGCCGAGCTCGAACCGCTGCTCGTCGCCCTGCTGCTCGGCGTCGTCACGGACTACACGATCTTCTACGTCACCGCCCTGCAGAGCCGGCTCACGAGGATGGACTGGCGCGACGCCGTCCGCGAGGCGATCGCCACCGACACCCCGATCGTGTCCGCTGCCGGCATCACCGTCGCGGCCGGGACGGCGGCGCTGCTCGCCGCCGACTCGGAGTTCTTCCGCGGGTTCGGCCCCGCGATGGCGCTCGCCGTCGTCGTCGGGCTCTGCGTGTCCGTCACCCTCGTCCCGGCGGCACTCGCCATCCTCGGGCCCAAGGTCTTCTGGCCGCGGGACCCGCACCGCCCCCGGAAGGAGGCGGGAGCCGGCGGTCGACCGGTCCGGGTCAACCCGCTCCGGCGCCTGCGCATCGTCGAGCGTCTCGCCTCCCGGAAGGTCGCGGCCCTCGTCGTGCTCGCCTGCGTCGGGTTGCTCGTCGTCGCGTCGTCCGCCGTGCGCCACCTCGACCTCGGCGTCGGCTTCACCAGCTCGCTGCCCGATGGCAGCCAGGTGAGCCGCGCGACCCGGGCCGCCTCCGACGCCTTCGCGCCGGGCATCACCTCGCCCACGACCGTCCTGATCGAGCGCAAGGGCGTCACCAAGGACCTCGGGGCGCTCGCCGACTTCCAGCACCGGATCGAGGGTGAGCCGGGGGTCGCCGGCGTCATCGGCCCGGCCCAGAACGTCACGGGAGAGTCCTACAACGTCGTGTTGTCCGCGAGCGGCAACACCGCGCGGATGCTCGTCGTGCTCGAGAACGACCCGCTCGACGCGACGGCCATCGACGACCTGGGCCAGTTGCGCACCCGGATGTCCACGATCGCGGAACAGAGCGGGCTGGGGGACGCGACGATCAGCATCGGCGGTGACACCGCCCTCGCGGAGGGACTCGTCAGCTCGACGGAGTCGGACCTCTTCCGGATCGCCCTCGCCGGGATCGGGGTCAACCTGCTGCTCCTCGTCCTCTTCCTCCGGGCCCTCGTCGCCCCGCTCTTCCTGCTCGCCTCGAGCGTCCTCGCCCTCACCGCGTCGCTCGGGCTGACGGTCTGGCTCTTCATGGACCGGCTCGGCGGCGAGGGCCTGACCTTCTACGTGCCCTTCGCCGCCGCCGTGCTGCTCGTGTCCCTCGGCTCGGACTACAACATCTTCGGGGTCGGGCGGGTGTGGGACGCCGCCCGCGACCTCCCGCTGCGCGAGGCGGTCATCAAGGCGATCCCGGAGTCGTCCAAGGCCATCACGTCGGCGGGGGTCACCCTCGCGGTGAGCTTCGCGATGCTCGCCATCATCCCGCTCACGCCCTTCCGCGAGCTGGCGTTCGCGATGACGGTCGGCATCCTCGTCGACGCCTTCCTCGTGCGCTCCCTGCTCGTCCCGAGCCTGCTCATCCTCGTCGGCCCGGCGAGCGGCTGGCCGGGGCCGCACCTCAAGGGAACCCGCGACCGGGCGCGGGCGGCCCGGGCGGAGCGGGCCACGGAGCACGGCTCCCGAGCCCATTTCAAGCAGCTGCGCACCCGCAGGGACAGGGGGGCGAAGGAGGACGTCAGCTCCGGGGGAGGTAGTCCGTGACGAGCCGACCGGCGAGCGCGGTGTAGGTCTGCGGGGTCAGCTCGAGGAAGCGCCGCTCGACGTCGGCGGGCAGTCCGAGGCCGCGGACGAACTCGCGCAGGTCGTCCCCGTCAATGCGGCGGCCGCGGGTCAGGCCCTTCAGCCGCTCGTAGGGCTCCTCCATCCCCGCGACGCCCTGCGCCCCGAGCGCACGCATCGCCGACTGGATCGGCTCACCGAGCACCTCCCAGTTGGCCTCGAGGTCAGCGGCCATCGCGGCCGGCACCGCGTCGAGGCCGGCCAGCCCACGCGAGGCGTTGTCGAGCGCGAGCAGCGAGTGACCGAAGGCGGACCCGATGTTGCGCTGCATGCTCGAGTCGGTGAGGTCGCGCTGGAGCCGGCTCTGCACGAGGGTGGAGCCGAGCACGTCGAGCAGCGCGTTGCTCACCTCGAGGTTGGCCTCGGCGTTCTCGAAGCGGATCGGGTTGACCTTGTGCGGCATCGTGCTCGAGCCGACGGTGCCCTGTCCACGCACCTGGGCGAAGTAGCCGAGCGAGATGTAGGTCCACACGTCGGTGCAGAGGTTGTGCAGGATGCGGTTGAAGCGGGCCATGTCGGCATAGAGCTCGGCCTGCCAGTCGTGGCTCTCGATCTGCGTCGTGAGCGGGTTCCAGGTGAGGCCGAGGCTCTCGACGAACGCGCACGACACGGCGGGCCAGTCGACGTCGGGCAGGGCGAGGGCGTGCGCCCCGAAGGTGCCGGTCGCCCCGTTGAACTTGCCGAGGAACTCCTGGCGCCCGATGCGATCGAGCTGGCGGCGCAGGCGGAAGGCGAGGACGGCGAGCTCCTTGCCCATCGTCGTCGGCGTCGCCGGCTGGCCGTGGGTGTGGGCGAGCAGCGGCACGTCCTTGAGCTCGTGGGCCAGCTGCGTGACCTGCTCGGTGAGGGCCGTGGCGCGCGGCAGCCAGACGTCCTGGACCGCGCCCCGCACCATGAGCGCGTAGGAGAGGTTGTTGATGTCCTCGCTCGTGCAGCCGAAGTGGATCAGCTCGGCGAGCCCGATGTCCTCGGGCTCCGGGGCGATCGCCGTGAGCCGACGCTTGAGGAAGTACTCGACGGCCTTGACGTCGTGAACCGTGACCCGCTCGATCTCGGCGAGCTCGGCGATCTCGTCGGCCCCGAACTCGGCGACGACGGCGCGCAGTGCGGCCGCCTCGTCGTCGGTGAGGGCACGCACGCCGGGGACGACGCCGTTGGTCGTCTGGTGGATGAGCCACTCGATCTCGACCCGGACCCGGGCCCGGTTGAGCGCGGCCTCCGACAGGTGGTCGACGAGCGGGGCGACGGCACCGCGGTAGCGGCCGTCGAGGGCGCCGAGGGCGATGGTCGGGGTTGCGTCAGCGAGCGAGGCCATGCCCCATCCTCCCAGAGCCGGTGTGCCGCTCACGCCGTCCTCAGTCGGGATCGGGGACGAGCACCGAGAAGACCTCGCCCTCCGGCCCGGCCAGGACGGCCCCGTAGCCGTACGGGCCGTCGTAGGGCGCCATCAGCACGCTCCCGCCGAGTCCGGCGGCGCGGGTGACCGTCGCGTCCACGTCGTCGGTGGCGAAGGAGGCGAGCCAGTGGGCGGGGATCGTGGCGGGCCAGTCCGGCGCGATCTCGGCGAGCCCGTAGGCCGGGTTGCCGTCGGCGGTGTGGGCGGTCCACCACCGCGGCCCGTCCGGCTCGGTCTCCTCGACGAATCCGTGCGCGAGGAGGTTGACGTAGAACGGGAGGCAGGCCTCGACGTCGCGGGTCAACAGCTCGCTCCACGTGAGCGACCCGGGCCGGTCGAGCAGGCCGCTCCCGGCCAGCGCGGCCGGCTCCCAGAGGCCGACATAGGCCCCGCCGGGGTCGACCACGACCAGGGTCCGGGCGAGGACGCCGAGCGAGGTCGGCGGGCCGAGCACCCGCCCGCCGTGGCGCTCGACGGCCGGCGCCGTGAAGGTGAGGTCCCCCGACCGCAGGTAGGTCGTCCACTGGCTGGCGACGGGTGCGGCGGCGGGCCGCCGGCTGAGGCCGGCGACGGGGTGGCCGTCGAGCAGGGCGAGGGGGTAGCCACCGGTCGCGGCGTCCGACCGCCAGTCCCATCCGAAGAGCCCGGTGTAGAACCGGCGGCTCCGGCCGGGGTCGGCGACGAGCAGGTCGAGCCAGCACGGCGCCCCGAAGGGGTAGTCGGGACAGCCGAGGTCGAGACGCGCCGTCACGAGCAGGAGGCCGAGCGCGGCCGCGCGCGCAGGTGGTCCAGAATGCCGTGGCAGGCCGCCTCGACCTGCTCGAAGCAGCGCTGGAAGTGCTCGTCGTCGCCGTACCACGGGTCCCCCGTCTCGAGCGACCCCGCCGTCACGGCCGCGGGGTCGAACTCCCGGGTGAGACGGATCTTCGCGCGGTGGTGAGGGGTCCCGGCCAGGCGCCGGAGGGTGCGGACGTGTCCCTCGTCGGAGGCGAGGACGAGGTCGAGGTCGGGGAAGTCGGCAGCGTCGAACTCCCGGGCGCGGTGCGCGGAGCCGTCGTAACCGTGCCGGGCGAGGACGGCCACGGTGCGCGGGTCGGCCTGCTCACCGACGTGCCAGTCCCCGGTGCCGCTCGAGCTGACGGCGACCTCGTCGGACAGTCCGGCGTCGGCGACGAGGCGCGACAGGATGACCTGCCCCATCGGTGACCGGCAGATGTTCCCGCTGCACACGAACATGACGTGGAAGGGGCGCTCGGGCATGGGGACCATTGAACACCCCCGGCGGCTCGGAACGGGAGGGAAGGACCGGTCCGATGAGCACGGTCCCCGGCGCGTCGGGACGGGGGAGGGGGACGCTGTCGGTGGCCGGTGGGACGGTGTGGACCATGACGAGCACCGCACCCCGAGCCACGGCCCCGGAGCACCTCTGCGAGCGTTTCGCGAGCTGTGTCGCCGCCGGTGACGTCGAGGGGATCGTCGCGTTGTATGCCGCTGATGCCGTCGTCAGCCTGCCGCGTGGCCGCGAGGCGGCGGGCCGGGACGCGATCCGGGCCGCCTTCGCGGCGGCCCTCGCCGCCGGGGCCGATCTCGGGACCGACTCCGGGCTCGACCTGACGACCCGCGTGGTGCACGCCGGCTCGCTCGCGATGACCTCGACGAGCGACGTCGAGGGAACGGTCCGCACCCAGGTCGCCCGGTGCGAGCCCGACGGGAGCTGGCTGTGGGTGCGCGACGGCTCCCGCCTGCGCTCCGTCGATGCGGCCCTGCCCGAGCTGCCCGACGTCGCCTGAGCCGCGGCGACACCGATGGCGTAGTTTGCGCTGGTGACGAGCAGCGGCCCCGGACCCACCGCGGCGAGGCGGTCGCACCTCGTTGACCTCTCCCCGCTGCGGACGAGCCCGCCGTTCGCCCGGCTGTGGTTCGGCAACACCCTGGCCGGTGTCGGCACCTTCGTGACGAGCACGGCGGTCGGGCTGCACATCTACGACCTGACCGGGTCGACCTTCATGGTCTCGCTCGTCGCGTGGTTCGCGCTGCTGCCGATGGTCGCCGCCGGCCTCTACGGCGGCGCCATCGCCGACCGTTTCGACCGCCGGGCCGTCGCCCTCATCGCGTCGCTGGTCGCCTGGGGTTCGACCGTGACGCTCGCGACGATCGCCTGGCTCGGGGCCCCGACGGTCTGGCCGTTCTACGTCATCACGACGGTCAACGCGGTGGCCGCGACGGTCGCGTCGGCGACCCGGCAGGCGATCGTGCCCCGCCTGCTCCCGGTGGAGATGCTGCCCAAGGCCGCCGCGCTGCTCGGGATCTCGACGGGCCTGATGGTGACCGTCGGCCCCGGCGTCGCCGGCGTGCTCGTCGCGCGCGTCGGCTACGCCTGGACCTACACCGTCGACGTCGTCCTCTTCGTCGCCGGCTTCCTCGGCCTCTGGGCGCTGCCCCGGATCCAGCCGGTCGGGGGCCGTCCCGTCGTCGGGGGCCTGCGGTCTGTCCTCGACGGGCTGTCCCACCTGCGGAGCTGGCCCAACGTGCGGATGAGCTTCGTCGTCGACCTCATCGCGATGACCTTCGGGCAGCCGATGGTCCTCTTCCCGGCGGTCGGGGCGATCGTCATCGGCGGTGGGTCCGTCACGGCGGGAGCGCTGCTCGCGGCCTTCGCCGTGGGCAGCATCCTGTCGAGCCTCGCGTCGGGGCGCCTGACCGGGCTGCGCTGGCAGGGTCGGGCGATCCGCGCCTCGATCGTCGTCTACGGGGTGGCCGTGCTCGGCTTCGGCCTCGTGCTCGCCACGTTGATGCTCTCGGGCCACGCCGTGGCCTCCCGCGACTTCGCCGACGTCAGCCGACCCGCGCTCGTCGTGGGCGGCCTCTGCCTCGCCGTGGCCGGGGGCGCCGACAACGTCAGCTCGATCTTCCGCCAGTCGATCCTGCAGGCGGCCGTGCCCGACCACGTCCGCGGCCGGATCCAGGGCGTGTTCACCGTCGTGGTCACCGGCGGACCGAGGCTCGGCCAGATGTTCGCCGGAACGCTCGCGACGCTGACGGTCACCTGGGTGCCCGCGGTCGTGGGCGGCATCCTCGTCGTGCTGCTCGTCGTCGTCACCGTGGCGCGGGTGCCGTCCTTCCGCGACTACGACGCCCTCGACCCGCGGCCCTGAGCGTCAGTCCAGGGCGGGTCAGGGCGGGTCAGGGCGGTTCAGGCGTCGGGGTAGCCGGTGGGGTTCCCGCTCTGCCAGCGCCACTGGTCGGCGCACATGTCGTCCATCGTCCGCGTCGCGCTCCAGCCGAGCTCCACGTTGGCCTTGTGGGGGTCGGCGAAGGACTCGGCCAGGTCTCCGGCGCGGCGACCCACGACCTCGTAGGGCAGCTCGCGCCCGACGGCCCGCTCGAAGGAGTGCAGCACCTCGAGCACCGACGTGCCGTGGCCGGTGCCGAGGTTCCACGTCGACACCGGTTCGTCGGTCGAGCCGAGCCGGGTGAGGGCGGCGAGGTGGCCGGCGGCGAGGTCCTCGACGTGGATGTAGTCGCGCAGCGGCGTCCCGTCGGGCGTCGGGTAGTCGTCGCCGAAGACCTTGAGGGCCTCGCGCCGCCCGACGGCGACCTGCGCGATGAAGGGCATGAGGTTGTTGGGGATTCCCTGCGGGTCCTCGCCCAGCGTGCCGCTCGCGTGGGCGCCGACCGGGTTGAAGTAGCGCAGCAGGGCGATCCGCCACGAGGGGTCCGACGCGGCGACGTCGCGCAGGATCTGCTCGATCATCACCTTGGTCCACCCGTAGGGGTTCGTCGCGGCGGTCGGCATCTCCTCGACGAGCGGCGGGGGGTTGTGGCCGTAGACGGTGGCGCTGCTGCTGAAGACGAGCTTGGCGACGCCGTGCCGTCGCATCGCACGCACGAGGGAGAAGGTCGTCTCGAGGTTGTTCTCGTAGTACTCGAGCGGCTTCTCGACGCTCTCGCCGACCGCCTTGAGCCCGGCGAAGTGGATGACCGCGTCGATCGGCTCGGTGGCGAAGAGGTGCTCGGTCTTGTCCCGGTCGCGCAGGTCGAAGGCCTGGACCGGCAGGTGGGTGTCGGTGAGCGCCTCGAGCCGGTTGATGACCGTCGGCTTGCTGTTGGCGAAGTTGTCGACGATGAGCACGTCGTGCCCCGCCGCGATGAGCTGGACCACGGTGTGCGAGCCGATGTAACCGGCTCCCCCGCTGACGAGTACGCGCATGGCCTCACCCTAGCGAGGCCGGCGAATCGTCAGGCGAGCGCGAGGGCGAGCAGGCCGACGGGGACGGCGAGCAGGCCGACCGCGAAGGCGTACATCCCGACCGCGACGACCCTCGTCGGTATGCCGGCCACCCGGCGTGCGTCGAGCAGCTCGATCCGCACGCGCGCGGCCGAGGGCCCCTCGCGCACGGCCATCGTGCCGGAGGGTTTCGGGCCGCCCGCCATCCGGACGATGGCCCGACCCGTCGCCACTGCGCTCGTCGCGTGCACGGCCGACCGGTCGGCGAGCACCTCGATGAGCAGGTTCACCTCGCCGAGGGCCTCGGGCGATCGGACGAAGCCGGGGACGGCCTCGTGCACGACGGTGAAGAACTCGGCGACGAGGTCGTGCCGGGCGGCGAGGTGGGCGCGCTCGTGGGCGATGACGGCTCGGACCTCGTCGGCGGGGAGCTGGTCAAGGGCTCCGCGGGTCACGACCACGCGTCGGCGCAGGCCGGGCACGCAGTAGGCGGTGGGCGTCGGGTGGTCGAGGACGCGCAGCTGGTCGGTGGGCACGCCGCCCGGCCGGGGCGCCCCGCTGGTCTGCGTCTCCGGGGCAGTCGCCGCCTCGACCTGCTCGTAGGCCGCGGGGAGGCCGAGCAGGTCGACGAGCTCCCGGTGGGTGCGGCGCACCGCCCGGAGGCGGCGCCCGACCCGGTGCCCGGACAGGAGCAGCCGCGCCGCGACGATCGCGGTGACGAGGACTGCCGCCCCCAGGGCGAGCGTCCGCCCCGGACCGGACTGCGACCCGGCCCAGAGGCCGACCCCGGCGGGGGCGGCGAACAGGGCGGCGAGCACGGCCGCCACCGTCGTGGCCTGCCAGACGACGAGGGCGGGCCGCGGCGCCCGGCGGAAGGCGGTCATCCGGGCGAGCACCCGCGGGACCGGCCAGGCCAGCAGCACGGCGAGCGAGAGGAGCGCGAGGGGCACGAGGGGCACGAGGGGCACGAGGGGCACGGTCGCGGACACGCGTGTCAGGCCCGACGCCGGGTCCCGTCCCGGAGGTCCCCGTCCGCCGGTGCAGCTCGGGTCCCCTCGCGGGACTCGAGCTCGGCGAGTGCCTCGCGCAGCTCGTCGATCACCTGGGGGCTCGACTCGTCGAGGAAGTGCAGCAGGGCGTTGCGTCGCTCCGCGCCGGCGAGCTCACCAAGGGTGTGGTGCAGCGTCTCGGAGGTCAGCTGCTCACGGCTGTAGGCCTCGGTGTATCGCCAGGCGCGCCCGTCGCGCTCCCGGTTGACGAGGTCCTTCTTCGACATCCGGTCGAGCACGGTCATGACCGTCGTGTAGGCCAGCCCCCGCTCGACGCCGATCCGGTCGTGCACCTCGCGGACCGTCAGACCGCTCGGGTGGGCCCGATCCGATGTCCAGAGCAGCTCCATGACGGCGCGCTCGAGGTCGCCGAGGCGGTTGCGGGGGGTGGGCATCTCGTTCTCCGGTTCGTGCGGTGGGCCTGGGTGGCGATGGACGATGCGGTCAGGTGGGCGTCGGGGTGCGGGGCGGGGTGAGGTGCACGACCGTGTCGAAGCGGTCGAGGCCCTCGGGGCGGTGGGTCACCATGATGATGGTCCGGGTCGGGTCGTCGCGCTCGGCCGCCATCAGGTCGTCGATGACCGCGGTCGCGGTCGGCGGGTCGAGGTGCGCCACCGGCTCGTCGAGCAGGATGACGGGTCGACCGCTGAGCAGCGCCCGGGCGATGCCGAGACGGGCACGCTCGCCGCCCGACAGGCCGCGCCCTCCCTCGCCGAGCACCGTGTCGAGGCCCTCGGGCAGGTCGGCGAGGAGGGCGCCGAGCCCCGCGCGCCCGAGGGCCCCGGCCACGGTGGCGTCGTCGGCCTCGGGGGCGGCGAGGAGCAGGTTGTGCCGCACGCTCGTCGCGAACACGTGGGGCTCGTCGTCGACGACGGCGACGAGGGCCCGGACCCCCTCGAGCGGAAGGGCCGTGACGTCGGCCCCGCCGAGGTGGACCGTCCCGGACGACGGGTCGAGGTGGCGGGCGAGGACCGCGAGCAGCGTCGACTTGCCCGATCCGTTCGGACCCGTGACGGCGAGCCGGGCCCCGGGCTCGATCGTGAGGTCGAGCGGTCCGAGGTCGGTGCGCTCACCCGTCCACGACGCGGTGACACCGACGCACTCGATGCGGGGCGGTCGTCCGTCAAGGGAGCGGATCGCCCACTCGTCGCCGGTGTCGTTGCCGGTGTCGTCGCCGGTGTCGTCGCCGGTGTCGTCGCCGGGGTCGTGACTGGGCCTGGCGCTGGACACGGCAACGGCGGCCACCGCGGGCTCGAGTGCGAGCAGGCCGCGCACCCGCTCGGCGCTGCCGGTGGCCCGCGCGAGGGCCCGCATCGCGTCGACAAGGGGAGTGATCGCCTCGGTGACGGCGACCGGGGTCAGCACGAGCAGGGCCTTGACCGGCGCGCTCACGCCGAGGTCGCGCGTGACGAGGGCGACGGCGACCACGGCCGCACCGACCGCGAGGAGGAATCCGCCGGAGGTGAGCGCCCGCCCGGTGCTGAGCCGGCGCGTCGCGCGGTCGAGCCCTGCGTGAGCGTCGTCGAGCCAGCCGAGCGCGGTCGTCCACCCGCCGACCGCCCGCAGCTGCTGGGCCTGGCCCGTGGTCAGCTCACTGACCCGGGCCACCTCGGCCCGCGCGACGAGCAGCTCGCCCAGCCAGCGGGACTCGAGCGACAGGGCGACGCGGCACAGGGTGGCCACGACGAGGGCGAGGGCGAGCAGGACGGCCGCGGCCACCGGGGCCAGGGCCGCGGTCACGGCGATGACGATGCCGCCGGCGAGGACGGTGGAGATGACCGGCACCGTCACCCGCACCTGCGCGTCGACCTCGTCGGTGAGGTCCTCGACGACACCGGTGAGCACGTCGGACCGGCGCCGACGACCGAGTCGGGCGGGGGTGAGGGGGATGAGAGCGGCATACGCCTCGGTGCGCCGGTCGGCGAGCATCCCCAGCGCGGCGTCGTGGCTCGTGAGGCGCTCGGCGTAGCGGAAGGCGGGCCGGGCCATCCCGAACGCGCGGACCGCGACGATGGCGGTGAGCAGGGTGAGGATGGGGGGCATCTGGGACGCGGACACGATGAGCCAGCCCGAGGTCGCGGTCAGGGCCATCCCCGACGCGGTGGCGAGCCCGCCGAGGAGCCCGCCCTTGACCGTCCCCGCCGCGGGTCGCCAGACCGGTCGCGAGGCTGTGCCCGGTGCTGCTGGTGTCACGGCCGAGGCGGTCCGTGTGCTCATGACCGGCCTCCCGCCGTGTTCCGGTGCGCCGGCTCGAAACGGTGCTCGAGGGGGCTCGTACCCGCTTCGGTCCCCGTGTCTCGTCCCGCGACGCGGCGGGTCAGGTGCAGGTGCGTCTGAGCCGTCCTGACGAGCTCGGGACGGTGGGTGACCGCGACGACGACCCGGCGCCGGGCCAGCTCGACGATGAGGGCGTTGATCTGCTCGGCGGCCTCCGTGTCGAGGTGGGCGGTCGGCTCGTCGAGGAGCAGGACCGGCTCGGGGGCGAGCACCGCGCGGGCGAGTGCGAGCCGCTGGCGCTGGCCTGCCGACACGCCGAAACCGTCGTCACCGAGCCGCGCGGCGAGGCCGTGGTCGAGGCTCGCCACGACCCCCTCGACCCCGACGGCGCGCAGCGCGTCCCAGATCCGGGCGTCCGAGGCCGGGTGGGCGAGCGTCAGGGACTCGCGGATGGGCCCCCCGACGAGGAACGGCCGCTGGGTCAGGTAGTGGGAGTCCGGGGCGGTGACGGTGCCGGCGGTCGGCCGGCGCAGGCCGGCGAGCAGGTCGAGCAGCGTCGACTTGCCGACGCCGGACGGTCCGGTGACGACGGTCAGGCCCGGCCCGAGGTCGAGGTCGAGACCGGAGACGACGTCGACGGACGACCCGGCGTAGCGGTAGCCGAGGTCCCGGGCGACGACCCGACGACGCCGCGACTGGGGGCCGGTCGTGCTCGCACTCGCCGGCTCTGGAGCGGGTTCGGGAGCGGGTTCGGGAGCGGGTTCGGTGAGCTGGGTGAGCAGCGTGTCGAGCGCGACGGCCCCGTCGGCGGCCGCGTGGTACTCGGCGCCCACGCGCCGGATCGGCCAGTAGGCCTCGGGTGCGAGAAGGATCGCGACGAGCGCCGGACCGAGCGCCACCCCGCCGCCGGCCAGCCGCAGCCCGACCGTCACGGCGACGATGGCGACGGAGATCGTCGCGAGCAGCTCGAGCGCGGCCGAGCTGAGGAAGGCGATCCGCAGCGTCTCCATCGTCGCGCGCCGGTGCCGGTCGCTCACGTCTCGGATCGTCTCCGTCTGGCGACCGGCTCGGCCGTAGGACACGAGGGTCGGCAGCCCGCGCACCACGTCGAGGAAGTGGCCGGAGAGTGCGGCGAGGGCCGCCCAGCGCCGCTGCGTCGACTCAGCCGTTGCCGATCCGATCAGGGCCGCGAAGAGGGGCAGCAGCGGCAGGGTGAGCACGACGACGAGGGCGCTGCGCCAGTCGACGGCGAGCAGGGTCAGCACCGCGAGGACCGGCACGACCGCGGCGGTCACGAGGGTCGGCAGGAAGCGCGCGGCATACGGTTCGATCGAGGTGACGCCCCCCGTCGCGAGCGCCACCGCGGCCCCGCTCTCGGGCCGGGAGTCGGCGTCGAGGCGACCCCACCGGCGCAGGAGCGCCGAGCGCAGCGCCGTCGACACGGTGACACCGGCCCAGGCCGAGACCATCTCGCCGGCGCCGGCCAGCAGGGCCCGCGCCACGAAGAGGCCGGTCAGCCAGGCGAGCGGGACGAGCAGGCCGGACCCGTCGACGACCGCGACGACGAGGGCCGAGAGGGCGAACGCCGTCCCGATCGTCACGGCCCCGGAGGCGATCCCGAGGGCGCCGAGGGCGGCGACGGGCCTCCGGGCGGCGGGGACCGCCCGGAGCAGACGTGGGTCGAAGGGCTTCATCAGGTGACCAGGTGGACCTCAGCGGTTCACCGGCTCCAGGGGGGCGTCGTCGGGGATGTGGGTCGTCGCGAGGCGCTGGCGGAAGACCCAGTAGGTCCAGCCCTGGTAGAGCAGCACGATCGGGGTGAAGACCACCGCGACGATCGTCATCACCTTGAGCGTGTAGTCGGTGCTCGACGCGTTGGCGATGGTGAGGTTCCACGCGGGGTCGAGCGAGCTCGGCATGACGTTGGGGAAGAGCATCAGGAAGTACGTCGCCACAGCCATCGCGATGGTCACCGCGGTGCCGATGAAGGCCCAGCCCTCGCGGCCGACCCGGTTGGCCCAGATCGCGGCGAGCAGCGATCCCGCGGCGACGACCGTCGTCACCCACGAGCCGAGCTTGCCGTCGCTGGCCCCGAGCACGAGGAGCAGGACGACCGCGAGCAGGGCGGCGACGACCCCGACCCGCTGGGCGATGCTCCGGGCCTCGTGACGGATCCGGCCGTCGGTCTTGAGCGCGACGAAGATCGCGCCGTGGGTGAGGAAGAGTGCGACGAAGACGAGCCCCCCGAGCAGGCCGACCGGGTTGAGCAGGGTGAAGAGGTTGCCGACGTACTCCTTGTCGGCGTTGATCGGCACCCCACGCACGACGTTGGTCAGCGCGACCCCCCAGAGCAGGGCCGGGGCGAGCGACCCCCAGAAGATCGCCTGGTCCCAGCGCGCCTTCCACGTGGCCCCGGGACGCTTGTGGCGGTACTCGAAGCCGAGGTTGCGCACGATGAGCGCGACGAGGATGAGCAGCAGGGGCAGGTAGAAGCCGCTGAACATCGTCGCGTACCAGTTCGGGAAGGCCGCGAAGGTCGCGCCGCCCGCGGTGAGCACCCACACCTCGTTGCCGTCCCAGACGGGGCCGATCGTGGTGAGCAGCAGGCGGCGCCGCTTCTCGCCGTCGGCCCGGTCGGTGGCGTAGCGCTTGCCGCCGAGCACGGGCAGGAGCATGCCGACGCCGAAGTCGAAGCCCTCGAGGACGAAGTAGCCGGTCCACAGCACGCCGAGGACGATGAACCAGAACGTTGCGAGATCCATGGTGGTCAGCCCTTTCAGTAGGCGAAGACGAGGGGGGCGTCCTCGTCCCGCTCGCTCGGGTCCTCGGGCTGCTCGAACGGCTCGGCACCCTTGCGGACGTAGTGGAGGAAGAGCTTGATCTCGACGACGGCGAGCGCGCCGTAGAGGAGGGTGAGCACCGTCATCGAGGTGATCACCTCACCGGTCGACACGCTCGGCGAGACGCCGGTGGCGGTCGTCATCAGCCCGAAGACGATCCACGGCTGCCGTCCGACCTCGGTGAAGATCCAGCCGAAGGAGTTGGCGAACACCGGCAGGAGCGGAGCGGCGACAGCGGCATACAGCAGCCATCTCGACGTCGGGAGGCGGCGCCTGCGCGTCATCCACAGCACGGCGAGGGCGATGGCGGCCGCGGCCATCCCGAGCCCGATCATCAGCCGGAAGGACCAGTAGGTCGTCGGGATGTTGGGGACGTAGTCGGTGGCGGTGTCGGTGACGAGGGGGTTGCCGCTCGCGCCGTACTGCTGGGCGTACTGCGCCTTGAGGTCGTTGATGCCCCTCACCTCACCGGTGAAGGAACCGGTGGCGAGGAAGCTGAGCAGGCCGGGGATCTCGATGATCGGGTTGGCGTGCGACCCGTCGAGCGAGCCGATCGTCAGCACCGAGAAGGGAGCGCCCTCACCGGCGGGGACCGACTCGTAGAGCGCCTCGGCGGCCGCCATCTTCATCGGCTGGACCTCGGTCATGATCTTGCCCTGGACGTCGCCGGTCGCGACGACGCCGACGGCCGCGACGAGGGTGATGATCGCGCCGATCCGGGTGGCGCGTCGGTACATCGGGGCGTCGGTGGCACTCGGGTCGGCGTCCGCGGCGGCTCTGGCCTCGCGGCGCATCAGGTAGAGCGCGACGCCCATGACGACGGCGGCGCCGGCCATGTAGGCGGAGAAGATGACGTGCGGGAAGGTGACGAGCTGGACCTTGTTGGTGAGCACCGCGAAGAAGTCGGTGAGCTCGGCGCGCCCGCTCTCGGGGTTGAACCGGTAGCCGACGGGGTTCTGCATGAAGGAGTTCGCCGCGAGGATGAAGTAGGCCGACAGCACCGTGCCCACGTGCACGATCCACATGGTCGCGGCGTGCAGCTTCTCCGGGATGCGCCCCCAGCCGAAGATCCACAGGCCGAGGAAGGTCGACTCGAGGAAGAAGGCGAGCAGGGCCTCGATCGCGAGCGGGGCGCCGAAGATGTCACCGACGAAGCGCGAGTAGTCCGACCAGTTCATCCCGAACTGGAACTCCTGGACGATGCCGGTGACGAGCCCGAGGGCGAAGTTGATGAGGAAGAGCTTGCCGAAGAACTTGGCCAGCCGCAGCCACTCCGGCCGGTGCGTGCGCACCCAGGCGGTGTGGAAGATCGCGACGATGAGGGACATGCCGATGGTGATCGGCACGAAGAGGAAGTGGTAGACGGTGACGATGGCGAACTGCCATCTGGCCAGGTCTGTGGCATCCATGGAGGGCTCCCGGTCGGTCGGGTCGGAGCATGACCCGGCCAGCCTACGACACGGCGTAGTACCCAGGCCGCGATCTGGTCGGATCCTCGGGTGACGTGGCCGATGTCACTCCCGTCGGTATGCCGCTCACCCCGCGGGTGCCCGGGTGGCCCGCTGCCCTCGACGTGGTCTCGGGCGGGACGCGCCCTTGACGCCGGCGGGTCGTCGCTGGCTCACTGGGCCCGTGCAGGAGCAGCGGCGCCAGGTGTCGGTTGCGGATCTCGCCCTCCGGGTCGACCCGGACGCGGCCGAGCCTCCCTTCGAGCAGGTCCGCGACCAGGTCGCGGCGTTGGTCGCAGCGGGCCGGTTGCTGCCCGGAGACCGGCTGCCCACGGTGCGCGGCCTGGCCTCGGGTCTCGGGCTCGCGGTGGGCACCGTCGCGCGCGCCGTCAAGGAGCTCGAGGCGGCTGGTCTCGTCACGACGGGCGGTCGCGCGGGCACGACGGTGGCGGCCGGCGAGCACACGGCCGCCGTTGGGCTGGCGGTGCTGGCTTCGAGCTTCGCCGCGGCCGCTCGGGACGCCGGGGTCACCGACGACGCGGCCCTGGGGTTGGTCCGGGACGCGCTCCGTCAGCGGTGATGCCCGGGTGATCTCCGGGTGATCTCCGGGTGAAGTCCGGTGGCTGCCGGCGACGGCGGGCTCGGCGCTCGAGGACCCGGAGGACGGCGCGGCCGAGCTGCTCGAGCTGGTCGAGGACCGTCACCGCGATGAGGTAGAGCGGCAGGCCGGCCAGGCGGTCGGAGCGCCGGTGACGCCGTCCGCTCGAGTCCTCGAAGGTCTCGATGGGCCACGCCCCGACCATGTTGGCCCGCGATGGTGGGGTCCAGCTCATCGGGTGACCTCCTGCGTCACGGCGGGCGGCGGCTCCGCCCGACGAGGCTCAGTGCACCGAGGCCGGATTCTGATACGTCCGACCCGCGGAAGGAATCTGCCGGTGATCCTCCGTCATTGCCCCGTTCTCCTGACCGCCTCTTCCCCGTACAAAAAAGATGCTATTCCTCCGACATCGACAATTGTCTCTGTTAGGTTCAGCGGGTCGTGCCGAGAAGCGGTCGACGCTCGCTTTCATAAAAGCGAAAAAAGGGACAAATCAGGGGATGGGGACTTTCTTTATGCTGTCACAAAACAACCGCGTGCGTGCTGCCGTCGGGGTGGGGTCGCTGGCGCTCGTCGCCGCGGGGCTCGTCGGATCGGTCAACGGCTCGCTCGCGTACTTCACCGACAGCCAGTCGGGGAACGTGTCCGGCTCGGTCGGCTCGATCAAGGGTGCGGTGAGCCAGGCGGACCTGGCCTTCACCAACCTGCTGCCCGGTGAGGTGCAGACCGTGCAGGCGAACATGACCAACACGGGGCTCAGCAACCAGGACGTCTGGGTGGTCTTCGACAACGCCGCGGCGCTCCACGCGCTCAACGACCTCGGTACGTACGGTGAGTTCCACATCACCGCAGGCGGCGTCGCGAAGTTCGACTCGGCGAACCTCAACAACGACCACAACGGCACGTGTGGTCCCCTCGCGCCGACGGGCTGCTGGCCCGTACCGGAGAAGGTCAAGCTTGCGAGCAACGTCGCGCCCGGCGGGAAGGTCGGCTACACGTTCGGCTTCGGCTATGGGAGCAAGATCGCGACGCAGTCCCAGGCCGGTGGCGGTGTCTGGAACACGTACACCGCGGCCGACGGGTCGTCGGCGAGCGGCCTGCCGTACAAGATCGTGGAGACGCAGGTCGGCCAGCAGCCGTGATCGTGCGCGGCTGAACGAGGGCGGAGGGTCGCTTTCGACCCTCCGCCCTCGTCGGCGCATCGCGTGATTGTCGGACAAATATCAAAAGCGACAAAAGGGATTCAATGAAGCGGGCGCTCACCATTCTTTTCGTGATCCTCGTCGCGTCGTCGGCCCTCGGAACGGGTCTCCTGATGGGGGGTCGACTGGGTTATCAGGCTTTCGTCATCCGCACCGGTTCGATGAAGCCGACCATTCCCCCGCAGAGTCTCGTCATCGTCAAGACGGGGGAGTACGAGGTGGGCCAGGTCGCGTCGTTCGTCAAGGACGGGATGGTCGTGTCACACCGGATCACCCGCAAGAATGCCGACGGCAGCCTGACGACGCAGGGTGACGCGAACGACACCCCCGACGTGAGCCCCGTCGAGCCGGCCCAGGTCATCGGGGGCGTCGTCTCGCACGTCGACCGGCTCGGCTTCTGGGTGGTCTACCTGCGCAACCCGCTCACGCTCGCCAGCCTGGCGATGCTCGGGGTCTTCCTCTGGGCCGTGCTGCCGTTGTTCTTCGGGACCGCCGCCACGACGTCCACGGCATCCGCGACCACGCGGCGTCCCGATGGAGCGCCGGCGCCAGAGCCGTCATGATGAACGGTCATTCTGAGCCCACCCCCTGAACCGTCACCCCGAGGTGGCGAACGGGGTGGCTCTCACGGGCGCGACCGCTCGTCGACGATCCGCCGGGCCTTGCCGATCGACCGCTCGATCGACCCCGGCTCGCGCACCTGCACCCGGCAGGTCGTGCCGACGTGCGTCTTGACCGCGTGCTCGAGGGTGCGGGCGATCTCGTCCGCGGCCCCCGGGGCGAGCGCCGAGAGGGGCTCGACGAGCACGGTCAGCTCGACGAGCCGCCCCGGCTGGGTCAGCACGCACTGGAAGTAGGGGGACAGGCGCGGCTCGGCGAGGACGTACTCCTCGATCTGGGTCGGGAAGACGTTGACGCCCCGGACGATCATCATGTCGTCGGTCCGTCCGGTCACCTTCTCCATCCGGCGCATCGACGGGACCGCCGTGCCCGGCAGCAGCCGGGTCAGGTCCCGGGTGCGGTAGCGGATGACCGGCATCGCCTGCTTCGTCAGCGACGTGAGCACGAGCTCGCCGACCTCGCCGTCGGGCAGCACCTCCTCGGTGACCGGGTCGATGACCTCGGGGTAGAAGTGGTCCTCCCACAGGTGCAGGCCGTCCTTCGTCGTGGCCGCCTCCTGGGCCACGCCGGGACCCATCACCTCCGACAGACCGTAGATGTCGACGGCGTCCATCCCGGTGCGGCCCTCGATCTCCCGGCGCATCGACTCGGTCCACGGCTCGGCGCCGAAGATCCCGACCTCGAGGCTCGTGCCTGCTGGGTCGATGCCGGCGCGCTCCATCTCGTCGAGCAGGCTGAGGAAGTAGGAGGGCGTCACCATGATGACGCGCGGCTCGAAGTCCTGGATGAGCTGCACCTGGCGCTCGGTCATCCCGCCGCTCACGGGCACGACGGTCGCGCCGAGCCGCTCCACGCCGTAGTGGGCGCCGAGCCCACCGGTGAACAGGCCGTAGCCGTAGGCGACGTGGACGAGGTCGCCGGGACGGCCGCCGGCGAGCCGGATCGAGCGGGCCATCAGGTCCGCCCACGTGTCGATGTCCGCCTTCGTGTAGCCGACGACCGTCGGCCGACCCGTCGTGCCCGAGCTCGCGTGGACCCGCGCCACCTGCGTCCGAGGGACGGCGAACATCCCGAAGGGGTAGTTCGCGCGCAGGTCCGCCTTGGCGGTGAACGGCATACGCCTCAGGTCATCGAGCGACTGCAGGTCGTCGGGATGGAAGCCCTTGTCCTCGAAGGCTGTCCGATAGTGCGGGACGTGGTCGTATGCCGCTCGCACCGTCGTGCGCAGCCGCTCGAGCTGGGTGCTGCGCAGCTCGTCGACCGACATCGTCGGGATCTCGTGGTCGGGCAGCCGTGACTCCGTCGTCATGCCGCCCATTGTGCCCACTCCGCCCCCCGAACCGTCGAGTGCCCACTTTCACCCGCCCCCCACCCGTCGAGTGCCCACTTTCGGCCGGGCGAAAGTGGGCACTCGACGGGGTGGTCAAGGCTCGGTCGCGGCCGCCTCGTCCTGCCGGTCCTGCTCCTCCTCGGAGTGCATCCGGCGCAGGAACGACCGGGTGCGCTCGTTCTGCGGGTTGCCGAGGACGTCGGCGGGCCGGCCCTGCTCGACGACGACGCCGCCGTCCATGAAGACGACGTGGTCGGCGACCTCGCGGGCGAAGCCCAACTCGTGGGTCACGACGATCATCGTCATACCGGCGTCGGCGAGGTCGCGCATCACCTTGAGCACGTCACCGACGAGCTCCGGGTCGAGCGCCGACGTCGGCTCGTCGAAGAGCATCAGCTTCGGGTCCATCGCCAGAGCCCGGGCGATCGCGACCCGCTGCTGCTGGCCGCCGGAGAGGGCGCCGGGGTAGGCCGACGGCTTGTCGCCCAGCCCGACCTGCTCGAGCAGCTCGAGCGCCCGCGCCTTCGCCGCCTTCTTCGAGACCCCGCGCACCTGGGTCGGTGCCTCGGTGACGTTCTCCAGCGCCGTCATGTGCGGGAAGAGGTTGAACCGCTGGAA
This sequence comes from uncultured Actinomycetota bacterium, assembly GCA_963764195.1. Lineage (GTDB taxonomy): Bacteria > Actinomycetota > Actinomycetes > Actinomycetales > Dermatophilaceae > JBDSSS01. Next base: position 457,897 of record CAVXRG010000002.1, read on the forward strand.
GACCATGCCGATGTCGCGACGTTGCGCCGCCACCTGCTTGTCGGTGAGGTGGTGCAGGTCGCCGTCCTTCTCCCGGTAGCCGACGAGGTCGCCGTCGACCCAGATGCGGCCGCCGTCGATCGCCTCGAGCTGGTTGATGCACCGCAGGAAGGTCGTCTTGCCCGAGCCGGAGGGGCCGAGGAGGACGACGACCTGACCGCGACGGACGTCGAGGTCGATGCCCTTGAGCACCTCGTTGCCGTGGAAGGACTTCGTCACGTTGAGCGCGTGGACGAGCGGCTTCTCGTCGCCGCTGCCGGCGCGCGCCGCCCGCGTCTGATCGGTGCTCATGCCTCACCTCCCGTCCCGGTCGCCCGGGAGAAGCGGCCGCTCCGCGGCGCGGACGGCGTCCCGAAGCCACGGCCGAAGCGCTTCTCGAGGAAGTACTGGCCCGTCATCAGGACCGACCCGACGATGAGGTACCAGGCGGTGACCGCGACGAACGACGGCATGATGAGCAGGGTCCGCGTGCCGATCGCCCGGGTCTGGAAGTAGAGCTCGGTGATGATCGGGATCGCCGAGAAGAGCGAGGTGTCCTTGACCATCGCGATCGTCTCGTTGCCCGTCGGCGGCACGATGACCCGCATCGCCTGCGGGAGCACGATCCGCCGCATCGTCTTGCCGCTGCTCATCCCGAGGGCCTGCGCGGCCTCGTTCTGTCCCTTGTCGACCGAGATGATCCCGGCGCGCGCGATCTCGGCCATGTAGGCGGCCTCGGACAGGCCCAGGCCGAGGATGCCGGCGAGCAGCGAGCTGGAGAACTGGTTGACGTCGAGGGTGAAGAAGGTGAAGTCGCTCGAGAGCCCGAGCAGCGAGGCGAACTGCTGCCCGAAGGGGATGCCGAAGTCGAGCCGGCTGTAGAGGAAGCCGATGCCGGTGCCGATCATCCCGAGCAGGACGAGCCGCGGTATGCCGCGGAAGAACCACGTGTACACGAACGAGACCCCGCGCAGCACCGGGTTCTCCGACAGACGCATCACGGCGATGAGGACGCCGAGGGTGACGCCGATGATCATCGCGCCGATGGTGCCGACGATGGTCCCCTTGACGAGGCCCTCGAGCACCGGCGTCTGCTGCATGATCTGCAGGGCGTCGGGGAAGCCCCAGCGTTCGTTGGTCACGAACGAGCTGATCATCATCGCGATGAGCACGAGGATCACGCCGAGGGCGACCCACCGCCCCGGGTGTGGCACCGGCCGGGCGTGGATCGTGCCCGGCCGGGCGTCATCGCTGCTGCCTGTGCTGCCGGCGTCGCTGGCGGACTCGGACATGGCGCGGCTCAGGGGTTGAGCGCGAAGTCGGAGATCCCGCCGGCCTCGACCGAGTACTTCTTCAGGGCCGCCTCGTAGGACCCGTCGGCCTTGGCGGCCTTGAGGGCGTCGACGACGGCGTTCGCGAAGTCCGTCGCGTCCTTGGGCAGGACATAGCCGTAGGGAGCGGAGTCGTAGATGTCCCCGAGCGGCTCGAGCTTGCCGGTCTGTTTCACGGCGTAGAGCCCGACGGGCGAGTCGGCGAGCATCGCGGCCGTCTTGCCGCCGACGAGGTCAGCGGTGACCTGGTCCTGGCCCTCCTGGATGATCTGCTTGATCTCCGGCTTGCCGGCGTCGGTGCAGGTCTTGCTGCGGGCGGTGAGGTCGTCGAGCTGCACGGTGCCCTTCTGGACGCCGATCGACAGGCCGCACGCCTCGTCGATCTTGACGCCCTTCGGGTTGCCCGTCGGGACGATCCACTGGGTGCCGGCGCTGTAGTAGCTGACCATGTTGACCTGCTTCTTGCGCTCGGGGTTGATCGTGAAGCTCGAGACGCCGATGTCGAACTTGCCGCCCGTCACGCCGAGGATGATGGAGTCGAAGCTGGACGGGACGTACTCCGCGGTGACCCCGAACTTGGCTGCGACGGCGTTGAACAGGTCGACGTCGAAACCCTCGACCGTCTTGCCGTCGGCGGCGAGCATCTCGTTCGGCGCGTAGGTCGGGTCGATGCCGACGACGATCTTGCCGGCCGACTTGATCTTCGCGGGCAGCTTCGCGACGAGCGCGGCGTCGGGACCGCTACCGGTCACGGCGGTGGTCTCGCCACCGGCAGCCGGGGTGGTGGGGGCCATGGAGTCCGAACCGCACGCAGACAGGCCGAGGCCAGCCGCGAGGACTCCGGTGACGGCGATGAGGGACATGCGACGCATGTGGGGGTGTCCTTCCGAGCTTCGCTGGGGATCAGGCGCGACGCTGCGCCGGCTGATCCGCCGATCCTCCCACCTCGTGGGCGCGCCGTATCGGGTTGCGGCCGAACCGTTCACGGATCGCGACCTTCGACGGTCCGGGCGCCCGCGCCGGGGGTGGGACCGCAGGCTCGGTGCGCACCGAACCTGCGATCCCGACCCCGTGACCGGGCAGCGGCTCCCCGCGCCTGCGATCGTCACCCCCTCAGGGCGCCTCGGAACCCGTGGGCCTCAGTGACGCAGCCGCACCGCCTGGATCGAGCCGTTCGAGAGGACCTCACCCGTCTCGAAGTCGACGTTGCCGGCATACCCGACGTAGAGGGTGTGTCCGCGCATCTCCAGCGACAGCGGCGAGCCGGCGGTCAGGACCGTGGACACCCGGCCGTGGACGATCCGGTCGACCTTGCCGCCGAAGAACTCCGTCACGTAGATCTCGTCGTCGTCACCGACGGCGAGGTCGGTGGCGCCGAGGAAGCCGGTCGCGACCAGTCGCGAGCGACCGGTCCTCGGGTCGACCCGGTAGACGGATCCGCGGGCACCAAGACTCGGGTCCTCCGGGCCGCCCGGGAGGGTCGAGACGTAGAGCATCCCGTCCTCCCCGCGTTCGACGTCGGTCGGCACCGGCTCGAAGCCGTAGGTGACACCGACGAGGCACTGGAGGGCGCCGGGCGGTGCTCCGACCGAGGCGGTGAGGGCGTCGACCTGGCTCTGAGTCAGGGTCGTCACCTGGGGAGGCAGCACGGCGATCGTCGATACGGCGCCCGAGGCGCTCACGCCGAGGATCGCGTTGGCCCCGGCGTCCGCGACGGCCCACCCGTTGTGCAGCCGGGTGACGGCATACGGGTGGGAGTCCACGCCCCCGGGGTAGGTCGCGGGCCCCCCCGACAGGTCGCCGAGGATGGCCTCGGCGCACGGGTTGCCGCCGGCGAGGATCCCGTAGGTCGAGCCGCCGTCGGGGTTGTGGGCGGCCTCGTAACCGCTGATGTCGGCCACGAGGTCGGGTCTGCCGGCCCGGCGCACGGTGAGGCTCGTGCTGCTGTGGTCCTCGTTGCCCGAGGTGTAGGCGATGGTGCGTCCCCCGTTGCTCACCTCGAGGCCCGTCAGGTCCCGGCCCGAGAGGGGGGTGACGACGGTCTGGACGGCACCGTCCCGCCCGAGCCGCGCGACGGAGGAGTCGGCACCCTCGCTCCAGTAGACGCGGTTGCCGTCGACGGAGATCGAGAAGGGCATGATCGCCTCGGTGGTGAGGGTGCCGGTGTGCGTGCCCCGGGGCCGATGCGAGCTGGACCGTCCCATCGAGTCGAGCGACGTGGTGGAGTGGCCGAAGCCCTCGGTGCCGGACCGGGTCTCGTGACCCCGGGCCGAAGCGGTGGGGGCCAGACACAGCCCCGATGAAAGGCATGCAGCGGCGGCCAGCGCGACCGCCCTCGTCCTTGTTCTCATCCTGCGAACTCCCCATGACGTGGGTGAGCGGAGTCGCGACCAGAGGTCGGGGGTGTGGCCGCTGCCCGAAGAGGCGGTCGAGATCACCCCGGGCCTCGCTGCCCCGAGACAGCAAGCCCCTCGAATCCGGCGGCGTCGGTGACGTCGATGAGGACGGACTCTAGGGCCGGTGCGCGGCCCCCGTCCCCGATGTTGCGGGCCGCGGAGGAGAGCGCACCAGCGGGCCCGGTGCGGGGCCGACGGGGGCGATTCACCGTTTCGGGACGGGTCGGATAGTGTTGGTGTCAGTGGCCCGCCCAGTTCTGCCTCGGGCCCTCTTCTCGGCAGCGGTCCCTCCGCTCGCCCAAGTCGATTCGCTCATTGCGCCGCGACCTTCGAGGTTCATCGCCGAACCGTTCGCGCCGGGCAGAACGACCTCATCAACTTTTTGGAGTAACCACCTGTGTCGACCGACACCACCTTCGGCGCGCTCGGCGTGCCCGCGGCCCTGACCACCGTCCTGGACTCCATCGGCATCACGACGCCGACGCCGATCCAGGCCGCGACCCTGCCCGACTCCCTCGCCGGGCGCGACGTCCTCGGCCGTGGCCGCACCGGCTCGGGCAAGACCTACGCGTTCCTGCTGCCCCTGCTCACCCGCCTCTCGGCGGGCGCCGGTCGGCGCCAGGCCCGCCGCCCCCGGGCGCTCATCCTCGCCCCGACGCGCGAGCTCGCCACCCAGATCGACACCGCGATGGCGCCCCTCGCGAAGTCGCTCGGCCTCAGCTCGCTGACGATCTTCGGCGGTGTCGGCCAGAACCCGCAGGTCCAGGGCCTACGCAACGGCGTCGACGTCATCGTCGCCTGCCCCGGCCGGCTCGAGGACCTGATGGGTCAGGGCCACGTCATCCTCGACTCGATCGAGGTGACGATCCTCGACGAGGCCGACCACATGGCCGACCTCGGCTTCCTCCCCGGCGTCCGCCGGATCATGGACCAGACGCCGAAGGCCGGCCAGCGGATGCTCTTCTCCGCCACCCTCGACGCGGGGGTCAACGTCATCGTCAAGCGCTTCCTCACCAACCCCGTTACGCACGAGGCGGACTCAGCGCAGTCGCCGGTCTCCACGATGGCCCACCACGTGCTCCACGTCGCCAACGACGCGCACCTGCCGGTCCTGCTCGACCTCACCGCCGCGCCCGGACGCACCGTCGTGTTCACCCGTACGAAGCACCGCGCGAAGAAGCTCGCCAAGCAGCTCAACGCCTCGGGCGTTCCGGCCGTCGAGCTGCACGGCAACCTCAGCCAGGGTGCGCGCACCCGAAACATGGACGACTTCCACTCGGGCCGGGCCCAGACGCTCGTCGCGACGGACATCGCGGCTCGCGGCATCCACGTCGACGACGTCGGGCTCGTCATCCACGCCGACCCGCCCGTCGAGCACAAGGCCTACCTGCACCGCTCGGGCCGCACCGCCCGCGCCGGCGCCGACGGCACCGTCATCACGATGATGCTCGACGAGCAGGTCCGCGACGTGCGTGACCTCACCCGCAAGGCCGGCATCAAGCCGACCACCACCCGCGTCCAGATCGGGCACCCGCTGCTTGCCGAGCTCGCTCCCGGTGAGCGGTCGTATGCCGGGGGGCTCGTCCGCGAGGAGGCCCCCGCCTCCACCGGCGGCGGCCGCGGTCGCTCCGGCGGCGCCGGTCGTCCGCGCGGCGGCTCCGGAGCGGGTCGCTCCGGCGGTCGTTCCGGTGGTGGCTCGGGCTCCGGGCGCCCGGCCGAGGGTGGCCGCGGACGCGGTCGGTCCGGTCAGCCGTCCGAGGGTGGCTCCGGTCGCAGCGGCTCCGGTCGCTCCGGTGGCGGCTCGGGTCGCGGCGGGTCCGCCACGATCTACTCGACCTCGTCCTCCGGTGGCGCCGCGGCGTTCTCGGCCGGCTCCCGCTCGGGCAGCCGCCGTAGCTCGCGCTGACCGCACCCTCTTGCTCGAGTGCGCCCCGTCCCACGTGTCCGTGGGGCGGGGCGCGCCGTCTTCCCCACCCCCGCCTCCGTCGAGTGCCCACTTTCCCCCGCTGCGGGGCGGAAGAAAGTGTGCACTCGACCCTGGGGGGTGTAGGAAAGTGGGCACTCGACGGGGTCGGCGGTCAGGCGAGGGCGCGCGACCGGCTGCGGCCGCGGAACTCCGCGATCAGCTGACCGTCGGCCTCGCGTCTGACCGTCACGTCGGTGATCCCGCTCCGGCCGAACGTCGAGCGCACCACCGCCTCGGCGAGCAGGACGTCCCCGAGGCGACCGGGGTCGGTGAAGGTGATGTCGGCGCCCGACGCGACCGTCAGCGCACCGCGCGAGTTGCAGGCCAGGGCGAAGCACGAGTCCGCGAGCGTGAAGATGAACCCGCCGTGGCAGGTGCCGTGGCCGTTGACCATGTCGTCGCGGATCGGCATCCGCACGAGGGCGTGGTCCGTGTCGATGAGCAGGGCCTCCATCCCCAGGGAGCGGGAGGCCGCGTCGTCGGTCCACATCCGCCGGGCGTGCTCGACGCCGGCCTGCGCGTCGACGCCGGACTCGTCGGTCATGCCAGGCTCCCGTCGGTGAGGGCCGGGCTGGGTCGGTAGCGGCCACCCGGGTAGGTGGCGTCGAGCTCGAGCAGCTGTGCGGCGACGACGTCGAAGCCGATGATGCGGCCCCACTCGACCGGTCCGCGCGGGTATCGGGTCCCGAGCCGCATCGCCGTGTCGACGTCCTCGGCGGACGCCTCGCCCCGCGCCACGAGGTCGACGGCCTCGTTCACGAGCATGGCGAGCGTCCGGGCGAGGGGGTCGGTCGCGACCGGTCCCCCGACGAGCCGGTCGGCGAGGTCGAGGTCGGGGGAGCGGGGTGCGGGGGTGCCGTCGGCGGCATACGCGTAGACGCCCGAGCCCGTCTTGCGACCGAGCCGCCCATCGGCGACGAGTCGACGCTGGATGTCGGTGGGCGCGTAGCGTTCGTCGTGGCCGGTCTGCTCCCAGACGGAGGTGCCGACGGCGAGGTTGACGTCCTGGCCGATCAGGTCGGTGAGCTCGAGCGGGCCCATCGGGAAGCCCCCGCGCTCGCGGAGGATCCAGTCGACCGTCGCGGCGTCGGCGATCCCGCTCTCGACGACCCGCTGCGCCTCGCCGTAGAACGGCCGGGCCACCCGGTTGACGATGAACCCCGGCGTCGAGGCGCACCGCACGGGCGTCTTGCCCCACGCGACCATGAGGGTCGCCGCGTGGGCCGCGATCGCAGGCGAGGTCGCCGCGCCGAGGACCACCTCGACGAGCCGCATGGCCGGCGGCGGGTTGAAGAAGTGCAGGCCGAGCACGCGCTCCGGGTCGGTCACGGCCTCGGCGATCGCGGTCACGTCGATGCTCGAGGTGTTCGTCGCGAGGAGGGCGCCGGCCGGCTGGCGCGCGGCGACGGACTCGAACACCTCCCGCTTGAGCGCGAGGTCCTCGGGGACGGCCTCGATGACGAGAGCGCACTCGGGCAGGTCGGTGATCTGCTCGACGACCCGGACCCGGTCCGACACGGCGGTCGCGTCGTCGGGGGCCAGCCGGCCCCGCGCGACGAGACGGTCGAGAGCGCCACGGAGCCGCTCGAGCCCGGCCGCCGCGGCTCCCGGGACCGCGTCGACGAGCACGACGGGGTGACCCGCAGCGGCGGCGACCTGGGCGATCCCGACCCCCATCGCGCCGGCCCCGACGATCCCGACCGGTCCCAGCGGAACGCGCCCGTCAGTGGCGTCCACGGCGTGGGGCTCCCTCGGCTTCGCGACATCGACCATGCGCCTCATCCTGCCCCGTCGGGCCTGGCGGCACCCCTCGGGGCGCGTCGGGAGCGATGCCGGGAGCGATCCGGGCCGGGCTAGCATCGAACCGTGACCGATCCGGCAACGACGCCCACCCACCCGCTCCTCGACGCCCACGCCACCGTCCTCGACGAGATCCGTCAGGCCCTGGCCGCCCGCTCGTGGTTCTCCCGCTATCCCGAGTCGCCGAGCCCGCGCGTCTACGGTGAGACCGCGGCCGCTGACGGGCTCGCTGCCCACGAGGCCCACCTCGGCACGGCGTATGCCGCCCTCTCCGGTCAGCCGACCGACGGCACCTCCGTCGGCAGCGAGGTCTCGCCCTACGGCCCGACCCTCGGGGTGACCTACCCGGCTCTCGACGTCGACGCCGGCCTCGCCGCTGCGCGCGCGGCCATGCCGGCCTGGCGCGACGCGGGCGCAGCGGTGCGTGCCGCGGTCTGCGTCGAGATCATCGACCGGATCAACGCCCGCTCCTTCGAGCTCGCCAACGCCGTCATGCACACCTCCGGCCAGCCCTTCGTGATGGCCTTCCAGGCCGGCGGGGCCCACGCGCAGGACCGGGCCCTCGAGGCCGTCGCTGCCGGCCTCGTCGAGCAGGAGCGGGTTCCGGACACGGTGCTCTGGGAGAAGCCGGGCAAGGACCGCGCCGGCAACCCGGCCCCGACCCGGATGCGCAAGGACTACCGCATCGTCCCGCGCGGGGTGGCCCTCGTCATCGGGTGCAACACCTTCCCGACGTGGAACGCCTACCCCGGTCTCTTCGCCTCCCTCGTCACCGGCAACGCCGTCGTGGTCAAGCCGCACCCCCGAGCCGTGCTGCCCCTCGCGATCTCCGTCGAGGTGGCTCGCTCGGTGCTCGCCGAGGCCGGGTTCGACCCGGCCCTCGTCCAGCTCGCCGCCGAGGAGGACGGGCAGGGGCTGGCCCGGACGCTCGCCGAGCGGGACGAGGTCGCGATCGTCGACTACACCGGCGGCCCCGGTTTCGGCGGCTGGCTCGAGGAGTCGGCCGCGGTCAACGGCACCCTCGTCTACACGGAGAAGGCCGGCCTCAACACGGTCGTCATCGACTCGACCGACGACCTGCGGGGACTGCTCGGCAACCTCGCCTTCTCGCTCACCCTCTACTCCGGCCAGATGTGCACAGCGCCCCAGAACCTCTACGTCCCGACCGATGGCATCGAGACCGACGAGGGGCACCTGACCTTCGACGAGCTCGCCGACCGTCTCGCGGCCGCGGTGACGCGGCTGACCGGGGACGACGCCAAGGCCGTCGAGCTGCTCGGAGCGACCGTCAACGACCAGGTTCGCGCCAACGCCGAGACGCTGGAGGCGCTCGCCGCCGGCGCGGACGGCAGGGTCGTGCTCGCGTCGCGACGGGTCGAGCACCCGAGCTGGCCCGACGCGGTCGTCCGCGCGCCCGGCCTCGTCGCCGTCGACGTCAGCCGCGAGGACGTCTACACCCAGGAGTGCTTCGGTCCGGTCGGCTTCCTCATCCGGACCGCCTCGACGGCGCAGTCGCTCGCCCAGCTCGCCGACACCGTGAGGGAGCACGGCGCGATGACTGCCGCCGTCTACTCGACGAGCGAGGACGTCCTCGAGCAGGCGCGCGACGCGGCCGCCGACGGCGGTGTCGCGCTCTCGGAGAACCTCACCGGCCAGGTCTTCGTCAACCAGACCGCCGCCTTCTCCGACCTGCACGGCACCGGTGCCAACCCGGCCGCGAACGCCGCCTACACCGACGCCGCCTTCGTCGCGAACCGCTTCCGCGTCATCACGTCGCGCCGCCACGTCGAATGAGCAGGACGGATACCGTCGCGGTCACGACAGACCGGGCCAGCCTGCAGCGCAAGGTCATCCGCACGCTCTTCCTCTCCCAGATCCTCAGCGGTCTCGGCATGGCGAGTGGGGTCGCGGTCGGTGCCCTGCTCGCCGCCGAGCTGTCCGGGACCGATGCCCTTGCCGGACTCGGCACGACCTTCCAGGTGCTCGGCGGCGCGCTCATCTCGATCCCCGTCGCTCGCGTCATGGCGGCCCGGGGCCGCAGCCTCGGCCTCCAGCTCGGGCTCGCCCTCGCGATGGTCGGGGCGGCCCTCGTCATCACCGCGGCCGTCGCCCGGTCCTTCCCCCTCATGCTGCTCGGCATGCTCCTGTTCGGTGGCGGCACGAGCGCCAACGGCCAGGCGAGGTATGCCGCTGCCGACCTCGCGGGGGAGCAGCGTCGCGGGCGCGACCTGTCCCTCGTGGTCTGGGCCACGACGATCGGGTCGGTCCTCGGACCCAACCTCGTCGGGCCGGGGCGGTCCTTCGCGCAGCTCGTCGGCCTGCCCGACCTCGTCGGCTCCTTCGTCTTCTCCCTGGCCGGCTTCACCGTGTCGCTGCTCGTCATCAACCGGCTGCTGCGCCCGGACCCGCTCCTGACCTCCCGCGCGCTCGAGGAGGAGGCCCGCGTCGAGCGGGTGGCGCGCCGTAGCGCCGAGGCGGCGCAGCGGCATACCGGGGAGAGCGCCGGCACGGCAGCGGTCCCGCCGCTCGGCGCGGTCGACCTCGGCGAGCACGAGGACGACGTGGCCGCCGACCACGACGGGTCGCTGGCCCGGGGGCTGCGCGTCGTGCGGGCCCGGGCCGGCGCCCGGCTCGGCGTGCTGACAACGGCGCTGGGCCACGTCGTCATGGTGAGCGTCATGGTGATGACGCCGCTGCACATGAAGGCCGGCCACGCCGAGCTCGAGATCATCGGCTTCGTGATCTCGGTGCACATCGTCGGCATGTATGCGTTCTCCCCCGTCGTCGGGGCCGCCGTCGACCGCTGGGGCGGGCGCCCGGTCGCGGTGACCGGTGGGCTCATCCTCACCGCCGCCGCCCTGCTCGCATCGCGGTCGATGACCGGGTGGTCACCGTTGCTCCTGCTGGCGCTGCTGCTGCTCGGGCTCGGCTGGTCGTGCACGCTCATCTCCGGGTCGACGATGCTCGTCGGGGCGGTGACCTCGCAGGAGCGGCCGGCGACGCAAGGCCTCTCGGAGGTCGTCATGGGGCTGTCCGGCGCGCTCGGTGGCGCCGTCGCCGGTCTCGTCGTCGACCACCTCGGCTACGGCTCGCTCGCGTCCGGCGCGGCGGTGGTGGGGCTCGTCGTCGTCGCGCTCAACGTCGTCGGTCGCCGCCCGGAGACGACCAGGTCCTCGCCGACCGGGTGAGGGGGGCCGCCGGCGGCGCTAGGCGGTGACCCGCAGCGTCGAGGTGTGGTCGGCGCGGACGATGACCTCGATGCGGTCGGCCACCCGCGACTTCAGCTCGGTGACGTGGCTGACGACGCCCACGGTGCGGCCGCCGGCGCGCAGGCCCTCGAGGGTCTGCATCACGTCGTCGAGCACGTCGGGGTCGAGGGTGCCGAAGCCTTCGTCGACGAAGAGGGTGCCGAGGTCGACCCCGCCGGCCTCGGACCGGACGACCTCGGCCAGGGCCAGGGCGAGGGAGAGCGAGACGTAGAAGGTCTCCCCGCCGGACAGGGTGCCGACCTCGCGGACCTGGTTGGTGTGCAGGTCGTGGACCCGCACCCCGAGGCCGGACTTGGCGTTGCCCCTCTTGGCGTCGGTGTGCTCGAGGGAGTAGCGGCCCCCGGAGAAGCGGGCCAGCTCGGTGTTGGCGGCCGACAGCACCTGGGTGAAGCGGCGGATGAGGACGTACTTCGCGAGGTCGAGGTTGAGCTGGTTCTCGCCGGCGCCGGCCACGAGCAGGCCGACGCGCACGGCGTCGGCGGTCTCGGTGATGACCGCCGCGTTGCGCTCCATCGCGTCGGTGATCTCACCGACCCGGGTGCGGCTGCGCGTCACCTGGTGGCGGATGCTGCCGAGCTCGGTCCCCGCCGTCTCCATCTCGGCCTTGGCGGCGCGCTCGAGGGCGGCGAGCTGCTCGATGTCGTCGAAGAGGGCGTCGAGCTGGACGTCGGCGAGCTCGGGCCCGGACAGGCCGGCCTTGACCCGGGTGCACTCCTGCTCGAAGGCGTCGATCTCGGTGGTCGTCTGCGTGATCCACTCGGCCGGTCGGTCGGCGGTGAGCCAGTCATCCACGGTGGCGAAGCCGGCCTGCGCGAGGTCGGCGTCGCGCGAGGCCTCATCCTCCTCGACGGCGCGTTGCGCGGTGTCCCGCACCCCGATCGCCTCGACGAGCTCGTCGAGGCGGGTGACGGCGCGGGTCAGCTCGGTGCGACGGTCGGCCACGCTGGGGTGACCGTCCCGGGCGGCCGTCACCTCGGTGAGCTCGCGGTCGAGCCGCCCGGCGAGGTCGGTCGCAGCCTGCTCGAGCCGGGCGAGCTCGGACCCGGCCCGGGCGGCCCGGGCCGTGAGGGTTGCCTCGGCCGCGCGCAGCTCGTCGAGGCGTGTGCTGCCGGCCCGCGCCGTGACCTCGGCGGCGAGGGCCTCCGTCAGCTCGGTCGCGGCGGCCTCGGACGCCCGGCGGGCCTGCGCGACGTCGAGACCCTCGGCCCGGACGGCGAGCTCCGCCAGCGCGGCCCGGGCGACGGTGAGCCGCTCGGTGGCGGCCTCGGCCTCACCGTGGACCAGGACCAGCCGGTCCTCCTGGGCCGTGACCTGCTCCGCGGTCACCGCGTCGTCGGTGGGCCGCGCCGGCGCGGGGTGGTCCGTCGAGCCGCAGACGGGACAGGCGCCGCCGTCGACGAGGGTGAGGCCCAGCTCGCCGGCGATGGCGTCGATCCGAGCCTGGCGCAGCCGGGCCAGCAGGCGCTCGTGGTCCAGCACGTGTTGGAGGCGCTCGGCCGCCTCCCTCTCGCGGACCGTGACCCGGTCGAGCTCCGCGTCGTGGGCGACCGCTGCCTCGAGTCGCCGACGGGCTCGGGCCGCCTCCGCGGTGCGCGGCTCGACGAGCGCGACGAGTCGTCGGGCCTCTGCCAGGGCCGTCTCCTGCACGGCGAGCTGGGTCGGCAGGGCGGCGAGCTCCGTGGCGACGGCGTCGATCGTCGCGCGGCACCGGGCGGCCTCGTCGTCGAGCCGGGACCGCTCGGCGGCCCGGGCCGGAAGCCCGGCCTCCACCTCGAGGGCTCCCGTGAGCGCCCCGATCGTCTCGCGCCAGCCCGTCGCGGTCGTGCGAAGCGTCGCCACCTCGTCGTCCCGGTGGTCCGGCTCGACCCGCCCCCGGGCCCGGGCGAGTGCCGCCTCGGCCCGCTTGAGGGTGGCTTCGGACTTCGCGAGGGTGCGGACCGCACCGGCGACGGGTCGGGCCTGACGGGCCCGGGCGACGGCCTCGCCGAGCTCGCGGAAGTGGACCGCGCGTCGGCCGAGGTCCTCGTCGCGGCGCTGGAGGTCGAGCAGCCGCTCGCGACGTTGCATCCGCAGGCGGGCATCGCCCACCATGTCGGCCATCTGCTGGTACTCGGCGATCGCCTCGCGGCTGCGCTTGGCGGCGTGGCGTTCGGTCGTCACGAGCTCGTCGACGACCTGGGTCAGCTCGGCGGGCAGGCTCTCGGGGGACTCGCGGCTGATGGCGAGCAGCCCGTCGCGCCGCAGCGGGTCGAGGCTCGCCGAGACCGCGAGTGCGCGGACGGCGTCCGCGATCTCGTCGACCGCGGCCTGCCGCCGCGCGGAGGCCGCCCGGCCGGTCTCGACGACCTCGACCTGCACGCGCCGGAAGAAGTCGGTGCCGAAGACCTTCTCGAGCAGCTTGCCCTTGTCCTCCGACCTCGCCCTCAGGAAGGTGGCGAACTCGCCCTGGGGGAGGATCACCGTCTGGACGAACTGGTCACGGGTCAGGCCGACCGCGCGGGTGATCTCGTCGTCGCAGTCGCCGATGGAGGTCGAGAGCAGCTCGCCGCCGCTGAGGTCGTCGGGCGTGGCGACCCGCCACAGCTTGACGGTGGGCTGCTGGGTCGTCGTCCCGTCACCGCGCGACTTGGGCCGCTCGAAGCGGGGCGTCCGCCGCACCCGGTAGATCCCCGACTGGGTCTCGAAGACGAGGACGACGACCGGGACGTCGCGGGGGTCGGCGTGGTGGGAGTGGATCCGCTCGACGTCGGCGGACGCCTGGGCGACCTTGCCGTAGAGGGCGAAGGTGATGGCGTCGATGATCGTCGACTTGCCTGAACCGGTCGGGCCCTCGAGCAGGAAGAGACCCGCCCGGCCGACGGTGCTGAAGTCGATCGTCTCGGTGCCGGCGAAAGGCCCGATGGCCGTCATCGACAGGTGGTGCAGCTGCATCAGGCCACCTCCCCGGACTCGGCCCGGCGCTCCGCCGCGAGGGCCGCCTCGTAGCCGGCGGCGAAGACGTCGACCTCGCCGTCGCTCGCCTCCGTCTTGGTGACGTAGGCGATGAAGTCGGACCCGAGCTCGCGCGGGTCGCGCTCGGTGGCCACCGAGGTGCCGCCCCGCCCCCGGTCGATCGCGCCCTCCGGCTCGTGGAAGACCTGCAGGGCGTGCGGGAACCGGGACGTGATCCGGTCCATCAGGGCGTCCGGGCGCACCCGGTCGGTGATCGTGACGCGCACCCAGCTGTCCTCGTGACCGTGGTGCGCCGGATCGGCGAGGAGCTCATCCAGGTGTCCGCGGAGGGAGCCCATGGCGCGTGGCTGGGGGATCTCGACGGGGGTGACGACCGCCTCGCCGGCGTCGGGCAGGTCGACGAGGAGCACGACCTTGGTGTGGTCCTGCTCGGAGAAGGAGTAGCGCAGCGGCGAGCCGGAGTAGCGCACGACGGACCCCGCCGCGCCCTGCGGTGCCTGCTGACCGTGCAGGTGCCCCAGGGCGGCGTAGTCGATGCCGGCGAAGGCGGTGCCCGCGACCCGGTCGACGCCGCCGACCATGATCGACCGCTCGGAGTCGCTCGGGTCGGCGCCGGCGACGAACGCGTGCGCCATGACGACGCTGCGCACCCCGGGACGCCCGGCCAGGTCGGTGCGCACCCGGTCGCACGCGGCACTGACGACGGCCTGGTGCGAGCGCGGGAGGATCTCGCCGCCGGACGCGAGGGCGCTCCGCGCGTGGTCGGGGTCGAGGTACGGGATGCCGTAGACGGCGACGGTCACACCGTCGCTGCCCGTGACGAGGACGGGCAGGTCGATCAGGCTGAGGTCGGTGATCATCCGGATCCGGTCGCGGAACAGGCCGGCCCCGTAGCCGAGCCGGATCGCGGAGTCGTGGTTGCCGGACGTGACGACGACCGTCGTCACCTGGGCGAGCCGGCTCAAGGTCCACTCGAGCAGCCGCACCGACTCGACGGGCGGCACCCCGCGGTCGTAGACGTCGCCGCTGACGAGGACCGCGTCGACCGGTATGCCGTCGGGCGGGTCCTCGACGAGCTCGCAGATGCGCTCGAGCACGGCCGACTGCGCCTCGTGGAGGTTCACGCCGTGGAGCGTGCGCCCGAGGTGCCAGTCGGAGGTGTGGAGCAACCGCATGTCACGACCGTAGGACGCCGCGCCGACACCGCTCGAACCGACACCCCGCCAGTCCTGCCCGAGGCCGCCGTGGCGTGCTGATCGCCGGGTCACACGAGGGAGGCGAGGCCGATCCCCACTCCGAGCAGGACGAGGAGGGCGGCGAGCACGGCCGTCCGCGTCGCCGCCGTGATGGCCCGGTCGACGTGGGACTCGGATTCGTCGAGCTCGAGCTCCAGGGCGCGCAGCTGCTCGTCGAGGTTGTCGCTCACGAGCCCCGCCGCCGAGATTTGCCGCGGGCTCCCGGGCGGCGCTCCGCGGCGGCTCGCTCGGCCTCGAGGGTGCGCATGCGGGCGAGCAGGACGCGCGAGTCCAGCTGGTGGGAGGCGATCCGGTGCTCGTGGACGACCTGCACGACCCAGGCGACGACGCCGGCCGCGATGATCAGGCTGGCCACCGTCGACCACGACCCGAGCCCGCGGCCGTCGACAAGGGTGAACCCGACGAGGCCGCCGAGTCCGAGCACGGTGACGGTACGGGCGACCGACCGGATTGTCCGCATCTGTGCCATCCAGCGCTGGCGCCGGTACACCAACGACACCGCTGATGCGGAGGCGTCGGGCTGGTGCGGCATGGCTGGGACTCTCGGACGCGGTCGGGTGGTGTACCGGGTCCATTCAGGTTAGCGACACCACCCTCTCGCCGCGAGAGGACGCGGCGACGGAGCGGGACGGGTTGTGCGTCCGCGCGGGGCTCGCGGCATACGGCCGGAGGCGTGAAACCCCTTCCTCGTGCTCAGTCGGCGTCAGTCGGCGTCAGTCGGCACGGCGGAAGAAGCCGAGGACCATCGAGACGAAGGTGATGATGAGCGAGCCCCAGACCGCGTCCCAGAAGAAGCGGTCGACGGTGAAGGCGAGGTTGAACTGCCCGGCGAGCCACGAGGTGAGCTGGAGCATGAGGGCGTTGACGATGAAGATGAACAGCCCCAGCGTGAGGATGATCAGCGGCAGCGAGACGATTCTGGCGAGCGGTCGGAGCAGCGCGTTGACGAGGCCGAAGATGAGGGCCACGCCGAGGACGGTGAGCACGACCTTGGTCGTCGAGGGGCTCGTGCCGAAGGTGATGCCCGGGACGGCCCACGCCGCCACCCACAGGGCGATGCCGTTGATGACGGTCTGGATCGCGAAGTTGACCAACATGGGATCAGTCTTCCACCGGAAGGCCCGGGTGTTCGTCTCCCGGCAGGCGCGGCTGGAACATCGTGTTGAGCCGCAGGAAGTCGGAGTCGACCATCTTGAGCCCGCCGACGGCCTCGGAGATCGGCACCCGCTCGACCTTGCCCCTCTGGAGGGCGACCATCTGGCCCCAGGCACCGTCGAGGGCGGCCTCGACCGCGGCGACGCCGAAGCGGGTGCCGAGGACGCGGTCGAACGCGACCGGGCTCCCGCCGCGCTGGACGTGGCCCAGGGCCGTGGTGCGGCTCTCGATGCCGGTCCGGCCGTAGATCTCGCGGGCCAGGATCTGGCCGATGCCGCCGAGGATCTGGTGGCCGTAGATGTCGACCTCGGGCGGCGGGATCGTGAAGGTGCCGGGCTTGGGCAGGGCGCCCTCGGCGACGACGACGATCGTGGCGTAGCGGCCCTTCTTGTGGCGCCCGACGATGCGCTCGCACACCTCCTCGATGTCGAACGGCTCCTCGGGGGTCAGGGTGATCGCGGCGCCGCCGGCAAGACCCGACCAGATCGCGATGTGACCGACGTGGCGGCCCATCACCTCGACGACGAGCACGCGGTGGTGGCTCTCCGCCGTCGTGTGCAGGCGGTCGATGGCGTCGGTGCAGATCTGGACGGCGGTCTGGAAGCCGAAGGTCATCTCGGTGAGGCGGATGTCGTTGTCGATCGTCTTCGGGACGCCGACGACGGGGAAGCCGTTCTCGTGGAGGCGGTTGAGGACGCCCATCGAGCCCTCACCGCCGATCCCGATGATCGCGTCGAGCCCGTGGCGGTCGTAGGCCTTGCGGACCCGGCGCAGGCCGTCCTCCCGGGCGAACGGCTGGTCGCGGGAGGTGCCGAGGATCGTGCCGCCCTTGGGCAGGATGCCGCGGCAGATCTCGACGTCGAGGGCCTCGTAGTCGTCGTCGATCACGCCTCGCCACGCGTTGCGGAAGCCGATGACGGTGCTGTCGTAGGTGACTTCGGAGGCACGGACGGCGCCCCTGATGACGGCGTTGAGGCCGGGGCAGTCCCCGCCTCCTGTGAGGATGCCGAGGCGCATGGGGCGGCGTCTTTCCGGTGGGGAGACATTGAGGAGGGTGTCGTGGCTGCACTGACGCGACGATGTGAGCCTAGCCACACCTGGTGTCGACCGACAGGGATCTGTCCAGTGCGCGGTCGTCCGTCGCGGACCCCGGGACCGTCACGGGGACGGAATACAGTGGCGGCATGAGTGAGGACGCGACGTCGCCGACCCGGACCGAGAGCAGGGTGCGACTTCGGTCGGTGCTCGCGCAGATGCCCGACTACAAGCCGGGCCGGCCCGCCTCCGCGCCCGCCGGGGTGACGGCATACAAGCTGTCCTCCAACGAGAACCCCTACGGCCCGCTGCCGTCCGTCCTCGCCGCCATCGCGGAGGGCGCCGAGACGGTCAACCGCTACCCCGACATGGCGGTGACGGCCCTCACGGCGCGGCTCGCGGGGGCGATCGGGGTGCCGACGGGGTGCCTCGCCCTCGGCACCGGCTCGGTCGCCGTGCTCGGACAGATCATCAACGCGGCCTGCGACGCCGGCGACGAGGTCGTCTTCGCCTGGCGGTCCTTCGAGGCCTACCCCATCGTCGCCCACCTCGCCGGCGCGAAGCCGGTCATGGTCGGCCTCGACGAGGGGCAGCGGCACCGGCTCGACGCGATGTTCTCCGCGATCACCGACCGGACGCGCGTCGTGCTCGTCTGCACGCCCAACAACCCGACCGGCCCGTGCGTCCACGCGGCCGAGCTCGACGCCTTCCTCGACAAGGTGCCCGACGACGTGATCGTCGTCGTCGACGAGGCCTACGTCGAGTTCGTCCGCGACCCCGACGCGGTGCGCGGGCTCGAGGTCTGGCGCGACCGCCCCAACGTCGTCGTCCTGCGCACCTTCTCCAAGGCGTACGGGCTCGCGGGCCTGAGGGTGGGGTATGCCGTGGCGCACCCTCCCGTCGCCGCCGCCCTGCGCAAGACGGCCACCCCCTTCGGCGTGAACTCGCTCGCCCAGGTCGCGGCGGTCGCCTCGCTCGACGCCGCGGACGAGCTGGCCGAGCGGGTCGAGAGCCTCGTCGCCGAGCGCGACCGGGTCTCGCTCGCGCTCGCCGACCTGGGGTGGAAGCTGCCGCGGTCGGACGCCAACTTCGTGTGGTTCCCGCTCGGCGATGACTCGACCGCCTTCGCGCGGGCCTGCGAGGAGGCCGGTCTGATGGTCCGGCAGTACGGCGACGACGGGGTCCGGGTGACGATCGGGGAGACCGAGGCCAACAGCCGCCTCCTCGAGGTCGCCGAGGCCTTCGGGGCGCGCTGACCCATGCCGGGCGGCCGCGCACGGGGGGCGGGAGCGCGGGGCGCGCTGGGGGCGGCGCGGCAGCTGGTGCTTCAGCGGTGGCCGGCGGGGGTGCTCACGCTCGTGGGGCTCGCGCTGGTGGTGCCGACGGTCTGGCTACCCACGTTCCGGCTCTCGCTGTCCGACGCCGGGCGCGGCGCGCTCCTCTCGGAGGAGAACGCCTGGAGCTGGGGTCGGAGCGTCATGCGGGGTGGGCCGGAGCGGGTCTTCGGCAACGAGCAGGGGCTCGCGCTGCTGCTCGTGGCGCTCGCGATCGGTCTCGTGGGTGCGCTGGCCTGGCTCCTCGTCCCCGGGGTCGTCGGTCTGCTGCTCGCGCTCGTCGGGGTCGCGATCGTGACGAGCCGGGTCGCGACGTCGGTGGCCCAACGGCTCGGGCGGGCCGCGGAGGTCGAGGTCTACAAGCCGACCGGCCTCGACGTGCGCTCCTACACGCTGCCCGGTGCGGTGCTCGAGACGGCGTCGGCGGTCGTGCTCGTGGTGGCCCTCGTCGTCATGGTGGTCCAGGCGCTGCGGTGGGTCCGGCCCCCCGCGGCCCGTGAAGGGGCGGGCGCGGACGAAGTGGGCGCGGGCGAAGTGGGTGCTGACGAGGGGGTCGAGCCGGCTGGGCGTCCGGTGGTAGGTGCCCGCGTGGGGGTCGCGAGGTTGGCTCCCGAACGGGACCGGACCGCCGGTGACCGGCAGCTCGGCGGCGAGCCGGTCTCGTTCACCGAGCAGCCGCGCGACGACGAGTCGGGCCCGAGACGGTGAGGGCGACCCACCTGCGTGCGGTCGGGGTGCGTCCGCTCGCGGGGTGGGTTGCCGTTGCGGGTGCCCTGCTGGCCGGGCCCTCGGTCATCTGGCCCACGGCGCGGGCAGACCTCCGGCCGCCGGACATGCCGGGGGTCAGCCAGGACGGGTCGCAGGCGATGACCTTCCAGCTGTGGTCGTGGGGCCGGCTCACCTCCGACCAGTTTTCCCGCGACGACGGACTGGTGTCCGGCAGCGTCGCCGGGCTGATGATGCTCGTTGCCGCGATCCTGCTGGCCACGGGTGCTGGCGTCGTGCTCGCCCTGTCCCGGACGCCTGCGGCCATCCCGGTCGGTGCGGTCGGGAGCGGCCTGGCGCTCGCCGCGGTCGGCGGCAACGTGGCCGACCGGGTGCTCCGGGGAGGCGCCTCCTTCAGCGCGCCGGGGGTCCAGGTCGAGATCGCGGCGACCCCGGCCGGACTGCTCGAGACCAGTTCGGTCGCGCTCCTCGTCATGTCGCTCGTCCTCATGCTGGCGCGGCCGGTGCGGCTCACCGTCGTCGACCTCCGTGACCGCTTCTCGGGTCGAGCGCAGCCCGACGAGAGCGCCCCGGCCAGCGCTGACCCGGGGCCGGCCGCCCCCGTCGTGCGAGACGGCGGCCTGCGTGAGGGCCGTCGGACCGCCGGGCCGGTTCATGGCGTCGGCTTCTCCGACGACTGACGCGCACCCGATCACCTGGCGTCCGGTGGGTGCTGCTGTGACGACCACGGCTGCAGACTGATCCGCAGATTGACGGCTCGGCGCGATCTGTCTGCGGATCAGTCGGCGTCTTGTGTCGCCCTGACGACCAAGGCTGCAGACTGATCCGCAGATTGATCGGTGGCCGGTGGCCGGTGGCCGGTGGCCGGTGGCCGGTGGCAGGTGGTCCCGACGTCCGCGGGTGCCGGCTGTGCGGCATACGGCCTGGGCAGATCGCGGAGACAGCGATGTCGCTCAGCGACCGACCGGCTCGACGTTGCGAGACTGTGCTGCAACCGGCCCGCGGGGGCCGCAGGTGAGGGGGACGATCATGCGTGCAGTCGGAGTGCGGCTACCGGGGGCGGTGCTGGCGGCCCTCGGCGCGCTGCTCGCCCTGCCGTCCGTGTTCTGGCCGACGGTCACGGTGAGCATCACCGCGCCGGAGCCGTCAGGCCTCGACGTGAAGGGGCCGCAGATCTTCAGCTTCGAGATGTGGTCGTGGGGCAAGGTCTTCGCCGAGGGGCTCGTCACCGAGGGAGGGCAGGGGGACGGGAGCACCGGCCGGCTCTCGCTGCTCGTCGCCGCGGTCGTGGTCGCCCTGACCGCGGCCGCTCTGCTCGGCCTCGCCCGGACTGCCGCCGTGGTCCCGCTCGGGGTAGCTGCGCTCGGCTTCTCCACCGCCATCGTCGCAACCTCCATGGTCGAACGGGTGACACGGGACGGCGCAGACTTCGGCGCGACGGGCGCGACCGTTGAGAACATCGCGACCGTCGCCGGACTGCTCGAGACCGGAGCCGTCGCCCTGCTCGCCCTGGCGCTCGTCCTGCTGCTGTCGGGGCCGGCGTGGCTCACCGCCGTCGACCTCGGCGATCGCTTCCGCCGGCGAGGTCGTCGTCACGAGCCCCAGGAGCCTGGGGAGGACGACGCGCGGGCAGAGGTGGAGACCGCCCCGTCGACGCTGACTCCCACGCCGAGGGTCCGCGACACCGGGCTGCGCGAGGGACGCCGCACGGCCGGACCCGTCGAGGGCGTGGGCTTCTCCGACGACTGACCCGTATGCCGGCTCCGCGCCATCTGTCTGCGGATCAGTCTGCATCCGGTGTCGCCCTGGCGACCCTAGGTGCCGACCGATCTGCAGATTGACGGCTGGGCGCGATCTGTCTGCGGATCAGTCTGCATCCGGTGCTGCGCCGGGAGGCCGGGGTCGTGGCCCACGGGCGGCGGGTGTCGGCGCGGCGGCATACGGTCGCTGCATGATCACGGCGGTCGCAGTCTCGGGGTACCGGTCCCTGCGCGACGTCGTCGTCCCGCTGCACGGGCTCGACGTCGTGGCGGGGCCCAACGGCAGCGGCAAGTCGAGTCTCTACCGGTCGCTCCGGCTGCTCGCCGGGTGCGGCCGCGGTGACGTCGTCGGCTCCCTCGCCCGCGAGGGCGGCCTCCCGTCGGCGTTGTGGGCCGGCCCGGCCACACTCGGCGGGGCCCGCCGGGAGGGCCACGACGTGCAGGGCACGACCCGGAAGGGGCCGATCAGCCTGCTCCTCGGCTTCGCGACCGACGAGCTGTCCTACCTCGTCGACCTCGGGCTGCCGCAGCAGGGCTCGGGGGTGGACCGCTCCCCATCGGCGTTCCTGCGCGACCCGGAGATCAAGCGCGAGCTCGTCTGGGCCGGGCCGGTCATGCGCCCGTCCACGGTGCTCGTCCGCCGGCGCTGGTCGGTCGTCGAGACGCGGGCCGCGACCGACGACGCCTGGGACGACGCGTGGGAGTCCGACCCGGAGCCGTCCGGCGCCACTCGCACCTCCGGCCGCGGGTCGACCCGTCCCGGCTGGACCGAGCTGAGCCGGTCGATCCGGCCGTGGGAGAGCATGCTCACCGAGCTGGCCGACCCCGAGCGCGCCCCCGAGCTGCTCGCACTGCGCCGGCAGATCCGGGGCTGGCGCTTCTACGACGGCTTCCGCGCTGACGCCGACGCGCCGGCCCGCCGGGCCCAGGTCGGCACGCGCACCCCGGTCCTTGCCGACGACGGAGCCGACCTCGCTGCCGCGCTCCAGACCATCCGCGAGGACGGTCGCTCGGCGCTCGACGCCGCGGTCGCCGACGCCTTCGACGGGGCGCGCCTCGAGATCGCCGTGTCCGACGGACGGTTCGACCTGCACCTGCACCAGCCCGGCATGCTCCGCCCGCTCTCCGGCGCCGAGCTGTCCGACGGGACGCTGCGCTACCTGCTCTGGGTCGCGGCGCTGCTCACCGTCGACCCGCCACCGCTGATGGTGCTCAACGAGCCCGAGACCTCCCTGCACCCCGACCTCGTCCCGCCGCTGGCCCGCCTGATCCGGGCGGCGGCCGAGCGCACGCAGGTCATGGTCGTCTCCCACTCCGACCTGCTGCTGCGCGCGCTCGAGCCGACCGACGAGGATGACGACGACGTACCGACCGGGCCGGGCTCACCGGCGCGCATCACCACCCTGCGCAAGGACCTCGGCGAGACCGTCGTCGCGGGCCAGGGCCTGCTCAGCGCCCCGCCGTGGTCGTGGGGGAGCCGCCGGTGACGGCGGGCAACGCCATGACCGGTATGCCGTACGGCCGACCCGGTGACCGACCGTGAGGGCGACGAAGGAGGTTGCGCGTCCCAGGACGGGGCCGAACGGCGGACGCGACCCCGTCCCGCATTGTGAGATCTCCGGGCGGCTCCGGTAAGTTGCGACCGGAGGAACCACACCCGGCCGCCATCACCCTCGGAGGCCGGCGACCACACATCCGACGAGCGGGACACCCCCGGTCGCGGGCCGCACGAGTAGGCCGGTCTCCGCGCCGGCAAAGGAGCCCCAGTGAGCGACAAGGCTGTCGCCGAGCTGCAGGAGCCGACCCCCGAGGTCGGCGACGGTGGCCCGGACATGATCCAGCTGCTGACCCCCGAAGGTCAGCGCGTGTCCCACCCCGACTACGACAAGTACGTCGAGAACCTCACGGCCGACGACCTGCGGAGCTTCTACCGCGACCTCGTCCTCATCCGCCGCCTCGACGCGGAGGGGTACGCCCTCCAGCGCCAGGGCGAGCTCGGCCTCTGGCCCAGCCTGCTCGGCCAGGAGGCGGCGCAGGTCGGCTCCGGTCGCGCCCTGCGCCCGCACGACTTCGTCTTCCCCACCTACCGCGAGCACGGCGTCGGCTTCGTCCGCGGCATGGACCCGCAGAGCTCGCTGCAGCTCTTCCGCGGCGTGAGCCAGGGCGGCTGGGACCCCCAGGAGCACAACTTCCACCTCTACACGATCGTCATCGGCGCCCAGGCGCTCCACGCCACCGGCTACGCGATGGGCGTGAAGATGGACGGCAACGTCGGCACCGGCGACCCCGAGCGCGACACCGCCGTCATCTGCTACTTCGGAGACGGTGCGAGCAGCCAGGGCGACGTCAACGAGGCGTTCGTCTACGCGGCGAGCTTCGACGCCCCCGTCGTCTTCTTCTGCCAGAACAACCAGTGGGCCATCTCCGAGCCCGTCGAGAAGCAGACCCGCATCCCGCTCTTCCAGCGGGCCCGGGGCTTCGGCTTCCCCGGCGTGCGCGTCGACGGCAACGACATCCTCGCGACGTATGCCGTGACGCAGCACTCGCTCGAGGAGGCGCGCTCCGGCAACGGCCCGCTGCTCATCGAGGCCTACACCTACCGGATGGGCGCCCACACGACCGCTGACGACCCGACGAAGTACCGTGTCTCGGCCGAGGTCGAGGAGTGGAAGTTCCGCGACCCGATCCTGCGCCTCAAGACCTACCTCGCGCACGAGGGGATGGCCGACGAGGCCTACTTCACCGCTGTCGACGAGGAGGCCGACGTCTTTGCCGCCCAGCTGCGCGAGGGCTGCGTGACGATGGAGACGATGGCCGGCGAGACGATGTGGGACCACGTCTACGCCGAGGACCACCCGGTGATGGAGGCGGAGCGCGCCGCCTACCTCGCCTACACGGCGAGCTTCGAGGAGGCGAACTGATGGCCGGCGACCAGAGCGGGCAGGGCGGGCAGGGCGGACAGGCGACGCAGGGCGCCACCCTCGAGCGCGTCACGCTCGGCAAGAGCCTGACGAGCGGGATGCGCAAGGCGATGGAGCGCGACCCCAAGGTCATCCTCATCGGCGAGGACATCGGCAAGCTCGGTGGCGTCTTCCGGATCACCGAGGGCCTGCAGAAGGACTTCGGCGAGGCCCGGGTCATCGACAGCCCGCTCGCGGAGTCCGGCATCGTCGGCACCGCGGTCGGGATGGCGCTGCGCGGCTATCGCCCGGTGTGCGAGATCCAGTTCGACGGCTTCGTCTACCCAGCGTTCGACCAGATCGTCAGCCAGGTCGCGAAGATGCACGCCCGCGCGCTCGGTGCGGTGAAGATCCCGATGGTCATCCGGATCCCCTTCGGTGGCGGCATCGGCAGCCCCGAGCACCACTCCGAGAGTCCTGAGGCCTACTTCGCGCACACCGCCGGACTGCGTGTCGTCGTGTGCTCCAACCCGGAGGACGCCCACTGGATGATCCAGCAGGCGATCGCGTGCGACGACCCGGTCATCTTCTTCGAGCCGAAGCGGCGCTACCACGACCGCGCCGAGTACGACACGTCCGCGACCGAGGCCCCACGAGGGCTCTTCGACGCCAACGTCGTCCGGCCCGGCACCGACGTGACGCTCGTCGGCTACGGCCCCGTCGTCAAGACGATGGTCGAGGCGGCCACCGCGGCCGAGGCGGAGGGCACCTCGATCGAGGTGATCGACCTGCGCTCCCTCTCCCCGCTGCCGATCGACGCGATCGTCGAGTCCGTGCGCAAGACGGGTCGGCTCGTCTGCGTCCAGGAGGCGAGCAGCTTCCTCGGCATGGCGTCCGAGATCGCCGCCCAGGTGACCGAGCAGTGCTTCTACGACCTCGAGGCGCCCGTCATCCGCGTGGCCGGCGCCAACATCCCGTATCCGCCGAGCCGGATGGAGGACGAGTTCCTCCCGGACCTCGACCGGATCCTCGACGGCGTCGACCGCGCCCTCGCGTACTGACCCCCGAAAGGCGCGAACCAGCATGACTGTCAAGACGTTCAACCTGCCCGATCCCGGTGAGGGCCTCGTCGAGGCCGAGGTCGTCGAGTGGAAGGTCGCGGTCGGCGACACCGTCAAGGTCAACGAGATCGTCCTCGAGATCGAGACCGCCAAGTCCCTCGTCGAGCTGCCCATCCCGTGGGCCGGCACCGTCCACCGGATCCTCGTCGACGTCGGCGCGACGATCGACGTCGGCACCCCGATCATCGCGATCGACGACGGCCAGGGCGGTGACGAGGTCGTCGTGCCGCAGATTCCCGGCGAGACCGCCGGGGCGGCTGAGGCCGTCGGTGGCGGGGATGCCCAGGAGGCCATCCTCGTCGGCTACGGCGCCAAGGCCGGAGCGACGGCACGCCGCGCCCGCAAGGGTGCCGGTATGCCGCCGGGCTCGGTCGCCG
Source organism: uncultured Actinomycetota bacterium (assembly GCA_963764195.1). Lineage (GTDB taxonomy): Bacteria > Actinomycetota > Actinomycetes > Actinomycetales > Dermatophilaceae > JBDSSS01. The sequence goes on from CAVXRG010000002.1 coordinate 483,293, forward strand.
CGTCCACCCCGGCGGCTGCTCCGCTGCCCCAGCCGCCGAACCAGCCGTCGAACCAGCCGTCGGAGCAGGTCGCGGCGGAGCCGGCCCTGCCCGAGCCGAAGACTCCCGCCCCTCGTGCTGAGTCACCATCTCCTGCCGTGGCCTCCGGGCCCGCCACGACGGGCCGGCCGAAGGCGAAACCGCCGGTGCGCAAGCTCGCCAAGGACCTGGGCATCGACCTCGACGAGGTGACGGCGACCGGCCCCGACGGTGTCATCACCCGTGACGACGTCACCAACCACGGCAACCGGGCCGCCGCGGATGACACTGCAGCGCAGGCGGACTCGACTCCGGCGGCAGGCTCACCGGCATACTCCGCGCCGTTCGGCTCGGGGGACCGCGAGGTGCGGACCCCGATCAAGGGTGTCCGGAAGATGACGGCCCAGGCCATGGTCGGCTCGGCCTTCACCGCGCCCCACGTGACGGAGTGGATCACCGTCGACGTGACGCGCACGATGGAGCTCGTCGACCGGCTGCGCGCCGACCGCGAGTTCCGGGACGTCAAGGTGACGCCGCTGCTCGTGCTCGCGAAGGCGCTCACCGTCGCGATCCGCCGCAACCCCGGCATGAACGCGACGTGGGACGAGTCGGCGCAGGAGATCGTCCAGAAGAACTACGTCAACCTCGGGATCGCCGCCGCCACGCCGCGGGGCCTGATCGTGCCGAACGTCAAGGACGCGCACGCGCTGACGATGCTCGAGCTCGCCCGGGCGATCGGTGCGCTGACGGCGACGGCCCGCGAGGGGCGCACCCAGCCGAGCGAGATGTCGGGCGGCACGATGACGATCACCAACGTCGGGGTCTTCGGCGTCGACAGCGGGACGCCGATCATCAACCCCGGCGAGAGCGCGATCGTCTGCTTCGGCGCGATCCGCAAGCAGCCGTGGGTCGTCACGGCCGCTGACGGCAGCGACGAGATCGCGATCCGCCACGTCACGCAGCTCGCGGTGAGCTTTGACCACCGGCTCATCGACGGTGAGCTCGGCAGCCGGTTCCTCGCGGACCTCGCCGCCCTGCTCGAGGACCCGAGCCGCGGCCTCGTCTGGGGCTGACCGCTCCCGCAACGCACGTGCGCCCCGTCCCACAGCAGTGGGGCGGGGCGCACGTGCGTGGGGCCGGGAGAGTCAGACTGGATGGACGGCTCAGCGCCGGGCCGTCGCGTGCCGGACGCAGGTCGTCGCTGTCGGCCGCGCCTCGAGCCGGCCGGCTGGGATCGGCTCGCCGCACACGGCGCAGATCCCATGGGTGCCGGCCGCCACCCGGGCCAGCGCGGCGTCGATCTCGACGAGGTGCCGCTCCGCCTGGCCGATGAGGGCCGCGAGCTGGGACCGCTCGTAGGCGATCGTCGAGCCCTCCGGGTCGTGCTCGTCGTCGGCGTTCGAGCCCTCCGAGGCGTCGACGACGACGGCGAACCCCTGGCGCAGCGCCGCGAGCCGCTCCGCCGTCGTCCGCCGGTCGCCGGCGAGCAGCCGGCCCACGTCAGCCGTCTCGTCCACCTCGTCCACCTCGTCCACCTCGTCCATCTCGCCATTGTCCGGCAGCCCGACCCGGCGCGACCCGCACCGGGCAGGATGGAGCCCATGAGCGACCCCAGCGGAGTGGTCTTCCCCCTCGACCCCACGGCGGGCCGGCGCAGCACGACGGCGACCGGACGCGCCGTCGTCGCCGCGGCCCTGCGCTCGGTCGACCCCGTGGGGGCGGCGTCGGCCGAGCGCGAGACGAACTGGCGGCAGGGTTACCTCCCGCACTTCCGACGTCTCGTCGAGGCCGGCCTGCCCACCCCGGACGCCGCCCGCGCCATCGCGCGGGACGGGCTCGTCGCGCTCCACGCGCAGCTGCGCTGGGCCGGGGCCGACGGCGAGGTCGCGCTCGCGTCCGCTCCGGAGGCGGATCCCCTCGACTCCGAGACGGTCCGCGGGACCGGCACACCCGACCGGGTCCTGTCCATCCCGTATGCCGGTCAGCGCCTCACCGGTGACGCCCTCCGTCGGCGGCTGGCGCAGTGGGTCGCGGACGGGGTCGTCGAGCCCTCGCTCGAGGAGGCGGTCGGGCTCGTCATCGACCACCCCGACTGGCTGGACCTCTCCGACCGCACCATCGTCGTGCTCGGGGCGGCCGCCGAGATGGGACCGCTCCGCTCGCTGCTGCGGTGGGGCGCCGACGTCGCCGCGGTCGACCTGCCGCGCCCGGACCTCTGGACCCGGCTGCTCGCGGACACCTCACGCCTCGCCGGCTCACTGACCCTTCCCGTCCGTGCCGGGAGCGCCGGTGGCGACCTCGCCGGCCGCGCCGGCGGTGACCTCGTGCACGACGTCGGCACGGTGGCGCGGTGGGTCAGCGACCTCGAGGGCCCCCTCGTGCTCGGCAACTACGTCTACGCCGACGGGGAGACGAACGTCCGGGTCTCGATGGCCGTCGACGAGCTGACCCGGCGGGTCCTGGGCGAGCGGGGGACGTCGGAGGTGGGTCTCGCCTTCCTCGCGACGCCCACCGACGTCTTCGCGGTCCCCGGCGCCACGGTGGAGCGGTCGGTCCGCAACTACGCCCAGCGGCATACGAGCAAAGTGCTGCGGGTGCCGCTGCGCACCCTGAGTGGCGGACGGCTGCTGCGGCGCAACTACGTGCCGGGCCAGGACCCGGGAGTCAACGACAGCGTCGTGCTCCAGCAGGGCCCCAACTACCTGCTCGCCAAGCGCCTCCAGCGCTGGCGGGCCACGACGCACCGCGCGGACGGCGGTCTCGTGTCGTTCAAGGTCGCGCCGCCGACGCGGACCCGGTCGGTCGTGAAGAACCGGGCCCTCGCCGCGGCCTACGCCGGGGCGCACCGCTTCGGGATCGAGGTGTTCGAGCCGGGCACGGCCAACACGCTGATGGCGGCGCTGCTCGTCCACGACCTGCGCACCGGCTCGCCCGCCCAGTCGCACCCGTGGCAGGACGAGGCGCACGCGGCGGCCCACGGCGGGTTGTGGACCTCGAGCTACGACCCGCGCAGCGCCCTTGGGCTCGCAGCGCTGCTCGGCGTCGCGTCGGTGCGCGCCTGAGCCGGCGCCGAGGTTCGCGTCTCAATAGGGAACAGCTGCTGGCGCCCCGGCGGGACAGCAGCGATGCTGTGCCCATGGCCGAACCGACGACGGAGGTGCAGGCGGCGTCACCCGATGGTGGCACCGCGTCCCGCCGTCACGCCGGGGTGCGGACCCTCGTCCCCGCGCTGCTCGCCGCCATCGCCTACCTCGACCCCGGCAACTTCGGGGTCAACATCACCTCGGGCGCCGAGCACGGTTACGCCCTCGTCTGGGTCGTCGTCTTCGCCAGCTGCTCGGCCATGGTCATCCAGTACCTCGCGGCCAAGCTGGGCATGGCGACCGGTCGCAGCCTGGCCGAGCTGAGCTCCGAGCGCTATCCGGGCGTCGGCCGCGTGCTGCTGTGGGCGCAGGCCGAGGTGGTCGTCGTGATGACCGACCTCGCGGAGATCGTCGGTGGCGCCATCGCGCTCAAGCTCCTCTTCGACATGCCGCTCACCGCTGGCGCCGTCTGCGTCACCGCCTTCAGCCTCGTCGTGCTCGCGCTCAAGGTCCGCGGCCGGAGCCACTTCGAGTCGGTCGTGCTCGTGCTGCTCGTCGTCATCATCGGGTCCCTGATCTGGCAGGTGCTCATCGCCGACGTCGACCGGGTGGCGCTGCTCCGCTCGGTCGTGCCCGGCCCGCTCAACGGCTCCGCAGCCCTGCTCGCCGTCGGCATCGTCGGGGCGACCGTGATGCCGCACGCGCTGCACTTCCACTCCGCGGCCTCTCGTGGGCGGGAGGTGGGGGCCGAGCCGGGCACCTACGTCGGGCACGGCGGCTCGCGACGGGCGCGACTGCGCAGCGGCCGTCAGACGGTCCGCAGCGTCGTGCTCGCGATGACGATCGCCGGAGCGGCCAACGTCAGCCTCGTCGTCTTCGCCGCCGCGCTGCCGGCCGAGGCCGGCGCGAGCATCGAGACCGCCTGGGCGGCCCTGGGGGCGCAGTCCGGACAGATCGCGGCGACGATGCTCGCGGTGGCCCTGCTCGCCTCCGGTCTCGCCTCGACCCTCGTCGGGGTCCAGACCGGTGACGTCGTGATGGAGGGGTTCGGGCGCCGCCCGGTCCCGCCCGTGCTGCGGCGGATGCTCGCCGTCGTCCCGGCGCTCGTCATCCTCGGCCTCGGAGTCGAGCCGACGAGCGCCCTCGTCTGGAGCCAGGTCGTGCTCAGCTTCGCGCTGCCCGGCACGCTCGTGCCGTTGCTGCTCTTCACCCGGGACCGGCGCCTCATGGGGGTGCTCACCAACCGGGCTCTGACGACGGCGGCCGCCTCCGTGATCACGGTGGTCATCGTCGGGCTCTGTGGCTACCTCGTCGCGACAGGGCCCTGACCCCGGCGGTCGTCGCGCTCAGCGGTCGTCGCGCTCAGCGTCCGGGGCGCTCAGCGTCCGGCGCGCCAGCCGTCCCGCACCCCCTTGGCGCCGCTGCGCGCCGCCCGGGCTGCGCGCCGCAGGGTCGTGATGGCCATCGCCTTGGCGTCGGCCGCGGTCGAGGTGGCTGCGCCGGTCGCCGGGGCAGGAGCAGCCGCTGTCGGGGCCGCGGCGGGCTTCGCGGCGGGGGCTGGCGTCTGCTGGCCCTCGTAGGGGAACGGTTTCCACACCTCGTTGAGCCCGGCCGTCGGGTCGTCCATCACCTCGGCGGGCATGTCCCGCAGGCGCAGACCGGCGTCGGCGGCGGCCTGCACGGCCTCCGCGTCGTAGGGACGCTTGCGCCAGGCGTTGACGAGGTAGGTGCGCGTCTTCGTGTAGTCCGCGTAGCGCTTCGCGTGCTTGTCGTCGGCGCCGATGTGCACGAAGAGGGCGATCCGGTCGCCGTCGGCCTCGGCGACCTCGTCGGGGCTGAAGGTGGCGTGCTCGTTGGGCAGCGGGTAGGGCGCGCTCGGGTCCTTGAGCAGCATCCCGTTGCCCGAGTGGGTGATCCGCATGCTCCACACCGCGAGGTCACCGGGGGTGGTCTTGACGTAGAGGTTCTCCCCCTCCGTCGTGTTGCGCAGGTCGTGCGAGCCGATCCGCAGGTTGAGCCCGCCGGTGTGCTCCGAGTGGTCCTGGCAGTAGATGCCGAACCGCAGCTGGGTGTATCGGCCGTCCCAGTCCGGGGCGGCGGGGTCGATGCGGTCGGCGTTGTCCTTGTGCCAGCCCTTCTGGGTGCCGTTGACCGTGAACGAGCTGTCGCCGCTGTAGAAGAGGTCGTCGGTGCCGAGCAGCTTGCGGGCGACCGCAACCATCCGGCCGTCGGTGACGACGCTGCGCAGTTTGGGGTTGGCGAGCAGGTCGCCGCCGTAGCCGCGGGAGGCGTAGGCCGCCTCGCGGAAGGCCTCGATCTCCTCCGGCGAATAGACGTTTGGCAGGATCGCGTAGCCGCGCTCCCAGAACCGGTCGACGTCGAGTCCGTCGAGGGCCGTCTCCAACGCTGGTGCCGACATCGTCGTGCTCCTCGTGCTCATGGCGGAGACCACACCCGCCGGGCGGTCGATGATCTCGAGGCTACAGCGGGTGATGACGACGCAGGCAAGGTTGAGCCCCCCCATTTGCCCGCCCCGACGCGGCACCCGTCGGGGCCAAGGCTCCCGACCGCGGGTGAGCGGCATACGCCGGGCGCGGGTGGCTGTGGGAGAGTGGCCGGGCAAGCCAGCCGACCGAAGAAGGTGAGGGAGCCCGTGAGCTCGACCCCCCTCGTCCCGCGCGTCGTCACCGAGGAGCCCGCGCTGACCGCGCTGCGGCTGGAGGTACGGGCCTTCCTCGCCGAGCAGGTCGCCGCGGGCGTCTTCGTGCCGCACGTCGACACGTGGCTGACCCGCTGGGACCGTGACTTCACCCGCCGGCTGGCCGACCGGGGCTGGCTCGGCATGGTCATCCCGACCGAGTACGGCGGTCAGGGTCGGACCTACCTCGAGCGCTACGTCGTCACGGAGGAGCTGCTCGTGGCGGGCGCCCCCGTCGCCGCGCACTGGATCGCCGAGCGCCAGATCGGTCCCTCCCTGTTGCGCTACGGCACCGAGGAGCAGAAACAGGCCTTCCTGCCGGGCATCAGCCGGGGCGAGCTGACCTTCGGCATCGGGATGAGCGAGCCCGACTCCGGCTCCGACCTCGCCAGCGTGCGCACCCGCGCCGAGCGCGTCGACGGCGGGTGGCGCCTCACCGGGACGAAGGTGTGGACCTCCGGCGCCCACGAGGCCGACGCCTTCTTCGCGCTGGCCCGGTCGGCCCCCCTGGACCCGGCCCACCGCCACGACGGGCTCAGCCAGTTCATCGTCGACCTGCACGACCCCGCGGTCCGGATCCGGCCGATCATCTCGATGGGCGGCGACCACCACTTCAACGAGGTGCACCTCGACGGCGTCGTCGTCCCCGACGACCGGGTGCTCGGCGAGATCGGCTCCGGCTGGGAGCAGGTCACCTCGGAGCTCGCCTACGAGCGGAGCGGCCCCGAGCGGATCCTGTCGACCTACCAGCTGCTTGCCGCGGCGGCGTCGGCGATGGACGACGGCCGCCTCCCGCTCGACACCGGTCTCGGGCAGCACGTCGCCCGCATCGCGGCCCTGCGACAGATGTCCTTCGCCGTGGCGAGCGCCCTCGAGGACGGTCAGGACGCCGACACCGCGGCCGCCGTCGTCAAGGTGCTCGGCACGACCGGGGAGGGCGACATCGCCGACGACATCGACCGGCTGACGACGACCGGGTGGACCGTCGAGGACGACCTCTTCACCCTCCTGCACGCTGCGGTCCTGCAACGGCCCGGGTTCACCCTGCGCGGAGGCACCAACGAGATCCTGCGCGGCGTCATCGCTCGCGGACTGGGGATGCGCTGATGAGCACCGACCGGCTCGTCTCGACCGCCGCGCCCGACCCCGACGTCGTCGCCCTCATCGCCGACGTCTTCGCCGACTATCGCGCCTCCCGTCCGGCCCCGCAGGCGATGCTCGAGCTCGACACCGATCTGTGGTCCCGGCTCGAAGGTCTCGGGCTGACCCGGCTCAGCGCGTCGCAGGAGAGCGGGGGGAGCGGGGCGAGCTGGCTCGAGGCCGCGGCGATGCTCTCGCTCTCGGCCGCTGCCGGGGCGCCCGTGCCGATCGCCGAGAACGACGTCCTCGGGGCGTGGCTGCTCGAGGCTGCCGGCCTGCCCAACGACGGCGCGCTGCGCACGGTCTGCCGCCCCGACCCTTCGGGGATGGCGATCAACGTGACGTGGGCTCGCGCGGCGTCGTCCGTCGTCGCGCTCTGGGAGGACCGCGACGAGTGGCGCGTCGCCGACGTCCCGGCGTCGCGGGTCGCCGTCGAGCACGGCCGCAACGTCGCCGGGGTGCCGAGCGACGCCGTCGAGTTCGACCTCGACGACCTCGAGTCGGGGACGGTCGTGGCCCACGAGGTCGGGGAGCAGTTCCACCTCCGGGGCGCGCTCGCCCGGTGCGCCCAGGTCGTCGGCTCCATGGAGCGGGTTGTCGAGATCGTCCTCGAACACGTCGGTGCGCGCACCCAGTTCGGTCGACCGATCGGGCGCTTCCAGGCCGTCCAGCACCTCGTCGCCGACATCGCCATGGAGACGGCGCTCGCGCGGGCCGCGACCGATGCCGCCGTCGCGCGGGCCGCCGTCTCGGACTGGCAGGACCGCGGGATGCTCTTCGCGGTCGCCGTCGCCAAGTCGTGCGTCGGTCATGCGTCGTCCGTGGTCGTCCGGGGGTCGCACCAGGTTCTCGGCGCGATCGGGACCACGCTCGAGCACGAGCTGCACGTGCTCACCCGGCCGATCCTGGCCCGCCGCAGCGAGTACGGCTCCGTCCACGAGTGGGACGAGACGCTCACGGCGCTCGCCGCCTCGGCGGGGCACGACCGGCTGTGGACGCTCATCACCACCGGTCGCGCCAAGCCGTTGCCAGCCAAGGAGATCCCCCGATGACCGAGGTCCGTTACGACGTGCAGGACGGCATCGCCCTCATCACGCTCGATGCCCCGGACCGCCGCAACGCGCTGTCGGTGGCCATGTCGCAGGAGCTCATCGACGCCGCGCGCACCGCAGACGCCGACCCCGAGGTGGGCGCGGTCGTCGTCACCGGTGGGGCGCACTTCTGCGCCGGCGCCGTGCGCAGCGTCCTCGCCGACACCGGCCGCGACCCCGTCGAGGACGAGGCCTACCGCAACCTCGAGACGGTGTATGCCGCGTTCACCACCGTGGGCTCCCTCGGGGTCCCCACCGTCGCGGCCGTCCGCGGCGCCGCGGTCGGGGCCGGCCTCAACCTCGCGCTCGCCACCGACCTGCGGATCGTCTCGCGCACGGCCCGCCTGCTGCCCGGTTTCGCCCAGATCGGCATCCACCCCGGCGGCGGCCACTTCACGCTGCTCAACCGGGTCGCCGGCCGGGAGGCAGCCGCTGCCCTCGGGCTCTTCGGGGAGGAGGTCGACGGCGACCGCGCGGTCGCGCTGGGACTGGCCTGGGCGGCCTACGACGACGGCGACGTCGAGGACCGCGCGCTCGCGCTCGCCGGCCGGGTCGCGCAGGACCCCGCGCTCGCCCGACGGACGGTGGCGAGCTTCCGCCGGGAGACCGCTCCCGGCGGGATGGCCTGGGACGTCGCCGTGGAGCTGGAGCGCTCGCCCCAGATGTGGTCGTTGCGACGCAAGCACGGCGAGTGACAAAGCGTGATCCTGGGAGGTGGCGTCGCCCGAGCCCGGACCGACCGGTGGGACCCTGCTGACCATCGGGGTGGCAGGATGAGCGGGTTGCCCCCTTTTCCTAGCGCCTGAGGACCTGCCGTGCTCACCTCCTACCGCCCCCTCTTCGAGGTGCCGGGAGCCCGCGTCTTCATCACCGGGGGGCTCATCGCCCGCACGGCCGGGTCGATGTTCGGCGTCGCGCTCGTCGCGATGATCGCCGCACGGCGGGGCTCCTACGAGCTGGCGGGGGCGGTCCTCGCGGTCGGGATGGTCTCGCTGGCCCTCTTCGCGCCCTTCCTCGGCCGGCTCGTCGACCGCTTCGGACAGCGCCGGATCGCGATCCCCTTCTTCCTCTGGTCGGGGTTCTGGGCCGTCCTGACGATCCTCGCCTCGCTGGAGAACTGGCCCGCCTGGGTGCTCTTCGTGACCTTCCCGCTCTGCGGCGCCATCCCCAACCTCGGGACGATGGCGCGGGCCCGCTGGTCGCACATCTTCGCGGCCGACCCGCACCGCCTGCACACGGCGATGTCCTTCGAGCAGGTGATGGAGGAGGTCACCTTCGTCATCGGCCCGGTCCTCGCGATCTGGCTGGCCACCTCGCTCTTCCCCGAGGCCGGTTTCGTCTTCGCGCTCGTCGCCTACACGGTCGGGGTCCTCGTCTTCATCTCGGCCCGGTCGACCGAGCCACCCGTCGTCCCGCACCACGAGCGCCCGGTCGGGCACGCGCACCGGGTGCCGGGCCTCGTGCCGCTCGCGCTCATCATGGTGATGACCGGCGCGATCTTCGGCGTCAACGAGGTCGTGACGCTCGCCGTCGCCGAGGCCGACGGCCACAAGAACGCCGCCGGTCCGATCCTCGCCCTGTATGCCGTGGGCTCCGCCCTCTCCGGGCTCGTCTTCGGCCACTACTCGCACCGGCGCAACCTGATCAAGCTGCTCATCGCCGGCACCTTCGGGATGGCCCTGCTCGAGTCGCCGGTCATCTTCGCGGGCAACCTCTGGATCCTCGCGCTGCTGATGCTCTTCGCCGGGATGGCGACCGCCCCCACGCTCATCACGACGATGAACCTCATCGAGCGGATCATGCCCCGCGCGCAGATCAACGAGGGGATGACGATCGTGCTCACCGGCCTGATCGTCGGCATCGCCGGCGGCTCGGCCACCTCGGGTGCCGTCGTCGACCGCGTCGGGCCGCACGCGGGATACCTCGTGGCGATCGTCGCGGGGGGCGTCGCCTTCCTGATGGCACTCGGTACCCGGTCGTTCCTCACCCGCCGCGAGCTGCACAACCTGCGCTGAGTTGCGCCAGCCGCTCCTCGATCCAGCCAGCAGTCGAGTGCCCACTTTCCGCCGGCGAGCTCGCGGGTGAAAGTGCCCACTCGATCGAGTCAGCAGTCGAGTGCCCACTTTCCGCCGGCGAGCTTGCGGGTGAAAGTGCCCACTCGATCGAGTCAGCCGACGGGGAAGGGGGGCGGGAGCAAAGTGGGCACTCGACGAACGGCAAGCGGCCCGCCACCCCCACGGGGTGACGGGCCGCTCATCGAACGTCCGGGCCGCGGCTAGTGACCCGGCGCCGGCAGGGGTCCGTCGTCCGCGACCCTCCGGGCCGTCGCACCGGTGACGGGCTGGCGAGCGCTGGCGACCGCGTCACCCTCGGCGGCGTCGCCCTCCTCGGGAACCGCGGGGGCGGCCGGGGCGGCCGGTCCGTTCGACAGCTCCACCGAGGGGAGGAAGAAGGTCGCGATGAGGGCGAGGATGAGGACCGCGGAGGCCACGAGGAAGACCGTGCTCATCGCGTCGGAGAAGCCGACGAGGAAGGGCCGGGCCAGTCGCGGGTCGAGCTGGTTGATGAACGAGCTGTCCTGCAGCGCCGTCGACCCGATGGCGCCGCCGCCGCCGCTCTGGGAGGCCTGGATCCGCTCGATGAACTGCTGGTTCACCGCGGCGTTGCCCCCCGTCGGGTTCTTCAGGGCGGCGAGGAAGTCGGGGGACGTGCTCGCCGACTGGAAGGACTCGCTGATCCGCGTGCCGGCCTGGGCGAAGAGGATCGAGAGGAAGACCGCGGTGCCGAGCGTGCCACCGATCTGGCGGGTGAAGGTCGCCGAAGAGGTGGCCACACCCATGTCGCGCCGGTTGACGGCATTCTGCACGGCGAGCGTCAACGGCTGGAAGTTGAAGCCGAGGCCGACGCCGAAGAAGAACATCCCGATCATCGTCATCCACAGCGCGGTGTCCGCGTTGACGTAGTGGAACCCGAAGAGGGAGAGCACGAGCAGCAGGGACCCGATGATGGGGAAGATCCGGTAGCGGCCCGTGCGCGAGATGAGCTGACCGGAGAAGATCGAGCCGGACATGATGCCGAGCGTCATCGGCAGGAGCATCAGGCCCGCCTGGGTCGCCGAGGCGCCCTTGACGATCTGCAGGTAGAGGGGCAGCGCCGCGAGGCCACCGAACATGCCCATCCCGATGAAGACGGAGGCGACCGAGGCCGCCCCGACGGTGCGGTTGGCGAACAGGCGCAGCGGGATGAGGGCCTCCTCGCCCATCGAGCGCTCGATGACGAAGAACGCGACCATGCCGGCGAGGCCGATCACGTAGCAGGTGACCGAGGTGACCGAGGCCCAGCCCCAGTCCCGGCCCTGCTCGGCGACGATGAGCAGCGGCACGAGGGCGACGGAGAGGCTGACCGCGCCCCAGTAGTCGACGCGGTGGTCGAGGCGGTTGTGCTTGAGGTGCAGGGTGCGCGTCACGACGAAGAGGGCCGCGATGGCGATCGGCACGTTGACGAGGAAGACCCAGCGCCAGCCGGTGATCCCCAGCAGGGTGGTCTGGCCGGCGAAGAAGCCGCCGATGACCGGACCGAGCACGCTCGAGGTGCCGAACACGGCGAGGAAGTACCCCTGGTACTTGGCGCGCTCCCGTGGCGGCACGATGTCGCCGATGATGGCGAGCGCGAGCGAGAAGAGGCCGCCGGCGCCGATGCCCTGGATCGCGCGGAAGGCGGCGAGGGACGGGATCGACCACGAGAGCGTGCAGAGCATCGACCCGATCGTGAAGATCGAGATCGCGAAGAGGAAGAGCTTCTTGCGCCCGTAGATGTCACCGAGCTTGCCGTAGAGCGGCGTCGTGATCGTCGCGGTGATGAGGTATGCCGTCGTCACCCAGGCCTGACCCGCGAGGTCGTTGAGGTCGTCGGCGATCACGCGCATCGCGCTTGCGACGATGGTCTGGTCGAGGGCGGCGAGGAACATGCCCATCATCAGGCCGATGAGGATGGTGACGATCTCCTTGTGGGAGAGCGGCCCGGCCGCGTCCTGCGCGGTCTGGGGTGGTTCTGCGGTAGCGGACATGTCAGTCCTCCTTGGTCTGGGGCGGTGCGATGAAGGGCATGGCGGGCGGGGTCGCGCCGCGAGCTCGCAGGTTGTCGTCGAGGGCGGAGCCGAGGCTGCGCAGCTGGTCGGTGAAGGACGCGGCGCACTCGGCGTCCCAGTCCTCGAGCAGCCCCTGGAACCACTCCGCGCGGCTGGCCTGGATCTCACGGACCGCGGCGCGACCCGCATCGGTGAGGGTGACGACGTGCGCCCGGCCATCGGTCGGGTCGGGCAGCTTGGCCACGAGGCCGTGGGTGACGAAGGTGCTCACCTGGCGGCTCACGGTCGACACGTCGTTGTGCAGGGTGTCGGCGAGGTCGGAGATCCGCGCCTGCTCCGCGGCAGCCACCGCGAAGAGCACGGGGTATGACGTGGCGTCTAACCCGGGGTGCAGCCCGGGGATGACGTTGCGACTGGCCAGTAGGAGCTTGTGCACCCGCAGCAGCGCGAAGAAGAGGTCGTGCGCCTCCTGCGTGGACACTGCCATGGTCACCTCCTGGTCGGCTGATATTTGTTTTCCGCAAACAAGTATCGGACGCCACCTCGGCCGGGTCAACTCCGGCGCGTGCCGCCCGCGCTCGGCCCGGCCGCTCCGGCGTCACCGGTCCTCACCGGAGCGAAGCCGCACCGGCGTCAGGTGGTCATGCAAGACTGGCGCCCGTCGGGGCCTCGTGGGCCCCGGTGCAGCCCCTCCATGAACTCGAAGGTGACCATGTCGTCCGACACCCCCGTGGACCCCGCGATCAGCGACGTCTTCCGTCAGCTGTCGGCTCTCATCTACGCCGGCGCCGACTCCGCGTCCATGTACCAGGCCCTCGTCGACGCGAGCCGCCGGCTCGTCGACGGCTGCGACCGGGCGTCGCTGCTCATCAAGGACCGGGACCGGTTCTCCACCGCCGCGAGCACCGACGACATCGCCCGGCTGATCGACCAGATCGAGGTGGAGCTGCAGGAGGGTCCCTGCTTCGACGCGATCACCGACGAGGCCTACCAGCACGACCCCGACCTCAGCGACTCCGTGGGGCCGTGGCCGCGCTTCACCGAGCGGATCGTCCTCGAGACCCCGGTGCGGTCGGCGATCGGCTACCGGCTGCTCCTCGACGGTGACAAGGTCGGAGCCCTCAACCTCTTCTCCGACACCCCGAACGGGCTCACCGCCGAGGCAGCCGACGTCGGTGCCGTCATCGCCTCGTTCGCCTCGGTCGCCCTCATGGCGATCCGCGCCCGGGAGGAGGCGGAGACCCTGCGCCTCGGGCTGCAGAGCAACCGGGAGATCGGCAAGGCGGTCGGGCTGCTCATGGCCGCCCACCAGATCGGCAGCGTCGAGGCCTTCGAGCTGCTCCGCCGCACCTCGCAGGACCTCAACATGAAGCTCGCCCAGGTGGCCGCCCAGGTCGTCGAGGGCCAGGACCTCCAGCGTCCGCGGACGTCGCCGATCCCGCCCGGCATCGGGTGAGACGCCCGAGGGCCGCTCCCGATGGATGAACCTCGGGAGCGGCCCTCGGTGCGAGGCGGCCGGAGCGGTCAGGCGCTGACGCGACCCTCGGCGCCGGCGTAGCCCTCGGTGTTCAGCTGGGTCCGGAGGTCATCGAGGGTGCGGCGCAGCAGCCGGCTGACCTGCATCGCGCTCAGGCCCATGGCCTGCGCGATCTCCGCCTGGGTCATGTCGTCGCTGAACCGGCGCTGGACGAGCTCCTGGTCGCGGGCCGGGAGCCGCTCGATCGCGGTGCGCACGACGATGCCGTCGTCGAGGGCCGGGTCGGTGGAGGAGTCACCCCGGGCGTCGATGAGGTCGAGCACCGGGCGGGCACCGTCGGCGGTCGTGGCGTCGAGGGAGGCCGGGCGCAGGTTCGTCGCCGCCACCTGGGCCTCCTTGACGTGCTCCACCGACAGCTCGAGCTCGAGGGCGAGCTCGCTGACATCGGGGTCGTGGCCGAGGTCCTGCTCGAGGCGGGCGCGGGTCTCGGTGACGAGCTGGCGACGCTCCTGCAAGGCCCGGGGCGGGCGGACGAGCCAGCCGTGGTCACGGAAGTGCCGGCGCAGCTCCCCGGTGATGGTCGGGGTGGCGTAGGCGCCGAACTCGGTGGGCTTGCTGAGGTCGAAGCGCTGGACGGCCTTGAGCAGCGCGAGGAAGGCCACCTGCTCGAGGTCGTCGCGATCGAGGCCGCGACCGGCATACCGGTGGGCGAGGGACCGCGCCAGCGGCATGTGGATGACGGTGACGGCCTCGAGGGCGCGATCACGCTCGGCGGCCGTCGTCGCGGAACGGAAGGCGGTGATGAGTTCACGGGTGCGTGCGTCGTTGCGTACCGGGAATCTGGATTCGGACATTGGAGCTCCAGCCTTGACTGAGAAGTCAATCGGCACTGGCTTGACCGAATACCTACGACGCTATGCCCTTGCGGTGCGCTTCGCAAGGGTGGCTCGTCCGTGACGCCTTGCGCCCGGTTGGCTGGGACAGGCTGTGGGTGGCGGGTGGTAGGGCCGCTCCGGGAGCGGTCAGTGCGTGAGAACGAGCGCCTCGAGGACGTCGCGCGCGATCGTCTCGTCACCGGTGACCGAGTAGCGGATCTCCTCGACCGGGCGCCGGCCCGCAGCGCGCCGGGTCAGGGCGTCCGTCGTCAGGTGGATCGTCGTCAGGTCGAGCTGCTCGTCGCCCTCGGGACGGTCGTTGCCGCTGTAGAGCGCCTCGCCATAGGGCCGGCCGTCCTCGCCGCGGACGATCCGCACGCCGTCGCGGGCGACGACGGGTCCGGTGACGTCGATGACGACGGCGTGGCCCCGGTCGATGTGCGCGACGCGAGCAGCGACCCGGGGCAGCGCACCGAGGATCTCGGCGGTGAAGATCGCGGCGCCCGCGGAGTCGAGGTCGCCCGGCCGGTCGAGGGCGGCCCGGATGTCCTGCTGGTGGCACCACACGTCGACGATGCGCATCGTCAGGAACTGGCCGAAGGTCGTCTCGGGGCCGAAGAAGCCGCCGATGACGGAGGTGACGTCGGCGTCGATGGCCCGCAGCTGCGCCATCCGGTAGGGCAGGAAGTCCGACAGCTCGGTCACGATCTCCTTGCCGGTGCGCTCGCGGCGCTCCTCGACGGGCTGCTCGACCTCGCGGCCGAAGTCGTGCTTGATGTGCGGGTAGTCCGGCACGGGGACGCGCTCGCCCGGCATCCCGGCCAGGCCCTTCTCGGCGCCGACGACGTGGCTGATCTGGTCCTTGACGGTCCAGCCGGGGCACTCGGTCTGCAGGTCGAAGTCGGCGTCCCGGCACGACCAGCCGAGGTCGATGATGGACTGCACGGTCTGCTCGAACGCCTCGAGCAGGCCGTCACGGTCGTCTGGGGCAGGCGGGTGCATGGGCATGCGTCCAGACTACTTACCCTTGGAGCATGACCGCCGTCCCTCGTGCAGACCGCTCGGACCCCCGGCTGACGCTCGCGCTCGGTGTGGTCGTGGCGGTCACCACGGTCGGGCTCGTCGCCACGGTGCTCTCGGCGCGCTTCACCGGGGCCTCCGCTGCCCTCCCCGGGGGTCTGGCCGACGCGGGCCCCGTCGTGCGGGGGGCCCTGCCGGTCGTGCGCGTCGTCCACGACGTCGCAGCGTCCCTCACCGTCGGTGCCCTGCTCCTCGCGGCCACCGTCATCCCGGGCGCCACGTCCCGGGCCTCCGCCGCTCCTGACGAGCCGCGCCGCGCGGTGGCTCTGCGGGTCGCCGCCGGGGCGGGCTTCCTCTGGGCGCTCGCCGGCGCGGTCGGGCTCGTGCTCAGCTTCGCCGACGCCGCCGGTATGCCGCTGAGCAACCCGGTCTTCGGCCCAAGCCTGCTCGACTCGGTCTGGTCCATCGAGGTGCTCCGGATCGACCTCATCAGCGTCGTCGCGGCCGCCGTCGCCGCGTCGGGCGCCGCTCTGGCCCGGACCCGTTCGGTCACCGTGGGCATCGCGGCCGTGGCCCTCTTCGGGGTGCTCGTGCTCGGACTCGCCGGTCACGCCGGGGGGTCGGCCGACCACGAGACGGCGGTGAACGCCCTCGGCGCGCACCTGCTCAGCGCCTCGGTCTGGGTCGGTGGGCTGCTCGCCCTGCTCGTGCTCCACCGGGTGCTCGGTGACGCCCTCCCCGTCGTCGTCCGCCGCTACTCCGCCATCGCGCTCTGGTGCTACGCCACGCTCGGCGTGTCCGGGGTGATGGCCGCCTCGACCCGGCTCGGCGGCTGGTCCGACCTCGGCACGGCATACGGGCTGCTCATCGTGGTCAAGGTCGTGGCGTTCGTCGTGCTCGGGGTCGTCGGTTCGTGGCACCGCGGCCACGCCGTGGCCGCGATCGAGCGGGCCGAGGCGGCGGCCGCGGTGGGTCGCGGGGCGCGCAGCCACCGGGGACCGGTCCCGCTCGCCGACGCGACCCGGCGCCCGTTCCTGCGGCTCGCGGCCGTGGAGACCCTCGTGATGGGGCTCGCCTTCGGCGTCGCGACCGCGCTCGCCCGCAGCCAGCCCCCGGTCCCCGAGACGACCCCGGACCCCAGCCCGGCGCTCGCGGTGACCGGCTTCCCGGCCCCGCCGGCGCCGACGTCCCTCTCGTGGCTGACCGCCTGGCGCTTCGAGTGGCTCTTCCTCGCCACCGGCCTGCTCGCCATCGGCCTCTACCTCGGGGCCGTCATCCGGCTGCGCCGGCGCGGTGACTCATGGCCGGTCGCGCGCACCATCAACTGGGTCGTCGGCTGGCTCGTCTTCATCTGGGCGACGAACGGGATGCTCGGGATCTACGGGCGGGTCGCCTTCTCCTGGCACATGACCCTGCACATGGTCGAGGCGATGGTCGTGCCGATCTTCCTCGTCCTCGGCGCGCCGGTGACGCTCGCGCTGCGGGCCCTGCGCCCCCGCCACGACGGCACCCTCGGGCCCCGGGAGCTCGTCCTCGGCCTCGTCCACTCCCGGCTCTTCTCGGTCCTCGGCAACCCGATCTTCGCCGGCGCCTTCTTCTTCATGAGCCTGCTCGTCTTCTACTGGACGGGCCTGTTCGAGCTCGCGCTGCGCACCCACACCGGGCACCTGCTGATGACAGCGCACTTCGTCCTCGCCGGCTACCTCTTTGCCTGGGTGCTCGTCGGGATCGACCCCGGCCCCAAGCGGTGGAGCCCCGCGCTGCGCCTCATCGTCCTCTTCGCGACGATCGGCTTCCACGCCTTCTTCGGCGTCTCGATGATGAGCGGCACGGCCGTGCTCGCCCCCGACGTCTTCACCTACCTCGACCTGCCGTGGGTGCCCGACCCGCTCGCCGACCAGCGCCTCGGCGGGTCGATCGCCTGGGCCATCGGGGAGTTCCCCAGCCTCGTGCTCGCCCTCCTCGTCGCCGTCCAGTGGTACCGGTCCGACCGGGCGGATGCCGTGCGCCGCGACCGCAAGGTCGACCGCGAGGGCGACCTCGAGCTCGACGCCTACAACGAGCGGCTCGCCAGGATGGCGGACCGTGACGAGCACGCCCCGCACTGACGGGCGCGCAGGCGGGGGGCCGGGGGGCCTGGTCCCGCCGCCTCGAGGTGACGCCGGCCGCGCACGCGTGTGAGAGTTGGGCCATGAAGGTTGCGGTCATCCAGCTCGGCTACGGCGACGAGGAGTCGGTGGCCGAGCGCACCGACCGCGTCGCTGACCTCGTCCGCCGTCAGGCCGGGCACGACCTCGTCGTCCTCCCCGAGCTCTGGGCGGCCGGGGGGTTCGACTACCGGCACTGGGACGAGCGGGCCGAGTCGGTCGACGGGCCGGTCGCCACCGCCCTCGCCGCCGCGGCGCGGGACGCGGGCCTGACGCTCCACGGCGGCTCGATCATCGAGCGGGGCGAGCCCACCGAGCCCGGGGGCCACGGGCTCTGGAACACGAGCCTCGTCTTCGGGCCCGACGGCGCTCTCGTCGCCACCTACCGCAAGATCCACCGCTTCGGCTTCGGGGCGGGTGAGCCCCGTCTGCTCGACCCCGGCACCGACATCGTCGTCCTCGACGTGCCCCTCCGCGGGTCGTCCGTGCCGGCCCGGGTCGGGCTGTCGACCTGCTACGACCTGCGCTTCCCCGAGCTCTACCGCCGCCTCGTCGACGCGGGCGCCGAGGTGCTCGTCGTGCCCGCCGCGTGGCCGATGCCGCGCGTCGAGCACTGGTCCCTGCTCGGTCGGGCGCGGGCGATCGAGGACCAGTGTGTCGTCGTGCAGTGCAACACGTCCGGGACGCACGCCGGCCACGAGATGGGCGGCCACTCCCAGGTCGTCGACGCGACCGGGAAGGTTCTGGCCGCCGCGGGTGCTGACGAGCAGGTGCTGAGCATCGAGATCGACGTCCCCGCCGTGGCGGCCTGGCGCGAGGGCTTCCCCGTCCTCGGCGACCGGAGGCTGACGTGAGCCACCCCGCCCCCACCGACACGCGTGACGTCGCCGCCGCGGCCCGGTCCCGGGTGCGGGTCCGGGCCCCCGAGCTCGTCGGCCGCGGCTGGCTCAACACCGGCGGACGTGACGTGCGCCTCGCCGACCTGCGCGGCCGCGTCGTCGTGCTCGACTTCTGGACCTTCTGCTGCGTCAACTGCCTCCACGTCCTCGACGAGCTGCGGGCGGTCGAGGAGCGCTTCCCCGACGCGCTGACGATCATCGGCGTGCACTCGCCGAAGTTCGAGCACGAAGCGGACCCGGTCGCCCTTGCCGACGCGGTGGAGCGGTATGCCGTCCACCACCCGGTGCTCGACGACCCCGAGCTCGTGACGTGGCGGGCCTTCACCGCCCGGGCGTGGCCGACCCTCGTCGTCATCGATCCGGAGGGCTACATCGTCGCGTCGATGTCGGGGGAGGGCCACGGCCCCGGGCTGGCCTCTCTCGTCGGCGAGCTCGTCGAGGAGCATTCGGCGAGGGGGACCCTCCAGCCCGGCGACGACCCATACGTCGCCCCCGCGCCTCCCGAGTCGCGGATGCGCTTCCCCGGCAAGGTCGTCGGGCTCCCGGACGGGTCCGTCATCGTGTCCGACACCGCGCACCACGAGGTCGTCCACCTCGAGGCAGACCTCGAGGCCGAGCGGGCCCGGTGGGGCGGCCCCGGCCTGCTCGACGAGCCGCAGGGGCTGGCGCTCGTCCCGCCCGAGGTTGCCGGGGTGCTGGGCGTCGACCTCGTCGTCGCCGACTCCGTCAACCACCAGCTCAAGGGGATCTCCTTCTCTGACGGGACGATCCGCGTCCTCGCCGGCACGGGTCACCAGCTGCGTGAGCGCGGCGGCGGTGGCCCCGCCCTCGAGCAGGCGCTGTCGACCCCGTGGGACCTCGCGTGGTCCGAGGGCCGGCTGCTCATCGCGATGGCCGGCACCCACCAGCTCTGGTCGTGGACGCCCGGGGCGACCGTCGAGGCCGGCTCCGTGGCCGTCGTCGGGGGGACGACGAACGAGGGCCTGCGCGACGGCCCCGCGACCGAGGCGTGGTTCGCCCAGCCGTCGGGCCTCGCCACCGCCGCAGACGGCCGGGTCTGGGTCGCCGACTCCGAGACCTCGGCGCTGCGCTCGCTCGTCGTGCGCGACAGGGGACTCGTGGTCGAGACCCAGATAGGCACCGGCCTGTTCGACTTCGGTCACCGGGACGGTCCGGCCGCCGAGGCGCTGCTCCAGCACCCGCTCGGTGTGACGGTGCTGCCCGACGGCTCCGTCGCGGTCAGCGACACCTACAACGGCGCGATCCGGCGCTACGACCCCGTGACCGACGAGGTGTCGACGCTGGCCGAGGGCCTCGCCGAGCCGAGCGACGCCGTCGTCGAGGTCGACCCCGAGACGGGTGAGACCCGCCTCGTCGTCGTCGAGTCGGCCGCGCACCGGCTCGTCCGGGTCGCGCTGCCCGAGCGGGCGCAGCGGGTCGAGGGACCGGCCCATCGCACCCAGCGACCGGCGACGAACCTGCCTTCCGGCACGGTGACGCTCGAGGTGGCCTTCACGCCGCCCGCCGGGCAGAAGCTCGACCACCGGTGGGGCGACCCGACCCGGCTCGACGTCTCCGCGTCGCCGGAGGCGCTGCTCGTCTCCGGCGCGGGCCGGGCCACGGGCCTGAGCCGGACCCTCGTCGTCCGCGAGGGAATCGGGTCGGGCATCCTGCACGTGTCGGTCCAGGCCGCCGCCTGTGACGGCGACCCGGAGACCGGCGAGGTTCCCGAGCACGCGGCCTGTCACCTCTTCCAGCAGGACTGGGGGATCCCGGTCGTCCTCGACGACACGGCCCCTGCCCGCCTCGAGCTCGATCTGAGGGGCGCATGAACCGGCCGGGGCGGTCCATCGCCGCCGGCCTCATCGGGCTGGTCGCGGTGCTGCTCGTGCCGGCAGCGCTCCTCGCGTTCTGGGTCGGGGCGTTGCTCACGCGCACCGACACCTTCGTCGAGACGGTCCGACCGGTCGCGACGACGCCCGAGGTGCAGACCGCGATCGCCGACGCCGCGACGGCGACGGTGGTCAAGCAGCTGCCACTGCCCGACGCGCTCGCAGAGCGGGTGCGTGGTCCGGTCAACGACGCCGTCGTGCGCGTCGTGACGAGCCCCGACTTCGAGCCGGAGTGGGTGACGTCGACGACGTCGCTGCACGAGCAGTTCATCACGGCGATGCGTGGCGATCCGGGTGCCGAGCTCGACGGCTCGGGTGGGATCAGTCTCTCGCTCACCATCCCGGTCAAGCCCCTCGTCGAGGCGCTCGCCCCCTTCCCGCTGACCGTGCCCGACGCGCTGCACCCCGTCGTCGCCATCCCGATCATCGAGCCCGGACAGGTCGAGGCCTCCCGCCGCTACTACCGCCTCGCCGACACTGCCGGGGTCTGGGCGCCCTTCGTGCTGCTCGGTCTCGGCGCGCTCGCCGTCGCCCTCGCGGGTCGCCGGCGGCGAGCGACGATCTGGGTCCTCGTCGGCTCCGGACTGCTGGCGGCCGCGACGGGAGCCGGGGCTCTGCTGGCACGGGACCGGGTCGTGGCCTCGGTCGCCGACCCGGCCGGTCGCACGATCGTCGACGCGGCATACCCCGTCGTAATCCGCGGCTTCCTCGTCGAGGCGGGAGTCGTCGCCGTCCTCTGCGTGCTCGTCGCCCTCGTCGTGGGGGCGCTCCCACACCGGACCGGGGTCGACAGCACCGCTGCGTGAGCCCGCCTCCACCAGCGGGTATGGTCCCGCGAGGCGGGCAACGGTGCGCGCCACGAGCAAGGAGACAGCATGGGAATCGGACTGGGGATCTTCCTCCTCGTGGTCGGTGCGATCTTCTACTTCACCGGCGTCGTCGACGACCTGGTGAACGTCAACCTCAACACGGTCGGCCTGATCATGATGATCGGCGGGGCGCTCGCGATCGTCCTCGGCCTCATCATGAACGCCCAGCGCAACCGGACCCAGCACACGATGGTCAGCGAGCGCCGCGGAGCGCCCGACGTGGTCGAGCGCGAGACCCGGGTCGAGCGCCGCGACGACGGCGACGACGGCGACGAGGTCGTCGAGCGCCGGGTCGAGCGCCGCGACGACCGCCTCTGAGGCGGCGTCGCTCAGAAGGCCGACTCGGGGACGTCCATCAGGCTGTTGTCCGTCGCCTCGGCGATCGCCCGCTCGGCGGTGAGCCTGGGCAGGACGTTCTTGGCGTAGAACGAGGCGGCCGCGATCTTGCCGGTGTAGAAGTCCGCGTCCTTGCCCGAGGCCCCGGCGTCGAGGGCCCGTTGGGCGACCTCTGCCTGGCGCAGCAGCAGCCAGCCGACGACGAGGTCACCGGCGGCGAGGAGCAGGCGCGAGGTGTTCTGGCCGACCTTGTAGAGGTTGGCCACCTCGCCACCGGTGCGTGGGTCCGACTTCGTCAGGTCACCGACCATGTGGCCGAGGATCGCCTGGATGTCCTCGAGCCCTCGCCCGAGCAGCTCGCGCTCGGTGTCGAGCGGTCCGCCGAGGTCCTTGGCGAACTCCTGGATCTGTCCGGCGACGTGCTGGAGGGCCTGGCCCTTGTCGCGAACGATCTTGCGGAAGAAGAAGTCGAGGCCCTGGATCGCCGTCGTGCCCTCGTAGAGGGTGTCGATCTTGGCGTCGCGGACGTACTGCTCGATCGGGTAGTCCTGCAGGAACCCGGAGCCGCCGAGGGTCTGGAGGGACTCGGTGCCGAGCAGCACCCAGGCGCGCTCGGAGCCGAGCGCCTTGACGATCGGCAGGAGCAGGTCGCTCGTCCGGTTGGCGAGGTCGGCGTCCGAGCCCTTCTCGAGGGCCGTCGTCGGGTCGCCGTGCTGGGCCTGGTCGACGACGTCCTGCTGGCTGGCGGTGTAGATGACGAGCGCGCGCAGCCCCTCGGCATACGCCTTCTGGAGCATCAGCGAGCGACGGACGTCGGGGTGGTGGGTGATCGTGACGCGCGGGGCGGTCTTGTCGGTCATCCGGGTCAGGTCGGCGCCCTGGACGCGCTCCTTGGCATACTCGAGGGCGTTGAGGTAGCCGGTCGAGAGGGTGGCGATCGCCTTGGTGCCGACGAACATCCGCGCATTCTCGATGACCTTGAACATCTGCGCGATGCCGTCGTGGACGTCTCCGAGCAGGGTGCCGACAGCCGGCTCCCCGTCGCCGAAGGTGACCTCGCACGTCGTGCTGACCTTGAGGCCCATCTTGTGCTCGACGTTGGTGACGTAGGCCCCGTTGCGCTCACCGAGCTCGCCGGTCTCGAGGTCGACGTGGAACTTCGGGACGACGAAGAGCGAGAGGCCCTTGGTGCCGGGGCCGGCGCCCTCGGGGCGGGCGAGGACGAAGTGGACGACGTTGTCGACGAGGTCGGACTCGGCCGAGGTGATGAAGCGTTTGACGCCGGTGACGTGCCAGCTGCCGTCGGGCTGCTGGACCGCCTTGGCGCGGCCGGCGCCGACGTCCGAGCCGGCGTCGGGCTCGGTGAGCACCATCGTCGCGTGCCAGGCGTGGTCGACCATGTGCTGCGCGAGCTTCTTCTGCTCGTCGGTCCCGAGGTGGTAGAGCAGGTTGGCGAAGGAGTAGCTCGCGGTGAACATGTGGACGGCCGGGTTGGCCCCGCAGACCATCTCGGCGACCGACCAGCGCAGCGACGGAGGGACGACCATGCCGCCGAGCTCGGCGGGCACGTCGAGGTTGCCCCAGTCGCCGTCGACGTAGGCGCGGAAGGACTTCCGGAAGGACTCGGGCATCGTCACCGAGTGGGTGGCCGGGTCGTAGACCGGCGGGTTGCGGTCGGAGTCGAGCAGGCTCTCGGCCAGCTCGTTCTCCGACAGGCGGGACACCTCGCGCAGGATGTCCTTGGCGGCGTCGACGTCGACGTCCTCGTAGATCCCGTGGCCGAGCACGTCCCCCCGGCCGAACACCTCGAAGAGGTTGAACTCGAGGTCGCGCACGTTGCTCTTGTAGTGGCCCATGGGGTCCTCCACTCGTCTCTGGCCGTCATCGGCAGTCGGTGGACACGCCGAAGTTACCGGCGGGTCACTTCCATGATGCTACTGCTGGGTAACGAACGCAAGGGCTCGTGGGGGTCCGCCGTCGCCCCGTCACTGCTCCACCTGGCGCAGCAGTGACGGAGGGGGCGCAGCAGGGGGTATGCCGCTCGGCCGGCTGCCCGGCATACCCGACCCGAGCATCGTGCGGAGAGACGACGAAGGGCCCGGTCGTGGTGACCGGGCCCTTCGGGAGTGGAGCAGGCGGCAAGGATCGCACTTACGTCTTCCTCCTGGAGGGAGGCTGTTCTGCTACTGAACTACGCCCGCGTGCATGAGCAACACTAACGGATCGGGAGGCGGCGACCGAAACCGGCGCGCCCGGGACGCGCCGTCCGCACCATGGGTGAAGACTGCGAATCTCCTCTGAGATGTCTGAATTAAGGCTTTCTTAGGTCCATGATGACCTTTCCAGGTGAGGTCGAAACGTAGCGTGGAAGGTCTTGGCTCCATTCGAGGGGCCACCCAACGTGAGGACCTCCCTTGACCAATACCGACACGCAGACGCGAGGCTCGACCGCCACCCGCACCCTCGGCGCCCGCAGCACCCTCTACACCGTGGTGGCGGTCGTCACCAGTGTCGTGGTCCTGCTCCAGGCACTGTGGGCCGGGCTCTTCGTCCACGAAGGCCAGGACTACCAGGACAGGTGGGTCCAGGTGCACGACCTCGGCGCGAAGGTCAGCATCGCGCTCGCCCTCGTCGCGCTCGTCGTCGCCGTGGTGAAGCTGCGATCGCGCCGCGACCTCATCATCGGTACCGCCGTCTTCCTCGTGCTCCTCGCCCTCGAGGGCCACCTCGGCAGCCTGATCGGTGACTCTCCCGCGGTCACGGCGATCCACTTCCCGCTGGGCATGGGCCTGATGGCCCTCGCCGTGTGGCTGCCCTTCCGCTCCCGCCACGCCTGAGCCGGGAGGCGGCGGTTCGGCTGCCGCGCGGCGGGCTCGGAACGA
>CAVXRG010000003.1:0-872401 GCA_963764195.1 uncultured Actinomycetota bacterium
GTGCTGAGTCGTCCCCATTTCCTCAGGGAGGACCCGGGGCAGGTCGATGTGGATCCGACGTTCCAGATCCTGCCGATCAGACTTCTGAGATGCGTCCATGTTTGTCTCCATGGCCAATGGTGGCACGGGGCACGCCCTCATCCGCGGCGCGGAGCTCACCGGTCTCCGCTGTAGAAAGGTGCGCCTCCGGCAGCCGGCCGGCGCACCGGTCCTTGCCTGGACGTGCCGGCAAACGCGGCCTTGTCCGATGGGGAAGATGCCACTCGGTGCAGGGCCGCCGGATGCCCGCCAGACACGCTGTGGGGTGGTCCTGGCCCGTTGGTCCCGGGGTTCGAGCGAGCTCAGCGGCGGCGCTGACCCCCGGTCCCAGGTGGACTTTCATCGAGGCTCACAAGCCAACGAGGAGCTGCGATGGCCGCCGTGCTGGATCCTGTCCATGATTCTGCGCAACCGTGCCATGCTCGAAGCATGCATCGTGTGCTGCCACGGCCGGAGGGGATCGCGCGTGGCGACGTGGCCGCAGGCCGCCATTCACCTGTGCGTGGCACATCTGGGCTGCGCAAGCCCGCGGTACGCCTGCGAGGCATGCCAGGCGGTGCTCCCTCGGCGGTTGCGGACCATGTAGATCACTTCCGCCGCGGAGGCCGTCGACCACGTCCTCGCGGGGGCTTTGGACTCCAGGTCCCCGGCTTTCGTTGCGAAGTGGCGGCGGTCCTGCACCGAGTTCATCCCACTCCGGGATTCCCCGGTCGAGCTGCGGACCGCGATGTTTCGTGCCCCCCGGCGCTGCGGTCCCCTCCCCGACGAAGAGCCGGCCGTCACGATGCTCGGCTTGGCTGTCCACCCACTGCGACCCAGCCGGGCCGATCCCCGCGTCCAGATCGATGCCGGGGACAGCATCGTCAGCGTCCGCACCGCCACGTGAGGCGAGCGCTGCCGGCTGAGTCGGTCGGCACCACGTGCCCACAGATCCCGAGTAAACCGGTGCTGGACTGCTGCCTGACCAGGGTGGCAGTAGGGGTGGGACTGGCAGAGCGGAGCCCTGATGCCGCGGGTTCGTGATCTGCTACACCGCTTCCGGCCGTCCGGGGCCCCGGGCGGCGCCAGCACCACCGGGGTTCCGATCGACCGAGCGGCCACGGCGGCAGCTGAACTGGAACCGCTGTTCCTCCTACTGACCGAGGTGGATCGTCAGTGCGACGACCTTGAGGACGCTGCCCGCCGGGACGCCTCCGCGATCACCGCGGCTGCGGCTGAACGGGTCCATGCGATCCTCGCCGACGCAAGCGGGCGGGCCGAGGCCGAACGCGCCGCGGCGCTGACGCGGATGCGTGGGCAGTGCGCTGCGGACGGGAACGCCGAGCTGGCGGCGGCACGTGTCGAGGCGGCGGCGATCAAGGAGCATTCGTCGCAGCGGATGGCGGGTTACGTCGATTCCGTGGTCGCTGCCGTGGGCGAACTGATCGGTGTTGAGAAACAGTCGAGGCCGTCGTGAGTGTGGCGTGGGTGGCTGGCAGTGTCCGGGCAAACGCGATGAGTCAGCGGCGCGTGGGACGTGCCGCGGCCCGGGAAATCGCCGGGAGTTCGTCGCTTGACGAAGCCGTCGCGCGGCTGGCGGCATCGCCGTACGGGCACGATGTGCGGCCCGGCCAGTCGCTGGCCGTCGCCCAGCGCGCCCTGGTCGCGACGGTCGTGTGGAACGTGCGGGTCTTGGCCGGATGGCTGCCGCGCGATGGCGTGGTGATGCTGCGCGCGCTGCTCGGGACGGTCGAGGCCGCAAATGTGAGCGATCACCTGCAGCGCCTAGCCGGTGGGCCCGCGCCGGCGCCCTTTGCCCTGGGAGGCTTGGCGACCGCTTGGCCACGGCTGGCGGCCACGACCGGGTTGGTGGACCTGCGTCAGGTGCTAGCGACGTCGCCGTGGGGTGACCCGGGTGGCGATACGCCTCGGGAGATTGCGGTGATGATGCGGCTCGCTCTGGCCGATCGGATCATGTCGGAAGTGCCCCGCGCGGGGGCCTGGGCAGCAGGAGCGGCAGCGTTGCTGCTGGCCAGGGAAATCGTGGACGACAACCACGCATGGTCGGAGCGAACGAGGCTGGCCGCTTCACGTGTCGTCGGATCTGCGGCGGCGTCGGCCTCTCTGCGGGAATTGTCCGATGCGCTACCGCCGGCCGCGCGGTGGGCCTTGGCCGACGTGGACGACGTGAGTGGGTTGTGGCAGGCCGAGGCCCGGTGGTGGGCTCGGATCGAGCGTGACGGAGCGGCGCTATGCCGACACACCGGGGCGGGCCCGGACGTGCTGGTCGGCGCGGTCGCGATGATGGCCGTTGACGCATGGCGGGTGCGAGCCGCACTCGAGATCGCGGCCCGCGGTGGCGGCCCCTTGGAGGTCTTCGATGCGGTGGCGTGACGCATTGCACCCCGTCGCTATGCAGCGCGTCGCCCTGGTGGCTCCTCGAGACGCCCTGCGCGACCTGCTGGTTGTGGTCGCCGATACAGGCACGGTGGAACTGGACGACAGCGACGCACGAGGGGCGCAGCCGCTGGCGTCGCCTGCTGCGGACCGGCTGCAGCGTTTGCCGAGCGCCGGCGTGACTGCGGCGCTCGCCGCGGGCGAGCCGGATCTCGCTGGCTGGGAGCGTGCGGGTCGCGTCGACCTGATTGCCGGTGAGGCGCAGCTCGAGCACCGGGCCGCGCAAGCCGTCACCCGGGGTCGGGTGGCCGCGCTGGCCGGCTGGATGATGGCCGACGAGCTGTCCCGGCTCGCAAGCCGGGTCGCCAGCGAGGGTGCTGCGGTGGTGCCGATGCCGCGACCAGCCGGTGTGGACCCGCCGACGCTGCTCGCGCAGGAAGGGGCCGCACGGGACTTCGCCCCACTTGTCGAGACCTACGCGACCGTCCCGTACGCGGATCTGAACCCGTCGCTGGTCGCTGGGCTGGCCTACGTGGTGATGTTCGGCATGATGTTCGCCGATGTCGGGCACGGTGCGCTGCTGCTGCTCGCCGGGTTCGCGATCCGCGCCCGGTGGTGGTCGTCGCTGGATCGGCTTCGCCCCTTCTGGCTGTTCGTAGCGGGCGCTGGCCTGGCCAGCATGGTCTTTGGCGGGCTCTATGGGGAGTTCTTCGGCCCCACGCAGGTCGTGCCGGTGCTGTGGCTGGCTCCGCTCGATAACTCCGTAACGCTGCTCGGGGCGGCGGTCGCGGTCGGGGCGGTGTTGTTGGCGTGCGCGTACGGGCTGGGTACGCTCAACCGGTTCCGGGAGGGTGGTTGGCGCCGTGCGTTCTACGCACCGTCGGGTCTGGCTGGGGCGGCGCTGTTCCTCGGCCTCGGGCTGCTGGCCGGCGGGGTCTACCTCTCTCGGGGCTGGCTGGCGGCGCTGGGCGGGGTCGTGGCAGTGGCCGGTCTGGTGGTTGCCTACCTCGGCCTGCTCGCCGCGGCAGGGGGCCATGGCGCCGGTGCGGCGCAGGCCGGCATCGAGCTGTTCGACATGGTCGTGCGGTTGGCCTCCAACCTGGTCAGCTTCGCCCGGCTGGCCGCGTTTGGTCTCACTCACGCTGCGCTTGGCCTTGTTATCTGGCAAGCGACTACCGGGGCGGCCGAGCACGGTCCGCTCGGGGCTGTCGGCGCGGTCCTGATCTTCCTGATCGGCAACGCCGTGGCGCTGGCACTCGAGGGTCTCGTGGTGGCCATCCAGGCGCTGCGGCTGGAGTACTACGAGCTGTTCTCCCGGGTCTTCGACGGCGAGGGCCGGCCGTTTCGACCCTGGCACGTTCCGCTGAGCACCGTTTCGTGAAAACCCTGGAGGCGTCGTGTTGACCTGGATGATCTGCCTACCCGTGCTCGTCGCAGCCGCCGCGTCCGTCGGATGGTTGTTGCGTTGGCAGGGGCGCACGGCGCTGCGGGTGGTGTTGGCCGCCAATGGGGTGCTGATGCTGGCCGCGCTCGCGTTGCTGGCGGTGACGGCGCTGGCAGCCGGGCCATCCTCTGCGGCGACCGTGGCGCCCGCTACGGCCGTGGGGACAACTGTGGCGGCGACGGCGAACGGGTCGGCGCTGATCGGCGCCGCGATTGCGATCGCAGGCTCCTCGATCGGCGCCGCAATCGCGGTGGCCTACACCGGTTCCGCAGCCATGGCGGCGATCAGCGAACGACCGGAGTTGTTCGGCCGGGCCATGGTCATCGTCGGGCTCGCGGAAGGCATCGCCATCTATGGGCTGATCGTCTCGGTGATCCTGATCGGAAAAGCATGAGTACCGAGCGACGACACGCAGAGCGAGCATGAGCGACGTTGCGGCGATCGGCGCCGCGCCGCAGATCGGTGGCTTCGCGCTGGCCGGGGCCCGCATCTACCCGGTCGACACCGCAGATCAGGCGCGGCAGGCGTGGCGGGTCATGCCGGGCACCGTCGCGGTGGTGATCCTCACCGACGCGGCAGCACGAGCGATCGGCTCCGACCGGACCGCGACGCAGGCTCCTCTGACCATCGTGTTGCCGTGACCGAAACCGAGGTGCGCAGGCAGGCGCTGGAGCCACTGACGGTGACACTGCTGGCCAGGGCCCAGGCTGGCGCGGACGGCGAACGGGCGGCTGCCGAGCAGGAAGGCCAGCGAGTCGTGGCAGCAGCCGCCAGCCAGGCCGAGGCCTCACTGGCGCATGCCCAGGCGCTGGGCGAAGCCGACGCGGCCGGGTTGCTGGCGGCCGACCGGGCCACGTCCCGGCGCGCGGCCCGCGCGGTGGTCCTGGCCGCCCAGCGCGCCGCCTACGACGAGCTGCGCCATCGATCACGTGCCGCAGTGGCGGGGCTACTCGCCGATCCGGAGCGGCATCACCGTCTGGCGGTGACTGTCCGCGACCGGTTGGGCGAGGGCGCGACGGTCCGAGACCATCCGGCCGGCGGGGTGATGGGCGAGGCGCCAGACGGGCGCCACATCGACGCCTCGGTAGGCGCGCTCGTCGAAGCCGCTCTCGCTGGAATTGACCTGGGGCAGCTGTGGGCACCTCAGTAGCCGGTCCGGGCCCGGGTCGGCTACTGCGGGTCAGCGGACCCCTCGTTGAGGCCGAGGGACTCGTTGACGTCGCGATGTCGGAGATGGTTGCCCTGGGAGCGGCCGGCCTGCTCGGTGAGGTGGTGGCGATCCGGGACTCGATCGCATCGGTGCAGGCCTATGAATACACCGGTGGCCTTGCCGTGGGCGATCCGGTGGCGGCGCTGGGCCGCCCGCTGTCGGCACGCCTCGGGCCGGGGCTGCTGGGCGGCGTGTTCGACGGCTTGCTGCGCCCGCTCTCTTCCGCACCGACCTGGCTGACCCCGGGTTCACACCAGGAGGACACCGAAGCCGAGTGGCACTGGCAACCGGTCGTTGCCGAGGGGTCCGAGGTCATCGCGGGCGGGGTGTTGGGGGTGGTGCCCGATGCCGGCGGCCTCGAATACCGTGTCCTCGTGCCGCCGGGAGTTGACGGGCGCGTCGCGTGGCTGGCGGACACCGGGGTGTACCCGTCGGACGCGATCGTGGCCACCGTGTCCGGCACCCCGGTCGGCCTGAGCGCGCTGTGGCCGGTGCGCCGGCCACGTCCGGTGCGGGAGCGGGTCACGGCGGCCGAACCGCTACTGACCGGCCAGCGCGTGATCGACGCAATCTTCCCGCTGGCCCGCGGCAGCAGCGCGGCAGTGCCGGGCGGGTTCGGCACGGGCAAGACAATGTTGCTGCAGCAGATCGCCAAGTGGTGCCAGGCCGACGTGATCGTCTACGTCGGCTGCGGCGAGCGTGGCAACGAGATGGCTGACGTGCTGGCCGATCTGTCCACACTCACCGACCCGCGTACCGGGCGTCGGCTAGCCGAGCGCACAGTGATCATCGCCAACACCTCGAACATGCCGATGATGGCTCGGGAGGCGTCGATCTACACGGGGGTGACGGTCGCTGAGTACTTCCGCGACATGGGCTATCACACCGTCGTTATCGCTGACTCGACCTCCCGTTGGGCCGAGGCGCTGCGGGAGTTCGCATCCCGGTCGGGGGCACTGCCGGCGGAGGAGGGCTACCCGGCATCGCTTCCGTCAGCGTTGGCTGCGTTCTACGAACGGGCGGGCCGAGTGACCACCCTGGGCGGGACCCCTGCATCCGTCACCATCATCGGCGCGGTGTCACCGGCCGGCGGCGACACGACCGAGCCGGTCACCGCTCAGACCGAGCGATTCGTCCGCGGGCTCTGGAGCCTGGACCGCGACCTCGCCTACGCCCGGCACTACCCAGCAGTGGCGTGGGCCGGCTCGTTTTCACGCGACACAGACGCGCTCGGGGCCTGGTACGCACGCAACGGTGACCCGGACTGGGCGTCGCGCCGGGCCCGGGTCACGACGTTGCTGGCTGACGCGGACCGCCTCGGCGAGCTGGCCGAGCTGATAGGCGCCGGTTCACTGCCCGGGCACGAGCGTGTCGTGCTGCTCGCCGGACGGCTGCTGCGCGAGGGCGTGTTGCAGCAGAACGCGCTATCGGACAACGATGCGCACTGCTCGGCGGCCAAGACCGCTGCCCTCATCGATGCCGTCCTCGCCGTGGTCGACGAAAGTGAAGCGATGATTGCGCGTGGCATCCCCGCCGCAGAGATCGAAGCGTTCGACTTTTCTCCGCTGCTGCGTGCTGCCCAGGAGACGCCGACGGAGGCCACCGCCGGGATCGCTGCTCGCCGCATGCAGATGCTCGATGCCCTGACGGGCCTGCAATGATCGAGCCGCAACCCGCGACGTCGCCTACCGCCGGCTCCACTGTCCGTCCTCCGATCGAATTGCCCGTGGAGTACGGCGGCACGAGCGAGTTGCGCGGACCGCTGCTCGTTCTGCGGGGTGTGGCCGGCGTCGGCTGGGACGAGTTCGCGACGATCCGCACCGAACCCGATGACGTGACCGGCGCGGTCGATGGCGAACTGCGGCAGGGCCTGGTCCTGGAGGTCGACCGCGATCTCGCGGTCGTACAGGTCCTGCAAGGCACCGACGGCCTAGTGCCGCGGACCACCCGTGTGTCGTTCTCCGGATCCCCGATGTGGATTCCAGTCGGGGCCGACTGGCTAGGACGCATCTGCAACGGACGTGGCGAGCCGATCGACGGCGGTCCGCCGATCTCCGGCACCGCTACAGCCCCGGTGGCCGGCTACCCCTTGAACCCTACGCACCGCGACCCGCCGGCCGAGCCGGTGCTCACCGGCATCTCGACTATCGATGCACTCACCACCATCGTCCGCGGCCAGAAGCTGCCGATCTTCTCGGTGGCCGGACTGCCGCACCTGGAACTTGCCGCGCAGATCGCCGCGCAGTCGATCGCCGGCGACGAGCCCTTCAGCGTCGTCTTCGCCGCGATGGGGCTGACACACGCCGACGCCGAGACGGTGCGGACGGCCCTCGAGGAGCGCTCGGCCGCCGGCGAATTGCTGCTGCTGCTCAACACCGCAGACGACCCCGTGATCGAACGGATCCTGACCCCACGTATCGCGCTGACCGTCGCCGAACACCTTGCCTTCGAGCTGCACCGACACGTCCTCGTGGTGATGGCCGACATGACCAGCTATGCCGAAGCCCTCCGCGAGCTGTCGGCCGCCCGCGGTGAAATGCCCGGCCGGCGAGGCTACCCAGGCGACCTCTACAGCGACCTCGCCTCCCTGTACGAGCGGTGCGGCCGCATCCGCGGCACCTCTGGATCAGTCACCGTCCTTCCTGTCCTCACGATGCCCGCGGGCGACATCACCCACCCTGTGCCCGACCTGACCGGCTACATCACTGAAGGCCAGATCGTGCTGGCCGCCGACGTGCATGCCCGGGGCATCTACCCACCGATCGACCCGCTGTCATCGCTGTCCCGTCTGATGCGCAGCGGGGCCGGACCCGGCCGAACCCGCGACGACCACCTCGAACTCGCTGCCCAGCTGCTTGCCGCGATGGCCCGCGCCCGGCAGGTCCGAGAACTCGCCGAGATCATCGGAGCTGCCGCCCTCAGCGCGACAGATCAGCTCTACCTCGACTTCGCCACGCAGTTCGAACAACGCCTGGCCAATCAGCACCCGGGCGAACGACGGAGTCTCGACGAGACCCTAGAGCGCTGCTGGGACGTCGCCAACATGCTGCCCCGCCGCGAGCTGACCATGCTGTCCCAACGCTTCCTCGACTCCCACCCACGAACCGAGGATTGACGCCGTGCCGCCAATGGCAAGAGTCCCGCCCGGCCGGGCCGGGCGGATGTGGCTGCGCCAACGCCTGGACACGGCCGAACGCGGCCGCGGTCAGCTCGACCGCAAGCTGCGCATCCTGGTACCCGAACGGCAGCGGCTCCAGACCCGGGCCGCGCGCCGTAACGAGCAATGGGCCGCCACCGAGGCCGAGGCCCAGATGTGGCTGTTGCGAGCGAGCCTGCTCGGTGGCCAGGACGCGATACGCGGTGCCGCGCCACCCCAGCTGGTCGACATCACCGTGGTGTGGACCTCGTCCATGGGGGTCGTCTACCCCGAGGACGTCGCCGTCGCCGGTCGCGGCCCAAGGCCGCCCGTCCTCCTGGGCAACGCCGCCGTTGGACCCGCGGCCACCGCTTTCCACGCGGCGCTACGTGCCGGCGCCCGCGCTGCCGCCGCCAACGAGGCAGTCCGCCGCCTCGACGCCGAGATCGCCGTCACCCGCCGACGGATGCGCGCACTGGACAAACGGTGGTTGCCCTGGCTGCGTGACACGCTCGCCACCCTCGAACTCTCGCTCGAACAGACCGAACAAGAAGACAGCATGCGGCTGCGACGCATCATCGGTCCATCCCCATCAGCGCTCGACCCCTCGAATCGGACCCGTCCATCCCGCAACCGTGCGGACGGTCCCCCGGAATAGGGCCCGGGCCCTGGCCCCGGCTGGGTGAGCTCAAGCGCTCCGTGGCCCTTGGGTGAAGGAGGCCATGAGGTGAGCGTGGCACTCTTCATCGCCGATCCGAAGGCGCAGTACGGGGTGCCCGTGGCGTTCCCCTGCCTGATCCTCGGGGTCAGCGGCTCGCGCTTCTCCACGTGCGCGACCGGAGACCGACCGGTCGCCAGCGCCGCCGAGCCAAACTCGATGCAGCCGTCCTGAACGGCCCTGCCCACGGCGTGACCGCGAGGCGCAGCGGGAGTACGTCGCGGCTACGACGATCCGCGTAGCGAACTGCGGCATTCGCAGGATGTCACCAGGGCGCGCCCGCCCCACACTGAGATCGAGTCGGGGAGCAACAGGCGTGGGAGGAAGATCATGGGTTCGTCACGGCTGCCCCGGCGTTCGGCCACCGCCCGGCTCACGGTCTCGATGACCGCGGGCACCCTCGGTCTCGCCATGGCTGCGTTGCTCACCCCCCCCGGCGCAGCCATGGCGTCCGGGCCCACTCCCTACCTCTACGTCGGCGGTGGGACCTGCTCCGACACCGGGGCGGGCACGACGAGTCTTCCCTTCTGCACCATCGCCAAGGCCGGCAAGGTCGCCCTCTCGGGGCAGACGGTGGTCGTCGCGGCGGGCACCTACACCGACGAGGTGTTTCCCTGGCACTCCGGGACGGCAGCGGCACCGATCACCTTTCAGCCCAGCCCCGGTGCCTCCGTGTCGATCCTCGGCGCGCGGCACGGTTTCACGATCTCCAACCAGAGCTGGATCACGGTGTCGGGCTTCACCATCTCCGGCTCGACCGGTAGCGGCATCTACGTCTACAACGCCACGGGTGTCACTTTGTCCAACAACACGGTTCGCGGGTCGGGCCAGCGCGTGTCAGGGAGCTCGCAGTACGGGATGTACCTCAACTCCATGACCAACTCGGTGGTGACGAACAACCTGGTGACGGACAACTCGGCCTCGGGCATCTATCTGACCAACCAGGCGACCGGCAACCTGATCACGGGCAACGAGAGCTCGTTCAACGCCTACGGTTACGTGCGAAATGCGGTCGGCATCGACCTGCGCGCCCCGGCCAACATCGTGGAGGGCAATCGGGTCCACGACAACGAGGACTCCGGGATCCAGTCATACCCCGGCGGCGACAGCAACGTGATCGTCAACAACCTTGCCTACCACAACAAGGGTTTCACGACGACGACTCTCAGCAACTGCAGCGCGCCTCCCACGGGTGTGACCACGGGCTGCATCACCGGTGACCACGGCATCGACAACTACGCGGTGACCGGGAGCAGCATCGTCGGGAACGACGTCTACGACAACGCCTCGGCCGGGATCAATCTCGAGGGTCTGCCGCCCGGCACCCCGAGCGGGTTCGTCATTGCCAACAACATCGCGGTCGACAACGCGTCGACGTGCCCCGACGGGGCGGGCGGAACGGTCAAGTGCCCGAGATCGAGGGGCAACATCCGGGTCGACTCCACGTCACAGCTCGGCACGACCCTCGACCACGACCTCGTCGCGCTCGTGGCCCCCGTCATCGCCGGCTCCACCGCCACCATGATGGTCTGGGGTTCGACCTCCTACACCTCGCTGGCCGCCTTCGCGGCGGCATCGGGCCAGGATGGGAACGGGCTGCAGTCGGACCCGCTGTGGACCGCTCCGACGTCTGGGGACTTCACGCTGGGGGCAGGCTCCGCTGCCATCGACTCGGCCGACTCCGGTGCTCCCGGCCAGCGAGACCATGACGTTACCGGACTGCCACGCGTCGACGACCCGGCCACGGTCGACAGCGGGGTGGGGGTGCGGTCCTACGACGACCGGGGAGCCTTGGAGTTCCGACCCCCCACAGGTGCCCCCGCCGCGAAGTCCAGCGGACCCGCACTCGGCGCCCCCTCCCGCAGCGTCCCCTCGGTAAAGGCCCCCTCCGCGCCGAGGCCGACCCCGCCCGGGTCGTCCAGAGCGAAGGTCTCGACAGCACCGGCGCCTACACAATGTCCGTCGGTCCGCTCGCTCCTCACGAATGTGGACACGGCGACGACCTCGACCACGAGTCCGGCGAGCATCACCGGTCTCCGTGGCCGGGCGGCCTCGTTGGCGAGAGCGCAGCTGTCCGACGACGCGCGCGAGCAGCTGCAGAACGTGACCGACGACCTCGCCGCCTACCGCTCGGCGGTCGTCGTGCCGTCGGCGACGATCCGCAGCGACGTCCGAACGATGGTCCGCGGCCACCTCGCGTCGTTGCGGCAGATGTGTGGCCGGTGAGGAGGCCCGTCCGGCACCTCGGATGCCGGGGTTGATGGCTCGTGGCCGGGTCACGTCCGCCAATCGACGTAGCCCGCGTCCCCCCGACTGGCGGTGCCGGAGCGCGTCCGCAGAGCGCATGGTCGGCGTATGAGCGCACCACTCGTCACCTCCCTCGGACACGCCGGCCTGCGTATCGACGCCGCGGGCCTGCGCCTGCTGTGCGACCCCTGGATGTCGCCCGGCGGCGCGTTCCTCGGCTCGTGGTTCCCGTTCCCCGACAACTCCCACGTCCGCACTGCCGAGATGCTCGACGTCGACTGGGTGGCGATCTCGCACGAGCACCTGGACCACCTCGACCTGCCCTTGCTTCGACAGCTGTCCCCATCGGTCCGCATCGTCATCCCCCGGTACCCCTCGCGCGAGATGCGAAACCGCCTCGCCGGCGCGGGCATCTCGAACGTCGTGATCGAGCTCGACGCCTGGCAGCGCCTGGCCCTCAATGACCGTGGCGCGTGGGTGACGGTCATCCCGGAACAGAGCCCGATGTGCCATGACGCAGCCATCCTCGTCCACACGGGCACGCACACCGTGCTGCACACGAACGATGCTCGTCTCAGCGTCGGTCAGCTGCGCCGGGCCCACGACGAGGCGGGGGGAGTCATCGACCTGATGGGCGTGCAGATGTCCGGCGCGTCGTGGCATCCGATCTGTTACGACTACCCCCGGGACGTCATCGACCGGATCAGTGCCGAGAAGCGGACGGGCAAGTTCCGGGCGGTCACCCGGTTGCTCCGGGCCGCCCCGCCGAAGGTCGTCATCCCGTATGCCGGTCCGCCCTGCTTCCTCGACCCGGCGCTGGCCCACCACAACGCCGCGACGCGCGCGCCGGGGATCTTCCCGGACCAGGAGCAGGCGCTCGCCTTCCTCCGAGACCGCCTGCCCCACCAGGACTGCGACTACCTGCTGCCGGGTGACCGGATGCGGGCCGGGTCGGTGTCGGTCGAACGAGATCCGCACTGGCAGGGGTTCTCCTTCGACGACACGTCCGGATACCTGAGGGACTACGCCGACCGCAGGTGGGCCGAGATCGCCGCCGTCTACACCGACCTGCCCGACCCCGGCCCTGAGAGCCGGCTCGGAGAGCGCTTCCGGGAGCACTTTCTCGCGCTCGGTGGGTTGTCGGACTACTTCCTTCGCCGCATCGGCATGACGGTGCGTTTCGAGGTGCTGGGGCGGGCGGGCGGACAGTGGGACGTCCGCCTCGGGCCGGACGCCGTGGCCGTCGACCTCGTGCCCTCGGGAGTCACCCCGGGCTACCACCTGACCCTCGAAGCGAGATGGTTGGATGCCGTGCTGACCGGTCGTGCGCGGTGGGAGGACCTCTTCCTGTCGTTGCGCATCAAGGCCAGCCGCGATCCGGACGTCTACAACGACTACCTCGTCGGCCTGCTCAAGCATGCGGACCCCGATGCTCTCGACGCCATCGAGACCTATGAGACGACCCGTGATCCGGACGAGAGCATCGTCCTCACCGACGGCTCGACCGACTACATCGTCAGTCGCTACTGCCCCCACGCCGGCGAGGACCTGCAGCACGGCGGCATCGTGCGTGACGGGGTTCTCCGCTGTCTCGGTCACAACTTCGACTTCGACCTGGAGACCGGTGCCTGTCTCAACGCCCGCTGTGACCCGCTACGGGTGAGCACCGCACCGGTCGATGGCAGCCGGACGGCTCTCGCTCACGAACCACGCAGCAGGTAGACGCCTGTCTCGACCAACAACGACAGGGTGCGCGACATGCTGGGGGCCTGCAGATACGACGCGTCGAGACTGACCCGCCTCGGGACGACGTGCTCGAGGTACCAGCGGACGGGATCGGTCGCTGCCACGGCCCCTGCGGTGGTTCCGGACGGGGGTTCGAGCACTCTGGCGTCGCGCAGCCGGACCTGCGCCGGCCCGGTCAGGCCAGGAGTGTGCTGCAGCACCCAGCGGCATTCCCTGGGGTAGCGACTGGCGAGATCGAGGGTCTCCGGGCGCGGTCCGACGAGCGTCATCTGACCTCGCAGCACGTTGAACAGCTGCGGCAGCTCGTCGATGGAGGTGCGTCTGAGCACCTCCCCGACGCGGGTGACTCGGGGGTCTCCGCACAGCGTGATGTCGGGCCCTGTGGTCCCCGTCGACATGGTCCGCAGCTTGAGGATGGTGAACGGCCGTCCCCCCGCACCCACCCGGATCTGTCGGAACAAGGCGGGTCCCGGGCTGGTCCACAGGATCGCGATCACTGCCACCAGCAGCAGCGGTGTCGCCACCAGCAGGGCGATCAGTGCGACCGCCACGTCGAGTGCGCGGCGGGCCCCGCCCACCGGGGGGCCGGTCTCCGACAGCATCGGGGGAGCAGAGGGCGGGCTCACCCTGTGCCTGCCGCCACGAGAACGGAGTCGAACTGGGCGGAGACGGCTTTGACGTCGCGGGAGAGGTCCATCTGTAGTGCGGACGGCGTCATGTGGGTCCACAGCTTGGCTCCTTTGTCTCGGCGCTTCTGGAGGGCTCGGGTGAGGGCGTTGGGTCGGCCCCCGGGGTCGGTGAGGGTCACGAGCTGGCCCCGGTACTCCTGCGCCCAGGCCCAGATGTCCACCGCCTGGGCGCCCTCCGACAGCGGGATGTCGACGAAGGTGTGGACATCGGCCTCGGCGCGGGCAGCCGTGTAGGGGTAGGGCCCGGGATGCGCAAGCGCCTTGCGCGCCTGAAGGGTGACCCGGCTGCCCCATCGGCGTACCGCTTCTCGCCAGGCGAGGCGCATCGCCTGGTCACGCGACACCCCCTGGTCGGTGTAGTACGTCTCGTCCCGCAGACCGGGACTGAGGTTGATGACGTCGAGAGCGCCGGTCGCCACGTAGGAGTCGACTGCGTCGAGCGACGCGGCCGGGTTGCGGACCCGCGTGGACGCGCCACAGACCCGCATGCCTGTCGTCGGTCGCTCCGTCCACGACAGACAACCGAGCTCCGGCACGACGACGTCGATCAGTACCTTGGTCCCAGGTTGCGCGGCGTGGATGTCGCGGGCCGCGGCCACCAGCAGAGCATGCGCCGAGGTGCGCGTCGTGCCGTCGTGGTAGCCGAGCTCATCGGCGATCTTGATGCCGGTCACACCCTTGCGCAGCGCCAGGTCGAGGGAGATCGAGAGCACCTGCCGGTAGCGTTCCGGCCCCGCGAGATAGGCCTTGACGAAATCAGCCTCGACCCAGACGTCGGCTCCTTTGCCGACGAGCGCCCTCGCCAGCTTCACGTACGGCGTCGCGGCGCTCGTCTGGGATGTCCGTGCGACCCCGGCGTCGAGGCGGGTGTCCGCGCCCCGGTCACAACCGCCGAGAAGGACGCAGATGCCCAGCAGGAGGGCGGCGCCGGCGCGGCGCGTCGGACTCACCGCAGGCCCCGGGTGAACCGGTGCAGCACGATCAGGAGGCTGACATCCGTCAGGAGATAGGCGACCGCGCTGGCCACGGCGGCCCCCAGGATCCCGAACGACGGGATGAGCAGCAGGTCGAGACCCAGAGTCACCAGCAGACCGATCCCCTGCACGAGGGAGTTGAGGCCCGGGCGGCTCGTGCCCAGCAGGTACCCGCTTGCCAGCCCGCCGGCCGGTGAGGCCGCGAGGCCGGCGACGATGACCATGCCCGGGAGGACTGCGGCGACGAACTCCCGGCCGTAGAGCGTGGGCAGCAACGGCCCGGCGGCCAGGGCGACCCCTGCTGCTCCGACAATCCCCAGGGCGAGCAGCCGGGGCACCTGGCGGCGCACCGTGGGGGCCGAGGCGACGGGCCCCAGGCGAGCGATGCGCGGGTAGCTGACCCACGTCAACGCGAGCGCCGGGACCTTGACCAGCTCGGCGAACTTCGACGCGACCGCGTACACGCCCAGTGGCCCGGGCCCGGCGAGCGAGCCGAGGATGATGAAGTCCAGCCTGAGGTTGAGCAGGCCCACCAGGCCGCCGACCTGCCCTCTGATGCCGAAGGAGACGATACGTCGGGCGAGCTCGGCGTCGGGTCGTCCGCGCAAGCGCATCCCCCGCCGGTGGACTTGGGATGCGAGACGGGCCCATGCGCCTACGGCGACGATGACGTCTGCGGCGACGAGCACGATCACCAGCAGCAGCGGGCCACGATAGCCAAGAAGGTAGAAGAGGGCGAAGGCCGGCAGGAAGGCGGCCTCCTCGGCGGCCGTCACGACGTTGGCGGCCCGCTGGTCGCCCAGGCCCTGGAGGCCGGCCTTGCCGGCCGCGACGGGGAGCTGGGTCGCCACGCTGACGGCGGCCAGCACCATCACTGTGGCGCTCGCCCCTGGCAGGACGAGGGAGCGGATGAGTGGGGTCAGCACGAGCCAGCCGGCGGCGCCCACCGCCATCCCCGCTGCGAGTATGGCCAGGACCGTTGGCCAGAGCCCCCGCTCCGACCGGAACGGCCCGGCCAGGAAATAGCCCATGGCACCGGGGAGGCCACAGGCCGCCAGGACACCGGCGAGGCCCGGGAGCACCCGCAGCAGCGCCAGCACTCCGACGTCGGCGGCGCCGCCGCTCCGAGCGACGACGATGGTCCCGATCCCCAGGGCGACGACGGCGACGAGACGTGCGGTGATGTTGGCGACGACCGATCGACTCGGCACGTCGAGGTGACGTAGGCGCAGGGACGTCCGCGAGGGGGGGAGCACGTCATCACCCCCCACCCGTGACGCGCGGCGCCTGGTCCGCGTCCCGCTGGACCATCTCGAGTCCGGCCACGAGTCCGAGGTAGGCCCACAGATGGCGGAAGTGCAGCACCTCGTAGAACGCCCCCGAGACCAGGAAGGCGATCCCCAGACACACGAGGTACTGCGGTGCGGCGATCCGGGCCGACCGGGCCACGGGTGCTGCCCGTCCACGAACCCCTGCGACCCGGCCGAGCCGGACGGCAACGGTGGCGAGGAGCATGATCAGACCGATACCACCCACGACGCCACGCTCGACCAGGGTGGCGACGTAGTCGTTGTGAGCCTCTTTGACGTAGGGGGCCGGGATGGCCGCCAGGGTCGCCTTGGTCCGGCTCGGACCCACTCCCAGCAGGTCGTGCGTCCAGAACAGCTGAGACCCCTCGGCGAAGAGGGCTTCACGTTCCCTGCTCGACTCGTCGCTCCGGCCGAGGGAGTCGTGCAGCACGGGCCCGCTCGAGGCTGCGGCCTCACGCAGGGCAGCCACGTCCACGGTGCGGACCGCGACCCCGGTCCCGAGCACGACCATCGCCGCAAGCCCCAGCGCAACCACGGGGCCTCGCGAGCGGCGGACGGCCACGACCCATCCGACGACCAGCCCCACCACCGTGCCCAGGGCAGCGCCGTTGGAGCCGGTGAACACGATGGCCGCACCGAGCAGGACGAGCCCGAGCGCCCGCGCGGCCGACGAGCGGGGATGCCGCGTGGCGAGCACCAGGAACAGGCCGGCGACGAAGAAGTTGCCGGCCAGGTTGGGGTCTCCGAAGGTGAGCGAGGCTCGGGACCCGTCAGCAAGGGACTGCCCGGCGAGCCACGAGATCCCGGTCAGTCGACCGGTCACGAGGACTGCGGCCCAGCCGATTGCGCTCCAGCACCAGGCGGCGCACACGAGACGGACG
The DNA here is from genome assembly GCA_963764195.1 of uncultured Actinomycetota bacterium. Taxonomy (GTDB): domain Bacteria; phylum Actinomycetota; class Actinomycetes; order Actinomycetales; family Dermatophilaceae; genus JBDSSS01. The sequence goes on from CAVXRG010000003.1 coordinate 16,771, forward strand.
AGCGAGGGGTCGGTGCGCAGGGCCGTCGCAATGATCCCGGACCACAGGAGCAGGAACGCGTCCTGTGCGATGACCGTGGTGGAGCGGACGTCGACGACAGCCAAGGCTGCCACGGCTCCGGCAGTCATCAGCAACCACACGCCGGCGGAGTAGGGCAGGCGCAGGCGGATACGGTGGCGCAACAGCCAGCCCGACACTGCGAGGATCGAGAGCAGGATCGGCAGGTCGGCGGGGGAGATGTTGCCCGGTGCCGTCGGCACGAGCAGGGGCATGGAGGCGATCGCGAGAGCGAGCATGCGGCGCACCGCCCCGGGGGCGACGGGGTGGCCAGCCGTGTCACGGTGGCCCGTCACCGTTCCATGGGTCGAGAGGGTCGAGAGGGTCGCGGTCACCGGCCCACCTCCGCCAGCAGTAGGGCGTGCTGGCGAGCGAAGTCGTCGTGGTCGCTGAGCGCAGCGATCTCACCCAGGCCGACGAGCAGGGCTGCTCGGCTCCATCCTGGGGACTGGGCCTGCCTGGCGATCTCGGACCCTTCGATGAAGGACGAGACGAGGCGTGCGTACCATCCCGTCGAGCGGAGCAGGTGGCGGACCGGCTCCCCCCACCGGCCGGCTGTCAGGCCCCGGTGGCCCCTGACGGTCCTGCCCGATCTCGTGTGACGGTCGAGGTAGAGCGTGTACGCGAGCGCGAAACGAACGCGGTCCGAGACCCCGTCCCCGCCGAAGCGCGCGTGTTCCCAGTCGATCACGCCGGTGACGTGGCCCCTTGAGCCCAGCAGGTTGCCGCACCAGAAGTCGCCGTGGGTCACCTGGTCGTCGCGGAGCGGTCCGACCTGCTCGCGTGCGCGGCGGTATGCCGCGGCCGCGCGCTCCCCGAGGTCCTCGTCGGGCCAGCGTGCCGCGATGGGGTCGGCGTGGCTGGGTGGGGAGCCGGCAGGGAGGGGGATCGAGTGCAGGCGGTCCAACCACGCCCCGGCGGCCCGGAAGTCCGCTGCGACCAGCCTCGGGAGGCTCGTGTGCCGCCAGGAGTGATAACCCACGGACATCGGTCGCCCGCACGCCACCGTCGTCACCATGACCGTCGCTGAGCCCGTGTCGTGCAGCCCGAGACACTGTGGGACCGTGCCGCCCAGGCGTGTGGGATCGAGCGCCGCCAGCCGGCCGAGCGCCCGGGCCTCCGCGCGCACCGCGTCGGCGGCGCCGAGGGTGGGTGCCACCTTCGCGGCGAGCGCCGGCCGCATCTCACCACGCGGGAACGCGAGGACGACGGCCTTGGGGTTCGCGTCCCGCGACATGGCGACGATGACGACACGAGCCGTGCCGACGCCGAGATGGCGCTCCAGCGCCTCACGGACGCCGCTGAGGTCGAAGGGCGCCGCGCTCGGCTGCGGTCGGGCAGGGGCAGTCATGGTCTGTGGGCGACCATCAGCCGCCCCGCGACGAGGTGGCCGACCAACGGCAAGAACGGCGGCCGCCGGGCCGCCCGCGTCGCGAGGGTGATCAGTAGTGAGCCACTACTTCGTCCCGGTGGCACGGTGGCGAAGTTGTTCCAGAACCAGTGGAGGCTCGCCGTCGCGTCCTCGACGACGAAGGCGGGCTCGTGCAGGCTGGGCAGCACGGTGAGCTCACGATCGACGACCAGGCCGGCACGGCGGGCGATGCGGCGCAGGCGCCGCGGGCTGAAGTGGCCGCCGTCCACCAGGAGGACGTGCTCTCCCACCCCGACCCGCGGAGGCATCCCGGGCGCATCGCGCAGCTCCCGGACCTCCACGACCGCCGTTCCGGGAGGCGCCAGCGTTGCCAGGGCCACGTCGAGTGCGTTCATGATGCTCGGCCCCAGCCGGTCACGGCCGACGGAGATCGCCGGACCCTCTCACCCTTGGGCGCGTACACGTTGCAGAGGATCTCGCCGAGGGTGCCCGCGTCGTACCGGCCCCCCAGCATGGCCCGCGCCCGGTCCACCCAGACTGCGGCCTCACGGGGGTGGGTGACGGCGTGGTCGAGCGCACGGGCCAGGGACACGGCATCCATGGGGGCCACGAGCAGCCCGGTGATCCCCGGCACGACGACGTCCGGGACAGCGTTGACAGCGGTGGCGACGACCGGGATGCCGCACTGCTGGGCCTCGACGATTGCACACGGGAGTCCCTCGTAGCGGCTCGACATGGCGAAGACGTCGAAGCCCGGCAGGATGGTCGCGACATCGTCACGGTGCCCGAGGAGCAGCACCCGCTCGGCGACGCCCAGGCGACGAGCCAGGTCACGAGCTTTCTCCATGAGTGGTCCACCCCCGACCCAGACGAGCACGGCGTCGGCCGTCATCGCCGCAAAGGCTGCGAGCATCACCTCTGGCGCTTTCTGGTAGTCCATCCGGCCGACCGTCCCCACCACCGTTGCGGTGTCACTGAGGCCGAGGAGGGCTCGCGCCCGCGCCCGCGAGACCATCGAGGCCGTGACGGTGGGCGGCTCGACCGCCGGACCGATGGTGACGATCTGGTCCGGCCGCGCCAAGCGACGTCGCACCGCCTCGACGGCTACCGCCGTACCTACGGCGAGGTAGGCATCCGTGACCTGCGAGAGACGGCGCTCCGTTCGGATGTACGCCTGACGCATGGGCGCGGGCTGGAACTCGTGCCAGGGAAACCCGTGCAACGTGTGGACGATCGACGGGACGCCGGCCCGGGCGGCCGCCATCCGCCCCAGCACCCCTGCCTTGGCGCTGTGGGTGTGCACGACGTCAGGTCGGCGCAGGCGCACGAGCCGTTCCAGCGCCGCATATGCTCTCGCGTCCTGTCTGGGTCTGATCGGCGACACGAGCTCGGGAACGACGACCACCTCGATGCCCGCGTCCCTCGCCACGTCGAGGAGCCCCGTTCCTGAACCGACGACGAGCGTGCTGCGGAAGTCGCTCCTGGGCAGACTGATCGCTCCCCGTACGGCGACGCCCCCGGCCCCGGCCTCGCAGCGAGTGATGATGTGCATCGCGTGCGTCGTCATGAGTGGCCTCGCCTTTGGGTCAGTCTCGGGGTGGATGCCGTGGTGCGCGCAGCCTCGACGATGTCGGCGAGTGACGAACCCGGCTGGGAACCGAGCACGACCACCACACAGTCCGCCTGCCGGCAGAGGTCCCGCGCCCGGTCAGCGATGGCGGGGTGAGCCGCTCCGAGACCGGTGCCCAGGGCGAGCGTCGCGCTGAACGCCCAGTAGCGGCGAAGTTCCCCGGCCGCGTAGGTGCCGGCGGTGAGGGTGCGCACTGCGAGGTCGCTGGTCGCACGATCGACCGTGGTGACCCCAGCGCCGCCGCGACGCAGCACCAGGACCAGGGAAGGTCGCACCGCAGGTTCCCGAACCTCCCAGGCCTGTTCGACCCGACCGTGCGGCATCGCGCTGCGATGACGACGGCGCTGACCGTGCTCGCGCACGGCCTCGACCCGGACGGGTTCAGGAAGTCCGTGGAGCAGGTCTCCGGCGTAGGTGCAGAGGTTGTCGCTGACGGGGGTGCCGTCGTCTCGAGCCAGCCCGTGGAGGAGGGTCGACTTGCCGACGCCCCCCGGACCGGCGACCACGACCCCCTCCCGACCGATCCGGGCGGCCGAGACGTGCAGGGGGACCGCATCGTTCCGGACCCCGGCCCACCAGAGTGAGGGGTACTGCAGCAGCGCAGCCCGCCGCAACAGCTCGGTTCGTGCGGGAGCGGCGAGGTGGAGCGCCCGATGCCTGGCCCCGGGCCGGTGCCGCGCGATGACGTGCAAGACATCGGGCGACGGTTCGATGAGCAGGTCCAGTCCGCTTCCGCACGCATCGAACAGGACCATGCGGTGACCATTCCCGTAGGCGCCCCGGGTCACTGGGTGCAGACCGTTCAGGGTGAAGGCGGCCGACGTCGACTCCACGGTGACGCAGATGTCGGGTTGGCCCCGCTCATCGGACGGTCGGCAACCGGGCAGGTCCTGCTGCTCACCACGGGTCATGGCCACCGGACCGCCGAGGGCGCGCTCGACGAGACCCGACCACGATGAGGTCGCCTCCACCTCGATCGTCAGCCCACAGCTGCGGCTGCGGATGTTCATGAGGTCCTCCGGGCCGTGGAAGACCGCCTCGCGACCAACGAGCCGGGCTCGTTGGGCGTCGCCTCGCCGGCTGTATCGGGGTCGGCCGAACCATCGCCGGAGGGTGCGGCATCTGGGTTCGGTTCGGTTCGGGGAGTGGCGAAGGCCCGCCACAGCCTCGTCAGCCACCCCGGCCTGCGGAACGTCAGGCTGCCGACGAGCGACCAGCCCATGGCCTGGGACCGCTCGTGGAACGCCTCGAGGCGTCGGAGCGACTCCACGGAGGCCGACAGGGCGACGACCACGACCGATCCTCGGTCAAGACCCAGGTCGTCCGGGTCGGCGACGGGTTGGAGAGCATCGATGTGGTGCTCCATGCGCAGGCCGGTCAGCGTCGACAGCTCGCGGGTGATGCTCTCGGCCACGGCGGCGTCGCGGGGGTCGACCGGCAGGAGCAGGATCAGCTGGTTGCGGAACCGTCGCCGGATCAGAGCGGCCGACGCAGCGAAGTCGCGCAGCACCTCGGCACTACGCTCCGTGGTGAGGTCGAGCCGGCCAAGGTGTCCGAGCGAGGGACACCCCAGCTCGGTGGTGATCCACCGACGTCCGCGGATCCGGGGTCGCAGCGACTCGACGACGGCGATGATCCCCAGAGCCACGAGGAGCCCGGCCAGTCCCGCGAGAGCCGCGAGCTGCGGCACCTTGGTCGTGAGCGGCATCGAGGTGGGTCTGGCTGAGTCGAGCAACCCGATCGTCGAGCGTGAGGGGGCGCCGAGCAGCAGGTCCGAGCGTTGCCGCAGCAGGTCGGCCAGTGTGGGAGCGCCCGCCGCGATGCGTGCCTGAAGGGTGAGCACCTGACCCGGTGACGCGTCGGCCAGCTGGGCGATCAGGCCGTCGCGCTCCTTCGTGAGGGCACCGATCTGCTTGTTGAGCGCGCTTGCCGCGTCGGCGTCACTCTGGCGGGTTGCGTTGGAGTAGCTGAGAGCCTGCTGCACGAGCGAGTCGACCGCGACGACGGCGCCGTCGGAACTCGTCGTCACCACCGTCACATCGTTCACGGTCGAGACCCCCACCCGCGTCACCGTGATCGCCTCCGTCGCGAACTGCACGGGGTCACCTGCGATGCCGGCCTCCGCCATGGCCTTCTCGACGATGCGTGGCGTCGTGACGACGCCGAGCAGTAGCTGGGTGGCCGCATCGGCCTGCACGTTGGTGCTCGCGAGGCCGCCCGACATCTGGACCCGGGCGGCCGCGGAGAAGAGTGGTGCCTGGCTCGCGCTGTAGGAGGCGGCGCCCAGAGCCGGGACGGCCACGAAGAGCGCGATCAACCACCAGTATCCGCCGAGGACACGTCGGAAGGCCTCGTCGATCCGCATGGGGGGTCTTCTTTCCTGGGGGTTAGTGCAAGACGGCGAAGGGACGCATGCGTGCTACCGGTCGAACGATCCGGTGGCTGGTGAGCACCGACATCGCGGCGTTGACCCCCGCGTCGTCGAGGTGGAAGGCTCGTGTCGGGGCCGTGTCGTCATACCGGAACCGCAACGTGTAGCGGCCCTGCCGGTCAGAGGCGGACGTGCCGTTCGCCGCGAACTGGTCGATGACGGTGCCGGCGCCGTGACAGGCGGAGTGCAGGCTCTGGTCGCTGGCCGAACCGGCCACCGCGAGGTACGACGACGTTCGATGGGTGCCCGGCAGCAGGACGGCCTGACCCGTCTGGGCGAACGTCGTGCCGGGACGCATCAGCGAGGCGGGGTAGGCGCGGCACGAGTTGTGTCGATGGACGACGGCCCTCTCACCGGCGACGTCCTCCTCGTAGATCGAGTTGTGCGGCGAGTCGACGACCAGTCGACCCGCGGCCCCGCCGAAGGCCTCCGCGGCGAGCGTCCTCAGCGCCTCGTAGGTGACCATGCGGAACGCGTAGCCGTAGTTCATCGCGGCGGCGTTGGCGAGCATCAGCCGCTGCCCCTCGTCGGAGTCCAGACTCACCGGCGGGCACGCCGAGGTGAAGAACAGGCGCATCCGCTCGCGCACCTGCTCCATCGACCGGGCCGTGGACAGGTGGAAGAGCGGCTTCTGGATCGCCATTGCAGCCCGCATGACCCGTGCGGTGTCGCGGCGCCGGGCGAACAGGTGGCCGATCTCTCCGGTGAGGACGCCACCGCCGGCGTGGTATTGGAGCGTCACCTGTCCCTCGCGCACCCCGAGCAGCTCGGCGGCCTCCGGGTCGAGGATCTCCTCCACCTGCTGGAGCTCGACGAAGTGGTTGGTGGGCCCGACGGTTCCGAAACGCATCCGGGCGAGCTGCCAGGTCAGTGCCGGCATCTCGGCCTTGAGCCGTTCGGCACCTCCCCACTGACGCAGGTCCAGACCGCCGAACTCCTCGACGCGTTCGAGCTCGGACGCGTCCACTCCGTAGCGCTCGACCGCGAAGGAGGCGCCCTGGGTGGCCGCGGCCACGACGTCGTCATACGAGAGGTCGCGCCGGGTGGTCGTCGGATAGGGGTAACGCTCACGGACCCGTCGGTAGAAGTCGGTGATCGCCGCGTCGGTCGGTCGGTCGCAGCCGAGGCCGATCAGGGCCATGCCGCAGTTGACCGACGAGCTCGTCAGGGTGGGGCGAATGGTTCCTGCCGTCGCGACCGCGATGCTCGACGGCATCTCCATGGCCGACTTGTGGTGGAAGTCGGGGAGCACCACCGGGGGCGCGGCGAGGTCCATGCCGAGCGTGGAGGAGCTCAACGTGTCGACCAGCTCACGGTTCGCAGGAACCTGCTCACTGTCGAAGACGCGCGCCGGGTAGCGGACGCTACCGCTGGCGGGCTCCTCGGCACGGCCGGAGATGACGTCGATCCTCATCGGGCACACCTGTCTGGTCTCGGGCTGGTGGTGGGCATCAGTAGTCGTCCGGGTAGGGGGCGGAGGAGACGAGGTCGAGGGCAGGACGCACGTCCGGGCTGTAGACCGGCAGGGCCTCACTCAGCAGTCGCCGCACCTCGTCCACGGCGTTGCGGTGCGCGGCGAGGTAGAGCGCGGCCATCTGGTCCTCGAACGTGGGGTGCGGCTGCGTGGCCCGAGCACCGAAGATGCGAGGGTGAGCGGTGGGAAGGCACTCCTCGGTCTCGCTGAAGAGGGACTCGTGCAGCTTCTCCCCGGGGCGAAGCCCGGTGAAACGCATCTTCACGTCCGGCACCCCCAGCTGGCGCGCGAAGTTGGCGACGAGGTCGACGATCCGGACGGGTGAACCCATGTCGAGCACGAAGGTCTCGCACCCCTGTGTGAGCAGAGCCGCCTCGAGAACGAGGCCAACGGCCTCCTCGATGGTCATGAAATACCGTGTGACATCCGGGTGGGTGACGGTGACGGGAACGCCGGCGGCGATCTGGGCCACGATCACGGGCAGCAGCGACCCGCGGCTGCCGAGCACGTTCCCGAAGCGAACCGCCGACAGCACCGTGTGGCCGCCCGACCGGACTCGTCCCACCTGCTCGGCCAGCGCCTTGGTGGCGCCGAGCACAGAGGTCGGGTCGGCGGCCTTGTCGGTCGAGATGACGACGACCCGACCAACTCCGAACTCGACTGCGGCGCGGAGGACGTTGTCGGTGCCCTGGACGTTGGACTTCACCCCCTCACACGGATGCTGCTCCAGCATGGGCAGGTGCTTCAGCGCGGCCGCGTGGAAGACCACGTCTGGGCGGGCCTCCCGCATGACCTGACGCATCCGGTCGGAGTCGCGGATGTCGGCGACGACCGCATCCAGCGTGTCCAGGAAGGCCTCGCCCCGCAGCTCGAGCTGGAGCCGGTGCAGGTTGGACTCGTCGTGGTCCACCATGATCAACCGCCGCGGCTCGAATCCGTTGACCTGTCGGCACAGCTCACTCCCGATCGAGCCGCCCGCCCCGGTCACGAGAACGGCCTTCCCCGAGATGATCTCGGCCACGGCAGGTGAGGCGACGTGCACTTCGGTGCGACCGATGAGGTCGGCCACGGCGAGTGAGCGCAGGTCGGTCCCCACGACCTCGCGCTGCAACATCGCGACGAACGAGGGCAGCCGACGAACACTGGCCCCGACCCGGGCGGCTGCGGTCGCCAGGCGGGTGACGTCGGCTTCGGACAGCCCCGGGATGGCGAGGACGACGACGTCGACCCGTTGGGCTGTTGCCACGGTCAGCAGGTCGTTGAGCCCGCCCAGGACCGGGAGGTGGCGCACCGTGCGCTTGGATGCGTCGTCGTCGAGGAAGCCGATCGGGGTCAGCCCAAACCGGTCGACGCGCTGGAGGTCACGCGCCAGCGCTCGGCCGGCCTGGCCAGCACCCACGATCAGGGTGCGCAGCCCCACCGGGGCCCTCGACACCGCAAGGAAGGGCATGTTCAGCGGCTCGGATGTCATCTCTGTTCTCCTATGTCCCACAGCGCGGCACAGACGTCGTCGACGTCCTCATCGGTCAAGTTCTGGTCCAGAGGCAGCGACAGCGTCTCCGCGAACACCGCATCGGCTCCGGGTAGACCCCCGTCGGGGAGCACGCAGTGCCCCGCGTGCCACGTCAGCTGGTGGAGCGGGATGAAGTGGACCGACGTGCCGATGCCCAGGGTCGACAGTCGCTCCATGAGTTCGTCACGAGTCACGGTGAATTCGGGCCGGACACGGATCGCGTAGAGGTGCCATGCGTGACGTCCGACCGGGGGCCGGGGCGGTAGCCCGATCCCGGCGAGGTCTCCGAGCTGCGCGTCGTAGCGGGCCGCGATCTGGGCCCGACGCTCCTGGTTCGGGCCGAATGCCCGCAGCTGCGCCCTGCCGATGGCTGCCTGGACGTCGGTGAGGTTCGCCTTGAGCCCGTCGACAGCCACGTCGTATCGCCATGAGGCGCCGGGGAGATAGCGTCGCCACGCGTCGCGGGACATGCCGTGCAGTCGGCTGCTCACCAACGTGTCGGCGAAGTCGTCGTCGTCGGTGGTGACCATGCCTCCCTCACCGATGGCGAGGTTCTTGGTGGCGTAGAAGCTGAAACAGGTGGCCCGGGAGATCGACCCCACCCGATGGGATCCGACGTCGGTCCCGAGAGCGTGGGCGGCGTCCTCGACCACCCGGTCCAGGCCAAGACCGGCAGCCTCGGCCGCACGTTCGACATCGACGGGAAGGCCCCCGAGGTGCACCACGACCATGGCGGAGACCCCTCCGGCGGCACGAACTGCACGGTGGATGGTGGCGTCGGTCGGCAGCGCCGTTCGGGGGTCCACGTCGCACAGCACCGGGACGAGTCCGGCATGGGTGATCGCTCCTGCCGCGCCGCAGAAGGTGTCGGCACTCATCAGTACGCGCGACCCCGGTGGCAGTCCGAGGCCCCGCAGCGCGAGCTCGATGCCGGCTGTGCACGAACTGACGGCCACTCCTCGACGGGCCCCGACGTAGGTCGCGAGCTCACGTTCGAAGTCGAGCACCTCCTGACCGGTCGTGACCCACCCGGAGGCGAGCACTCGGTCCACGGCGGATCGAGCATCGGCTCCGATCACCGTGCGGGCGAAGGGAACTCGTCGGCTCTCCGTTGCAGTCTCCGAAATGGGAAGCGCAAGAGCGTTGTTGGTCATCTGTCCCCCCAGGACGTCTTGGGTTGGAGTTGTTTCCCCGGAATTGAGCCCGACTTCACCGTAGGAACCCCAGCGGTGGCCGAGAACCGTCTACCGGCCGAGCCGGGATACGCCATTCGCGGTAGTCACGGTCTCCGTACTGCGGCCGAGTAGGTTCGCCTCTCGCGCAAGGGCAACCGCCGCCAAGGTCGAGTGAACCTGCAGCCGGTGGAGGATGGCGCCCACGTGGGTGCGCACCGTGTTGTCCGACATCGCGAGCTCGACACCGATCTGCGGTCGCGAACGACCTTGGACCAGACAGCGCAAGACATCGAGCTGTCGCGGAGTCAGTCGCAGGAGGAGCAGGCCGGCGGCGCCGCTACGGGGCGTGAGGGGATCGGCGGCAAAGGCCGACGTGAGCAGGGCAACCGGGAGGCGGACCTCGTGCGCCCCCACGCTCTTCACGGCCGCCACGAGATGGGTCAACGGTTCGTCAGTCCCGACCCAGCCGCGGACCCCCAGCTGGAGGGCCTCGCGCGTGAGTGCGGTCGGCTCGGGCTCCGAGATCACGACGACCTCCAAGCCGAGACGGCTCCCGAGGGCCGAGCGGACGAGCGCCAAGCAGAGCGGGCCCTCGTCCTCGTCCAGACTCGCCACGAGGACGTCGATGTCAACGGGCTTGAGCGCGTCGGACGCCACAACCGTGCGCTCGACGACAGCCAGCCCGGGATCTGCGGCGAGTGCTTCGGAGACCGCCTCCACCAGCAGCTGGTGGCGGGCGAAGACGACAACCCGCAGGGCGTCGGTCACCATGCTCACAGCATCGATGGGCGGTCGCGACGACGCCTCCACCGTCTGGACGAGTGCCTGCTACGTCAGGTGATCGACGGCCGATCGGCCCACGAACGACGCACGCCCAAGCCTCGGCTGGTCAACGCCTCAGACGAACCGGCCAGGTCTCCGCCGTGGCGTGGTCAGCGATGAGGGCCGCCGCCTCCAGGCGAGAGTGCACGCCGAGCTTGGCGAGAAGGTTCTGCACGTGGGTCCTGGCCGTACTGCTCTGGACCCCCAGCTGCTCTGCGATCTGTCTGGTGCTCCGCCCCCGCGTGATGGCGCTGAGGACGTCCCACTCCCGGTCGGTCAGGAACCGAAGTGCCCAGAGCGGGTCTTCCCGGCCGTGGGGCTGGAAGGCGCGCTGGAGCAGGGCGGCCTCGACGGCGACCTGCCCCTCGACGGCTCGCGCCAACATGGCGCACACCCCGTCGATCGACATCGACTTCGACAGGAACCCGGCCCCTCCACTGGCGAGGACACCGGCCACGGCCGTCGGGTCGATGCTGGCGGACATCACCACGACCTTGGTGCTCGGGTGCTCCAAGGCCATCGTCTGGAGCGAGCACAGGCTCGTACCACCCGGAAAGTGCAGGTCGAGAAGGCACACGTCGGGTTCGTGCTCCGCGACGGCGGCCAAACCTTCCTCGGGCGTGAGGGCGAGGGCGACGACGTCATGCCCCCGAGCGCGGAGTGCGGTGCCGAGCGCCTCGAGAAGCACGCGGTGGTCATCGCACACGACGATCCTCACGCCATACGGCTGTCACTGGTCATGGGGATCGCCATGGTTGCGACCGCCCCGCCGTGAGCAGCGTTGTCCAGAGCGAGGATTCCTCCGCAGTCGGCGAGGACGGCGCGAACTGTCACCAGGCCGAGAGAGTGCTGGGATCGGATTCGTCCGACGCCGGGACCATCATCCGTCACGGTGACCACGGCCCATCGAGCCCGCCTGAACACGGCAAGATCCACCCGTCCTCCGTCGCCGGCGGCTCGAAGAGCGTTGTCGAGCAGGCACATGAGCGCTCGCACCAGAGCAACCCGCCGTACGCATACCGGGACGTCGCCCGCCACGTCGAGGGAGAGCAGCGTCTGTTGCGGTGCAACCACGCACGATGTCGCGAAGCGGGCGAGCTCCCCGAGGTCGTGCAGCTCCACCTGGTCGCGCCCCGGCTCGCCGAGGACGGACTCCACGAGGTCGCTGAGCCAGGTCACCTCGTGCAGGATGTCGGTCAGCCGCGACGACGTGTCGGCCTCGTCGGCTCGTGCCAGCAGGCTGATGGCGGCGAGCGGTTGGCGCAGGTCGTGGAACAACGAACGCAGGATATCGGAACGGACGGAGGGAATCGCTGAGCCGGCCGTGACCGCGGGGTGGGCCGTCGTCACGATCTGCGTGTCATTTTCAAGGACTGACATTCGCTCCCCCAGGTGCCGCATCGGTGTTCTCCCATTCGTCGCTCCGCCCCGTGGACGGGTGCTCGGCGACTCAGGCGATGTGACCAGCTGCGATGGGGCGACCCGCCGCAGATGGTCGGGGCTGGGGCCCGCTCCCCACCGGCCGGGCCACAACTCTCTTTCGACCGTACCTCCGCTCACTCGTCTCGATAGGGGTAATTGAGCAGGCCTTTCGAGGAGTTTCTCTTTCACTCAGGTGACATTTCAGTCAGGTCTGCCCATTTCGTCGACAGCGATAAGCCACGTTCACGGACGGTGGATCCGGGCAGAGAATGTGAGGGTTCGAATGGGCCCCTCGGCAGCATTCCGGCCTGGCCACCGCGCCTGACCCTGCTGGCCATGACGGCGCGGCGCCGGGGGTGCTGTCGCCGGGCCCGACCCGCCCGCTCGCTATCCCGACGAAAAGGTCACGCGTGAGGTAATCTCCCCTCAAAAGGGAGGAAAACACCCAAATGATGACCTCGACCAACCTCCGGCTCGACGACCAGCTCTGCTTCGCGCTGTATGCCGCCACCAACGCGGTGACGCGTGCCTACCGGCCCCTCCTGAAGGCCATCGGCCTGACCTACCCGCAGTACCTCGTGATGCTCGTCCTGTGGGAGCAGGACCAGGTCGTCGTGCACGAGATCGCCGATCGGCTGGAGCTGGCGCCCCACGCGATCAGTCCGCTGCTGGGTCGACTCGAGGAGGCCGGGCTCGTGGTCCGTCGCCGCGACGTGGCCGATCGCCGGGTCACCTGGGTCGGGCTGACCGAGAGCGGGGTCGCCCTCGAGGCAGCGGCATCGGCCGCCCAGTACGCCGTGGTCGACCAGACCCGCCTGTGCGGCGGTGAGCTCGACGACCTCAGGGACGCTCTGCGCGAGCTGGTCGGCCGGATGAGTCCCGACGCGGGACCGCGGACCGAGCAGGTCGCGCACGCGCCGGACCCCCGCCGTTCGGCCGGCGCATGAGGGACGCGGAGCCGACGGACAGCGCGGCGCCGCGGGCAGCGTGGAGCGGAGCGCCAGCAGGACCACCTGAGGTGTCTCCGGGTCGTCCGGGCGGGCGGCTCGGCGAGTTGTTGGCACAGGTGGGTCGCGGCGACGACGTGGCCTTCGCCGAGCTCTACGACTCCGCGGCGCCGCGGCTGTACGGCCTCGTCCGGCGCATCGTGGTGGACCCGGAGCGCTCCGAGGAGGTCACGTGCAGGGTGTTCGTGGAGATCTGGCGCACCGCTTCTCGCTTCGACGACGCACGGTGCACCGCGCTGGGCTGGATGGTGAGCCTCGCGCACCGGACGGCCGTGGAGTGCGTCCGGTCCGTCGACACGGCCGGGTCGCCTGGCCGGGTCGCCAGCGCGGCGGCGTCCCCACGCGATGGGATCACCACGGCCCCAGCGGTCGGCTCGGACCTGCCACCGTCGTCGCCCGTCGCCGAGCGGGTGGGGAGGGCGTGGGCGGCGCTCGGCAGCGACACGCGAGGGGCGCTCGACCTGGCCTACTTCGGTGGTCACACCCACGTCGAGGTGGGGGACATCCTCGGCCTGCCGGTCGGGACGGCGCCGGGCACGCTCCGGGACGGGCTCGGTGAGCTCGGGCGGAACCTGCACGACCACCCCTGACCGACGCCGACGTCGGCTCGACGTCGGCTCCGGAGGCCAGCGGCATACCTCGGCGTGCTTCGACCGACGGCCACAGCCCCCCGCCGAACCCACCCCGACCGCTCAGGCGCGGAACGCCGACCCGAAGATGCGGGGGAGCTTGCCCCACGACGGCTTTGCGGCGAAGCGGGTGAGCAGCTCACCGGTCGTTCGCGCGCTGCGCGCCGAGACGAACCAGGGCGGCGTCGGGGTGAGTGCGAACTCGCCCCCGGCGGCCGAACGGGGGAAGGGGCGGAACGGCCCGCGAACGACGGTGCGCTCGACGTCGTCGAGCAGGAACGCGTTGTGCACGATGCCGATCCCGCTCCCGACGTCCTCGAGGGTGTGGCCGGGGAAGGCGCCCCACGAGGCGTTCGCGGTGAGGAAGCCGACCCCGGTCCAGGCGTTGACGGCGACGGTCCCGTACTCGAGCCGCGCGACGCCCTCCTCGAAGGCCGCTCCGAGGCTCTTGAGGGTGGCCGGGTCAACGAGGACGTTGGCCCCGAGGGTGCCGGCGAAGTCGTCGTTGACGAGGTCGACGGCCGCATCGAGGAAGGCCTCGCCGGTGCCGGGGACGTCGACGATCCCGAGCACGGGGGAGAAGTACTCGGTGGTCTCGACGGCGGAGGCGGTCGCGGAGCCACGGGCGTCGACGAGCAACCGGCCGCCGTCGGGCCCCAGGCGTTCGGCGTCGGCGTAGGACGCGGCGGCGGACGCGACGCGCTCCCCACTGCGCGGGTACCAGGCCGGGCGCCCGGGGGCCTCGTCCATCGCGATCCGCAGCTGGGCGACGAAGGCCTCGCGCTGCGGCCATTCGCTGCTCAGCACCACGACCTGTCCGGCGATGCAGTTGTACCCGCCGTTGTGCAGGCGCTGGGTCGCGACGTGCCGGGCCTGGTAGGCGAGGTCCGCCGTCGACCAGTCGCCGGGCACGACGATGATCGGGGAGACCCCACCGAGCTCGCTCGTGATCGGCGCGGCCAACAGGGGCGTGCCTGCGGCCCGACGATTGGCGGCCTCCTCGCCGCGGCCCCAGACGATGAGGTCGTGGGTGGCCGCGCTCCCGGTGATGTGCACGTGGGAGATGCCCTCGTGCTGGCTGAGGTAGGCGCCCACCTCGCCGCCGCCTTCGACGATGGACAGGACGCCGAGGTCGATGAGCGGGGAGAACGCTGCCTCGTATGCCGGGAGCAGCGCGCCGAGCGTGGGGTTGAGCTTGAGAACCACGACGCGGTTGTGGGCCACCAGCTCGTAGATGACGTCGAGCGGGGCGATCGAGGTGATGTTGCCGGCCCCGAGGACGAGGCCCACGCCTCCGGTCTCCGAAGGGGTGCGGGCCCCGAGCCCCGCGCGGGAGCGCACCTGGCCGGCGCTCACCCCGGGCTTGATCCACACGTCAGCGGTGAAGCCGTGCAGGAGCAGGTACTCGAAGCGGTTGGAGGGGAGCGCCGGGACGGTGACCCGGCCGCCGGGGGCGGTGCCGAGCTCCTTCCCGTCGATCGGGCTGCGGCCGGCGGCCACGGCGCCGAGCGAGTGCTGGAGGGCGAGGAGGGCGGTCAACGTGCAGTAGGGCCCCGAGGTCCACTCCTCACCCACGAGCGGCGAGGAGGCGTCGAGGCCCTTGGCCTGCACGGCCCCGGCCACCCAGGCGTCGGCGGCCGCGGCGACGGTCCGGTGCACCTCAGTGAGGAGGGCGACGCGGCCCGGGAGATCCAGTGCCGCCCACCGCGCCTCGCCCTCCTTCATCCCCGTGACGAGGGCGTCGAGCCGGGCCCGCTCCGCGCTCGGGAGCTCGCCCACCGGGGTGGGGCTGAAGGTCGGTGCGGTCGATTCCGTGCTCATGGCGCTCCTCGTCGAGGTCCGGGCGGATCGTGAACGGCCTCTGTGAGGCGGCTACCGCTCAGTATCGCCCGGCGCGGCCGATGCCGCGACCGCCCCGGTCAGCCGGTCCCGCAGCCCTCTCCGTCGAGCGAGCGGCTGACGCCCCGGGTGATGTCGCGCAGCGGCCGGACCTGGTCGGCGTCGAGCCGGTCGAAGACGAGGGCGAAACCTGCGGGGTCGGTCGGGCGGTCACGCCGGGGATCCGCGTGCGCCCGCAGGGTGACCTGCTGAGGATGCCGCCCGCCTCCTTGCACTGGGGCGCAGCACGAGCAGGGGTGCGTCGTGGACGTCAAGGCCGTGGGTTTCCCCGAGGCCCCCAGGTCCAGGGCCAGCCAGCCGCCGCCAGGCCGCGGGACGCCGCGGTGGCGCTCCCGGATCGACCCGATGAACGTATGCCGATCAGCGCTCAGTCGGGCGCGACCGGGCCCCGCTGGACCTTGAGCTGACCGCGCTGCTTCTTCGCCTGGAGGCGTCGGCCCTGCGACCCGCGCGTGCGTCGGGTGGCTCGACGCTGCGGCGGCGGTGGGGCGAGCGCATCCCGGAGCATCGCCGCGAGCCGCTCCCGCGCTGCGGCACGGTTGCGCAGCTGGGACCGACGCTCCGACGCGACGACGGAGACCCGGCCCGCGACGAGCCGGGTGCCCCACGCCTCGGCGAGCCGGCGACGCTGGTCGTCGGTGAGCGCCGTCGACGTGCCGGGCTCGAAGAGCAGCTCCACGCGGCTGTCGGTCGTGTTGACCCCCTGCCCGCCCGGTCCGGCCGAGCGGCTGAACCTTTCGAGGAGCTCGCCCGCAGGCACCGTCAGTCCCTGGGGCAGGCCCGGGCCGGGCGCCACCACGAGGTCACCACCGGGCTCGTTCACCACCCCAGTCTGCCCGGTCCGTCCGCGCAGTGACCCCGCCGGCCCGCGTCCCGACCGCCGAGGCGAGCAAAGGGAGTCGCTCGCCCTGCGGCATACTGCTGCGTCATGATCTACCACCTCGCGCAGGCCCAGCACTGGGAGGCCGCGGTGCGCAGCGGCAGCTACGCCCAGTCGACGATCGGCGCCACCCTCGAGGACGAGGGGTTCATCCACGCCTCCACGGCCCAGCAGTGGCCCGCCACCCGGGCGCGGTTCTACGCCGAGGTGGCCGAGCCGCTCGTGCTGCTCGAGATCGACGAGGAGCGTCTCACCGCGCCGCTGCGCTGGGAGGTGGGGGACCCCTCGACCGGGGAACGCTTCCCGCACGTCTACGGCGTGCTCAACGTCGACGCCGTCGTCTCGACGGTCCCGCTGGAGCCTCCGCACACCTGATCTGCCCCGATGGGGAAGAAGGTCGGAACACATCGTGGGGTGGGGTGGTTGTCAGCGGGGTACCCGTACGGCCGAGGCCTCGGCCCAAAGATCGGAGAGCCTGTGAGCACGTCCATCGACACCTTGCCCACCCCCAGCGCGGAAGGCGCCCGTGACCGGGCCGACTTCTGGTTCGACCCGCTCTGCCCCTTCTGCTGGGTCACCTCGCGCTGGATCCTCGAGGTCGAGAAGGTTCGCGACATCGACGTGTCCTTCCACGTCATGAGCCTCGCCGTGCTCAACGAGGGCGAGGACCTCCCCGAGGACTACCGCGAGATGATGAAGAAGGCCTGGGGCCCGGTGCGCGTGGCCATCGCCGCCGCCCAGTCCCGCGGCGACGAGGTGCTCCCGGACCTCTACACCGCGATGGGCCGACGGATCCACAACGAGGGCAACGACGACTTCTCCGTCGTCATCCGCGAGGCGCTCGCCGAGGTCGGCCTGCCCGCGGACCTCGCCGACGCGGCCGACTCGTCCGACTTCGACGCGGCGCTGCGCAAGAGCCACCACGCCGGGATGGACAAGGTCGGCAAGGGCGTCGGCACCCCGACGATCCACGTCAACGACGTCGCCTTCTTCGGCCCGGTCATCACCCGGATCCCGAAGGGGGAGGACGCCGGCCGGCTCTGGGACGCGACCGTGACGATGGCGAGCTTCCCCTACTTCTTCGAGCTCAAGCGCGAGCGGACGGACTCCCTCCACTTCGAGTGAGCCGGCCCCACCGACCGCGTCGAGTGGGCACTTTCACCCGCGGGTGAAAGTGCCCACTCGACGTGAGGAGGAGGGGTGGGGTCAGCGGGGCGGCATCCGCAGCGCGCCGTCGAGCCGGATGACCTCGCCGTTGAGCATCGGGTTGTCGATGATGTGGCGGGCCAGGCCGGCGTACTCCACCGGCTTGCCGAGACGCGACGGGTGCGGCACCTGCTGCTCCAGCACCTCTCGGACTTCACCGGGGAGGCCGGAGAGCATCGGCGTCTCGAACGTGCCCGGGGCGATGGTCATCACGCGGATCGCCTTGTCGGCCAGGTCCCGAGCCGCCGACAGGGTGAGGCCCACGATGCCGCCCTTGCTCGCGGCGTAGGCGGCCTGTCCGATCTGACCGTCGTAGGCGGCGATGCTGGCGGTGTTGATGATGACGCCGCGGTCGCCGTCGAGCGGCTCGTTGCCGGCCATCGCGGCCGCGGCCAGGCGCATCACGTTGAACGAGCCGACGAGGTTGATCTCGACGACCGTGCGGAAGGTCTCGAGGGCGAGGGGCCCCTTGCGTCCGAGGACCCGACCGGGCGTGGCCACCCCCGCGCAGTTGACGACGACCCGCAGCTCGCCGAGACCCGTCGCGCGGTCGACCGCGGACTGGACCTGCTCCTCGTCGCGGACATCGGCGGCGACGAACACCGTCCGGTCACCGAGCTCCTCGACGAGGGCCGGGGCGCCCGAGCCCTCGAGGTCGACGACGACGACGACGGCGCCGTCGGCGACGAGGCGTCGGGTCGTGGCCTCACCCAGCCCCGAGCCGCCACCGGTGACGAGGGCGACGGTGGACGAATTCAACTGCATGTCAATGCCTTTCGGGTTCGAACGGGACGGTCAGGCGCCGAGCAGTCGTCGCGAGATGACGATGCGCTGGATCTGGTTGGTGCCTTCGAAGATCTGGGTCACCTTGGCCTCACGCAGGTAACGCTCGACCGGGAAGTCCTCCGTGTAGCCGGCGCCACCGAGGACCTGGACGGCGTCCGTCGTCACGCGCATCGCGGCGTCGGTGGCCACGAGCTTGGCGACGGCCGCCTCCTTGGTGAACTCGCGTCCGGCGTCCTTGAGCCGGGCGGCGTGCAGGTAGGTGGCCCGGGCCGAGGTGACGGCGGCCTCCATGTCGGCGAGCAGGAAGGCGACGCCCTGGAAGGTCGAGATCGCCTTGCCGAACTGCTCGCGCTCCTTCGCGTACGCGGCCGCCACGTCGAGTGCAGACTGTGCGAGTCCGGTTGCGGCAGCAGCGATCCCGAGACGCCCGGAATCGAGAGCCGAGAGAGCCATGTGCATGCCGTCGCCCTCGCGCCCGACGAGTCGGTCTGCGTCGACCCGGACCCCCTCGAAGCCGACCTGGGCGACGGGGTCGCAGTGCAGGCCCATCTTGCGCTCGGGCGTGGCAAAGGTCAGGCCGGTGGCGTCGGCCGGCACGACGAAGGTCGACAGGCCGCGAGCCCCGTCGTCGGATGTGCGGGCGAAGGTCGTGTAGTAGTCGGCGTGCCCGGCGTGCGAGATCCACGCCTTCGTCCCCTTGAGGGTGAACGAGGCGTCGTCGGCGCGCGTCGCCCGGGTCGTCATCGAGCCGATGTCGGATCCGGCAAGCGGCTCCGAGAGGCAGTAGGCGCCGAGCTGCTCGCCCGACAGCATCCCCGGCAGCAGGGCCTGCTTCTGGGCGTCGCTGCCGTAGGTGGCGACGGGGTATGCCGTGAGGCTGTGGACACTCACCCCGACGGCGACGCTCATCCAGACCGTCGCGATCTCCTCGACGACCTGGAGGTAGACCTCATAGGGCTGGTCGGCCCCGCCGAACTCTTCGGGGTAGGGCAGGGAGAGCAGTCCGGACCGACCGAGGGTGCGGAAGGCCTTCTCGGGGAAGGTGCGCCCGCGCTCGGCGTCGTCGACCTCGGGTGCGAGGTCCTTGCGGCAGATCTCGCGGGTGAGCTCGATCAGGTCGGCGGCTTCGTCGGTGGGCATCAGCCTCGTTGCTGGCATGCTCAGATACTAGGACGTCCGAGCATTTCGTCCAAAGGTGAGACGTCAGGGTCGACGGAGGTCGGGGCCCTCGTCGGCCACGAGCTGGGGCCCGGCGTCCGGCTCGGGAGGGGCCGGCACCCGACGCACCCGCAGGAAGGCCGCCACGGTGGGCAGCTGGATCGCGGCCGAGACCAGCAGGGCGACGGGGATGGTGGTGCGGGCGGCCAGCGCGCCGAGCGGCGGTCCGCCCGCGACCTGTCCGATGGCGTCGGCCTGGCCGGTCATCGACAGCACCGTGGCGCGCGTGCTCGAGTCGAGGTTGCGGTTGAGCCAGGTGGCCTCGATGGGCCGGCTGAAGGCCATCGCGGCGCCCCGCAGCCAGACCGCGGCGAGCGCGAGCCACAGGTTGCCGAGCAGGGCCACCCCGACGAGGGCCCCGACCTGGAGCAGCGCGGCGACGGCGACGGGCAGCCCCGGGCGCTCGGCGACGAGCGGGGCCGGGAGCCAGCGGCTCCCGGCCAGTGAGGCGAGCAGCGACACCGAGGTGCCGACGAGGGCGAAGACGGTGAAGGCAACAGCCTCGTCGCCACCGAAGAGCGAGGGCATCGCGAAGTCCTCGAGGATGCGCACCCGCCAAAGCCGGTCGAACGCCTCGCTCGACAGGCCGACGAGGAGGCTGACGAGCAGGAAGACGCGTACGAGGCTGCGGCGGCGGGCCACGTCGAGCCCGGCGACGAGCTGGGCCCTCAGGTGGGCAAAGCTCTTCCGGTCACCCCTCGGGGTGGGGGAGAAGTTGCGCTCCGGCATGACGAGCAGGAGCCCGGCGGCGAGCAGCAGCAGCCCCGCGCCCGCCGCGATGACGGGGGTGCGCAGCGAGACGAGACCGAGCACGCCGGCCGCGAGCGTGCCGACGATGGTGAAGGCGAGGTCGATCTGGGTCTCCCGGGTGAAGACGCGCTCCATCCGCCCCTCGCCGACCTCGTCGGTGATCCACGCCTGCAGGGCCCCGGACGTGAAGGTGTAGCCGATGCCCCACACGACGTTGCCGACCAGAGCGGCCGCGAAGGTCGCGACGATCCCCTCGAGGGTGAAGCCGACCCCGATGAGGGCGAAGCCGATGATCACGGAGAGCCGCCGGCTGTAGAGGTCGGCGACGATCCCGGTCGGCACCTCGAAGAGGAAGCAGGTGAGCTCGAGGGTCGTGCCGACGAGGACCATCTGGAAGGGGTCGAGGCCGATCACCCGGAACTGGAAGACGAGGTTGAGGGTGAAGCACAGGGCCAGGCAGAAGGCGACGACCCCGGTGAGGACGTAGAAGGTCCGCGTCGCGTCGGCTTCGCGGAGCGGTTGCCGCAGCAGCATCAGCACCCGCCCACCGTAGGGCGCTGCGTCCCCGGGGGCACCGGCTTTTCGCCGCGCCCGGGTGACGGGTCAGCGGGGGTAGGTGCGCACCTCGGTGGCCTTGACCGCCGCCCAGACCTGCTGGCCAACGTGCAGGCCGAGGGCGGTGACGGACTGCAGTGTGACCTCGGCCGTGAGGGCGAGAGCGCCGTCGAGCCCGATCCGAGCCGACTGGCCCTGCATCGTCACCGCCGTGACGGTGACCGGCCAGACGTTGCGCGCCGACCCCTCCGGGCGGTGGCGGTGCAGCGACACGGCGCTCGGGGGGACGGTCGCCCAGACGCTCCCCTCGGTCGGGTCGGTCGTGACGAGCACCCCGCCACCGTCGAGGGTCACCTCTGCGTGGGAGTCGCCGTGCGCGGCATACAGGTTGAGCCCGACGACGGCGGCGGCGTAGGGGCTGCGCGGCTCGCGGAGGACCTCGGCGGGGGTTCCCGTCTGGGTGACCGCGCCGGCCTCGAGGAAGACGAGGCGGTCGGCGAGCGTGAGCGCGTCGAGCGGGTCGTGGGTGACGAGCACCGTGACCCCCTCGTATGCCGTGAGCCGCGTCGCGAGGTCACTGCGGGTCCGCGCCCGGGTGTCCGGGTCGAGGGCCGACAGCGGCTCGTCGAGCAGGAGCAGGGCGGGGTCGGTGGCGAGGGCGCGGGCCAGGGCGACCCGGGCGGCCTGCCCCGACGAGAGCTCCCGGGGACGTGAGTGGAGGTGGTCGGTGAGGTCGACCCGCGCGAGCTCGGCGCGGGCGCGGTCGCGGGCCGGACCGCGGGCGACCCCGCGGCTCCGGGGACCGTAGGCGACGTTGTCGACGGCGCTGAGGTGGGGGAACAGGAGGGTGTCGGCGAGCATCAGCCCGACCTGCCGCTGCTCCGGTCGCAGGTGCCGACCGGCCCCGCCCCACGACTCGCTGCCGACCCTCACGTGCCCGGAGGGCGTCGGCAGCACTCCCGCGAGGGCGAGCACCGTCGTCGTCTTGCCGCTGCCGTTGGGGCCGAGCACGGCGACGACCTCGCCCGGGGCGGCGGTGAGGGTGACGTCGACCTCGACGGGGCCGCGGGTCAACCGGATCCGGGCGTCGAGCCCTTTCGTCGTGCCGGGTCCGGTCATCGCAGCCACCGGCCCCGCAGCAGCCCGAGCACGAGGACGCTCGCGGCGAGCAGCACGATGCTGATCGAGGTGGCCACCGCCGGGTCGGTGTCGAGGGCGGAGTACACGGCGAGCGGCGCGGTCTGGGTCCGCCCGGGGAAGCTGCCGGCGAAGGTGATCGTCGCGCCGAACTCGCCGAGCGCCCGGGCCCACGCGAGCGCGAGCCCGCCGGCGATCCCGGGCAGGACGAGCGGGAGGCCGACGGTGCGCAGATAGCGCAGGTCGGAGGCGCCGAGCGTGCGCGCGACCGACTCGAGCCGGGGGTCGAGCCCGCGCATCGCGCCCTCGACGGCGAGCACGTAGAAGGGCAGCGCAACGAAGACCTCGGCGAGCACGACGGCGACCGTGGTGAAGGGGATCTGCACCCCGAGGGGGGCCAGGGGGCCGCCGATGACGCCGTTGCGGCCCCACGCGAGGAGCAGCGCGACGCCGCCGACGACGGGGGGCAGCACGAGCGGCACGGTGACGAGCGCACGGACCCAGGCGGTGGCCCGGTGGGTCGAGCGGGCGAGGAGCCAGGCCAGGGGCGTTCCGAGCAGGAGGCAGATCGCGGCGGTCGTGCTCGTCGTGAGCAGCGACAGGCGAAGCGCCGGCAGGGCGAGCGGGGTGGCGAGGTCGGCGGGGATCCGGGCCCAGTCGGCCCGGACGAGCAGGGCGAGCAGGGGCAGCACGAGCAGGGCGAGAGCCAGCAGCGCGGGCAGCCCGAGCCCGAGACGCGAACGCCAGCTCACGGCATACCCCCGCGATCGGGTCCGCCGGTCATGGCGCCCCGAGCCCGAAGGCCTGCACGGTCGCCTCCCCGGCGTGGCTGAGCACGTAGGCGACGAACGCCGACGTCGCCGCCTCGCGGTCGAGGGCGATGATCGGGTAGCGCAGGGTCGTGTTCACCGCGGCAGGCACGGGGACGCCGCGCACCGACCCCTTCGCCGCCACGACGTCGGAGCGGTAGACCACGGCTGCGTCGGCCTCGCCGAGCCGGACCTTGGCGAGGGTCGCCTTGACGTCGAGCTCCCGGGAGACGACCGAGGCGGTGACGCCGGCCTTGGCGAGGGTCGTGTCCGCGGCCCTTCCGCAGGGGACCGAGGCGGCGCAGAGCACGACCTTGAGACCGGCCCGGCCGAGGTCCGCCAGCCCGGTCACCCTGCCGGGGTTGTCCGGCGGCACGGCGATCTCGAGGACGTTGGTCGCGAAGACGTCGGTGCTGACGACGAGCCTGGGGTCGAGAGGAGTGGCGGCGCTCTGCCCGGCGAGCGCGATGACGTCGGCCGGCGCGCCGTTGTTGACCTGCTGGACGAGGGTCGAGCTCGCGCCGTAGGACGGCTCGACCGTGATGTCGGGGTGGGCGGCGTGGAAGTCGGCGGCGAGGGTGGTGAAGGACTCCGTGAGGGAGGCCGCTGCGAGCACGGTGACCGTCCCCGAGACGGCGCCGGGCGAGCCGTCCGAGGCCGCGCCGGTCCCGCCCCCGCCGATGCCGCCGCCGGTGGCGGAACCCGTGCCGCACGCCGCGAGCACGACGACCAGGGGGAGGGCGACGGCGCTCGCGACGAGGGTGCGTCCCCGCTTCACGCGGGGACCTCGACGACGACGTGGGTCGACTTCACCGAGGCCACGGCGACGCCGCCGACCTCGAGGCCGAGGTCGTCGACCGACTCGCTCGACAGCAGTGAGACGATCCGGAACGGGCCGCACTGCAGCTCGACCTTGGCCATCACGGTGTCCCGGGTGATGGCCGTGACGATCCCGCGCATCCGGTTGCGGGCCGAGGCGGCCCCGATCGTGCCGACCGCGGCAGGGTGGGCGAGCTCCCGGGCGACGGCGGCGAGCTCGGCCCCGTCGACGGTGCGGCGCCCGGACTCGTCGACCGCACCCGTGAGGCGGCCGGAGTCGACCATCCGACGGACCGTGTCGTCGGAGACTCCGAGGAGCGATGCGGCTTCGCTGATACGCAGGTGCGGCATGGAAGGCACTCTAGTCCCGCATCTGCGTTGCGGCGTGAGCCGGGACGCTCCAGACCCTGGTGCACGAAGGGCTTGACGGCAGCTCGACCGAGGTGTGTAATCAACGGATTAGTTGATCAAGGAGTTGGTTGATCGTGAGTGGCGGGCTGATGCCGGACGACGGGCTCGACCGGGCGTTCGCGGCCCTCGCCGACCCGGCCCGGCGCGCGATCGTCGCCCGCCTCAGCCGCGGTCCGGCGACGGTCAACGAGCTCGCGGAGCCGTTTGCGATCAGCAAGCAGGCGGTCTCCCGCCACATCCAGGTGCTCGAGGCAGCCGGCCTCGTCACCCGCACGCGGGACGCCCAGCGGCGTCCGGTCCACCTCGATGCCGCCCGCCTCGAGGAGATGACGGCCTGGATCGACCGCTACCGCCTCGTCCACGAGCAGCACTACCGGTCGCTCGACGCCCTGCTCGAGCAGACCGCCCACCCCGGCGCCGCCGCCCACCCCGGCACCGACGGCGCCTCCACGAAGGAGAAGAAGTCATGAGCAACGCCCTGCACCTCGACGTCCCCGACGGTGTCCCCTGGATCGACTTCACGCGCGAGTTCGACGCGCCGGTGGCCGCCGTCTGGCGCGCCCACGCCGACCCCGACCTCGTCCGGCGGTGGCTCGGGCCGCGCGGTTACGAGATGGACATCGAGCGCTGGGACTTCACCGACGGCGGCGGCTACCGCTACGTCCACCGCAACCCCGGCGGGGAGGAGTTCGGCTTCCGGGGCACCTTCCACACGATCCGGGAGAACGACCTCGCGATCCAGACCTTCGAGTACGAGGGGGCTCCCGACGAGGTGGCCATCGAGTTCCTGCGCTTCGTCGACCTCGGTGACGGGCGGTGCCGGCTCGAGGGCCGCAGCATCGGGCGAACGGTGGAGGGCCGCGACATGATGGTCGAGAGCGGCATGGAGAAGGGGATGGCCGAGGGCTACGAGCAGCTCGACGGGCTCGTCGCGGGCCGTGCTGCCTGATCCGACCCGGGCCCGAGCGGCATACTGACGCCATGACCACCGTCGACCAGCAGCGCGTGCTGCGCACCGCCATCCCCGGGCCCAAGTCGGCCGCCCTCCACCAGCGCAAGACGGCCGCGGTGTCGGCCGGCGTCTCGACCGGGCTGCCGGTCTACGTCGAGCGCGCCGGTGGCGGCATCCTCGTCGACGTCGACGGCAACCAGCTCATCGACTTCGGCTCGGGCATCGCCGTGACGACCGTCGGCAACGCCGCGCCGCGCGTCGTCGAGCGGGTCCGCGCGCAGGTCGAGGACTTCACCCACACCTGCTTCATGGTGACTCCCTACGAGGAGTACCTCGAGGTCGCCGAGGCGCTCAACGACCTGACGCCGGGCGACCACGAGAAGCGCTCGGCCCTGTTCAACTCGGGGGCCGAGGCGGTCGAGAACGCGATCAAGGTCGCCCGCCACCACACGGGCCGGCAGGCCGTCGTCGCCTTCGACCACGCCTACCACGGCCGCACCAACCTCACGATGGCGTTGACCTCGAAGAACATGCCCTACAAGCAGGGCTTCGGACCGTTCGCCAACGAGGTCTACCGCGCGCCGATGAGCTATCCCTTCCGCTGGCCGGGCGGGCCGGCCGACTGTGCCAAGGAGTCGTTCGACACCTTCGTCTCCCAGGTGCACGCCCAGGTCGGCGAGTCCAACGTCGCCGCCGTCATCCTCGAGCCGATCCAGGGCGAGGGTGGGTTCATCGTCCCCGCACCGGGATTCGTCAAGCAGGTCAGTGAGTGGTGCACCGAGAACGGCATCGTCTTCATCGCCGACGAGGTGCAGACCGGCTTCTGCCGCACCGGCGACTGGTTCGCCAGCGAGCACGAGGACGTCGTCCCCGACCTCATCACGACGGCCAAGGGGATGGCCGGCGGGCTGCCGCTCGCCGGAGTCACCGGCCGCGCCGAGATGATGGACGCCGTCCACGGCGGCGGACTCGGCGGCACCTACGGCGGCAACCCCGTCGCGTGCGCGTCGGCCCTCGGCGCGATCGAGACGATGAAGGAGGAGAACCTCTGCGCCCGCGCCCAGCAGGTCGAGGCCCTCTTCGTGCCGCGCCTGCGTGCGCTCGCCGAGCGCTTCCCGCAGATCGGCGACATCCGCGGCCGCGGCGCCATGCTCGCGATCGAGCTCGTCAACGGCGCCGGCGACCTCACCCCGAACGCGGCCCTGACCACCGCCGTCAACCAGGCCTGCCACGCCTCCGGCCTCGTCACCCTGACGTGCGGCACCTACGGCAACGTCTTCCGCTTCCTGCCGCCGCTCGCCGCGAGCGACGCGCTGCTGTCCGAGGGCCTCGACCTCTTCGAGGCCGCCTTCGAGGCCGCTGTCGGCTGATCGGGCGGCAGCCCGTATGCCGCTGGGCCGGGTCCGCGCGTGGGCTCGGACCCGGCCCAGCGGCACACCCCCCTTCGCGAGGGGCGGGCTCGTCAGTCGACCGGCGTGACCTCGGGACGCTTGGCCTGCCGGTGGTCGCCCGACGAGCGCCCGGTCAGGCGGCGGTGGACCCACGGGCCGACGTACTCCCTGGCCCACTGGGCGTTGGCAGCGAGGGCGTCGCGGCGCGAGAGCGGGGGAGCGGGCTCGAGCGGGGTGGCCCAGTCGAGCTCCTCGCTGGGGCGGCCGAGAGCCTCGAGGGCGGCGAGCGCGACGCGGCGGTGGCCCTCGCTCGTCATGTGGATGCGATCCTCCGACCACATCCGCCAGTCGCGCAGCGCCATCAACCCCCACTGGTCGATGACGTGGGCGTCGTGGCGCCTGGCGATGCTCCAGATGTTGGCGGTGTGCACCGCGGCCCGGCCCCGAGTCGCCTTGACGAGTGGCGCATCTGCGGGGTCGACCGGGGTGGCGAGGAGCACGTCGGCGCCGGTCGCGCGGATCCGGACGACGGCTTCCTCGAGCTGTGCCGCGAGGGCGTCGAGGTCGGCGCGCGGGCGCAGGATGTCGTTGCCGCCTCCGACGAGGCTCACGAGGTCGGGCTGGAGGGCGAGCGCGTGCTCGAGCTGGGGGCCGACGACGTCGGCGAGCTTGCGGCCGCGCACCGCGAGGTTGGCGTAGCCGAAGTCGACGCCGTCGGAGCGGGCAACCTCGGACAGGTGGGCGGCGAGCCGGTCAGCCCATCCGGCGAACTCGCCGTCGCGGGCGAGGTCCGGGTCGTCGTCGCACATGCCCTCGGTGAACGAGTCACCGACGGCGACGTAGCGCTGCCACGTCGTGGGCTCGGCGGGGATCGGGGTCTGGCTCATCAGAGTCTCCAGTCGACGGCGGGCGAGCCCTGCTGGGCGAGAAGGGCATTGGCTCGGCTGAACGGCCGTGAGCCGAAGAAGCCGTTGCGCGCCGACAGCGGTGACGGGTGGGCGCTCTCGATGCGGGGCACGTCACCGAGCAGCGGCGCCAGCGACTTCGCCTGGCGGCCCCAGAGGATCGCGACGAGCGGGCCGCCGCGCGCGGCGAGGGCGCGGATGGCCTGGTCGGTGACCGTCTCCCAGCCCTTGCCCTGGTGGCTCGCGGAGGCACCGGGCATCACGGTGAGCACCCGGTTGAGCAGCATGACGCCGCCCTCGAACCACGGGGAGAGGTCGCCGTGGTCCGGGGCGGGCAGGCCGAGGTCGGTGCCGAGCTCGGCGTAGATGTTCTGCAGCGACCGAGGGACGGGCCGCACATCGGGGGCGACGCTGAAGCTGAGTCCGACCGGGTGACCGGGGGTCGGGTAGGGGTCCTGCCCGACGATGAGGACCCGGACGTCGTCCATCGGCCGGCTGAAGGCGCGGAGGACGGCGTCTCCAGAGGGCAGGTAGCCCCGGCCGTCGGCGATCTCGGTCCGGAGGAAGTCCCCGAGCTCGGCGAGGGTGTCGGCGACCGGCTCGAGCGCGGGCACCCACGACGCGTGGACGAGGTCGTGCAGCGGGGCGGCGGGGCGGGCGGTCACGTCCCTCACGCTACCGCCGGCCCCTCGAGCGACCTCGGGCGAGGTGAGGTGAGGCCCCGGCCACGTCTCGGCATGTTCGACCCGGGCATGCGCAACAATCGGAGCGATGAACACCATCCTCCGCGGCCGCGCCCTCGTCGGCGATCACCTGCTCGATGACGTCGTCGTCACCGTCGACGGTGACCGGATCACCGACGTCACCGAGCTCTCCTCCGGCGCAGAGCCGCCCGTCGTCGCCGAGCAGCTCACGGGCACGATGGTGCCCGGTTACGTCGACCAGCACTGCCACGGCGGCGGCGGGACGGCCTTCACCGACCTCGACCCCGACGCGGCCGCTGCGGCCGCACGCCACCTCCACGGCCGCGGCACGACGAGTCTCATCGCCAGCCTCGTCACGATGGGCCCCGACGACCTCGCCCGTGGCGTCGAGATCCTCGCCGATCTCGTCGACGACGGCCTCGTCGACGGCATCCACCTCGAGGGTCCCTGGCTGGCCGAGGCGCAGTGCGGCGCCCATGACCCGACCCTGCTCCGCGACGCGGACCGAGCGGAGGTCGACCGGCTGATCACCCTCGGGCGCGGGCACATCCGGCAGGTCACCGTCGCCCCGGAGCGCGCGCACGGGCTCGACCTCGTGCGCTGGCTCACCGACGCGGGCGTGCACCCGGCGATCGGCCACACCTCCGCCGGCGCGGACACGGTCCGCGCCGCTGTCGCCGCCGGCGCCGACCTCGCCACCCACCTGTTCAACGGGATGGAGCCCTGGCACCACCGCACCCCCGGAGCCATCCCGATCCTGCTCAGCGCGGCCGCGAGGGGCGAGGTCACCCTCGAGCTCATCGCCGACGGTGTGCACCTCACCGACGACACGGTGCGGGCGATCATCGACCTCGTCGGCACGGGGCAGGTCTCCTTCATCTCCGACTCCATGGCGGCGGCCGGGGTCGGTGACGGGCACTTCGTGCTCGGCGGCCTCCCCGTCGTCGTCAGCGACGGCGTCGCCCGGCTCGAGCACGACCCCGACGGGACGAGCCCCGGCTCGATCGCCGGCGGCACGAGCCACGTCGCCGACCTCGTGGCGCGCGCGGTCGCCGCCGGCCTCTCCCTGGAGCGCGCGGCCGTCCCCGCCACCGGCACGCCGGCTCGGGTGCTCGGGCTCGACGACCGCGGCCTGCTGCGGGCCGGTGCGCGCGCCGACCTGCTCGTCCTCGACGACGACGCCCGCGTCACCCGGGTGATGCGGGCCGGGGGCTGGCTGGCCGACTGACCGTGGTGGGGATCCGTGACGGTCCTCGAGGGTCGTTAGGCTCGGACGGTGACGTCCCCCCGCTGGTCCACCGCCGTCTTCGACCTCGACGGCACCCTCGCCGACACCATCGGCCTCATCGTCGAGTCCTACCAGCACGCCTTCCGGACCGTGCTCGGCCACGAGGAGGACCCGGCGCTGATCCGGTCGTGGATCGGCCGACCGCTCATCGGCGCCTTCCGCGACCACTCGCCGGAGCAGGCTGACGAGCTCTATGAGACCTACCTCACGTGGAACGCGGAGAACACCGAGCGACTCATCCGCGGCTTCGACGGGGTCCGTGAGGTGCTCGCCGACGTCGCCGCCGCCGGGGTGCGGGTCGGGGTCGCCACCTCCAAGCGCCGCGTCTCCGCGCGGCAGGCGATGGACCTGCTCGGCCTGACCGAGCACGTCGAGGTGCTCGTCGCCATGGAGGACACCGACAAGCACAAGCCGGACCCGACGCCGCTGCGCCTCTGCCTCGACCGGATGAGCCGGTCCTCGAGCGATGCCGTCTACGTCGGCGATGCCGTCGTCGACGTCGTCGCGGGCAAGGCCGCCGGGATGGACACCATCGCCGTGACCTGGGGCGCCGGTCTGCCCGAGCCGCTCGAGCAGGTCCGCCCGACCGTCATCGCCGCGACGGCCGACGAGCTGCGCGCCGCCCTCATCGGCTGAGCGGAGGGGGCCCAGCGGCATACCCCGTCGAGCCGAAGCTGGTCGGTAGTGGAACCCCACCGACGACTCGATCGGGCTGACCCGGGCCTGCCAGGTGTGGGCCCGCGATGGCCTGACGGTGAGGCCGCTGTGACGGCTGGGGCGGGCGTTCCCCGTGGTCCTTCAGCGCCGGCGTGACACCCGGCGGCCCAAATGACACCCCTGTCATTTGGGACTATGGTTTGAGCGGGGCCGAGCGAGGCCAGGCCTCCCGCAGCAGCCAGACAGCAGCACCGAAGACAGGGACGATGAACACAGACCACGCCGCCGACACGTCGCGACCGCAGTCCGCGCCGGCGCTCAGCGACCGCGACGTCGAGATCCTCGGCTTCGAGCGCCAGTGGTGGAAGTACGCCGGCTCGAAGGAGCAGGCCATCAAGGAGCTCTTCGACATGAGCTCCACCCGCTACTACCAGGTGCTCAACGCGCTGCTCGACAACCCGGCCGCCCTCGAGGCCGACCCGATGCTGATCAAGCGCCTGCGCCGGATGCGGTCGAGCCGACAGCGCGCCCGCACGAGCCGGCGCCTCGGCATCAACGTCTGAGCCCGACCTCAGCCTGACCTCAGGGTGGCTCGGGTCGTCGACCGGGGGCCGTGACCGGGCCCGACGTGGTTCACTTCCCCCATGGCCGAGGTCACGATCCGCCGGGCGGGTAGCGAGGACGCGTTGGTCGTCGCCGCCCTGCACCTCCAGTTCGCCATCTCTCTCGGCATGGCTCCGGAGCCGGGCTATCTCGACCGTTTCGTCGACGCCTGGCTCGCCGACCGCCCGGACCGGCCGACGTGGATCGCCGAGAGCCGCGGCGAGCACGCGGGTCTGCTCGCGACCCAGCGGATCCGAGCCCTGCCATGGCCCGGTCGCCCCGACGTCAGCTGGCTGCACGTCGCCGGCCTCTTCGTCGCCCCGGGGCATCACGACCGTGGCGTCGGCCGGGGCCTCACCGAGGCGGTGATCGAGTGGGCGCGGAGCACCGACGTCAAGTGGGTCCGGATCAACGCACCCGACGAGCGGGCCCAGGGCTTCTACGAGCGGCTCGGCTTCCGCTCGCCGGGCCGGTTGATGGAGTTCGACCTGAGGGACCTGTCGTGACGGCCGGGCCCGGGGCGACCAACTCCCTCGTCGACGTCGCCGGTCTCCGGGTCGGCCACACGAGCCTCGGCGAGCCGGGCTGGCTCACCGGTGTGACCGTCGTCGTGGCGCCCGAGGGTGGGGCCGTCGCCGGCGTCGACGTGCGCGGCGGGGGCCCCGGGACCCGTGAGACCGACCTGCTCGACCCGCGCAACCTCGTCGACCGGGTCAACGCCGTCGTCCTCGCTGGCGGCTCGGCCTTCGGCCTCGCCGCGGCCGACGGCGTGATGGACGGCCTGCTCGCCGACGGCCTCGGCTGGCCGATGGGGGTCCCCGGCCAGGTCGTGCCGATCGTGCCGACGGCCGTCCTCTTCGACCAGGGTCGCGGCGGGGGCTGGGGCCGCCACCCGCGAGCGGCCGACGGGCGAGCGGCATACGACTCTGCCTCGGACGTGGCGGTCGCGCAGGGCAACGTCGGAGCCGGCCTCGGCGCCAAGGCCGGCGGCTTCAAGGGCGGGATCGGCTCGGCGAGCGTCGTGCTCGAGTCCGGCGCCACCGTCGCTGCGCTCATCGCCGTCAACGCGGTCGGCTCCGCCGTCGACCCGGCGAGCGGCCTGCCGTATGCCGTCGGGCTGGGTCTCGCGGACGAGTTCGCCGACGTCGGGGTGCCGAGCGACGCCGACCTCGCCGCCTCGAGGTCGCTGGCGCAGGGCTGGCCCGGTCCGGCCGAGGCGCGGCCCGGGCTGGCCACGACGATCGGCGTCATCGCCACGGACGTCTCGCTGACGAAGGCGCAGTGCCAGAAGATGGCCGGGATCGGCCACGACGGCTACGCCCGGGCGCTCAAGCCGGTGCACACCCTCTTCGACGGTGACACCCTCTTCGCCCTCTCGACGGGGCAGCGGCCGGCGCCGGACCCGTTCGGTCAGACGATGCTGATGGAGGCCGCCGCGGACTGCGTGGCGCGGGCCATCGTGCACGCCCTGCTCGCGGCCGAGTCGGTCGACCGCAGCGCCGAGGGCGGGATCGTGCTGCGGTCCTGGCGCGACGCCTTCCCGTCGGCGGCCCGCCTCCGGAGCTGACCGAGGCGGAACCGGCCGCCCTGGCCACCAACCGCCGTCTGCCGCACCGCCGGCTGCTCCTGTCCGTCGTCGACGAGGCGGCCGCGGGGGTCCGATCGGTCCTCGAGCACCGCTACCGGACCCGGGTCGAGCTGCCGCACGGGCTGCCGACGGGGCAACGGCAGCGGCGGGTCCGGCTCGGGCGGTCGACCGCCTACCGGGACGTCGAGTACCGCGGGCCGGGCGTCGGGCGTGGGCTGGTCGTCGAGCTGAACGGTCGGCTCGGGCACGAAGCCGCCCTGGACCGGTGGGCCGACCTCGACCGGGACCTCGCGGCGACCCTCGCCGGTGACCTCACCGTGCGCCTCGGTTGGGGGCAGGTCATGACGCAGGGCCGGCTTGCCCGCGCGGTGGCCCGGTTGCTGCTGGCCCGGGGCTGGCAGGGGCGGCCCCACCCGTGCTGCCCGGTCTGTGAGCTGACGGAGCTGTCCTGAGCCCGTCGCCCGGCCGCGTCGCCGGAGATCTTCCGGCGCCTGGTGCCGGAGGATCTCCACTGATGGGGACCAGCGGTCGGGGACGGCTCAGCTGAGGGGGCGGAACTGCTCCCAGCCGCGCCGGAACGCCGACTCGAGCCAGGCGGCCGGGTAGGGCAGCCGGGGATCCGGCTCGGCGAGGGCCTGCTCCACCGTGAGCCCGGCGGTCCGGCGCTCGCGGATCACGGCACCCACCGCGGCGATGTCGTCGCGTTGCCGCTCGACGAAGTCGGCGCTGACGGGCCGGCCGTGACCGGGCACGACGACGGTCGCCGTGTCGGCCCAGACGAGGTGCGAGGTGAGGGTGTCGGCCCACTCGAGCGGCCAGCAGTCGCCGCCGAACGAGGGGTGGGCCGACTCCTCGACGAGGTCGCCGAGGAAGAGGGCGGAGGTGTCGGGCACGAGCACGGCGATGTCGCCGTTGGTGTGGCCGCGGCCGGCATACGTCATCGTCACGCAGCGGTCGCCGAGGTCGATCGAGGCACTGCTGCCGAAGGTCCGGTCGGGGCCGCGGACCGCGGTGGCGAGGACCTCCTCGACGTCGGCGGCGGTGTAGCCGAGCTCGGGATCATCGCCGGGGTCGGCCCGGAAGGCGGCCTTGATCCGCGCGGTGTCCGCCTCGATGGTGCGTCCGACGTTGTCGTGGGCGTGGATCGTCGCGCCCTCGAAGGCGGCGTTGCCGAAGGTGTGGTCGAAGTGGACGTGCGTGTTGACGACGTGGGTCACCTCGACGCCGCGCCCGAGCGCCCGGAGGTCTTCGACGACCCGCTCGCCCTGGGGCCCGCTCGCCCGGGTGTCGATGACGACGGCACCGTCCCGCCCGAGCACGAGCCCGACGTTGACGTCCCACTGGGGGTAGCGGGCGACGAAGACGCGGTCCGCCACCTCGACGAACCCGCTCGCGTCGGCCATCCGCCCACCGTAGTGCCGCGTGAGAGCCTGTGGCCATGGACTGCGTCTTCTGCTCGATCGTCGCCGGTGACCTGTCGGCCGACGTCGTCCTCGACGAGCCGGACCTGCTGGGGTTCCTCGACCGTCGACCGGTCTTCAAGGGCCACGTCCTGCTCGTGCCGCGCGCCCACGTCGACACCCTGCTCGACCTCCCCGCAGCCCTGCACGCGCCCCTGCTCGGCGCCACCCAGCGCCTCGCCGCGGCCGTCGTCGGCGGTCTCGGCGCCCAGGGCAGCTTCGTCGCGATGAACAACGTCGTGAGCCAGTCGGTCCCGCACCTGCACGTCCACGTCGTCCCCCGCACGAAGGGGGACGGGCTGCGCGGCTTCTTCTGGCCCCGGACCAGCTACGCGGACACCGCCGAGGCCGCGCGGTATGCCGCTCGCCTCGCCGCCGTGCTCGAGCCGGCCTGACCTCGGGGCCGGGCCCAGCGGCATACCTCTCGAACGCCTTGTGAGGGTGGGGTGGGTCGGGGGTGCTCGGGGGCGCAGGCCGTCCGCGGCCGTGAGCCCCCGAGGGTTTGCACTCTCCCCCTGCGAGTGCCAATAATGGCGTTAGCACTCTCGTCATGGGAGTGATAATTCAGGGCCGTATGCCGAGGGTCCGGGTGACGCAGTGACGTGAGCTGCGAGAGCCGGGTCCGTCCGTCGCGGGCGTCATGCGGACCACCATCAACGTTTTCGTGTGGGAGGTACCACCCGAATGGCCAAGATCATTGCATTCGATGAAGAGGCGCGTCGCGGTCTCGAGCGGGGCATGAACGTGCTCGCCGACGCCGTCCGCGTCACGCTCGGCCCGAAGGGCCGCAACGTCGTCCTGGAGAAGAAGTGGGGCGCACCCACGATCACCAACGACGGCGTCTCGATCGCCAAGGAGATCGAGCTCGACGACCCGTACGAGAAGATCGGCGCCGAGCTCGTCAAGGAAGTTGCCAAGAAGACCGACGACGTCGCCGGTGACGGCACGACGACGGCCACCGTCCTGGCTCAGGCCATGGTCAAGGAGGGCCTGCGCAACGTGGCCGCCGGGGCCAACCCGATGGCGCTCAAGCGCGGCATCGAGAAGGCCGTCGACGCCGTGACCGCCACCCTGCTCGAGCAGGCCAAGGAGGTCACGACCAAGGAGCAGATCGCCTCGACCGCCAGCATCTCGGCGGCCGACGAGGAGATCGGTGGCCTCATCGCCGAGGCGATGGACAAGGTCGGCAAGGAAGGCGTCATCACCGTCGAGGACTCCAACACCATGGGCCTCGAGCTGGAGATGACGGAGGGTATGCGGTTCGACAAGGGCTACATCTCCGCCTACTTCGTCACCGACACCGAGCGCATGGAGACCGTCCTCGACGACGCCTACGTGCTCGTCGCGAACTCGAAGATCAGCAACGTCAAGGACCTGCTGCCTCTCCTCGAGAAGGTCATGCAGTCCGGCAAGCCGCTGCTCATCATCGCCGAGGACATCGAGGGTGAGGCCCTCGCGACCCTCGTCGTGAACAAGATCCGTGGCACGTTCAAGTCGGTCGCCGTCAAGGCCCCCGGTTTCGGCGACCGCCGCAAGGCCATGCTCACCGACATCGCCATCCTCACCGGTGGCCAGGTCATCTCCGAGGAGGTCGGTCTCAAGCTCGAGAACGCCACCCTCGACCTGCTCGGCCGCGCTCGCAAGGTCGTCGTCACCAAGGACGAGACGACCATCGTCGAGGACGCCGAGGACCGGACCCAGATCGAGGGTCGGATCGCCCAGATCAAGGCCGAGATCGAGAAGTCGGACTCCGACTACGACCGCGAGAAGCTCCAGGAGCGCCTCGCCAAGCTCGCCGGCGGCGTCGCCGTCATCAAGGCGGGCGCGGCCACCGAGGTCGAGCTCAAGGAGCGCAAGCACCGCATCGAGGACGCCGTCCGCAACGCGAAGGCTGCCGTCGAGGAGGGGATCGTCGCCGGTGGTGGCGTCGCCCTCATCCAGGCCGCCAAGGTCGCCTTCGAGGGGCTCGACCTCTCCGGTGACGAGGCGACCGGAGCCAACATCGTGCACGTCGCGACCGAGGCCCCGCTCAAGCAGATCGCGATCAACGCCGGCCTCGAGGGTGGCGTCGTGGCGGAGAAGGTGCGCGGTCTCGAGCCGGGTCACGGCCTCAACGCCGCGACCGGTGAGTACGTCGACCTGCTCGCCGCCGGCATCATCGACCCGGTCAAGGTGACCCGGTCGGCGCTGCAGAACGCTGCGTCCATCGCCGCGCTCTTCCTCACGACCGAGGCCGTCATCGCCGACAAGCCCGAGAAGGCCGCTCCGGCCATGCAGGGTGGCGGCGACGACATGGGTGGCATGGGCGGCATGGGCTTCTGAGCCCGACCCGCACCACCTGAGCACTCGTCGAAGGGCGGCTCCCCGTTGGGGAGCCGCCCTTTCGCGTATGCCGCTGTCCTTGCGCGCTGTGCCCGCGCTGTCGCTGCGGCTGCGAAGGCCGCCGTTCAGCGGAGCCGGGCGAGCGAGGCGGTGATCCGGGCGAAGACCGTGGCGTCGACGACGACGCCGGCCCGGCGCAGTGCGATGACCGCCGCGCCGGCGAGCCCGTCCGGCACGAGGACAAGGGAGCCGGGGTTGCCGAGGTCGGCGAGGAAGGCCGACAGCACGTCGCGCACCGATGACTGGTGGGCCAGGACGCTGCCACCGAGCACGACCGGCCCGCGCAGCTCCGGGGTGACGACAGCGGACAGCGTCCGCGCGAGCAGGCGGCCCGCACGGTCGACGATCTCTGAGGCGACCCCGTCACCCTCGGGCGAGAGCGCGGCCTCGAAGGCGAGGGGCGCGAAGCGGGCGAGCGCCACCGGAGGCAGGTCGTAGACGCGCTCGACGAGGCCGGGCAGGAGGCCGTCGTGGTCGCGGGCCCACCCGGTACCGGTCCCCGGCAGGGACAGGGCGCCGAGCAGGAGCGGGGTCATGGCGGTGGCCGCGGCGCGGCCGTCGAGCTCGGCGGCGACGGCGCGCACCACCTCGCGGCCGACCCAGAAGCCGGAACCGTCGTCGCCGAGGAGCCAGCCGAGACCGTCCGAGATCGCCACGACGTCGCCGTCGGCCACCCGGACCGCCGCGGCCCCCGTGCCCGAGACCATCGCGTAGCCGTCCGGTTCGAAGGTCCCGGAGCAGTAGAGCGCCAGCAGGTCCTTCTCGACGAGCGGGGTGGCGGCGACACCGAGGGGGAGCAGGGCGGAGCGGACGCCGGTGCCGGACGCGTCCACTCGGCCCTCGGCGCTGCCCCCGGCCATGGCGACGGCGGTCGTGCCGATGGCGGAGCCGGGCAGACCGGCGGCGTCGAGGGCCTCGGCCGTGGCGGCTCGCAGCGAGGCGGCGGCCACGGTCGGCCCGGACGAGATCGGGTTGCCGCTGCCGGACCGACCGAGCCCGAGGCACTCACCGGCCTCCGTGACGACGACGGCCCGGGTGGAGGTGCCGCCGGCGTCGATGCCGAGGTGGGCCATCGTTACCGATTCGATATTGCTCAACGCGTTGACCTCACCGGAGATTTGGGAAATATTTTCATTCAGGACACCCGACGAGTGAGATGAATTTTCACAATGACCGGATCGACGCTCGTGCTCGACCAGGTTGGCCCCCCACGGCCCGACCTCGGGGTGGCCGCGCGCATCCAGGCCAAGCGTCCGCAGATGTCCGCTGCGATGGACAAGATAGCCGTGCTCCTGCTCGACAATCCCACCGCTCCGCTCAACCTGTCGATCACCGATCTCGCGAAGCAGGCGGGCACGTCGGCGGCGACCGTCACCCGCTTCTGCCGGGCGATCGGGTATGCCGGCTACGTCCCGCTGCGGGTCGGGGTGGCCGCCGACGTCGGGCGGGGTGATGCGAGCGAGTCGTGGCACCGCGACATGGGCCGCGCCTTCAACCCCGACGACTCGCCCGCCGAGGTCCTCCAGGAGCTGCTCAACGCGCACTCCCGGTCGCTGCAGACGACGGCCTCCTCGGTCGACCTCGAGCAGTGCTCCCGGATCGCGGCGCGGATCGCGGCCTGCGACCACGTCGAGATCTACGGCATCGGCGGCAGCGCCGGGATGGCCGTCGAGCTGTCGATGCGCCTCTACCGGATCGGCATCCCCGTCCACTCCTGGACCGAGGTGCACGTCGGACTCACGAGCGCGGCGATCCAGGACGGGCGCAGCGTCGCGATCGGCATCTCCAACACCGGTCGCACCCAGGAGACGATCCAGATGCTGTCGCAGGCGAAGTCGACCGGCGCCTTCACCGTCGCGCTGAGCAACCGCGACGACTCGCCGCTCGCGCTCGTCGCCGACGAGCACCTGCTCACGGCGACCCCCAACGAGTACCTCCAGCCCGACGAGCTGTCGGCCAAGCACTCTCAGCTCTTCCTGCTCGACCTGCTCTACGTGCTCGTCGCCCAGGAGAACTTCGCCCGCACCACGACGAAGCTCGCCGCCTCCGCGATGGCGGTGCTGCCACACCGGAGGCCGCTGCGCCGGTCGTCCGCCACCTCCGTCCCGCTCCGGACGGACACCCACTCCCACACCGAGACCCATTCCGCGACCTCGGGCACCACGCCCGGGAAGGACACCGTCCATGGCTGACCTGATGAGGCAGATGACCGAGCAGACGACGAGCCGGATCGAGCGGCTCGCCGACCTCGCCGCGGCCGGCGGTCTCGACGAGGCGATCACGATGATCGCCGACTCGATCGCGAACGACGGGGTGCTGCAGGCCTTCGGCACCGGCCACTCCCAGGCCTTCGCCATGGAGATCGCGGGACGCGCCGGCGGCCTCATCCCGACCGCGCGGGTCGCCCTCAGCGACCTCGTGGTCGTCGGCGGGCAGGACCGCTCGGTCCTGTCCTCCGGCTCGGAGCTCGAGCGCGACCCGTCGGTCGTCGACGACCTCTGGTCGCTCACCGCGCCCGCGCCCGCCGACGTCTTCCTGATCGCCAGCAACTCAGGGGTCAACGGCTCCATCGTCGGCTTCGCCCTCAAGGCCAAGGAGCACGGCCACGGGGTCATCGCCGTGACGAGCCTCGAGCACACCTCGCGGGTGACGCCCAAGCACCCGAGTGGCAAGCGGCTCAGCGAGATCGCCGACGTCGTCATCGACAACCTCGCCCCCTACGGGGACGCGACCCTCACCATCGGCGACGACATCGGTGTCGGTGCCGTGTCGTCGATGACGGCGGCCTTCATCGCCCAGCTGCTGACGATCGGCGCGACCGAGCGCCTGGCGGCATCCGGCGGCACGCCGCCGGTCTACCTCTCCGCCAACATTCCCGGCGGGGACGAGCACAACCACGCCCTGGAAGACCGTTATGGCGACCGGCTCCGCCGGCACGCCTGATCCACCACCCCCCGAGAAAGGTACGAAGCGACAATGAGCATCGAGAAGAAGGCAATCGACCGGCGCAACTTCATGCGCGGAGCACTGGGCGTCGCCCTCGCCGTCCCGCTCGCCGGCACCCTCGCGTCCTGCGCGGGGAGCAGCAGCAACGACACGTCGGGCGGCGGCGCGGCGCCCGCGGCGACCGGCGCGACGTCGGCCGACAACCCGTTCGGGATGGCTGCCAACGCGACCGTCGACGCGGTGATCTTCAATGGTGGCTACGGCATCGACTACGTCGAGTTCGCCGCGAAGATCCTCGAGAAGAACCACGCGGGCACCACCGTCAAGGTGTCTCCCTCGACCCAGATCGCCCAGGAGCTGCAGCCGCGCTTCGTCGCCGGGAACCCGCCCGACCTCATCGACAACTCGGGCGCCGGATCGATCGGATTCAGCACGATCATCGACCAGCTCGAGGACATGACGAGCCTGCTCGAGGCCCCCAACCTCGAGGGCACCCCCATCAAGGACACCCTCTTCGGCGGGGTCCAGAAGCCGGGCACGTTCGGCGACAAGTTCGTCGCGCTCAACTACGTGCTCACCGTCTACGCCCTCTGGTACTCCGACGCGCTCTTCCAGGCCAACGGCTGGGAGCCGCCGAAGACGTGGGACGACGCGATGAAGCTCGGCGCCGCGGCCAAGGCCAAGGACAAGTACCTCTTCGTCTGGGGCAAGGAGGCCGCGACCTACTACCAGACGATGGCCATCGCGTCGGCGATCAAGCAGGGCGGCGACGAGGTGCGCCTCTCGCTGGAGAACCTCGAGGGTGACTGCTGGTCCAAGCCGGCGGTCCAGGCCGTCTTCAAGGCCATGGGCGAGATCGTCAAGGCCGGCTACTTCAAGCCGGGTGGCGCGGGCACGCAGTTCACCGCTGCGCAGGCGCAGTGGAGCAACGACGAGTCGGCCCTGCTCTACCCGTCGGGCTCGTGGATCGAGAACGAGATGATGAAGCAGACGAAGTCGGGCTTCAAGATGACCGGCGCTCCCGAGCCGACGGTCGACGCGAGCTCGGCGATGCCCTACGAG
The DNA here is from genome assembly GCA_963764195.1 of uncultured Actinomycetota bacterium. GTDB lineage: Bacteria > Actinomycetota > Actinomycetes > Actinomycetales > Dermatophilaceae > JBDSSS01. The sequence goes on from CAVXRG010000003.1 coordinate 56,711, forward strand.
GCGATGCACAGCACGGCAGGCGAGCCGTTCGTCGTCCCGAGCAAGGGAGGCAACGTCGCGGGCGGCAAGGAGCTGCTGCGCGTCATGCTCTCCAAGGACGCGGCCACGAACTTCTCGAAGACCCGCCTGTCGCCGACCATCGTCAAGGGCATCGTCCCGCCCGACGGCTTCGGATCCACGGCCCTCGTGTCCCAGACGAAGATGCTCGAGGCGGCCGGCGACAAGATCTTCTCCTGGAACTTCGTCGACCTCTACGGGACGAACAAGGACCAGCTCGTCGTGTGGAACAGCTTCCTCAGCGGCAAGATCGACGCGGCCGGCCTGACCTCCGGTCTGCAGAAGATCACCGACACCGTTCGCAACGACGACTCGGTCAAGAAGGTCCAGGTCTCATGACCGCACCCGCGCTGACCGCCACCTCCGACGGTCAGACGCTGCGACGACGCAAGCGTCCCAGGCGAAGACTCACCTTCGACCGGGTCAGCTTCATGGTGGTGTTCCTCGGGTTGCCGCTGGCGATCTTCGTGCTCTTCGTGATCTGGCCGTTCGTCCAGGCCTTCTACTACTCCCTGACGAACTGGTCGGGGTTCACGGCGAAGATGGACTTCATCGGCATCTCGAACTACCAGAAGCTGCTCGCCGACGACATCTTCATGACGGCGCTGCGAAACAACGTGCTCCTCGCGATCGTCGTGCCGCTCGTCACCATCGTGCTCAGCCTCGCGCTGGCCACGATGGTGACGGTCGGGGGTTCCAGCCACGGAGCGGTCCGGGGTCTGCGCAACTCGAGCTTCTACCGGGTCGTGTCGTTCTTCCCCTACACGATCCCGGCGATCATCACCGGTCTGCTGTGGGCGCAGATGTACGACCCGTCGCGCGGGCTGCTCAACGGCCTGCTGACCGGCATCGGGCTCGACCAGTTCGCGTCCTTCCCGTGGCTCGGCGACACCCGCACGGCGATGCCCGCGATCATGTTCGTCATCATCTGGAGCTTCGTCGGGTTCTACATGGTCCTGTTCGTCGCGGCGATCAAGGGCATCCCCTCCGAGCTCTACGACGCGGCGCGGATCGACGGCGCGGGCCGTCTGCGGACCGCCTTCTCGGTGACGATCCCGCTCATCCGGGAGAACGTCCAGACGGCCTACATCTATCTCGGGATCCTCGCCCTCGATGCCTTCGTCTACATGCAGGCGATGAACCCGGGCGGGGGACCGGAGAACTCGACCCTGGTCATGTCCCAGGACCTCTTCACGACCGCCTTCAGCAAGGGCCAGTTCGGCCGGGCGAGCGCGATGGGTGTGACCCTGGCGGTGCTGACTCTCGTCTTCGCCGGGCTCGTTTTCCTCGTCAACCGGCTCACCGGTGGCGGTCAACGGGGTGAGGCGCGATGACGACCACCGCCGAGCCGACGGGCGCCTCCCCGGAGGCGCTCAAGCAGAGGGCGACCGGGGCCGACCGTGCCTTCGGATTCACGTCGCACACCGTGCTCATCTTCTGGTCCGTCATCATCATCGTGCCGCTCCTGTGGACGGTGATGACCTCCTTCAAGTCGACGAGTGAGATCTTCGCCTCGCCGTTCACGCTGCCGACTCACTGGAACTTCGACAACTACGTCAACGCGTGGACGACGGCCGGTATCGGCGCGTTCTTCGTCAACACCGTGATCGTCGTCGGCTTCGCGCTCGTCATCGTGATGATCCTCGGGGCGATGTGCGCCTACGTTCTCGCCCGCTACGACTTCTTCGGCGCACGGGCGATCTACTACACGATGCTCGCGGGCCTGACCTTCCCGGTCTTCCTCGCGATCGTGCCGCTCTTCTTCGTGCTCAAGGGAGTCGGGCTGCTCAACACCCTGCCGGGGCTCATCCTCACCTACGTCGCGTTCGCGCTGCCGTTCACGGTGTTCTTCCTCTACCCGTTCTTCAAGGACCTCCCCGACGAGATCGCGGAGGCCGCGGAGGTCGACGGGGCGGGGGAGTGGCGCACGTTCTTCCAGGTCATGCTGCCCATGGCCAGGCCGGGGATGGCGTCGGTGGCGATCTTCAACTTCCTCGGGTTGTGGAACCAGTTCCTGCTCCCTGTCGCGCTCAACACGAACCGCGACAACTACGTGCTCTCCCAGGGGATGGCGTCCTTCGCCTCGCAGGCGAACTACGCGGTCGACTTCGGAGCGCTCTTCGCGGCGGTCGTCATCACCGTCGTGCCCGTCTTCGTCGTCTACCTGATCTTCCAGCGCCAGCTGCAGGGGTCGGTGTCGGCCGGGACGATGAAGTAGCCGGAGAAGCACGCGGAGCGGTGCCCTCCGTGGCGCCCGGTGACCGGGGGGTGACCGGGCGCCGTGAGGGGGCGCCGTGAGGGGGAGGGGCGGTATGCCGCCCTCCCCCTCCCCGTGTCCGGTGCGGGTCAGTCGCCCGGTCGGCCAGGCGGATGATGCGCGCGCGCTCCGTGCGGGCGATGATCGCGGTGGGCCGGGCGGCCGGCGGGTCACCGGGTGAAGAGGGCGCGCGTCGCGTTCTCGTGCTCGAGGTAGGCCGCGGACACCCGCGAGGTGAGGCCACCGATCTCGGTCAGCGACTCGTTGACCCTCGACTGGAGCGACTGGTAGTCGTGCATGACCCGGACGAACTCCGTCTTGGCCGGCCCCTCCCAGGCGCCGTCGAGCGAGACCATCCGGGCGCGGAGCTCGGCGACGTCGGTGCGGATGCGCTCGGCGAGACGGTTGATGTCGCCGGCGGCGGCGGCGATGCGTTCGGTGTCGACGATGGATCGGGACATGGGCTGACTCCCTCCGGGGCGGCCGGGGCGGCCGCGGGCTGAGCTGACCCCACCGACGCTAGGCCGCCGCAGACGGGTCCCGTGGCGCTCGTCCACAGGGTCGCTAGGCTGCCGGGATGACCGTGTGGATCGACGCGCCGATCTGGCCCGCGCACGGTCGGCTCTTCGCCCACCTCGTCAGCGACACGTCCTACGCCGAGCTGCACGACTTCGCCTTACCTCGTGGGGTCCACCCTCGCGCCTTCGACGGCGACCACTACGACGTGCCGCAGGAGCTCTGGCAGCACCTCGTCGACGCGGGTGCGTCCCTGACCACGGGCAGCGACCTCGCGCGCCGGCTCAACGCCTCGGGTCTGCGGATCCGCAAGCGCAAGGGCGACCGGGGCCTCGGCCGGCAGCTCGCGGTGCCCTTCCCCAACGGGGCGAGTGACGTCGACCTGCTCGCCTCCGCCACTCCGGTGCGCGAGTCGCAGGTGCTCGCCGCCATGGTCTTCGTCCGCGACCGGGACGGTCGCTTCGCCGCGGTCCACAGCGTCCGGCGGGCCGAGTGGGGCTCACCGGGCGGCTGGCGCGAGCCGGGGGAGACCCCGCAGCAGAACGCGATCCGTGAGACCTTCGAGGAGACCGGCCTGGTGCTCGACCCGCGGCGGGTGCACCCCTGCGGCTACGAGCGGTTCATCCCGCTCACCGATGACAACGTCATCGACCCGTCTCGCCCCTACCTGCAGGTCTACCGCAGCGAGCTCGGGTCGTCGGCGCCGCCGCTGACGCAGGGTGACGACGGCATCCACGAGACCCGGTGGGTGAGCCCGAGCGAGTATGCCGCCCTGTGCTCGCACCTCTTCTGGTGGCCGCTCGCGGTCTGGACCTTCCCCGACCTCGGCGCGGACTGAGCGGGCGACGGTGTGCCGCCTGTTCGGGATGAGCGCGGGGAGCCAGCGGGTGCGGGCGACCTTCTGGCTGCTCGACGCCCCGGACAGTCTGCGCCGCCAGTCCCACGCCAACCCGGACGGCACCGGCCTCGGCACCTTCGACGAACGGGGCCGTCCGAGGGTCGAGAAGCAGGCCCTCCCCGCCTGGCACGACGACGACTTCGCGACCGAGGCCCGCGACCGCCGCAGCGCCACCTTCGTCGCCCACGTGCGCCACTCCTCAGGGAGCGGGGTCACCGCTGCGAACACCCATCCTTTCGAGCAGTCGGGCCGGCTCTTCGCCCACAACGGGGTGGTCGCAGGGCTGGACCGGCTGGAGGAGCATCTCGGCCCCGACCTCGGGCTCGTCGCCGGGGACACCGATTCCGAGCGCGTCTTCGCCCTGGTCACGCGCGAGATCGCCGCCGCGGGAGGCGACGTCTCCCAGGGGATCCGCGTCGCTCTGCAGTGGGTCAGTGACAACCTCCCCGTCTATGCCGTCAACCTCGTGCTGACGACCGCCACCGACCTCTGGGCCCTGCGCCACCCCGACACCCACGAGCTCTGGCTGCTCGAGCGGGCGAAGGGATCCGGCGTCCTCGACCACCGGAGCCGACAGGGGACCCGCGTCATCAGCGACGAGCTGGCTGACGCCCCGAGCGTCGTCATCGCCAGCGAACGCCTCGACGGGAGCGACGGGTGGCGACTGCTCGAGCCCGGCATGCTCGTCCACGTCGGTCCGGACCTCGAGGTCACCCAGCGCCAGATCCTCGACGGCCCACCGCAGCGCCAGCTGACCCTCGTCGACCTCGGTGCGGCGGCGGCTTCGCAGCGGCCGACCGGTCGCTGACGACCCTCGCTCTTGCACCGAGCCAGCACGAAAAGGTATGCCGCCAGCCGTGACGGCTGAGCGGCATACCGTCGCGTCGGGGTGCGTCAGCGCTGGTTGGTGAAGTTCAGCGCGACATCGAGGTCGGCGGCACGCAGCATCCGCTGGACCTCCTGGAGGTCGTCGCGGGACTTGCTGCTCACGCGCAGCTCGTCGCCCTGGATCTGGCTCTTGACGCCCTTGGGGCCCTCGTCGCGGATCAGCTTGTTGATCTTCTTCGCGTTCTCCTGGGAGATGCCCTCCTTGAGGGGCGCGTCGAGGTGGTACTCCTTGCCGGAGATGCGGGGGCCCGCCTCGGGCACGTCGAGGTGCTTGAGGCTGACCTTGCGCTTGACGAGGTGGGTCTGGACGACGTCGAGGACGGCGTTGCAGCGCTCCTCGGTGCTCGCCCTCATCTTGATGACCTCGCCGGCGAGGTCGACGGACGCGCCGACGTTCTTGAAGTCGTAGCGCGTCGCGATCTCCTTGCTGGCGCTGTTGACCGCGTTGGCGATCTCCTGCTTGTCGAACTTGCTGACGATGTCGAACGAGGAGTCGGCCATCGATGGCTCCTTCCGTGGGGGTGTGCTGGGGCTCGCGGGGAGGGGCCGGACGGACCCGGGCCGGGCCGATTTCGGTGTGCTCCCCATCTCTTGCTATCCTTCCATGCGCACGGGGCAGGTTGTCCGAGCGGCCAATGGAAACGGACTGTAAATCCGTCGCGAGAGCTACGAAGGTTCGAATCCTTCACCTGCCACTCAGTGCCCCGAGAGGCCCTGACCAGCGGAAACGCCGGTCAGGGCCTCTCTCACGTACCCCGGTAGGGTATTTCGCGCAACTGATTCCGAAGGTCAGACGCGGGTCGCTGACCTGCGGAAACGCGAGGCGCATCGACGCCCGTGCGGAATGCGTGCGGAAGTTGCGTCCCCTTCCGGCGCGCCGTGCGGACTCGTACATCGCCTGACCTGCAGCAACGCGGGGGAGGGGGTATGCAATCGGAGCGGAAATCCTGACCGTCCCCATAGCGATGGCGTCGCATTCAGAGTCCGTGAAGCTCATGGCATGGCCGCGGACTCTGCGAGACCGTGGCGCTCGGGGGCAGCGTCGTCCTCGATTGTTGCGGAGGGCTCGCTCCACTGTGGCCGAGGTGCTGCGCCGCTGACGTATCTCATCGGATACCATGGGTGCGGATGAGATTGGAGTGGAGATGGCTGGCAGCAATGTATTGGAGCGGGCGCGTCGTGGCGCTGGGCTGAGCCAACAGGAGTTGGCGGAGCGGGCGCGCACGTCACGCACGGCTGTGTCCGCCTATGAGCATGGGCGCAAGTCTCCGTCCCTGGGGACCGTCGAGCGGCTGCTGGCAGCGAGCGGGTACGAGCTCGACGTCCGCCCGCGCCTGAGTTTCCGGGCCGTCACGGGGCGCAGAGGGCAGCGGCATGCCGTCCCTGACCGGTTGCCGCGGCTGCCCGTGGAACAGGCGTTGGGTGTGGTTCGGCTCCCGTTACGGTTGAACTGGTCCGAGCCGGATCGGCTCTACCGGCTCAGCGACCGCCGCGACCGGGCCCGTGTGTACGAGATCGTCCTTCGCGAGGGCGACGGCGCGGATATCGAGCGGTATGTCGACGGGGCACTGCTGGTCGACCAGTGGATGGACCTGGTGCTTCCGGCCGATCTGCGGGCCGCGTGGGCGCCTCTGATCGAGCCGCTACTGGCGGCCTGATGGGCGATCGTTCGCTCCTCACGCCGTTCCAGCTCGAGGTCGCGCGGCTGTTCTTCAGCCTGCCGGCTGCTCAGGATTTCCTCCTGGCCGGTGGAGCTGCCCTGCTCGCCCAGGGGATGACTCACCGGCCAACACAGGACCTCGACTTCTTCACTGCGCGCGGAGTTGGCGAAATCGCACGTGCCGATGATGAGTTCACCACTGCCGCGCGCGCCCGCGGCTGGGCGGTGGAGCACCTTCAAGCCTCAGGTGAGTTCTGCCGCCTGCTCATCCACGGGCCGGAGGGGGACTTGTTGGTTGACCTGGCGCTCGAGTCCAGGCCAGGCATGCCGGCGAGAGCCAGCGTCGCTGGACCGACCTTCGCGCCGGAAGAACTCGCCGGCCGTAAGCTGATCGCGCTGTTCGACCGAGCCGCCGCCCGCGACTTCGTCGATGTGTACTCCTTGGCCCGGCTGCTCGGGAAGCCAACGCTGCTCACACAGGCAGCGATGATCGACCTGGGGTTCGACACGCAGGTCCTCGCTTCGATGATCGACCGCCTCGACGCCTATGCCGACGTCGATCTGCTCCTTGACCCACAGGTCACGGACGTCCCCGCGCTGCGAGTGTTCTTTGCAGACTGGGCGGCAGAGCTTCGGGTCGGCTGAACTGTCCCGAGATCGTTGCGGCCCCACTATCACCTGCAGACCCGCTACGACCTCGAGCTCGAGAAGGACCACCTCGGCACCGACCTGGAACAGATCCACCCTCTTCAGAGCGCCTGACCACCCGCCTGCTACGCGGCGCTAGGACGCGGGTCTCAGATGGGCTGTCAGCCAAGCGGAGATCCCCTGCGCATCCACTCTGCCGGCGGCCGCGCTGAGCATGAGTTCCTCAGCCTCATCGACGGTGTAGATCAGATCTCGACCGTTGAGCAGGAAGAACACGCGAACCGCCGACCACGCCAGCCGCTTGTTCCCATCAACCAAGGCATGGTTGCGGACCAGGGAGTGCATTAGCGCAGCCGCCTTGTCTTCAAAGGTCCCGTAGGCGTCCTCGCCGAAGACGCTGATGGCCGGGCGGCCGGCAGCAGCAGCCAACAGTCCCGGGTCTCTGACTCCAACTTCGCCCACTACGCCGGCGGCGATCTCCAGAAGATCCTCCACCGAGAAGTAGTCAATCTTTTCGTGGCTCACCTGCTCAGTCGCTCGAGCAACTCATGGTCCTCGCTGCTCACCTGCTGGATCGCAGCCATGAGTCGCTGGGGGCGGTCCGAGACGTACTGGGCGATGGCGCTTCGCGCGACCTCCTGCATGGATCGGCCCTCCTGCTCGGCTTTGGCACGCAGAGCTTCGCTCTCGCTATCGGTGAGTCGCAAGTTCATGGCCATGACGCATGGTACCGCTGCGGTACCGCGCCAGCCAATGCTGAGGGTGCGAGTGCACTGCACAGCTCCCCGAGTCCTACGCCGCGATATGCGTCGGTGTCGCGAGCCGATACATGGCTCCGAGGCTGCCGCCAATGCTCGGCAAATGACGCGCGCTGAGATTGGCCTTGTGAGCGGGGCGTCGGGCCCAGGCGTGCGCGGCCACTTGGTGCAGCCGTGACTCTCCCTGGGCGGTGCGTAGCCGGCAAGCCGGCGGGGTCTGTCAGAGCCCTGCCGCCTTGACCCCATAAAGGGCCTGCGCCCGCGTGAAACCCTCGAACTGCGAGGTCAGCTGCTTGATGAGGCCGTTGCGTGAGAACGCCTGGAACTCGAGGTAGTCCTTGGCCTTCCTCGCGGCCTGCTCGTTCCAGTTGACGTCGATGTGGTCGACGGCGAACGTGGAGTCAGCCTTGGGGAACTCCTCGAACTGCGACGTGAGCTGCTTGATGAGGCCGTTGCGTGAGAATGCCTGGAACTCGAGGTACTCCTCGGCCTTGGCGACGGCCTGCTTCTGCGAGTTGGTCATCGCGTTCTCGGCCGCCTCCTTCGCAGCGGCTGCCTTAGCCTCGGCCGCTGCCTTGGCGTCGGCCGCCTTCTTCGATGCGGCGGCCTTGTCCGCTGCTGCCTTGGCTGCTGCGGCCGCCTTGGCGTCGGCGACCTTCTTCGCCGCTGCTGCCTTGTCCGCTGCCGCCTTGGCGGCTGCGGCCTTCTTCACGGCCTCCGCGTCGATGGACGCCTGAACGGACGGGTCGACCGACGGTGTCGATGACGGGGCTGCCGAGCTCGATGAGGCGACGACGGCCGGGGCTGCGGCGCTGGGCTCGGTCTCCTTGTTGCCCAGGTTGGCGATGAGGGCAATCGCGAGAACCGCGCCGCCCCCGATGGCCCACTTCTTGCCCTTGCTCATCTTCTTCTTGGGGGCGGACGTGGGGTCGTTGGTGAGCGGTGTGCCCTGCGGGGGCGGGGCGTTGTAGTACGAGGGCTGCGGGTCGCCGCCGGGGGCCGGGAGGGGCCGGGTCGGGTCGTTGCTCATGGGTTGGGTCTGCCTTGTCATGGGTTGATGGGTGGTACAGAGGTTGGTGTGCGCCGGAATCGTGGTGATACATGTAGAAAACGACAGATCCGATCAGTCGGTCACGTCAGCGGGCTTGTTCAGTCGTGGGGCATGCCGGGAACGCCGCTGTCGAGCGCGATGGGCGGGTCTAGGCCCTCCTCCTGCCGCACCTCGCCCACGACATGCGGGACGGCCGCATCCGCAGCGCCTCCTGGACGAGCCGCCGAAGAGTGGCCTCGCCCGTGCCCTCGAGACGGGGCTGGCGGCACTGCATCGACGCACGTCGCGGAGCGGGATCTCAGCTGGCCCCTTTGGCAGCACCCCCACGAGTGGACGGCCCGGGCGGGCCCCCGCGAGTTGGCTCATGGCTCGCTTGCGCGGCGCCGGTCCTGTGCAGCGGGACAAGAACAAGGGTGCTTCCCAGTCCGGCCATGGGGAAGAGGCAAGGGCCGTGGGCGAGTGTCCGTGTGGAGATCGTGGTGAAGTTTCGCTCCGGGTCCCGTCGACGCAGGTCATCGGGTTGGATCCCTCGGGCTGTAAATCCGTCGCGAGAGCTACGAAGGTTCGAATCCTTCACCTGCCACCACCTGCACAGAAGGGCCCCTGAACAGCGGAAACGCCGGTCGGGGGCCTTCTGCAATGGCTGGACCATGACCGATTGAGATCGGCTGCGGGTGGCCATACGGCTGTCAGTGGGGAACTGGCGGGGACGCTTTGGCCCCGGACGGGAGCGGTCCCGGATGGATCCCATCGGCCGCGAAGCGCGCGAGCTCGACCCGCCGACGTGAGGCCTCGTCGCCCAGAGGCCGCACGACGAGCCGTGCTGTCTCCATGGCTGCACACCGACATCACCGCCGCGGCAAGTCAAGGATCGAGGCAAGCGACCAGTCAGCCGGCTGACCGACCTCGCTGGACATCACACTGGCGCCGCATCCACGGCACGCCATAACGGAGGTCATCGCCCTCGCGCGTCGGCAGAGCGCGGTGCTCGAGCCCCGACGCCGGAGGTCGGACCCGATCACCGGCGCGGCTTGGCTGTCAGCCCTGGGACCGGGGAATCACGCGTCGCCATGACCGTTCGCGACAGGCGGTGGTGCGTCCGCCTGAGCAGAAGGCTGCCGTGCTGTGGTCGATAGCTGGTCTGCGAACCTCGCGAACAGCGGACCCGCCACCCCCAGCAGCACGACGTAGGTCGATGCCAGCGGGCCGATCTCGTCGTGGCCGGCGGTTACGGCCAAGCCAGCGATGACGAGGGAGAACTCACCGCGGGCCACGAGCGCGCTCCCGGCGCGCAGCCTCCCTCGCCTGCCGATACCAGCTCGAGCGGCCGCGTAACCACCGGAGGCGACCTTGGTCAGTGACGACACGACCCCGAGGGCCAGCGCTGGCACCAGATAGGGGGCCAGGCTCGCTGGCGCGACCTCCAGTCCGAAAGACAGGAAGAACATCGCCGCGAACAGGTCTCGCAGCGGCCGCAGGACCGAGCGGGCGCGATCGGCAGTGGAACCCGGGATCGCCAGCCCCACCAGGAACGCACCGACCGCTGCCGAGGCGTCCACGAGGTGGGTGACACCGGCCACGACGAGCATCAACCCGAGGACACGCAGCAGCACCTGCTCGTCTTCCTGGTGGCCGAGCAGGCGCCCGAGGGGGCGCCCGAGCAGACGGGTGGACACCAGGACGAGGATCACCAGCCCCAAGGCCGTGGCGACGGCGAGGGCCGCCGCGAGAGCGGTACCCCCGGCAAAGATCACGACCAACAGTGGCAGGAAGACCGCCATGGCCATGTCCTCCAGGACGAGGACCGACAGGACCACCGGCGTCTCGCGGTGACCCATCCGATTCAGGTCGCTCAGGAGTCGGGCGACTATCCCCGACGAGGAGATCCAGGTGATGCCGGCGAGCGCAAGGCATGCCTGCCACTCGTACCCCAGGAGGAGGCCGGCGACGAATCCGACCGGGGCGTTGAGGAGCAGGTCGACGACACCGGAGCCCGCGTGTCGACGCAACGTGGCGGTGAACTCGGCCGCCGAGAACTCAAGGCCCAGCATGAGCAGCAGAAGGAGGACACCGATCTCGCCGGCCGCACGCACGAACTCCTCGGTCGCCGCGACATCGTGGATCCCGCCCTCCCCGAGCAGCAGCCCAGCCAGCAGGAAGAACGGGATCGGAGAGAGCTCCACCCGCCGGGCGAGCGCACCCAGGAGCGCGAGGGCCAGCAGGAGCACTCCCAGTTCGATCAGGAAGACTCCCACGACTCAAGACCTAACCGAGGAGAACGCCACGGGCACGCTCGATGCCCTGTTCCGTGCCGATGACCACCAGCGAGTGTCCCCCCAGCAGGATCTCGTCGGGCGCCGGGGAGGGAACCACGACGTCCTGCTTGACCACCGCGACGATGGAGACACCCGTCAGGGTCCGCAGCCGGGTCTCGCCGAGCGTCAGCCGGTCGAACCGCGAACCCTCCGGAATGTCGATCGTCGCCGATGCGAGCCCCGGAACCTCCCGGCTGAGGTCAGCGAAGCGTTCCACGATGCGCGGCGCACCTAGGATGTCTGCGAGCGCCTCGGCCTGCTGGCGATCCAGGGTGAACAGAGTCTCCGCCGCATCGGGATCGGAGCGCTGAAAGCAGACCACGTCGAACTCGCCGTCGCGTCGGGCGACGATCCCGAGGTCGTGACCGGACGCGGCCGTGAACTCGTAGCGCACCCCGACCCCGGGCAGCAAGACCTCGGTGACTTCCATGCCCTCAGTCTCCCTCATGTGCACCCACCATGATCTGCGATCCGAAGCGAGCCGGCACTTGGTGGGCACCGCGCGGGAACGGCGACTCTCGCTGGATGCGGACGTTGAGGGCGTACGCCAGCTGGAACAGTACGAGGGTGTTGACGCGAAGGTCGTGGCGACCAGCGTCATCCGGGGTAGTCGCGGCCTTGCCGAAAGATGCTCACCGGGCGGCCGCGGTGGCCGGTCCGCCGTCCGTCCGCTCGGCTCGTCCATGACGAGCACAAGTGCACACGGGCCGTCGGTGATCAGGTCGGTCCACAGCACGCCCACGCGGTCTTGGGTGCGGGCGGAGTCCGGCGGCATCCTTGGTCACGTCTATGGCGGCCGCGGTCCGCATCGGGCCAACGCAGGTGACAGCGAAAACGCGCTGAGCGCTGGCTTCCACCGGGTGATCCATCGTGCCTGTCCGAGGCCTTGGGGGTCCAGGCGGCGGGCACCAGGCACAGGGTTGGAGCGCGGCGTGCTCGCTCGAGAGGTGCCCCCGGGCCCGGACCGCCTGCCGGCAGCGGGGGAAGGACGCCATGCTCTGGGTTGAGAAGAGAACGTGCCGGAATCCTTGATGTCATACGCAAGGAAACGCGGTGACCTCCTCCCGCGTCGCCCGCCACAGCTTCGGGATGGAAGGATCGATCTTGCCCTGCTCTCCCTCGAGCTCCTCGGACGCCGCCTGCACATCCGTCTATCGACGAGACGCACTCCGGCGTGGCGAGCGGTCTCACGGTCCAGAAGGCTGGTCGGTTCCGGCGCGGGGATGCCGTGTGGGGCGAAAGGCAACCCGAGTTGCCGTGTGGTGCGCGACGTCGAGAACATCGATGGTCCACCCATCGAGGTCGACGACATCGCCGGGACCGGTTGGGACCCGTCCGAGCTTGTCCATCACGAGCCCAGAGACCGTCGTGTAGTCGCCGGTGAGGTCCTCAATCTCGATCCCCAGGTCGGGTAGGTCGTGGAGCGGGAAGATGCCGGATACCACAACGGCGCCATCCTCGAGCCGCGTGACGGCGGAGAGGTCGCGGTCGGTTTCGTCGTAGATCTCGCCGACGATCTCCTCGAGCAGGTCCTCAAGGGTGACGATGCCGTCGGCGTCGCCGTACTCGTCGAGGATGACCGCCAGCTGCTGACGCTCGTCCTTGAACCGCCGGAGCGCGTCGGCGACCCGCATCGTGTCCGGCATGTACAGCACGGGCGTGGCGACGGTGGACACCGGCTCGTCCCCGCCCCGGAATGCGCTGGACCAGTGCACCACACCGACGACGTGGTCGAGGTGGTGTTGCCGGGTGACCGGGGCTCGGGAGTGGCCGGCGGTGGCCAGCGCCCCAAGCGCCTTGGTGATCGACAGGTCCGCGTCCAGCGTGAACACCGACCCCCTGGGCACCATCACCTCCCGGAGCCGGCGGGTGTCGATCTCGAGCGCTCCGGTGAGGATCTCCCGCTGCTCGTCGTGGAGCTTGCCGTGGCGTGTGACGAGGTCCCGCAGCTCCTCCCGGGTCATGGCGGGACCGGGCGCGCCCGGGGTGACGCCGAACAGCCGTACGACCGCGTTGCTGGCTGCCCCCAGGACCGCGACGACCGGCCGGGACAGGCGGGACGCGAGGTCGATCGGGCCGGCGGCGACCAGAGCCCATGGCAGCGCGCGCTGCATGGCAATGCGTTTGGGGGCGAGCTCGCCGAGGACGAGCGTGACAAGGGTGAGCACCGAGGTGACCCCGGCGATCGCCACCCACTCCGCGGCGCCGCCCAGGGCTGAAAGGTAGGGGACCATGGGCTCGGCCAGGGAGACCGCAGCGGCGGCGGAGGCGAGGAACCCGGCCAACGTGATGCCGATCTGGATCGTGGCGAGGAAGCGGTTGGGGTCCCGGACGAGGCGCAGCAGGCGCTCAGCGCGGGCGGTTCCCCCGCGTTCCAGCTGGGCCAACTGTCCCTCCCGCAGGGAGACCAGCGCCATCTCGCTGCCGGCGAATGCCGCGTTCACCAGCACGAGCAGCCCGACCAGCCCGAGCTTCATCCAGTAACCGTCGATGGCTCCTCCTCTCGATCAGCCATCGAGAGCATCGCCCCGGTAGGCGCGGCGAGCTCGAGGATGTGGGTATCGCGCCGGATGTCGCTGCCGACGACAGCGTCGACGACCAGCCAGGTGAGGACCAGACGGTATTGGCGCCCAAGACGACGACGTGTCCTTCGCAGAGTACGCCGGCGCCGGCCACGTGATGTGCGACCCAGTCCCGAGCGTGAGGGACCGCTTCGGCGATCCGGACTGGGCATGGCCGGTTCCGCCAGTCCCACAAACGTCCCGCGCACTCGGGACCTTTGGACGACGTCGGGTGGCCTGTCAGATCGGCCTCAGTTCCTATCGGCCCAGCGGCGACGCCGTTAACGTCGGTGTCATGGCCGCGGCTACGACACCTACGACCGGCACCGCTCATCACGCCCTCGCCGCGCACGAGGTCTTGCTGCTGTTGGAGACGGACCCTCATCGCGGGCTCACGGCAGGACAGGCGGCGGCCCGCCTTGATCGGTTCGGCCCCAACCTCCTCCCGCACGCCGAGGGGGACGGGCCGCTGAGGCGGTTCTTGCGGCAGTTCCAACACCCGCTGATCTACGTGTTGCTTGCAGCGGGCGTGACCACCTTGGTGCTTGGCGAGATGGTGGACTCGATCGTCATCTTCGGCGTGGTACTCATCAACTCGGTCATCGGATTCGTCCAGGAGTCGAAAGCGGAGTCCGCGCTCGACTCACTGCGGGCGTTGGTGCGTACCGACGCCCGGGTCGTGCGCGACGCCAAGACTCGCACCATCGGGTCCGAGGAGCTGGTGCCCGGCGACCTGGTCCGGGTCGAGGCCGGCGACAAGGTGCCGGCGGACCTGCGCCTGCTGGGGCATGCCGAGCTGCAGGCCGACGAGTCGGCACTGACCGGGGAGTCCGTGCCTGTGGTCAAGGACGAGGTCGCGCTTCCGGTCGACACTGCTGTCGCTGACCGCCGGAACATGCTGTACTCCGGGACGCTGGTCACTCACGGCAGCGGGTCGGCGATCGTGGTGTCGACGGGGGCGCAGACCGAGCTGGGTGAGATCCACCGGCTGGTCGGCGCCGCCGAGGTCTTGGACACGCCACTGACCCGAAAGCTGACCGGGTTCAGCCGGATCCTGACCGCGGTCATCCTCGGTCTTGCTGTCGTCACTTTCGTGGTCGGTGTGCTGCGCGGCGAGGAGGCCGCCGAGATGCTCACGGCTGCCGTTGCGCTGGCGGTCGGCGCCATCCCGGAGGGGCTGCCGGCGGCGGTGACGATCACCTTGGCCATCGGCGTGGGCCGAATGGCCAGGCAGCGGGCCGTGATCCGGCGGTTGCCTGCGGTGGAGACCCTCGGCAGCACCACCGTCATCTGTACCGACAAGACCGGCACGCTGACCGAGAACCAGATGACGGTCCGGGAGCTGTGGACGACGACTGGCAGCTACCACGCGAGCGGGTCGGGGTATACCCCGGAGGGTCGGCTCGTCGATGACGGCCGACTGGCCGTCGAGGTCTCAGGTGATCAGGGACTGAGATGGTGCCTGGTGGCCGGGGCAGGGTGCAACGACGCGCGGTTGTCGCGGAATGAGGGGCGGTGGCAGGTCGTCGGCGACCCCACCGAAGGGGCGCTGTTGGTTGTGGCCGCCAAGGGGGGTGTCGATCTGGATGAGCTGAGCAAGACCCTGCCACGGGTCTGGGCCGTGCCGTTCAGCTCCGAACGCCAGTTCATGGCCACCCTCCATCGGGACGTCGCCGCCGGCGCATCAGTGGTGTTGGCCAAGGGTGCTTTCGAGCGCATCGTGGACCTCTGCGGCTTCCAGATGGACCCCTCGGGTGCGCTGCGGCCGTTGGATCGTGACCGCATTCTGGCCGCCGCCGAGTCGCTGGCCGCAGGCGGGCTTCGGGTGCTGGCCACCGCGATGTGCCAGGTCGCGGACATCGTCGAGTTCGACGAGGAACAGCTGCCGGGGATGTTGGTCTTCACGGGGCTGCAGGCCATGCTCGACCCACCCCGGGAGGCCGCGGCTGCTGCCGTGGCCGCCTGTCACGCGGCGGGTATCGACGTCAAGATGATCACTGGTGACCACGTCGGTACCGCCCGCGCGGTCGCCGAGCGCGTCGGTGTCATCAGCCAGGAACGAGACGGCCAGGTCGTGACAGGAGCTGAGCTCGCGCACGTGGACACCGAAGCGTACGCGGACACGGTGGAACGGGCGGGCGTGTTCGCCCGGGTCTCCCCGGAGCAGAAGCTACGCCTGGTTGAGGCCTTGCAGCGGCGGGGGCACGTGGTCGCGATGACCGGCGACGGTGTGAACGACGCCCCGGCGCTGCGCCGGGCCGACATCGGCGTCGCGATGGGTCGTGCCGGGACCGAGGTGGCGAAGGAAGCGGCCGACATGGTGCTCACCGACGACGAGTTCGCGACCATCGAGGGAGCCGTCGAAGAAGGGCGAGGGGTGTTCGACAACCTCACCAAGTTCATCGTGTGGACGTTGCCGACGAACATGGGTGAGGGCTTGGTCATCCTGGTCGCCATCCTTCTCGGTTCGGTGTTGCCGATCCTGCCGGTCCAGATCCTTTGGATCAACATGACCACCGCCGTGGCGCTGGGCCTGACGCTGGCCTTCGAACCGAAAGAGCCAGGAATCATGACCCGGCCACCCCGCGATCCTCGGCGCCCACTGCTCACCGGTGCGCTGGTCACCCGGATCCTGCTGGTCTCCGCCCTGCTCCTCGGCGGCACGTGGTGGCTGTTCGAGTGGGAACTGGCCAACGGGGCCGCCGTGGCCGAGGCTCGGACCGTCGCGCTGAACCTGTTCGTCACGGTGGAGGCGTTCTACCTGTTCAGCTGCCGCTCACTGACGCAGCCAGCGTGGCACGTGGGGCCGTTGAGCAATCGTTGGTTGCTCGCGGGTGTCGCCACCCAGGCGGCCGGGCAGCTCGCGATCACCTACTTGCCCCTCATGAACGAGTTGTTCCGCACGGCGCCGATCCCTCCCGATGCGTGGTTGAGGATCTTGGGCGTCGCTCTGCTCGCGTCCCTTGTCGTGGGCGTCGACAAGCGGCTCCGACGCTCGGCCATGTGAGTCCGCGGTTGATGCGATGCGATCAGCCCGATCAACACGCGCGGTGCGGCCGTCCGGCGAGCACTGCTGACGTCACTGCTCTGGCATGGCCCCCGGAAGGCCGGCATGCCTCCGCGAGTCGACCTCGAGGTCCGCCCGCCCTCCCGTCAACGGACCCTGCGTGAGGCGTCGGGGTGTCCTGGTGTGACGCCTTCATGAAGGTCGCGGCCTGCGTGTCTCATACCCCTGGGGGTATCTGCTACGGTGGTCCGCAACGACCCCGCCAGCCCTGGAGGAACCCGTGATCTTCACCCAGTACTATCTCGACTGCCTGTCGCAGGCGTCCTACCTCGTCGCCGACGAGAACAGCCGCCAGGCCGTCGTCGTCGATCCGCGACGCGACGTCGCGGAGTACCTCACCGACGCCGAGGCGCGCGGCCTGACGATCGTTGGCATCGTCAACACCCACTTCCACGCGGACTTCGTCTCCGGCCACCTCGAGCTCGCTCGGGCCACCGGGGCGTGGATCGGCTACGGAGACGCCGCCGTCACCGACTTCCCGGTGCGCTCGCTCGCCGACGGGGAGCGGATCTCCCTCGGCGACGTGACCCTCGAGATCATGACGACGCCCGGCCACACGCCCGAGTCCATCTCGGTCCTCGTCTTCGAGCACGCCCACGACGAGGTCGCCTACGGCGTCCTCACCGGGGACGCCCTCTTCATCGGCGACGTCGGCCGTCCCGACCTGCTCGCCTCCGTCGGCGTCACCGCCACCGAGCTCGGCCAGATGCTCTATGACTCGGTCCAGCACAAGCTCATGGACCTGCCCGACGACGTACGCGTCTTCCCCGCACACGGCGCCGGCTCGGCCTGCGGCAAGAACCTCTCCACCGAGCGCCAGTCGACCATCGGCGAGCAGCGTCGCCTCAACTACGCCTGCCAGCCGATGACCGAGGAGCAGTTCCTCGAGGTCGTGACGGCCGGGCAGCCCACGGCGCCGGCCTACTTCGTCTACAACGCCACCCTGAACAAGCAGTCTCGCGACCTGCGGGACCTCGACGCGACCGTGCCGGCACTCGGCGGCGCCGAGGTCGAGGCCGCCCTGGCCCGCGGCGCGCGTATCCACGATGCACGAGATGTTCAAGAGTTCGCTGCGGCCCACCTGCGCGGATCGGTGAACGTGCCGGTCGACGGCCGCATGGCCGAGACCGTCGGCATGGTCTTCTCGCCCGAGAGCGAGATCGTCGTCATCGCCCCAGAAGGCCAGGAGCAGGAGGTGGCCACCCGCTTCGCCCGCATCGGCTACGACCACGTGACCGGCTATGTGGCGGACGTCGAGGAGTACTTCATGACGCACCAAGACCGGGTGGCCCGGGCCAGCCGCCTGTCGGTCGCCGAGGTCGACGAGGCGGCAGCTCGCGCCGACGTGCAGGTCGTCGACATCCGCAACGCCGGCGAGCTGGAGGCCGGAATGCTCCCCGGCTCCCGGCACATCCCGCTAGCCGAGCTGGGTCGTCGGGCCCACGAGCTCGACGCCGAGCGCCCCGTGGTCGTCTACTGCGCGGGCGGGTGGCGCAGCTCGGTCGGGGCGAGCCTGCTGCGTGCGGGTGGTTTCAAGGACGTCTCCGACATCCTCGGCGGATACGGCGCCTGGGACCTCGCGCACGCCAACGCCTCCTGACGGCAGTCGGTTGCACGACGCTGAGACGGCGCAACCGGCCCGAGCTCGCAAGGCTCAGGGCCGATCCGATTTGACCCTCGTCCCGGTCCGTGTGAGGTTTGAGGACATACCCCTCAGGGTACCGATGGTGGACGAGCGCGTTTGCGAACGACGCTCGGACGCAACGAAATCGAGTCGAGGAGGATCCCCGCATGCCCCGCATCATCACGATCGAGACACCCAGCCTCGGTGACCGCAGCTACCTCGTGCACGACGGCCGAAACGCCTTGGTCGTTGACCCGCAGCGCGATGTCGACCGGGTCCTCGACGTGGCCCGGGACGAGGGCGTCACCATCACCCACGTGTTCGAGACCCACATCCACAACGACTACGTCACCGGCGGACTCGCGCTCGCGCAGGTGACCGGCGCCCGCTACCTCGTCAACGCGGAGGACCGGGTGTCGTTCGAGCGCACGCCGATCCGGGACGGCGACACCGTCTCCGTGGGCGACACGCTGTCGGTGCGTGCGATCGCCACGCCCGGGCACACGTTCACGCACCTGTCGTACGCCCTCGAGGAGGACGGCGAGAGCGTGGGCGTCTTCACCGGCGGCTCGCTCCTCTTCGGCGCCACCGGCCGCCCGGACTTGCTGGGACCCGAGCACACCGACGCGCTGGTCCACCACCAGTACGCCTCCGCCCAGCGGCTCGCCGAGGAGCTCCCCGACGACGCGAGCGTCCTGCCCACCCACGGATTCGGCAGCTTCTGCTCGGCGGGCTCGGGCGGCGGGGGCGACTCCTCCACCATCGGCGCCGAGAAGAAGGCCAACGCCGCGCTCACCGACGCGGAGGAGGTGTGGGTGGCCGACGTCCTCGCGGCCCTCGAGGACTACCCCGCCTACTACGTGCACATGGGGCCCGCCAACGCGGCGGGGCCGGCAGCGCCCGACCTCGGCGAGCCCCGTCGCGTCGACAGGGAGGCCATCGCCCGCAGCCTCGAGGCGGGGGAGTGGGTCGTGGACCTGCGCACCCGCACCGCGTATGCCGCCGGCCACGTGCGTGGCAGCCTCAACATCGGCCTCGACGGCCAGTTCTCGACCTACCTCGGCTGGCTCATCCCGTGGGGCACACCCCTGACGCTGCTGGGTGAGTCCATCGAGCAGGTGGCCGACGCCCAGCGCGAGCTCGCCCGCATCGGCATCGACGAGCTGCAGGGCGGCGCCACCGGCGGACCGCGGGACTGGAGCGAGGCCGCCCCCGGCACGTACGACTGCGCCACCTTCGCTGACCTCGCCCAGGTGCGTCACCACCGCAAGGTGGCGGTCCTGGACGTGCGGCGCGCCTCCGAGCACGCCACCTCGCACATCGAGGACGCCCTCAACATCCCCATCCACCAGCTGCTCGAGCGCCTCGACGAGGCGCCGACCGAGGAGACGTGGGTGCACTGCGCGAGCGGCTACCGCGCCTCGATCGCCGCCTCGGTCCTCGCCGCCGACGGCAGACGCGTCGTGCTCGTCGACGACGACTTCGACGAGCACGCCATGAACGGCGCACTCCCCGTCGTGGAGGACGTACGCGGCTGACACCACAGGCCCGGGTTCGGTTCTTCCCCCTTAGCGCCGATCCCGTCCGGCGCCGCACCAGGCCTCGAGTACCTGGACGGCGCAATCCCGTTCGAGCGGCGCCCCCACGCGGCTCGAACGGGCGACCCCTTGCACAACCGACCTCTCAGGAGACGCATGTCTGCCCCGTTCCCCCCAGCGACCCCCATGACCGCGACGGCCTCCGCCGGGCGACCCACCGTGCTTGACGCGGCCACGGTCGAGGAGTGGCTGCAGCAGCCCGACGCCCCGACGCTCATCGACGTGCGCACGCCGGGAGAGTTCGCCGGATCGCACATCCCCGGCGCCTACAACGTGCCCCTGGACCTGCTCAAGGAGCACCGCCAGGAGCTGAGCCGCGAGCTCACCGACCACTTCGTCCTCGTGTGCCGCAGTGGCGCACGGGCCGAGCAGGCCAAGGAGTCACTGGCGTCGGCGGGTGCCGCGCTGCCCACGCTCCACGTGCTCGACGGTGGCCTCGCGGCCTGGGAACGCAATCACCGTCAGGTGATACGCGCAGAGCCCCGCTGGGAGCTCGAGCGCCAGGTCCGGCTCGTCGCCGGTTCCATCGTGCTGGCAGCCGTGCTGCTGTCGGTCATCGTGCCCGCAGCCAAGTGGGTGGCGGCCGCCATCGGTGCGGGGCTGACCCTCGCGGCGCTCTCCAACAGCTGCCTCATGGGGATGATGCTGGCCAAGCTTCCCTACAACCGGCGTACGTCCCCCAGCATCGACGAGGTACTGGCCGCGCTACGCCCCTGAGCGGCCTTCGCTGGACGTGACGACATCGCCCCGGGCTGGAACCCGTCCGGGGCGATGCGTCTCTACGGGCTTACTACCCCCGGCACGTCCGAGTCAGCGTCCGGCGAGCCGAGTGGCTTCAGGCCAGGGTGAGGAAGAGCTTCTCCATCAGGGCCCGGTCGGCGGTCGAGTCGCTCTCTGGGTTGGCCAGGCACTCCCGCAGGCCCGAGGACACGACGGCGAAGCCCGCCCGGTTCACGGCGCGGCTGACGGCGGCGAGCTGCGTGACGATGTCCTGGCAGTCGCGGCCCTCCTCGATCAGGCGGATGACGCCGCCGATCTGGCCCTGAGCACGCTTGAGGCGGTTCAGGACGGGAGTCATGTCGTCGGGATCGAGCGTCACCATGGTGGCGGCCCTTCATCGTGCGTCGTGTGCGGGATGGGTGACGTCACGCCAGGAGCCGTCTCAGACGGGCGCCGAGGCGGAGCGCTGGGCGGCGACCTGGCGGCGCACGTCGTCCATGTCGAGACCGTGGACGGCGGCGATGACCTCCTCGAGCGCGGAGGCGGGGAGGGCTCCGGGCTGGCTGAAGACGAGGATGCCGTCGCGGAAGGCCATCAGCGTCGGGATCGAGGTGATGCCGGCGGCCCCGGCGAGCTGCTGCTCGGCCTCGGTGTCCACCTTGCCGAAGACGATGTCGGGGTGCTGCTCCGACGCGGCCTCGTAAACGGGCGCGAACATGCGGCAGGGTCCGCACCACGAGGCCCAGAAGTCGACGAGCACGATGCCCTCGTCGGCGACGGTGGACTCGAAGTCGGCGCCGGTGAGATTGCGAGTGGTCATGGGGTTCTCCTTCACGAGAGTCGTATACCCGGTGGGGTATGTAACAAGCGAGCCGGCCCTGCCATTCCCGCCTTCGGCGGGAGTCGCGCCGGTGGACATGGGTCGATTGGCGCGAGGCCTCTTCTTCGGCTATCTTCGATGGATCGTATACCCCCTGGGGTATCCACGCCAGACCGAAGGAGTTTTCCATGACCGTGACCGTCACCATCGATGAACTCGCCGCGGCCCGTGCCGACGGTGCGGTTGTCGTCGACGTCCGCGAGCCCGGTGAGTACGTCGCCGGCCACGTCCCCGGGGCCATGCTCATGCCGATGGGCCAGCTGGCGTCCCGCACGACCGAGCTGCCTGCCTCGCGGCCCGTCTACGTCATCTGCGCGAGCGGCAACCGCAGCCGCGCCATGGCCGACCTGCTCGTGCGTCTGGGCTTCGACGCCCGGTCCGTCGATGGTGGGACCACCGCCTGGCAGGGCACCGGCCGGCCCGTCGTGACAGGCGCCCGCGCCGACGCAGCCTGACCCGCGCGAGCCCGCCGCACGGCATACGTAGTCCTTCGACCTCCCACCTGAGCGCCGCGCTGCCTGCGCGGGACCCGTCCCCGGCACCTGCCGCCAACACCAAGGAGAACCACCATGTGTCGACCCGCCACCTGCCGGACCTGCGGCAAGACGACCTGGGCAGGCTGCGGCCAGCACGTCGACCAGGTCATGCGCAACGTCCCTGCCGCCCAGCGCTGCGCCGGCCACGAGAAGAGCGAGTCCGCCTCCAGCGGCTTCCTCTCACGAATGGTCAACCGCTGAGCCACGTCCCGCACACCGTGACGCACCGCCGGTCAGCCCCACGAGCGGCTGACCGGCGGCCCGTCGTCGGACGCTCCGTGGCCCGACGACCACCTCGACGAGAGGACCACCTCCCATGCTGATCGCCATCCCACTCGGGATCGCCATCGGACTGTCGCTCGGCGCGCTCGGTGGCGGAGGCTCGATCCTGACCGTCCCCGCCCTCGTCTACGTCCTGGGCCAGGACGCGCGAACAGCCACCACGAGCTCGCTCATCATCGTGGGGCTCACCTCCCTGCTTGCCCTGGTGCCCCACGCCCGGGCCAAGCGCGTGCGCTTCACCCAGGGGCTCCTGTTCGGCGTCCTCGGCACCGCCGGCTCCTTCGTCGGCTCCGCGCTGTCGACAGCCGTGCGCCCCACGACCCTGCTCACCGCCTTCGCGGCGCTGATGCTCCTCGTCGCGGCGCTGATGATCCGTCGCGCCCGCAGCGCGCCGCGCGAGCTCGGCCGCGTCATGGATCCGACCGTCGAGCCGATGCTCACGCTGCGCCCCTTCAGCTGTGCCTGCCCCCTAGTCGCCAAGGTCGTCGTCACCGCGACGGTCGTCGGTCTGCTCACCGGCTTCTTCGGCGTCGGCGGCGGCTTCGCCCTCGTCCCCGCCCTCGTGCTCGCCCTCGGCTTCCCGATGCCGGTGGCCGTCGGCACCTCGCTGCTCGTCATCGCCGTCAACAGCGCCACCGCACTCACCGCCCGGCTCGGCTCCGGCGCCGGCCACCTTGACTGGGGCCTCATCGGGGTCTTCACCGCCGCGGCCGTCGTCGGCAGCCTCGTCGGCGGCCGCCTCGCCAGCCGGGCCAACCCGCGGCACCTCACCCTCACCTTCGCCACGCTGCTCGTGCTCGTCGCGCTCTACACCGGGACCCGGTCGCTGGGCCTCATCGGCTGATGGCCGCCCAGCCCGTGCACCACATCGGCACCGAGCCGCCGCTCGTGCTGGGGCGGCGGCAGAACCTGCCGCAGTTTCGTCCTGCTGGTCGCGGGCAATGCCTTGGTCGGCGGATGCTCGGTCAGGAATCAGCCAGGGCCTGACCTGGTCGACCACGGTCGTCATCAAGATCGCCCTCGTCGGCCCCGCCCGACACGGGCCGGCGATGGGCTTGAACGAAGCCGCAGGTATGCCGCCGTCGCCGTCACAGCACTGGCAACCGGCCTCGTCGCCCGCGCGGACGGACGCCACGACCACCTGCACGGCGAGCTGACCAACCGACGCCGTGGCGGCGATGGCGGCTGGCCTTCCGGTGGCAGGTGAGCGAATTGCACCGTCCAGACTGTAGATTCGTCGCGAAAGCTACGAAGGCTCGAATCCTTCACCTGCCGACAACGCAGCGCTGGCGAGCTCGGTCAGACCCTCGGCCAGTGACACCCGCGGGGTCCAGCCGAGGGCGGACCGGGTGCGGCGCTGGTCGAACCAGTGGGCCGTCGCCAGCTGTTCGGCGAGGAAGCGGGTGAGTGGGGGGTCGCCCGGGGTCGGCAGCCCCGGCAGCGCCAGGCGGGCGGCCCACACGGCGTCGACTGCGGCGCCGGCGACGGCGGCGACCGGGAAGGGGACGTGGCGCGTGGGTGCGCCCACGCCGGAGGCGCGGCAGATGTCACCGATGAGCTCGCCCACGGGGCGCGGCTCGCCGTTGCTCACCACGTAGGCCTGACCCCTCGCCGACTCGCACCGGTCGAGCGCCGCGACGAGGGCGTCGACGGCGTTGCTGACGTAGGTGCTGTCGACGAGGGCGGCGCCAGACCCGATGACGGGAAGCCGCCCGGCGCGGGCGCGGGCGACGATCCGCCCGATGAGCTGCGTGTCGCCGGGTCCCCAGACGAGGTGCGGGCGCACGGCGAGGACCGCCAGCGGGCCGGTGTCGGCCGCGAGGGCGGCCTGCTCGGCCAGGGCCTTGCTGCGGGCGTAGTGGCCGCGGGCTCGAGGTGGGTCGGCCGCCCCGGCTCCGGCGCCGACGAGGGCTGCGCCGGCATGGGCCACGGACGGGGACGAGACGTGGACGAGCCGGGAGACGCCACCGACGCGGCAGGCCTCGACGACGTTCGCCGTGCCCCGCACGTTGGCGCGCTCGTAGTCCGCCCACCGGCCGACGACGTCGACCTTGGCCGCGAGGTGCACGACCGCATCGTGGCCGCGCACGGCCGTCGCCACGAAGGAGGCATCGGCCACGTCACCGAGCGCCTCCCGCAGGCGCAGCCCCGACGGACGACGCTGGAGCACGGTCACGTCGTCACCGCGGGCGGAGAGTGCCTCGGCAGTGAGCCGGCCGAGCATCCCGCTCGCCCCGGTGACGAGGACCCTCACGGGTGGCCCACCCGGCCGCCCTCGAGCACCCGGGCGGCCCAGCGGGCCACCCGTGCCCGGTCGATCTTCGACGCGTGCCGGATGTCGACCGGAAGGCCCCTCGCAACGAGGACGGCGGCCACCGTCACCCTGGCCGTCGATCGCACCGCCGACGCCAGGTCTGGCGCGGCGAGCCCCGGGCGGGCGCCGGCGGTCGGCACGACGACGGCGACGACCTGCTGGGTGCCGACCGGCCCGACGCCGACGACGGCAGCCATCGAGACCCCCTCGAGGCCCTCGATGCGCTGCTCGGGCCCGACCGGGGTGACCGGACCGGATGCCGTGTGCACGACGTGCACGAGCCGGCCCTCCACCCACAGGCGCCCGTCGTCGTCGAGGTGGCCGACGTCACCGGTGCGGTGCCAGCCCGCAGTCCGGCTGCTCTCCCGCTCGGTGGCCCACAGCTGGTCGTAGCGGTCCTTGACGTGAGCGGCGCGCACGAGCACCTCGCCGCTCACCGAAGCATCGGTGGTCGGCTCGGCCTCGACGCCGCCCGTCTCGTCGAAGGCGCTCACGCCGACCACGACGCTCGGCAGCGGCCGGCCGACGCAGATCCCCTCACCCGGGCCCACCGCCTCGAGCTCGGGCAGCGAGACATCGGTCACGGGGAGTGCCTCGGTCATGCCGTAGGGGGTGTGGAGCTCCGCCTGCGGCACGACCGACTGCACGTCACGCAGCAGCGCGAGCGGGACAGGTGCGCCGGCAGAGATGAGCAGTCGTATGCCGCCCAGGGCCGAACGGTGCTGCGGCGAAAGATCGCTCGCGGTCGCGACGACGTTGCGCAGCGCTGCCGGGGAGGCGAAGACGACCGTGCCGTCGACGGCCGACACCGCCTCGGCGAGGGCGACCGCCGTGAGGGTGCCGGGCGCCGTGACGTCCATGTCCGGCACCGCCGAAGCCGAGCCCCAGCGCCGGGCCGTAGAGGGCGAAGGGCGCGAACGCCGCGACGAGGCGGTCGTCGGCGGTGAGCCCGTAGGTCGTGCGCAGCGCGTCGAGCTGCGCCCGCACCTGGTGGTAGCGGTAGACGACGCCCTTGGGAGGGCCCGTCGCGCCGGAGGTGAAGAGGACGGCGCACTCGGCGTCGTCGCTCGGGGTCGGGGGGAGGGCCCGCCCGTGGCCCAGGCGTGCGAGGTCAGCGAGGCCGAGCGGAGCACCGAGAGCACGACGGGTGGCGCGGTCGAGCGGGCCGGCGGCGACGAGACGGCCGGGCACCCGCATCACGCGTGCGAGGAGCAGTCCCCGAGCGATGCCGATGACGTGGTCCGGGGCGGCGCCGCGCAGGGCGCGACCCATCCGGGCCACCCCCAGACCGGCGTCGGCGACGACCACGGACGCGCCGGCCCGCCAACACGCATACACCGCGGCGGTGAGGTCGGCGCCCGGTGGGACGAGGATCGCGACCCGGTCGCCCGGGCGCACCCCCGTCGCCATGAGGCCGCCGGCGAGGTCGCCGACGGTCCGCTCGAGGCGGTCGAAGGACACTCGGCGCCCGTCTCCACCGAGCTCGACGACGGCGGTGGCGTCGTCCCCGAGCCGGGCCGACAGGGCCGCCCAGAGCGGCGCCAAGGCGCCGGGACGGTCGTCGTGACCCCACTGTCCTCGGGCGGGTCCGGTCGGCGACGACGGACTGGCGTCATCCGAATCTGCTGGTGGCACGGTGTCCCCGAGCCAGCGCCAGACGTCGTCAGCAACTCGTGGGACGTCCTCGGTCACGAGGTGCGACGCCTTCTCGTACCGCTGGACGTCGGCGTGCGGCATACGTGCTCGGAGGTCGCGGAGGTACACGTCGGAGAAGACCGGGTCACGGGGACCCCAGAGCAGCAGGGCCGGCACGTCGAGCCCGGTGATGCCCTCGGCGATGGCGTCGAGGGTGGCGGCCGTCGGGTGTGACGGGTCGAGCGGGATGTCGGCGACGAAGTCACCGACGGCGCAGCGGTCCGCGGGGGAGGCGTAGGGCGCGGCAAGCGCGTCACGCACCGCGCGCGGGAGCGCCGGCCGGGACAGGGCGGTGGTGGCGCGGACGAAGGTGGGGGTCGCCACGCAGACGGCCTGGCGCACCCCCTCGGTCCGGGCGATCCGGATGAGCGACGGCGCTGCCGCGGACGAGGGCTGGTGCACGGCGGTGTTGGTCAGCACGACGGCCGTGAGCTGCTCCCGGTGCGCGAGCGCCCAGCCCAGCGACACGGGCCCGCCCCAGTCGTGGGCGAGGGTGACGACGGGCCCGGTGATGCCGAGCACCTCGGTGAGGTTGCCGAGGTCCTCGACCCGCTCGGCCAGCGTGCGGGGAGCCGTGCGCTCCGAGTAGCCCATGCCGAGCTGGTCCACCGCGACGACGCGCCAGCCGGGGGGTGCCGCGGCGATGACGCGCCGCCACAGGTAGCTCCACGTGGGGTTGCCGTGGACGCAGAGCAGGGTGCCGTGCTCGGGGATCGACCCGTTGTCGAGCAGGTGCCACGTGCGTGGGGTGCCTCCCGCGTCCGGAGCGACGACCTGCCGCGACCAGGCGGTGTCGACCCCGGGCCACGCGGCGGGGGTCGGCGTGGCGGGCGGATTCACCAGGCGATCTCGAGGCACGACACGTTGAGTCCCGAGCCGACCCCCATCATGAGCACACGGTCACCGGCAACGAGCGAGTCCGCCTCCAGTGCCAGGGTGAACGCCACCGCGGCCGGCCCCATGTTGCCCCGGGTCGGGAAGGTCAGGGGCAGCCGCTCCGGCGGGATGTCGAGGGCGTCGCACATGGCCCGGACGTGGACCTGCGAGATCTGGTGCGCGACGTAGCGGTCCATGTCCGACCAGTCGAACTCGTCCCGTGCTTCCTGCCACGTGTCCCGGGACAGCGCGATCCCGGCCTCGAGCAGGCCGCGGGTGTCGGTGCGCATCCACTCGAGGTCCCCGACGCACAGGTCGTGGTGCTCGGTGCCGGCCCGGGCGACCCCGCCGACGATGCGGTGGCCCTGCGGGTGGAGGTCGGCACGGCCGAGCACCATGGCGGCAGCTCCGGACCCGAGCGTCAGGGTCGCGAACTGCGACAGCACGTCGTCGGCCGTCGCCTCGGGGGCGGACAGGCGGTCGAGGGTGACCTCCTGGGTGTGCCGCGAGCTCTCGCCGTCGACGACGAGCGCGTAGTCGATCTGGCCCGAGTCGATCATCGTCGCGGCGAGCTGCATCCCGTTGACGAAGCCGAGGCACGCGTTGGCGATGTCGAAGTTGAGGCACGACGTCGGCATACCGAGGGCGTGGTGGATCTGGACCGCCACGGACGGCTCGAGGTGCTCCCGCGAGACGCTCGTGTTGACCATGAGACCAACGCGGGAGGGGTCGACGCCGGCCTCCGCGAGGGCCTTGGCGCCGGCGGTGGCCGCGCCCTCGGTGAAGCTCACACCCTCGGGCCACCAGCGGCGCTCGTGGATGCCGGCGAGCCGGGCGAGCATGCCTGACTTCAGGCCGACGCGGTCGTAGGTGGTCAGCAGCCGCTCGTCGATCTGGTCCGACGTCACCACGACCGGGGCGTCGACGGCGCAGACCGAGAGCACCGCAGTGTTGGTATGACGGTACGTCGCGTTCCCGCTCATCGTGGCCCTCTCGTTGCGGTGTCGGGCGGTGGCCCGAGCTGTCGTCACTCTAATTCGATCACGTCGCGCTCACTCCTGAGACCGCCGGTCGGCGTTTGGCCTTCGCCCGGGAGGCGCGAGGGGCAACGCGGTGACCCCCGACGATCACGAATGGGGACGGCGAGGATGCCCGCGGGCCCGGTCGATGCGGGCACCCTCTCTCGAGCGTCCCTGACGACGTCAGGCGCCGAGGGGGGCGTGCAGCGGCCAGCCCTCGAGGATGGCCTGCACCGCGCGGCCTTCGGCCTCGTTGACCAGGACCGGGGCGGCGAGGTTGACCGACGTGCCGCCTGCGCCAGGCGTGGCGACGACGAGGGTGCGCGCCGGCTGGTCGCGCTCGAGACCGATCTGGGCGCGGGGGCCCGTGACGTCCGGAGCGTAGGAAGGGGCATACATCGACGCGTCGAGGACGAAGAGGCGCACCTCGGGGGCCTCGGTCGGCCGCAGGCTGAAGACGCCGTCGGCGCCGTCGACCGGGTCGAGGTGGTAGACGGTGTGCGGAGAGAGACCGGGCAGGGGCTGGGCGAAGACCAGGGTGCTCATCGCAGGAAGTCCGTCAGGCTGGACTGCAGGACCTTCGCCGTGACCGAGAGGGCGGCCTGGTAGGCCGTCTGCTGGAGCTGCATGTCCATGACCGCCGCGCCGAGGTCGATGTCCTCGACGGCGCTCCGGTGGGCGTTGAGCACGGTGGTGGCCTGGGCCGTCGCCTGGGCGGCGCGGCTCAGCACCCCGAGGCGGCTGCCGACATCGGACCTGGTGGCCACGACCGAGGTCATGGCGGCGTCGAGAGCCGCAAGACGAGGGGCGGGGTCGGCGCCCGAGCGCAGGTCGGCTGCGATGTCGTCGAGCAGGGAGAACACGGACGTCGCTCCGGAGCCGAAGACGGCCTGGCCGTCGGCGTCGGCGGCCACCGTCTCGGTCGGACCGATGCGCCGCGACACGGTCCCCGAGGAGCCGTTGAAGGTGGGGGGAGCGCCGTCGGTGAAGGCGGACTCCGCGTCGGACGTCCCCGCGAAGACGCTGCGGCCGAGGTAGCGCGTGTTCGCGGCCGACAGGAGGTCGTGGCGCACGCCGTCGATGACGTTCGCGAGAGCGGTGCGGGCGGTCTGGTTGAGTGACCCGTTGGAGCCCTGGATGACGGTGTCCCGAGCCTGCCGTAGCAGCCCGGTCGCGCCGTCGAGCGCCGAGTCGAGCGTCGTGAGCCAGCCCGTCCCGTCGTCGATGTTGCGCTTGTACTGGGCCTGGGCGGCCAGCTCTGCGCGCACGCGCATCGCCTCGCCCGTGCCGGTCGGGTCGTCCGAGGGCCGCGAGATGCGCTCGCCGGATGTGGCGGCCTCCTGGGCCTGGGCGAGTCGGGCCTGCCGCGCGCCGAGGCTGCGTTCGGCGGTCATGGACATGGTCTGGTGAGTCACTCTCAGCATGGTCAGCGTCCTACGGATCCGGTGCGGTTGATGAGGGTGTCGAGGGCTTCGTCGATGGCCGACAGCACCCGGGCGGCCGCCTGGTAGGCGTGCTGGGCGGCGATGAGGCTCACGCTCTCCTCGTCGAGGCTCACGGAGGCGCCGGACAGCTGGGCCGACTTGGCCGCCGATGCGGAGGTCGCGGCGATGTCGGACTGCTGCGTGGCCGTGCGGGACGCGCTGCCGGTGGCCGTGACGAACGCGGACCATCGAGCACCGGCCGAGTCCGGTCGCCCCGCGAGCTGTGCGATCGTGTCGGCGGTCGTCCCGTCGAGGGCCCCGGCTCCGGCGCCGGCGCTCGCGATGCCGGCGCTCGAGGTGGGCACGACCGACAGGGCCCGCGCAGGCGGTAGCGACGGGTCGAGGCGGAAGAAGTCGAGCCCGGTCGCGCCGGTGGGCGTCTGGCCGGCGCGGTGCACGGTGTTGACCGTCGAGGCGAGCGTCACCGCAACGGCGTCGTACGAGGCGGCGGCCTCGGCGATGGGCCCCCCGGCCCCGCTGGCGGTGGCGGGGGCCAGGACGGAGAGCGCACCGGCGATGGTGCCGCCCTCGAGACCGACCTCGAGGGAGGGACGGTCGACCCAGGCGAGTCGGGGCGCGGATGAGCTGGTGTCGGCCATCGACGCCGCGCCCGTGAGCTCGAGCTGACGCGAGGTGTCGCCGCGGACGAGGGCGTTGCCCCCGAGATACACCGTCACCGTGCCGTCGGCCTCGTCGCGGACGTTCGCGCCCGCCAGCGTCGCCATCGACTCGGTGAGCCGTGCACGGGCGTCGATCATCTCGTTGGCCGACCCACCCCGAGCGACCGTGGAGCGGATCTCGGTGTTGAGCGAGGCAACCTGCGAGGCGGCGTCGTTGAGCGAGACGACCATCCCTCGCGCATCGGCGGCGGTGTCGTTCCACTGGGTCTCCAGGCTGGTGCGGCCGTTCGCCAGCGTCGAAGCCAGCTGTCCGGCGGCCCGCAGGAGCACGCTCGCCGCACCCGGCTCGTTGGGGCGGTTCGCGACGTCCTGCCAGCCGGACCAGAACGCCTGCAGCTGGGCGGACAGGCCGCTGTCGCCCGGCTCGCGCAGCGTCGCCTCGATCCGGCCGAAGGCGGCCGCCCGCTCGGCGGTGTACGCGGAGGACGAGGCGGTCGAGCGCACCGACGCGTCGAGCAGGGCGTCGCCGAGCCGTGCGATGCGGTCGACCGACACGCCTTGACCGACCTGGACGCCGTTCGCGCCGAGGCCCATCGGAGCGGGGGCGCCCATCGCGGACTGCTCGACCCGCTGGCGGGTGTAGCCGGCGGTCCCCGCGTTGGCGACGTTGTGCCCGGTCAGGTCCAACGCCTGCTGAGCCGCGGAGAGGCCACGGTAGGCGGTGTTGAGGCCGCCGAAGGTGCTCATCGTGCCGCCCTCATCAGAAGGTGTGGTCGAACAGGTGGGCGTCCCCCTGGGACGCCGACCGTCCGTGCGCGTCGTAGGTGGTGGCGGCCGGGTCGCTCGTGGCGAGCGTCTCCTGAGTGGATCGGCTTGCCGCACGGAGGAACTGGGCGTTGGCATCGCGCAGCTGGCGGATGACGGCGGCCTGGTCCGTCATGGCGCTGAGATGCGCCGACAACAGCTCTGACCACGGCCCGTCCGTCGCGCCCGCCGCCAGGTCACGCAACGTGGCGTCGGGGGACAGGCCCCAGTCGTGTGCGACCGCGGCCGCTGCCGTCGCCCGGTCGAGTCCGGCGATGCGCAGCCGGTCGAGGACCTGCTCGACCTCGCGCGTGGCGTGCGAGAGCCATCGGGCCTTGCCTGCCGAGAGGAGCAGCTGCTCCTCCTCGAGCTTGAAGGTCAACAGGTCGAGGAGCTCCCGCTCACGCCACAGGTGTGCCGACAGGTCGTCGACCGTTGTCCGCCGACCCTCGTCACCACCCCATCGAGCTCCGCCATCCACTTGAGCTCTCCCATCAACGACGTCACGGATCGGTGCGCGTGTCCGCACCTGCAGTGTGGACTATCGGCAGGCGGGGGTGACGGTTAAGCAGCGGAGCGGGTGGAGCCCCGAGAAAAAAAGATCTCGGTCGGCGCCTAACCGATCGGGAGGGCCCGCCGATAGTGGCGGCTGAAGGCCCACGGACGGGCCTCGCACCACACAATCACTCATGGAGGAACTCCGATGGCTCTCACCGTCAACACCAACCTTTCGGCAATGCAGGCCTACCAGAACCTGAGCCGCACCTCGGCCAACATGGCGAGCTCGATGTCCAAGCTCTCCAGCGGCCTGCGCATCAACTCCGGCGCGGACGACGCAGCCGGCCTCACGGTCTCCGAGGGCCTGCGCTCGCAGGTCAACGGCTACGGTGTCGCCGCCCGCAACGCCCAGGACGGGATCAACATCATCCAGACGGCCGACGGCGGTCTGGGCGAGGTCCACTCCATCCTCCAGCGCATGCGCGACCTCGCGGTCCAGGGCGCCAACGACTCGAACAACGCCACGGCGCGTACCGCGATCGGCAAGGAGGCGGGCGACCTCTCCCGCGAGCTGTACCGCATCACCAACGGCACGAACTTCAACAACATCGACCTGCTCAAGGGCGGCACCAAGTCGTTCCAGGTCGGCTCCGGTGGGACGGCGAACGACACCATCGACGTCACGCTCGCCGACGTCGCCACGTCTGTCGGCGCCCTCGCGTCGGCGGACGGCACCGCTGACGGCGCGGACTTCGCCGTCACGGACAACACCACCGCCCGTGGAACGCTGGACAAGATCGACGCTGCCATCACGGCCGTGTCGACCGACCGCGCCAACCTCGGTGCCGTCCAGAACCGCCTCACCCACGCGATGACGATCGCCAACGTGTCCGCCCAGAACCTCGCCGCGTCGCAGTCGCACATCACCGACACCGACATGGCCGCGGAGATGGTCAACTACACGAAGGCGAACATCCTCTCGCAGGCCGGCACGGCGATGCTCGCGCAGGCCAACCAGTCCGGCCAGGGCATCCTCAAGCTCCTCGGCTGAGCAGGCCCACCGATGCGCTGACGGTGGCCGGGTGCATCGCACCCGGCCACCGGCAGGGCCCCACCACGCACGCCCGGCCCTCGCTCCGGGCACCGGACGGACGCAAGGAGCACTGAGATGGCAGTCTCGGTCAACGGGCTGGGCAGCGGGCTCGACATCACGTCCATCGTCAACTCGCTCATGGCGGTGGAGGCGCTGCCTCAGCAGCAGCTCAAGCAGACGCAGACGCAGCAGGAACAGCTGATGGGGGTCCTGCGGACGCTCAACACGAGAGCTGCCAGCCTGGCGACACTCGCGACCAAGGCCGGCGTCCCGGGTTCGGCCAACCTGCTGACGGCCACCTCGAGCGCCCAGACGGTGACGGCCACGGCCGGCAGCGCGGCCGCTCCCGGCACCCTCGACATCATGGTGACCCAGACCGCCCGGACCCAGGTCGACGTCAGCGCCACGATGAGTGCCTGGCCCACCGGTGCCGGCGGCAGACCCACGACGCTGACGTTGACGGACGCCAAAGGCGCCACGACCGAGGTCGTCCCTGCGAGCACCTCCCTCGACGACGTCGTCTCGGCGGTCAACTCCTCCGGCGGTCCGGTCCGTGCCCTCAAGGTGACCGCCGGCACCGACGCGGCCGGGTCCCCGCTCTACCGGCTGCAGCTGACGTCGACCCAGTCGGGTTCAGCGGGCGCCTTCGCCGTCCACGAGGGCACCGCCGCCGACGTGGGCGCCGGCACCGCGGTCGACCTGATGAGCCGGCCCGGAGCCGCCGTGGTCTCCGCCGCCCAGGACGCCAAGGTCCTGCTCTACGCGGGCACCGCCGCCGAGCAGGAGATCAGCTCCTCGACCAACACCTTCGCCGACATCGTCCCCGGCCTCACCGTGACCACGTCGCCCGCCGCGGTCGGGACGAGCAGCACGATCACGATCGCGAGCGACATCGGCGGCATCGCCAAGCAGGCGAACGACCTCGTGACCGCGGTCAACGACCTGCTCGGCTCGATCAGCACCAACAGCCAGGTGACCACAACCTCGTCGGGGTCCGGGACGAGCGCCGCGACCGGTGGTCTCCTGACAGGGGACTCGACGGTCCGTGGCATCGCGACAGCGCTGACCGACGCCGTCTACCGGCCCACCGCCGATGGGCGCTCGCCGTCCGAGATCGGCATCGTCATCCAGCGTGACGGCACGTTCACCTTCGACCAGGCCAAGCTGACCGCGGCGCTCGCCAGTGACGGTGCCGGGACCAGGGCCGCGCTCGAGGAGATCACGAGCAGGGTCGCCACGGCGGCCACGAACGCCTCGGCTCCGGCGAGCGGCTCGATCACCCAGCTCATCGCGGGGCGACAGTCCATGGTCGACGACCTCACCACGAGGATCGGCACCTGGGACCAGCGCCTCGCCGACCGCCGGACCTCACTGCTCAAGACCTACAACGCGATGGACACGGCCCTCGGCAGCCTCAAGTCGCAGCAGTCCTGGCTGACCAGCCAGATCGCCGGACTGCCCACCTTCTCCCAGACCTCGAAGTAAAGGACACCTCGGTGACGACCAGTGCGACCTTCGCGCGCCAGCAGTACGCCCGCGACGCGATCCTCTCCGCCAGCCCCGCGCGGCTGCTGACCATGCTCTACGACCGGCTCCTGCTCGACCTGCGCCGGGCCGAGGCCGCCCAGGAGGTTGCCGACTGGCAGGTGGCGAGCAACCAGCTCATCCACGCCCAGGACATCATCGTCGAGCTGTCCGCCACCCTCAAGCCCGGGATCTGGGCCGGAGCAGACGGCCTGCGCGCGCTCTACGAGTACGTGCGGATGGCGCTCGTCAACGCGAACATCCACCGTGACGTGGCGCGCACCCGTGAGGCCATCACGCTCCTCGCCCCCCTCCAGGAGGCCTGGTATGCCGCCTCCGAGCAGGCGAACGACCACGCGGTCACCGTCGGCGGGGGAGGGCCGGCCGTTGGCTGAGTCGTGGGAGGCGGTGCTCGACCAGCTGGAGACCGACCTGGCTCTCGCCGAGGCGGTGCTGGCGGACGAGGCGAGCCTCGCTGCGCGCGGTGCCGTCACCGAGACCGCGGCGGCGTGGCTGCCGCCGAGCGCACTGGGCCCCCTGCCTCAGGAGCTCGCCGCGCGCGCCCACGACCTCGCTGCGGCGCAGGTCGAGCTCGCGCACCGGCTCGAGCGGGCCCGTCGCCGAGCGGGCCGTCACCTGGCGGCGCTCGACGCCGTGCCGACGCCGCCGCAACCCGTCTCGTTCTTCGTCGACGCTCAAGGCTAACGGCGGCGTCGTCCCTGCCGATAGTCACCGGCGAGCACGGATTGCTCACCGCGTCAGGCCACGGATCGGCCACCCCACCTTGCGAGTCATGCAGGAGAAGTGTGCTCGATTCAGTGACGTCCGCCGCCCTGACCAGCGCCCTCAACGGGCTGTCCCAGCGTCAGCGCGCCATCGCGGACAACATCGCCAACGTCAACACGCCCGGCTACCACGCCCAGCGGGTCCAGTTCGAGGACGCCCTCGCCGCCTCGGTGCGTGCCGGCGAGGGGAACACCTCGGCGAGCACGTCGATCTCCCAGGAACCCACCCGGACGAACGGCAACAACGTCAACCTCGACACCGAGACCCTCTCCAACATCGACACCGTCCTGCGCTACCAGTTCGCGAGCCAGGCTCTCAACGGCACCTTCTCCGCCCTGCGCACCGCGATGAGGACGTCATGACCTTCGACGCCATCGGGATCGCGGGGAGCGCGCTGACGGTGCACCGCAAGTGGCTCGACGCCGTCGCCGACAACCTCGCCAACGCCAACACCGCCACGGCGACGAGCGGTCCCGCCTTCCAGGCCCGCTACATCGAGGCCCAGGCGGGCCCGGGGACGTCCGGCGTCTACGTCGCCGGCATGCGCGAGGGTGAGGCCGCCGGCCGCCTCGTCTACGAACCCGACCACCCCTTGGCCGACGCCGAGGGCTACGTGCGCTACCCCGAGATCGACCTCAACGAGCAGATGGGCTCCCTCATCATGGCCCAGCGCGGCTACCAGGCGAACGCCCAGGTCGTCGACCGGGCAAAGACCATGTACGAGTCGGCGCTCCAGATCGGGAGGTCCTCGTGAGCATCGCACCCATGGGCCCGGTGGGCCCGCTCCTCGGGGCGCTCAACCCCGCAGGCTCCGTTGCACCGACCGGCTCGGGCGGCGGCGGCTTCGCGGCGAGCCTCGCGGGCGCGGTCGACAACCTCCAGCAGCTGCAGTCGACCTCGAACCAGCTTGCCGTTCAAGCCGTCACCGGCAGCCTCGACGACATCCACACCGCGACCATCGCGGCCTCCCGGGCCCAGGTGACCCTCGAGCTCGCTGCCACCGTGCGCAACAAGGGTGTCGAGGCCTTCAACGAGATCATGAGGATGCAGGCCTGATGCCCCCGTTTCTCACGTCGACCGCCCAGCGGCTCGGCACGACCCTCAAGGCGTTCACCGTCGGACAGCGCACGGTGGCCGTCATCGGTCTCGCGCTCCTCGCCCTCGGTGGGGTCGCTCTCACCACGTGGGCCACGAAGCCGACCTACACGCCACTGTTCACCGGCCTCGCGGGTGCCGACGCGAGCGCTGTGGTGCAGCAGCTGGGCAAGGACGGCGTCTCCTACCAGCTCACGGACGGCGGGTCGACGGTCCTCGTCCCCGAGGACAAGGTCTACGACGAGCGTCTCCGGGCGGCTGCGGCCGGCCTGCCGGCTGCGCCTGCCTCCGGGTACTCGCTCCTGGACAAGATGGGCGTCACCACCTCCGAGTTCCAGCAGAACGTCACCTACAAGCGGGCCATCGAGGGCGAGCTGGGCACGACGATCTCGCACCTCGAGGGTGTCCAGGTGGCGACGGTCCAGCTGGCCATCCCGGAGAAGACGGTCTTCACCGCTCAGCAGGGCAAGCCGACGGCATCGGTCTTCGTGCAGACGCTCCCCGGCCAGGTCCTGCCCCCGGAGCGTGTCGAAGCCATCGTCCACCTCACCTCGGCCGCCGTGCCCGAGCTCGTCCCGGCCAACGTCACGGTCGTCGACGCCCAGGGCAACGTCCTCTCCGCCGCCGGTGTCGGCACGGGAGGCACGGGTGCGAAGCAGGCGACCGAGTACCAGCAGCGCACCGAGGCCTCGGTCCAGGCGGTGCTCGACCGGGTGCTCGGGCCCGGCAACGCCACGGTCGCGGTCGTCCCGCAGGTGGACCCCCGGTCCGCGCAGCAGAAGTCCGAGACCTACGCGAGCGCCAAGGGCGTCGCGCCGCTCAGCCAGTCGACCACGACCGAGAAGTACTCGGGGACCGGTGCCTCGGGTGCGTCCGGCGTGCTCGGCCCCGACAACATCGCCGTGCCCAACGGCGGCAGCGGCAACGGCACCTACGACTCGACCAAGGACACGCGCGACAACGCCGTGAACAAGGTCGTCGAGGACGCCACGATCCCCGCAGGAGCCCTGCAGCGCCAGTCCGTCTCGGTGGCGGTCAACCAGACCGCCGCCCGTGCCATCAACATCCAGAACCTCACGGATCTCGTGTCGGCGGCCGCGGGTATCGACGTCAAGCGCGGCGACGTCCTGTCGATGCAGATCATGCCCTTCAGCACGGCCGCGGCCGACCAGGCCAAGGCGGCGCTCGCCGCCCAGCAGGCCGCCGCGGCGGCGGAGGCGGGTACGCGCACGACGACGACCCTCATCTGGGCCGGTGTCGCCCTCTTCGTCGCCATCCTGCTCACCGTCCTGTGGCTCCGGTCGCGTCGCCGCGCGGTGCGGGAGCCGATCGAGCTGGAGGGCGAGCTCGTCCCGGACGAGACACCGGTGGCCATCGAGGGCTGGGCGACGATGACGGTCCCGGACACCGCTGAGGTGGGCAACCTCACCGCCGTGCCGGCGCTGCCCGACCCGAGCGAGGACGCAGCTGACGCCGAGCGCCGTCGGGCCCAGGTCAACCGCCTCGGGGCGACCGATCCGCAGAAGACGGCCGAGCTGCTCCGTGGGCTCATGAGTGAGCGGCAGCCGGTATGACGCTCACCACCGTGGCCCCCGCCCCCACGCTGCTCACGGGGACGCAGAAGGTCGCCATCGTCCTCATGCAGATGAGCCCCGACAGCGCCGCGAAGGTGATGAGCCACTTCAGTGACTCGGAGGCCGAGGACGTCGCCGCCGAGATCGTCCGCCTCAGCCGCGTCGACTCCACCGTGTCCGAGGACGTGATCGCCGAGTTCCACGAGCTGGCGGTCTCGGGCCGCCGCGCGACGATCGGCGGCCGCGACTTCGCGGCCGGCCTGCTCGAGTCCTCGTTCGGTGCCAACCGGGCGGCCGGCGTCATGGACCGGCTCACCTCGACGATGGCCGGCAAGTCCTACGAGTTCCTCGAGAACCTGGACCCCGCGCAGCTGCTCACCCTCCTCGACGGTGAGCTGCCCGAGACGATCGCCCTCGTGCTCGCGCACCTGCGTCCCGAGCAGGCCTCCCACGTCCTCGCCGGCCTGGGTCCGGCGCGCGCCACCGAGGTGGCCCATGCCCTCGCCACGATGGGACCGGCGACCCCGGAGGCCGTGCGCGTCGTCGCCGACAACCTCCGCGCCCGCACCGGCTCGGCGATCGCGTCGGGGCCCCGCGCCCAACGCGTGGTCGGTGGTGTCCAGCCGCTCATCGACATCATCACCCGCTCCGACGCGGCAACCGAGCGGGCCGTCCTCGACGGTCTGGCCCAGCGTGACCCCGGCCTCGCCGAGGAGGTCCGCAGCAAGATGCTGACCTTCGTCGACATCGTCAAGCTCGAGGCCAAGGACGTGCAGCTCGTCCTTCGTGGCCTCGACGCAGCCGTGCTCGCTCGCGCCATCAAGGGCGCGCCGACCGCCGTCCACGACACCATCACCGGCAACATCTCCGACCGGATCCGCGAGATCCTCGAGTCCGAGCTCGCCTCCCTCGGGCCGGTGCGCGCCTCGGAGGTCGAGGAGGCCCGGGCCGAGATCGTCCGCTCCATCCGCGACCTCGAGGAGGCCGGCACGATCACGTTGCGGCGCGGCGAGGAGGACGACCTTGTCTACTGACACGTCCACCGCGCCCCTCCCGATGGCGTATGCCGCTCCCGTGGCCGACGTGCCGCGGGCCGCCGTGACCGCACGGCGCGAGCGGGGCGGTGTCGGACCGGTTGCCCTGGCCCTGCCGGCCTCGGTCGAGGCCGTGGTCTTCCCCACCCTCCACTCGGCGGGTGACCCCGAGGGGTACGTCCGCGGGCACGCCGCCGGGTACGCGGCCGGGCTGCGCCGGGCGGCAGCCGAGGCGGCCGTCCGCGACGAGCAGCTGCGGTCGGAGCAGGCAGCCCTCCGCGCGGACGACCGGGCCCGCACCGACCACG
The DNA here is from genome assembly GCA_963764195.1 of uncultured Actinomycetota bacterium. GTDB lineage: Bacteria > Actinomycetota > Actinomycetes > Actinomycetales > Dermatophilaceae > JBDSSS01. The sequence goes on from CAVXRG010000003.1 coordinate 95,751, forward strand.
CGGTCGCGGTACTGCAGACCGCAGCCGGGGACCTGATGGCCCGGACCGCTCCGGTCCTCGCGGAGGCCGACGCTCGCCTCGTCGCGGCCGCCATCGACCTCGCGGAGATGGTCCTGGGCTGCGAGCTGTCCGACGCCCCGGGCGGGGCGCGTGCCGCACTGGCCCGGGCCCTGTCGGCGTCGGACCACGCAGACGTCGTCGCGGTGCGTCTGCATCCCGAGGACGCCCTACTCGTCACCGGCGATGCGGAGCGTGCAGGCGTCACCGTCACGCAGGACGCCCATCTCCGCCGGGGCGACGCCGTCGCCGTGTACCCCGACGGTGAGCTCGACGCCCGAATCGGTTCGGCGCTCGATCGCGCCCGCGCCGCACTCGGCTCGGTGCTGCCGTGAAGGGTCTGGCCGAGGCCGTGGCCGCCGTGGCCCCCGAACGCATCGGCGCCGTCACCGCTGTGCGCGGCCTCGCGCTCGAGGTCGCCGGTCTGCCCTGTGCCGTCGGTGACCACGTGGAGGTGTCGTCCGACACCGCGGCGCCGACGCGTGCTGAGGTCGTGGCCTCGGCACGAGGCGCCCTGACCTGCATGCCCTTCGGGCCGCTGGCGGGGTTGCGGGTCGGCCAGCCCGTGCGGGCCGTGGGCTCCGGTCCCGTCGTGCCGACCGGGCAGGCCCTGCTCGGTCGCGTGCTCGACGGACTCGGCCGGCCCATCGACGGCCGCGGCCCCCTCGTCGGATCGCGGGGTCGGGGGGACGACCGTGCCCCCTCCCCGATGGAGCGCTCACGCATCGACACGCCACTCGCGACCGGGGTTCGTGCGCTCGACACCCTCGTGACCCTGGGCCGCGGCCAGCGCATCGGGCTCTTCGCCGGGTCTGGTGTCGGCAAGTCCTCACTGTTGTCGATGATCGCCCGAGGCAGCCAGGCCGAGATCAGCGTCATCGCCCTCGTGGGGGAGCGCGGCCGGGAGGTGCGCGAGTTCCTCGAGGACGACCTCGGCGCGGAGGGTCTCGCCCGGTCGGTGGTCGTCGTGGCCACCTCCGACGAGCCCGCGCTCATGCGACTGCGCGCAGCCGACACCGCGACGCGGATCGCTGAGTCGTTCCGCGCGAACGGCGCGCACGCCCTGCTCATGATGGATTCGCTGACCCGAGTTGCCATGGCACAGCGGGAGGTTGGTCTCTCTGCGGGCGAACCGCCGGCCACCCGTGGATATCCTCCATCGGCCTTCGCGCTGCTCGCGCGGCTGCTCGAGCGCGCCGGTACGGCGAGGACCGGGTCGGTCACCGGTATCTACACGGTGCTCGTCGACGGTGATGACCACAACGAGCCGGTGGCTGACGCGGCCCGGTCGATCCTCGACGGCCACGTCGTGCTGGACCGCAAGCTCGCCGTGATGGGGCACTACCCGCCCATCGACGTGCTCGGCTCGATCTCCCGTGTCGCCGCCAAGGTCAACCCGACCGAGCGCACGGCGTCCGCGACGGTCCTGCGCCGCGTGCTCGCGGCGCGTCGCGCCGCTCAGGACCTCATCGACGTGGGCGCCTACACCCGCGGGGCCAACCCGCTCGTCGACGCCGCCCTCGACCACGCGGGGCCGATCGCCGCGTTCCTCACCCAGCACCTCGACGAGCAGACCCCCGCCGAGACTGCCTGGGCCGCTCTCACCCACCTGTCGACGACCCTGGGAGGTCCGCGATGAGCACGTCCTTCTCCCTCGCCGGGCTGCTCCGGCTGCGCCGTCTCGAGGAGGACCAGGCCGGGGCTGTCTACGGGGCGGCGACGGCGCGCCACGCCGCCCTCGTTGCGCGGACCGACCGGGCGATCGCCGAGGCCGATGCCATGCGTGCCGAGGTCGACACGATCTACGAGCTGCAGGCCATCGCCGCGGGCCGCGCCTCGGCGTCGGCCAGGCTCGCCGAGCTCAGGGCCTTGACGAGCACGGCCGAGGACGAACGGCACCGGGCCGAGAAGGGATTCGGGGCGGCGCGCGCCAAGACCCTCGGGCTGGAGAAGCTCGAGACCAAGCACGACGAAGCGGTGCGCACTGCCGACCTCGCCGCCGAGCAGGTCGTGCTCGACGAGCTGGGGTCCACGGCACGCCTGCGCGCCGCAGCCAGAGGGGGGGACGAATGAGCTTCACCGAGTCCCTCGGGCGCATCCAGCAGATCCAGAGCACCCTCGCCAGCTTCGAGGCGCCCGTGGCCGCCCGCGCCGCCGTGTCGTCGGCAAGCCGGGGCGCGGCGTCCTCGTCGAGCAACGCGTCGGCGTTCGCCGACACGCTCGCTGCGACGCTCTCGGCCGCCTCGTCCGGCGCGGGGACCGCAGTCGCTTCCGCCGGCCCGGGCACGACGGGCCTGGCGCGCTCGACAGGTGCGGCCGGCTCCGTCGGCTCGACCGGCTCGGTCGCAATGCGTGCGAGGGCGCTGTCGGGCGCTCCGTCGGTGGGGTCGTCCGGCGTCAGTGGTGAACAGATCGCTACCGCCGCGAAGAAGTACATCGGGGTGCCCTACGTGTGGGGCGGCACCGACCCGCGCAAGGGCATGGACTGCTCCGGCTTCGTCCAGCGGGTCTTCGGCGACGTCGGGATCGACCTGCCCCGCGTGGTCTCGACCCAGATGAAGCACGGGACCCCCGTCGCGTCCATGTCGCAGGCCAAGGTCGGCGACCTGCTGATCAGCCACGGCGGCAAGCACATCGCCATCTACCTCGGCGGTGGCAAGGCCATCGATGCACCGATGCCCGGCAAGTCCATCCAGGTCCGCGACGCCTGGGAGATGCGCTCGAACCTCTACGCCATCCGTCGCATCGTGCCGGACGCCGCCATGCCGGGCGTGACTGCGGCGAAGGCAACCGCCGCGACCGGCCCCGCGACCGCGAAGCTCGACGCCAGCCAGCGCCGGTACGCCCAGATCATCGTCGACGAGGTCCACGCCAGGGGCCTGCCCGTGCAGGCGGCGGTGAACGCCGTCTCGACGGCGCTGCAGGAGTCTTCGCTGAGGATGTACTGGAACCCCAAGGTGCCCGGCTCCCGGGAGCTCGCCCCCGACGCGTCCGCGCGTGGGTCCGACGGCTACTCCGTCGGCCTCTTCCAGCAGCAGGTGCACGGCAACAACTTCTCGTGGGGCACCGTCGCCGACGCGATGGACCCGCGGGTGTCCACCCGCATGTTCCTCGACAGACTCACCAAGGTCCCGGGTTGGCAGAGCATGTCGGTCGCTGCGGCCGACCAGGCGGTGCAGCGCTCCGCCTTCCCGCAGGCCTACGCCAAGTGGGAGCAGACCGCCCGGCAGATCGTGTCCGAGCTGTCCACGAGCGGCGCCTGATGGGAGCCCTCGTCCTCAGCACGACCGGGACCGTCGCCCCGGCGGCCAGGCCCGGCGCCGCGACGCCCCGCCGTGGTGGCGCCACCGACGTCGAGACCTTCGGTCACGCCCTCGCCTCGGCGCTCGCTCCTTCAGGCGCCGCTGGCGCCGCGGGCGCCTCGGCTCCCGCGCCGCGACACACGGTCGCCCCCGACCGCGCCCCGGACCGGGACCTCGAGACCGACGGCGCAGCCCAGGTCGGTCCCGGCACGTGCGGCGACGGCGGCCAGCGCGCCGTCGGTCTTCTGGGGGTGGGTGGCGATGGCCCGGAGCCGGGGTCCGAGCCGCGCGTCGGCCAGGACGAGAACGTCCCGGGCGTCGTCCAGAACCTGACTCTCGGTCCGGTCCCGGCTCCCGTGCCGTCCGCACCCCTGGGTGCGGCGCCCTCGGGTGACGGCCGCGCGTCCACGAGCGCGACCCGTGCTGACGGACCGCCCCCCGCACCCGTGGCGGGGCCCGGAGGTGGGGAAGCAGGGGCTGTTCCCGCTGCTGCCGCACCCGCTACTGCCGCACCCGCCGGCGTTGCGGCACCCGCACCCGGTGCGCTACCCGGAGCGGTGACACCGGGAGCGTTCGCACCCGCACCCGCCGCCGGCCTTGCCGCACCCGCACCCGGTGCGGTACCCGGAGCGGTGACACCGGGAGCCGTCGCACCCGCTCCCGGTGGTGTCCCCACTGCACCCGCATCCGCCGCCGGCGCTCTCGCCCCGGCAGCCCCCGCAGTCCCCGCAGTCCCCGGAGCACGTGCAGCGAGCGCACCCGTCGGGTCCGGTCCCGACGCGTCCACGCCCGTTTCCTCCGCGCCCACGGCCAGCACCCGGATACAGTCCGGCATCACCGCCTGGGGGCTCGTCGCGCCGAGCGGGTCGCTCCGGACGGGCGGGTCCCCGGAAGACGGGGCGCGACCGGTGGACCGGACGGCGACGGACGCGTCGGTCACGCCCGGGCCGAACGGCACCGCGATGGCGTCGCGGACGCTTCCGGCGCCCACCCCGGTGGCGGCGACGCCGGCGACCGCCCACGTGCAGCCGCCGCTCGTCGAGCAGCTGTCCCGGCCGGTGCTCGCCCTCGCGACAGCGACACCGGGCAACCACGTGCTGACCCTCCGGCTCTCGCCGGAGCACCTGGGGCCGATGACCGTCCAGGCGCACATCGGCGACGACGGGGTCCGGATCGAGCTCTTCTGCACCACCGATGCCGGGCGGGCCGCCGTGCACGCGGTCCTCGGCGACCTGCGCCGCGACCTCGCGGGCACCGGTCTCGGCGCGAGTCTCGACCTGTCTGACCGGGGGGCGCCGATGCACGACCCGTCCGCACGACAGGACGGTCGGGGCGCCGACGCCCGGGACCGCGGAAGCGGCCCGGGGAGGCTACCCGCGACCGCGCCCCCGGACGCCCTGGTCCGACGCCCCAGCACGCCCCCTACAACCTCGTCCTCCGTCCGGCTGGACGTCCTCGTCTGAGAAAGGATCCACATGACTGCGATTCCCGCGGGACCGGTCGGCGCGGTCGGCGTGACCAGCCTGACGTCCTCGTCGGCCACCCGAACGCCGAAGCAGACCATGGACTCGGAGGTGTTCATGAGCCTGCTCGTCACGCAGCTGAAGAACCAGGATCCGAGCTCGCCCATGGACACCAACGCCATGATCGGCCAGTCCACCCAGCTCGCGATGATGGAGAAGCTGACGCAGCTCGCCACCGACACCGCGCAAGGGCTGCAGACGCAGCAGCGAGCCGCCGCGGCCGCCCTCCTCGGGCGCACCGTGACCTACCTCGGCGCCGACGGCTCGACCGCGGCCGGCCCCGTGTCCGGCATCACCTACGCCGGGACCACGCCCACCCTCACCGTCGGCTCCGTCTCGGTGCCCCTCGACACGGTCACCACCATCACCGGCGCCTGATCGTCGCTCACCCCACGTACGACACGCACCACCCCCCCTGCACATCCCGCTCTCATCGCCCCGAAAGGCAGCCACCATGCTCCGCTCGCTCTACTCCGGCATCTCGGGTCTGCGTGCCCACCAGACCATGCTCGACGTCACCGGCAACAACATCGCCAACGTCAACACCACGGGCTTCAAGGGCTCGACGACGCAGTTCCAGGACACGCTCTCCCAGATGACCCAGGGGGCCACCGGCCCGCAGGCCGCGACGGGTGGCACCAACCCCGCCCAGGTGGGACTCGGCGTCCGCGTCGCCGGTGTCACGACAAACTTCACCCAGGGATCGGCCCAGACCACGGGCAAGGCCACCGACATGATGATCTCGGGCGACGGTTTCTTCGTCACCAACCGAGGCGGTCAGCAGTCCTACACCCGCGCAGGCTCGTTCGGGCTCGACGCGTCGGGTCACCTCGTCGGCCCCGACGGCGGCATCCTCCAGGGCTGGGGCGCCGACGCGTCGGGTCAGGTCAACACGGGGGGAGCCACCGGCGACCTCCTCCTCTCGACGACGACGATGATTCCGGCCAAGGCGACGACCACCGTCGACGTCGCCGGAAACCTCCCTTCGGACGCCGTGGCCGGCACGACGCTCAACCGCGACATCCAGGTCTTCGACGCAGCCGGTGTCGCACGCTCGCTCTCCCTGTCCTTCACGCGCTCGGCCGCCGGCTGGAACGTCGCGGCGACCGACGCGTCGGGAGCCACCGGCGCCGGTGCGCTGTCCTTCACCAACGGCCAGCAGACCGCGGGTGGCTCGGTCACCGTCGGCGGTATCGCCGTCGACCTCTCCACCGTGACCGGCTACGCGGGCAGCAGCACCGTGCTGGCCAAGGGACAGGACGGCTACAAGGCCGGCAGCCTCGAGGCGTTCAGCGTGGGGACGGACGGCTCGCTCATCGGCTCGTTCAGCAACGGGGTCCGCCAGGCCGTCGGACAGGTCGCGCTGGCGCAGTTCACCAACCCGGCCGGCCTCGAGAAGTCCGGCGGCTCGTCATACACGAGCACCGCCAACTCGGGTGCGGCACAGATCGGTCAGGCCGGTGCCGCCGGTTTCGGGACCCTCATGGGGGGCGCCCTCGAGATGAGCAACGTCGACCTCTCGCAGGAGTTCACCAACCTCATCGTGGCCCAGCGTGGCTTCCAGGCCAACGCCCGCATCATCACGACGTCGGACCAGGTGCTGCAGGAGCTGGTCGACCTCAAGCGCTGACCTAATGGCCCACGCGTCCCTGCCGATAGTGGGGGGCGGAGGTACTGACCGCCCCGCCCCCCCGACAGGAACGGCACCATGATCGCAGTCACCCGGCTGAACGGGTCGCGCTTCGCCGTGAACCCCGACCTGATCGAGCGCATCCAGGAGAACCCGGACACGACGCTCGTCATGGTCGGGGGAGCGACCTACGTCGTGCGAGAGAGCCTCTTCGACGTGATCGCGCTCATCGCTGACTTCCGGGCCCTCGTGATCGGCACGGCCCAGGCGGTCGCCCAGGGCGACCTTCGCCAGCTCAGCGTGCTCGAGGGCGACGGCGAAGGTGGCTCCGCACGTGCCACGGCGCCGGTGTCCGTCCCCTCGTCGACACCGTCCCGCAGGCCCCTGCGGCCCGCCGACCGATAAGGAGCCCTCATGGATCCCTCACTCATCATCGGCCTCATCCTCGCGTTCGGCTCCGTCGTCGCGATCGTGACACTCGAGGGCTCGCACATCTCCTCGCTCCTGCTTCCGCCCCCAATGATCCTCGTGTTCGGCGCGACGATCGCGGTGGGCCTCGCCGGCAACACGATCAAGGACACGCTCAAGGCGTTCAAGGCCGTGCCCCGGGCATTCCTCGGCAAGGCACCCAAGCCGCAGGAGAGCATCGACGGCATCATCGCGCTCGCCGAGAAGGCCCGCGCCGAGGGGTTGCTCGCTCTCGAGGCCGAGGCGAGCGGCAGCACCGACCCCTTCCTCTCCGGTGCCCTGCAGAATGTCGCGGACGGCACCGACGCGGAGGAGCTGCGCATCCTGATGGAGGACCAGATCGCCACCAAGGCGAGGTCCGACCACTCCGACTCGAAGTTCTTCGCCGCCCTCGGAGGCTACGCGCCGACGATCGGCATCATCGGCACCGTCGTGTCGCTGACCCACGTGCTCGAGAACCTGTCCTCGCCCGACGAGCTGGGCCCGATGATCGCCAGCGCGTTCGTCGCGACCCTGTGGGGTCTGCTCTCGGCCAACTTCATGTGGCTGCCGATCTCGGCGCGCATCGCCCGCCTGAGCGAGCTCGAGGTCGAGCGGATGAACCTCGTCATGGAGGGGGTGCTCGCCGTCCAGGGCGGCGCCCAACCCCTCCTGCTCGCCGACCGTCTCCGCGCCATGGTCGGAGACACCGGTGGCAAGGGGAAGGGCGACAAGGACAAGGGCGGCAAGGGCTCGGGCGACGCGAGCCGGGCCGCAGCGTGAGTCGCCGTCGCCGAACCCGCAAGGCCCCCGAGGCCTTCCACGTCGACGAACGCTGGGCCCTGTCCTACATGGACATGATCACCGTGCTCTTCTGCCTCTTCGTCGTGCTCTACGCCATGTCGACGGTCGACAACAACCGGTTCGAGAAGCTGCGCAACTCGCTGGCCACGGGTTTCGGGACGACCGTGAGCGCGAAGATCGACACGGCGACGGGCACGGTCGTGCCGCCGTCCGCTGCGAGCAAGGACAAGGAGGGCTTCGCCGACCTCGCCATCGCCGTCAAGGACGTCAAGAAGTTCACGGCCCTGGTCGAGCAGATGACCAAGCGGCTCACCGCCGAGGGGCTCCAGAAGGACGTGCAGTTCCAGATCGACCAGCGGGGACTGACCGTGCGGCTCGTCGGGTCGCAGACGTTCTTCAGCCCCGACAGCGTGACTCTGACGCAGCGGGCCTACCGGATCATGAAGGTCCTCACGCCGGTGATCGCCGGAACGGGCCTGCAGGTCTCGGTGGAGGGTCACGCCGCGAACCTCAGCACTGCCTTCCCGTCCGTGTGGGAGCTGTCGGCAGAGCGTGCCACGAAGGTCGCGCGCTACATGGTCGAGCAGGGCAGGCTGCCCGGTGCGCGGGTGGGCGCCACGGGATACGGATCATCGCGGCCCGCCCGCAAGGGGACGACGGCCGAGGACTACCGCCAGAACCGACGCGTCGACATCGTCGTGCTGTCGGACCAGCCGGACAAGGTCAGGGCGCTGATCCCGGGAGTGCTCAAAGCCCAGGGCGGCTCGCCCTGATCGGGGCCGGGTCGCTGCTGACCGCCCGGGCCGGGTCTGCGCCGGACCCCCCGCCACAACCGACCGAGCGCTCGTCCTTATCGCGACCCGGCGCCTGCCGATAGTGGGGTGCGTGACTCTGCTCGACGTCGGGACGCCCCCGGAAGTGACGGTCGAAACCTATGACTTCCGCCGCCCCACCACGCTGGCGCGGGAGCACAGTCGCGTCCTCGAGGCGGCCTTCGACTCGTTCGCCCGTCAGTGGGGCACCCAGCTGACGGCGAAGGTCCGGGCGAAGTCGACCGCCACGACCGAGTCGGTCATCGTGCAGACGTACGACGAGTACGTTGCCTCGCTGCCGACCGTGACCTGCATGGTGCGCTGCGTGCTCGGTGACACCCCGACCAAGATGGTCGTGCAGTTCCCGACCCCCGCCGCCCTCGGCTGGGTGGCCAGGATGCTCGGTGGCAACTCCGGCAAGCCCGGGCTCGAGCGCAAGCTGACCCCCATCGAGCACGCGCTCGTCAAGGCGCTCGTCGAGGAGGCCCTCGAGGTGCTCGCCTACTCGCTCGGCCCCCTCCTGCCCCACGATGCTCGGGTCGAGTCGATCCAGTACAACTCGCAGTTCGCGCAGGCGGCCGCACCCGCCGACCTCATGGTCGTCGTCACGTGTGGTCTCCAGGTGGGCGACGCGAGCTCGGCCGTCACCTTCGCCCTCCCCGCCGACACGCTGCTCCCCCAGCTCGGCGCGGTCAACCCCGTCGCCAGCAGCCACGACGCCGCCCCGCTCGTCCGCCGGCAGATCGCCCAGGTGCCGGTCGAGGTGGCCGTCACGCTCGCCCCGATCAGCGTCACCCCCGAGCAGGTCATGACGCTCGCGGTGGGGGACACCCTGACGTTGCCGCACCAGGCACGTGAGCCCTTCCGGGTCCTGGTCGGTGGGCAGGACCTCGCCCGAGCCATGGTCGTCCGCTCCGGATCCCGGGTGGCTGCTCGCATCGTGTCGGTGCGGGCTCCCGAGACGGACGGCCGGTCCGAGCGGGCCGGCCGCAGCGCCACCGAAGCGAGCGCAGCCCGCACCGCAGCCGTGCCCTCCGGGCTCGTCGACACCGTCAGCCCGTATGCCGTCCCCGCTTCCCTCCAGGAGAACCGTCCGTGAGCACTGCAGCCTCCGCCGCCGAGCACCTCGCAGCCACGCTGCCCGTCCCCGGGCTGCGGGTCCTCGGACAGGTCGGCCCCGAGGCCGCGCTGGCCGCCCGCGCCGACGTCGCCGGTTCGGTCGTCGTCTCCGCCTCGCTCGTCGGCCCGGCGCCTGCCGACCTGGCCCTCGTCCTGCTCGACCCGGGCTTCGTGGCCGAGGCCGGCGGGGGACCGGGTGCGTCGATGACCGCCGTGCTCCGGGCAGCCTTCGAGCGTGCCGCCCTCTCGCTCGGTGACGGGGTGCTCTCCGAACTGGTCGAGGGTGACCCCGCGGGCCTCTTCTCGAGGAGTTCGCCCGGCGTGGACGGCGAGTCCGCCGTGTTCGAGATCTCCGACGGATCGGCGCCGTTCGGCTGGCTGGCCGTGCGGTTCGAGGGCGCTGCCCCCCTCACCCACCACGACTCCGACACGGCATACGACGGGAGGCTCCGTCGGATCCAGGACGTCGAGATGTCCTTGACCGTCGAGATCGGACGCACCCGGATGAGCGTGCGTGACGCCCTGTCGATGGAACCGGGCACCGTGGTCGAGCTCGACCGCTCGGCCGGCGCGCCGGTCGACGTGCTGCTCAACGGCCGCCGCATCGCCATCGGCGAGGTCGTCGTCGTCGACCAGGACTACGGGGTGCGCATCTCCCGGATCCTCGACACCGCCGAGGGCCGGTCCTGAATGGACACCCTCTTGCTGGCCGCGCGCGTCATCGTCTCGCTCGTCGCGGTCTTCGGCCTCATGTGGCTGCTGCATCGCAAGCTGCGCGCCGGCGGCCCGGCCACCCGTGCCAGGGCTCTCACCGTGGTCGCCCGCCAGTCGGTGGGCCAGAAGGCATCGGTCGTGCTCGTCGACACGGGCGGCAGGCGCCTGCTGCTCGGTGTGACGGAGCACGGCATCGCCGTGCTGCACTCCGACGAGGCACCCGAGCCGCTACCGGGCGACGCGAGCGGGTCGTCCGAGCCGATGCGTGCCCCGGTCGCCGACCGGCTCGCCGTCGTCGACCCGACTGCCGACCGTCTGATGGGGGATGAGGACGCCACCCTCGCCGTGCCCACAGCGCCGGTGCCGCCCCTGGTGCAGCTCGGCCCGGTGACCGGGCACGAGGTGCGTGGAGCCTCCTTCGAGGAGGAGCTCGCGCGCGAGCGTGCCGATCTGGGCAGCGGCGCCGTCGGCCCGGCACCTCGGGGTGGCGGGTCGGTCCTCGACCCAGCGACGTGGCGGCTCGCCGCCGACGCCATCCGCTCCAGCCGACGGTCGTGACCGTCCTCGTCGGGGCCGCCGGGGCGGCCGTGACCCGAGCGCGCGGTCGGTCGCTGCGCCGGCCACTTCTCGTCCTTCTCGCCGTGCTCGTCGTCGGCGTCCTCATGGTCGTCACCGCCTCGAGCGGTCACGCCGCGTCGTTGCTGCCCGCGGCGCCGACGCCACCTGTGCCGGGGGACGGCACCGGCGTCATCAACCTCGAGATCAACGCACCCGGCAACGCCCCTGCGTCGTCGGTGGTGACGCTGCTCGGGATCACCCTGCTCTCGGTGGCCCCTGCCCTGCTGCTCATGATGACGTCGTTCACGAAGATCTTCGTGGTGCTGTCGATGACCCGCAACGCCCTCGGGCTCGCGTCGGTGCCGCCCAACCAGGTGCTGGCCGGCCTGACGCTCTTCCTCTCGCTCTTCATCATGTGGCCCGTGCTCACGAAGGTGAACACTCTCGCGGTCCAGCCCTACCTCAACGGGCAGCTCGACTTCGGAGCGGCGCTCGCTGCCGGCGCCGAGCCGCTCTCGACGTTCATGCTGGCCCACACGCGCCAGGAGGACATCGCGCTCATGACCCGGGCCGCGGGCATCGCGAACCCGGCCACGCCGGACGCCACCCCCCTGCAGACCCTGGTGCCCGCCTTCATGATCTCCGAGCTGCGCGCCGCCTTCATCATCGGATTCGTCATCTTCATCCCCTTCCTCGTCATCGACCTCGTCGTCTCCTCGGCCCTGATGTCGATGGGCATGATGATGCTTCCCCCGGTCATGGTGTCCCTGCCGTTCAAGGTGCTGCTCTTCATCCTCGTCGACGGCTGGGGCCTCATCATCACCTCGCTCGTGCAGAGCTATGCCGGGGGAGTGACGTGAACCCGTCCGCCGTCCTCGACATCGCCATGCAGGCCCTGACCGTCGCGGCCAAGCTCTCTGCGCCGGTGCTCATCACGGCGCTCGTCGTGGGCCTCGCGGTCTCGCTCGTGCAGTCGGTCACCCAGCTGCAGGAGGTGACGTTGTCGTTCGTGCCCAAGGCGCTGGCCGTGGCCATCGCCCTCGCCGTGACCGGTCACTGGATGATCGCCGAGATGGTCACCTTCACCAAAGGCCTCTTCGCGCTCATCCCCAGCCTGCTCGGATCGGCGTAACGCCGCGATGAACATCCCCATCGACCAGGCGTGGGCGGAGGCGACCCTGCTCGCGGTCGTCCGCATGACCGCCTTCCTCTTCATCGCGCCGCCCTTCTCGCACAACGCGTTCCCCGCACGGATCAAGGCGATGCTCGGCGTCGGGCTGGGGCTCGCCGTCTCGACGCGCACCGGTGCGGCATACACGGGCAAGGGCGACGCCGCGTTCATCACGGGGCTCGTCCTCGAGCTCGTCACCGGACTGGCGCTGGGGTTCCTCGTCTACCTCGTGTTCTCCGCCATCCAGTCCGCCGGAGCGCTCATCGACCTGGCGGGCGGCTTCCAGCTTGCGCAGGGCTACGACCCGCAGAGCATGGTCAACGGCGCCCAGTTCACCCGGCTCACCCAGATGACGGCCATTGCCCTGCTCTTCAGCAGCGACGGCTACCAGCTCGTGATCGGTGGGCTCACCGCCACCGTGGGGACGATCCCGCTCGGGGGCGGCATGGACCTCGCCCGTCCGGTCGAGGTGATGGCGTCGGCGGTGACCGGCATGTTCGTCTCAGCCGTGCAGATCGCCGGACCACTCATCGCCGTCCTCTTCCTCGCCGACGTGGGCCTCGGCCTGCTGACCCGGGTTGCTCCGGCGCTCAACGCCTTCCAGCTCGGGTTCCCCCTCAAGATCCTGATCACGCTCAGCCTGGCGGGGTTCATGTTCCTCGCCATCCCGCGCATCGTGTCGGTCCTGGCCAACGAGGCCGCACGCCTCCTGCTCGGGGTGGCCTGATGTCAGACGGTCAGGAGCGCACCGAGCAGGCCACGGACAAGCGCCTGCGCGAGGTCCGTCAGAAGGGTCAGCTCTCGAAGTCGCAGGACGTCACGGCGTGGCTCGCCGTGGGCCTCGGGGCCCTGATGATCCCGGTCACCATCTCGCGCGGCGCCGATGCGAGCATGGGCCAGCTGTTCGTCCTGCGGTCGATCGCCGCTGACCCCGACCCCGGTCTCGCCGTCTCCGCCCTCGGTGAGGGGCTCACGTCGGTGGGGTGGACCCTGCTGCCCCTCGTCGCCGCCGTCGTCGCCGGGGTCGTGGCCGGCGCGGTGCTGCAGGGCGGGGTCCACGTCAAGCGCTTCGCACCGTCGTTCCACAACTTCAACCTCGTCAAGGGCGTCGGGCGGATGTTCGGCAAGGAGGCTCTCTGGGGCGGCGTCAAGGCGCTGCTCAAGACGTCGGTCGTCGCAGCCGTGCTGTGGACCGTCGTCCAGGACCTTGTCCCCGTGCTGCTCACGGCCGGCGGGCTTCCCGTGTCGGGGCTCATCGACGCGGCCGGCAACGGGGCGGCCGCCCTGCTGCGCTTCGCGGTCATCGCCGGGCTCGTGCTCGCGGCCGCCGATGTCATGGTCATCATGCGGAAGAACCGCACCAAGACCCGGATGACCAAGCGCGAGATCAAGGACGAGGCGAAGACGAGCGAGGGTGACCCGCTGCTGCGGTCCCAGCGACGCTCGCGCCAGCTCGCCATGTCGCGCAACCGCATGATGGCGGCGATCGCCGATGCCGACGTGGTGCTCCTCAACCCGACCCACGTCGCCGTCGCGCTGCGCTACGAGCCGGGCCGCGCCGCGCCACGCGTCGTCGCCAAGGGGAAGGGCACCATCGCGGCGCGCATCCGTCAGGAGGCGGAGGACAAGCGCGTGCCGATGGTCCGCGACATCCCGCTCGCCCGCGCGCTCCACGCGGGCTGCGAGCTGGGGCAGGAGATCCCACTGGAGCTCTACACCGCGGTCGCCGGTGTGCTCGCTTTCGTCATGGCCCTCAAGGCCAGGGGCGCGGCGGCCGGCGTCCACACCGTGCCGCGCCAGCCCACCGCGTCGACCGGTCCGCACCGCCCCACCCCCGGCCCCACCCAAGGAGTGCTCCCGTGAACCGCGACCTCGCCCGGCTCTCCGTGCCCGTCGGCATCGTCGGCATCGTGCTGCTGCTCGTCGTGCCCATCCCCTCGGGCCTGCTCGACGTCCTCATCGTCTGCAACATCGCCCTGGCGCTCGTCATCCTGCTCACGAGCATGTTCGTCAACAAGCCCCTCGACTTCTCGGTCTTCCCGTCGCTGCTGCTCGTGGCGACACTCTTCCGCCTCGGCCTCAACGTGGCATCGACCCGGCTCGTTCTCGGCCAGGGCTTCGCGGGGCACGTCATCGAGGCCTTCGGCACGGTCACCGTCGGTGGCTCGCTCATCATCGGTGTCGTCGTCTTCGTCATCCTCATCGTCATCCAGTTCGTCGTCGTGACGAAGGGTGCCGAGCGGGTGGCCGAGGTGGGTGCCCGGTTCACGCTCGACGCCATGCCGGGCAAGCAGATGGCCATCGACGCCGACCTCAACGCCGGGCTCATCACCGACGTCGTGGCACGGGAACGGCGAGCGGAGGTCGCGGCGGAAGCAGACTTCTACGGCGCCATGGACGGCGCGTCGAAGTTCGTCAAGGGTGACGCCATCGCGGGCATCATCATCATCGTCGTCAACCTCGCCGGTGGCATCGGGGTCGGGATGGTGCAGCGCGGGTTGTCCATCACCGACGCCCTCAACACCTACAGCCTGCTGACCGTCGGCGACGGCCTCGTCACCCAGATCCCGGCGCTGCTGATGGCCGTGTCGACCGGCATGATCGTCACCCGCTCGAACACCGACGCCGACCTCGGGCGGAGTGCCTCGACGCAGCTGTCGCAGTCGCGGACGGCCCTGCTCGTCGCCGGCAGCGCGGCCCTGGTGATGGCCCTGCTCCCCGGCATGCCGCCCCTGCCGTTCCTCGGGGTCGGAGGTCTGCTCATCATCGCGTCGCGCCGGGTCCGTTCTCACGACGCGGCCGAGGGGGCTGCCTCAGCGGCGGGAGTCGAGCAGGAGGCGGCGGAGCAGGACCCCAACCAGGCGATCCTCGAGCGGATGCGGGTGCAGCCGCTCGAGATCCTGCTGGCTCTCGACCTCGTCGACCTCGTGGGCAGCTCGCCCGACGACCTTCTCGGTCGCGTCAAGGCGCTGCGCCACACGATCGCCATGGACCTCGGCGTGGTCATCCCGCCGGTGCGCACGCGCGACAGCGTCGACCTCCCCCCCAGCTCGTACGCCATCCGCGTCGCGGGCGTCGACGTGGCTCGCGGCATCGCCCCGGCCGGCAAGCTGCTGGCGCTCGGGGAGTCGCTCGACGCGCTGCCGGGTGAGGCCGTGATCGAGCCCGTCTTCGGCCTGGCCGGGAAGTGGATCCCCACCGAGCTGCGACACAGCGCCGAGATGACCGGTGCCACGCTCATCGACCGCGTGAGCGTGCTCGTGACGCACCTGTCGTCGGTGGTCAACGCCCACGCGGCGAGGCTGCTGTCGCGTGAGGACGTCCGGATGCTCACCGAGGGCGTCAAGAGCGTCAGCCCCGCCACCGTGGACGAGCTGACTCCCGCCATGCTGTCACTCGCCGAGATCCACCGCGTGCTCCAGGGCCTGCTCGCCGAGCAGGTGCCGATCAACGACCTCACGCGGATCTACGAGGCGCTCACGCTGCGGGCCAAGGTCGCCACCGACCCCGAGTCGCTCGTCGAGGCCGCCCGCAGCGCGCTGGGGCCGGCCCTCGTGGCCCGGTTCGCTGACGGGAGCCACCTGCCGGTCATCACGATCGAGCCGTCCCTGGAGCAGAGTCTCGTACAGGACCTGCGTCCGGCCGAGGGAGGCACGCAGCTCGTCGTGGACCCGGGCAGGCTCGATGCGATCTTCGCGTCGCTGGCCGCTGCGGTCGCCGCGGCCGAGTCGGCCGGCAAGTCACCGGTCCTCGTCTGCGCGCCGGTGCTCCGGCCGGCCCTGCGCAAACTCGTCCCGCTGCCACCGCGGGGGGTGCCGGTCCTCTCCTACGCCGAGGTGACCTCGGCCGACATCAGTATCGAGACGATCGGGGTGGTCCGCGTTGGTGCCTCAATTCCTGCTTGAGGGGCGTTCGCTCGACGAGCTCACGCGAGAGGCGACGGAGCTCTACGGCGCTGGCGCCCGCATCGTGCGGGCCGACCGGGTCCTCGACGCGGGGGTGGCGGGATTCCTCGGCCGCCGCCACCTCGAGGTGATGGTGGAGGTGCCCGACACTCACGACGGCGAGCCTTCTCCGGTCGGCTCGGGCGGTGCCACAGCGCGTCCGCACCCGGGGACCCGGGCGCACGCGCTCAACGACCGCGCGGGCATCCTCGCCCTGCTCGACGAGGCCGACAGCGACGAGGACGCCGTCAACGCCGAGATCGTGGACCGCACCGCTGCGGTGCCCGTCGCACCGGACCTGTCCACCGAGTCGTCGGAGCTGGCGGAGCTGCTCGCACGCCTCGGCCAGGACCGGGCCGGTCGCGTGGTGCCGGCCCCGCTGTCGGCGCCCGGTGACCTCGTCCTCGTCGTGGGGATCGGGGACTCGGCCCACCAGGTCGCCGCCTCGATGGTCGCGGTCGCGGGCGAGGCGATGGCGGGGGGTGTGGGTGCGGCCGACTGGGTGCTCTACCGGGCGGGGTCGAACGGCTCGTCCGTCCGTCCGCGCCTGGGTGGACGGTGGGACGCGGTGCAGGCTCGCGCCCTCGCCGTCGAGGTGGGTGCCGCGGTCCTCGTCGACTGTGACCTTGGGTCCCCGATGGCGGGGTTGCCGCACCTCGACGGGGTTGCGTCGCTGGGCGCCGACCAGGTCTGGGTCGTGGTGGACGCCCGACACAAGCCCGAGGACACGCGCGCGTGGGTGGACCGGGTGCGGTCGTTCGCCGACATCGACGCTCTCGCGGTGATCGGGGCCGGTGAGTCGCAGTCGCCGCATACCGTCAACGGGCTCCACGTTCCCGTAGGCTGGGTGGACGGGCTACCGGCACCACGGACGGTGCTCTGAGGCGCTTGATGAGGCCGGGCTGACGAACGACCCACGGAAGGGGAGCCATGCTCGTACTGACCCGCAAGCCCGGCGAGAAGATCATGATCGGCGACGACATCGTCATCACGTTCCTCGAGAGCCGCGGCACGGACGGCATCCGCATCGGGATCGAAGCGCCACGACACCTCGAGGTCAAGCGCGAGGAGATCTTCGGAGCGGTGGCCGATGCCAACCTCGAGGCCGCGCAGGCGACGGCCGACGACGTGCTCCGCGGTCTGCGTGGCCCGGAAGGGGCCCGCCCCGAGGATGACCCGGAACCCACGACACGCTGAGCCAGAACCGGCAGAAACACTTTTTTTGCTGTATTTGTCCGATTTGGCCCACGTTGTCACATAGCACCCCATAATGGACATGTCCGGTGGGGCCGCCACTCTCCGCAGTACCCGCTTGTCCCGGACGCCACGTCATCGTGAACGTCCAAAGGGGTCCAGTGGAAACCACCGAGCGCAACCGGCTCATCGTCGACAACCTCCCGCTCGTCGGCTACCTCGTGTCCGATCTCTGCGCGCGCTCCACCCACCTGTCCCGTGAGGACATGGCGTCCGTGGGCGCCATCGGGCTCGTGCTCGCCGCCGGTTCGTTCGACCCCAAGGCAGGGGTGCCCTTCGGCGCCTACGCGCGTCGCCGGATCTCCGGGGCGCTGCTCGACGAGCTCCGGTCGATGGACTGGGCCGGCCGCGGCACCCGCCAACGGATCACCGCCCTCAAGTCGATCAGCGAAACGCTCACGAGCCAGCTCGGCCGCACTCCCACCCATGACGAGATCGCCGCCGCGGTCGGTCTGACCCGGGACCAGGTGCGCTCGAGCCTGGCCGACGCCGCCCGGACGATCGGCGTCCTCGACGAGACCGCCGATGTCGTCGTGGCCGACCTCGCCGCTCCTGAGATGCTGCTCGTCGCCCGGGAGCGCTCGGACTACCTCAGGGCCGCTGTCGCGGCCCTGCCGGACCGGCTCAGGCACATCGTCTCGGAGGTCTACCTCGAGGGCCGGGCGGTCAAGGACGTCGCGGCCGAGCTCGGTCTCACCTCCTCTGCCGTGTCCCAGCAGCGCAGCGAGGCCCTGCGGCTGCTCCGCAGTGGTCTCGAGGCCCACTACGCCGACGACGACGCCCGCCCGCTCGCCCAGGTCGCGCCCATGGGCGCCCTGCGCGAAGCCGGTTCGCCGCGCCGGACCGCCTACCTCACGACGCTCGCCGACGCCGTGCCGACTCACGGGCGCGCGCGCGTGACCGGCTACGGCCAGCAGCCGGCCAGCGCCTCGTTCGAGGCCGCCGGCTGAGTCCGGTCGCGTGAGCGCCGGGAGCGTGCCACGCGAGGGGTGAGGACCGCCATCACGGCTCGGGACTGGACGGTCCCCAGCCGCTGCTCAGGTCGGTGGTCGAGGCTGTCGCGGTGCAGGTCAGCCAGCCCGATCCGGAGCGAGACCCCCATCCACGGGGGTCTCGCTGCTCCCCCCGGCACGTGCCCTCGTGGTGGGCCGGAGGAGCGGCGCTGGCCCTGCTGGTCGTGTATGCCGGGTCGCGTCTGACGGTGATCGGGTGGTCATCCGACGTCCGTCTGCAGCTGGCCCTGGTCGACGTCGGACCGGCCCTCACCGAGCGGGCGCGACATCTCCTCGACCTCGTCAACCCCCTCACCGTCGCAGCGGCCACGTGCGGGCTGACCGTGGCCGCCTGGCACCGCACCGGCCGGCGTGCCGGCGTTGACGTCGTGCTCGGTGTCGTTGCGGCGCTCGCCCTGGCGGAGTCGGGCAAGGCCCTGCTCCCGACCACGTCGCACCCCCGCGGTGGTGGGCTCGGCCTCGCCGGCACGTTCCCCAGTGGACACCTCGCCGTGACATCGGCGCTGGTCCTGGCGGCGCTCGCGCTGGGCGGCCCGGCATTGGTGCGATGGGTGGCCGGGCCGGTGGTCGTGCTGGCAGCTGCGGTCGCCGTCGTCGTCGTCGGATGGCACCGGCCGAGCGACGCGGTCGGGGGCGTGCTCGCCGCAGTCCTGGCCCACCACGGTGTCCGAGCCGTCGGTCACCACGCGGCGGGGCCGCCGACCGGGTCAGCCTCCGTACGATCCTCTGAGGACGTCCAGGCCCACTGACCGCTGAAGGAGTGACTGCGGATGCCAGAGCTCCAGAGTTGGCGCACCACCCTTCGACCCCTGCTCGGGATCCGCGCTCGATCGACGGCGGCTGCGATCCTTGTCGTGGCGATCGGGCTGGCCGTGGGTGCCACGCTGCTGCTCGTGCTCCTCCGGCAGAACCTCGTCGCCTCGGCGCAGGAGGCTGCGGTGACGCGAGCGAGTGAGGTCGTCGACCAGGTCCGGTCCGATGCCCGGTCCGACCTCGGGGAGTACCTCGCCGAGACGAACCGGGGTGCGCAGCTCGTCCAGCTCGTCGGTCCCGGTGGTGTCGTCCTCGACAGCTCGTCCTCCCGTGCGTCGGGGACGCCGGTGTCGACCCTGCGCCCGGCGGACGGGGAGGTGGTCCGGCGGGAGTACCCCGCCTTGCCGACCCTCCCCGGCGGCGACCCGTACCTCCTCGTCGCTCGCGGGCTCGTCTCCCTGACGGGACAGCCGCAGACGGTGCTCGTCGCGTCCTCCTTGGCCACGGAGGACGCGACGGTCGACACCGTGCAGAAGTACGTCCTCGGAGGTCTCCTGCCCCTGCTGCTGCTCGTCGGGGCGGCGACGTGGGTGCTCGTCGGGAGGGCCCTGCGCCCCGTCGAGGAGATCCGGACCCGGGTGCAGGGCATCAACGCCGCCGCGTTCGAGGAGCGGGTGCCCATCCCGGGCAGCAGCGACGAGATCGCGCGGCTCGCGGTGACGATGAACGAGATGCTCGACCGGCTCGAAGCCGCGCAACAGGGCCAGCGCCGGTTCGTCGCCGACGCCAGCCACGAGCTCCGGTCGCCGCTCGCGACACTGACCGCCGCGCTCGAGGTCGCCGGGCCGGATCCGACCGGGGCCTCGTGGGAGGAGCTGCGCGCCATCATGGCGGTCGAGGCGGACCGGATGCGCCTGCTCGTCGCGGACCTGCTCCTGCTCGCGAAGGCTGACGACACCGGGCTCGGTCTCGAGCACGAGGACGTCGACCTCGACGACATCGTCGACAACGAGGTGCGGCGCCTGCGCATGTCGACGTCGCTTCACGTCCACTCGGACATCGAGCCGGTCCGGGTCCACGGCGACACGGCCAAGCTCGCGCAGGTGGTGCGCAACCTCGTGGACAACGCCGCCAGGGCGGCATCGCGCGAGATGGGGCTGACCCTGCGCGCGGAGGGCCGCGCCGCGGTCCTCGTCGTCGACGACGACGGTCCGGGCATCGAGCCCGCAGACCGCGAGCGGGTCTTCGCCCGGTTCGTCCGGCTCGACGAGAGCCGCGAGCGGGGACCGGGGGGGTCGGGTCTCGGTCTTGCGATCGTGGCGGAGGTCGTCCGAGGTCACGGCGGCGTGGTCTCGGTCGGCCGCTCGGACCAGGGCGGAGCGCGCTTCGAGGTGCGGCTGCCGATGGCCTGAGAACGCGCAGACCAGGTCGGTCAACCGCCGTCGGCGGCCAGCCGGTAGCCCAGGCCCCGCACGGTCTCGATGGCGTGCCGGTCGAAGGGCACGTCGATCTTCTGACGGAGGTAGCGGACATAGACCTCGACGACGTTGCCGTCACCCTCGAAGGCGGGGTCCCACACCCCACCGAGGATCTCCGACTTGCTCACGACGCTCCCGCGGTGACGCATGAGGAACTCGAGCAGACCGTACTCACGGGCGGTGAGCGAGACCTCCTGCTCCGCGCGGGTCACCCGTCGGCGCCCGGGGTCGAGCGCGAGGTCCCCGGCGGTGAGCACGATCGGGCGCTCCGGTGCCCCCCGGCGAATCAGCGCCCGGATCCGCGCGACGAGCACGACGAAGCTGAAGGGCTTGGACATGTAGTCGTCGCCGCCGAGGTCGAAGGCATCGGTCTGGTCGTACTCGCCGTCCTTGGCCGTCAGCATCAGCACCGGCGTCCACACACCGCGTTCGCGCATCTGCTCGAGCACCTTGTAACCGTTGAGCTTGGGCAGCATGATGTCGAGCACGACCGCGTCGTAGTGCATCTCCGTGGCCAGCCACAGGCCCTCGACCCCGTCGTGTGCGACCTCGACGACGAACCCCTCGTCGACGAGGCCCCGTCGCACGGTCTCGGCGAGGTTGCGCTCGTCCTCCACCAACAGCACCCGCATCCGAGCCTCCCTCCGAGCTGCCGCGAACGTCCCCGCCTCGTGCGGGGGCCTCGTCCGGCGAGCGTACCGAGCGGCAGCTGCGCTCTCGCCGGACCCCGTCCGGGCCCCGCCTGACAGGTGGGCGTGCGCTCAGGTGCCTCTCAGCCTTCGGGACCTACCGTGGAGAAGCGGGCTCGACCAGCCCGACGGACGAGGTGCCGGCCCGTTCTCCGGCAGACATCCTCCCTGCCGTTGGCCCACCCGGAAGGAGCCAGCTCGTGACCGACAGCCTCGGGTCCGTCGTCCAGGCCATCTTGTCCCTGCACGGCTGGCCGGTGTACCTCGTGGTGGCCGTGCTCGCCTTCGGCGAGTCCGCCGTCTTCCTCGGCATGGTCCTGCCCGGTGAGACCGCGATGGTCGTCGCCGGCATCCTCGCGGCCCGCGGCAACATCTCGCTGCCCGCGATCATCGCCCTGGCCGCGACGGCAGCCGTCCTGGGCGACCAGGTCGGTTTTCTCCTCGGCCGCCGCTTCGGACCCCGACTCCGGCGGAGTCGGCCGGGCCGCCGGGTCGGCGAGGCGCGGTGGGACCGCGCGCAGGACTCCGTCACCCGCCACGGGGCGTGGGCGGTGGCCGGGGGCCGCTGGGTGGCGGTCCTCCGCGCGCTCGTGCCCACCGTGGCCGGAGCCATCGGTATGCCCTACCGTCGCTTCGTCCTCGCCAATGCGGCCGGCGGGTCGGTCTGGGCCGCCGGCGCGGTGCTGGTCGGCTACTTCGCGGGAGGGTCGGTCTCCACCGCGCAGGACCTGCTCGGTCGCACCTCGATGATCGGGCTCACCATCCTCGGCCTCACGGTGGCCGTGGCTGCTGCGAGACGACTCCGTCGTCACCGGCGGGGACGGCGGTCCGGTCAGTCCACCGTAGAAGCGGCCCCGGCCGCCACCGGCGACCGGGTGGCCACCGCCCCGGCCCTGGAGCCCTCCCGGGTCGGTGGGGCGACGACGGGCAGGTGAGGGTCGACGTCGCGCGCCCATGGACCCGCCCGCGCTCAGGATCCTCTCAGCCAGCTGACGGGATGATGGGCCTCCGACGTCACCGTAGGAGGAATGCGCATGTGTGGGATCGCCGGGTACTTCGGTCTCGAACCGGACCGTGGACTGCTCGAGAGGATGGCCGCAGCCCAACGGCACCGCGGCCCCGACGACCAGGGGACCTACCTCGAGGGACCCGTCGGCCTGGCCCACCAGCGCCTCTCGATCATCGACCGGGAGGGCGGGAGCCAGCCGATGTCCACGCCCGACGGGCGGTTCGTGCTGGCCTACAACGGTGAGACCTACAACTACCGCGAGCTGCGCACCGAGCTCGAGGCGTCGGGCCGCACCTTCCTGACCGAGAGCGACACCGAGGTCGTCCTCCAGGCGTATGCCGCCTGGGGGGCTGCCGCGTTCGGCCGCCTCAACGGCATGTTCGCGATCGCCGTCTGGGACCGCTCGGAGCAGACGCTGACCCTCGCGCGCGACGAGTTCGGGATCAAACCGCTGCACCTGAGCCCCGTCCCGGAAGGACGCGGCGCGAGTGAGGACGCGCCGGGTGGGGCGTGGCTGTTCTCCAGCGAGATCCGCCCGATCCTCGTCAGCGGCCTGCACGACCGCAAGCCCAACGAGCGCAGCCTCTACCGCTACCTCCGCCACCGGGTGCACGACGACGGCGCCGAGACCTTCTTCGAGGGGATCGAGCGCCTGCTGCCCGGGGAGATGGCCACGATCAGCGCAGCCGGGCTCGAGCGGCGGCGCTACAGCACGCTCCGCCAGGACCTCACGGATGCCCGCCCCGCCGCGACCGGCGCCGGGCCCGAGGAGGTGGCGGCCCTGCGCGAGGGGCTGATGGAGTCCATTGCCCTCCGGCTCCGCTCGGACGTCCCGGTGGGCACGTCCCTCTCGGGCGGCCTCGACAGCTCGACGATCGCCGTCGGCATCGACCGGCTCCTCACCGAGCAGGATGCGGCGGCCGAGGCCGTCGGTCACCGGCAGCAGACCTTCTCCGCCGTCTTCTCGGGCTACCGCAACGACGAGGAGCGGTGGGTCGACGACGCCGTCGATGCCTGCTCCGGCCCGGTGCAGTCGCACCGGATCCGGCCGACGTCGGCCGAGCTGCTCGCGGACCTCACCGACTTCGTGCGCACTCAGGAGGAGCCCGTCGTCTCGACCGGCCCCTACGCGCAGTACCGGGTGATGAAGGAGGCCAGCCGTCACGTCACGGTGATGCTCGACGGTCAGGGCGCCGACGAGATGCTCGCGGGTTACGTGCCCCAGCACGTGACCTACCTGCGCAGCCTCCTGTCGCGCGACCGACGCGCCGGCCTGGCCGAGCTCGCCGCCGCCCGTGACATCCTCGGAAACCAGGTTCGCTCCCGGCTGCGCACCCGACTGCGGGGCGGGGGATCGGTGACCACCGTCCTGGGTCGCGAGTTCACGGCTGCCCACGAGGGCGACGGGTATGCCGTTGAGGGTGCCACCCTGCGTCAGCGGCTGGTGCACGACCTCTTCGTCGCGTCCCTGCCGGCGTTGCTGCGCTACGAGGATCGCAACTCGATGCGCTTCTCGGTCGAGGGTCGCGTGCCTTTCCTCGACCCGGGCCTGGTGCGGACCGTCTTCGCGATGCCCGATGACGCCATCATCGCGGGCGGGTGGAACAAGAGCGTGCTGCGGGACGCGGTCCAGGACATCCTGCCCGCCTCGATCACCCGACGGCGCAACAAGATCGGCTTCACCACGCCCCAGAACGAGTGGTTCCACGAGCAGCGCGAGTTCATCTACCGGGTGTTCCTCTCCGAGTCGTTCGCTCGACGGCCGTACTTCAACCGGTCCGAGGTCCTCGATGCCTTCGAGCTGTGGCTGAGCGGCAGGGGGTCGCTGGACTCGATGACGTTCTGGCGGATGCTCAACGTCGAGCTCTGGCTCCGCGAGTTCTTCGACCCGAATCCTGGTGCGGAGGTGGGAGCGGATGAGTCCGCAGGGGCGCGCGAGTTCGCCTCCACCGCCGGCCTGCCCGGTGACGAGGGGGAGACCGTCACGGCGCCGTCGTCGACCAATCCCGGCAAGGCTCTCGACCTCACTCTCCCCGACGGGTCGCAGGTCCGCCGGCACCCGCTCCGGACGCCCCACGTCACGGACACCGACGACATCGCGAGCCTCGTCGTCGACCAGGTGGGGCACCACCTCGAGGTGCTCGGTGACGGACGGACCGTCGCCGGGTCGGACTTCCGCACGTGGTACGTCTTCCTGTCCGAGAAGGTGGTCGCGATCACGCAGCAGCGGTCGTTCTTCCTGTGGGACATCGAGGTCACACCGGCCGCTCGCCTGCTCAGCCGGCACGTGACGCGTACCCCTGCCGGGATCGGTCTGGGGTCCCCCTTCACCATGCAGCTGGCCATCGACGAGGCGGGGCTTGCCCGGGTGCTCCTCGCGTCTGCTGCAGGCGCCCTCGGCCGGCTGGCCGGACGCCGCGGCCTCTTCTACACGGTGGTCGGCGGAGACGTCCGGGCGATCGACGGCCCCACCGAGTATTCCGTCCACCCGGCGAACATGTCGGCCAAGCTGGCCCCGAAGGACCCGTCGGCCGTCGCTGCCACGATCTCCGCTGCGCTTCGGGAGGTGCTGCCCGGCCCGGTGGCCGACACCTTCGGCGGGACCGTCATCATCGACGCCAACGACCTCGGGTGCAACGTGCTCGGCACGGACGCAACGGCACCCGTGGCTCGGCTCGAGCAGGCCTTCGCTGACAACCCCCTCGGTCAGGGGGCTGAGCGGACACCGATCGGGATCGTCCTCGACGACCTCCGTCCGTCGGGACGTGGTGGCGCGTCCGATGACCATCCCCACCCCTCCTGCGCTCCGGTGAGATCGCCTCGCGGCGTCGTCGGTGCCCGTGCGGACCGGGCCCCGGAGCGGTCGGCATGAAGCCGGCTTCGGACCTGTCCGCCGGGGCTCAGGTCGCCCGTCCGGCAGAGCGTGCTCCGCGACGCGACAGCGTGGTCGTGCTCGGACTCGTCATGGTGACGATCGGTCTCGTGGCTGGTTTCGTCGTCACGAGCATCGGAGCCGCGCACACCGGCGAGCTCGGAGTGGACGTGTCGATCTCGCAGCACCGCGACGGTGTCCTCTCGGCGATCGCGCTGTTCGTCAACGTCGCGCTGGGGCCCGTCGTCGCACCCCTCGTGCTGCTCATCGTGTGCGGTTTCCTCTGGACCCGGGACCGTTTCCTCGCCGTGACGGTCGGGGGGCTGACGATCGTCGGTTGGCTCTCGGTCGAGATCGGCAAGGCACTGGTCCACCGGACCCGGCCACCGGGAGCGAGCGTTCATGCGCTTGTGAGCGAGACCGCCGCCGACAGCTACCCGAGCGGGCACACGGCCTTCGCGGCCGCGGCGGTGTTTGCCGTCGTGGCCGCTCTCGTGCTGCGTCACCGCAGCACCCGGCTCGCGTGGCTGGTCGGCCTGCCCTTCATCGCCGTCGTGGCGCTCTCGCGGCTCTACCTCGGCGTCCACTACGTCACCGACGTCATCGCCTCGGTGGTCTTCGCAGGGTCCTCGATCCTCGTCGTGGTGGCCATCGGCTGGCCCTGGCTGGCCCGACTGCGTGACCGTGAGGCTGCCCGGACCTGAGAAGGGTCGCGGAAAGCGAGACGGCGATCACTACGACTTGTAGTATTGGCTGTGGTGGCAACGTTGTCCGGTCGACAGGAGTGACTCACGCGTCCTTCGACCAGGAGAGTGTGAGATGCCCAGTTCCGTTCTTGCCCAGGCAGTCCCGGCAGGGTCTGTGATCCAGTGGGGAATCCTCACGATCACGGTAGCCAACCTCGTCGTCGTCCTCGCGATGGTCCTCGTCTTCGTCCTGGCCCTCGTGCTGCCCTTCCCCAGCGCTGGTGGCAGGGAGGAGTCATGAGCCGCGAACCGACAGCGACGGCTGCGCGGCCGGACCCCACCGGGTCGGCTCCACGGGGTCGCCACGACAGCTGGTCGGTCGCGCTCAGCACGTGGGTCGAGGGTCTGGTGCCGCCGGGGCAGTGGCTCCCCGACCGGCAGCCTGCGTATGTCGCGTCCTGGATCTACGTGTTCGGCGTGGCCTGCCTCGCCAGCCTCGTGGTCGTCATCGGCTCGGGGCTGGTGCTCACCCTCGGGGGCATCACGTGGTGGCACGCGAGCACGGTCGGGCACTTCGTCAACTCCATGCACCTGTGGAGCGTCGAGCTCTTCTTCGCCACCATGGTCATCCACCTGTGGGGCAAGTTCTTCATGGCGGCCTGGCGGGGCAACCGCGGCCTCACCTGGGCGACCGGGGCGCTCGCCTTCTTCGGCTCGCTCGGCACGGCCTTCACCGGATACCTGATGCAGACCAACTTCGATGCCCAGTGGATCAGCACGCAGGCCAAGGACGGGCTCAACGCGGCCGGCATCGGGGCCTTCTTCAACGTCATGGACGTGGGCCAGATGGTCCTCTGGCACGTGTCGCTGCTGCCTCTCGTCGTCGGGGTGATCGTCGGGCTCCACCTGCTCCTCGTCCGTCGACGGGGTGTCGTCCCCCCGATCGGCGCCGAGTCACCGCTCGGGGGACGGTCATGAGCGCCGGGCGGCCCGGTCGCACCGTTCACCGTGGGGTCAGGGGGGCCACCTGGGCGCCCGACTCGCACGACTTCCCCACCCGCCACTACGACCTCGTCAAGGAGTTCGTCGTCGCCCTGGTCGTCATGATCGGCCTGACGACCGTGGCCGCGCTCGTCTTCTCCTCGCCCGACGACCCTGCGCTCTCGCTGCAGGAGTGGGCCCGGCAGGCGCCGAACGACGTGGTGGCCACCGCAGCGGGCGAGCTCGCCGGCACGACGACGACCGCGGCATACGGGCCGCCGTACAACTCGGCGGCGGAGGGCCAGACGCTCGGTCCCCTCAACCTGCAGAAGCTGGCCGGGGTCACCCGGCCGATCGACGCGGCTGATGACTTCGTGATCACCCCGCTGCGGAGCCTCACCTCGGTGCCCGCGGTCACCGACGCACTGCGGCAGTGGTCGGGGGCGACCGCCGACCAGCGCACGACATGGGCCCAGGCCTACTCCGACGCCCTGGCGGCAGCGCCCGGTGGCGATCCTGCGCAGGTCCCGGCTGGCTCCTACGGTCCCGTGCCGGCTCTCGCCCGGGGCGAGCTCGTGCTGGCCGGCAGCGGGGCGCTGGAGGGCCTGCTCACGTCGCGGACCGGCTTCTTCGGGGTCGACAGCACCAAGCCTCTGCTCCTGCTCGCCGACGGCAGCTACCTCGAGGAGCAGGCCCGCGCCCAGAACCTCGGCGGCGACCAGTGGGGCATCATGAACGAGACGGGCAACTACCCCGGGCAGCCGTGGCTCTGGCTCTACACGTTCTGGTACCAGGTCCCGCCGTTCTCGACGTCCGACAATGCCGACGTGCTGGTCTGGGCCGTGATGATCCTGCTGAGCATCGGACTGATCTGCGTCCCGTGGATCCCCGGGCTGCGCAGCCTGCCGAAGCACCTCGGGGTCCACCGGCTGATCTGGCGCGACCGGGACCGATGATCCGAGCGCGCCGCCGGCCCCGTCCCCACGCCGGGTCCGGCGGCCCGGTCAACCGGTGGTCGGGGTGAGCCTCAGGATGAGCCGGGTCTTGTCGTCGGAGACGTAGATCCGCCCGGCGGGGTCGACGAGCAGGCCCTGCGGCTCGATGAGACCGGTTCGGGCCAGGACGGTGGAGGGCCCGCCACCCGCCGGCCACCGACGCAGGCCGTGCCGGGTGTGCCGCACGTCCGTCACGAGCAGGGCGCCCCGGCCGTCGAGCGCCACGTCGTCGGGCATGATCGCGGTGGCCACCCTGACGCGGGTGCCGCCCTGCCCGAGTCGCCATACACCGCCCCCGCACTCGTCGGCCACGAGGACCCGACCGGTGGCGTCGACGGCCGCCCCCACCGGGTGGACGAACCCGCGAGCGAGAGCCGTGCGCGAGGACCCGTCGGACGAGATGCGGTAAACGGTGCCCGTCACGGGATCAGGGACGACGAGGCTGTGCGTTCCTCCGTCCCAGGCGATCCCGTCGACACCCTCGTGGCAGGTGACCTTGGTCGGCAGGCCCGGAAGGGTGGCGAGCACGGTCGGGCTGCTCCTGCCGGGCGCGAAGGACAGCAGCCGGTTGGTGTTCTCCTCGGCCACGACGAGGGTCCCGTCGGGGAGCAGGACCAGCCCCTCGGGTCCGTCGATGCCGCGGTGCAGCACCGTGCTGGTCGCACCCGGTCCGAGCCGACTGATGGTGCCGCCGGTGTAGTCGCTGTAGAGCAGCGCCCCGTCCCGGTCGAGCACCAGGTCGTCGGGGTGGTCGGTGCCATGGTGGAGGATGATCGTGCGGAAGCCGGGTTTGTTCGGTGCGGCCGCTGACTCGGGCGCGGCCGCCGTCGTCGTCGGGGTCGTCGTCGGGGTGGGCGGTGTCGTCGGTGCCCACCGATCGACGGTCGCCGACGCCGCGTGCACGACAGGGCGGGTCGGCGCCGGGGTGCAGGCCACCAGCACCGCCGACATCGAGACCGCGACCGCCGCGACGGCGACGCCCTTCATGTCGCGACGGTAGGACCCTTGGCTGGGACCGCGCCGTGAACAGGGTCGAGCGGAGAGGAGCTGCGTCAGGCGCTGGCGCCATGACGCTGCTGGTCGGCGACCCGGCGCCGGATGTCGTCCATGTCGAGGCCGCGGACGTTCGCGATGACCTCCTCGAGGGCGGCCGCGGGCAGCGCACCGGGCTGGCTGAAGACGAGGATGCCGTCACGGAAGGCCATCAGCGTCGGGATCGAGCGGATCTGGGCGGCGGCCGCAAGGGCCTGCTCCGCCTCGGTGTCGATCTTGCCGAAGGTGATGTCGGGGTGGGTCACGGAGGCCGCCTCGTAGACGGGGGCGAACATCCGGCACGGACCACACCAGGCCGCCCAGAAGTCAACGAGGACAATCCCGTCGGCGGTGACGGTCGCCTGGAAGTTGGCGGACGTGAGGGTCTGCGTGGCCATGGGGGCTCCTTGGTGAGGCTGCCGTGGGTACGAATATACCCACTGGGGTATGCAACGCGCTGCGGCGGCTGACATATTCCGTGTCCCAAGGGGGCCTGTGCACGGTGCGTGCGCCGCGACCGACGGGTCGGGGCCGGTTCGACGAGAGGCGTGTCAAGGGTTACGGTAGCGATCGAGACATACCCCCATGGGTATCAAATGCGATGCCCGAGGAGGGCCCATGACCACCACTGCCACCATCGAGGAACTCGTAGCCGCCGCGGACGACCGTGGGCGGGGGGACGTCAGCGTGCGCTGACTCCGGCCGGCCGGTGGTCACAGGACGCGCCGCCACCGCCTGACCGACCGCACCGCTCCCACCGCGACGGACCCGCTCCGTCGACCAGCCCGACGCCGCACACCCAAGGAGAAACCACGTGACCCTGCTGGCCATCCCGCTCGGCGTCCTCATCGGCGTCTCGCTCGGTGCCCTCGGCGGCGGCGGCTCGATTCTCACCGTCCCCGCCCTGGTCTACGTGCTCGACCAGGACCCGAGGGGTGCCACGACGAGCTCGCTCATCATCGTGGGGATCACCGCGCTCATCGCGCTCGTGCCGCACGCCCGGTCCGGACGGGTCCGGTTCGCTCAGGGCGCGCTCTTCGGGGTGCTGGGCACGGCAGGCTCTTTCGCCGGGACCGCCCTCTCCCGCTCGGTTGCGCCCTCGACCCTCCTGCTCGCGTTCGCCGCCCTCATGCTCGTCGTCGCCACCCTCATGCTGCGCCGGGTGCTGCGCCCGTCCAGCGGCCCCGGGTCGGCGGATGCCACGACGGAGCCGATGCTCACCCTGCGCCCCTTCACGTGCGCCTGTCCACGCGTGGCGAAGGTGGTGGTGACCGCCACCCTCGTCGGTCTGCTGACCGGGTTCTTCGGAGTCGGTGGGGGGTTCGCCCTCGTGCCCGCCCTCGTGCTGGCGCTCGGCTTCCCCATGTCGACCGCGGTCGGCACCTCCCTGCTCGTCATCGCGATCAACAGCGCGACCGCGCTCGCCGCCCGGGTGAGCCACGGCACGAGTGACCTCGACTGGGGGCTCATCGCGACCTTCACGGCCGCCGCTGTCGTGGGCAGTCTGCTCGGCGGTCGGATTGCGTCCCGTGCCAACCCCCGCCACCTCACCGCGGCCTTCGCGGTGCTGCTGGTCGCCGTGGCGCTCTACACCGCCGCCCGGAGCCTGGCGCTCGTCGGCTGAGGCGGCGGCGCGGCCGCCGAGCGACGTCCTGCCGGCCGCCACCGCGCCCGCTCGTCGTCGCGCGCCACGACGACGAGCGTCGTGACCGGCGCGCTCGCCGGAAACCGCGATGCTGCGACCCCCCGCCGCCCGTGATCGGCAGCGGCGCCCCCCTTTCCGTCGGCCACCCCGAGCCGACGGCAGATGAAAGGAAGACATGTCCACCAACCCCACCACCACGACCCCCATGGCCGGCACGACGACGAGCGACTCGAAACCAGCAGCCGCCCGGCCCGCCGCCCTCGACCCCGTCGCCCTGCAGGAGTGGCTCGCCGAGCCGAACCGCCCCCGCCTGCTCGACGTGCGCACCCCGGCCGAGTTCACGACGGCCCACATCCCCGAGTCCTACAACGTCCCGCTGGCGCTGCTGCGCGAGCATCGGGACGAGCTGCGCGGCCACCTCGACGAGGACGTCGTCCTGGTCTGCCGCTCCGGAGCCCGCGCCGGCCAGGCCGAGAAGCTCCTGGGGGAGACCGGTCTGGACAACCTCCACGTCCTCGCCGGGGGAGTGGCGGCCTGGGAGGCCGCCGGCGCCCCGCTCAACCGTGGCGCCCAGACCTGGGAGCTCGAGCGCCAGGTGCGGCTCGTTGCCGGTGGCATCGTCCTGACCGGCGTGCTGGCCAGCATCAAGGTGCCCGCCCTCAAGTGGGCGTCCGCCGCGATCGGTGCCGGGCTGGCCGGGGCCGCCCTCACGGACAGCTGCGCGATGGGCAGGGCCCTGTCGATGCTGCCGTACAACCGGGTCTCCGCCCCCCGGCTCGACACCGTCCTGCGAGAGCTCGCGGCGACGTCGAGCTGAGCGGCGGAATATACCCCTAGGGGTATCCGTTCAGAGAACAGCCAGACGTCGAAACGCCACTCCGAGGAGATCCCATGATCTTTACCCAGTACTACCTCGACTGCCTCTCGCAGGCCTCCTACCTCATCGCCGACGAGGCGACCGGGAAGGCCGTCGTCGTCGACCCGCGTCGCGACGTCGCCGACTACCTCGACGACGCCCGGTCGCGGGGCCTGCAGATCGTCGGAGTCGTCAACACCCACTTCCACGCGGACTTCGTGTCGGGCCACCTCGAGCTCGCCGCAGGAGACCGGGGCCTGGATCGGCTACGGCGACCGGGCCAGCGCTGACTTCCCGGTGCGGTCGCTGACTGACGGCGAGCGGATCTCGCTCGGCGACGTGACGCTCGAGATCATGACCACGCCGGGCCACACCCCGGAGTCCATCTCCGTGCTCGTCTACGAGCACGGCGGCGACGAGGTTCCCTACGGCGTCCTCACCGGTGACGCGCTCTTCATCGGAGACGTGGGTCGTCCGGACCTGCTGGCCTCGGTCGGCGTCACCGCCGACGAGCTCGGGCGGATGCTGTACGACTCGGTGCAGCGCAAGCTCATGGGACTGGCGGACGACGTCCGCGTCTTCCCCGCACACGGAGCAGGCTCGTCGTGCGGGAAGAACCTCTCGACCGAGCGGCAGTCGACGATCGGCGAGCAGCGTGCGCTCAACTATGCCTGCCAGCCGATGAGCGAGGCGAGCTTCCTCGAGGTCGTCACCGCCGGGCAGCCGGCAGCGCCCGGGTACTTCGTCTACAACGCGACGCTCAACAAGCAGGCGCGTGAGGTCCGCGCTCTCGACGCCGCGGCCCCAGCGCTCGATGCGGTCGCGGTGGACGCCGCCCTGGCCCGGGGCGCCCGTGTCCACGACGCCCGTGACGTGCAGGAGTTCGCGGCCGGCCACCTCCGCGGGTCGGTCAACGTGCCCGCCGACGGTCGGATGGCCGAGACCGTCGGCATGGTCTTCGACCCGGCCGACGAGATCGTCCTCGTCGCCCCCGAGGGCCAGGAGCAGGAGGTCGCCACGCGGTTCGCCCGCATCGGATACGACCACGTCGTCGGCTTCGTCGCCGATCCCGAGGCTTACTTCCTGGGCCGCCGCGACGACGTCGACCGGGCCAGTCGCCTCTCCGTCGCGGACGCCGTGGCGGCGGTGACGCGGGACGTGCAGGTGGTCGACATCCGCAACGCGGGCGAGCTCGAGTCCGGGGCCATCCCCGGCGCGCAGCACATCGCGCTCGCCGAGCTGTCCCGCCGCGCCTCCGAGCTCGACCCGAGCCGTCCGGTCCTCGTCTACTGTGCCGGTGGCTGGCGCAGCTCGGTCGGGGCAAGCCTGCTCCGGTCCCGTGGTTTCGCCGACGTCTCCGACGTGCTCGGTGGCTTCGGGGCCTGGGAGCGGGCCCACGCCGCAGCCTGAGCTGGGACGTACCGACGCGCCGGACGCACCCCAGTGAGGTCAGCCTCTGTCGACCTCACTGGGGGACAGGCGTGCTGGGCGCCCGGTCAGTAGTCCACAGGGTCGCGGACGATCGGGCAGGTCATGCAGTGGCCACCGCCGCGGCCGCGACCCAGCTCCGACCCGACGATCTCGATGACCTCGATACCGGCCTGGCGCAACAGGCTGTTCGTCGTCGTGTTGCGGTCGTAGGTGAAGACGACGCCCGGCTCGACGGCGACGGCGTTGTTGCCGCTGTCCCACTGCTGGCGCTCCGACGCGTAGACGTCGCCGCCGGTCTCGATGACACGCAGCTGCTTGAGCCCGAGGGACTCGGCCACGACGTCGACGAACGGCGTGTCCCCCTCGTCGGTCACCTCGAGACCCAGCGGGGTGTCGGCCGGCCGGATGCTGTAGGTGTGAACGGCATTCATGATCGTGGGGTAGAGGGTCACCACGTCGCGGTCTGCGAAGGTGAAGACGGTGTCGAGGTGCATCGCGGCCCGTAGCTTGGGCAGGCCGGCGACGACGACCCGCTCGGCCGCGCCCTGTGCGAAGAGAGCGTGCGAGACCTGCGTGATCGCCTGCCGCGAGGTGCGCTCGCCCATCCCCATCAGGACGGTCCCGTTGCCGACGGGCATGACGTCCCCACCCTCGAGGGTGGCCTGCCCCCAGTCGAGCTCGGGATCGCCCCACCACACGGTCGAGCCGGCGTAGTCGGGGTGGAAGGTGTAGATGGCCTTGTAGACGAGCGTCTCGTCGTGGCGCGCCCCCCAGAAGAGGGGGTTGAGGGTCAGGCCGCCGTAGAGCCAGCACGTCGTGTCGCGGGTGTAGAGGGTGTTGGGCAGTGGCGGCATGAGGTACTCGCGGATGCCCGTCTGACCCATGGCCAGTCGGATGTAGGGCGTGCGGTAGTCCTCCGGCAGGTCGGCGATCGCCAGGCCACCGATGAGGAACTCGGCGAGCTGTCGCGGGCGAAGGGACTCGAGGAAGGACCGGGTGCCGTCGACGAGACCGAGGCCCACGAGGTTGGGCACGATCTTGCGGTCGAGCAGCCAGGCCCGGGCCTCGGGGATCGCCATCGTCTCCGCGAGGAGGTCGTGCAGCTCGACCACCTCGACCCCCAGGGCTCGCATCTTGGCGACGAACTCGGAGTGGTCGGCCTGGGCCTGCTCCACCCACATCACGTCGTCGAAGAGCAGGTCGTCGGAGTTCGTCGGCGTGAGGCGGCGGTGGGCCAGGCCCGGTGAGCACACGAGGACCTTTCGTAGCCGACCGACCTCAGAGTGCACGCCGTAGGTGGAAACGGCCGAGTCCGCCATGGGGCGTCCTTTCGTGGGTGAGCGACCGGAGGAGGGTGCCGTCCCGGTCGATCCGACCGTATCGGGTCAGCGCCGCGTCGCGTCGGGGTCCGGTGCAGTGAGCCGGAAGGGGGCCCGCAGCTGCGTGGCGGCGCGGGCGCTCGGGCCGACCCGGAGCTCGAAGTCACCCGGCTCCACCACGCGGCGGCCGTCGGCGTCGACGAGGGAGCAGGCCGCCGCCGGGACCTCGAGCGAGACGCGGACGGACTCGCCCGGCTCAACCCGCACCTGGCGCCACACCTTCAGCTCGACCTCGGCCCAGGTCACACTCGTGACGAGGTCGCTGACGTAGGCCTGGACGGTCTCGAGCGCCGGTCGGTCGCCGTGGTTGGTGACGACGACCTCGGCGCGGACGACGCCGTCGGTCGCGACCTCGGGCGCGGCCACGACGAGGTCGCTGTAGTCGACCGTCGTGTAGGACAGGCCCTCGCCGAAGACGAAGAGCGGGTCCTGGGTGAGGTCGGCGTAGCGGTCACCGTGCTGGCCGCGGACGGCGTTGTAGTAGACCGGCTGCTGCCCCACGTGCCGCGGCACCGACAGCGGCATCCGGCCCGAGGGCTCGACGAGGCCGAGGACGAGCTCGGCGACCGCCCGCCCGCCCTGCATGCCGGGGTTGAAGGCCTCGATCACCGCGGCCGCCCGGAGGGCGGCCGGCGGGAGCGTCGAGGGTTTGCCCTGGACGAGGACGACGATGACAGGCGTGGTGGTGGCCACGAGCGCCTCGAGCAGCGCGATCTGGCCGCCCTGCAGCTCGAGGGTCGCCGTCGAGCAGCCCTCCCCGGTGAGGGCCATCGTGTCGCCGACGACGGCGACGACGACGTCGGCCTCCCCGGCGAACCGGACCGCCTCGGCGATGAGGCCGGGGTCGTCGGGAGCGGCGGTGAAGACGGGCGGACGGGGCTGCCCGTCGGCGTAGAGCGGCCCGGCGGGGTCGGGCACGAGCACCTCGATCTCGGCACCCCGGGCGTGCGTGACGACCCACGTCTCGGGGACGACGGCGCGGAAGCCGTCGAGCACCGTCGTGACGAGGTGCCGCGGCTCACCGGGGGACATCCAGCCCACCTGGCCCGAGCCGCTGGCCCAGTCGCCGAGCAGCGCCTGCGCGTCGTCGGCGTTGGGGCCGATGACCGCGATCGTGCGCGGTCCCCCCGCCTCGAGGGCGCGCCCGCCGGTGCCGGCGCCGTCGACACCCGCGAGCGGCAGCGTCCCGTCGTTGCGCAGCAGGACGAGCGACCGGCGAGCGACCTCGAGGTTGAGGTCGGTGTGGGCGGCACACCCGATGACCTCCGCCTGCCGGACGGGGTCCGGAGCGCGGGGGTCCTCGAAGAGGCCGAGCTCGAACTTGAGCCGGAGGATCCGGCGCACGGCCGCGTCGATCTGGTCCTCGGTCAGCAGCCCGTCGGCGACCGCCTGCTGGGCGCCCTCGAAGAAGTCGGGGGTCGTCATGACGAGGTCGTTCCCGGCGCGCACCGCGACGGCCGCGGCCTCGGTCGCATCGGCGCAGACCTTCTGCTCCCAGACCATCCGCCCGACGTTGTCCCAGTCGGTGACGAGCGTGCCGGTGAAGCCCCACTCCTGCTTGAGCACCTCGTCGAGCAGCCACCGGTTGGCCGTGATCGGGACGCCGTCCATGGCCTGGTAGCCGAGCATGAAGGTGCGGCACCCCTCGCGGGCCACCTTCTCGAAGGGCGGCAGGAACCACGAGCGCAGCTTGCGCCGGCTGAGGTCGGCCTCGCTCGCGTCGCGGCCGCCCTGCGTCTCGGAGTAGCCGGCGAAGTGCTTGGCGCAGGCGAGGATCGCGGTGGGGTCCTCGAGGCCGTCGCCCTGGTAGCCGCGGACCATCGCGGCACCGAGCTCGCCGATGAGGAGGGGATCCTCCCCGAACGTCTCGTCGACCCGGCCCCACCGCAGGTCACGGGTGATGCACAGGACGGGGGAGAAGGTCCAGTGGATGCCGGTCGAGGCCACCTCGACAGCGGTCGCCCGGGCCACTCGCTCGAGCAGGTCGACGTCCCACGAGCAGGCCATCGCCAGCTGGGTCGGGAAGATCGTCGCGCCGGGCCAGAAGGAGTGGCCGTGGATGCAGTCGTCGGCCGTGAGCAGGGGGATCCCGAGCCGGGTCCGACCGGCCAGCTCGATCGCCGTGTCGAGGTCCTGGGGCGAGGCGTGCAGGATCGATCCGGTGAGCCGGTCCGTGACGATCTCGTCGAGGCTGCCACGCGCGTCGAGCTGGAGCATCTGGCCCACCTTCTCGGGCAGGGTCATCCGCGCAAGCAGGTCGTCCAGCCGCTCGTCGAGGGTGCGTGAGGGGTCGAGGTACGCGGGGGAGGAAGTCACGGAGCCAGCGTAGGACGCGGGTGGTGGAGGGGGGTGGCGCACGACGCCGGACGCCGTGGTCGGACACTGGGTACGTCACCACTACGTACTACGAACGGGAGACGTCATGGGAGAGAACACGGGACTGTTCGTCATGGGCGGCATCGTCGCCGTCCTGGTCATCGGCGCGTTCCTCATGTGGCCGCGCGGAAAGGACAAGGAGGTCGAGCCGCAGTCGTCGCACCATGCCGACGAGACCCAGCTCGAGGAGGTCGGTCACGGCGAGCACCTCGTCGGCAGCCCGCCGATCGACGTCGTGAGCGCCGACGGCTTCGGCACGGCCGTTCCGGGCGCGGGAGCGCTCCCGGAGGAAGCCGATGAGGGTGACGGCACCGACGACGAGGGGCGGGGCGCGCCCGGTCGAGCCTGAACCTCAGTCCGTGACCTGCCAGACCGTGCTCGTCCGGTAGGTCTGCCCGGGCCGGAGCACGGTCGAGGGAAAGCCGGGGTGGTTCGGTGCGTCCGGGAAGCCCTGCGTCTCGAGCGCGATCCCCGCGCGGGGGCCGTATGCCGCTCCCGACGCTCCGACGATCGTGTGGTCGAAGTGGACGCCGGTGTAGACCTGCACCCCAGGCTGGTCGCTCTCGACGACGAGGGACCGCCCACCCGAGCTGAGCCGGGCGACGGGGCGCATCCCGGACCCGTCGACGACGAAGTTGTGATCGAGCCCGCCCCCGTGGCGCAGCTGCTCGTCATCCTGGTCGAGCACGTCGCCGAGGCGGGTCGCGGTGCGTAGGTCGAAGGGGGTCCCGGTCACGTCGCGCACCTCCCCGGTGGGCACGAGGTCTGGCCCGCCCGGGGTGAACGCGCTGGCGGCCACGCTCAGGGTGTGGTCGTCGATCGTGCCGCTGCCCTCGCCGTCGAGGTTGAAGTAGGTGTGGTTGGTGAGGTTGACGACGGTGGGACGGTCGGTCGTCGCCACGTAGTCGATCCGCACCGACCCCGGCGACACCGTGTAGGTCACGGTCGCGGTGAGCTCGCCCGGGAAGCCCTGGTCGCCGTCGGCGCTGACGAGTGAGAAGGTCGCGCTCGTGTCGGTCGCGGCGTCGAGCGTCCAGTCCCGCGCGTCGAAGCCCACCGTCCCGCCGTGGAGGCTGTTGCCTGCCTCGTTGGCGGCGATCTCGTACTCCTGCCCGTCGAGTGGGAAGCGGGCGCCGGCGATCCGGTTGGCGTAGCGACCGACGGTCGAACCCAGGTAGTCGGGGTTCGTGCGGTAGCAGTCCGGGTCGCCGTGACCGAGGGCGATGTCGGCGCCGTCGACGACGAGGCGCCGCACCGCGGCGCCTCGCTCGAGCAGCTCGAGGAGGATTCCCTCGGACCGCAGCTCCACCGTCGTCTGCGTCATGTGTCGGCTCCTCCTCGTCGGTCGTCCCTCAGCTGCTGTCGTCAACACGCCTGTGGCCTCTCGCCCTGGGGGATGAGGGGACCCGCCATTGACCTTGCCGATGTTAGCGTTCACAATAGGTCGACTCAACCGCCCGACCGGAGGACCCCGTGCCAGGCCCCACCACGAAGGCGCCAGTGATGCAGGACGTCGCGCGCCTGGCGGGGGTCTCGCACCAGACGGTGAGCAGGGTCGTCAACGGGGCGGCGAGCATCCGCCCCGAGACGCGGGAGCGGGTCCAGCACGCGATCGACCGGCTCGGCTACCGCCCCAACACCGCGGCCCGCAGCCTCGTCAAGGGCCGGTCCGACACGATCGGGATCATCGCGACCGACCGGAGCGAGTTCGGCCCGACGAGCATCCACCGCACCGTCGTGGAAGCCGCGCGCGCCGCGGGCTTCTTCGTCAGCTCGGTGTCGCTGTCCGCCGTGACGAGGGACGACTTCGACGCCGCGGTGGAGCACCTCGTCCGACTCGCCGTCGAGGGGATCGTCGTCATCGCCGGCCACGACGACGCCCTCGAGGTGGTCCGGTCGCGCGGGGCGTCCCTGCCCTTCGTGCTCGTCGAGGGTGACCTCTCGAAGTCGCGCCGCACCGTCGGCGTCGACCAGGTGCTCGGCGCTCGGATGGCGACGCGGCACCTGCTCGACCTGGGGCACACCGAGATCGCCCACGTCACGGGCCCGCTCGACTGGGCCGAGGCCCGCGCCCGCCGGGACGGTTGGCGCGCTGAGCTGTCCGCGGCAGGCCTGTGTCCCCCCGAGCCGATCGCCGGGGACTGGAGTGCCGCAAGCGGTTTCGCCGCCGGTCAGCGCATCGCGGCCGGCCGCGGCGCCACGGCCGTCTTCTCCGCCAACGACCAGATGGCGGTCGGGGTGCTCCGCGCCCTGCACGAGTCGGGGCTGAGCGTCCCGGGGGACGTCAGCGTCGTGGGGTTCGACGACATCCCCGAGTCCGGATACCTCATCCCGCCCCTCACCACGGTGTGGCAGGACTTCCCAGCCGTCGGCCGCCGCGCCATCGAGGCGCTCACTGCCGCGATCGGCGGCGACGAGGGTCCCGCCATCCCGCTCGTTGCCCCCGAGCTCGTCGTCCGCGCCAGCACCGCCCCACCCACCAGGAGCCGAACCGCATGACCCCTCCTGCCCAGTACGTCATCGGCGTCGACTACGGCACCCTCTCCGGGCGCGCGCTCGTCGTGCGTGTCTCCGACGGCGCCGAGGTCGGTTCGGCCGTGCACGACTACGCCCACGCGGTCATCACCGAGCGGCTGCCCTCGGGGCGGGCTCTGCCCCCCGACTGGGCCCTGCAGGCCCCGAGCGACTACGTCGACGTGCTCCGCCGGGCCGTCCCCGCGGCCGTGGCCGCCGCC
The DNA here is from genome assembly GCA_963764195.1 of uncultured Actinomycetota bacterium. GTDB lineage: Bacteria > Actinomycetota > Actinomycetes > Actinomycetales > Dermatophilaceae > JBDSSS01. Next base: position 135,016 of record CAVXRG010000003.1, read on the forward strand.
GGGATCGACCCCGGCGACGTCATCGGCATCGCGACCGACTTCACCGCCTGCACGGTGCTCCCGACGACCGCCGAGGGTATGCCGCTCAGCGACCTCCCGGAGTTCGCCGACCACCCGCACGCGTGGGTCAAGCTGTGGCGCCACCACGCCGCCCAGGGACAGGCCGACCGGATCAACACCCTGGCCGCCGAGCGCCGCGAGGCGTGGCTGCCGCGCTACGGCGGGCTGATCAGCTCGGAGTGGGAGTTCGCCAAGGCCCTGCAGGTCCTCGAGGAGGACCGCGCCGTCTACGACGCCACCGCGCACTGGGTCGAGGCCGCCGACTGGATCGTCTGGCAGCTCTGCGGCCGCTACGTACGCAACGCGTGCAGCGCCGGATACAAGGGCATCCTCCAGGACGGGGTCTACCCGTCCACCGACTTCCTCGCCGCTCTCAACCCCGACTTCGCCGGCTTCGTCACCGACAAGCTCGAGCATGAGATCGGCCAGCTCGGCTCTCCCGCAGGGAAGCTCACGGCAGAAGCCGCTCAGTGGACGGGGCTCAGGGAGGGTATCGCCGTCGCCGTGGGCAACGTCGACGCCCACGTGACGGCGCCGGCGGCGCTCGCGACGCGGCCCGGTCAGATGGTTGCCATCATGGGCACCTCCACCTGCCACGTGATGAGCAGCGACGTGCTCACGGAGGTCCCGGGCATGTGCGGCGTCGTCGACGGCGGCATCGTCGCGGGCCTGTGGGGCTACGAGGCCGGGCAGTCGGGCGTCGGCGACATCTTCGGCTGGTTCACCCGCACCGGGGTCCCGGCGGACTACGCCTCCGCCGCCACCGAGGCGGGGCTCTCGATGCACGAGTACCTCACCGAGCTCGCGTCGCGGCAGGCGGTCGGCGAGCACGGGCTCGTCGCCCTCGACTGGCACAGCGGCAACCGCTCGGTCCTCGTCGACCACGAGCTATCGGGAGTCGTCGTCGGCCAGACCCTGGCCACCCGGCCCGAGGACACCTACCGCGCCCTGCTCGAGGCGACCGCCTTCGGCACCCGCACGATCCTCGAGACCTTCCGGTCGAGCGGCGTGCCCGTGGAGGAGCTGATCATCGCCGGGGGCCTGGCGCAGAACCGGCTCCTGATGCAGATCTACGCCGATGTGACCCGGTTGCCGCTGTCGGTCATCGGCTCGGGCCAGGGCCCGGCCCTGGGGTCGGCGATCCACGCGGCCGTCGCCGCCCGAGCCCATCCCGACGTGACCGCCGCGGCCGAGGCCATGGGGCGGGTCGAGCGGCGGGCCTTCGTGCCCAACGAGGCGAGCTCGGCGGCATACGACGACCTCTTCGCGGAGTACACGCTCCTGCACGACTACTTCGGTCGCGGGGCCAACGACGTGATGAAGCGGCTCAGGGGCCTGCGTCGGGCGGCCCTCGCGATCGGCGGTGGGGCCGGGTGACCGCCACCACCGAGGTCACCGAGACCATCGGCCGACTCCGGCGGGAGGTCTGCGCGCTCCATGCCGAGCTCACCCGCTACCGGCTCGTCGTCTGGACCGCCGGCAACGTGTCGGCGCGGGTCCCCGGGCGAGACCTCATGCTCATCAAGCCCAGCGGGGTCGCCTACGACGACCTCACGCCGGAGAACATGGTGCTCTGCGACCTGCACGGCAGGGTCCTCGAGGGGGAGCTCTCGCCCTCGTCCGACACCGACGCCCAGGCCTACGTCTACCGGCGGATGCCGGAGGTCGGGGGCGTGGTCCACACGCACTCGACCTATGCGACCGCGTGGGCGTCGCGAGGCGAGCCGATCCCGTGCGTCCTGACGATGATGGCCGACGAGTTCGGTGGGGCGATCCCGGTCGGGCCGTTCGCCCTCATCGGGGACGACTCGATCGGGCGGGGCATCGTCGACACCCTCCGTGGCAGCCGCTCCGCGGCAGTCCTCATGCGCAACCACGGCGTCTTCACGATCGGCACGGACGCCCGGTCCGCGGTGAAGGCGGCGGTGATGTGCGAGGACGTCGCCCGCACCGTCCACGTGGCGCGCCAGCTGGGGGAGCCGATCCCGATCCCCCCCACGGACGTCGACTCGCTCTTCGACCGCTACCAGCACGTATACGGACAGAAGGGCAGCTCATGACACGCACCTCCGATGGCCAGCGTGAAGTCTGGTTCCTGACCGGCAGCCAGCACCTCTACGGCGAGGAGACCCTGCGCCAGGTGTCGGACCAGTCGCAGACGATCGCCGCGCAGGTCGACGGCAGCGGCGTCGTGCCGGCGCGCGTGATCTGGAAGCCGATCCTCGCCGACTCCCCGTCGATCCACGCCCAGATGATGGCCGCCAACTCCGACCCGGCCTGCATCGGGGTGATCACCTGGATGCACACCTTCTCGCCCGCCAAGATGTGGATCACCGGCCTCGACGCGCTGCGCAAGCCGATGCTGCACCTGCACACGCAGGCCGGCGTCGAGCTGCCCTGGTCGACCATCGATATGGACTTCATGAACCTCAACCAGGCCGCCCACGGTGACCGGGAGTTCGGCTTCGTCGGGGCCCGCCTCAGCATCGCTCGCAAGGTCGTTGCCGGCCACGTCAGCAATCCGACCGTCATCCGACGGATCGGCGAATGGGGCCGGGCTGCAGCGGGACTCGCCGAGCTGCGAACGATGAAGCTGGCTCGTTTCGGTGACAACATGCGCGACGTCGCCGTGACCGAGGGCGACAAGGTCGAGGCACAGCTGCGGTTCGGCGTCTCGGTCAACACCTACGGCGTCAACGATCTCGTCGAGGTCGTCGACGCGGTCTCCGACGCCGACGTCGACGCCCTGACCGCGGACTACGAGGATGCGTATGCCGTCGTCCCCGAGCTCCGGCGCGGGGGAGAGCGCCACGAATCCCTCCGCTACGGCGCTCGCATCGAGGCGGGCCTGCGTGCGTTCCTCGGTGACGGCGGCTTCACCGCCTTCACGACGAACTTCGAGGACCTCGGCGGCCTGCGCCAGCTCCCCGGCCTCGCCGTCCAGCGGCTGATGGCCGACGGCTACGGCTTCGGCGGCGAGGGCGACTGGAAGACCTCGGTGCTGCTGCGCACGACGAAGGTGATGGCGCAGCACCGGCCGGGCGGCACGAGCTTCATGGAGGACTACACCTACAACCTCGTGCCCGGCCACGAGAAGATCCTCGGCGCCCACATGCTCGAGGTCTGCCCCTCGATCGCCGCCGGCACGCCCAGCCTCGAGATCCACCCGCTCGGCATCGGCGGCCGCGAGGACCCGGTGCGCCTGAAGTTCACGGCCGCGCCCGGGCCCGGGGTCGTCGTCGGCATGAGTGACCTCGGTGGACGTTTCCGCCTGACCCTCAACGAGATCGACGTCGTCGAGCCGGACGAGGAGCTGCCGCGGCTCCCGGTCGCGTGCGCGGTGTGGGAGCCGCGTCCCGACCTGTCCACGTCGGCGGAGTCGTGGCTGCTCGCCGGTGCCCCGCACCACACCGTGCTGTCCACCGCCGTCGGGCCGGCCGAGTTCCGCGACCTCGCCGAGATGCTCTCCGTCGAGCTCGTCGAGATCGGGGCCGGCACGACCCCGGAGCAGGTGCGCCGGGAGCTGCGCTGGAGTGCGGCGTACCACCGGCTGGCGGCACGGCTGTGACGGGCGGGCGACCGGACGATACTGGGCCCATGACCGTCACCGCCGCCACGCCAGCCGGCACCAACTGGGCCGGAAACCACCGTTACGTCGCCGAGCGACTCGAGCGCCCGACGAGCGTCGAGGAGCTGCAGCAGCTCGTCGCCCGGACACCGCTCATCCGGGCCCTCGGCTCGCGCCACTCCTTCACCGACCTCACCGACACGACCGGTGTGCTCGTCTCGCTCGAGGCGATGCCGACCGTCGTCGAGGTCGACGAGCAGGCCCGCATCGCGACGGTGAGCGGGCGGGCGGCATACGGCGAGGTCGCGGTGGCGCTCGAGGCGAAGGGGTGGGCCCTGGCCAACCTCGCCTCGCTCCCACACATCTCCGTCGTCGGCGCCGTCTCCACCGGGACGCACGGGTCAGGCGTCGGCAACGGGTCGCTCGCGACGTCGGTGGCCGCGCTCGAGATCATCGGCCCTGACGGGGAGCTGCGCCGGGTCGCGCGCGGTGACGCGGACTTCGAGGGCTCGGTGATCGGTCTCGGCGCCCTCGGGATCGTGGTGCGGGTCGAGCTCGACATCGAGCCCACCTACGAGGTCAGCCAGTCGCTCTTCACCGGCATCTCGTGGGACCGGCTCGAGGTGGACTACGACGCGATCACCTCGAGTGCCTACAGCGTCAGCCTCTTCACCACGTGGGGCGACGAGGGCATCACCCAGGCGTGGCTGAAGAGCCGAGGCGAGGGGCCCGACGAGTTCTTCGGCGGCGAGCCGGCCACGGCGACGATGCACATGCTGGCCGGCGCCGAGACCGAGGCCGTGACCCAGCAGGGCGGCGTCCCCGGGCCGTGGCTCGAGCGGCTCCCGCACTTCCGGATGGAGTTCACGCCGAGCCGCGGTGAGGAGCTGCAGAGCGAGTACCTCGTGCCGCGCGACCGGGCGGTCGAGGCGGTCGGGCGGCTGCGGGCCCTGCGCGCGCGGATGGCGCCCGTGCTGCAGGTGTGCGAGCTGCGCACCGTCAAGCAGGACGACCTGTGGCTCAGCAGCTCCTACGGGCACGACGTCGTCGGGGTGCACTTCACCTGGGACCGCGACGTGCCGGCGGTGTATGCCGTCCTGCCCGCCATCGAGGAGGCGCTCGCGCCACTCGGCGCCCGTCCGCACTGGGGCAAGTGCTTCGCGATGACGGCCGGGTCCGTCGCCGGTCTCTACCCGCGGATGGGTGACTTTCTCGCCCTGCGCGACCGCGTCGACCCGGACCGCAAGTTCGACAACGACTTCCTGCGCCGCGTCCTCGGCTGACGCGGCCGACCCCGGCCGACCCCGGCCGACCCTGCTGGTCAGGCGCGTAGGTCGCGCAACCCGCCTGCGAGCGAGGCGATCTCGCCGAGCTCGGGCAGCAGGGCCGCCTGGTAGGCGTGGTAGACGTCGGGCTTGCCGTCCCACACGGTCGACGCGGGTGTGTTGTCGGGCGCGAGCTCGTGGTGCCACGAGCCGCGCTCGTCGTCGATGAAGAGGCGGCGGGCGTGGTCCCACCACGCGCCGTAGCGCTCGAGGGCCGAGGGGTCGCCGGTGACGAGGCCCAGGGTCCAGGCGGCGCCGATGCCCTCGGTGACGACCCAGTGGAGCCGGTCGCGCACGACGGGGCGGCCGTCGAAGTCCGTCGTGTAGACGAACCCCTCGGCCCCGTCGACGGACCAGCCGTCCCGCACGGCGACCTCGACGAGGGCCCGGGCGTCCTCGAGCAGCCACGGGGGTGCCTCGTCACCGAGCGCGTGGCGGACGTGGAGCGCGAGCCGGGACCACTCGAGCAGGTGCCCGATCGTCACCCCGTAGGGCCGGAAGGGGTGGGCCGGCTCGTCGATGTTGTAGTCGCGGCGCTCCTGCCAGCCAGACGTGAAGTGCTCGGGGAGCCGGTAGCCGTTGCCGGCGGCGAAGCCGTGGACGACGCGCTCGACGATGCTGAAGGCGTGGTCGAGCCAGCGGCGCTCACCCGTGACGTCCCAGGCGGCGAGCATCGCCTCGACCGAGTGCATGTTGGCGTTGACGCCGCGGTAGTCCTCGAGGGTGGACCAGGTGCGGTCCCACACGTCGACCGCGAGGCCGTCCTCGTCACGCCAGAAGTGCTCGTCGTAGACGGCGAGGGCCTCGCCGAGCAGGGCACGCCCGCTCGGGTGACCGGCCGCGGTGGCGCTCGACGCCGCGAGGACGACGAAGGCGTGCTCGTAGGCCCGTTTGTCCGACAGGGTCGGCGTCCCGTCGTCCCCGACGGCGGCGAACCAGCCGGCGTGCTCCTCGTCCCGCAGCACCCCGCCGGGCAGGAAGGAGCGGACCCCGTGGTCGAGCACGTCGACGAAGTCGGTGTCGCCCTCGAGCACGGCCAGGGCGGCGACGTGGGTCATCCGCGCCGTGATCCACAGCTCGACGTCGCCGCCCTCACGGGGCACGCCGTCGTCGTCGAGCCACGCGAAACCGCCGCCGGGCCGCACGGCGCCGCGTGCGAAGGTGCGCAGCATGAGCCGGTGCGCCTCGAGCCAGGCGAGGTCGGGCGCCGGAGTCGCCGGAGTCGTCGTCATGGGCCCATCCTGCCGGGTCCGCGGGGACCCTGTCCGCCGTCTCGACCCCGCAGCCCCCGTCGAGTGCCCACTTTCCCGCGCTCACCCGCGGGTGAAAGTGGGCACTCGACGGGTCAGAAGTCGCCGGCGCCCCGCCGCAGCCGGGTGAGCACGTCGACGAGGGTGTGGAGGTCGTCGGCGTCGAGGTCGGGCTGCTCGAAGACCTCGGCGTTGAGCGCGGCGGTGGCCCGCTCGGCCAGCGTGCGACCGGCCCCGGTGAGGGACACGAGCGTGGCCCGCCGGTCCTCCGGGTGACTGGCCCTCGCGACGAGACCTGCCTGTTCGAGCCGGTCGACGGCATTCGTCACGCTCGTGGGGTGCACCTGCAGTCGGGAGCCGATCACCTTCATCGGCAGGGACCCGCGACGGCTGAAGAGCAGCAGCATGAGCACCTCGTACCGGGCGAAGGTGACCCCGAGGGGTCGCAGGGTCGCCTCGACGCGGGCGAGGACGATCTGGTGCGCGCGCATCAGCGAGGTGATCGCGGCCATCCCGTCGGCAGCCCCGTCCCACCCGCGGCCGACCCACTGGTCACGTGCGGCGTCGATGGGGTCGAAGCCGAGGCCCGCGGTGCGGGTGGGGTCTGGCGGCATGGCGCCATCGTAGGGCCGCATCACGTTGACGTCCATTAGTTGGAAGTCCTACTATTTGTCGACCACCACGCGACCCCGGAGGCCTCCCCGTGTCCGAGCAGCCCCAGCACCACGTCCGCATCGTCACGGCCTCGGCCCTCTTCGACGGGCACGACGCCTCGATCAACATCATGCGGCGGATCATGCAGAGTCAGGGCGCCGAGGTGATCCACCTGGGGCACAACCGCTCCGTGCAGGAGGTCGTCGACGCGGCGATCGAGGAGGACGTGCAGGGCATCGCCGTCAGCTCCTACCAGGGCGGTCACGTCGAGTACTTCGAGTACCTCGTCGAGCTGCTCCGGGCCAACGGTGCGGGCCACGTCAAGGTCGTCGGTGGTGGCGGCGGCGTCATCGTCCCCGAGGAGATCGCCCGGCTGCGCGCGAGCGGAGTGACGATCTTCAGCCCCGAGGACGGGCAGCGCCTCGGGCTCGCCGGGATGATCGCCACGATCGTCGCCGACTGCGACTTCGACCCGTGGGACATCGACGCGCCGACGGTGGACGCGGTCCTCTCCGGCGACCGGGCGGCGGTGGCGCGCGCCATCACCGGGGCGCAGGAGGGCGACATCGACGAGGCGACCCTGGGCGGCATCCGCGAGGCGGCCGCCCGTCGCCAGGTGCCCGTCCTCGGGATCACCGGGACCGGCGGCTCCGGCAAGTCGAGCCTCACCGACGAGCTCGTCCGCCGGATCCGCCTCGACCAGCAGGACAAGGTCCGGGTCGCTGTGCTCGCGGTCGACCCGACGCGCAGCCGCGGCGGCGGGGCGCTGCTGGGCGACCGGATCCGGATGTCGAGCCTCGACGGCGACCGGGTCTTCTTCCGCAGCCTCGCGACCCGTGGCGGCTCGCAGGTGCCGACGGGCCTCGACGACGTCATCGCCATCGTCAAGGCCGCCGGCTACGACCTCGTCGTCCTCGAGACCCCGGGGATCGGTCAGGGTGACGCGGCGGTCGTCGACTACGCCGACGTCTCCCTCTACGTCATGACCCCGGAGTTCGGCGCGAGCAGCCAGCTCGAGAAGATCGACATGCTCGACCGTGCCGACGTCGTGGCCATCAACAAGTTCGAGCGACGCGGCGCCGAGGACGCGCTGCGCGACGTGGGTCGCCAGATGGTGCGCAACCGGGAGGCGTTCGGGCAGTCGCCCGAGGCGATGCCGGTCTTCGGCACCTCGGCGGCGACCTTCAACGACGACGGCGTCACCGCGCTCTACCAGGAGCTGCGCGCCCTGCTGGCCGACCGGGGGATGACCTTCGAGGAAGGCGCGCTCCCGCGCGTCGACACGCGCCAGTCGACCCGCATCGCCACCGTCGTGCCCGCCTCGCGGGTGCGCTACCTCGCCGAGATCAGCGAGACCATCCGCGGCTACCACGACCGCACCGAGACGTATGCCGCTGGGGCCCGGCGGGTGCAGCGCCTCGATGCGGTGCGTGGCGAGCTCGCCGACGCCGGGTCCGACGCGAGCGGTGTCGAGGCGCTGCTCACCGGTGCCCGGGCCGACCTGCCCGCCGAGGTGTCCGACGCCATCGAGGCCTGGCCCTCCGTCGTCGAGTCCTACTCCGGCGACGAGCAGGTCGTCACGGTTCGCAACAAGCAGATCGTCAACAAGCTCACCCGGGAATCGTTGTCGGGCAACAAGATCCCGCGGGTTGCCCTGCCGCGTTACACCGACCACGGAGAGCTCGTCCGCTTCTGGCGCCGCGAGAACCTCCCGGGCTACTACCCGTTCACCGCGGGCGTGTTCGTCTTCAAGCGTGAGGGGGAGGACCCGGCCCGGATGTTCGCCGGCGAGGGTGACCCCTTCCGGACCAACCGCCGCTTCAAGCTGCTCTCCGAGGGTCAGCCCGCGACGCGCCTGTCGACCGCCTTCGACTCGGTCACCCTCTACGGCCGCGACCCCGACCCGCGCCCCGACGTCTACGGCAAGGTCGGCACGTCCGGGGTCTCGATCGCGTCGCTCGACGACATGAAGGTCCTCTACGACGGCTTCGACCTCGTCTCCCCGACGACCTCGGTCTCGATGACGATCAACGGCCCGGCGCCGACGATCCTCGCCTTCTTCCTCAACACCGCCATCGACCAGCAGCTCGACGCCTTCCGTGAGCGCGAGGGTCGCGATCCCAGCGACGAGGAGGCGAGCGGCATACGCGCACAAGCGCTTTCAACGGTGCGCGGCACGGTGCAGGCCGACATCCTCAAGGAGGACCAGGGTCAGAACACCTGCATCTTCAGCACGGAGTTCTCGTTGCGGATGATGGCTGACATCCAGCAGTGGTTCATCGAGCACGAGGTGCGCAACTTCTACTCGGTGAGCATCTCCGGCTACCACATCGCCGAGGCCGGGGCCAACCCGATCAGCCAGCTCGCCTTCACCCTCTCCAACGGCTTCACCTACGTCGAGAGCTACCTCGCGCGGGGGATGCGGGTCGATGACTTCGCGCCCAACCTGTCGTTCTTCTTCTCCAACGGCATGGACCCCGAGTACTCCGTGCTCGGCCGGGTCGCCCGCCGCATCTGGGCGGTGGCGATGAAGGAGAAGTACGGCGCCAACGAGCGCAGCCAGAAGCTGAAGTACCACGTGCAGACCTCGGGTCGGAGCCTGCACGCGCAGGAGATGGACTTCAACGACATCCGCACGACTCTCCAGGCCCTCATCGCGATCTATGACAACGCGAACTCTCTGCACACCAACGCTTTCGACGAGGCAGTGACGACCCCGTCCGAGGACTCGGTCCGGCGCGCCCTCGCGATCCAGCTCATCATCAACCGCGAGTGGGGGCTGGCGATGAACGAGAACCCGCTCCAGGGGTCGTTCATCATCGACGAGCTGACCGACCTCGTCGAGGAGGCCGTGCTGCGCGAGTTCGACAAGATCACCGAGCGCGGTGGCGTGCTGGGCGCGATGGAGACCGGCTACCAGCGCGGCCGCATCCAGGACGAGTCGATGCTCTACGAGCACCGCAAGCACGACGGCAGCCTCCCGATCATCGGCGTCAACACCTTCCGCAGCCCGCACGAGGGGCAGGAGCCGCGCACCATCGAGCTCGCCCGCGGCACCGAGACCGAGAAGCAGGGGCAGCTCGCGCGGGTCCGGGACTTCCAGCGGGAGCACGAGGTCGAGGCGGCCGCGGCGCTCGAGGAGCTGAAGGCGGCAGCGATCAACGGGGACAACGTCTTCGACGTGCTCATGCGCGCGGCGCGGGTCTGCTCGCTCCAGCAGGTGACCGAGGCCTTCTTCGAGGTCGGCGGGCAGTACCGCCGCAACGTCTGACGGCACGGACCCCGAGCACCGAGGAGCGCCATGACCGATCCGCATGCGAGGCTCCCGCCCCTCCGCCCCACCGACCTCGACCCCGACCAGCAGGCGCTCTACGCGGCGCTGGTCGGGGGACCGCGGGCCCAGGGACCACAGCTGTTCCCCCTCGTCGACGAGGAGGGGTGCCTTACCGGGCCGTTCAACGCGTTCCTGCTCCAGCCGGCCGTGGGGTCCCCGCTGCAGGGACTGGGCGCCGCCCTGCGCTTCGGGACGAGCCTGACGGACCGGGCCCGCGAGATTGCCATCCTGCTCGTCGCCGCCCACGGGGAGTCGGCCTTCGAGCTCTACGCGCACGAGGCGATCGGCCGCCACGTGGGGCTGACCGAGAGGGAGCTCGAGGGGCTGCGCGCGGGTGAGGTCGACGCTCTCGCGGACGGGGACGAGCGCGCGGTCGCCGACGTCGTGCGGAGCCTCCTCGTCTCCGGTGATCTCGACGACGCGGCCTTCACCGCCGCGGAGCAGCGTCTCGGCCGAGCGGTCCTCTTCGAGCTGACGACGCTCGTCGGCTACTACGCGACGCTCGCCCTGCAGCTGCGGGTCTTCCGCGTCGGGGTGCCGCGGTGATCCGCGACGACCTGGGGTATGCCGTGGGGCTGACTGGCGAGGTCACCCGTGTCGTCTCGCTCGTCCCCTCCATCACGGAGGCGATCGCCGCGACCCGGCCTGGGCTGCTCGTCGGGGCCACGGACTGGTGCACGCACCCGGACGACCTCGAGGTGACGCGCGTGCGGGGCACGAAGAACCCCGACCGCGCGGCGATCGTGGCGCTCCGCCCCGACCTCGTCGTGGCCAACAAGGAGGAGAACCGCGAGCTCGACGTCCGACGCCTCCGGGAGGCCGGGATCCCCGTGTGGGTCACCGACATCGAGACCGTGCCCCAGGCCCTCGACTCCCTCGAGCGCCTGCTCACCGAAGCCCTGGGCGCCGCGGTGCCGGAGTGGCTGACGGCGGCGAGGTCGGAGTGGACCGTGACGGTGCCCGACGCCCACCTCGACGTGGCGGTCGCCATCTGGCGCGACCCGTGGATGGCGGTGGGGCGCTCGACCTTCACCGGCGACGTCATCGCCCGCCTGGGCTGGCGCAATGTCCTGCGCGACCACGCCGACCGCTACCCCCACGTGGAGCTCGCCGAGCTGGACCGCAGCGGCGTCGACGTCGTGCTGCTCCCCGACGAGCCGTACGTGTTCACGGCCGAGGACGGGCCGGAGGCCTTCTCCCGCAGCCGGACCGCGCTCGTCAGCGGACGGCTGCTCACGTGGTACGGCCCGAGCCTCGTGGGCGCCCGCGCCGCGCTGCTCGCCGCGGTCAGCTGAGCGCCCCCATGGCGCCGACCTCCACCTCGTGGTCGCATCGGTGGATGGTGATGAGCAGGGGCGACACGGCGCACGACGCTCGAGGACGAGTGACAGGCCGTACGCCGACGCTCAGGTGAGGTGGTCGAAGTCGCCGCGCACCCAGGCGGTGTGCCGGTCGGCGGACGACCTCACGACGGCCTTGGCCCCGTGCGGGACGCAGTCGCCGAAGTTGTTGTAGAGACGGTCGACGTGCAGGGACTCGACCCGGCCCGCGATGCGTTGGACCACGGCTCCCGAGAGCGGGATCCGGTTGGGGTAGCTCCGCATGAAGCTGACCGACCTCCGGTCCGGGTTGGGGAAGATGGCGTCCCCGGCGAGCAGGACACCGAGGCCGCCGTTGCCCGTGGTCCACTCGGCGACGGCCTGCCCCCGGAAGTGGCCACCGACCCGGTGCAGCGTCAGGCCGGTCGCCACGACCCGCCGCTCGTCGTAGAGCTCGACGAGCGGGTCACCGCGACGGATCCACCCGCGGTCCTGCTCGGCGACGAGGATGGGCACGTCCCCGAGCGCTCTGGCCCATTCCGTCTGGACGCCGTACATGTGGGGGTGGCTGGCGGCCACGGCCAGGGTGGGCCCGAGGGAGCGCACCTGCTCGACCGCGGCCTCGTCGATGTAACCGGGGCAGTCGAACAGCAGCGTCCCCTCCGGGGTCCGCACGACCATCGCCTGCTGGCCGATCCCCACCGCCGGCTCGGCACGCAGGCCCCACAGCTCGGGCTCGACCTGCTCCATGACGATCCGGGTGCCCTGCTCACGCAACCGACCCAGGGTCGTCCACGCCTGGCCGTCGGCAGGCACCCACTGGCGCTCGTCCTCACAGATCGCGCACTCACTCGGGGGCTCGGCCTGCTCGGCGGTCTCGACGGCGCAGGTCGAGCAGATCCAGATCATGGCACCCACTCTGCTGCGGTCACGGCGTGCGCGCCACCACCCCGCCCGTGCTGGCCGCGATCGTGCGGGTCAGGGGGATGGAGGAAGCAGCTGCCAGGCCGAGGCATCGGCGGTGTGGAAGCGCTCCACGGCATACGGTGCGAGGGTGTCCGCGTGGGGGATCGTGTTCTCGACGTAGGCCCAGCGCACGCCGAGGTCCCAGAGGCGGCGGTGCGCGTCGGCCGTGGGGGCGACCGTGAAGCCGTCGTTGAGCCTGAGGATGTCGGGCTTCCAGTAGTCGACGGTCACCGAGTCGCGGCCGTGCGGGGCCAGGCGGGTGGCCTCGGGGGTCGCGGTCCATCCCTCGACGAGGAGCTGGCGCTCGCTGAAGGCGGTGACGATCCAGCGCCTGCTGTCGCAGCCGTTGAAGGGGGACCGCGGCACGGTGCAGTGTCGGTTGGTCATCACGACGTCGTTGACCCCCGAGTGGTCCCGGATGTAGCGGGCCACGTCGATCTGCCCCTGCGAGACGGCGCCGTAGGTCTCCAGGGTGACCGCGCGCGGGTCGACGGGTCGGGTCGCCATGAGGCTGCGGACGGCCCCGACGGAGCCGGCGGTGAGGAAGGCCGTCGCGGCGACGAGGCCGGCCGCGGTGAGTGCCCCGGTCCAGCGGCGTCCCGTGCGTCCCGGCTCGCGCCAGCGGTCCCGGCCGAGCAGGAGGCCGGCAACGGCTCCGGCGGTGGCGGTGACGAGCAGCGCCGCCGTGGTCACCCCGAAGGCCTCCCAGGCTCGCGTGTATTCCTCGGGCAGAAGGGGGCCGACGAGGGCCGGCGACGCGTAGCCGACGGCGATGCCGGACAGGACCCCGAGCACCCACACGGCGCGCATGAAGCGGCGGCCAAAGGCCCCGACGGCCCGCTGGACCCCGAGAGCGGAGCCGAGGGCACCGAGCGGGACCGCGGTGAGGTAGAAGTAGCTCTGGCTGAGGCCGGGGTGCGAGAAGATGCCGACCGCGATGGCTCCGGCCGCGCTCGCGCCGAGCAGCACCCAGGTGAGCGGGTCGCGCCGGGTGTCGCGGAAGAAGGGCAGCACGAGGGCGAGGATCGCGCGCGACACCCCGGAGACGATCACGGTGCCCGAGGCGAGCAGGATCAGCTCGCGCGAGGGCAGCTCGGTCAGGACTCGGCCCAGGGCCGTCTGCTTGGCCGAGGCCGTCACCCCGAGAGCGAGCCCGGCGCTGGAGCCGTGGAAGACGAAGATGAGGGCGAAGACGAGGCCACCGGCCACGACGAGCAGGTCGACGACCGTCCGCGCGACGAGGGCCCGGTTCCAGATGAGCATGGCGACGACGGCCAGCCCGAGCCCGGCGACGACGAGGGGTGCGGTCGATCCCTTCGTGCCCGAGGCGACGACGGCGAGCAGCGGCACGAGGACCCACGCGCCGCGCAGGGTCTCTCCGCGCCAACGCAGTGCGAGCACTGTCACGAGCAGCAGCAGCGTCGGTGCCCCGAGGGCGAGCGTCGGCGACAGGGGTGTCATCGGCAGGGCCGGGTCCGCCATCCCGAAGAAGTTGAAGCGGCCGCCGACCATCGCGATCGTGGCGGCGAGCACCCCCACCCAGGGACGCCGGCTGAGACGGAGACCGGTCACCCCGACCGCGAGGGCGACGGCCATCGGCATGATCGCCGGCATCAGCCGCAGCAGCAGCTGGTCGAGCTCGACCCCCGTGCTGGCGGCCACCTGGGCGAGCCACGCGTGGGTGAACCAGTGGTAGCCGAGGTCCTCTCCCAGCACGGTGGGCCAGGCGGCCGGGCCGCGGTTGAGCAGCTCGGTCGCGAGGGCCTGGTGCAGGTAGGTGTCGACGTGCGGGACGGTCGGTACCGCGTAGGTGATCCGGTTGTCGGCGAAGTACGCAGTGAGCTGTGGGACGCCGACCAGCGAGAGCAGCCCGAGGGCGGTGCCGAACCACCACGGGGTCTGACTCCAGCGCGCGCTCCTGATCCGGCGCCGCGTCACGGGAGCAGCCAGGAGTGCGGCTGCCACGACGAGGGGGATCGCCAGGGCGAGCCATCGCTGCTGGAGCAGCCCGGCGACGACCTGCGTCGGGACCGCCATGGCTGAGCCGAGGGCGAAGCCGGCGCCGAGGTCCTCCAGCAGCCAGCCGTCGCGAGGGCGGACCGTTCGCCACACCAGTGCTCCAGGCAGGACCTGCGTCAGGGCGATGGCCCCGAGCGCGAGGACTGCGCTGGTGACCGAGAGGCCGTCGGCGACCGCGTAGGCGACGAGGCCGACCGCGGCGGCGGCGACGGCCAGCACGGACACCCAGTCCTGGGCCCGGCTCCGACCGGTGGCCGGCTCCTGTCGTGCGTCGGCCAGTGGCCCCCCGGGGTGATCGAGACGTGTCACGGCGGCGAGTCTAGGCGCGTGTTGGCTCACAGCGGACGCCCTGACTCGCCCTGCTATCCTCGCCCTTGCGATCGCGCCGGGCACCAGCGTGAATGGGGCCGCTGCCCGTCGTCGCCAGTAGAGGAGATCGTTGAACGTGTGGCGTGGAAAGACCCTGACCGTCGTGTTGCCGACGTACAACGAGAAGGACAGCATCGCGGAGTGCATCCGCCGCTTCGAGGCACTGGACGTCGTCGACACCGTGATCGTCGTCAACAACAACGCGGCCGAGGGCACCTCGGAGGAGGTGGCCCGCACCGGTGCCGTCGAGGTCATCGAGACCACGCAGGGCTACGGCGCCGCGATCAAGCGCGGGCTCCGGGAGGCCGACACCGACCTCGTGGCCGTCTGCGAGCCGGACGGGACCTTCAACCCGGAGGACCTGCACAAGCTGCTCGCCTTCATGCCCGAGTGCGACATCGTCATCGGCTCGCGCACGGTCTCCAACTTCATCTGGAGCGGCGCCAACATGGGCTGGTTCCTCCAGTGGGGCAACTGGGCTGTCGCCAAGCTCATCGAGGTCCTCTACAACAGCTCCTATCTCAGCGACGTCGGCTGCACCTTCCGCGTGATGACCGCCGACCAGGCCAGCTCGATCCTCGAGCGCTCGCGCCTCGACGGCTCGGCCTACGGCCTCGAGATGCTGCTCATCAGCGTCATCACCAAGGCGCGGATGGTCCAGGTCCCCGTCAACTACCACCCGCGCGTCGGGGTGTCCTCAGTGACCGGTGAGCTGGGCAAGACGATCAGCCTCGGGACCGAGATGATCAAGCTGACCTTCGCGATGCGGCTGCGCCGCAGCCGGATTCGTCGCGGGCGCTGAATCCGTGAGCTGGCCCGTCTCCTGGTGACCGGTCAGCGGGCGAGGTCGGGTCGGTCCTTGGGGGCCGGCGCGGTCTCGTCGTGGTGGAGCACGTGCTCAGCGACCTCGCTCAGCCCGCTCCCGTCGCCGGCGGCGCTGAAGACGTGCCGGCGGTAGGCCCAGAACCGGAAGGACAGGGCCAGGCCGAGACCGACCACGTTGGCCGCGATGTTGTCGGCCAGGGGGGACCTGAACCCGAGGACGTAGTGCGACACCCAGAGGCACGACATCGCGATGAGCGTCCCGAGCCCGGCCACGAGGGCGAAGAGCACGAACTCCTGCGAGACGTTGGCCCGGCGGTGGTCGCGGAAGGTCCAGTAGCGGTTGCCCACCCACGCGACGATCGTCGAGAGCACCCCGGAGATCACCTTCGCGGTGAGGGGGTAGCCGTAGAGCGGCCCTTCGCCGCCGGCGAAGCGGAGGAGGTTGAAACCCCCGACGTCGGTGATGAAGCCGACCCCGCCCACGGCGGCGAACCGCAGGAACTGGGGGAGCATCGCCCCGCTCGTCGCCGCGCTGAGCCAGGCGGGGCGCCTCACGGGCGGTTCTTCAGCATGCGCATCATCGGTCCTGAACTCGTGGGGTGGTCTGGGCGGGCGGTCTCGGCCCCCTCGAGCCAACCACGGGCCCAACGGTAGCAAGGGGGACTGGGAACCGGCGGTGGGTCCGCTCGGTGCTGCGGGAGGATGGGCTGGTGATCCTGCACCTGCGTGCCGCCGTCGCCCAGCTGTATGCCGTGCAGCCCGGCCGCTTCACCGCGCTGCGTTCCGAGCTGGTCGCCGCCGCCCGCACCGCGGGGGACAAGGAGCTGGCCGCGTCGGTGGCGTCGCTGCGCAAGCCGACCGTGGCGGCCTGGGCGGTCAACCACCTCGTCCGATCCCGGCCCGAGGCCCTCGCCGACCTCATCGACTTCGCCGAGCTGCTGCGTGCGGCGCAGCGCTCCCTCGACGCCGACCAGCTGCGCATCCTCGGGCGTGAGCGAGCGAGCCGGGTCGACGAGCTCGTCGCCCTGACCACGGAGGCGGCCTCCGAGGCGGGGACCCCGGTCGGGGCGGGAGCCGCCGCCGAGGTGCGCGAGACCCTCACCGCCGTCATCGCCGACGAGCAGGCGCAGGCCACGGTGCTCACCGGCTGCCTCGTCAAGGCCCTGTCCTACTCCGGCTTCGGGTCGGTCGACATCGACGACGTCGTCGCCCTCGAGCAGGGAGACGACGATGACGACGGACGCTCGGCGCCGGCCCTGTCGCTCGTCCGTGGCGGCCGGCACGGTGAGGTCGGTGTCACCGCAGACGGCGCGGCGACCGGGACCGAGCAGGGCCCCGAGCGTCTCGAGACGGCCGGGTCCGCCGGGTCCGCCGGGTCCGCCGGGTCCGACGCCCTGGTGACGCGTCGCCGGGCGCGCCGGGCCGCCGCCCGGGAGCGGCTCGCCGACCGGGTCGAGCAGGCCGGGGCGGCGCTGCGCACCGCGGAGCGGCAGGCCGCGGTGCTCGAGGCGCGGCGCCAGGAGGTCGTCGACGGGATCGCGGACCTCGAGCGCCGGCTGGCCACCGCCCGAGGTCGCCTCGCGAAGGTGAGCGGCGAGCTCGCGGAGGCGGACGGCATCCGCGAGGACCGGGAGGACGCCGAGGCGGAGGCGCTCGCCGCGCTGGCGGCCCATGACGCCCGCGCCGAGCAGGCCGCCGAGGACGACCGCGAGCCGGACCGGAGGGACGGTCAATGAGGCCGTGTCAGTCGGCCGCGGTGTCGCCACTGAGTGCGGCGACCTCCTCGACGACGTCGGCGGTGTGCGCGTAGATCCCGAAGAGCGCAAGCATCAGGGCCGCGACCGGCACAGCGGGTGGCCACGACGGTCCAGGCCACGCGCCAGGCGCTCGGCGGTCGAGGCGCACGGTCCCCCCGGGAGGACCGGATGCCTGGTTCGACCCGGCCGCGACCGGCTCCGCAGCGGGCTGCGGAGACTCGGGACGACGCTCGGTCATGGGCCCGATCCCCTCAGCCGGAACGCTGCCGAGCAGGTCGAAGGCCCGATTTCGTATCCGTGCCGGGGACCGTGTAATCTCGGCGACGCACGAAAGGCCATCGGTCTCGGTCGTCGGTTGACGACCACCGCCGTGGCCGTGCCCCAATAGCTCAGACGGCAGAGCGTTTCCATGGTAAGGAAAAGGTCTAGGGTTCGATTCCCTATTGGGGCTCTGGTCGTTCGGTCGGTCCATCCGGTCCACCGGCGCCTTGGCGGGGTAGCTCAGCTGGTTAGAGCGCACGACTCATAATCGTGAGGTCGCGGGATCGAGCCCCGCTCCCGCTACCACTGCGTTCGGAGCATCGACCGCACCAGCGTCCGATTTCTCGAAACCCCCACGGTCGCGTAACCTAGGACGTCGCGCCTGCGTGTCGCTGTTGACACCCTCGCGAACCGTCCTCTGCACGACCGATTCATCCAGCACGTTCCCGAAAGAGCAGGTTGCCGTGGCCAGCAAGAGCAGCGACGTCCGTCCGAAGATCACGATGGCGTGTGTGGACTGCAAGAACCGCAACTACATCACCAAGAAGAACCGTCGGAACAACCCCGACCGTCTCGGCTTCAACAAGTTCTGCCCCAACTGTGGCAAGCACACGGAGCACCGCGAGACCCGCTGAGCACGCTCGGCGACGAGACCTCTGACGCTCCCTCGGCCCCCGGGCCGGGGGAGCGTCGCTCGTTCCCGGGGCCCCCACCCAGCGGTGCGGGATCGGGCGCGATGGGGGTCGACCCGCACCCGCCGGTGGTGGCTAGGGTGAGGGTATGCCGGTGAACTCAGACTTCCAGGGGCGGACCTACCCGCCGACCGAGACCTACACGGTCAGTGCCGCCAAGATCCGCGAGTTCGCGGAGGCGGTCGGGGCCACCGATCCGGTGCACGTCGACGCCGGGGCCGCCCGGGCCCGCGGCTACGCCGACGTCATCGCGCCGCCGACCTTCGCGGTGCTCATCGCCCAGCAGTGCGACGCCCAGCTGGTCCGCGACCCGGACGCCGGCATCGACTACTCCCGCGTCGTCCACGGCGAGCAGAAGTTCGCCCACCACCGCCCCCTGACGGCCGGGGACGCCGTGACGGGGACGCTCCACGTCGACACCGTCCGCGAGGCGGGCGGGCACGCCATGGTGACGACGCGCACCGAGCTCACGACGGAGGGCGGCGAGCCGCTGTGCACGGCCACCTCCACCATCGTCATCCGAGGAGGAGAGTGATGGCCGACCACGAGATCACGCCCACCGGCGTGCGTCGCCTCGCCGACGTGTCGATCGGGGACACCCTCCCCGCCGTGACGATCCACATCGACCGCGCGCGGCTCGTGCAGTATGCCGGGGCCTCGCTCGACCGCAACCGGATCCACTGGGACGAGCGCTTCGCCACCTCCGTCGGCCTGCCCGACGTGATCGCCCACGGGATGTTCACGATGGGCGCGGCCGCGACGCTCGTCACCGACTGGGCCGGCGACGCCGGACGCGTCGTCGACTACGGCGTGCGCTTCACCAAGCCCGTCGTCGTCCCCTACGACGAGGGCGCCGACCTCGAGGTCTCGGGCGCCGTCAAGGCGGTCGACGCCGAGACGGGGCGGGTCACCGTCGAGCTGACGGCGACCTGCCGCGGCGACAAGGTTCTCGGCCGCGCCCTCGCGGTCGTGCGGCTCGACTGACGCCCCGTGCACGAGGAGCACGGCATCGCCCTGTCCGGGCTGACGACGATGCGGGTCGGCGGTCCCGCAGCGCGGCTCGTCACGGTGACGAGCGCCGACGAGCTCGTCGACGCGGTCCGTGAGGTCGACGATGCCGACGAGCCGCTGCTCGTCCTGGCCGGCGGGTCCAACCTCGTTGTCGCCGACGACGGCTTCGAGGGCACCGTGGTGCGGGTGGCCACGACGGGTGTCACCCGGGAGTCGGAGGACTCCTGCGGTGGCGCGATGGTGCGGGTCGCCGCAGGTGAGGTGTGGGACGACGTCGTCGCCCGCGCCGTCGCGGAGGGCTGGTCTGGGGTCGAGGCGCTCAGCGGCATACCGGGTCTGACGGGCGCGACCCCGATCCAGAACGTCGGCGCCTACGGCCAGGACGTGAGCCAGACGATCGCGCAGGTGCGCACGTGGGACCGGCAGGAGCAGGCGGTCCGGACCTTCTTCAACGCCGACGCCCACTTCACCTACCGGCACTCCCGCTTCAAGGGCAACAGCCGCTACGTCGTGCTCGACGTGCTCTTCCAGTTCGAGCTCGCCGACCTCTGCCGACCCATCGGGTATGCCGCTCTCGCCGACGGTCTCGGGGTCGAGCTCGGCGCGCGGGTGCCCCTCGCCGAGGCGCGCGAGGCCGTGCTCGACCAGCGTGGGCGGCGCGGGATGGTGCTCGACGACGACGACCCCGACACGTGGTCGTGCGGGTCCTTCTTCACCAACCCGTTCCTGTCCGGGTCCGCATACGAGACCCTGGTGGGGCGGGCGGCCGAGCGGCTCGGCTCCGGGGGGCCGGTGCCACCTCGCTTCGACGAGCCCGACGGGCGGGTCAAGACGAGCGCGGCGTGGCTCATCGAGCAGTCCGGCTTCGGGAAGGGTTTCGGGCTTCCCGCGCCGGCGGCACTGTCGACGAAACACACGCTGGCGGTGACCAACCGCGGCGGTGCGACGGCTGAGGATGTCGTCGCCCTCGCCCGCCAGGTCCGCGATGGGGTGCACGACACCTTCGGCGTCGCGCTCGTCAACGAGCCGGTGCTCGTCGGCCTCAGCCTCTGAGCGGGCGAGCCCGGGCTACTTCGTGATCCAGGCGCCGTAGCGGGTCGCGGGGATGGTCTTGCCCGTCGTGCTGACCGTGTAGGCAGGCCGGCGCAGGTAGAGGGTGAAGGGCTCCTTGGCGCCGCGGTCGACCTTGAAGAAGAGCCATCCGGCCCCGGTCTGGTCGCGCGTCACCGTGCCGAGCGGCTTGCCCAGCGTGGTGCCGAACTCGGTCGTCGGCTCGATGAGCGAGGGGTCGGCGGTGCCGAGGGCGAACATGGCCGGCGTGACGCTGGCGGAGTAGCGGGCCCCCGCCGTGACCCTGACGTAGACCCCGACGATCTCGAAGGCCTCCTCGGAGACCGGGTTGCCGGCGGGCCACCGGATGTTGCGCGACACCGTCCCGATGAGCACGCGGTGGCCCATCCCGGGGTCGGAGAAGGCCTTCATCAGCGGGGTGTTGACCCGCGGGCCACCGACGGCACTGACGGCCGGCTTCGTGGTCGTCGTCGGGCTCGGGGTGACCGTCGTGCTCGGGCTGCTGCTCGACGGAGTCGGGCTCGCCGAGGTCTCGGTGGGCGTGCTCGAACCCGGAGCGGTGGGAGCGCTCGTGGCGTTCGTCGGGCCGACCGCCGTGACCGGCGCCTGCGTGCTGCAGGCGGTCGCGAGGACCAGGGGCGCCACTCCGGCGAGGAGCCAGCGGGAACGGCCGCGGAGGGTGCGGGGGCGAGTCGTCAGTGTCGTCATGTCGCCTCCAGCATGACTCGCGACCCGAGGCGAGGGCAAACCGTCTCCGGCGCCCGGCGGCCTCAGGACCCTGCGGCGAGCCACCGCTCGACGTCGTCGAGGGCGGGGGCCACCACGTCCTGCGGCGCGCGGCTCGCGCGCAGCGAGTCGCGGGCGAGGTCGGCCAGCTCGGTGTCGGAGAAGCCGAGCTCGCGGGCGGCCGTGTATTGAGCCGCGAGCCGCGAGCCGAAGAGCAGCGGGTCGTCGGCGCCGAGCGCCACCGGCACCCCGGCCTCGATGATCCGGCGCAGCGGCACGTCCCCGGCGTCCGGGTAGACCCCGAGCGAGACATTGCTGCCGGGGCACACCTCGAGGGTGACGCCCGACCGGGCCACCGCGTCGAGCACCTGCGGGTCCTCGACCGAGCGGACACCGTGCCCGATGCGGTCCGGGTCGAGGTGCTGCAGGGTCTCCACCACCGCCTGGGCGCCGAGCAGCTCACCGCCGTGCGGCACGAGGGCCAGGCCGGCCCGGCGCGCGATGGCGAAGGCGTGGCCGAAGTCGGCGGTGGCGCCGCGGCGCTCGTCGTTGGACAGCCCGAAGCCGACGACCTCGCCCGGTCCGGACCCGGCGTGGTGGGCCGCGAGGCGGGCCAGGGTCCGAGCCTCGAGCGGGTGGCGCATCCGGCTGGCGGCCACGACCACGCCGACCCCGACCGGTCCGGCGGCCGAGACGGCGCGGGCCTCGTCGAGGATTATCTCGAGGGCGGGCGTGATGCCGCCGACCCACGGCGCGTAGGAGGTCGGGTCGACCTGGATCTCGAGCCAGCGCGAGCCCTCCGCCGCGTCGTCCTCCGCGGCCTCGCGCACGATCCGGCGCATGTCGTCCTCGCCGCGGACACAGGCCCGGGCCGCGTCGTAGAGGCGCTGGAAGCGGAACCAGCCGCGCTCGTCGGTGGCCCGGGCCAAGGCGGGTGGCCAGTCACCGGTCAGCGCGTCGGGCAGGCGCAGGCCGTGACGGGCCGCAAGGTCGCGAACCGTCCCGATCCGCATCGAACCGGTGAAGTGCAGGTGCAGGTGTGCCTTCGGCAGATCCTGCACCGCTCGCGTCATGGCGGCCAGTCTGTCACCGGGCCCACAGGGGACCGGGGTGGGCCCGCGGCGGCCCGTGGGGCTCAGACCTCGGGGGCGTCGTCGCTGATCTCGTCGACGACGTGCATCGCCGCCTCCTCGGCGGAGGCAGCGGCGCCGTCGACGCCCACGTCGCTGGCCCAGACCTGCTTCTCCTCGTCCTCGTGGGAGCCCTCGTCGTCGGCGACGAGGCGACCCGCACGGGCGTCGCCGACCTCGTTGTCACCGAGCCAGTCGTCCTCGGCGTCGATCGCGTCGGGGTCGTCGCCCCCGACCCGTTCCTCGTCGAGCCCGCTCTCGTTGTGCGGCGCGCCGTAGGCAGAGTCCGGGTCCTCGGTCTCCTGCAGGATCCGCTGGTCGATCGTCTCGTCCTGGGCCTGCTCCGCGGCCGTCGTGCCGAAGGCGTCGACACCTCGCGGGGTCTCGTTGGGGGAGTAGCCGCGGTCGAGGGTGTCGTCGACGTCCTCGGGGTCGAGGGTGTCCTCGGGCTGGAGCTGGTCCTCGTCGTCGACGCTGTAGCTGGTCAGGTCGTCGTCGAGGTTCTCGTTGGGGTCGGTGGTGCTCATCAGCTGGTTCCTTCTGTGGTCGGGTCGATGGCGGACGTACCCGCTCGGTCGGCGACGGCCTTCTCGGCCGCGGCGAGTGCCACGCAGGTGGCGACGCCGGCCATCGCCGTGCGGACCTCGTCGAGCTCGGGGAACGTGGGGGCGAGGCGGATGTTGCGGTCACGGGGGTCGTCTCCGAGCGGGAACGATGCGCCGGCCGGCGTGAGTGCGATCCCGGCCGCCTTGGCCAGGCCCACGACCCGCGAGGCGGTGCCGTCGACGACGTCGAGGTTGACGAAGTAGCCCCCGGTGGGGTGGCTCCACTCGGCGATCCCCAGCCCGTCGAGCCCGGCCGTGAGGGCCTCGTCGACGGCGGCGAACTTCGGCGCGATGATCGCGCGGTGCTTGCGCATGTGCTCGCGCACGCCGTCGGCCGAGCCGAAGAACTCGGCGTGCCGCAGGTGGTTGACCTTGTCGGGTCCGATCGAACCCATCGCCAGGTGCTTGAGATACCACCGGACGGTCTCGGTCGAGCCGGCGAGCACCGCCACGCCCGCTCCAGCGAAGGTGATCTTCGAGGTCGAGGCGAACATGATCGCGCGGTTCGGGTGCCCCGAGGCGGCGGCGAGGCTGAGGATGTCGGCGCTCTTGGCCTCGTCCTCGGTGAGGTGGTGGAAGGCGTAGGCGTTGTCCCAGAAGATCGTGAAGTCCGGCGCAGCGGTGGGCATCGCGGCCAGGCGGGCGGCGATCTCGTGGGAGACGACCGAGCCGGTCGGGTTCGCATAGGTCGGAACGACCCAGATGCCCTTGATGCTCTCGTCGTCACGCACCAGGGCCTCGACCGCGTCCATGTCGGGGCCGTCGACCCGCATCGGCACCGTCACCATCTCGATCCCGAAGGAGGCGAGCATCGAGAAGTGCCGGTCGTAGCCGGGGACGGGGCAGATGAAGCGGACTCTCTCCTCCTGCGACCACGGCCGCGGCGAGTCCACGCCGCCGTGGAGCAGGAAGTCGACGATCGTCGCGTACATCATCGACAGGCTGGAGTTGCCGCCGACGACGACCTGCTCCTTCTCGACCCAGAGCAGCTCGGCGAAGAGCTCCCGCAGCTCCGGCAAACCCTCGAGGCCGCCGTAGTTGCGCACGTCGGTGCCAGCCCGGTCCTTCGTCGTCGTCGGCAGGCCGAGCAGCGCATCGGACAGGTCGAGCTGGGCCGGGGACGGCTTCCCTCGGGTGAGGTCGAGCTTGAGCCCTCGCGCCTGCAGGTCCGCGTAGGCGGACTGCTGCTCCGCGAGGAAGCGGTCCAGCTCGTCGGCGGGCAGGGAGTCGAGGGGGGTTCGCGAAGATGTCACGCTCCGATCCTGCCACTCGGGCGGGATCGGAGGACCGCCCGGTCCGTATGCCGGGTGCGCGGCGGGCGGCATCCGGCCTCGCGCGTCGTCGGAAGCCCGCGCGGGTCGCCGGGGAGGTGAGATGAGAGGTGACGGCGGAGCCGGTTCGCGATGGCTCGCCCCGTCCCGTATGATCTTCATTCGGACGGTTGACGCTGGCCATGCTGACGCATGCCGTCCACCCGGAACCCTCAGGGGATCCGGGGAAGGGCAATAGCTCAATTGGTAGAGCACTGGTCTCCAAAACCAGCGGTTGTGGGTTCGAGTCCCTCTTGCCCTGCGCATCCCGACGTGACGCAAGTCGCGAAGAGATCGGGTGTCGGCGCCAGACGTCGACGCGTCAGAGGTCGTCGTGCAGAACGCGGCGCGCGCCTGCTGCCCGGCCACGGCCTGGGTGAGAGTCGCGGGCTGCACCCAGACAGAAAGCAGGAATCGTGACGGAGACGAGCGCCAAGCGCGGGTCCGACCGGGCCGACAAGGCTCGCGGCGGCAACCCGGTGTCGCGGTTCTTCGGCGCGATCAGCCTCTTCGTGCGTCAGATCCTCGACGAGCTGCGCAAGGTCGTGCGACCCACCGGTCCCGAGCTCGTGCGCTACACGACGGTCGTCGTCGTCTTCGTCATGGTGATGATGGCGCTGGTCTCGGCGATGGACTTCGGGATGACCAAGCTCATCTCCTGGGCGTTCACGGGCAGCACGACCTGATCCCGTCCGTCCCACGAACGTCACCGCCAGCCCCCGTGGCTGGACCACCAGCAAGGAAGTAGGTCACCGTGTCCGAGCAGATCTCAGGGCAGCTCTCCGAGCAGATCGCCCCCGAGGACGCCACGAGCACCGAGCCCGTCGCCGACGAGTCGAGCGACCTGTCGACCGAGGTCGACACCGCCGTCGAGGACGAGTCCGCCACGGACACCGACATCGCACCCGACTTCACCGACGACGTGAGTGACGACGTGCGTGAGGACGCCGCGGCCCAGGACGCCGACGCGACGCCCGACGAGCAGGACGATGCGCCCGTCGCGAGCACCGACCCCGTGGCCGACTACAAGGCCGAGCTGCGCACCCGCTTCGGCGACTGGTTCGTCATCCACTCCTACGCGGGCTACGAGAACCGGGTCAAGGCCAACCTCGAGACCCGGATCCAGACCCTCAACATGGAGGACTTCATCTTCGAGATCGAGGTCCCCATGGAGGAGGTCACCGAGATCAAGAACGGGCAGAAGAAGCTCGTCCGTCGCGTCCGGATGCCCGGCTACGTCCTCGTCCGGATGGACCTCACCGACGAGAGCTGGGGCGCGGTGCGTCACACGCCCGGAGTGACCGGCTTCGTCGGCAACGCCCACCAGCCGGTGCCGCTGTCGATCGACGAGGTCTTCACCATGCTCGCCCCGAACCTCGAGATCGCCTCCGACGGCACCGGTGACGGCGCGGGCTCCGGCTCGACCGCCCGCGACACCCGCCTGGTCGACTTCGAGGTCGGCGAGTCGGTCACCGTCATGGAGGGCCCGTTCGAGACCCTCCCGGCCACGATCTCCGAGATCAACCCCGACACCCAGAAGCTCAAGGTGCTCGTCTCCATCTTCGGCCGGGAGACCCCGGTCGAGCTGTCCTTCGGTCAGGTCGCGAAGATCTGAACCCTCGGGGGCTCACGGCCGCGAGCGGCCTGCGCCCCCGAGTACCCCCGAAAGACCCGCGTGGTTTTGCCTGCGCGAAGAATGAGAAAATGCTCAGACCCGCACGGCTGCGCCGTGCGGATGCAACCGGGTCATCGCCCGCGGCGTCGGCCCACAACCCCCAAGAAGGCTAGGAATCATGCCCCCCAAGAAGAAGGTCTCCGGCTTCATCAAGCTGCAGATCCAGGCCGGTCAGGCCACCCCCGCCCCGCCCGTCGGTCCGGCCCTCGGCCAGCACGGCGTGAACATCATGGAGTTCGTCAAGGCGTACAACGCCGCGACGGAGGCCCAGCGCGGCAACGTCATCCCGGTCGAGATCACGGTCTACGAGGACCGCTCGTTCACGTTCATCACCAAGACCCCGCCGGCCGCCGAGCTCATCAAGAAGGCTGCCGGCGTCGCCAAGGGCTCTGGCGAGCCGCACAAGACGAAGGTCGCCAAGCTCTCCCGCGACCAGGTCTACGAGATCGCCCGTCAGAAGATGGAAGACCTCAACGCCAACGACGAGGACATGGCGGCGCGCATCATCGCCGGTACCGCCCGCTCGATGGGCATCACCACCGAGCTCTGAGTCGAACACCGAGCTCTGAGTCGAACAACGAGCTCTGAGCTCACCGCCGTTCACCCGGTCGGGACGTGACACGTCCCGACCGGGGAACCGGGCCCAGCGGCATACGTCGCCGGGCCCGCGTGGGAGGACCGCGCTGGTCCGTCACCACGACTCCCGCACGACAGACACACAGGAGCAGAGATGAAGCGCAGCAAGAACTACCGGGCAGCCGCCGAGCTGGTCAACCAGGACACGGTCTACGCGCCGCTCGACGCCGTCCGCGTCGCCAAGCAGACCGCCCGCGCCAAGTACGACGAGACCGTCGAGGTCGCGATGCGCCTCGGCGTCGACCCCCGCAAGGCCGACCAGGCCGTCCGCGGCACGGTCAACCTGCCGCACGGCACGGGCAAGACCGCCAAGGTTCTCGTCTTCGCCAACGCCGAGAAGGCCGAGGCCGCCCGTGAGGCCGGCGCCGACTACGTGGGCTCCGACGACATGCTCGAGAAGGTCCAGGGCGGCTGGCTCGACTTCGACGCCGTCGTCGCGACCCCCGACATGATGGGCAAGGTCGGTCGCCTCGGAAAGGTCCTCGGCCCGCGCGGCCTCATGCCGAACCCGAAGACCGGCACCGTCACGATGGACGTCGCCAAGGCCGTCTCCGACATCAAGGGCGGCAAGATCGAGTTCCGCGTCGACAAGCACGCGAACCTCCACTTCATCATCGGGAAGGTGTCCTTCGACGAGTCCAAGCTCGTCGAGAACTACGCCGCCGCGCTCGAGGAGATCCTGCGTCTCAAGCCGTCCTCCTCCAAGGGCCGCTACATCGAGAAGGCCACCATCTCGACGACGATGGGCCCGGGCATCCCGCTCGACTTCTCCAAGACGCGCAACCTCCTCGGCGAGGACGCCCCCGCCTGATCGAGGCACCCGCCTCGCGAGAGCCCGTCACCCCTGCCGGGGGTGGCGGGCTCTCGGCGTCGGCGGCCCACCGGGTCCAGGGAAGGCGCAACACGTATGCCGGTGGGCGGCGGCCGGTGGCGCTCGACCCGCCGCACCCCCTCTCAGGATTCTCCCAAGATCGGTGGGTGCCGGGGGCAGACGGGGGCGGGGCCTCGGGTCTACCTTCGGAAAATGAGCCGACGAAGCAGACGACGCACACGCTGGGTGGTGGTCGCTGCGGCGTCCGTCCTCCCGATCGCTCTCATTGCCCCGCAGGGGCAGGCACGCGCCTCCACGGCGCCCAGTTCGGAGCAGGGTGGAGACGACCACGGAGACCACGGAGACCACGGAGACCACGGCGACCACGGCTGGCACGGCAGACCCGTGACGCTGCCCAAGGTCCCCCTGATGAAGGGATCCGGCGGCGCGGTCAGCTCGGTCGACCGCGACGCCTCGCAGATCGGCATCGACGTCCTGGCGCGCGGGGGCAACGCCGCCGACGCCGCGGTCGCGACCGCGGCCGCGCTCGGGGTGACCGAGCCCTACAGCGCCGGGCTCGGGGGCGGCGGCTTCCTCGTCTACTACGACGCGAAGCGCAAGAAGGTCTCGACGATCGACGGCCGCGAGACGGCGCCGAGGTCGTTCACCTCGACGACCTTCACCAACCCGGACGGGTCGGCGATGAGCTTCCCGACCGTCGTCAGCTCCGGCCTGTCCGTCGGGGTCCCGGGTACGCCCGCGCTCTGGGTCAACGCCCTGAAGAAGTACGGCACGCTCTCGCTCAACGCCGCCCTCAAGCCCGCCGAGCAGCTGGCCCGCAAGGGGTTCGTCGTCGACGACACCTTCCACGACCAGACGTCCGCCAACGCCACCCGCTTCGCGATGTTCCCGGAGACGGCCCGGGTCTTCCTCCGGAACGGCCAGGCCCCGGCGGTGGGTTCGACCTTCACCAACCCCGACCTCGCGGCCACCTACCGGATGCTCCGCACGCGGGGGATGTCCCAGCTCTACACCGGGACCCTCGGCCGCGCGATCGTCAAGGAGGTGCAGGCCCCGACGACGGCGCCCGGCGTCTCCGTGATGGGTGGCGAGATGACCGCACGCGACCTGCGGGCCTACACCGCCCCGACGCGTCAGCCGATCCACTCGAGCTACCACGGTTACGACGTCTACGGGATGCCGGTCCCGAGCTCCGGCGGCATCGCCGTCGCCGAGATCCTCAACCTGATGAAGGCCTACGAGGACCGGACGGGAGTGCGGACGAGGGCCGTCGACGACGTGGCCTACCTGCACCGCTTCGCCGAGGCCTCCGCGACGGCCTTCGCCGACCGCAACCGCTACGTCGGTGACGTTCCGGGCGTCCCGGTGAAGCAGCTCGTCAGCACCGGCTTCGCCGCCGAGCGGGCCTGCCTGTTCGACCCGGAGCAGGCGCAGGTGCGGCCGATCCCGTTCGGGTCGCCCGACGGCAGCTACCGGGGGTGCACCCCCGGCGCGGTGGCCCAGCCCGAGCCCTACGAGGGGCTCTCGACCACCCACCTGACCGCGATGGACCGGTGGGGCAACATCGCCTCGTACACCTTGACCATCGAGCAGACCGGTGGCTCGGGGATCACGGTCCCGGGCTACGGCTTCATCCTCAACAACGAGCTCACCGACTTCAACTTCACGCCGACGACCCCCGGCGTGCCCGACCCGAACCTGCCCGGACCGGGCAAGCGGCCGCGGTCGTCGATGAGCCCGACGATCCTGCTCGAGGACGGCAAGCCCTTCCTCGCCGTCGGGTCCCCGGGCGGGTCGACGATCATCACCTCGACGAGCCAGACGATCCTCGGCTACCTCGACCGCGGCCTGCCGCTCGTCGACGCCGTCGCCGCCCCGCGGCTCTCCTCGCGCAACGGGTCGAGCGAGAGCGCCGAGCCGCAGATCGCGACCGGCCCGGTCGGCGACGGCCTCCGGGGCCTCGGCCACCAGCTCTCGTCGACGAGCGAGATCGGTGCGGTCACCGCGATCCGGTCCCTCGGCCACGGCGTCTTCGAGGCCGCGGCCGAGACGACCCGTCGCGGCGGCGGGTCGGCGATGGTGGTCCGGCCCAAGCGCTGAGGGGACCGCGCCGGCGCGGCGGTAGCCTGTCGAGTCCGACCGCCGCGCCGACGCGAACCCGAGGAGCCCCATGACCAAGGCGTTGACCCAGGCGTTGACCCAGGCGTTGACCGAGGTGTTCGTCTACGACGCCGTCCGCACGCCGTTCGGGCGCTACGGGGGCGCGCTCGCCGGCATACGGCCCGACGACCTCGCGGCGCTCGTCCTCGCCGAGACGGTGCGACGCGCACCGGGGCTCGCCGGTGACGGGGTGTCCGCGGTCGACGAGGTGGTCCTCGGCAACGCGAACGGTGCTGGGGAGGAGAACCGCAACGTGGCGCGGATGGCGAGCCTGCTCGCGGGCCTGCCCACGTCGGTGCCGGGGTCCACCGTCAACCGGCTCTGCGGGTCCAGCCTCGACGCCGTGATGGTCGCGTCGCGCCAGATCGCCGTCGGCGAGGCGGACGTCGTCATCGCGGGGGGCGTCGAGTCGATGTCGCGGGCGCCCTGGGTGCTACCCAAGACGGAGCGGCCCTACCCGGCCGGCGACCTGGGTCTCTCCTCCACGACCCTCGGCTGGCGGCTCGTCAACCCGGAGATGAACCCGGCCTGGACCGTGTCGCTCGGCGAGGCCACCGAGCAGCTGCGCGAGCTGCACGGTGTCACGCGCGAGCGGCAGGACGAGTTCGCGGCCCGCTCGCACGCGCTCGCCGACCGGGCCTGGCGCGACGGTTTCTACGACGACCTCGTCGTCGGGGTCCCGGGAACGGACCTGACGCGGGACGAGTCGATCAGACCGGACACGACGGTCGAGCGCCTCGCAGGTCTGCGCACAGTCTTCCGCCCCGAGGGGGAGGGCACCGTCACGGCGGGCAACGCCTCACCGCTCAACGACGGCGCCTCCGCGGTGCTGCTCGGCAGCGAGCGTGCCGGGGAGCGGCTCGGCCTCGGTCCGCTGGCCCGCGTGGCCGGGCGGGCAGCGAGCGCCATCGAACCGCAGCTCTTCGGCTACGCGCCCGTCGCCGCGGCCAACGCGGCGCTCGAGCGGGCCGGGATCGGGTGGGACGAGGTCTCCGTCGTCGAGCTCAACGAGGCCTTCGCGGCGCAGTCCCTCGCCTGCATCGACGCCTGGCCGATCGACCCCGAGATCGTCAACCCCCGCGGAGGGGCGATCGCGCTCGGGCACCCGCTCGGGGCGTCGGGCGGTCGGGTCGTGGGCACGCTCGTGCGCGAGCTCGAGCGGAGCGGGGGCCGGTGGGGCGTGGCCTGCATCTGCATCGGGGTCGGCCAGGGCCTGGCCGTGGTCCTCGAGAACGTCACCGCGTCGCGCTGAGGGCCCCACGGCCGCGGCGGGTCAGGCCCGCTTGGCGCTCGGCCAGGTCCACGGGCTGCACCCGTCGAGGCCGTAGGTCTGCTGCATCATCACGGGGGCCGGCCGGCCCGTGCCCGGGCACTGCTCGTGGCCGTGACCGATTCCGTGGCCGACCTCGTGGTTGACGAGGTAGGTGCGATAGCTCGCGACGTCAGTGCCGTAGGCGTCGGCGCCGAGCTCCCAGCGCCGCTGGTTGAGCACGACGTGGTGCAGGTTGTGGCAGCTGACCTGGCCCCGCGTCTTGAGCGGGGCGCAGAGCGAGTCCACGGTGTCGGGGCTCGCGAGCAGGATGCGCAGGTCGGGTTTCGTGCCGGCCTTGGCCTGGTCGGGGGTGACGTTGACGAACTTCACCGTGTCGACGGCCTGCCACCCGCGCGGGTCGGTGAGCACCGAGGCGACGGTCCTGGCGTAGTCCGACCCGGCCGTCGCCAGCCCGCCCTCGATCTCCACGGTGTAGCGCACGACCCGGCCCTTCGACGGCGCCGGACGGGCGGCCCCGACGGGCAGGGCCAGCACGGTGAAGCGGCCGGTGCCGTGCTCGACCACGGCTGCCGAGGCCGTGCCGGTCGGGGTCGTCGTCGGCTTCGCCGCGGGGACCGTCTCGCCCGCGTCGGGCATCTCCTGCGCCTCGGGCGCCCCGGGTGCCTCGGCGGAGGTCGACGAGAATGCCGGGGACGACCCGCTCGAGTGGGCGCCGGCGATCGGGGTGCCGGTGCCCACGGCGAAACCCAGCTCGCTGTTGCTCGATACGGCGCTCTCGGACCCCGGGTCGCGGTTCGCGGCGGACGCGACGGCGACACTCGCGATGTCGGCGGCGACACAGACGACGAGCGCCCCGGCCGCCCAGGCGCGTGCTCGCGGCGTCGGACGCACGCGTGGACGACCCGCATGCACTCCGCCAGGTCGCGACATGTCTGCCACCGTAGGCCACGAACGGCCGGCAGTGGCGGCGCCACGACGATTTGGTGCGCGGGCCCCCGGCCCGTAGGGTGTGCGTTGACCAATGACCGCCGGTTGGAGGACGTGGGCTCCACGCCCCTCCCGAAGGTACCGCCACGTTGCGGGCAGCCAGCGCAGGACGCGAGAACCCCACGGCATACCTCTGTATGCCGCCCAAGGTCCCGTGCGCCCTGCGCCGGGGCCTTTGTCGTGATGGCACTTCACCCGGCGTCGCAACGCAAGGGAAGGAGGCCCAGATGGCCAACGTCGAGAAGACGGCAGCCATTGCCGAGATCACGGACAAGTTCCGTGAGTCCGGCGCGGCCGTTCTCACCGAGTACCGCGGCCTGACCGTGGCCCAGCTCTCGCAGCTGCGCAGCTCGATCCGGGAACACGCCACCTATGCCGTGGTCAAGAACACGCTCACGGAGATTGCTGCCAAGGAAGCCGGCGTCACGGCTTTCGACGGTCAGCTCCAGGGCCCGACCGCGATCGCCTTCGTCACCGGTGACCCGGTCGAGGCGGCCAAGGGCCTGCGTGACTTCGCCAAGGCACACCCCCTCCTCGTGATCAAGGGTGGCGTCCTCGACGGCAAGACCCTGACGGCCGAGGAGATCACGAAGCTCGCGGACCTCGAGTCCCGCGAGGTTCTGCTGGCCAAGATGGCGGGCGCCCTCAAGGGCTCGCTCAGCAAGGCCGTTTACCTCTTCGCCGCTCCTCTCGCTCAGACGGCCCGTGTGGTCGACGCTCTGCGCGCAAAGGTCGAGGCCGAGGGCCCCGCCACGCCGGCTGCTGCCGACGAGGCCCCCGCCACGGAGGACGCCCCCGCGTCCGACGAGGCGAACACCGACGTCGCCGAGGGTGGCGACGAGAGCTGACGCGATCGCGTCTGCTCGTTCAACACAACGCCACTCACGGCAATACACAGGAAGGAAGCCATCATGGCCAAGCTCAGCACCGACGAGCTCCTTGACGCCTTCAAGGAGATGACCCTCATCGAGCTCTCCGAGTTCGTGAAGCTCTTCGAGGACACGTTCGACGTCACCGCGGCCGCTCCGGTTGCCGCTGCTCCCGCCGGCGGCGCCGCGGGTGCCGCCCCCGAGGCCGCGGAGGAGCAGAGCGAGTTCGACGTCGTTCTCCTCGCCGCGGGCGAGAAGAAGATCCAGGTCATCAAGGAGGTCCGCGCGCTCACGAGCCTCGGCCTCAAGGAGGCCAAGGACCTCGTTGACGGCGCCCCCAAGCCCGTCCTCGAGAAGGTCGACAAGGCCGCGGCCGACAAGGCCAAGGACCAGCTTGAGGCCGCCGGCGCGTCCGTCGAGCTCAAGTGAGTCGTCCCGGCTAGCCGGGACCCTCGAGAAGCACCGCCAAGGCGGGTCCGACCTCACGGTCGGGCCCGCCTTCGCGCGTCCCGCCGCGGCTGGGCTGGTTCGAGGTGATGCGCGACCACATGCGGTCGGCGAATACCTCGAACCACGTCCCAACCCCTCGGGTCGAGGCGATACCACGCGGCCGGGCGAGTCGGTGCTCGCCGCTGGTTTTGGTCGCCCGGGCTACGAAACGTGCGGGTCAAGAGGCGTGGTCGAGGGCGTCCTTGAGGGCGGCGAGGACCAGGGCCACGCGGTCGGGGTGGGCGTTCGGGCCCATCAGACCGATCCGCCATACGGTGGCGGCGAAATCGCCGGCCCCGGCGCCGATCTCGACGTCGTGGTGCTCGAGCAGGTAGCGCCGGACGGCGGACGAGTCGACGCCTTCGGGGACGCGCACCGTCGTCAGCTCGGGCAGGCGGTGTCCCTCGGCTGCAAACAGCTCGAGGCCGAGCTCGGCCAGCCCCTCCTGGAGCAGTCGACCGGCCTCGGCGTGCCGGGCCCAGACCGCCTCGAGCCCCTCGGACTCGATCCGGCGCAGGCCGGCGTGCAGGCTCGCGACCATCGCGGTCGGAGCGGTGTGGTGGTAGGTCCGCTGACCCGAGCCGGACGCCTCGCCGACGTAGCCGCCGAGGAGACCCAGGTCGAGGTACCACGAGCTCGGACGCTCGACCCGGCGCGCGAAGGCCCGGTCGTTGATCGTGAAAGGGGCGAGGCCGGGCGCGACGCCGAGGCACTTCTGTGTACCGGCATAGCCCACGTCGATGCCCCAGTCGTCGGCTCGCAGCTCGATGCCGCCGATGCTCGTGACGGCATCGACGACCAGCAGCGCGTCACCCTTGCCGGCGCCGAGGCCGGCGACGTCCGAGCGCACACCGGTCGAGGTCTCCGCGTGCACGGCGGCGATGATCGCGGGGGAGGGGTGCGCGGCCAGGACCCGCTCGACGTCGACCGGTTGCCCCCACTCGTGCTCGACCGCGACGACCTCGGCGCCGTGCCGCGAGGCGACCTCGACCATCCGCTTGCCGAAGAGGCCGTTGACCGCGACGACGACGACGTCACCGGGGGAGACGAGGTTGACGAACGCGGCCTCCATCCCGGCCGAGCCGGTCGCCGACAGCGGCAGGGTGCGCCGGTTGTCGGTGCCCCAGACGAGGCGGAGCAGGTCGCAGGTCTCGTCCATCAGCTCGAGGAAGACCGGGTCGAGATGCCCGAGGAGCGGCGCGGCGAGGGCGGCGGTCGCCTCGGGGTAGGGGTTGCACGGGCCGGGGCCGAAGAGGTGGCGCTCGGTCGTCGTGCGGGCCGTGGTGGTCATCAGAAGGCTGCTCCCGGGTTGAGGATGCCCTGCGGGTCGAGGGCGGACTTGATGCGGTGGGTCAGGGCCATGACGTCCGGCCCGAGCTGGGCGGGCAGGGCGTCCCGCTTGAGCCGGCCGATCCCGTGCTCACCGGTGATCGTGCCATCGAGGCTGATCGCGAGCGCCATCACCTCCCCGAACGCCTGGCCGGCACGCTCCCGCGCCGGCTCGTCACCGCGCGGGAAGACGACGATCGGGTGGGTGTTGCCGTCCCCGGCATGCGCGACGACCGGGATCTCGACCTGGTTGCGTGCGGCGATCTCGGCGATGCCGAGGAGCAGCTCGGGCAGCCGCGGCACCGGCACGCCGACGTCCTCGAGCATGAGCGACCCGCGCTTCTCGACGGCGGGGAAGGCCGCCCGCCGCGCGGCCGCGAACATCTCGCCCTCGGCCGGGTCGTCGGTGACGAAGCACTCGAGGGCTCCGTGGGCGGAGCACTCCCGCTCCATCAGGGCGATCTCCTGGCCCCGCGCGGCACCGGGCGCGTCGGACTGGGCGAGCAGCAGCGCCCCGGCCTCACGGTCGAGACCCATCGGCAGGTAGTCCTCGACGGCGTTGATCGACGCGGAGTCCATCAGCTCCATCATCGAGGCCCGCATCGTCCGCCCGATCGCCACGACCGCGTGCGCGGCGGCCTCGACGGTGGGGAAGGTGGCGACGAGCGTTGCGGCCGGCGGCGGCGCGGGCACGAGGCGCAGGATGGCGCGGGTGATGATGCCGAGGGTCCCCTCGCTGCCGACGAAGAGCTTGAGCAGCGGCAGCCCGGCGACGTCCTTGATCCGGTGCCCACCGAGCCGCACGAGAGTGCCGTCGGCGAGCACGACGTCGAGGCCGAGGACGTAGTCGGTCGTCACGCCGTACTTGACACAGCACAGACCGCCCGCGTTGGTGGCGACGTTGCCGCCGATCGAGCAGATCTCGAAGGAGGACGGGTCGGGCGGGTACCAGAGCCCGTGCCCGGCCGCGGCCTGCTTGACCGCGCCGTTGAGCGCGCCCGGCTCGACCGTGGCCGTCCGGGTGGCGGGGTCGATCTCGACCTCGCGCATCCGGTCGAGGCTGAGCACGATGCAGCCGTCGACGGCGCACGACCCGCCCGACAGCCCGGTCCCGGCTCCGCGGGGCACGATCGGCACCCCCCGCGCGGCCGCCCACCGCACGGTGGCCTGCACCTCGGCGGCGGTCCGTGGCCGCACCACGGCCACCGGGACGCCTGCGGCCTCGGACTGCGTCCAGTCCCGCCGGTACCCCTCGACCGTCGCGGGTTCGGTCGTGAGAACCCCCTCTCCCAGCTCGGCGCGCAGCGAGCTCAGGTCGGTCCGGTCGGTCGGGTCGGTCGGGTCGCTCGGGTCGGGAGCGCCCTTGCTCACTGTGGTCACCCCGCCACCGTAACCACGACGGCCCCCGATGGCGCCGCCGGCGACGCGACGGTTCGCCACCACGCCGCCGACGGTATGCCGCTCGGCCGGTTTCGTGGGCTCGGTGGGCTCGCAGGGTCGGCGGGTAGGTTGGCCCCATGGGATGGCTGACACGCAACCGCAGGCCGAGCGCTGCCGCGACCACGTCGGACCTCGGCGAGGACGTGGCCCTCCCGGACGGCACGGTGACGGTGCCGCAGACACAGTCCCCCCACCTCGACTCAGACCCCGACAGCGAATCCGGCCCCGGCAGCGACCCCGAGCCCGACCTCGAGGACGCACCGGATCCGGCCCCGACCGCAGCGATGGGCGTCTACGGGCCGCTCGTGCGGATCGGCCGACTCGACGCCGCCCCCGACGAGCTCGAGTGGCAGCTCCCGCTCGACGGCGAGCTCTACCGTCTCCTGCCCGGGCCCGACCGTCCCGACTACTCCGTCGTCCTGCTCGAGCGGCCGCTGCACTTCTACCCCGAGCCCGACCTCGATCTCGCGCGGGTCGCCGCGAACCAGCGGGTGGAGGACCGCAAGGGCCGCCGGATGGTCCGGGTCGACGCCGTGCTCGTCTGCGCCCGCTTCGTCGGTCAGCAGCTGCACCCCGGCATGGTCGACCTCGCCGTCAACATCGCCCACGTCATCGACAACGCGCAGATCCGGGAGGAGACGGTCGACTTCGGCAAGATCTCCTTCGCCGCCGTGGGCTACCTCACCGAAGGACGGGGTGAGGCAGCGAACCCGGCCGCCGGCGAGCCCCAGCCGGTCGAGGCGGATGACGGCCTGCACCCCGTCGCCCCACCGGCGGACGGGGTCGTTGGGCAGGGTGTTCCCCCCTCGATCGTCCTCGACGAGGTCCTCCCGGCGCTCGCGGACGCCCTCCGGGCCGGGGTGGAGCGCCAGCGGGGCGGCGAGGTCCGGGTCCTGACCGCGACGGTCACGCTCGACGAGGGTCACCGGATCGTCGGGCTCACCGGCAACGCCGACGGGACCCCGCCCGTCCCGACCCCCGACACCTTTGCCGAGCTGACCCGGATCCTCGACCGTCTCGGCGACCTCCCCGAGCGCGACGCCGTGCAGGCCCTGACGATGCGCCTCGACGGCGACCACCTCGAGTCGGACGTCGACTACCGCCACCACTGAGGGGCGGCCGAGCGGCGCCCGAGGCCGGGTCCAGCCGCGCGAGCGCTGCGGCATACTGCCGGATGTGAAGCTGATCCAGGCCGACGGTGTGCCCGAGTCCCTCGCCCGCCTGAACCTGCCGGCGGCCGCCCCGGTCCGGGTCGCCCTCGTCCAGCACGCGTGGGTGCCTGACGAGGACAAGCTCGTCGCGACACTCCGCGAGGGGATCGAGGCCGCGGCCGGCGCCGGTGCCCGGATCGTGTTCCTGCCCGAGCTGACCCTGTCGCGGTACCCGGCCGACACCCTCCCCGAGGGCACCCCGTCGGCGACCGCGGAGGACCTCGAGACCGGGCGCACCGTCACCTTCGCCCGCCAGGCTGCCCACGACTTCGGGGTGCACGTGCACACCTCGCTCTACGAGCGCGCCGATGCGGCTGACGGACTCGGCTTCAACACCGCGGTCGTCGTGGCCCCGACGGGCCAGGTGCTCGCGCGCACCCGCAAGACGCACATCCCCGTGACGGCGGGCTACCACGAGGACCAGTACTTCCGTCCCGGCCCCGCCGAGGACGCCTACCCCGTCGTCGAGCTCGCGGACCCCGCAGTGCGGCTCGGGCTGCCGACCTGCTGGGACGAGTGGTTCCCGGAGGTGGCCCGGCTCTACTCGCTCGGCGGGGCACAGCTGCTCTGCTACCCGACGGCGATCGGCTCCGAGCCCGGCCACCCCGACTTCGACACCCAGCCGCTGTGGCAGCAGGTCATCGTCGGCAACGCGGTCGCCAACGGCCTGTTCGTCGTCGTGCCCAACCGCCACGGCACCGAGGGCCTGATCACCTTCTACGGCAGCTCGTTCATCGCCGACCCCTACGGCCGGGTCCTCGTCCGGGCACCCCGCGACGAGTCCGCCGTGCTCGTCGCCGACCTCGACCTCGCGCAGCGCGACGACTGGCTCGCCCTCTTCCCGTTCCTGTCGACCCGGCGCCCCGACTCGTATGCCGCTCTCACCGCCCCCGTGCGCGACGACCACCGTCGCGACGTGGCCCCGTGACCGACTCCAGCGCGACCCGCTGGCTGATGCCCGCCGAGGGCGACCCTCACGCGTGCACGTGGATGGCCTGGCCGAGCGGGGGGTACACGCTCGGGGAGACGCCCGAGGACGTGACGACCGCCCGGCGGACGTGGGCCGCGGTGGCCGCCGCCGTCGTCGGGTTCGAACCGGTGCGGATGGTCGTCACCCCGGCCGACGTCGTGGTGGCCCGGGAGCACCTGAACCCCGACGTCGAGATCGTCGAGGCCGAGCTCGACGACGCCTGGATGCGCGACTTCGGACCGACCTTCGTGCGGTCACCGGACGGCCGGCTCGGGGCCGTCGACTGGATCTTCAACGGCTGGGGCGCCCAGTCGTGGGCGTCGTGGGAGCACGACGCGCGGATCGGTGCCCAGGTCGGACGCCTGGCCGGGGCGGAGGTGATCGGCTCCCCGCTCGTCAACGAGGGGGGCGGCATCCATGTCGACGGGGCGGGCACCGTGCTGCTCACGGAGACGGTGCAGCTCGACCCCGGGCGCAACCCCGGCTGGTCCCGCGCGGACGTCGAGGCCGAGCTGGCCCGCACGGTCGGCGCGACCCGGTGCATCTGGCTCCCGCGCGGGCTGACCCGCGACTACGACGAGTTCGGCACGCGGGGCCACGTCGACATCGTCGCCACCTTCGCCTCGCCCGGCGTCGTCCTGCTCCACGAGCAGCGGGACCCGGCGCACCCCGACCACGCGGTGTCTCGGCAGTTGCGCGAGCTCCTCGAGTCCTCTCGCGACGCGGCCGGCCGAAGGCTCGAGGTCGTCGGGGTCCCCGCACCCGTGACGCTGACCGACGACGGGGGACCGGTCGACTGGTCCTACCTCAACCACCTCGTCGTCAACGACGCCGTCATCGCCTGCACGTTCGGCGACGAGCAGGACGACCGCTCGCTCGGCGTCCTCGCCGACGCCTACCCGGGCCGGCGTGTCGTCGGCGTCGACGCCCGCCCGCTCTTCGACCGCGGCGGCGGGATCCACTGCATCACCCAGCAGCAGCCCGCCACCTGACCCCCCGAGCCCCGTCGAGTGGGCACTTTCACCCGGGTGAAAGTGCCCACTCGACGGGGAGGGCGACGGGGGGAGACGGGCGTCAGGCCTGGGGGAGGCGCTGGTGGATGTCCTGGCTCATCCGGACGACGGAGATGCCGAACTCGAGGCCGATGCGCACGACCGCCAGCCAGATGATCGCGCCGATCGGGCCGAGGATGAGCACGATGAGGCCGGCGAAGACCCCGTTGGTGAAGCCCGCGATGACGATGATGACGTAGACGATGACCGCGTAGATCGTCGCGAGCACGTAGACGAGCTTGACGAGCATCGGGGTGACGAAGCGGTTGAAGCTGAAGTCGAACAGGGCCCCGAGGAAGCCGGCGCCGTCGGGCAGGGCGTCCATCGCCTGGCCGGGCAGGTGGCGGCCGAGGCCGCCACCCTGAGTGCCCTGCATCGGGGCCGTGGGCTGGGGGCTCTGGTGGCCCTGCCGGCCAGGGGGGATGTTCGACGACCCGGAGCCGTAGGCCGGCTGCTCCGGGGGAGTGGGGGGCGTGGCGGGCTCGGGGGGCTGGTTGTCGCTCATGGCTTCTCCTTGGAGGGGGAGGTGCCGACCCTGATCGGCACGTACCCCTCGACCATAGGGCGACCCGCGCCGGGTGTCTCGGGACCACGCAGGTCACGGCCGATCCGGCCGTGACCCTTGACGCGGGGCCGTGGGAGGTCCATATTCGTCGCGTTCCCTTTGTGGAGTCCCCGGTCCAGGGGGCGTCGAGGTCTCGCTCGTGCTGACGACCTCCGCGCCTTGACCCGGCTGGACACTCCTGCCCTTTGGGGCTAGGCTAGGCCTTTGCGCTGCCCATGCCCTCCTCAAGCGCCCGGATCCACGCTCTTTGGCGTGTCCGGGATCAGGGGCGGATGTGCGCATCGCCTTGACTCAAGATTCGGAAAAGGCCCGTGGAAGGACCCTCCTTGGCTGCCGCGCGTACTGCGACGAACATGTCCACCGCACAGACCCCTTCGGGACGTCTGTCCTTCGCGAAGATTCGCGAACCCCTCGAGGTCCCTGACCTCCTCGCCCTCCAGACGGAGAGCTTCGACTGGCTGCTCGGCAACGAGCGCTGGCAGGCCCGCGTCGCCGCGGCCAAGGCCGAGGGACGCACCGACGTCCCCGACCGTTCGGGGCTCGAGGAGATCTTCGAGGAGATCTCCCCGATCGAGGACTTCAGCGGCTCCATGTCGCTGTCGTTCCGCGACCACCGCTTCGAGGAGACCCGCAAGTCGATCGAGTCGTGCAAGGAGCGCGACCAGACCTACGACGCGCCGCTCTTCGTCACGGCTGAGTTCATGAACGCCCAGACGGGTGAGATCAAGAGCCAGACCGTGTTCATGGGCGACTTCCCGCTCATGACCGAGCGTGGCACCTTCATCATCAACGGCACCGAGCGTGTCGTCGTCTCGCAGCTCGTCCGCAGCCCGGGCGTCTACTTCGAGCGCACGCCCGACAAGACGTCCGACAAGGACATCTACACGGCGAAGATCATCCCGAGCCGTGGTGCCTGGCTCGAGTTCGAGATCGACAAGCGCGACATGGTCGGCGTCCGCGTCGACCGCAAGCGCAAGCAGTCCGTCACGGTGCTGCTCAAGGCCCTCGGCTGGACCGAGGCCCAGATCCTCGAGGAGTTCGGCGACTTCGAGTCGATGCGCCTCACCCTGGAGAAGGACCACACCCAGGGCCAGGACGACGCGCTGCTCGACATCTACCGCAAGCTCCGTCCGGGCGAACCGCCCACCAAGGAGGCCGCGCAGACGCTGCTCGACAACCTCTACTTCAACTCCAAGCGCTACGACCTCGCGAAGGTCGGCCGCTACAAGATCGACAAGAAGCTCGGTCTCGACGCGTCGATCAACGACTCGACCCTGTCGATCGACGACATCGTCGCGACGATCCGCCACATCGTGGCCCTGCACGACGGTCAGCCGACGATGAAGGGCATGAAGAACGGCGAGCAGATCGACGTGCGCGTCGAGGTCGATGACATCGACCACTTCGGCAACCGTCGCCTCCGCTCCGTCGGCGAGCTCATCCAGAACCAGGTCCGCACCGGCCTGTCCCGGATGGAGCGCGTCGTCCGCGAGCGGATGACGACCCAGGACGTCGAGGCGATCACCCCGCAGACCCTGATCAACATCCGCCCCGTGGTGGCCTCGATCAAGGAGTTCTTCGGGACCTCGCAGCTCTCGCAGTTCATGGACCAGAACAACCCGCTCGCGGGTCTGACGCACAAGCGTCGCCTGTCCGCGCTCGGCCCGGGTGGTATCTCCCGTGACCGCGCCCAGATGGAGGTCCGTGACGTCCACCCGTCGCACTACGGCCGCATGTGCCCGATCGAGACCCCGGAAGGCCCGAACATCGGCCTCATCGGCTCGCTCGCGTCCTACGGGCGGATCAACGCGTTCGGCTTCATCGAGACGCCGTACCGCAAGGTCGTCGACGGCGTCGTCTCCGACGACGTCGACTACCTGTCCGCCGACGAGGAGGACCGCTTCGTCGTGGCGCAGGCCAACGCGGCGATCGACCTCGAGGGCAACTTCATCGACGAGCGTGTCCTCGTGCGCACCAAGGGTGGCGAGGTCGAGCTGATCCCCGGCGCCGACGTCGACTACATGGACGTCTCGCCGCGTCAGATGGTCTCGGCCGCGACCGCGATGATCCCGTTCCTCGAGCACGACGACGCCAACCGTGCGCTCATGGGCGCCAACATGCAGCGTCAGGCGGTCCCGCTCGTCAAGAGCGAGGCCCCGCTCGTCGGCACCGGCATGGAGTTCCGCGCCGCCCTCGACTCGGGCGACGTCGTCCGTGCCGAGAAGGCCGGAGCCGTCCAGGAGGTCTCGGCCGACTCGGTCACCGTCGCCAACGACGACGGCACCTACCGGACCTACCCGATCCGCAAGTTCGCGCGCTCCAACCAGGGCACGAGCTACAACCAGGTCGTCGTGGTCAACGAGGGTGACCACCTCGAGGCCGGCGGCGTCATCGCCGACGGTCCTGCGACCGACGGCGGCGAGATGGCGCTCGGGCGCAACCTGCTCGTCGCGTTCATGTCGTGGGAGGGCCACAACTACGAGGACGCGATCATCCTCAGCCAGCGGCTCGTCCAGGACGACGTCCTCTCCTCGATCCACATCGAGGAGCACGAGGTCGACGCCCGCGACACGAAGCTCGGCCCCGAGGAGATCACCCGGGACATCCCGAACGTCTCCGAGGAGGTCCTCGCCGACCTCGACGAGCGCGGCATCATCCGCGTCGGCGCCGAGGTCCGCGACGGCGACCTGCTCGTCGGCAAGGTCACGCCCAAGGGCGAGACCGAGCTGACCCCGGAGGAGCGCCTGCTCCGTGCGATCTTCGGTGAGAAGGCGCGCGAGGTGCGCGACACCTCCCTCAAGGTCCCGCACGGCGAGACCGGCACCGTCATCGGGGTCAAGGAGTTCCGCTCCGACCTCGGCGACGACCTGCCGCCCGGCGTCAACCAGCTCGTCCGCGTCTACGTCGCCAACAAGCGCAAGATCACCGATGGTGACAAGCTCGCCGGTCGGCACGGCAACAAGGGCGTCATCTCCAAGATCCTGCCCATCGAGGACATGCCCTTCCTCGAGGACGGGACCGCGGTCGACGTCGTGCTCAACCCGCACGGTGTGCCGCGACGGATGAACCTCGGGCAGATCCTCGAGCTGCACCTCGGCTGGGCAGCCAGCCGTGGCTGGAAGATCGAGGGCAACCCCGAGTGGGCGGGCCAGATCCCCCCGGACGCCCACGAGGCCCCGCCCGGCTCGCGCGTCGCCACGCCCGTCTTCGACGGTGCGTCGGAGAACGTCGTGACCGGCCTGCTCGACTCGACCCTGAAGACGCGCGACGACGTGCGCCTCATCGACGCCTCGGGCAAGACCCGGCTCTTCGACGGCCGCTCCGGCGAGCCGTTCCCCGAGCCGGTCGCGGTCGGCTACATGTACATCCTCAAGCTCCACCACCTCGTCGACGACAAGATCCACGCTCGCTCGACGGGTCCGTACTCGATGATCACCCAGCAGCCGCTCGGCGGTAAGGCCCAGTTCGGTGGCCAGCGCTTCGGTGAGATGGAGGTCTGGGCGCTCGAGGCGTACGGCGCCGCGTACACGCTCCAGGAGCTGCTGACGATCAAGTCCGACGACGTCCCCGGCCGCGTCAAGGTCTACGAGGCGATCGTCAAGGGCGAGAACATCCCCGACTCCGGCATCCCCGAGTCGTTCAAGGTCCTCCTCAAGGAGATGCAGTCCCTGTGTCTCAACGTCGAGGTCCTGAGCAGCGACGGGACGACGATCGAGATGAAGGAATCCGACGAGGAGGTCTTCCGCGCAGCGGAGGAGCTCGGTATCGACCTGAGCCGGCGCGAGCCGTCCAGCGTCGAAGAGGTCTGAGCCCTCGGGGGCTCACGGCCGCTGACGGCCTGCGCCCCCGAGTCCCCCCGACAGCCCGCTGGGCTGGGTCACCCAGCCCAGCGGCATTCGGACAGACCACTCACACCGAAGACTTAGCAAGAGTTACGAGAGAAGGAACCACGTGCTCGACGTCAACTTCTTTGACGAGCTGCGTATCGGCCTCGCCACCGCAGACTCCATCCGCCAGTGGAGCCACGGCGAGGTCAAGAAGCCCGAGACCATCAACTACCGCACCCTCAAGCCGGAGAAGGAGGGCCTCTTC
Source organism: uncultured Actinomycetota bacterium (assembly GCA_963764195.1). Classification (GTDB taxonomy): domain Bacteria; phylum Actinomycetota; class Actinomycetes; order Actinomycetales; family Dermatophilaceae; genus JBDSSS01. The sequence goes on from CAVXRG010000003.1 coordinate 178,848, forward strand.
TGCGAGCGCATCTTCGGTCCGACGCGTGACTGGGAGTGCAACTGCGGCAAGTACAAGCGGGTCCGCTTCAAGGGCATCATCTGCGAGCGCTGTGGCGTCGAGGTCACCCGCGCCAAGGTGCGCCGTGAGCGGATGGGCCACATCGAGCTCGCCGCCCCCGTCACCCACATCTGGTACTTCAAGGGCGTCCCGTCGCGCCTCGGCTACCTGCTCGACCTCGCCCCGAAGGACCTCGAGAAGGTCATCTACTTCGCGGCCTACATGATCACGTCCGTCGACGTCGACCAGCGCCACACCGACCTCCCCTCCCTCGAGACCCAGATCCAGGTCGAGAAGAAGGAGATCGAGAACCGCCGCGACGCCGACGTCGAGGGCCGTGCGCAGAAGCTCGAGAAGGACATCGCCGAGCTCGAGGCCGAGGGTGCCAAGGCCGACGCCAAGCGCAAGGTCCGCGACTCCGCCGAGCGCGAGATGAACCAGATCCGCAAGCGCGCCGACCTGCAGGTCGAGCGGCTCGAGCAGGTCTGGGACCGCTTCAAGAACCTCAAGGTCCAGGACCTCGAGGGCGACGAGATCCTCTACCGCGAGATGCGGGACCGCTTCGGTCTCTACTTCGAGGGTGGCATGGGCGCCGCCGCCATCCAGGCGCGCCTGCAGTCCTTCGACCTCGACGCCGAGGCCGACCTCCTCCAGGAGATCATCGCCACCGGCAAGGGCCAGAAGAAGACCCGCGCCATCAAGCGGCTCAAGGTCGTCACGGCGTTCCAGACCACGACGAACCACCCGACCGGCATGGTCCTCGACGCGATCCCGGTCATCCCGCCGGACCTGCGCCCGATGGTCCAGCTCGACGGTGGCCGCTTCGCGACCTCGGACCTCAACGACCTCTACCGTCGCGTCATCAACCGCAACAACCGCCTCAAGCGGCTGCTCGACCTCGGTGCGCCCGAGATCATCGTCAACAACGAGAAGCGGATGCTCCAGGAGGCCGTCGACAGCCTCTTCGACAACGGCCGTCGTGGTCGCCCGGTCACGGGCCCCGGCAACCGTCCGCTCAAGTCGCTGTCCGACATGCTCAAGGGCAAGCAGGGTCGCTTCCGCCAGAACCTGCTCGGCAAGCGCGTCGACTACTCCGGCCGTTCGGTCATCGTCGTCGGGCCGCAGCTGAAGCTGCACCAGTGCGGTCTGCCCAAGCAGATGGCGCTCGAGCTGTTCAAGCCGTTCGTGATGAAGCGCCTGGTCGACCTCGACCACGCGCAGAACATCAAGTCGGCCAAGCGCATGGTCGAGCGGGCCCGTCCGGTCGTCTGGGACGTCCTCGAAGAGGTCATCACCGAGCACCCCGTGCTGCTCAACCGCGCACCCACGCTGCACCGTCTCGGCATCCAGGCGTTCGAGCCGCAGCTCGTCGAGGGCAAGGCCATCCAGATCCACCCGCTCGTCTGCTCGGCCTTCAACGCCGACTTCGACGGTGACCAGATGGCCGTGCACGTCCCGCTCTCCGCGGAGGCGCAGGCCGAGGCCCGCATCCTCATGCTGTCGAGCAACAACATCCTCAAGCCGGCTGACGGTCGTCCCGTCACGATGCCGACCCAGGACATGATCACCGGCATCTACCACCTGACCGACGCGGTCGATGGTGGCGGCATCGGTGCGGGTCGGGCCTTCGCCTCCCCGTCGGAGGCGCGGATGGCCTTCGACCACGGCGAGATCCTGCTCGGCTCCGACATCAAGCTGCGCCTCACGGACGCGGTGCCCCCGGCCGGCTTCGAGCTGCCCGAGGGTGTCGAGGCCGGCGAGGACGGGATCGTCCCGAGCATCACGCTCCAGACGACGCTCGGCCGCGCGATCTTCAACGACACGCTCCCGGTGGACTACCCGTTCATCAACAAGCCGGTCGACCGCAAGAGCCTCTCCGCGATCGTCAACGACCTCGCGGAGCGCTACTCCAAGGTCCAGGTCGCCGCGTCCCTCGACGCCCTCAAGGAGGCCGGTTTCCACTGGTCGACCCGCTCGGGCTGCACCGTCGCCATCTCCGACGTCACGACGCCGGACAACAAGACGGAGATCCTCGAGGGATACGAGGTGAAGGCCGCCAAGGTCCAGACCCAGTACGACCGTGGTCTGATCACCGACGACGAGCGTCGGCAGGAGCTCGTCGAGATCTGGACCCAGGCGTCCAACCAGGTCGCGAAGGAGATGGAGACCAACTTCCCGCGGACGAACCCCATCTACCGGATGGTGTCCTCGGGCGCCGGCGGTAACTGGTTCCAGATCCGTCAGATCGCCGGCATGCGTGGCCTGATGGCCAACCCGAAGGGCGAGATCATCCCGCGCCCGATCAAGGCCAACTTCCGTGAGGGCCTGACCGTGCTCGAGTTCTTCATCTCGACCCACGGTGCCCGCAAGGGTCTGGCCGACACCGCGCTGCGGACGGCCGACTCGGGTTACCTCACGCGTCGTCTCGTCGACGTGTCGCAGGACGTCATCATCCGTGAGGACGACTGCGGCACCGACCGGGGCCTCAAGCTGCCGATCGCCGACATCAACGAGCTCACGGGCACCCGGACGCTGGGAGACGCCGTCGAGGCGTCGATCTACGCCCGCACGCTTGCCGAGGACGTCGAGGTCGACGGTCAGGTGCTCGCCGTCGCCGGGATCGACCTCGGGGACGTCGTCATCGACGCGCTCTTCGCGGCCGGTGTCGACGACGTGCGGATCCGCTCGGTCCTCACCTGCGACAGCAAGGTCGGCACCTGTGCCGCGTGCTACGGCCGGTCGCTCGCGACCGGCAAGCTCGTCGACATCGGCGAGGCCGTCGGCATCATCGCGGCCCAGTCGATCGGTGAGCCCGGCACGCAGCTGACGATGCGCACCTTCCACACCGGTGGTGCGGCCGCGGCCGACGACATCACCCAGGGTCTGCCCCGCGTCGTCGAGCTCTTCGAGGCCCGCACGCCCAAGGGTGTCGCCCCGATCGCCGAGGCCACCGGCCGCGTGCAGATCGAGGACACCGACCGGGCGCGGCGGATCCTGCTCACGCCGGACGACGGCTCCGAGGAGCACGCCTACCCGGTGAGCAAGCGTTCGCGCCTGCTCATCACGGACGGCGACCACGTCGAGGTCGGCGACAAGCTGGTCCAGGGCGCGATCGACCCCAAGCAGGTCCTTCGCATCCTCGGCCCGCGTGCCGCGCAGAAGCACCTCGTGGACGAGGTCCAGCGCGTCTACCGCCAGCAGGGTGTGTCGATCCACGACAAGCACATCGAGGTCATCGTGCGACAGATGCTGCGGCGCGTGACGATCATCGAGGCCGGCGACGCCGACCTGCTGCCCGGCGAGCTCGCCGAGCGTGGTCGGTTCGAGGACGAGAACCGTCGCGTCATGTCCGAGGGGGGTCGTCCCGCCGCGGGTCGTCCCGAGCTCATGGGCATCACGAAGGCCTCGCTCGCGACCGAGTCGTGGCTGTCGGCCGCGTCCTTCCAGGAGACGACCCGCGTGCTCACGCAGGCCGCCATGGAGGCCAAGTCCGACCCGCTGCTCGGCCTCAAGGAGAACGTCATCCTCGGAAAGCTCATCCCGGCCGGTACGGGCCTGCCCCGTTACCGGAACGTCAAGATCGAGCCGACCGAAGAGGCCAAGGCCGCCATGTACACGCTGCCGAACTACGACGCGTACGACTACGCGGGCTTCGGCACGGGCAGTGGCGAGGCCATCCGCCTCGACGACGAGGCGCTCGGTCTCGACCGCTTCTGAGTCGACTCGGGGCGGTCATGCCGCCCCGATGAGCCACGAGTGACCCTGCTGGGCCCGGTCCGCGCGAGAGCGTGGGCCGGGCCCAGCGGCATACCCGGCGGCGGCGTCGGTGGGGGGTGGCCGGGCCACTAGGGTGGAGCCATGAGCGAGCCCCTCCACGACGAGCCCAGCACGCGTCCGACGGGGGCGGCCGAGGAGCCCACGCCGACGGTCGTCGTGCTCACCGAGGAGGCGCTTCGCCCGCGTGACGTCGACACCATCGTCGCCCTCCACGCCGAGCACGGAGCGACCTACCGGGTGCTCGTCCCCGCCGACACCGAGCGCAACGTGCTCTCCTCCTTCCTCAACCACCTCAGCCTCTTCGAGATGCGCGAGGCCCTCGAGAGCCTGCGCCCGGTCGACCGCACCGAAGCCCGGGCCGACGCCGACAGCGCCCTCGCGACGACCCTGGCCGAGTTCGAGGCGCACGGCGTCGTCGCGACGGGGGAGATCACCCCCGACGACCCGATGCCCACCCTCGTCGAGGAGGTCGCCCGCCTCGACGCCAGCGAGGTCGTCGTCGTCACCGAGCCGCAGGCCGTCGAGGACACCTTCCACGTCGACTGGGCCTCCAAGGCCCGCGAGGCCCTCGGGCTGCCGGTGCTGCACATGTACTCCGGGGACTGGCGTCTCGGCTGAGGCGACCGCGTGAGGATCGACCGAGCCCCGGCGAGGGAGGCCCGGAGCGCGGGCGGCCTCGGCCGCTACAGGGACGGCTGAGGCGACCGGCTGAGGATCGACCGGGGCGGGGGCGGTGAGGGCGCCAGTATCGATTTGGTCGGTGTGCCACACCCCGGTACGCTGGAACACTGTGTGTGAGGCGTGCCCTCGGTTCGCCTCCCGCACACCGCGATGACGGCTCCTGTGCCCTGTCCCGCCGGTCGACCCGATCGACCTGCGTGCGACACCACGAGTTGCCAGAGCAGACCTCCCGCCGGGCACCCCACGCATGTGGGGAGTGCAGGGGGGAGCACCGCACCAGCCCCGCTCGAGCGACACGCCCGAGGTCGGGGGTGGGCGAAGAGACAAGGAGTCGGCCCGACCGGGCCGGCTGACCACAGCAATGTACGGAGACATCAGGTTGCCTACCATCAACCAGCTGGTCCGCAAGGGCCGCCAGGACAAGGCCTCCAAGGCCAAGACCCCGGCGCTCAAGGGCTCGCCCCAGCGTCGCGGCGTGTGCACCCGCGTGTACACGACCACCCCCAAGAAGCCGAACTCTGCCCTGCGCAAGGTCGCCCGCGTGCGCCTGTCCAGTGGCATCGAGGTCACCGCCTACATCCCGGGCGTCGGCCACAACCTGCAGGAGCACTCGATCGTGCTCGTCCGCGGTGGTCGCGTGAAGGACCTCCCCGGTGTTCGCTACAAGATCGTCCGCGGCACGCTCGACACCCAGGGTGTCAAGAACCGCAAGCAGGCTCGCAGCCTTTACGGCGCGAAGAAGGAGAAGCGCTGATGCCTCGCAAGGGACCCGCACCCAAGCGCCCGCTCGTCGTCGACCCGGTCTACTCCAGCCCGCTCGTGACGCAGCTCGTCAACAAGATCCTCCTCGACGGCAAGAAGTCCATCGCGGAGACGATCGTCTACGGCGCCCTCGAGGGTGCCCGCCAGAAGACCGGCACCGACCCCGTCGCGACGCTCAAGCGCGCCCTCGACAACGTCAAGCCGGCCATGGAGGTCAAGTCCCGCCGCGTCGGTGGCGCGACCTACCAGGTGCCGATCGAGGTCAAGCCGAACCGCTCGACCACGCTCGCCCTGCGCTGGCTCGTCGGCTACTCGCGGCAGCGTCGTGAGAAGACGATGACCGAACGCCTCATGAACGAGATCCTCGACGCGAGCAACGGCCTCGGTGCCGCTGTGAAGCGCCGCGAGGACACGCACAAGATGGCCGAGTCCAACAAGGCCTTCGCGCACTACCGCTGGTGACAGCGGTCCGGCCGGTATGCCGCTGAGCCCGCTCAGCGGCATACCGACCGGGCAAGCGCCCCTCCTCACCGACGCAGCGACGCCGGCGGGACGGGCCCCCAGACTTCACTTACGAGCGAGACGAGACAACAGACGTGGCACTCGACGTCCTGACGGACCTCAAGAAGGTCCGCAACATCGGCATCATGGCGCACATCGACGCTGGCAAGACGACGGTGACGGAGCGCATCCTCTTCTACACCGGGGTCAACCACAAGATCGGTGAGACCCACGACGGTGCGTCGACGACGGACTGGATGGAGCAGGAGAAGGAACGCGGCATCACCATCACCTCCGCCGCGGTGACCTCCTTCTGGGAGGGCAACCAGATCAACATCATCGACACCCCCGGACACGTGGACTTCACGGTCGAGGTCGAGCGCTCCCTGCGCGTCCTCGACGGTGCCGTCGCCGTGTTCGACGGCAAGGAGGGTGTCGAGCCCCAGTCCGAGACGGTCTGGCGCCAGGCGGACAAGTACGACGTCCCCCGGATCTGCTTCATCAACAAGATGGACAAGCTCGGCGCCGACTTCTACTTCACGGTCGACACGATCAAGGACCGCCTCGGCGCGGAGCCGCTCGTCATGCAGCTCCCGATCGGCGCGGAGAACGACTTCCTCGGCGTCATCGACCTCATCTACATGCGTGCCCTCGTGTGGCCCGGCGACGCCAAGGGCGACGTGACCATGGGTGCGAAGTACGAGATCGCGGAGATCCCCGCCGACATGCTGGAGAAGGCTGCGGAGTACCGCATGGCCCTCGTCGAGCGTGTCGCCGAGGCCGACGACGAGCTCATGGAGAAGTACCTCGGTGGCGAGGAGCTGACCGTCGACGAGCTCAAGGCCGGCATCCGCAAGCTCACTGTCGCCTCCGAGCTCTACCCGGTCTTCTGTGGCTCCGCCTTCAAGAACCGTGGTGTCCAGCCGATGCTCGACGCGGTCGTGGACTACCTCCCGTCGCCGCTCGACGTGCCCCCGATGGTCGGCCACAAGCCGGACCACGAGGACGTCCCGCTGACCCGCGCCCCCAGCAAGGACGAGCCGTTCTCGGCCCTCGCCTTCAAGGTCGCGACGCACCCGTTCTTCGGCACGCTCACCTTCATCCGGGTCTACTCCGGGCACATCTCCGCGGGCACCCAGGTCATGAACTCGACCAAGGGCAACAAGGAGCGCATCGGCAAGCTCTTCCAGATGCACGCCAACAAGGAGAACCCGGTCGACGACGCGCAGGCCGGTCACATCTACGCCGCCATCGGTCTGAAGAACACGACGACCGGTGACACCCTGTCGGACATCAACGAGCAGATCGTGCTCGAGTCGATGACCTTCCCGGACCCGGTCATCCAGGTCGCCATCGAGCCGAAGACGAAGGGTGACCAGGAGAAGCTCTCCACGGCCATCCAGAAGCTCTCGGCCGAGGACCCGACCTTCCAGGTCCACCTCGACGAGGACACCGGCCAGACGATCATCGCCGGCATGGGCGAGCTGCACCTCGACATCCTGGTCGACCGCATGAAGCGGGAGTTCAAGGTCGAGGCGAACGTCGGCAAGCCGCAGGTGGCCTACCGCGAGACGATCCGTCGCACGGTGGCCAAGTACGGCTACACCCACAAGAAGCAGACGGGTGGCTCGGGTCAGTTCGCGAAGATCCAGATCACCCTCGAGCCCCTGGGTGAGACCGAGGACGGCTCGATGTACGAGTTCGTCAACGCCGTCTCCGGTGGTCGCATCCCGCGCGAGTACATCCCGTCGGTCGACGCCGGAATCCAGGACGCCATGCAGTACGGCGTGCTCGCCGGCTACCAGCTCGTCGGCATCAAGGCCACCCTCGAGGACGGCGCGTACCACGACGTCGACTCCTCGGAGATGGCGTTCAAGATCGCCGGCTCGATGGCGCTCAAGGAGGCCGTCCGCCTGGCCGACCCCGTCCTGCTCGAGCCGATGATGGCCGTCGAGGTGCGCACGCCCGAGGACTACATGGGCGACGTCATCGGCGACATCAACTCGCGCCGTGGCCAGATCCAGGCCATGGAGGACATCAGCGGCGCGAAGGTCGTCAAGGGCATCGTCCCGCTGTCCGAGATGTTCGGGTACGTCGGCGACCTGCGGTCCAAGACCCAGGGTCGTGCCAACTACTCGATGGAGTTCGACTCCTACGCAGAGGTCCCCAAGGCAGTCGCCGAGGAGATCATCAAGAAGACCCGCGGCGAGTGACGACGGGAACATCCCGTAGTCTCTCCCGAGGAAACCACCCCGTAAACAGCGCCACGTCCTGCCCTGGTCGTACGGCGTAACACACAGAAGTCCTGAGGAGGACCACAGTGGCGAAGGCAAAGTTCGAGCGGACCAAGCCGCACGTCAACATCGGCACCATTGGTCACATTGACCACGGCAAGACGACGCTGACGGCTGCGATTTCCAAGGTTCTGCACGACAAGTACCCCGACCTGAACCCCCAGTTCGCGTTCGAGGACATCGACAAGGCTCCCGAGGAGCGCCAGCGAGGCATCACGATCTCGATCGCGCACATCGAGTACCAGACCGAGGGTCGTCACTACGCACACGTCGACTGCCCCGGGCACGCCGACTACGTGAAGAACATGATCACCGGTGCGGCGCAGATGGACGGTGCGATCCTCGTGGTCGCGGCGACCGACGGCCCCATGCCGCAGACGAAGGAGCACGTCCTGCTCGCGAAGCAGGTCGGCGTTCCCTACATCGTCGTCGCGCTGAACAAGGCCGACATGGTCGACGACGAGGAGATCCTCGAGCTCGTCGAGATGGAGGTCCGTGAGCTGCTCTCGGGCTACGAGTTCCCCGGCGACGACCTCCCGGTCGTCCAGGTCTCGGCGCTCAAGGCGCTCGAGGGCGACGAGAAGTGGGGCCAGTCGGTCCTCGACCTCATGGACGCCGTCGACACCTCCATCCCGACCCCGGAGCGCGACGTCGACAAGCCGTTCCTCATGCCCGTCGAGGACGTGTTCACGATCACCGGTCGTGGCACCGTCGTCACCGGTCGCATCGAGCGCGGCATCCTCAAGGTCAACGAGGAGATCGAGATCGTCGGCATCCACACCGGGCCGCCGGCCAAGACGACGGTCACCGGCGTCGAGATGTTCCGCAAGCTGCTCGACGAGGGTCGCGCCGGCGAGAACGTCGGTCTGCTCCTTCGTGGCACCAAGCGCGAGGACGTCGAGCGCGGGCAGGTCATCTGCAAGCCGGGCTCGATCACCCCGCACACGGACTTCGAGGCGCAGGTCTACATCCTCTCGAAGGACGAGGGCGGCCGTCACACGCCGTTCTACGACAACTACCGTCCGCAGTTCTACTTCCGTACGACGGACGTGACGGGTGTCGTGCACCTGCCCGAGGGCACCGAGATGGTCATGCCCGGCGACAACACCGACATGACGGTCGAGCTGATCCAGCCGATCGCCATGGAGGACGGCCTGAAGTTCGCCATCCGTGAGGGTGGCCGCACGGTCGGCGCCGGTCGCGTCACGAAGATCATCAAGTGATCTGACGCACCACCGCTCCATCGGTAGGGCCCGTTCCGCTTCGGCGGGGCGGGCCCTTCCGCTTGCCCCGCTGCCCCGTCGAGTGGGCACTTTGTCCCGCTGCCCCGTCGAGTGGGCACTTTGCCCCGCTGCCCCGTCGAGTGGGCACTTTGTCCCGTGGGCTCGAGCGTGCGCCTGGATCAGTCTGCGGATCAGTCTGCGTTCGTGGTCGCCAGGGCAGCACCAGATGCCGACTGATCTGCAGCTTGAGCCCGGTCAGGGCGGCCACTGCGCCTCGCGGCGTGGGCGGTCGGCGGCCCGCTCCAGCAGTCGCCTCCTGTCGTATGCCGCTGGGCGCCGCCGATGTCGCTCGCCCCACCCGCCGCCCCTCCCTGCGTCGAGTGGGCACTTTGCTCGGGTGGCCCAGGACCGCGAGGGGATCAGTCTGCGGATCAGTCTGCGTTCGTGGTCGCCAGGGCAGCGCCGGGTGCCGACTGATGCGCAGATTGAGCCCGGTCAGGGGCGGTCGAGCAGGGCCAGGGCCTGCGCGGCGCGGGCGATCGAGGACTCCGTGATCGGGTCGAGGACGAGCATCGCGTGCACGCACCCGGCCTCGGCGAGGGCCCTGAGGTGCTCCGCCACCGCGGCGGGGGCACCGGGGACGGGGCGGACGTCAGCGGCATACGACGAGTCGCCCATCAGGCGGCCCCCACCGTCCTCGAAGCCGACGAGCACGGCCGCGGTGGCGCCGACCTCACCGGGGGCGCGACCCACGGAGGCAGCCGCCTCCTCGACCCGCGCCCGGACGCCGACGAAGCCCGCGGCGGTGTTGCCGTAGTCGCTCCACCAGGTGTTCCAGAGGTCGACGTGCGGCAGGGTGATGCCGAGCATCCGCGGCCCCGTCGAGCCGATCATGAGGGGCGGGCCCCCGGGTCGGGTCGGCGGCGGGTCGAGGACGCATTCGGTGACGTCGTGGTAGCGGCCGTGGACGTCGGACCGGCCCTCGCGGACCAGCTCGCGGATGATCGTGAAGGCCTCCTCGAAGCGGGACACCCGGGCATCGAAGGGGAAGCCGAACGCGGCATACTCCCGGGCGTTCCAGCCGGCGCCGAGGCCGAGCAGGAGTCGCCCGCCCGAGATCCCGTCGACGGTGGCGGCCATCTTGGCGAGCATGGCGGGGGAGTGGAAGCTCGTCGAGGCGACGAAGGGGCCGAGCTCGACCCGCTCGGTGACGGCGGCGACGGCGGCCAGGGACGTCCAGGCCTCCCACGGCCCGCGGGTGAGCCCGCCCGGCAGGTCGTAGAGCAGGTGGTCGCCGAGCCACAGCGAGTCGAAGCCGGCGTCCTCGGCCCGCCGCGCCATCGCGACCAGCTCTGGCCAGTCCACCCGGCGCTCGACCTCGGGCAGCTGCACCCCGACCTTGAGCGGCCTCATCGGGTCGAGCCGGCGGTCGTGTAGCGGACGGTCTGCGTCAGGTGGAGCAGCCCGTCGTCGCCGCGCGCCGCCTCCAAGGCCCCGGCCACCTGCTCGAGCACGTCGGGCAGCGCGGCCGCGGGCACGGCCGCCCAGAGCTGGCGCATCCCGAGGGTCATCGTCCAGGCCCGCCACGCCTCGGCGTCGGGGAGCACCACCTCGAGCGCCTCGTCGTGGCACGTGACGTCGACGCCCCCACAGCTCTCGACGAGGGCAGCGAGGGACGCGGCGCTGGCAAAGGGCCCCCGCGTCCCACTGGTGCGCGGGTCGAGCTGCCCGGCCGGCGCGTGGGCGAGCACCGCGGCATCGGCCGCCTGCCAGGCCGCGTCGACCGGGCCGAAGGTGCTCAGGCCGAGACGGCCGCCACGTCGGACGAGCCGGAGCCACTCGCGCAGGGTCGCCTCCGGGTCTGGGTCGAAGAAGAGCACGAGGGATGCCGTCACGACGTCGTAGGGCGCATCCGGGAGCAGGTCGGCACGGGCTTCCCCGACCATGGTCCGCAGCCAGGTCAGGCCCCGGCGTCGTGCGTCCGCCGCGAGGTGCTCGACCATGACGGGGGAGAGGTCGACCGCGGTGACCCGGCCCTCCGGACCGACCCGGTCGCAGAGCGGGAAGGTGGCGGCGCCCCGTCCTGCGCCGATGTCGAGGGCGCTCCCGCCCGCGGTCGGCGCCACGAGGTCGACGAGGCGCGCTGCGATCGGCCGGAACCACGGGACCGTTCCCTGGTCGTAGCCCGGGGCGAGCTGGTCGAAGAGCCCCGCCACCGCCCTCCGACGCCCGCTGCTGTCATCCATGTCCCGATCGTCCACCCGCGCCGCCCCTTGGCGCGAGCGAAACGCGGACCCGACGGGTCCAGCCGGCGATCAGTCTGCAGATCTGTCGGCGTCCGTGGTCGTCAGGGCAGCGGCGGACACGGACTGATCCGCAGGCTGATCGACCGCGAAGCGCCCTCGGACGGCGGGGGCCGGGCTCCCGGGCAGCACCCCGCACCGCCCGACCAGCTGCCGGATAGGGTCGGGACCATGGCTCCTTCGTCCCACGCGTTCGACACCGACACCGAGGCGCAGGGGCTCATCGACTTCGTCGACGCCTCACCCACGCCGTTCCACGCGTGCGAGCAGGCCGCGGCCCGCCTGGCGGGGGCCGGCTTCACCGAGGTGGACGAGCGCGGCCCGTTCCCGACCGAGCCCGGCCGGCACTGGCTGCTCCGTGGCGGCTCCCTCATCGCGTGGGACACCGTCGGCGCCCACGCGGCCGGCGCCGGACCCGCCGCTGGCTTCCGCGTCGTCGGCGCCCACACCGACAGCCCCAACCTGCGTCTCAAGCCCAACGCCGACCACGTCAAGGCGGGCTGGCAGATGCTCGCCGTCGAGCCCTACGGCGGCCTGCTGCTCAACTCCTGGCTCGACCGCGACCTCGGCCTCGCCGGCCGGGTCAGCATCCGGACCCCCGACGGCGTGAGCACCCGGCTGTTCCACGACCGCTCCCCGCTGCTGCGCGTGGCACAGCTGGCGATCCACCTCGACCGCAACGTCTCCGACGGGCTCAAGCTCGACAAGCAGCAGCACATGGTCCCCCTGTGGGGGGTCGGCGACGAGCCCGGCGACGTCACGGCATACCTCGCCGAGCAGGTCGGGGTGGACCGTGAGGACGTCCTCGGCCACGACGTGATGACGTACCCGACCCAGCCGTCCGAGCGGATCGGACGCGAGCGCGACCTCATCGCGGCGCCGCGCCTGGACAACCTCGCCACGTCGTATGCCGGCGTGCGCGCCCTGCTCGACGCCTCCGCGAGCGAGCCCGCCCACGTCCCCGTCCTCGTCCTGTTCGACCATGAGGAGATCGGCAGCCAGTCCGAGCGCGGCGCCGTCTCGACGCTGCTGCCGTCGGTGCTGGAGCGGATCGTCCTCGCCGGCGGGGGAGGGCGCGACGACTACTGGCGGGCCCTCGCCTCGACGGTCATCGCGTCCGGCGACATGGGTCACGCGACCCACCCCAACTACGCCGACCGCCACGAGCCGCTCCACCGGATCGTCGTCAACGGCGGCCCCGTCCTCAAGGTCAACACCAACCTGCGCTACGCGACCGACGCGGTCGGGGCGGCCGCCTTCCGGCTCGCCTGCGAGCAGGCCGGCGTGCCGATGCAGACCTTCGTCACCCGCAGCGACCTGCCGTGCGGCAGCACGGTCGGCCCGGTGACCGCCGCCCTCACCGGCGCGACGACGGTCGACTTCGGCGCCGCCACCCTGTCGATGCACAGCGCGCGGGAGCTGATGGGCGCGAAGGACCCGGCGATGTATGCCGCTGCCCTCGCCGCCTTCCTCGCCCCCACCCGCTGACCGCTGCGTTCGAGCAGTGCTTCGAGCAGGGCCAAGGGTGCCCGGTGCGTCGGGGGCACGATTTGGCCGGACCCCGTGGCCTCTGGCACACTGATCAGGTTGCCTGACGCGCGTTGCTGACCCATGTCGGCGTCGCCGCCCCTCGACGTAAGCACGACGGACTCCTCGCGGAGGCCCGAGGGAAGCGCAGGTCACCCGGTTCGGCCGGGCACTCCACGAAGGAAGTTGCGCTGAGTTGCGCACTTCCACCGCGAAGCGGGCGCGACACGCCCGACCTCGGGGGTCGGAGGCCAAGGGAACCGGAGCACGAGTTCGGCGAGAGAGAGACGTAACGGAGATGGCGGGACAGAAGATCCGCATCCGCTTGAAGTCGTATGACCACGAGGTCATCGACAACTCGGCGCGCAAGATTGTCGACACGGTCACCCGTGCCGGTGCCACGGTCGTTGGCCCGGTGCCGCTCCCGACGGAGAAGAACGTCTTCGTCGTGATCCGGTCGCCCCACAAGTACAAGGACAGCCGCGAGCACTTCGAGATGCGCACGCACAAGCGCCTCATCGACATCATCGACCCGACGCCCAAGGCCGTCGACTCGCTGATGCGTCTCGACCTGCCGGCGGACGTCAACATCGAGATCAAGCTCTGAGGTCGATGACGATGACGACGATTGCAACCAAGACCCCCGACAAGACCGTCAAGGGTGTGCTCGGCAAGAAGCTCGGCATGACCCAGGTCTGGGATGCCGACAACCGGCTCATCCCCGTGACCGTGGTCGAGGCCGGCCCCTGCGTCGTGACGCAGGTCCGTGCCGACGAGACCGACGGCTACGCCGCGGTGCAGATCGCCTTCGGTGCGATCGACCCGCGCAAGGTGAACAAGCCCATGACGGGCCACTTCGAGAAGGCCGGCGTGACGCCGCGCCGTCACCTCGTCGAGCTCCGCACGGCTGACGCCGGCGAGTACGCGCTCGGCCAGGAGATCACCGCCGAGTCCTTCGAGGCCGGCCAGCGCGTCGACGCGACGGGCACGACCAAGGGCAAGGGCTTCGCCGGTGTCATGAAGCGTCACGGCTTCCACGGCGTCAGCTCCTCCCACGGTGCCCACAAGAACCACCGCAAGCCGGGTTCCATCGGTGGCTGCTCCACGCCGGGCCGTGTCTTCAAGGGCATGCGCATGGCCGGCCGGATGGGTGGCGTTCGCCAGACGACCCAGAACCTCCAGATCCACGCCGTGGACGCCGAGAAGGGCCTGCTGCTGATCAAGGGTGCCGTCCCCGGCCCCCGCGGCAGCATCGTCCTGATCCGCACGGCTGCGAAGGGTGCGTGAACCCCATGGCAAACCTTCCCGCTGAGATTTTCGACGTCCAGACCAACGTCCCGCTGATCCACCAGGTCGTGGTGGCCCAGCTCGCGGCGGCTCGTCAGGGCACGCACTCGACCAAGACCCGTGGCGAGGTCCGCGGTGGTGGGCGCAAGCCCTACCGCCAGAAGGGCACCGGCCGCGCGCGCCAGGGCTCGACCCGTGCGCCGCAGTTTGCCGGCGGTGGCGTCGTCCACGGCCCGCAGCCGCGTGACTACAGCCAGCGCACGCCCAAGAAGATGAAGGCCGCCGCCCTGCGCGGTGCCCTGTCGGACCGGGCGCGCCACGACCGCATCCACGTCATCGACTCCATCGTCTCGGGCGAGCTGCCCTCGGCGAAGGACGCGCTGGCCGTGCTGTCTGGCCTCACCGAGCGGACCAACCTGCTCGTGGTCATCGAGCGCGGCGACGAGCTGACGCTCAAGTCGGTGCGCAACCTCACCCACGTGCACGTCCTGGTCGCCGACCAGCTCAACACGTACGACGTGCTCTGCGCCGACGACATCGTCTTCACCCAGGCCGCCTTCGACGCGTTCGTCGCCGGCCCGGTCAAGGCTGACAAGTCCGCCAAGGAGGACTCGAAGTGAGCATCCACACCAAGGACCCCCGCGACATCCTCATCGCGCCGGTCGTCTCGGAGAAGTCCTACGGGCTGCTCGACGAGGGGAAGTACACCTTCCTCGTCGACCCGCGGGCCAACAAGACCGAGATCAAGATCGCCATCGAGGCGATCTTCAACGTCAAGGTCGACAAGGTCCACACCCTGAACCGTCAGGGCAAGACCCGTCGCACCCGATTCGGTCTCGGAAAGCGCAAGGACACCAAGCGTGCGATCGTCTCCCTCCGCGAGGGCTCGATCGACATCTTCGGTGCCGGCGCCTGAGATCGACGAAGGATAAGGACACACTGACATGGGTATCCGTAAGTACAAGCCGACCACCCCGGGCCGTCGTGGCTCGTCGGTCGCCGACTTCGTCGAGATCACACGTACGACCCCCGAGAAGTCGCTGGTTCGCCCGCTGACGAAGACGGGTGGTCGCAACAACGCCGGCCGCATCACCACGCGACACATCGGCGGCGGGCACAAGCGCGCCTACCGCGTCATCGACTTCCGTCGCCACGACAAGGACGGCGTGCCGGCCAAGGTCGCTCACATCGAGTACGACCCCAACCGCACGGCGCGCATCGCGCTCGTCCAGTACGCCGACGGCGAGAAGCGCTACATCCTGGCGCCGAACCGCATGAAGCAGGGCGACCCGATCGAGAACGGCCCCGGCGCCGACATCAAGCCCGGCAACTCGCTGCCGCTGCGCAACATCCCCGTGGGTACGGTCATCCACGCCATCGAGCTCCGGCCCGGTGGCGGCGCGAAGATCGCCCGCTCGGCCGGTGCCCGCGTGCAGCTCGTCGCCAAGGACGGTCCCTACGCCCAGCTGCGTATGCCGTCCGGTGAGATCCGCAACGTCGACGCTCGCTGCCGCGCCACGATCGGTGAGGTCGGCAACGCCGAGCAGAGCAACATCAACTGGGGCAAGGCCGGCCGCATGCGCTGGAAGGGCAAGCGCCCGACCGTCCGTGGTGTCGCGATGAACCCGGTCGACCACCCGCACGGTGGTGGCGAGGGAAAGACGTCCGGTGGACGTCACCCCGTCAGCCCGTGGGGACAGGCCGAGGGTCGTACCCGCAAGGCCCACAAGGAAAGCGACAAGCTCATCGTTCGTCGCCGTCGTACTGGCAAGAAGCGCTGATAAGGAGCCTTTGGAATGCCTCGTAGCCTGAAGAAGGGCCCCTTCATCGACGACCACCTTCAGAAGAAGGTGGACGCCCAGAACGAAGCGGGTACCAAGACCGTCATCAAGACCTGGTCACGCCGTTCGGTCATCGCGCCGGACATGCTGAACCACACCTTCGCCGTCCACGACGGCCGCAAGCACGTCCCGGTGTTCGTCACCGAGTCGATGGTCGGCCACAAGCTCGGCGAGTTCGCGCCGACCCGCACGTTCAAGGGTCACGTGAAGGACGACAAGAAGGGTCGTCGTCGCTGATGGCCACTCACACCAAGGAAGAAGTCATGGAAGCCAAGGCTTCGGCGCGGCACGTCCGTGTCACCCCGCAGAAGGCGCGTCGTGTCGTCGACCTCATCCGCGGCAAGGCTGCCACCGACGCCGTCACCACCCTGCGGTTCGCCCCGCAGGCGGCGGCGGACCCGGTGCAGAAGGTGCTCGAGAGCGCCATCGCCAACGCCCGGGTCAAGGCCGACAAGGAGTCGGTGGCCTTCGACGAGCGCAACCTCGTCATCACCGCCGCCTTCGTCGACGAGGGCCCGACCATGAAGCGATTCCGTCCGCGGGCCCAGGGCCGCGCCGGCCGGATCAACAAGCGCACGAGCCACATCACGGTCGTCGTGTCCCAGCCCGAGAACAAGAAGGGAGCCCGCTGATGGGTCAGAAGGTCAACCCCCACGGCTTCCGTCTGGGCATCACCACCGACCACAAGAGCCGCTGGTTCGCCGACTCCACCAAGACGGGTCAGCGCTACCGCGACTACGTCAAGGAAGATGTCGCCATCCGTCGCCTGATGGAGAAGGGCATGGAGCGCGCCGGCATCTCCAAGGTCGAGATCGAGCGCACCCGTGACCGGGTCCGCGTGGACATCCACACGGCGCGTCCCGGCATCGTCATCGGTCGCCGAGGCGCCGAGGCCGACCGCATCCGCGGCGAGCTCGAGAAGCTCACGGGCAAGCAGGTCCAGCTCAACATCCTCGAGGTCAAGAACCCCGAGATCGACTCGCAGCTGGTCGCCCAGGGCATCGCCGAGCAGCTCTCCGCCCGTGTCTCGTTCCGTCGCGCCATGCGCAAGGGCATGCAGTCCGCGCAGCGCGCCGGCGCCAAGGGCATCCGTGTCCAGGTCTCCGGTCGCCTCAACGGCGCCGAGATGAGCCGCACGGAGTTCTACCGCGAGGGTCGCGTCCCGCTGCACACCCTGCGTGCGCAGATCGACTACGGCTTCTACGAGGCCCGGACCACCTTCGGCCGCATCGGCGTCAAGGTCTGGATCTACAAGGGCGACATGACGGCCAAGGAGCTCGCGGCCCAGCAGGCCGCCGCGCCGCGCCCGTCGCGTGGCCCGCGTCGTGACGGCGGTGACCGTCCCAACCGTGCCCGTCGTAATGACCGCAACGAGAGCGCCGGCGCTTCGGCACCGGCCGAGAACGCTGCTGCCGAGGCCAAGGCCCCTGCAGCTGAGAATGAGCAGGCCTGACCATGTTGATTCCCCGTCGAGTCAAGCACCGCAAGCAGCACCACCCCAACCGCCACGGCGCGGCCAAGGGTGGGACCACGATCGCCTTCGGCGACTACGGCATCCAGGCTCTCGAGCCCGCCTACGTCACCAACCGGCAGATCGAGTCCGCTCGTATCGCGATGACCCGTTACATGAAGCGTGGCGGGAAGGTGTGGATCAACATCTACCCCGACCGTCCGCTCACCAAGAAGCCCGCCGAGACCCGCATGGGTTCCGGTAAGGGTTCGCCGGAGTGGTGGATCGCCAACGTCAAGCCGGGCCGCGTCATGTTCGAGCTCTCGGGCGTGACCGAGCCGGTCGCCCGTGAGGCCCTGCGCCTCGCGATGCACAAGCTCCCGATGAAGTGCCGCTTCGTCCAGCGTGAGGGTGGTGACATCTGATGGCAGTCGGAACCAAGGACCTGGCTTCGGAGCAGCTGCGTGGTCTTGATGACACGAAGCTCGCCGACGAGCTGAAGAAGGCCAAGGAAGAGCTGTTCAACCTGCGTTTCCAGTCGGCCACCGGCCAGCTGGACAACCACGGCCGCCTGCGTGCGGTGAAGCGCGACATCGCGCGGATCTACACCGAGATGCGTGAGCGCGAGCTCGGCATCGGCTCCGCCCCGGCTGCCCCGGCCGAGGACAAGCCCGCGAAGGCGAAGAAGGCCGACAAGGCCGAGAAGAAGGCCAAGAAGGCCGAGAAGGCTGACGCCGAGGAGGCCCAGGCATGAGCGAGCAGAGGGACACCGTGACCACCGAGGAGTCGGAGCGCAACCAGCGCAAGACCCGTCAGGGCTACGTCGTCAGCGACAAGATGGACAAGACCGTCGTCGTCGAGGTCGAGGACCGCGTCAAGCACCCGCTCTACAGCAAGGTCATCCGCCGCACGACGAAGGTCAAGGCGCATGACGAGGCCAACGAGGTCGGCGTGGGTGACCGCGTGCTCATCATGGAGACGCGTCCGCTCTCCGCGACGAAGCACTGGCGCGTCGTCCAGGTCCTCGAGAAGGCCAAGTAGCACACGGGGGGTTCGGCCCTGGCGGGCCTGCCCCCCCGTGGCCCCCCCGAACCACCCGCGTGGTCGGGAACGCGGTTCGAGCAGCACTCCTTCGGGTATGCCGCTCGGCTCGCACACAGACACAGTTCCATTCAGTTCGGCAAGGCTTCCGGCAAGAGAAATCGCGCAGGGCGCGAATTCCCTTGCCGGGAGAACCAGCACGACGACAGGAGTTAGACAGTGATTCAGCAGGAGTCGCGACTGCGCGTCGCCGACAACACCGGTGCCAAGGAGATCCTCTGCATCCGTGTTCTCGGTGGTTCGGGCCGTCGATACGCCGGCATCGGTGACACCATCGTCGCCACGGTGAAGGACGCCATCCCCGGCGGAAACGTCAAGAAGGGCGACGTCGTCAAGGCGGTCATCGTCCGCACGGTCAAGGAGCGTCGGCGTTCCGACGGCTCATACATCAAGTTCGACGAGAACGCCGCCGTCATCCTCAAGGCCGACGGTGACCCTCGTGGGACCCGCATCTTCGGCCCGGTGGGTCGCGAGCTGCGCGAGAAGAAGTTCATGAAGATCATCTCGCTCGCCCCGGAGGTGCTGTGAACATGGCGAAGACCACCACGCCCAAGATGAAGATCAAGAAGGGTGACCTCGTCCAGGTCATCTCCGGTCGCACGCAGAAGAACGGCGGCGACCGGGGCAAGCAGGGCAAGGTCATCGCGGTCTACCCCGAGACCCAGCGCGTGCTGGTCGAGGGCGTCAACCGCGTCACCAAGCACGTCAAGGCGGGCGCCACGGCGCGCGGCACGCGCACCGGTGGCCTGACCCACACCGAGGCGGCCCTCCACGTGAGCAACGTGGCGGTCGTCGACCCGGAGACGAAGAAGCCGACGCGCATCAAGACGCGCGTCGAGACCGTCGAGCGCGGGGGCCGCCAGAAGGCGTCCCGCGTGCGCGTCGCGGTCACGTCGGACAAGGACCTCTGAGCATGACTGAGACCACCACCACGACCACCACGTCGGCCAAGCCCCGCCTCCAGCAGCGCTACCAGGACGAGATCAAGCCCGGCCTGCTCGAGCAGTTCGGCTACGCGAACGTCATGCAGGTGCCCGGCGTCGTCAAGGTCGTCGTCAACATGGGTGTCGGCGATGCGGCCAAGGACAGCAAGCTCATCGAGGGCGCTGTCAAGGACCTCACCGCGATCACGGGCCAGAAGCCGGTCGTCACCAAGGCACGCAAGTCGATCGCCCAGTTCAAGCTCCGTGAGGGGATGCCGATCGGCGCCCACACGACGCTGCGCGGCGACCGGATGTGGGAGTTCCTCGACCGTCTCGTGACGATCGCCCTCCCGCGCATCCGTGACTTCCGCGGCCTGTCGCCGAAGCAGTTCGACGGCAACGGCAACTACACGTTCGGTCTGACCGAGCAGTCGATGTTCCACGAGATCGACCAGGACCGGATCGACCGCGTCCGGGGCATGGACATCACCGTGGTCACCACGGCGACCAACGATGACGAGGGTCGGGCGCTGCTCAAGCAGCTCGGCTTCCCCTTCAAGGAGAACTGACATGGCCAAGACCGCGCTAGTCAACAAGGCGAACCGGAAGCCGAAGTTCAAGGTCCGCGCGTACACCCGCTGCCAGAAGTGCGGTCGCCCGCACGCGGTGTACCGCAAGTTCGGCCTCTGCCGCATCTGCCTTCGCGAGATGGCACACGCCGGCGAGCTGCCGGGCGTGACCAAGAGCTCCTGGTAGCCCCACGCTCGGGGGCGCACGGCCCCGTCGGGTCGGCCCCCCGAGCACCCACTGCAGTACTCGCGTGACTCCCAATCAGCAACAGACACCGAAGGTCGGCCCAGCGGCATACACCCCGTTGGTCGAAACCCCGGTGAGGAAGGGCGGAGAGCCCACATGACCATGACTGACCCGATTGCGGACATGCTGACCCGCGTCCGGAACGCCAACTCGGCGCACCACGACGTCGTCTCCATGCCGTACTCCAAGCTCAAGAAGAACATCGCCGAGATCCTCCAGGCGGAGGGTTACATCGCCTCCTGGAAGACCGAGGAGGCCCCGGTCGGCCAGACGCTGACCATCGACCTCAAGTACGGCCCCAACCGGGAGCGCTCCATCGCCGGAGTGCGCCGCGTCAGCAAGCCCGGTCTGCGGGTCTACGCGAAGTCGACGAACCTGCCCAAGGTCCTCGGTGGACTCGGCGTCGCGATCCTGTCGACGTCGACCGGTCTGCTCACGGACCGTCAGGCACACGAGAAGGGCGTGGGTGGGGAAGTCCTCGCCTACGTCTGGTAAGGGGACACTGACATGTCGCGCATCGGACGCCTCCCGGTCTCCATCCCCACTGGGGTGGACATCGACGTCAACGGCCAGGCCATCTCGGTCAAGGGTCCCAAGGGCCGGCTCGGCCTCACGGTCCCGGCCCCCATCACGGTCGAGAAGGGCGATGAGGCCCTCGAGGTCAAGCGCCCCAACGACGAGCGCGAGTCGCGGTCGCTCCACGGACTGACCCGCTCGCTCATCAGCAACATGGTCCTCGGTGTCACCGAGGGCTACGAGAAGAAGATGGAGATCCACGGCACGGGTTACCGCGTCGCGGCCAAGGGCTCGAACCTCGAGTTCCAGCTCGGGTACTCCCACTCGATCCTCATCGAGGCTCCCGACGGCATCACCTTCGCCGTCGAGAACCCGACCCGCTTCTCGGTGCAGGGCATCGACAAGCAGCTCGTCGGTGAGGTCGCTGCGAACATCCGCAAGCTGCGCAAGCCCGACCCGTACAAGGGCAAGGGTGTTCGCTATGCGGGCGAGCAGATCCGTCGCAAGGTTGGAAAGGCCGGTAAGTAAGCCATGGCAATGATCATCAAGCGCGGCAAGAGCAAGGCAGCCGCCCGTATCCGTCGCCAGGTCCGTGGTCGCAAGAAGATCGCGGGCACCACGACCCGGCCCCGTCTCGTCGTCTCCCGCTCGAGCCGGCACCTCTTCGTCCAGGTCGTCGACGACACCGTCGGCAAGACCGTCGCGTCGGCGTCGACCATGGAGGCAGACCTGCGCAGCTTCGACGGTGACAAGACCGCCAAGGCCAAGAAGGTCGGCGAGCTCGTGGCCGCCCGGGCCAAGGACGCCGGCATCGAGTCCGTCGTGTTCGACCGTGGTGGCAACAAGTACCACGGTCGCGTCGCGGCCATCGCCGAGGGCGCCCGCGAAGGCGGTCTGGCCCTGTGAGCACTTACGTGAACGCAATTGTTGAGATGAGGAACATCTGATGCCCGGACAGCAGCGTCGAGGCAGTGGCGTGGGTGGCCCCGCCGGTGGCGGTGAGCGCGGAGACCGCCGTGACAACCGCGGCGGCCGCGACAACCGCGACAGCCGTGATGACAAGAACCAGTACGTCGAGCGCGTCGTGACCATCAACCGTGTGGCCAAGGTCGTCAAGGGTGGTCGTCGCTTCAGCTTCACCGCCCTCGTCGTCGTCGGCGACGGCGACGGCACGGTGGGTGTCGGCTACGGCAAGGCCAAGGAAGTTCCCGCGGCCATCGCCAAGGGTGTCGAGGAGGCCAAGAAGAACTTCTTCAAGGTCCCCCGCATCCAGGGCACCATCCCGCACCCCGTCCAGGGTGAGGCCGCGGCCGGTGTCGTCATGCTCCGCCCCGCCGCTCCCGGTACCGGCGTCATCGCCGGTGGCCCGGTGCGTGCGGTGCTCGAGTGCGCCGGCATCCACGACGTCCTGTCCAAGTCGCTCGGCTCGGACAACGCCATCAACATCGTGCACGCCACGGCCCAGGCCCTGCGTGACCTCGAGCGCCCCGAGTCCGTCGCTGCCCGTCGTGGCAAGACGCTCGAGGAGGTGGCCCCGGCCGCCATGCTCCGGGCCCGTGCGGCCGGCATGGCCGAGGCTGCCGCGAAGGCGGGTGCCTGATGGCTCGTCTCAAGGTGACCCAGACCCGTTCGGAGATCGGCGGCAAGCAGAACCAGCGTGACACGCTGCGCAGCCTCGGTCTGAAGCGCATTGGCGACGTCGTCGTCAAGGAGGACCGTCCCGAGATCCGCGGGATGGTCAAGACGGTCACGCACCTCGTGGCCGTCGAGGAGGTTGACTGACCATGGCTGACAACGCCAAGACCACCCATGCCGACAAGGCTGCCGCCACGAGCGGCGAGTCGGCCCTCAAGGTCCACCACCTGCGTCCCGCCCCGGGAGCCAAGACCGCCAAGACCCGCGTGGGTCGCGGTGAGGGCTCCAAGGGCAAGACCGCCGGTCGTGGCACCAAGGGCACCAAGGCCCGCTACCAGGTGCCGGAGCGCTTCGAGGGCGGCTCGATGCCGATGCACATGCGCCTCCCGAAGCTGCGCGGGTTCAAGAACCCGTTCCGCACCGAGTACCAGGTCGTGAACCTCGACCGTCTGCAGCTGCTCTTCCCCGAGGGTGGTTCGGTCTCCGTGGCCGACCTCGTCGCGAAGGGGGCCGTCCGTGACGGACACCTCGTCAAGGTGCTCGGCACCGGCGAGATCTCCGTCGCGGTGCAGATCGAGGCGCACAAGTTCTCGGCCTCCGCCAAGGAGAAGATCGAGGCCGCCGGCGGTTCCGTCAAGGACCTCACCGCAGGCGAGTGAGCCACCCACACGACGTGTGAGACAGCGCCCCGAGCGCCTTGCGCGACGACTGACGTGAGTCGGTCATCGCAGGAGGATGCTCGGGGCGCTCTGTCTGTGCGTTAACCTTCCACGGATTGCTTGACCAGACGCCGCGCCCCGAGCGCGGCCACCAGGAGGACCAGTGCTTGCCGCTTTCGTTCGCGCGTTCCGGACCCCGGACCTGCGCAAGAAGCTGCTCTTCACGCTCGGCATCATCGCGTTGTTCCGGCTCGGCTCCCACGTGCCCACCCCGGGGGTCAGCTACTCCCTGGTGCAGAGCTGTCTCGACGCGCAGAAGACGACCGGCGGCAGCGACCAGAGCGGGTTCCTCAACCTCGCGAACCTCTTCAGCGGGGGGGCGCTGCTCCAGCTGTCGGTCTTCGCGCTCGGGATCATGCCGTACATCACGGCGAGCATCATCATCCAGCTGCTCACCGTCGTCATCCCCCGCTTCGAGGCGCTCAAGGAGGAGGGTCAGTCCGGCCAGACCAAGCTGACCCAGTACACCCGCTACCTCACGATCGGCCTCGCGATCCTCCAGTCGGCGACGCTGGTGACCTTCGCCCGCAACCCCTCGAGCCTCTTCGGCGCCGGGTGCGACTCGATCATGACGGACACCTCGACGGTGACGATCCTCATGATGGTGCTCACCATGACCGCCGGCACCGGCCTGATCATGTGGTTCGGCGAGCTCATCACCGACCGCGGCATCGGCAACGGCATGTCCCTGATGATCTTCACCTCCATCGCCGCGGGCTTCCCCGCCTCGCTGTGGTCGATCAAGGAGAACAAGGGCTGGGGCACCTTCCTCGGCATCCTCATCATGGGGATCTTCGTCATCGCGGCCGTCGTCTTCGTCGAGCAGTCACAGCGCCGCATCCCCGTGCAGTACGCCAAGCGGATGGTCGGCCGCAAGATGTACGGCGGCACCTCGACCTACATCCCGCTCAAGGTCAACATGGCCGGCGTCATCCCCGTCATCTTCGCCTCGTCCCTGCTCGCGCTGCCCGGCCTCGTCGCCCAGTTCAACACCAAGGCCGACGGCACCGGGCCGGCCTGGAGCCAGTGGGTGCGCGACAACCTCGTCCGCGGCGACCACCCCGTCTACATGCTGCTCTACGTCTCCCTGATCCTCTTCTTCACCTTCTTCTACGTCTCGATCACGTTCAACCCGACCGAGGTCGCGGACAACATGAAGAAGTACGGCGGCTTCATCCCGGGCATCCGGGCCGGACGACCGACGGCGGAGTACCTCAACTACGTCCTCACCCGGATCACGGTCCCCGGAGCGATCTATCTGGCGCTCGTCTCACTGATCCCGCTCATCGCCCTCGTCCTCGTCGGCGCGAACCAGAACTTCCCGTTCGGTGGCACCTCGATCCTCATCGTCGTCGGTGTCGGTCTCGAGACGGTGAAGCAGATCGAGGCGCAGCTCCAGCAGCGCCACTACGAAGGGTTCCTCCGTTGACGCGACTCATCATCCTCGGCCCGCCCGGCGCAGGGAAAGGCACCCAGGCGGCTCACATCGCCGATCGGCTGTCCATCCCCGCGATCTCGACCGGAGACATCTTCCGGTCCAACATCAAGAACCAGACCGAGCTCGGCCAGAAGGTCGAGGCGATCCTGTCCTCGGGCGGATACGTCCCCGACGAGGTGACCAACGAGATCGTCGAGGACCGTCTCACCTGGGACGACGCCACCGACGGCTTCCTGCTCGACGGCTACCCGCGCACCGCGGGCCAGGTGGAGGCCCTCGACGCGATGCTCGCCAAGGGTGACCACGCCCTCGACGCCGTCCTCGAGCTGACCGTCGACGAGGACGCCGTCGTCGACCGGCTGCTCAAGCGCGCCGAGACCGAGGGCCGCTCCGACGACACCGAGGACGTCATCCGCGAGCGCCAGGCCATCTACCGCCGCGAGACGGCGCCGCTGGCCCAGCACTACGAGGCCGCCGGCCTGCTCGTCCAGGTGGACGGCATGGGCGAGGTCGACGAGGTCACCGACCGGATCATCGCCGCGCTGCCCGAGCACGGCTGAGCGCCCACCTCGATGTTCGGCCGCAAGAAGCTTCCGGGACGCACCGACGAGCAGCTCCTCCTCATGCGTGAGGCGGGGCTGCTCGTCGGGCGCACCCTCGAGATGCTCCGCGACGAGGTGCGGCCGGGCCGCACGACGCTCGAGCTCGATGTGCTCGCGGAGGCGTTCATCCGCGACCACGGCGGCGTGCCGAACTTCCAGCTGGTCCCCGGCTACTCCCACACGCTGTGCACAAGCGTCAACGACGAGGTCGTGCACGGCATACCGGGTGGCCGGGTGCTCCTCGAGGGTGACCTGCTCTCGATCGACTGCGGCGCCGAGGTGACGGGCTGGAACGGCGACGCCGCCTTCTCCGCCATCGTCGGTGGCGACGAGGCGGGACGGCCGGAGGACCTCGCGTTGATCGCCGCGACGAAGGAGAGCCTCTATGCGGGCATTGCCGCGATGACGGTCGGCGGCCGGCTCTACGCGGTCGGTGACGCCGTCGAGGAGAGCATCGAGGCGGCTGCCGAGCGTGACGGCCTGACCTACGGGATCATCGACGAGTACGTCGGGCACGGCATCGGCACCGAGATGCACATGGACCCCCAGATCCCGAACTACCTCGTCGGCGAGACCGGCCCCAAGCTCGTCGACGGCTTCACCGGCGCGATCGAGCCGATGGTGACCCTCGGCGGCATCGACACGCGGGTACTGGACGACGACTGGACCGTCGTCACGGCCGACGGCACGAGGGCCGCCCACTGGGAGCACTCGGTGGCGGTCCGCGCCGACGGCCTGTGGATCCTCACCGCGGTCGACGGGGGCGAGGCGGCACTCACCGCCCGCGGCGCCGCCTGGGCCCCGCTGGCCTGACCTGCCGTGACCCGGCCGCCGGGGCGACGAGCCGCCGTGGCCGGTCACGGCGTACCGTCGGGCGGGTGAACCTTCCGCACTCCGCCCCCAGCGCCCAGGGCGTCGACGCCGCCGGCCTGCTCGCCTTCCTCGCCGCCGTGCGCGAGCACGACCTCGGCCTCCACGGGGTGATGGTCGCCCGCCACGGGCACGTCATCGCCCAGGGGTGGGTCCGCCCGTATGCCGCTGACCGCGCCCAGCTCGTCTACTCCCTCTCCAAGACGCTGACCGCGACGGCGGTGGGCCTGCTCGTGCAGGAGGGGCGGCTCGGTCTCGACGACCTCGTCCTGGACCACCTGCCCGAGGTGGACCGCGAGGGGCTCGACGACCACTGGTCGCGGGTCCGGGTCCGGCACTGCCTGTCGATGACGGTCGGCCACGAGACCGACGCGTGGGCGCAGGTCGTCGACCGCTCCGACGTCTCGGGCGCCCAGGGAGGGGATGACTGGGTGGTCCGCGCCCTCGCGACCCGGCCCACGGCCGAGCCGGGCACGGTCTTCGCCTACAACCAGGTCGCCACCTACCTGCTGTCGGTCATCGTGGCGCGGCTCGGCGGGGGTGTGCGCGAGGTGCTGCGCCCGCGCGTGCTCGACCCGCTGGGGATCGGCGAGGTGCTCTGGCACACCGACCCGCAGGGGCGCGAGCTCGGCTTCAGCGGGGCACACCTGCGCACGGGCGACGTGCTCGCCCTCGCACAGCTCTACCTCGACGGCGGGGTCTGGCAGGGCGAGCGTCTCCTCGCCGAGGCGTGGGTGGCGGAGGCCACCGTCGCCTTCGGTCCGCTCAACGAGGACCCCGGCGCCGGGGCCGACTGGCGCCGCGGCTACGGCTACTCCTTCTGGATGCAGCAGGTCGGCTTCCGGGGCGACGGCGCCTACGGCCAGTTCCTCATCGTGCTCCCCGAGCACGACGTCGCGATCGCGATCACCTCGGAGCACGAGCGCATGCAGACGATGCTCGACCTGCTCTGGGAGCACCTGGTCCCGGCCGTCGGCCGGGCGGGATCGGAGTCGGACGACGTGGCCCTCGAGCGGGCCCTCGACGGGCTGGCCCTCGAGCCCCTCGCGGGGGCCGCGCTCGGCCCGGACACGGTGGAGCTCGCCCGATCGGGCGGGAGCACGCTCGCGTCGGCCTACACGGCCGTCTCGGTGGCCCGTGAGGGCGCCGGCCACGTCGTCTCTCTCCACCGGGGGCAGGACCGGCTTCCGGTCGCCGTGGGTGCGGGGGAGTGGCTGCCGTCGGTCCTCGTGGCGCAGGACTGGTCGCTGCCCGTCGTCGCGAGCGGTGGCTGGGTCGACGAGGACACCTTCCGCGCCGAGGTGCGCGTCATCGAGACTCCCCACTCCTTCGCGATCGAGGGGCGGGTGGGCGACGGTGAGGTCGACCTCGCGTGGCGGATGGTCCCGCTCATGGGCCGGGACCCGTTCGGCCTCGCCGCCCGGCCGGCCTGACGCTCTCCGGCGACTCAGTCGAGCAGGTCGCCGGAGAGCGTCCCCGCGCGGCCGCCGACGTGGACGACGAGCCGCTCGGCGACGACCCGGGCGTTGGCCCGGAGCACCTCGAGGGGCACGCGGGGGAGGTTCTCCTCCCAGTCGAGCAGGGGTGACCCGCGCAGCTGGAGCACGCGCGTCGGGCGGCCGAGGAAGAACAGGTGCAGGTGCGCGCCCCCGTCGCCGTACTTCGCCAGCTGCACCCGGCCGACGGACGGGACGTGCTCGACCGCGTCCGACACCGCCACGATGAGCTGGCCCATCTCCGCAGCGAGCCCGCCCGGCAGGGTCGTCAGGTCGTGGTGGTCGCGCGGCCCGAGCACGAGCATCACGGGCAGGCCGGTGTCGGACCCGAGACGCAGCGTCCACCGCTCGTTGCTCCAGACGAGGTTGCCGTCGTCCTCGGGCACCTCGTCGAGCTCACCGGCCGCCGACGCGGCGCACCAGCAGTCCGACGGGGTCTCCCCGCGGCGGGCAGGCTCCTCGTCGGCGAGCGGCCGCAGCGGCTTGAGCCGGAGGCTGTCGATCTCGTAGGGGTAGATGTCCCACCCCGGCATCTCCGTCACGGCGACGGGCAGGCGACCCTCGTCGTCGGCACCGGCGACGATCCGTGCGTAGTAGGCCTCGATGCTCTCCGGCTCGTCCATGGAGCCAGTATGCCGAGGAGTCGCGACGGCGCACCCGGTGACTGCCGGTGACTGCCGGTGGCCCCGGTGCGAGGATGACGTCGTGGGCAGCGTGACCGACTACCTCGAGACGGTGGACCCCGCTCGGCGCGCGCTCCTGGAGCGCGTCGTCGCGATCGCCGTCGACAGCGCACCGGAGGTGGAGGAGGGTCACGGCTACGGCCTCGCCGCCCTGCGGGTGGCCGGCAAGCCGTTGCTCGCGGTGCGGGCCACCGCCCACCACCTCGCGATCTACCCCTTCAGCGCCGCCGTCGTCGCCGAGGTCGCCGCCGACCTGCCGGACCACGACGTGTCCAAGGGCGCCATCCGCTTCGACGTCGACCACCCGGTCCCCGACCCCGTCGTACGACGGGTCGTCGCGCTCCGCCTCGCGGAGATCCGCGGACCGGGCGGCTGACCACGCGGGCAGGACGCGACGGGGGCTCTGGAGCCTTCGGGCCGATTTCTCGTATGCCGTGCACTCGCGTAGTCTTGTCCGCTGGGTGTCGAGTGTCCCGATGCCGTGCATCATCACGCTCCACAGAGACACACCGAGGCCGTCCCAATCCCGGGTCGGCCGCAGCATGGATTGACGGAGGATATGGCCAAGAAGGACGGTGTCATCGAGATCGAGGGCACGATCGTCGAGGCTCTCCCGAACGCAATGTTCCGGGTCGAGCTGAGCAACGGTCACAAGGTTCTCGCGCACATCTCGGGCAAGATGCGACAGCACTACATCCGGATCCTCCCCGAGGACCGGGTCGTCGTCGAGCTCTCGCCCTATGACCTGACCCGCGGTCGGATCGTTTTCCGTTACCGCTGACGGCACGAGCCACGGGGCGACCCGGGGCGCGAGCACGAAGCTCCAGCACATGATGACCAACCAGCACCTGCCGGTCGGGGGCCCCATCCGGGTCCGCGGTGGCAGGGGCGCGATCTGAAGACAGCAGGCAGATGAAGGTTCAGCCGAGCGTCAAGAAGATCTGCGACAAGTGCAAGGTGATTCGCCGCAACGGGCGCGTCATGGTGATCTGCGAGAACCTGCGCCACAAGCAGCGCCAGGGCTGAGCAGAGCACCACACCTCGCCGTCGACAGAACTTCGACAGCACGCCACATGCATCACGCAGCACCCGGCCCCTGATGACGACTCGTCGAGTCGCGCAGGACGTCACCCCCGGCACGGAGGCCGGGGACCGGTGGTCCGTTCGGACCGTGAGACCGGATCGGTGACTGCTCCAGACCTCCGTGAAAACGAAACAGGAGAACCACCAACATGGCACGTCTTGTTGGAGTCGACCTTCCGCGCGAGAAGCGCGTCGAGGTCGCACTGACCTACATCTTCGGTGTCGGTCGCACCCGTTCGACAGAGGCGCTGGTCGCGACCGGCGTCAACCCCAACACCCGCGTCAAGGACCTCGGTGAAGCCGAGCTCGTTGCGCTTCGTGACTTCCTCGAGGGCAACTACCGCCTCGAGGGTGACCTGCGCCGTGAGGTGCAGGCCGATATCCGCCGCAAGGTCGAGATCGGCTCCTACCAGGGTCTTCGTCACCGTCGTGGTCTTCCGGTGCACGGACAGCGCACCAAGACCAACGCGCGCACCCGCAAGGGCCCGAAGCGCACCGTGGCCGGCAAGAAGAAGGCCAAGTGACCCTGACGGATCCGCTCGCGGCATCCGTACGGTCCCACCGAACTCGTTTCTGACGTAGGAGAAAAATGCCTCCCAAGGCTCGCGCGACGAAGGTTCGTCGCAAAGAGAAGAAGAACATCGCCCACGGGCACGCTCACATCAAGAGCACCTTCAACAACACCATCATCTCGATCACGGACCCCCAGGGCGCTGTGATCGCGTGGGCCTCCGCCGGCCAGGTCGGCTTCAAGGGCTCGCGCAAGTCCACCCCGTTCGCCGCCCAGATGGCTGCCGAGGCTGCCGCCCGCCGCGCCATGGAGCACGGCATGCGCAAGGTCGACGTCTTCGTCAAGGGCCCCGGCTCCGGTCGTGAGACCGCGATCCGCTCCCTGACCGCCACCGGCCTCGAGGTCGGCGCGATCAGCGACGTCACGCCCACGCCCCACAACGGCGTCCGCCCGCCCAAGCGCCGTCGCGTCTGACCGCCCCGAGACCAGGAAGAAGAGATAACACATGGCTCGGTACACCGGCCCGATCACCAAGAAGTCCCGCCGTCTCAAGATGGACCTCGTCGGCGGCGACAAGAACTTCGAGCTCCGTCCCTTTCCGCCCGGCCAGCACGGCCGTCGCCGGATCCAGGAGAAGGAGTACCTGACCCAGCTCCAGGAGAAGCAGCGTGCCCGCTTCGCCTACGGCGTCATGGAGAAGCAGTTCGTCCGCTACTACAAGGAAGCGGCCAAGCGTCCCGGCAAGACCGGTGAGAACCTCCTCACCATCCTCGAGTCGCGCCTCGACAACGTGATCTACCGCGCGGGCCTGGCCCGCACGCGTCGTCACTCCCGTCAGCTCGTCAGCCACGGCCACTTCGAGGTCAACGGCCAGCGGGTCGACGTGCCGAGCTACCGGGTCGAGCAGTACGACATCATCACCGTGCGCAAGCAGTCGGTCGAGAGCTTCCCGATCGAGCTGGCCCGCCAGACGTTCGGCGAGCGCCCGATCCCCGCGTGGATGCAGGTCGTCCCCGGTTCGCTGCAGATCCTCATCCACCAGCTCCCGGTGCGTGCGCAGATCGACAGCCAGCTCACCGAGCAGCTCATCGTCGAGCTCTACTCGAAGAACTGACGAACCACCACCCGCGGGTATGCCGCTGAGCTCGCTCAGCGGCATACCCGCAGGGTTCGGGGTCGGCCTCGCAGACAGAGCCGAGCCGACCCGCCCGGATCACGACCGGGCAGCATCACTTCGCGTCATATAGCGGTCGCGAGGTGGGAAGGAAATGAACAGTGCTCATCGCACAGCGTCCCCAGCTCTCCGAGGAAGTCGTTGCGGACAACCGCAGCCGCTTCGCCATCGAGCCCCTCGAGCCCGGCTTCGGCTACACGCTCGGCAACAGCCTCCGTCGCACCCTGCTCTCGAGCATCCCGGGTGCTGCGGTCACCTCGATCCGCATCGACGGTGTCCTGCACGAGTTCTCGACCGTCCCCGGTGTGAAGGAGGACGTCACCGAGATGATCCTCAACATCAAGGGTCTGGTCGTCTCCTCCGAGCACGACGAGCCGGTCGTCATGTACCTGCGCAAGCAGGGCCCCGGCGCCGTGACCGCCGCCGACATCACGCCGCCCGCGGGTGTCGAGGTCCACAACCCGGGTCTGCACCTCGCGACGCTCAACGAGAAGGGCAAGCTCGAGGTCGAGCTGACCGTCGAGCGTGGCCGCGGCTACGTCTCCGCGCAGCAGAACAAGTCCGGCGACCAGGAGATCGGCCGCATCCCGGTCGACTCCATCTACAGCCCGGTGCTGACCGTGACCTACAAGGTCGAGGCCACCCGTGTGGAGCAGCGCACCGACTTCGACAAGCTCATCGTCGACGTCGAGACGAAGAACTCGATGTCTCCGCGGGACGCCATGGCGTCGGCCGGCAAGACGCTCGTCGAGCTCTTCGGCCTGGCCCGTGAGCTCAACGTCGAGGCCGAGGGCATCGACATGGGCCCGTCGCCGACGGACGCCGCGCTCGCGGCGGACCTGGCGCTGCCGATCGAGGAGCTCGACCTCACGGTTCGTTCCTACAACTGCCTCAAGCGCGAGGGCATCCACACCGTGGGTGAGCTCGTCGGGCGCAGCGAGGCCGACCTGCTCGACATCCGCAACTTCGGTGCGAAGTCGATCGACGAGGTCAAGGCCAAGCTCGTCGGCATGGGTCTGGCCCTCAAGGACAGCCCTCCCGGATTCGACCCCTCGGCGCTCGTGGACAACTACGGCGACGACGACCTCGACGACGACGACGAGTCGTTCGTCGAGGACGAGCAGCTCTGACCAACCGCTTGTGACCGCGCCCTCGGCACCTCGCTCGAGACGGCCTGGTCAGATCCTCTAGGAGAAACACAATGCCCACCCCCACCAAGGGTCCCCGCGTCGGTGGCGGCCCCGCCCACGAGCGGCTGATCCTGGCCAACCTCGCGACGTCGCTCTTCGAGCACGACAAGATCACGACGACCGAGGCCAAGGCGAAGCGGCTCCGCCCGCTCGCCGAGCGCCTCGTCACCTTCGCCAAGCGCGGTGACCTGCACGCCCGACGTCGGGTCATGACCGTCGTGCGCGACAAGGGTGTCGTCCACCGCCTCTTCGCCGAGATCGCCCCCGACATGGCGGCTCGCGAGGGCGGCTACACCCGCATCATCAAGATCGGCCCCCGCAAGGGCGACAAGGCCCCCATGGTCGTCATCGAGCTCGTCCGCGAGCCGCTGTCGGCCAAGAAGGCCACCGTCAAGGAGGCCGAGGGTGCGACGCGCCGCGCGGCCCAGGACGCGGCCAAGGCCGCCGCTGTCGAGACCCAGGCCGCCGAGGACGCCGACCAGGTGACCGACGCGACCGACGCGACCGAGGTGCCCGAGGGCGCGGTCGCCGCGAACGAGGACGGCTCCTCGCCCGAGGACGGTTACACCGTCAAGGGGAACGCCGACTCCGGCAAGTACCACGAGGCCGACGGCCAGTGGTACGACCAGACCGTCGCCGAGTTCTGGTTCCAGTCCGCCGAGGACGCCGAGGCTGCTGGCTTCACGAAGGCCGGCTCCTGATCGTCTGAGCCCTCCGGCTCACCTGCGTGGCCACGTCCGTACCCACGGACGTGGCCACGGTTGCGTCCCCACTCACCCCCACCGCCACCTCCCCCCCCCGTCGAGTGGGCACTTTGTCACCGGGGTCC
Organism: uncultured Actinomycetota bacterium; assembly: GCA_963764195.1. Taxonomy (GTDB): domain Bacteria; phylum Actinomycetota; class Actinomycetes; order Actinomycetales; family Dermatophilaceae; genus JBDSSS01. The sequence goes on from CAVXRG010000003.1 coordinate 212,119, forward strand.
GGCGGAAGAAAATGCCCACTCGACGGGTCGTGCGTCGAGTGGGCACTTTGTCACGGGGTCCGGCGGAGGAAAATGCCCACTCGACGGGGTGTCACCAACGGTGGGCGACGTCGACCACGAGTCGTTGCCCGCCGCCCGGTCCGGCCAGGGTGAAGGCGCGCATCGGGAGCCGCGCCCGGACGCCGAGGCCGAGGTCGGTGTAGCCCTCGAAGCTCGCGACCCAGCGCAGCTGCCGGAAGGTCTGCCACCCGGCGTAGCTCGCCGTGCCCGAGGCGGGGACCCGAGCCGTGGCCGGCGCATGCACCGAGACCTGCAGCCGAGCCCCACCGCTGACCGACACGGGGAGCCCGCTGGCCGGGTTCCGCACCGTGTCGACGTAGGCGACGGAGTACCCGACGGCGCCCCGGCCGGGCCCGATGTCGACGACGAGGCGGTCGAAGCAGTCGTGGCGCCCCGACCGGACGCCGGTGACCGACCCGGTGGCCATGGGGGCAGCGGTCTTGGTGAGCGACCCCCAGGTGATGCCGCAGAACGGCGCCGCAGAGGCGGGAGCGCTGCCCACCGCGGCGGCAACGGGCGCGACGAGGGCGAGCGAGGCGGCCACCGAGACGAGTCGGCGCCGCGCGGTGGTGGACGAGGTGTTCATGATGATTCCCCTTTCCCAGTGGGCACCGACGTCGTTGTCGGCGTCCACTGTGAAGACGGGCGAGACCCGTCCGGGGTTGACCGCAGGCTCGGGTGGGCGGCGGTCTCGGGCACAATGGGCCGGTGTCCGCCCCGCTCCGCCTCCGTCTCGACCTCGCCTACGACGGCACGGACTTCTCGGGCTGGGCCGCCCAACCGGGGCTGCGCACCGTCGAGGGCGAGCTCGTCGCCGCCCTGACGACGCTGCTGCGTGCGCCGGCGCCGGTCCGGCTCACCGTGGCGGGCCGCACCGACGCCGGCGTCCACGCTCGCGGTCAGGTGGTCCACCTCGACGTGTCGCGAGAGGCCTTCGACACCCTGCCCGGCCGGGCCACCCGCCGGCCGGAGGCCGACCTGCTCAAGCGCCTGCGCGGCATCCTCCCGCACGACATCGTCGTCCACGCGGCGGTCCGCGCGGCGGACGGGTTCGACGCACGCTTCGGCGCCCTCGAGCGGCGCTACCGCTATCGGATCGCCGACCCGTCCGCGACGCGGGACCCGCTGCGCCGTCACGACACCGTGTGGTGGCGACGACCGCTCGACGTCGACGCCCTCAACGCCGCGAGCACGGCGCTGCTCGGCCTACGGGACTTCGCCGCGTTCTGCCGTCGTCGGGAGGGGGCCACGACGACCCGCACGCTGCTCGAGTTCGGCTGGGAACGCGACGAGCAGGGGGTGCTGGCCGCGACCCTGCGAGCGGACGCCTTCTGCCACTCGATGGTCCGCTCCCTCGTCGGCGCGGTCGTCGCTGTGGGGGAAGGACGCCGGGAGGCCGGCTGGCCCGCGGCGACCCTGGCTGCCGGGGTGCGTGGCGCCGAGGTCCTCGTCATGCCGGCGCACGGCCTCAGCCTGGAGCAGGTGCGCTACCCGGCCGACGACCAGCTCGCGGCGCGCGCGTGCGAGGCCCGGGCGCGACGGGGCGAACGCCGCGTCGACCAGGACGCCGGGGGCAGCCGCGAGCGTGGCCCTGACGGTGTGATTGCATCGTCCCCATGACCCGACCCGGCCGCCCCACGACCCCGACGGCCGTCGGGGCCACGGCTCGGCGGGGAGGGTCTCGCACGGCTGCGGCCGCGCTGCTCGTCAGCGCCGTCCTGCTCGCCGGGTGCTCCTCTCCCGACGTACCGTCCGGCGGGTCGGGGAGCGGGACCGGCACCTCCGCCACGAGCGCGCCCGCCGTCGTCGTCACCGCGCGGTCCAGTGGTTTCACCCTCGTCCCGGCCGCCGGCTGGGTCGACGCGACGGACCGGGCCGGTGAGGTTGCCGGCCTCGAGGTCGTCGTCCTGTCGAGCGTGCAGGTCGCGAAGTTCAACACCAACCTCGTCGTCACGAGCGCGGAGGGCGGGGGGACCGACCTCGACGCCGAGATCTCGCGTGGGCGCGCCCAGCTCGCGGGGCAGGGGCGGACGATCTCCGACGCCCCCGACCTGCAGGTCGCGGGGGAGACCGCGAGGGGCTTCTCCTCGGCGTTCGAGGAGCAGGGCATCCCGGTCGTCGCGCGATCCTACGGTGTCAGCCACGGAGGCCGGATCTACCTGCTCACGCTCAGCTCCTCGCCCGGCGAGGCCGACCACGCGATGGCGGAGCTGACCGGGATGCTCGCGGGCTGGCTGTGGACCTGACCCGCCGGTCGTCGCGCTCCGCGAGACCCCCGATCCCCGGCGAGATCGCGGTCCTCGTCGCGGCGGCCTTCGTCATCGCGATCGGCTTCGGCCTCGTCGCGCCGGTCCTTCCGGCCTACGCGCGCAGCTTCGACGTCGGGGTGGCGGCGGCCTCCGTCGTCGTGTCGGCCTTCGCCTTCTTCCGCCTCGTCTTCGCGCCGGTCGGGGGCGCCCTCGTCTCGCGCCTGGGGGAGCGGCCGGTCTACCTCACCGGCCTGCTCATCGTCGCCGCCTCCTCGCTCGCGACGGCGTTCGCGCAGTCGTATGTGCAGCTGCTCGTCTTCCGCGGCCTCGGCGGCATCGGCTCGACGATGTTCACCGTGTCGGCGATGGCCCTGCTCGTGCGGCTCGCCCCGCCGGGGATGCGCGGACGGGTGTCCTCCGCCTACGCCAGCGCCTTCCTCATCGGTGGAACGGTGGGACCCGTCGTCGGTGGGCTGCTCGCCTCCCTGGGGATGCGCCTGCCGTTCATCGCGTATGCCGTCGCGCTCGTCATCGCCGCGGCCTCCGTCGCGCTGCGGCTCTCCGGTGCCTCCCTCCGCCCGAGCCCCGACCAGCCCGTCGCGGCCCCGATGCTGCTGCGGGAGGCACTCGCCGACCCGGCCTACCGGGCGGCGCTCGCGTCCGGTTTCGCCAACGGGTGGTCCAACTTCGGTGTCCGGGTCGCCGTGCTGCCCCAGTTCGCGTTCGCCGTGTACGCCGCCACCTGGGTGGCCGGGGTGGCGCTCGCCGTCGCAGCGGTCGGCACGGCCCTGACGCTGCAGGTCTCCGGCCGGCTCGCCGACCGGATCGGCCGGCGCCCGCTGGTCATCGGTGGTCTGCTCGTCACGGCCGTCTCGCTCGGCGCGATGGGCCTGAGCCACAGCCTCCTCGTGCTGCTCGTCCTGTCGGTCGTCAGCGGCGTCGGTGCCGGCATGGTCAACCCCGGCCAGCAGGCCACCGTGGCTGACGTCGTCGGCTCGGACCGCGGGGGCGGCAGCGTCCTCGCCACCTTCCAGATGTCGCAAGACACCGGCGCCATCCTCGGCCCGATCCTCGTGGGCGTGGCCGCGGACGCGTGGGGCTTCGGCTGGGCTTTCGCCCTCACCGGCGTCGTCAGTGTCGTGGCGGTGCTGCCGTGGCTGCGCGCCCGGGAGACCCTCGTGCGCACCGACCGGGCCCCGATCAGCCCGGCCTGAGGCGGCCCCGCGGTATCGACGTGACGGGAGCGGGCCGCATACGTCACTCTTGCGTGCGTGGGCCACGTCGACATCAATGCCATCTCCTTCACCCTGCCCGACGGCAGGCCGCTGCTCGGCAGCGTGTCGCTGCGCGTCGGGGAGGGCGCCAAGGTCGCGCTGATCGGGCCCAACGGCACCGGCAAGACGACCCTGACCCGGATCGTCGCCGGTGACCTCGCCGCCCACGAGGGGGCGGTCACCCGGTCGGGGGGCCTCGGGGTGATGCGGCAGTTCATCGGCAAGGTCCACGACGGCACGACGGTGCGCGACCTGCTCGTGTCGGTCGCGCCGGAGCGGATCCGGCTCGCCGCGGAGGAGATCGACCGCACCGAGGTCGCGATGATGGAGCGGGACGAAGAGGCCGACCAGATGGCGTACGCGCATGCGCTCGTCGAGTGGGGCGAGGCGGGCGGCTACGAGCAGGAGACGCTCTGGGACCAGTGCACGATGGCTGCCCTCGGCATCCCCTACGAGCGGTGCCAGTGGCGGACCGTCACGACCCTGTCCGGCGGGGAGCAGAAGCGGCTCGTCCTCGAGGCGCTGCTCCGCGGCCCCGAGGAGGTGCTCCTGCTCGACGAGCCCGACAACTACCTCGACGTGCCGACGAAGCGGTGGCTCGAGGAGGCCCTCGTCGCCTCCCCCAAGACGGTGCTGTTCATCAGCCACGACCGGGAGCTGCTCGACCGCGTCGCGACCCGGATCGCCACCCTCGAGCCGGGCGGCGCGGGTGCGAGCCTGTGGGTGCACCCGGGACGCTTCGCCACCTACGGTCAGGCGCGCGACGACCGCAACTCCCGGCTCGAGGAGCTGCGCCGCCGCTGGGACGAGGAGCACCTCAAGCTCAAGACGCTCGTCCAGACGCTCAAGGTGAAGGCGAAGTTCAACGACGGGATGGCCTCGCGCTACCAGGCCGCCCAGACCCGGCTCGCCAAGTTCGAGCAGGCCGGACCGCCCGAGGAGACGCCGTCGACCCAGAAGCTGACGATGCGCCTGTCCGGCGGTCGGACCGCCAAGCGGGCGGTGGTCGCCACCGGGCTCGAGCTGACCGGGCTGATGAAGCCCTTCGACCTCGAGGTCTGGTACGGCGAGCGGGTCGCGATCCTCGGCTCGAACGGGTCGGGCAAGTCGCACTTCCTGCGGTTGCTCGCCTGCGGGGGCAGCGATCCGGAGCCGGAGCACCGGCCGGTCGGCGACGTGCAGCCCGTCCCCGTCGAGCACGGCGGCGTCGTGCGGCTCGGCTCCCGGGTCCGGCCCGGGTGGTTCGCGCAGACCCACGAGCACCCGTCCCTGATGGGGCGCACGCTCCTCGAGATCCTGCACCGGGGTGACGAGCACCGGCCGGGCAAGGCCCGCGAGGAGGCCGCCCGCGCCCTCGACCGCTACGAGCTCGCCCGCTCGTCGGAGCAGCGCTTCGAGTCGCTGTCGGGCGGGCAGCAGGCTCGCTTCCAGATCTTGTTGCTCGAGCTGTCGGGAGCGACGATGCTGCTGCTCGACGAGCCCACCGACAACCTCGACCTCCAGTCCGCCGAGGCTCTCGAGGAGGGGCTCGAGCGCTTCGAGGGGACGGTCGTCGCCGTCACGCACGACCGGTGGTTCGCTCGCGGCTTCGACCGCTTCGTCGTCTTCGGGGCGGACGGCCGGGTCTACGAGTCCGACGAGCCGGTCTGGGACGAGGGGCGGGTGGCGCGGCGCCGCTGAGGCGCCCGTCGGGGTCGCGTCGGGGTCGCGTCGGGGTCGGCGATAGGAGAAGGTGGTGGCATGCCCTCAGCAGAAGGAAACCTCACCTGGGCCCCGGCCGCCGACCGACCCGACCTGCTCGCGGAGCCGGTCGTCGGCGCGCTCGGCCTCGTGCCGCGCGCGCGGGTCGCGGCCATCGACGAGACCCTCGCGGACACGGCCGCGTTCTGCGCCGCCTACGACGTGGCGCCGGAGGCCTCCGCCAACTGCGTCGTCGTCGAGGCACGCCGCGGTGAGGTGACGACGTATGCCGCGGTGCTCGTCCTCGCGACCGACCGGGCCGACGTCAACCGGGTCGTTCGCAAGCACCTCGGCGCCCGGAAGATCTCCTTCGCCGACCAGGGGGAGGCACAGGAGCGCACCGGTATGCGGCAGGGCGGGATCACCCCGGTAGGGCTCCCCGCTGACTGGCCCGTCCTCGTCGATGCAGCGGTGGTGGCTGCCGGCCTCGTCGTCGTCGGCGCGGGGACCCGGGGAGCCAAACTGCTCCTGGACGGCGCCGACCTCGCCGGGCTGCCGACCGCCGAGGTCATCGACCTCGCGATCCGCGCAGGAGGGTAGACGTGGGGTCCGGACCCGGTCCGGGCCGCGTCCACTCGTGCGGTCCAGCGCCGCGGGTCGGGCCGCAGTCGGGCCGGTCGGACCGGTCGGGCCGTGCCCAGGTCGGGCGGCCGGGGTCAGCCGGCGACGTCCCAGAGCATCCGGGAGCGCTCCGACGGGGTCGTGCCACCCCAGATGCCGAAACTCTCCGGGACGCTCATCGCGTGCTGGAGGCAGCGCTGCATGACCGGGCAGGCCGCGCACACGGCCTTGGCGGCATCGGCCCGCTCACGGCGGGCCCGCTGGCCCTCCTCGATGTCCTCGGTGAAGAACTGCTCCACGGCCTTGCCGCGGCACAGTCCCTGCTCCTGCCATTCGTAGGAGGAGACGATGGGGCGGGGGAGGCGGACGATCGAGCTCATGGGGTTCCTCCTACAGTCGAGATTGCTGCTTTTCTGCTGCAAAACCTACGCACAACTTGTGCGTTGCGCAAGGGGGTTGCGCAGGTTTATGCTCGGGTCGGCTCGAGTGCGGGCTGCCGGGAGCGGCTGCGCCCCTCCCTGGTTCGAGAGGTCGGTCGAGAGCGGAGGGGTGGCGATCGTGGACGAGGAGACGGCTGAGCCGGCGCCGGCCTCCTCCGGCGCGTCTTCCGCGCCCCTTGAGCCGGGTCCGGATCCCCGACACCCTCGTGCCGGCATGCACCTCGACGACCCGGGTCTGACCTGGCCGGTCGGAGCCGTCGCCGAGAAGGTCGGACTGCCTGCTTCCACGCTGCGGTCGTGGGACCGTCGCTACGGCGTCGGGCCGACGTTGCGCACCGAAGGGCGGCACCGGCGCTACTCGACCCCGGACATGCGCCGGGTCGAGCTGATGTCCCGGATCATCGGCGAGGGGGTGGCGGCCCAGACCGCGGCCGAGTCGGTCCTCGACCTCACCGACGGCGCCGTCGAGGCGCGACTCGCAGCCCGACCCGGCGCGGTACCGACCGCTCGGGTGGAGGCGTCGTCCTCGTCGCCGGGGCCGATGCTCGGCGGTCAGGCCAGCGCCGACACCGTGACCGAGATCGTCTCCGCCGCCGAGCGGCTCGACGCCCTGCACCTGTCCTCCCTGTACCGCCAGCTGCTCGCGAGGGCGGACGTCACGACGGCGTGGGTCGGGGTCCTCGCCCCGGCGCTCACCGAGATCGGGGTCCAGTGGCGCCGCGGACGGCTCGGTGTCGCCTCCGAGCACCTCGCGAGCGAGCTGCTCCAGACCGAGCTGCGGGCCGTGGTCCGCTCCAACCGGCTCCGGATGGGCGGGGCGCCCGTCATGCTCGCCGGCGCCGACGACGACCACCACCACCTTCCCCTGCTCGCCGTCGAGGCGGAGCTGTCGCTCGGGGGAGTGCCGTGCATCTTCCTCGGCCCTCGGGTCCCGGCCGGTGCGACCGTCGAGGCCCTGGCTCGAGCCCGGCCCTCGGCGCTTTTCCTCTGGGCCTCCCTCCCGAGGCGGGTCGACGAGCCCTTCTGGGCGGCGCTCGAGGTGATCGACTGGCCGCTCTCCGTCGTCATCGGCGGGCCCGGATGGCCCGACGGCGTCCGTCCCGGCGGCGACCTCGTCGGCGTGACCCGCGTGAGCGACTTCGCCTCCGCGATCGAGGCCCTGCGCCGACCCGTCGCCGGCTGAGGGCGCGACGACCCGGCCGGGAGATGGGCTCAGCAAGACTCGTGACACTCTTGCAAGAATTTGCAGATCACCACTGGCGCGCCGCCTCGCCCGGCGATACGTTGCTCCGTGGCCGCGCGTCCAGGGACGGGCGCTGACGGCCGACCCACAAAGGAGTGCGCATGCGCCGTCGTTCGATCCTGTCTGCCCTCACCGCCACTGCGGTCGTCGGCGCCGGACTCACCACCCCGGTCCTGGCCGTCTCGAGCGCCCGTGCCGCGGACGTGCGGACCGCGACCCTCGTCGGGTCGCTGCAGGACGAGCTCGGATGTCCCGGTGACTGGGACCCGACCTGTGCCACGACGGACCTCGACCCGGTCGCCGGCACGACGGCATACGCGAAGGTGTTCACCGTCCCGGCCGGCAGCTACGAGCTCAAGGTCGCGATCAACCATGCCTGGGACGAGAGTTACGGGCAGGGCAGCGGCAACGTGCCCCTCGTGCTCGCCGGCCCGGCCAAGCTCCGCGTCACCTACGACGACACGACCCACGCCATCGGCGTCGCTCCGGCCGAGCACAACGGGCCTGCCACCAAGGCCGACGCCGCGCTCGCCACCTCCTCGCTGCGCGAGCTCGCGACCCGTGAGCGCTTCTACTTCGTGATGGCCGACCGCTTCGCCAACGGTGACACGTCCAACGACACGGGGGGGCTCACCGGTGGGCGACTCGAGACCGGTCTCGACCCGACCGACAAGGGCTTCTACCACGGGGGCGACCTCAAGGGCGTCACGCAGAAGCTCGACTACATCTCGGGTCTGGGCACGACCGCGATCTGGCTCACGCCCTCCTTCACCAACCGCCCGGTCCAGGGCTCGGGGTCCGACGCGAGCGCCGGCTATCACGGTTACTGGATCACCGACTTCACGAAGATCGACCCCCACCTGGGCAGCAACGGGGACATGAAGGCGCTCATCAAGGCCGCGCACGCCAAGGGGATGAAGGTCTACTTCGACATCATCACCAACCACACGGCCGACGTCATCTCCTACCAGGAGGGCACGTCCAGCTACGTCGACAAGGCCACCGCTCCGTACAAGGACGCGTCCGGCGCCGTCTTCGACGATGCGGCGGTCGCTGGCACGAGCGCCTTCCCCAGGCTCGACCCGAAGGTCTCCTTCCCCTACACGCCGGTCCTCCGCACCGAGGCCGACAAGACCGTCAAGGTCCCGGCCTGGCTCAACGACCCGACGAAGTACCACAACCGCGGTGACTCGACCTTCGCGGGCGAGTCGTCGACCTACGGCGACTTCGTCGGTCTCGACGACCTCTTCACCGAGGACCCCGCGGTCGTCCACGGGATGGAGGACATCTACAACACGTGGGTCGACTTCGGCATCGACGGCTTCCGCATCGACACGGTCAAGCACGTCAACATGGAGTTCTGGCAGTCCTTCGGCCCGGCCGTTCTCGCGCACGCCAAGGCGGCCGGCAACCCCGACTTCAACATGTTCGGTGAGGTCTACGACGGAAGTCCCTCCTACGTCAGCGAGTTCACGACCAAGGGCAAGCTCCCCGCGGCTCTGGACTTCCCGTTCCAGGGCGCTGCCCTCGGGTTCGCCCAGAGCAAGCCGACGACCGGCGTGCGTGACCTCTTCGCCGGCGACGACTACTACACCGACGCCGACTCCAACGCCTACGAGCTGCCGACCTTCCTCGGCAACCACGACATGGGCCGCGTCGGCATGATGCTGGCCGGCGCCGGCTACACGGGCGACGAGCTGCTCGCCCGTGACGAGCTCGCCACGTCCCTGATGTACCTGACCCGGGGCAACCCCGTCGTCTACTACGGGGACGAGCAGGGCTTCACCGGTCCTGGTGGCGACAAGGACTCACGCCAGGACATGTTCGCCACGAAGACGGCCGACTACGCCGACGACGCCATCGTCGGGAGCACCAAGCCTGCCGGCGCCGGTAGCCACTACGACACGAGGACCCCGCTCTACCAGGCGATCTCGAAGCTCGCGGCGCTGCGCCAGGCCTACCCGGCGCTCGCCGACGGCGCGCAGATCCACCGCTACGCCTCCGACGCCGCGGGGATCTACGCGTTCAGCCGCATCGACAAGAAGGACAAGCGCGAGTTCCTCGTCGTCGCCAACAATGCGACGAGCGCCAAGACCGCGACCCTCGCGACCTACTCTGCGGCGTCGAAGTTCGCCCCGCTCCTCGGAGCGTCCGCCGACCTCCGAGCCGACAAGGCCGGCCGGGTCACCGTGACCGTCCCGCCGCTGTCGGTGGCCGTCTACCGGGCGAGGTCGACGATGGAGCGCTCGAAGGCAGCCCCGGCGATCTACCCGACGGCGCCCAGCGCCGGCGGCGTCGTCGGTGGCCGCGCCGAGATCGGTGCCGCCATCCCGGCCAACACCTTCGCCGAGGTGACCTTCCTCGAGCGCCCCGTCGGCACCACGGCGTGGACCGCGATCGGTACCGACGACAACGCTCCCTACCGCGTCTTCCACGACGTGTCGGGGCTGGCCAAGGGCACCCTCGTCGAGTACCGGATGCTCGCCAAGGACCTGTCCGGCCACGTCTCGGCCACCTCGACCTACGCCGTCGTCGGTGACGCGACGGCCCCCACCGGCGACACCGGCGGCGGCGGGGGAGTCGGTCCGGTGACCCAGCCGGCCAACGTCAGCGTCCCCGGCTCGCACAACTCCGAGATGGGGTGCCCCGGTGACTGGCAGCCCGACTGCGACCAGGACCAGCTCACCCTCGACCCCAAGGACGACGTCTGGAAGGGCACCTACGACCAGATCCCGGCCGGCTCCTACGAGTACAAGGCGGCGATCGACAAGTCGTGGGACGAGAACTACGGCGTCGGCGGCGCGTCCGGCGGCGGCAACATCGGTTACACCGCCGCCGGCGGACCGGTGACCTTCTACTACGACCACCGCACCCACTGGGCGACGAGCGATGCCCAGGGCACGATCTACACCGCGCCCGGCAGCTTCCAGAGCGAGCTCGGCTGCCCGGGTGACTGGGACCCCTCCTGCATGCGTTCCTGGCTGCAGGACCCCGACGGTGACGGCACCTTCACGTGGAGCTCGACCCAGATCCCCGCCGGCAACTACGAGTTCAAGGTGGCCGAGTCGCTCGGCTGGGCCGCCGCCTACCCGGCAGACAACGTGTCCTTCTCCGTTCCCGCCGACGGGGTCGTCACGACGATCTCGTTCGACTCCGCGACCAAGGAGGTCTCGGTGAAGACCTCGAAGGCCGGAGCCGCGCCCGACCTGATGAAGGCCAAGGCGTTCGTCGTCGGCCCCGACCTCGTGGCCTGGCCCGCGACGGCCCTCCCGGCCGGCGTCGACCCCGCCACCCTGGCCTGGCGGCTGCACTGGTCGGCCACCGGCGGGCTCGGTCTCGACGCGGAGGCGGTGACCGGAGGCTCGGTCGCGACGCTCACCCGTGATCCCGCCGGCCTGCCCGCCGCCCTCCTCGCGGGGCACCCTGAGCTCAAGGGGGCGGTCGCGCTGCGCGTCGACAAGAAGACCGCCAAGGCGATGCCCGAGATCCTCAAGGGGCAGGTCGCCGTTGGCATGTACGACTCGACCGGGGTCCTGCTCGACGCCACCGGCGCCCAGACGGCGATCGCTCTCGACGCAATGTATGCCGCTCACGCCCGCAAGCACTCCTACGGCGTGAGCTTCTCGCGGGGCCGGGTCGGCTTCTCGCTGTGGGCCCCCACGGCGCAGTCGGTCTCGCTGCTGACCTGGCCGGCGGGCTCCCCCGACCGGGCCGCGTCGGCCGCCACCCGGACCACGATGAAGCGCGGGTCCGACGGTGCGTGGACGGCTGCCCTCGGCTCGCGCGCCAAGAACGCGCGCTACCTCTACGAGGTGACCGTCTACGCCCCGACGACGGGGAAGGTCGAGACCAACCTCGTCACCGACCCGAGCTCGGTCGCGCTGACGCTCAACTCGACGCGGTCGGTCGCGGTGGACCTCGGCGACACGGCATACATGCCCTCGATCTGGCGCACCACGGCGTCGCCGCCGCTCGCGAAGTTCGTCGACACGACGGTCTACGAGCTGCACATCCGCGACTACTCGATGAGCGACGCCAAGGTGCCCGCCGCCAAGCGGGGCAGCTATCTCGCCTTCGCCGAGAACGGTGACGGCCGGACGCACCTCAAGGAGCTCGCCAAGGCGGGCCTCAACACGGTTCACCTGCTGCCGAGCTTTGACATCGCCTCGATCGAGGAGGACCCGGCCAAGCAGGAGAAGCCGGCCTGCGATCTCGCCTCCTACGCGCCCGACAGCACCGAGCAGCAGAAGTGCGTCACGGCCGTCGCGGGCAAGGACGCCTTCAACTGGGGCTACGACCCCTACCACTACAGCGTCCCGGACGGGTCCTACGCCTCGAGCGCCACGGCCGCCGACGGGGGCAACCGGGTCGCGGAGTTCCGCACCATGGTCGGCGCGATCCACCAGGACGGCCTGCGGGTCGTGCTCGACGAGGTCTTCAACCACACGGCGGCCTCCGGCCAGGCGGACACGTCGGTGCTCGACCAGATCGTGCCCGGCTACTACCACCGCCTCGACGCGACCGGTGCGGTGCAGACCTCGACGTGCTGCCAGAACGTCGCGACGGAGCACGCCATGGGCGAGAAGCTGATGGTCGACTCGGTCGTGTCGTGGGCCCGCAACTACAAGGTCGACGGCTTCCGTTTCGACCTCATGGGCCACGCCAGCCGTGCCAACATGCTGGCCGTCCGGGCCGGGCTCGACGCGCTCACCCTCAGGAAGGACGGCGTCGACGGCAAGAGCATCTACCTCTACGGCGAGGGCTGGAACTTCGGTGAGGTGGCCGACAACGCCCTCTTCACCCAAGCCACCCAGGGGCAGCTCGGCGGCACCCACATCGGCACCTTCTCGGACCGCATGCGCGATGCGGTCCGCGGCGGTGGCCCGTTCGACGAGGACCCGCGCAAGCAGGGCTTCGGGTCCGGCGAGGCGACCGACCCCAACGGCGCCGCGATCAACGACGGCGCGACCGCGAGCCTGGCCCACGACACCGACCTCGTCCAGCTCGGGCTGGCCGGCAACCTCAAGACCTTCTCGTTCACGAGCCAGGCCTCGGGCGCGAAGGTCTCGGGCACGCAGGTGGACTACAACGGCCAGCCGGCCGGCTACGCCGACCAGCCCGACGAGGTCGTCAGCTACGTCGACGCGCACGACAACGAGACGCTCTTCGACGCGCTCACCTACAAGCTGCCGGTGGCGACCTCGATGGCGGACCGGGTCCGGATGAACACGGTCTCGCTGGCGACGACTGCGCTGGCCCAGACGCCGTCGTTCTGGCACGCGGGCGCCGACCTGCTGCGGAGCAAGTCGCTCGACCGGGACAGCTACGACAGTGGCGACTGGTTCAACCGGCTCGACTGGACCGGGGCCGACAACGGCTTCGGGCACGGTCTGCCGCCCGAGACGCAGAACTCCGCCAAGTGGCCCTACATGAGGCCGCTGCTCGCCAACGCGGCCCTCAAGCCGTCGGCGGCGAAGGTGGCCGAGGCGAGCGCGATGGCCCAGGACCTGCTCAAGCTCCGGTTCAGCACCCCGCTGTTCCGGCTCGGGACGGCCGACGCCATCAACGCCAAGGTGAGCTTCCCGGTGTCGGGCACGCCCGACGCGCACGCGGGGGTCATCGTCATGCGGATCGATGACACGGTCGGCGCCGACGCGGACCCGTCGCTCAAGGGCCTCGTCGTCGTCTTCAACGCCTCGGCCTCAGCCGTGGCGCAGAAGGTGCCCGGCCTGACCGGCCGGGTCACCCTGAGCCCCGTGCAGGCCGGGGGCGCCGACCCGGTCGTCACGCAGTCGCGGTGGGACGCGGCCAGCTCCACGCTGACGGTTCCCGCCCGGACCGTGGCGGTCTTCGTCCAGCCGAGCTGAGCAGGGTGCTGCGGGTGGGTCGCTGCGGCGGCCCGCCCGTGGCATACCATGGGGGGTATGCCGTCCCCCACCTCCGCCACCGCCACCGCACCTCCTGCGGGCGCGGTTCGGCGCTCGCGGCCCCGGCCCCGACCGGTCGCGCTCGTCACGTCTGCCGTCCTCACCTTCCTGCTCATCGGTCTCCCGACGGACATCGTGCCCAACCCCGTCTTCGGGCGGGAGGTGCCGGTCCGCCCGTGGGAGCTGCCGGTGCTGCTCGTGACGAGCGTCCTCACCGGGCTGTGGTTCGGCTACCAGCGGGGGGCGGCGGACCTCTCGCCGCGTCCGGCGGACTCCAATGCACCGGCCTTCGGGGCCGCCGGTCTCGCCTACCTCGCGGTGGCCTGCCCCGTGTGCAACAAGATCGTCCTGCTCGCGCTCGGCACATCCGGCGCCCTCGGCATCTGGCAGCCCCTCCAGCCCTGGCTCGCCGGGATCTCGCTCGCGTCCCTGCTCGGCGCCGTGCTCTATGCCGCACGCCGTCGGCCGTGCGCCGATGGCCGGTGTGCGGTCGACGCGACGGGACCGGCGACGTGAGGCCGGCCGGTGCCCTCCGGAGCACGTTCGTTGGTCGACGAGGACTCGCCGTGGCCGCGCTCTCGGCGCTCGGCCTCGCTGCCGTCGCGGCCGGGCAGGGCTGGCCGCAGGCCGACGCGCCCCTGTGGTCGCTGCTCGCCCTTGCCACGGCGCTGCTCTCCGCGACCTCGCTCGCGACCTATGTCCCCGCGGCCGGCACCGGCTGGCGCCCCGACCTCGGCTGCGGCTCCTGCGCCGCGGTCTCGGGTCTCGCCGCCGCCGGTGCCGTCTGGTTCGTCGCGACCTCGCCGGTGGGCCTCGGGGCCGGCCTCCTCGGCCTCGCCGTGTCCGGCTTCGCGCTCGTCAAGCGCTGGACCGACCCCGAGGTGTGCGCGGCGGCCGTCACGGGGTGAGGCGAGACCCGGCCCCCACCGGTGGAGCACGACGGGCCGGAGGAGGGATACGTTGGCGGGGTGAGCACTCCAGAGATGACCTATCGACAGCTTGGTGACAGCGGCCTGACGGTGAGCGCCGTGGGTGTCGGCTGCAACAACTTCGGTCGACGCGTCGACCAGGAGGGCACGACGGCAGTCGTCCGCGCCGCCCTCGACCACGGGATCACCCTCTTCGACACGGCAGACATCTACGGCCAGGGTGAGAGCGAGGAGCTGCTCGGGCGTGCCCTCGGCGCCGAGCGCGAGAACGTCGTCGTCGCAACGAAGTTCGGCATGGACATGCAAGGCGCCAACGGCCCCGACTGGGGAGTGCGCGGGTCCCGCCGCTACATCCGCAAGGCGGTCGAGGCGAGCCTCCGGCGTCTCGGCACCGACTGGATCGACCTCTACCAGCTGCACCGCCCCGACCCGCAGACGCCGATCGAGGAGACCCTCGCCGCGCTCGACGAGCTCGTCCGCGACGGACTCGTTCGCTACCTCGGCAGCAGCAACTTCAGCGGATGGCAGGTGGTCGACGCCGACTGGACCGCGCGAGCCGCCGGGACGGAGCGCTTCGTGTCGGCGCAGAACGAGTACTCCCTGCTCGAGCGCGACGTCGAGGACGAGCTCGTCCCGGCCTGCGAGCACGTCGGGGTCGGTCTGCTGCCGTTCTTCCCGCTCGCGTCCGGGCTGCTCACCGGGAAGTACCGTCGCGACGCCGACGCCCCCGCGGGCACACGCCTCGCGGGGATGCCGGACCGCCTGGCGGGCGCCGACTGGGACACCCTCGAGCGGCTCGAGGCGTATGCAGCCGAGCGCGACCTCCGAATGGTCGACGTCGCCATCGGCGGGCTCGCGGCCCAACCCGCCGTCGCCTCGGTCATCGCCGGCGCGACGACGCCCGAGCAGATCGCCGACAACGTCGCCGCGGGATCGTGGGAGCCGAGTGCCGAGGACCTCGTGATCCTCGACGAGATCACCGCGCCCCCCGCCTGACCTCCTCCACCCGGTCGAGTGCCCACTTTCCTCCGCGAGCCGCTGGGGGGAAATGGGCACTCGACTCACCGAAACCCGTCGAGTGCCCAGTTTGTGACGCCCCGAGCGGGGGAAAATGCGCACTCGACTCGGGAGGGGAGGGGATCAGGGCGTGCGGGCGGGGGCGCTGGGTGTCCCGGCGCCAGCCGCGGCGCGGCGCACGCGTTCGGCTCGGCGGGCCGGGAGGTAGCAGAGCGCGCCGAGGACGCTGAACGCGCCGGCGACGACCATCGCGAGCGGGGTCGACGTGTGCTGTGCGAGCAGGCCGAGCAGGGGAGCGGCGACCCCGAACGCCATCGATGCGACCATCGAGTTGATCGACAGGACCGTCGAACGGTTGCGCGCCACCGCTTCGCGGTGCAGCAGTGCAGAGTGCGCGGGACCGGCGGAGCCGTGCAGCAGGTAGGTGACGCCGTAGGCGGCGATGAGGGCGGCCGGGCCGGCGACCAGCCCCATGACGACCGCCCCCAGCCCGTTGAGGACCCGCGCCGCGATCGCGGTCCCGGCGACGCCGATCCTGCGACTGGACCAGCCGGCGAGGGCGGCGCCGAGGGCGAACACGGCCCATCCGGCGGCCGCCACCGGGCCCATGATGGCTCCCGCCCGCTCCTCCCCGCCGACGAGCTCGGCGAGCCGGATCGGCTGGAAGGTCTCGAACACGATCATCGCGACCGCCCAGAAGAGCTCGACGGCGACGATGCCGCGCAGCACCCGGTTGCTCCGCAGCAGGCCGAGCCCGTCGCGGACCACGGTGGGAGCCTGCCTCGCCGAGTCCAGCGCACGGCGCGCACCTGAGTCGGCGGTCTGCTCCCTCGGCCGCGGCTCACGCAGCAGGGCCAGGACCGCGACGAGGTGGACGAGGTTCAGCGCCACGAAGACCGCGACCGGCAGCACGAGCGCGGAGGCGCCCGTGAAGGGGTGCCACCAGATGAGGCCTCCCGAGACGAGGGCACCTGCCGCGATGCCCGCACCGAGGACGGTGCCCTGTGCCGCGAGTGAGCCGTCCACGTCGGCGCCCGGCCGAGACGCGTGCACCGTGTCGACGAACCACGCCTCGAGCGGGCCGGAGTCGAGGGCCCGGAAGACGCCAGTCAGCACCGCCGCGACGAGGAAGACCCAGAAGGAGTGTGCGACGAGCAGGACGGTGCTCGCAGCGACGTTGACCACGGCGGAGACGACGAAGACGGGCCGCCGGCCGAAGACGTCCGCGAAACCGCTTGTCGGCAGCTCGAGGAGGAAGACCGCGAGCCCCCCGGCCGACGACACAGTGAGGGCCTGCGCGATGGTGAGCCCGCGCTCGAGCTGCCACAGCGTGAGGATCCCGATGACGAGACCGACGGGGAACCAGCGGGTCAGGGTGAGAGTCAGGAAGACCCTCCGCGCGGCCTCCGGGGAGAGCAGCGACGACGCCTGCCCGGCGCTCACCGCTGACCGCCCGTCGGCGGACGGTCGAGGTCGAGCGGGTAGGCGAATGCGTAGACGGCGACCCGGCGGGCCCGCGGGTTGCCCTGCCCGACCCGGCGGTAGCGCTCGATGAGGTCCCACATCTCCGACCGGAGGCCCTCGAGCGCCTCGGCGGTGACGAGGACCGAGGCGTCGCTCGAGCCGCACGCGTCCTGCCAGTCGGTGGGCCACGTCGTCGACACGTCGAGCCACCGGTCGTACTGCTCGGCGAAGTGCCGGGCGTAGTCGCGGGTCAGCCAGTTCAGGGCCGTCTCCGAGTCCTCGTCGCCCTCGAAGTCGCTGGGGTTCCACGAATGCTGCTCGGAGGTGGCCCGCCAGAGCCGTTGCTTGCCCCGGCCGTCACCGGTGTCGGAGACGAGTCCGACCGACTCGAGCTTGCGCAGGTGGTAGCTGGTCGCGCCGGAGTTCGTGCCGAGGACCGCGGCCAGGGCGGTGGCGGTGGACGGTCCGCCGCGTCGCAGCGAGCCGAGCAGGCGCGACCGCAGCGGGTGCGCGAGGACGCGGAGGCTCTCGGGCGTCAGCCAGAGGTTGTCGGTGCCCTCCGCGGGGTCGGGTTCGGTAGGTTGTGCATCCATAGTGTGCACAATACTCGTGCACACTATGGATGCACAATAGTTTTGCGCACATGGTGTGAGACGGTGTTCGCGCAGGTCAGCGCCCCCCGCCGGCCGTCTGCCGCATGATTTGGGTCCATCGCCCTCGGTCCGTAGACTTGAGCACTGTTGTGCCAGACAGGCATGAGCGCCCAGCCGCCCCCGACCTCACGCGAGGGGACGATCGGCGCGGGCCCGGCCCAGCGGCATTCCGGCGCAGTGCGTCGGCTCCCAGCACCACCATGAAGCGAAGGCAGACTCCATTGCGCACGTACACCCCCAAGCCCGGCGAGGTCACTCGCCAGTGGCACGTCATCGACGCGACCGACGTCGTGCTCGGCCGTCTGGCCAGCCAGACCGCGATCCTGCTGCGTGGCAAGCACAAGCCGCAGTTCGCGCCGCACGTCGACACCGGTGACTTCGTCATCATCATCAACGCCGAGAAGGTCGCCCTCACCGGCGCGAAGCTCGAGCAGAAGAAGGCCTACAGCCACTCGGGCTTCCCGGGCGGTCTCAAGTCGACCTCCTACACCGAGCTGCTCGCCAAGAGCCCCGAGAAGGCCGTCGAGAAGGCCATCCGCGGCATGCTCCCGAAGAACTCCATCGCGCGCCAGCAGCTGACCAAGCTGAAGGTCTACCGCGGTGCCGAGCACCCGCACGCCGCCCAGCAGCCCGTCCCCTTCACGATCTCCCAGGTCGCGCAGTAAGCCCCCGGGCTGCCCGCTGCTGCGTAGAAAGCGAACATCACTGTGACTGACATTGCCAACGAGGCCGTCCTCGACACCGAGGAGCCCGAGCTCACCGAGTACACCTCGGAGTCCGACTCCTCCGCCACGGGAGAGGCCAAGCGTTCCCGCCAGGTCTCGACCCCCGGCGCCGCCACCGGCCGCCGCAAGCAGGCCATCGCCCGCGTCCGGATCGTCCCGGGCACCGGCGAGTGGAAGATCAACGGCCGCACCCTCGAGGCCTACTTCCCCAACAAGGTGCACCAGCAGATCGTCCGCGAGCCGCTGACCATCCTCGAGCTCGATGGCTCCTACGACGTGCTCGTCCGTGTGCACGGCGGTGGCCCCTCCGGCCAGGCCGGTGCGGTCCGCCTCGGCGTCGCGCGCTCGCTCAACGGGGTCGACGAGGAGCTGAACCGTCCCGCCCTCAAGCAGGCCGGCTTCCTCACCCGGGACGCCCGCGTGCCCGAGCGCAAGAAGGCCGGTCTCAAGAAGGCCCGCAAGGCCCCGCAGTACTCCAAGCGCTGATGCTCCGGCTGGCGCCGAGCACCACCGCTTGGCTCCAGTCGCGCTGATGCTCCGGCTGGCGCCGAGCACGACCGCTTGGCTCCAGTCGCGCTGATCCAGCGTTGGGTCCGGCCCAGCGGCATACGAAGCCCGTATGCCGCTGGGCCGGGCGACGAAGGCCCCCGAGCTCACGCTCAGGGGCCTTCCCCGTCTCCGGGTGTTTCGCGGCGGGTCAGTCGACGGCCGGATGAGCTGTCATCGCTCCAGGTCGCCCGTCTCGCTCGGCCTGTCCCCGGCGTTCGAGTGGGGCACTCGAGCCCCGGTGGCGTAGGGTCGGGCCCAGATCATGACGCACGGCCAGGTCAGGTGGCCACATCGGGAAGGCACACACGAGTGGCTCGACTCTTCGGCACGGACGGCGTCCGGGGCCTCGCCAACCAGGACATCACCGCTGAGCTCGCGCTCGACCTCTCGGTCGCCGCGGCGCACACCCTCGCCGAGGTCGGCGCCTTCAAGGGCCCGCGCCCGGTGGCCGTCGTCGGCCGCGACCCGCGGGCCTCGGGCGAGTTCCTCGCTGCGGCCACGATCGCCGGCCTCGCCTCGGCCGGTGTCGACGTGCGCGACGCCGGGGTGCTGCCGACACCGGCGATCGCCTACCTCGTCGCCGAGCAGGACGCCGACCTCGGAGCGATGCTCTCGGCCTCGCACAACCCGATGCCCGACAACGGCATCAAGTTCTTCGCCCGGGGCGGCCACAAGCTGGCCGACCACCTCGAGGATAAGATCGAGGCGCGCCTCCGGGAGCCGTGGCAGCGGCCGACCGGCGGCGACGTCGGTCGGATCACCACCCTGGGCGACGGCGCCGACCGCTACGTCGCCCACCTCATCGAGGTCATGCCACACCGGCTCGACGGCCTGCACGTCGTCATCGACGCCGCGCACGGCGCTGCCCACCACGTCGCGCCCCAGGCGTTCCGCGAGGCGGGCGCCCGCGTCACCCTCATCGGCGGCGCCCCTGACGGGCTCAACATCAACGACGGCTACGGCTCGACCCACCTCGGCCCCCTCAAGGCGGCGGTCCTCGCCGAGCAGGCCGACTTCGGCATCGCCCTCGACGGCGACGCCGACCGCTGCCTCGCGGTGGACGCCGACGGCCAGGAGGTCGACGGCGACCAGATCATGGCGATCATCGCGCTGTCGATGCAGGAGCAGGGGGTCCTGCGGGGCAACACCCTCGTCGCGACCGTCATGTCCAACCTCGGCATGATCCACGCCCTCGGCAGCGCCGGCATCACCGTGATCCAGACGGCCGTCGGGGACCGCTACGTCCTCGAGGGGATGCGCGAGGGTGGCTACGCCCTCGGCGGCGAGCAGTCGGGGCACGTCGTCATGTCCGACCACGGCACCACCGGCGACGGCACGCTGACCGGCCTGATGCTCGCCTCGCGCGTCGCCCAGACGGGCCGGACCCTCGCCGACCTCGCCGGGATCATGACCCATTTCCCCCAGGTGCTCGTCAACGTCCGCAACGTCGACAAGAGCCGCCTCGAGACCAGCGCCGCCGTCGCCGACGCGGTCATGGTCGCCGAGCTCGAGCTCGGTGACACCGGTCGGGTGCTGCTGCGCAAGTCTGGCACCGAGCCCGTCGTCCGGGTCATGGTCGAAGCGGCCGACGGCGTGCAGGCCAAGGCGCTCGCCGCCCGCCTCGTCGACATCGTCGAGGCTGAGCTCTCGCTCTGACCCGCGCTCTGGCCAGCTCCGGCTCAGGGCGCTCTGGCTGAGGGCGCCGTCGACATCCGCCTCGCCAGGGTCAGCACGAGGACCGAGACGACCGTGAGCACCGCGCAGCCGGCGAAGACGCCGCGGTAGCCGGCCGACGTCGTGGCGCCGAGCACGATGATGGGGCCGGTGAGCATCGACCCGGCCCGGAAGGTGTTGAGGTAGAGCGCCGAGGCGAGGCCGGGCCGCCTGACGCGGGTGAAAGTGGGCACTCGACTCAGGTCGAGTGCCCACTTTCACACGACGGTCAGCGGGTCAGTCGATGCCCTCGACGGGCTCGAGCAGACCGGTGTCGACGTCGTAGATGAACCCGCCGACGAGCGTGCCCTCACGGATCAGCGGGTGGGACCGCACCTTGGCGATGTCCTCACGGAGTGACCGGACCTGGTCGGTCACGACGTGGAAGCTCTGCCACGAGGCATCCTTGCCCGCGCTCGCACCGATCTTCTCGCGCAGCTCCTCGGCGGTGTTGGACGTCATCGCGCAGCGGGTGTGCGGGACGACGAGGATCCGGTCGACGTTGAGCAGGTGTGTCCCGAGGACCAGAGCCTCGAGGGCCGCGTCGGTGATCCGCCCACCGGGGTTGCGGAAGATCTTCGCGTCACCCGGCGCGAGGCCGAGCATCCGCAGCGGGTCGATCCGCGAGTCCATGCAGGTCACGAGGGCGACCCCTCGGTGGGCCACGCCGTCGAAGCCCGACAGCGTGAAGCTGTCGGCGAATGACCGGTTGGCGGCCAGCAGGTCATCGAACCCCTTGGTGGGAGTGGCTCTTTCGTTCATCGTGCTCTCCTCGCTCATGTCAGTCCCGGTCGCTTCTCGATCGTCATCGCCATCGGTCTGGTGACCTCTGCGAAGAAGTCGTTGCCCTTGTCGTCGACGATGATGAAGGCCGGGAAGTCCTCCACGTCGATCTTCCAGACGGCCTCCATCCCGAGCTCCTCGTACTCGAGGACCTCCACGTGCCGGATGCAGTCCTGCGCGAGACGCGCGGCCGGACCACCGATCGAGCCGAGGTAGAAGCCGCCGTGCGCGTCGCACGCGTCGGTGACCTGCTGGCTGCGGTTGCCCTTGGCGAGCATCACCATCGAGCCCCCGGCGGCCTGGAACTGGTCGACGTAGGAGTCCATCCGCCCCGCCGTCGTGGGGCCGAAGGAGCCCGAGGGCATCCCCTCGGGTGTCTTGGCCGGTCCGGCGTAGTAGACGGGGTGGTCCTGGAGGTACTGCGGCATCTCCTCGCCCGCGTCGAGGCGCTCCTTGATCTTGGCGTGCGCGATGTCTCGAGCGACGACGAGCGGGCCGGTCAGGGACAGTCGGGTCTTCACCGGGTGGCGGCCCAGCTCGGCGAGGATCTCGTCCATCGGCGCGGTGAGGTCGATCTTGACGACGACGTTGCGGCTCGTCGAGCTCACCCCGACCGCGTCGTCCTCGTGCTCGCCGAGGTCGACGGCGCCCGCGTCGGGCAGGAAGCGTGCCGGGTCGGTCTCGAGCTGCTCGAGGAAGACCCCGTCGGCGGTGATCTTGCCGATCGCCTGACGGTCGGCGGAGCACGAGACGGCGATCGCGACGGGGAGGCTCGCTCCGTGGCGGGGGAGGCGGACGACGCGCACGTCATGGCAGAAGTACTTGCCGCCGAACTGGGCGCCGATGCCGAACTGACGGGTCAGCTCGAGCACCTTCTCCTCCAGCTCGGTGTCGCGGAAGCCGTGCGCCGTCATCGACCCCTGCTTGGGGAGGGTGTCGAGGTATTTCGCCGACGCGTACTTCGCTGTCTTGAGGGCGAACTCCGCACTGGTGCCACCGATGACGATGGCGAGGTGGTACGGCGGGCAGGCGGCCGTCCCCAGGGAGCGGAGCTTCTCGTCGAGGAAGCGCATCATCGCCTCCTCGTTGAGGATCGACTTCGTCTCCTGGTAGAGGTAGCTCTTGTTGGCCGAGCCGCCGCCCTTGGCCATGAAGAGGAACTTGTAGACCGCCTCGTGCCCGGGCGCGGTCTCCGCGTAGAGCTCGACCTGCGCCGGCAGGTTGGAGCCGGTGTTCTTCTCCTCCCACATCGTGAGCGGCGCCATCTGGGAGTAGCGGAGGTTGAGCCGGGTGTAGGCGTCGTGGACGCCCTCGCTGATGGCCCGCTCGTCGGTGCCCTCGGTGAGGACGTACTGCCCGCGCTTGCCCATGACGATCGCGGTCCCGGTGTCCTGGCACATCGGCAGGACGCCGCCGGCCGCGATGTTCGCGTTCTTGAGCAGGTCGAGCGCGACGAACTTGTCGTTGTTGCTCGCCTCGGGGTCCTCGAGGATGGTGCGCAGCTGCTGGAGGTGGGCGGGCCGCAGGTAGTGCGCGATGTCGTGCATCGCCGTGTCCGTCAGCAGGCGCAGCGCCTCCGGTGCGACCTCGAGGAAGGTGCGACCGCCCGGGCCCTCGACGGTGCGCACGCCCTCCGTCGTCAGCAGCCGGAAGGGCGTCTCGTCGGCGCCGATCGGCAGCAGGTCCTCGTAGGCAAAGTCGACCACGGCATGCTCCTTGCGATCCAGGTGGGCTCTCACGGCGCTGACGTATGCCGCCTGCCACCGCCACAGACGTCAGTCCCCTCCCAGCCTAGTGACGGCGGGAAGGGGACTGACGGTGAGGTTGCTCTCGCGGCCCGAGTCGGGGTCAGCCCTTGACGGCGCCGGAGGTCATGCCACGGATCATGAAGCGCTGGAGCGTGAAGAACACGATCATCGGGACGATGATCGAGATGAAGGCGCCCGCGGTCAACAGCTCCTGGCCCTGGCCCTGGGTGCCGAGCAGCTGCTGGAGCTTGACGATGACCGTCGTGTTGGCCGAGCTGAGGAACAGCTTGGCGATGAGCAGGTCGTTCCAGACCCAGAGGAACTGGAGGGTCGCGAAGGCGGCGATGGCCGGGATGGACATCGGGAACACGAGCCTCCAGAAGGTCTGGTAGTGCGAGCAGCCGTCGATCTTGGCCGACTCGACGACCGTGCGGGGCAGGGTGCTCATGTAGTTGCGCAACGTGTAGATCGCGAGCGGCATCCCGAATCCGGTGTGCAGCAGCCACACCGCGATGTACTGCCCCGAGATCCCCAGGCCCCGCGGCCCGAGGACGTTGAGCATCGGCTGGAACGCGACCTGGATGGGCACGACCATGACGGCGATGATGAGCAGGAAGAAGAACTCCTTGAACGGGAAGTCCATGAAGGTGAAGGCGTAGGCCGCGAACGCCGCGAACATGATCGGGATCAGGGTGGCCGGGATGGCGATGACGATGCTGTTGATGAAGCCCGAGCTGAGGTCGGAGCCGGTCCACGCGCCCTGGTAGTTGCTCGTCGTCCAGTCGGCACCGAACGGGTTGAACAGGGCCGTCCACCAGCCGGAGGTCGCTGCGTCGGTCCGCGAGCGGAACGAGGTGACGAGCAGGCCGATGGTCGGCAGGGTCCAGAGCAGGGCGAGCACCGCCATGGTGACGATCGAGAACGGGCTCCTGGGCCGGCCGTCCTTCATCAGTGAACGGCTCATCGGCCGGCCTCCTCGTCCTTGAAGTGCTTGATCTGGTACCAGATGAGCGGGATGACCGCGATGAGGAGCACGACGACGATCGCCGTGGCCTGACCCGCCTCACTCGCTGCGAACAGCTTGTTGAAGAACAGGTTCGCGATGACGTCGGTGCCGTAGGCGCCGTTCGTCGTGACGTAGACGATGTCGAAGACCTTGAGCACGAGGATGAAGACCGTGACGAACACCGTGATGATCGTCCCTCGGATCTGCGGCACGATCACCTTCCAGAAGATCTGGAGCTCGCTGGCGCCGTCGATGCGGGCCGCCTCGATGGTGTCCTCGGGGACGCCCTTGATCGCGGAGCTGAGCAGCACCATGCCGAAGCCGACCTGCAGCCAGATGAGGATCACCATGAGCAGGATCGAGTTGAGCTTCGCCGTGCTGATGGCGAGCCAGGTCTGCGGCTGGCCACCGAGCCCGACGACGATGGCGTTGAGCAGACCGGTCTGGGCCTGACCCGGGTTGTTGTAGGCGTAGATCAGGCCCCAGATCGCCGAGGCGCCGACGAAGGAGATCGCCATCGGTAGGAAGATCAGGCTCTTGGCGACCTTTTCGCCGGTCGCCGAGAGCTTGTCGGCGAGCACCGCGACGATGACGCCGAGGGCGACGACGACGGCCGGCACGATGAGCAGCCACAGCACGTTGTTGGCGATGGCCGTCCAGAAGCTGCTGTCGCTGAAGATCGTCCTGAAGTTCTGCAGCCCGACGTAGGCGGTGCTGTCGGAGTTGGCGAACGAGTAGTTGATCGTCTGGAACGTCGGGTAGATGAGCATCAGGCCGACGAGGGCTAGGCCGGGCAGCACGAAGGCGTACGGGATGAACCCTTCGGAGAGCCTGCGAGGCAGTCCCTCGACGAACATGTTGAGGAAGTAGAAGAGCGCGGCGGCCCCACCCACCCCACCGACCATCGCGAGCAAACCGATGACGATCTTGTTGCCGAACTTGTCGGGGTAGTAACCGAAGGCGAGGAAGAGGTTCGCCAGCAGCCACACGACGAGCACCATGCCGACGATGCCGATGGCCACCCTGGCCGGGTTGAGCCGGAGCGCCGCCTCCGGGTCGTCGTCGGACCGCGACCGCATGCGCGACGTCGCCGCGCTCGTGTCGGTCGTCATGACTTCGGCCAAGCGGCTTCGATGGCGTCAGCCGTGGCCTGCGACGACTGACCGTTCTCCCACTTCACCATCTCTTTCCAGAAGACGTCCGAGCCGATCGACTTGGGCATGAGGTCGGACCCGTCGAAGCGGAGCACGTCTGCGTCGTTGGCGATCGTCGCGATCTTGCGCGTGGTGTCGTTGGGGTAGTTGCTCACGTCGAAGGTCTTGTGCGGCGAGAGCCAGCCGCCGGCCTTGGCCCACGGCGCGCCGAACTTGTCGGACGTGATGAAGTCCATCACCTTCTTGGCGTCGGGGTCGTTGCCGTTGAAGAGGGCCGCGAGGTCGCCGCCACCGAGGATGGCCTGCCCTTTGAAACCGCCCTCGAACTTCGGGAAGACGTAGATGCCCACCTCGCTGTCGAGGTTGGCCTGGACGTTGGGCGGGTAGAAGGTCGTCGCGAAGTTGCCCTGCCGGTGCAGGTAGCACTTGGGCGGGTCCGAGAAGGCGGGCGTCATCGCGTCGCCGAACGCGGTGTTGAGCACACCCTTGGGCCCACCGAGGACCATCTTCGGGTCCTTGTTGAACTTCGCTGCCTCGTCGAGGGCCTTGACGACCTTCGGGTCGTTGAACGGCATCCGGTGCGAGGTCCAGTCGTCGTACACGTCCGGACCGTACATCCGCAGCAGCAGCTCCTCGACCCAGTCGGTGCCGACCCAGCCGGTGGCCTGGTCGGACTCCCAGCCGATGCACCACGGGGTGACGCCCTTGTCGATGATCTTCTGGGCGACGTTCTTCTGGAGGTCCTGAATCGTCTGGGGCGACGTGGAGTAGCCGGCGTCCTCGTAGGCCTTCTTCGGGTACCAGACGATGCTCTTGACGGCGTTGCGCATCGGCGCCCCGTAGACGCGGCCCTTGTAGCGGGCGGCGTCGAGGAAGCCGGGGAGCAGGGTGGCGCTCAGCTTGTCGTAGTCCAGGTAGGAGTCGATCGGCTGGATCTTCTTCTGCGCCGCGAACTCGAGCAGGCCACCGGGCTGCGGGAAGAGGCCGATGTCGGGCGAGTCGCCCGAGTTCACCTTCTGCTTGATCGTCGTCGTGAAGTCCTGGTCGGCGGTGTACTGGACCTTGATGCCGCTGCTCTTCTCGAAGTCGGCGAGCGAGGCGTTGAAGTTCTTCTCCTCGTCACCGCCGAACGCTCCGAGAATGGTCACGACCTTGTCGTTCGGGGTGGAGCCGCTGCTGACGAAACCGCCACCGGCCCCGCTGCCACCCTCGCCGCCGGCGCCGGCATTCGGGTTCTGCAGGCAGCCGGAGAGCAGGGCCGCCGACGCGACGACCGCCCCTCCAACCATCAAAGCCCTTCTCGGGATACCGCTCATGGTCGCTCCTCATCGTTGAGTCGTGCGCGTTCAGGTCCCCTCGGTCCCCCCGCGGTCCACGCAGCGGAGACGTCCCCACCATGTCTACCGGCTGGTCGGGAGTCGGTCCAGTGCGTCGGGCCCATGTCGACGAAGGCGTGACCCAGTCGCAACCCGGGGCCCACCCCTGCGGAGGTGGGCCGTCTCGACCGTCAGGTGTATGCCGGTGAGCCGGTCCGTGGCTCAGGCGAGGTCGTCGCGCATCGGCGCGAAGGCACCCGCGCGACCGACGGTGCAGGCACCGGTCGCGAGGGCCCGCTCGACGGCCGGGATGACGCCGGACAGCGTCGCGCAGTGCAGCCGCGCCCGGGCCTCGGGCCCGCCGAGCAGGCCGGCGTCGAGCAGCCCGGAGACGAGACCCGCCATGAAGGAGTCGCCGGCGCCCACCGTGTCGACGACGCGGATCGTCGGCGCGGGCAGCGTGACCTCCTCGCCGGTCGAGACGACCCGCACCGTGGCGCCGTCGCCGCCGCGGGTCACGACGAGGACGGCCGGGCCGAGGCCAGCCCAGCCGTCCAGGGCCTCGCCGATGCTCTGCCCGGGGCACAGCCAGGCGACGTCCTCGTCGCTCAGCTTGACGACGTCGGAGGAGGCGATGCCCTCCTCGATGAGGGCCCGGGCCTGGGCCGCCTCGCCCATCAGGCTGGGGCGGGCGTTGGGGTCGTAGGACACGGTCGCGGTCGGCCGGGCAGCGGCCATCGTCGCCCGGACGGCGGTGCCGCCCGGCTCGAGGACCGCCGCGATGCTGCCGGCGTGGAGGTGACCGTAGGTGGCCAGGTCGGGCACGGCCGCCAGCTGCCACTCGAGGTCGAACACGTAACCGGCGGCGCCGGACCCGTCGAGCGTCGCGTGGGCGACGGACGTGAAGGGGGCTCCCTGCGAGCCCGGGGTGAGGGCGACACCCTTCGAGCGGCATACCTCCTCGATGCGTCGGCCGCGCTCGTCCGTGGCGATCCACGTGGCGAGGTCGACGTCGTGGCCGAGGGCGGCGAGCCCGAAGGCGACGTTGGCGGGGCTGCCGCCGACGTGCTCGATGACGCCCTCGTCGGGCCGGGTCACCGCGTCGACGAGCGCCTCACCGACGACGAGGACGCGCGGGCCCGAGGTCTGCGGCGCAGTGGGGGTCTCGGCCATCTCAGTCCTCCATCATGTCGGTGCTGCCGAACCAGCCGGGGCGGTCGAAGCGGTGCTGGCTGTCGATGGTGCGGATCGTCCCGCTGCGCGAGCGCATCACGAGGGAGTTCGTCCGGGCCGACCGCGCTCCGTAGCGCACGCCCCGGAGCAGCTCGCCGTCGGTGATGCCGGTCGCGACGAAGAAGCAGTCGCCGGTGACGAGGTCGTTCGTCGAGAGCACACGGTCGAGGTCGTGGCCGGCGTCGAGGGCCCGCTGGCGCTCGTCGTCGTCCTTGGGCCAGAGCCGGCCCTGGATGACGCCACCGACGCACTTGATGGCGCAGGCGGCGATGATGCCCTCCGGGGTGCCGCCGATCCCGAGCAGCAGGTCGACGCCGGTGTCCGGGCGCGCCGCCATGACCGCCCCGGCGACGTCACCGTCGACGATGTAGCGGATCCGGGCGCCGGCCTCACGGACCTGCTCGGCGAGGTCGGCGTGGCGTGGGCGGTCGAGGATGACGACCGTGACGTCGGCGTTCGTCTCGTGCTTGGCCTTGGCGATGCGCCGGATGTTCTCGGCGACGGGCAGCCGGATGTCGACGACGTCCGCAGCCTCTGGCCCGGTCGCGAGCTTGTCCATGTAGAAGACGGCGGAGGGGTCGTACATCGCGCCCCGGTCGGCGACCGCCATGACGGCCACGGCGTTCGGCATCCCCTTGGCGGTGAGGGTCGTGCCGTCGATCGGGTCGACGGCGACGTCAACCTCGGGGCCGGTGCCGTCGCCGACGAGCTCGCCGTTGTAGAGCATCGGGGCGTTGTCCTTCTCGCCCTCCCCGATGACGACGACGCCGCGCATGCTCACCGTCGAGATCATCGCGCGCATCGCCTCGACGGCCGCGCCGTCGGCGGTGTTCTTCTCCCCGCGACCGACCCAGCGACCTCCCGCCATCGCGGCGGCCTCCGTGACCCGGACGAGCTCGAGGGCGAGGTTGCGATCGGGCTTGCTGGGGTTCTTCACGAGGGCCTCCGTCGGCGCTGAGCGGGTCGGCGTCAGCCTAGCGGTGGGCCGGGGCGGGTTTGGACCGCTTGCCGGCGTCAGGGACGATGGGGTGATGACCACCCCGCCGACGTCCGAGCAGGCTCCCGAGCCGGCCGCCGAGCAGGGCCCCCCAGCGCCTCCGCGGCGCAGCGCCTACTCGATGGGCTCAACGCCCAACCTGCTCCGGTCGCTGCTCGTCATCGGACTGTTCGTGCTCGCGCTCTTCGCGATCGTCCCGCGCATCGACCGGGTCGAGCGCCCGGCCGTCGACGCGCTCTCCAAGGCGGAGTTCACCGCCTCGCAGACCGGCTGGCCGGTCGAGCTCCCGACCGGCCTCGGCGACGGCTGGGTGCCGACGGTCGCGACCTACGCCCCCGGCACGGAGAAGGTCCCCACCTTCACGACCGTGTGGGCGACCCCGGCCGGCAAGGACATCGCGTTGAAGCAGGCGGTCGCCGTCACGGACGGCTGGCTCACGCGGTCGGTCAACGACACGCCCGTGGCGGGCACGGTCGACGTCGGTGGACGCGCCTTCGAGCGGTATGCCGCCGGCGACGGCTCGCAGACCGCCTACGTCGAGCGCGGCGCCGGCGCCGACGGGCTGACGATCGTCGCCAGCGGGACGGCGGAGGATGCCGAGCTGCGGACCTTCGTCGCCGCCCTGGAGCCGGTCACGCCCTCTCCCTGAGTCGCCGGGGAGGGCTCAGTCGTCCTCCTCGAAGACGGCATCGTCGGCGTGCGTCGGGGTCGAGGTGGCCGTCCGGTCGGCCCGGGGGCGGGTCGCCTCCTCGATCTCGGCCTGGGCGCCGTCGAGCCAGGCGGCGCAGTGCGCGGCGAGGGCCTCGCCGCGGCGCCAGAGCTGCATCGAGTCCTCGAGCGGGGCCTGGCCGGCTTCGAGCCGGCCGACGATCGCGACGAGCTCCTCGCGGGCCTGCTCGTAGCGCAGGGCCGCCACGTCGGGGAAGTCGGCCGCGTCCGGAGCGACGTCGGCAGCGGTGGTGGCATCGGTCATCGGGGTCTCCTCGGAGGTCACGCGTCGGGCTCGTTCGTCGGGTCGGGGTGGGGGCTGTCGGGGCTGGTCACCGGGCGCACCCCGAAGTCGCCGCGGGCCACCCGGACCCGCAGCAGCTCGTCGGCCCCGACGTCGTCGCGGTCCATCACGACGCGGCCGTCGCGGTGCTGCACGACGGCATACCCCCGCTCGAGGGTGGACTGCGGCGACAGGGCGGTCACCTGCCTGCGGAGGTGGACGACCTCGTCGGCGCCGCGGTGCAGCCGGGACTCGATCCGGGTCGCCGCGCGGCGGCGGAGGGCGGCGATCTCGTCGCGGTGGACGAGGACGACGGCGGCGGGGTCGGCCATGACGGGCCGGCTGACGAGCGAGCGGAGCCCGTGCCGCTCGGCGTCGAGCCGCCGGCCCAGACTGGCGCGGAGGCGCTCGCGACCACCGGAGACGATCGCCTGCTCCTGCGCGGCGTCGGGGACGACCTTCTTGCCGGCGTCTGTGGGGGTGGAGGCGCGCCAGTCGGCGACGAGGTCGAGCAGCGGCTGGTCGACCTCGTGCCCGATGGCGCTGATGACGGGGGTGACCGCCTCGGCCACGGCGCGGAGCATCGCCTCGTTGGAGAAGGGGAGCAGCTCCTCGACCGCGCCGCCGCCGCGGGCGATGACGATGACGTCGACAGAACGGTCGGCGTCGAGCTCGCGGAGCGCGGCGACGACCTCGGTGACGGCGCTCGTGCCCTGCACGGCGACCTCACGGATCGCGAAACGGACCGCGGGCCAGCGGCGCCGGGCGTTCTCGACGACGTCGCGCTCCGCCGCGGAGTTGCGGCCGGTGATGAGGCCGACGGTGTGGGGCAGGAACGGGATCGGACGCTTGCGGTCGGCGTCGAAGACGCCCTCGGCCGCGAGGGTCCGCTTGAGGATCTCGACCCGGGCCAGCAGGTCGCCGATGCCGACGGGCCGGATCTGGCGGGCCTCGAGCTGGAGGGTGCCGCGCTTGGTCCAGAACGTCGGCTTCGCCTGGAGCACGACCCGGGAGCCCTGCGACAGGGGCGTGGGCATCGCGCGGACGGCGTTCATCGGCACGGAGACCGACAGCGACATGTCGACGTCGGGGTCGCGCAGGGTGAGGAAGGCGGTGTTGCCCCGCGCGTTGAACTGGACGACCTGACCCTCGACCCAGAGCTGGCTCATCTTCTCGACGTACGCCGAGATCTTGAGGCTGAGCAGCCGGACGGGCCACGGCTGCTCAGCCGTGGTCTCAGCGGCCCGCTCCGGCAGCGGGTTCGTCAGGCTCACCCGCGCAACGATAGGGGGCGGCTCCCACGGAGGTGGGCGGCATACCCCATGGTCGGGGGGTGTCGCCCGCCGGCACGTACGATGGAGCCATGACCGAGCCTGCCGTGAAGCCGTCCGACAAGAAGGTCCTGCTCGCCGCACCCCGGGGCTACTGCGCCGGGGTGGACCGCGCGGTCATCACCGTGGAGAAGGCGCTCGACCTCTACGGTGCCCCGGTCTACGTGCGCAAGCAGATCGTGCACAACAAGCACGTCGTCACCACGCTGGAGAAGCGCGGCGCGATCTTCGTCGACGAGACCGACGAGGTGCCCGAGGGCGCGACCGTCATCTTCTCGGCGCACGGCGTCGCGCCCGTCGTCCACGAGGAGGCGCGGGTCCGCAGCCTCAAGACGATCGACGCGACCTGCCCCCTCGTGACGAAGGTGCACCGCGAGGCCGTGCGCTTCGCCGACGACGACTTCGACATCCTGCTCATCGGCCACGAGGGCCACGAGGAGGTCGTCGGCACCGCCGGTGAGGCGCCCGAGCACATCACCCTCGTGGACGGCCCCGACGACGTCGACAACGTCACCGTCCGCGACCCGGAGCGGGTCGTCTGGCTCTCCCAGACGACTCTGTCGGTCGACGAGACGATGGAGACGGTCAAGCGGCTCAAGGAGCGCTTCCCCGCCCTGCAGAGCCCGCCGTCCGACGACATCTGCTACGCCACGCAGAACCGCCAGCTCGCGGTCAAGGAGATGGCCCGGGAGACCGACCTGATGATCGTCGTCGGCTCGCGCAACTCCTCCAACTCGGTCCGGCTCGTCGAGGTCGCGCTCGAGCACGGCTCGCGTGCGGGGCATCTCGTCGACTTCGCCGACGAGATCGACGAGGCCTGGCTCGAGGGCGTGACCACCGTCGGGGTCACCTCCGGGGCGAGCGTGCCCGAGGTGCTCGTCCGCGACGTGCTGACCTGGTTGGCCGAGCGTGGCTACGACGACGTGCGCCCGGTCGTCGCCGCCGAGGAGTCGCTGCTCTTCTCGCTGCCGAGCGAGCTGCGGCGCGACATGAAGAAGCGGTCCGGCCAGGAGGTCGGCGAGGTGCGTCACGACGGCGCCTTCGAGGAGTCCGGCTCGCTCCACTGAGGCTCGGCAACCTCCCGGGAGCTCAACCCGTCAGGCCGCGTGTCGTGCCGGTGCCGGTCTGACGGGTGTGGTCGACATCGGCCGGGCGCCCGGCCTCCTGCTCGAGGTAGCGCTCGTCCCGTCCGTCCCGACCGGCCGCGTCCTCGGCATCGAGCAGCTCGGACGCGCTGAGGGAGCGGGGCGCGACCTCGACCGCCGCGACTGACACCGGGGCCTGGCTGGTGAGCTGGAGCTCGTGCATGCGCCGGGCGGTGACGAGCACCCGCGACTCGAGGGTCCCGACGAACCGGTTGTAGTGCTCGACCGACCGAGCGAGCGACTGGCCCATCCCCGTGACGTGCCCGCCGAGGGTGCCGAGGCGGGCGTAGAGGTCCTGGCCGAGGGCGAGCAGCTCGCGGGCGTTCTGCTCGACGGCGTCCTGCTGCCAGATCGCGCCGATCGTGCGGAGCACGGCGTAGAGGGTGCCCGGCGAGGCGAGCACGACCTTGCGGGACAGCGCGTGCTCGTAGAGGCCAGGGTCATCGGCGAGGGCTGTCGCGAGGATCGCCTCGCCCGGGACGAAGCAGATGACGACCTCGGGGGAGCGGGTGAACGCGGTCCAGTAGCCCTTGGCCGCGAGGCTCTCGACGTGGCGGCGCAGCGAGGTCGCGTGGGCGGCGAGCAGCTCGGTGCGCTCGACCTCGCCCACCGTGTCCCCGTGCGCCTGGAGGAAGTGGGCCATCGGGGCCTTGCTGTCGACGACGACGTGTCGCCCGCCCGGCAGGTTGATGACGGCATCGGGCCGGACCGTCGCCCCGTGGCGGGTGACCCGGGTGACCTGCTCGTCGAAGTCGCAGCGCGCGAGCAGGCCGGACAGCTCGAGAACGCGTCGGAGCTGCACCTCGCCCCAGGCGCCACGCACCGTCGAGGAGTTGAGGGCGCTCGCGAGTGTCGCCGTCTCCGTGCGCAGTGAGTCCGTCGATCGGCTCACCGCGGTGAGCCGCTCGCCGAGCTGGCCGAACTGCTGGACCCGGTCGCGCTCCAGGGCCCCCACCTGCTGCTCGACCCGGCCGATCGTGTCCCGCAGCGGGGCGAGGAGGGCGGCGGTGGTGTCGTCGTCGTCCCGCGCCACCTCGAGGTCGCCGACGCGGATCCGCAGCACGTCGCGCTCGGCCTCAGCAGCGGCCGCGCGGGCCAGGAGCGAGGACCGGGCCCACAGCCAGGCGACCAGCGCGCCGAGGAGGCCGCCGATGAGCACGCCGATGATGAGCGTCGTCTGGTCCATGGCCCCACCGTCGCAGACACCGCCGACACGCGCCCCGTCCGACACCCCGCCGCACTCTTGGTAGCCCGGGCGATGGAACCGGCGGGCTGAGCGGCATACGCCCGCACTTTTGGTAGCCCGGGCGATGAAATCGGCGGGCTGAGCGGCTACGCCCGCACTTTTGGTAGCCGGGGCGATGAAACCGGCACGCTCGGTGGCGCAACACCGCACTTCTGGTAGCCCGGGCGACTCAGCGGGCGGGTCTGCTAGACCTGTCCCGTGAGCGAGTACGACGACGAGATCCGGCTCGAGGCCGGCGACGGACCCGGTGTCCACCAGGGAACTTTCCACGAGGAGTGGATGATCGGGAATGCCGTCAACGGTGGCCTCGTCATGGCAGCCGGTCTCGGCGCGCTGGGCGCCCACCTCCGCGACGACCCGGGCGAGCGGACGCCGCACGCCGACCCCGTCGTGCTCAGCGCCTACTTCATGACCGCGTCCACCCCCGGGCCGTTCACCGTGACGACCGAGGTGATGCGGTGTGGGCGGTCGCTCTCGACCGGTCAGATCAGCATCAGCCAGGCCGGCCCGGACGGCGCACCGGTCGAGCGGATGCGCGCCCTCGGCTCGTTCGGCGACCTCGCCGACGTCGAGACGCTGAAGCAGTCGAGCCCGCCTGACATGCCCTCCCCGGAGCAGTGCGTGTCCTCGCGCCAGGCGCCGCCGGAGTTCCTCGCCAACATGCGCTTCCTCGACCGGCTCGACCTGCGGCTCGACCCGTCCAGCGCCGGATGGGCGATGGGGCGGCCCTCCTTCAAGGGTGAGATCCGCGGTTGGCTGCGGATGGCCGACGAGCGCGAGCCCGACACGACGCTGCTGATGATGGCACTGGACGCGCTGCCGCCGGTCGCCTTCGACCTCGGCATCCTCGGCTGGACGCCCACGCTCGAGTTCACCGGTCACGTCCGGCGCCGGCCCGAGCCCGGCTGGCTCCAGGTTGCCCTCACGAGCCAGAACGTCGGCGGCGGGATGATGGAGGAGGACGCGATGATCTGGGACTCGGCCGGCCGCCTCGTCGCCCAGTCCCGCCAGCTCTGTGGGGTCCGCCACCCGCCGGCGGGCGCCGAGTGAGGCGGAATTGAGGCGGAGCTGAGCTCGTGGCCGTCGGGCTGACCTACGAGACGCACGCGACGACCGAGGACAACGAGCGGGGGGTCGCCACCGGCTGGCTGCCCGGCCGGCTCTCCGCGGAGGGACGCCGCCAGGCCGCGCTGCTCGGTGAGCGGCGTCGGGACGATGGGTATGCCGTCGTGCTCGTCTCGGACCTCGCGCGGGCCGTCGAGACGGCCCGGATCGCCTTCGCCGGCACCCGTGTCGTCGTCCGGGAGGACGTCCGGCTGCGCGAGTGCGACTACGGCCTGCTCAACGGCTGCCCGGTCGTGGAGCTGGCGCGGATCCGGTTGGACCATCTCGACGTCCCCTTCCCCGGCGGCCAGAGCTACGCGGAGGTCGTGGCGCAGACCATGGCCCTGCTCGGTGACCTCAGGACGGAGTTCGATGGGGAGCGGGTGCTGCTCGTCTCCCACTCGGCCAACCGGTGGGCACTCCAGCACCTGCTCGACGGGATGCCGCTCGCCGAAGTGGTCGCCGCACCGTTCGACTGGCAGCCGGGATGGAGCTGGCGGCTGCCGTGACGAGCGCCACCGCAGCGCGCCCGCAGCGAGCGGCATACCCGCGGGTGGTCGGCCGCAGGCCACGCGGCAACTAGACTCTTGCAACCGTGGCACTCACCATCGGAATCGTCGGTCTCCCCAACGTCGGCAAGTCGACCATGTTCAACGCGCTGACCAAGAACAACGTGCTCGCCGCGAACTACCCGTTCGCGACGATCGAGCCGAACGTCGGGGTCGTCCCGCTGCCCGACCCGCGCCTCGGTCAGCTCGCCGAGATCTTCGGCTCGCAGAAGATCCTGCCCGCGACGGTCAGCTTCGTCGACATCGCCGGCATCGTCCGCGGCGCGAGCGTCGGGGAGGGCCTGGGCAACAAGTTCCTCGCCAACATCCGCGAAGCCGACGCGATCTGCCAGGTCGTGCGTGCCTTCGAGGACGGCGACGTCGTGCACGTCGACGGCAAGGTGAGCCCCGCCTCCGACATCGAGACGATCCACACCGAGCTCATCCTCGCCGACCTCCAGACCCTCGAGAAGGCGGTGCCGCGCCTCGAGAAGGAGGTGCGGATCCAGAAGGACAAGAAGGCCGCCCTCGACAACGCGCTCGCCGCGCAGAAGGTCCTCGAGGAGGGCCACACGTTGTATGCCGCGGGGCCGGCCGCGGGCGTCGACCTCGACGAGGCCAAGAGCCTGGGTCTGCTCACGACCAAGCCCTTCATCTACGTCTTCAACCTCGACGAGGACCAGCTCTCCGACGCCGACCTGCACGCCTCGCTGCGCGAGCTCGCCGCGCCCGCCGACGCGGTCTTCCTCAACGCCAAGCTCGAGATGGACCTGATGGACATGGAGCCCGCGGAGGCCTTCGAGCTGCTCGAGAGCTTCGGCGCGGCGGAGTCCGGCCTCGACCAGCTGGCCCGCACCGGCTTCCACACGCTCGGGCTGCAGACCTACCTCACGGCGGGCCCCAAGGAGTCGCGCGCCTGGACGATCGGCAAGGGCTGGACCGCTCCGATGGCCGCCGGGGTCATCCACACCGACTTCCAGCGCGGCTTCATCAAGGCCGAGATCGTCGGTTTCGACGACCTCGTCGCAGCCGGGTCGATGAATGCCGCCAAGTCCGCGGGCAAGGTGCGCATCGAGGGCAAGGAGTACGTCATGCAGGACGGCGACGTCGTGGAGTTCCGCTTCAACGTGTGAAGCTCCAGGTCAGAGCCGTCCAAGCGTCACCTGCCCCGTAACGCCCTCGCCTCCCGGCGCCGGGGTCGACGGGCCGGCCGAGGCCCGGTAGGGCGACGTTGCGCTCGGAGCCGTCCCCCCGATCTGTTGTGTGGTCGGGAAGAGCGCGCCTCGTGAAGAACCATGTCGTGTGCCCGGTCGCCATCGGCTCATGGGCCTCGCCGTCGGAGGCGAAGCCGTGGTCCTTGCCGACCGGTTCGAGGGTGTGGGTTGCCACATAGTCCTGGTGGCTCTGCCGCTCACCTCCTCGACAGGGCCACCGAGGATCTCGCAGTCGAGGTTCGAGGACTTCCACCGGATGCCGGGCGGGCTGACCGGGGCCACCTGGGCAGCCCGGTCGAGCCGACGCAACCACTCATCGGTCCCGCCGCTGACGTAGCAGCTGCCGGACCGTGATCGCTGCGGCCGGTCGGCCAGCGATACCGTCGACGTGGCGCGAGAGCTCGTCGTCGAGGTCGACCTCGCCCGCCTCGACCAGCTGCATGACGGCAAGGGCGGTGAAGCTCTTCGGATATTGAGCCGATGAGGAAAACGGTGTCCGGTGTGGCCGCCTCGTCGCTCCCGATCCTCGTGACGCCGCGCGCCCGCCGTGATGGTCCCGCCGTCGCCCACGACGGCGTAGGCAACGCCCGGGCCTCCGGAGGCGGACATCTCGGTGTCGATGACGTCATCCAACGGAGCCTCGGGGCGCCGAGCGGGAAGGCGGCGCCGAGGCTCAGCGCCAGAAGCGTCAGCAATCGTCGGACCATGATCGTCCTCCAGGACCATGCCGGAGGAGAGGCTACGGCCCTCGTGGCATCGGGGGGCTGGGATCGCCCCGGCTCACGGGTGTCCCGGACGAGTTGCCCCGGCCCGTGACACCGACGCTTCACGCGCCCCCTCGTCCCGTCAGGGCCCTGGGGACTGTCCAGTCAGGTGCCAGCTGGGTCGTAGGGAACGCGTTCCCACCACAGCTGCTTGCCCGTGGCCGTCTCGTCGAGGGTCACCTTGAGATAGTCCTTGCTGGCCTTGTCGCCATCCACCGTCACCTGGGTGAGAGTCTCGACGGGGGGCACGTCGTAGAAGCGCAACCAGTCGCTGCCGGTCGCAAGCGGCTGGTCCACGCGGTAGCGGTGGGTGTCTCCGTTGAAGAGGTAGACCCGACCGTCGAAGCTCCTGGCCTCCCCGACGAGGGCGCGCACGAGGCCCTCGAAGGGCTCCGGTCCGGTCCCCCGCACGCCGTCGGGCCCGGGGGAGAACATGTCGGCCTGCTGGAAGACCACCACGGCTCCGGGGCACTCCGTGCGCGCTTGGGCAAAGGCCGCGTGCAGGTGCGCGACGTCGGCCCTGGTGCGGGCCGCCTCCTCGGCAACCTGCTTGGCCGTCGGCGTGGTCCTCTCCCCGCGCGGCTTGAGGCCGTTGTCACTGCCAACGACGTTGAGGGTCAGGAACATTGCCCCGTTCCGGCAGAAGAGGACGTTCTCCGGGTAACCATTGCGGGCATCCGAGCTGACGCTCATCGGCGTAGCACCAAGGGTGCGTCCCGGCGCGGCGAAGAAGGTGGAGCGGACGGCCTCGAGGCGGTCCGCAGGTCCAGACCCTTCCCCGCCGCCGGGGCAGTCGGACCACTCGTTGTCACCCGGGGTGTAGACCAGTGGCGCCCGGAAGCGATTGAACTGCGCCTTGATGGCTCGGTTGTAGGCATCGGAGCACGGCACTGTGCGGTCCTTGATGTCGCCGACGTGGACGACGAACCCGACGTCGGGCTCGGAGTTGATCCGGTCGACCCACGAAGGGAGGAGCGTGATCTGGGCCTCGCCGTAGGGGATGTCGCCGATGACGACGAAGGGCAACGGCGGGGGCGCCGTGCTCGTCGGCGCGTCGGTGCCCACCGGTCCCCTCTGCCAGTCCGCTGCCGACGTCGACTCATCGGGGGTCTCGCAGGCGGCGACACCGAGAGTGAGCGCACCCGCAATGAGCGGCACGAGGACACGATTGAGGGTGCGCAAGACGACATGGCCTCCCGGCTCGGGGCATCAAGGATTGGGTCCGGTCACGCTAACAGAGCCTCAGGTGGCGGAGTCGAGGTTTACCGATCAACTTCTACCGTTGGCCGAGCGGCGGGCGAGAGCCGCTACCGGGCGCGGGGACGGAGCCAACGGAGGTGCTCGAAAGGCCCGAGCAGCTCGAGCCGGCGCCACAGCACGCTGCCCGGGACGGCCTGGCTTGCGTGCGCCTCGATCGCCCGACTCTGGCGGAGCCGGTCAACCCGGACCGTCAGATCGAGGTCGTCGTGGCCGACGAACGACCCGCCGCCGTCGGCGTTCAGCGCTCGCGCGACCGCGGTCGGCAGCGCCCACCCCAGCACCGGTATGCCGTGTGCGTCGGCGACCGCGAGGGCCGCGCGACTGGCCGCCTCGTGGTCCGGGTGCCCGGTGACGCCGCCCTCGGGGTCGAAGACGAGGACGCCGTCGGGGCGGGAGCGCCCGACGGACTCCCGCACGGGCTGGCGTACCGGCTCGTCACCCAGCTCGCGCAGGTGGCCGTCGGGCAGGTCGAGCAGGGTCGTCGTGCCGACGCCGAGGCGCTCTGCGGCGAGCGCGAGCTCGGCGCGTCGGACGGCGACCAGCTCCTCGCCCCGGCCTCCGAGCGTCGAGGCTTCCCCCTGGGTGAGGCAGAGCACCTCGATCGCAGCACCGGCGGCAGCGAAGGCGCCCAGGATCCCGCCGAGGCCGAAGGACTCGTCATCGGGGTGGGCCACGACGACGAGCACGCTTGACCACGAGGGGAGCTCGTCCGGGTTCATCCCGTCACGGTATCCGGTGGTGCCGACCCGTCTGTGCCACGTGGCGGCTGAGCCCGGTCTGGCGCCTGACGCGTCCATGATGGAAGGTGGGTTATCCCTTGCGACGTGGCGAGGGTGTGGCGCCCGACACGAACGACGGTCCGTCACGACCTGTAGGACGACAGATGCCAGGGGCAGACCGTGACCGACGTGGCCGACACCGTGACCGACACCTCCGACCGTGCACAGGCCCACCCGGCGGCCGACCTCAGCGACGTGGCGCTCGAGGACACCCCGTTGTCCGACTTCCTCGGCTTCGAGCTGCTCCTGGGGGAGCAGGACCGGGCGTTGCTCGAGCGGGTGCGGGCGTTCATGACCACCGAGGTCGAGCCGATCATCAACGAGCACTGGACGCGTGCCTCGTTCCCGCACGAGATCGTCTCGGGCATGGCCGAGCTGGGCATTGCGGGGCTGGCCTTCGACGGGCCGGGATGTCCGGGCCGCGGGGCCCTCGTCGACGGCTTGGTCGCGATGGAGCTCGCTCGCGTCGACTCGTCGATCGCCACCTTCATGGGCGTGCACGGCGGTTTGGCGATGGGCTCCATCGAGCTGTGTGGCTCCGACGAGCAGCGCAAGCGCTGGCTGCCGCCCATGGCCCGGATGGAGCTCATCGGGGCCTTCGGCCTCACCGAGCCCGACGTCGGCTCGGCCATCTCCCAGGGCCTTGCCACGAGCGCCCGTCGCGACGGCGACGAATGGGTCCTCAACGGAGAGAAGAAGTGGATCGGCAACGCCGCGTTCGCTGACCTCGTGATCATCTGGGCCCGGGACGAGCAGGACCAGCAGGTCAAGGGATTCGTCGTCGAGAAGGGGACCGACGGCATGACCTTCGACAAGCAGGAGGACAAGATTGCCCTGCGCGTCGTGCAGAACGCCGAGATCCACCTCCACGACGTCCGGGTTCCCGAGGCCAACCGGCTGCAACGAGCGACGAGCTTCAGGTCCACGGCCGACGTGCTGCGTGTCACGAGGATGGGCGTGGCATGGCAGGCCGCAGGCTGCGCGCGCGGGGCCTACGAGCACGCACTGCGCTACACCAAGACCCGCGAGCAGTTCGGTCGGCCCATCGCCGGCTTCCAGATGGTCCAGGACCTGCTCGTCAAGATGCTGGGCAACGTCACCGCGTCGACCGCCATGAACGTGCGGGCCTCACAGCTGCAGGACGCCGGCCTGCTCAAGGATGAGCACGCGTCGTTGTGCAAGGTGCACGCGACCGTACGGATGCGCGAGGCGGTGGGCTGGGCACGCGAGGTGCTCGGCGGCAACGGCATCCTCCTCGAGCACCACGTCGGCCGTTTCGTGGCCGACGCGGAGGCCATCTACTCCTACGAGGGCACCCGTGAGATCAACACCCTCATCGTCGGGCGGGCCATCACGGGCGAGAGCGCATTCGTCTGACCCGAGCGCGGGCCAACCCCGACTTCCGTGCCCGGGCACGGGTGACAGCAACCGCTATCAGGAGATCGCCCCGCAGGTGCAGGAACTCGTCGGGAGGTATGGCCTCACCTACACGACGGGTTCGCTTCCCCGACAGGTCGGCTCGGCGTGGAAGAAGGTCATCCGGCTCTCGCTGCCCAACGACTTCGGGCGCAAGGCCCGCGCCACCGTGCTCCGGTCCGCGGCAACCCCCGGAGGACCGCCCCGCAGCCGCCTGACCGGTCATACGACGTCGAAGAGCTCGGTGTGGATTCGCCTCGACGGCACCCCCCGGTCGGAGATGATCCGGGTCGCGGCGGCCACCATCGGTCCGGGCCCGCAGATGAAGTAGTCGACCGTCCGCCGTCCGCGGCGGGTCGGGAGCGCGGTCTCGAGGATCTCGCGGGTGAACCGGCCGACCTCCCCGTCCCAGTCCTCCGGCGGCTCCTCGAGGATCTCGACGAGGTGCAGGTCGAGCCGCTCCTCGAGGTTCTCGTCGTCGGCGCGGTGCAGCAGGTCGTCGGCGGTGCGGCCGGCCACGACGAGCAGGACCGGCCGTGGGTCGGCCCGGTCGGCCATGGTGCGGAGCATGCTGAGCATCGGGGTGATCCCGACGCCGCCGGCGATGAGAACGAAACGGTCGGACTGCAGGCCGTCGAGGGTGAAAGACCCGTGCGGTCCGTCGATGAAGACGCTCCGGCCGTGCTTGAGTCCGGCCACGAGCTCACTGAAGTCGCCGATCCCCTTGATCGTGAACTCTTTCCGCCACGGCTCGCTGGCCGAGGAGGCGATGGTGAAGGGGTGCTCCTCGAAAACGAACGGCGAGGTCCCGATCTTGATCCACGCGAACTGGCCCGGTCGGAAGGCGACCCCACGGTGCCCGGTCGCGTGGAGCACGAGGGTCACAGCCGTCGGCGAGGCGCGTTTCACCTCGTCGACGACGTAGCGGTTGCGGTAGGAGCGCATCGGTCGCCACACCCACCGATGCGCCAGCGCTGCGACGATGGCAACGACGAGGAGCACGAACCAGAAGCGAGCTTCGGTGAAGCGGGTCAGGTCCTGGAGCCAGATCACGTGCAACGCGGTCGCGAGCAGGACGGTGTTGGCGAGCAGCACGTGGGCCAGCCGCCAGCCCTCGTAGCGGGGCCGGCGCCGGCGCCGGCTGATCCCCAGCGCGGCGATGGCGAGCAGCGCGATCGTTGCGGTGGCCCCGGCCCACACTCGCGGGGGTGCGGTGCGCGGGTCGAGCACGGCGAGACCGATCCCCGGCCGCAGGAGCACCGCCGCGACGTGGACGACGACGAGGGTGACGGCGACGATCGCGAGCGCCCGGTGGTTGCGCAGCAGCCGTTCGACCCCGAGGTAACCCGTGAGCGTCCGGAAGCGGCTCGGCAGCACGAACGTCAGCACGAGCAGGGAGCCGGCCGCGAGAGCGGCGACGAGGGAGACGACCCGGAGGGTCCCCTGGTGGGACTCGTCGGGGGCCGCCATCAGCGCCCAGAACGGGACGGCGAGCGCGACGAGGACGAAGAGGGTCCAGAGTGCGGGGGCGAGCCGGCGCCGCGTGGCACCACCCCCGCCAACCGGCCACGGACGCCGCGGGCCCCGAGGTCGTGAGTTCACGGCGACTCCATCGGGAGGGCAGGGCGTTGGCTTGCGACGCTACTGAGCGACCCGGTGACCGTCAATCGACGGTCATCCCGTCGTCATCCGGTGACACCGACCCCGTCGTCGACGTGCGAGGTCCGTCGAAGGTTCTCGGGTCGAGGGTGTAACGCGTGCGGACCGGCCCCGATGGAGTGGGGGAAGGCGCCACTCGAACCCCCGAGCGAGTGGCGCCTTCACCGTGCTCCGGTCAGTCGGTGCGGCGAACGTCGCCCTCGGCCTCGGCCTCGGCCTCGCCCTCGGCCTCGGTGACCGAGACCGGCCCGAGGACACTCCCGTGGTCCTCGCCGCCGTCGGCCCGGTTGACCGGTTGCGGTGACACCGAGTGCATCTGCAGCTCGCCCGACTCGATCTGCTCGGTCCAGTGGCAGGCGACGCGGTGCGAGGCGGGGGTGCCGTCGATCTGCACGACCCGCAGCTGCGGTCGCTCGGTGTCGCACTTCGTGTCCTGCTTCCACGGGCACCGGGTGTGGAAGCGGCAGCCGGTCGGCGGGTTGGCCGGGGAGGGCAGGTCACCGGTGAGCAGGATCTGCTCGCGCCGGTCCTCGACGAGCGGGTCGGGCACGGGCACGGCCGACATCAGGGCCCGGGTGTAGGGGTGCAGCGGCTGGGCGTAGAGGTCGGCGGCGTCGGACTCCTCGACGAGCGACCCGAGGTACATGACCCCGACCCGGTCGCTGATGTGCCGCACGACGGCGAGGTCGTGGGCGATGACGAGGTAGGTGAGGCCGAACTCCTCCTGGAGGTCACCGAGCAGGTTGATGACCTGCGCCTGCACCGACACGTCGAGCGCCGAGACCGGCTCGTCGGCGACGATGAGCGAGGGGTTGACCGACAGGGCCCGGGCGATGCCGATCCGCTGGCGCTGCCCCCCGGAGAACTCGTGCGGGTACTTGCGCAGCGCCTCCGGCGGCAGACCGACGGCGGAGAGCAGCTCGCGCAGGCGGGTGTTGGCGGCGCCCGCGTCCTTGACAAGGCCGTGGGCCTTCATCCCCTCGAGCAGGATCGACTCCACGGACTGCCGGGGGTCGAGGCTGCTCATCGGGTCCTGGAAGACCATCTGGATGTCCTGGCGCTTGGCCCGCAGCTCCTTGCCCTTGAGCGCGGCGATGTCGATGCCGTCGAAGCTGACCGACCCCGCGGTGGGGGGCTCGAGGTTGAGGATCGCGCGGCCGAGGGTCGACTTGCCGCAGCCGGACTCGCCGACGAGACCGTAGGTCTCGCCGCGCCGGATCTGCAGGTCGATGCCGTCGACGGCCTTGACGTGGCCGACCACCCGGTCGAAGACGACGCCCTTCTTGATCGGGAAATAGACCTCGAGTCCGACGACGTCGACGAGGACCTCACCGGCGCCGGCGCCCGCGACCGTCGTGGCTCGCGCCGGCGGGGGAGTCGCGGTCGAGGCCGACGACGAGCCGGTGCGTGCGTGCTCGCTCACTGGTCCACCTCCACCGGGTTGTGGCACCGCAGGGAGCGTCCGTGCTCCTCGACGAGGCGGGGGGTCGTCTCCCGGCACGCGGCGACGGCATTCGTGCAGCGGGGCGCGAACGCGCACGCCGAGTCCCACGGGAGGTTGTCGGCGACGGATCCGGGGATCGGGTTGAGCCGCTCGCCCCGCGGGCTCTCGAGCCGCGGGATCGAGGCGAGCAGCCCGTGGGTGTACGGGTGACGGGGCTGCGCGAAGAGGGTATGCCGCTCAGCCCGCTCGACGACGCGGCCACCGTAGAGGACGTTGACCTCGTCGCAGAGGCCGGCGACGACGCCGAGGTCGTGCGTAATCATCACGAGCGCGGTCCCGCTCTGCTCGACGAGCTCCCGCAGCAGGGCGAGGATCTGGGCCTGGATCGTCACGTCGAGGGCGGTCGTCGGCTCGTCGGCGATGAGCAGGCGCGGCTCGCAGGCCAGCGCCATCGCAATGAGCGCCCGCTGGCGCATGCCGCCGGAGAGCTGGTGGGGGTAGTCCTTGAGGCGCCGGTTGGGGTCGGGGATGCCGACCTTCTCGATCATCTCCTGGGCGACGACGAGGGCGGCCTTGCGGGACATCCCCTTGTGCCGCTCGAGCACCTCGGAGACCTGGATCCCGAGCGGGACGACGGGGTTCAGCGAGCTGAGCGGGTCCTGGAAGATCATCCCGACGTCGCGCCCACGCCGGTCGCTCATCGCGCGGTCGCTGAGGGTGAGCAGGTTCTGGCCCTCGAAGAGGACCTCGCCCTCGACGGTGTTGCCGCGGGAGGGCAGCAGCCCCATGATCGCGAGGGACGTCACGGACTTG
Organism: uncultured Actinomycetota bacterium; assembly: GCA_963764195.1. Lineage (GTDB taxonomy): Bacteria > Actinomycetota > Actinomycetes > Actinomycetales > Dermatophilaceae > JBDSSS01. Next base: position 256,614 of record CAVXRG010000003.1, read on the forward strand.
CCGCAGCCGGACTCGCCGACGAGACCGACGGTCTGCCCGGGGCTCACGTCGAAGCTCACGCCGTCGACGGCGGCGAAGGGCTTCTCCCCACGACGGGTGAAGGTGACGCGGAGGTCGCGGACCTGCAGGAGCGGCTCGCTGCCGTGTCGGTTGGTGCGGCCTGAGTGGGTGGCCTCGGTCACCTGGGTCATCGAGCTCACCTCCTGCTCTTCGGGTCGAGGGCCTCGCGGAGCGACTCGCCCATGAGGGTGAAGCCGAGCGCGACGACGATGATGCACGCCGCCGGCCAGATCGCGAGGGACGGGTAGTCGGAGATGTACTGCTGCGCCTGTCCGAGCATCGCGCCCCACTCCGGCTGCCGGTCGTCGGGGTTGCCGAGGCCGAGGAAGGACAGCGCCGCGGCGTCGATGATCGACGTCGCGAGCACGAGGGTCGCCTGGACGATGACCGGCCCGAGGGAGTTGGGCAGCATGTGCCGGAAGATGATCGCGCTCGGCCGCACCCCGAGGGCGCGAGCGGCAAGGACGTGGTCGCTCGAGCGCTGGGCCAGCAGCGACCCGCGCAGCAGGCGGGCGAAGATCGGCACCTGCACGACCGCGATGGCGATGATGACGGTGACCTGGCTCGGCTTCGGGGCGAGGGCTGCGATGGAGACCGCGAGCAGCAGCGACGGGATCGAGAGCATGACGTCGACCGCGCGCATGACGAACGAGTCGACCCAGCCGCCGAGGGCGCCGGCGAGCGTCCCGAGCGTGATGCCGCCGACGAGGCCGCCGAGCGTCGCGAAGACGCCGACGATGAGGGTCTGGCGGCTGCCGACGATGAGCCGGGAGAGCAGGTCGCGCCCGACCGAGTCGGCCCCGAGCGGGAAGCCGGGCTCCGGTCCGGGGATCGGGTTGGTCTGCTGGCGCACCTTGTCGAGGAGCAGGCCCGCGGTCGGGTCGTGCGGCGCGATGAGCGGCGAGAAGATCGCGAGCAGGAAGAACACGATGGTGATGCCGAGGCCGACGAGGAAGACGGGGTTGCGGCGCAGCCGCTCCCAGGCGCTCGCGAAGAGCGACTGGCCGGCGCCGCCCGCGATCTGACCGGCGCCGGAGACGGTGGGGCCGGTGGGCTCGCCGCCGTGCGTGGCAGTACCCGCAGATGCGGGGACGCTCTCTTTGGCGGCCTCGCCATCGCCGTCACGACCCGCCGTCGCGGCGAGGTCGTCGATCCGCTTCTTCCTGCGGTCTCCGAAGGAGGAGAAGGGGTTGTCTGCCATCGGGGTCACCTCGTCCTGACTCGGGGGTCGATGAGGGCGTAGGCGATGTCGACCAGGAGGTTGACGATCACGTAGGTGATCGCCGCCGCGAGGATCACCACCTGGAGGACCGCGTAGTCACGCAGCTGGAAGGCGCGGGCGAGCGTCTCGCCGATGCCGCCGAAGGAGAAGACGGTCTCGGTGAGCACGGCGCCGGCGAAGAGGCCGCCGACCTGCAGGCCGATCGTCGTCACGACGGGCAGCAGCGCGTTGCGCAGGATGTGGCGTCCGCGGATGACCCGCTGGGTCAGGCCCTTGCTCTGGGCGGTGCGGACGAAGTCCTCGTCCATCACGTCGAGCACGGACGCCCGGGTGATCCGGAAGATCACCGCGAAGGGGATCGTCGCGAGGGCGAGGGCCGGCAGGATGAGGTGCTTGAAGGCGTCCCAGGCGGCATCCCACTCCTGGGTGATGATGCCGTCGAGGACGAAGAAACCGGTGACCCGGGTCGCGTCGATGCCCGGGCTCTGACGCCCGGACACGGGCAGCCACTGGTGCTCGAGGGCGAAGTAGTACTTGAGCAGGAAGGCGAGGAAGAAGACGGGGACCGCGACGCCGATGAGGGAGACGAAGATCGTCGAGTTGTCGAACCAGGTGGCTCGTCGACGGGCCGCCACGTAGCCGAGCGGGATGGCGATCGCCACGGCGATGATGATCGCCATGATGCTCAGCTCGAGCGTCGCCGGGAAGCGGGTGAGGAAGATGTCGACGGCGTCCTTGCCGGGCAGCACGCCGTTGGAGACCCCGAAGTCGCCGCCGAGGATGCGCTTGAGGTAGCTGCCGTACTGCACCCAGACCGGCTGGTCCAGACCGAGGGTCTTGGACAGGGCGGCGCGGGTCTCGGGGGTGGCCCGCTCACCGAGCATCGCCGAGACCGTCCCGCCCGGCAGGGCCCGCAGCCAGAGGAAGAGCAGCAGCGACAGGACGATGACGACCCCGACCATCTGCAGCAGTCGACGGATGATGAATCTCAACACGACAGGTCACCTCTTCTCACGGACGGGGGCCGCCCCGGGTCTCCCGGGACGACCCCCGTCATCGTGGTTGTGCGTCCGGTCCGGCCGGTACGCCGGATCAGCTCACTTGCTGACCGTGACCGGGGCGAACTCCTCCGCGGTGAGCGGCGAGGCGACCAGACCCTTGACGTTCGGGCCGATGACGAGCGCGGGCGGCGAGCTCGAGAGCGGCAGGCCGGGGACGTACTCGTCCTTGATCTGCGTGGCGATCTTCTCGTAGGCCGCAGTCCGCGCGGTCTCGTCGACGATCGCGTCGGCCTTCTTGAGGTCGGCCGACAGCGTCTTGCCCCACGGCATCGAGAACGTGTGGAAGTCGTTCTTGTCTGAGGTGAAGAACGTGCCGAGGAAGTTGTCCGCGGCGTTGTAGTCACCGGTCCAGCCGATGATCCACGCGTCGAACGCGCCGGCCGTGATGCCGTCGAGGTAGCCGCCGTTCCACGGCTTGGCGATCGCGTTGACCTTGACGCCGACGGCCTCGAGGTCGGTGCGCAGCGCCTCGAAGATCTTCTGCGGGTTCGGCATGTACGGACGCGAGACCTCGGTCGGGTAGGCGAAGTTGAGGGTCATCCCCGTGGCTCCGGCCTCCGCGAGCAGCGACTTCGCCTTGGCGACGTCGTAGGGGGTGACCTTGAGGTCCTTGTTGTAGCCGGAGACGGTGTCGGGCATGAACTGCGAGGCGGCGGTGGCGCCCTCGGGCAGCTGGGTCTGGACCATCTGCTCGCGGTTGATCGCCATGTCGAGGGCCTGGCGGACCTTGAGGTCCTTCAGCTTGGGGTTCTTCTCCGGGTTGAGGCCCATGTAGAGGATGTTGAACGCGGGGCGGACGAGCACCTGGTTGCCATCGTCCTTGAGCCCCTTCCAGTCGACCGGGTTGGGCAGGTCGTAGCCGTCGATGCTGCCGGCCTTGAGCTCTTGGCGACGGGTCGTCTCGTCGGGAATGATCTTGAAGACGAGCTTGTCGGGCTTGGCCTTCTCGCCGAAGTACGTGTCGTTGCGCGAGAGCGTGACCGTCTTGTTGGCCTCGTCGTACTTGTCGAGCTTGAACGGGCCGGTGCCGACCGGGGCCTGGCTGTACGCGGGATAGATGAAGCCCTCGCCCTGGGCCTTGACGTTGTTGGCGTCGCCCTTGTCCATGGCGGTCGGGCTCTGCATCGCGAAGGAGGCGAGGGAGAGCATGGTCGGGAACTTCGAGGTCGTCGTGTTGACCGAGAGCGTCACCGTGGAGTCGTCGACGACTTTGCAGCCCTTGTAGAGCGACTCGGACGCCTTGTCCTTGAAGGTGCCCATCGTGTACTGCCAGTACTGGGCCGCTGACTGGGCGTCGGCCTTCTGGTCGAACATCCGCTCGAAGTTCTTGCAGACGGCGTCGGCGTTGAAGGGCGTGCCGTCGGTGAACTTGACGTCGGTGCGCAGCTTGAACGTCCAGTCGAGGCCGTTGTCCGAGGTGGGCATCTCGCTCGCCAGGTCGGGCGCGACGTCGGCCGTGCCCGGCTTGATGGTCAGCAACCCGTTGAACATCTGCCGCGTGACGCGGAAGGTCTCGCCGTCCGTGGCGTAGAAGGGGTCGAACAGCTTGGGGGCACCAGCGGCGCCGAAGGTGAACGTACCGCCGGACGCGGCCGCCCCGTCCGTCGCGCCGGGAGTCGTCGTCCCGCGGTCGGACTGGGCACAGGCGCCGAGGGCCAGCGATGCAGCCGCGAGGAGCGCGACCGGTGCTGCCTTTCGGGAGAACTTCATGGGTTACCTCGCTCTAGTGCGAAGGCCGCCCCCGGTAGGGGTGACCGACAGGAATCCTGTTTCACGCGGGGGCGGACCCCGCATGACGGGTTGGTGGCAACATAGTGAAGTCCCGGGGCGATGTCGCCCTTCGACGGCAATGTTTACAGGTCCGAGACGTGCGCGCCGCAGGACCGCGGGTGCGCCGGGCCACCGGGCGACGAGCCCGGCTCCACGGCATACCTCGTGGGCGGGCCGGCCTGTCGGCGCCCTCGTGCGACCCGTCGCTCAGGCGTCGGTCTCGTCGTCGAACGAGCCGAGCACCCGCTCCAGGAGATCCTCCATCGTGACCAGCCCGACCGGGCCGACCGGGCCGGTGACGAGCACGAGCTGGGCGCGCTCGTCACGCATCGCGCCGATGGCGTCGAGCAGCGAGATCGTCGCGGGCACGTGGACCGCGGCGTGGGTCACCGACGTCACCGGCGCGTCAGCGGGGGCCCGGACGATGTCGCGCACGTGAGCGATCCCAACCGGGCGACCGTCCTGCGTCACGACGAGGCGCGAGCGGCCGGTCTTTCTCGAGAGCGCTTCCGCCTCGGCGCAGCTCGACGCGCCGGGGAGACCGACGACGCGGTCCCACGGCACCGTCACCGATCCGAGCACGGTCGTGTCGAGGTCGATGGCACCCGCCAGCACGCGGTGCTCGGGCTCGGCGAGCATCCCGTGGTCACGAGAGCTGGCAAGGAGCAGCTGCAGCTCCTTCGGGCCGTGGACCTGCGCGAGCTCCGACTGCGGCTCGACGCGGGCGAGCCGCAGCGTGCCGTTGGCCATCGCGTTGAGGACGCTGAGCAGCGGCCGCGCCACCCACGCGAAGGCCCGGAACGGCAGGGCGAGCAGCACCGCGGAGCGCTCCGGGTGGGCGATGGCCCACGACTTCGGCGCCATCTCGCCGACGACCATGTGGAGGAAGACGACGATGGCGACCGCGAGGACGACGGAGATGACGTATGCCGCTGACTCGGGGATCCCGACGACGCCGAACACCGGCGCGAGCAGCTCCGCGACCGCCGGCTTGGCGAGCGACCCGAGCGCCAGGGTGCACAGGGTGATGCCGAGCTGGGCTCCGGCGAGCATGAGCGAGAGCTCGCGGCTGCCGCGCACGGCCGCGCGAGCGGCGACGCTTCCGCGTTCGGCGAGGTCCTCCAGTCGGTGGCGCTTGCTCGCGACGAGGGCGAACTCGGCCGCGACGAAGAAGGCGTTGGCGACCAGGAGCAGGAGCGAGACGAGCAGCGCGGTGATCATCGGGCCACCTCGTCGCGGATCTCGTCCTGGGTCCGGTCCCGGACCTCGACCCGGACCTGCGCGGGGACGTGGCGGGCCACGACGGTCACGGCGAGTCGCGCCTGCACCGGGGTGAGGCGGGGCGCGTCCTCGTCGTCGTCGACCTCGGGCTGCTCGAGCCGGCCGGGCACCTCGACGAGGTCACCGGCGAGGGCGACCCGACCGAGCTGCTGGAGGACGAGGCCGCTCACGGTCGTGTGCTCACCATCGGTGGCGAGGTCGAGGCCCGTCCCGGCCTCGAGCTCGTCCAGGCGCAGGTGGCCCGGCACGACCCAGACCCCCTCGCCGGCGGCGACGATCCCCGGTGCCGTCGGGTCGTCCTCGTCGAGGATCTCCCCGACGACCTCCTCGGCGATGTCCTCGAAGGTGACGACCCCGGCGAAGCCGCCGTGCTCGTCGACGACGAGGGCCATCTGCTGGTGGTCGGCCCGGATCTGGTCGAGCACGCCCGGCAGCAGGGCGCTCGTCGGGACGACGGTGGGTGGGGAGAGGAGGGACCGGAGGGTCGTCGTGGCGCGTTGACCCGGCTCGACGGCGAGGACCTCGGCGAGACCGGCGACCCCGAGCACGTCGTCGCCGTCGTCCCCCGTGACGGGGAAGCGGGACCAGCCCGTGTCGAGGTGGTCGACGAGCGTCGCCACGGTGTCGTCCCCGTCGAGGGTGGTCACCCGCACCCGGGGGGTCATCACGTCGCCGGCCGACAGCTCGCGGAAGCGCAGCCCGCCCTCGAGGAGCTCGGACAGGTCGTGGTCGAGCAGGCCTCCCGCGCGGGACTCGTCGATGATCCGGGTGAGGTCCTCGGCCGTCGCACCCTGCTCGAGCTCCTCGACCGGCTCGATGCCGATCCGGCGCAGCAGGGACGTCGAGGCCCGGTCGAACAGGTGCACCAGGGGACCGAAGAGCTTGAGGTAGATGAGCGTCGACCGGCTGAGGGCCCGCGCGACGGGCACCGTGCGGGCGATCGCGAGGTTCTTCGGGGCGAGCTCGCCGAAGACCATCTGCACGACGGTGGAGAAGACGAGGACGGCGGTGACCGAGAGGCTGAGGCGAGCGGCATACGACATCGAGGGGTCGAGCAGCTCGGCCAGGCCGACCCCGACGAGGGGCTCGGAGACGTAGCCGACGAGCAGAGCGGTCACCGTGATCCCGAACTGGGCCGCGGACAACGTGAACGAGAGCCGCGACGTGACGGCGAGGGCGCGCTGGGCCTTCTCGTCCCCGGCGTCCGCGAGCTCGCGCAGGGCGTTGCGGTCGACAGCGACGTAGGCGAACTCCTGCGCGACGAAGTACCCGGTCGCCGCGGTGAGGGCGAGGATGAGCGCGATCCCGAGGGCGATGCTCATGCGGTCACCGCATCGGGAGCCGGGACAGGCGGTCGGGGGGACGGGGGCAGCCGGACGGGGTCCGGCAGCGGACTATGGCCCTCCGAGGCGTCGCTTCGCATGGGTCAAGGGTAGGCGAGACGGGGCGGGGGTCAGTCCGTCGTCCGCGCGCGCAGGCGCGTGGCCTCCTGGGAGATGCGGTGGGCCAGCTCGATGTCGAGCTGGGTGAGGCCGCCCGCGGGTGAGGCCGAGTGGGTCGAGAGGGCGAAGGTCACCGTGCACCACCGGATGTCGATGTCGGGATGGTGGTCCATCGTCTCGGCCGCGTCAGCCGCCTCGGTAACGAGCCGGATGCCGGTGGGGAAGTCGGGCGCGGTCCACACCGAGCGGATCGTGTCTCCGTCCCGCGTCCAGCCCGGTAGGTCGGCGAGCTGGCGGGTGATCTCCTCGTCGGTGAGCAGGCGCGTCATGCATCCCAGTAAACCCCTGCCGCGGCGTCAGCGGGGTCGACTGTGACAGCATCACTGCTGCCATGAGCGCCGTCCCGACCGACCCCGTGCCCGCGTCGGCCCCCGAGCCGGTCCGGCTCGTCGTCGGGGCCGCCGTCGTCGACGACCTCGCCCGGCCCACCCGGTTGCTCGCCGCCCGCCGCACCGAGCCGGCCGCCCTCGCCGGGGGCTGGGAGCTGCCCGGCGGGAAGGTCGACCCCGGGGAGTCACCGCTCTCGGCGCTGCACCGTGAGCTCCGCGAGGAGCTCGGAGTCGGGGTCGAGCTCGGGGCGCACGTCCCGGGCCCGCGACCGGGCGGCACGTGGGCGCTCGGCGAGCGCTACGAGATGCTCGTCTGGCTCGCCGTCGTCGTCGAGGGGGAGCCGGCCCCCATCGAGGACCACGACGCGCTGCGGTGGCTGACGGTCGGGGAGCTCGGCGCCGTCCCGTGGCTGCCGGCGGACCTGCCGATCGTGCGGGCGGTGTCGGCCCGACTCGGGCCCGTGTACAAGGGCACCCCAAAACCCTGAGAGACTGTCCCTCATGCCCATGAAGACCCGCGCGGACATCCGCAACGTCGCCATCGTCGCCCACGTCGACCATGGCAAGACCACCCTCGTCGACAAGATGCTCTGGCAGTCCGGCGCGTTCGGCGAGCACCAGCACGTCGACGAGCGGGCGATGGACTCCGGTGACCTCGAGCGCGAGAAGGGCATCACCATCCTCGCGAAGAACACCGCGGTGCACTACACCGGCGCCTCGGCCGAGGCCGCCGGCCTCACCGACGGCGTCACCATCAACATCATCGACACCCCCGGCCACGCCGACTTCGGTGGAGAGGTCGAGCGCGGCCTGTCGATGGTCGACGGGGTCGTCCTGCTCGTCGACGCCTCCGAGGGCCCGCTGCCCCAGACCCGCTTCGTGCTGCGCAAGGCGCTCGCCGCGAAGATGCCGGTCATCCTGTGCATCAACAAGGTCGACCGCCCCGACGCGCGCATCGCCGAGGTCGTCGACGAGGCCTACGAGCTGTTCATGGACCTCGACGCGACCGAGGACCAGATCGACTTCCCGATCGTCTACGCGTCGGCGAAGGCCGGTCGCGCCTCCCTCGAGCGCCCGGAGGACGGCGGCATGCCCGAGGGCGAGGACCTCGAGGCCCTCTTCAGCACGATCATGAACACGATCCCCGCGCCGGTCTACGACGACGAGGCGCCCCTCCAGGCCCACGTCACCAACCTCGACGCGTCCAACTTCCTCGGCCGCCTCGCCCTGCTCCGCGTCTTCAACGGCACGATCAAGAAGGGTCAGCAGGTCATGTGGTGTCGTCACGACGGCTCCCAGCAGCGGGTCAAGATCACCGAGCTGCTGATGACCGAGGCCCTCGAGCGGAAGCCGGCCGAGTCCGCCGGCCCCGGCGACATCATCGCCGTCGCCGGCATCCCCGAGATCACGATCGGTGAGACACTGGCCGACGCGGACAACCCCGTCCCGCTGCCGCTCATCACCGTCGACGAGCCCGCGATCTCGATGACGATCGGCACGAACACGAGCCCGATGGTCGGCCGGGTCCGTGGCTCGAAGGTCACCGCCCGCATGGTCAAGGACCGGCTCGACAAGGAGCTCATCGGCAACGTCTCGCTCCGGGTCCTCGCGACCGAGCGCCCCGACGCGTGGGAGGTCCAGGGCCGCGGCGAGCTCGCCCTCGCCATCCTCGTCGAGCAGATGAAGCGTGAGGGCTACGAGCTCACCGTCGGCAAGCCGCAGGTCGTCACCCGCGAGGTCGACGGCAAGACCCACGAGCCGGTCGAGCGCCTCACCGTCGACACCCCGGAGGAGTTCCTCGGCGCGATCACGCAGATCATGGCCGCCCGCAAGGGCCGCATGGAGCAGATGACCAACCACGGCACCGGTTGGATCCGGATGGAGTTCCTCGTGCCCTCGCGTGGCCTGATCGGCTTCCGCACCGAGTTCCTCACCGAGACCCGCGGCACCGGCATCGCGCACCACGTCTTCGAGGACTACGAGCCGTGGTTCGGCGCGATCACGACCCGCACCAGCGGCTCGCTCGTCTCCGACCGCACCGGTGTCGTCACGGCCTACGCGATGGTGAACCTCCAGGAGCGCGGCACGCTCTTCACCGAGCCGACGACCGAGGTCTACGAGGGCATGATCGTCGGCGAGAACTCCCGCGCCGACGACATGGACGTCAACATCACCAAGGAGAAGAAGCTCACCAACGTGCGCGCCTCCTCCTCGGACAACTTCGAGAAGATCGTGCCCCCGCGCAGCCTCAGCCTCGAGCAGTCGCTCGAGTTCTGTCGTGAGGACGAGTGCGTCGAGGTCACCCCCGAGGCGGTCCGCATCCGCAAGGTCGTGCTCGAGGCCGGGGCCCGGGCCCGCACGGCGTCGCGCGCGCGGTCGGCGGCTCGCGCCGAGGGCTGAGCAGCCTCGGCCGGGCGGCCGGGGTGACGCGCTACGAGGAGCAGCCCGTGGGTGGGATCGTTGACCTCGCCGCCGTCTCCGTCCGCTGACCGGGAGGTCCTCCGTGCCCCACACACTGCTCTTCGTCCACGCCCACCCCGACGACGAGACGCTCGCGTGCGGCATCGCGATGGCCCACCACGTGGGGCGCGGCGACGACGTGCATGTCCTCACCTGCACCCTCGGGGAGGAGGGGGAGGTCATCCCCCCGGCGCTCGCGAACCTCGAGGGACACCCCGACGACCTGCTCGGTCCGCACCGGCACGGCGAGCTCGCGGAGGCGCTGCGCCGGATCGGGGCGACGATGCACGTCCTCGGCGCCGCACCGGGCTCGCTGTCGCGCTACCGCGACTCCGGCATGGTCGGCTCACCCGCGGCCGCCCGTCCCGAGGCCTTCGTCAACGCGGACCTCGACGAGTCCTCCGGTCTCGTCGCCGACTTCATCCGTAACCTCCGGCCGGACGCCGTCGTGACCTACGACGAGCACGGCGGTTACGCGCACCCCGACCACGTGCAGACCCACCGGGTCACCCGCGCCGCGCTGGCCCGTCTCGGCGATGCAGAGCTCCCGCGGGCCTTCGAGATCCTCACCCCGCGGTCGTGGGCCGAAGCGGACCGCGCGTGGCTGCGGTCGGCGAGCCCAGCGGCATACCGCGGCGTCGACGAGTGGGTCTCGCACCGGCCGGGGGAGCGCACCTCCCGCCAGCTCGCGCCGCCGCCGGCCGAGGCGCCCTACCCGCCGTCCGTCGTCGCGGACGAGCGAGTCACGCGCGTGGTGCAGGACGAGGCCGCCCGGGCCGTGCGGACGCACGCGTTGCGCGCCCACGCGACCCAGGTCATCGTCCTGTCCGAGGAGGTCCACGCGCTGTCCAACCTCGTCGCCATCCGCACCACCGCCCGCGAGGGGTATGCCGCCGTCGACCCCCGCACCTGGGCGCCGGTCGAGGCCGGTGCGGGCACGGGCCTCCTCGACCCCTGAGCGGCAGCGCGTCCCGGTCCGGGTCCGGGACGCGACGCGCCCCGCGGGTTATCGTGCGGGGGTCCGCCCGTCGTCCCACCGTCACCGGCCCGAGCCGCGGAGGGCCCCATGTCACCGAACGAGACCCGAAACACGGTCCTGCGACTCGTCGTGACCGTCCTCGTGCTGGGCGGGGCGTGGGTGGGGTTGTGCCTGTGGTCGGCCCAGCACCTCCCGGCGAGCGCGACCGTCGGGGGCATCGCGGTGGGCGGGATGACCCCCGAGCGGGCCCAGACCGCCATCCTGCGCGGAGCGCGTGACGTGCTCTCCTCACCGATGACGGTGACCCTCCCCGGTAGCGACGACACCGTCCAGCTGGTCCCGGAGAAGGCCGGTCTCGGACTCGACGTGGCCCGCTCCGTCGACGGCCTCACCGGCTTCACGCTCGACCCCGGCGCGGTCTGGACCAAGCTCACCGACACCGTGGAGCTGCCCCTGCTCACCCGCACCGACGACGACGTGCTCACCGCGACGCTCGAAGCCATCGCGCCGACGGTCGACACCGGCGCGGTCGAGGGGTCGGTCACCTTCCCGCGGGGCACGGTCTCGATGACCCTGCCGACGCAGGGCCGCTCGCTCGACGTCGTCGCCACCAAGCTCGCGCTGCGCAGGGCCTTCCCCGACGAGCGCACCGTCGCCGCCGTGCTCCGTCACCCCCAGCCCGTCGTCAGCGCCGAGGCGATCCGGGAGGCGGCGACCGGGTTCGCCGCGACCGCGATGTCCGGCCCGGTCACCGTCGTCGCCGGGGGGGTGAAGGCCACCATGACGCCCGCCGACTACGGCCCCGCCGTGACGATGGTCCCCTCCGGAGACCACCTCGAGCCGGCGTACGACCAGGCCAGGCTGCTCGCCCTCGTGTCCGCGAAGGTCGCGATCACGACGACCCCGGCGAAGCCGGCGGGCTGGGTGTTCGACCAGGGCCGGCCGAAGCTCGTGCCCGCCGTCGCCGGGAGCGTCGTCGACGAGGCGTCGATCCCGGCCCTGTTCGCCGCGGCCCTCACCTCGCCGAACCGCACCATGACGATCACCCCCGTCGTCGCCGAGGCCGACTTCACGAGCGAGGCCGCGGCCAAGGTCGGGGTCCGCGAGGTCGTCTCCACCGCCACCTCGCCGGTGCCCCGCGGCGACGCCGGCACGGCGGCGAACATCGCGGTCGCGGCCGCGCGGGTCACCGGCACCTACGTCGCGCCGGGAGCCACCTTCCGGCTCAACTCCCGGCTCGGCGAGCGGACCGAGGCCAACGGCTACGGCCAGGGCATCGACCTCGTCGACGGCCGGCTCGCCCGCGTCACCGCAGGGGGGATCAGCCGGGTCGCCGCGGTCGTCTACGGGCTCGCCTACGACGCCGGTGTGCGCATCGACAGCGTGGACCGCCCCGGCATCGTCGTCGGCCTCGGGCCGGTCGGACGCGAGGCGACGGCCGGGTGGCCGGGGCCGGAGCTGACGTGGACCAACGACACCCCCTACGGGATGCTGCTGCGGGTCTGGGTCGACGGCGACGTCGTGCGCGGCCAGGTCTGGAGCACGCGCGTCTGGGACATCAAGGCGGTCACCGGGCCGCGGGCCCACCTGATCCGGCCCCGCGACATCCGTGACTCCTCGGCCGCCTGCGTGCCGCAGCAGCCCCAGGACGGCTTCGACATCACGGTGCGGCGGGAGTGGTACGAGCACGGCTCGACCCGCCTCGAGCGGTCCGAGAGCTTCACGTCGGGGTACGCCGCCGCCGACCGGATCACCTGCACCGCCCCCGGCTGACCGGCTTCCCGGGCCCGCTGACTCTCCGCGATTCGATGTATCTGCGCACCCTGGAGGGTGCGCAGATACATCGAATCGCGACGGTGAAGGGGGGAGGCGGGGGTCGGGCGGGGTCAGGCGGGGTCAGGCGGCGGGGCGACCGAGGTAGCTGTACTCGTGGTGTGTCGTGAAGCCGAGGCCCTCCCAGAAGGCGATCCCGGCCGCGTTGTCTGCCGACACCTGCAGGTACATCGCGGGCATCGTGTTCTCCCGGGCGACCATCGCCGCGGCCGACACGACGGCCCGGGCGAGGCCGGTGCGGCGGTGGTCCGGGTGGACCCAGACCCCGAAGAGGCCGGCCCAGCCGACGTGGATCGCCATCCGGGCGACCCCGACGATGCGGCGGGTCCGTGGGTCGCGGACCGACAGGAAGAGCTGGCCCGGGCTGCCGCTCAGCACCGCTTCGGTGACGCCCGGCACGATCGGGCGCTGCTCGCCGTAGGCCATCAGCCACTCGGCGCCGATCTCGGCCTCGGCCGTCACGGGCGCGGACTCGGTCGTCAGCGGGGGCACCGCCGCGGAGGCTCCGGTCATCACGTGGATGCGCTCCCAGTCGCCGCGACCGGAGCCCGGCACGTAGCCGCGGCCGAGCAGCTCGCGGCCGAGCTCCGAGTCCGCCTCGGCGAAGCCCGTCGGGCCGTGCAGCTGGAAGAGCGGCGGAAGGTCGCGAGCGGCATACCAGCGCTCGCAGAAGTCGACCGACCTCGCGATGTCGAGCGTCGAGTCGCCGACCGGCAGAACGGAGTTGGCGCGACCCGTGAAACCACCCGCGGCACGGAGCAGCCAGCCGCCGAGCTCGGCCCGGTCCGTCGCCGGCCAGCCGTCGGCCATCAGCTTCTCGAGGTCGTCGGCGGAGACACGGACGTGTGCGGCCCCGGCCCGCTCGGCCCGCGGAGGGACGTCCTTGGCGGCGATGACGTCGGCGCGGATCAGCTTGACCCGCTCCTTCGGGGTGTCGACGATGAGGAAGTCGTTGTTGCGGGCCACGAGCTCGCCGACGAAGTCGGTCGCGCTCGCGCCCGGGCCCGGCTCGAGGCGGTAGCGCACGACGACCCGGTGGCCGATGGTGAGGCCGGCTGAGAGGCGGTGGCCCTCGGTCTCGGGGGTGGGGTCGTGCGTGGGATCGCCGTTCATGTCCGGCATACTAGGCGGAGCAGCACCCGCCCTCGAACCGCTCCACAGCAGGAGGTCCCGCTTCCATGACCTACGTCATCGCTCAGCCGTGTGTCGACCTGAAGGACAGGGCGTGCATCGAGGAGTGTCCTGTTGACTGCATCTACGAGGGCAAGCGGTCGCTCTACATCCATCCCGACGAGTGCGTCGACTGTGGCGCCTGCGAGCCGGTCTGCCCCGTCGAGGCGATCTACTACGAGGACGACGTCCCCGAGCAGTGGGCGGACTACTACAACGCCAACGTCGAGTTCTTCAACGACCTCGGCAGCCCGGGCGGGGCAGCCAAGCTCGGGGTCATCGACAAGGACCACCCCCTCATCGAGGCCCTGCCCCCGCAGGAGCACGACGAGTGAGCCCCCGCTGAGGCCGCTCGACCTGCCCGACTTCCCCTGGGACTCGCTCGCCCCGTTCAAGGCACGGGCGGCGGCCCACCCGGGCGGCATCGTCGACCTGTCCGTCGGGACCCCGGTCGACCCGACGCCGGACGCCGTGCGGGACGCGCTCGCCGACGCTTCCGACGCCCACGGCTACCCGCTCACGGCCGGCACCGACGACCTCCGGTCGGCGATCGGGGAGTGGTTCGCCCGGCGCCGCGGCGTGATCGGCCTCGGCCCCGACGCCGTGCTGCCCACGATCGGCTCGAAGGAGCTCGTCGCCTGGTTGCCGACGCTGCTCGGCCTCGGTGCCGGTGACGTGGTCGGTATCCCCGCGGTGGCCTACCCCACCTACGACGTCGGCGCCCGGATCGCCGGCGCCACCCCGGTCGTCGTCCAGTCGCTGACGAGTCTCGGCCCGGCGACCCAGGCGACCACCCCGAAACTGTTGTGGCTCAACAGTCCCGGTAACCCGAACGGTCAGGTTCTCGGCATCCCGCACCTGCGCAAGGTCGTCGACTGGGCGCGTCAGCACGACGTCGTCGTCGCGAGCGACGAGTGCTATGCCGAGCTCGACTGGCGCGAGCCGCACGGTGGGTCCGCGTCCTCCGGCCACGCCACGACGCCGAGCATCCTGCACCCTGACGTCTGCGACGGCGACCACACCGGCCTGCTCGCTGTCTACTCCCTCTCCAAGCAGTCCAACCTCGCCGGCTACCGCGCGGCGTTCGTCGCCGGGGACCCGGCCCTGGTCAGGCGGCTTCTCGAGGTGCGCAAGCACGCGGGCATGATCGTGCCCGCCCCCGTCCAGCACGCCATGGCGGTCGCCCTGCGCGACGACACGCACGTCGAGGCGCAGCGAGCGACATACGGGCGCAGGCGAATTCGTCTCCTCGAGGCGGTAGCCCGGGCGGGTCTGCGCGTCGATCAGTCCGAGGCGGGGCTCTACCTCTGGGCCACCCGCGACGAGGACTGCTGGACCACCGTCGCCGATTTCGCCGATCGGGGCATCCTCGTCGCCCCGGGGTCCTTCTACGGGCCGGCCGGCAACCGCCACGTGCGAATCGCCCTCACCGCGACGGACGAGCGGATCGCCGCAGCCTGCGACCGGCTCTGACGAGCGCGTCGGTGACGTCCGGCGTCCCGACACGTCCCGGTATGGGTTACCCGTCAGTTGGCGGGGGGCGGACCGCTTTGGTCGCGCCCCCCGCCACTGGGGTAACGTCGCCTGCGGATACGTCCGGCGTCCTGGTGCCGGATCGACAGGAGGCGATGGAACAGTGACGAAGGCAGCGGACGCGACTCTCAAGGTCGCAGACAAGGAACTCACGTTCCCGGGCGTCGCAGCGGTCGAGGGCAATGACGGTCTCGGAGTCGGGGCCCTGCTCAAGGAGACCGGACGGGTCACCTATGACGTGGGCTTCGTCAACACGGCAGCCTGCAAGAGCGCCATCACCTACATCGACGGTGACGAGGGCATCCTGCGCTACCGCGGGTACCCCATCGACCAGCTCGCGGGGAAGTCGACCTTCGTGGAGGTCGCCTACCTGCTCATCTACGGCTCGCTGCCCACCTCGGACCAACTCGGCAACTTCGAGGAGCAGATCCGTCGGCACACGATGCTGCACGAGGACCTGCGGGCCTTCTTCAACGGCTTCCCGCGGGACGCGCACCCGATGCCCGTGCTCAGCTCGGCCGTCTCGGCGCTCGGCACCTTCTACCAGGACAGCCTCGACCCCTTCGACGAGGAGCAGGTCGAGATCTCGACGGTGCGGCTGATGGCCAAGCTGCCGACGATCGCCGCCTATGCCTACAAGAAGAGCGTCGGCCAGCCGTTCATCTACCCGGACAACTCGCTCGGCTTCACCGAGAACTTCCTCCGGATGACCTTTGGCTTCCCGGCCGAGCCCTACGAGGTCGACGAGACCGTCGCCAAGGCGCTCGACCTGCTCTTCATCCTGCACGCCGACCACGAGCAGAACTGCTCCACCTCGACGGTCCGGCTCGTCGGCTCGGCGCACGCCAACCTCTTCAACTCGGTCTCGGCCGGCATCCACGCCCTCTCCGGCCCGCTCCACGGCGGCGCCAACCAGGCCGTGCTCGCCATGCTCAGCCAGCTGCACGAGTCGGGCGATGACCCCAAGGCCTTCATGGAGAAGGTGAAGAACAAGGAGGACGGCGTCCGTCTGATGGGCTTCGGCCACCGGGTCTACAAGAACTACGACCCGCGCGCCGCCATCGTCAAGGACGCTGCTGACGACATCCTCGCCAAGCTCGGTCACGACGACCCGCTGCTCGACATCGCCAAGAGCCTTGAGGAGATCGCCCTCGCGGACGACTACTTCGTCGAGCGCAAGCTCTATCCGAACGTCGACTTCTACACCGGCCTCATCTACAAGGCCATGGGCTTCCCGGAGCGGATGTTCACCGTCCTGTTCGCCCTCGGCCGCCTCCCGGGCTGGATCGCCCAGTGGCGCGAGATGATGGGCGACCCCGAGACGAAGATCGGCCGTCCGCGGCAGATCTACACCGGTGAGCCGGAGCGCAACTACCCCGGCGCCTGACCGCCCACGCACGTCCTGACGGGCCCGCCCCCCACCGGGGGCGGGCCCGTCCGCGTTCCCGGGGTGTGCCGCTGGGCCGCATGTTTGGTAGCCCGGGCGACGAAACCGGAGGGGTATGCCGCTGGGCCGCACGTTTGGTAGCCCGGGCGACGTCGTGGTCGGGGTTTCGGCCCGAAACCCGCACGTTTGGTAGCCCGGGCGGTAAAAGCGGGGGGCATCATGGGGGGATGGTCAGTTACTCCGTCAACGACAGCGCGGTCCGCCACGTCCGGGACCTCATCGACAAGAAGCAGTACGTGCTCGAGAGCGAGTGGGGCGAGGTCCAGCCCGACGCCGAGGCGGAGAACGCCTACCTCGAGCGGCACGGCTGGGAGGACTACGCGGCGTGGCACCTCGGCCTCACCGACGGGGCGAACGACGCCACCAAGGCCCGTTACGCCTTCGTCGCGGGCGACCTACGCCGGGTGCACCGCTCCGCCCTCATCGCCTGCGTCTACCGGGCCTCCGAATGGCGGCACAAGAAGGTCGAGAGTGCGGCGCACGACCTGCTCCAGCACCTCGACGAGGTCAGCGGCTTCAGCGCAGGGTGATCGTCACCGTCGTGCCGTCGGCGCCGGCGGACCAGCCGGCCTCACCGTCGCTGCGGTCCCAGGTCCGCTCGCCCACGGACACGGCGCTCGCTCCGTACTGCTCGGCCCGCGCGACGGCCCACTGGCCGATCGCCCACGCGCGGCGCTTGTCGGGGGCGGTCAGGGTCAGCACGCCGTCACTGGCCTTCGCCGCAGCCGAGGAGATCCCCATCTGCTCGGCCAGGTCGGCCGCGACGGCGGCGGGGGCCGCGTGGGTCGTGGCGGCGTCGAGGCGGCAGGTCAGGCCGCCCGGCGAGTGGCCGGTGAGGGTCGAGGCGAGCACCCGGCCCTGTCCCTCGTGGTCGCGGTAGGCCTCCGGGAAGCCGCTGCGTTGCACCTTCTGGGCGATCGTCGTGATGTCGGCCGTCTCGTAGCCCTTGTACTTCACGAGCGTGTCGTAGAAGGCGTTCGTCGCGTGCACCGGGTCGAGGATCTCCTCCCGGGTGCCCCAGCCCTGGCTCGGCCGCTGCTGGAACAGGCCGAGCGAGTCCCGGTCGCCGTAGCGCAGGTTGCGGATCTTCGACTCCTGGTATGCCGTCGTCAGCGCGATCGTCGCGGCCCGGGGGGACAGTCCCCGCTTCATCGAGACCGCGGCGATCGTCGCGGCGTTGCCGGTCTGGTCCGGGCCGAAGCTCTCGGTGACCCCGGCAGCGGTGATGAAGCACTGCGGCGACCGGACGCTGTCGACGATGAAGCGCACGCCGTACCAGGCGCCACCGCCGACGACGAGGAGCACGACGAGCAGCACGAGCACGCCCCGCCGCCGGCGGCGCGCGGTGTGGGGGGAGCGGGAGGGGCGTCCCGGTCGGCCGGACTCGGCGAGAGTCGGGCGCGGTCGATCGGTCGGCATGGGATCCTTCGTCGGCCTGCGGCTGCAGGGGCGGTCTGCGCGTCGACGCGGTCAGTCGTTGGCGTGCAGGCTGGCGTTGAGCGTGATGCCGGTGCCCATGCGGTCACGGGCCTCGACGGCGCCCGACTGGCTGTTGCGGATGAACAGGATGTTGCTCGACCCGGACAGCTCCTTCGCCTTGACGACGGTGCCGTCCGGCAGCGTCACCTTGGTCCCGGCGGTCACGTAGAGCCCCGCCTCGACGACGCAGTCGTCACCGAGGGCGATCCCGATCCCACCGTTGGCGCCAACCAGACAACGCTCGCCGATGCTCACGCGTTCCGTGCCGCCGCCCGAGAGGGTGCCCATGATCGAGGCGCCGGCCCCGACATCGGACCCGTCACCGACGACGACGCCCTGGACGATGCGGCCCTCGACCATCGAGGTGCCGAGCGTGCCGGCGTTGAAGTTGCAGAAGCCCTCGTGCATGACGGTCGTGCCGGGGGAGAGGTGGGCTCCGAGCCGGACGCGGTCGGCGTCGGCGATGCGCACACCCTGCGGCACGACGTAGTCGGTCATCCGGGGGAACTTGTCGACCCCGAAGACCTGGAGCGGGCCGTCGGCGCGCAGCCGCAGCCGGGTCGTCTCGAACCCCTCGGTCGGGCACGGTCCGGCGCTCGTCCACACGACGTTGGCGAGCACCCCGAAGAGGCCGTCGAGGTTCTGGCCGTTCGGGGCCACGAGGCAGTGCGAGAGCAGGTGCAGGCGCAGGTAGGCGTCGCACGGGTCGGCGGGCGCGGCCTCGAGGTCGATCTCGACGAGCCGGACCTCGGTGCGGACCCCACGCCGCGGGTCCTCGCCGGCGAGCGCCGCGAGCCCGGCCGGTGCCTCGGCCCCCTCCGGCGCGCTGCCGAGGGCGGGCGACGGGAACCAGGTGTCAAGGACCTGACCGCTCGAGGTGACCGTGGCGAGGCCGTGGCCCCAGGCGCTGCGCTGCTCAGACATGGCCCCAAGGGTAGGGGGGCCCTCGCCGCGGCGGTGACACGGCCCGCCGGGTGGACCGCCGTCCCCGAGTCCTGCCGAGCCGGTCCGTCGGGGGCCGCTAACCTTCCCGGTATGCCGCTCACCGACCCCTCGCCCGACGCACCCGCCGCTGCCCCCGCCGCTGCCCTCGACCTCGGGCAGGACGTCGTCGCCCTCACGGCGGCCGTGTGCGACATCGAGTCGGTGAGCCAGGACGAGGCAGCCCTCGCCGACGCCATCGAGGCGGCGCTACGGCCGCTCGCCCACCTCGAGGTGGTCCGCGACGGCAACACCGTCATCGCCCGCACCGACCTCGGCCGGTCCGAGCGGGTCGTCCTCGCCGGGCACATCGACACCGTCCCGCTGACGGCCGAGCCCAACCTGCCGACCCGTCGCGACGGGGACGAGCTCTGGGGCCGCGGCACGGTCGACATGAAGGGCGGGGTCGCCGTCATGCTGCGCCTCGCCGCGCACGTGCCGGAGCCGACCCGCGACGTCACCTTCCTCTTCTACGAGTGCGAGGAGATCGACGGGCAGTTCAACGGGCTCGCGCTCGTCGGGGCGAGCCGCCCCGAGCTGCTCGCCGGCGACTTCGCCGTACTCCTCGAGCCGACCGACGGGGCCGTCGAGGGCGGCTGCAAGGGCACGATGCGGGTCGAGGTCGTCACGACCGGCGTCGCCTCGCACTCGGCGCGGCCGTGGAAGGGCCACAACGCGATCCACGACGCGGGCGACGTGCTGGCGCGGCTCGGCGCCTACGACCAGCAGACCGTGACCGTCGACGGCCTCGACTACCACGAGGCGCTCCAGGCCGTCGCGATCAGCGGCGGCATCGCCGGCAACGTCATCCCCGACCGGTGCACCGTCACCGTCAACTACCGCTACGCGCCCGACAAGGACACCGCCGCGGCCCTCGCCCACGTCGAGGAGGTCTTCGACGGCTATCGCGTGACGCTGTCCGACGCCGCCGACGGCGCGCGCCCCGGCCTGCACCTGCCCGCGGCCCAGCGGTTCGTCGAGGCCCTCGGGGTCGAGGTCAACGCCAAGGAGGGCTGGACCGACGTCGCCCGCTTCTCCGCGCTCGGGATCCCGGCCGTCAACTACGGGCCGGGCGACCCCAACCTCGCCCACATGGACGACGAGCGCTGTCCGGTGCAGCAGTACGTCGATGCGGAGGCCGCGATGATCCGGTGGCTCGGCTGAGCGGTCACCGCGCCCGCCTAGAGTGGGGCGCGTGAGCACTGAGAACGGCGGCGCGTCCCCGGTCCCCGCGGGACGGGGCCGCCGCGGCCGTCGCCAGACCGGCCCGGTGACGCTGCGTGGTGGCCAGGTCCCGACGACGACCACCGACCAGCGGCTGCTCGACACCGGCCAGTCCACCGACTGGCTGCACGCCGACCCCTGGCGGGTCATGCGGATCCAGTCGGAGTTCGTCGAGGGCTTCGGCGCCCTCGCCGAGCTCGGCCCCGCGGTCGGCGTCTTCGGCTCGGCGCGCACCCGACCCGAGCACCCGGCATACGCCGTGGGGGTCGAGGTCGGTCGCCTCCTCGCCGAGGCCGGCTACGCCGTCATCACCGGCGGCGGCCCCGGCGCGATGGAGGCGGCCAACAAGGGCGCCTGCGAGGCGGGTGGCACGTCGGTCGGGCTCGGGATCGAGCTGCCGCTCGAGTCGGGGTTCAACGACTACGTCGACCTCGGCGTCAACTTCCGCTACTTCTTCGCCCGCAAGACGATGTTCGTCAAGTACTCGCAGGGCTTCATCGTGCTG
Organism: uncultured Actinomycetota bacterium; assembly: GCA_963764195.1. Classification (GTDB taxonomy): domain Bacteria; phylum Actinomycetota; class Actinomycetes; order Actinomycetales; family Dermatophilaceae; genus JBDSSS01. Next base: position 277,450 of record CAVXRG010000003.1, read on the forward strand.
CCGGGCGGGTTCGGCACCTTCGACGAGCTCTTCGAGGCGCTCACGCTCGCCCAGACCCAGAAGGTGACCCGCTTCCCCGTGGTGCTGATGGGCGTCGACTACTGGTGCGGCATGATCGACTGGCTGCGCGACACCGTGCTCGCCGAGGGGATGATCAGCCCCGAGGACATCGACCGGCTCGTCGTCACCGACGACCCCGCCGAGGCCGTCACCGCGATCCGGACCCACCAGACACACCAGAGCCCGCAGCCCGACGAGGGCACCTCGTGAAGTGGGTCATCCTCTTCGCCGGCGTCGTCGTCCTCTGCCTCGTCGTCGCGGTCCTGCTCGGTCTCGTCACCGGCGGGATGGGACGGGCCACGTCCACCCTCAGCCACGAGCCGCTGCCCGACGAGGCAGTCATCGATGACGACTTCGACGACCTCGTCTTCGACGTGAGCCCCCGTGGCTACCGGATGAGCCAGGTCGACGCGACCGTCGACCGGCTGCGGCGCGAGCTGCGCGAGCGCGACGAGGAGATCGCCGTGCTCCGCGGCGGTGACGTCGACAGGCACGCCGAGCGGCGCGGCGAGGACGGCTTCGAGCAGTACCGGCCCGCGGGCGAGTCGAGCGACCCCACGCCATGACGACGGCCGCCCTCTCCCGCGTCCGTCCGCGGCCGCTCGCCCTCGCCCCGACGCGGACCTTCGTGCTGCGGGTCCTCGCGCTCTACGCCGTCGCCCGGGTCGTGACGACGACGGTCCTGCTCCTCGTCCTGCCAAACCAGGTGCCGAGCGGGATGACCGGTGGGGACGGCGTGCCCGTCGACTACTTCTCGTTCACGGCGCTCTGGGACGGCCAGTGGTACCAGCGGATCGCCGACTCGGGCTACCCGCAGGCCCTGCCGGTCGGGCCGGGCGGCAAGGTCGGGGAGAACCCGTGGGCCTTCTACCCGCTCTTTCCGATGCTCGCCCGCCTCGGGATGGCCGTCACCGGCCTCGACTTCGCCGTCGTGGCCGGGGCCGTGGCGCTCGTCTGCGGCTTCGGGGCGGCCGTGCTCCTCGGCCTGCTGCTCCGCGACCGGATCGGCGACCCGGCGGCCTACCTCGTCGTCGCGCTCTGGGCGAGCTTCCCGACGTCCGTCGCGCTCCAGCTGGCCTACACCGAGTCGCTCGCGATGCTCCTGCTCGTCGCCTACCTCTACGCACTCTCCCGTGAGCGGTGGTACGTCGCGACGGCCGTGGCGCTCCTCGTCGGGCTGTCCCGACCGATCGCGGCGCCGCTCGGGATCGTCACGCTCGTCGTCGTGGTCCTGCGCTGGCGCGGCCGGGCCGCCCGCCCCGTCCCACGCCGGGAGTATGCCGCGATGGTCGCCGCCCTCGTCGGCTGCGGGGTCGCCGGACTGCTCTGGCCGGCCATCGCCTGGTGGCAGACGGGAGTGAGCACGGCCTACACCGACACGATGTCGGCCTGGCGCGGCTACGCGACGGTCCAGCCGTTCACCCCCTGGCTCGACAAGGCCACCTACTACCTCGGTGACACGTGGGGCCGGTTCTGGCTCGTCGTCGTGCCGGTCGTCATCGTCGCGATGGTGGCGGGTCCGTGGGCGCGAGGTCTGGGAGCCGACCTCCGGGCCTGGTCGCTGGCCTACCCGGCCTACCTCGCGGCGGTCCTCGACCCGTCGACGAGCATCTTCCGCTACCTCATCCCGCTCTTCCCGCTCCTCGTCGTCGTCCTCGGCGCCGGGTGGGCCGACCGCCGAGGCAACGGGTGGACCCGGCTGCTCGTCCGGGCCGTGCCGCTGCTCATCGTCTTCGTCGTCTGCCAGTACTGGTGGACCGACGAGCTGTGGCGCTTCGTCCCGCCGAGCGACTACCCGCCGTGACGGGTGGCACTCACCGGCCGGTGAAGGTCGGCTGCTCCTTGGCGAGGAAGGCCTCGACGGCGGCCCGGTGGTCGGCGCTCGCGCCCGTCTCGGCCATCAGCCCGGCCTCGTGGGCCAGGCCCGCGGCGAGGTCGGTGCCGACGCTGACCGCGACGGCCCGCCGGATCGCCCCGTAGGCGAGGGTCGGGCCGGCGGCGAGCCGGCTCGCCAGGGCGAGGACGGCCGCATCGAGCTCGTCGGCCGGGACGACCGTCGTCAGCAGTCCGAGCTCGAGGGCCTCGGCGGCGGGCACGGTGCGGGGGAGCATGAGCAGCTCCTTGGCGCGGGCCGGGCCGACGAGGCGGGGGAGGGTCCACGACGCGCCCGAGTCGCAGGACAGTGCGATGCCGGCGAAGCTCGTGTTGAGACCGGCCGTGTCGGCCGCCACGCGGAAGTCACAGGCCATCGCGAAGCTGAAGCCGGCCCCGGCCGCCACGCCACCGAGCGCCGCGACGACGGGCTTGTTCATCGTCGCGAGCAGGGTGACGATCGGGTTGTAGTGGTCCACGACCGTCGCTCCGAGCGTGGCGTCCTCCTCGGCGAGGCTGCGCACGTGCTCCTTGAGGTCCTGGCCCACGCAGAAGGCGCGCCCGCGGCCGCCGAGCACGACGCAGCGCACCGCGGGGTCGTCGGCGGCATCCTGCAGGGCAGACCGGAGCGCCAGCTTGAGCCCGAGGTCGAGGCTGTTCATCGCCTCGGGCCGGTTGAGGGTGATCCACGCGATGCCGTCCCGCAGCACCACCTCGACGGGGGCGTCGGCGGGGGCGGCGGGGCTCGGGGACGTCTGGGTCATGGGCGCCACTCTCTCCCATCCGGGCCCGCTGCGGAAGTCGGACCCGCCCGGCAGGAGCGCAAACGACCCCCCCAATTAGGTCTCGTCTGCGAGACGCGGAATAATGTCGTCACAAGACCCAGGATTCCTATGGAAGGGGAACCATGGCAGCAATGAAGCCGAGGACCGGCGACGGACCGCTCGAGGTCGTCAAGGAGGGCCGCGGCATCGTGCTGCGCATGCCCCTCGAGGGCGGCGGGCGGCTCGTGGTCGAGATGACCCCGGATGAGGCCGCGGCTCTGCGTGACGCGATCCAGGGTTGTGACGGCGTCAACTGACGTCTGTTGACCCACTTCGCACGGACCTGCGAGACGGCCCCCGACCACCCGGTCGGGGGCCGTCTCGCGTCTGACCGGGCGGGCTCTAGGGTCGGCGCAGCACCGTGACGGCCCAGCCGGCGTCGGCCGACCACGCGTCGAGGTGCCAGGTGGCGAACCGCTGCTCCACGACGAGCCCGACGGCCTGCGCGTCGCGGTCGAGCCCGGCCACCGTGTAGTCCCGGTCGGTCGCGAAGCCGGCGACGGCGCGGCCCCCGCTGACGAGCAGGTCGCGCATCCGGGCCAGGACGTCGCGCTCGGTGCCCGGCGCGACGAAGACGAGGACGTTCCCGGCGAGCACGACGACGTCGTAGGCGGCGGGGTGCCCGGCCGCGGCGAGCGCGGCCGGGGTGAGGGTGAGCAGGTCGTGGACGGCATACCTCGCCTCGGGGTGCCTCGCCACGGCGACGTCGACGAGGGCGCGGTCCCGGTCGACGCCGACGACGTGGTGACCCCGCCGGGTCAGGGCGGCGGTCGTGCGGCCGATCCCGCAGCCGGCGTCGAGCACCGTCGCCCCGCGCGGCGCGAGCGCGTCGATGAAGCGGGCCTCGCCGTCGAGGTCCTCGCCGGCGGCCGCCAGCCGGGCGAACCGCTCGGCATAGGCGGCGGAGCCGGCCTCGGTCTCCCAGCGGGTCGCCGGACCGTCGGCGCCGTCGAGACCGTCGGTGGCGGGGGTGTTCACGCTCAGCGCTTGACCGCGACGAGCAGGCCCTCGCCGACGGGCAGCAGGGCGACGACGAAGTGCTCGTGGTCGCGGATCGCCTTGCCGACCTCGCGCAGGGTGCGGGTCTCGGCGTCGCGGTTGGCGGGGTCGGCCTCGGCGTCGCTCCAGGCGAGCACGAGGGTGCCGCCGCGGCGGAGCAGTCGCCCGGCCTGCTCGAGGTAGGCGGGGTACTCCTGCTTGTCGGCGTCGACGACGAGCAGGTCGTAGGCGCCGTCGGTCATCCGGGGGAGCACCTCGAGCGCGCGGCCGGCGATGACCCGGGTGCGCTGGTGGGCGACCCCGGCCGCAGCGAAGGCCTCGCGAGCGGCGCGCTGGTGCTCGGTCTCGAGGTCGATCGTGGTGAGGATGCCGTCGCTGGGCATGCCGCCGAGCAGCCACAGCCCCGAGGCGCCGGCTCCCGTGCCGATCTCCATGACCGCCTTGGCGCCGATCGCTGCGGCGAGCGCCTGCAGGGTCGAGCCGACCCCGTTGCCCACGGCCGGTGCACCGAGCTCCTCGCCGCGTCGCCGGGCCGCCTCGACGTGCTCGCTCGGGGTGACGAACTGCTCGGCGTGGGACCAGGCGGACACCTTCTGGTTGCTCATGGGAGCCAGCCTATGCGACCTCCGGCGCCCGGCTGACGCCCATCCCGCCTACGCTCGGGGCATGGACAAGCCGACCCCCGAGCACCGTCGACCCGATGGCGTCAGCGACGAGACCGTCGAGGCGCTCGGCAAGCTCTCTGAGGCCCTCGAGGTCGTCGAGGACGCCCGTGGCAGCCTCTACGCCTTCCACCGGATGACCGGGATGGCCGACGCCACCCTCGGTGAGGCCGTCGAGGCGCTGCGCACGGCCGGGCACGATGCGCTGGCCGACGAGCTCACCGAGACCCTCGTGGGGCGCAACGTCGTCGAGGGCCGCTGGACCTTCCAGCTCGTCGAGGAGTACGACGACGGCTACTACGCGACCTTCAAGCGGCTCGAGCAGCGGGCCCGCACCGATCTCGTCGCCGGTCGCCGCCACCTCTTCGAGGCGGAGATGAAGGAGGACGAGCGCAGCCACGGTCGCCGCCACCACGAGGCCACCCCCGACGACGGCTCGGAGCAGGGTGGCGACGGGGGCGCTCCCTGAGACAGGGGGAGATGCACAGCCTGCGCACAGGTTCCACACCCCTGGGTGACACGTCGGGCACGAGATGATGGGGGAACGAATCCCGACGACGAGGCGTTCACCATGACGAGCGCCCCAAGGAAAGGCCGAGGTCTGCGTGACCACCCCAGTGACGAGTGACACCGACGCGACGTGGACTCCCCCGTCGTGGGAGGAGATCGTGGAGCAGCACTCTGCCCGCGTCTACCGCCTGGCCTACCGCCTCACGGGCAACCCGCACGACGCCGAGGACCTGACCCACGACGTGTTCGTCCGCGTCTTCCGCTCCCTGCACTCCTACCAGCCCGGCACCTTCGAGGGCTGGCTGCACCGGATCACGACGAACGTCTTCCTCGACAAGATGCGCCGCAAGCAGCGGATCCGCTTCGACTCGCTGCCCGACGACGCCGTCGGCCGCCTCGCGAGCCGCGAGAAGGGTCCGGAGCAGACCTACCACGACGCCCGGTTCGACGACGACGTCCAGCGGGCGCTCGATGCCCTCGCGCCGGAGTTCCGCGCGGCCGTCGTGCTCTGCGACATCGAGGGTCTGTCCTACGAGGAGATCAGCACCACGCTCGGGGTGAAGCTCGGGACCGTGCGCTCCCGGATCCACCGCGGCCGGGCGCAGCTGCGTGAGGCCCTGGCCCACCGCGCTCCCGAGGCCGTCGCCAAGCCGGAAGGTCTCGCCGCCCGCAGCGGCCTGCGCCTCCCGGGCCGGCGCGTCGCGGCGGGCACGCAGTGAGGGCAGGGGTGATGCGGCCGTGACGCCACACCTGCGCGGCAACGTGCGGGCCTACGTCGACCGGGGCCTGCCCCCGGCGCTGCTCCACCTCTACGACCGCCACGTCGTGTGCTGCGCGATGTGTCGCTCCGCCGCCGACCAGGAGCGGCGCATCATCGCCTCGCTGCGCACCGACACCGGTGTGCCGACGAGCCTGATGTCCTCGCTCATGGGTCTGGGCGCCGCGCCATCCGGGCCGCCGGCACCGGGTGGTCCCTCCGCCCACCCGGTCCCGCCGGTCCCGCGGCCTCCCGCCGGCTTCGGTATGCCGTCCACCTCCTTCCGCGACCCCGTCCCCACGGTGCGTCCCTCCTCGCCGCCCCTGCACCGGTCACCGATGCGGGCCGCGGTCCTCGCCTCGATCGCCGCCGGCGCGTCCGTGGCCGCGGCCTGGGGACTCGCCGTGACCCCGCTGCCGACCGTCGGGCGACCAGCCTCCGCACGAGTGCCTGCCGGGGTCGCCTCCTTCGGTAGCGCCGGCCTCGCCTCGGTGCCGGCCGTGCGATCGCTCGGGTCGACGGTGTCGGTCACGGGGCGCAGCGGTCTGAGCACGGTGCGGCTCACGCCGGTCGGCACCGGCAGCGCCGCCTCGCCCGCCTCGCCCGCGTCGCCCGCGTCGGTCGGGCCGGTCGATGCCCTCGGTGCGGTTGACGTCGTCTCGGTGGTGCGCCGACCCTGGCTCGTCACCTCGACGACCTCCACCGGTCCGACGAACGGGGCGGTGCGCACGACCGTCGTCGGTTCGGCACAATCGGGTCCATGAGCGACGAGTCGACGATGCCGGACGGGCCGCCCCCCGAGGATGCACGACCGCCCCGGACGAGCCCCGAGCGCACCGGCATCATCGACCTCACGTCCACCCAGGCCATCCCCCAGGCGGCCCCGGGTTCCCCGAGACCCGGCACGAGCGCTCGGAGCGACGACCTCGCCACCCGGCCCGAGCCGGCCTGGTTCGACGTCTTCGCCGACGAGCACCCGTCCGACGGCACCGGGGTCCCGGCACGCGCGGACGCACCGTGGGGCAGCGACCGCGCCGACGCGATCGCCGAGGAGCGCCACCGCGCCCGCTACCGGCCGCCGGCGGAGCCTGCATCCGCGTCCGGCACCGCCCCGGCCTCCGTCATGTCCGCCGTCGCGCAGAGCGACCCGGCGGTGTCGGGAGGCGACTCAGCGGCATACCCCGGCTACTGGGCCCCACCCACGACCGGGACCGCCCCGACCGAGACGGCCCGGACCGACCCGACCGAGCCCGACGGCCCACCCGTTCCGGGCCTCCAGGGGACGCAGAGCGGACACGGGCGGTCCCGGGGCGGCCTCGTCGGCCTCGTCCTCGGACTCTGCCTGCTCAGCGGCCTCGTCGGCGGCGTCGGGAGCCAGCTGCTCACCGACCGCATCCACCTCGGGGGCTCGACCCTGCCCGAGCCCGGCCCGGGCGCGACCGCCCGCCCCGCGGGGTCGGTCGCAAACATCGCCGCCACGGCCCTGCCCAGCGTCGTGACGATCAAGGTGAGTGCCGACGCGGGGTCCGACACGGGGTCGGGCTTCGTCATCGACGCCCGGGGCCACGTCCTCACCAACAACCACGTCGTCGGCAACGCCGCGGATGGAGGCGAGATCGAGGTCGTCCTCAGCAACGGCGACAGCGAGATGGCCACGATCGTCGGCCGCGACGTCAGCTATGACCTCGCTGTCCTCAAGATGAAGCGCACCGACCTCACGCCACTCACCCTCGGTGCCTCGGCCGGCGTCGTCGTCGGCGACCAGGTGATCGCGGTCGGCGCCCCTCTCGGGCTGGAGCAGAGCGTGACGACGGGGATCGTCAGCGCCCTCAACCGCCCTGTCATTCCGGGCGTGGGCAACGAGAAGTCCTACATGAACGCCATCCAGACCGACGCGGCCATCAACCCGGGCAACTCGGGTGGTCCGCTGCTCGACATGGCCGGCAAGGTGATCGGCGTCAACTCGGCGATCGCCCGGGTCCCGGGGACGACGAGCGCGTCGGGCGGCAGCATCGGTCTGGGCTTCGCCATCCCCAGCGACCAGGCCCGGCGCACCGCCGACCAGCTCATCGCGACGGGCAAGGCCACCCACCCGGTCATCGGGGTGATGCTCGACCGCACCTTCAGCGGTGAGGGCGCCCAGGTGACCACCGGCGCCGACGCGGTCACCGCCGGAGGGCCGGCCGCGGCGGCCGGGGTGCGGGCCGGTGACCTCATCGTCGGGTTCGAGGGCAAACGGGTGCGCACCGCCGACCAGCTCATCGTCTCGATCCGCGCCCGCGCCGTCGGGGACACGGTCACCCTGACCGTCGAGCGCGACGGCGCGAGGGTGGATCTCACGATGAAGCTCGAGGCGGACCCCAAGGGCTGACACCGGGTGTGCAGGTGTCGTCCGTATGATGTCCCCGCCGGGGCCAGTGGAAGCGAGGAACAGTGTTCGACATCAACGGATGGGAGCTGCTCCTGCTCGGCCTGCTCGCCGTCCTCGTCCTCGGCCCGGAACGGCTGCCCGAGTATGCCGCCAAGCTGGGCCGCCTCGTCCGGCAGGCCCGCACCATGGCCGACCGGGCCCGCGAGCAGCTCAAGGACGAGATGGGCCCCGACTTCTCCGACGTCGACTGGCGCGCCTACGACCCCCGGCAGTACGACCCGCGCAAGATCGTCCGCGACGCGCTCAACGCGCCGGACGACGACGCCTCCCCGGTCCCGGCTGCCGCTGCTGCCGCCGGTGTGGCGGGTGCCGCTGGTGCGGCCGAGGCGGCGGCGGACAAGCCGCTGAGCACCCCCCGCGGGCACGACCCCGCCCTGCCGACCCCCTGGGACACCGAAGCGACCTGAGACCCGGGGACGGGGGCGGCTCGTCCGCTGTCGGTGGCACCGATTATCGTCGCTCAACGATGCCCACCGCTCCCGTCGCCGACCGCCCGTCCGCCAGCGTCAACTCGCTCTGGCGGCTTCGCGGCTACCTCAGACCACACCGTTGGTCCCTGCTCGCGATGCTCCTCGCCTCCCTCGGCGGAGTCGCCCTGTCGATCGCGATCCCGCTCGTGACCCGAGCCCTGATCGACGGTCCGATCACCCGTCACGAGCTCGCCCCGGTGCTCCCGCTCGGGCTGCTCGCGATCGGCCTCGGCACCCTCGAGGCGGTGCTCATCTTCATCCGGCGGTGGGTGCAGTCCAACGCGGTCCTCGGGGTCGAGACCGCGCTGCGGCACGACGTCTACGAGCGGCTCCAGGCGCTGCCGATGAGCTTCCACACCCGCTGGCAGTCGGGGCAGCTGCTCTCCCGCGCCACGACCGACCTCTCGGCGATCCGACGCTTCAGCGGCTTCGGCCTGCTCTTCCTCATCATCAACATCACCCAGCTCGTCGCCGTGACCGTGGTGCTGCTGACGATGTACTGGCCGCTCGGCCTCGTCGTCGCGGCCGTCTCGGTGCCGATCATCGGGCTCTCGATGCGCTTCGAGAAGGCCTACGTCGTCGTGACCCGCCGGGTCCAGGACCAGCAGGGCGACCTCGCGACGCTCGCCGAGGAGGGCGCCGTCGGGATCCGGGTCATCAAGTCCTTCGGGCGCAGCAACCACATGACCGCCCGCTACGACGAGGCCTCCCGCGGGCTGCGCGCCACGAGCATGGACAAGGTGCGGCTCTCCGCGAAGTTCTGGACCTTCCTCGAGGTCATCCCCAACCTCGCCGTCGTCGTCGTGCTCCTCCTCGGCGCCATCGGCGTCGGTCGTGGCAACCTCACCCCGGGTGAGCTCGTCGCCTTCATCACCCTGATGCTCTCGCTCGTCTGGCCGGTCTCCTCGCTCGGCGTCATCCTCGCGATGTCGCAGGAGGCGATGTCCGCGGCGGCGCGCGTCCTCGAGATCTTCGACACCGAGCCGGACATCGTGGCCGGAGCGGGGCACATCGCGGCGCCCCGCGGGCACCTCCGGCTCGAGCACGTCGACTTCGCCTTCCCCGACGACCCCGACCGGCTCGTCCTGCGCGACGTCAACCTCGACCTGCCGCCCGGCCAGACCGTGGCCCTCGTCGGAGCCACCGGCTCCGGCAAGACGGCGCTGACCGCGCTCGTGCCGCGCCTGTTCGACGTGACGCGGGGCCGGGTCACCATCGACGGCGTCGACATCCGAGAGCTCGAGCTGAGCACGCTGCGCTCCCTCGTGGCCACGGCCTTCGAGGAGCCCACCCTCTTCTCGATGAGCGCCCGGGAGAACGTCACCCTCGGGCGCAGCGACGCCCCCGAGCAGGAGGTCCTCGAAGCGCTCGAGATCGCCCAGGCGGGGTTCGTCCACGAACTGCCCTGGGGCCTCGACACCCGCATCGGCGAGCAGGGGATGTCCCTCTCCGGCGGGCAGCGTCAGCGGCTCGCCCTCGCCCGGGCGGTGCTGGCCCGTCCGGCGGTGCTCGTCCTCGACGACACCCTCTCCGCCCTCGACGTCCACACGGAGCGGCTCGTCGAGGAGGCGCTGTCGCGGGTGCTGTCGGCCACGACGGGCCTCATCGTCGCCCACCGCGCCTCGACCGTCATGCTCGCCGACCGGGTGGCGCTGCTCGAGCACGGCACGATCACCCACGTCGGCACCCACCGGGAGCTGCTCGACCACGTCCCGGCCTACCGCCAGCTGCTCGCCGCCGACGACGCGGGGGAGCGGTCCCGCGAGGCCACGGCGCCGCCGACGTCGACCGAGGGAGCCCGGGTATGAGCGCGGCCCAGAGCTGGCGGGGCGTCTCCGCCGATGACATCGAGGGCGACCTCACGGCCGAGACGAGCGCCCGGCTCGCCGGCCGGTCCCGGCGGTTGCTCGGCCAGGTGCTCGCCCCCTGGTCCCGGGCCCTGCGGTGGCTGATGCTCATCGTCGTCGTCGAGAACGCCGCCCGGCTCTCGGTGCCCTACCTCGTCAAGGAGGGCATCGACGTCGGCATCCCACCCATCCGCGAGTCCGGCGACCTCGAGCCGCTGCTGCTCGTCGTCGCGCTCGTCCTGGTGGCCACGATCACCCAAGCGGTCGCCCGCAACCTCTTCCTCGTGCGGTCCGGCCAGATCGGCCAGGACATCCTGCTCTCGATCCGCCGGCGGGTCTTCCGCCACTTCCAGCACCTCAGCCCGGCCTTCCACGACCGCTACACCTCGGGGCGGGTCATCTCGCGGCAGACCTCCGACGTCGACGCGATCTACGAGATGCTCGAGTCCGGGTTCGACGGGCTCGTCACGGCCGCCCTGACGCTCGTCGGGACCTCGGTGCTGCTCCTCGTCCTCGACCTCAAGCTCGGCCTCGTCGCCCTGCTCTGCGGACCCTTCCTCATCCTGCTGACGAACTGGTTCCGCAAGGCCTCGGCCCGCAGCTACCGGGTCACCCGCGACAAGGTCGCCCTCGTCATCGTCCACTTCGTCGAGTCGATGAACGGTATCCGCGCGGTCCAGGCCTTCCGCCGCGAGGAGCGCAACCAGGCGATCTTCGACGACGTCAACGACCAGTACCGCGCCGCCAACCTCGTCGCCTTCCGGCTCGTGGCCTGGTTCATGCCGGGCATCCGCCTCATCGGCAACCTCACCATCGGCGTCGTCCTGCTCTACGGCGGCTACCTCGCCTTCCAGGGCGAGGTCACCGTCGGGGTGCTCGCGGCCTTCCTGCTCTACCTGCGCCAGTTCTTCGAGCCGATGATGGAGATCTCGCAGTTCTACAACACCTTCCAGTCGGCCTCGGCCGCGCTCGAGAAGCTGTCGGGTGTGCTCGAGGAGGAGCCCGACGTGTCCGAGCCGGCCCACCCGGTGGCCCTGGACGACCCGCGTGGCGAGGTCTGCTTCGACCACGTCGGCTTCGAGTACGTCGAGGGCTCGCCGGTGCTGCCCGACCTCGACCTGGCCGTGCCCGCGGGCCAGACCCTCGCGCTCGTGGGGACGACGGGCGCGGGCAAGACGACGTTGGCCAAGCTCGCCACCCGCTTCTACGACCCGACACGCGGCCAGGTCCGCCTCGACGGAGTCGACCTGAGGGACCTCGCCTCCGAGACCCTCCATCGCGCTGTCGTCATGGTCACCCAGGAGAACTACCTCTTCTCGGGGACGATCGCCGACAACATCCGCTTCGGCCGACCCGACGCGTCCCGCGAGGAGGTCGAGTCGGCGGCCCGCGAGCTCGGGGCCCACGGGTTCATCGCGGCGCTCCCGGAGGGCTACGACACCCCGGTCTCCAACCGCGGCGGTCTGCTCAGCGCGGGCCAGCGCCAGCTCGTCGCCTTCGCCCGGGCGTTCCTGGCCGACCCCGCCGTGCTCATCCTCGACGAGGCGACGTCCTCGCTCGACGTGCCGTCGGAGCGCCTCGTGCAGCGGGCCCTCCAGACGATTCTCGCGGGCCGGACCGCCATCGTCATCGCGCACCGGCTCTCGACGGTCGAGATCGCCGACCGGGTGCTCGTCATGGAGCACGGGGTGGTCGTCGAGGACGGGTCACCTGCCGACCTCGTCGCCGCCGGCACGGGCCGCTTCTCCGAGCTGCACCGGGCCTGGGTCGAGTCGCTGTCCTGACGGGCTCGGCCCAGGGGCCGGGCAGCCCGTCAGGCCGAGGGGGTCAGCGACCGGCGGGCGTCAGGCCGAGCGAACGGCCAGCGAGCCCGCGGGCCCGCGAGGAGATGCCGCGGGCGATGCCGCGCAGCGCCACGGCGGCGGGGGTGTCGGGGTCGCCGAGCACGACGGGCAGGCCCGAGTCGCCACCCTCGCGCAGCCGGGTGTCGAGCGGGATCTGGCCGAGCAGCTGGACCGGCGCACCGATGCTGCGGCTCAGCGAGTCGGCGACGGCCTGGCCGCCGCCGGAGCCGAAGATCTCCTGGCGGGTCCCGTCGGGCAGCTCGAGCCAGGACATGTTCTCGATGACGCCGGCGATCCGCTGGTGGGTCTGGAGCGCGATCGAGCCGGCCCGCTCAGCGACCTCGGCGGCGGCCTGCTGCGGCGTCGTCACGACGAGGATCTCCGCCGTCGGGATGAGCTGGGCGACCGAGATCGCGATGTCACCGGTGCCCGGCGGGAGGTCGAGCAGGAGCACGTCGAGGTCGCCCCAGAAGACGTCGCCGAGGAACTGCTGGAGGGCCCGGTGCAGCATCGGGCCGCGCCACACGACGGGCTGGTTGCCGGGGACGAACATGCCGATCGAGATGACCTTCACCTCGTGGGCGATGGGCGGCAGGATCATGTCGTCGACCTGGGTCGGGCGCTGCTCGACGCCGAGCATGCGGGGCACCGAGAAGCCGTAGACGTCGGCGTCGACGACGCCGACCCGCAGGCCCTGCTCGGCCATCGAGGCGGCGAGGTTGACCGTCACCGACGACTTGCCCACGCCACCCTTGCCGGACGCGACGGCATAGACCCGCGTCAACGAGTTCGGCTGGGCGAAGGGGATCTCCTTCTCGGGGGCGCCGCCGCGCAGCTGCTGGCGCAGGGCGGCCCGCTGCTCCTCGCTCATCACGTCGAGGGTGACCTCGACCCGGCTGACGCCGGGCACGGCGAGCAGCGCCCCGGAGGAGTCCTTCGTCAGGGTCTCCTTCATCGGACACCCCGACACGGTGAGGTAGATCGCGAGCTGCACCGAGCCGGTCTCGTCGATCTCGACGGACTTGACCATCCCGAGTTCGGTGATCGGCTTGCGGATCTCGGGGTCGTTGACCTTCGACAGGGCCGTGAGCAGGTCGTCGCGGCTGGGCAGTGCGGGGGCAGACATGTGCTCCATCGTATGCCGACCCACGAGAGCTCCCGGCCGCGGCCGGCCTGCGCCCCCGTGCACCCCCGTCGTTCGCGCAACCCGTCGCAGGTCAGCGCTCGTCGTCGGGGTTCTCGCTCCGGATCAGCGAGCGCTCCTCGAGCTCCGCGAGCAGGTCCCGCAGCTCGGAGCGGACGAAGTCGCGGGTGGCCTGCTCGCGCAGCGCGATCCGGAGGGAGGCCACCTCGCGGGTGAGGAACTCGGTGTCGGCGAGGTTGCGCTCGTCGCGGGCACGGTCCTGCTCGAGGGCGACCCGGTCGCGGTCGGCCTGACGGTTCTGGGCGAGCAGGATCAGCGGCGCGGCGTACGACGCCTGGAGGCTGAGCATGAGGGTGAGGAAGATGAACGGGAACTCGTCAAAGCGCAGGCCGCCCGGGGCGAGGACGTTCCAGACGATCCAGACGAGGACGAAGAGGGTCATCCCGATGAGGAAGGACGCCGTCCCCATGAAGCGGGCGAAGTTCTCCGACAGGACGCCGAACGCCTCCTGGGTGAAGGTCATCCGCGGCAGCAGGCTGGCCCGCTGCTCCTGCGGCTGGTCGAGCTTGTCCGACCGGTCGGCCCGGTCGGCGCGCGCGGACCGCCGGGCCCGGCGCTCGGCGGCGTCGCTCACGGGGTGACCTCCAGCTCGTGCCGCTCCTCACGCCAGTCCTCGGGGAGGATGTGGTCGAGGACGTCGTCGACGGTGACCGCCCCGAGCAGCCGACCGTCGTCGTCGACGACGGGGACGGAGACGAGGTTGTAGGTCGCGAGCGTGCGGGTGACCACCTCGAGGGAGGCCGTCGCCGAGACCGGCTCCATCTCCTTGTCGATGATCGAGCCCACGGCGCCGTGCGGCGGCTCGCGGAGCAGCCGCTGGATGTGGACGAGGCCGAGGTAGCGGCCGGTCGGGGACTCGAGCGGGGGCCGGCAGACGTAGACCATCGTCGCCAGCGCCGGGGCGAGCTCCTCGCGGCGCACCATGGCGAGGGCCTCGGCGATCGTCGCCTCGGGCGCGAGGATGACCGGCTCGGTCGTCATCATGCCGCCGGCCGTCTTCTCGTCGTAGGAGAGCAGCCGGCGCAGCGGGGCGGCGTCGTCGGGCTCCATCAGCTGGAGCAGCTGCTCGGCCTGCTCCGGGGCCAGCTCGGCGAGCAGGTCGGCGGCGTCGTCGGGCTCCATCGCCTCGAGCACGTCGGCGGCACGGGCGTTGTCGAGGCCGGCGAGGATCTCGACCTGGTCGTCGTCGGGCAGCTCCTCGAGGACGTCCGCGAGGCGGTCGTCGTCGAGCGCGGCCGCGACCTCGGCCCGGCGCTTGGGGTTGAGCTCGTGGATGACCTCGGCGAGGTCGGCGACCTTGAGGTCGTCGTAGGTCTCGAGCAGCCGCTCGGCGCTCTGGGCGGCCGTCTCATCGTGCAGCCCGGTGACGTCGCGGATGTCGACGAGCAGGGTCTGCCCGGAGCGCCGGCGGGTCAGGCGCGACATCGCCCGGGAGGCGGAGGAGACACCGGTGGCCTGGCGGACGAAGACCTTCACGGCGAACCAGTCGCGGCGGACCGACTGCTCGATGGCGAGGTCCTCGACGACGGCGTCCTCGAAGCCGCCCTCCCGCGCCTCCGGCGAGCTCACCGTGACGGCGCGGTCGAAGAGCTCCGCAGCGACGAGCGTCTCGTTGGTGCGCTGCTCGAAGCGGCGCATGTTGACCAGCCCGGTCGTGATGACGGCGCCGGCGTCGATCGAGGTGACCCGGGTCATCGGGACGAAGACCCGGCGGCGGCCGGGCACCTCGACGACGAGCCCGATGACGCGGGGCTGGGGCCGGTTCGGCGAGAACATCACCACGACGTCGCGGACGCGGCCGACCTGGTCCCCGAGCGGGTCGAAGACGCTCAGGCCGGTCAGGCGCGCGACGAAGACGCGGGTGCTCGCACTCATGGGCCCAAGGTTATGGGGTCAGCCCTGCCGTCGACGTCGTCCACGCCCGTGCCAGTGCCAGGGGCGCCAGCTCGTCGTCGTGGCGGCGGTCCGCGCGGGCACGGCCCGGAGGTCGTCGACGGCATACGCCCCGGGGGACTCGAGCGGCTCGCCGTGAGGGACCAGCTCGGTCACCGTGCACGCGGCCGCCCACCGGCTCACCGAGTCGTCGACCGCGTTGAGGCGTGCGGGACGCAGCAGTGCGGCGGCGGTCTCCCAGTCGTCGCTGCCCGGGTCGAGCACCCGGGTGCGGGCCCGGGTCGTCACGAGCCGGCCGCCCGTGTCCTTGCTGCGCAGGATGACGGTGACCTCCTCGGGCAGCCAGGGGAGCGGCTGCTCGCCGGGGCCGCTGACGACGTAGGCGCGCCCGTCGCCCCACACGTGCCACGCGGGCCACGTGCGGTCGCCGGCGACCTCGATCCACAGCACCCCGGACTTGGTCATCGCCTCCGCGACGAGCGCGTTCGGCGGTGTCTCGGGCTGGTCGCTCACGCCGTCAGCCTAGTGACCGGTCCCGGCGCCGGGCGGGAGTGACGGCGGTCATAACGGCGCCCCCGCGGCCGTTGCTACGTTGACGCCCATGCGCAGCGCCAAGGACTTCTTCACGCCCCTCGCCGTCGGGGCCCCGGCCCCGGTCCGGGAGGTCCCGGCCCGCCCCTCCCGGGTCATCCACTTCTTCGACCCGAGCAACGAGAAGATGGCGGCCAAGGTGCCCGGCCTCGTCGGGACGGTCGACGTGCTCCTCGGCAACCTCGAGGACGCGGTCAAGGCCGACCGCAAGGACGCCGCGCGGGCCGGGCTCGTCGCCATCGCCCGGGCCACCGACTTCGGGGCCGACACCCAGCTGTGGACGCGGGTCAACGCGCTGGACAGCCCCTGGGTCCTCGACGACCTGACGACGCTCGTCACCGAGATCGGCGACAAGCTCGACGTGATCATGGTGCCCAAGGTGCAGGGCGCCGAGGACATCCACTACGTCGACCGGTTGCTCGCCCAGCTCGAGGCGAGGGCCGGGCTGAACCGCCCGATCCTCGTCCACGCCATCCTCGAGACCGCCCGCGGCATGGCCAACGTCGAGGAGATCTGCGGGGCCTCGCCACGGATGCAGGGCCTCTCGCTCGGGCCCGCCGACCTCGCGGCCGACCGCCGGATGAAGACGACGCGGGTCGGTGGCGGCCACCCCGGCTACCTCGTGCGCGAGGACCCCGTCGACGGGGACGTCACGGGGAGCCGGCCGACCTACCAGCAGGACCTCTGGCACTACACGATCGCGCGGATGGTCGACGCCTGCGCGATGCACGGGATCTTCCCCTACTACGGGCCCTTCGGGGACATCGCCGACGTCGTCGCCTGCGAGGACCAGTTCCGCAACGCGTTCCTGCTCGGGTGCGTCGGCACGTGGTCGCTGCACCCGGTGCAGATCCCGATCGCCAAGCGGGTCTTCAGCCCGTCGGCCGCCGACGTGGCCCACGCCCGTCGGGTCGTGGCGGCGATGGGTGACGGGACGGGAGCGGTGATGCTCGACGGCAAGATGGAGGACGACGCGAGCCTCAAGCAGTGCCTCGTCATCGTGGAGCTGGCCGAGCGCCTCGCGAGCACCGACCCCGACCTGGCTGCGCTCTACGCCGGCCCACGGGGAGCCCCGCCCCCCGTGGGCCCCCCGAAGACCGAGACCCGGGCACGGTGACCGCCGTGCCCGCTGCGACCTCGAACGCCGACTACCGTCCTCGCCGGTCCGTGCTCTACCTCCCGGCTTCCAACGAGCGGGCCCTGGCCAAGGCGAGGACGTTGCCCGTCGACGCCCTCATCCTCGACCTCGAGGACGCCGTTGCGCCGGACGCGAAGGAGGCTGCCCGCGAGAACGCCTGTGCCGCAGCACGATCCGGCGACTACGGACGACGTGAGCTGACGATCCGGGTCAACGCCATGGGGACGCAGTGGCACGACGCCGACCTGGCCGCCGCAGCCGCAGCCGGACCCGACGCGATCGTCGTGCCGAAGGTCGGCTCCGCCGAGGAGGTCCGGGCACTCGCCGCGGCGATCGACAAGGCCGGCGCCCCCGACCGCACCCGGCTCTGGGCGATGGTCGAGACTCCGGTCGCCGTGCTGCACGCCGAGGAGATCGCCCGCGCGTCAGACCGGCTCGACTGCCTCGTGCTCGGGACCAACGACCTGCTCAAGGAGCTCGGGTCGGTCGCCGTGCCGGGCCGGCAGCCCCTCATCGTGGCGCTCTCCCTCGTCCTGCTCGCAGCGCGGGCGGCCGGGATCGCCGTCATCGACGGGGTCTACAACGACGTCTCCGACGCCGAGGGCTTCTTCGCCGAGGCGAGGCAGGGCCGCGAGCTGGGGTTCGACGGCAAGACCCTCATCCACCCCGGCCAGGTCGGCCCGTGCAACGACGTGTTCGCGCCGAGCGAGGCGCAGGTCGCCGACGCGCGCGCCGTCATCGAGGCCTTCGAGGGGGCGACCGCTGCCGGACGTGGCGTCGTGACCCTCGACGGCCGGCTCATCGAGCAGCTCCACGTCGACACCGCCCACAAGGTGCTCGCGACCGCCGAGGCGATCGCCGCTCTCGGTTGACCCCCGCCTCTCCCTGTCCCGGTTCGATGTATCACCGCGCCCCAGGGGGCCGCGGTGATACATCGAACCGGAGGAGGGGAGGGGCCGCCGGGGAAACCTTCGGGGCCGCTGCGCGTTGGAGCAGGCATGAGCGAGGAGCGGAGGGACCTCGGGTCGGCGCCGCGCGGCGGGGTCAGCCGCCGCGGCGCGCTCGCGCTCGGCGGAATCGCGGCCGTGGCCGCGGGGACGTATGCCGTCTCGCGTGGACTCGAGCTCCCCTCCCTCCCTGCCGTGTCGGGCTTCTCGGCCCCAGCGCCACCGGAGCTGCGCGTCGACCCGGTCCCCGTGGAGTGGACGGCCCTGGAGGCCCGTCGGTCGGTGGGCGCGGCCGTGCACGCCTACGAGGTGACGGGCCGGGAGGCGCGCTACTTCGTCACCCCTGACGTGGCCTCCCGGCTCGAGAGCTGGCTGGCCCTGCACCGGCAGCACGTCGGTCACGATCCCGACGAGATCCGCACCTTCGGGGCGTGGGTGCGGGGCAGCTCGACGTCGTGGCACAGCTCCGGGCAGGCCATCGACATCGCCCGCCTGCGGGGTGGCGGTGCGGACCTGGTCTCGCTGCGGCACGACCAGTGGCGCGATGAGCCCACGGGCGCGCTCAACCGCCGTCTCGCGCTCTACTGGCGCACGGCGGCGGGCCTGCACCACGAGTTCGCCGACGTGCTCACCTACCTCTTCGACGACGCGCACGCCAACCACATCCACGTCGACGTCGGGAGGTTCGGTCCGGAGCGGCCGCGGCTGATCCGGCGCTCCCGGGTCCAGGCCCAGGCCGTGCAGGCCATGTGCCGCCACGTCTGGGGCCGGACCGACGTGGAGATCACCGGGGTCTACGACGACGCGACCCGGGACGCGACGACCCGGATCCTCGAGCAGGTGGGCGGGCCGGGTGAGCTGGCCGACTCCCGTGCGGCGTGGCAGGCCTTCATGGTGGCGACGATGCGCCGGGGGTGAGGCGCCCGGGCGATCGTAGGATCGGGCCATGAACCCTCGAGGACGCCTGCCGGCGGGCCAGCCGGAGATCCTCACCCCGCTGCTGCGGCAGCGCGAGAGCATCATGATCTACGACCGCGAGCACGTCCTCTCGGCCGCGACGATGCGCTCGATCCTCGAGGCGGCCCGCTGGGCGCCGTCCGCCGGCAACTCTCAGCCGTGGGGCTTCATCGTGGGTCTGCGCGGAGACGCCACCCACGCGGGCATGGTCGAGGTGCTCTCGGCCGCCAACCAGGCGTGGGCCCCCGCCGCCTCGGCGATCATCCTCACGCTCCACCAGGTCGCGACCGACGAGGACCACGAGATCGCCTACAGCGACTACGCGATGTATGACCTCGGTCAGGCCGTCGCCCACATCACGGTGCAGGCGCGGTCGATGGGGCTGCAGGTGCGTCAGTTCGGCGGCTTCGACCACGCGCTCGCTGCGGAGCGCTTCGCGGTGCCGGCCCACTGGGCGGTGACGACGGGCATCGCGCTCGGGCTGCCGGCGAGCCACGGCGAGGAGTGGCAGCTGCCCGGCTGGGTGCAGGCCCGCGCCCGGCTGCCACGCTCGCGGCTGCCGCTCGAGGCCTTCGTCCACTCCGGCGCCTTCGGGCATCCGGCCGGGTTCCTCGACGGCTGAGCCGATCGAACGGATCCAGCCGGCCCCCCGTGCGACGGTCCGGAGGGGGGTCCTCACGGGGCGGCTGGGGGAGCTCGCTCCACGAACGAGCGAGCTCCCCGCGGGCGTCCGATGCCTTCACCAGCGCGACGTCGCCGCGGCCATGAGGTCGCCGAGCAGCAATCCGCTGTCGACGACGTACCCACGTCGAGTGAACCAGTCACCCATCGTTCGCGCATCCCGTTCGAGGAACTCCGGCCCGTGCGGGTTGCCGACCACGTCGACGACCTGGGGCCAGTCGATGACGACGAGTCGGTCCCCCTGGAGCAGGACGTTGTAGGGCGAGAGGTCGCCGTGGGCCCAGCCGAGCTCGGCCACGGCGATCATCACGGCGCGGAGCTGCTCGAACAGGTCGGGCAGCAGGGCGGGGCTCGGCCGAGTGCTCACCAACCTCGGCGCGGCCTCGCCGTCGGCGGTTCCGATGAACTCCATCAGCATCTCGTCGTCGCCGAGCTGGACCGGGTAGGGGACCGGCAGCTGTCGGGCCCAGAGCGTGCTCAGCGTGCTGAACTCCGCAGCGGCCCACATGCCCCCGATGAGCTGCTTGCCGAACGCGGTGCGGGTCCGCATGGCACGCATCTCGCGGGACCGGCGGACCCGCCGACCCTCGAGGTAGCCGGAGTCGCGGTGGAAGAGCCGGTGGTCGGCCGACCGGTAGCGCTTGGCGGCCATCAGGACCTCACGGTCGGTCCCGGGGACCCACCGGTGGACGAGGTGGACGTCGGCCTCCTTGCCGGTCTTGAGGATGCCGAGGTCCGACTCGACGGCACCGAGGTCGGTGACCACCCAGTCCGGGCGGGGTTTCGGACCGTGGGTGGCGCCGTCCCAGCTGGACCACCGATCGCCCTCGGGCGGGGCATCGGGTGAGCTGTCGACGGAGAAGGCTGCGGAACGGGGCAGGATCAGGTCGGACTCGTCCGAGCCTGTGTCCTCGGTGTGAGAAGCGCTGAATGACAAGGGAACTCCCAGGTTGAGGTGAGGTGGGCTGATGTGCCCGAGACCGTGTCTGACATGTCGCCCTCCTGGGGGTCCGGACGACGGCCGGCGCCGTCGTGTCTCCAGCGAGCATCGCCCACCCCGGGTGGCCCCGGCAACCGGTTATCCCGCCCGGCGCGCCCGCCCCCGGCGGGTTTCGGCGGCGGGTGTCGCAGCCCTACGGTGGGGGGAGTCGTCTGCCGGAGGGAGCCAGACCTCACCGGCGTGGCGCTCGAGCAGTGGCTGCCGGTCGACTCCGTCTCCGACCTCCGGGGCTCCCCGTCGACCGGTCCGTGCGGATCCTGCTCCGCGAGCTGCAGCCCGGACAGCCGGGCCCGGGGACGAGCTGGTTCGTCGTCTCCTCGAACTTCCACGTCTCTCTCCGCGGCGGCGACCACCCCCTCGGTTTCCCACGGGAGCTCGTGGTCATGCTCGCCCAGGGGCTGGTCGACCAGGTCCTCGAGGGTGACAACGACCTCGTCGTCGACACCGCGTCGATGAGTGCGATCGGGCTCCCGGCAGGCGGGTTCATCGCCGACACCCTGGCGTTCGGGACCAACGACGTCGTCCACCACGCCAACGACGTCGTCCAGGACCCCCGCGCGGTCAGACTCGGCGGGCGGCTCACCCCGGATGTCGCGGTCCCCACGGAGATCGGCGCCCCCGAGCCGGCGGGTCGCCGCGCCTCGACGTGATCGAGCCTGACCCGGCGATGCAGGAGTGACCGAGCCCACAGGTGGTGGGACTCACACGCCTCGGCCGGGCGAGGGCCCGAGCGTGAGCGGCATACTCGACTCGGTCCACAACGCGCCCGGCAGCCGCCCGGCAGCACGGCGCTGCGTGACCACCAGACGGAACCGACTCGAACGCAAGGCGGCGATCACGCATGTCCCGACTCCAGCAGACGGAGGGGCTCACGGAGGAGCAGGACGAGCTGATCAAGCTCGTGCGAGAGTTCGTCGACGAGCAGATCCTCCCCGTCGCCACCGAGCTCGAGCACCGGGACGAGTACCCCCAGGACATCGTCGACGGGATGAAGCAGATGGGGATCTTCGGTCTGATGATCCCCGAGGAGTACGGCGGGCTCGGGGAGTCGCTGCTCACCTACGCCCTGTGCGTCGAGGAGCTCGCACGGGGCTGGATGAGTGTCAGCGGGATCGTCAACACCCACTTCATCGTCGCCTACCTCGTGCTCCAGCACGGCACGGAGGCGCAGAAGCAGCACTACCTGCCCAAGATGGCCACCGGCGAGATCCGGGGCGCGTTCTCGATGAGCGAGCCCGGGTGCGGTTCGGACGTCGCGGCGATCAAGACCAAGGCCGTCCGGGTCGGTGAGGAGGACGCCGGGGAGTGGAGCATCACCGGGCAGAAGATGTGGCTCACCAACGGTGGCACGGCCAACCTCGTCGCGGTCCTCGTCAAGACCGAGACGGGAGAGAACTCGGTCTACCGCAACATGACGACCTTCCTCATCGACAAGCAGTCCGGATTCGGGGAGACGGCTCAGGGCGTCACCGTGCCGGGCAAGATCGACAAGATGGGCTACAAGGGCGTCGACACGACCGAGCTCATCCTCGACGGGCACCGTACGACCGATGCCCAGATCCTCGGTGGCGAACCGGGCCGGGGCTTCTACCAGATGATGGACGGCGTCGAGGTCGGCCGCGTCAACGTCGCGGCCCGGGGCTGCGGCGTCGCCCGGCGCGCGTTCGAGCTCGGCATCACCTACGCGCAGCAGCGGGAGACCTTCGGCAAGAAGATCGTCGACCACCAGGCCGTCCTGTTCCGGCTCGCCGACATGGCGGTCAAGGTCGAGGCGGCCCACGAGATGATGGTCAAGGCCGCGCGCAAGAAGGACTCGGGGGAGCGCAACGACCTCGAGGCGGGTATGGCGAAGTACCTTGCCTCCGAATACTGCTCACAGGTGGTCGAGGACAGCTTCCGGATCCACGGCGGCTACGGGTACTCCAAGGAGTACGAGATCGAGCGGCTCTACCGCGAGGCACCGATGCTGCTCATCGGCGAGGGCACCGCCGACATCCAGCGGATGATCATCGGTCGCCGTCTCGTCGAGGACTACCGGCTCCGGACCTGACCGGACCTGGCCGGACCTGAGCGCGGCCGCGACCGCGAGCTCGACGCGAGAAGTGGGAGGATGGGGCCATGAGCCTGCAACCGAAGAGTTCCGGCCGACCCGGATTCGCGACCCTCTCCCTGGACTACCCGCTGTCCCTCGGTGTCTTCGAGAAGTACGCAGATGCGCAGAAGGCCGTGGACACCCTGTCCGACAAGGAGTTCCCGGTCCAGAACTGCCTCATCGTCGGCACCGACCTCAAGCAGGTCGAGCGCGTCACCGCCCGGCTCACGTGGGGACGGGTCGCGCTCGGCGGCCTCTTCTCCGGCCTGTGGCTGGGACTGTTCGTCGGGCTGATCTTCGCGCTCTTCTCGACGTCGGGCAGCGCGTCCGCCCTGCTCGCCCAGACCGCCCTCTACGGCGCGGCCTTCGGCCTGGTCTGGGTGCTCATCGGCTACGCGTTCACCCGTGGTGCGCGTGACTTCTCGTCGGTCACCCAGGTCGTCGCCACCCGCTACGAGGTCTTCGTCGAGCACAAGTTCGCCCAGCAGGCCCGCGAGATCCTTGCTGCCGAGGGCATCCACGGGCTCGAGCTCCCCCCTCGTCCCCCCTCCTGAGCCGGCTCCGGCCCCGCTCGCGATGCAACGGTCCGGCCGGCCCCGGTGTCCTCAAGGTGTGGGAGCGACCGAGGAGGACGGCATGCAGGCAGGACGTCTCGATGGCGCGGCGGGTGGGCGACGTCTCGGTCCACGGCAGCTGACCGCTTCGGCCGCCGTCCTCGCTGCCGCGCTGGCCGCCCTCCTCGCCCTCGCGTCGTGCGGCAGGACCGCAGATCCGGGCGCGAGCGGCCCGGCGGGCACGCGGGTCGCGACGCCGAGCCGGACGGTCACCGACCAGCCCACCGTCGCAGACGGTGGTCTCGCGTGCCCCGCGACCATCGAGGACCCGCAGGGTCAGACGGTGCCGCAGCATCCCCAGGGTGTGGACGGCTCGGCTCGACTGCTGCCGGACCGCGCTCCGACCCATCTCGTCGTGTGCCGGTATCCCGTGACGGTCCTCTCGGCCACGGACCCGCTCACGGCCCCCTTCGCGCTGGCTCGACGCACTCTCGTCGCGGCCCAGGAGGCGAGTGCCGTCGTCGACGCGCTCACCTGGGCACCGCGCGGGGACGGGTCACCCCGGCCGTGCACGGAGATGGCGGGGGACGAGAGCGCCTACCTCGTCGGCGCCTCCTACGACGACGCGACCGTCTGGGTCGCCGCCAAGGCCGACGCCAACAGCTGCTCCGGAGCGACGAACGGGGACTTCCTCTCGCGCGCCCCGGTCGGGATCACGCTCGACGAGCGCTTCGGCAACCGCTCGCGTCCGTCGCGGCTGTCCGGCCCGTGCGGCGACTGGTCGGTGGGCCGGCTCGGTGACGACACGAGCCTCGCCCCCGCGGGCGAGCCCGGGGTGACCGTCTGCCGGGACACGGCCTCCGGTGGGCCGGCCGCCACGTCGCTCGAGCGGCCCGCGGCGGGCGCCGTGCTCACCGCCCTGCGCGCCCTGCCCACCGCCCGGGGCGACGCGACCTGCCCGATGCACCGGGCCACCGTCGACCGCGACTTCCGGCTCGTCCTGACGTATGCCGCGGGGCCCTCGGTGTCGATCGGGGTGCGGCCCGGCTGCACGCCCCCGGTCGTCGGGGGCTATCTGGCCTCCGGGGACGAGGGGGCGGCCAGTGATCTCGTCGACCTCGTCGAGACCTCGAGCCCCCCCGTCCCCGGCCCGGACCCCGACGGGGCCGTGTCGAGCTCGCGCTGACACGGGGTCAGGTCAGCGGTCGGAGCTCAGCGGTCGGCCGACCAGGTCCGGGCGATCCACGCCTCGACGTCCGCGCTGGTGCGGGGCATCGCGGCAGACAGGTTCTCGCAGCCGTCCTCGGTGATGAGGATGTCGTCCTCGATGCGGACCCCGTTGCCGCGGAAGGCAGCCGGGACCAGCTCGTCGTCGGCCTTGAAGTAGAGACCGGGCTCGACGGTGAGGATCATCCCCGGCTCGAGCACCGCGTCGGAGTACTGCTCGCGGGTCGCGAGGGCGCAGTCGTGGACGTCGATGCCGAGGTGGTGGCTCGTGCCGTGAACCATCCACCGACGGTGGTACTGGCCGTGCTCTGCGTCAAGGGTGCCCTCGACGTCGACCCCGTCGGGCAGCAGGCCCCAGCGGTGGAGGTGCTCGGCGATGACTCGGATCGAGGCCTTGTGGATGTCGGAGAACCGGTTGCCCGGCCTGGCGGCCGCGATCCCGGCCTCCTGGGCGGCATACACGGCGTCGTAGATCTCGCGCTGGGCGTCGGTGAAGGTGCCGCTCACCGGCAGGGTCCGGGTGATGTCGGCGGTGAAGAGCGAGTCGACCTCGACGCCCGCGTCGAGCAGGAGCAGGTCGCCCTCGGCGATGTCACCGGTGTTCTTGATCCAGTGCAGGGTGTTGGCGTGGTCGCCGCTCGCGCAGATCGAGTCGTAGCCGATGCCGTTGCCGTGGTGACGGGCGTGCAGGCCGAAGACCCCCTCGACCCACCGCTCGCCGCGGCCCCGGCGCACGGCCTCGGGGAGGTCGGCGATGACGGCCTCGAAGCCGAGGTGGGTGCCAGCGACCGCCGAGCGCATCTGCTCGACCTCCCACTCGTCCTTGACCATCCGCAGGTGGGAGAGGAAGGCCGCGAGCTCGTCGTCGGCCTGGTGGGCCGTCTCCTGCCCTTCCTCCGCGGACTGCGCGTCGGCGGCCGAGCTGGCCCGGGCCCGGTCGACGGTGGCCGCGACCTCGGGGTCGGCGTCCCGCACGACGCGGACGGTGACCTCGCCCGCGTCCTTGGCGACGGCGTCGGCGAAGTCGTCGATGTGGCGCGCGCCGATGCCGAGCTCGGACTCGACGTCGGCGATCGTCGGACGAGCCCCGACCCAGAACTCGCCGTAACGGGCGTCCCCGAAGAACTCGTCGGTGTCGCGCCCGGCGAGGGGCCGGAAGTAGAGGACGGCCTCGTGACCGCTGTCGCCGCGGGGCTCGAGCACGAGGACGGCGTCGGGCTCGCGGTCGCCGCCGAGCCCGGTGAGGTGGGCGAAGGCGCTGTGCGGGCGGAAGACGTAGTCGCAGTCGTTGCTGCGGACCTTGAGACCGCCGGCCGGGACGACGAGGCGCTCGCCGGGGAAGCGGGCGCTCACGGCCTCGCGCCGCGCGGGCGTGAAGCGGGATGCCTCGGACGGTGGGGTGCTGCCCTCCGGTCGGGGAGCCCAACCGCTCGCCACGAAGGCGCGGAACTCGTCGGTCGTCGGGCGGGCGCGGTTCTCTGCCGGCTTCTGGTCTTCACTCATCACCGGTCCATGGTGGCACGTGCGTCGCGAGGGACCCAGCGGCATACAGTTCAGGGGTGGCCCGCACCGATCGAACCCGCCGGCCGACCACTCGCATGGCTCGGCCCTCCCTCCGCGCCAGCACCCGCAAGGCGATCATCCCGACGGGGCCGCCGACCGACGAGATCTTCGTCTGGACCGAGTCGGACGACGTCGAGCGGCACACCGCCCAGGCCGTCATCGACCTGTCGATGCGCGCCGGTGTCGCGATGCTCTCGACCGGCGCCGCGGCCGCCGACGTCACCGCGACGGTGCTGCTCCTCACCAAGGCGTACGGGCTGAACTCGGTCCACGTCGACGTGACCTACACCTCGATCACCGTCTCCTACCACCGCGGACCGCACGCCGACCCGATCACGGTCATGCGGATCGTGCGCTTCCGAGTGCAGGACTTCACCCGCCTCGAGCGCCTCCGCGGGCTCATCCTCGAGCTCTCCCGCGACCCGATCGACGTCGACGAGGCCCTCGTCCGCTTCGACTCGCTGCTCCAGTCGCCGCACCCCTACCGGCGCTGGCTCGTCGTCGTCTCCGGGGGCGCGCTCGCGGCGGGGGCGGCCGGGCTCGTCGGGGGCGGGCCGTTCATCGTCCTGCTCAGCTTCGTCACCGCGACGATCGTCGGGCGGCTGCTGACCTGGCTGAGCAGCGCCGGGGTCGCCTCCTTCTTCGGGCAGTGCGTGGGGGCCGGGATCCCGACCGTCGTCGCGACGCTCGTCGTCATCGCCCAGTCGGCGGGGATCTCCTTCTTCGGTGACGTGTCGCCGTCGCTCGTCGTCGCCGCCGGGATCGTCCTGCTCCTGTCGGGGATGTCGGTCGTCGGGGCGGCCGAGGACGCGCTCGAGGGCTACTACGTCACCGCCGGGGCACGCGCCTTCGAGGTGGTCGTGCTCTCGCTCGGGATCGCGGTCGGCATCGCGGTCGTCCTCGCGATCGGTCAGCGGCTCGGCTTCCCGATCGCGATCAGCTCGACGACGCGGCTGACCAACGACGTCGTCGTCCAGGTCATCTGCGCGGCCGTCATCGCCACCGCCTTCGCCGTCTCGTCCTACGCGAGCGGCCGGGCGGTCGCCGCGGCCGGGCTCGCGGGCGGGATCGGCTGGGTCATCCTCGCCGTCGGCGAGCAGCTCGGGCTGGGCGCGATCACCTCGTCCTCCGGCGCGGCGATGGCCATCGGCTTCGGCTCCCGGCTGCTCGCCCGACGGCTCCACGTCTCCGCGCTCGCCGTGACGACGGCCGCCATCGTGCCGCTGCTGCCGGGCCGCCTCGCCTACCAGGGCATCTCGCTCATCGTCACCAACCCCGACCGCACCGGTTTCAACGACGGGCTGCCGACGCTCGCCAAGGCGTTCGGCCTCGGTCTCGGGCTCGCGGCGGGGGTGTCGCTCGGCGCCTACTTCGCCAGCCTCATCGTCGCGCGTCTCGCCGGGCAGCGGCCGGTGCCCGCCGCCGGCGCGCCGATGCCGCCGGGGTCGAGCGACCGAGCCCGCCGCTCGCTGATGCTCTCCGACACCGGCGACCTCGGTATCGCCATCCCGCGCCGGCGCCGGGGCAGCCCACCCGGCGCGTAGCCCGCGGCCGACCGTGAGGAAGCACACGGCATACGACGGTGTCCGTATGCCGCTCGCTGGGGGAGGCTGGGAGCGTTCGTCACGCACAGGGCCGGTCAAAGGAGTGGGCATGCAGTTCGGGCGCAGCTACGAGGAGTTCGAGGTCGGCGCGGTCTACAAGCACTGGCCCGGCAAGACGGTCACGGAGTACGACGACCACCTGTTCTGCCTGCTGACGATGAACCACCACCCGCTCCACCTCGATGCCCACTACGCCGAGGGGTCGACCCAGTTCGGGCGCAACGTCGTCGTCGGCAACTACGTCTACTCCTTGCTCCTGGGGATGTCGGTCGCCGACGTGTCCGGCAAGGCCATCGCCAACCTCGAGGTCGAGTCGCTGCGGCACGTCGCCCCGACGTTCCACGGCGACACCCTCTACGGCGAGACGACCGTGCTCGACAAGCGGGAGTCGACGAGCCGGGACGACCGGGGGGTCGTCCACGTCGAGACGATCGGCTACACCCAGGACGGCACCGTGGTGTGCATCTTCCGTCGCAAGGTGATGGTTCCCAAGGACTCCTACCTCGACGCGCGCGGCGGCGACCAGCCCGGCCGCCCGGAGCCGGTCGTCGACCGCAACTGGCCCGGCCGCACGGTCGGTTCGGACGCCTGAGCCCACCCCGCGTCGAGAACCGCTGGGTCATGGGAGATCTCCCGGCACCAGGTGCCTGGGGATCTCCGCTGTCTGGTGAGACCCCGCACGTCGGCGGGCGGTGGGCACGGGCGCGGCCGTAGGCTGGGCCGGTGAAGCCATCCGGGTCGCCGGTCATCGACCTGCACACGCACTCCTCCTACTCCGACGGCACCCAGGCCCCGGCCGACCTCGTCGCCGCGGCGCACACAGCCGGGGTCGACGTGCTCGGCCTCACCGACCACGACACGGTCGCCGGTTGGGACGAGGCGGCCGCCGCGGCCACGACTCTCGGGATGACGCTGGTGCGGGGGATCGAGGTGTCGACGACGCACCGCGAGGCGTCCATCCACCTGCTCGGCTACCTCACCGACCCGACGGAGCCGGCGCTCGCGGCCGAGCTCGCCCGGGCCCGGCACGCACGCGACACCCGTCTCGTCGGGATGGTCGAGCTGATGGAGGCGGACGGCATACCGATCAGCTACGCGGAGGTCGTCGCACAGGTCGCGCCCGGGGCGACGGCCGGGCGGCCCCACATCGCCGACGCGCTCATCGCCAACGGCACCATCGACCACCGCGACGAGGCCTTCGCCGAGTGGCTCACCGACGACTCGCCCTACTACGTCGCGCACTACGCGCCGGACCCGCTGCGAGCGGTCGAGCTCGTCCGAGCGGCCGGCGGGGTCCCCGTGCTCGCCCACCCCTTCACCCGCACTCGTGGCCCGGGCGTCACGGACGAGCTCGTCGAGCGGCTCCACGCGGCCGGGCTCGCTGGCCTCGAGGCCTACCACCGCGACCACGGACCCGAGGAGGTCGCGAGGTGCGAGCGCCTCGCCGCGCGGCACGGGTTGCTGCTCACGGGGTCGAGCGACTACCACGGCACCGGCAAGCAGAACCAGCTTGCCGAGAACACGACGACGCCGGAGGTCCTCGCGGCGATCGAGGCGCTCGCGAGCGGCGCCACCCCGGTCGTGCGGCCCTGACCGCGCCCCCTCCCCGGTCGAGTGGGCACTTTCCCCCGGGGGCGGGCTCCGTCGACGAGGGTGGGGAGGGCGAAAGTGCCCACTCGACGGGAGGTCCTAGGGTGGTCGGGTGACGAGCGGACCCGGGGGCACGGCCCAGCAGCCGACCTTCGAGGGGATGCCGACCCCGCTCTACACCGCATCGCCGTCGAAGCTGCTCGCGTGGCTCGACTGCCCGCGGCGCTACCGGATGCAGTACCTCGACCGGCCGCGCCCGCCGGCCCGGGGGCCTCGCGCCCACACCTCCGTCGGCATCGCCACCCACAACGTGCTGCGTGACTTCTGGGACCTGCCCCACGAGCGTCGGACACCGGCCGGCGTCGCGCAGCTGGTCCGCTCCGCGTGGATCGACGCCGGCTTCCGCGACTCCGACCAGTCCGCCGCGTGGCGGATCCGGGTCCGTGACGCCGTCGTGTCCTACCTGCGCGGGATCGACCGTGACGCCCAGCCACTCGGGCTCGAGCGCAACGTCTCGCTCAAGACGGGAACGGTCGCGGTGACCGGCCGGATCGACCGCCTCGACGACCGGGACGGCGACCTCGTCGTCGTCGACTACAAGACGGGGCGCC
The DNA here is from genome assembly GCA_963764195.1 of uncultured Actinomycetota bacterium. Taxonomy (GTDB): domain Bacteria; phylum Actinomycetota; class Actinomycetes; order Actinomycetales; family Dermatophilaceae; genus JBDSSS01. The sequence continues at coordinate 307,378 of CAVXRG010000003.1, forward strand.
AGGTCCCGAGCGAGACCGACGCCCGGACCTCGCTGGCGATGGCGCTGTATGCCGTCGCCGCCGGTCGGATGTTTCGCCGGCGCTGCGCCACGGTCGAGCTGCACCACGTGCCCTCCGGAACCGTCGCGGCCCACGAGCACACCCCGGAGTCGCTCGACCGCAAGGTGGCCGAGGCGGAGTCGATCGCCTCCGACCTGCGCCGGGCGGATGCGGACTTCGGGTCGGTCGGGGCCAGCTCGACGCTCTTCCCGCCGCGCCCGTCGGCCGTCTGCCCGTGGTGCGACTTCCGGGCCCACTGCCCCGAGGGCCAGGCGATGGGGCCGGAGAAGTCCGACTGGGCCGGGCTCGACGCGAGCGGCTATGACGCGCGCGACGCCGCGCCCGCACCAGCCGGGTCGACCGGCCATGCGACCTGACAGACTGGCGACATGGCGAGCCGCACCCCCAAGAGCGACCCGAAGACCCCTCCGACGACCATCGCGCTCGCGAACCAGAAGGGCGGGGTCGCCAAGACGACGTCCGTGGCGAGCCTCGGCGCCGCCCTCGCGGAGCTGGGCAAGCGCGTGCTCCTCGTCGACCTCGACCCGCAGGCCTGCCTGACCTTCTCGCTCGGCGTCGACCCCGACACCGTCGAGGGGTCCATTCACGACGTGCTCACCGCCGGCGCGGGCCTCGCCGAGGTCGTCGTCTCCTGCGACGACGGCGTCGACCTCGTTCCCTCGACGATCGACCTCGCCGGCGCCGAGGCCATGCTGCTCTCCCGTCCGGGCCGCGAGTACGTGCTGCGGACAGCGCTCGAGGAGGGGGCCGCGGACTACGACGTCGTCATCCTCGACTGCGCCCCCAGCCTCGGCGTCCTCACGCTCGGGGCCCTGACCGCGGCGCACGGCCTCGTCATCCCGATGCCGTGCGAGATGCTCAGCCACCGCGGGGTCGGTCAGCTGCTCGACACCGTCGCCGACGTGAAGAAGATCCTCAACCGCGACCTCGAGGTCTGGGGCATCCTGCCGACGCTCTTCGACGGCCGGAGCAACCACGCCCGGGAGGTGCTCGCCGACGTGGGGGAGCGCTACGACCTGCCCGTGCTCGAGCCCGCGATCCCCAAGACGGTCCGGTTCGCAGAGGCCCCGGCCGTCGGCCGGTCCATCCTGGCGACCGCACGGACGTCCAAGGGCGCGCAGGCCTATCGCGACGTCGCGGCGAGCCTGCTCCCGCGGCTCTGATCCCGCTCGTCAGCGAACGGGGCGTTTCCGTGAGCCCGCGGGGAGGCTGGGAGCTCGCTGGGGATGCCGCTCCGCGGGAATGAATCGGCGCCGGTCCGCGTAGGAACGTGGAGTGACCCGTCGCCCCAACCCACGAGGAGAACCGTGATCAGCACCACCGCCATCGTCACCCCCAGCGCCGGAGCGAAGTTCGAGACCCGCACCGTCGAGCACCGTGACCTGCGGGACGACGACGTCCTCATCGACGTGAAGTTCGCCGGCATCTGCCACAGCGACATCCACCAGGTCCGCGAGGAGTGGGGCAGCGCCATCTTCCCGATGGTCCCCGGCCACGAGATCGCCGGCGTCGTGTCGGCGGTCGGGTCGGCCGTGACCAAGCACAAGGTCGGCGACCGCGTCGGTGTCGGCTGCATGGTCGACTCGTGCGGCGAGTGCGAGTTCTGCAAGGACGGCGAGGAGCAGTTCTGTGCACAGGGCGCCGTCATGACCTACAACGGCACGGGCTACGACGGCGAGCCGACCAAGGGCGGCTACGCCCAGAACGTCGTCGTCTCCGAGCGCTTCGCCGTCGCGATCCCCGATGGCATCGACCTCGACGTCGCCGCCCCGCTGCTCTGCGCCGGCATCACCACGTGGAGCCCGCTCAAGCGCTGGGGTGCCGGGCCCGGCCGCACGGTCGCCGTCATCGGCCTCGGCGGGCTCGGCCACATGGCCGTCAAGATCGCCGCTGCCATGGGCGCGGAGGTCAGCGTGCTCAGCCGCACCGACGCGAAGAAGGACGACGCCGAGTCGCTCGGCGCGACCCACTTCCACGCCACGGGCGAGGACGGCGTCCTGAAGTCCCTGCGCAGCAGCTTCGACATCATCATCAACACCGTGAGCGCCGACCTGCCGATGCAGGACTACGTGGGTCTGCTCAAGCCCCTCGGTGTCATGGCCAACGTCGGGCTGCCCTCGGGCAACTACGACTTCGCCCCCGGCGCCCTCATCGGGCGCAGCCGCGTCGTCGCCGGCTCGAACATCGGTGGCATCCCGGCCACGGCCGAGATGCTCGCGTTCTGTGCCGAGCACGGCATCGGTGCGACGGTCGAGACGATCAGCGCCGACGAGGTCGACGCCGCCTACGACCGCGTCGTCGACGGCGACGTCCGCTACCGCTTCGTCATCGACACCGCCACCATCGGCGCCGCCTGAGCAACGGCTGGCACGGCTGGCACGGCTCCGGCCGGCCACCGGCAGCGGTGACACGAGCGCCGACCGACGCGACCGCGTCGGTCGGCGCCCGTAGGTCCGGGACGGGCTGGACGGCATACGCCTTCGGTGACCGTCGTGGACGGAGCGGGCGCCGACCGACCCGCGGCCCTACAGTTGAATGGTGCACTGGGACGACTACGACGCTGCGCTCTTCGATCTCGACGGGGTGCTGACCCCCACCGCTGAGGTCCACATGCGCGCCTGGGAGCAGATGTTCAACGACTTCCTCGACGCGAAGGGGGTGCTGCCGCGTTACACCGCGGACGACTACTTCGCCCACGTGGACGGCAAGCCCCGCTTCGACGGGGTGCGAACCTTCCTGGCGTCCCGCGACCTCACCCTGCCCGAGGGGAGCCCGGACGACGGTCCCGACGAGCAGACCGTCGGCGGCCTCGGCAACCGGAAGAACGCCACCTTCTCGGCGATCCTCGCCGACGAGGGGGTCGCGCCCTACCCCGCCTCGGTCGCCCTGCTCGACCACCTCGAGGTTCGCGGCACCGCCGTCGCCGTCGTGTCCTCCTCCCGCAACGCCCCAGCGGTGCTCCGGGCCGCCGGCCTCGCGCACCGCTTCGAGGTCGTCGTCGACGGCGAGGTGGCGGCGCGCGACGGCCTCGCGGGCAAGCCCTCCCCGGAAACCTACCTGCGGGCCGCCGAGATCCTCGGGGTCCCGGCCGAGCGCGCCGTCGTCTTCGAGGACGCCCTCTCCGGCGTGGCCTCGGGCCGGGCGGGACGATTCGGGCTGGTCGTGGGGGTCGACCGGGGAGCGGGCGCCCGGGCCCTGCTCGACGGGGGAGCCGACGTCGTCGTCACCGAGCTCGATGAGCTCATCCCCGCCGACGAGGACGGCTGACCCCCGATGAAGCGCTCCCTTCACGGCAACCCGGACCCCATCGACCGCAGCCGCTTCCCCGTCGACGAGTGGGCCTGGCGCGAGACGTGGCACAACGGCGACGACCTCGGCGTCACCGAGACGGTCTTCGCCGTCGGCAACGGCTACCTCGGCCTGCGGGGCAACGCCGAGGAGGGACGGGACGTCCACACCCACGGAACCTTCGTCAACGGCTTCCACGAGACCTGGCGGATCCGGCACGCCGAGGAGGCCTTCGGCTTCGCCCAGACGGGGCAGACGATCGTCAACGTGCCCGACGTCAAGACGATCAAGGTATACATCGACGACGAGCCCCTGATGCTCTCGATCGCCGACCTCGAGCACTACGACCGGACCCTCGACTTCCGCGACGGGGTGCTGCGCCGCTCCCTCGTGTGGCGGACCCCGTCGGGCAAGCGGGTCCGGATCGAGTCCCGCCGGATGGTCTCCTTCGAGCAGCGACACCTCGTGGTCATGACCCTCGACATCACCCTGCTCGACGCCGACGCTCCGGTGGCGATCTCGTCTCAGGTCCTCAACCGCCAGGACGGCCGGGACGAGTACCACGTCGCGTCGACGGGGGTCGGTGAAGGTGTCGACCCTCGCAGGGCGAGTCAGATGACCGAGCGGGTGCTCGAGCCGCAGAGCAACTGGGCCAGCGACCGACGCACCATCCTCAGCTACCGCTGCACCAACTCGCGGATGACGCTGGCCGTGGGGGTCGACCACGAGCTGACGACCGAGAACGACTACGAGGAGATCACCCACGCCGAGGAGGACCTCGGCAAGAAGGTCTACCGGATCCGGGGAAAGGTCGGCCGGCCGATCTGCCTGACCAAGGTCGCGGCCTACCACACGTCGCGCGGCGTACCGGTGCGCGAGCTCGTCGACCGCACCCGGCGCACCCTCGACCGGGTCCGCGACACGGGTGTCGAGGAGTGCTTCGCCGAGCAACGGCAGTGGCTCGACCGCTTCTGGGCCGACTCCGACGTGCGGGTCGACGGCCATCCCGCGATCCAGCAGGCCGTGCGGTGGAACCTCTTCCAGCTCGCGCAGGCGTCGGGCCGGGTCGAGCAGTCCGGCATCGCCGCCAAGGGGGTGAGCGGGACGGGCTACGAGGGCCACTACTTCTGGGACACGGAGACCTACGTGCTGCCCTTCCTCACCTACACGTCGCCGCAGGTCGCGCGCGGCGCCCTCCGCTTCCGCTACCTCATGCTCCCGTCCGCCCTGCGCCGGGCCAAGGACCTCTCCCACGTCGGCGCCCTCTTCCCGTGGCGGACCATCAACGGCGAGGAGGCCTCGGCCTACTACGCGGCCGGCACGGCGCAATACCACATCAACGCCGACATCGTCTTCGCGCTGTGCAAGTACGTCCAGGCCACCGGGGACGACGACTTCATGCTGCGAGAGGGCATCGACATCCTCGTCCTCACCGCGCGGATGTGGGCCGACCTCGGCTTCTGGCTCGGCACCGGAGACCAGCGCCGCTTCCACCTGCACGGTGTCACCGGTCCCGACGAGTACACGACCGTCGTCAACAACAACCTGTTCACCAACGCGATGGCGAGCGACAACCTGCGCCAGGCGGCGCGGTGGACCCGGCGCCTCGCCGCGGAGTTCCCGGACGGCTTCGCGCGCTTGCGGACCCGGCTCGCGCTCGGGAGCGACGAGGTGGAGGAGTGGGCCAGCTGCGCCGAGGGGATGTTCATCCCCTACGACGAGGTGCTCCGCGTCCACCCGCAGGACCAGCACTTCCTCGAGCGGGAGGTCTGGGACCTCGCCTCGACCCCCGACAGCAAGCGGCCGCTGCTGCTGCACTACCACCCGCTCGTCATCTACCGCTTCCAGGTGCTCAAGCAGGCCGACGTCGTCGCGGCGTTGTTCCTTCAGGGCCAGATGTTCTCGCGCGAGGACAAGCGGGCTGACTTCGAGTACTACGACCCGATCACGACGGGCGACTCCACCCTCTCCTCGGTGGTCCAGTCGATCGTCGCGGCCGAGGTCGGCTACCAGGACCTCGCGCTCGACTACTTCCACTCGGGGTTGTTCGTCGACCTCGCCGACCTGCACAGCAACGCGTCGGACGGGGTGCACGTGGCGTCTGCCGGCGGCGTCTGGAACAGCCTCGTCTACGGTTTCGGGGGGATGCGCGACCACAACGGCACCCTCACCTTCGACCCACGGCTGCCGGCGCAGTGGCCGGCTCTCGAGTTCCGGATAGCCGTGCGCGGGAGTCGGGTCGCCGTCGAGCTCACCCGCGACGAGATCCGGTTCCGCCTCCGCGACGGGGACCCCCTCGACATCGTGGTGCGCGGGGAGCGGCACACCGTGACACCGGGCGACCCGACGGTCGTGCCCCTCGACGGGCAGGGCCCCGTCATCGACCGGAGGCTCGGCAGCATGCCGCTCGTCGGCTCGAGCGAGGAGCACGACATGGTCTACACCGCCGGGGTGCCCGATCCTGGCTGGCGACGGTCGGTGGCCGGCGACTGACACCCCCAGGGTTCGACGACGACACCCGCCGAACCGGCGCCGCGGCGAAGAGGTCTGCGACAGCGGCGAGCTCGGCCTGGGGTGTGACCGCGGCCGCGCCCACGGAGGACCACGATGTGGCCCTCCCGTCGAGTGCGCAGAACATCAGGGTGGTCCGACCGTTCTCGCGCAGGTGCGCGGTGGCCGGGGTGGGCCGGCTCGGACCATGCGGAACGACCCCCGCGTCCGGGACGCGGGGGTCGTTCAGGAGCTCGTCGTGCCGGTGGCGCTCAGGTCACTCGCCGGCGGCGCTGGCGGCCGGGGCGGTCTCGCCGCGACCGGAGCCACCACGACGGCGGCGGCGCGGGCGGCCCTGACCGTCACCGGAGTCGCGCGTGCCGCCCTGGTCGGACGACGGCGCGCTCGTCTCGGCCCCGCCCGCGGCGCCGGCGGCGGCCGGTCCGCCGCCCCGGGTGCGGCGACGGTTCCGGCTGCGCGGCGGCCGGCTCTCGCCGGACGACGCCTGGGCGTCGTTGCCGTCCGCACCCCGGTGCTCGCGGGTCGCGGGTGCGGTGTCGCGGGAGCCTCGGCCGCCGTCGCGGGAGCCTCGGCCGCCGTCGCGGGAGCCACGACCGCCGTCGCGGTCAGCGTGTCCGCCGGTCGCGTGACGCTTGCCCGTCTCGCCGAGGTCCTCGAGCGTCTCCGCCTGCAGACCCTCACGGGTCCGGTCGGAGCGACGCAGGCGACCGGTGACGTCGGTGGGGATGTCGAGGTCGGCGAAGAGGTGGTCGGAGGAGGAGTAGGTCTCCTGCGGCTCGGGGATGCCGAGGTCGAGCGTCTTGTTGATCAGCGCCCAGCGGTGCAGGTCGTCCCAGTCGACGAAGGTGACCGCGATGCCGGTGTTGCCGGCGCGAGCGGTGCGCCCGACGCGGTGGACGTAGGTCTTCTCGTCCTCCGGGCACTGGTAGTTGATCACGTGGGTGACGTTGTCGACGTCGATCCCGCGGGCCGCGACGTCGGTCGCCACGAGGATGTCGACCTTGCCGTTGCGGAAGGCGCGCAGGGCCTGCTCGCGGGCGCCCTGGCCGAGGTCGCCGTGGATGGCCGCAGCGGCGAAGCCCCGGTCGACGAGCTCGTCGGAGACCTTGGCGGCGGTCCGCTTCGTCCGGCTGAAGATGATGGTGAGACCACGCTCGCGGGCCTGGAGCATCCGGGCGAGCATCTCGACCTTGTCCATCGCGTGCGCGCGGTAGACGAACTGCTCGACGGCCTTGACCGTGTGCGCGTTCTCGTTCTCGTCGCCCATCGCCCGGATGTGGGTCGGCTGGGTCATGTAGCGGCGGGCCAGCGCGACGATGGCGCCGGGCATGGTCGCGGAGAACAGCATCGTCTGGCGGCTGGCGGGCGTCTGCGCCATGAGGGTCTCGACGTCGGGCAGGAAGCCGAGGTCGAGCATCTCGTCGGCCTCGTCGAGCACGACGATGCGGGCCTGCGACAGGTCGAGGTGGCCTTGCTTGGCGAGGTCGATGAGCCGGCCGGGCGTGCCGACGACGACCTCGACCCCGCGCTTCAGGGCCTCGATCTGCGGCTCGTACGCGCGGCCACCGTAGACGGTGAGCACCCGGATGCCGCGGCCGCGGCCGGCGCGCTCGAGATCACCGGCGACCTGAACGGCGAGCTCGCGCGTCGGGGCCACGGCGAGTGCCTGCGGCTTGCCCGGGCGGGCCTGGGACTCGAACCCCTCGTCGCCGGGAGCGACGACCTGGTTGAGCATGGGGACGCCGAAGCCGAGGGTCTTGCCGGTGCCGGTCTTGGCCTGACCGATGATGTCGTGGCCACCGAGGGCCACCGGCAGGGTCATCGCCTGGATCGGGAACGGGTGGACGATGCCGGCCTCCGCGAGCGAGGCGACGATACCGGGGTGGATGCCGAACTCGGCGAATGTCACCTCGGGGGCGACGGGTGCGTCGGGCCGGGCGACCTCGACGACCTCGGCCACGACGGCCTCGATCTGGTCGGTCGGTTCGGTCAGCTCGATCTGCTCAGCGGGCTCGGACGCGGCGGTCTGTGCCGGGGTGTTCTGGGTCATGGGTATCTCTCGATCAGCACGAGCACCCCGCGTCGGTGGCGGGAGCTCAGTGACTCGTGGCGGGCCGATCGGAGAGTTTCGTGAGGGCGTGGCGCGCCCGCCGTGGGGCGGGGCCACCGGTGCTCCGCGAACTGCCGGGCACCAGCTGGGCAAACCATCGGGCCGACCGGGCACCGAGTTGTCCGTTCCAGTCTACCGGCAACGCGCCGGTCCGCTCGTTCACGGTCACTAGATTGGGGTCATGAGCGAGCCGACCCCCACCTCCCCGCCCCAGGACCCCGTCTACCTCGAGGCCGTCGGGGACCTGCTCGGCGCGCTGGCCTACAGCGAGCTGTGCGCCTTCTCGCAGCTGGCCAAGGACGCCGAGCTGGCGCCGTCGCTGCGGCACAAGTCGGAGGTCGCCGTCCTCGCCGCTCACGAGCTGCGCAACTTCGCCGTGCTGACCGACCGCCTGAGGGCGCTCGGCATCGAGCCGGAGACGGCGATGGCGCCGTTCGTCGAGGCGGTCGACGGCTTCCACGACCGGACCCGGCCGTCGGGGTGGCTCGAGGGGCTCGTCAAGGTCTACGTCGGGGAGGGGATCGCCACCGACTTCTACCGGGAGGTGGCCAACTACGTCGACGACGACACCAAGTCGCTCGTCCTCGGAGTGCTCGAGGACACCGGCCAGGCCGACTTCGCCGTCGGCGCGGTGCGGGCGGCGATCGCCGCCGACGAGCGGATCGCCGGGCGCCTCGCCCTGTGGGGTCGGCGCCTCGTCGGTGAGGCGATCACCCAGGCGCAGCGCGTCGGGGTCGAGCGGGACGCCCTCTCGAGCCTGCTCGTCGGGGCTCCGGGGCGGGGCGGAGCCGACCTGGCGGAGCTGGGGCGAATGTTCGTCCGGCTCACCGACGAGCACACCCGTCGGATGGAGCGGCTCGGGCTGTCCGCCTGACCGTCCCTGACCGCCCCTGTCCGCGAAGGCGCTCGCGGACGCACGAAGGGCCCGACGCGCGAGGCGGCGGGCCCTTCGTCGTCCCGGCTCGCCGGGACGGGGTCACTCGTTCAGACGGACTTCTTCGTGATCCGGCCGTACACGCTGATGCCGATCGCGGCGACGACGGCCGAGACGATCCAGAACCACCAGCGGACACCGCCGTTGCCGTTGTCGTAACTGAAGATCGCGCCGAGGATGAACGTGGTGAGCAGCGACGCGACGATGCCGATGACGATGGTCATGACGATCGAGATGTCCTGCTTGCCGGGGAGGATGAGTCGGCCCAGAGCGCCGATGATCAATCCGGCGACGATGGCTCCGATGATGGCACCGATCATGATTGCTCCTTCTGTCGACAGTGCGACGTGTGTGAGGTGCGGGACCTGCTCAACGCCACGAGCGCGTGACTCGTGACATCAAGGTTCCCCCGGTGCGACGTCCGGTGGGGTCACCGACACGACCTTCTTTGCCGGACACCGTCGCCAACACCGCTGTGGAGGAATCTCGCTCTGCCCCGTGGCGGCTGGTCCGCCACGAGTTCGGTGGGGTCCGTACCCAGTGGGGCCGGTGACGTCACGCCACGGTCTGCAGAGTCGTCAGGAGGCCCCGAAACCGACGCCGCCCTTCTTCTCGGCACCCGTCGTCACGTAGCCGAGCGACGACGTGGGCACGACGATGCGGCCGCCCTTGTCGTCGGTGAGCTCGAGGACGTCGGACGAGCGCGCGGCCTTGACGGCCTCGATCAGCTCGTCGGCACTGAGCGCCGTCTCGAAGGTGATCTCGCGCGCCACGTTCTGCACACCGATGCGGACCTCCACGTCATACCTCTTTCGTCGTCAGGAGGGACGGTCAGAGCTGCGTCCCCTCGTCACCCTAACGGGCCGTCGAGCCCACCGATTCCCGCGCCTCGGTGCCGGCGTCCGGGCGCTCGACGGCGGGGAAGGCCGCGATGCCCCGCCGGATCAGGGCGCTCGTCACCCGGACGGCCGACTCCTTGGGCAGCGTCCCGTCCTGGGCCAGCCAGTAGCGGGCCGAGGTCTGGGCGAGCCCGACGAGGCCGACCCCGACGAGCACCGCCTCCTGCTGGCCCATCGAGGTCTCCGCGCTGATGATGTCGGCCATCGCCCGGGCGCAGGTGAGGTCGATCTGGTCGAGCCGGCGCCGCACCTCGGGGTCGTTGGCGAGGTCGGACTCGAAGATGAGGCGGAAGGCGGCGCCCTCCTGGGCGACGAAGTCGAAGTAGGCGCTCGTCATCGTGTTGATCCGGGCCTTGTTGTCCGAGAGCGAGAGCGCATCGCGGACGAGGGTCTCCAGCTCGTTGGCGTGCTGGTCGATGAGCGCGAGGTAGAGCTCGAGCTTGCCGGGGAAGTGCTGGTAGAGGACCGGTTTGGAGACACCGGCACGGGCGGCGATGTCGTCCATCGCGGCCTGGTGGTAGCCGTTCTCCACGAAGACGCCGAGCGCGGCGTCGAGCAGCTGGGCGCGTCGCTCCGAGCGGGGCAGGCGCTGCCCGCGGCCGGGAACGGTCGTGTCGTCTGGCATCCGAGTCCTCTGCGGGAGATCCGTGGTCGTCGCACGCTTCGGGCGGGACGACGGTGTCGCTCTCACCATACTCAGCAGTACCGTGGCGGGATGCCCTTCGATCCGCTGGTCAAGACGGGTGCGCCGCTCTCCGGTCCCGAGGTGACGCGGTATGCCCGCCACGTCCTCGTCCCGGGTGTCGGGATGGCGGGGCAGGAGCGCCTCTCGGCCGCCCGGGTCCTCGTCATCGGGGCGGGCGGGCTCGGCTCCCCGGCCCTGCTCTACCTCGCGGCGGCCGGGGTCGGCACCATCGGGGTGGTCGACGCCGACGTCGTCGAGCTGACCAACCTGCACCGTCAGGTGATCCACTCCGACGAGGGCATCGGGCGGCTCAAGACCGAGTCCGCCGAAGCCGCCGTCCACCGGGTCAACCCCCACGTCCGAGTCGTGCGGCACGACGTGCGGCTCGACTCCTCGAACGCGCTCGAGATCCTCGCCGACTACGACGTCGTCGTCGACGGCACCGACAACTTCCCGACGCGCTACCTCGTCAACGACGCGTGCGTCCTGCTCGGCAAGCCCCACGTGTGGGGCTCGATCCTGCGCTTCGACGGGCAGGTGTCGGTGTGGTGGGCGGAGCACGGTCCCTGCTACCGGTGCGTCTTCCCCGAGCCACCCCCTCCCGGCAGCGTTCCCAGCTGCGCGGAGGGTGGGGTCCTCGGGGTGCTCTGCGCCGCGATCGGGTCGGTCCAGTCCACCGAGGCGGTCAAGCTCCTGCTCGGGCTGGGCGACCCCCTCGTCGGACGGTTGCTCGTCCACGACGCCCTGCGACAGACCTGGGACACGCTCACCGTCCGTGCCGACCCCGGCTGCCCGGTCTGCGGTGACGACCCGTCGGTGACCGAGCTCATCGACTACGTGGAGTTCTGCGGGGTGCCTGGGTCGCCGGTGTCCGCCGAGGAGGGTGAGCTGCCGACGATCTCCGTGCGCGAGATGGCCGAGGAGCTCGCTTCGGACGCCGCCCCGCTGCTCGTCGACGTCCGCGGGGAGGAGGAGCGAGCCATCGCCCGGATCCCCGGGGCGGTCGCCATCCACCTCGACGAGTTCCGCTCCGGGGCAGCGTTCGACGCGCTCCCGCGCGACCGCCGCGTCCTGATCCACTGCAAGGTCGGCGGGCGGTCTGCCGAGGCGACCCGACTCGCGCTCCGCGCGGGGCTGACCGACGTCGCGAACGTCGACGGCGGCATACTCGCCTACCTGCGGGAGATCGACCCCAGCCAGCCGGAGTACTGACCGAAGGGACACCGCCGTGTCGGTGGAGGACCACGCCGAGCGCGTCCTCGAGCTCGTCGCCCTCATCCCACCGGGGCGGGTCCTCGCCTACGGTGACGTCGCGAACCGCCTCGGCGGCCTCGGTCCGCGGACCGTGGGCACGGTGCTCAGCCGCTACGGGTCCGGGGTCCCGTGGTGGCGGGTCTGCCGGGCCGACGGCCGTCCGGCGCAGGGTCTCGAGCCCGAGGCGCTCGAGCTCTGGCGCTCCGAGGGCACCCCGCTCGTCGGTGGCCCCGTCACCGGGACGCGGGCCGACATGGCCTCGGCGCGGTGGCTGCAGACGGAGGGCGGGAGCGGGGCAGGTCCCCTGGCCCCCGGTTCGCGCGGTGGGCTCCACCACGTGGAGATCTGGGTCGCCGAGGTCGAGGCGGCCAAGCGGGAGTGGGGCTGGCTGCTCGAACGGCTCGGCTACCGCGTCGGTGACGACTGGGGTCACGGGCGCGCCTGGGAGCTCGGCTCGCTCTACCTCGTCGTCGAGGCCGGGCCCGACGTCGTGCCGGGAGGCCACGACCGGACGCGTGCGGGCATCAACCACCTCGCCTTCCACGCGGGGTCCCGGAAGGAGGTCGACGCCGTCGTCGCCGCGCGGGCCGAGGGGGGCTGGTCGCTGCTCTTCCCGGAGCGTCACCCGTATGCCGGTGGGCCGGCTCACTATGCCGCCTACCTCGTCAACGGGGAGGGCTTCGAGGTCGAGCTCGTGGCCGACTGACGCGTCCGGGCCGTCCGGACCCTCGGGGCTGTCCGGGCGGCGTGATGGAATCTGGGCGTGGTCATCCTCCGTCGCGCCCCCGCCCTCGACCGGACGCAGGTCGACCTCGACGAGAGCCAACGCATCGTGCTCGACTCCCGCGCTCACCTGCTCCGGGTGCTCGGCGGGCCGGGAACCGGCAAGTCGACGCTCGCCGCCCGTCTCGTCGTCGACGCGGTGCGCCGCGGTGCCCGCGCCGACGAGTGCCTCGTGCTCACGTCGACCCGACCGGCCGCGGCCGCCCTGCGCGAGCGGGTGACCGCGATGCTCGACGGCACCTCGACCGAGTCGCTCGCACGGACCTGGCAGGCGTTCGGCTTCGGGGTGCTGCGGGCCGAGGCCGCCCTACGGGGGGAGCCCGCTCCGCGTCTGCTCAACGGTCCCGAGCAGGACGTCATCCTGCGTGACCTGCTCGCGGGCCACGCCGCCGGTGACGCGCCGGGACCCGAGTGGCCCGAGTCGGTGCGCGAGGCGCTGACGACGCGCGGCTTCCGCAACGAGCTGCGCGACCTGCTCATGCGGGCCGTCGAGCACGGCCGGGGGCCCGACGAGCTCGAGTCCCTCGGCCGGTCCCACGAGCGGCCGGAGTGGGTGGCGGCCGCCCACGTGCTCCGCGAGTACGACGAGGTCACCTCCTTCAGCCGGCACGGCTCCTACGACCCGGCCTGGGTGCTCACCGCGACCGCCGACCGGCTCGAGGACGACCCTCAGGCACTGGCCCGCCTCCAGGAGCGGCTCCGGCTCGTCGTCGTCGACGACGCCCAGGAGCTGACCTCGGCCGCGGCCCGGCTGCTGCGGGTGCTCGCCGAGCGTGGGCCGCGGGTCGTGCTGCTCGGTGACCCGGACGCCGCGGTGCAGACCTTCCGCGGCGCCGACCCGCGGTTTCTCGCCGATGGCTGGTCGGCCCTGTCCCCGGCGCGACGTCCGGGCCGCGGACCGTCACCGGAGGCGCGCGGCAACGAGCCCGAGACCGTCGTGCTCGGCACGACGCACCGGCTGACGCGGCCGGTCGCCGAGGCTGCAGAGCGGGTGGCCCGCCGGATCGGGGCGCTCGGCGGTGGCGCCCAGCGGGGGGCCGGGACGACGCGGGCCGGGGGGGAGGTCACGGTGGCCCTGCTCCGCTCGGTCTCGCAGGAGGCGGGTCACATCGGCTCGGTCCTGCGCCGCGCCCACCTCGTCGACGGCGTGCCGTGGGACGCCATGGCCGTCGTCGTGCGGGGGTCGGGGCGGGCCGCGACGCTGCGGCGGATGCTCGTCGGTGCCGGGGTGCCGGTGGCCAGCGCGGCCAGCGAGACCCCGGTGCGGGACGAGACGGCCGTCCGGCCGCTCCTCGCGGCGCTCGGGGAGGTCCTCGCGATCGCCCGGGCCGACGGGTCCGGTCACCGGATCGACCCGCAGACCGCTGCCGACCTCGTCGCGTCCCCGCTCGGGGGCGCCGACGCCGTGGGACTGCGGCGGCTGCGACGCGTGCTGCGCCAGGACGAGCTGTCCGACGGGGGCGGCCGCACGAGCGACGAGCTGCTCGCCGAGCTGCTGCAGGAGCCGGCCCGGGCCCACCTGCTCGGGACGGTCGCACGAGCCGCGGCCCGCGTCGCCGACGCGATCGCGGCCGGCGTCGAGGCCGCCACCGTCACCCCCGAAGGCCGCTGGGCCTCGGGCGTGACGGCGGAGTCGGTCCTCTGGGCCGTCTGGCACGGTGCCGGGGTGGCGGAGTCCTGGCGCCGCACGGCCCTCGCTGGGGGACCCGGGTCGGAGCGGGCCGACCGGGACCTCGACGCGGTGCTCGCCCTCTTCGACGCCGCGGGCTCGTTCGTCGACCGCCTCCCTCAGTCGGGTCCCGACCAGTTCCTCGACCACGTCACGGGGCAGGACGTGCCGGGCGACACCCTCGCGCTGCGGGCCCAGTCGGGTGCGGCCGTCGAGCTGCTCACCCCCCAGTCGGCGGCCGGACGGCAGTGGCGGCTCGTCGTCGTCGCCGGCGTCCAGGAGGGGGTCTGGCCCGACCTGCGCCTGCGCGGGTCGGTCCTCGGCTCCGAGGACCTCGTCGACGTCGTCTCCGGGCGGCCCCGCAGCCTGCGGGCTGCGCAGTCGGCGGTGCGCTACGACGAGACCCGCCTCTTCCTCGTCGCGGTCACCCGGGCCACCGAGCGACTGCTCGTCACGGCCGTCGGCAACGAGGACGAGCAGCCCTCGGTCTACCTCGACCTCGTCGACCCGCCCCCGGGCCATCGCCTCGACGACGAGGTGCGCGACCACGCCGAGGTCGGCCGGGCCCTGACCCTGACCGGCCTCGTCGGCGAGCTCCGGCGCGAGGCCGTCGACGTCGACCCCGGGGTCGCCGAGCCGGCCATCACCCTGCTCGCCCGCGCCGCGCGCGCGGCGGTGCCCGGCGCCGACCCGGCGTCGTGGTGGGCCCTGCGCGGCCTGACCCGGGAGGACCCGGTGCGCGCTCCCGACGAGGTCGTGCGCGTCTCGCCCTCGAAGGTCGAGTACTTCCGGCAGTGCGGCCTGCGGTGGTTCCTCGGGTCCGTGGGTGGCGAGGGCCCGTCCCAGGGGGCGGCGACGATCGGCACCCTCGTCCACGACATCGTCGCCGAGCAGCCGGACGCGCCGGTCGAGGTGCTCCGCGACCAGGTGGACGCGCGGTGGGGCCGCCTCGGGTTGCCACCGGGATGGGTCACCGACCGCCGTCGCGCCGAGGCGCGAGACATGGTGGCCCGCTACGTCTCCTACCGCGACCTCGCGGGCGCAGAGGGATGGACCGCCGCCGGTGTCGAGACCGACTTCACGGTGACCGTGGGCCGCGCCATGGTCTCCGGGCGGGTGGACCGGCTCGAGCAGGACGACGCGGGACGGCTCCGGGTCATCGACCTCAAGACCGGCACGGGCAAGCCGTCGAGGGCCGAGCTCGCCGAGCACGGCCAGCTCGCGGCGTACCAGGTCGCGGTGGAGGAGGGTGGCTTCGCCGCGCTCGGTGACGTGAGCGCCGGCGCCGCCCTCGTGCAGATCGGCAAGGGCGGGCTCACCGGCCTGCGGCCGGCGGTGCAGGAGCAGGAGCCGGTCCGCGAGGCCCCCGACCCCAACTGGGCCCGGGCACTCGTCGTGGCGACGGCCGAGGGGATGGGCGAGGCGACCTTCACGGCGACCCAGGGCAGCTGGTGCAAGACCTGCGCGCTCAAGACCTCGTGTCCCGTCCAGCCGGAGGGGGAGTCACTGTGACCCGCTACACCGCGGTCGACATCGCGACCGCCCTCGACCAGCCGACGCCGACGGTCGAGCAGCAGGCCGTCATCGAGTCCGGGCCCCGGCCGCTGCTCGTCGTCGCCGGAGCCGGTTCGGGCAAGACGGAGACGATGGCCGCACGGGTCGTGTGGCTCGTCGCCAACGGGCTCGTCGAGCCCGACCAGATCCTCGGCCTCACCTTCACCCGCAAGGCGGCCGCCGAGCTCTCCCAACGCATCGGTCAGCGGCTGCGTGCCCTGGCTCGCACCGGGCTGTGGACCCCGCCGACCGACGACGGGACCGGGGCCGAGGTGCTCGGCGGGACCCCCACCGTCTCCACCTACCACGCGTATGCCGGGCGCCTCGTGCGCGAGCACGCCCTCCGCGTCGGGATCGAGCCGGAGTTCCGGATGCTCACCGAGGCCGGGGCCTGGCAGCTCGCCGCCGAGGCGGTCAGCCGCTACGACGGCCCGATGGACGAGGTGGCCAAGGCCGAGTCCACCGTCATCGACGCCGTGATGTCGCTCGCGGGCGAGATGGCCGAGCACGTGCGTGTCCCGCACGAGGTGACGCAGCACCTCGACGCCGTCATCGCGCGGTGGGAGGCCCTGCCCGACGGCGAGGGCAGGGGCGCGCTCTCCGGCGTCGTCACGGCGCTCGGCGTGCTGCGCGAGCGGCGGGCCGTGCTGCCCGTCGTGCAGCGCTACCTCGACCTCAAGCGGGAGCGGGAGAGCCTCGACTTCGCCGACCAGATGGCGGTTGCGGCCGGCCTCTCACGGACCGTGCCGGAGGTCGGGACCGTGGAGCGCTCGCGGTTCCGGGCCGTGCTGCTCGACGAGTTCCAGGACACCTCAGAGGCACAGCTCTCCCTGCTCCACTCGCTCTTCCACGGCGGGGTCGACCCCGTGGCCCTCACCGCGGTCGGTGACCCCAACCAGTCGATCTACGGCTGGCGCGGCGCCAGCGCCACGACCCTGGCCCGCTTCCCCGACGAGTTCGCGGACGGCGGCGGCCCGGCAGCGGTGCTGCCGCTCTCGACGAGCTGGCGCAACGACGCGCTCATCCTCGAGGCCGCCAACGTGACGGCGGCCCCGCTCGCCGCCGCGCACGTGCAGCCGCTCCGCCCCCGACCCGGCGCCGGCCGCGGCACCGTCGCGGTCGCCCGGCTCGACTCGATCGTCGACGAGGCAGCCCACCTCGCCGACTGGATCGCGGCCGGATGGCGATCCCCGAGCGGTCGGCGCACCTCCGCCTCGGCCGCCGTCCTCTGCCGGCGACGGTCGCACTTCCCCTTCGTCATCGACGCACTCCGGGCCCGCGGGCTCCCCGTCGAGGTCGTCGGCCTCGGGGGTCTGCTCATGACGCCCGAGATCGGTGACCTCGTCGCCACGCTCTGGGTGGTCCAGGACCCCTCGCGGGGCGACCAGCTGATGCGGCTGCTCACCGGCCCCGTGGCGCGGCTCGGGAGCGCCGACCTCGACGCCCTCTGGGCCTGGGCGCGGGAGCTGCACGACCAGCCCTGGCGGCCGGGTGCGGCGCCGGGTCGGCAGGCGATGATCCCGGTTGTGGACGACCACACCCCCGAGCCGTCACCCGAGACCGCCGAGGCCGCCGAGGCCGCCGAGGCCGCCGACGACGCCGACGCGGGTGAGCCGGCGGCCCCGGTGGGGGGCCGGCAGGGGGAGGACCTTGCCCCCGACAGTGCCGATGTCGCGAGCCTCGTCGACGCGCTCGGGGAGCTGCCGCGTCCCGGGTGGGTGGGGCGTGGTGGCGTCCGGCTCAGCCCGGTCGGGCGTGACCGCCTGGCCGGGCTGGGATCGGCCCTGCGGGGCCTTCGGCGGCTCACCGCAGCGCCACTCGTCGACCTCGTCGCCGAGGCCGAGCGGGCCGTCGGTCTCGACATCGAGGTCCTCTCGCGCCCCGAGTACACGGCCTCGACGGCACGGGTCCACCTCGACGCCTTCGCCGACGTCGCGGCGCGCTACTCGATGAGCGCCGACCGGCCCACGCTGGCCGGCTTCCTCGCCTGGCTCGAGGCGGCCCGTGCCCAGGAGCGGGGACTCGATGCCGGACACATCGAGTCCGACTCCGAGGCGGTGCAGGTCCTCACCATCCACGCGGCGAAAGGCCTCGAGTGGGACCTCGTGGCGGTGCCCGGTCTCGTCGAGTCGGTCTTCCCCGACCACAAGGTCACCGGGGTGGTGCGCGACGGTCAGGAGTGGGTGGGCAGCGGAGCGCCGAAGGACCTCGGTTGGCTCACCGGGATCGACTCGGTGCCCTACGACCTGCGTGGTGACCGTGACGGGCTGCCCCACCTCGACTGGGCCGGCGCGCCCGACCGCAAGGCGCTGGGCCGCGCCATCGAGGCGTTCGGGCTCGCTGGAGGCAGCCACGCCGTCGCGGAGGAGCGGCGCCTCGCCTACGTCGCCTTCACCCGGGCCCGCTCCGCGATGCTGCTGTCGACCCACGTCTGGGGGGCGACGAAGAAGACGGTCAGCGTGCCCTCGCGGTTCCTGCTCGAGCTGTGCGACGCGCTCGGCGACCGGCTCGAGGTCACGTCGTGGTGTGCGGCCCCCGAGCCGATCGCCGACGCCAAGGGCAAGCTCGGTCCACCCAGCAACCCCCACCTCGCACAGGCGATCTCGGGCCAGTTCCCGTATGACCCGATGGGTGCCCGTCGGGCCGACCTGGCCAGGGTGGTCGACCGGCTCGTCGCCCGCGCCACTGCCGGGGAGGGGAGCGGGGAGGGAGGCGGGCCCGAGGCCGGTGGGCCTGGTGACCCGCGCCACGACGAGCTCCGGTTGCTGCTCGCCGAGCGCGACGCCGCCCGCGCGGACCGGCCGGTCCTCGTCGACGTCCCTCGGCACCTGTCCGCGTCGGCCGTGGTCTCCTTCGCCCGCGACCCCGAGTCGTTCGCCCTGGGCCTGCGCCGGCCGATGCCCGGACCGCCGGCCGTCGCAGCCCGAGCCGGCACCGCCTTCCACGCCTGGATCGAGCAGCACTACGCCCGGGCGACCATCGTCGACCTGCTCGACCTGCCGGGGAGCGCCGACGACGCCCCCGACGAGGACGCGTCCCTGCCCCGGATGAAGGACCTCTTCCTCGCCAGCGAGTGGGCGGACCGGATCCCGGAGGAGATCGAGATGTCGGTCGAGACGCTCGTCGACGGGATCGCGGTCCGGGGACGTATCGACGCGGTCTTCGCGCGCGACGACGGCGGCTGGACGGTCGTGGACTGGAAGACCGGGCGTCGCCCAACCGGCCGGGACGCCGAGGTCCGGGCGCTCCAGCTCGGGGCCTACGCCCTCGCCTGGGCACGCCTGCGGCAGGTCTCGCCCGACCTCGTCGACGCGGCGTTCTACTACGCAGGTGAGGGCGTCACGGTCCGTCCCCACCTGCCCGGGGAGGAACAGCTCGTCGCGCTGCTCGCGACGGTGCCCGACGGGGTCGCGACGGCCTAGCCGTCAGGTCAGGACCGGTCGCCCGGTCGGCGCTCGGGGTCGAGGCGCACGTAGTCGGACGCCCCCTCGTGCCGGTCGTCGAAGGCGGCCTCGTCGGCTTCGGTCTCGTCGGTCTCGTCGGTCTCGTCGGTCTCGTCGGTACCCGGCCCGGGGAGGGCCTCGACCTCATCGATCTCGAAGGCCCCGGAGTCCTGCGCCGCCACCGGCACCGGCGTCACGGCCTGACCCCTCAAGCCGTCCTCGGCGTCCACGGGGCCGTCGTCTGCCGCGACCTGCCCATCGGTCTCCTCGGCCGTGAGGACGACGGCGTCGTCGCCCGCCTGGTCCGAGCGGGCGAGCTCGCTGGGCTCGTCGGGGTCGTCCTGCGTCGTGCTGTCGTCCGTCGTGCTGTCGTCCGTCGTGCTGTCGTCCGTCGTGCTGTCGTCCGACGAGCCAGCCTCCGCCGGCTCCTCGGCCGGTGCCGGATCAGCCGTGGGGAACGGGTCGTGCGGGGCGGTCGCGTCCCACTCCGAGCCCGCGGCCCGGGCAGCCTCGCGGCGCTCGTGCTCCTGCTCCATGCGCTCGGCGAGCTCGTCGGCGACGCGCTGTCGTGCCGCCTCCGCGGCGGCCGCGGCATCGGCCTCGGCCTGCTCGCGCTCCTGCGCCCGGTCGGCCGCACGCTGCTCGTCCTCGGCCCAGATCTGCTCGTCGAGCAGCCGCAGCGAGCGGGCGGCCCGCTCGACGAGCCGCCCCTCGCCGGAGGACATCGCGTGGAGCAGGGCCCGGACCGGGCGCATCTCGGCGGCCAGGCGGGCCCGGCGCAGCAGGTTGCCGTCCGGACGCTCCACGCGGGACTGGGCGTAGGCCTCCATCACGGCGTCGAGCGCGGCCGGGCTGCAGCGCGCGACGAGCTCGCCGAAGTCGTCGGCGGGGTCACCCACGCGCGCCTCCTCCCAGGCGAGGACGCCGCGGACCCGGCCGGTGGTCGCGTCGTCCTCGTCGTCGAAGGAGGCGAGGACATTGGCGCCGACGAAGGTGCCGTGCACGACGGTGGGGGCGAAGCGCCAGAGCGAGATCGCCTCGAGGGCGCCCTCCCACCGGGTGAGCAGGTTGGTGGGCACGTGACCGGTCCCGGCGGCGCGGTCGAGCTCCGAGAGCTGGCGCCGACGATGGGCCTCGGCGTCGTAGACGGGCCGCCCCGCCTCCTCGAGGACGAGGTGCTCGACGTTGTGGATGTGCGCGAGCGCACGGCCGACCTCACCGGCCAGGCCCCCGGGAGGCAGCCCTCCGAAGTCGAGCGGGCGACCGGGGACGCGGAGGTAGACGCAGGCTCGTCCCTCCGGGACGACGGCCTGCCCGCGGACCATCGGCATGGCGACGTCGAGCCGCCGGCCGAGCAGCCCGGACAGGATGGCGACGTCCTCGAGAGCGGCGCCCGCGGCCGGCGTCCGCGGAGCCTTGACGACCCACTGTCGGTCCTGGCTGTCCTTGACGTAAGCCACCTCGAAGAGGTCGCCCGGTGTCACGAGGACGCCCTCGACCGCCACGGGGTCCAGGCCGGGGACGGCTGAGCTGGCCAGGGCGGCGAGGGCGAGGGGGCTCCGGGTCACCCCAACACCGTAGGGCGACGGGGTGCCCCAGCGTGGGAGGCGACGACGAAGGCACGCGCACGGCGCCATCGACGCCGCGGGACCGCCGCCGACGACGCCCCCGTCACCACACCGACGGCCACCCTGACGGCCCCCGGTGCCCGCGCCTAGGGTGGGGCGGTGACAGCCGACCGCGAGCCGCTCCATGACCTCGCCCTCTCCCGGGCCACCCTCGACCGGGGTGGCCTCGAGCGTCGGGACCCCGACCTGCTGGCCCGGCTGCTCGCCGACCCGGGCACCCGGGTGCTCGACCTGCGCGACCTCGAGGTGCCGGTGTCGACGAACGGCGACGACTACGCGATCGTGCTGCGCCCTCCGGCTCCCGCGGACCCGGCCCACCTCGTCGTGCACCTCGGGCGCGACGGCGACGGGACGGCATACCTCGCCGTCATCGACCCCCGGCCCGCCGGCGACGTCACGGGCACCGAGGGGGAGAGCGGGCACCGGGGCGAGTGGGTGACGCTCCGGCAGGCCGGGGCAGCGCTCGGCGACCGCGACGCCGGCCTCTTCACGACGGCGCTCGCGCTCGCCAACTGGCACGCGAGCCATCAGCACTGTCCGCGCTGCGGCGCTCGCACCGAGCCGGTCCAGGCCGGTTGGGTGCGGCGCTGCCCGGCGGACGGCAGCGAGCACTACCCGCGCACCGACCCGGCCGTCATCATGTCGGTCGTGGATGGGGACGGCCGACTCCTGCTCGGCCGCGGCGCCACCTGGCCGGAGGGTCGGTTCTCCGTGCTGGCGGGATTCGTCGAGTCGGGCGAGTCGCTCGAGGCCGCCGTCGCGCGTGAGGTGGCCGAGGAGGTCGGGATCGCCGTCGACGACGTCGTCTACCTCGGCAACCAGCCGTGGCCCTTCCCGTCCTCACTGATGGTGGGCTTCACCGCGACGACGCGGGCGGTCGAGCTCACCCTGGACCCGGCGGAGATGGCCGAGGCGCGGTGGGTCTCCCGCGAGGACTACCGCCGGGCGCTGCGCGAGGGGACGATGCAGACCCCGAGCGGCATCTCCATCGCCCGCCGCATCATCGAGCGCTGGCTGGGCGGGTCGGTCGAGGACGAGGGCCCCGCCGCCTGGTGACGGGGTTCAGCCCTCGAGGCGGGCCACCACCTCGGCGAGCGAGGGGTTGGTGGCGGTGCTCCCGTCGGGGAAGACGACCGTCGGGACGGTCCGGTTGCCGCCGTTGACCTGCTCGACGAACTCGACGTGCTCGGGGTGGGCGTCGATGTCGATCTCCGTGAAGGGGACCTGGTCGCGGGTCAGCTGGCTGCGCAACCGGGCGCAGAAGCCGCACCAGCCGGTCGCGAGCATCGTCACGCTGCCCGCCGGCGGGGTGAGGTCGTCGGGGGCGGTGCTCGCGTCGGGGCGGTGGCTGGCCATGGGGGCTCCTCGATGGTGGGTGTCGTCGTCGGATGCAAGGATGACCCAATGGGCAAGCGTCACGGCAAGCGGGTCAAGCGGATGGACGTCGCTCTCTACGAGGCGGAGCTGAAGCGGCTGCAAGCCGAGCTCGTGAGCCTCCAGGAGTGGGTGCGCGCCTCCGGGGCCCGGGTCGTCGTGATCTTCGAGGGCCGGGACGCCGCGGGCAAGGGCTCGGCGATCAAGCGGATCACCGAGTACCTCAACCCCCGCTTCGCCCGGATCGCCGCCCTGCCGGCGCCGAGCGAGCGCAACCGCACGGAGTGGTACTTCCAGCGCTACGTCGAGCACCTCCCGTCCGCCGGCGAGATGGTCCTGTTCGACCGATCCTGGTACAACCGGGCCGGCGTCGAGCGCGTGATGGGCTTCTGCACCGACGAGCAGTACGAACGCTTCCTCGCCCAGGCCCCCGTGTTCGAGCAGATGCTCGTCGACGACGGGATCATCCTGCGCAAGTACTGGTTCAGCGTCTCCGACGTCGAGCAGGAGCGTCGCTTCCGCTCGCGCGCGAAGGACCCGATGCGCCAGTGGAAGCTCTCCCCGATGGACCTCGAGTCGATCACCCGGTGGGAGGACTACTCCGAGGCCAAGGACCGGATGATGGCCGCCACCGACACGGCCTGGGCCCCATGGTCGGTCGTGGAGTCCGAGGACAAGCGGCGCTCGCGGCTCAACGTCATCCACCACCTGCTCACCTCGGTCCCGCACGAGCCGGTCCTGCCCGAGGTGCCGCCAGTCCCGGCGCGTCCACCGGCCCGCGGCTACGTCCGGCCTCCGCAGGACGACCAGAACTACGTGCCCGACCACGCCGGCCAGGTCATCGCCGCAGCCGAGGGTGAGACGCCCTGAGCCCCGCAGCCCCCCCGTCCGTCAGCCCCGACGCGATCCTCGCCGGTCTCGACCCCGAGCAGCGCGAGGTGGCGATGGCGCCGCCGGGACCGCTCTGCGTCCTCGCCGGCGCGGGGACGGGCAAGACCCGCGCGATCACCCACCGCATCGCGTATGCCGCCCACGCCGGACTCGTCCAGCCGCAACGCGTGCTCGCGGTGACCTTCACGGCACGCGCCGCCGGGGAGATGCGGACCCGGCTGCGCGGGCTCGGCGTGCCCGGCGTGCAGGCGCGCACCTTCCACGCCGCCGCGCTGCGCCAGCTGCACTACTTCTGGCCGCAGACCATCGGCGGGGCGGCCCCCGAGGTGATGAGCTGGAAGGCCCCGGCCGTCGGGGAGGCCGCCGGACGGCTGCGGATGCAGTTCGACCGCACGGTCATCCGCGACCTCGCCGGCGAGATCGAGTGGGCCAAGGTCAACCTGCTGACGCCGCAGTCCTACGCCGCCGCGGCCCGAGCCGCGGGCCGTGAGTCCCCGGGCCTCGACCACACCGGGATGGCGCGGCTCTTCGAGGCCTACGAGGACGTCAAGACCCGTCGCGGGCAGATCGACTTCGAGGACGTCCTGCTGCTCACCGTCGGGATCCTCGACGAGCGCGAGGAGATCGCGCGCACCGTCCGCGGGCAGTACCGCCACTTCGTCGTCGACGAGTACCAGGACGTCAACGCCCTCCAGCAGCGGCTGCTCGACCTGTGGCTCGGGGAGCGCGACGACCTCTGCGTCGTCGGCGACCCCGCCCAGACGATCTACTCCTTCACCGGGGCCAGCCCCAAGCACCTGATCGGCTTCCCGCAGCGGTTCCCGGCGGCCAAGGTCGTCCGGCTCGTGCGCAACTACCGATCCTCGCCGCAGATCGTCGGCCTCGCCAACAGCGTCGTGTCGGCCGGCGTCGAGGCCGCTCGGTCCGGTGCCGTGCGGCTCGTCGCCCAGGGGGAGAGCGGGCCTGACCCCGTCCTCATCTCCTATCCCGACGACCCCGCGGAGGCGGCCGGGGTCGCGACCCGGATCCGTCAGCTCGTCGACTCCGGCCACCCGGCCAGCGAGATCGCGATCCTCTTCCGGACCAACGCGCAGTCCCAGTCCTACGAGACGGCGCTCACGGACGCCGACGTCTCCTACCTCGTCCGGGGCGGTGAGCGCTTCTTCGCCCGCAAGGAGGTCCGTGACGCGATCCTGTTGCTGCGGGGGGCGGCCCGCGCCGACGACGGGGAGAAGGCGCTCGGCTCGCTCGTGCGCGACGTCATCACCGGGGCCGGCTACGCACCCGAGCCGCCGAGCGGCGGGGCGACCCGGGAGCGGTGGGAGTCGCTCAACGCGCTGGCCACTCTCGCCGACGACCTCGCCGCCGCGAGCCCGGAGGCGCGCCTGCCCGACCTCGTCGCCGAGCTCGACCGCCGGGCCTCGGAGCAGCATGCGCCGGCCGTGCAGGGCGTCACGCTCGCGAGCCTCCACGCCGCCAAGGGCCTCGAGTGGGACACCGTCTTCCTCGTCGGGGCCTCGGACGGGCTGATCCCGATCTCGATGGCCGAGGGGGCGGCGGCCGTCGAGGAGGAGCGACGCCTGCTCTACGTGGGCCTGACCCGGGCGCGCCGCCAGCTGATCCTGTCGTGGTCGGGATCGCGCACCCCCGGCGGACGGTCCTCACGGCGGGTCTCGCGCTTCCTCGGTGCTGCGTCCGCGATCCTCGGCGACGGGGCCCGGTCGGAGGCGCGCTCGCCCCGGGGTCCCGGGGCGTCCGGCTCGCGCCGGTCATCGCCCAAACCAGCCCGGCGGGTCACCTGCAGCGGCTGCGGGGTCGAGCTGGAGACGGCGGCGCAGCGCAAGACCGGTCGCTGCGACACCTGCCCACCGACCTATGACGAGGCGCTGTTCGAGCGGCTGCGCGAGTGGCGTCTGGCCGTGTCGCGCGAGGCGAGCGTGCCCGCCTACGTCGTCTTCACCGACGCCACGCTCACGGCGATCGCCGAGCGCGAGCCCGCCGACGTGGCCGGCCTGTCGGCGATCAGCGGGGTCGGAGCCCGCAAGATCGAGCTCTACGGGCCGGCAGTCCTCGCCGTCCTGGGTGGAGCTGACCTCGAAAATGTTCTCCAGATGGACTCTGCGACAAGCGAACTCGCTGAGTGAGCCGAACCCAGAAAAAGAATCTCGGAAAACGTCGGTAAATCAGTTGTGGCCCCTCCGAGCCCGCGCGTACCCTTGTCGAAGTCAAGCCCGGCGCCTAGGCGGCCAGCCGGGGCCCGCGATGAGCAGTGAGGAGGTCGGCCTGATGGACACCATGACGATGACGAAGAGCGCAGTCTCCTGCGTCGCATTCGTGCGTCCGCGCCCGGCCGACCAGGTCATCGCTGCAGACGCCCCGATGGCGGACCAGGGGATCTCCCTGTCCGTCGCCCCCGCGCTCGGCCTCCGCGGCCACGATGCCCCGTTCCGGGGAGTCGTCCGCGTCGCCGCCGGCACGTACCTGACCTCCGATGTCGCTCGCTCCCTGCTCGGGAGGCCACCGGTCTGACCCAGACCCCCGCCTCACGCACAGGCCGCGAACCCGACATCACCGGGTCCGCGGCCTTTCTCGTGTCCCAGGACACCTGGTCGCTCCCGACACCAGCCAGCACGCACCCACCGGACAGCACCGGTGCCACACAGATCAGGGACCCCACGATGACTCCCCGGATGCCGAGCAGCAGGACCGAGGCCCGCACGAGCGGTGCGGACCTCCGGGCCCAACGTCCACGCACGACAGGAAGTAGTGAGCAGGCGCCGCTGGAGCAGGCGCCGGAGACGGAGGTGAGGACGATGGAGTTGAGCGAGTTGCTCGACCTCACCGGCGACGCCGAACAGGTGGGGGAGACCATCCCCTGCCGCGACTACGACGCGGAGCTCTGGTTCGCCGAGCGCCCGGAGGACGTCGAGTTCGCCAAGACGCTCTGCGGGATGTGCCCGGCACGGGTCCAGTGCCTCGCCGGCGCCCTCGAGCGCGAGGAGCCGTGGGGGGTGTGGGGCGGCCAGCTGCTCGTCCAGGGCGCGGTCGTCGCCCGCAAGCGGCCCCGCGGACGCCCCCGCAAGCACCCGGTCGCCGCGTGACCGAGCGATCGGACCGACCGGACCGCACAGTCCATCCAGACCATCCAGACCATCGAGAAGACAGACGAGGAGAACGCCATGAACCAGCTGGAGCAGCTGGCGCGCGAGCGGATCCACCAGCGCAGCCACCGAGCAGACCGCAGCGGCTTCCGCCGCAGCGCCCGGCTCATCGCGCAGGAGATCCGGTCACAGCGTCGCCATCACGCCGAGTGAGCCGACCCGGCCACGACGGCGCGCAGGAGCAGAGCCGCGGGTGACCCCGACGTCACCCGCGGCTCGGCGCGTCCTGGACGTCCTCGGCGACCTCGTCGACCTCGGCGACCTCGTCGACCTCGTCGACCGGCGGCAGGTCGGCGCCCGGCAGGAGGGCGTCCACCGCGGCCCGACCCTGCACGGTGCCGCCGAGCTGGCTGAGCACCCCGATCCCGCCACCCCAGACACGGTGGATGAGCAGGTACTCGGGGGGCAGGTTGAGCTTGTAGGCCACCGCGTAGTTCGGCTGTCGAGGGTCGTTGATGTGGGCGAAGACCCCGCGGAGCCAGTCGCGGCTGAAGGTGAACTCGTCGGTGCGGAAGGGCGCGAGGAAGGGCTCGAGGTAGTCGAGCAGGCGCGCGGGCTCGAGGTCGATCGACGACTTGACGAAGCCGATCTCGCGCAGACCGTCGAGCACCGCCTCCGCACCGCCCTCGAGACCGCTCGTGAGCAGGTGGCCGATCTCGGGCGGCATCCCGCCGGGCAGGTGGTTGACGGCGCCGAAGTCGATGACCCCCAGGCGCCCCTCGGGGGTGATCCGGAAGTTGCCCGGGTGGGGGTCGGCGTGCAGCATGCCCGAGCGTGCCGGACCGGCCATCAGGAACTCGAGGTAGAGCTGCGAGGCCGCGTCGCGCTGGGCCGGGCTGCCGTCGGCGATGATCCGCGAGAGCGGGACCCCGTCGAGCCACTCCGAGACGATGACGTGCTCGGTCGACTCGAGCACCTCGGGAATGCGGAACCACTCGTCGTCGCGGAACGCGTCCGCGAAGCCGGCCTGCGACTGCGCCTCGAGGCGGTAGTCGAGCTCCTCGGCCATCCGGTCACGCAACTCGTCGAGGATCGGCCCGATCTCGATGCCGGGGATCCAGCCGGCCGTCAGCTTGGCCACCCGCGAGATCTGCTTGAGGTCGCCCATCAGGGCCGCCCCGGCGCCGGGGTACTGGATCTTGACCGCGACGTCACGGCCGTCGGCCCAGACACCGCGGTGCACCTGACCGATCGAGGCGGAGGCGACGGGGGCGTCCTGGAAGGACTCGAAGCGGGAGCGCCACCGCGTGCCGAGCTCGGCACGCAGGACCCGGTGCACCGAGGTCGTCGGCATCGGCGGGGCGCTGTCCTGCAGCTTGGTGAGTGTTGCCCGGTAGGGCACGGCGAGCTCCTCGGGGAAGGCCGCCTCGAAGATCGAGAGGGCCTGGCCGAACTTCATCGCTCCACCCTTGAGCTCGCCCAGCACCTGAAACATCTGCTCGGCGGTGCGCTGCTGCAGCTCGGCGGCGACGAGCTCGGCGGGCCGACCGCCGAGGCGCTTGCCGAGGCCGAGGGCGGTCCGCCCGGCGAACCCGAGGGGCACGCTGGCGAGCTTGGCCGAGCGCACCACTGCCTTGCGGGGCAGGTCCGTCACGGTGCCACCGCTGCTCTCGTCGTGCTGGTCGCGCTCACCTCTCGACTCTAGACGAGAGCCGCCGGCGCCGACGGACCGCCGGGGCCCGGCCGGCTCGTGCGCTCGCTCACGCGGCGGCGCGGGTCGGCGGCCCGCCGTCCGGACGCGCGTGCCGGCCGCACCGGGGGTGGGTGGTCCAGCGGCGGTGGTCCATCCGGGGCCACGGCGCGCTCACTTCGACGGAGACACCGCTCGGGGGAGGGTCACCGCGCAGCAGGTGGGTCGCGAAGAGTCCGACGCTGCCGGCGACGAGCTGGGACAGGGAGGGCTCCGGCTCGGGCGGAGCCGGTGGCGCCGCGACGACCGGGCCCGCTCCGCACAGCTGGGCCATCAAGGTGGGCCACGCCTCGTCGTGGTCGGTGCGGTGCAGGTCGAGGCACCAGAGGCACGGGCCGCGCCGGTCGTGCACGAGGGGGCCGACGGTTGCTCGACGACCCGAGCTGACGACCGGCAGGTGGGGGACGTCGTGCTCGAGCCACAGGTCGCCGCGCTGCGGGTCGAGCGCGGTCGCGGAGACGATCACGACGAGCGCGGGATCATGTCGGGCCGGGTCCGAGACGACGAGGTCGACGAGCGGGCGGCCATGGCTCAACCGGCCGATCCCGCTGCGGCGCAGGAGAGCCGCGATGTCATCTGACAGCTCACCCACCCCGTCGACGACGACGTGACGGGTCGCGGTCGAGCCCGCTCGATCATCGGCCCGGCTCGGGCGCGGGCTGCCGTCGTCGAGCACCTCGAGCCGGCGCAGGAGGTCGAGCAGGGATCGCCACCGCGCCGCCGGCACCCCGGCCCGTCGGGCGGACCGCTGGGCCGCCTCGGCGGAGCGGCTCCCGTCGAGCAGGGCGAGGGCCGCGACCTCGGTGGCCCGCAGGCCCGTGATGATCGGTCCCCCCTCGAGCACCCCGAACTGGACCTCACCACGTCGCCGGGCGATGGGACGCAGCCACGGCGGGATGGTCGGGTGGTGCGGGCCGGGCAGGACGGCGCCCATGGGACCTCCGGTTCAGCGGGTGGCGGTGGTCCCAGCGTGTCAGCCGTCACGCCCCCCGACGCCTCGCCGTCCACAACCCCGACGCGGGCCCGATGCCGGGCACGCAGGAGGGGCGGGACCGATGCGGTCCCGCCCCTCCTCGCGGCGCGTGTGGGCGCCGCTACGACCTGGTCAGGCCTTGCCCAGGATGCGGTTCAGGTTCGTCCCGCACACGGGGCACTGGCCCTTGGCCATCCGGCGCCCGTTCTCCGAGACGACGACCTTGCCCTCAGCCTCGCGCTTCTCCTTGCACTTGACGCAGTAGAACTCGCCCTTGTAGGTCTCGTCAGCCATGTGGTGTTCTCCTTGTTGCTGGCACCCATCCGACGGGTGCCTCGGCAGACCCCAACCGTAGAGCACGCTGAGCACGAAATCATGCTCATCCCCGTGTGGCGCGTCCCGGCCGGGTGCGGTATGTCGCGGGCGCGTCGCCGGATGGGGTCGGAGCCCGAGGCTAGCCTTGCGTCATGGCGGCGTCGGCGCGGGCGGTGGAGCACCAGGTGGTCGACGGGGTGCCCGTCGAGGTCCGCCGGAGTGCTCGCCGTCGCCGCACCGTCTCGGCCTACCGGCAGGAGGGCCGGCTCGTCGTCCTCGTGCCGGCGCGGTTGACCCGCGCCGAGGAGGGCGAGTGGGTCAGGGCGATGGTGGCCCGGGTCGCAGCCTCCGAGCAGCGCCGGCGCCGCAGCGACGACGACCTCGTCGCCCGGGCGCTCGAGCTGTCCCGCACCCACCTCGACGGACGGGCGGTGCCGACGAGCGTGCGCTGGGTGTCCAACCAGAGCTCGCGCTGGGGGTCCTGCACGCCGTCGGAGGGCACGATCCGGCTCTCCGACAAGCTCGACGGCATGCCGACGTGGGTCGTCGACTACGTCCTGCTCCACGAGCTGGCCCACCTGATCGTGCCGGGCCACGGCCCGCGGTTCTGGGAGCTGCTGTCCTCCTACCCCCGCCTCGAGCGGGCCCGTGGCTACCTCCAGGGTGTGTCCGCGGCGGCGGGCACCGACCTCAGCGACGAGTGAGTCGACGGGCGGCCGCGACGAGCGGTGCCAGCTCGGCCGCGGTGCCCTCGGGCAGCCCGTCGACGGGCCACCAGCGCACGTCGAGGGACTCGTCGCTCACCTCGAGCTGCGCACCCGGGGGCGCGACCGCGGCGAAGCGGATGTCGAGGTGCTCGCGGCACCGGCCGAAGTCGCCGGCGAGCACGTGCCGGTCGAGCTGGGCGATCTCGGGCAGGACGGTGAGCCCCGGGATCCCGGACTCCTCCCGGGCCTCGCGCGCCGCCGCCTCCCGCACCGAGGCGTCGCCCGGCTCGTAGTGGCCGCCCAGCTGGAACCACTCCCGGGCGCGTCGGTGCAGCGTCAGCAGCGCGGAGCCGCCGGACGCGTCGAGGACCATGACGCTCGCGGTGAGGTGCGCCGGCGGGCCGCTGCGTGCCATCGCGTCGGGGTGGGCGGTGAGGTGCGCGAGGAAGTCCGCGCGCAGCGCCGCCTGGCCCGCGTCGGGCGGCGCCCAGCCCGTGAGGAGGCCGAGCGCGTCCGCACGGAGCCGGGCGTATGCCGCTGGGTCGGGGTCGTTCCGCGCGCTCACCGGCCGTCGGCGGGGGAGCCGTCCTCGCCGCCGGCGTCCCGCTCGCGGTCGGCGTCCTCGAGGATGCCGCGCAGCACGGCGTCGAGGTCCGGCCCGTCGCCGGTCCCCGCGTCACCGGCCTCGAGACCCGGGGTGCCGGCGCCGGTCGCGCGCTGGACGAAACCGATGGGGTCATCGAGGTCCGCGCCCGTCGGGGCGAGGTCGGGGTGGGCCCAGCGGCCGTCGCGCAGGCTCTGGCCGCCGGCGTCCTCGAGCGCGGCCCACAGGTTGGCCGCGTCCCGCAGGCGCCGCGGCTGCAGGTCCAGACCGACGAGACCGGCGAAGGTCTTCTGGGCGGCGCCGCCGACCCGGCGCCGGCGGATGGTCTCGCTGAGCGCGGACGACTGCGGCAGGTGTGCGGCGGTCGTGCGGTCGGTCACGTGGTCGACCCATCCCTCGGCGAGGGCGAGGAGCGTCTCGAGCCGCCCCAGGGCCTGGCGCTGGGCGCCCGTGGGTTGCGGCTGGAAGAGGTTGCCCTGCAGGGCCGAGCGGAGCGACTCGGGGTCGGTCGTGTCCACGGACGTGAGGGCCGACTCGATGGCGTCGGTGTCGATGGTGATGTTGCGGGCGTAGTCCGACACGGCCGAGAGCAGCTGCGGGCCGAGCCAGGGCACGGCCGAGAAGAGCCGGACCCGGGCCGCCTCGCGGACGGCGAGGTAGAGCCGGACCTGGGCGATGTCGATCTCGAGCGAGTCGGCGAGCACGGCGACGTTGCCCGGTAGCAGGGCGATCAGACCGGGCTCGGTGAGGGGCAGGCCGACCTCCGTCGCCCCGACGACCTCCGCGGCGAGGGTCCCGACCGCCTGGCCGAGCTGGGCGGAGAACATCTGGCGGCTGAGGTTGCCGAGCATCGGGGCCCACTGGTCGAGCATCGTGCTGGGGTCGAGGCCGGGTGGCAGCCCTCCTGGGAGCGCGTCCCCGAAGGCCTCCGGGCCGAGCTCGCCGATCTGCTTGCGCAGCGCCTCGGACGTCGCCGTGGTGACCCCGTCTGAGACGGGCTCGATGAGGTCGAACCAGCGCGGCATCGTCGCGTCGACCCACTCGGCCCGGCTGAAGCCCGTCGCGCGCCAGTTGGGGGCTCCGAGGGTCGTCTGCTCGTCGAGCCACAGCGTCGCGACGGACACCGCGTCGACGATGGCGCGGGAGGCCTCGGCGTCGTGCAGGTCGTTGCCCTCGCTCGCGCTGACGTGCTTGCGGGCGACGTCGGTCGCGAGGTCGCGGGACCCGGTCGGGGTCTGCTGGGCGGACATGAAGCTGCCGAGCTGGGCCCGCATCGCGGCCTGGGTGCTCGGGTCGGTCACGTCGACGCCCATGCCCCGCATGGCCTCGGCGAGCTCGGGGTTCTCGGCGGCCTCGCCGAGCACCTTCTCGAGCATTCCGGCGAGGTCACCGGGGTTGATCGAGCCGAGGTCGAAGTCGGCGGGCAACCCGAAGGGGCCGTCCCCGGCGCCACCGAACTCACCGAAGTCGTCGTCGTCATCGTCGCGGGGCTCGAGGTGGTCGGGCATGCCGGTGCTCCTAGCTGGTCAGGCGTGCTGGTCGCGTGCCGGGCCCGGTGTCGAACCGTCCCGGCGGTGTCTACCAAGACAACCACGGATCGGCCCCGATGGTTCCCCGGTCCGGAGGGGCGTCGAAACGGCCCTGAGCGGTGTGCCCGGCGCGGCGGCATACGATGTCGCGGTGAGCGTCACCCTGGTCGAGATCCGTGAGACACCCCTGTCGGTGGACGAGGTGCTGACGAGCGTCTCCGACCCGCGTGCCGGCGGGATCTGCCTCTTCGTCGGCACGGTCCGCGACCACGACCACGACCACGGCGTCACGCACCTCGACTACAGCAGCCACCCGCAGGCGGCCGAGACGGCACGGGCGCTCGCCGACCGGCTCGCCGCCGAGGGCCGCGCCGTGCGGATCGCCGTCGTCCACCGCGTCGGTCATCTCGAGATCGGGGACCTCGCCGTCGTCGTCGGGGTCAGCGCCGAGCACCGCGGCGAGGCGTTCGAGGTCTGCCGGGCCCTCATCGACGAGTTCAAGGCGACGGTCCCGATCTGGAAGCACCAGCGGTTCGCCGACGGTGGGGACGAGTGGGTCGGGCTGCCGTGAGGACGATCCGCCGACTCGGTGAGCCCAGCGCCGCCGTCGACCGCACCCAGCCCACCGATCCGGCCGACCCGCCCGACCCGGCCGACCCCAGTGACGACGGCCGCCTCACCGGTGCCAACAAGCTCGTCCTGGCGACGTTCTTCTTCATCCTCGTCGCGGCCGTCGCGGGCTCCCTCGTCCACGTGCCGTATGCCGTGATGAGCCCGGGCCCGATCGTCAACACGCTCGGCACGCAGGGCAGCGGTGACGGGGCCGAGCCCCTCATCGAGGTCACGGGGCTGCCGAGCTACCCGGCCACGGGCCAGCTCGACTTCACGACCGTGCGGGTCACGGGCGGCCCGGGCTACCCCGTCGACGCCTGGGACGTCGTCGAGGCATGGCTCGACTCCACCAAGGCGGTCCTGCCCGTCGACGACGTCTTCGACCCCAGCGTCACGGAGAAACAGGTCGAGCAGGAGAGCGCCGTGCAGATGGCGAGCTCGCAGGAGGAGGCCACCGCGGTCGCCCTGCGCGCCATCGGCCAGAAAGTGCCGACCTCCATCGTCGTCAGCAACATCGTCGAGGCCTCCAAGGCCAAGGGCCTGTTGCAGAAGCAGGACCGCCTCGTCACGGTCGGCGGGGAGAGCGTCACCGACGGGCAGAGCATCCGCACGGCGATCCAGAAGGTCACCCCCGGCGACCCGGTGACGATCGGCGTCGTGCGCGACGGCAAGCCGCTGACCATCAGCGTCCCCACCATCAGGACCGACGCCGGCGAGACCGCCATCGGCGTCCTGCTCGCGATGCAGCACGACTTCCCCGCCACCGTGAAGATCAACGCCGGCGACGTCGGCGGCCCGTCCGCCGGCCTGATGTTCTCGCTCGGCATCTACGACACCCTGACCCCCGGTGACCTCACCGGCGGGCTCCAGGTCGCCGGGACCGGCACGATCAACGACGCCGGCGCCGTCGGCCCGATCGGTGGGATCCGGCAGAAGCTCGCGGGTGCCCGCGCCGGGGGAGCGGGCTTCTTCCTCGCGCCGGCCTCGAACTGCAACGAGGTCGTCGGTCACGTCCCCGACGGGCTCCAGGTCTTCAAGGTCTCCACCTTCGCCGAGGCCCGGGTCGCCGTCGAGGCGATCGCGAGCAAGCAGACCGGCTCGCTGCCGCGCTGCTGAGCCTCGAGACGGCCGCGGGCGCGGTGAGCTCAGTCGGTGAGCTCAGTCGGTGAGGCTGGTCCGGAGCGCCTCGACGAGGCCGGGGGCGATGTCCTTGCCGGTTGCCACCGCGTCGTCGGTGTCGTGGTCGCGCTGGCGCAGCAGGCAGATCGACGAGCCGTCGCGCAGGACGGCCACGACGAGCCGCACGTCCCGCCGGTCGGGGTGGGCCGCCAGCGCGTCGACGGCCTCCTGGGAGCGGTCGGGCAGCTCGCGCTCGGCCTCCGGGGGCACGACCATCCGCTCGATCGCGAAGGCGCAGCCGTCGACCTCCGGCGGCCAGGCGAGGCGGCCGAGGAGGGTCTCGAGCGAGGTCGTCGTCGGCAGGCCCTCCTGCTCGATGGCGGTGAGGGCGCCCTCGGCGAGGTCGGAGGGCCCCATCTGCTCACGGAGCTGGGGCTCGCGCTCGAGCAGGTCGGCGGTGCGCACGAGGGCGAAGAGCCGCGCGGGCTGGTCCCAACCGGAGGCGGCGACGTGCCGCTCGGTGTCGAGGGCGGTGATGGCGAGGGGGTCGATGACCGGCTGCGAGTTCACGGCCCCATCGTGCCGTATGCCGTGTCGCGCCAGGTCTCGGTCCGGTCACCGAGGGCCGGTCGGGAGCACCCACCGGGTTATGGTTGCCGCACGTGGCCACCCGGTGGTCCCCCTCCCCGTTTCAACTGCAAGGCGATGCGACGTGAGCAACAGCGACTTCGGCCCCCCGCGGGGCACCTCCGGCGACGACGACCAGGGTCCCCCGAGGGGGCCCGAGACCCAGACTCTCCCGCCGGCGCGCAGCCCGCTCGTCACGACCCTCGTCGTGGCGGGAGCCCTCCTGCTCGTGATCGGCGTGGTGGCCCAGTTCTGGACCGAGATCCTCTGGTACCAGTCCGTCGGCTACTCCGGCGTCTTCTCGACCCAGATCATCACCAAGGTCCTGCTCGGTGTCGTGGCCGGCCTGATCACAGCTGCCGCGGTCTGGTCGAGCATCCACGTCGCCTTCCGCAACCGGCCGATCTACGCACCGTCCCCGGACACCCAGGTGATGGAGCACTATCGCGAGCTCGTCGAGCCGCTCCGGCGCACCGTCACCATCGCGGCACCGATCGCCGTGGGGCTCTTCGCCGGGCTGTCCGCATCGACGCAGTGGGACACCTTCCTGCTCTGGCGCAACGGCACGCCGTTCGGCACGAAGGACCCGGAGTTCGGTCTCGACATCGGCTTCTTCGTCTTCGACCTGCCGTGGATCAACTTCGTCGTCGCCTTCCTCACCATGGTGCTCGTCCTCGCCCTCATCGCGGCGGCGTTCACCCACTACCTCTACGGCGGCATCGTCGTCGCCCAGCGCTTCCGTACGACCCACGCCGCGCGGGTGCACCTCGCGATCATCGCGGCCGCCCTCGTGCTCGTGCGCGCCGTCGGCTTCTGGGTCGACCGCTACAACCTCGCCACGGCGCAGGCGAGCAAGGTCACCGGCATCCAGTACACCGAGGCCAACGCGGTCATCCCGACCAAGGGGATCCTCGCGATCGCCGCGATCATGTGCGCGATCCTCTTCCTCACGACGATCTGGACCCGGTCGTGGCGCCTGCCGCTCGTCGGCGTCGCCGTGCTCGCCGTCATCGTCGTCGCCGTCGGCGGCATCTACCCTGCGCTGATCCAGTCCCTCAAGGTCGGCCCGTCGGAGAAGTCGCTCGAGGTGCCCTACATCCAGAAGGGCATCGACGCGACGAGGGCGGCCTACGGCTTCGACAAGATCAAGGTCGAGGGCTACGACACCAAGACCATCGCGGCCCCGGGCCAGCTGCGCGGCGACGCCGCCACCGTCCCGGGCATCCGCCTGATGGACCCCAACATCATCAGCCCCACCTTCAAGCAGCTCGAGGCGTCGAAGGGCTACTACCAGTTCGCCGACGTCCTCGACGTCGACCGCTACGACCTCGACGGCACCCTGACCGACACCGTCATCGCCGCCCGCGAGCTCGACCTCACCGGTGTCCCCGAGGGGCAGCGCAACTGGCTCAACGACCACACCGTCTACACACACGGCTACGGCGTCGTCGCCGCCAAGGGCAACACCCGCGAGGAGGACGGGCGGCCGACCTTCTTCGAGTCGCAGATCGGCTCCGTGGGCGCGCTGGGGGCCTACCAGCCGCGGATCTACTTCGGCGAGAGCTCGCCGGAGTACTCCATCACCGGCGGCTCGAAGAACAAGGAGTTCGACTACCCGGACCCCAACGGCACCGGGCAGATCAACTACACCTACGAGGGGTCCGGCGGCGTGCCGCTCGACCCGCTGCGCCGCCTCGCCTATGCCGTGAAGTACAAGGAGATCAACTTCCTGCTCTCCGACGCCGTGACGAGTGACTCGCGGATCCTCGACCACCGCACCCCGCGCGAGCGGGTCCAGCGGGTCGCGCCGTGGCTGACCCTCGACGGCAACGCCTACCCCGCCGTCATCGACGGCCAGGTGCTGTGGATCCTCGACGGCTACACCACCTCGGACAACTACCCCTACTCCCAGCGGACGACCCTCGACACCGCGACGCAGGACTCGGTGACGAACACGAAGACGTCGGTGCGCGCCGTCCAGGCCGGCTCGGTCAACTACGTGCGCAACTCGGTCAAGGCCACGGTCAACGCCTACGACGGCACCGTCAACCTCTACCAGTGGGACGAGACCGACCCCGTGCTCAAGGCGTGGTCGGCGATCTTCCCCGGCACGGTCAAGCCGATGAGCGACATCAAGGGCTCGCTGATGTCCCACCTGCGCTACCCGGAGGACCTCTTCAAGGTCCAGCGCCAGCTCCTGCTCAAGTACCACGACACCGACGCCGCGTCGTTCTACGGTGGCCAGAACTTCTGGCAGGTGCCGGACGACCCGACCCAGCCCGCCGGCAGCGACCTCCTCCAGCCGCCGTACTACCTGTCGCTCGCGATGCCGAGCCAGAAGTCGCCGGCCTTCTCCCTGACGTCGACGTTCATGCCGACCGGTGACCGCAACGTCCTGTCCGGCTTCCTCGCGGTCGACGGCGATGCCGGGACCCAGGACGGCAAGCGGTCTCCCGACTACGGCACGCTCCGGTTGCTCGAGACGACGGGAGGCACCGTCAACGGGCCGGGCCAGGTCTACAACGACATGCGCACCTCGCCCGTGTCGTCGAAGGACCCCCAGCTCACGCTGACCCTGGCGCAGTTCATCTCGACGACCCAGAGTCAGGGCGCCGCCACGGTGACGTTCGGCAACCAGCTGACCCTGCCGGTGGGGGGCGGGCTGCTCTACGTCCAGCCGATCTTCGTCCAGGCCAAGGCGGGCGGCTCCTACCCGCGCCTGTCGGCCGTCGCCGTCGCCTTCGGCGACAAGATCGCCTGGGCCGGCTCGCTCGACGATGCGCTGAACGACCTCTTCGGGGGCTCGTCCGGTGCGCAGGCCGGGGACACGGGGACCACGACACCGGTTGTCCCGGAGGCCGGGGGCACGCCGACGACGACTCCCACACCCGGCGCCACGTCGACGCCGTCTCCGACGACGTCGACACCGGCCCCGACGTCGACGCCGAACGCCACTGCGCTCGCGCAGGCGCTCAAGGACGCCGAGGCCGCCTACGCGGCCGGTCAGACGGCACTCAAGGCCGGCGACTTCGCGGCCTACGGCGAGGCCCAGGCCAAGCTGAAGGACGCGCTGAGCCGGGCTGTCGCCGCCTCGCCCCAGGGCACGGCCACGGCCCCGCCCACCGCGTCGCCCTGACCCGAACGAGCCTGTGGCAGCGTGAGATCCGAGCGCTGCCACGGGCCGTCGCCCTCGATTTGGCGTTCGCCGCAGGGGCCGTGTAACCTTACGGAGTACCGACGCGGGGTGGAGCAGCTCGGTAGCTCGCCGGGCTCATAACCCGGAGGTCGCAGGTTCAAATCCTGCCCCCGCTACACAGAAGACGAAGGCCCCCACACCCCGGTGTGGGGGCCTTCGTCGTATGCCGCAGACTGACCTGGTGAGCCCTGCTGACACCGCACCCGGCACGACCTGGCCCCAACGCGTCGCGCGCTGGGCGCTCGGGGCCTTCCTGGTGTTCGCCGGAACAGCCCACCTGACGGTTGCGCGTTCGGAGTTCCGCGCGCAGGTCCCGTCGTGGCTGCCGCTCGACCCGGACCTTGTCGTCGTGGCCTCCGGTGTCGTGGAGCTCGGCCTCGGTGTCGCGCTTGCCGCGCTGGCCCGGTGGCGGGTGCAGATGGGCTGGGTCGTGGCCCTCTTCTTCGTCGCGGTCTTCCCCGGCAACATCGCGCAGTTCACCGAGGGCCGCGATGGGTTCGGTCTCGACAGCGACGCGGCGCGTGGCATCCGTCTGCTGTTCCAGCCGCTGCTGGTCATCTGGGCGCTGTGGTGCACCGGCGCGTGGCACGCCTGGCGGCACCACGCCACCAGGCGCGGCTGAGAGCCGCCGAGGGTCCGACCCCGACGGGGTCAGCCCCGCTGCGCCTTCATCTCGGCGATCTCCGCGGTCTGGCCCGTGACGATCGACCGGGCCAGGGTGGCGACCCGGGTGTCGGTCGTCGTGGACAGGATGGCCTTCGACATCGTCACGGCGCCCTCGTGGTGCGCCACCATGAGGTCGATCCAGAGCGTGTCGAACGCCTGACCTGTCGCCGATGAGAGCTGGCCCATCTGGGCCTCGCTCATCATGCCGTCGGTGCCGTGGTCCATCCCCGTCGCGTCGGGAGCACCCCACGCCGTCAGCCACCCGCTCATCGTGGCGATCTCGGGGGCCTGGGCGGCCTTGATCCGGCGGGCGAGGTCGGTGACCGCCGCCGAGGCGGTGCTGTTGGCGAGCGCCAGGTCGGCCATCTCCACTGCCTGCTCATGGTGGGGGATCATCATCTGCGCAAACATCACGTCGGCCGCGGCCGCCTGATCGGACGCCGGACCGGAAGGGCGACCGGACGCCATCGCGCTCGCGCCCGGTGCGTCGTCCACCCGCATGCCGTCCATCGTCGGTGCGGAGGTGGTGCTGCCGCACGCGCCGAGTGCGATGACGGCAACCAGGGAGGTTGCCGTGACCCCCAGCGCGCGTCCATGGCGCCGGGCCGGGCCGGGCCGCGACGTACGGGCGGTCACCGGGTCCCGCCGAGGACGCCCAGACGAGCCAGGTAGTCCTGCTCGTCGATCTCGCCTCGGGCGTAGCGCTCGTCGAGGATGCGGCGGGCGCCATCGGCGCGGGCGGCCTCGGTGCGGGCGTCACGGCCGGGCCGGCCGAGCCGACCGGAACCCTCAGCTCGTGACGAGCTTCGGAACGCCGCGATGATCGCGGCCACGACCAGGGCCCAGAAACCCACCATCATGAGCGCCATGAGCACCCATCCGCCCCAACCCATTCCGTATCCCCACATCATCTCGATCACTGGTCCTCTCGTTGTGTCCTGAGACCTCATGCTGCGCTGGCCGCCTCGGGTGTGCCGTGGTCGTTCGATGAAGGTTCTCTGAAGGTTGCCTCACCGGTCGGACACGGCTCCGTCGACTGGGACGATGAGCACATGGACACGCCCCCGCACGAACCACCCGGGCGTCGCGCGCTCGTCGTCGAGGACGAGCGGTCGATGGCGGCGCTGATCGGCAGCTACCTCGAGCGGCAGGGCTTCGAGGTCGAGCAGGTCCACGACGGACTGGTCGCGGTGGAGCGGGCTCGGGACTTCGATCCCGACGTCGTGGTCCTCGACCTCGGTCTTCCCGGCGTGGACGGGGTCGAGGTGTGTCGCCGCCTCCGGACCTTCTCCGACGCGTACGTCGTGATGCTCACCGCCCGCAGTGACGAGGTCGACACCCTCATCGGACTGTCCGTGGGGGCCGACGACTACATGACGAAGCCGTTCAGCCCCCGCGAGCTGGTCGCGCGCCTGCGGGCCATGCTGCGCCGGCCGCGGCCGCTCGCCACCCTTGCGGAGGACCGGCCGGACCGGCGCGACTTCGGGCCACTCGTCATCGACGCACTGGGCCGCGACGTATGGCTCGACGGTGAGGCCGTCGCACTCACCCGCACCGAGTTCGACGTGCTGGCCGCGCTGGCGGCTCGTCCCTCGATGGCGTTCTCCCGTCGGCAGCTCATCGAGGCGGTCTGGGGTGGCGAGTGGGTCGGCGACGAGCACCTCGTCGATGTCCACGTCGGCCACCTGCGCCGCAAGCTGGGTGATGACGCCGCGGCCTCCCGTTTCATCCGGACCGTGCGCGGTGTCGGCTACCGGATGGGGAGCGGGACGTGACCCCGGCGCGGTCGGGCACCGGTCTGTCCGCACGGCTGCTGGTGGCGCAGGCGCTGCTGCTGCTCGGCGGCGCAGGGACGGCATGGGTCGTGGCCTCGTCGGTGGGCCCCGGCATCTTCCACACGCACCTGGTCGAGGCCGGGATCGGGCACACGTCCGACGAGGCGGCTCACGTCGAGCAGGCCTTCACCAGCGCCCTGCTCATCGCCCTCAGCGTGGCCCTCCTCGCCTCGCTCGTCATCGCCCTCGGGGTCACGGCCTGGTTCAGCCGGCGCGTGCAGCGGTCGACGGCGGCCGTGGCGGAGTCAGCCAGGCGAATCAGCCTGGGGCAGTATCAGACCAGGGTTCCGAGCGTCGGTCTCGGAGCGGAGTTCGACCAGCTCGCCGACACCATCAACGCCCTCGCTGAGCGGCTCGATGAGGTCGAGACGACCCGCCGGCGGCTGCTCGCCGACCTCGCGCACGAGATGCGCACCCCGCTGGCCAGCATCGAGGCGCACCTGGAGGCGGTGGAGGACGGCATCCGGGACCTGGACGGTGACACCCTGGCGATCCTGCACGGGAGCACCGGACGGCTGCGCAGGCTCGCCGAGGACGTGACCACGGTGAGCCGGGTGGAGGAAGGGCGCCTCGAGCTGCGTCGGGTCCCCGTCGCCCCGGGTGACCTCGTCGAGGCCGCGGTCGCCGCCGCTGCCGAGGGTTTCGACGCCAAGGGCGTGGGGCTCACCGTCCGCGGGACCGCGCACCAGAGCAGCGTCCGCGCCGACCCCGACCGGATGGGTCAGGTGCTGGCCAACCTGCTCGCCAACGCGTTGCGACACACGCCGCCCGGTGGCGAGGTGACCGTGACCACCCGCCCCGGTGGCTCCTCAGGGGTCGAGATCGCGGTGAGTGACGACGGCGAGGGCATCGCGGACCACGACCTGCCGCACCTGTTCGAGCGGTTCTACCGGGGGGACCCGGCCCGGTCGAGCGACGGCACCGGGAGCGGCATCGGGCTGACGATCAGCCGGGCCATCGTCGAGGCCCACGGCGGCACCCTGGTCGCGCGGAGCGGCGGTCGCGGG
Organism: uncultured Actinomycetota bacterium; assembly: GCA_963764195.1. GTDB lineage: Bacteria > Actinomycetota > Actinomycetes > Actinomycetales > Dermatophilaceae > JBDSSS01. The sequence continues at coordinate 348,502 of CAVXRG010000003.1, forward strand.
CGCGGCGCGACATTCGTCGTCGCCCTACCCGTCACGCGCTGACCGCGAGGTCTGTGCCCGCTTCAGGCGCCCGGCAGGCTCGTCGCCGGCAGCTCGAACCAGCGCAGCGCGTCGAAGTCGGCGTTGACGTGCGCTCCGACCGCTTCGACCGGACCGGCCTCGCGCATGACCCGGGCGCCCTCGACGAGGTAGTCCGCGAGCGCGTCCTCCCCGGCCCGCTCCGTCTGGAGCGGGTAGGACAGCCGCCCGCCCTCGAAGCGGACCTGGGACAGCCGCAGCGGGGGCTCAGCCGGCCCGTGCTTGTGCCGCCAGCGACCGGAGGCGGGGTCGAAGTCGTAGTCACCGAGCAGGCGCGCGCCGTCGCGAGCGACGAGCCGGACCGCCTCGATGATGTAGTCGGCCACGGTGTCGGAGATGAAGTAGTTGAAGTTGATCCGCACCCAGCCCGGCCGGATCCCCTCGCAGCCCCGGCCGATCTCGCGCTCGAAGGCAGCTGACCGCTCGATGTCGATGCCGAGCAGCTGGTGGCCGTAGGGCCCCGCGCACGAGCAGCCGCCGCGCGACTGGATACCGAAGAGGTCGTTGAGGACGGCGACGACGAAGTTGTGGTGCAGGTGCCGGCCCCCCGCGTCCCTGACGACGAAGGAGATGATCGAGAGCCGCTCGGCGTCGAGGTTGCCGAGGATCTCGATGGACGGCTCCTGCGACCACGCGGCCACCGCGCGGGCGAGGAAGCGCTCCTCGTGGGCCCGGATCGTCGCCACCCCGACCGCCTCCTTGAGCCCGAAGACGAGCCCCGCGCGGATCGACTCGATGATGGCCGGGGTCCCGCCCTCCTCGCGGCGGGCGGGGTCGTCGACGTAGTCGTGCACGCTCTGGTTGACGAAGGAGACGGTTCCCCCGCCGGGCACGTCGGGCACCCGGTTGGTGAGCAGCTCGCGGCGCACGACGAGGACCCCGGGTGTGCTCGGGCCGCCGATGAACTTGTGCGGGCTGAGAAACACCGCGTCCTTGTATGCCGCTGGGCCCGCCGCCGCGCCGCCACGCCCGTACATCTCGATCGAGACGTACGGCGCCGCCGCGGCGAAGTCCCAGAAGGAGAGTGCCCCGTGCTCGTGGAGCAGGGTCGAGATGGCATCGGTGTCGGTGACGATGCCGGTGACGTTGCTGGCCGCGGAGAAGGACCCGATGAGGAGGGGGCGAGCGGCATACTCCTCGAGTCTCTCCCGGAGCGCGTCGCAGCTGATGTGGCCGTCGGCATCCTGCGGGATGACGACGACGTCGGCCACGCACTCGCGCCACATCAGCTCGTTGGAGTGGTGCTCGTAGGGCCCGATGAAGATCACCGGTCGCTGGTCGGCCGGGACGAGGTCGCTGGCGTGCCAACGGTCCTCGAAGTTGGAGGGGACGCGAAGGCCGAGGATGCCGACGAGCTTGTCGATGGCGCCCGTGCAGCCCGAGCCGGCAAAGACCACGACGGTCTCGTCGTCGCCACCGACCGCGTCACGGATGACACGGCGGGCGTCCTCGCGCAGCCGGGTGGTCTGCAGGCCGGTGCCCGAGCTCTCCGTGTGGGTGTTGGCGTAGCGGGGGAGGACTTCGTCGCGGATGAAGTCCTCGATGAAGTCGAGCCCGCGCCCGCTGGCGGTGTAGTCGGCGTAGGTCACCCGTCGGGGTCCGTAGGGGCCGGGCAGCACCTGGTCCTCCCCGATCACCCCGTCGCGGATCGTCGCGATCAGCGCGGCGCCGGGCGCAGGGGTGGGAACGGCGAGGGCATCGGCGGTGGCGGCGGGCTCGGAGGGGGAGAGGGCCATGGCCGGTAGAATACCAAAAGTGATGCTTCAGCCGCAATGCATAACGTGGCGTTTGGTCAGGGGGTGGTTGAGGTGGCGACGGTCGGAGCGAGCCGCGAGCATCGCCTAGGGTCGGATGCGTGACCGAGATCGCCTACCCCCTCGCCGAACGCACCCTGGCCAACGGCCTGCGCGTCATCGTCTCCGAGGACCACACCGTGCCCACCGTCGCCGTCAACCTCTGGGTGGGGGTCGGCTCGCGCCACGAGAGCCCCGGGCGCACCGGCTTCGCCCACCTCTTCGAGCACCTGATGTTCCAGGGCAGCCGCCAGGTGAAGTCGGGGGAGCACTTCAGCGCCCTGATGGACGAGGGTGCCCGGCTCAACGCGACGACGTGGTTCGACCGCACCACCTACTACGAGACGGTCCCCACCGGCGCGATGGAGCTGGCGCTCTGGCTGGAGGCCGACCGGCACGGTCACCTGCTCGACGCGCTGACGCAGGAGAACCTCGACAACCAGCGGGACGTCGTCAAGGAGGAGAAGCGCCAGCGCTACGACAACGTGCCCTACGGCACGGCCCTCATCGACCTCTACGCCACGACCTTCCCCGAGGACCACCCCTACCACCACCCGACCATCGGGTCGATGGAGGACCTCGATGCGGCGACGCTCGAGGACGTGCACGCCTTCTACCGGGCGCACTACGGGCCGAACAACACCGTGCTCACCCTCGTCGGTGACGTGACGCCCGAGGAGGGCTTCGCGGCCGCGGAGCGCTACTTCGGTGCCCTCGCCCCGATCGAGCTGGAGACGCGGCCCCGCCACCCCCAGCTCCCGCCGCTGCCCGCCCCGGTGCGTGTCGACCGGGTGGGCAACGTGCCCAACGACCGGGTCTACCTCGCCTTCCGCCTTCCGGTGGACACGACACCCGACTACCTCGCGTGCTCGATCGCCGTCGACGTCCTCGGCGGCCTCGACTCCTCACGGCTGATGCGACGGCTCGTGCGCACCGACGAGACCGCCGTGGCCGTCGGGGGGTGGACCATGGGGCTCGTCGACGGGGTCGGGCTCGCCTCGATCACGGTCGACATCGCCGACGGGGCCGACCCCGAGGCGGCGGAGCGGGCCGTCTGCGAGGAGATCACGCGCTTCATCGCGGAGGGGCCGGATGCCGCCGAGCTGGAGTCCGTCATCGCCGACACGGAGCGCTCCTGGCTGAGCGCGCTCGCCAGCATCGAGGAGCGGGCCGACCACATCAGCCACCACGCGCTGCTCACCGGCGACCCCGACTACGTCAACACCTTCGTCGACCGGCTGCGCCAGGTGACGGCCGAGAACGTCCGGGCGGCCGCGGCCGCCTGGCTCGACCCCGGGTCGCGCGCCGTCGTGCGCTACCTCAGTGGTGCCGAGGCGGAGGTCGCCGCATGAGCAACACGACCGAGCCGCTCGTGGCCCGCCCCGTCGTCGCGCCCCCGGAGCCGTGGGACTTCCCGGCCGGCGCGACGCACGACCTGCCCAACGGCATCCGCCTGATCACCTACGACGTGCCCGGTCAGTACGTCGTGTCCGTGCGGGTCGGGGTGCCCGTCTCACTCACGGAGGAGCCGAGCGACCGCGAGGGCGTCGCCACCCTCATGGCGCGGACGCTCGACGAGGGCACGGCGAACCACACCGCCGAGGAGTTCGCCCGCCTGCTCGAGCGCAAAGGCGTCAGCGTCGGCGCGGGAATGTCGGAGGCCGGCCTCTCCATCGACCTCGACGTCGTCAAGGGCAACCTCGGCGCGGCGCTCGACCTGCTCCGCCAGATGGTCACCGAGCCGATCTTCCCCGCCGCCGAAGTGGCCCGCCACGTGCGTGCCCGCCTCTCGGAGATCGAGCATGAGAGGTCGGTCGGGTCCGCACGGGCCAGCCTCGAGCTGCTCACGACCTTCTACGACCCCGCCGACCGGTCGTCGCGGCCCGCGGCCGGGACCCGGGCGACGGTGGCCCGGATCACCCGCGACGACGTCGCGGCCTTCCACGCCCGCCACGTCGTCGCGGCCGGGGTGACCGTCGCCGTCGCCGGTGACTTCGACGGGATCGACGTGCCGGCCCTCGTCGAGGAGTCGCTCGGCAGGTGGGCAGAAGGCCCGGCCGAGCGGCCGCGCCACCTCCAGCGGCGGGCGGTGCTGGCGCCGGACCGCGCCCGGATCGTGCTCGTGGACCGGCCGGGGTCGGTGCAGACCGAGGTCGTCATCGCAGCGCCCGGCCCCGACCGCTCGGTCGAGGGCGGTTGGTCGCCCTATCCGGTCGCCGGCTTCGTCGTCGGCGGGTCGCCCAACGCGCGGGTCGACGCGGTGCTTCGCGAGGAGAAGGGTTACACCTACGGCATCCGCTCGGGCTTCCGCCCCCGGAGGGCCGGCGGCCTGTTCCTCACGTCCGGGTCGGTGCGTGCCGACTCGACCGTCGAGTCCGTGCGTCTGCTCGTCGAGATCCTCGGCACAGCGCGGAACGGCTTCACGGACAAGGAGATCCGGTCAGGCGTCGACTTCATCGGCAAGACGGCGCCGGGCCGCTACGCGACGGCCGACGCGATCGCCGACGAGGCGATCGCGATGGCTCTGGACGGTCGGACGACGGAGTTCACGACGAGCAACCTGCACGACCTCGCGACGGTGGACGCGCCTCGCGCGGACGCCGCCTGGGCCGCCTTCCTCGACGCGGCCGGTATCGGTGAGGGAGCGCAGGGGTGGACGATCGTCCTCGTCGGGGACGCCGCCACCCTCGCCGCCCCCCTCGAGGACCTCGGACTCGGTGCGGTCACCGTCGTGCGCGACGCCTAGTCGGCCGTCTCGATCTCGAGCCGGCGCTCCATCACGAAGTCGTCCTCGAGGCGGCCGCCCACGTCGAACTGCTTCGTGCCGACCACGGCGAAGCCGCTCTTGGCGTAGAAGCGCTGCGCGCGGGCGTTCTGCTGGTTGACCCCGAGCCAGACGCCCGCCGCGCCGCGCCCGGCGGCCCAGGCCAGCCCGGCCACCATGAGGGCGCCGGCCGCACCGGTGCCATGGGCGGCCGGCAGGACGTAGATCTTGCTCAGCTCGACGGTGGGGCGCGCCGTGACGGCAGCCCGCACGTCCTCGTCGGCCGGCTCGCCGTGCACGAGCATCGCGTAGCCGAGGGGTTCGTCGCCCTCGGCGAGCAGGACGGTGCGGGCCGGGTCCGCGAGGTAGTCGCGGAACCGGTGCGGGGAGAGCACCTCGGCGACGAAGCGGTCGATCCGATCAGGGGTCATCGACGGTGGGCAGGCCAGGGCGAACGTGGCCGCCGCCACCGTCGCGAGGGCCGGCACGTCGTCGGGGACCGCGGTGCGCACGGTGGCGGGCGCCGTCACGACGGGTTCCTGCCGATGCGGCCCAGCACCTCGTCGTGGAGCAGCCCGTTGCTCGCCAGCGCGTCACCGCTCCAGCACCCCTCGCGACCGTCGAGCCCGGTGAAGCGCCCACCGGCCTCTTCGACGATCGGCACGAGGGCCGCCATGTCGTAGACCTCGAGCTCGGGCTCGGCGGCGAGCTCGACGGCCCCCTCAGCGACCATCATGTAGGACCAGAAGTCGCCGTAGGCCCGGGTCCGCCAGCAGTCGTCGGCGAGGCCGAGGAAGTCGGCGCGACGACCACGCGCGTGCCAGCCGGACAGGGACGAGTAGGACAGCGAGGCGTCGCCGAGCCGCCCGACCCGCGACACGGACAGCCGCCGGGCCGAGGTGAGCGACCGCCCGGTCCAGGCGCCCGAGCCCGCTGCCGCCCACCACCGACGCTGGAGCGCGGGGGCGGCCACGAGCCCCATGACGGGTCGGCCGGCGTCGACGAGGCCGATGAGGGTCGCCCAGACGGGGACGCCACGGACGAAGTTCTTCGTCCCGTCGATGGGGTCGATGACCCACCGCCGCGGTCCGTGACCGGTCGGGTCGAACTCCTCGCCCTCGACGGCGTCACGGGGCCGGGTCCGCTTCAGCTGGGCGCGGATCAGCTCCTCGACCGAGCGGTCGGCGTCGGTGACGGGGGTGAGATCCGGCTTGCTCTCGACGGCGAGGTCCGCGGCGAGGAAGCGCGCCATCGTGATCCGCTCGGCCGCGTCCGCCAGCACGTGGGCGAGGCGCAGGTCGTCGTCGTAGTGGCGCCCGGGCTGGGCTTCGGGGGCAGTGGTCACCGGGTCAACCTAGCGTCCGCGCTCCTCGCGCTCCTCGCGGTTCTCCCGGTCGTCACGTTCCTCGGCGGTTCCGCGGCTGCCGAGCAGGCGCCGCAGGGACTCGAGCCGGGAGGGGCCGGCCGAGCCGGCGTGCCCGTCGGCGACCCAGGCGTCGAGGGCGCACTCCGGCTCGTCGTGGCTGCAGCCGCGAGGACAGTTCTCGGCACCCTCGGCGAGGTCGGGGAAGTTGTCGATGATCCGGTCGACGTCGATGTGGGCCAGCCCGAAGGAGCGCACCCCCGGCGTGTCGATGACCCAGCCGTCACCGGCCCGCTTGCCCTCGGCGTCGGGCAGGCGGAGAGCGACCGCGCTCGAGGAGGTGTGCCGGCCCCGGCCGGTGGTGTCGTTGACGATGCCGGTCGCTCGGCCGGCCCCGGGCACGAGACCGTTGACGAGGGTGCTCTTGCCCACCCCGGAGTGGCCGACGAACACGGAGATCTTGCCGGCGAGCTGGTCGCGCAGTGCCTCGAGGCCGGTGAAGTCCCCCTCGACGCGGGAGGTGACGACGTGCGCGACCTCGAGGGGGGCGTAGTTGGCGAGGAACCCCGCCGGGTCGACGAGGTCGGACTTGGTCAGCGCCAGCAGGGGAGTCATGCCCGCGTCGTAGGCCGCGACGAGACACCGGTCGACCATCCGGGGCCGCGGCTCGGGGTCCGCGAGCGCCGTGACGATGACGAGCTGGTCGGCGTTGGCGACGATGATCCGCTCGTAGGGGTCGGTGTCGTCGGCGGTCCGGCGCAGCACCGACCGCCGCTCCTCGATCCGCACGATCCGGGCGAGGGCGTCGGGTCCGCCGGCGACGTCCCCGACGATGGCGACGTCGTCCCCGACGACGATGCGGGTCCGACCGATCTCGCGGGCCTTCATCGCGGTGACGACCCGCTCGCGCTCCTTCTTGCCGAGGGCTCCCGCCGGCAGCAGGCAGGTGTAGCGGCCGCGGTCGACGCCGATCACCATCGCGACGAGCGCGTCGTCGTGGGCGGGCCGGTCCTTGGTGCGCGGCCTCGAGTTCTTGCGGCTCGCGCGGACCCGGACGTCGCTCTCGTCGAGGTCGCGCCAGCTCACCGTCCGGCCCTGCCCGCCGCCGCGCCCTGCGTGAGCCCGGAGTCGGCGAGCATGCCGTTCCAGAGGCCGACGAAGTCGGGCATCGTCTTGCGTGTCGTGCCGATGTCCTCGACCGTCGTGTCCTTCAGTCTGAGCCCAAGGATCGCCCCTGCGGTCGCCATCCGGTGGTCGCGGTAGGAGTGGAACCGGTTGCCGCTCAACGCGGCCGGCATGATCCGCAGGCCGTCGTCGAGCTCGGTCACGGGGCTGCCGAAGCGGCCCAGCTCGGTCGTCAGGGCGGCGAGGCGGTCTGTTTCGTGCCCCCGGATGTGCGCGACGCCCCGGATCCACGACGGGGTCGACGCGAGGGCGGCGAGGGCGGCGACGGTGGGGGTCAGCTCGGCCGCGTCGTGCAGGTCGATGTCGATCCCGACGAGCTCGCCCGTGCCCGAGACGGTGAGCCCGTCGCGGTCGAGCCGGACGTCGGCGCCCATCGTGTCGAGGATCTCGCGCATCAGGTCGCCGGCCTGCGTCGTGTGCTGCGGCCACCCCGGGACGTGCACGGTGCCGCCGGTGACGAGCGCCGCGGCAAGGAACGGGCCGGCGTTGGACAGGTCCGGCTCGACGGAGACGTCGAGCGCGTTGACCTCCGACGGCTCCACCCGCCAGGTGTTCGGCTCGGAGTCGTCCACGACCGCCCCCGCGTCGCGGAGCGTCTCCACCGTCATCAGGATGTGCGGCTCGCTCGGCACCGGCTTCCCGTCGTGGTGCACGGTCACGCCGTGCTCGTAGCGGGGACCGGCCAGCAGCAGCGCCGAGACGAACTGCGACGACGCCGAGGCGTCCATCGTCACCGACCCGCCCCGCATCCGTCCCCGGCCGTGGACCGTGAGCGGGAGGCAGCCGGACCCGTCGTCGGAGATCTCCACGCCGAGCGTGCGCAGGGCATCGACGACAGGGGCCATCGGACGGATCCGCGCCTGGGCGTCCCCGTCGAAGCGCACGTCGCCGTCGGCGAGCGCAGCCACGGCGGGGAGGAAGCGCATGACCGTGCCGGCGAGACCGCAGTCGATCCCGGTCCCGCCGCGCAGGCGCTCCGGCGGCGTCACCAGCCAGTCGACCGGGGCGCCCTCGGCCGGGCCGTCCCCGGCGACGTCCTCGATGACGACCCCGAGGGAGCGCAGGGCCTGCGCCATCAGGAGCGTGTCGCGCGAGCGCAACGGCGAGCGCAGCCGCGACCGGTCGCCGGCGAGGGAGGCCAACACGAGGTAGCGGTTGGTCAGGCTCTTGCTGCCCGGCAGCACGACGGTCGCGTCGACGGGGCCGTCGGCGAGCGGCGCATCCCAGTCGTTGTGGTCGGCAGCGCTCACCGTCAGCTCACGACGTCCTTGGCCTGGTGGGCGAGCAGGCGGGCCTCGCGCGACGCGGTGCCCTTGGCGTGCCTGGCCTCGCGCTTCGTGGTCCTCGTGACGTTCTGGGCGCGCCAGGCCAGGCCCGGCTTGCCGGCGGTGTCGACGCTGGCGAGGAGCAGGCCGCCGAGCAGGCCGACGTTCTTGAAGAACAGGCTGCGGCTCTGGGCCTTCTTGGCCGGGTCGCTCTCGTCCCAGAAAGCGTGCTCGATGGCCGTCGTCGGGATGATCGAGGCCGCGAGGACCGTCGAGGCCAGGCGCGGGAACCGGCCTGTTGCGAGCAGCACGCCGCCGGCCACGAGGGCGCCTCCGTTGACCCGGACGAACAGGTCGGGGTCGTCCGGCATCGACTCGGGCGTCGGGACCTTCTCGAGGAGGTTCGCGGCGCGCGCGGTGCGGGCAGCAGGGTTGCGCAGCGCCTCGACTCCGGCGGCGACGAAGACCGAGGCGAGCAGCGGACGGGCAAGACGACGGACGATCATGGAACAGCCTCCTGGGGGGCGCGGGCCCACGGGCGCGCGGCCCGTGGTGGTCGGTGGACACCTACGGTAGCGACATACCCCGCCGCCGAGGGTCCCCGCCCGCCCCGCGGTGCGTGGCTCCCGGCATACGCTGACCTCATGTGTGGGAGGTATGCCGCGAGCGCCCGGCCCGACGAGCTGGTCGAGGCCTTCGACATCGAGGAGGACCACACCACCGAGCCGGTGCGCAGCATCCTCAAGAACCCGCAGACCCCGCCGGCGGGGGAGCCGGACTGGAACATGGCGCCGAGCAAGGCCGCCCCCGTCGTGCTCACCCGTACGCCCCGTGGCGCCGGTCCGGGCGCAGCGGCAGCCCGCCAGCTGCGGCTGCTCACGTGGGGGCTCGTGCCGTCGTGGGCCAAGGACGTCAAGGTCGGCCTGCGGATGACGAACGCCCGCGCGGAGACGGTGCTCGACAAGGGTGCCTTCGCCAAGGTCGCCCTCTCCCGGCGCTGCCTCGTGCCGGCCGAGGGGTGGTACGAGTGGCAGGTCTCACCGACCGCCGTCGACGCAAAGGGCAAGCCGCGCAAGCAGCCGTTCTTCATCCACCGCGCCGACGGGGACCTGGTCGGCTTCGCGGGCCTCTACGAGTTCTGGCGCGACCGCGAGCGGGCCGACGACGACCCGGGCGCCTGGCTCACCACCTTCACGATCATCACGACCGCGGCCGACCCCGGGATGGACCGGATCCACGACCGCCAGCCACTCGTGCTCGAGCCCGCCCAGTGGGAGCAGTGGCTCGATCCGGACGAGAAGGACCCCGGGTTCGTGCGCTCCGTGCTCGACTTCGCCGAACCGGGCCGCTTCGAGGCGCACCCGGTCGGCCGCGCCGTCGGGGCGACGGTCAACAACGGGCCCGGCCTGCTCGAGCCGGTTCCGGAGGCCGAGCTCCTCGGCGTCGTCGACCCGATGACCGGCGAGGTGGTCGGCGGGTGAGGCAGGCCGTCCGCGAGATCGCCACCCCGAAGGGCCCCGGGCGGGCGCACGTGGTGCGCCCCGTCCGGCCGAGGGGCACCGTCGTGCTGTCGCACGGGGCCGGGGGCGGGTCGGGAGCGCTCGACCTCGGCCTCGCCCGGGAGACCGCCGTCGCCGCCGGCTGGGCGTTCGTGCTCGTCGAGCAGCCGTGGCTCGTGGCGGGTCGGCGGATCGCCGGTCCGCCGCCGACGCTCGACGCCGCCTGGCTCCCGATGGTGCGCGCGCTGCTCTCGGGGCGGGCCCGCCTGCCGCGACCACTCGTCGTCGGGGGGCGGAGCGCCGGAGCCCGGGTCGCCTGCCGGACCGCGGGCGAGCTCGGAGCCGACGCGGCGCTGCTGCTCAGCTTTCCCCTCCACCCGCCGGGTCGCCCCGATCGGCTGCGCGACCACGAGCTCGTCCTCGCGCCGACGCCGTCGTGGGTGGTGCAGGGCCTCGCCGACCCTTTCGGCACGCCGGACGAGGTGCGGGCGCTCGCCGCCGCGGGCACCTCGGTGCTCGAGGTGCCCGGTGGGCACAGCTTCACCGGTCGGTCCCGCGAGGCCCTCGCAGCGGCCCTGGTCGAGGTGATGGGAATGCTGCCCGGCTAGGCGTCGTTGCACCGGCATGGTCACCTGCTCCTCCACGGACCTCCGTCCGGTCGTCGCGCCAACGCGCTCCGTCCCGGCCACGCCCAGCGCGTTAGGCTGGGAGGCGATGACCAAGGACAAGAACACCGACCCCATGTCGGCCGTCGCGCTCGTCGACGCCACCGACCCGGCCGAGGACGCAGCTGCCGCGGTGGCGCTCGCCGACGCGAACGCCGACGTCACGACCGAGACCGAGCCGCAGCGGCGCGCGCGGTTCGAGCGCGAGGCGATGCCGCTGCTGGACCAGCTCTACAGCGCTGCACTCCGCACGACGCGCAACCCCAGCGACGCCGAGGACCTCGTCCAGGAGACGTTCGCGAAGGCGTATGCCGCCTTCCACCAGTACCGTCCCGGGACCAACCTCAAGGCGTGGATGTACCGCATCCTCACCAACACCTACATCAACACCTACCGCAAGAAGCAGCGCCAGCCGCTCGAGTCGGACTCTCCGGAGATCGCCGACTACCAGCTGGCGCGGGCGGAGTCGCACACCTCCTCAGGCCTTCGCTCGGCCGAGGCCGAGGCGCTCGACCACCTTCCGGACAGCGACGTCAAGCGGGCACTGCAGGCGATCCCCGAGGAGTTCCGCCTCGCGGTCTACTTCGCCGACGTCGAGGGCTATGCCTACAAGGAGATCGCTGAGATCATGCAGACCCCGATCGGCACCGTGATGAGCCGGCTGCACCGCGGTCGTCGCCAGCTGCGTGAGCTGCTGTCGGAATATGCTGCTGAGCGGGGTTTCGCCACGGAGGCCACGAAGGCCGCCGCCGCCGAAGGAGCTCGGTCATGAGCGCGGAGAGCGAGCGCACGGACTGCTCGGAGGCGCTGCTGCGCGTGTACGAGTACCTCGACGGGGAGCTCGGCCCCGACGACTGCGCCAAGATCCAGGCGCACCTCGACGAGTGCGGCCCCTGCCTCAAGGAGTACGACCTCGACACCACCCTCAAGTCGCTGATCAAACGGTCGTGCGGGTGCGAGTCTGCCCCGGACACCCTCCGGTTGACGATCATGTCGCGGATCTCGATGACCGTCATGCGGGTCGACGGCACCTGAGCACCACACCGCCGCAGGGGCGTTGCCCCCGCCGACAACGAAAAGGCCCGATCCCCAAAGGGGGTCGGGCCTTCTCTCACGGGTGCGGCTCAGGCGTTGGGCTTGCGGCCGTGGTTGGCGGCGTTGCCCTTGCGGGAGCGGCGCTTGCGGGCGCGCTTGCTCATCGTCGGCTCTTTTCGTCGGTGCTGGACATCTCAGACATCGTGCGTCGCACGAACCCAGAGTGTCCCACACCCCTTGCGGTAGGGCACAATTGGCGAGTCACAGGGACACCCAAGGGTGAGGTCCTCCGGCGTGACGAGGCTGGAATCGTAAAGACCTGGCATCCATGCCATCAAGACTTGGTCCGAATTCGACCGATTTGCCCTCTTGGGCTTCCTATTCGGTGCGGCTTTTGTCATGGTATGACCAGTCTCCGGTTCCGAGCCGATAGAAGTCTGCCGGTGGAGCTGCTGTGACACCCCCGCCAGTTCGACGAATAACTCCAAGGAGCTCCTCATGTTCGCTTTCCTCACCGCCGCCGCCGCCCCGACCTTCAACTTCGTCACGGTCATCTCTTCAACACGTGGACCTGGGGCCGCTGAGCCGCACGCTCGACCAGCAATCCGCCCACGCCGGAGCTAGACTGCGCGGCAGCCCCCAACTGTCGCCCCCAGAGGATCGAGTCCGGTAGTGAGCGATCGGCGCCCGCCGTCGACGACGTCCGAGCCCGTGTACCCCACGCGGCTGCTCGTCTACATCTCAGTCGTCACGGCGGGCTCCCTGCTGCTCGGGGCCTTCTCCGTGGACGTTGGGTGGTGCGCCGCGCCTCGCACCCCTCCTGCTGCTGTGCGTGATGGGGGTGCTGAGCTTCAACCTCCGAGAGCCCGACGTCGGCTCTCGGGTCGGCTTCTCCTTCCTCAGCATCATCTGCTCAGCTCGGCCGTCATCGTCGGCCCCTTCGGTGCGTGGATCGTCGGCGCGGTGTCCGTGGCGATCGACCGCAAGGCCCTGAAGTGGGTCCAGGTCGCGTTCAACATGGCGATGACGAGCATCGTCGGCGCGGCGGGAGGTTGGGTCTACCGCTTGGTCGCCCCTGGCGAGGGCAGCATCAGCGGTGTCATCGGTCCGGGTCCGCTGGCCCTTCAGGTGGGCCTCCCCCTCGTGTTCGCCGATGTCGTCGGCTGCCTCATCAACGCCGTGCTCCTGTCCGGCGTCCTGCACTTCTACCAGCGGGTGCCGTTCGCCGTCGCAGCGCGCGGCGTTCTCGCGGGGTCGGGTGTGGCCTACATCGGCTACGGCGTCATCGGCTTCCTCTTCGTCGTCCTCTGGGTCCCGGCGCACCTCGGAGCCTTCAGCGCGTTGCTCATCATGGCCCCGCTCCTCGCCGCCCGGTGGGCCTTCATCCAGTACGGCGAGGAGCTGCGCTCGCACGAGCGCACCGTCGACACGCTCGTCACCGCCCTGGGGACGAAGGAGCCGCCGGCGGTCGAGCGGAGCCGCCGGGCCGCGATGCTCGCAGAGTGGGTGGCTGAGGAGCTCGGCCTGCGCCCCCACCAGATCGGGGTCGTCCGCCATGCCGCCACGCTCCACGAGATCGGTCACCTCGGTGTGCCCACCCGGATCCTGCGGCGCGTCGGCACCGTGCTCGATGCCCGCGACCAGTTCCTCTTCGACCGGCACGCCGACCTCGGCTCGCAGATGATCGAGGGCATCGACTTCCTCGAGGACGCCCGGTCGGGCATCCGCCACCAGGACGAGCACTTCGACGGGAGCGGACCGGCCGGCCTCTCCGGCGACGCGATCCCGATCGCCGCCCGCATCGTCGCCGTCGTGGCGGGTTTCGATGAGCTGACCCGTGGCGACGTGGACGGGTTGCCCCGCTCCATCGAGGAGGCGCTGCGGGTGCTCGAGGCCGACAGCCGGCGCTGGGACCCGCTCGTCGTCGCCGCGACCCGGGAGGCGCTCGCCGCCCACCCGCTCCAGGCCTGGAGCGTCGTGGGAGCACCGGAATGACCGACCCGGCGCGCCGCGATCCCTACGCCCTCGGGGCGGTGCTGCTCGGCCTCGTCGGCCTGGCCCTGCTCGCGGTGAGCACCTCCGACTCACCGGGGTTCCGCGACCCCATCAGCATGGGGATCGCGCTGTCCTTCGCCCTGGCCGTCGTGCTCGGTGAGTTCTTCCAGCTGTCCGCGCCCGGCTTCCGCGGGTCGGCGCCGATCGCGAGCGCCGCTGCCCTCGGTCTCGCCTACGCGGTGGAGGTCCCCGCCCACCATCGGGTGCCGTATGCCGCCAGCTTCGTGATGCTCGTCATCGGCGGGTCGATGACGCTGGCCGCCCTGGCGCGTTACGCGGCGGGGCAGGACATCCGCTTCCACGAGATGGTCGGCCGTTTCGTCGCGGTCACGGTGGCCACCGTCGTCTACCGGTCGGTCCACCTCGGCCAGCAGCCGGGGACGCCGGCACCGGGCGACGGGCTCGAGCCCTGGCAGCGCGCGGCCCTGCTGCTCGGGATCTCCCTGCTCGCCATCGCCGTCGAGGTCGTCGTGACGTCGGCGGCTCGCTCCCTCCCGCGAACGGCCGGTCTGTGGACCGCGATCCTCGACCAGGCGCGGGCCTCCTTCGCGGTGTCGATCGCCATCGCGGTGACCGGGGTGCTCATCGCGCTGGCGGCCGTCCCGCTCGGCGTCATCGCCCTGCCCCTCTTCCTCGTGCCGCTCGTGCTCACCCAGTTCGCCTTCCGGCGCTACGTCAGCATCCGTGCCACCTACCTCCAGAGCATCCGCACGCTCTCGCGGCTCACCGACACGTCCGGCTACACCCCGGCGGGTCACTCCGAGCGCGTCGCCGCCCTCGCCCGGTCGGTGGGCCGGCGGCTCGGGCTCACCGAGCGCTCGTTGCTCGACCTCGAGTACGCCGCCCTGCTGCACGACATCGGCCAGGTGGCCCTCGTCGACCCGATCCCGGGGGGCGCGACCGTGCTCGCAGCCCCGGCCGACCAGCGCCGGATCGAGGCCGACACCGTCGCCATCGTGCGCGAGACCGGTGTCCTCGAGAGCGTCGCCGTGATCCTCGAGCACCAGACCACCCCCTACCGGCGGGTCCGCGAGCTGGGGGAGGAGATCCCCCTCGCGAGCCGCATCATCAAGGTGTGCAACGCCTATGACGACCTCACGGAGGGTCACCGCGGTGAGCGGGCCCGGGACGCCGCGGTCGAGCGGATCTACCTCGGCCTCGGCTACGAGTACGACCCCGGCGTCGTCGACGCCCTGCTACTGGTGCTGCGCATCCCCGACCAGGTCGACTGAGTCGTCCTCCTGCCGATCTTGCTGGGCCTGCTGCCCGTCCGGGTCGCGCGGGTTGCGCCGCTCGTGGGCGCCGGCCCGGCGCAGACCGAGCGGCCACCAGATGCGGTCACCGAGGTCGTAGGACAGGGCCGGGACGAGCAGGCTGCGCACGACGAGGGTGTCGAGCAGCACCCCGAAGGCGACGATGAAGGCGATCTGGACGAGGAAGAGGATCGGCAGCACGGCGAGCGCCGAGAAGGTCGAGGCGAGCACGATCCCGGCGCTCGTGATGACGCCACCGGTGACCGTGAGGGCCACGAGGATCCCCGGCCTCGTGCCGCGGATGCGCGACTCCTCCCTGACGCGGGTCATCAGGAAGATCGAGTAGTCGATGCCGAGCGCCACGAGGAAGACGAAGCCGTAGAGCGGCGTGGACGGGTCCGAACCGGGGAAGTGGAAGATGTGGTTGAACGCGATGGCCGCCACGCCCATCGTCGCGGCGAACGACAGCACGTTCGCGGCGACGAGGATGAGGGGGGCGGCGAGCGACCGCAGCAGCAGCGTGAGCACGATGAAGATCACCGCGAGGATGGCCGGGATGATCACCTTGAGGTCGCGCTCGCTCGCGAGCCGCACGTCGAGGTTGGTGGCGGTGCTGCCCCCGACGAGCACCTCGGGGCCGACCGCGTCGAGGTCGGCCCGCAGGGCCTCGACCGTCGCCTCGGCCGCCACGCTGTCGGCGGAGTCCACCGTCGTGGCTTGCAGCACCACCTGGCCGTCGACGACCTTCGGCGGCTGGCCCGGTGCGAGACCGATCTGCGGGTCGCGCACGCCGGGCTCGTCCTGGAGCACGGTGAGGACCTGCTGGGCCTTGTCCTGCGGCGCGAGCACCTGGACCGGTGAGCCGGACCCGGCCGGGAAGTGCTCGGCGAGCACCTTCTGCCCGGTGACGGAGTCGACGGTGGTGAGGAACAGGTCGGACTGACCGACACCCCTGGCCTGGAGGGTCGGCACGAAGGCCGCGCAGGCGACGAGCGCGGCGAAGGTGAGCACCCAGGTGCGGCGCGGGTGGGCCCCGACGAGCCCCGCCACCCGGGCCCAGATCCCCTTCGTCGTCGCGAGGTCACCGCGGTGGACGTGGTCGACCCGCGGGATCTGGGGCCAGAAGATCCGGCGACCGATGAGCAGCAGGACCGCGGGGAGGAAGGTCAGCGAGGCGACGAACGCGCCCGCGATGCCGAGGGCCCCCACCGGGCCGAGGCTCTTGGTGCTGCCGAGCTCGGACAGCCGGAGGCAGAGGAGCCCGAGCACGACGGTGGCGGCGCTCGCCGCGATCGGCTCGAAGGAGGCCCGCCAGGCGACCTTCATCGCCTCCCACGTCGAGTCGTGGTCGTGCAGCTCCTCCTTGTAGCGGGCGACGAGCAGCAGTGCGTAGTCCGTGGCTGCGCCCACGACGAGGATCGACAGGATGCCCTGGCTCTGGCCGCTGAGGCTGATCGCGCCGTTCTTCGCCAGCGGGTAGACGACGAGGGCCGCCACCGACAGGCCGAAGACGGCGCTGATGAGGACGGCGAGGGGCAGGATCGGGCTGCGGTAGACGACCAGCAGGATGACGAAGACGACACCGAGGGCGACGAGGAGCAGGATCCCGTCGATACCGCTGAAGGCGATGATGAAGTCGGCGAAGAAGCCGCCCGCCCCGGTGACGTGCACGGTGAGGCCGAGGGAGCCGAGGCGTTCCGCGCCGCTCGCGCGCAGCGCCTCGGCCACGGCATACAGCGCGGTGTCGCCGTCGACCGTCACCTCGGCGCGGTCCGCGACGAAGGAGACGGGGATGAGCGACGCCGCGCCGTCGTCGCTGGGGATCGCGGCGCGGGGTGGGGTCTCGAGGAAGTCGCCCACCGTCTGCGCGGGGTCGGCCAGCGGGATCGAGGGGATCTCGGAGACGAACGCCGCGATGGCCGCCTGGTCGTCGGAGGTGAGTCCGCCGGGGCGCTCGACGACGACGAGGTAGGGCAGCGTGGCGGTGTCGGTCATCTGCGTGACGACCCGGCTCACCCCGGTCGACTCCGCAGACGGCGGCAGGAAGTTCGCGTTGTCGTTCGTCGCGACGTCGGACAGCTGGCCCACGAGCGGCCCCCCCACGCCTCCGACGGCGAGCCACACGAGCACGGCGAGCGCCGCGAACCAGCGGACCGCCCGGCGGCCTCGTGGCTTCGCCCCCGTGGTGCCGGTGGGGGTGCCGGTGGGGGCGCCGGTGGGGGCAGCGGGGGGGTCGGCGGGCGTCGGCTCGTCGCTCATGAGACCCATCATCGACCATCGGCCGCGATCGTGTCGGGGGCCGGGTCGCTAGGGTGCTGGAATGCTCGCCGCCTACGCATCCGCCCAGTCCGCCTCCGACCCGCTGTCGGGTCTCACCGTCGGGCAGCGGCCCGATCCCGAGCCGCGCCCGGGTTGGTCGGTCGTCACCCTGCGGGCCGCCGCCCTCAACCACCACGACGTCTGGTCGTTGCGCGGAGTGGGGCTGCCGGCGGACCGGCTGCCGATGATCCTCGGCTGCGACGGGGCCGGGGTGGACGAGGCCGGCAACGAGGTGGTCGTCCACGCGGTCATCGCCTCCGACGGCTGGCACGGTGACGAGACGCTGGACCCGCGCCGTTCGCTGCTCTCCGAGGTCCACGACGGCACCCTCGCCGAGAAGGTCCTCGTGCCGTCGCACAACCTCGTGCCCAAGCCGGAGGCGCTCGCCTGGGAGTCGGCGGCGTGCCTCTCGACGGCGTGGCTCACGGCCTACCGGATGCTCTTCGTCAACTCCGGCGTGCGGCCCGGCGGGACCGTGCTCGTCCAGGGGGCCGGCGGTGGTGTCGCGACCGCGCTCGTCCAGCTCGGTTCGGCCGCCGGCTACCGCATGTGGGTGACCGCACGCGACGAGGCCCGGGGCGAGCGGGCGGCCGGGATCGGCGCCGACCGCGTCTTCGCCTCGGGCGAGCGTCTGCCCGAGCGGGTCGACGCCGTGATGGAGACGGTCGGGGCGGCGACCTGGTCGCACTCGGTCAACGCGCTCCGTCCCGGTGGCACGATCGTCATCTCCGGCGCGACGTCGGGGGACGCTCCGGACCGAGCCGAGCTCACCAAGATCTTCTTCAAGCAGCTGCGGGTCGTCGGGTCGACGATGGGCTCCCGAGAGGAGCTCGACGGGCTGGTCCGCTTCGTGACGCAGCAGGGGATCACCCCGGTCATCGACGGGGCGATGCCGTTGGCGGACGCGCGGGACGGTTTCGCCCGGATGATCGACGGGGACCTCTTCGGAAAGGTCGTCTTCACCATGTGACGACGCTGGGCGTGGACCGGGATCAGGCGGTCGCGACCTGCACCGGCAGACCCACACCGTCCTCGACGATGACCCCTCGCCCGGGATGGTGCCGGGACGGCACGTCGAGCCGGACGGCGAGCAGGTCACCGTCCGCCGCCGTGGCGGGACACAGGATGAGGCCGGAGCCGCCGCGGGCGGTCTCGGCGACAAGCCCTCGATAGACGGCAGCGCACCGGGCGAGGTCGGCCGCCACGGTGAGGCTGCCGTCGGTGTCGACCAGCCGGTGGGCCACCTCGACGAGAGCGGCCTCGAGGGGACCGCCCTCGACCGTCTCGCCGTCGTCGACGACGACGGCGAGGTCGGGTCGCGCGCGGCGCAGCGCGACGAACGCGTCGACGTCGGTGGGGTCGAGGACGGTCAGGCCGTGCCGCGGGGCGAGGCCGCGCAGCGGTGACCGGGGTGGCGCGATGACGGCGACGTCCCGGCCGGCCCCGAGCAGCTCCAGGGCGATCGTCGCCAGGGCGGTCGACCGCCCCGTGCGTCGGCGGCCCGCGACGAGGACCGTCCGGGGCCCGCGGGCGGTGTCGAAGCCGACGGTGCGGCCGTCGTCCCCGCCCGCCCCGACGGCGAGCAGCCCGGGACGGCGGCGCAGCGCCCGGGTGCCCACCCGCTCCGGGAGCCCGCGCACCTGCCACGGCGCCGGCCCGCGGCACCGGTTGCCCGGGCCGGCCTGCCGTGCCGCCTCGGTCACCGCGTCCCGTTGGTCCGGCGATGCTGGGGTCGAGCCGGCGTGCGCGACCTGCAGCTCGGTCCCGGACGGCAGCTCGTGGCCCCGCCCCGGGGTGGACCGGCAGGCCGAGCCGCTTGCTGGCAACCCGGCCAGGGAGCGTGCGATCGGGTCGGTCACGGGGAGCAGGATGCGCCCGGGCAGGACCGCAGCAAGCCTCCCCGACAGCAGGGCTCGGCCTCCCGCGACGGCGAATCGCACTCCGCGCGAGGGTCCGTCGCGCATCAGGCCGAGGAGGAGGTCGGCCGAGGCGCCGAGACCGATCCCGGCCAGGCACTCCTCGACCTGTTCCCAGCCGTCGACGAGGACGACGGTGACGGGCCCCCGACGGCCCGCGCCCGCGGCCCCGCCCGGTCGGGCGGCCAGCTCGCGCGCCAGACGGTCCACCACGGCCCGGACGAGGTCGGGGTCCGCGGTGCTGACGACCGTCCCGGTGTGGGGGAGTGCGGCGAGGTCGGACAGGCTGCCGGGTTCGCCCTCGAGGACCTGGACGTGCACGTCGGAAGGGTCGAGCCGGGCGAGGCCGGCGGCGATGGTGCGCAACGTCGTCGTCCGGCCGCTGCGCGGGTCCCCGGCGATCCCGAGGTTCCCGTCGTGCGTGGGTGACCAGACGGCGACCTCCTGGCGTTGCTCGGAGGGCAGGTCCCGCAGGCCGAACGGGACCGCGTCGGAGGGGCCCGGTCGGTCCCCGCCCGTGAGGCGGTCGGTGAGGACGGTGAGGGGGAGGGCGTCCGGGAGGGCCGGCAGCCAGGGGGCGGGGGCCGCCGAGAGCCCGAGCGACTCGGCTGCGACCCGGGCCGACCCGACAAACGTCTCGAGCTCACTCGTGACCGTCCACCGTCCCCGCGGCTCGACCGAGGATGCACGGGAGCCACGGGGAGCGGTGGCCCGGTCGGTGAACCACCTGCGCGCCGTCACCGGCGCGGGCGGGGCCCCCTCGGGCGCGACGGGGAGACCGGCATACGCCGTCTGGGCCTCGATGAGGTGCTGTCCGGCGGTGCGCACCCAGCACCGGCCGGGCGCGCGGTCGCTGATCGTGGCAGCGTCGGGCGCGTCGATGACGTCGTCGCTGTCCGCGCGGTCACGCACCCGGAGGGCGATCCGCAGCGCGATGTTGGCGCGCATGTCGGCCGACACGATCCCGGCAGGGCGCTGGGTCGCCAGCACGAGGTGGATGCCGAGCGACCGGCCGACGGCCGCGATCCGCACGAGCCCACGGACGAAGTCGGGCAGCTCGTCCGCGAGCTGGCGGAACTCGTCGACGACGATGACGATCCGCGGCACGACGGGCGAGCCGCCGGGCCGGAGCTGCTCGTAGGCCCGCAGGTCCGTGGCGCCGACCTCGGCCAGCAGGCTCTCCCGGCGGCGGATCTCGGCCTGCAGGGAGGTCAGCGCGCGGACGGTGAGGTGCTCGTCGAGATCGGTGACGAGGCCGACGGTGTGGGGCAGCAGGGCGCACTGGTGGAAGGCGGCGCCGCCCTTGTAGTCGACGAGGATGAAGCTGAGCCGGGTCGGGGGTGTCGACAGCGCCAGCCCTGCGACGAGGGTCTGGAGCAGCTCGGACTTGCCGGCCCCCGTCGTCCCACCCACGAGGACGTGCGGCCCGTCCCGGGTGAGCTCGACCTGCAGCGGTCCGCTGCCGGTCTGCCCGAGCACGGCGGTCGGTCCCGGCCGCGTCGTGGCCCAGGCGTGGACGACCCCGGCCACGGAGAGCGGGTCGAGCCCGACGGCCCGGTGGGCCGCGGCCAGTCCCAGTGACGCCGGGAGGGTGCGCGCCCCGTCGGCGCGCGCCGGGTCGCGCAACGGGGCGAGGGACCGAGCCACCAACTCGAGCCAGCCGCTGGTGGGCAGGTCGGGGGTTGCCGGTCCGGCGCCGGTGTGGATGACGCGTGCGCACCGTCGGGGCAGCTCGGCGGCGCAGGCTGCCGTCACCACGAGGGCGACATGCGCCCCCGGGCCGGTCCGCAGCAGGTCGTCGACGTCGGGGTGGCCGGACGGGGACGTCGTGAGGTCGAGGACGACGAGCACGGTCGATCGCGGTGCGGGTCGCGGCTGCGTCGGGTCATCGCCTCCCGGCGACGCGCCGAGGCCTGCGAGCAGGGCGCCGACGCCGCCAGGTTCGTCGGTCGAGGCGAGCGCGGGGTGGCAGGGGTCATCGCCGCACAGGTGGGGGAGGTAGGTCGCCCATCCCCAGTCGACGACGGCATCCCCGTGCGTCACGACGGCGACGGAGAGGTCGTCGGGCGAGTGCCAGGCGCAGGCGCGGATGATCAGCGTGCCCACGAGGGCGAGGACGTCGGTGCGGCTGCCCACGACCCCGAGGACCGGCTCCTCCTGCGCGTCCCACACGAGGGGGGCGTCGCGGCAGACGGGCGGCGGGTGGTCACCCCGGCCGGTCACCCGCAGTCGGGCCGGCTGGTCCCCGCTGCCCCAGGCGATCCGGAGGTGGTCCGGCTCGCCCGGGTGCCGGGCCCAGAGGTCGGGGTGCCGGGCCCGGACCCGGACGTCGAGGAGGGCGAGGTCGGGATGCTGCCGTCGGCGCGCGAGCTGCTCCCGGCGCAGGGCCGCCTCGAGCGACCGCTCAGCGGCGACGGTCGCGCTGTGATGGCGCGACCGGTGTCGCCGGCCGGTCCGGGTCCCGTGCCGGCGGTCACCCCACCACTGCCCGAGCACGAGCAGGGGTGACAGGAGCCCGAGGAGCAGCAGGGTCGGCGAGCGCAGGACCACTGCGAGCAGGACGGACAGGACCAGGGGCGCCGCGACCGCGAGCACGGGTGGCGGGCGCGGCGGCTCGCCGGCGGCGCCGCCAGCGGGCAGCGGGTCGGGGAAGGCCACCGTCTCGGGCGGATCCGATCGGGGGGAGTGGTGCCGCGGGAGGGCGGTGACGAAGCCGTCGACGGCGGGTCGTGGCACGACGGGGTCGCGGGTCTCGTCGTGGGCAGGGTTGTCGACAGGGTCGAGGGCAGGCTCGAGGGAGGCGTCGGTGCGGCGCAGCTCGAGGGTCGTCCCGCCCACGAGCAGTCGCGAGCCGAGCGGGAGGACGCACCCCTCGGCCGGCGTCGGGACCCCGTCGAGCAGCGACCGGTTGCTCGGTGCGAGGTCGAGGACCCGGACGGCGTCGTCACCGACCACGACCTCGAGGTGGGTGCGCGACACGCCCGGGTCGACGAGCCGGATCGGACAGCCCACCCCACGGCCGACGACGTGTCGGCCGGCCCGGAGCGGGAACCGGCTCCCGGCGCCGCGACCGTGGACGACGTGCAGCTCGAGCAGCGGGCACCCGCGAGCTCCCGCTGTCGGTGCCGGTCCACGGCGCACCGACAGGACGGCGCCGTGCACGAGCGCGCCCGTCCCGAGACGGTCGTCGTCGTCGACCGGGGAGCCGGCCACGTCGAACCCGATTGCGCCGTCGTCGCGGTGGCCCGCGACGTACTCGGCCAGCGTCGGACGGAGGTCGGCGAACCGTGCGCCGGCGGGAGCCTCGACGACGAGCTCCACCGGCGGCAGCGCGGAGCCGGCGTCGACGACCGTGACCCTGAACCGCACCCCGCACCTCCCGGACCCCAGCCAAGGCCACCGTCGCCGGACCTGGCGGGACGCTCCACAGCTGTGGACGGCGCAGGCCGTTCCCGGCGACCCGGGGTAGGTTGCCCCGGCGTGGTCCCGGCCCCATCAGCCTCAAGTAGGCTGGGCGCCGCTCGAACGGGACGGTCGGGCACCTGCCCCCGTGACCCCCGACGACAAGGAAGCCCAGAGTGGACCTGACTCCTGACGCCATGCCGGCGGTCAGCGTCGTGATGCCGCTGCGCAACGAGGAGCGCCACCTGGCCGACGCGGTTGCGGCCGTCGTCGACCAGGGCTACCCGGGTGACCTCGAGATCGTGCTCGCCGTCGGCCCCGGCCATGACGACACGCTGGGCGTCGCCCGCCGCCTCGCGGCCGCCGATGACCGGGTCGTCGTCGTCGAGAACCCGTCGGGCCGCACCCCGGACGCCCTGAACCTGGCCCTCGGCGCGTCCTCGAATGAGGTGATCGTGCGGGTCGACGGCCACGGCTTCCTCAGCCGGGGCTACATCGAGCACGCCGTGCGGCTCCTGGAGCAGACCGGAGCGGCGAACGTCGGCGGTGTGATGCTCGCGGTCGGTGTGACCGACTTCGAGAAGGCCGTGGCGGTCGCCATGCGCTCACCCCTCGGGGTGGGCGGCGCGCGCTTCCACACGGGGGGCAGGCCCGGCCCCGCGGACACCGTCTACCTCGGGGTCTTCCGCCGGGAGGTCCTCGAGTCCGTCGGCGGCTACGACGCCCGCTTCGCCCGGGCCCAGGACTGGGAGCTCAACTACCGCATCCGGCAGGGTGGCGGCGTGGTGTGGTTCGACCCCGACCTCACCGTCCAGTACCGACCCCGTCCGACGCTGCGTCAGCTCGCCCTCCAGTACCGCGACTACGGTCGGTGGCGTCGCGTCGTCGCGGCCCGGCACCAGGGCTCGATCAACCTGCGCTACCTCGCCCCGCCCACGGCGCTCGCCGCGTGCGCCCTCGGCCTCGTCGGCGGCCTCGTCTGGCGACCGCTCTGGCTCGTCCCCGCGGCCTACCTCGCCGGTGTCGGGGTCGGAGGGGTGGCGATCGCCCGCGACGAGGCCCCCACGGTCGCGGCGCGGCTGCCCGTCGTCCTCGCCACGATGCACTTCAGCTGGGGCTGGGGATTCCTCACGAGCCGACCCAACCACCTCATGGCGACAGACGGAGCATGATGATCATCGACCGCTACCGACGGGTCTGGAAACGACGAGCCGTCCTGCGCACCCTCGTCGAGCGAGACCTGCGGGTGCGCTACGCCCGGAGCTGGCTCGGCTATGTCTGGACGATCATCGACCCGCTCGCCATGGCGCTGATCTACTTCGTCGTGTTCGTCGTCATCTTCCAGCGGCCCGACGCCGGGCACAAGCCCTACTTCCTCTTCCTGATCCTCGGTCTGCTGCCGTGGCAGTGGTTCAACGCCTCGGTCAACGAGAGTGCCCGAGCCCTGCTCGCCGAGGCCAAGCTGGTCCGGTCGACCAACCTGCCGCGCGAGCTGTGGGTGGTGCGCCTCGTCATTGCCAAGGGGATCGAGTTCCTCCTCTCGCTGCCGATCATCGCGGTCTTCGTCATCGTCTACGTCATCAGCGGTGACACCGTGCTCAACTGGCGGCTCGTCCTGTTTCCGGTGGCCCTCGTGATGCAGTTCGTGCTGCAGATCGGGGTGGGGCTGCTGCTCGCCCCGGCCACGGTGCTCGCCGACGACACGATCCGGGTCGTGCGGATCGTGCTCCGACTGCTCTTCTACGGGACCCCGATCATCTACACGCTCGACATCGCCCCGGTCTGGCTGCAGAAGCTGCTGTGGTTCAACCCGCTCAGCGGCATCCTCGAGCTCTACCGGGCCGGGTTCTTCCCCGGGCCCCTGCAACTGGCCCCGCTCGTCATCGGGGCGCTGATGTCCGTCGGGCTGCTCGTGGCCGGGATCCTCGTCTTCGCGCGCCTCGAGCGTGCCGTCCTGAAGGAGATCTGACGTGGCTCAGCAGCAGGCCCCGGCGGCCCCGGTCATCGAGGTCGAGGGGATGGGGATCGAGTTCTACCGCTCCCGGCGGCGTCGGCTCTCCCTGCGCGAGATGGTCCTCAAGCGCGAGAACACCTCTCCGAAGGAGACGTTCTGGGCGTTGCGCGACATCAACTTCTCCGTGGGGCCGGGTGAGGCGGTCGGCCTCGTCGGCTCCAACGGTGGCGGCAAGAGCACCCTGCTCAAGGTGATCGCCGGGGTGCTGCTGCCCGACGCGGGCACGGTCCGGGTGGCCGGGGGCGTCGCCCCGCTCATCGAGCTCACCGGCGGGTTCCTCGGCGAGCTCACTGCCCGGGAGAACCTCCACCTGATGGCCGGCCTGCACGGGCTCACCCGTCCGGAGATCGAGGAGCGGTTCGAGGA
The DNA here is from genome assembly GCA_963764195.1 of uncultured Actinomycetota bacterium. Classification (GTDB taxonomy): domain Bacteria; phylum Actinomycetota; class Actinomycetes; order Actinomycetales; family Dermatophilaceae; genus JBDSSS01. The sequence goes on from CAVXRG010000003.1 coordinate 373,474, forward strand.
CATCGTCGACTTCGCCGGCCCCCAGGTCCGAGCCGGTCTCGACATGCCGTTCCGACACTTCTCCTCCGGGATGCAGGTCCGGCTCGGCTTCTCCCTCGTCACCGCGCTCGACGAGCCGACCATCCTCGTCGACGAGGTGCTGGCCGTGGGCGACAAGGACTTCCGGGAGAAGTGCTACGGCCGGATGGAGGACCTGCTCTCGGCGGGTCGCACCCTCTTCCTCGTGTCCCATTCCGAGCCCGACCTGCGCCGCTTCTGCACCCGAGGCCTCTACCTCAAGGCAGGCGAGCTCATTGCCGACGGATCGATGGACGACGTGCTCACCCTCTACAACCGGGCGACCCCGTGATCAGCGCGCGGTCCACCCGCCGTCGACCACGACGTTGGAGCCCGTGACGAACGCGGAGTGCGGGGACGCGAGGAACAGGACCGCCGTCCGGATGTCGTCGGGCGTGCCTACGCGGCCCAGCATCGTCCGCCGGGCCAGCTCGGAGACAAAGCCAGGATCCATCGCGTCGGGGTGCTGTGGGAAGGGGCCCGGAGTCAGGGTGTTGACGCGCACCCCGACCAACCCGAGCTCGGCTGCCGCGTATCGGGACAACTGCAGCAATCCGGCCTTGGCGGCTCCGTAGAAGGGCGGGTTGCGGCCTGCCTCGGTGGGGTACATCCCGAGATCCGGCGCAACCAGGCCGTACATGCTTGCCACGTTGATGACGCTGGGGCTGCCTCCCGCCGCCAGACTCGCGGCGAGTCCCGGCCGTGCTGCCTCCATGGCGCGCCAGGTGGCCCGGACGGCGAGATCCCACGCCTCGGTGAAGTCCTCGTCCGTTGAGGTCCTGAGCGAACCGCCGCGCCCGACGTGGGCGTTGTTGACCAGGACGTCAATCCGCCCGTGCTCTGCACCGACGGCGGCAATGAGCTCGGGCCACTCGGTGGTGGCGACGTCGCAGACCCGCGGCTCCACGGTGCCTCCGCGTTCCGTCCCCGCACGAGCTGCCTGCTCGAGCGTCGCGCGGTTTCGGCCGACGGCAACCACGTGCGCGCCGGCATCGGCAAGGGCGTTGACCATGGCGCTACCCAGCCATCCTGAGGCGCCGGACACAATAGCTGTGCAGCCGTCCAGGCTGAAGAGATCCGATGCTGTCCGCGACGTCATGGGCCCATTTTCCACAGGCTCGGATCGACCAGCCCCAGCGGGGCGCCCTCCAGGGCCTCGTGCACGACGGCGATCTCCTCGTGAGTGAGGGGAGGCCGTCGCATCAGCTCCGCGTGGTCGGCGACCTGCGCAGCGGTTTCTGCGCCGAGCACCACCGATGTGACGAACTCGTGGCCGCGCACGTACGCGATACAGAGGTCAGCCTGACTGGTGCGGTGGAGGCGCTGCGTCAGCTCGCCGAGAGTGGCGCGCAGAGCGGCCGTGTCGAGCCCGGGTACCCCCGGCCATCGCGCGGCGTCGCCCCCGATGAGAAGCCCCTGGAGGAACACGCTACGCGCCGAGATGATGACATCCGGTCGGGATGCGATGGCGTCGATGACCTCTCGCCCGAGCCACCGACGATCGAGGATGTTGAACGGCAGCTGGACGTAGCCGATGCGCTCGTCGTCCAGGGCGGCGACCAGCTCGCCCGGGGTCGACAGGGAGGTGCCGACGACGTCGGCCGCCCCGGAGTCGCGCTGCGCGACGAGCTCGTCTGCCACGGCTCCTTGGCCGCGACCCCAGTCGGCCCATCGATGCAGCAGCAGTGCAGCGACGGAGTCGGTGCGCAGACTCCGCAATGACTCGTTGACCGACGACCGGACACATTCACGCGCCAAGGCGGCGTCACCGTCCCGCGGGACGGCGTCGAGGGGCCTGATCTTGGTGATGACCTGGAGCCGCTCGGCGAGGCCATGGGCCAGCGCCCTTCCCAGGTTCTCCTCGCTCGCGCCGTATGCGCGTGCCGTGTCGAGATGGGTCACTCCTCCGGTTGCAGCGAGGGTGAGGAGCCGTCGTGCCATCTCGGGGTCAGGCATCCCGTCGACGTTGGCAGCGCCGTACGTCATGCCGAGCTGAACCGTGCCGAGCACCCATGGCCCTTGATCGAGCGCGTTGGGTCGCGCCACCGGCAACCGGTCAGTCGCACCTCCGGAGACACGCCAGGCCTCGAGGAGGTCCCGCCACGAGGCGGCTACGGGATCGGCCCCGACCCGCTCGAGAGCCCGGGAGGCGATCACGAAGTCATCGAGGGTGTCGACAGTGCACCGAATTCCCTGCCAATCCTCCGGCAGGTCGGTCGGACTGAACTCCTCGTCCCTCGTGGCCCTGCGCATCCACGGGGTCACGTGCTCGCGATCGAAGGCCGTGGTGGCATCACGATGAGCGGCGCGGAGCAAGCTCATCGTGAAGGCCTCGGCCCCGAGGCCGTACGGCAGTCCGGCCGCCACGCGGATGTATTCGAGCTGCCTGGCGCGCAGTGATGCCACCATCTCGTCGACGAAGGCGCCGTCCGGCACACAGTTGTCGGCGGTCAGACGCACGACGACGTCGTCATCGTCGAGGTCCGCGGTGGCGGCGTGGAAACGAGCGAGGGGGTCGTTGAGGGACCCTCGAAAGCACCGGATGTGGTGCCGGCTCAGAGTGGTGGCGATGACATCGTCGTCGGGCTCCGCGCTCGTGGCCACGACCACCTCATTGCCCGTCTGGCCGGCGCGCTGGGCGACGAGCACCACAGTCGGTCTGTCGCCGAGCGTCAACATGGCCTTGCCGGGTAGGCGGGAGGAGCTGAGTCGCGACTGGATCACGACGCGGGTGCGGGGCACGATGCGGACCTCCATCGGATCGGGTGGGGCAAGGTTAGCGACGCGCGTCGATGGCGCTGATGAGCGCATCGACGACACGGGAGCGGCCGCGACCGTCGACGATGGTCGTCCCGGCCTGCGACAGCGCGGCCCTCCGGTCCGGGTCATCGAGGAGCCGGGCCAGCATCGCGACCGCCGCCTCGCGGGCGCGTGGGTCGTCGCGAAGGTCGGCGAGGTGACCGAGAGGCTCCGCGACGCCCTCCGATGCGACCACGTCGTAGCCGACGGTCTGGTTGTCGACGACGCACACGAGGGCTGCGGGCAGCCCCATGTAGAGGAACTCCCAGACCGAGCTCCCCGCGGCGGTCACCGCCAGGTCGCACGTGGCGGCGAGCGCTGCGAGCTGCGGCCGCGGCGACACGACCTCGATCGTCTGGCCCGGGCCGGTCGGCAGCTCGTCGAGGGCCTGCGCCAGCTCCGGGCTCGCAGCGACCGCGACGACGTGGACCGGGCGGCCCGTCGAGATCAGCAGCGCCACCACAACCGGCGCGGCGGCATACGGGTCGGTGCCTCCGAAGACGGCGAGCACCCTCGGGGTCGACTCGGGGCCGGCAGCGGCATCCCGTCGGTGGCGGAGCACCTCGTCGCGAAAGAGCGCGTACCTCAGACCGAGCAGCTGCACCGCGCCGTTGCGGCCGGAGTCTGGACGGGCGCCGAGGTTGTGGTCGAGATAGAGGTCCGCCTCCTGCGCGCCGCCGTACGTGGCGTCGAGCAGGGCGAGCACGGTCAGTCCGCGAGCGAGCAGAGCCGTCCCGCAGCGGGGGTCGAGGTGGTACCCGTCGAGGACGACGGCGTCGAGGTGAAGCGTCTGCGCGAGCCGGGCCAGGTCATCGGGGTCCGCGGGAGCGGCGATCACGGGCAGCCCCCGCAGGGCTACCTGCTCCGTCAACCAGGCCACATCGGTGATCTCCCCGATCAGCGTCACCTCGGCGCCGCGAGCGGTCAGCTCGTCGCCGAGGGCGAGGCAGCGCACCACGTGGCCGGTACCGGTCTCGGGGGTGGCGTCGCAGCGCAGCGCTATGTGCAGGGGCATGCGGCCAGTCTGCCGCAAGCACCGGCGAGGGCGGACCGTGGGCCACACGGCGACCGGGGGTGTCAACAGGGAGGTGTTAATCTCGCGGGTGGCGCTGGACCAGCGTCCCGCTGCCGGTACCCTCCGACATTGCCGCGCGGCGTCACATTGGTGGATGACCAGGAGGTCACAGGTGAGCATTCTCGAAGGGTCCTCGATCCTTGTCACAGGAGGGACCGGGTCCTTCGGCAAGGCGTTCATCACGGAGGTGCTCAAGAACCACAACCCCAAGCGGGTCATCATCTTCAGCCGTGACGAGCTGAAGCAGTACGAGGCGCGTCAGACGTTCAACGACGACCCGCGCCTGCGCTGGTTCATCGGTGACATCCGCGACCAGCACCGACTCGACCGCGCCATGCACAAGGTGGACTACGTCGTTCACGCCGCCGCGCTCAAGCAGGTCGACACCGCCGAGTACAACCCCTGGGAGTTCGTCAAGACCAACGTCATCGGCTCGCAGAACGTCATCGAGGCGAGCATCGACGCCGGTGTCAAGAAGGTCGTCGCGCTCTCGACCGACAAGGCGTCGTCCCCGATCAACCTCTACGGCGCGACGAAGCTGACGGCTGACAAGCTCTTCATCACGGGCAACCACTACGCGGCTGCCTACCCGACGCGTTTCTGCGTCGTGCGGTACGGCAACGTCATGGGCTCGCGCGGGTCGGTCATCCCGTTCTTCCGCAAGCTCGCAGAGGCCGGCGCGTCGCTGCCCATCACGGACCTGCGGATGACCCGCTTCTTCATCACCCTGCCCCAGGCAGTCACGTTCGTCACCGACTCGTTCGACATGATGCAGGGAGGGGAGCTCTACGTGCCGCGCATCCCGTCGATGAAGATCGTCGACCTCGCGCAGTCCGTTGCCCCCGGGGCCAAGATGCACGAGATCGGCCTGCGGCCGGGCGAGAAGCTCCACGAGGAGATGATCTCCGCAGAGGAGGGCCGCCGCGCCCTCGTGATCGGAGACCGCTACGTGCTGCAGCCCGATCTGGCGTCGTGGGGTTATCGCTCCCCGGCTGGCGGCGTCCCGGTTCCCGAGGGCTTCCACTACACGTCGGACAACAACGACACGTGGTTCTCCGGCGAGGAGATGATCAAGATTCTCGAGAACGAGGTCTGAGGTGATCCCCTACGGCCGCCAGTCGGTGAACGAGGACGACATCGAGGCGGTGGCGCAGGTCCTTCGTGGTGACTGGCTCACCACCGGACCCACCGTCACCGCGTTCGAGGAGGCGCTCGCACGCCGGACCGGGGCGGCCCGCTGCGTCAGTGCGACGAGCGGCACCGCCGCCCTGCACATCGCGTATGCCGCTGCCGGCGTCCGTTCCGGCGACGAGGTCGTCACCACCCCGATGACGTTCGTCGCGACGGCGTCGTGCGCGGTCGCGCTGGGCGCCACGGTGCGCTTCGTCGACGTCGAGGACGACACCGCCAACATCGACCCGGCCGCCCTCGACGCGGCCGTCACGGATGACACCAAGGTCATCGCCGGGGTCGACTACGCCGGTCACCCGATCGAGATCGACGCCATCAACGAGACCGCGCGCCGGGTCGGCGCCCTCGTCGTGGAAGATGCTGCCCACTCGATCGGATCGACCTACAAGGGCCGCCCGGTCGGGTCACTGGCCGATCTGACGACGTTCTCGTTCTTCCCGACGAAGAACATGACCACCGCCGAGGGTGGAGCCGTCGCCACCCTCGACACCGAGCTCGCCAAGCGAGCCCATCGCTTCCACTTCATCGGTCTGGTGCGTGAGCGAGAGGACATGCGCTACCCCGACGAGGGTCCGTGGCACCAGGAGGTTCACGAGTACGGGCTGAACTACCGTCTGCCCGACGTCCTCGCGGCTCTCGGCCTGAGCCAGCTGGCGCGGCTCGAGGCGTTCAAGGCGCGCCGCGCGGCGATCTTCGCCCGCTACCAGGACGGGCTCTCCGGGGTGGAGGGGATCCGGCTGCCCACCCAGCGTGACCACGTCGACCCCATCTGGCACCTCTACCCCTTGCGGGTTCTCGACGGCCGCCGTCGTGAGGTCTTCGACACGATGCGCGGCGCCGGCATCGGCGTCCAGGTCAACTACGTGCCGGTCTACTGGCACCCGCTCTTCGAGGACATGGGCTTCAAGCGGGGGATGTGCCCGAACGCTGAGCAGTTCTACGCCGAGGAGCTCTCGCTGCCGATGCACGTCGAGCTCACCGACAGCCAGGTCGACGAGGTCATCGACGCTGTGCGCAACGCCGTCAGGGGCTGAGTCCATGCATCACGCCAACCACTTCTACGGGCATGCCCACATCATGGCGCGTTACGTCGGGCTCGAGGAGCCGCCGCGCATCTGGGGCTACCTCCAGCACGGCTGGAACATGCACGACGGGTTTGCGGTGGGCACCGTCTTCACGCCCCAGTACCCGAAGTACGTGTGGTCGGAGGCCTGCGCCCGTCGCGGCTGGGCCGCGGGGCTGCGCAACTACATGGTCGTCGCCGCTCCGTGGCTCTACCTGCTCGAGCTCGAGCGGCAACAGGAGTGGCTCGCCACCGCGGAGCCGCGCACGGGCACGATCGTCTACCCCTTCCATGGGTGGGAGGGGCAACAGGTGCTCGGCAACCACCAGGCGTTCATCGAGGAGGTCAAGGCGGCCGAGGGCGACGTGCCCATCACGTTCTGTCTCTACTGGAACGAGTACGACAACCCCAAGGTGCGCCGTGAGTACGAGGAGGCAGGCGTCCGTGTCGTCACCCACGGACAGCGTGGCTACCTCTGGCAGGACACCGACGTGCCGTTCCTCTACCGGCAGTTGGGCGAGATCCGCCGTCATGCCCGCGTCGTGAGCAACCGGATGACCAGCGCCATTCTCTACGGCGCGTCCGCCGGCGCCGAGGTGGGGATCTACGGGGACCCCATGGCGCTCGAGTCGGATCACGCGGTGCTCGGTGGAGTCGGCAAGCCCCGGCGCGTCTTTCCCGAGATGCACCAGTTCGCGGTCCCGCGCGAACACGCGGCTGCCATCGCCAGACGCGAGCTCGGTGCTGACGAGATGCTCCTGCCCGATGAGGTGATCGATGCCTTCGGCTGGGCCGCCGACGTCGAAAGGCCATTGCCGCCTCCACCGGCGCCGTCCCTGGCGAAGGAGCTCTCCGTGTTCGAGCGCCGTCGGCGGCGCAAGCACCGTGTCGACAGCCACCGGCCGCCGGGCGACGCGGAGCAGCCCACCCTGCTGGACTCGGTGGAGGCCGCAGGCGAAACGGCGGACCGGGTCCTCGACGAGGTCGCGTCCCCCGTGGACGAGAGGGGTGAGGAGACGCAGGCCGACGCCCCCGAACGTGTCGAGGAGGTCGCTACGGGTAGTCGGCCGGGCACCGAGGGACACGGCACGGCGCAGTAGGTGGTCGGTTGAGGCCGGCTGGCGTGCCGGCTAACCGCCCCGAGCCCGGCTCGATGCCGCCGGACCGCTGGGCGGCGCGTCGTCAGATGAGGGACCAGGACATCGGGGTGCCACGCGCGACGTCGCGGGTGAACCGCTTCGACTCGACGATCGAGAAGGCATCGGGGGGCAGGCCGTTGGCGGGGCGGATCGACCGCACGTTCGTCGGGGTCACGAGGTCGCCGGCCAAGACGTCCTCGACGACGTAGAGGGAGCGGCGGAAGCGCAGCCCCTCGCGCTCGGAGGCGGTGGCACCGATCCGTGGGGCGCCGAGGGCCTGCCAGGCCGTCCGCGTCTCCGCGACGAGGGCCGCGAGCTCGTCGGGCTCCAGCGAGAAGTCGGAGTCGACCCCGCCCTCCTCGCGCGAGATCGTCACGTGCTTCTCGACGAGGACGGCGCCGAAGGCGACGGACGCGACCGCCGCGCCGATGCCCATCGTGTGGTCGGACAGGCCGACGGGGGTCGCGAAGGCGTCGGCCATCACCGGGATGCCGCGCAGGTTGGACGCCGAGGGGTCGGCCGGGTAGGAGGCCGTGCAGGACAGCACGATGATCTGCTCGTTGCCGACGCCGCGTGCGGCCTCCACGGCGGCGTGGATCTCGCCGACCGAGGCCATCCCGGTGGAGATGATGATCGGCTTGCCGGTGGCGGCGGCGAGCCGCACGAGGGGCAGGTCGACGATCTCCGAGGAGGCGATCTTGTAGGCCGGCACGTCGAGACCCTCGAGGAAGTCGACGGCGGTCGGGTCGAAGGGGCTCGAGAAGGCGAGCAGCCCGAGCTCGCGGGCGAGCTCGAAGATCGGCTGGTGCCACTCCCAGGGGGTGTGCGCCTCCTCGTAGAGGTCGTGCAGGGTGCGGCCACCCCAGAGCGGGTGGTCGTCGGAGAGCCGGAAGTCCTCGCTGTCGACGTCGATCGTGATCGTGTCTGCGGTGTAGGTCTGCAGCTTGATCGCGTGGGCGCCGGCCTGGGCCGCGGCCCGGACGATGTCGAGGGCCTTGTCGAGGGACCCGTCGTGGTTGCCCGACATCTCGGCGATGATGAACGGCGGGTGGTCACGCCCGACGGGGACGTCGCCGATCATGATGGTCGCGGCGGGCCCCGAGGTCGTGAGGGTGTCGGTGGGCGGGGGAGTCATGGCTGCCTCTCAGTCTGGCTTGGTGGCGCGCACCCGCAGGACGGGGGTGGCGACGCCGTCGATGTCTCGCTCGTAACGCTCCGTCTCGACGAAGCCATTGCGCCTGTTGAAGCGGCGGACCGCCTCGTTGTCCTCGAGGACCTCCCCTTCGAGGACCGACAGTCCCAGCTCGTCGAAGGCGAAGCGCTTGGCCTGGCGCTGGATCTCGATCCACGCCGGGAGCAGCTCACCTCGGGACTGGAGCCCGTCGTTGTCGAGGTAGTAGCCCCACGAGGCCGAGCCGGCCTCCCGGTCGATGTCGAAGAAGGTGACCACGCCGGAGGCCACGTCGTGCCGGACGTAGACGTATACCTCGCGCCGCGGGTCGGTCTTCGTGGCTTCCCAGAATCGGGCGTGCTCCGCCGCACCGATCTCGTGCTGCGTCAGTGACACGGCCCGCACCTGGGGGTGGTTGCGCCAACGCAGGACGTCGGCGGAGTCGTCATCGGTCGCGGGGCGGAGCATGGTGACCTCCTCGTGAGGTGCTCGGAAGGTCCAGCGGCGGTGGGGAACTCGCCGGTCGGTGGGTATACTACCCGAGGCCCCCTCCCCGACTCCCAAGGCGGAACCATGAGCGCACTGAGCCGTGACGGCATCCGGACCATGATGGCCGACGTCCTCCAGGCGCAGGGCAAGCAGATGCCGGAGAGCGACGAGGCCAACCTCGAGGAGATCGGCTTCCGGTCGCTCGACTTCTCCGAGCTCGCGCTGCGCGTCGAGGACGAGATCGGCGAGGAGCTCAACTTCGACGCCCCCGAGCTGCGCCAGATCGCCACCGTCTCCGACGTGCTGAACTTCCTCGAGCAGCTCCAGGCCGCGTGAGCGTCGTCGCACCGCTTCCTGCCGGATCTGGCAACCGCGTCATCGCCCGGGGTTTCGACGGGACCTGGGCCGAGCTCGCCGATCGTGATCTCCCGGCTGCTGCGGCGGTGCTCGTCGAGGACAACGGCCAGGCCGCCGAGGTGGTCTGGGCCGCGGCGACGACCGACTCGGAGCTGCTCGTCGCCTCGCGGGGGCGGATCACCGACGACCTCGCCGACGAGCTGAGGGGTGCGGGGCTGGCCATCGTCGACGGCGATGTGGTGACCCCCGCCGATGCCCCTCGCGACGCGACGCCCGGACGGGTGTGGCTGCTCACGAGCGGCAGCACCGGCCGCCCCAAGCGCGTCGCGCACACCGTCGCCTCCCTGACGACCGTCGGTGGCGAGCAGCCCCCGCGCACCTGGCTGTGCCCCTACGCCATCGGCGCCTACGCCTGGTGGCAGGTCGTCACCCTGAGCATCGCCATCCCGGGCCAGGACGTGCTCTTCATCGAACCCGACCAGCTCGACTCGTGGCCGGCCCTCGCCCTCGAGGCGGGAGTGACCGCCGCGTCCGGCACACCGACCTTCTGGCGCCAGGCCCTCTACCGCGACCCGGATGCCGTCGCCGCGCTCCCGCTCGCCCAGGTGACCCTCGGCGGCGAGCCGGTCGACCAGTCGATCCTCACCCGGTTGACCGAGATGTTCCCCGACGCTCGCGTCTCGTGGATCTACGCGTCGAGCGAGGCCGGCGCGACCATCGCCGTCCACGACGGACGGGCGGGCTTCCCCGAGTCGTGGCTGGGCCGCTCGGTCGAGGGACGGGCGGGTCTCGCGGTGGAGGACGACGAGCTGCTCATCTCCTCCCCCAAGCGGGGTGAGGGGATCGACGCGCTGCTGCGCACCGGTGACCGCGTCGAGATCGTGGACGGCCGCGTGCTCATCGTCGGGCGGCTCGCGTCCGACGAGATCAACGTCGGTGGCGCGAAGGCCTCCGCCGGCGCGGTCCGGGAGGCCCTCCAGGCCCATCCGCAGGTGGCCTGGGCCGCCGTGCGCGGGCGCAAGGCACCGATCGTCGGCAACATCGTCACCGCAGAGGTCGTCCTCACCGGACCGGTGACCGCGGCCGAGCTGACGGCCTGGTGCGCGGCCAGGCTGCCTGACTACGCCGTGCCCCGACGGGTCCGGTTCCTCGAGCACATCCCGATGAAGGAGACCCTGAAGAGCAATGTCTGACAAGACCGAACCCATTGCCCCTGCATCGGTGGTCGTCGTCTCCGGCGGTTCGCGCGGCCTGGGCCTGGCCATCGTCGAGGACGTGCTCAGCTCCGGCGCCAAGGTGGCGGCGTTCGCTCGCACCCTGACGCCCGAGCTCGAGGCGCTCGCCGCAGCCCACCCCGACCGCGTCCACGCGGCGTCCGTCGACGTCACGGACCTCAAGGCCGTCACGGCCTTCCTCAAGCAGGCCGAGGCCGTCCTCGGCCCCATCGACGCGCTCGTCAACAACGCGGCGATCGGCCAGGACAGCCTCCACGTCCACACCTCGCCCGACCAGATCGCGCGGATCATCGAGACCAACCTCACGGCGCCGCTGCTGCTCGCCCGCGCGGTCCTGCGCCGGATCATGGCCGCCGGCAACCGCGGCCGGATCGTCATGGTGACCTCGGTCTGCGCGCAGCGCGGCTACTCCGGGCTCGTCGCCTACTCGGCGACCAAGGGCGGGCTCGACAGCGCGATGCGCACGATGGCCCGCGAGATGCACGGTCGGGTGCTCGTCAACAGCGTCGCCCCCGGCTTCTTCGCGAGCGAGATGAGCTCGGTGCTGGGCCAGACGCAGCTCGACACGATCACGCGGCGCACGCCGTCGGGTCGGCTCGTCGAGCCGGACAACATCGTCCCGGTCGTGCACACGCTGCTCTTCGACGACACGAACATCAACGGGCAGGTCATCACCGTCGACGGTGGCGGCAGCATCTGATGGACGAGCGGGCCACCCGGCTCGCTGCACTCGTCGCGCGGTCCCGCCTCGTCCGGCTGGACGGGGAGGACCGCGCGCGGCACACGTGTGCGGCCCGCGTGCATTCCTACGCCGGGGACGGCAGCCTCGTCTGCTGGTCCGCCGGGGGGATGCCGCCGACGCCGCCTCTCGCGGTCGACGTGGAGCTCGCGGACCAGCCCGTCCCACCGGCCCTCGCCCGACGGTGGGGGGACGGCGACCCGGCGAGCTTCTGGCCGCGGTGGTGTGCTGCCGAGGTGGTGGCCAAGCTCACCGGTGTACCGATGGTTCGACTGGCCCAGCACGGCCCGCCGTCGCCGCCGGGCGCCCGTCAGGCCGTCAGCGGCGACGGCCGGACCGTCGTGCACTGGGTGACCGCCCGCGTCGGCGACCTCGTCGTCGTCCGGGGCGGGGCCTGGCCCGCCGACGGCCGTCCCGCTACTTGAGGGCCCGAGCGGCCAGCTGACGTGCCTTGCTCAGCGCACCGGGCGGCAACGCGTCCTGCGCGGTGGACTTCGCAGCCGAGATCGCTTTCTCCGTGGCGATCCGTCGGGGAGACCGTAGCGCCTCGACAGCACGGTAGGTCAGGGTCTCCTCGTAGCGCTCGATGACCTTCTCGAGCTTTCGGATGTAGCGGTCGCGGTGACGCAGCGTACCTTCGAGCCACTTGACCTGACCCTGCTTCTCCCGCAGGTCGCGAGAGACGGCCCGGTGCTGCGTGAGCAGCTCGCGGAAGCCGATCTCGTCGGGTGCCGGCAGGTCGCGAGCGAACTGCCCCTGCTCGATGTTGCGGCTGAAGAGCTCCTCCGTGTCCTCGGGCCTTCCGGCGACCGTGGCGGAGACCTCGGCCTCCATGTGGGCGACGTTGACGATCATGCTGTGGACGACCGTGAGCCCGGCCATCGAGGCCAGGGTGACGGTCAGCTCGTCCGGGGTCATCGTCACGCGCCACGGATGGGCGGAGCCCGAGGCCAGCAGCCGACGGGCGAAGTCACGCAGCCCGCGGACGAGCGCATCGTCGCTGGACACGACGCCGGTGCGATGCCAGGACGCATCGGCCAGGCGCAGCTCGTCGCCGTCGACCAGGGTGTTGGACGGAGTGGCGAAGAAGCGGCGCTCGGCCGTACTGGTCGTCCACACTTGCCCGTCGGCCAGCCAGGCGGCATACTGCCGGACCCGCGAGCGGATGGCCGCATGGCGCCGGGTGGCGCAGGCGCGCCGCAGTTCGAGCTCGAAGGACTTCCCGCCGGCGGACGGGACGAGCGCACGGGACACCTTGCCCTCGCTCATCTCGCCGTCCGGTCGTCCGTCAGCCCAGGCCAGCGTCTGCGTCGCGTCGGGGGCCACCACGGTCACGGTGCTCCACGGGTTGTCCGCGTCGGGTTCGGCGTCGACGATCGCCGGGTAGGTGGGACCGTCGAGGGCGCCCTTCGTCGCAACGATGAGCCAGGCCGGGGTGAGGTCGTCGAGCACGCCAGCATCGACGACGCGCTCGAGCACCGTGCGCGGCTCCCGGAGCATCGGGTTCGCTGCGAAGTGCTCGTCCATCGCCAGGCCTGCGCGCACTCCGGCCAGCTCGCGGAGGGGTCCCTCGCGCGTCGCCTCCATGTGAACGAGGAGGCGGTGGTGGTCGACCGACGGGAGAGCCGAGTAGGTGGCCTCGGGCTGGAGCCCCTCGCTCTGGAGGACGCCCGCCCGTTCACGCGCGAAGAGGTGGCGCGGGCTGAACCCAGCCGCGCCGACGTGCCAGCCCGCATCCGACTCGAGGGTGTCGTCGGGCACCGCGGACACGAGATTGGTGAAGCCCAGCTCGTTCGCGAGATCGAGCACGATCCGTCCGCCGTCATCGAGGAGCGCAGCGAGCCGCCCAACGGTCTCGGCCTCGGTCAGGCCCTGGGAGTCGGGACCGAGAAGGCGCTGGGGGCCACCGAGGGCGACGACGAGGTCGTAGGTGTGGCCCGGCGTGAAGGCGTCGAGGCCGCCGCAGTACAGCTCGGCGACCTGATGCAGGCCGGCCTGGTCGCCGAGGAGGCGCGCGTCCGGCAGGCCTCTGACGAGAAGGTCGACGGGCACGTCGGTGGGGATCGTCCCGACGAGCAGGCACGCGCGGGGGCCGGCGAGCAGGACGCGCCGCGGGCGCCGTGACTCGATCGCCACCCTCACGACCTCGCGGGCCGCCAGCGGGGCCTCGAGCGACTCGAGGTCGGACCACATCAGCATCTCGCCGACGAGGATCCTCGCCCCCGAGATGGCGTCGCGCTGGATGTCGTGGTCGCTCAGGTTGGCGGTCACTCATGGTCCTCTCGTGGTGGGTCGCCGATCCGTTGGCGGGGGCGGGATCGGATGACCTGATTACAATAGCGATGCCGTCCGACACGTCGGGGGCTCCCCGTTGAACCGACGAAGCGCACCCGCGCAGGTGCCCGACCAGTGCAGGAGCGATGATGGCGGCCCTGACCACGATGGCCGCCGTTGTCCTGTCGATGGGCGACCGCCCGGCCGAGCTGGCGACAGCCCTCGACACCCTCCTGGCTCAGGAGGGCGTCGACCTCGACATCGTCGTCGTCGGCAACGGCTGGCGCCCGGAGGGCCTCCCCGAGCGGGTGCGCACGGTGCACCTCGAGGAGAACGTCGGCATCCCGGAAGGGCGCAACATCGGTGCCCGCGAGGGTCGCGGCGACATCCTCTTCTTCTACGACGACGACGCCTGCCTCCCGACGACCGACGTCCTGTCCCGGCTCGCCACCGAGTTCTCGCTCGACGACCGGGTCGCCGTGGTGCAGCCCCGCGGCGCCGACCCCGACGGCAAGCCGGCTCCGCGCCGCTGGGTGCCGCGTCTGCGGACGAGGGAGGGCGGTGCGCCGGGGGAGGTGGCGGTCTTCTGGGAGGGCGTCTGCGCGATCCGACGGACGGCCTTCGACGCGGTCGGCGGGTGGCCCGGGCAGTTCTGGTACGGGCACGAGGGCATCGACCTCGCGTTCCGGTTGATGGATGCCGGCTGGGTCCTGCGCTACCGTCCCGACGTCGTGGTCCACCACCCGGCCACCGCCCCGACCCGGCACGCCGTCTACTACCGGATGAACGCCCGCAACCGGGTCTGGGTGGCCAAGCGCAACCTGCCCCACCCGCTGGCCGAGGTGTACGTCGCGGTGTGGTCCGCGATCACGGTGGCCCGGGTGAGGGACCGGGACAAGCTCACCGTCTGGTTCGCTGGGTTGCGTGAGGGGGTTCGGGAGGATGCCGGATCCCGGTCTCCGATGTCGTGGGCGACGGTGGCGCGCCTCACCCGGGCCGGCCGGCCACCGGTGCTCTGACGGTGGGGACCGATCTGACCGTCCGGGTCACGCTGACCGGGGTGCGCAGCCTCACCCACCTCGTGTATGCCGCCTCCTTCCTGCGCCACCTGCTGACCGAGCGCACCGGCCCGGTCGAGGTCGGGGTCTTCGACCTCGGCACCGGCTTCGGGCGGGCCCGGGTGACGCCGGCCGACGTGCTCGCCCTGTTGCCCGAGGACCCGCGCTTGACCATCGACCCGGACGTGTCCGGTGGCCACCACGGCGTCGACCACTTCACCGTGGCGCAGGACCGGCCCCGGGTGCTCCTGTCGGTCGGCGCTCCCGGTCTGAGGGTGTGGCGTCGGATGGGCCGCGCCGGGCGCGGCCACCGTCCGCGCGTCGTCGTCCTCGACGAGGGGATCGGCTCCTTCGGCGACCTCCGGACCCGGTTGGCGGCCTACCGCCGGCAGGGTGGGTCCGGTCCGTGGCCGGTCGTGCGAGCCGCGGCCGTCTCGGGGGGCAACCGCGTCCTCACCGACGAGCGCTGGTCGCTCTACCGGCGCGACGGCCGCGGTTGGGTCGTCGACGAGCGGGTCGCCCGGGAGTTCCGGGACCGGGTGCAGGGCGAGGCCGCCGCGCCCGGGACCGCCGTCTACCTCGGCCAGCCCTGGCCCGAGCTCGGCGTGATGGCCGAGGCTGAGTACCTCGACCACCTGCACGTCGTCGCCGAGGCGTGCGACGGAGCGGGCCTCACGCTCGTCGTGCGCCCGCACCCGAGTGAGGACCCCGGCCGGTACGCCGGGTTGACCCGGTCGAGCTCCGACGTCCCCGCCGAGCTCGACCGGGCCGCCGTGAGCGCGGTGGTCGTCATCGGCTCCCACAGCACGGCGCTGCTCAACCTCGCGGCGGTGCACGGGGTCCCGGCGGTGCGGGTCACCGCACCGGGCCTCGCGGGCCTCGACCGGGCCCTCGGGAGTCGCCAGCGGGCGCTGCTCGACACCTTCCTGCCCTCCCCGCTCGACCCCGCCGGGCTGCGGTCCGCTCTCGCTCGCGCGGCGACCTGAGGGGCCCTGTCGACCGCCGGGCCCGACGCCCTGGCGGTGACCGACCGTGCTCCGGTCAGGGCTCCCGTCGACGGGCTGCCGGTGGGAGGCAGCCGTCAGCCGACAGCCGGTGCGGGGATGCGGTAGAGGTGCACGCCGTCGGAGTCGTAGACGCTCTGGGTCAACGTGGCCACCCGGTCCGACACCGGTCCCGACCGTTCGTCGGCGAGGATCCAGCGGACCCCGGCGCGGTAGGCGCGGTCGAGCGCCTCGCGCGTCGGGTCGGTGATGAGGGCCTGCTCGCGGGCGAGCCGCGCCGGGTCCCAGAACGGGGAGAAGAAGACAGCGGTGGGGGACGTCTTGGCCAGGAACAAGGGGTCGTAGCCGTAGCCCGAGACGTCGGTGCGCAGGCCCGACAGGGCGGACACGGAGAAGTCGCGGTTGTCCCGGAGCGTCTTCATGCTGCCGGGGCCGTGTCCGCTGTAGACCCGGTTCGTCGCGATGACGTCGGTCGGCCGGGCGTGCGTACGGAGGTACTGGCCGGCCTCGTAGAGGCTCCGCGTCACGGCCGGCCGGCCCAGGGCCTCGTCATGGCGCAGGTTGGCCGCGAACGAGGTGGGGGTCGCCGACGTGGAGGACAGCAGCGGGGACAGACCGACGGTGCCGGCAGCCAGGGACACCGCTGCGAGCAGGGCCGGCGCCACGGTCCACGCCATCCCTCGTCGGCTGCGGCTCTCGAGGCCCTCCCCTCCCGCGACGCGCACGAGGAGCACGGCGCCGGCGCCGGCCAGCAGGACGAGCGCGGCGGTGAGGACCACCAGCGGCCGGGCCCAGTCAGCGAGGACCTGGGACACCACGGCGGGGTCCACCGAGCCGGTCGGGGACGCGGCCCGACTGGGGGATGCCTCGCCCGCCGGGTGTCGCAGGAGCAGCACGAGGGAGACCGCCGCACCGGTGCAGAGGGCAGCCACACCGAGGGCACCGGCCGCCCTCGCGGGCACCCGTCCGCGGAGCCCCCCTCCGCGCGAGGCGAGGCGGCCCACCTCGCCACCGATGGCTGCGCCCGACAGTGCGGCGGCGATCGGGAACCCGGCGATGGCGAAGTACAGCTCGCTCCGGCCCGGGTGGATGAACACGACCTGAGCCCCGACGGCGGCGCCGACGACACCAACACCCAGCCACCCGGAGGGGTCGAGCGGCGACCTGCGCACGAGCGTCCCAAGCCCGGCCACCGCCAGGGTGGGGGCGAGCCACATCCGGGCGAAGGAGATGAGTCCCCCCTCGGCCATCGTCCCGGCGGGGTAGTCGGCCGAACCGAGCATCACCCGGACGGCAGGGTCGACCCACTCGAAGGGTGAGAACCGTAGACCGTAGGAGCCGGGGTAGATGACAACCATTGCGAACAGCTGAGCGACGACGACCGTGAGCAGGACGAGTCCGTAGCGGACGGTAAGGCGGCGGTGGTCGGGGCGGGACCGGCCAGCGACGACCCAGACGAGTGCCGCGAGCACGAGACCGCCGGCGATGACGGGCAGCTGCGCCGACTTGGCCCCCGCGGCAGCCAGGGCGAAGGCCGGCAGCAGCACGACCGGTGCAGCCCGGTCCTCCGGTCGGTGGCGCAGCAGGGCGATGGCGCACCCGACCGTCGCCAGTCCGAAGACCCAGCCGAGGGTCGCGGTCGGGCTCAGCTCCCAGTACCCGCTGACGAGCACGAGCGGCGCCGGCGACCAGGAGTCGAGGGTGGGTCCCCGGAACAGCGCGAGCGCGATGGCGGCGCCGACTCCCCCCGCGATCCGGCCGGTGACCTGGTGGCCGATGCTGGCCGCGAGGACGACGAGGATGACGACGAGGGAGGAGGGGAGCAGCCGGGTCACGACGTCGACGTCGTTGAGGCCGGAACCACCGAGCTGGGCGGCCGTGGCGTGGAAGAACCAGTGGTAGGCCAGTGGCTCGCCGTCGACCATCGGGTAGCCCGGCACGAGGTTGCGGCGGAGCTCACCGGTGAGGGCGGTCTGGTAGAGCAGGTCCTGGTAGGGGACCGGCCGGTCGGCGGAGGGGACCGGGGCCCACCGGGCCAGGCCGACGCTCCACATCCAGCGGGCGACGACGAGGACCGCGACCGCGAGCCCGGCGGCATACCCGAGACCGGCTCGGGCCCGGACCTCGGCGCCACCCTCGGCGCCACCCTCGGGCTCGGTGAGGTCGTCGGTGGGGTCGGTGGGCGCGCGGGCCGTGAGACGTCGCCGACCCGCGGGGACGGCCAGGACGACGGCCACGAGCGCGGGTCCGGCAACGAGGCTGGGTAGGGCAGTGCCGACGAGGTGACCCACGAGCCAGACGAACAGCGTCCAGACGAGCCCGACGGGAGCGAACCACCCCGCGCGCGTCAACAGCGAGCTCGGGCGCACGAGGCCGAGGACGCACCAGCCCGGTAGGAGCACTCCGAGGGCGAGGGTCGCGAGCCACCAGAGCACCGTCGAGGCGCTCGAACCGGTGGAGAGCCACCCCACGGCCAGCGCCACCGTTGCCACCACGGCGACGACGGATGCTGGAATCCATCTCGCGCGCATGTCGAACCGCCACCCCGTCACTCGCAGGATGGTGTCACACCGGCGCCGCCCCGCCCGGGTCGGCACGCCCGAGGGGACGTCAGGCCCCTCGTCCCGGTCAGCTCACCGGCTCGAGGTCGACGGTGAAGTCGGGCTCGGTGCGCTCGCGGACCTCGTCCTCGGTGACGCCGTGCGCGAGCTCGCGCAACACGAGGCCCGAGGGGGTGACGTCGAGGACGCAGAGGTCGGTGATGATCCGCTGGACGACGCCGCGTCCGGTGTAGGGCAGGGAGCACTCCCGGACGATCTTGTAGGAGCCGTCGCGGGCGTTGTGCTCCATCAGCACGATGACCTTCTTCGCCCCGTGGACGAGGTCCATCGCGCCGCCCATCCCCTTGACCATCTTGCCGGGGATCATCCAGTTGGCGATGTCACCGGCTTCGGAGACCTGCATCGCACCGAGGATGGCGGCGTCGACCTTGCCGCCGCGGATCATCCCGAAGCTCGTCGCCGAGTCGAAGAAGGCGGCTCCCCGGCGCAGGGTGACGGTCTCCTTGCCGGCGTTGATGAGGTCGGCGTCCTCCTCGCCCTCGATCGGGTAGGCGCCGACGCCGAGGATGCCGTTCTCGGACTGGAGCACGATCTCGACGTCGTCGGGCACGTAGTTGGGCACGAGCGTCGGCAGGCCGATGCCGAGGTTGACGTAGGCGCCGTCGGACAGCTCGAGCGCGGCGCGGGCCGCCATCTGCTCACGGGTGAGGGCCATCGCTCAGGCCTCCTGGTTCTGGGTCGGGGCGGACGCGCTGGGACGGGGGCGGACGGTGCGCCGCTCGATCCGCTTCTCGGCGGCCTGCTCGGGGGTGAGGGCCAGCACCCGCTGGACGAAGATGCCGGGCAGGTGGATGTGGTCGGGGTCGAGCTCGCCCGGCTCGACGAGCTCCTCGACCTCGGCGACGGTGATCCGCCCGGCCATCGCGCACAGCGGGTTGAAGTTGCGGGCCGACTCGTGGAACACGAGGTTGCCGTGCCGGTCACCGCGGGCGGCACGGACGAGGCCGTAGTCGGTCGTGATGGCCCGCTCGAGCACGAAGGTGCGGCGCTCGCCCTGGTAGTCGAACTCCTGGGTCTGCTTGGGCGGGGACGCGAGCGCGACGGTGCCGTCAGCGGCATACCGCCAGGGGAGCCCGCCCTCGGCGATCTGGGTGCCGACCCCCGTCATCGTGAAGAAGGCCCCGATCCCGGAGCCACCGGCCCGCAACCGCTCGGCGAGGGTGCCCTGGGGCGTCAGCTCCACCTCGAGCTCGCCCGCGAGGTACTGCCGCTCGAACTCCTTGTTCTCCCCGACGTAGGAGGAGACCATCCGTGCGATCCGCCGGTCCTTGAGGAGCAGGCCCAGCCCCCAGTCGTCCACACCGCAGTTGTTCGACACCGCCTCGAGGTCGGTCGTGCCGGCCTCGTGGATCGCCGCGATGAGCACGCTCGGGATGCCGCAGAGGCCGAAGCCGCCGACCGAGAGCGACATCCCGTCGCTGATGCCGGCGATGGCTTCCTGGGGGGAGGAGACGACTTTGTCCATACCGGGGACTCTACCGACGACTCCCGCGTCCGCCTCGTGGGGTGCGGCCACGGTCCTGGCTCGGCGCTGTGGGCCCCGGCCCCACGACCGCGACGTGGGGTGGTCGAATGACACGGATGTCATTCGGACAAATAGGAAATAACAGGATTGTAATTTCGCGCTAAACCTTGTGGTGCCTGTGGTGGGAGTGCATCAATGGTGCAGGTGCACTCCGTCCCACCGCACGTGCACGACCCAACAGACCTTCGGAAGCGAGATCCACCGCATGGCAGCAGCACGTTGGCGTCACCTCGGACTGGCTCTCGCGACCCCGGCTCTCGTGATCCCGATCGTCGCGTCGTCGGCACAGGCGGTCCAGGCACCGCCCTCGCCGACCCGCCCCCTGCCGAGCGCCCTCGACGTCAACCCTCCCTACCAGGGACAGACGGTCTGCGACCCGACGGCCCGGCCGGGCGTGCTCGCCTTCGCGCGGCTGATGACGGCGCACTACGGGATGGGCTCGACCGGCCTCATCGGCCGGACCTGCACCGCCGCGAGCTCGGAGCACTACGACGGCCGGGCGTGGGACTGGATGCTGAACGTCGGCACCTCGAGCCAGGAGGCCGTGGCCCAGTCCGTGCTCACCTGGCTGACGAAGGCGGACAGCCGGGGCGTCCCGGGCGCGATGGCCCGCCGCTTCGGGATCATGTACATCATCCACAACGAGAAGATGTGGCGCGCCTACGCCCCCGAGCGGGGCTGGGCCCCCTACTACGGCTCGAGCCCGCACACCGACCACGTGCACTTCAGCTTCACCTTCGACGGCGCGGCGGGTCGCACCTCGTGGTGGACCGGCGTCGCCACGACGAGCTACCTCAGGACGCTGCCACCGGCCGGGGGAGCCGTCGTCACCGTGCCGAGCGCACCCTCGGTCCTGTCCTACGGGATGACCTCGGAGGCCGTGCGCCGGCTCCAGGCCAAGCTCGGCTCGCTGCCGACGTCGGGTTGGTACGGGCCGCAGACGAGGGCGCGGGTCATCGCCTACCAGAAGTTCGCCGGTCTCCCGCAGACGGGGATCGCCGACGTCGCCACCCAGAACCGTCTCGCCGCGAAGGGCTGGACCGCCGGGACGGGCACGACGACGCCCACGACCTACCCGACGCTCTCCTACGGGATGACCTCCGGCGCGGTCCGCACCCTGCAAAGCAAGCTCGGCTCGCTGCCGACCTCGGGCTGGTACGGCCCGATGACGAAGGCACGTGTCGTCGCCTACCAGAAGTACTCCGGACTGCCCCAGACCGGTGTCGCGGACTCGAGGACGCAGGCGCGCCTGTGGTCGAGGGGGTGGACCGGGGGCGGCACCACGACGGCGCCGAAGACCTACGCGACCCTCGCCTACGGCACCACCTCGAGCGCGGTGAAGTCGCTGCAGGCGGCGTTGGGCTCGCTGCCGACGTCGGGCTGGTACGGCCCGATGACGAGGGCGCGGGTCGCTGCGTACCAGAAGTTCGTCGGCCTCGGTCAGACCGGGGTCGCGGACAACCGGACGCAGCAGCTGCTCCACACCCGCGGGTGGTCCACCGCGGCACCGGCCGCCCTCACGAGGCCGGCCACGGACGAGACGACGGGAGAGGCAGTGATGACGGTGATGCACGCCATGGCGCCGGTGTCGGAGCGGGTGGGCCCGAGCCCCGCCTTCGCCACCGTGTCGACCGCCACGGGGTTCACGGCCTACAAGGACCTCGTCATCGGCCTCGGGTCCCGTGGGTCGGCGGTGCGCACGCTGCAGGGGGGCCTCGGGGGGCTCGCGATCGACGGGGTGTTCGGGTCGGTGACCCAGGAGAAGGTGATGGCCCTGCAGCGGGCCAACGGGTGGGCGCCGACGGGCATCGTCACCGCCGAGGTGTGGGGGGTGCTCGAGGCGCGAGCCCACCCGTTCGTCGACAGCCGCACCTCGGTGCTGAGGGCCGGGGACGAGGGCCCGCAGGTCGTCGCGGTGCAGCGGCTGCTCGGCGTGCGCGCGACCGGAGTGTTCGACGCCGCGACCCGCGAGGCGGTCAAGCGGGCGCAGGCCGGCGCCGGCCTGGCCAGCACCGGCGTCGTCGCGTCACGGACGTGGTCGCTCTTCGACCGACTGTCCGCCTGACCTGACCGGACGACCCGCTCAGCGGGCGTCGACCGTGACGCCCTCGGAGGTGAACCGCTCGGGGGGACCAGCCTGCTCGGCGGCGTCCGCGTCGGCGCGCACGAGCACGATCGACCCGTCCGCGGCCCACGCGGCCAGCGCGTCCGTGAGCACGGCGCCCAGCTCGCCGGAGGCGGAGAGGGCCACGCGGGGTGTCTCTCCCCAGGCAACCCGTGGGACGACGATCCCGGCGTATGCCGTGCCGTTGCCCGGGGTGCCCCCGGCCACTGACGCGGGGGCGGGCACGAGGGCGAGGTCCTCGTCGTCGGGATCGGCCATCACCGTGAGCTGGTCGCCGTGGGTGGCGAGCTCACGGGCCTCGTCGACGGCCGCGGGGGCCTCGGCCGCGCGCGGGTGGCTGCGGGCGAGGGCGGCGAGGTTGACCAGGACGGCGTCGCCACCGTGGCCGGCGGCGGCCTCGGGGTCGGCCGTGACGAGCACGTCGGCGCCGGCGGCGTCGTCACCGGTGACGACGGTGGCCCCGACGGTCCAAGCGGCGAGGGCCCAGTAGAGCGCCCGCCAGTGCGGCGGCAGGTCGAGCCCGACCGTCGTGCCGGGCCCGGCGTCGGCGTCGTCCTGGAGCAGGTTGCCGGCCTTGGACACCCAGTTGGCCAGGACCCGGGCGCTGAGCTCGATCCGCTCGCCGGTGACGTCGTCGTACCACGTCAGCCGGGGGCGTCCCGGGTCCGAGGCGAGGGCCGCCGCGAGCACCGCGGCGGGGCGGGCCCGACCCGGCGTCACCCGGCGTCCTTGATGGTGGCGCTCGTCGTGCCGGGCGGCGGCTCGGTGAGCGGCTCGTCGTTCTTCAGCGCCGAGAAGAGGGCCTTGGCCCGGGCGGTGTCCCACTTGACGGCGAGCCCGTTGTTCGTCCGGTAGGCGAGGTCCGAGGTCGGCACCGACAGGGAGAGTCCCTCGTCGTTGCTGACCGACCGCATCGCCTGGAGCACGCGCACCGCGTCCATCAGGCCGGTGTCCTGGCCGACGGCGATGCCGCCGGCAGCGGCGTCGGCGAAGGACGTGTAGCGCCACGGGACCAGGACCGTCGAGGGGGTCGCCGCCTTCTTCATCAGCGCTCCGAGGAACTGGCGCTGGCGGGCCGCGCGGCCGATGTCACCCATCGGGTCCTCGTAGCGGGACCGGACGTAACCGAGCGCGTCGGCTCCGGCGAGGGTCTGGCACCCCTTCTTCAGGTCGATCCCGGCCTTCGAGTCCTTCATGTCGCGAGGGACGCAGAGCCGGACCCCGCCGACGGAGTCGACGACGTCGGCGAAGCCGCCGAGGCCGATCTCGACGTAGCCGTCGAGGTGGATGCCGGTGGCGCCCTCCACCGTCGCGGTGAGCAGCTGCGGGCCACCGATCGCGTAGGCGGCGTTGATCTTGTTGCTGTTGTGGTCGGGGATCGGGACGTAGGAGTCGCGCGGGATCGAGACCAGGACCGGCTTCCCGCCGCTCTCGGACACGTGGACGATCATGATCGTGTCCGTGCGCTGGCCCTCGGCGCTGCCCGTCGTCAGCGCCTTGCGCTGTGCCGTCGTGAGCCCGGCCCGGCTGTCGGACCCAACGAGCAGGTAGTTGTAGCCCGAGGTGTCGACCGGGCGGTCCCCCGTGGGGACGTTGTCGACGCGGGCGACGGAGTTCCAGGCGCTGACGGGCACCCAGGCGAGCCAGGCGACGGTCGCGACGAGCAGCAGCACGACGGCGACGAGGAGCCGCCGCAGCCGGTGCCGGCGACGAGTGCGGCCGTGCCGGCCGCGCGGGCGGCGGCGGGGAGTCGACGCTGCCGTCGTGGCCCGGTCGGGAAGGGCGGGGCCGGCCGTCGCCGGAGCCGGAGCGTGGCTGGGCGCGCGTGTCGACGACGAAGCCGTCGTCGTCCTCGGTGGGTCGACGCGGCGGCGCGGCCGGTCGCCCGGACGGGCGCGCGGATGGTGGGTGCTCGGCGCCGGTCCGGGGCTTGGGCCGTCGCCGGGTGTCGACGACGTAGGCGTCGTCCCGTGACGAGGACGGCTGGTTGCGGTCAGTCGGCATCGGTGGGCTCCGAGGTCGTGGACGGTGGGAGATCGAGGGGAAGCTCGAGGGGAGGCTCGAGGTGGCGGGGCGGCGGCGCCTCGTCGAGGGCGATCCGGCGGGCGAGGCGGGTGTAGCGGGTCTCCATCTCGCGGAACCGCTTGAAGGTGGTCACGACGAAGCCGAAGAAGGCGAGGACGAGCCCGTAGAGGATGAGGTCGGCGCCGCGACCGACCCCGACCTTGAGCGCGATCCGGGTCCACACGGAGGGGTCGAGGATCGACCACACGGCGAAGGAGGCGAACACGAGCAGGCCGACGCGGCGCAGGGCCTGGGCCTTCTGGCCGTAGCTGACGAGCAGGCGCCACGCGACGGCGAGGATGCCGACGATGAGGAGCAGCTGGATGAGGATCTGTCTCATCTCCAGATCAGCTCCGCGAGGATGTTGACGGCATTGAGCACCGACTGGCCCTTGGCCCGCGAGTAGTCGGTGTAGAGGATGTGCACGGGCTCCTCGGTGTAGGCGACTCGCTCCCCGTCGATGCGCATCGAGCCGATCTGGGCCACGATCTCGGAGGCGTGGGCCATCCGGTTCTGGGTGATGTCGAGCCGCTCGACGACCCGGCGGTCGAGCACTCGCAGGCCGTTGTGCGCGTCGGTGAGGCGGGTGCCCGTCGTGAGGTTGGTGTAGCTGACCGCGAGCCGCAGGACGAGCTTCTTCAGCCCGCTCGCGCGGGTGCGCTCGTCGAGGAAGCGGGAGCCGAAGACGGCCCGGACGTCGCCGCGCCGGGCCCGCTCGAGCATCACCTCGGCGTCCGAGACCTGGTGCTGGCCGTCCGCGTCGAAGGTGATGACGTGCCGCATCCGCGGGTCGGACAGGGCGTAGGCGAAGCCGGTCTGCAGGGCCGCGCCCTGGCCGAGGTTGACCGGGTGACGGACGACGGCTGCGCCGGCGGCCTCGGCCCGCTCGGCCGAGTCGTCCCGCGACCCGTCGTCGACACAGACGACGTGGGGGAAGGTCGGTAGGCACCGGGCGACGACGTCGCCGATGACGGACCCCTCGTCAAAGAGGGGCACCACCAGCCACACGTCGTCGTTCTGCACGGACCCAGAGTAGAGGCGCGAGCCTGTGAGACCCGCACAGGCGCGGTCCCGTCCCGTCGTGACACGCGGTCGGTGGGTCGCGGATCGCCGTCACCCAACTAGAGTCGGACCACCATGACGGATGCGAGGATCGAGGAGCCCGGCGCGGCAGCTGCCGGCTCGGCAGCGCTGCGGATCGCGGTGGTCGGACCGACGCACCCGCACAAGGGCGGGGTGGCCGCACACACGACGGTGCTGGCCCACCACCTCAGCGATGCCGGCCACGACGTCGTCCTCGTCTCCTGGGCCCACCTCTATCCGTCACGGCTCCGACGCGCGGAGGCGAGCGTGGCGGCGGGGGCGCCGGAGGTGACGCCCTACCCCCGGACCATCCGCGCCCTCAGCTGGGCCCGCCCCGACACGTGGGTCCGGGCCGGTCGACGGCTGCGCGACGTCGACGCGGTCGTCGTCGTGCACCTCATCCCCTCGATGGCCCCCGCCCACCTCGCGCTCCTCGGGGCCGCGGGGGCGCTTCCCCCATTGGCACCCGGCTCCACGGCTGTCGGGACGGCGCGCCCGCAGTCGGTCGTGCTCTGCCACAACGTCCTCCCGCACGAGCAGCGCGTCGGTGACCGCAGCCTGATGGCCCGGCTGCTCACCCGCGTGGACGCGGTGCTCGTCCACAGCGTCGAGCAGGCGCAGGTGGCCCACGACCTCGGAGCCCGCCGGGTGTCGGTCGCGGACCTGCCACCGCACCTGCCCGGTGGTGACCCCATCTCGCGGGACGACCGGCCCGGACCGACGCGGCTGCTGGCCCTCGGACTCGTCCGCGAGCACAAGGGGATCGACGTGCTCCTGAGGGCGATGCGCGAGGTCCCCGACGTCACCCTCACCATCGCGGGGGAGATGTGGGGAGCCAACCGCGCGGTCATCGGCAGCCTCGCCGCCGACCCGGGCCTCGCCGGCCGGGTGGAGATCCGCGACGGGTACGTGCCGGCCGACGAGCTCGCGGCGTTGCTCGCCGACCACGACGTCCTCGCCCTCGCCTACCGGTCGCCGACCGCGTCCCAGAACGTCACCCTCGCCCACGCTCACGGCCTGCCCGTCCTCGCCTCCGACGTCGCGCCCTTCTCCCAGCAGGTCACCGACGGGGTCAACGGTCTGCTCGTGCCGGCCGAGGACGAGGCGGCGCTCGCGGCGGCGCTGCGCCGGCTGCGGGAGCCGGAGCTGCGACGGCACCTCGCCGACGGGGTGAAGACCCCGGACCTGTCCGGGCCGTGGGCCCACTACCTCGGCACGATCGAGGCCCTCTCGATCGACGCGCAGGTGCTCGGGCACCATGCGGGCTCGGCCGACGACGACCGGCAGGAGGGGGACGGGACGCGAGCAGCCCGGCTCTCCCGCGCCGCGGGGGTCGTCGGCAGCCGGTTCGGTTCCGGGCTCGCGGCGGCGTCGCGGACGGCTCGCCGGGCGCACCGCAGCATGAGGGCCCGTCGGACGGTGCTCGACCTCGGGTCGGAGGACCTTCCCGGATGGGTGCTCGCCTCGGACGTGCTCGGCGACCCGGCCCAGGCCGACGAGGCACGCCGGCTCGCCCGCTTCCTCGGCCTGCCGCGCTCGCTCGACGGCGTCTCCACCTGGGCCGCGCTCGGGGCGCTCGCTGCGATCATCCGGGTGCGCGACGACGGGCGGCGAAGCGCCCTCATCGTCGACGAGTCCGGCACCCGGTCGCTGCTCTCGCGCTGGGCGCGGGCGGTCGGGTTCGCCCCCGTCGAGATCGACTTCACCGGTTCACACCCGCACGTCGCGGCCCTCGACGTCGACGCGGGCTCGCTCGACGTCATCGTCCGGATCCACCCCCGCGGCTGCGACGGGGAGGACATCGACCACGTCCTCGAGCAGGCCTCATGGGCACTCGGGTCCGGGGGGCTGCTCATCGTCACCGTCCCGATCGGCCCGCCGTCCGCCGACGGAGCCGTCGGACCCGCCGACGTGCGCGGGATCATGGCCCGGGCCGACGAGCTCGGGTTCGTGCTGGTCGGCAACCTCGACGGCGACGTCACCTCGCGGATGCGCGACGCCCGGGCCCGGGCCCGGGCCGACGACGCGGCATACGGACTCGTGCGACTCACCCTGCGGAGGCGCTGACGTGACCCGCTCTCGCATCCTCACCGTGCTGCGGGTCGGCATCGCCGTCGTCACGCTCGCTGCGGTCGTCTGGGCCGTGGCCCGGAACTGGACCGACGTCTCGGCGCACCTCGGCCAGATCTCCTGGCAGACCTTCGCGCTGTCGACGCTCTGTGCGGCGGCGGGCACCTGGCTGACCATGCTCGGGTGGAAGACCCTGCTGCGCGACCTCGGTTCGGACCTGCACATCGCCCCGGCGACGGGGGTCTATTTCGTCGGTCAGCTCGGCAAGTACCTCCCGGGATCGCTCTGGTCGGTGCTCGTCCAGGCCGACATCGCGGCCCACCTCAAGGTGCCGCGCCGGCGAACGGCGGTCGCGGGCCTGCTCGCGCTCGGGCTCTCGCTGCTGACCGGACTGCTCGTCGGACTGCCGGCGGCCTCGTTCCTGCTCCGACGCTCGTCGAGCGGCTTCGACTGGTGGATCCTGCTCGCCGTGCCGCTCGTCGCCGTCCTGCTCGTGCCCCGCCTGCTCAACCTGCTCGTGGCGACGCTGCTCCGCCTGCTCAAGCGGGAGCCCCTCGAGCGGGAGCTCTCCGCGCGGGCCGTGCTCACGGCGGTCGTCACCTTCGTCGCCGTGTGGCTCGCCTTCGGGCTGCACACGCTGCTGCTGGCCCGGGCGGTGGCGGGTGACGCACCCCACCCCGACCTGGCGACGGCGGCGATGACCGGGTACGCGCTCTCGGTGTCGCTCGGGATGCTGACGATCATCCTCCCGGCGGGTCTCGGCGCCCGCGAGGGACTGCTGACCCTCATCCTCTCCACGGCCATCCCCGCGCCCGCGGCCGCTGCCGTGGCGATCGTGTCCCGCTTCATCGTCACGCTCGTCGACGTCCTCGCGGCGCTCGGCGGCTGGCTCTACGCCCGCTCCCACCACCTCATCGGCGAGCGTCGCGCCGGCCAGGACGGCCAGCTCGACCCCGAGGCCGCCTCGTCGCCGGGGGCCGTCCGCACCCCGGAGTCGAGCTAGCACGCAGCCGGATCGGCTCGCGTGGTCAGGTCACAGGTCGACCCAGTAGCGCCTCTTGCCCTCCACGACGCCGTCGAGAATCCCTCCACGGCCCTCGATCGTGCGGAACGAGCCGACGTTGTCCTCGTCGCAGGTCAGCAGCGCCCGCTCCAGGCCCAGCTCACGGGCGCGCCCGAGGGCGAGGCCGAGGGCCCGGGACGCGTGCCCGCGCCGGCGTCGGGACGGCCGGATGCTGTAGCCGATGTGACCGCCGAGAGTGCGGAGGAACTCCGTGTCGATCGAGTGACGGACGGCGACGAAGCCCACCATCTCGTCCCCGTCGGTGACCCAGTAGTAGTCGCAGTGGACGTGTCCGTCCGGCAGGGGACTCGTGGTGTCCGCCTCGAGCCGGATGACGTCGAGCAGTGCCTCGAACGACGGGCGGTCGGGGCCCAGGCCCGGCACCTGCCAGTCTCCCGAGCCGTCCCGCGGCCCCTCGCCGAAGTCACGCAGGCAGGCGAGCCACGCGTCGTAGAGGTCGGCGGACGGACGGGAGAGGAGGGGCACCGACGCATCGAACCATGACGCCGGGCACCCGCAGCCACGACCCTCCCGCGCCGACTCCGGCTCATTCAGAAGGGGGGCGGCGCGTCGTCGGTGGGAAGCGACGACGCGAGGTCCGGTGACGCGAGATCCGGCGGGTCGCTGACGCGACCTGGGTCGGGTGGTTCTGGGTCTCGGCGTTCGGGGTCGCGGAGGTGTTCGAACCAGTCCTTGGGGTGGGTCGTGTAGGTCCGGCCGGCGGCGGTGCGCCACCGGACCAGGCCACCATCGCTGTCGGGGCTGTCGGGGTCGCGCTCGGCGTCCCACACCCCGGCGGTCTTGAGCCGGTGGTGGCGCCGGTGGGTGGCGGACAGGTTGCCGGTGGTGGTGGCCGCGTCGGGGTCGTCGTGGTCGAAGGCCTCGACGTGGTCCAGGTCGCACCGGCCCGCGAGGACCGTGCACCCCGGTGCCCGGCACACCCCGTCGACGGCGCGGACGTGGGCGATCATCTCGGCGGTCGGGCGGTAGCCCTTCCGGTACAGGGCCAGCGCTTTGCCGGTGTCGAGGTCGGCGAGCAGGGCGTGCCAGACCGACCCGGGCGCGGTCATCACCGCACGGGCCTGTGACGCGCTGAGGTAGCCATGGCCGGGCAGCTCGGCCGGGTCCTCACCGATCCCGAGGGCGGTGGCGGCGGGCACGACGAGCCACACGGCCGCGGCGACACCGAGCCCGGCCGGGTCCAGCAGCAGGTCCGCGCGGATCTCGTCCAGGCTCCGCAGATCACCGGCGGCCTTCACCGCCCGGGCCCGCGTGTCGGCGGTCTCGAGGGCGGCGACGACCTTGTGCGCGGCGTCGATGACGGTGAGGGTCGCGAACCCGTCGTCGCCCACGGTCGCGAACGCCCCGACCCGGGACCGGACCTGCCGGCGCCGGGCGGCCTCGTCGACCTCACCCGCGGGCACCGACACCAGCCCGCGGCGCAGCCGCTGGGAGAACACCGACGGCGACAGCCCGGCCCCGTCCCGGGTCGGGGCCAGGACCCGCCTGGCCACACTGTCGGCGGCCTCGTCGCTCAGGGAGGTGGTCTCCGCCACGAGCCGGGTCGCCCGGGCCAGGGTCGTCCGGCCCGCCGCGAGCTCTCCCCGCAGGAACCCGGACCGGGCCGCGGGTGCGGTCGCGAGCTCCACCCGGCGGCCGACGTCCGGGACCGACAGGCCCGTCGCGGTCGCCACCTCGGACACCACGACCTCCCGCGCCGACAGGGGCGTGCGGTCCACCCAGGACTGCGCGTGCCGCGCGCCCAGCTCCGCCGACGCGGTCGCGTCCATCCGCGCCAGCGCCTCCAGACCGATCGCGTCCAGGGCCGCCTTGGCCCGCTCCACCGCCTCGAGAACCCTCAGGTCCGCATCCAGCGCCGCCGCGAACGCGTCCTCGCCCGAGTCCGCGCCCAGCGCGGGACGGTGGGTCGCCCCGCTCAGCTCCGCGGCCACCTCGATGAGAGGCAGCCCCAACGGTGCGCGGCGAGCGGCATACGCCTCCGCCAGGACGAACTCCCCACGAGCCCTGACCAGGTCCGCCGCGAGCCGACGCTCGAGCACGGAATCGCCTGCCACGTAAGGCAATCCGACCACCCCCCTCTCCATCAATTGTAGAACAGGAGTTCGACGAGGGCAAGGGTCAGGAGGGGCCCTGTGGAGGAGTGCGGGCCTCTCTGCCGGTCAGTGCTCGGCACGCTCCAGCACGAAGACGGGGATCTGCCGATCCGTCTTCACCTGATAGCTCGCGTAGTCGGGGAAGGCCTCGACGCACCGCTGCCACCAGGCCTCCCGCTCCTCGCCCTCGACGACGCGGGCGTGCACGGGGAAGGTCTCGGTGTCGACCTGCAGGTCGAGGTCGGGGTGCTTGCGGAGATTGTGGTACCACTGCGGGTGCTCGGGGGCGCCACCCTGGCTGGCGACGGCGGCATACACCCCGTCGTGCTCGACCCGCATGAGGGGCACCTTGCGGACCGACCCCGACTTCGCACCGAGCATCGTCAGCAGGACGACCGGCAGGCCCTGGATGTCGACGGACCCGGTCGTGCCGGTCTCCGCGATCGTCTCGACCTGCTTGCGGACCCACTCGCTGGGGCTGGGGATGTACTCGCCTGTGATCGTCATGCCCGGTCCAACGCGCGGGCGGTCACGTCGATTCCGAGGGCTGCAGCCTCAGGCCGCGCCGGGCTCCGGAGCGGAGGACCACGGGTGGGCCTTGACGAAGTCCTCGACGACCGTCGTGTTGAGGCCGCCGCACAGCTGGCGGTGGCCCAGCTGGGCGCCGACCGTGCCGGTCTGGGGGTCGACCTCGGCCGACCAGTGCGACAGGGCGTACTTCTTGCCGGCAGGGAACGCGCCGCGGCTGGTGTCCCACGGGGTGACCAGGAACTTGCCCGCCGACTCCTTCATCGCGTTGACCCGCGTCGCGAGCGCGTCGAAGCTCGCGGCGTCGGTCTGCTCGAGGGAGGGGTCGTACCAGAGGATCGTGTAGCCGTGCTCGAGGTTGTGCACGAGGTTCTCGACCGGGGGCGCGTCGGCGACGGTGTAGACGCGGCGCTGGGCGAGCGCAGGGGAGACGAAGTGCTGGCCGCTCGACGGTGGGATCGTCGCGTAGTCGATGCGCGTCGTGTCGGGGGTGGCCGTGCCGGGCCCGACGTGGTCGCTCGAGCCGGTTGCAGGGTCGTCGGTGACGGGGTCGCAGGACGCGGCCGCCACGTCGCCGCTGATCGCGCCGAGGGCCTCGGCCTTCTTGTTCTGCTCGCCGAGCACGGCCCACGCGACCGCAGCCCCAATGATCGCGATGACGGCGACACAGGCGCCGACGACGACGAGGAGGCGGCGTCGTTCCGAGGCCTTCTGCTCGGCCTGCATCTGGGCTGCGCGCTCGCGGCGGTCTCGGGGGGTGTCCCGGGCCATCGTTCCTCGTTCCGTTCGTGGCGGGCGGTGCGGTCAGGAGGCCGGTGCACCGTCCGGACGAGTCTAGGCGAGGATGGTCCGGTGCCCGAATCCCTCACCCGTCGGTGGCGCACGGATCGCGAGATCCACCTGCGCACGCAGCTCGGCGTCTTCCGCCGCGGGGCCGGTGACCCGACCAGCCGGTGGGGCCGCGACGGCTGGGTCGTGCGCGCGGCACAGACACCCGAAGGGGTGGGCACGCTCCAGCTCGTATGCCGCACAGCCGATTCCGTGGTCGAGGCGGAGGCGTGGGGCCCCGGCGCCGAGTGGCTGCTGGCGTCGGTGCCGGCCCTGCTCGGCGACGACGACGATGCCTCGGACTTCGTCCCGCACCACGACCTCGTCGCGGACGCATGGCGACGGTTCGCGCACTGGCGGGTGCCGCGGTCCGGCCTCGTGATGGACGCGCTGGCGTGTGCGGTCATCGAGCAGAAGGTGACCGGTCAGGAGGCCTTCGCCGGCTACCGGACGCTCGTGCGGCGCTACGGGGAGGTGGCGCCCGGCCCGTTCGGACCAACCCTCTTCGCGCCGCCGACGGCGAAGGGCTGGGCCGCGGTCCCGTCGTGGGCCTGGCTCCAGGCCTCGGTCGACGGGGCCCGGTCGCGCACCCTCGTCCGCGCCGCAGGTCACGCGGGGCGGCTCGAGGAGGGCGCCGGGATCTCGGCTGCGGAGGCGCGCCGGCGGATGCGTGCGCTGCCGGGGATCGGGGTCTGGACCAGCGCCGAGGTCGCCCACCGGGCCCTCGGCGACGCCGACGCGGTGAGCTTCGGGGACTACCACGTGGCCAAGGACATCGGCTGGGCCCTCACCGGGACGCCGGTGGACGACGAGGGTCTCGCCGAGCTGCTCGAGCCCTACCGGGGGCACCGCTACCGCGTGCAGCACCTGCTCGGTCTGGCCGGCCACCACCGCCCCCGACGCGGACCGCGGATGTCACCGCGGCGGCACCTGCCGACCCGCCTGCGCTGACCCTGCCCGCAGGGCGGCCGGCTGCGACGAGTCGTCGCGAACCGGCCGCTCCGGCGCCGTTGCGGTGAGATCCTCGACGGATGCGGATCCTGTTCGCGAGCACCGCGGGGGCGGGGCACCTCGGGCCTCTCGTGCCCGTCGCGCGAGCCTGCGTCGCCGCCGGGCACGACGTCCTGGTGACGGCGCCGCGCTCGTTCGCCGCTGCGGTCCAGCGCAGCGGCCTGGCCCACTTCGCCTTCGACGACGTGCCCGACGGGGTGCTCGGGCCGATCTTCGCGCGGCTGCCCCACCTGACGACCGTGGAGGCCAACCGCACCGTCATGCGGGAGGTCTTCGCCCGGCACGACGCGCAGGCCGCCCTGCCCGGGGTGACCCGTGTCATCGACGAGTGGTGGCCGGACCTGCTGGTGCGGGAGCCGGCCGAGCTCGGGTCGCTGGCGGCAGCCCTGCGGGCGGGCGTGCCGACGGTCGAGGTGGCGATCGGCATGGGGCAGCCACTGGCGGGCCTCGCCGGCGAGCTCACGGACCCCCTGGCCGAGCTCGACGCCCTCGCCGGACTCGACCGGGGGACGGTGGTGGCGGCGGCAGCATCGGGGCCGCTCCTCACCTCGGTGCCCGTCAGCCTCGACGCCCAGTCGGGGTCCGACGTCGTGGCCGGGCCCGCCGGGACGAGACCGCGACCGACCTGGCGCTACCGGGACGCGCCGGCCCCGGGAGCCACCGGATCGCTGCCGCCCGCGTGGGGCGACCCCGACCTCGACCTCGTCTACGTCACCTTCGGGTCCGTCGCCGGGGGGATCGAGTCCTTCGCCGGGGTCTTCGGGACGGCTCTCGCGGCGCTGGCGGACGCTCCCGTGCGGGTGCTGATGACGACGGCCAGCCGTTCGGTCCTCGACCGGCTGAGGCCGTGGCCGGCGAACGCCCACGTCGAGGCGTGGTGGCCCCAGGCCGACGTGATGCCACACGCCGCCGCGGTCGTCGGTCACGGCGGTTTCGGCACGACGATGACGGCCCTCGCTGCGGGGGTGCCGCAGGTCGTCCTGCCGCTGTTCGCGTTGGACCAGTTCGTCAACGCCGACCACGTCGCAGCCGCGGGTGCCGGGGTCCGCCACGACGGGGGGCCGGCCGGCGTTCCAACCCTGGCGGCGGCCGTCGGTGAGGTCCTCGCCGACCCGAGGTTCCGTCGGCGGGCCCGCGCGGTGGCGGCGGAGATCGCCGCCCTGCCGGAGCCGGCCGACCTCGTGCCCACCCTCGAGGACCTCGCCGGTCGCTGAGTCGGAGGTCAGGGGACGTGTCGCTCGGCGTCGATGCTCTGCCGCAGCGAGACGAGCTCGAGCGCGTGGTCGCGCAGGGCCCGGTCCTCGTCGGTCCGCGGCACCCACGGCCGGGCCGTGATCGCGTTGCCGTCGGCGTCGAGGGGGACGAACACGATGAGGGAGTGCGTCGTCAGCTCTGGCTCACCCGCGGCCGGGTCGCCGGACCGCACGTGCACGCTGAGGTGCATGCTCGAGGTGCCGGTGAGCAGCAGCCTGGCCTCGACCTCGACGAGGTCGCCGATGCGTAGCGGCCGGTAGAAGCGGACCCCGCCGGAGTAGACCGCGACGTTGGCGGCGCTGCCCGTCCACCGGGTGGCGAGGACGTGGGCGGCCTCGTCGATCCAGCGCATGACGATGCCGCCGTGGACCTTCCCTCCCCAGTTGACGTCGGTGGGTGCGGCGAGGAAGCGCAGCACCGTCCGTGGCGCGGTCCCGGCGCCGCTGTAGGTCTGGGCCGCCATCGCTTCGGCGATCTTGGCGCGCAGGTCGATCCGCGCGACGGCACTGCGCTGTAGGTCCCGGTCCTCGTCGGTCTCGGCGGTCAGCTCCGGGACCGGGGTGGGGCGCCCGTCACCGTCCACGGCGACAAAGACCATGAGGCACTGCGTCGCCAGCACGAGGGCGTCCTCGCGCGGGTTGCCCGAGCTGACGGTGACGAGGATGTGCATGCTGCTGCGCCCGGTGTGCACCAGTCGCGCCGTCGTCTCGACGAGGTCACCGACCTCGACCGGCCGGGTGAAGCGCACGTCGCCGACGTAGGCCGTGACGGAGTACGTCCCGCTCCAGCCGGCGGCAGCGGCATACCCCGCCTTGTCGATCCACTCGAGGACCCGGCCGCCGCTCACCGTCCCGGAGTAGCCCGCGTCGGTCGGCGCGGCGAGGAAACGGAGCGTGATCGAGCGACTGCCGCGGGGCATCGGTCCTCCAGCGATCTCGGGCGGGTCTGGTGGGAGCAGCGTGACAGGTCCGCGTGTCCGGCGCAGTCGGTCGGCGAGCAGCGTCACAGCCCTTCCGCACGGGCCTGCCCGGTGACAGGCTGACCGCCTCGGACCACGGCACGACGACTCGTGGCCCACCGATGGCAAAGGAGCCGCAGATGAGCCAGCGCGACCAGCTCGACCCCGCCTCACGCGAACCGCTCGAGCAGCTGATGGCCGTGCTCCCGGGAGGCTTCAACGCCATCCCCGACATCGGCGCCCGGCGCGCCGCGGCGGCGGACATGCTCGAGGCGATGACGGCCGGCCTCCCGCCGAACGACCGCGTCGAGCGGGAGGACCGCACGATCCCCGGTCCCGAGGGTGCTCCCGAGGTCGGCGTCCGCATCTTCCGGCCGGTCGGGGCCGAGGGCGTGCTGCCCGGCATCTACTACATCCACGGCGGCGGCATGATCCTCGGCACGGTCGAGGGTGAGTCGCCCACGGCGGAGATGCTCTGCGAGGCCGTCGGCGCCGTCGTCGTGTCGGTCGAGTACCGGCTCGCACCGGAGAACCCGCATCCGGCGCCGGCGGAGGACTGCTACGCCGGGCTCACCTGGATGGCCGAGCACGTGGACGAGCTCGGCGTCGACCCCGGGCGCCTCGCCGTCTACGGGGGGAGTGCCGGCGGTGGCCTCGCCATCGCCGTCGCCCTGATGGCCCGGGACCGGGGGACGCCGGCCATCTCCTTCTTGATGGCGATCTACCCGATGATCGACGACCGCAACGAGACGATGTCGAGCCGCGCGGTCACCGAGATCGGGATCTGGGACCGTGGCGGCAACGTCGAGGCCTGGGCCTGGTACCTCGGGGACGCCGAGGCCGACGGGTATGCCGCTCCCGCCCGCGCCGACGACCTGTCGGGCCTGCCGCCGACCTTCATCGACGTCGGCAGCCACGACCTCTTCCGCGACGAGGACATCGCGTTCGCGACACGGCTGCTCCAGGCCGGCGTGCCGACCGAGCTGCACGTCAACCCCGGTGCCTACCACGCCTCGGAGAACTTCGCGCCGGAAGCCCCGCTGTCACAACGCATCTGGGCCATGCGGGTCGACGCCCTGCGGCGCGGCCTCGCCTGACCGCGGGCGGCCGGGTGGTGCAGGGTGTGCGCCCCGGTGGGGGCCCGAAGCCTGCACCACCCGGGCCGGCTCCGTGCTGCCGTAGTCTGTCTCAACGTGGCTGTCGACTTCCAGCAAGAACTCAAGGACCTCCGCGCGACGATGGACTCGGTGCGCGGCGTGACCGACCTCGACGCGCTCGCGACCCGGATCGGCGAGCTCGAGGCCCAGGCCAGCGCTCCCGACCTCTGGGACAACCCCGACGCGGCCCAGGTCGTCACCTCCGACCTCTCACGCGCCAACTCCGAGCGCGACCGTGTCCTCGAGATGGACGGCCGCATCGAGGACCTCGAGACGCTCGTCGAGATGGCGACCGAGGAGGCCGACCAGGCCACGATGGACGAGGCGGAGCGCGACCTGCTGACCCTCAAGAAGGACATCGGTGAGCTCGAGGTGCGCACCCTGCTCTCCGGCGAGTACGACGAGCGCTCCGCCGTCGTGACGATCCGCTCCGGCGCCGGTGGCGTCGACGCCGCGGACTTCGCCGAGATGCTGATGCGGATGTATCTGCGCTGGGCCGAGCGACACGACTACCCCACCAAGGTGATGGACACCTCCTATGCCGAGGAGGCCGGCCTCAAGTCCGCGACCTTCGAGGTCAACGCCCCCTACGCCTTCGGGCACCTCTCCGTCGAGGCCGGCACCCACCGCCTCGTCCGGATCAGCCCCTTCGACAACCAGGGCCGTCGCCAGACGAGCTTCGCCGCCGTCGAGGTCATCCCGCTCATCGAGAGCGACGACTCGGTCGAGATCCCCGAGAACGACCTCAAGGTCGACGTCTTCCGCTCGAGCGGCCCGGGCGGGCAGAGCGTCAACACGACCGACTCGGCGGTCCGGATGACCCACCTGCCCACGGGCATCGTCGTGTCGATGCAGAACGAGAAGAGCCAGATCCAGAACCGCGCCGCCGCCCTGCGCGTCCTCCAGTCGCGCCTGCTCATCCAGCGCAAGGCCGAGGAGGCCGCGGTCAAGAAGGAGATGGCGGGCGACGTCAAGGCGAGCTGGGGTGACCAGATGCGCTCCTACGTCCTCAACCCGTACCAGATGGTCAAGGACCTGCGGACGGAGTTCGAGACGGGCAACCCGTCGGCGGTCTTCGACGGTGACATCGACGGCTTCGTCGAGGCCGGGATCCGCTGGCAGATCGAGCAGAAGCGCTCGACCGACTGACGGGCCCGGTCTGATGGGGTGGGTGGGCGCGTCACTCGCGCCACGCCCGACCCGCTGGTAACGGCTCTTTCACGGGTGCTGGCCGTAGCCTCGGAGGCGGCCCAGCGGCCTACCGGCTCGCTCGTGCCAGCCCAGATCGTATGCCGCTGCCTGCCCTTCCACAGCCCAGCCGCCGACCGCAGAAGCCGAGGCCACGCCCCATGATCCTCTTCGAGAACGTCACGAAGACGTATCCGCGGACGAAGCGACCCGCCCTCAGCGACATCTCCCTGGAGATCCCGCGCGGCGAGTTCGCCTTCGTCGTCGGCACGTCCGGCTCGGGCAAGTCGACCCTGCTCCAGCTCGTGCTCAAGGAGCAGGACGCGACGGCGGGCCGGATCCTCGTCGGCGGCCGCGACCTCGATTTGCTCCCCGACCGCAAGGTGCCCGCGCTGCGCCGCGAGATCGGCTGCGTCTTCCAGGACTTCCGGCTGCTGCCGAACAAGACCGTCTACCAGAACGTCGCCTACGCGTTGCAGGTGCTCGGCAACTCGCGCTCGAAGATCCGCCAGACCGTGCCGGAGACGCTCGACCTCGTCGGCCTCGCCGGCAAGGAGAAGCGCCTCCCGCACCAGCTCTCCGGTGGGGAGCAGCAGCGCGTCGCCATCGCGCGCGCCTTCATCAACCGGCCGCCGATCCTGCTCGCCGACGAGCCGACCGGAAACCTCGACCCGGCCACGAGCCTCGAGATCGTGCAGCTGCTCGACCGGATCAACCGCACCGGGACGACCGTCGTGATGGCCACCCACGACACCGCGACGGTCGACGCGATGCGCAAGCGCGTCATCCGCCTGCACCACGGTGACCTCGTCAGCGACGAGCACGCGGGGGAGTACACGACGGGCAGCATCCCGCGGGTCGAGCTCGAGCCGGAGCTGCCCCCGCGCCCCCAGGAGCTGCCGGAGCTGGCCGACGGCTACGACGACGGCGCGGTCGCCGCCCCGGCGGCGGAGGCCGCCGAGCCCGAGGCCGACGACTCCGACACCGATGACAGCCATGACAGCCATGACGGCGATGACGGCCTGCCCCCCATCGGGCGCGACGCCGACGAGCCCCGCCAGCGGGCCGGGTTCTTCC
The DNA here is from genome assembly GCA_963764195.1 of uncultured Actinomycetota bacterium. Classification (GTDB taxonomy): domain Bacteria; phylum Actinomycetota; class Actinomycetes; order Actinomycetales; family Dermatophilaceae; genus JBDSSS01. Next base: position 411,791 of record CAVXRG010000003.1, read on the forward strand.
GTCGCCGCCGCGCCGTCCAGACCACGAGCCACTGAGCGGGAGAAGGCATGAAACTCCAGTTCCTCCTCGCCGAGATCGGCAACGGTCTGCGGCGCAACCTCTCGATGGCGCTGTCCGTCGTCATCGTCACGATGATCTCGATGTACCTGCTCGGCCTGGGGCTGATGGGCCAGCGGCAGGTCGACACGATGAAGGACTACTGGTACGACCGCGTCCAGGTCACCGTCCTGCTCTGCGCCGAGAAGACCCGCTACGCCAACTGCGCCGGCGAGGCGACGACCGACGCCCAGCGCACCGCGATCAAGGCCGAGCTCGAGTCGCTCAAGCCGACGGTCAAGGAGGTGTTCTACGAGTCGCGTGACGAGGCCTTCGACCGCTTCAAGACGACGTACCAGAACAGCCCGCTCGCGCGAGCCGGCGAGTCCTACTTCGCCGACTCCTACCGGGTGAACCTCAACGACCCCGGCAAGTTCGACGTCGTCGCGTCCTCGATCAAGGGGATGCCCGGGGTGGCGGACGTCCAGGACCAGAAGAAGCTGCTCGAGAAGTTCTTCGCCTTCATGAACACCGTGTCGTGGGCGGCGATCGCGCTCAGCTCGCTGATGGTCCTTGCGGCCGTCATGCTCATCTCGACGACGATCCGCCAGACCGCCTTCAGCCGACGGCGGGAGACCGGGATCATGCGGCTCGTCGGCGCCTCGAACTTCACGATCCGCTTCCCGTTCGTCATGGAGACGGTCATCTCGAGCGTCGTCGGGGCGACGATGGCGATGGTGATGCTCTGGGCGACGGTCCGCTACGGCGTCGTCGGTTTCCTCAGCGAGACGCTCACCGACACGGCCTTCATCGGGGTCGCCGACGTCTACTACGTCGCGCCGTTCGTCATCGTCGGGGTGATCGGGCTGTCCACCCTCACCTCGTGGGTGACGCTGCGCCGCTACCTCCGGGTCTGAGGGGCGGGCCCGCAATGTCTGATTTGTGGCGCGTTTGGGCTGACCACATCCGTGTGACGTGTGGTACCAATAAGGCCTATGTGGCTCATGAGGCGCTCTGACTCGAGGACCCCCGCCGCCAAGATGGTGGCCGCGGGGGTCGCGCTCGCCTGCCTCGGGACCTTCTCGACCCCGCTGCTCGCGCGCGCCGACGACGTGGCGGACCAGAAGAAGAAGACCGACCAGAAGATCGCCAGCCTCGGCCAGCAGCTCGAGGGGACGAGCGCCTCGCTCGCGAAGGCCTACGTCAACCTCGAGAAGACGAATGCCGCCCTGCCGATCGCCCAGCAGCGGCTCGCCTCCGCGCAGACCGCGCAGGAGCAGGCCCAGTCAGCCCAGGCGCAGGCCCAGTCGACCGAGTCGCGCGCGACCGCGGCCGAGGCCAAGGCCCGCGCCCACAACGAGGCCGTCGCACAGAAGCTCGCGGTGGCCCAGGCCAACGAGCAGAGCGCGCGGGAGAAGCTGAGCCGGAGCGGGTCCGAGCTCGTCACCTCCCAGGACGCCCTCGACGCCTACGCGGCCGAGGTCTTCCAGGGTGCGGGCACGGAGTCGCAGCTCGGGCTCGTCTTCGGTGCGACCTCCCCGCAGGACTTCGCCGACCGGATGGTCATGGCCGACACCGCGAGCGAGGTCGCGAGCGACACGATCGACAAGCTCGCCGCGATGAAGGCCGACGACACCTCCACCCGGGCCTACCTCACCTCGGTGCGCGGCGAGATCGACGACCTCAAGCGCCAGGCCGAGCGGTCCCTCAAGGACGCCGAGGCGGCGCGCGCGGCGGCCGCCCAGGCGACCGCGCAGGCCGTCGTCGCCAAGAACAACGCCGTCACCGCGGCCACCAACGCGGCAGCCGCCAAGGCAAGCCTCGCCGGCCTCCAGTCCCAGCAGAAGGCCTACGCCTCCGACCTGCAGGCCCAGAAGGCCAACGAGCAGTCCGAGCTCGCGGCGGCCTCCGCCGAGTCCGCGCGGCTCAAGGGCATCCTCGTCGAGCGAGCCCGGCAGGCCAAGATCGCCGAGGCCAAACGGCAGGCTGCCATCAAGGCGGCCCGGGCCAAGGCCGAGGCGCAGCGCCAGGCGAAGGTGCGCGCCGAGGCCGCCCGGCAGGCCAAGCTCCAGGCCGAGCGCGCCGCGAAGGTCAGGGCCGAGAAGGCCGCCGCCGCCAGGGCCGCCGCCGCGGGGAAGAAGTACACCCCCAAGCCCGTGCCCCAGGTCCCCGCTCCGGTAAAGATCCCGCCGGTCCCCGCGACGCCGTCCGACTCGACGCCCTCGAACTACCTCAGCTATCCCGCCAAGGGACCCACGACCTCCGGCTTCGGGATGCGCTGGCACCCGGTGCTGCTCAAGTGGATGCTCCACGACGGCCTCGACTGGGGCATCGCGTGCGGGACCCCGGTGTATGCCGCTGCCCCCGGCACCGTCATCAGGGCCGGGTGGCGACCGAGCGGGTGGGGCAACCAGGTCCTCATCGACCACGGCATCCACCGGGGGGTCGACCTCGTGACGAGCTACAACCACCTGACCTCCATCGTGAAGTTCAGCGGCGCCGTCAACCGGGGCCAGCTCATCGGCTACTCGGGGACGACGGGCTACTCGACGGGCTGCCACCTGCACTTCGGCGTCTACGAGGACGGGACCCCGGTCAACCCGCGCAGCTGGCTCTGACCCGACACCGCGCCGAAACCGGCTCGGACCGCTCCGGCGTTCGGGGTAGCGTGGGGATGCTGGCGCGCCGTCCGGTGCGGCGCGCCCACACGAGGGAAGGGATGGACCGGTGCCCAAGGAGAAGGGGCGATCGCTCGTCGCGAGCAATCGCAAGGCCCGACACGACTACCTCATCGAGGACACCTTCGAGGCGGGTATGGTGCTGCGCGGCACCGAGGTCAAGGCTCTGCGGATGGGACGCTGCTCGCTCGTCGACGGGTTCGCGATGTTCACCGGGGACGAGCTCTTCCTCGAGAACGTCCACATCCCCGAGTACCTCAACGGCACGTGGAACAACCACGCCCCGCGGCGCCGTCGCAAGCTGCTGCTCCACCGCGCCGAGCTGACGAAGATCGCGCACAAGACCCGCGAGAGCGGCCGGACCATCGTCCCGCTCGCCCTCTACTTCAAGGACGGCAACGCCAAGGTCGAGATCGCCCTCGCCACCGGCAAGAAGTCCTACGACAAGCGTCACGCCCTACGTGAGCAACAGGACAAGCGCGAGGCGGAACGCGCGATGAGCAAGGCGCATCGAAACCGCTGAGGGCCGCACCTCCGATCGCGGTCCCCACCTCCAGCCCAGCGTCAGGAACAGGGTCCGCATGTCACCGAAGTCCTCGCCCCACCGCCGTCGCCGCCCGCTCGCCGCCCTCGGCGTGCTCTTCGTCAGCCTGCTCCTCGTGCTCCTCCCGGCGGCGACCTCGAGTGCCGCCGGCGGCGAGAAGATCGACGACTTCACGGCCGCCTACGACCTCCAGCCCGACGGCAGCATGGACGTCACCGAGCGGATCACCTGGACCTTCCCCAGTGGGAGCCAACAGCACGGCATCTACCGCGACATCGTCGTGCGGATGGGCTACCAGGACCAGGCGGACCGCTACCGCTACTACGAGTTGACCGACGTCGCGGTGACGAGCCCGAGCGGCGCCCCGGACGCGGTCGAGCTGATCGACAGGGGTGACGCGACCCGGCTTCGCATCGGGAGCCCAGACGAGTACACGAGCGGCACGCAGGTCTATGACGTCAGCTACACCCTGCGCAACGTCGCCAACCCGATCGCCGCCGACCAGACGGTCGAGCTCTACTACAACGTCTTCGGCGCCGATGAGACGACGCCGCGGGACAAGGTCACCGTCACCGTCACCGCTCCGGCCGCCGCGACGAAGGTCGCGTGCTACGTAGGGGTCAGTCGCTCGAGCACCCCGTGCCAGGGCTCGGGCGGGGACCCCGCGACGTTCTCCGCGACGTCCCTCGGCCCCGGTGACGCGATGTCCGTCCTCGCCTCCTACCCGGCGGCCGCGTTCGACCCGGGCCTGGCCGCCGACGTCCGTGGGAGCGACGGCGTGTCCGACTTCGGGGCCTCGGTCGAGCCGGCCGTCAACGCCGCGGCCTGGGTGGGCGGGATCGGCGCCCCGGTGATCGCGGCCGGCGTCATGGGGCTGCTCGTGTGGACCCGGGGTCGGGACGAACGCTACGCCGACCTCACCCCCGGGCTCACCCCCGCGCCGGGGACGGTCCCCGGACAGGCCACGACGCGCGGCGGCAAGCAGGTCGTCGCCGTCCAGTTCCACCCGCCGAAGGGTGTCCAGCCCGGCATGGTCGGGGTCATCATCGACGAGACGGCCAACCCGATCGACGTCTCGGCGACCGTCATCGACCTCGCCGTCCGAGGGTTCCTGCAGATCGAGGAGACCGACCCGGCCGGTGCCTTCAGCCGCACCGACTGGACCCTGACCCGTCTCGCCGAGCCCGCGGGTGAGCGGCTGCTGCCCTACGAGCGGACCCTGCTCGACGGCGTCTTCAGCAGCGGGCAGGACGTCGTGACCCTCTCGGGCCTGAAGAACCACTTCGCCTCGACCCTCACGTCGGTCCAGTCCCAGATGTACGACGAGGTCGTGACCCGTCACTGGTTCCGCTCCTCGCCGCAGACCCAGCGCTCGATGTGGCAGGGGCTGGGGATCTTCCTCGCCGTCGTCGGCGGCGTGTTCCTCTTCTTCGGCCACTCGCTCGTCGCGAGCCTCGTCGGCGGCTCCTTCTCCGGCGGGATCGCGCTCGGGGTGGGCCTCGTGCTCGCCGGCGGCATCACCTGGCTGCTCGGCTCCAAGATGGCGGCCAAGACGGCGGAGGGCTCCGCCGTCCTCGCCCAGTCGCTCGGCTTCAAGGAGTACCTCACGACCGCGGAAGCCAGCCAGATCGCCTTCGAGGAGGCGAGCAACATCTTCAGCCGGTACCTGCCGTATGCCGTCGTCTTCGGGGTCGCCGACCGGTGGGCCACCACCTTCGCCGAGGTCGCGAAGGCGGCCGAGGCGGCGAACCAGCCGCTGATCATGCCGACCTGGTACCTCTGGAGCGGTGCCACCTTCCCCGACTTCACCGGCATCGCCCACGGCGTCGACAGCTTCTCGACGACCTCGACCGGGACGTTCACCTCGACGCCGGGATCGTCCGGCGCCTCGGGCTTCTCCGGCGGGGGCGGCTTCTCCGCCGGCGGTGGCGGCGGCTCCTCCTCCGGCTCCTGGTAGGCCGGCCGGCCCGGTCGCCGGGCTGGCGCCGGCGGTCAGCCCACGACGACGAGCAGGTCGCCACCCTCGACCTGCTGGGGGGCGCCGATCGCGACCCGCGACACCGTGCCGCCGACGGGCGAGGTGATGTTGGCCTCCATCTTCATCGCCTCGATCGTCGCGACGACGCCGCCGGGCTCCACCGCGTCACCCTCGGCGACGGAGAGCGTCACGAGGCCGGCGAAGGGGGCCGCGACCTGACCGGGGGCCCCGGTCTCGGCCTTCTCGGCTGACCTCACCTGCGCCCGGACGCTGCGGTCGCGGACCTGGATCGGCCGGAACTGGCCGTTGAGCGTGCACATGACGGTCCGCATGCCCTTGGGGTCGACGTCGCCGATCGAGGACACCCCCAGGAGCAGCCGCTTGCCCTGCTCGATCTCGACCTCGTATTCCTCGCCCTGCTCGAGGCCGTGGAGGAACTCGACCGTGCCCAGCGCCGACAGGTCGCCGTAGGACTCCCGGGAGGCGTCGAAGTCCTTCGTCGGGCCGGGGAAGAGCAGCTCGTTGAGGGTCCGGCGCGGGTGGGCCGCGAGGGCGGCCTCCTGCGGGGGGCTCAGGGCGGTGAGGCGCGGTCGGGCCCGGCGGCCGGCGAGCGCCTTGGTGCGGAACGGCTCGGGCCAACCCCCGGGCGGGTCGCCGAGCTCTCCGTTGAGGAAGCCGATGACCGACTCCGGGATGTCGTAGGACTGCGGGTCCGCCTCGAAGGCGTCCGGGTCGGCGCCCGCACCGACGAGGGCCAGGGCGAGGTCGCCGACGACTTTGCTGGTCGGCGTCACCTTGACGATGTTGCCGAGAATCCGGTTGGCAGCGGCATACATGTCCTCGATGGCCTCGAAGCGGTCACCGAGACCCAGCGCGATCGCCTGCTGGCGGAGGTTGGACAGCTGGCCGCCGGGGATCTCATGGACGTAGACCCGGCCGGTGGGGGAGTCGAGGCCGGACTCGAACGGCTGGTAGAGGCTGCGCACCGCCTCCCAGTAGGGCTCGAGGGCGAAGACGTTGGCGATCTCGAGGCCGGTCTCGCGCGCGGTGTCGTCGGTGGCGGCGACGAGGGCCGACAGCGACGGCTGGCTCGTCGTGCCGGCCATCGTCGCGGTGGCGGCGTCGACCGCGTCGACGCCGGCGTCGATCGCCGCGAGCAGGGTGCCGACCTGACCACCGGCCGTGTCGTGGGTGTGCAGGTGGACGGGCAGGTCGAAGCGCTCGCGCAGGGCGCGGACGAGCCGGGCGGCGGCCGGGGCGCGGAGCAGCCCGGCCATGTCCTTGATCGCGAGGACGTGGGCGCCCGTGTCGACGATCTGCTCGGCCAGGCGCAGGTAGTAGTCGAGGGTGTAGAGCCGCTCGCCCGGGCTCATCAGGTTGCCGGTGTAGCACAGCGCGACCTCGGCGACGGCCGTGTCGGTGGCGAGGACGGCCTCGACTGCGGGCCGCATCTGCGAGACGTCGTTGAGGGAGTCGAAGATCCGGAAGATGTCGAGACCGGTGGAGGCGGCCTCGCGGACGAAGGCGTCGGTCACGGCGGTCGGGTAGGGGGTGTAGCCGACCGTGTTGCGTCCGCGCAGCAGCATCTGGAGGGGGATGTTCGGCATCGCCGCGCGCAGCGCCGCGAGCCGCTCCCACGGGTCCTCGGCGAGGAAGCGCAGGGCGACGTCGTAGGTCGCCCCGCCCCAGGCCTCCATCGACAGCAGCTGCGGGGTGAGGTGGCTGACGTGGGAGGCGACGTGGAGCAGGTCGCGGGTGCGCATCCGGGTGGCGAGCAGCGACTGGTGGGCGTCGCGGAAGGTCGTGTCGGTGACGAGCACCCCGGTCGCCTGCCGCAGGTCGCGGGCGAAGGCGGCCGGCCCCTGGGCGAGCAACCGGTCGCGGGCGCCCTCGGGCACCGGCCCCGTCGGCAGCGGGGGGAGCTTGAGGCGGGGGCGGACCCGCGTGCGGACGGGGCCGTGCGGCTGGTTGACCGTGACGTCGGCGAGATAGGTGAGCAGCTTGGTGGCCCGGTCGGCAGGCACCCGAGCCGACAGCAGGCCGGGGCGCTGGTCGATGAACGACGTCGTGGCGAGCCCGTCCTGGAAGACGGGATCGGCGAGGACCGCCTCGAGGAACGGGATGTTCGTCGAGACGCCGCGGATCCGGAACTCCGCCAGCGCCCGTCGGGCCCGGCGGACCGCGAGCGGGAAGGTCGAGGCGCGGCAGGTGAGCTTGACGAGCATCGAGTCGAAGTGGGCGCTGACCTCGGCGCCGACGAAGACGGTGCCGCCGTCGAGACGCACCCCGCTGCCACCGGCCGATCGGTAGACGGTGATGGTGCCGGCGTCGGGGCGGAAGCCGTTGGAGGGGTCCTCGGTCGTGATCCGGCACTGGAGGGCAAACCCCTTGGTGTGGATGTCCTCCTGCCGCAGACCCATGTCGGCGAAGGTGTCGCCCGACGCGATCTGCATCTGCATCACGACGAGGTCGATGTCGGTGACCTCCTCGGTGACCGTGTGCTCGACCTGGATGCGGGGGTTCATCTCGATGAAGACGTAGCGGCCGTCCTCACCGAGTAGGAACTCGACGGTGCCGGCGTTGACGTAGCCGATCGACCGGGCGAAGGCCACGGCGTCGGCGCACATGCTCGCCCGCGTGTCGGCGTCGAGGTTGGGGGCCGGCGCGATCTCGACGACCTTCTGGTGGCGACGCTGGAGCGAGCAGTCGCGCTCGTAGAGGTGGACGACCTCGCCCTCGCCGTCCGCGAGGACCTGGACCTCGATGTGCCGCGGGTTGACGACGGCCTCCTCGAGGTAGAGCGTCGGGTCGCCGAAGGCCGACTCGGCCTCGCGCTGGGCGGCCTCGAGGGCGTCGCGCAGCCCCTCCGCGGCCTCGACCCGGCGCATGCCGCGGCCGCCGCCGCCGGAGACGGCCTTGACGAAGACGGGGAAGCCGAGCCCCTCGGCCGCATCGGCGAGCACGTCGAGGTCGGTCCCGGCCTCGGAGCCGTGCAGGGTCGGCAGCCCTGCCTCCCGTGCGGCCGCGATCGCCCGCGACTTGTTGCCGGTCAGGTGCAGGACCGACGCGGGGGGACCGACGAAGGTGATCCCCTCCCGCTCGCAGGCCTCCGCCAGGAGCGGGTTCTCGGAGAGGAAGCCGTAGCCGGGATAGATCGCGTCGGCGCCCGCCTCGACGGCCTTGGCCACGATCGCCTCGTGGTCGAGGTAGGCCCGCACCGGGTGGCCGGGCTCGCCGATCTGGTAGGCCTCGTCGGCCTTGAGGCGGTGCTCGGACTTGCGGTCCTCGTGCGGGAAGACGGCGACGGTGCGGGCACCGAGCTCGGTCGCGGCGCGGAACGCGCGGACGGCGATCTCACCTCGGTTGGCGACGAGGACCTTGCGGAACATCAGACCTCCAGGATGGCGGCGTGCGGGCGAGGTGGGCTCGGGCGGTCGGCGCCGACCTCCCGGGCAGCCTATCGGCGGTGCGCCCGGGACCCCGGGGGGAATGCCGTGGACCCCGCCGACGTTGCTGAGGCATACTGTGGGTCCTACGGGAACCCTTGGGACCCGCAGGTTGACAAGTGCACAGCGTGACGTGGACACCCTCACGGGGGTGATCGGTTTCGACGGTGGTCGACGTATCAGGGGAAGCGGGTCGAGGACGCAGGGTTATCTCGTAAACGCTCCTTGCAAAACCATAGGTGCCAATTCCAAGCGCACCGACTTCGCCCTCGCCGCCTGAGCGAGCCTCGAAGTCCGTCAGCCTGAGCTAGTTTCCGACTCAGTGCCTGGCGTCAGCTAGGAAACTTGCTGCGTAGCCACGTTGAGGGGCTGCGCGGGACTCTTACTCAACTGGGCCTGTCAGGGGACGCGTGCACGCGAGCCCTGGGGCCGAGAAAAGCCGTAGTGCACTGCACCCGGAGAAGCCCTGGTTTCTCGTCATCGGACGCGGGTTCAATTCCCGCCACCTCCACCACTTCTGTGGTGGTCACGTCACGCGTGCCACGTCACGAAGGGGCGCCCCGGTCAACCGGGGCGCCCCTTCGTCGTGCGCGGCTGCACCACGTTCAGCGCAGCCGCAGGTTCTCCTGGCTCGAGGTGGGTCCGACGCCGAAGGAGCCCGGCCCCTGGCCGGACGGCACGATCTGCTTGCCGAGCGGGAAGAGCGAGACCGGGATCAGCTTGAGGTTGCCGAGCGCCAGCGGGATGCCGACGATCGTCAGCGCCTGCGCGACGGCCGTCGTGAGGTGCCCCAGGGCGAGCCACCAGCCGAAGAGCAGCACCCACACGACGTTGCCGAGCGTCGACGAGACGCCCGCCCCGGGGTGGTCCACGACGCTGCGCCCGAAGGGCCAGAGGGCGTACCAGCCGATCCGGAACGACGCGAGGCCGAGCGGGATGCCGATGATCGTGATGCACGCGAGGGCGCCGGCCAGCAGGTAGAGCAACCACAGCCAGACGCCGCCGAAGACCACCCAGACGACGTTGAGCAGCGTGCGCACGGGGTGGGGCTCAGCTCTCGGTGGAGTGCTGGTGCGCGTGGTCGTGCTGGTGGTCGTGCTCGCCACCGTCATGCGTGTGGCCAGCGGCCTCGGCCGCCATCTGCGCCTTGATCGGCGCCATGTCGAGCGCCTTGACCTGCTCGATGACGTCCTGCAGACCGGCCTGGGGCAGCGCCCCGGGCTCGGCGAAGACGAGAACACCCTCCTTGAAGGCCATCAGCGTCGGGATCGAGCTGATGTTCGCGGCGGAGGCGAGGGACTGCTCCGCCTCGGTGTCCACCTTGCCGAAGACGATGCCGTCGTTGGTGTCCTGCGTCGAGGCGGCGTCGTAGACGGGGGCGAACTGTCGACACGGGCCGCACCAGGAGGCCCAGAAGTCGACGAGCACGATGTCGTTGTCGAGCACGGTCTGCTCGAAGGTCTGTGCGGTCAGTTCAGTCGTAGCCATGCCCATCCCAACGAACGAGCCCCGAGAGGTATTCCGTGGGCACCGGGTCAGCGCAGCTCCCACCGCACCGTGACGGTCGCCCCGAGGTCGAGGTCCCCGCCCTCGACGGGCATCCCACCCGCCGATGCCGCGACGCCGGCCTGCTCCGTCCACGCCATCGGCCGGGCGTGCGGGGCCGCGGTGCCCTCGACCACCTCGAGGACGGCGCCGAGGCGGGTGTCGGCGAGAGCGGCATACTGCTGCGCCGTGCTCCGGGCGTCCGCGAAGGCGGCGTCCCGGGCCCGGGCGAGACCGGCGCTCCGGTCCGCGACGTCGAGACGCACCTGGTCGACGAGCAGGGCGTTGCCGACCGCGGCAGCGGCCGCCTCGAGGAGGTCCCCGACGGTGTCCGGCCGTCGGACCGTCACGCCGAGACGCTGCTGCGCGGTGAACCCACTGGCCGTGCCGGTGTGGTGGTCATAGCGCTGGCTCACCCCGGCGTCGAGCGTCCGGATGTCGGCGTCCGCCACCCCGTGCTCACGCACGACCCGGCCGACGGTGGCGATGCCGGCGGCCGCCCCGGCGAGGGCCGCGGCGACGTCGGCGGCCTCGTGCCCGACCCGCAGGTCGAGACGGACGACATCGGGGGTGACGCAGCTGTGGCCGCTTCCCGTGACGGTGACGGTGCGCTTGCCCATGACGGCCTCCGTGCCTGCTGACGACCTCGTCGTGAGGTGCGGGGCCCCCGGGACCCCACCTCCTCGCAACCTACCTACACTGGGCGACCGATGACTGATCTTCGCTCCGGGTCGCGTGCCGCGACCGTGCCGACCCTGCTGGCCGTGCTCGCGGTGGCGGTGCAGGTCGCCGTCCTCTACTGGCCCGTCGTCACCGTGAGCGGGCCGGTGAGCTGGACCGACAAGGTCGTGCACCTGCTCGTCTTTGCGATCCCGACGTATGCCGTGGGCCGGGCACTGCGCTCGGTGTGGCGCGCTGTCATCGTGCTCGCCGTGCACGCCCCGGTGAGCGAGCTGGTGCAGCACGTCTGGCTGCCCGGTCGCACCGGGGACGTGTGGGACGCGGCGGTCGATCTCGTCGGGGTGGCCCTCGGGGCGGCGGTCCTGCTGGTCGAGGCACGGCGTCGAGACTGGTAAACTCCTCGACATCCGACTCCGAGATCTCCTCGGACCCGATGGACGAGATGCCGCTGGTGATGACCGGCGGGCAGCCCCGTCCGACGAGGTGACACTGCTCGGGGGCCGCACGAGGCGTGCGGCCCGGCACCGAGATCACCTGACGCGGAGCGGATCCGACAGCCGGACGGCGCAGATGCCGTGAACCGGTCCCCATGGGGCGCAGCCGATGCGCCTGAGGCTCGTCTGCATGGTCGTGGAGTAGTGACTCACGGCTCGAGGCGAAGTCTGCCCGAGTCACAGATAGGTGAGCATTGATGCCCAAGAAGTCCTCCTCCGGCGCGCCCAAGAAGGCCCGTTGGACCCCGGCCGAGAAGAAGGCCGTGCACGGCGCCCCCAAGAAGGCCCACCGCGGCCAGGGTGGCCCGAAGAGCGCGCCCGCCGGCCGCACCGCCCGTCCCGCGTCCGCCTCGTCGTCGCACGTCGGCGGCCGCGAGTGGCGTGCCCAGCGCGACGAGCGCCCCAGCTACAACCGGGGCGAGCGCACCGACCGTCCGAGCTACAACCGCGATGACCGTGCCCCCCGTGGCGACCGCCCCAGCTACAACCGCGATGACCGTGCGCCCCGTGGCGACCGTCCGAGCTACAACCGGGACGACCGCGCCCCGCGTAGCGACCGCGGTGGGTACCAGCGTCGCGACGACCGTCCCAGCTATAACCGCGATGACCGGGCCCCGCGCAGCGACCGCGGCGGCTACCAGCGTCGCGACGACCGGCCCGGCTACAACCGCGATGACCGTGCGCCCCGTGGCGACCGCCCGAGCTACAACCGGGACGACCGCGGCCCGCGTAACGACCGCCCGAGCTACAACCGGGACGACCGCGCTCCGCGTAACGACCGCCCGAGCTACAACCGCGACGACCGCGCTCCGCGTAACGACCGCCCGAGCTACAACCGGGACGACCGCGGCCCGCGCAACGACCGCCCGAGCTACAACCGGGACGAGCGTCCCGCCGCCGGCCGGGGTTTCGCACGCCGCGACCGTGACGACCGCGGAGCCGGCCCGCTGCAGGGCAACTTCGAGGGTGGCTACGGCCAGGATGCCGAGGCCGAGCGGATGGACGCCGACAGCTGGACCAAGTCGACGCGCGCCGACATCAGCGAGGGCCCGGTCGAGGTCACCGGAGACAACGGCTTCGCCGCACTCGGCCTGCCCGAGCGCGTCGTCGAGCGCCTCGCCCGGGAGGGCATCACGACCCCCTTCCCGATCCAGACCGCGACGATCCCCGACGCGCTCGCGGGCCGGGATGTGCTCGGCCGCGGCCAGACCGGGTCGGGCAAGACGCTCGCCTTCGGCCTACCGCTGATCACCCGGCTCCTCGAGGCCGGCCAGCACCGCGCCCCCCGTCGGCCGCACGCCCTGATCCTCACGCCGACGCGCGAGCTCGCGATGCAGATCTCCGACGCTCTCGAGCCGCTCGTGCACGTCGCCGGGCTGCGCCACAAGCTCGTGGCCGGCGGCCTCAGCTACACGACCCAGATCAACGCCCTCAACAAGGGCGTCGACATCCTCATCGCGACTCCGGGCCGGCTCAACGACCTGCTCGAGCGCGGGGCCGTCGAGATGGACGACATCTCGATCACCGTGCTCGACGAGGCTGACCACATGGCCGAGATGGGCTTCATGGCCGAGATCACGACGAGCCTCGACAAGATCCCGTCCGACGGCCAGCGCCTGCTCTTCAGCGCCACCCTCGACCGCGGCATCGACGCGCTCGTCGAGAAGTACCTCACCGACCCGGTGACCCACTCGACCAACGACGCGACCGCGTCGGTCGAGGGCATGGACCACCACGTCCTGCTCATCGACCCGCAGCACAAGAAGCTGATCACGGCCGAGGTCGCCAACCGGGCGGGCCGCACCGTCGTCTTCTGCCGCACCAAGCTCGGCGCCGACCGCATCGCGCTCCAGCTGCGCGAGCAGGGTGTCATGGCCGCGGCGCTGCACGGTGGGCTCAACCAGGGCCAGCGCAACCGCGTGCTCGGGGCGTTCCGTGACGGCAGCCTCCGGGTGCTCGTCGCGACCGACGTCGCGGCCCGCGGCATCCACGTCGACGACGTCTCGGTCGTCCTGCAGGTCGACCCGCCGGCCGACCACAAGGACTACCTGCACCGTTCGGGCCGCACGGCCCGCGCCGGCGAGAAGGGCACCGTCGTGACCCTGGCCCTGCCGCACCAGCGCAAGACGATGGAGCGCCAGCTCAAGGACGCCGGGCTCGACATCTCCCCGGTCCGGGTCAGCCCGGGTGACCACCTCATCACCGCGACCGGCGGGACGCCCCCGTCCGGGATCGCGATCCCCGAGGAGGAGTTCGCTCGCCTCGTCGCCGGCCCGAAGGTCCATCGTCGCGGTCCGGGCGGAGCGCGTGGCCCCCGTCCCGCCGGTGGCGGGCGACCGCAGCACGGCCGCGGCCGTGATGACCGACGTGACGACCGTCGTGGTGGCGGTGGCCGGGACGGCCACCGTGGCGGCCGCGGCTCGCGCGGCGACTCCTTCGTGAGCACGTGGGGCGAGGACAAGGGCCGCCGCTGACGGTCCTGACCGGCGCGGCCGACGGCCGGTGTGGAAGGCTTCGAGGGTGACCTCGACCTTCCACACCGGCCGTCTGCTCGTGGCCACCCCCTCCGTCGAGGGGGAGGTGTTCCACCGGTCGGTCATCCTCATGCTCCACCACGACGCGGACGGCGCCCAGGGTGTCGTGCTCAACAAGCCGCTCACGGCCGACGTCGACTCCGTGCTGCCGGGCTGGCAGCAGGTCGTCACCGCGCCCCCCGTGCTCTTCCAGGGCGGGCCGGTCTCGACCGACTCGGCGCTCGGCCTCGTCACGGTGCCCGGTGACGAGCCGGAGCCGCTCGGCGTCCAGCGTCTCTTCGGCTCGATCGGTCTCGTCGACCTCGACGTGCCGACGCCGGTCGTGGAGGCCGAGCTCGCCGGCCTTCGGATCTTCGCCGGCTACGCCGGGTGGGAGTCGGGCCAGCTCGAGGGTGAGATCCGTCGGGGCGACTGGTATGTCGTCGACGCCGAGGTGCGCGACCCCTTCAGCCCCGAGCCGGAGGAGCTGTGGCGGACGGTGCTGCGTCGCCAGCGCGACAGCCTCGCCTACGTGGCGAACTTCCCCGCCGACCCGTCGATGAACTGACGTGGCGCCGGTGACGACGAAGCGAGTTGCCTTCGTCGACAGTGGAGTCGGCCTCGTCGGGCACGCGGACGCTCTCCACGCCCTGCGCCCCGACCTCGGGCTCGTGCTCTCGCTCGACCCCGACAACATGCCCTACGGGCCACGCACTCCCGACGAGGTGCGCCGCCTCATCCTCGCCTCCGCGCGGGCCGCGCTCCCGCACCGTCCCGACGCGATCGTCGTCGCCTGCAACACGGCGTCGGTCCACGGCCTCGAGGCGCTCCGGGCCGAGCTCGAGCCGGGCCTGCCCGTCATCGGCACCGTTCCCGCGATCCGTCCTGCTGCCCTGGCCGGTGGCCCGCTCGCGGTGTGGGCCACCGCGGCGACGACGTCGAGCGCCTACCTGCGCGGGCTCATCGACGCCTTTGCCCAGGACACCGAGACGTATGCCGTCGCTGCCCTCGGGCTCGCCGAGGCGATCGAGTCCGGTGACCTCGCCGAGGTCGACGCGGCCATCGAGGCCGCCGTCCGGCGCACGCCGCCCCACGTGCGGGGTCTCGTCCTCGGCTGCACCCACTACGGCCTCGTGGGCGACCGGATCGCCGCGGCCCTGCAGCGGGCGGGGGAGGGCGAGGTCGGCGTCCCCGTCACGGTCTTCGACTCGCCCGATGCCGTCGCCCGCCAGACCTTGCGCCGTCTCGGGCTCGACCCGGACCCGGGCGCGGCCCCGACGGGACGGGTCGAGCAGGTCCTGCTCAGCGGCCGACCGGGGGCGCTGCCCGAGCAGATCTGCTCCCACCCGGCTGGAGCGCGACTGCTCGACGCCGCGCGGCGCGGCTAGGATCGCGCCATGAGCACGATGCCTCCGGACCCCTTCGAGCCCCAGCCCCTCGCCGAGCCCCAGGGCCCGCGCACGAGCACGGCGACGATCGAGCGCGAGGAGGTCCGCGAGCAGCTGCAGGAGCCCGGCGACCACGAGCGCTTCTCCCACTACGTGCGCAAGGAGAAGATCCTCGAGAGCGCCCTGAGCGGGGACCCCGTCGTCGCCCTGTGCGGCAAGATCTGGGTCCCCGGCCGGGACCCCCAGAAGTTCCCGATCTGCCCGGTCTGCAAGGAGATCCACGACGGGCTGCGCGACCCCCAGGACGGCGACGGCGACGGCAAGGACTGACGCCAGCGGAGGGCGCCGGCCGCGCACGCACGGGCGGGCTTGACCCTCTCCGGACGAAGAACATGCCCGTTACGGCACTTTCCTGAGCGGACGCTGCATAGAGTCCGAGCACCGCACCCCGACCGGGTGGCGGATCGTCGAGGAAGGTCTCCACAGATGAAGCTCCGCACCCTTGCCCTGGCTGCTCCACTCGTCCTGGTCGCCGCGTCGGTCACCGTCCCGGCCCAGGCGTCCCCCTTCGCCGGTGACGTCGCCCGCACGGCGACCTGCCTCGAGCCGGGCTCGCTCGGCGCCCGCACGACGAACGGGACGGCGAAGGACCCGCACGAGCTCACCCCCGCCCAGGTCAGGGCGCAGGAGGCCGCCCTGACGAAGGCGCTGGCCGCCAAGGGCCTGAGCCGGGACTCCGCCGGAAAGCTGACCGGGCAGAAGGGCAAGCCGGGAGTCGGTGGCACGGCCCCCTTCGCTCCCGTCACCATCGACGTCTACGTCCACGTGATCACCGACGGCGCCCAGGGAGCCGTGTCCGACGCGGCGATCGCGAGCCAGCTGTCGGTGCTCAAGAACTCCTATGCCGGCTCCGGCCTCGGTTTCGCACTCAAGGGGACCGACCGCACCGACAACGCCTCCTGGTACACCCTGACCCAGGGATCGTCCGCCGAGAAGGCGATGAAGTCGACCCTGCGCAAGGGCGACAAGGCCGCGCTCAACATCTACACCGCCAACCTCACCAACGACCTGCTCGGCTGGGCGACCTTCCCGGCCAAGCGGATCACCGACCAGGACGGCGTCGTCGTGCTCACCGGCTCGCTGCCCGGCGGAAGCGCCGGTATCTACGCCGAGGGCGACACCGCCACCCACGAGGTCGGTCACTGGGCCGGGCTGTACCACACCTTCCAGGGCGGCTGCTCGGGCAGCGGGGACTACGTCAGCGACACCCCCGCCGAGTCGAGCCCGGCGTTCAACTGCCCGACCGGGCGGGACACGTGTGCCGGTGCTGGGCTCGACCCGATCCACAACTTCATGGACTACACCCAGGACTCCTGCATGGACACCTTCACCGCCGGCCAGGTCAGCCGGATGCAGGCCCAGTGGGTCGCCTACCGCGCCTGACCATGGCGCCGCGCACAGCGGCATACCACGTGGCCGGGGCCCCACCACGACGGTGGGGCCCCGGCATGTCATCCGGCCAGAACGGCTACCGTGAGCGGCCTATGAGTTCCGGGGCCGCCTTCCATCTCCCTCCAGCCTTCCCCGAGCGGGCGGCCTGGGGCACTGCCTCCAAGCTGCGCGCCTGGCAGCAGGAGGCCCTCGACCGCTACCTGCTCGCCTCGCCGCGGGACTTCCTCGCCGTCGCCACCCCGGGCGCGGGCAAGACGACCTACGCCCTGCGGGTGGCCACCGAGCTGCTCAGCGCCGGCGTGGTCGAGCGGGTCACCGTCGTCGCCCCCACCGAGCACCTCAAGACCCAGTGGGCCGACGCCGCGGCGCGAGTCGGGATCAGCCTCGACCCCAAGTTCAGCAACAGCGTCGCTCGGCACAGCGAGGACTACCACGGAGCCGCCGTCACCTACGCCCAGGTCGCCTCGCGCCCGGCGCTCCACCGAGAGCTGACGACGACCCGCCCCACCCTCGTCATCCTCGACGAGGTGCACCACGGCGGCGACGCGAAGAGCTGGGGCGACGCGATCCGCGAGGCCTTCGAGCCGGCCACCCGGCGGCTCTCGCTCACCGGGACCCCGTTCCGCTCCGACACCTCTCCGATCCCCTTCGTCACCTACGAGCTCGACCCCGAGGGGACGCTGGTCAGCTCGAGCGACTACACCTACGGCTACGCCGAGGCGCTGCGCGACAGCGTCGTGCGGCCGGTGCTCTTCCTCGCCTACGGCGGCAGCATGCGCTGGCGGACCAAAGCCGGTGACGAGCTCGAGGCCAACCTCGGCGAGCCGATGACCCGCGACATGGTCGCGCACGCGTGGCGCACGGCCCTCGACCCCAAGGGGGAGTGGATCCCCGCCGTCCTCGCCGCCGCCGACAAGCGGCTGACCGAGGTGCGCCGCCACGTCGAGGACGCCGGCGGGCTCGTCATCGCCTCCAACCAGACCCAGGCCCGGGCGTATGCCGCCATCCTCCGTTCCCTCACGGGCGAGGCCCCGACCGTGGTGCTCTCCGACGACGCCGGCTCCTCCCGCCGGATCGAGGAGTTCGGCGAGAGCACCGCCCGCTGGATGGTCGCGGTACGGATGGTCTCCGAGGGGGTCGACGTGCCGCGCCTCTGCGTCGGGGTCTACGCGACGTCCACCTCGACGCCGCTCTTCTTCGCCCAGGCCGTCGGCCGGTTCGTCCGGGCCCGGCGCCGCGGGGAGACCGCGTCGGTCTTCCTCCCGTCGGTGCCCGTCGTGCTCGACCACGCCTCCCGCCTCGAGGAGCAGCGTGACCACGCCCTCGACCGGGCCCCGAACCCCGAGGACGTCGGCGCGATGTGGGCGCAGGAGCAGGACCTCATCGACGAGGCCAACCGGGAGGCGAAGGCGGTCGGCGCCGACGAGGGCTCCTTCGAGGCGCTCGAGTCCGACGCCCACTTCGACCACGTGCTCTTCGACAAGCAGCAGTGGGGGATGCACGCGCAGATCGGCTCCGAGGACGAGCAGGACTACCTCGGTCTGCCCGGCCTGCTCGAGCCCGACCAGGTGACGGCCCTGCTCCACGAGCGGCAGAACCGTCAGGTGAAGAAGGGCCCGGCGCCCCAGGCCGCCCCGGTCGCCGCCCACCGGGCGCTCGCGGCCCAGCGCAAGGAGCTCAACCAGCTCGTCGCGGCCTACGCCCGGCAGAAGGGCTTCCCGCACGCCAACGTGCACGCCGACCTGCGTCGGGCCTGCGGCGGGCCGGACCTCGCGGCCGCGAGCTCGGAGCAGGTCCTCCAGCGGGTCGACAAGGTCCGGCTCTGGCTCGTCGGCCGGCGCTGACCGGCCGGGCTCAGGTCCAGCCGGGCACGGGGCCCGTCTGACCGACCACGCGGGTCGGGGAACCGGGGTGGTCCACCGGTCGGAGCTCGAGCACGAGCAGCAGCGTGTCGCCCGGCTTGACGGTGGGGGCGTCGATGGGTCTCGGCGCGTGGGGTCGCCAGCCCGGTTCGCTCGGCAGCAGGACCTGCCGGGTCCGGGCCAGGGTGGGGCTCGTCACGGTGGGGAGCCGCGTCGGCGGGAGGGCGTGGATGAGGACCGGACGGGCGGCGCCGGGCTCGTCCGCGAGGATCTCGATCCACTCCTCGAGACAGGGCGGCGCCCCGTCCGGGTCGCTCTCCGAGGCGCTGAACTCGACCCGGTAGCCGACGGTCACGGCGGCCTCCATCCACGAGCCGCCGGAGACTGCGAGCGTCAGGTCACGGATGGTCGGCACGGGCCACTCCTCGGTCCCGGGCCGCCCCGGTGGCAGCCCTGCAGGGGTCAGTGCCCAGAACGTCCCGGTTGATACGTCGTTCTTGACGTGCGCTTGACCTTCGCCGTCGGAGCTCCGGGCTAGGGTCGGGCCTGGCGCCTGCGGCGCAGCGTCACCCGGACACGACTCTCAAGAGGACGACATGAACGACAAGACCACCCCTGACCTCGGCTCCGGCGCCACCCGGCGCCAGCTGCTCGCGATGGCCGCCGTCGGCGGAGCGGGCCTCGCCGCCGTCGGCGCGGCCGGACCCGCGTCCGCGAGCGGCCGGGACAAGGACAAGGGCAAGGACGAGAAGGGCGAGCACCACGACCGCGACACGGTCCGCCTCACCGTGATCGGGACCACCGACCTGCACGGCAACGTCTACAACTGGGACTACTTCAACAACCGCGAGTACACCGACCGCAGCAACAACGACGTCGGCCTGGCGAAGGCGTCCACCCTGATCAAGGCGATCCGCGCCGAGGTCGGCCCCGACACGTGCATCACGCTCGACGCCGGTGACACGATCCAAGGCACCCCCCTTGCCTACTACTACGCGAAGATCGACCCCATCACCGGCGGGTCGACCCACCCGATGGCCGCGGCCATGAACGCGGTCGGCTACGACGCCGCCGCGCTCGGCAACCACGAGTACAACTACGGCCTCGACACCCTGCGTGCCTTCGAGAAGCAGCTCGACTTCCCGCTCCTGTCGGCCAACTCCGTCGACTGGAGGACCGGCGCCCCGGTCTTCAAGCCGTGGGTCATCAAGACGGTGAAGGTGCACGGCCAGAAGCCGATCAAGGTCGGCATCCTCGGGCTCGTCACGCCCGGCGTCGCGATCTGGGACAAGGCCAACGTCGAGGGCAAGGTGAGGTTCCCCGGGATCGTCGAGCAGGCCAAGGTCTTCGTGCCGCGCCTCAAGGCCGCCGGCGCCGACGTCGTCATCGTCTCGTGCCACTCCGGCTCCAAGACCGGCTCGTCCTACGGTGACGCGCTGCCCTATCCCGAGAACGCGTCCTCGCTCCTCGCCGAGCAGGTCGAGGGCATCGACGCGATCCTCGTCGGGCACGCCCACGTCGAGATCCCGCAGCTGCTCGTGGCCAACGCGAAGACGGGCAAGCAGGTCCTGCTCTCCGAGCCCTACTACTGGGGTATGCGCGTGACGCGGATGTCGCTCGACCTGAAGAAGGTCCGCGGCAAGTGGCAGGTCGTGCAGGCGGCCTCGGAGCTCTACAACTCCAACACCGTCCCCGAGGACCCGAAGGTCGTCGACGCGGTCGCCGGCGCGCACGCGAAGACCCTGGCCTACGTCAACAGCGTCATCGGCACGAGCCTCACCGCGATGTCGGCGGCGACGTCGCGCTACGAGGACACCGCGGCGATGGACTTCATCAACTACGTCCAGGCCGACGCCGTCAAGGCGGCCCTCGCCGGGACGGCCGACGCGAGCCTGCCGGTGCTCTCCATCGCGGCGCCGTTCAACAAGCTCGCCGCGATCCCCGCCGGGGACGTGACGATCCGCGACGTCGCCGGCCTCTACATCTACGACAACACGCTGCTCGGGATCGTCCTGACCGGGGCGGAGGTCAAGGCCTACCTCGAGCAGTCCGCGACCTACTTCAAGCAGGTGAGCGGGACCGGCCCGTTCACGCCCGACGAGGTCACGGGCGCCGTCACGGCCACGGCGCCCAACGGCACCCCCGACTACAACTACGACATCATGGGCGGGCTCGATGCCGACCTGACCTACGCGATCGACATCGCGAAGGCCCCGGGGTCGCGGATCACGGACCTCGCGTATGCCGGGCAGCCCGTCGCCGCCGACGCGCGGTTCGTCATCGCGATCAACAACTACCGCCAGTCGGGCGGGGGCAACTTCCCGGGGGTCACCACCGCCCCGGTCGTCTACAACCGGCAGATCGAGATCCGACAGCTGATCATCGACTGGGTCTCGGCCAACAAGGTCATCGACCCGACCCGGTTCGCGAGCAACGACTGGACGCTCGTCAGCAACGGCGCGCCGGTGACGATCACCGGCTGAGCGGCATACCCCACGAAAAGTCGTGCAAAAGTGCCCACTCGACATCTCGGTCGAGTGGGCACTTTCGTCCGCCTCGGGGTCCGGGTGAAAGTGCCCACTCGACGTCAGGGGGCGACGAGCACCCGGTAGCCCCAGGCGGGCAGGGTCAGCTCGCCGTCGCGGGCGAGGGTCGCGGGCTCCCCGGTGAAGGCGTCGACCCAGTCGCCGGCCTGCGGGCCGTGGCCGAGGGTGACGGTGCGCTCGGTGTCGGTGAAGTTGAAGGCGCCGAAGACGCGGTCGTCGTCGTGCGCCCGGACGAAGGAGAGCACCGAGGACTCGTCGTCGTTGGGCACGCGCACCATCCGGGCTCCCCAGGCGCCGTTCCACAGGGCGGAGTGGGCCTTCTTCAGGGCGAAGAGGGTGCGGTACAGCTCGCCCTGGGGGTCCTCGCGCCACTCGATCTCGTCCTTGTCGAAGAAGACGAGCCGTCGGTCGCTGCCCGCCTCCTGCCCGTTGTAGATGAGCGGCATCCCCTCACCGACGACGGACAGCACGATCGCGGCGTCGAGGGCGTCGCCGAACTGCTCGTACTCGGTGCCCTCCCAGGCGTTCTTGTCGTGGTTGCTGACGAAGGTCATCCGGATCGCGTCCCGCTGGTAGAAGCGGTCGTTCCACGCGTAGTAGACCTTGAGTGCGTCGACGGTGGCCTTGCCGTGAGCGATGTGGTGGAGGGTCTCGTTCCAGCTCCACGCGTAGGTCATGTCGAAGGCTCGGGCGTGCAGGTCGCGCGACTCCCACTCCGCGAGCATGAAGACCGGCTTGATCTCGTCGAGCTCGCGCCGCAGGTTGTCCCAGAAGTCGATCGGGATGAAGCCCGCCGTGTCGCAGCGGAAGCCGTCGAAGCCGACCTCACGGACCCAGTAGGTCATCGCCTCGGTCATGTAGCGACGCAGCCCCTCCTGGCCGTAGTCGAAGTCGATGATGTCGTCCCAGTCCCACCACGGCGTCGGGCGGAAGTCGCCCTTCCAGTCGCGGGCGTACCACTCCGGGTGCTCGGTCGTCAGCGGGTTGTCCCACGCACTGTGGTTGGGCACCCAGTCGAGGATGACGTGCAGCCCGAGCGCGTGCGCCTCGGCGATGAAGTGCTTGAGGTCCTCGAGGTCACCGAACTCGGGGTTGACGCCGTAGAAGTCGAGGACGGCGTAGGGACTGCCGAGGCGACCCTTGCGGTTCTGCGTGCCGATGGGGTTGACCGGCATGAGCCAGATGATGTCGACGCCGAGGTCGCGCAGCCGGGGCAGGTGCGCCTCGGCCGCCCGGAAGGTCCCCTCGGGGGTGAAGTGACGCTGGTTGACCTGGTAGATCGTCGCGTCCTTGGACCACTCGGGGTGGGTCAGCTGCACGTCGGGGCGCGGCTGGTAGGGGTTGGCGCTCACGGGTGGCTCGCTCCTGCTCTCTCGGTCCCGTCGAGGATGGACTCGACGAGGGGGATGGTCCTGTGGTCGATTCTGGTGGCCAGCGAGATCACCGTCGAGGCGCGGTTGACGTGCGCGTCGTCGACGACCCGGTCGATGACCCGCTGGAGGTCGGCGTTGTCGCGCCCGACGATGCGGATCAGCAGGTCCCCGGAGCCGGTGATCGTGTGGGCCTCGAGCACCTCCGGGATCGCGCCGAGGTGCTCGATGACCGGCTCGTGCCCCTGGCCCTGGCGGATCTCGAGGGTGCAGAAGGCGGTGACGGGGAAGCCGAGGCCGGCGGGGTCGACGTGCGGGGCGAGCGAGGCGAGGGCGCCCCCTCGCTGGAGCCGGTCGAGCCGGGCCTGCACGGTGCCCCGGGCGACCCCGAGGCGGCGGGACGCACCGAGGACGCCGATCCCGGGCTCGGTCAACAGCAGCAGCAGGATCCGGCAGTCGAGGTCGTCGACCGGGGAGGCTGAGCGCGCGGGCATGGACACAGTGTCCACTACTGAGCGGCAGATGGCCAGCAATGTGTGCACTCTGCGCAACCGAAACCGGTGCTGTTGACCACCTTCGGGGTCTCCGCCACCCTCGGGTCATGACCGACACCATGCCGCAGTCAGCCGACCGGACCGCCGACCTCACCGAGCAGGAGCGGGAGGCCGACCTCGACCTCGACCAGCTCAAGCAGCTCGTCGGGCTCGTGGAGTACGACGAGGACACCGACGTCTTCCCCGTGACCGGCTGGGACGCGATCGTCTTCGTCTCCGGCAACGCGACGCAGAGCGCGCACTACTACCAGAGCGCGTGGGGGATGGAGCTCGTCGCCTACTCCGGCCCGGAGAACGGCAACCGCGACCACAAGTCCTTCGTGCTCAAGAGCGGCTCGATCCGCTTCGTCGTCACCGGCGCCGTCGACCCCGACAGCCCGCTCGCCGACCACCACCGCCGTCACGGCGACGGCGTCGTCGACATCGCCCTCGAGGTGCCCGACGTCGACCGCTGCATCGCCCAGGCGAAGAAGGCCGGCGCGACCGTCCTCGAGGAGCCGGCCGACCGCACCGACGAGCACGGCACCGTGCGCGTCGCCGCGATCGCGACCTACGGCGAGACCCGCCACACCCTCGTGCAGCGCACCGTCGACGGCCAGACGTATGCCGGCCCGTACCTGCCGGGCTACGTCGCCGCCGAGTCCACCCACGTCGCCCGCGAGGGCCAGCCCAAGCGGCTCTTCCAGGCGCTCGACCACATCGTCGGCAACGTCGAGCTCGGCCGGATGGACGAGTGGGTCGGCTTCTACAACCGGGTCATGGGCTTCGTGAACATGGCCGAGTTCATCGGTGACGACATCGCCACCGACTACTCCGCCCTGATGAGCAAGGTCGTCGCCAACGGCAACCACCGGGTGAAGTTCCCGCTCAACGAGCCGGCGATCGCCAAGAAGAAGAGCCAGATCGACGAGTACCTCGAGTTCTACCGCGGCGCCGGTGCCCAGCACCTCGCCGTCGCGACGGGTGACATCCTCGCCTCCGTCGACGCCCTGCGGGCCAACGGTGTCGAGTTCCTCGACACCCCCGACAGCTACTACGAGGACCCGGCTCTGCGTGAGCGCATCGGTAACGTGCGGGTGTCGATCGAGGAGCTGCAGAAGCGCAAGATCCTCGTCGACCGCGACGAGGACGGCTACCTGCTGCAGATCTTCACCAAGCCGCTCGGTGACCGCCCGACCGTGTTCTTCGAGCTGATCGAGCGGCATGGCTCGCTCGGCTTCGGCAAGGGCAACTTCAAGGCGCTCTTCCAGGCGATCGAGCGCGAGCAGGACAAGCGCGGCAACCTCTGAGTACCTGCTGACCGACCCGGCACGTCGAGGGGTCACGACGCCATCCCCGGCCGAGCCGGGAGGTCCGATCGTGGCCCCTTGGCCGCGCCCGGCCTGCGATCGAGACCCCCTCGCCGGGCCCGGGGGCCCGAGGTGGGCTGAGCGTGGTCGCCTGCATGGCACAGTGGTGCCATGAGCCCGCAGCCCCCCGGTTGGTACCAGGACCCCAGCAGCCCCGACCAGCTGCGCTACTGGGACGGCGTCTCGTGGAGCAACCACACGACGCCGAAGAAGTCGCCGACAGCCTCGCAGAGCCAGGGCGGACTCGCCCAGGCGGCGCGGCCGGGCCAGACCGGCCCGCCCGTCCCGACCACCCCGATGCCGCAGGGCAGCGGGTGGCAGGGACAGCCCGGCGGCGGGCAGGTGCCGCAGGCCGCGCCGCAGTTCGGTCAGCCCCAGTCGGGCTGGACGACGGGCGTGCCGACGACGGCCGACGGCGTTCCGCTCGCGTCCTGGGGGCGGCGCCTCGCGGCGTGGCTCATCGACGGCGTCATCCTGCTCGTCCTGTCCTTCGTCGCCATCCGGGTGTTCGTGCCGGGCTACTTCGACGGGGTGCAGGCGCTCGTCGACGCAGCGTCGGCCCAGGACGAGACGGCGATGAACAACCTCATGCCGCAGGTGACCGGCGAGGCGAGCAAGGCGGCGCTGCTCTGGCTCGTGCTCAGCGCGGCCTACTGTGTCGGCTTCTGGACGACGACGGCCCAGACGCCCGGCAAGATGGCGGTGGGCATCAGTGTCCGCCGGGCCGACCGCCCCGGACCCCTCGACCTGGCCACCGCTGTCCGGCGGCGGCTGCTCACCCTCATCCAGGTCATCCCGCTCGTCGGCGGGATCTACACGATCGTCTGGGGTCTCGACGGGCTCTGGCCCCTTTGGGACTCGAAGCGTCAGACCCTGCACGACAAGATCGCCCGCACCCAGGTCGTGGTCGGCAAGCAGAAGCGAAGCACCTCGGGGTCCTGATGGAGACGGTCTTCGACGCTGCTGGTGGCACGGCGGGACTCCTGCGGCTCTCGCGCGCCTGGCACGAGCGGGTGCTGGCCGACGAGGTCGTGGCGCACGCGTTCAGCCACGGCTTCCGCGACGACCACAGCGAGCGGCTCGCCGCCTACTGGGGTGAGGCGCTCGGTGGGCCACCGGTCTATTCGCAGACCCTCGCCGACGAGACGTACGTCGTGCGCCTCCACAGCGGCAACGGCGAGCACGAGGAGATGAACGACCGGGCGATCGCGTGCTTCGAGGAGGCCCTCGCCGACGTGGGCCTGACCGGTCGGCCGGTGGCCGGGGTGCTGCGCGACTACTTCGCATGGGCCACGACGACGACGATGTACGCCTACCACTCCGGCGCCGACGAGGTGCCCGAGGGGATGACCATCCCGACCTGGTCGTGGGACGGTCTCCAGCCCTAGACCGCGGGCCGGATCGTCCCGGTCACCTCGGAGATGCCGATGCGGGTGCCATCCGGTCCGGGTGCCCAGGCCGTCATCGTCACGGTGTCTCCGTCCTCGAGGAAACCGCGCGTCGTCCCGTCCGCCAGGGGGAGCGGCTCCGTCGCGTTCCACGTCAGCTCGAGCAGGCTGCCCCGGGTGTCCTTGGCCGGGCCGCTGATCGTGCCCGAGCCGAAGAGGTCGCCGTCGCGCAGCGAGGCCCCGTTGACGGTGAGGTGGGCGAGCATCTGCGCCGGTGACCAGTACATTCCGGCGTGCTCCGGCCGCGACACGACCGTGCCGTTGAGCGAGACCTCGACGTGGACGTCGAGCCCGAAGGCGTCTCCGCGCAGGTAGTCGAGCACGGGGGGCTCCTGCTGGCCGGGCAGGTCGACGCGGGCCGCCTCGAGCGCGTCGAGCGGGGTGACCCACGCCGAGACCGACGTCGCGAAGGACTTGCCGAGGAAGGGCCCGAGCGGCACGTACTCCCACGCCTGCAGGTCCCGGGCGCTCCAGTCGTTGAGCAGCACGACGCCGAAGAGGTGGTCGGGAGCCTCGTCGACGGTGACGCGCGTACCGAGGGCGGTCGCGCCGCCGACGACGTATCCGAGCTCGGCCTCGATGTCGAGGCGGATGCTCGGTCCGAAGACGGGCGTCGCGTCCCCGGGCGCCTTGCGCTGCCCGGTCGGTCGCACGACGTCGGTGCCGGAGACGACGACCGTGCCGGACCGGCCGTGGTAGCCGATCGGCAGGTGCTTCCAGTTCGGGGGCAGCGACGGGTTGTCCGGCCGGAAGATCTGGCCGACGTTGCCGGCATGGTCCGCACTGGCGTAGAAGTCGACGTAGTCGGCGACCTCGATCGGCAGGTGGAGCGTGACCTCCTCGAGGGGGATGAGGTGGGGCTCGACCGCGGCGCGGTGCACCTCGCCGGTGAGCACCTCGGTGAGCCAGTCCCGGGCGATCCTCCACGCCGGCCGACCGAGCGCGAGGAAGGCGTTGAGGCTCGGGCCTGCCCACGCCGCGGCGAGATGGGGCCCGTCGCCGGGGTCGCCGCCGAGGGCCGCGACCGCCGAGGCGTCGAGGACGTGGTCCCCGATCCGGACGCCGACGCGCCGCGCGTCCGGGTCGTCGACACGAGAGAACACCCCGTAGGGGAGGGTGTGGATGCCGAACGGGTGGTCGGCCTCGATGTCGAGCCACGGGGTCACGGGGTCTCCTCTGGAGTGGGCGGGCAGCGGGTGGGTGGGTCTTGGTGGGTCTCAGGGGGCGTCGATCAGGCCGAGGGCGGTGAGCTCGCCGATCGGGTCGAGCACCCCGCAGCAGCCGTATGCCGTGAAGCTGGTCCGGATGCGCGCCGCGGCATCGGCGTCGAGCCGGACCGCCCGGTCGACGAGCACCTCGGCCGAGGTCTGGGCGAGGATTCCGGCGAGCTCGTCGGACTCGGCGCCGTCGAGTGCCTCGTGCGTCGCGAGAAGCACGTTGAGCAGGCCGTGCTGGGGCTCACCCTCGATGGTGCGGGCGGCGTGGTGCAGGCCCCCGGTCAGCTTGAAGGCGAGCCCGCGCAGGATGACTCCGTCGAGGAAGCGGGCGAGGACCCGCTCGTCGGGCCAGAGCCAGGACGGGGTGGCGCCGGTGCGGAACTTCGCCTGGACGTCGGCCTCGTCGTCGACGGCCGAGGCGATGTCGTCCAGGGCGCGCTCCTGCTCTCCGTCGAGGCCGACCTCGACGGAGAGGGGGACCTCGAGCTCGAGGGCGGACCGCCAGCCGTCGGCCCAGCCGAGCTCTGCGCCGGTGACGACGACGTGCGGGTCGTCTCGCAGCAGGGAGACGGCCTCAACCAGCGGCTCCACCGGTGCGCCGGGCCGGACGACGAGGCCGACCTCCAGCGGGTCTGCGACGCAGCGCTCGTCGGCGGCCGCGAGGCGGGCGAGCTCGGCCGCGGCGGCGGCGGGCACGAGCAGCGGACCGAGCTGGGCGGCATACGGACCGACCCGTCGCTGGAGGTGCTCGCGCACGGCGACGTCGAGCGGCGCGTCCCCGGGCGGAAAGACGGCGGCATCGTCGACGAGACGGAGCAGCAGCGGCGACCTTGACATGCTCCGCAGGCTACTCCACTGTGGCAGAAGCAATACGCAGGCGTCCGCTGAGCGGACGCGGTAGCGCGGATGACGAAGGAGCGGTGAACGACATGGCGCACTACCTGGCGGTCGGCAACATCCCCCCGAAGCGGCACACCCAGCACCGTCGGGAGTCGGGCGAGCTCTACCACGAGGAGCTGATGGGGGAGGAGGGCTTCAGCTCGGACAGCTCACTGCTCTACCACCGCAACATCCCGTCGAGCATCACGGCCTCCCGTGTCTGGGACCTGCCCGACCAGTCGACGAGGCCCAACCACCCGCTGACCCCGCGGCACCTGAAGCTGCACGACCTCTTCGACCCCGGGGCCGTGGCGAGCACCGACGCTGTCACGGGACGCCGGCTCGTCCTCGGCAACGCCGACGTGCGGATCTCGTATGCCGTGGCCGGCGCGCCGAGTCCGTGGTACCGCAACGGAATCGGTGACGAGTGCGTCTACGTCGAGCGCGGGCGGGCCCGGGTCGAGACGGTCTTCGGCGCCTTCGACGTGGGCCCGGGCGACTACGTCATCATCCCGCGGTCGACGACCCACCGCTGGCTACCCGTCGGGTCCGAGGACGACCCGCTCCGTGCCGACTTCAGGGCCTACTGCATCGAGGCCAACAGCCACATCGCCCCACCGAAGCGCTACCTCAGTCGCTACGGCCAGCTGCTCGAGCACGCCCCCTACTGCGAGCGGGACCTGCGGTTGCCCGACGGGCCGCTCCTCGCCGAGGACGTGGGCGCCGGTCCCGACGAGGCGACCGAAGTGCTCATCAAGCACCGCGGCAGCGGACCCGGCGGCGTCGTCGGCACGGTCCACACGCTCCCGCACCACCCGCTCGACGTCATCGGCTGGGACGGCTGCCTCTATCCCTACGTCTTCAACGTGAGCGACTTCGAGCCGATCACGGGACGGATCCACCAGCCGCCGCCCGTGCACCAGGTCTTCGAGGGGGCGAACTTCGTCATCTGCAACTTCGTCCCCCGCAAGGTCGACTACCACCCGCTCGCCATCCCGGTGCCCTACTACCACTCGAACGTCGACAGCGACGAGATCATGTTCTACGTCGACGGTGACTACGAGGCGCGCAAGGGGTCCGGCATCGGGCGCGGGTCGGTGTCGGTCCACCCGGGTGGGCACGCGCACGGCCCCCAGCCCGGGGCGACGGAGGGCGCGATCGGGGCCGAGAGCTTCGACGAGCTCGCCGTGATGGTCGACACGTTCCGGCCGCTCGAGCTCGGCGAGGGCGGATCCGCTTGCGATGACGGGGTCTACGCGCTGTCGTGGGCTCGTGGCGCAGCCTCCGGTGGGCCGACCCCACCCCACAGCGAGGGCTGACCGGCGTGCCGGAGACGGAGGGGCGGAGTGGGTCTGAGACGGAGGGGCGGAGTGGGTCTGAGACCTCCCGCACCCTCGACCGGGGCCTGCGACTGCTCGAGCTGCTGACCGAGCGCGAGCACGTCGCCGGCCTGACGATCACCGAGCTCGCGGCGATGCTCGGTGTCGGCAGACCCGTCGTCTACCGGCTCGTCGGCACGCTCGAGGAGCACCGGCTCGTCACCCGACAGGAGGATGGTCGGGTGCGGGTGGGGCTCGGCGTGAGCCGGCTCGCGGCCGCGGTGACACCGATCGTGCGCAGCGAGGCCAGGCCGATCCTGCGCGAGCTCGCCGACGCCGTGGGCGCCACGGCGCACCTCACCGTCGCCGAGGGGGAGGAGGCGCTCGCCCTCGTCGTCGTCGAGCCGACGTGGACCGACTTCCACGTCGCGTACCGGTCCGGGGCCCGCCACCCCCTCGGGCAGGGCGCCGCGGGGCGGGCCATCCTCGCCGGGCGCGCGGGGCGGCCCGAGGTGGTGGGGTCCGACGGCGAGCTGCAGTCCGGAGCCCACGGGCTGGCCGTGGCGCTCGCCGGCGCCGGCGAGGGCGCACCGGTTGGCGCCTCGGTGGAGGCCTCCGTCGGGGTCGTCTCGCTCGAGCCGCTCGACCGGGCGGTGATCGGGCCGCGCCTCGCCCGAGCCGCGCGGGAGCTGGCCCGCGTCCTGCGCTGACCCGCGCCCGCCGGGCTAGCCGGCGACGGTGGCAGAGCCGACGAGTCGGACGCCGGCGCCGGCCAGCTGCTCGAGCGCGGCGTCCGTCGTCGCGCGGGCGACCCCGGCGGTGAGGTCGAGCAGCACGGTCGTGTCGAAGCCGGCCTCCCTGGCATCGAGTGCGGTCGCGCGCACGCAGTGGTCGGTCGCGATGCCGACGACGTCGACGTGCTCGACGTTGCGGGCCGTCAGCCAGGCGGCGAGCGAGCTCGTGTCCGCGTCGTCGCCTCGCCCCTCGAACCCGCTGTAGGCGGCGGCGAACTCGCCCTTGCGGAAGACCGCCTCGACACGGCGGACCGCGCCGGCGAGGTCGGGGTGGAACTCCGCGCCTGCGCTGTCGGCGACGCAGTGCACTGGCCACGAGTCGACGAAGTCCGGCGTGTCGGAGAAGTGGGCACCGGGGTCGATGTGCCAGTCGGCGGTCGCCACGACGTGGGTGTAGTCGGCCGCGTGGTGGATGACGTGCTGGGTGATCTCCGCGGCCACGGACGCGCCTCCCGTGACAGCGAGCGACCCGCCCTCGCAGAAGTCGTTCTGCACGTCGACGATGACGAGGGCGCGCACCTCCGGACGCAGGTCGGTGGGCCCGGTGGGCCCGGTCGAGTTCGCTGGCATCTCAGTCCTCCTGGTAGATCGTCGGGATGACGGGCTCGCCCCGGGACAGCTGGGTCGCGGCCCTCGGCAGCTCGGCCCGCGAGGCCTGGTGCCGGGCCCGGGCGGAGTGGATGTCGTGGGAGCCGACGACCTCGCCGTCGCGGACGAGGTCGACCATGAGGGCCCGGTCGTCACCGTCGTCGGTGGGGTGCTCGCCGACGCCGATGACCTCGGCCTGGGCAGTCCCCGTCGGGTCGAGGCGGCGCAGCGCCCACTTGCGGCCGCCGACGGTGGCCTTGTCCTTGCTCTTCTTGGCCACGCCCTGCATCACGCCCGAACCGTCCTCGCGCTGGACGAGCTTGTAGACCATCGAGGCGGTGGGGGCACCCGAGCCGGTGACGAGCGCCGTCCCCACGCCGTAGCCGGTGACCGGTCCCGCTGCGAGGCCGGCGATCGCGTACTCGTCGAGGTCGGACGTGACGATGATGCCGGTCCCGGTGTGGCCGGCGGCGTCGAGCTGGGCCCGGACCTCGGTGGCCTGGATGAGCAGGTCGCCGGAGTCGAGTCGGACCGCGCCGAGCTCGGGCCCGGCCACCTCGAGGGCGAGATCGACGGCGTGGCGCACGTCGTAGGTGTCGACGAGCAGTGTCGTCCCCGCACCGAGCGAGGCCACCTGCGCGGTGAAGGCCTCGCGCTCGGAGTCGTAGAGGAGGGTGAAGGCGTGCGCGGCCGTGCCGGTCGTCGGCACACCGTGGCGGCGGCCCGCCTCGAGGTTGCTCGTCGCCGTGAACCCCGCGATGTAGGCCGCTCGTGCCGCTGCCACCGCCGCCTCCTCGTGCGTGCGACGCGAGCCCATCTCGATGACCGGCCGAGCCCCGGCGGCCGACGTCATCCGCGAGGCGGCCGACGCGATCGCCGTGTCGTGGTTGAGGATCGACAGCGCGAGCGTCTCGAGCACGACGCCCTCGGCGAAGCTCGACTCGACGACGAGGACCGGTGACTGCGGGAAGTAGCAGTCGCCCTCGGCGTAGCCGCTCACCTGCCCGCGGAAGCGGTAGTCGGCGAGGAAGGCCACGGTGGCGGCGTCGACGACCCCGTGGTCGGACAGGAAGCGCAGCTCGTCGTCGCCGAAGCGGAAGTCCTGGAGCGCATCGAGGAGGCGGCCGGTCCCGGCCACGACGCCGTAGCGCCGCCCATCGGGCAGCCGGCGGGCGAAGACCTCGAAGACGCAGCGCCGGTGCGCCTCGCCCGAGGTCAGGGCGGCCTGCAGCATCGTCAGCTCGTAGTGGTCGGTCATCAGCGCGGTGCTCACCGTGGCAGCCTACGGGCGCGCCGGATGCGTGAACGGCGGACTCGCGAGCGTCTTAGGGTGGGACGGTGACCGCCACCCACCTGTCCATCGCTCCGGCCACCGAAGAGGTGGTCGTGGCCGACGCGGAGGTCGCCCCGGACCTGCCGTGGGTGACCCTCGTCTGGAACGACCCGGTCAACCTGATGAGCTATGTGACGTGGGTCTTCGAGACCTACTTCGGCTACGACCGTCCGAAGGCGGAGAAGCTGATGCTGGACGTCCACCTCAAGGGCCGCGCCGTCGTCTCCAACGGCCCGCGGGAGTCGATGGAGCGCGACGCCGAAGCGCTCCAGGGCTATGGACTCTGGGCCACCTTCGAGAAGGACTCCTGATGGCGCGGGCGTTCCTCCGGGAGGATGAGGCCTTCGTGGCGGTGCTCGACGAGACCGAGCGCATCGTCCTGTCCGGCCTCATGCAGCAGACCCGGCAGCTGCTCTCGCCCGAGGTCGAGACGACCGGGGACGTCTTCGACGACCTCGTCTCGTCGATGGGGATCTCCCTCGCGGGGGAGGACCAGACCACGGATCCTGCTGTCCCGCCGAGTGATCCGCAGGACGTCACCGAGCGTGACCCGGCCCTCGACCGGCTCCTGCCCTCGGCGCACCGCGGTGACGACCAGGTCGCCGCCGAGTTCCGCCGGCTCACCGAGGAGGGGCTGCGACAGCGCAAGAGCGGCAACCTCGACGTCGCTCTGGGAGCGCTGTCAGCGGCATACCACGACCGGGTGAGCCTCGACGGGCAGCAGGCGCCGGCATTCCTGATGGCCCTCACCGACGTGCGGCTGCTCCTCGCCGAGCGGATGGGGATGCGCACGGAGGAGGACGCCGAGGCTCTCCACGCCGCCATGGAGACGCTCGGCGACGACGAGCCGCTCGGCTACGCGATGGCGTGGTACGACCTGCTCACCTGGCTCCAGGAGACCCTGACCCATGCCCTGATGGGCGGCGAGATGACCTACGAGGACGACGAGGACGACGAGGGCGACGAGGACGACGCGGACCGGCTGTGACGGAGCCGACGTCCGCCCTTCGCGCCGGCGTCGGTGCCAGAGCCTAGGGTCGGGAAGGTGGATGTCACCATCGTCGGCTGCTCCGGATCCTTCGCGGGCCCGGACTCGCCCGCATCGTGCTACCTCGTGCGCGCCGAGCACGAGGGCCGCAGGTGGAGCCTCGTGCTCGACCTCGGCAACGGCGCTCTCGGTGCGCTCCAGCGCCACGTCGACCCGCTCGCCGTCGACGCCTACGTGCTCAGCCACCTCCACGTCGACCACTTCATCGACCTCTGCGGCCTCTACGTGATGATGCGCTACGTGCCGGGCGGGGTGGCTCGGCCACCGATGCCCACGTGGGGGCCGGAGGGGACGGGCCCCCACCTCGCCAGCGCCTACGGCCACCCGGGGGTCGAGGACGTCGGTGGGGTCTTCGACTTCGGGGTGATCCGCGACCGCGAGCCGCTCGTCGTCGGCCCCTTCACCATCACTCCGTTCCGGGTCAACCACCCGGTCGAGGCCTACGGCCTTCGCGTCGAGGCGGGCGGGCGGGTCCTGGCCTACACCGGCGACACCGACAGCTGCCCCGCGCTGCCGGAGCTCATGGCGGACGCCGACCTCGTCCTCGCGGACTCGGCCTTCGTCGACGGTCGTGACGACGCGTGCGACATCCACCTCTCGGGCAGTCGGGCGGCCCGGGCTGCAGTCGAGGCCGGTGGCGTCAAGCGGCTGATGCTCACCCACCTCCCGTCGTGGAACGACCCCGAGGTATGCCGCTCGCAGGCCGCGGCGGTCTGGCCCGGTGACGTGGAGCTGGCCGAGCCCGGCGCCACCTACTCGTTGTAGCCCCCTCCCTCCCGTCGAGTGCGCAGTTTCCCACGTTTGCTGGGACCCGACCGGGGCGGAGGGAAGTGGGCACTCGACGTGGGGGAGGCGTCAGCCGGGGCCGGCGGCGAGTAGCCACCGTTGCCCACGAGGGGGACCCGGGTACGTTGCTGGAGGTGCTCGCCGACGGCCCTGACCGGCCGCGGCACCTCGCGCCGACGATCCACCACAGCCCAGGAGGCAACGAATGCAGCAGCGCAGTCTCGGCTCACTCCAGGTCAGCACGATCGGTCTCGGCGGCATGCCGATGTCGATCGAGGGCCGGCCCGAGCGCGACCGGTCCATCCGGACCATCCACGCCGCCCTCGACGCGGGTGTGACCTTCATCGACACGGCCGACGCCTACCACCGCGATGCGGGCGAGGTCGGTCACAACGAGAGCCTCATCGCCGAGGCGCTCGGCTCCTACTCGGGCAGCACGGACGACGTCGTCGTCGCCACCAAGGGCGGCCATCTCCGCCCCGGAGACGGCTCGTGGACCCTCAACGGTCACCCCGACTACCTCAAGGAGGCGGCGAAGGCCTCGCTCCAGCGGCTCGGCGGCGACGCCATCGGTCTGTACCAGTTCCACCGTCCCGACCCCGACGTCCCCTACGAGGAGTCGGTGGGGGCGCTCGCCGACCTGCTCGACGAGGGCGTCATCCGGATGGCCGGGATCTCCAACGCGAACCCGGACCAGATCCGGCTCGCCCAGCAGACGCTCGGCGGGCGGCTCGTGTCGGTGCAGAACCAGTTCTCCCCGGCCTTCCGCAGCAGCCAGCCCGAGCTCGACCTCTGCGCGGAGCTCGGCCTCGCGTTCCTGCCGTGGAGCCCGCTCGGCGGTATCAAGAGCGCGGCCGGTCTCGGCGACGAGCACGACGCCTTCAAGGAGGTGGCGCAGGCGCACGACGTGAGCCCGCAGAAGGTGGCTCTGGCCTGGGAGCTCGCGCTCGCGCCGGTCGTCATCCCGATTCCCGGGGCATCGCGTCCCGAGAGCATCGCGGACTCCGCGACGGCTGGCGACCTCGTCCTCACCGACGACGAGGTCGCGCGCCTGTCAGCGGCGAGCGACGACGCGAGCTGACCCGCTCCGTACCGTGACCGTGTGAGCAGGTGCCCGTCGACCTCGGTCGACGGGCACCTGTCATCTGTGCAGCCGCGCCTGTCTGCTCACGGGGGTCGAACTCCGCCGGAGAGCGGGTGCCGCCCGCGGCAGCCGCTCCAGCCCCGCGGTGGGCATGAAGAAGCGGTGCCGCGAGACGCAGACGATCGTGGCGTGCTCGACGGGTCCGTCGGTGCTCTCGAGGACGTGGCGGTCGGTGACCTCCGCCGGTCGGCCGCACTCGGGGCACGAGGCTATGTCGATCATGGCCGGCTCCCTTCCAGTCGCTACACGGGTCTGAGGAGCGACGTTGGGTCCTGATACCACGGTAGCGACCGTCAGCCGGGCGTACCCAGGGTCTTCCCAGGTCCGTCCGTGTGCGGGGGGTTACGTCCTGCTTACGTGGTCCCGGCGGCCGGTGCCCGGCGGCCGGTTCGGGCTTACCGTGGCGGGATGGCTAGCCTCGAGGACATGACTGCCACCCGACATGACGGACGTGCCCCCGACCAGACGCGTGAGGTGCGGATCACCCGCAACTGGCTCGACCACGCCGAGGGCAGCGTGCTCGTGGAGTTCGGGCGCACCCGGGTCCTCTGCGCCGCCTCCTTCACCGAGGGGGTCCCGCGCTGGCTCAAGGGCAAGGGGACCGGCTGGGTCACCGCCGAGTACGCGATGCTGCCCCGCGCCACGAACACCCGCTCGGACCGCGAGAGCGTCAAGGGCAGGATCGGCGGGCGGACCCACGAGATCTCCCGCCTCATCGGCCGGAGCCTGCGAGCCGTCATCGACACGAAGGCGCTGGGGGAGAACACGATCGTGCTCGACTGCGACGTGCTCCAGGCCGACGGGGGCACTCGCACCGCGGCGATCACCGGTGCGTACGTCGCGCTCGTCGATGCCATCGAGGATGCCCGTGAGCGCGGCCTCATCCCGAAGAAGTCCCAGCCCCTGACCGGCTCGGTCGCCGCGGTCTCCGTCGGCGTCGTCGGCGGCTCGGCGGTCCTCGACCTCGACTACCCGGAGGACTCGACGGCGGGCACCGACATGAACGTCGTGATGACCGGTGACGGGCGTTACATCGAGGTCCAGGGGACCGCCGAGGGAGAGCCCTTCGACCGCGCGGTGCTCGACGAGCTGCTCGCGCTCGCAGCGACGGGCTGCGCCGACCTCACCGCCCGCCAGCAGCAGGCCCTCGACGCCCCGGCGGGAGAGCGCCGGTGAGCCGCGTCGTTCTCGCCACCCGCAACCCCCACAAGGTCGGGGAGCTGCGCGAGATCCTCGCGGACGTCTGCGCCGAGCTCGGCCTCGAGATCGTCGGTCTCGACGAGTTCCCCCACGCTCCGGACGTCGTCGAGGACGGCGTGACCTTCGAGGCCAACGCCCTGCTCAAGGCGTCGTCGGCCGCCGAGGTGACCGGGCTGCCGGCCCTCGCCGACGACTCCGGTCTCGCCGTCGACGTGCTCGGTGGGAGCCCGGGGATCTTCAGCGCCCGGTGGTCCGGCGGGAAGG
This sequence comes from uncultured Actinomycetota bacterium, assembly GCA_963764195.1. Taxonomy (GTDB): domain Bacteria; phylum Actinomycetota; class Actinomycetes; order Actinomycetales; family Dermatophilaceae; genus JBDSSS01. The sequence continues at coordinate 448,247 of CAVXRG010000003.1, forward strand.
GCGACCTCGCCAACCTGGAGCTGCTCCTTGCTCAGCTCGGCGACGTCCGGGACGAGAACCGGGCCGCTGCCTTCCTCTGCGCGGCCGCCCTCGTCATGCCCGACGGGCGCAAGGTCGCCGAGGTGGGCCGCTACCGGGGCCACGTCGCCCGCGCCCCCCGCGGGGACGGTGGCTTCGGCTACGACCCGGTCTTCGTCCCATCCGCTCAGCCCACCGACGACGAACGAACCCTTGCGGAGTTCTCCGCGGACGAGAAGAACGCCGCGTCGCACCGGGCGCTCGCGTTCCGCGCGCTCGTGCCACACCTGAAGGAGCACCTGAGGCCATGACGACGACGAGCCCGACGAGCGGCCCGACGACCCGGCCCGACCCGCCCCGAGGGGCGCCGGCGGCCTGGTGGCACGGCTTCGTCGACGGGCTCGTGGCCGGTCTGCTCACCGTCGGGCTCGCGACGCTCTTCGCCGCGGCGCTCGTGGCCACCGGTGGCGCCGGGGGCCAGCCCGCCCCCGTCGCCGCCGTGAGCGGCGCCTTCATCGACCGGACCCCCGCCTGGCTCAAGGACTTCGCGATCGCGACGTTCGGGACCAACGACAAGCGGGCCCTGCTCATCGGCACGGTCGTCGTGCTCGCGGTCGTCTGCGGCCTCGTCGGGATGCTCGCCCGGCGCCGGCTCACCGCCGGCCTGCTCGTCTTCGCGCTGCTCGGCGTCGTCGGCACCGCCGCGGTGCTCACCCGACCGGGCGCGGCCTCGCTCGACATCCTGCCGACCGTGCTCGGGGCGGTCGCGGGCCTCTGGTTCCTCAGCCGTAGCCATCCGACGGCCACGGACTCCTCGGCCACGGGCGACGGGGCTTCGAACCCGGCCCGGCGCTGGCTCGTCGGCGCGGTCGTCGGTGGGGGAGCGGCATACCTCGCCGGTCTGCTCGGCAGGGGCTCGAGTGCGGCGACGGCCTCGCGGGAGGCGGTCGCGCAGGCCCCCGTCACCGTGCCGGCGGCGGACACGGTCACCATCCCGCCGGGCGCCGACCTCAAGATCCCCGGGCTCACCCCCTTCGTCGTGCCCAACGACGACTTCTACCGGATCGACACCGCGATCGTCGTGCCGCGCGTCGACACCGCGCAGTGGAGCCTCAAGGTCACCGGCATGGTCGACCGGGAGGTGGAGATCGACTGGGCGACGCTGCAGTCCAAGCCCATGCAGGAGGCGCTCGTCACGCTCATGTGCGTGTCCAACGAGGTCGGCGGGGACCTCACGGGGAATGCCGTCTGGACCGGGTGGCCGGTGCGCGACCTGCTCGCGATGGCGGGCCCCAGGACGGGCGCCGACATGGTCCTCTCGCGCAGCGTCGACGGCTTCACCGCCGGGACGCCGCTGGAGGCGCTCACCGACGACCGCAACGCCCTCGTCGCGACCCGGATGAACGGGGAGCCGCTGCCCTTCGAGCACGGCTTCCCCGCCCGCATCGTCGTGCCCGGCCTCTACGGTTATGTGTCCGCCACGAAGTGGGTCAGCGAGCTCAAGGTGACGACGTTCGCGGCCGACCAGGGCTACTGGACGCCGCGTGGCTGGTCGGCTCTCGGGCCGGTGAAGACCGAGTCCCGGATCGACGTCCCGCGGTCGGGCGCGTCGGTCAAGGCCGGCAAGGTCGCCGTCGCCGGTGTCGCGTGGGCCCAGCACCGCGGCATCTCCAAGGTCGAGGTCCAGGTCGACCAGCAGCCGTGGACCGAGGCCCGTCTGGCGGTCGACGCGAGCATCGACGCCTGGCGCCAGTGGGTCTACGAGTGGGACGCCACCCCGGGCAGCCACGACGTGCGGGTGCGGGCCTATGACAGCACGGGTGAGCCCCAGTCACCGCTGGAGGCGCCCCCCGCTCCGGACGGCGCGACCGGCATCCACGTCGTCACCGTCCGCGTCGAGTAGCCCGCCCCCTCGAGAGCCCCCCACCCCGTCGAGAGGCCCCCCACCCCGTCGAGTGGGCACTTTCTTCCACCGGCGCGTGGGGAAGTGGGCACTCGACGGGGCAACTAGAGTTGGGGCCGCACGACGACGGCGGACGTGGTGGAACTGGTAGACACGCAGGATTTAGGTTCCTGTGCCCTAGGTGTGCGGGTTCGAGTCCCGCCGTCCGCACCGACAGACCGAACCGGCAGCCGACCACAGGAGCACCCATGACCGCACGACTCGAGCCCGGCCAGCAGGCGCCCGACTTCAGCCTCACCGACGACGCCGGCGACACCGTGAGCCTCTCCGGCCTCGCCGGCCGCAAGGTCATCGTCTACTTCTACCCGGCGGCGATGACGCCGGGCTGTACGACGCAGGCGTGCGACTTCAGCGAGTCCCTCGAGTCGCTGCGTGCCGACGGCTACGACGTCGTCGGGATCAGCAAGGACAAGCCGGCCACGCTCGCGACCTTTCGCGAGCGGGACGGCCTGACCATCTCGCTGCTCAGCGACGAGGACCTCGCCACGCACAAGGCCTACGGCGCCTGGGGCGAGAAGAAGCTCTACGGCAAGACGGTCGAGGGGGTCATCCGATCGACCTTCGTCGTCGACGAGGAGGGTGTGCTCAGCCACGTCTTCTACAACGTCAAGGCGACCGGTCACGTCGCCAAGCTGCGCCGAGACCTCGGACTCGTCGGCGCCTGAGCCCCCGCTAGAGTCTGACCCGAACCCGAAAGGACACCCCATGACTGAGACTGCTGCGGGCAGCTCCACACCCGCCATCGCGACCATCGAGGCGGACATCGCGGCCGCGCGCTCGCGCCTCGAGACGACCGTCAACGAGCTGGCCTACCGGGCGCAGCCGCAGGTGATCGTCCAGCGCCAGGTCGACAGCCTCAAGCTCAAGCTCGACGCGGCCACGCACACGGAGGACGGCGAGCTGCGGGTGGAGCGCGTGGGCGCCGCCGTCGCGGCGGTCCTCGTGCTCGTCGTCGGAGCCGTGCTCATCCGGCGTCGGCGCCGCTGAACCCGGCACGCACCGTCCGGTATGCCGGTCGGTCGGCACCACGGCCACAGGGCTCGCCACCGGTCCATCGCTGTCCTCGCCATCGTCGGTTACGCCGGTATCGACAACGTCGGGTAGCTCGTCCGGGCCGTTGGCGGGGGCCAGGCCCAGAACGGTGTCGCCGCGTCACTGCGCTGACACGCGGCGGCTCACCCGATGGAGGGCGGTGACGGCTCGCGGACCGCGAGCCGCCGCTGCTCCGATGGCCCTGGCTCACGCGAGCTGGTTCGACGGGGGCTATCCGCCGAGCAGACCGAGGAGGCGCTCTTCGAGCTGTTGCGCCCCTTGCTACCACCACTCGGTGAGTGACGGGCCGCCGGGTGAGGCAGCCATCGACGACGGTGGTGGCACGTGCCACACAGCCGCGGGCTGGCCTGGGGATGGCGAGCCCGCCACGACGGGGTGGAGCCGCCACGGCCGATCCGGCACGACGGCATCCTCTGCTTGATGCTCAATGCCCGCGACCTGTGCTCCGTCGGTTGCCGCAGCGCGGGTGGCCGAACGTCCTGACGCACTCACGCGCGTCGGTGGTGGCGGTCACCCCGGTCGACCTCTGCCCGTCGCCAGGGCCCGGAGCCAGGCCCTCGACTGCCCAGGGTGCTGGGCGTGCTGTCCCATCCATTCCTCGATTGCATCGCGGCCGTCCCACCGGCGCACGACCACGAAGTGGCCAAACCCAGCACGAATGGGCTCATCCGGACCGACAGGAACCTGAGGAGTCCCTCGGCTTTTCCCGACGGCTTGGCGGCGACCTCCGGCGCTAGCGCGCCGGGTACCAGGTGTGGAAAGGTTAGGCAGTCAGCCGGCCCTCCTCAGCGTTCATGGGGCCTGCGAAGTAGTGGCACCGTGGCTGCGTTGGTCAGCATGGTCGCTGTCCTGACTTTCGAATGGGCAGCACCACTGGCCCCGGGTCACGGGGCGTGTTCACGCCCGTGGGGCGTGCTGGTAGAAGCCAAGGAACAGTGAGGGTGAGGTACGTTTCGTGGAGGCCGAGCTCGTCCCGCTTGAGCCGATCCCCGATACCTCGGGGGCCGAACGCACGGTTGCGGACCTGCTACCTATCGACCTGTCCACGCAGGACGCGATACGGGTTCGCGACTCGGTGCCGCTGTGGTTTCACACCTTCGCCCTGGGCCATGGCATCTACACCCCGGGTGTTGCCCGAGATCATGGGTACCGGCTGGCTGCGGTCGGCGCCGAACGCTTCGCGGGTCGGAGCGTGCTCGACGTGGGCGCCTTCGACGGCTTCTACAGTTTCCTCGCCGAGCGTCGCGGAGCGCGGCGCGTGGTCGCCGTCGACAACGAGCAGTACGCGCACTGGGTCCGGGCCCGGTTCGGTATTTCAATGACGGGGGCTGCCGGGTTCCGCGCCATCGCCGGCGTCCTGGACTCCGGGGTCGAGTACCACCGGATGGACGCGATGGATGTCCGCCGGCTGGGGGACCGCTTCGACCTGGTGTTGTGCTTCGGGATCCTGCACCGGGTGACCGACCCCATTGCGTTGTTGCGTGCCCTCGCCGATGTCATGACCGGTCAGGGTGAACTCATTGTGGAGACATACGGATCTCGTCTGCCTCCGGAGGCGGCGGCGGTTGAGGTCCACGAACCGGGCGGCGTGTACCAACGAGACGACTTCGTCTACTGGGGGTTCCCCGAGCAGGGGCTCCGTCGCGTGGCCCGACTCGCCGGCTTCAACGACATCGACATCATCGACACACCCGAGATCGACGGGCACCCGCGAATAGTCGCCAGACTTCGCGCCGACGACTCCGGCCCATCGAAGCCAGCGACCGGCGCCGGTTCGCGCTAACGGCCGAAGTCCCGACGCGGCGAGGAGAACTCAAAGACGGGCGCCACTCGGAGTCAATGAAACCTGCGGCGAGCCAGCGGGCACTCAAGGTGTCCAGGCTCACGCCATCGAAGCCGCCGTTGCTGCTCCGGTCGGTGTCGGCCTGCAGCCCGCTCCCGACACGCCCCTTCTGGGCGAGACGACACACCGTCCGGTCTGTGACAGGGTGGAATTCGACGAGGGTGGGTCTGCCTCCCCTGGCCCTCGGATGCCCTCGATCCGGGAGTTGACTGCGTCCTGGGTCACGCCTGCAAATCGTGTTGTAGGTCGATGATGACTGGGAGAATGCCGATGTTCCTTGTCTCTCCCGCCCCGGTATTCGGCATCCGGTTGGCCAGCCGGCAGGCAGGACGTTGTCCCGCCGTATCGGGTGCCGCTCGTTCCAGCATTTGCGGACCGCGCACTCGTTGGGTTGCTCGCAGCCGAATCCGTGGCCCTCGCGGTCGAGCTTCTTGGCCTAGCTGGGGGCACCCTGTAGATCGTTGCGGCTCCAGCGGCGCGTACCGCAGTGCAGTTCTCGTGGTGACGTTAGCGGCGGCTTTCGGGGTCGTCGCAGGCTTCGGGTCCGTCGCTGTGTCGCCATCGCCCTTGGAACGGTTCGCGCCGGCGTCACGGCCACCAGGTTCGGGTCTCTCGCAGACGCCAACCGCTTCCCCGGCCTTCCGGCGTCGCGGCGCCCCTCCTGCCGGGTCTCGCTCAGGGTGATGACGTGGTCGCTGTCGACCTCGCTCGCCGCCGAACACGAACCTGATCGTGTTGCCGGTGCACGGGTCCGGGTCACGCATGGCCGCGCTGTCCAGTCGACTCGCGCCGCCGGGGCGCGGAGGTCGGCCCGGTCGCCCGGCAAAAGACGAGGGCCGTGGTGGACTCGGAGCCGGTGACCGGTCTCGATGGTGTTCTCGGATACGACCAGCTGGTCAGCGAGCTCGGCTTGCACAGCGCTCGGGCCACCAGCGGTGTCGCCTCGACCTCCCGCTCGGTAAGCCCGCAGAGGTCGGGTGGTTCGTGCTTGGGGGCCGGACGAACTCCTCGATGAGGCGATGGGGCCCGGTGGTTGCGAACAGCGAGCCGCCGTCGGCGACGATCCGGACCGCCGTGCAGAGAGGTCCTCGGATGCGTCCTCGAGCAGGAAGCCGCTGGCGCCGGCGCGCAGGACATGAACCGCCGTCGAGACGCTCAGGGCTCGCGTAGACCCTGCTGCGCCGCGGCTGGCTGTTACGTGGCAGGTGCGATGTTCTGGTTGCGCCGAAAGATGTTCGCGGGGTCGTACCGAGCCTTGAGCGTCGCGAGCCGACCGGCGTTGCCGCCGTAGCAGGCCCGTGCCGCTTCGGGTCCTTCGTCCATCATGAAGTTCGCGTAGCGCCCGGCCATCGCGTAAGGAGCCAGCGCGTCGCGGAACCCGTTCGACCAGGCTTCGAGGGCGTCCTGGGCCCCGCCTTCAGGCGCGACGGCGGCGAACATCTGCGCGAATGCGGCGTCTCGCCACGGCCAGACGGTGTCCGCGCGGTCGGCCCTGGCGGCTGCGCCGTCGAGTGGGTAGAGGTGGCTTTGGCACAGCGGCGTGGGCTGAGACCTTCCGAAGCGTTCCCACTGTTCGGTAGCCGGGTCGGGTAGGTCCTGGAACAGCAGGCCGGTGAGGTGCCCGAACCTGCCGGCGGCCGCGCCGGCGTCGAAGGCCGACTGGAGGGCGGGATAGGGCAGCCGTCCGACGCCGTCGACCAGGGGTTGTTCGGCGCGGAAGACCGCCAGGGCCTGCTCTGAGCGTTCCTCGGGCGCGGTGTTGCACCAGACCAGCGCGCAGGCCGGGAGCCCTTGGATCTCCGGCGGGAAGGGCCCCTGCGGTGGCACGGTGAGCAGGGCGAGAAAGGCATAGATGTCATCGGGCTGCTGCGGAATCCAGTCCCGGTAGAGGCGGACCAGCCGCTCGGTGTGTTCCAGCGGGAACAGCATCGGTCCGCCGGTCACCACCGAGACCGGGTGCAGTCGCATCCGCAGCTCGGTGACCACGCCGAGGTTCCCGCCACCGCCGGTCAAACCCCACAGGAGGTCCTCGTCTCCGTCCACGCCGGCCCGGACCACGGTGCCATCGGCGAGCACGACGTCAGCACCGACGAGATTGTCCACACCCAGCCCGTGCTTGCGGGTCAGGTAGCTGATGCCGCCGCTGAGAGTGAACCCGGCCATTCCGACGGTGGACACCGTGGCAGTGGTGGTGGCCAGCCCGGCGGGGTGAGTGGCCCGGTCGACGGCTCCGGCCAGTGCGCCTCCTCCGATCGCCACGATCTGATTCCCGGTGTCCACTCTCACGTCGTCGATCGCGCGCAGGTCGACGACCACGCCGCCCTCGACCGAGCTGTGCCCTGGGGCGCTGTGGCCGCCGGCGCGGACCGCCAGCGACAGCCCCTCCGCGACCGCGAAACGCACGGTCGCTGCGACGTCGTCGGCGTCCACGCAGCAGGCGACGACCGCCGGGTGCGACTGCCGACTTCGGTTGTCGATGGCGCGAACCGCGTCGTACCGCGGATCTGAGGGTCCGACCACCTCGCCTCGAAGCTGCGCGCCGAGAGCGGTGGTCGAGTCGGTCGAGCTGGTCATGATGGCCTACCTGGGCTCGGATTCAGAGACGACTCCAACGTCCCAGTGCCTGTCCCTCGCGGCATCGGCAGGAACCCTCAACTCGTGGAGCGGCTCTGCGTACCGTGACGGACCACGTACGCCGCGGCCTCCGCCCGGTTGCGCAGGCCGAGCTTGAACAACACGTTGCGGACGTGGCGCTCGACGGTCTTGCGGGACAGGAACAACCGCTCGGCCAGCTCCCGGTTGGACAGTCCCTCGCCGAGCAGGTCGAGCACCTCCAGCTCACGCTGGGTGAGCCTGCCCAGACCCGCCGGACCGCCACGCGCTGCGGTCACCCCGAGCTCGCGTAGCCGGGCCGCGGCCTGGTCGGCGTCGTGGACAGCCCCGAGGGTCTCAAAGGCCGCCAAGGCCGCGCGGGCCTCTGAGACGGCGTCGTCGTCGACCAGGAGCGCGGCGAGGGCCAGCCGCGTGCGCGCCGCCTCCAGGGGCAGGCAGAGCTGACTGAACAGACCCCGGGCGCGCTCGAGAGACCCCAGGTCAGCGTTGACTCGGCCGACGGCACGCAACGCCCGTGCCTGCAGCTGCTCACAGCCGGTCCGCGACGCCAGCTCCACCAGCCGCTGACACGCTGTGTCGCACTCGTGTGCCTCGCAGACCTGCGCGAGTAGCTCCCACAGAGCGCCCTCCTCAAGGCAGGCAGCGGGCCCGGGACGGTAGGAGCCGAGCCCCACCGTGGCTTCCCGGTCGAGGTCGTTCGCGCGTCGGAACGCGATCCGGCGCGCTTCGGCGTGGTCGCCCCGGGCCGCAGCCAGTGCCGCGAGGACGACGCTGCCGGTGTCGAAGTCCTCCAAGCCCTCCAGCAACCGCTCAGCCTCCTCGAGCCTGCCCTGGCCAAGACGCAGCTCGGCGAGCCGGACGGTTGCCTCGGCGCAGACGGCAGGCTCGGCCGAGGCCCCGATGCCCAAGGCAGCCTGCAGTTCGCGGTCGGCGCCGACCCAGTCGCCGGCGGCTAACAGGACCGCGCCGAGGTAGGTCCGGCAGGTGGTGTAGAGGTGGGGGTTGCCGAACCGCTGCTCGAAGCCCTCGGCCGCCCGGATCCACTGCAAGGCATGCTGGAGCTCTGCGGTTTGAGCGCACGCACTGATCAGGTTGCAGCTGGTGTAGACCACGGTGTGCGGCCGCATCGGCTCACCGGCGAGCGAGGCGGCCATCGCCTCGTCGAGAAGCCGAGTGCCCTCCTCGCGTCTGCCCTGCTGGATCAGGGACGCGCCCCGCTGGCTGAGCGCACACAGTTCAAGGTCGCTGTCGCCGAACCGGTCGGCGATCTCTTGCGCGTCGGTTGCCAGCTGCTCGGCGGTGACCGGGTCGGCACTGTCGTGCGCCCGCAGCAGGGCCACCCACCCCTCCAGGGGGACGAGATCGAACTCGGTGACCAGTCGATCGGCCCGGGCGAGCCAGCCGCGGGCGGCCGCCACATTGCCAAGGCTCACCCGATAGATCAGGTACAGCCCGACAGCGATCATGGTGCTGCTTGCCGGGTCACCGCGGTGCTGGAACGCGGCGTAGGCCTGCTGCTGGTAGCGGATTGCCCCGTCGGTCTCGCCGAGCCACCACAATGTGTCACCCAGGCCCGCGAGTGCCTCGGCAGCGGGCTCGTGCGCCACGAGCATCTCGAACGCCTTGCGCGCTGCAGCCCAGTCGCCCGCAGCAACGGCAGCCTGTGCGACCTCGAGGAGCCCATCGGCCTCGGTCGGCATACTTCACAGTACGGCGAGAACCGGCAGCAGGACAGGTCGCCGTGACCTACCCGGCGGCCGCGACGTGCGAAGGCGCGGCGGTGCCCTGACCGTGGTCAGTGCGGTTCCGGTTGTAGAACGCCGGGGCGTCATTCCAGGTCGGCAGTGCCCGTCGCAGCGGGGCCGGCCCTGCGACGCGCACGCCGCGGCTGGCTCTAGCGGTCGCGTCTGCCGTCCTTGCCGCGCCACCGGTAGCGCAGGGCACAGTTGTGCCGGCCGTGGCGCTACGAGCGGGGCGGCCGCCGCGGCACTCGAGCAGGCGTTCCCCGCAGACCCGTCCGATTCAAAAGTGGCCGGTTCGTGGACAGCAGAAGAGCCCGGCCGAAGGGGCCGGGCTCTTGACCTGCGTGTTTGGTGCGCCGCCAGGGACTTGAACCCCGAACCCAGTGATTAAGAGTCACTTGCTCTGCCAATTGAGCTAGCGGCGCAACGAGGAGAAACGTTAGCAGGGCGGTCGGTCACGGCAAAATCGGTTGGTGCTGACGGTCGGCGGCGCTCTCCCGAGCCTCGCGACGGCGCCCGCGAACGAGCAGCAGGACCCCACCGAGCATGAAGGCGAGGTAGCCCACGAGACCGCCGATGTGCTCCCCGTCGGTCGCCTGCGTCGTTGTCCCCTGGGGGGTCTTCGTCACCGGGATCGGTTCGCCCGAGGAGCCGAGCGTCGGCGTTGCCGGGGCGGGCGTGGGGGAGGGCTGGCTCGCCTGGACGACGACCGGGTCTGCCCCTCGCGGCGGAGCGGCGGCGGACAGCGGCGACGCGCTCGCCGCGACGAGCGAGAGAGCAAGGCTGATGACCATGACACCGATGACGACACCGACCATGATCCGCTGGGCCTTCTTGTTCCCGAGAAGCATCCAGACATTGTCACCCATCGACGGCGCCGATCGGGGAGGGGTTCACCTCTCGTCGATCATGACCTCGATGCGGTAGTCCTGGGCGCGATAGCAGTGGTCGCCGTACTCGACCGGTTTGCCGACCGCGTCGAAGGCGCTGCGGGTCATCGTCAGGACCGGCTGCGAGGGGCGCAGGTTGAGGTGGCGCCGCTCCTCCGCGGAGGGTGGCCGCGCCCCGATGCTCTGGTGGGCGACGACGGGCTTGCCGCCCTGGGCGCGCAGCAGCGCGTAGAGGCCGTTGCCCTCGAGCTGCTCGACGGTGAGGTCCGCGTAGGCGGGCGGCAGCCAGTTGCGCAGGACGGCAAGGGGACGGTCCCCGTCCGTGCGCAGCCGCACGAGGTGCAGCAGCTTGGTGTCCGGGGCGAGCCCCAGCGCTGACGAGGCCGTCTCGTCGAGGACCATCGCGTGACTCAGCACCCGGGTCCCCGGGGCGCCCGCCCCGACGCGTTCGAGGTCGTCGTAGAGGCTGGTCAGCTCGGCCTTGCGGTGAATGCGTCGGCTCGCAACCGTCGTCCCCAGGCCGCGCCTGCGGAAGAGCAGACCTTGGGAGACCAGCTCCTGGATGGCGCGTCGCACCGTCGGCCTCGACAGCTGTAGGCGCCCGGCCATCGCGATCTCGTTCTCGAACGGGTCGCCTGGCTGGAGGGTCCCGTCGACCACCGCGGCGGTGAGCGCCTGTGCGAGCTGGTGGTAGAGCGGGACCGGTGAGGATCGGTCGATCCGCACCTCGACGTGCTTGGCCATGCGCGCGACCCTACTCCACAGAGCACTGACATCAGAATGTCCTGACATGACCTTGACAGGGGGCGCCGACGCGTTCACGATCGGTGGCGACGGCACGGCCACCGGGCTGCGGTGCGCAGCCCCGAACGGGGTCGGCAGGAGACGGGAGAGCCATGCGGATCGGTCTGGCCGGGGTGGGCCGCATCGGCGCCTTCCACGCAGCGACCCTGTCCGGGACCGGGACGGTCGACGAGCTCGTCCTCGCCGATGCCGACACCGACCTGGCCCAGCGCGTGGCCGCTGAGCTCGGCGTGGAATGGGTCCCGGACGTCGACTCGCTCACCGCGGCAGGTGTCGACGGGATCGTCATCGCCACCGCCACCTCTGCCCATGCGGAGCTGCTCCGCCGGACCTTGGCTCTCGGCCTGCCCACCTTCTGCGAGAAGCCGGTCGCGGGCACGCTCGCGGAGACGGTCGAGCTGGCCGGTCTCGCCGCCGAGTCCGCGACCCCCGTGCAGATCGGCTTCCAACGGCGCTTCGACCGGGGGTATCTCCGCGCCGCCGAGGCGGTGGCCGCTGGGGAGCTGGGCTTCGTCCACACGCTCCGGGCCAACACGCACGACCAGTCACCCCCTCGCGCCGGTTACATCCCCACCTCGGGTGGCATCTTCCGCGACTGCAGCGTCCACGACTTCGACGCCATCCGGTTCGTCACCGGACGGGAGGTCGAGACCGCCTACGCCACCGGGTCCAACAAGGGCGAGCCCTTCTTCGCCGAAGCCGGTGACGTCGACACCGGGGCGGCCCTGCTCACCCTCGACGACGGAACCCTCGCCCTCGTCTCGGCCACCCGCTACAACGGTCAGGGTCACGACGTGCGGCTCGAGGTGCTGGGCAGTGAGGGCGCGCTCGGCGTGGGGCTGGACGACACCCTCGCCCTCCGCTCGGCCGAGGACGGCGTCGACTTCCCACCCGGACCGCCCCACGCCTCCTTCATGCAGCGGTTCCTGGCCGCCTACGAGGCCGAGCTCACCGCGTTCACCGAGGTCGTCTCAGGGAGACGGCCCTCGCCGTGCACCGTCGACGACGCCGTGGAAGCGTTCCGCGTCGCCGAGGCCTGCGAGCGATCCCGTCACGAGGGGCGCGTCGTGCGCCTGGAGGAGATCACCACCCGATGAACACCGTCACCACGCACCCCGAGGAATCCCGGGGCGCCGTCCGTCCCATCGAGGAGAGAGTCGCAGGCGCACCCATCTCGTGGGGCGTGTGCGAGGTGCCCGACTGGGGCTGGCAGTACGACCCCGAGACCGTTCTCACGGAGATGGGTGAGATCGGTTTGGTGGCAACGGAGTTCGGACCCGAGGGGTTCCTGCCCGACGACCCGTCCGACAAGGTGGCGACGCTGGCGTCGCACGGTCTCGTCGCCGTCGGCCAGTTCGTGCCCGTGCTGCTCCACGTCGCGGACCACGACCCGCTCCCCGATGTCGAGGCAGCCCTGGACGGGCTCCTCGCGGCCGGAGCCTCCACGGTCGTCCTCGCTGCGGCCACGGGGTCCGAGGGCTACGACACCCGGCCCCAGCTCAACGACGCGGACTGGAGCACGCTGCTGTCCAACCTCGACCGGCTCGACGCCGCGGTCGCGGCCCGTGGCCTGATGGCCACGCTGCACCCTCACGTGGGCACGATGATCGAGAGCGGCGAGGAGGTGGAGCGGGTGCTCGCCGGGTCGCGGATCGGGCTCTGCCTCGACACCGGCCACCTGCTGATCGGGGGAGGGGACCCGGTCGCGATCGCTGTGGCCCACCCCGACCGGATCGCCCACGTCCACCTCAAGGACGTCCGCCTCGACTGGGCGCGGCGCGTGCAGTCCGGTGACGTCAGCTACACCGAGGCGGTCGCCGGCGGGATGTACGTCCCGCTGGGCGCGGGCGACGTGGACGTCGCCGCCATCGTCGCGGCCCTGGAGGGGGCGGGCTACTCCGGCTGGTACGTCCTCGAGCAGGACGCGATCCTCTCCGGACCGCCCGCCGATGGCGATGGTCCCTCCCGTGACGTGCGGGTGAGCCTCGCCCTCCTGCGAGGACTGTCGCAGCAGGGTGTGAAGGAGGAACGCTGATGAGTGTGCCTGAAGCGCACCCGGATTCCGCGGCATACGACGTCGTGGCCATCGGGCGGACCGGGGTCGACATCTATCCGCTCCAGCACGGGGTCGGCCTCGAGAAGGTGCGCACCTTCGAGAAGTTCCTCGGCGGCAGCGCCACGAACGTCGCCGTCGCGGCGGCGCGCCACGGACGCGTCACGGCTCTGATCACGCGCACCGGCCGGGATGCCTTCGGACGCTACGTCCACGAGGCGCTGCAGGGCTTCGGCGTCGATGACGCCTTCGTGTCGGCGGTGGACGGGCCCCCGACGCCCGTCACCTTCTGCGAGGTCTTCCCGCCCGACGACTTCCCTCTCTGGTTCTACCGCTACCCGACGGCCCCGGACCTCATCATCAATGCCGACGAACTCCCGCTCGCCATCATCGAGACCGCGGGCGTCTACTGGTCCACGGTCACCGGCCTCTCGCAGGAGCCCAGCCGCGCAGCGCACTTCCGCGCGTGGGAGGCCCGGGGCCGCCGAGCGCACACCGTCCTCGACCTGGACTACCGACCGATGTTCTGGGAGAGCGCGGCCGAGGCCAGTGTCGAGGTCGGCCGGGCCCTTGACCATGTCACTGTCGCCGTCGGCAACCGGGAGGAGTGCGAGGTCGCCGTGGGCGAGACCGACCCGCACCGCGCGGCCGACGCGCTGCTCGACCGAGGGGTCGAGCTCGCGGTCGTGAAGCAGGGGCCCCGGGGTGTCCTCGCAGCCACACGCGACGAGCGCGTCGAGGTCGCCCCCTTCCCTGTCGAGGTCGTCAACGGCCTGGGGGCGGGCGATGCCTTCGGTGGGGCGCTGTGCCACGGCCTCCTCGAGGGCTGGCCGCTGCGGTCGATGATCGAGTTCGCCAACGTCGCCGGGGCCATCGTGGCGGGTCGGCTCGAGTGCTCGACGGCCATGCCGACGAGCGCCGAGGTACGCCAACGACTTTCGTCGTCGACCGCCCTCGAGGAAGCTCGATGAGCGCGGGTATGCCGCTGGGCGACGTGTCCGTCGACGGGCTCACCGAGCTGCGGGTTCGGGAGCCCGGACGGATCCTGCAGCGGTGGGCGGAGCGGGCTCACCGTCCCCTCGTGGGCTCGGATGGCCGGATCCTGCTCGTCGCCGCGGACCACCCGGCGCGTGGCGCACTCGGTGTCCGTGGCGACTCGGGTGCAATGTCGAGCCGGCCTGACCTGTTGCGGCGGCTCGTCACGGCCCTGTCGCGTCCGGGCGTCGACGGGGTGCTCGGTACGCCCGACGTGCTCGACGACCTGCTGCTCCTCGGCGCGCTCGAGGGCAAGGTCGCGATCGGCTCGATGAACCGCGGTGGGCTCCAGGGCTCGACGTTCGAGCTCGACGACCGCTTCACCGCATACACACCGCGGGAGATCGCGGCCCGGGGGCTCGACGGCGGAAAGATGCTGACGCGGATCTGCCTCGAGGACTCGGGGACGGTCGCCACGCTCGAGGCCAGCGCGGCGGCGGTCACCGCCCTCGCCGAGCTCGAGCTGATGGCGTTGGTCGAGCCCTTCCTCTCGACCCGTGAGAGTGGTCGCGTCGCCAACCGGATCGACGCCGACAGCGTCATCCGCTCGGTCCACATCGCGTCGGGACTCGGTGCGTCGAGCGCCCACACCTGGCTCAAGCTGCCGGTCATCGACGACATCGAGCGGGCCATGGACGCGACGACGCTGCCCACCCTCCTCCTCGGCGGCGACCCCCGGGGGGACCCCCAGGACACCTACGACGCGTGGGGTCGCGCGCTCGCTCTCCCCGCGGTGCGCGGGTTGGTCGTCGGTCGAGCCCTGCTCTACCCGCCGGACGGGGACGTCGCGGCCGCAGTCGACATCGCGGCCGGACTCGTCCACGGCCAGGGAGGCCTCGCATGAGCGACAACGAGCGCTGGGTCCGTCCACTCGGCACTGTGACGAGAGGCGGCTGGACAGTCGTGGTCGACGACACGGTCGACGGCTGGTCGCACACCCGTCTGCTGGTCGCCGAGCTCGCCGAGGGCCAGGTCCGCACGATCGAGGCGGGGCCGTGGGAGCACGTGGTCGTACCGCTCACGGGGTCCGTCTCGGTGCGAGCGGTCGATGCCGGCGGCGCGGAGCACTCCGTGCGCCTGGCCGGGCGCCGGTCGGTCTTCGCCGGAGCCACCGACGTCGCCCGCCTCTCGCGGGACTGCGAGCTGACCGTCACCGCCGAGGACGGTCCGGTCCGCGTCGCGGTCTGTGGTGCCCGCGCCGCCCGGCCGTGCATGCCGCCGCTGACCCGCGTGGATGCCAGCGAGGTCCCCGTCGAGCTGCGGGGGGCGGGCATCGCCTCCCGGGAGGTCCGTAACTTCGGGGTGCCGGGGGTGCTCGATGCCGACTCGGTCATCGCCTGCGAGGTCGTCACCCCGGCGGGCAACTGGAGCTCCTACCCGCCGCACAAGCATGACGAGGAACGGCCGGGAGTGGAGACCGAGCTCGAGGAGATCTACTACTTCGAGGTCCAACCAACCGAGCGAGGCGAGCTTGGTTGGACCTCGGGAGAGCCTTCCGCTGGAGGCGGTCCGAGCACTGGGGTTCCAACCGAGCGAAGCGAGCTTGGTTGGACCTCGGGAGAGCCTTCCGCTGGAGGCGGTCCGAGCACTGCGGTTTCAGCCGAGCGAAGCGAGCGCAACCGGGCGCGACAGGGGATGGGCTACCAGCGGGTCTACGGCACGGATGCTCGCCCCATCGACGTCCTCGCCGAGGTGCGCTCCGGCGACGTCGTGCTCGTCCCGCACGGGTGGCACGGCCCGGCGATGGCGGCCCCCGGCTACGACCTCTACTACCTCAACGTCATGGCCGGTCCCGGCCCGGAGCGGGCCTGGCTGATCTGCGACGATCCCGACCACGGGTGGGTCCGCGACACCTGGCCGGGCCAGCCGATGGACCCCCGACTGCCACTGGGAGATGCACGATGACGAGCCCCACCGAGACCGTCCGACTCACCGTGGCTCAGGCCGTGGTGCGCTTCCTCGCTCAGCAGTGGACCGAGCGGGACGGCGAGCGACGGCGCCTCTTCGCCGGGTGCCTCGGCATCTTCGGCCACGGCAACGTTGCCGGCATCGGTCAGGCCCTCCTCGAGAACGAGCTGCTCGCGCCGGACGACGAGCGGCTGCCCTACGTCCTGGCTCGCAACGAGCAGGCCATGGTCCACACCGCCGTCGCCTACGCCAGGCAGCGGGACCGTCTCGCGACGTGGGCGTGCACCGCGTCGGTGGGCCCCGGCTCGACGAACATGCTCACCGGCGCCGCGCTGGCGACGATCAACAGGATCCCCGTGTTGCTGCTGCCCTCCGGCACGTTCGCGACGCGCGTCGCCCCGCCCGTGCTCCAGGAGCTCGAGGTGCCGTGGGCTGCCGACGTCACGGTCAACGACGCCTTCCGACCACTCTCCAGGTTCTTCGACCGGGTCAACCGTCCCGAGCAGCTGCCCTCGGCCCTGCTCGGCGCGATGCGGGTGCTCACGGACCCCGCCGAGACGGGAGCGGCGACGATCGTGCTGCCTCAGGACGTGCAGGCCGAGGCGCACGACTGGCCGGTCGCGCTCTTCGCCCAGCGCGTCTGGCGAATCGCGCGCCCCGCCCCCGAGGCCGTGGACGTGGCCGACGCCGCCGCACTCGTCCGGGCGGCCAAACGCCCGCTCATCGTGGCGGGAGGGGGTGTCCACTACTCCGGTGCCGAGGAGGCGCTGAGCCACCTCTGCGAGCGGACCGGCATACCGGTGGCGGAGACGCAGGCGGGGAAGGGCTCGCTCCTCCACGGGCACGCGCAGCTGCTCGGGGCGGTCGGCTCGACCGGGACGACAGCCGCCAACACGGTGGCGGCCGATGCCGACCTCGTCATCGGGGTCGGCACGCGGTGGAGCGACTTCACCACGGCATCTCGAACTGCGTTCCAGGACAACGAGGTCCGCTTCATCAACCTCAACATCGCCCGCTTCGACGCCGGCAAGCAGGCTGGTCTCTCCGTCGTCGCGGATGCGCGTGAGGCGCTCACGGCGCTGGCCGCCGCGCTCGAGGGGTATGCCGTGGAGCCCGCCTACCTCGAACGGCAGGCGAGCCTGTGGTCGGCGTGGGACGCGGCGGTCGAGTCCGCCTACGACCCGGACGCTTCGGTGACCGATCTGCTCGCGGACGGCCTGCTCACCCAGGGCCAGGTGCTCGGCGCGGTCAACGAGCTCGCCGACCCGCGTGACGTCCTGCTCTGCGCGGCCGGATCGATGCCGGGCGACCTGCACAAGCTCTGGCGTGTCCGGGATCGCAAGGCGTATCACGTCGAGTACGGCTACTCCTGCATGGGCTACGAGATCCCGGCCTCGGTCGGCATCCGGCTCGCGGACCCCTCGCGCGACGTCTTCGCGATGGTCGGTGACGGCGGCTACCTGATGATGCCGACCGAGCTCGTCACTGCCGTGCAGGAGCGGGTCAAGGTCATCGTCGTCCTCGTCCAGAACCACGGCTTCCACTCGATCGGCTCGCTGTCGGAGTCGTTGGGGTCACAGCGCTACGGCACGCGCTACCGCTACCGGGATGGGTCGACTGGCCGGCTGGAGGGCGAGGTGCTGCCCGTCGACCTCGCGGCCAACGCGCGGTCGCTCGGGGCGCACGTCATCGAGGTGCACTCGGTCGCACAGCTCCGCGAGGCGATCGCCGAGGCGAAGGCGGCGCCGGCCGATGCCGGACCGGTGGTCATCCACGTCGAGACGGACCCGACGGTCCAGGCGCCCGACGGCGAGTCGTGGTGGGACGTGCCCGTGGCCGAGGTGAGCGCGATCGAGACCACCGGCGCGGCCCGTGCCGACTACGTCGCGCACAAGAGGGTCCAACGAGCCTTGCTCGATCCAGCGAACCCCGTTGTCCACGAGAAGGACTGACAACATGCAATCAGACCTGCGGATCGGGGTCGTCGGCCTCGGACTGATGGGGACCGACCACGCCGAGCGCCTCGTCACGCGGGTGTCCGGGGCACGGCTCGTTGCGGTCTCCGACCCCGACGCGGCCCGGGCGGCGGCCCTCACCGAGCGCTTCGAGGGCGTTCGGAGCATCGCCGACCCGCTCGACCTCGTGGCGGACGACGCCGTGGATGCCGTGCTCATCGCCTCTCCCGGTTTCGCGCACGAGGAGCAGGTGCTCGCCTGCGTCGAGCACGGGAAACCCGTCCTCTGTGAGAAGCCGCTGACGATGGACGCCGCCTCGGCGCTCCGGGTGGTCGAGGCGGAGCGGGCAGGTGGCCACCCGCTGGTGCAGGTCGGCTTCATGCGCCGCTTCGACCCCGAGTACGCCGACCTCAAGGCGGCGCTCGACAGCGGGGCCTTGGGCCGGACGCTGCTCGTGCACAACGTCCACCGCAACCGGTCGGCCGGGCCGGACTTCCGCTCGGAGATGATCGTGCGCGACTCGCTCGTCCATGAGGTCGACGTGTGCCGCTGGCTCTTCGGCGAGGAGATCTCGGACGTGACGATTCTCGCGCCGAGACCGACCTCGCACGCGCCCGAGGGCACGCTCGACCCGCAGGTGGCCGTCTTCCGGATGGCGGGCGGCGGGATGGCGACCACCGAGGTCTTCGTCAACAGCCAGATCGGCTACGAGGTGCGCTGCGAGGCCGTGGGGGAGCGCGGCAACGCGACGATCGGACTGGGTCAGTCGCTCTTGCTGCGGCAGTCAGGTCGCTACGGCGGCGTGGTCCCTGATGACTTCCGGGCGCGCTTCGAGCGGGCCTATGACATCGAGGTCCAGGCATGGGTCGACGCATCCCGCCGAGGTGAGGTCGTCGGGCCCACCGCGTGGGACGGGTATGCCGCCGTCTGCGTGTGCGACGCCGGTCTCGCCTCGCTGCGGACGGGCACCGCGGTCGCGGTCGAGATGGCTCCTCGACCCCGGCCCCCGGGCGTACCGTCGAGGCCATGAGTGACTGGAACGACAAGGTCATCGCGGAGTTCCGCGAGAACGGTGGACGGGTCGGCGGGAACTTCGAGGGTGCGCCGCTGCTGCTCCTGCACAGCACCGGAGCGAAGTCGGGGCAGGAGCGGGTCAGCCCGATGATGTACCAGTCCGTCGGGGACGACTGGGCGGTCTTCGCCTCGTACGCGGGACTCGACGTCAACCCCGCGTGGTACCACAACCTCAAGGCCAACCCCGCGGCCTCGATCGAGGTCGGCGAGGAGTCGGTCGACGTCGAGGCCCGCGAGCTGTCGCCCGAGGAGCGCGAACCGGTCTGGGCGGAGCAGAAGCGGCGCTATCCCGGGTTCGCGGACTATGAGCAGAAGACCGACCGGGTGATCCCGGTGCTTCTGCTCACCCGACGCTGACCCTCTGGGGTCGCCCGCCCGGAGCTCAGCGATGCTCGATCGCGTCGGCGGCGGCGAGCGTGACGAGGGCGGCCATCTCGTCGGGGTGGGTCCAGAGGTTGTTGTGCGACCCACCGAGCTGGGAGGTCCGGGTCCTCGGGGAGCGCACCGCGGCCGTGGCCAGGTCGTCGACCCAGTCGACCGGCGCGAAGGCGTCGCGGCGGCCGGAGGTGACGGTGAGGGGCGCGGTCAGTGCGGCCACCCGGCGCTCGGGGACGTCGTGCAGGCCGGACTGGAGCATGGCCAGGATGCCGGTGCGCCCGCGCCACAGCTCGCGGGCGTGGAGCTGGTCGGGGCGGTCGTCACGGTAGGCGAACGGTGTGGCGGCGAACAGGCGGTGGAGGCGCCGCTGCGCCGGGGCGAAAGTCGGACCGGCGAGGACGACCGCCAGGCCGGGTCGCCCGTCGAGGCAGAGCGCCGCGGTGAGGGCGGCCTGCGACCCCGTCGAGTGCCCGAGCAGCACGAGCGGTCGGGTGCCCGCCTCCGAGGTGATCCAGTGCGCTGCGGCGAGGCCGATGGCGTTGATGTCCGGCCGGGCCGCGCGGGGCAGGTCCGAGGCGAACCCGGGCACGTCGAGAACGACGGCGTCGAGGCCCGACCTCGCCACGGCGACGACGGTCGGCAGCGTGTAGTAGGGCAGCCCGAGCCCGGGGACGATGACGAGGAGCGGTCGTTCCGAGGCGACGGTGACCGGATCCGCTGCGGACGTGTGGAGCGACCGGACCAGCCGGGTGCCGACGTGGGACACCCGTTCGGAGACGAACTCCGCCGCCTCCTTGCCCTCCGCAGCTGCTGCCATGACCGAGAGCCTGCCATCGGCGATCCACCCCGCCGACGGGGGGCCGGCCATTGGTCGTCGGATGTCCTTCGGCTCCGAGGACCGCTCAGCCGCGGGAGCTGACCCACTCGGGCAGCACGCCGCTGGCCAGGGCGGCCTCACGCAGCGGCGTGGCCAGCTCGATGGCGCGCGCGGTCCCCTCCGGGCCGAGGTGGGCCCAGCCCTCGAGGGCGAGCCGGTCGGTCTGCTTCTCGACGTCCTTGCGGAAGGAGACCCCCTCGGCGGTGAGGCCCTCGGCGTCGACGAGTCCGCGGTCGGTGAGGCGGGCCGTCGCGGCGGCCCACTCCTCGCCGGTCCACCCCCGGCTGGCCTTGAGGAAGGCGGTGTTGTGGGCGAAGAGCCCGCCGAGCACGAGGGACTCGACCGGGTCGAGCCCGGACCGAAGCAGGACGGCCACGTGCCCGTCGCCGCGGTGCTCCCGGATGAGGGTGCTCGAGTGCCAGAGGTCGAGCTGGGGCTCGCCCGGCCACGCGAGCCCGGCGTGAGCGGCATACAACGGGCGGCCGTGGGCGGTCAGGCCCTCGCAGACGGTGCGGGTCAGCGCGAGCAGCTCGGTCACGTCGGTGTCGCCGAGGACCTTCGTCAGGACCGTGCGCATCCCGTCGCGTCGGGCTGCCTGCACCGCGTCGGGGGAGGCGACCTCCCACGAGGACGGGAGGGCCTTCGCGTGCAGCCAGGGGGCGAAGACATAGAAGGTCGCGATGGGCACCTCGGGGCCGACCGCCCCGAAGGCAGCCGATCGGGCGGCGAAGTAGGCGAGGTTCCGGCGCAGCCCGAGGTCGGTGTAGGCGGCCATCACGTCCTGCGCGAAGTAGCCGAGGACGTGGACCGACTCGAGGGCCCCCCACGCCCGTCGGGACGCGCGGACGAGCTGGGCCTCATCGGTGAGTGGTGCCATGGCTGGACCCTACGCGAGTGAGGTGGGTCTCACTGGGTGATCACGATGGGGCCACGGTAAGGATAGCCTTACCTATGGCTTACAGTGGTGACCTCACGTTCCGGTCACACCGGAGCGACGCCCCCGTCGACCCAGGAGAGTCCCTCCCCATGAAGTTCCGTCCCCGGCCCCTCGCCGGCATCGCCCTGCTCACCGCGGCCACCCTCGGCCTCGCCGCCTGCGGCTCGAGCTCCGGCTCGGCGTCGGGAGCCACCGGCGCGGCGGGTGAGCTGACCGTCTACAACGCGCAGCACGAGAGCCTCACGCAGGAGTGGCTCGACGGCTTCACCAAGCAGACCGGGATCAAGGTCACGGTGCGCAACGGCTCCGACACCGAGCTGTCCAACCAGCTCATCCAGGAGGGCGGCGCCTCGCCCGCCGACGTCTTCCTCACCGAGAACAGCCCCGCGATGACGCAGGTGGAGAACGCCGGCCTCTTCGCCGACGTCGACCAGGCCACGCTCGACCAGGTGCCTGCCACCTACCGCCCGTCCACCAACAAGTGGACCGGGATCGCCGCCCGCGCAACGGTGCTCGTCTACGACAAGACGAAGCTCTCCCCCAGCCAGCTCCCCGCGTCAATGCTCGACCTGGCGAAGCCGGAGTGGAAGGGCCGCTGGGCCGCCTCGCCGTCCGGTGCCGACTTCCAGGCCATCGTCTCGGCCCTCTACGAGCTCAAGGGCGAGGCCGCCACGACGTCCTGGCTCGAGGGGATGAAGACCAACGCCGAGGCCTTCAAGGGCAACAGCACCGCGATGAAGGCGGTCAACTCCGGCGAGGTCGGGGCCGCGCTGATCTACCACTACTACTACTTCGGCGACCAGGCCAAGACCGGTGAGAACAGCGGCAACATCGGCCTGCACTACTTCAAGAACGAGGACCCCGGCGCCTTCGTCTCCGTCTCCGGCGGCGGGGTGTTGAAGTCCTCGAAGCACTCCGCCGAGGCCCAGTCGCTGCTCACCTACATCACCGGCAAGGCGGGCCAGGAGGTCCTCGAGAAGGGCACCTCCTTCGAGTACCCCGTCGGCTCGGACGTCGCGGCCAACCCGGCGCTGACCCCCCTCGCCGACCTCCAGGCCCCGACCGTGGACCCGGCCAAGCTCAACTCCGCAAAGGTCACCGAGCTGATGACCCAGGCGGGTCTGCTGTAGTTCTCCGGTGAGCACCGACCTGCAGACCCCCGCCGTGGCCACGCCCGCGGCGATGCCCCCGGTGGGCCGTGGCACCCGCCCCGGCCCGCCGCGGCGCGTGCCCGTGCTGGCGATCCTCGCCGTGCTCATCGCCGTGTTCTCGCTGATGCCGCTCGGCTACGTCGTCGTCATGACGGTCACGACGGGGTGGGACACGGCGGTCGCGCTGATCTTCCGCAGCAAGGTCGCCGAGCTGCTCGTCAACACGGTCCTGCTCATGGTCGTGTCGGTGCCGCTCTGTGTCGTGCTCGGGGTCGGCGGCGCGTGGCTCGTCGAGCGGACCCGGCTGCGCGGGCGCCGGTGGTGGGCCCTGGCGCTCGCGGCGCCGCTCGCGATCCCGGCCTTCGTCAACAGCTACGGCTGGGTGTCCGCGGTGCCGTCGCTCGCCGGGCTCTGGTCCGGCGTGCTCATCGCCGTGCTGTCCTACTTCCCGCTCGTCTACATCCCCGTCGCCGCGACGCTGAGCCGCCTCGACCCGGCCCTCGAGGAGTCGGCGGCGTCGCTCGGCCTCGGGCCGTGGGCCGTCTTCCGCCGGACCGTGCTGCCCCAGCTGCGCCTCGCGATGACGGGCGGGGCGCTCCTCGTCGGCCTGCACCTGCTCTCCGAGTACGGCGCCTTCGCGATGATCCGCTTCGACACCTTCACGACGGCGATCATGGTGCAGTTCCAGTCGACCTTCAGCGGCCCGGCGGGCAACATGCTCGCCAGCGTGCTCGTCGTGCTCTGCCTGCTCCTGCTGCTCGCCGAGGTCCGCAGCCGGGGGAGCGCTCGCTACGCGCGTGTCGGGTCGGGTGGACAGGCGGCCCCGGGACGTATGCCGCTGGGCCGCCTCCAGGTCCCGGCGCAGCTCGCGCTCCTGCTCCTCGTCGTGCTCGCCGTGGGGGTGCCGATGTGGTTCGTGCTCCGCTGGATCGTGCTCGGGGGCTCCGCGATCTGGGTGCCCGACGAGCTCGGGCCGGCGCTCGCGCAGACGCTGCTCTACGGCATCGGGGGTGCGGTGGTGACGACCGTCGTGGCCTTCCCGATGGCCTTCCTCGCCGTGCGCCGGCCGAGCTGGTTCAGCCGGTCGCTCGAGCTGTCCAACTACGTCACGAGCTCGATGCCCGGGATCGTCGTCGGCCTCGCCTTCGTCACCGTGAGCATCCGGCTCTTCCCGGGCATCTACCAGACCGCGGTGGTGCTCGTCGCCGCTTACGTCCTGCTCTACCTGCCGCGGGCCCTGGTCAGCCTCCGGGCGGGGCTGTCGCAGGCGCCCCGGGAGCTCGAGGAGGCTGCGCAGGCGCTCGGCGCCTCGCCGCTGCGCGCGTTCGTCCGGGTCACGCTGCGCCTCACCGCCCCGGCGGCCGCGGCCGGGGGCGCCCTCGTCTTCCTCGCCATCGTCAACGAGCTCACGGCGACCCTGCTGCTCTCGCCCAACGGCACCCGGACGCTCGCGACCCAGTTCTGGGCCAAGAGCAGCGAGATCGACTACGCCGGGGCCGCGCCCTACGCTCTGCTCATGGTCCTGCTGTCCGCCCCGATGACCTACCTGCTCTTTCAGCAGTCGAAGAAGGTGGCGGGCCAGTGACGGACCAGACCGCCGACCAGCCAGGGCGGCTCGACTACCGGGCCGAGGACGCGCCCGGCCGGCTCGTCGTCGACGGGCTGGCCAAGGCGTTCGGGACCCAGGCGGTGCTCCGCGGAGTGACCCTGTCGGTCGACCCGGGCAGCACGACGGCGATCGTCGGCCCGTCCGGTTCGGGCAAGACGACGCTGCTGCGGCTCATCGCCGGTTTCGAGCGACCCGATGCCGGGAGCGTCACCCTCGGTGGCCGGGTGCTCGCCGGTGCCGGCGAGTGGGTCCCGGCGCACCACCGCGCCGTCGGCTACGTCGCGCAGGACGGCGCGCTCTTCCCCCACCTCTCGGTCGGGCAGAACGTCGCCTTCGGGATCGACCGGGGCTCCCTGCCTGGCGGCCGCCGCGCCCTCGAGGGCCGGGTCGCCGAGCTGCTCGACATGGTCTCGCTCGACCGCGCACTCGCCGCCCGCCGCCCGCACGAGATCTCCGGTGGCCAGCAGCAGCGGGTCGCGCTGGCCCGGGCGCTCGCCCGCGAGCCGCAGCTGATGCTCCTCGACGAGTCCTTCTCCGCCCTCGACGCGGGGCTTCGGGCTGCGACCCGCCACACCGTCTCGGCCGTGCTGCGCGACGCCGGCATCACCACGGTGCTCGTCACCCACGACCAGGCCGAGGCGCTCTCCTTCGCCGACCAGGTCGCCGTGCTGCGCGACGGGACTCTCGCCCAGGTCGACACGCCGCTCACCGTCTACTCCCGTCCCGTCGACCGCGCGACCGCGGAGTTCCTCGGCGACGCCGTGCTGCTCGACGCCTGGGTCGACGGGACGACGGCGACCTGCTCGCTCGGCGCCGTCCCCCTCGCACCGACCCCGCACCGCGGCCGGGTCCAGCTGATGCTGCGTCCGGAGCAGATCCGCGTCGACGAGGACGGACCGATCCTCGGCGTCGTCGTCGACACCGACTACTTCGGTCCCGAGAGCACGGTGCGCCTCGTGCTCACGTCCGACCGCGAGCCCGGTTGCGAGACCTCGGCGCTCGCCCGCGACGGCGGCCAGATCATCAGCATCCGCCACTCCAACGCGGTGATCGCCGCCCCCGGCACCGAGATGCGGCTGCGCATCGAGGGCCAGGCGATCGCCTTCCCGCTCGACTGACGTCGCTCAGCGCACGAGCAGGGCGAGGGCGGACACCGCCGTCGCGGCGAGGACCGCGTCGTCGAAGCGGCGCTGGCTGAGCCGACGGGCCAGGTGGATGCCGAGCCAGGCCCCGAGCAGGACGAGGGGGGCCAGGGCCAGGGCGGCGAGCACGGTCGGGGCCGTGAAGAGCCCGAGCGCGGCGCTGAAGGGCAGCTTGCAGAGGTTGACGCCGAGGAAGAAGATCGCCGACGTGCCGAGGAAGCGGGCCTTCTCCACCCCCTGCGCGACGAGGTAGAGCGTCATCACGGGCCCAGCGGCATTCGCCGTCATCGTCGTGAAGCCCGCCGCGAGCCCGGTGCCCACCGCCGCGGCCCGGGACGAACCCACCGACTCCAGGCTCGGTGCGCGCCAGCGCAGTCCGAGCTGGACGATGGCGAGGACGAGCAGCAAGGCGCCGATCGAGCGGCGGAGCGCGTCGTCGTCGACGACCCGGAGGAAGATCGCGCCCAGAGCCAGGCCGGGCAGGACGGCGGGGATGAGCCGTCGCAGCAGCCGCCAGTCGGCGCCGGTGTGGTAGCGCCGGACGGCGACCACGTCACCGGTGATGAGCAGCAGCAGGATCGCCGCCGTCGACTCCCTCGTCGGCATGACGCTGGCGAAGATCGCGACGGCGATCGAGCCCAGCCCACCGATCGCCGTCTTGGCGACCCCGACGAGCAGGGCCGCCACCCCCAGCAGGAGGGCGACGCCGACCGTCAGGGTCACGCGTCGACGATGACCGGGATGATGAGCGGGCTGCGCTTGCGCTGGCGACCCGCCCAGGTGTTCATGGCACGCCGCACGAGCTCCTCGAGCTGCTCGATGTCCTCGATGTTCTCGTTGGACGCCGTCGTCAGCGCCTTCTGGATGACGGGGGTCGCGCTCTCGAAGTGCTTCGGGTCGTGCTCGAAGCCGTGCGCGAGGTAGTCGGGCGGCTCGATGAGCTTGCCGGTGTCGGGGTCGACGATGCAGACGATCGTCACCACGCCCTCCTCGGCGAGCGTCCGGCGCACGTGCAGCGACTCCTCGGTTGCGCCGCCCACGGTCATGCCGTCGACGTAGACGAGGCCCGCCGGGACGCTGCCCGTGATCCGGGCGAAGCCGTCGACGAGGTCGATGACCGACCCGTCCTCGGCGATGATCGCGCGCTTGGGATCGACGCCGGTGCGGATCGCGATCTCGGCGTTGGCCCGCAGGTGACGCCACTCGCCGTGGACCGGCAGGACGTTGGACGGCGCGACGATGTTGTAGCAGTAGGCGAGCTCGCCGGCACTGGCGTGCCCGGACACGTGGACCTTGGCGTTGCCCTTGTGCACGACGTTGGCGCCCCAGCGGGTCAGCTCGTTGATGACGCGGTAGATCGCGTTCTCGTTGCCGGGGATGAGCGAGCTGGCGAGCAGCACGGTGTCGCCCTCGGTGATCCGGATCGGGTGGTCGCGGTTGGCCATCCGGGAGAGCGCGGCCATCGGCTCACCCTGCGAGCCGGTGCACACGAGCGTGATCTTGTCGGGCGCCATCCGCTCGAGCTGCTTGAGGTCGACGACGAGGCCCTTGGGGATGTCGAGGTAGCCGAGGTCGGAGGCGATCCCCATGTTGCGCACCATCGAGCGCCCGACGAAGGCGACCTTGCGGCCGTGCGCGTGGGCCTCGTTGAGCACCTGCTGGATCCGGTGCACGTGGCTGGCGAAGCTCGACACGATGACGCGTCCGGTGCTCTTGCGGAAGACGGCCTCGATGGCCGGCGCGAGCTCACCCTCGGACATCGTGAAGCCGGGGACCTCGGCATTGGTGGAGTCGACGAGGAAGAGGTCGACGCCCTCCTCACCGAGCCGCGCGAAGGAGCGCAGGTCGGTGATCCGGTCGTCGAGCGGGAACTGGTCCATCTTGAAGTCGCCCGTGTGCAGCACGAGACCGGCGGCCGTGCGGATCGCGACGGCGAGCCCGTCGGGGATCGAGTGGTTGACCGCCACGAACTCGCAGTCGAAGGGGCCGAGCTTCTCCCGGTCGCCCTCGCGCACCTGGACGGTGACGGGGGTGATCCGGTGCTCCTTGAGCTTGGCCTCGATGAAGGCCAGCGTCAGCTTGGAGCCGATCAGGGGGATGTCCGGCCGCTCCTTGAGCAGGTAGGGCACGCCGCCGATGTGGTCCTCGTGACCGTGGGTCAGGACGATGCCCTCGATCTTGTCGAGGCGGTCCCGGATCCAGGTGAAGTCGGGGAGGATGACGTCGACACCGGGCTGGTGCTCCTCGGGGAAGAGCACGCCGCAGTCGACGATGAGCAGGCGGCCCTTGTGCTCGAAGACCGTCATGTTGCGGCCGATCTCACCGAGCCCGCCGAGCGGGACGATCCGCAGACCGTCGGGGGGCAGGGCGGGGAGCGCGTCCTTGCTCCGGCGCGGGCTGCGTCCGCGGCGGGCGCTCATCGGCGTCCCTCGGCGGGACGTGCCTTCGGCGCGGTCGGGCGGGACTGGGTCATGACGGTCCTAACGAGGTGGGGACGAGATGAAGGCGGTGAAGGGTCGGTGTCGGGTGAGGATCGTGTCGATCCCGCGGCCCCGTCCAGGGTTCCACTGTCTCACCACCCCCGAGTATGCCGTGTCCGGGCACACTCCCGGAAAGCGAACGATCCCCGCACGGAGTCCGTGCGGGGATCGTTCTGTGGGGTGAGTGACGGGACTTGAACCCGCGGCCACCTGGACCACAACCAGGTGCTCTACCAGCTGAGCTACACCCACCATGTGACCGGCGCGGCGACCCGAGGACGGCCGTGCCAAATCAGCGACGCCAAGACTACCTGCTCCGAGAGGGTGCTCGTGACCACCCCCCTCGTCGCGCCGTCAGGAGGCGGTCGCGTCGGGGTCAGGGGCGATGACGTGGCGCTCGGCGAGCGCCTTCGCGGTCTTGCTGTCGGGACCGGGCTGCGGCACGAAGACGGCCTCCCGGTAGTAGCGCAGCTCCGCGATCGACTCGCGGATGTCGGCCAGGGCCCGGTGGCCGCCGGCCTTCTTGGGGGAGTTGTAGTAGGCCCGCGGGTACCAGCGACGCGACAGCTCCTTGATAGAGCTGACGTCGATGATCCGGTAGTGCAGGTGCGACTCGAGCTCGAGCATGTCGCGCGCGAGGAAGCCGCGGTCGGTGCCGACGGTGTTGCCGGCAAGCGGGGCCTTGCGCGGCTCGGGCACGTACTCGCGGACGTAGTCGAGGACGAGCTGCTCGGCCCCGCGCAGGGTCGTGCCCGACTCGAGCTCGGTGAGCAGCCCCGAGCTGGTGTGCATGTCGCGGACGAACTCGACCATCTGGTCGAGGGCCTCCTGGGGCGGGCGGATGACGACGTCGACCCCGTCGCCGAGCTGGTTGAGCTCGAAGTCCGTCACGAGGGCGGCGACCTCGACGAGGGCGTCGCTCTGGAGCGAGAGACCCGTCATCTCGCAGTCGATCCAGATGATGCGGTCGGCGGTGGCGCGCTGGCTCGTCTCGGTCACCGGTCCACCATAGGGCGCGGCCGCTAGCCTGCTCACCATGACGTCAGGGGACCTCGCCGCGCGACCGGGGGGCGGGCCCGACTGGGACCCCGCGCCGAACCCCACCCGGCGGCCGATGCTCCGCGGGGTGCTGACCTTGGGGGTCGCCGCGTGCAGCTTCCTGCTCTGTCTCGTCATCCTGCTCGGCATCCTCGACGAGCGACTCACGGCGCAGACGATCGTCGTCTCGGCGCTGATGGCGCTCGTCCCGCTGCTCGTCGTCGTGCCCGTCTACCTGTGGCTCGACCGCTACGAGGCGGAGCCGGTCCGCTACCAGCTGTTCGCCTTCCTCTGGGGAGCGCTGGTCGCCGTCGTCGGTGCCTTCTTCCTCAACACCTACGGGCTGCTCCTGCTCGTCGACGCCACGTGGAGCGACCCGATGGTGACGGGCGCGGTCTATCTCGCCCCGGTCGTCGAGGAGAGCCTCAAGGGCCTCGGAGTCCTGCTCATCTTCGTGTTCCGGCGTCGCGAGTTCGACGGCGTCGTCGACGGGATCGTCTACGGCGGGATCGTCGGCGCGGGGTTCGCCTTCAGCGAGAACGTCCTCTACCTCGGTCAGGCCGCAACCGACTTCGGTGCGGAAGGGCTCACCGGCACGTTCATCGTGCGCTGCCTGATGGGCCCCTTCGCCCACCCGCTCTTCACCTCGCTGACCGGCATCGGCATCGGGATCGCCGTCTCGGTCCGTCGCCCGGCGCTGCGGGTCGCCGCGATCGTCGTCGGGTGGCTGTGCGCGATGCTGCTCCACGGCCTGTGGAACCTCGCCGCCGTCGCCGGCATGGACGGGTTCCTCGCCGCCTACGTCACCGTGCAGGTGCCGCTCTTCCTCGCCTTCGTCGCCTTCCTCGTCTGGGTCCGCCGCCGGGAGGGACGGCTCATCGGCGCCCACCTGTCCCCGTATGCCGATGCCGGCTGGCTCACCCACCACGAGGTCGCGATGCTCGCGAGCCTGCGCCGGCGCCGGGCCGCGCGGGCCTGGGCCCGCTCCGCCGGCGGCCGGCCGGCCAGGCGGTCGATGAGCGCCTTCCAGGACAGCGCCTCCGACCTCGCCCTGCTGCGCTCCCGCATCGTCCACGGGACCGCCGAGCCCGATGCGGCCGCGCGCGAGCGGGTGCTCCTGGCGGCGATCACGTCCCATCGACGCGACTTCATCGGCTCACCCGTCACCTGACCCGTGAGCTGACACGCCGAGGAGGCGGCAAGGAGGCGGCAAGGAGGCGGCAAGGAGGCGGCAAGGAGACGGCAAGGAGGCGGCGTACGGGCGACGGCCCGCGGGCGCTGTCTATCATGGGGCCGTCGCCCCCGGGGCGAACGGCCCCCGTAGCTCAGCGGATAGAGCAAGAGCCTTCTAATCTCTCGGTCGCAGGTTCGATTCCTGCCGGGGGCGCCGACCCTGCTCGACGCTCGCCAGGGTTCCGTCACCGCCCCAACGGGTACGTTTCATGGGTGCCTGACACCCGCCAGGGCTCGGTGATCCCGGCCCTCTCACCCTCCCGCCCGGCCCCGGCCCGGGTCCTCGCCATTCCCTCGGCGCACCCCTACGCCGAACGGCTCCGCGCAGCGGGTCCCGACGCGGAGCGCTCGTCGGTCGTGCACCTCGCCGACCCGCCCGTGGCCGGCGCCCCGGACGGACAGTGGTGGCCGCCGCCTGCGCTCGACGCCGACTGGGTCCGCGCGCACGCCGACGACGTCGACGTCATCCACCTCCACTTCGGCTTCGATGCCGCCTCTCCGGAGGACCTGAAGGCCTGGGTGGACGCGCTCGACGAGACCGGCATACCGCTCGTGCTCACGGTGCACGACCTCGCCAACCCCCACTTCGCCGACCAGACCGAGCACCTGGCGCGGCTCGAGGTGCTCGTGCCCGCCGCCGCCGCGGTGATCACCCTCACCGAGGGAGCGGCCACGGAGATCCGCGAGCGCTGGGACCACGACGTCGAGGTCGTCGCCCACCCGCACGTCGCCCCGATCGAGCTCGTGGGCGCCCCGCGCCCGAGCCGCGACGGTGTCTTCCGCATCGGCCTGCGCCTCGCCGGCCTGCGGGCCAACGTCGTCGGTGAGCCCGTCGTGCGGGCCCTGGCCGACGCCGTCGCCGGGCTCCGGGGGGCCGAGCTCGTCGTCACCATCCAGCGCGAGGTGCTCTCGCCGCAGCACCCGCGGCACGACCGCTCCCTCATCCGGTCGCTCGCCGAGCTGGCCCGTCGTGAGGCGATCGTGCTCGACGTGCACGACCGGCTCACCGACGAGCAGCTGGTCGAGCACGTCCGCGGACTCGACCTGTCGGTCCTCGCCTACGCCCACGGGACGCACTCGGGCTGGGTCGAGCTGTGCCACGACCTCGGCACGACCGTCCTCGCCCCGCACACCGGTCACTGGGTGGAGCAACAGCCGATGCTCACCTTCGGCTGGGGCCCGGACGGGGACCCCGACGCCGGCCAGATCTTCTCGGCCGTCCGGCTCGCGTTCCTCGACCGCCCTCGGTGGGAGGCCGACCCCGCGCAGCGTGCCACGCAGCAGCGCGAGGTGAGCCGCCGGCACGAGGAGCTGTATGCCGCGGTGCTCGGTGCCGCGCGGACCGCGGTGGTCGCATGAGGGTCGGTCCCGGGGGGCCACCCGTCATCGGCTGGTATGCCCACCACCACGGCGCCGGCCACGTGGCCCGGGCCCGGACCGTCGCTGCCCGGATGGGCGCCCGGGTCGTCGTGCTCAGCTCGGCGCGGCGACCCTTGGACTGGCCCGAGGGCGACTGGGTCCAGCTGCCCACCGACGCCGACCCGGGCGGTCGGGACGCCACGGCGGGCGGCTCGGTGCACTGGGCCCCGCTCGAGCATCCCGGTTACAAGGAGCGGATGACCGCGATCGCCACGTGGGTCGCCGCCGCCGCCCCTGCCGCCGTCGTCGTCGACGTGTCGGTCGAGGTGACGGTGCTCGTGCGTCTGCTCGGCGTGCCCGTCGTCACCTTCCTCAAGCCGGGGGACCGCTCCGACGCCCCGCACCAGCTCGCCTACGACGCCTCGAGCGAGCTCTTCGCGACGTGGCCGCGCGAGGCGCAGGTGGTCGGCGGCTGGCAGCAGCGGTGGGCCGCCAAGACGACCTGGCTCGGCGCCTTCTCCCGTTTTGACGGCCGTCCGGTGCGGCCGACGCCCGCCGGCCGGTCGGTGACGCTCGTCTGGGGTCAGGGCGGCACCGACGTGTCCGCGGCGCAGATCGACGCGGCCCGTCGGGCGACCCCGGAGTGGGACTGGACCGTCTGCACCGACGCGGTCGGCGACGAGGTCTGGCGCCGCCTGCAGTCGGCGCGGGTCGTCGTCGGGCACGCCGGGCAGAACGTCCTGTCGGAGATCGCCGCCGCCCGGCGGCCTGCGGTCATCGTCGCGCAGGAACGCCCGCACGACGAGCAGCGCCACACCGTCCGCGCCCTGGCCGCCGCCGGCCTCGGCCACGGTCTCGAGCGCTGGCCGGACGCCGGTGCCTGGCCGGCGCTGCTCGCCGGGGCGGCGCCGGCCACGGGCGAGGACTGGGCCCGGTGGTCCGACCGGACGGGGGCAGACCGCTGCGCCGCGCGCCTCGACGAGATCGCCGGGCTCCACCCCGGCCGACCGGCCTTCCCGGGTCGGTCGACGCAGGACGGCGAGAGCGCGTGAGCGCTCCGGCGGTCATCGCCCTCGTGACGCTGGCCCACGGGCGCCACGACCACCTCCGCGGACTGCTCGACGCAGTGGCGAGGGGATCGGTCGTCCCCGACCACGTCGTCGTCGTGGCGATGGACGATCCCGCGATCGCGCCGATCGTCGACGAGGCGGCTCCGGCCGGCGCGCGCACCCACGTGATCGAGATGGGCCCCGGACGGTGGGGTCTGCCGCTGGCGGCCGCCCGCAACCGGGCGGCCGGGCGTGCCCTCGAGCTGGGGGCCGACGTGCTCGTCTTCCTCGACGTCGACTGCCTCGCCGGGCCGACCCTCGTCGAGCGGTATGCCGCCGCCGCCTCGGACGGGGCACCGGGGCGCGTGCTCTCCGGCGCGGTGCACTACCTCGGGCCCCGTTCGAGCGGATCTGACTACACGGCAGCCGACCTGGAGGCGTCGCGTCCTCACCCCGCGCGCCCGGTCGCACCGGACGGAAGCGAGCAGCGAGCGGAGGACATCCGGCTCTTCTGGTCGTTGTCGTTCGCCCTGTCGGCCCGGACCTGGCTGGACGTCGGCGGTTTCGACGAGAGCTACGAGGGCTACGGCGGGGAGGACACCGACTTCGCGATGCGCCTCGAGGCCGCAGGTGTGCAGCTGTGGTGGCTGGGCGGGGCGGCCGCCCACCACCAGCACCACCCCGTCGAGAGCCCCCCGCGCGGCCACCTCGCCGACATCGTCCGCAACGCGAACCTCTTCCGTCAGCGCTGGGGCTGGTTCCCGATGGAGGGCTGGCTCGCCGGCTTCGCCGACGAGGGCCTCGTCTCCGCCGTCGGCTCACCACCCGGCTGGCACCTCACGACTGCCGGCCACCACCTCGTCAAGGAGACCTCCAGTGCCTGAGTTCCCCACCGAGCAGGAGCCGCTCGTCCTGGGGCGTGACCTGCCCGACGGCGCCTCGGTCGTCGGGTCCGCCGTTCGCGACCCCGCCCGCGCGTGGCACTACGGCGAGTTCTACGGGCTCAAGCCGGTGCCCGACGAGGCGCCGCTGCTCGTCGTCCACGGCAACTGTCAGGCCGAGTCGCTGCGCATCCTGCTCCAGCAGGCGCCCGGCTCGCCGTGCGCCAGCGTGCGCATCCCGCCCGTCCACGAGCTCCACGCCGACGAGGTGGCGCTGCTCCAGCGGCTGCTGCGGCGCGCCGCCGCGGTCCTCGTCCAACCGATCGCGGACGGCTACCACGACCTCCCGCTCGGCAGCGAGGAGGTGCGGCGGGCCGCACCGGTCGCCGAGGTCGTCGCCTTCCCCGTCTTCCGCTACGCCGGGCTGCTCCCGTGCCAGGTCGTCCACACCGACGCGACCCACGGCGACCCCCCGGTCGTGCCCTACCACGATGTGCGCACGCTGCTCCGGGCCGCGGGGCGCGACGAGGACGCCGCACGGGTGTCCGCGGGCCTGGGCGACCACACGCGGGCGGTCTCGCGGTGGTCCCTCGAGGAGCTGTCCCGCCGCGAGAACGCTTCCGGCTCAGTCGTGGTCAGTGACCTCGTCGCCGGGGCCGGGGCCCGGTCCACCCACACGATCAACCACCCCGGCAACCCCGTCCTCGTCGGGCTCGCCCAGCGGGTGGAGGCAGCCCTCGGCTGGCCGACCACGGCGCAGGACCCCGGCCGCGAGCTGCTCGACAACATCCACGCGCCGCTCGACGCGCGAGTGCTCGCGGCGCTCGACCTCGACCCGAGGGCGGCCACGGACCACTGGCGGGTCGGCGACCGGGACGTCCACCCCGAGGACGTGGCCCGTGAGCAGATCGACTGGTACCGGGAGCGGCCCGCCGTCCTCGAGGACCTGCTCGGTCGCTCGGCGACCCAGCTGCGCCTGCTCGGGGTCGAGGCCGGGGTGGGCCGGTGAGCCGCGCCTTCGCCGTCGTCGGCCCCGACCGGCACGGCGTCGTCACCCACGCCCTCGCCCTGGCCGGCGCGTCGCCCGACCTGCGTGAGCACCTCGTGCGTGTTCCGGCCGGCCCCCTCGGGGCCGCACCGGCCGGCCTCGTCGACCGCCTCGCCGAGCACGACGCGGTGCTGCTCAACGTCACCGACCGCATCTTCGGGTCGTCCCCGGCCGAGGCGGCCGACGTCCTCACCGAGCTGGCGGGTCGCACCCGCCTCGCAGTCAGCCTGCACGACCTCCCGCAACCGGGGGAGGGCCAGGAGCGATACGAACGGCGCCGAGCGGCATACGGCCGGATCGCTTGCAGCGCAGATGTGCTCGTCGTCGCGAGCGAGCACGAGCGGGAGCTGCTCCTGCGATGCGTCAGCGACGCCGACCGCCCGTCGGTGGCCCGTCGGGTGCGCGTCCTGCCCCTCCCGGTCGGGCCCCGCCACGACGCCGTCGCACCCCCGACTCCGGTCCCGGGCCGCGTCACCGACCTCGGCGTCCTCGGCTTCCTCTACCCGGGCAAGGGCCTGGAGGAGGTCGTCGACGCGGCCGCGATCCTGCGGGCCCACGGCCACGAGGTCGCGGTGACGAACTACGGCGGGGTGGCCGACGGCCACGACGACGTCGTCGCGCGGCTCGAGGAGCGCGCTGCACGGGTCGGGGTGCCCTTCCGCGTGACCGGGTACCTCGGCGACGCCGAGCTCGCGGCGGCGCTGCGCGGCACGCACGTCCCCGTGGCAGCGCACCGGCACGTGTCGGCGTCTGGGTCGATCAACTCGTGGCTCACGGCGGGGCGGCGACCCGTCGCGGTGCGGGGGCCCTACGTCACCGAGCTGAGCCGGCGGATGCCGGGCTCGGTCGTCGTGGCCGACGACCTCGTCGAGAGCCTCTCCGCCGCGCTGCAGACCCCCGGGAGCACCTGGCTCGACGCGTCGGTCGTCCTCGGCCCGACGGCGCCCGACAGTGCCGCCGAGCACCTGCGCCTCCTCCAGGCGACGGCGTGAGCCGCGACGACGGTGCCCCGCTGGTGTCGGTGGTCGTCCCCTACTACGAACGCCCCGACCAGCTGGCCCGGCTCCTCGCCGGCCTCGACGTGCAGACGCTCGCGGCGACGGACTTCGAGGTGGTCGTCGCCGACGACGGTTCGACGCGGCCGCCGACGGTGGACGACCGGGCGTATGCCGTCACCGTCGTCACGCAGGCCGACGCGGGTTTCCGCGCCGCGGCCGCCCGCAACCTCGGGGCCCGGACCGCCCGCGGGTCGGTGCTCGTCTTCCTCGACCAGGACTGCGTCCCGGAGCCGGACTACCTCGAGAAGGTGGCGTCGCTGACGGACGGCGACTGGGACCTCACGCTGGGGCGCCGGCGGCACGCCGAGCTGGATGGCTGGGGGCCCGCAGCCGTCCGGGCGTGGCTGACGGGCGACGGGCCCGTGCCGGTGGAGCTCGACGAGCCGCAGTGGCTGCTCGACGGCTATGCGCGCACCCTCGACCTGACCCGCCCCGACGCGCGCAGCTACCAGCTCGTCATCAGCGCGGTGCTGTCGGTGAGCCGCGCGCTCCACGAGCGGCTGGGCGGGTTCGAGGAGTCCTTCTCCTCCTACGGGGGGGAGGACTGGGACTACGGGCACCGGGCGCTGGTCGCGGGGGCGGAGCTGCGCCACCTCGTCGACGCGGTCGTCTGGCACGACGGGCCGGACCTGCCCGGTCGCGGCGACTGGATCAGGGCCAAGAACGCCGAGACCCTCACGCTCGCAGCGCTCGTCCCCGACCGGGACGTCCGCGGCGACCACCTCGTCTGGGCGGTGCCGGACGTCGTCATCCACCTCGACGCGGCCGGCGCAGACCCGGCGTCCGTCGTCGCGAGCATCGAGTCCCTGCTCGCCGGGAGCGACGCACACGTCTGGCTCGAGGGCGCCCCGGCGCTGCCGCTCGAGGACCCGCGGGTGCACCACGGCGCGCCGCCGCAGCGCGTCCTCGACCGGGCGCGCTGGAGCGTCCGCTCCGTCCCGGTGCTGCTCCACGGGACCACCACCCGGGCACTGACCGAGCTGGCGCCCGTCACCGGCGACGGGATCACCGTCGTGTCCCGGCGCGACGAGAACCTCGCCTCGCGAGGGCGCGCGGTGCCGCGGGCGCGACCGCTGGCCGAGCTCGGCGGGGACGGTGCGCGGGTCGAGCGCATCGTGTCGCCGCCCGTGCTCGAGCGGCTCTGGCAGGGCCGACCCCGCCGGTGAGCCCGATGCCGTCCGTTGCCCGACACGGGCGGGTCCGGTTTGGGTGAAGGCACGGCGACACGAAAGGATCGGGGCGTGGCAGGTGAAGCAGCGGACCCGAACTCCGCGCTCCTCAGGAGCGTCGAGGGCCTCCGCTCTGCCGTCGCCGACGCGCGCCTGCCCATCGACCTGGCGGGCGCGGAGCAGTCACGGCTGACCCGCACGCGGCTGCTGGCCCAGCTCGACGACTACGTCATCCCGCGGCTCACCTCGCTCGAGGCCCCCCTCCTCGCCGTCGTCGGTGGCTCGACGGGTGCGGGCAAGTCGACCCTCGTCAACTCCGTCGTCGGCTCCGAGGTGTCCCTGCCCGGCATCCTGCGCCCGACGACGCGCTCACCCGTGCTCGTCCACCACCCCGACGACGTCGCCTGGTTCGCCGGCCAGCGCGTCCTGCCGGGACTGGCCCGGATCACCGGTCGGCCCTCGGACCGCGACGGCGACGGCCACGGCGCGGTGCGGCTCGTGTCGACGGATGCGATCTCACCCGGGCTCGCCCTCATCGACGCGCCCGACATCGACAGCGTCGTCTCGGCGAACCGCGACCTCGCCGCGCAGCTGCTGGCCGCGGCGGACCTCTGGATCTTCGTGACGACGGCCGCCCGCTATGCCGACGCGGTCCCGTGGGAGCTGCTCCGGGGCGCTGCCGAGCGGGGCACCGCCGTCGCGGTGGTGCTCGACCGGGTGCCCCCCGAGGCGGTCGACGACATCCGCACGCACCTCGCCGGCATGCTCCGGGAGCAGGGGCTGGGGCAGGCACCGATCTTCGCCATCCCCGAGTCACCCCTCGAGGACGGTCTGCTCCCCGCCGGCCGCACCGACCGGCTGCGTGCCTGGCTCGGGGCGCTCGCAGGCGATGCGCAGGCCCGGGCCGACGTCGTGCGGCAGACCCTCGACGGGGCGCTCGCCTCGCTCGGCGGCCGCGCCACGTCGCTCGCCGACCACTCCGAGGAGCAGACCGAGGCGGCCGAGATCCTCCTCGAGGCCGCGCGCACGACCTACGTCGAGGCGCTCGACCGCGTCGAGGAGGGGATGCGCGACGGCACCCTGCTGCGCGGCGAGGTCCTCGCCCGGTGGCAGGAGTTCGTCGGCACGGGGGAGTTCTTCCGGCAGGTCGAGTCGACCGTCTCGCGCCTCCGCGACCGCTTCACGGCGTTCCTCCGGGGCGAGCCGGCCAAGGCCGACGACCTCGGGGAGGCCCTCCAGACGGGGGTCGAGTCGCTCATCGCCAACCACGCCGAGCTCGCCGCGGGCACGACGAGCCGCGAGTGGCGCCGCCTCCCCGGCGGCGACCAGCTCCTCGTCGCCGATCCCGCCCTCACCCGCTCGTCGGACGGCGCCGACGAGCGCATCCAGCGGCTCGTCCGCGACTGGCAGGGCGACATCCTCGAGATGGTCCGCGAGGAGGGGCGCGACCGCCGCACGACGGCGCGGATCATGGCCTACGGCGTCAACGGCCTCGGCGTCGTGCTCATGCTCGTCACCTTCGCCAGCACCGCCGGGGTCACCGGCGCCGAGGTCGGCATCGCCGGCGGCACCGCCGTCGTCGGGCAGAAGCTCCTCGAGGCCGTCTTCGGTGACCAGGCGGTCCGTGCCCTCGCGACGAAGGCGCGTCAGCGCCTCGTCGACCGCGTCACCGAGCTGTATGCCGCAGAGCAGTCCCGCTTCGAAGGAGCCGTCGAGTCCGTGCAGGTCCCGCCCACCCAGGCCGACTCCCTGAGAGCGGCCGCGGCCGCGGTGGGGCGGACCCGATGAGCCCGATCCGTCCGGGGAGCAGGAGGATCCACCGCGTCAGCGCGGCTGACGTGGCCGCGCGCACCGCGGCGCTGTCGATGGCGCTCGTCTCCGGCTCCGGCGAGCTCGACCCGACGCAGGTCGGCCGGGCCCGCCGGGTCGTCGACAAGACCCACGAGCGCGGCGCGATCCCCGGCGACCACACGGTCGTCGCCCTCGCCGGAGCCACGGGCAGCGGCAAGTCCTCGCTCTTCAACGCCCTCGTCGGGGCCGAGGTCGCCACGATCGGCGCTCGTCGGCCCACGACCTCGAGGCCCTCGGCCGCGGTGTGGGGTGATGCCGACGCGTCCGAGCTGCTCGACTGGCTCGGGGTGCCGACCCGACACGTCGTGGGTGAAGTGGGTGGCACGACGGACGGCCCGGGGCTCGGGTCGCTGGACGGGCTCGTACTGCTCGACCTGCCCGACTTCGACTCCCGGGAGGTCGCTCACCGCCGGGAGGCCGAGCGCGTCCTCGAGCTCGTCGACGTCTTCGTCTGGGTGACCGACCCGCAGAAGTACGCCGACGCGCGGCTGCACGACGAGTTCGTCGCACTGTTGTCGCACCATGACGCGGTGACGCTGGCCGTGCTCAACCAGGCCGACCTGCTCGCCCCCGACTCGGCCGCGGCGGTCTCGAGCGACCTCGCCCGGCTGCTCGCCGCCGACGGGGTCGCCGGAGCCGCGGTCCTGCGCACCTCTTCGGTCACCGGTGACGGCATACCGGAGCTCTCGCAGCGGCTGGCCACCATCGTCGCCGGGCAGGCGGCCTCCCGACAGCGGCTCAACGCCGACGTGGTCGGCGCGGCCACGAGCCTGCGTCAGGGTGTGGCCGACGGCGAACGCGACGTCGCCGCACTGCCCCGTCGAGAGCTCGACGGCGCCCTGGCCCGCGCTGCCGGTGTCCCGATCGTCCTCGACGCGGTGGCGCGGGACTACCGGCGGGAGGCCTTCGCCCACACCGGCTGGCTCTTCGCCCGGTGGACCCGCGGTTTCGCCGCCGACCCGTTGCGCCGGCTGCGCCTCGACCGCACCGGCGGGCGACCTGCGATCCAGGTCGACATCGACAGCGCGGACGTGCGGGCCGTGCTCGGCCGCTCGAGCATCCCCGCGGCCTCCGGCGTCGCCGCCTCCGCCGTCGACCGGGCGACCCGCTCCTTCGTCCGCGATGCGGCGCAGGGCCTTCCGCCGCGGTGGGCGCAGGCCGTCGAGGGGGCCGTCGACGGGGGAGACCACGGGTCGCTCGCGGACGCGCTCGACCGTGCCGTCGTCAGCACCTCGTTGCGGGCTCGACGGCCCGCCTGGTGGCTCGTCGTCAACGTCGTGCAGTGGGTGCTCGGGCTCGTCGCCCTCGGAGGGCTCGCCTGGCTCGCGGTGCTCGTCGTGCTGGGCTGGCTGCAGCTGCCCACGCCGGACACCCCGACGGTCGGGATCCTCCCCGTCCCGACGGTCATGTTCGTCCTCGGGGTGGTCCTCGGCCTCGGGCTCGGTGCCCTGTCCCGGTGGTGGGCCCGCGTCGGGGCCCGGCACCGACGCGCCGTCATCGCGAAGCGGCTCACGGCTTCGGTGGCCGTCGTCGGTGACGAACGGGTCGCCGCCCCGATCGCCGAGGTGCTCGGACGCCACCGGGCCACCCGCGAGCACCTCGCGGGCGCCGGCGCCTGACGGCCGCCGTCCACAACCCCGAGCCCGCCCGCGCGTCGTCCACAGGGGCGGCTGCGGACTCTGGTCGCACCCCGCCCGGCGCCGCAGGCTGGTGGTCCGGAGGCGGCCTCCTGCCGCCCCAGGCCAGCAGCGAGGGAGCAGGGAACATGAACGAGATCCGCATGATCGTGCACGGCAACGTCGTCAGTGAGCCGGTCCAGCGCACCACCCGCACCGGAGGGGTCTTCGTGACCTTCTCGGTGGCATCGACCCCGCGTCGCCGGACGGCCGACGGCAGGTTCGTCGACCGCGAGACGACCTTCGTCGACGTCATCTGCTTCGACTCCCTCGCGGCCAACGCGGCGTTCTCGCTGCACAAGGGCCAGCCGGTCACCGTCGAGGGCGATTTCTCCTTGCGTCGCTGGGTCAAGGCCGACGGCCACGAGCGCGAGTCCCCCCAGGTCGAGGCGTCGCACATCGGTCACGACCTGCGGAGGGGCCGGGCCTCCTTCGAGCGCGTGAGCAGGGCCGCCGCCCTCGGGCTGGACCGCAGCTCGGAGCCCGAGGTGCTCGAGGCTGTCGCGGCGATGCACGACTCAGAGGACTCACGGCCGTCCTGGGTCGACGCCAACGGCGAGGTCGACGAGGACTACCCCGGGGAGGAGTCCACGACCGGGTCGGGGCCGTCGGGGCCGTCTGTGCCGGCCGGGCCGTCCGGGCTCGGCGACCCGGAGACCGACCCCTACCGGGTGGCCGACGAGCCGGCCGCCTGACGGACGCCACTCGCGGTCGGGTCGCTCCGGCCGATTCGGTGCGGTGCGGTCCGCCCCGATAGCCTCGGGGCATGGCCGAGTACATCTACACCATGACCCGCGCACGCAAGGCGCACAACGAGAAGGTCATCCTCGATGACGTCTCGATGTCCTTCTACCCGGGCGCGAAGATCGGGATGGTCGGGCCCAACGGCGCCGGCAAGTCGACGATCCTCAAGATCATGGCCGGCCTCGACCAGCCGTCCAACGGCGAGGCCCGCATTGCGCCGGGCGCGAGCGTCGGCATCCTGCTCCAGGAGCCGCCCCTCAACGAGGACAAGACCGTGCTCGGCAACGTCGAGGAGGGCGCCGGGGCGATCAAGGACAAGGTCGACCGCTACAACGCGATCAGCGCCGAGATGGCCGAGCCGGACGCCGACTACGACGCGCTCCTCGCCGAGATGGGCACCCTCCAGGAGGAGATCGACCACGCCGACGCGTGGGACCTCGACAGCCAGCTCGAGCAGGCGATGGATGCGCTGCGCTGCCCGCCGCCGGACTCCCCGGTCACCAACCTCTCCGGTGGTGAGCGCCGTCGTGTCGCGCTGTGCAAGCTGCTCCTGCAGAAGCCGGACCTGCTGCTGCTCGACGAGCCGACCAACCACCTCGACGCCGAGTCGGTGCTCTGGCTCGAGCAGCACCTCGAGTCCTACCCCGGCGCCGTCATCGCCGTCACCCACGACCGCTACTTCCTCGACAACGTGGCGAAATGGATCGCCGAGGTCGACCGCGGTCGGCTCTACCCCTACGAGGGCAACTACTCGACCTACCTCGAGAAGAAGTCCGAGCGCCTCACGGTCCAGGGCAAGAAGGACGCCAAGCTCGCCAAGCGCCTCAAGACCGAGCTCGAGTGGGTGCGCAGCAACGCCAAGGGCCGCCAGGTCAAGAGCAAGGCGCGCCTCGCCCGCTACGAGGAGATGGCCGCCGAGGCCGACCGCACCCGCAAGCTCGACTTCGAGGAGCTGCAGATCCCGCCGGGCCCGCGCCTCGGCTCGACGGTCATCGAGGTCAAGGGCCTCAAGAAGGGCTTCGGCGACCGGGTCCTCATCGACAACCTGTCCTTCTCGCTGCCGCGCAACGGCATCGTCGGCGTGATCGGCCCCAACGGGGTCGGCAAGTCGACCCTGTTCAAGACGATCGTCGGCTTCGAGGAGGCCGACGCCGGTGAGGTCAAGATCGGTGAGACGGTCAAGATCTCCTACGTCGACCAGGGCCGTGAGGGCCTCGACCCGAAGAAGAACCTCTGGGAGATCGTCTCCGACGGCCTCGACCACATGAAGGTCGGCAACGTCGAGATCCCCTCGCGCGCCTACGTCTCGCAGTTCGGCTTCAAGGGGCCCGACCAGCAGAAGATGGCCGGCGTCCTCTCGGGCGGGGAGCGCAACCGGCTCAACCTCGCGCTCACCCTCAAGCAGGGCGGCAACCTGCTCCTGCTCGACGAGCCGACCAACGACCTCGACGTCGAGACCCTCGG
Organism: uncultured Actinomycetota bacterium; assembly: GCA_963764195.1. Classification (GTDB taxonomy): domain Bacteria; phylum Actinomycetota; class Actinomycetes; order Actinomycetales; family Dermatophilaceae; genus JBDSSS01. The sequence goes on from CAVXRG010000003.1 coordinate 490,342, forward strand.
CTCCCTCGAGAACGCGCTGCTCGACTTCCCGGGCTGCGCCGTCGTCATCACCCACGACCGGTGGTTCCTCGACCGGGTCGCGACGCACATCCTCGCCTACGAGGGCACCGAGGAGAATCCCTCGACGTGGTACTGGTTCGAGGGCAACTTCGAGTCCTACGAGGCCAACAAGGTCGAGCGCCTCGGGGCCGACGCCGCGCGTCCGCACCGGGTCACCTACCGCAAGCTCACCCGCGACTGACCCCCTCCGCCCTGCGCGTTGGGAAGAAAGTGCCCACTCGACCCTCCCCTCGAGTGGGCACTTTCGTCCCCTCGAGTGGGCACTTTCGTCCCCTCGAGTGGGCACTTTCGTCCGCACCGGGGCGGGTGAAAGTGCCCACTCGACGTGGGGTGTCAGGCGATGAGGGGGGTCTCGGCCGGTGCCGCCGCCGGGTGACCGAGGGCCCGCTGCCAGGCCACCTCGAGGCGGCGACCGACCTCGTCAGCCTCGTCGGGGGCGACGCAGAACGGGACGCGGACGAAGCGGCCCATCCCGCCGTCGGCGCCGAACTGCCCGCCCCGGGCGAGCCGGACCCCGGCCCCCTCGGCGGCCCGGGCCAGCTCGTCCCCGCGGTCGAGGGGGAGCTCGCACCACAGGTTGAGCCCGCCGGGGGGCACGGTGAAGGACCAGTCGGGGACGTGTCGGCGCAGCGCCACGGCGAGCGCGTCCCGGCGCCGGCGCGCCTCGTCCCGGCGCTCGTCGAGCAGGCTCGCCCCCTGGCCGAGCAGGTCCGCGAGGACGAGCTGCTCGAGCACCGCGGTGCCGAGGTCGAGGCTGTGCCGTGCCTCGACGACGTCGGCCACCCGGGCCATCGGCGCCCGCACCCAGCCGACGCGCAGCCCGCCCCACCACGCCTTGGCCGCGCTGCCGAGGGTCACCGCGTCGGACGACGACGTCGCGAAGGGGGCGGGCGCCGTCGCGTCGAGGCCGAGCTCGACGAAGGTCTCGTCGACGACGGCCCGCGTGCCCGTCCGGTGCAGGACACCTGCCATCTCGGCGCGGACGTCAGCGGGCATGAGCAGGCCGGTGGGGTTCTGGAAGTCGGGGATCAGGTAGGCCAGACGGGCTCCGCCACGCCGCAGCGCGACCTCGAAGGACTCGGGGTCCCAGCCCGTCGGGGTGAGCGGCACGGGCACGACCCGGTAGGCCGCGCGTCGGGCTCCCACCAGCGCGTTCGGGTAGGTGGGGCTCTCCACCGCGATGCGGTCGCCGGTCTCGAGCAGGGCCCTCAGCACGCTGGAGAGGGCGGCGTGGGCCCCCGACGTCACGACGACCTGGTCCGGATCGGTGGGCAGGCCGCGCCCGTCGAACCACCGGGCCAGGGCCTCCCGCGCCTCGGGCACCCCGTGCGGGTGGTAGCCGGGCGTCGCCAGGTGGCGGGGCAGCTCGTGCAGCGCGCGCTCGTAGGCGGCGGTGATCCCGGCAGCCGCGGGGAGGGCGGCATACGTCAGGTCGATGACGTCCGGGGGCAGGGGACTCGGGATGAGCCCGGCGTTCGAGAGCGGGATCGCGCCGGAGCGGGCCGGGAGCGCGACGACGCTGCCCGACCCACGGCGGGTCAGGACGTAGCCCTCGTCGCGGAGCGCGTCGAGGGCGGCGCCGACCGTCGTCCGGCTGAGGCCGAGCTCGGTCGTCAGGGCACGCTCGCTCGGCAACCGGGTCCCGACGAGCAACCGACCGTCGCAGACAAGGCGGCGGACGGCGTCGGCGAGACCGCGGTAGGCAGGTCGGGGCAGCGGTGTCGGGCCGAGGAGGCCGCCGAGCGAGCGGGCGGACACGGTGCGCATGAGTCCACCCTCGCACGATTGGTCATGGAAACAAGGGCCAATCCCCACCATGCTGGACCCATGCGCCGCCACGTCCCCCTCCTCGCCCTGACCACCCGCGAGCAGCTGCGCGCCGGGCGGATGCCGCTCCGGCTGACTCGGCTGCTCGTCGGGCTCGTCCTCTACGGCGGGTCGATGGCGATGATGATCCGCAGCACCCTCGGCCTCGACCCTTGGGACGTCTTCCACGCGGGAATCGCCACCCACGTGCCGCTCACCTTCGGTCAGGTGACGATCATCGTCGGGGTGCTCGTGCTGCTGCTGTGGCTGCCGCTGCGCCAGTGGCCCGGGCTCGGGACGGTGGCCAACGTCGTCCTCATCGGGCTCGCCGCGGACGCGGCCCTTGCGCTCATCCCCGCGCCGGAGGCGCTCGCGGCCCGGGTGCCACTGCTCCTGCTCGGCATCGTCCTCAACGGCGTCGCCGGTGGCCTCTACATTGGCAGCCAGCTCGGGCCGGGCCCCCGGGACGGGCTGATGACGGGCTTCGCGCGGCGCACCGGCCTCAGCATCCGCCTCGTGCGCACGTCGATCGAGGTGCTCGTCCTCGCGGTCGGGTGGCTCCTCGGTGGGCCCGTCGGCCTCGGGACGGTGCTCTATGCCGTGTCGATCGGCCCGCTCGTCCAGTTCTTCCTGCCCCGCCTCACCGTCGAGCTGACCCCGCCGGTCCACAACCGTCCGGAGTGGGAGCCCTCGACAATCACCTGACGCGGGCCGATGATCGAGCCATGCGACTCGGACTGCAGGTCTCCCACTTCAGCTGGCCGGACGCGCCGGCCTCCATCGGCCCGACCTTCGGGCGGATCGCCCGCGACGCCGAGCAGGCGGGGATGGCGAGCCTCTGGGTGATGGACCACTTCTTCCAGATCAGCATGATCGGCCCGCCCGAGCAGGAGATGCTCGAGGGCTACACGGCCCTCGCCTTCGCCGCGGGGCAGACCTCGACGATCGAGCTCGGCACCCTCGTGACCGGCGTGACCTACCGGCACCCGGGCATTCTCGCCAAGACGGTGACGACCCTCGACGTGCTCTCGGGCGGCCGCGCCTGGCTCGGTATCGGCGCGGCCTGGAACGAGGAGGAGCACCGCGGCCTCGGCATCCCCTACCCGTCGACGTCCGAGCGCTTCGAGCGTCTCGAGGAGACGCTGCAGATCGTCCGCCAGATGTGGGCCGGTGACGAGAGCCCGTATGTCGGTCGGCACTACGCGCTCGAGCGCCCGCTCAACAGCCCGCCCCCCATCCGCCAGCCGCACCCCCCGATCCTCATCGGTGGGATGGGCGAGAAGAAGACGATGCGGCTCATCGCCACCTACGGCGATGCGTGCAACTTCTTCGACGTCGGACCCGACAGGCTGCGCGCCGCCTGCGACGTGCTGCGCCAGCGCTGCGCCGAGGCCGACCGCGACTACGCCGACATCACCAAGACGGTCCTGACTCGGATGGCCCTCTCGGAGTCGGGGGAGCCGGCGCCCTCGGGGGAGCCGACGGTCTCGGTCGCCGAGGCCGTCGACCGGCTCGGTGTGCTCGCCGGCGCCGGGATCGACGACGTCATGCTGGGCATGGCCAACCAGACCGACCCGGCCGCCTACGAGCTCGTCGCCGACGTCGTCCGCCAGGTCGGCGACCTGCGGTCAGCCGACCGCTGAGCGGCGCCGGGCCGCCGGCGAGCCGGGGGTGGGTGCGAACCGCCAGATGACGAACTGCTGGGCGAGCGTCCACGTGTTGTTGACGACCCAGTAGACGACGAGGCCGGCCGGCACGAACCATGCGGCCACCAGCACCCCTCCCGCCCCCAGCAACGGCAGCGCCCGCTGGCCCGCGGCGAGCTGCGGCGGCTGTCCGGCGGGGTCGGTCAGGGGAAGGACGAACCACCGCTGGGTGACGAAGGTGAGGACCGCGGCGACGACGGCCAGCGCGACGATGACGAGGGCGCCCGGCAGGTTGCGATACAGCTCGGTGCCGAGGTGGCTCGCCAGGCCGAGACCGACGACGGAGGCGGCCGACGCGGAGGCGACGAGGACGCCGTCGAGGGCTCCGACCCCGTGGCCCTGCGTCAGGTCGGCGATGACGCGATAGAGGGAGTAGAAGAGCGGGAGCTGGAGCAGGGCCGGGGCCAGCGACCAGGTCGAGACGCCGTGCTCGGCGTTGATGCGCCGCTGTTCATCGCGCAGCCAGCGCACCGACTCGAGGTCGCGGGCCCCCGCGTGCCGGGCGCGCAGGTCGCGCAGGTCGGGGGTGGCCCGGGCCCGGGCATGGCTGGCTCGCACGCCGTGGACGACGAGCGGCAGCGTGAGGGTGCGCACGATGACGACGAGCAGGACGATGGCGAGCAGCCAGGCGCCGGCGGACCCGCTCGCGAGCCCGAGGCCGCCCGCGAGGGAGTGGGTGGTCGCCAGCACTGCAGCGACGAGGGAGGTGAGGGGGGACAGCAGGTCGAGCATGGGTGGACTCCGTCTCTCGGCCGGTCGGCCGATGGGTGTGGTCAGGGCGGGGGCCCCACGGGTCGCACACGGCGACGCGGGGGTCAGCGCTGACCCGGGGCCCGGGGTCGTGCGGGGAGACGGGGGGTCGGGACCGCGCACCAGTACGCGGTGGAGGCCTCGACATGACCACTCGCGCCACCGGACGGCCGACCCACGGAGGGCGCCGCCCACCCACCCCCAGCGGCGGAGGCCCAGAGGGCGGCCATGGCGGCGAGGCCGACGACCGCGAGCAGGGCCACGCCGGCGGCCGGGTCGAGGTGGGCGGCCCCGACGAGGAGGATCCCGGAGACGAGCCCGAGCAGGCACAACCGGTCGATCAGCCCGGAGGAGACGCGCGGCAGAAGCACGGCTACCCTCCTTCCCACGCCGAACGGACGACCCGAGCAGGCCTTGCAAGCCAACCCTACGTCGCGGTCCGGGTCAGCAGAAGGACCAGGAGCGGAGCACCCGGAGCGCCCCCGGCGCGTAGTGGACGAGGTCGAGGCGCTCGGCACGGCACGGGGTGCCTGCGTCACCGAGGAGGTCACCGACCAACCGGGCCGTCGACGCGACGGTCACCTCGGGCGAGACGGCGTCGAGCGTGAGGTGCGGGCGGACGTCGGCGAACTGACCGGCATACGGCGGGCACTGGGGGAAGGCCGACACGAGCGCCTCGGTCAGCCGCCGGAAGGGGCCCTCGGGTTCCGGGAGCAGACAGATGATCCCGTTGGGGAAGGTGTCCAACCGCGCGAGGAGGAAGTCGAATGCCGTTGTCCCGGCGGCGATCTCGGCCACCCTGTCGATGGTGGTGTCGTCCAGCAGGTCTGGTGCCACGAAGGGCGCGAGGGCGGTGACGTGGGCGTGGACGTGCCCCGGGTCGGGGGAGAGCCAGTCGCGGTCGTAGTGCCGGGTCCGAGCGCGGACGAAGGGGTCGAGCTGCGGGACGGGGACCTGCAGGACCGTGTGGCCGAGGCCCGTCACGTCAGTGGCGCGGCGCTGCGCCGACGAGGCGCAGGGCGAGCGCGGCGTTCGTCTCGCCGATCTCGCCCGGGGAGCGGTGGATCGTGGGGGAGTACCACCGGGCCACGTCGACGACAATCGACAGCAGGGCGAGCGCCGTGTCCCCGAGGTCGTCGATGGTGAACTGGCCGGCGGCCACCCCCCGGTCGAGGACGTCCCGCACGACGGCGTCGATCTGCTTGCGCAGGGTGAGCACCTCGGCGCGGTGCTCAGCGGTGAGGTGCTGGTGCTCGTACTGGACGACGCGGGCGACCTGGTACTGGTCGACGTGCCACTCGGTGAAGCGGGCCATCACCGCGGCGAGCTGGGCGGCGGGATGGTCCGCCGAGGCGACCGCCTCCTCGACAAGGCGCACGGCGGACTCGTGGCCGCTGCGGCTCAGCTGGAAGAGCAGCTCCTCCTTGGAGCCGAAGTGGACGTAGACGCCGGCGGGGCTGAGGCCCGCGCCGGAGGCGATGTCGCGGGTCGTCGTCGCGTGGAAGCCCTTGTCGGCGAAGGCGTGGGCCGCGGCGCCCATGAGGCGCGAGACCGTCGAGGAGTCGGGCGCGGGGCGCGTGGGAGATGGGTGCGGCACGTTGACAGCATGCCGCAGCGGCGCGACACTAAGCAAGCGCTTAGTTACCCGCGAGTCACCACGGTCGAGTCGCCCGATCCACCCGGAGGAACCATGCCCCGCCACATCTACGACGAGGACCACGAGGCGCTGCGCGCCTCGGCCCGCGAGTTCGTCGAGCGGACCCTCGTGCCCCGGGCCGAGGAGATGATCTCGGCGAAGTCGATCGACCGGAGCATCTGGAAGGAAGCCGGCAAACAGGGCTTCTTCGGCCTCGACATCCCCGAGGAGTACGGCGGCGCCGGGGTCGACGACTACCGCTTCAACGCGGTGGTCGCAGAGGAGATGTCGCGCTTCAACGCCGCGACGAGCTCGTGCTTCGGGATCCACTCCGACGTCTGCCCGCCCTACCTCGTCGACCTCGGCACCGAGGAGCAGAAGCAGCGCTGGCTGCCCGGCATGGCGAGCGGCGACCTCATCTGCGCCATCGCGATGACCGAGCCGTCCGGCGGCTCCGACCTGGCCGCCCTCAAGACGAACGCCGTCCGCGACGGCGACGGCTGGCTGCTCAACGGCTCGAAGACCTTCATCACCAACGGGTACCAGGCCGACCTCGTCATCGTGGCCGCCCGCACCGACGCGTCCAAGGGCGCCAAGGGCATCACCCTCTTCATGGTCGAGCGCGGCATGCCCGGCTTCGTCAACGGTCGCAAGCTCGACAAGGTCGGGATGGAGGAGTCCGACACCGCGGAGCTCTTCTTCGAGGACGTCCGGGTGCCGGACGAGAACCGTCTCGGCGAGGAGGGGATGGGCTTCATCGCGATGATGCAGCGCCTGCCGCAGGAGCGCGTCGGGGCCGCCGTGTCCAACGTCGCCCACGCCAAGGCGATCCTCGAGGAGACGATCCAGTACGCGAAGGACCGCAAGGCCTTCGGCCAGTCGATCGGCAACTTCCAGCACAACAAGTTCCTCCTCGCCGAGCTCGTCACGAAGATCGAGGTCGCCGAGGCCTACGTCGACGACTGCGTCCTGGCCCACTCCCAGGGCACGCTCTCGGCCATCGACGCCGCCAAGGCGAAGTGGTGGAGCTCGCACGTGCAGAACGACGTGCTCGACCACTGCGTCCAGCTGCACGGCGGCTACGGCTTCATGAACGAGTACCGCGTCGCCCGCGCCTGGCGGGACGCCCGGGTCACGAAGATCTGGGCCGGCAGCAACGAGATCATGAAGGAGCTCATCGGCCGGGACCTGGGCCTGTGATGGGCGCCCACGAGGGAGCCGTCGCGATCGTCACCGGGGCGAGCCGCGGCATCGGCCTCGGCATCGCCCAGCGACTCGTCGACGAGGGGGCCAAGGTCGTCCTCACCGCCCGCAAACCCGAGGCGCTCGCCGAGGCCGTGGCGCAGCTCGGCGGCCCTGAGCACGCGCTCGGGATCGCCGGCAACGCCGCCGACGAGGCCCACCAGGACGAGGTCGTCGCCGCGGCCCGGTCGACGTTCGGCGGGCTGCACCTGCTCGTCAACAACACCGGCATCAACCCCGCCTACGGCCCGATGCTCGACAACGACGTGGAGATCGCCCGCAAGGTGCTCGACGTCAACGTCGTCGCGGCCTTCTCGTGGATCAAGAAGTGCGTCGCCGCGGGTCTCGGTGACGCCGAGCACCCCGGGGCCGTCGTCAACGTCGCCTCGGTCGCCGGTCAGGGCGCCTCGGGCGTCATCGGCTGGTACGGCGTGTCCAAGGCGGCGCTCATCCACCTGACGACCGAGCTCGGCCACCAGCTCGGCCCGGACGTGCGCGTCAACGCCGTCGCCCCGGCCGTCGTCAAGACGAAGTTCGCCGAGGCGCTCTACGAGGGCCGAGAGGACGCGGTCTCCCGCGCCTACCCGATGAAGCGGCTCGGCACCCCCGAGGACGTCGCGGGCGCCGTCAGCTTCCTGCTGAGCCGCGACTCCTCGTGGATCACCGGCCAGACCCTGACGATCGACGGCGGGGTCACCCTCGGCGGCAGCCTCTGAGGCGGCGCTCCGCGGTATGCCGTGACGCCCGGTCGCGGGGGGCCCCGAGCGGGTATGCACAGGCTCGGACGCCGGAGCGGGCGGCCGGGGGGACCCCGCTCAACGGCATACCCCCCTGTCCACGCACGGCACGCAGTTGCACCCCATCCCCGGAAACAGGCGAGAATAGGCCGCTGCGGCCACTGGCGTCCGCCCCGACGTCGCGCACCAGCGCGGCGCCGTGGTCCTCGGGACCGCGTGAACGATGACGGAAGAAGGTCCATGGAGATCTGGCCCGGTAAGCCCTACCCCCTCGGAGCGTCCTACGACGGGACCGGCGTGAACTTCGCCGTGTTCTCGGAGGTCGCGGAGCGGATCGAGCTCTGCCTCATCGACGACGACCTCGTCGAGACCAAGGTCGACCTGCCGGAGACGGACGGCTTCGTGTGGCACGGCTACGTGCCCTACGTCCAGCCCGGCCAGCGCTACGGCTTCCGGGTCCACGGACCCTACGACCCCTCCCAGGGGCACCGCTGCAACCCCAGCAAGCTGCTGCTCGACCCGTACGCGAAGGCGATCGAGGGCCAGGCGGAGAACGACCAGTCGCTGTTCAGCTACACCTTCGGTGACGACGAGGCCGCCAAGACCCTCGACATCAACCTCGACGACAGCCTCCCGCACACGATGCTGTCCGTCGTCATCAACCCCTTCTTCGACTGGGGCGACGACCGTCCGCCGCGCCACGAGTACCACGACACCGTCATCTACGAGGCGCACGTCAAGGGCCTGACCGAGCTGCACCCGGAGATCCCCGACGAGATCCGCGGGACGTATGCCGGCATCGCGCACCCCGCGATGATCAGCCACCTGCAGGACCTGGGGATCACGGCCATCGAGCTGATGCCGGTCCACCAGTACGTCCAGGACAGCCACCTCATCGACCGTGGCCTGTCGAACTACTGGGGCTACAACACGATCGGCTTCCTCGCCCCGCACAACGGCTACGCGGCGGGCGGACAGCGCGGTCAGCAGGTGCTCGAGTTCAAGGGCATGGTGCGCGCGCTGCACGAGGCGAACATCGAGGTCATCCTCGACGTCGTCTACAACCACACCGCCGAGGGCAACCACATGGGCCCGACGCTCGCCTTCCGGGGCCTGGACAACAACAGCTACTACCGGCTCGTCGGCGAGGACCTCTCGCACTACTACGACACGACCGGCACCGGGAACTCGTTGCTCATGCGCAGCCCCCACGTGCTGCAGCTGATCATGGACTCGCTGCGCTACTGGGTCACCGAGATGCATGTCGACGGCTTCCGCTTCGACCTCGCCGCGACCCTGGCCCGCCAGTTCCACGAGGTCGACAAGCTGTCGGTCTTCTTCGACCTCATCCAGCAGGACCCGGTGGTCAGCCAGGTCAAGCTCATCGCCGAGCCGTGGGACGTCGGCGACGGCGGCTACCAGGTCGGCAACTTCCCGCCCCTGTGGACCGAGTGGAACGGGCAGTACCGCGACACCGTGCGCGACTACTGGCGTGGTGACGGTGGCGCCCTCGGTGAGTTCGCCTCGCGCTTCACCGGCTCGAGCGACCTCTACGAGCACTCCGGCCGCAAGCCGATCGCCTCGATCAACTTCATCACCGCCCACGACGGCTTCACCCTGCGCGACCTGGTCTCCTACGACCACAAGCACAACGACGCCAACGGCGAGGGCGGCAACGACGGCGACGACCACAACCGGTCGTGGAACTGCGGCGCCGAGGGCCCGACGAGCGACGAGGAGGTGCTCGCCCTGCGCGCCCAGCAGCAGCGCAACTTCATCACCACGCTCCTGCTGTCGCAGGGCGTCCCGATGCTGAGCCACGGCGACGAGCTCGGGCGCACGCAGGACGGCAACAACAACGCCTACTGCCAGGACAACGAGATCTCCTGGGTCGACTGGGACCTCGACGAGGGGCAGGAGCAGCTGCTCGCCTTCACCCGATCGGTCGTCCACCTCCGCAAGGAGCACCCGGTCTTCCGCCGGCGCCGCTTCTTCGCCGGCAGCGCCGACCACGGCGGCGAGAGCGACCTCGGCGACATCGCCTGGTTCACCCCGTCGGGTGAGCACATGAGCGAGAGCGACTGGGACGGTGGCACGGCCAACACGCTGATGGTCTTCCTCAACGGATCGGCCATCCCCGCGCCCGACCGCCGCGGCCTCACGGTCGTCGACGACTCCTTCCTCGTGATGTTCAACGCCCACCACGAGCCACTGACCTTCACCCTCCCGGACGAGGAGTACGGCGTGACGTGGATCCCGGAGATCAACACCGGCGACCAGGACGTCGAGGCCGAGGAGTTCGAGCCGGGCTGGCAGATCCAGGTCAGCCCCCGCAGCATCGTGGTCCTGCGCTCCCCGCGCATCGCCCCGGCGATGACCCCCGGCGTCTCGGAGGGTGCGAGCGCGTGAGCTACCGCCGGGTCCCCGTCTCCACCCACCGGCTGCAGCTCGAGCCGGACTTCACCCTCGACGACGCGCGCGAGCAGGTCGACCACCTGTCCGCGCTGGGGGTCTCGCACCTCTACCTCTCGCCGGTCCTGCAGGCGACCCCCGGGTCGAGGCACGGCTACGACGTCACCGACCACACGAAGGTCTCGCAGGGGCTCGGCGGTGACGACGCGCTCGACCGCCTCGCCGTGGCGGCCCGGGCGGCCGGTCTCGGGATCGTCCTCGACGTGGTGCCCAACCACATGACGACCCCGACGCCGTTGACCCTCAACGCCCCGCTCTGGTCCGTGCTGCGGGAGGGCCGCGACTCCCCCTACGCGTCGTGGTTCGACGTGGACTGGGACGCCCAGGACGGCCGGATCCTCATGCCCGTGCTCGGCTCGGACCTCGAGGAGGTGCTCGCCGCGGGCGAGATCAGCCTCGGGGCCGAGGGCGGTGAGACGGTCGTGCGCTACTACGACCACGTCTTCCCCGTCGCCGACGGCACGGGCGGTATGCCGCTCGCCGAGCTGCTCGAGGCCCAGCACTACCGCCTCGCATCGTGGACGGTCGGGGCGACCGACCTCAACTACCGCCGCTTCTTCGACGTCACCTCGCTCATCGCGATCCGGGTCGAGCTGCAGGAGGTCTTCGACGCGACGCACGAGCGGATCGTCGAGCTGATCCGCTCCGGCGACGCCGACGGTCTGCGGATCGACCACCCGGACGGTCTCGCCGACCCCCGCGGTTACCTCACGATGCTCGCGAAGGCGACCGATGACGCGTGGGTCGTCGTTGAGAAGATCCTCGAGGGCGACGAGCAGCTGCCCACCGACTGGGTCTGCGCCGGCACGACGGGCTACGACGCGATGCTCCGCGTCGGCGGCCTGTTCGTCGACCCCGACGGGGCCGCGCCCCTCACGGCGCTGTCCGACGAGCTGCTCGGCCGGAGCCAGGACCTCGAGGCGATCGTCGTCGAGGCCAAGCACTTCGTCGCCGAGAAGCTCGAGGGCGCCGAGGTCAACCGGCTCCTCCGGGTGCTCACCCAGGTCCTCCCCGACGAGGACCCCGCGAGCCTGCGACGCGTCGTCGTCGCGCTGCTCGTCGGGATGGAGCGCTACCGCTCCTACGTCGTCCCCGGCGAGGACATGGCGCAGGACTCCCGGCATGCGCTCGACGAAGCCCGCGGGCATGCCGCCGGCGAGCTCGGGGCCGAGGACGCCGAGGCTCTCGCGCGCGTGGCGGAGCTCGCCACGGGCGACGCGCTGCGAACCGACCGGCCGGCCGGGGACGGCCCGGGTTGGGACGCGGCGACGAGGGCTGCTGCGGCCGACTTCGTCGTGCGCTTCCAGCAGACGTGCGGACCGGTCATGGCCAAGTCGATCGAGGACACGGCCTACTACCGCTACGTGCGCCTCACCGGCCTCAACGAGGTCGGCGGCGACCCGAGCCGGGTGGGCATCCCGACCGCGGAGTTCCACCGGTTCGCGCAGGGACTCGCGACCGACTGGCCGCACACGATGACGACGCTCTCGACCCACGACACGAAGCGGGCCGAGGACGTGCGGGCCCGCCTCTTCGTCCTGTCCGAGCGTCCCGCCGCCTGGCGGGAGTGGCTCGCCACGGCCCGCGAGATCGCCTCGGCCCACCGCGGCGAGCGCCTCGACGCGCTCACGGAGTACTTCCTCTGGCAGACCGTCGTCGGGGCCTGGCCGATCGATGCCGAACGCCTCGGCGGCTACGCGCTCAAGGCGATCCGCGAGTCGAAGCTCTTCACCATGTGGAGCGAGCCCGACGAGGACTACGAGGCGGCGGTGGCGACCTTCGTCGACGGGGTCGTCAGCGACCCGGCCGTCACGGCGCACCTCGACGCGTGGCACACCGCCACCGCGGCCGAGACGCGGGCCAACGTGCTCGGACAGAAGCTCGTCCAGCTGATGATGCCCGGTATCCCCGACGTCTACCAGGGGACCGACGTCATCGACCTCTCCCTCGTCGACCCGGACAACCGGCGGCTCGTCGACTACGCGTCGCGTCGGGACCGGCTCGCCCGCCTCGACCGGGGCGAGGCGCCGAGTGACCTCGACGACGAGAAGCTCCTCGTCACCTCCCGGGCCCTGCGCGCCCGCTCCGACCACGCCGAGGCCGTCATCGGGACCGGGACGGCCCACCTGCCGCTGCCGTCCGACAGCGACCACCTCGTCGCGTTCGGTCGGGGCTCGGCGGACGCGCCCGACCTCATCGTGCTCGCGACCCGCCTCGCTGGGCGACTGGCCGACGCCGGTGGCTGGGGTGACGCCACCGTGGCCCTGCCGGAGGGTCGCTGGCACAACGTCCTCGCCGGACCCGAAGGCACAGGCGCGACCGATGGCGGGTCGGTGCGGGTCAGCGACGTGCTCGGCTCCCTTCCGGTCGCCCTCCTCGTCCGGGACGGAGTGACCGCGTGAGCGCCGCACCGATCACCGTCTGGGTCCCCGCCGCAACGGGCGTCGAGGTCGTCGTCGGCTCCGAGGGTGGGACCGGCGACCGCCACCCGATGTCCTCGATGTCCTCGGCGGCCGACGGGTGGTGGTCCTGGACCCCCGACGCCGACGGCCCGCTCGACTACGCCTTCAGCATCGACGGCGGCGACCCCCGGCCCGACCCGCGCAGCGCCTGGCAGCCGCACGGCGTGCACGGGCCGAGCCGTACCTTCGACACCGAGGCGTTCGTCTGGTCGGACGGGGCGTGGCCGGGACCGCGCGCCGGAGCCGGCACGGTGGGCGGCGTCGTCTACGAGCTGCACATCGGCACCTTCACCTCCGAGGGCACCTTCGATGCCGCGATCGACCACCTCGACCACCTCGTCACGCTCGGGGTCGACACGGTCGAGGTGATGCCGGTGTCCGCCTTCGGGGGGACGCGCGGCTGGGGTTACGACGGGGTGGCGCCGTATGCCGTCCAGGACGCCTACGGCGGCCCCGCCGCGTTCCAGCGCTTCGTCGACGCCTGCCACGGGCAGGGTCTCGGCGTGTGCCTCGACGTCGTCTACAACCACCTCGGTCCGACGGGCAACTACCTCGCGGAGTTCGGTCCCTACTTCACCGACGAGCACTCGACCCCGTGGGGCGCGGCGGTCAATCTCGACGCCGACGGCAGCGAGGTCGTGCGTCGGTGGGTTGTCGACAACGCGCTGCGCTGGCTGCGCGACTTCCACGTCGACGCGCTGCGGCTCGACGCCGTCCACGAGCTGCGCGACGGGTCGAGCCCGCACATCCTGGCCCAGCTCTCCGACGAGGTCGCCGCGCTCGCAGCCGACCTCGGGCGACCGCTCGACCTCATCGCCGAGAGCGACCTCAACGACCCGGTCATGGTGACGCCGACGGCGCAGGGTGGCCGCGGCATGACGGGCCAGTGGGACGACGACCTGCACCACGCCCTGCACGTCACCCTCACCGGGGAGACCCAGGGCTACTACGCCGACTTCGCCGGGCACGACGCGGCGTGGCCCGACGGTGGAGCCCTGTCGGTGCTCGCCAAGACGCTGACCGACGCGTTCCTCCACGACGGGCGGATGTCGTCCTTCCGCGAGAAGACGTGGGGCGCTCCGGTCGACAAGGCGACGACGTCGGGTCACGCCTTCGTCGGCTACCTGCAAACCCACGACCAGGTCGGCAACCGGGCGACCGGCGACCGGATCGGGGCGACGATCACGCCGGGCCAGCAGGCCATCGGCGCCGCGCTCTACCTCCTGTCGCCCTACACGGCCATGGTGTTCATGGGCGAGGAGTGGCGCGCCAGCACGCCGTTCGCCTTCTTCACCTCCTTCGAGGAGGACTGGCTGGCCGAGGCGGTCCGCAGCGGCCGCCGGAGCGAGTTCGCGGCCCACGGGTGGGACGAGGCGCAGGTGCCCGACCCACAGGACCCGGCCACCCGCGACGGAAGCGTGCTGCACTGGAGCGAGGTCGGCGACCCCGGCCACGCCGAGACGTACGCCTTCTACCGTCGTCTCATCGCGCTGCGCCGGGCGGAGCCCGACATCGCGAGCGGGGACCTCACGCAGGTCTCGGTCGAGGTCGACGAGGACGCGCAGTGGCTCGTGCTGCGGCGCGGCGGCGTGCTCGTCGTCGCCAACCTCGCCGCGTCCCCGCAGAACGTCCCGCTGCCGGGCCGCGTCAGCGAGGTGCTTCTCTCGTGGTCGGCGGGCACCCTCACCGAGCCCGGCGGACTGCGCCTCGACGGCCACGACGTGGCGGCGGTGCGACTCGAGTCCTGACGGAGGAAAGTGCCCACTCGACGCACTCGTCGAGTGGGCACTTTCACCCGGTCCGTCGAGTGGGCACTTTCACCCGGGCCTCAGCGGGTCTCAGGACTCCTTGACCCGGACCATGCCCTCCTGGGCGGTCGTCGCGACGAGCCGGCCGTCACGGCTGAACATCTCCCCGATGCCGAGACCTCGACCGCTCGTCGCGGAGGGGGAGTGCTGCGCGTAGAGGATCCAGTCGCGCATGTCGACGGGGCGGTGGAACCACATCGAGTGGTCGAGGCTGGCGGCCCGCAGCCTGGAGTCCGTCCAGACGAGGCCGTGCCGACGGATGATCGGCTCGAGCAGCGAGTAGTCGCTCGCGTAGGCGAGGACGGCGGCGTGGAGCAGGGGGTCGTCGGGCAGGCTCCCGATGGCCCGCATCCAGACGTGCTGGTCGGCCTGCTGCTCGGCCGCCGGCGTGAGGAAGAGGTTGCCCTCGACGTGGCGCAGCTCGATCGGGCGGGCCGAGACGATGTGACGGGCCCCCGGGTCGTCGACGCCGCGGAAGGAGTCGGCGAGCGAGTCGAGGCCGTCGGGACCGGCGACAGTCGGCATCTCGTCCTGGTGGTCGAGCCCGCCGGCGGGCCGTTGGAAGGAGCACGTCATCGACATGATCGGTGCGTTCTTCTGGACGGCGTGCACCCGCCGCGTCGAGAACGACGAGCCGTCGCGCATCTCCTCGACGGCGAACCGGATCGGCAGGGTGTCGTCGCCGGGCCGCATGAAGTAACCGTGCAGCGAGTGGATCGGACGCGGCCCGAGCTCGCGCTCGAGGTCGCGCACCGTCAACCCGGCCGCCATGACGCACTGGGCGAGGACCTGCCCGCCGAAGACCCGGCCGTGCGGCATCCGCTGGCTCTGGCCCTCGAAGACCCGGGCCGAGGTGGCGCCGATGCTCGACGCGGCGTCCTGCCCTTCCAGGCCGGTGACCGAGATCTGGGCCGTGCCGAGCTCCTCGAGCGTCAGCACGTCGATGAGGTGGGTGAGGGCGGGGAGCGTCCCGGATTCGTCGGTCACGCGTCGACCCTACCGAGCCGCGGGCTCACCCCTCGACGGCGAGGGTGAGGGGTAGGACGGCCGGCGCGCCCGCCTCGCGGAGCAGTCCCGCGCACACGGTGAGGGTCCAGCGGGAGTCCGCGAGGTCGTCGACGAGCAGGACCGGTCCGGGGATGCCGCTGAGGCGCTCCCGCAGGTCGGCGCCGACCTCGAGCCGGCCCCAGACGTTGGCCAGCCGGAAGGCGCTGTTGCCTCCGGGCTCGCCGACGGGGCCACCGTCGACGAGGTCGAGCGCGCCGAGGTGGGGGAGGCGGCCGAGGTCGCCGATGCCCGCGGCGAGGGACTCGACGAGGACGGGGCGTCGACGCGAGGCGACCGAGACGATGGCGACGGGTCGCTGCGCCCAGCCCCAGCCGGCGAGCACCTCGACGCAGGCGCGGAGCAGCTCCGGCGGGACGGGCCGGTCCTCACCGCGGAGCAGCTCACGCAGCCGCTGGCCCCAGCCGAGGTCGCTGAGCCGGGCGACGGCCCGGCCCTCACTCATCGCGACGTGCGGCGCGATCTTGCCCTTGAGCGGCACCCCGAGCCGCTCCATCCCAGTCGGCCACTGGGCCCGGGCGTCGATGACGACTCCCGGACGGTCGAGCCGCGACCGGGCGGCCCCGATGGCGGCGTCGGGGATCGTCGCGTCGAACCACGTGCCGGTGCACCCGTCGCACCGGCCGCAGGGGGTCGCCGTTTCGTCGTCGAGACAGCGCTGGAGGAACGCCATCCGGCACTCCGTCGTGCGCTCGTAGTCGACCATCAGCTGCTGCTCGCGCTCGCGGGCCTCGGTGACCCGGCCGTAGCGCTCGGCGTCGTAGGTCCAGCTCTGGCCGGTGGCCGTCCAGCCGCCGGGCACACGCTGCACGGCCCCGTCGACGTCGAGCACCTTGAGGAGCAGCTCGAGCCGGGTGCGCCGGACGTCGACGATCGACTCGAGTGCGACGGTCGACAGCGGCCGCCCGGACTCGGTGAGGGCCCGGACGACGGCGTCGGCCTGGTCCTGCTTCGGCATCGAGGCCGAGGCGAAGTAGCGCCAGATGTCCTTGTCCTCGGGTCCGGGCATGAGGAGCACGTCGGCCCGCTCGGTCGCACGGCCCGCACGACCCACCTGCTGGTAGTAGGCGACCGGTGACGACGGTGCGCCGAGGTGGATGACGAAGCCGAGGTCGGGCTTGTCGAAGCCCATCCCCAAGGCGCTCGTCGCGACGAGGGCCTTGATCTCGTTGTCGCGCAGCGCCTGCTCCAGCCGGATCCGCTCGGACGGCTCGGTCCGGCCGGTGTAGGACGCGACCGTGTGCCCGGCCTCTCGCAGCGAGACGGCGACGTCCTCGGCGGCGGCGACGGTGAGGGCGTAGACGATGCCCGACCCGGGCAGCTCCTCGAGGTGCGCGATGAGCCAGGCCAGCCGCTGCTCCGGGGCGGCGAGCGGCAGCACCCCGAGTCGGAGCGAGGCTCGGGCGAGCGGCCCGCGCAGGGTGAGGACGTCGCGACCGCCGGCGCCGAGCTGCTCGACGACGTCGGTGACGACCCGCTCGTTCGCCGTGGCCGTCGTCGCGAGCACCGGCGTGCGCTCGGGCAGGGTCGTCAGCAGGTCGCGGATACGCCGGTAGTCGGGGCGGAAGTCGTGGCCCCAGTCGCTGATGCAGTGGGCCTCGTCGACGACGAGCAGGCCGCACGACTCGGCGAGCGCGGGTAGCTGCTCGTCGCGGAAGCGCGGGTTGTTGAGCCGCTCCGGGCTGACGAGGAGCACGTCGACCTCGCCGCGGGACAGCGCCCCGGAGACCGAGCCCCACTCGTCGGCGTTGGTGGAGTTGAGCGTGACGGCGCGGATACCGGCCCGCTCGGCCGCCGCGATCTGGTCGCGCATCAGGGCGAGCAGCGGGCTGACGATCACCGTCGGTCCGGACCCCTCGGCACGCCGCAGCGACGTCGCGACGAAGTAGACGGCCGACTTGCCCCAGCCGGTGCGCTGGACGACGAGCACGCGCCGCCGGCCCTCGACGAGCTCGCTGATCGCGTCGAGCTGCCCGTCACGGAAGTCGACGTCGTCGCGCCCGACGAGCCGGCGCAGCGCGAGGGTGGCGCGCTCGCGCAGGTCGGTGGCGGGAGGGGCGGTGGGAGAGCTCGACATGGCACCCAACCTACGGGGCGCCGCTGACGGGCCCGGCGGCATACCGCCAGGGTGTGGACGACGCGGACACGGCAGCGGGGGTGTGGACGGGGCTGGGAGGATGCTGCCATGACGGACGAGATGGAGATCGCGAAGCCGTATGCCGCGCACGTGTCCTTGCGCTGGTCGGACA
This sequence comes from uncultured Actinomycetota bacterium, assembly GCA_963764195.1. Classification (GTDB taxonomy): domain Bacteria; phylum Actinomycetota; class Actinomycetes; order Actinomycetales; family Dermatophilaceae; genus JBDSSS01. The sequence goes on from CAVXRG010000003.1 coordinate 508,335, forward strand.
TGGACGCCTACGCCCACATCAACAACGTGCAGTTCCTGCGCCTGCTCGAGGACGCCCGCGTCATCGCCTTTCGAGACTGGTTCGGGCAGGACCGGTCGCTCCTCGATGAAGGGGTGCTCGTCTCGCGCCACGAGATCGAGTACCGCAGGCCGCTGGGCTTCCGGCACGAGCCGGTCGAGATCCGGCTCTGGGTCTCGCGGGTCGGCGGGGCCGGCTTCGACGTCGCCTACATCGTCACCGACCCTGAGGGCGTCGGGGAGACCGTCTACGCCGTCGCGGAGACGGAGCTCGCGCTCTACGACTTCACGACTGCGGCGCCGCGGCGGATGCGGGACTGGGAGCGCGACTCGATGAGCGTCCACCTCGGCGGACCCGCGCCCTTCCGCCGCCGGAAGCGCTGACCGGGATGGCTCGGATCGACTTCGGCGACCCGCACGGACACGCCGACCTCGCGACCTTCGTCGGGCGGGCCCGCACGGCGAACCCCGACGGCGCCATCCGCCTGCAGGTGATCGGCTCGGCCCTGCTCAGCACGGTCGCCGTCCTCGAGGGCTCCGGCCTGATGGGGGACGGCACGGTGCTCGGGCTGCGGATCTCGCCGTTGCCGCCGCAGGCGGCTGCCGATGGGCGCACCGACGCGACGGTCTCCTTCGCCTCGCTCGCCGACCGCTTCGCCCGCAATGACTCCTCGACGAGCGTCCTCGACGTGCCGGCCGCGACGGTGCGCGTCCCCTGGGCGGCGCTGACCCCACCGCGTGACGGGTGGGAGCGCGTCGGCACCATCGACGGGTCGACCTTGGAAAGCGTTGCGCTGCAGGGGATCTCGGACGTCGCGAACGGTGCGCCGATGGGGTCGGGTGCTCAGGCCGTGAACCAGCTGCGCCTCCGTGTCTGGGGCAGGATGAGCGAGACCGTCCCTCCGCTGCCCGCGGGGCTCGCCTTCGCCGCGCACGTGCTCGGCTTCACCACGCCGGACGAGCCGGCGACCCTGTCGGCCAACGGACGCTGGACCCGACTGAGCACGAGCCGAGGCCACGCACTCGTGCGCTGAGGGCCGGCGGCCCGGGCGCGCCAGGGCCCGCCCGACCCGCGCGGCCCCTCCTGACGACACTGGATGCAGACTGATCCGCAGACTGACGCGGCACGGAGATCAGTCTGCGGATCAGTCGGCATCTGCTGTAGTCCTGACGACACCGGATGCAGACTGATCCGCAGACTGACACGGCACGGCGATCAGTCTGCGGATCAGTCTGCAGCTGCTGTCGTGGGGCTCAGCGGCCCGTCCACGTCCCCCGGGCGACGAGGACGTCCTTGAGCACGTCGATCCGGTCGCTGACGAGGCCGTCGACGCCGAGGTCGAGGAGGCGGTGCATCTCGTCGGCGTCGTCGATGGTCCAGACGTGCACCTGCTTGCCGTCCGCGTGGGCCGCCTCGAGGAGCCGGTCGGTGACGACGTGGACCGTGCGGCCCCCGACCGGGAGCGACACCGGCACCTGGAAGACGTCGGCGGGAGTGCGCAACAGGCTCGTCAGCGCCCGCGGGGCGAAGCGCGCGAGGGCGGTCCCGACCTGTCCGGCGGCCGTCGCCACACGCCCACCCGCGAGGCGACGGAACTGCGAGAGCCTCGTCTGGGAGAAGGACCCGACGCAGACCCGGTCGTGCAGCCCCCGCTCCTCGACGAGGCGCCACAGCGCCGGGCCGGTCCCGGGCGCCTTGAGGTCGATGTTGAGGTTGCTGGTGGGGAAGGCGTCGAGCACGTCGGTGAGCAACGGAACGTGCTCCTGCTCACCGCTCGCGTTCTCGGCACGGAGCCGGGCGGCCGCGACCTCCGACCACGGCAGGTCCCGGATCCGTCCGGACCGGTCCGTGACCCGGTCGAGCCGGCTGTCGTGGAAGGCGACGAGCCGCCCGTCCCGGGTGAGGTGGACGTCGGTCTCGAGGTGGGTGTAGCCGAGCGCGACGGCGTTGCCGAACGCCGTCAGCGTGTTCTCGAGACCGACGTTGGGGGCGTAGCGCGCCCCACCCCGGTGCGCGAGGGCGACCGGGGTGGCGGCGAGGTAGGGGCGTGCCGCGGGCATGCCCGTCAGGGTAGCGAGCCGGGGTGTCGGCTCAGACCCAGCGGGCCCAGACCGTCGTGTCGGTCGGGACGGCCCCGTCCACGAGCTCCTCGGACGCCACGATGACCTCGGCGCCGTCGGGCAGCGCAACCGGGGCGTCCCCGAGGTTGGTCACAACGAGCACCCGGTCCCGGCCGGAACCGCTGTTGGCGAGCGCGACGACGTCAGCGGCATACCCCTGCACGAAGGTCAGCGACCCCGTGCCCAGTGCGAGGTCGCGCCGCGCCGCGAGCAGCGCGCGGTAGAGCTCGAGCGTGGAGCCGTCGACGCCGACCTGCTGGTCGACCGCGTAGTCCCCGTAGACCTCGGGCTGCGGCAGCCAGCTCGCGTCGGTCGGGCCGAAACCGAGGCTCGGCGCACCCTTCGTCCACGGCATCGGCACCCGGCACCCGTCGCGACCGATCTCCACGCCGTCGGTGCGCGCGAAGGTCGGGTCCTGGCGGAAGCGGGCGGGCATGTCGGTCGAGTCCGGCAGGCCGAGCTCCTCACCCTGGTAGAGGTAGGCGCTGCCGGGCAGGGCGAGCATCAGGGCCGTCGCGGCGCGGGCCCGCCGGAGGCCGAGGACGCGGTCGGGCTGGGGGTCGGAGGCGGAGATGCCGTTCATCCGCTTCGTGCCGACGGGGAAGCCCAGGCGCGAGGCGTGCCGGACGACGTCGTGGTTGGACAGCACCCACGTCGACGGGGCGCCGACCGAGTCGGCGGCCGCGAGCGAGCGCTCGATGACGCTCGTCAGCTCGGTGGCGTCCCACGCGGAGGCGAGGAAGTCGAAGTTGAAGGCCTGGTGCATCTCGTCGGGGCGCACGTAGCGCACCGCCCGGGACTGCGGCTCGACCCACGCCTCGGCCACGAGGATGCGGTCGGGGGCGCCGTAGGAGTCGAGCACCTCGCGCCAGGCGCGGTAGACCTCGTGGACGCCGTCCTGGTCCCAGTAGGGGGTGTTGACGCGGTGGTCCGTGTCGTCACCCTCGTGCTCGACGTGGGTGTGGCCGGTGTCGTCGACGGTGTCCCCGAGCATCGTCGTGCGCTCGGCGGTGTCGGGCAGGCCCTCCTGCTTGATCAGGCCGTGCGCGACATCGACGCGGAAGCCGTCGACGCCTCGGTCGAGCCAGAAGCGCAGGATCGACTCGAACTCCGCGCGCACCTGCGGGTGCTGCCAGTTGAAGTCGGGTTGCTTGGCGTCGAAGAGGTGCAGGTACCACTGGCCCGGGCGCCCGTCCGCCTCGGTGACCCGGGTCCAGGCTGCGCCGCCGAAGACGGACTCCCAGTTGTTGGGAGGCAGCTCGCCGTGCTCGCCCTTGCCGTCGCGGAACATGTAGAGCTCGCGCTCGGGGCTGCCCGGCGCCGCCGCGAGGGCGGCCTGGAACCAGACGTGCTCGTCCGAGGAGTGGTTGGGCACGAGGTCGACGATCACCTTGATGCCCAGCTCGCGCGCCCGCTCGAGCAGGGCGGCGGCGGCCTCGAGGTCACCGAAGATCGGGTCGACCGCGCGGTAGTCGGCGACGTCGTAGCCGGCGTCCGCCTGCGGCGAGGTGTAGAACGGGCTGAGCCAGACGGCGTCGACCCCGAGGTCGCGCAGGTGGGGGAGCCGGGCCGTGATGCCGGGCAGGTCCCCGATGCCGTCACCGTCGGCGTCCGCCCAGGACCGCGGGTAGATCTGGTAGATCACTGCGTGCCGCCACCAGGCGGAGTCGGGGCCCGCCTCCGCGTGGACCGCGTCGGCGGCCTCGTGCAGGGTGGGGCGGGCAAGGGTCAGGGTCTCGAGTGCGGATCGCGTCACGAGCCACCATCGTTCCGCATCGACCGCAAAAAACCAAGATCTCTTGCAAGAAATTGCAGCGAGGCTAAGGGTGCCGGCGGTCGGTGGGGCTTGGTAGGACGGAGACCATGGACACCGACCTCAGGACGGGTTTCGTCGTGCCGTATGCCGCTGAGCGGGAGTTCGTGGACCTCGCTCGCCTCGGGGAGGAGCGGGGGTGGGACGGGGTGTTCACGTGGGAAGCCGTCTACGGCGCGCACGCGTGGGTCACCCTCGGCGCCGCAGCGATGGTCACGGAGCGGATCCTGCTCGGGACCCTGCTCACCCCGGCCTCCCGACACCGGCCGTGGGACCTCGCCTCGCAGGTCGGCTCGGTCGACCGGCTGAGCGGCGGTCGGGCCGTCATGTCGGTCGGGCTCGGCGCGCTGCACGAGGGGTGGACCGCCTTCGAGCCCGACGAGGGCAGGGCGGCTCGGGCCCGCAAGCTCGACGAGGGCCTGGCGATCTGGTCGGGCCTGATCGAGGGGCGCAGCGGCTTCTCCTACGAGGGTGAGTTCTATTCGGCCGCGCCCAACGACTTCATGCTGCCCCCGCCGACCCCGTCCCGGCCGCACCCGCCCGTCTGGGTCGTGGCCGCACCGACCCCGGGCGGCGGTCGGCAGCGCTCGCTCGAGAGAGCGGCTCGGTGGCAGGGGGTCATCCCGGCGATCCACGGCCCGCAGGAGGGGGAGCCGAAGACCGTCGAGTCCTTCGCGGCGGTCGTCGACCCGGTCCGCGAGCTGCGGGCCGCGGCGGGACTGCCCTGGGAGGGCTACGACGTCGTCATCGAGGCTGACTCGTGGGGGTCGTTCACCGCGCTCGCCCCGGACGAGCCGGAGGCGTGGCGGCAGGCGGGGGCGACGTGGTGGGTCGAGAGCTGGTGGGACGTCGAGCGCGGACCAGCCGGCCTGGCGGAGGTCCGTCGTCGCGTCGAGGCGGGCCCACCAGGTCGCCGGTGACTCCGGGACGCTGGTGACTCAGGCTCGGCGGCCGCGGCCCGTGCCGATGACGCCGGCCTTCTCGGCCTTCTTGACGGCGTCGGCGTCGGCCTGGGTCAGGGTCCCGTCCGTGACGGCCTTGGCGAGGCGGTCGTCGAACGCCTTCTGCCGGTCGGCCTCGTGCGCCATGCGGAGCGCGGTCAGGGCGGCCTTGACCTTCGTCGCGTCGATGCCGAGCTTGCTGGCCAGCTTGGTTGCCAGCTCGTCCTGCAACGCCGCGGCGTCCGGCGTCGTCGTCGCCGCCCGGCCGGCCTTGCGGTCTGCCTTGAGATCGCCGCGCACGGCCTTGAGGGCGTCCTCGAGCTTCGTCTCATCGACTCCGAGCCTGCCCGCGAGCGCCTTCGCTTCGCCGCCGAGGCCCTTGCCCATGCCGGGCACCCCGGGCATGCCGCCCCTGTCGTGGCGTCCGCCCTTGCCATCGCCCCTCGCGTGGGTGGGCCCGTCGCCGGTCGTCGGCCCGGAGGCCCCGGTGGAGCCCTGCGTGGACGTCGTCGTCGGGGTGGGGGTGGTCGTGTCGGCCTGCGCGCCACTCGTCACGCCGAGCCCGATCGCCGCAGCCGCTGCAGCACCGGCGGCCGCCATCCCGACGGCCTTCCTGTTCATCGACACCATGTCGGCTCCTCATCGTCGGGCCGGCGGTCGACCGGGACGTCGGAAGACCGTCCTGCTCGCCACACCGGCGTGTTCGCTGTCACCATGACAACATCCGGCACAGAGGCGACGTCACCCATTGCGCCTGTGAGTTGCTGTGAGTCCGAGTCGAACCCGGCCTGTCCGCCGTCGGGCGCCGAGGGAGAGGAGTCAGAAGGAGGACGCGGGGCCGCCGCTGTTGACGAGGGAGTAGGCCGCCCGTGTCAGGTAGTCGCGCAGCCGGTCGTCGTCCTCCTGGGCGAGGCCGAGCGAGTCCACCGCCGTCATCATGTGCAGCAGCCACCGGTCGCGCATGTCGGGGGTCACCTCGAACGGCTGGTGCCGCATCCGCAGGCGCGGGTGGCCGCGCTGCTCTGAGTAGGTCGTCGGGCCGCCCCAGTACTGCTCGAGGAACATCCGCAGCCGCTCCTCGGCGGGCCCGAGGTCGTCCTCGGGGTAGAGCGCGCGGAGCTGCTCGTCCTGCGCGACGCCGCGATAGAACTCGCGCACGAGCCGGGCAAAGGTGTCGTGGCCACCGAAGTCGTCGTAGAAGGTCACGCCGTCAGTCTCCCAGAGCGGCCGACGCCCGCCGACCACGGGAGGACCACGTCACGCGCCGCCGCCGGGAGCCTGCATCCCGGGCAGGAGCGCCGGGCTGCGGATGCCGGCTTCGTCGAGGGACCGCTTGACCCGCTCACGCATGTCGCGCTGGAGCCCGAACTGCTGGTTGGCCAGCGTCTTGCTGAGGATCCGGATCGTCACCGCGCCGTTGGCGATCGACTCGACGCCGACGACCTGGGGTGGCTCGAGCAGCAGCCCTGACCACGGCTCGGCCTGGGCCATGGCGTCGACGGTCTCGCGGATGACCTGCTGTGCCCGCTCGATGTCCTCGTCCCACGCGACGGCGATGTCGACGAGGGCCTGGGACCAGCCCTGCGACCGGTTGCCGATGCGGACGATCTCGCCGTTGCGGACGTACCAGGTGATGCCCTGCGCGTCGCGCAGCTGGGTGACCCGCAGGGAGACGTTCTCGACCGTGCCGATCGCCTCACCGGTGTCGATGACGTCGCCGACCCCGTACTGGTCCTCCACGATCATGAAGATGCCGGAGAGGAAGTCCTTGACGAGGCTCTGGGCGCCGAAGGCGAGCGCCACCCCGCCGACGCCGGCCGAGGCCAGCGTCGGTCCGAGCGGGACGCCGAGGATCGCGAGGACGGTCAGGGCCGTGACCCCGAGCACGACGAAGGTCGTGATGCTCTTGAGCAGCGCGCCCATCGTCGTTGCCCGTTGGACGTGGCGCTCGCTCGTCGCGCCGGTCAGCTCCACGAAACCTCGTGCGGCAAAGGGCAGTCGGTCGAGGCGCTCGAGCCGCTTCGACGTCGCCGAGGCCACGACGCGGTTGATCAGGCGGTGGACGAGCCACCGGACGAAGAAGCCGAGGACGAGCGTGAGGATGACCATCAGGGGCGTGCCGATGAGCCAGTCGCCCACGGATTCCCACGACAGGGCCGGGAGCTGGATGGAGGGCATGGCACCCATTGTCGGGGGTGGACGCCGCGTCCGCGTCCACCCCCCGCCGGTCGCGCTCAGCCCTGGGCGTCCCGCGCCTGGGCGACGAGCGCGCGGGCGATGGTGTCCCGGTTCTCCGCCACGGTGCGCACGAGACCCGGGGCGGCGTCGGCGTGGGCCGCGAGCCAGGCGTCGGAGGCGTCCTTGAGCCGGTCGTTGGCGAGGCTGAAGGGGTAGAACCCTCCGACGACCCGCTCGCCGATCGCGATGCTCCGCTGGGACCACGCCTCGATGAGCATGTCGTGGTATCGGGCGACGTAGGGCTCGAGCAGAGAGAGGTCGCTGCTGCGACGGAACCCGGCGCTCACGGCTTCGATCATCTGGTTGGGCAGGGTGTTGCTCTCCACGGCGGAGCGCCAGGCCTCCTCCTTCGCCTCCGCCGTCGGGCGGGAGGCGCGCGCCTCGGCGGCCCGCTCCTCCCCGGTGGAGGTGCGGTCGCGCCCGAGCTCGGCGGTGATCTCGGCGTCGTCGGCGGCCCCGATCGCAGCGAGCGCCTGGAGCAGCGTCCAGCGCAGCTCGGTGTCGACGGTGAGGCCGTCGAGGCGCTCGGTGCCCTCGAGCAGCGCGCGCAGGCGCGGCTCGTCCGACGGGTCGCCCGTCGCGCGTGCCCACGCCTCGACGAGCTGGAACTGGGCGTCGCTGCCCGGCTCGGCAGCCTCGGCCAGCGACCGGAGCGAGCTGCTGAGCAGGGCGGCCGTCTCGGCCCGGTGCTGCGGCGCCGTGTAGAGCCGCGCCGCGGTCGAGGTCTGCCCGATGAGGACCCGCAGCAGGGTCGAGTCCTGCTCGCCCGGCATCGTCTCGAGGACGAAGCGCACGAAGTCGCGGGCCGACATCTCGGCGTCGCGGGTCATGTCCCACGTCGCGCCGAGGACGAGCGAGCGGGGCAGGGACTCCTGGAAGCCGCGCGGCAGCGACAGGGCCGTCCTCAAGGAGTCCTGGTCGAGCCGGATCTTGGCGTAGGCGAGGTCGTCGTCGTTGAGCAGGAGCAGGTCGGGCTGGGCCGCCCCGACCAGGGCCTCGAGCTCCGTGCGGGCGCCGTCGATGTCGACCTCGTGATAGCCGACCCGCTCGAGGACGTCGCCGGCGACGGCATACAGGCCGATGCCGAGGCGGTGCGGGCGGAGGGTCGGGTGCTCCTCGGAGGAGCTCTGGGTGACGGCGAAGGAGGTGAAGGTGCCGTCCTCACCCACCTCGAACTCAGGGCGCAGCGTGTTGACTCCGGCCGTCTCGAGCCACAGCTTCGACCACTGGCCGAGCTCGCGGCCAGAGGCCCTCTCCAGCTCCCCGAGCAGGTCGGCGAGGGTCGTGTTGCCCCAGGCGTTGGCGCGGAAGTACTCCCGAAGGGCGGCCACGAACGGCTCGCGCCCGACGTAGGCGACGAGCTGCTTGAGCACCGACGCGCCCTTGGCGTAGGTGATGCCGTCGAAGTTGACCTCGACGTCCTCGAGGTGGCGCATGTCGGCGGCGATCGGGTGGGTCGAGCTGAGCTGGTCCTGGGTGTAGGCCCACGCCTTCTCCGACGTGCCGAAGGTGGTCCAGGCGCTCTCCCACTGCGTCGCCTCGGCCTGGCACGTCGTCGAGGCCCACTCGGCGAAGGACTCGTTGAGCCAGAGGTCGTCCCACCAGCGCATCGTCACGAGGTTGCCGAACCACATGTGGGCGAGCTCGTGCAGGATCGTCAGCGCACGGCGCTCGATCTTGGCCTCGGAGACCTTGGACCGGAAGACGTAGACCTCGGTGAAGGTCACCGCGCCGGCGTTCTCCATCGCGCCCATGTTGTACTCCGGCGTGAAGATCTGGTCGTACTTCTCGAAGGGGTACGGGTGGTCGAACTCCTCCTCGAAGAAGGCGAAGCCGCGCTTGGTGCAGTCGAAGATGTTGGCGGCATCGAGGTGCTGGGTCAGCGACCGGCGGCAGAAGACGCCGAGGGGGACGACGCCGCCGCGGGTCTCGACCGAGTCCCGCACCTCGTCGTACGGGCCGGCGATGAGGGCCGTGATGTAGGAGGAGATCCGCGCCGTCGTGGGGAACGACCACGTCGCCCGCTCCACGCCGTCGCTGACTCCCGCCGGCGTGGAGACCGGGGTGGGGGAGTTGGAGATGACCTTCCAGTGGGCTGGAGCCGTCACGGTGAAGGTGAAGGACGCCTTGAGGTCGGGCTGCTCGAACACGGCATACATCCGCCGGGAGTCGGCGACCTCGAACTGCGTGTAGAGGTAGACCTCGTTGTCGACGGGGTCGACGAAGCGGTGCAGCCCCTCGCCGGTGTTGGTGTAAGCGCCGGTGGCGTCGACGACGAGCTCGTTGTCCGCTGCGAGGTCGGTCAGCGCGATCCGCGAGTCCGCGAAGACGACTGACGGGTCGAGGTCGACGCCGTTGAGGGTGACCTTCTCCACCGACGGGGCGATGAGGTCGATGAAGGTGTCGGAGCCCGGCTCGGTGCAGCCGAAGCGCACCGTGGTCACCGTGTGGAAGTGGTCCGGCCCCGTCGTGAGGTCGAGGGTGACGTCGTAGCTCTCGACGGTGAGGATCCGGGCGCGGCCGGCGGCCTCGTCGCGGGTCAGGTTCTTGCCGGGCACGGGTGCTCCTCCTGGGTGACGGTGACATGACAGCGCGAACTCCACCGTGGGACGGCCTCGTCGCGCCCACATCCTCGCACGGTGACCCCGCCCGTCCGCCACCGAGATCCGGCCCGGCCCGGGTGCCATGATGGGCGCATGCGCATCCACATCGGCGGCGACCACGCGGCCTACGACCTGCACCAGGCCCTCCTCGAGCACCTGCGGGGCGCCGGCCACGACGTCGTCGACCACGGGCCGTTCGGCTACGACGCCGAGGACGACTACCCCGTCTTCGTGCTGCGGGCGGCCCAAGCCGTCGCCGCCGAGCCCGGTTCGCTCGGCGTCGTCCTCGGCGGGTCGGGCAACGGCGAGCAGATGGCGGCCAACAAGGTGGCCGGAGTGCGCGCGGCGCTCGCCTACAGCCCCGAGCTGGCGAGCCTCGCCCGACAGCACAACAACGCCCAGATCGTCTCGATCGGCGCCCGCTTCACGGCCATCGAGGTGGCGACCGAGATCGTCGACGTCTTCGTCGCGACGGAATTCTCCGATGCGCCTCGGCACGCCCGGCGCGTGGGTATGGTGACGGCGTACGAGACCTCGGGGGCGCTTCCGCCTGCGCCCCCGCACCCCGCCAGCTGACCTGCGGGATCGGCGCCGCACCGTCCCGGCCCACGATCCCGGGACCGGACCCTGTTGCCCCGTAACCAGACGACGCTCGCCCGACCCCGCTATGCAGTCGGGCCGATCCGGCGTCTGCGCATGCTCGGACCCGGGGTGCTGCGCGCTCCGTGGCTGGTCACGCTCGGCTTCCTCCTGCTCGCGCTGATCGCCACGCTGGGGATCCTCGAGTGGCCGCGCACGGTGCCGTGGTCGTCCTTCACCCTCGTCGCCGTCGCGGCCGGGCTGCTGCTCACCCCCCGGTGGCTCGGCGTCGTCTACGTCGGGCTGCTCACGTCGATGGCCCTCCTCGGGGCGGCGCTCGGCACGACGAAGACGGCCACCATCGGCTCCCAGGTCGTCACGGTCCTGACGATGCTGCTCATGGTGTGGCTGGCCAACGCCCGCGCCCGGATCGGGGTCTTCGGCATCGGCGGTGAGTCGATGCTCGTCGACATGCGCGACCGGCTCCGGGCGCAGGGTGAGCTGCCCGAGCTGCCCGAGTCCTGGTCGGCCGAGGTCGCCCTCGAGTCGGCCTATGGCGAGGGGTTTGCCGGTGACTTCGTCGTCGCCACCCGGTCGACCGACGGCCAGATGCTCGAGATCGCCCTCGTCGACGTGTCCGGCAAGGGGCGCAACGCCGGGACCCGGTCGCTCCTGCTGTCCGGGGCGATGGGCGGCCTGCTCGGGGAGATGAGCGAGCACGGCTTCCTCAGCTCGGCCAACAACCACCTCCAGCGGCTGCGCTGGCCCGAGGGCTTCGCGACCGCGGTCCACGTCGCGATCCACCTGGAGTCGGGGGCGTTCACGATTGGCTACGCGGGCCACCCTGCCGCCGTGCAGTTCTCGGCCGGGTCAGGCCAGTGGCGGATGCTCTCGGGGGGGCGTGGCCCGCTGCTGGGTGTCATCGACCACGCCGAGTTCCCCCGCGAGTGCGGGATGCTCCGACGAGGGGACGCCCTCGTGCTCTACAGCGACGGGGTCATCGAGACGAAGGACAAGACGCTCGTCGACGGGATCGACCGGATGCTCGGCCGGGCCGAGGCCTCGATCACCAAAGGGTTCGACGGTCTGGCGCAGCGCCTCTGCGACCACGCGGCCGCCGGTCACGGCGACGACCGGGCCGTCGTCACCATCTGGCGCAGCTGAGCCCGGTCGACGCCGCCTGCGGCTCAGCGGATGTCGTCGTCCTTGCCGTCGAGCCCGTCGAGCCCGTCCTTGAGCTTCTGCTGGGCCGTGTCGACCTGGTCGGCGTGCTGCCCGCCGGTGCGCTCGTCGATCGCGTCGCCGGCCTTGTCGATGCCGCCACCGACCTGGTCGCCGTGATCGTCGACCAGCTCGGACGCCTTGTTCTTGATGTTGTCGAACATGCTCACGTCTGACCTCTTCGCTCATGGGGTGCCACTGACCGGCGCCCGGGGTCCGACCAGCGTAACGACCGTCGGCCCTCGGCCACCTACGATGCCGGGGTGACCGACCCCGCTGTGACCCGTGAGACCGACCCGAGCCGACCCGGCCTGCCCGAGGGCGTCGCCCCCGCCCGGATCCGCAGCTTCGTCCGTCGCGGCCGGCACTCCGCTCAGGCCCGCGACCGCATCGCCGAGCTCGCGCCCGAGCGAGGTGTCCCGGACGGGCCCTTCACTCCAGCAGATGCGTTCGGCCGTGACGCGCCGATCGTCCTCGAGATCGGCTGCGGTCACGGTCATGCCGCCATCGCGTATGCCGCTGAGTTCCCCGGCCATGACCTGCTGGCCATCGACGTCCACAGCCCCGGGATGGTGCGGATGCTCGCCCGAGCCGACAAGGCGGGCGTGCACAACCTGCGTGTCGAGCTCGGCGACGCGGTCGCTTTCACCGAGGAGCGGGTGGCGGACGCGACGTTCGACGCGGTCCACCTCTTCTTCCCCGACCCGTGGCCGAAGCAGAAGCACCACAAGCGACGGTTCGTCGGGCCGGACAACCTCGACCTGCTCGCCCGCATCCTCAAGCCCGGTGGCCATGTCCTGGTCGCGACCGACCAGGCGTTCTACGCCGACCACGTGCTCGCGGAGGTGGGCCGCCACCCGGCGTTCCGGGTGGAGCGTTCCGAGCGGCCGTCGTGGCGGCCGGACGGGGGCTTCGAGAAGAAGGGGGTCGCGGCGGGCCGCGCGATCCACGAGCTGCGACTCGACCTCAGCGACCCGGCCGTCGGACCCAGCACGGCCGTCGGACCCAGCGCGGCCGAGTGACCGCCTGAGCAGCCAGGCCAGGATGAGTGACCCGGCCCGGCTGGCGAGCCGGGCCCCACGTCGGGGCAACAGGATTCGAACCTGCGGCCTTCCGCTCCCAAAGCGGACGCGCTACCAAGCTGCGCCATGCCCCGTGGTGCATCGCCGGACCGGCCGGTCCGACCCGGCGAGCGGGTCGATTTCGGCTGATCGGGCGCGAACCAGTAGGCTATCGCCTCGGATCGCCGGTCGAGACCAGCGGCCCGTGCGGGCGTAGCTCAATGGTAGAGCCTCAGTCTTCCAAACTGATCACGCGAGTTCGATTCTCGTCGCCCGCTCCACCACCGGTCCCGGGCCCGTAAAGGGCTTGGCCACGCTCGTCCCGCGGGCCTAGCGTCGAGGCATGTTCCGACCCGACCTGCAGGACGCCCTCCGCGACCGTGACGCCGTCCTGCGGTCGTTCCTCGCCGCCGACGGCAGCCTCACCTCGATCCCGACGAAGATCCGCAAGCGGCTCGTCGTGCTCGACCTGCTCTCCCAGCAGTTCGAGCCGGGGGAGCGATATCCCGAGACCGACGTCAACAACCGGCTCCGCGCCTTCCACCCCGACGTCGCCGCGCTGCGCCGCTACCTCGTTGAGGAGGGGTTCCTCGACCGCGCCGACGGGGTCTACTGGCGCAGTGGGGGAACGGTCGAGTGACGCGGGCGTCACGCGGAGCCGGCCCAGCGGCATACCGGCCGGATGGGCCGCTCAGCGGAAGCCGAGGCTCTCGCTGAGGTAGCTCTCCGCGCCGTCGGCCTCGAGACCGCGCTCGGTCGCGGCGGCGGTGCGTGCGGACGGCCAGCCGTGCACCCAGAAGAGGGCGAGCGCCCCCGGCAGGGCGATGAGCAGCGGCAGCCACGAGTGCGGCTCGAAGACGAACGTGACGACGAAGGCGATGAGCACCGGCGCCTCGGCGATCGCCACCCGCATCGTCGTCGTCGAGGTGAAGTACTTCAGGCTCGTGGCGGCAGCGTTCTCCCGCGGCAGGCCGAGCGGCAGCGACGGGACCGAGTAGCCCACGTAGGTGATCAGCACGGTCGCGGCGACGAGGGCGAGGACGACGACGGCCACCGCGCCCCACGACGGCATCGGCGCCGCCGGGTCGACGACGATGCGCACCGCACTGATCATCACCGCACCCATCCCGACGATGGCGCTCAGCATCTGGATCGGGCGCAGGGTGGGGGACGGGCGCTCGGCGGGGAGGCTCATGGTCGTCGAGCATAGGTGCGGTGAAGGGGTGGTCCGGGAGCGCATTTAGCCTTCTGCGCCTCGGCCGATAGCATGGGCAGTCGGTGCGCCGTGCCGCGCGCGCGGCCTGCCCCTCCCGGCAGCTCGCTCGGAGCGGGCGCGAAGGCGCCGAACGACCACATCCCGCCGCGTCCCGCGGCGCGACGATGACCGACCACGCCAAATGGAGTACCCGCAGTGAAGAGTGCGCTCGAGACCCTCAGCCCGACCCGGGTCAAGTTGACCGTCGAGGTCCCGTTCGAGGAGCTCAAGCCGAGCCTCGATGCGGCCATCAAGCACATCGGTGAGCACATCCAGGTGCCCGGTTTCCGCAAGGGCAAGATCCCCGCGCGGATCATCGAGCAGCGCGTCGGCCGCGCCGCCGTCCTCGAGGAGGCCGTCAACAACGCGCTGCCGACCTTCTACGGCCAGGCGCTCGAGGAGAACGCGGTGCGTCCCCTCGGCCAGCCCGAGATCACCGACCTCACGGTGCCGGCCACCGACGGCGAGGACTTCGTCTTCGTCGCCGAGGTCGACAAGCGCCCCGAGATCGACCTGCCCGACTTCTCCGACATCGAGGTGACCGTCGACGAGGCCACCGTCGAGGAGTCCGCGGTCCAGGAGCGTCTCGACGACCTGCGCGCCCGCTTCGGCACGCTCAAGGGCGTCGAGCGCGTCGTCGCCACCGGCGACTTCGTCTCGATGGACCTCTCCGCCGAGATCGACGGCAACGAGATCGACTCGGTGACCGGCGTCTCCTACGAGGTCGGCACCGGCAACATGCTCGACGGCCTCGACGAGGCCCTCGTCGGGATGGCCGCCGACGAGACCAAGACCTTCACCGCCCCGCTCGCCGGCGGCGAGCAGCAGGGCCAGGACGCCAACTGCACCGTGACGGTCACCGCCGTCAAGGAGCGGGAGCTGCCCGAGCTCGACGACGAGTTCGCCCAGCTCGCCTCGGAGTTCGACACGCTCGAGGAGCTCCGCGCCGACCTCGAGGGCAAGGCCGAGATCGACGCCAAGTTCGCCCAGGGCGTCGCGGCCCGCGACAAGCTGCTCGAGCTCATCCTCGAGCAGGTCGACGTGCCGGTTCCCGACTCCGTCGTCGAGGCCGAGGTGCACAGCCACCTCGAGGGCGAGGGTCGTCTCGAGGACGACGAGCACCGCGCCGAGGTCGACGAGAGCACCCGCCGCGGTCTCAAGACCCAGCTCGTGCTCGACGCGATCGCCGAGAAGGAGGCCGTGCAGGTGCAGCAGGAGGAGCTCATCGAGTTCCTCGTCCAGAGCTCGCAGCAGTACGGCATGGACCCGAACCAGTTCGCGCAGTCGCTCGACCAGGAGGGTCAGATCCCCGCCATGGTCGCCGAGGTCGCCCGCCGCAAGGCGCTCGCGACGGTGCTCGAGCAGGTCTCCGTCAAGGACACCGCCGGTAACGTCATCGACCTCAACGAGACGGTGCCCGGCACCGAGGACGATGAGCTCGAGGTGAGCGAGGACACCGAGGTCACCGAGGACATCGAGGTCACCGAGGTCACCGACCAGGTCGACGCCGCCGACGACGTCATCGAGGCCTCGGCCGAGGACGTCACGGACGCCGACGAGAAGTCCGACGAGAAGGCCGACGCCTGATCGAGACACACCCCGTCGACACAGCCCACGGCGTCACCACCTGACGCCCGGTCGAGTCGCTGCGACGGCCGCCTCCCCATCCGGGGAGGCGGCCGTCCGCGTCGGTGGGCCGGTAGCGGCATACCGCCCGCGGGTAGGTCACCATGGACGGGTGGCGCCCCCAGGCGCCGCCCCAGCAACCGACGTGAGGAGTCCCATGAGCACCTTCGAGGAGTCGTCCGGAGCCCAGCTCGACGACGAGCAGATCAACGGCAAGGTCGAGCAGGACACCGCCGCCGCAGCGGAGGCCGACACGGGCGAGCACGGTGACAGCACGGCCGAGGCCGCGGCGGGCGAGGACGCCGACCGCGGCAACCTCGACGGCAGCACCCCCCCCGACGGCCCGCGCGGCTCGGCGCTCGCCGCGGCGCAGGACCAGGCCGGCGCCGCCGGTGAGTCGGGTCAGGACAACGGCCGCAACGAGTGACCCGCACCGGTCGGCGGCGGCTTCCTCCGGGGCCGCCGCCGACCGCGCGCCCGGCTGACCGGCTTGTGCGCTCAGGGCGAACACGGCGTGGTCCGGGAAATCTCGCCGCCACCTCGCGCGTTAGGGTCAGTGACGAGCCAGCCGGGCGACCGCACCCCGCAGCCTCCGGGACTGGACAACTTCGACGATGGAGACATGGTGACCTCGGACATCTCCGCCAGCGGCACTGGTATGCCGGGTGGTCTGGACGACCACATCTACAACCGCCTGCTCAAGGAACGCATCATCTTCCTCGGGTCCGACGTGCGCGACGACAACGCGAACGCGATCTGCGCGCAGCTGCTGCTGCTCTCGGCCGAGGACCCCGAGAAGGACATCTGGCTCTACATCAACAGCCCCGGTGGCTCGATCTCGGCCGGCATGGCGATCTTCGACACGATGAACTGGATCCCCAACGACGTCGCGACCGTGGCAATGGGGATGGCCGCCTCGATGGGGCAGTTCCTCCTCTCGGCCGGCACGCACGGCAAGCGCTACGCCACGCCGCACGCCCGCGTCATGATGCACCAGCCCTCGGGCGGCATCGGCGGCACGGCCACCGACATCAAGATCCAGGCCGAGCAGATGCTCTATGTCAAGACGCAGATGGCCCGGCTCATCGCCGAGCACACCGGCCAGACCGAGGAGCAGATCACCAAGGACTCCGACCGGGACCGCTGGTTCAGCGCGGAGGAGGCCAAGGACTATGGCTTCGTCGACCACGTCTTCACGCGGTCCGACCAGGCCGTCGAGGGCGCGGGCGTCGGCCAGGCCGATGCCAAGCCGGACGGCCCGTCCGACGAGACCAACTGAGCCCGGCGGCACACCAAGGACCTTGGAGAGACACATGATGATCAACCCCACCGCCCGCCTCGGCGACGTCGCGCAGCCCTCGAACCGCTACATCCTGCCGCAGTTCGAGGAGCGCACCGCCTACGGCATGAAGCGGTCCGACCCCTACAACAAGCTCTTCGAGGACCGCATCATCTTCCTCGGCGTGCAGGTCGACGACGCCTCGGCCGACGACATCATCGCCCAGCTGCTCGTGCTCGAGTCGCTCGACCCCGACCGCGACATCCTCATGTACATCAACAGCCCCGGTGGCTCGTTCACGGCGATGACCGCGATCTACGACACGATGCAGTTCGTCCGGCCCGACATCCAGACGTTCGTCATCGGCCAGGCCGCCTCGGCCGCAGCGGTGCTCCTCGGCGCCGGCGCTCCCGGCAAGCGCTTCGCCCTGCCGAACGCCCGGATCCTCATCCACCAGCCGGCGCTGTCCGGTGGCGACTACGGCCAGGCGTCCGACATCGAGATCCAGGCCAACGAGGTGCTGCGGATGCGCACCTGGCTCGAGGACACCCTCGCCCAACACACGGGCCGCCCGTCCGAGACGGTCCGCGACGACATCGAGCGTGACAAGATCCTGTCGTCCGCCGCGGCGATGGAGTACGGCCTCATCGACGAGGTCCTCGCCTCGCGCAAGGCCTCGCTCGAGGAGTGACCTCTGCTCGTGAGGAGCACGTATGCCGCTGGGCCGGGTTCCGCTGGGACCCGGCCCAGCGGCATACCGCCGGGGTGTCGGTCGGGTCTAGGTTGGTGGCATGGCCAGCGCTGAGTTCGAGTCCGCCGTCGCGAGCATCAAGGCCCTGGAGACCGACCCGGGCAACGAGACGAAGCTGCGCCTCTACGGCCTGTTCAAGCAGGCGACGGCCGGCGACGTGTCGGGCAGCCGGCCCGGGATGATGAACCTCGTCGGCCGGGCGAAGTACGATGCCTGGTCCGCCGTGAGCGGCACCTCCGCCGAGGACGCCGAGGCCCAGTACGTCGCGATCGCCCGCGCCCTCACCACCCCCTGACCCGCCGCCCGTCTTGCCGCCCGTCTTGCCGCCCGGGCTGCGAAACGTGCGGTGATCGGCCGGTTTCCCTGCACGCGAAGTCGCCCGGGCTACGAAACGTGTGGCGGGTGCGGGTCAGGCCGGGTGTGCGAGGTCGTCGGGTCGGCTGGGGAAGTAGCGACGCCAGTCCTCACGGAGGCGCGGCACGGCCATGCCGCGAGCGCGCATCGCAGCGGTGAGCCGCGACAAGGTCAAGGCAGGCGTGCGATAGAGGTCGCTGGCGACGGACGTAGCTCCCCGGTTCAGCGATGAGGAGGGCGCCTCGGGCGAGGACGTCCGGCGTGATGGTCACGTGGGCATCGACGTAGACATCGTGGAACAGGCGAAGGACGCGGCCCCGGCGGCGGGCCCAGCTCGTCGTGCGTGAGGCCCCCGTGAGGCTCGACCGGAACGGCCCGCTGTCAGATCCCGACATGAGAGCGATGCTCGGGCATCCGGAAGGGCGCCCGCTGGCCTCGTCCACAGGCTTGCGAGCCGGCCCGGTCACGGCCCCTGCCGCACGTTTCGTAGCCCGGGCGACCGAAGTGGTGGCTGAGAGGGCTTTCGGCCGCACGTTTGGTAGCCCGGGCGGCGAAGCAGGTGGGGGAGGGGGCGGGGCGGGAGTGACACGGGCGTCGTTTGTCAGCCATCAGCGGACAAACGGCGTTGCGCGGGCGGGTCGGCTGTGGTCCGTCGTCTAATAGGACGAGCCCCGCAGGTTGGGGACCAGCCGTGCGCGTCCCCCGCGTCCGGCGTTCAAGGACCCAGGAGTGTTCAGTGGCACGCATCGGAGAAGGCGGAGACCTCCTCAAGTGCTCTTTCTGCGGAAAGAGCCAGAAGCAGGTCAAGAAGCTCATCGCGGGCCCAGGGGTCTACATCTGCGACGAGTGCATCGACCTCTGCAACGAGATCATCGAGGAGGAGCTCGCCGAGAGCACCGAGCTGGGACTGGACCACCTGCCCAAGCCACGGGAGATCTTCGACTTCCTCGAGAACTACGTCATCGGGCAGGACACCGCCAAGAAGTCGCTCGCGGTCGCGGTCTACAACCACTACAAGCGGATCCAGGCCGGTGAGGGCGTCAAGCGCGACGACGACCACATCGACATCGCCAAGTCCAACATCCTGCTCATCGGTCCCACCGGCTCGGGCAAGACCTACCTCGCCCAGACCCTCGCGAAGATGCTCAACGTGCCGTTCGCCATCGCCGACGCGACCGCCCTGACCGAGGCCGGCTACGTCGGCGAGGACGTCGAGAACATCCTGCTCAAGCTCATCCAGGCCGCCGACTACGACGTCAAGAAGGCCGAGACGGGCATCATCTACATCGACGAGGTCGACAAGATCGCCCGCAAGAGCGAGAACCCGTCGATCACCCGCGACGTCTCCGGTGAGGGTGTGCAGCAGGCCCTGCTCAAGATCCTCGAGGGGACGACCGCGAGCGTGCCGCCCCAGGGTGGGCGCAAGCACCCGCACCAGGAGTTCATCCAGATCGACACGACCAACGTGCTCTTCATCGTCGGCGGCGCCTTCGCCGGCCTCGAGAAGATCATCGAGTCCCGTTCGGGTCGCAAGGGTCTCGGCTTCGGCCAGCCCCTGCACAACCCCAAGGACATGGGCGACTCCTTCTCCGACGTCATGCCCGAGGACCTGCTGAAGTTCGGCCTCATCCCTGAGTTCATCGGTCGCCTGCCCGTCCTGACGACGCTGGCCCCGCTCGACCAGCAGGCGCTCGTCAACATCCTCACGGTGCCGCGCAACGCGCTCGTCAAGCAGTACCAGAAGATGTTCGAGATCGACGGCGTCGAGCTCGAGTTCACCGAGGACGCCGTCGCGTCGGTCGCCGACCAGGCGCTCCTGCGCGGCACCGGTGCCCGCGGCCTGCGCGCCATCATGGAGGAGGTCCTCATGCCCGTCATGTTCGACGTCCCCAGCGACGAGGGCATCGCCCGCGTCGTCGTCACGCGGGAGGTCGTCCTCGACAACGTCGTGCCGACCATCGTGCGCCGTGAGGCCGAGCCGCGTGCCAAGCGTCCCCGCAAGGAATCCGCTTGAGCGGCAGCTGACTCGCACCTGAGCTGCAGCTGAGTCGTGGTCGCGCCGTTCCGGCTGTCCGCCGGTGACCCCGTCCCGGTCCAGCAGTCGAGCACGACGTGCGGCTCGGCGTCGCTGACCGTCGCGCGGATGCTCGTCGACCCGGGCTTCGCCCGCTGGATCCGTAGCGGGTTGCCGCGGGACGCGCGGGGTGACGCCCAGCCCGGCCCCGGCACGGTGGAGTCACGCTTCGCGGCATACGAGCAGGTCGTTGCCAGCCGGACGAACGCGTTCCTCGGCGCCGGTGGGCGACTGCAGCCGCCGTGGCCGCGGGCGCTCGGCACCCCGCCGTGGGGGGCCCGCAACGAGCTCGAACACGGGGCGGCCGAGCCGGGTGCCGACTACGAGATCGCGTGGTTCCGCCTCGGCGGACCAGCCGTCCTCGAGCAGGCGTATGCCGCTCTCCGCGCTCGGGTGCGCCACGGCCGTCCGGCGCTCCTCTACGTCGGCGACGTCTGGCTGCCCCGGCACGTCGTCCTCGTCATGCCGGCGACGAAGGGCCACGAGCTTGACGTCTACGAGCCGTCGAGCGGCCGCGTCATCGACCTGCCCCGCACGGCGTTCGTCACCCGCACCCTGGCGGTCGGCGGCTGGGCCGTCCCGTGGGCTGCCGTTCGGGGCGGGACCGACGACGCAAGCGCGCGTGAAAGTGCGCACTCGACGGGGTGAGGTCGCCGGGCGAGCCGGCGGAGGAAAGTGCCCACTCGACGGGGTCCGTCGAGTGGGCACTTGCTACCGAGGGGATTCGGCCGCTGGGTCAGCCGACGTGCACCGGCTCGGCGCCGTCGTTGGCCAGCTCCTCGTGCTTGACGTTGAGCAAGAGCAGGACGATCGCGCCCCCGACGAGGATCATGATCGAGGCGACGAGGTAGGCCCGGCTCGCGCCGTAGGTGAAGGCCTCGGCCTGGATCATCTGCTTCGCGGCAGCGAGCTGCTCCGTGGTCTGCGCCGCACCGGCGGCGCCGGGGGCGGCCGCGGTGAGCTGGGCGACCCGGTCACCCATGGTGCTGACGAAGATCGTGCTCAGCGTCGCGAGCCCGAGCGTGCCACCGACCTGTTGCATCGTGTTGAGCACGGCCGAGGCGACCGAGCTGTCCTCGTGCGCCACGGCGTGCACCGCGGTGAGCGTGAGCGGCACGAAGATCAGGCCGAGCCCGAAGGCGAGGATGACGATCCACGGCAGCAGGTTCGCGGCATACGTGCTCTGGGGCGTGAGGTGGGTGAAGCCCCACATCCCGAGGGCGGCGAAACCGGCTCCCGCACCGGAGATCCAGCGGGGGTCGACCCGCGAGATGAGCTGCGAGGCGACCTGGGCGGCGACGACGATCCCGACCGAGAAGGGCAGGAACGCCAGGCCGGTCTTGAGGGCCGAGTAGCCGAGGATGGTCTGGATGTAGATGCCGAGGAAGTAGAACATCGCGAACATGCCGGCGCCGACGATGAGCATGACGAAGTAGGACGTGCCGCGGGTCCGGTTGGCCGGGATGCGCATCGGCAGCAGCGGGTGGGCCACCCGGAACTCGATGGCGACGAAGGCGACGAGCAGGGCCACACCGACCGCGAGGTAGGTCACGGTCGTCGTGTCGCCCCACGAGGTGCTGGCCGCGTGGGTCAGGCCGTAGACGAGCGCGGAGAGGCCGGCGATCGAGGTGACGGCGCCGGGCACGTCGAGCGAACCCTTGCCGTCCTCGGACTCGGTGAGCGTGCGGATCGCGAGGATCGCGACGACGATGCCGATCGGCAGGTTGATGAAGAAGTTCCACCGCCAGTCGATCTCGGTGAGGACGCCACCGAGGATGAGGCCGATCGCCGCGCCCGCACCGGACATCGCGGCGAAGACACCCATCGCCTTGTTGCGCTCCTTGCCCGCCGGGAAGGTCGTCGTGATGAGCGCGAGGGCGTTGGGGGCGGCCATCGCCCCGCCGAGGCCCTGGACGGCCCGGGCGACGAGCATGAGCGTCTCGTTCTGGGCGATCCCGGCCGCGAGGGACGCGACGGTGAACAAGACGATGCCGAGGATGAAGAGCTTGCGCCGGCCGTAGAGGTCGCCGAGGCGCCCGCCGAGGAGCAGGACGCCACCGAAGGCCAGGGTGTAGATCGTGACGACCCACTGGAGGTTGGCCGCAGTGAAGCCGAGGTCGACCTGGATGTGGGGGAGGGCGATGTTCACGATCGTGCCGTCGAGCACGATCATCAGCTGGGCGGCGCAGATGACGAAGAGCGCGAGGCCGAGTCGCTTGGGCGGGGTGTCCGCAGAGGAGAACGCGCCCGCGGGCTCGGTGACCTCGTCGACCGTGGTCGAAGACATGGGTGTACCTCTCGGGTGAAGACGTGGTGATGGGGGGAGGAGGGTGTCGCCGTCGTGGCCGACCCGACCCGGTGGAGATCAGGAAAGGGCGGTGACGGTGGCGGCACACGCCGGGAGGACGACGGTGTCCACGAACTGGGTGAGGCGCTCACGCCCCGGAGGCCTGCCCGAGAGCATCGCCTCGTGCAACGACAGGGCCGGCAGGATGCTCAGCAGCGTCTCGAGGTCGGCGTCGGGGCCGATCTCGCCCCGCCGCTGGGCGTGCCGCAGCACGGTCCGCGCGGCGTCGAGCTTGGGCTCGACGAAGCGCTCGCGGATGCGGCAGGCGAGCTCGACGTCGCGGTGGATGACGGGGAGCAGGGCGCCCCACGTCTCCAGCAGGGCGTCGTCGTGCAGGCCGCCCGCGGCACAGGCCTGCGCGAGCAGGTCGCCCCGGAGGGAGCCGGTGTCGGGGTCCTGCTCCGCGGGGCAGCCGATGAAGAGGCCGACGACGTCGATGACGAGGTCGCGCTTGTGCGGCCAATGCCGGTAGAGGGTCGCCTTGGAGGCCTTGGCCTCGGCCGCGACGGCGTCGTAGGTGAGCCGGTCGTAGCCGACGTCGCGCAGCACCGCGAGCCCGGCCTGCAGCAGCTCGGCCTCGCGGTCCCCGACGACCCGGGGCCGGTGGGTCGTGCTGGCTTCTGCCGTCATGCCCACCCCCCACTCGATGGAACGAAACTGTTTCGTTCTCAACTAACGGTACGTCCGGACCCGCGGGTGCGCAACCGCGTTGCGTCAGGCCCGGTCGGCGGGTGGGCTGGTCCGCACGAGCAGCAGCCCCGCGGCGAGCCCGAGCAGACCCACGAGGTATGCCGCTGGGCCGGCTGCCCCGCTCCGGCCGACGAGCGCTCCGGCGGTGGCCCCGACGACGGCGACGAGGGCGAGGGCGGTCCCGGTCCAGCGCACCCACCGGCGCAGCGAGACGGCGCCGACGCCCCCGCCCGGGGGCGTCGTCGCCGACAGGGAGGTCGCGACGTGGGCGAGCAGGACGCCGGCGGCGCCGGGCAGGGACCACCACGAGAAGCTGCCCGCGTCGGTGAGCACGAACCAGAGCAGGAGCAGCAGCGCCCACTGGGCCAGCGGGAGGCCGGACCCCGACCACGAGAGGGTCGTCAGCGGCACGAGGAGCAGCAGCCACCACACGCCGTCGAGGGCGCCCGAGGCCTGGTCGAGCGAGACGAGGAAGAGCGCGACGCCGACCGTGGTCAGCGCGCCGAGACCGAGCTGGGTGAGGGACCACTGCGGGCCGGTGCCGAAGTGGACGGTGCGCCGGTCGCGCACCGGTGGCTGCGTCGGCATCGGGTCACCGCCTCGCCATCCGCGGCGCCGCGGCGCGCCGGGCGACGTCGCGGAGCACGTGGTCGAGCGAGCCCGGGCCCTTCCACCGCACGAGCGGCACGCCACGCGTCGAGAGGGCGTGGACCTGGGCGGCCCGGGAGAGCAGCCGGACCCGCCAGGCGAGGGCCTGGCTGACGTCGACCGGGTTGTCGGTGAGGTGGTCGGGGAAGGTGTCGATGACGACGACGGTCATACCGCGGGCGGCGAGGGCGTGGGCCAGCCCGACCATCGTCGGGTCGATGAGGGGCGACAGCACGAGGCAGAGCGCCATCGGGTCCACCCCGCGGATCGCCCGCTGCCCGTCGTCGCGGCGCTCGGTGGCGGGCGCGATGGTGGCGAGGATCTCGAGCACCCGGCGCAGGTGGTGGATGCCGGAGCCGACCCCGAGGGTGGGCACGTCGGCCGCTCCGACGGTACGCAATGTCAGGCGGTCGTTCGCCCGCAGGAAGTGCTCACTGATCGCGCCCGCGGCGCGGACGGTGACGTCGAGGCTCGTCGGCCTGCCGTCGATGCCCTCGCGCGGTCCGAGGTCGGTGTAGGCATCGACGAGGAGGAAGACGTGGGCGTCCTCGTCGGTGAAGGTCGAGGTGACGTGCAGCCGGCCGGTCCGCAGGGACACGGGCCAGTGGATCCGGCGCAGGCGGTCTCCCGGGTGGAACTCGCGGATCGTGTTGAACTCGCTGCCGGAGCCCGGGCGCGACGACCGGTTCTGCCCGACGATGCCGCGCGGGTGCGGCGTGGGTGCGTTGGCGTCGAAGGCCGCCGGCAGCGGCAGGGTGAAGCTGTCGAGGTCGGGCAGGTCCGTGGGGCCGACGCGGAAGGCCCCCCACGGGCTGCTGAGCGCGACGCTCACCGTGCCGATGCGGTGTCGACCCCACCGCAGCGTCCGCAGACCGAGCACGGCCGTTCCGTCCTCCAACGTCGCGACGCCCGTCGCCGGCTTCCGCTCGACCCACTGCGTGCGGGCCAGGGTGACGACCCCGTCGACCGGCCCGGGGTCGGGCTCGGCGCGGACGAGGGCGATGGTCGCCTCGCCCTCCCGCAGCGTCCCGCTCGTCAGCTCCACGGAGGCGGTCACCTCCCGGGTCGGTCGGCTCAGCTGCCCCCAGACCGCGGCGACGGCGAGCGGCGTGACGAGCACGAGCAGGTCGACCCGGCGACCGAGCACGGCGAGCACGGCGAAGGCCCCGGTCAGCAGGACGGCCCGCACGTGCGCGGCGGTCGGCTCCCACTCGCCGAGCGGGCGACGTGAGGCGGAGGAGAGGCGGGGCGAGGGGGGCACCGTGGTCGCTCAGCCCGCCGCGCCGAGCTCGCGCGCGGACGGTGTGGGGACGGACCGCAGCACGGAGCCGACGACGCTCGCGCCGCTCACGTTGCTCATCCACAGCTCGGGCTTGACGGTGATCCGGTGAGCGAGGACGGGCAGGGCGACGGCCTTGACGTCCTCAGGGGTGACGTAGTCGCGGCCGTCGGTGACGGCATACGCCCGGGAGCAGAGCAGCAGCCCGAGCGAGCCGCGCGGCGAGGCCCCCATCAGGACGTCACCGTGGAAGCGGGTCGCGGCGGCGAGCGCGACGCAGTAGCGGCCGATCGACTCGTCGACCTCGGTCGCCTCGACCGCGGCCTGCATCTGCAGGAGGCGCTCGCTGCTGACGACGGCGTCGAGGGTCTGCTCCTCCTGCTGTCGCTTCATCCGGCCCGAGAGGATCGCCCACTCCTCGTCGAGGGACGGGTAGCCGAAGGAGACCCGCATGAGGAAGCGGTCGAGCTGGGCCTCGGGCAGCGGGTAGGTCCCCTCGTACTCGACGGGGTTCGCGGTGGCCAGGACGTGGAAGGGACGGGGGAGCGGGAAGGTCCGGCCCTCGACCGTCACCTGCTTCTCCTGCATCGCCTCGAGCAGCGCGCTCTGCGTCTTCGGTGGGGTCCGGTTGATCTCGTCGGCGAGCAGCAGGCCGGTGAAGAGCGGGCCCTCGCGGAACTCGAACTCGCCGACCCGCTGGTCGAAGACGAACGAGCCGGTGATGTCGCCCGGCAGCAGGTCGGGGGTGAACTGGGCCCGCTTGAAGTCGAGGCCGAGGGTCTGGGCGAAGCTGCGGGCGGCGAGAGTCTTGCCGAGGCCGGGGAAGTCCTCCATGAGCACGTGGCCCCCGGCGAGGATGCCGGACAGGACGAGGCGCAGGGCCTCCCTCTTGCCGACGACGGCGCGTTCGACCTCGTCGAGGACGGACTGGCTGAGGTCGCTGACTTCACGCAGCTGCAGGGTCACCATTGCTCGATTCGGGTGAGGACCTCGTCCAACCGCTCGGGGCGGTAGAGGTCGGGGGGTGGGAGGGTGACGAGGAAGGTCCACAGCTCGGCGGGCATGACGCCCTCGGACCAGCGTGGCTCCTCCTCGATGACGATGCCGTGCTTGGCCCAGAGCCGCTCGCGGATGATCGTCGACAGCTGGGCGTGCAGGTCCTTGACGAGGGCCTCGCGGCCCTCCCGCCGGGCGTTCGCGGCGTCGATCCGCGCGGCGAGGCTGGTCGCCCGGAAGTCGTTGCCGCGGGTGCCCCCGCCGATGGTGCCGTCGACGAGCGGCCACACGGTCCGGTGGTGAGCGCCGAGGTGGTCGAGGCCGTACCACGCGAGCGTGGCCCCGGCGAGCAGGATGGCGAGCAGGTGCGGGACGTCCGGCTCGAGGCCCAGGGCGGCCAGGCCCACCGCCGCGAGCACCCAGGTGAGGCCGAGCACGACGAGGCGTCGGCGCCAGGGGGCGAGGGTCGTGCTCACGGCGTTCACGGCGCCCCCGCGCCGGCGTCCTCGGCGGCCTCGGTCTGCGCCCGGGCCACCCGGGCGAGGTCGTCGTGCAGCACCTCGAGGTCGCGGATCGCCCGGCGGCGGTGGTCCTCCCCGAGCAGGTGGGTCGAGAAGCGGGCCTCGCGGTAGAGCGCGCCGAGGTCGGCGAGCCTGGCCCGGTCGACCGCCCACGTGCCGATCACCCGCGCCGTGTACTCCGAGGAGGTCTCGGCCGCCTCCCGGGCCAGGCCGCTGCCGGCCGCTGCGGCCTCGAGGTCGAGCCACGCGGCGACGATGGCGTTGCGCGGCTCGCCCTGCTCGAGGCGCGCCAACTGGTCGCGGGCGGTGCGGAGCATCTCGTCCGGCACCGGCGGGACCTCGAAGCGCGGCTCGTGGACCACGCTCACCTGCGGGCGTCGGCGGTAGGCGGCCCGGACGACGTAGACGACGGCGAGGATGAACGCGAGCGCGAGCACCGCGAAGAGGATCTGGAGCAGCACGCCGACGAGCGGGCCGAGGTCCCAGCCGCCGTCGGGCGCCGTCGGCGTCACGGTCGGCGTCGGGGTCTGCGAGACCGTCGCCAGGTCGCGCAGGTCCGGGACCGTCACCCGCGCCCCGTCGTCGAGGGGACGGGCGACGATCGGCGCGGGGTCTCCCGTGGCCGCGAGCAGGAGTGCGCCCATCCCGACGGAGGCGCCGAGCACCGCGGCGATGAGCCCCCGTCTCGACATGCTCCCGACCCTAGCCCGATGGCGGCGTGGCGTCGGGCAACCCCGACCCTCAGGCGCGCGGCGTCTTCTCCGCGGGCACGAGCTCGGCGTCACGGACCTCGAGCACGTCGGCAGCGGCATACGAGAGCTGGGTGACGCGTCCGCTCGCACGGAGGTCGCCCTCGGCCACGCGGACGTGCTCGAGGACGGTCTCGGGCCCGGCGAGGGTCATGCTCCGGACCTCGGCCCGCATCCCCACCTTGGCCTCGGACTTCACCTTGCGGACGCGGGCGAGCGCGTCGCCGAGCGCGGTGAGCAGGGTGGCGTCGCCGCCGGTCGGCAGCTCCGATCGCACCGGCCAGGCCTGGCGGTGGACCGAGCCGTCGCCGACCCAGGACCAGACCTCCTCCGTCGCGTAGGGGACGAAGGGGGCGAGCAGCCGCAGCAGGGTGGTCAGCGCGACCCGGAGCGCGGCCCGGGCGCTCGCGGCGGCCTCGTCGCCCTGGCCACCGTAGGCGCGGTCCTTGACGAGCTCGAGGTAGTCGTCGCAGAAGGTCCAGAAGAAGGTCTCGGTGACCTCGAGGGATCGGGTGTAGTCCCACGACTCGAAACCGGCCGTCGCCTTGTCGACGACGTCGGCGAGGGCCGCGAGCATCGCGAGGTCCAGCGGGTTCGTCACCGCAGCAGCGAGATCCGCGTCAGACGAGTCGGACGCCTCGCCGAACCCGAGGGCGAACTTCGACGCGTTGAGGATCTTGATGGCGAGGCGGCGACCCACCTTCATCTGGCCGGTGTCGTAGGCGGCGTCCGTCCCGAGGCGACCGGAGGCGGCCCAGTAGCGGACCGCGTCGGCGCCGTTGGCCCGCACGACGTCCTCGGGCGTCTCGGCGTTGCCCTTGGACTTGCTCATCTTCTTGCGGTCGGGGTCGAGGATCCAGCCGCTGACCGCGGCGTTGGTCCACGGCACCGTGCCGTTCTCGTAGTGCGACCGCACGATCGTCGCGAAGAGCCAGGTGCGGATGATGTCGTGGGCCTGCGGGCGCAGGTCCATCGGGAAGATCGCCTCGTGGAGCGCACGGTCCGAGCGCAGGCCCGAACCGTCGCCGACCGGCCAGCCGGTCGCGATCTGCGGGGAGAGCGACGAGGTCGCCCACGTGTCCATGATGTCGGGGTCGGCGATGAAGCCTCCCGGCACGCCGCGCTGGTCCTCGGTGTAGCCCTCGGGCACCTCGATCTGCGGGTCGACCGGCAGGGCGGACTCGGGCGGGGTGAGCGGACGGTCGTGGTCGACCTCGCCCTCGGCGTCGAGCGGGTACCAGACGGGGAAGGGGACACCGAAGAAGCGCTGGCGGCTGATCAGCCAGTCGCCGTTGAGGCCGTCGACCCAGTTGGCGTAGCGCGAGCGCATGAAGGCGGGGTGGAAGTCGATCTCGGTGCCGCGGGCGACGAAACCGGCCCGCAGTGCGGCGTCGCGGCCACCGTTGCGGATGTACCACTGCCGGGAGCTGACGATCTCGAGGGGCTTGTCGCCCTTCTCGTAGAAGTTGGCCTTGCGCTGGGTCTTGACCGGCTCGCCGTCGAGGTCGCCCGACTCGCGCAGGGCCGTGACGACGGCCTCGCGCGCGCTGAACGTCGTCTTCGTCGCGAGCCCGGCGGCATACAGCTCCTCCCCGGGGCCGCCGGCGAGCCACGCGGGCGTCTCGGCTTGGAGGCGTCCGTTGCGGGTGATGACCGACCGCATCGGCAGCTGGAGCTCACGCCACCACGTCACGTCGGTGAGGTCACCGAAGGTGCAGCACATCGCGATGCCGGCGCCCTTGTCCATCTCCGCGAGCGGGTGGGCGAGGACGGGCACCTCGACCCCGAAGAGCGGCGAGGTGACGGTCGTGCCGAACAGGTCGCGGTAGCGCTCGTCGTCGGGGTGCGCGATGAGCGCGACGACCGACGGGATGAGTTCTGGCCGGGTCGTCTCGATGTGGACCGGCGTGGCGTCGGGGCGGCGGAAGGCGACCCGGTGGTAGGCGCCGGGGTAGTCCCGGGCCTCGAGCTCGGCCTGCGCCACGGCGGTCTGGAAGGTGACGTCCCAGAGCCCGGGCGCCTCGGCCTGGTAGGCCTCGCCGCGCTCGAGGTTGCGCAGGAAGGCCTGCTGGGCGACGGCGCGCGAGCGCTCGTCGATGGTGCGGTAGGAGATGTCCCAGTCGAGGCTGAAGCCCATCCGGCGGAAGAGCGCCTCGAAGGTCGCCTCGTCCTCGACGGTCAGCACGTCGCACAGCTCGATGAAGTTCTTGCGGCTGATCGGGCGCTGGTCGGCGGCCTTGATCGCCTTGCCGTTGGCGTCGACGCCCCCCTGGAAGGGCGGGGTGAAGCCCTCCTCGTAGGGGAGGGTCGCGTCGCCGCGCACGCCGTAGTAGTTCTGGACGCGGCGCTCGGTCGGCAGGCCGTTGTCGTCCCAGCCGATCGGGTAGAAGACCTCGAGGCCCTGCATCCGCTTGTAGCGCGCCATGCAGTCGGTGTGGGTGTAGCTGAAGACGTGCCCGACGTGCAGGCTGCCGCTCGCCGTCGGCGGCGGGGTGTCGATCGCGAAGACCTGGTCGCGGGGGAGGGACAGGGCGCGCTCCCGGTCGAAGGCGAAGGTCCGCTCGTCGGCCCATACCTGCATCCACTTGTCCTCGAGGCCGTCGAGCGTCGGCCGCTCGGGGATCCGTGAGGTCGTGGTGGCAGGAGAGTCAGTCATGCCCGCAATCCTTCCACGGCGGCGAGGGTGCCCACGACCGAGTTGTCGGGCGCGCCCCCGCGACGGTGCGGGGCAGGCCAGACTGTCCCCATGGAGCCTGTCTACTCATCGGTCATCGGGGTCGCCCGCAGCTACTTCGCCGCCCAGGGGCTGAAGTTCACGATCGTCGGGGAGGACAACGTCCCGAGGAGCGGCGGGGCGGTGATGGTGATCAACCACACGGGCTACTTCGACTTCGCGTATGCCGGGCTCGCCGCGCACAAGTCCCGCCGGCTCGTCCGGTTCATGGCCAAGGACGGCGTCTTCGCCCATCCGGTGAGCGGGCCCCTCATGCGCGGGATGAAGCACATCCCGGTCGACCGGGCCGCCGGGTCCGCGTCGTATGCCGCTGCCCTCACGGCGCTGCGCGCCGGGGAGATCGTCGGGGTCTTCCCCGAGGCGACGATCTCGCGGTCCTTCGAGCTCAAGGAGTTCAAGAACGGCGCCGCGCGGATGGCCGCCCAGGCCGGGGTGCCGATCCTGCCGCTCGTCATCTGGGGGTCGCAGCGGGTGTGGAGCAAGGGGCTGCCGCGCCGTCTCGGACGCACGAAGGTGCCGATCCTGATGAGCGTGGGCGAGCCGATCTCGGTGGCGCCGGACTCCGACGCCACCGAGGTCACCGCGCAGTACAAGGAGGTCATGGCCGGGATGCTCGAGGTGGCCCGGGCGGCCTACGAGCCGATGACCGGACCCGACCTGCCCTACCTGCCGGCCAGTCTCGGCGGCACGGCGCCCACCCTCGAGGAGGCGACCCGGCTCGAGCGCGAAGAAGCCAAGGAGCGGATGCGCCAGCGCCGCGAGGCGCGGGAGGCCAAGGGTTCGGCGGGCTCGGAGGGTTCGGCGGGCTGACCGGCATACCCGAGCTGCTCCAGGACGCCGGTAGCCTTCGGCGCATGTCTCGTCAGGCTCGTCAGCGCGTCCCCGAGGGTCCGGCGCCCGACCCCGCCGTGCAGAAGCTGCGCATCCGCTACACGAAGCGGGGGCGGTTGCGGTTCAGCTCGAGCCGCGACTTCCAGCGCGCGCTCGAGCGGGCGCTGCGCCGCGCCGACGTGCCGATGGCCTTCTCGGCCGGCTTCCACCCGCACCCGAAGATCAGCTACGCGAACGCCGCCTCGACGGGGACCGCGAGCGAGTCCGAATACGTCGAGATCTCCGTGACGAGCCGGGTCGACCCGGAGTCGGTGCGGGTCGCCCTCGACGAGGCGCTCCCGGAGGGCATCGACATCCTCGAGGTCGTCGAGGCCCGGCCGGGGGCGCTCGCCGACCGGCTCGAGGCGAGCGACTGGCTCCTCGAGTTCGGTGAGCTCGAGGTGGGGACGCTGCGCGACGCGGTCGACCGGCTGCTCGCGCTCGGGTCCGCGGAGGTGACCCGGATGACGAAGTCGGGCCCGCGGACCTTCGACGTGCGGTCCGCCATCGTGCTCGCGACCGTGCTCACCGGCGCCGACGTGCCCCCGGAGCTGGTTCCGTCCCACCGGTTGGCGGGTGACTGTGCGATACTGCGAATGGTCGTACGGCACACCACACCCGCCGTCCGCCCCGACGACATTCTGACCGCGCTGCGTGAGATCGCCGACCTGCACCCTCCGCGTCCACCCCTGGTGACACGCCTGGCGCAGGGCCCGCTCGACACCGCAACCGCGAGGGTGGCCGATCCGTTGGCTGCCGACAAGACGGTCGACGGCGCCTGACCTCGGGGCCGCGCCCAGCGCGAACCGGGACCAGGCGTAAGAAGACGACTTCCGTCCGCCGCACTCGCGGCATGACGACTGCAACCGCGTACGTGCGGTGAGACGGCTCCGGCCGGTGTGGGTCCCGCCGCACCTGACGGGAGACTGCCCGATGGCACCCAACGACAGCACCGAACCGAACGAGAACACCGAGAACACCGAGAACACCGACAGCGCTCAGTCGGCGAGCGTCGAGAACACCGCCGACGCGCCGGCCGCGGCGAAGGCGCCGCCGCGCAAGCGGGCCAGCCGACGCGTGACGAAAAAGGCCGCTACCCCGGTTGCCGCGCCCGCCGCCGACGCGAACGTCGACCCCTCCCCGACCCCCGACGCGGCACCTGAGGCCGAGCCCGGCTCCTCGCCAGACCCCGAGACCGCCCCGGCGCCGGTGAAGAAGGCCGTGCGCAAGCGCGCCACCCGCAAGAAGGCCGCCCCGGCCCCGGCCGAGGGCTCGACCGACGCCCCCGCCGCGGCGAGCGGCACCCCGACCGAGACCGCCGACGACGCCGCCGACACCGCGACGCCCGCCCCCGCGGCCAAGGCCGCGCCCCGGGCCCGCCGCTCGCGCGCCCGGGCCAAGGCGCCTGAGGCCGAGCCCACTGCGGACACGGAGACCACCGAGGGCCTCTTCGACGCGGTTGCCGCGACCGACGCCGCCCCCGGCCTGACCTCGGGGAGGACCGACGAGGGTGCCAACGCGCCTGCCGCGGTCGAGGAGACCGAGCAGCCCGACGAGACCGAGCGGACCGACGAGCAGGTCGGCGACCAGGTCGACGCGGGCGACGAGGCAGGGCAGGCCACGGCCGACCCGGCTGAGCAGGACGAGCCGTCGGTGTCCAGCTTCAACGTGCTCTTCCAGGCGCCCGACCCCACGAAGGCGACGACCACCCGCCGCCGGCGCAGCGCGAGCCGCGCCGAGGGCGCGCCCGAGTCCGTCGCCGAGCGTGCGGAGCGCGACGAGGCCGCCGACAGCGCCCCCCAGCCCGACGAGCGCTCCACGCAGGACACCGACCGGGACCCGTCCCGCTCCGCCCGCGAGCAGGACGACCGCCGCCGCGACCGCCGCGAACAGCAGGACGACAGCAGCGACGAGCGGGACGACAGCGGCGACGACGACGACACGGACTCGACGCCCCGCCGGTCACGTCGTCGCCGTGGCGGCAAGGGCCGACGGGGTCGCGGCGGCAGCGACAACGACGGCAGCGACAACGGCAGCAACGACAACGGCAGCAACGACAACAACGACAGCGACAGCCGCGACCGCGGCGAGACGAACGACCGCAACGACGACGCCGACGATGACGACGAGACCACCGACGGTGACACCGCCGGTGAGGGTCGCAGCTCGGGCCGCCGTCGGGGCCGCAGCTCGGGTCGCCGAGGCGGCCGCGACTCCGGCTCCGACCGCGACGCCGACGGGAGCTCCGCCGATGACTCCTCGGGCTCTGGCCCCGACTCCTCGGACTCCGACTCCGACGACCAGTCCGACGACGACACGGCATCGAGCCGGCGTCGGCGTCGCCGGCGTCGCGCCGGGTCCTCGGGCGGGGACGCCGGCGACGACGCGGGCTCGGTCTCGACCCGGGTCCGCCAGCCGCGGGCCCAGAGCGACGAGCCGGTCGCCGTGCGCGGCTCGACCCGGCTCGAGGCCAAGAAGCAGCGCCGCCGCGAGGGTCGCGAGGCCGGGCGTCGTCGCACCGTGATCACGGAGGCCGAGTTCCTCGCCCGGCGCGAGGCCGTCGACCGGGTCATGGTTGTGCGCAACAAGGACGGCCGCACCCAGATGGGGGTTCTGGAGGACAACGTCCTCGTCGAGCACTACATCGACCAGGCGACCAACGTCTCGATGGCCGGCAACATCTACCTCGGACGGGTCCAGAACGTCCTGCCCTCGATGGAGGCCGCCTTCGTCGACATCGGCAAGGGACGCAACGCCGTCCTCTATGCCGGTGAGGTCAACTGGGACGCCGCGGGCCTCGAGAGCAACCAGCCCAAGCGGATCGAGCACGCGCTCAGCTCCGGACAGGCGGTCCTCGTCCAGGTGACGAAGGACCCGATCGGCCACAAGGGCGCCCGCCTGACGAGCCAGATCTCGCTGCCGGGCCGCTACCTCGTCTATGTCCCGAACTCCTCGATGACGGGGATCAGCCGCAAGCTGCCCGACACCGAGCGGGCCCGCCTGAAGAAGATCCTGCGCGAGGTCGTGCCGGACAGCGCGGGTGTCATCGTCCGCACCGCCGCGGAGGGCGCCACCGAGGAGGAGCTGCGCGCCGACGTGGAGCGCCTCACCGCCACCTGGGAGGACATCGAGGCCCG
The DNA here is from genome assembly GCA_963764195.1 of uncultured Actinomycetota bacterium. Classification (GTDB taxonomy): domain Bacteria; phylum Actinomycetota; class Actinomycetes; order Actinomycetales; family Dermatophilaceae; genus JBDSSS01. The sequence continues at coordinate 542,239 of CAVXRG010000003.1, forward strand.
CGCCGAGGCGTCCTCGAGCGGCAAGGCCGGCAAGAGCAAGGGCCGCAAGAAGAACGGCGGCTCGGGCTCGAGCCCCACCGGCACCGCGCCCCTGCTCCTGCACGGCGAGCCCGACCTCACGGTCCGGGTCATCCGCGACGTCTTCAACGAGGACTTCAAGCAGCTCGTCGTCTCCGGTGAGCAGGCCTGGGAGGAGATCCACCCCTACATCACGTCGGTGGCCCCCGACCTCGCCGACCGCGTCACGAAGTGGACCTCCGAGGAGGACCTCTTCGCCCACCACCGCGTCGACGAGCAGCTGTCCAAGGCGATGGACCGCAAGGTCTGGCTCCCGAGCGGCGGCTCGCTCGTCATCGACCGTACCGAGGCGATGACCGTCGTCGACGTCAACACCGGCAAGTTCGTCGGCTCCGGGGGCAACCTCGAGGAGACGGTGACGAAGAACAACATCGAGGCGGCCGAGGAGATCGTGCGCCAGCTGCGGCTGCGCGACATCGGCGGCATCATCGTCGTCGACTTCATCGACATGGTCCTCGAGAGCAACCGCGACCTCGTCGTGCGCCGCCTGCTCGAGTGCCTCGGCCGGGACCGGACCAAGCACCAGGTGGCCGAGGTCACCTCGCTGGGCCTGGTCCAGATGACCCGCAAGCGGGTGGGATCCGGCCTCATCGAGGTCTTCTCCGAGACCTGTGAGCACTGCAACGGCCGCGGCTTCATCATCCACGCCGACCCCGTCGACAAGGGCGCCAACGAGCCCGAGCAGAGCGACAGCGGCAGCCGCGGCCGCCGTGGCGGCCGCAATGGCGGAACGAGGCAACGGGAACGGCAGCGCCGGCAACGGCGCTACCACGGCCGGCCGCGCGCCTGAGCCGGCCCGCCAGAGCGGTCCGACCGCCGCCCAGATCGCGGCCGCCGCCCACGCGGCCGCCCTCAAGCGCGCCGAGGCCGAGCACGGCGAGGAGCACGCGCACGAGCACGTCGCGGCCCAGCTGGAGGCGCACCTCGAGGAGCACCTCCAGGCGGCGACGTCCGGGCGTGCGGTCGCCGACCAAGGCGGCTTCCCCGACGACACCGGCCCGTGGGCCGGCGCCGACGCCCCGATCGCGGAGACCCCCTCCGAGGTCGCTGCGGAGCCTTCCTCCACCGAGCAGGCCCAGCAGGCCCAGCAGCCCGACCGGCCCGACCAGTCGGAGCCATCCGCCCCGGCACAGCCCGAGCAGGCCGAGCCGACGGCGCAGGCCGAGCCCGCACCCACCGACGCCCCCCGGGGACGCCGTCGCCGGGGCCGGGTCGTCGCCCCCGCGGGTCCGCCGCGGGCCGGCGCCGACACCGCCTCGGCCGGACCGGCCTGACGCCGGTTTGGTCGCAGGCCCCACCACCCGGTAATCTTGACCCTCGGTGCGCCCACCGGGCCCGTGTTGACGGGCCGGTACCGAAAGCGGCGTCCAACCGAGCTGAGTAGAGAGTGAGTTTGACGTGTACGCGATTGTTCGCGCAGGTGGTCGCCAGGAGAAGGTTTCCGTCGGCGATGTCCTCCTCATCGACAAGGTGACGGGGCAGGCCGGCGACGCCGTCGAGCTCACCCCGCTGCTGGTGGTCGACGGCACGACCGTGACCTCCGACGCCGACAAGCTGGCGAAGGTGTCTGTCACGGCGGAGGTCGTCAAGGCCGCCAAGGGCCCCAAGATCGTCATCATGAAGTACAAGAACAAGACCGGCTACCGCAAGCGTCAGGGCCACCGTCAGCCGCTGACCCAGGTCAAGATCACGGCGATCAACGCCTGATCCACCCGGATCCTCTTAGCCACAGACTCACGAGAGAAGGACTGACATGGCACACAAGAAGGGTGCGTCCTCGACCCGCAACGGTCGCGACTCGAACGCGCAGTACCTCGGCGTCAAGCGCTTCGGTGGTCAGGCGGTCAACGCCGGCGAGATCATCGTGCGCCAGCGCGGCACGCACTTCCACCCGGGCGAGGGTGTCGGCCGCGGCAAGGACGACACGCTCTTCGCGCTCGTCGCCGGCGCCGTCAAGTTCGGCACGAAGCGTGGCCGCAAGACGGTCAACATCGAGCAGCCCCAGGCCGTCGCTGCAGAGTGACCCACCGGCGTCCCCGACGCCACAGCTTGAGCTTTGAGGAAGGGCGGGCCCGCGTGGCCCGCCCTTTCGCTTGTCGCCGGGTCAGCGGCATACGGAAACAGTCCGTATGCCGCTCACCCGGCACTATCTGGAAGAGTGAACCCCCATGGCAGTGACCTTCGTCGACCGAGTCGTGCTGCACCTCAGCGCCGGAGCCGGTGGCCACGGCGTGGCGTCCGTCAAGCGCGAGAAGTTCAAGCCGCTCGGGGGCCCCGACGGGGGCAACGGCGGGCGCGGCGGCTCGATCATCCTGCGGGTCGACCCGCAGTCGACGACGCTGCTCGACTACCACCGCCACCCCCACCGCGGCGCCCCCAACGGCAAGCCCGGCGCCGGTGACGAGCGCAACGGCGCCGACGGCGAGGACATGATCCTGCCCGTGCCCGAGGGCACCGTCGTCAAGGACGGTTCGGGCGCCCTGCTCGTCGACCTCGTCGGGGCCGGCACCGAGTACGTCATCGCCCGGGGTGGGCGCGGCGGCCTCGGCAACCGGGCCCTGTCCTCGGCCCGCCGCAAGGCTCCCGGCTTCGCCCTGCTCGGCGAGCCGGGTGAGGACATCGACATCGTGCTCGAGCTGAAGTCGCTCGCCGACGTCGCGCTCATCGGCTTCCCCAGCGCCGGCAAGAGCTCGCTCGTCTCGGTCCTCTCGGCAGCCCGCCCGAAGATCGCCGACTACCCCTTCACGACCCTGGTGCCCAACCTCGGGGTCGTCACGGCCGGGTCGAGCCGCTTCACCGTCGCCGACGTGCCCGGCCTCATCCCCGGTGCCCACGAGGGCAAGGGCCTCGGCCTGGAGTTCCTGCGCCACGTCGAGCGCTGCTCCGTGCTCGTCCACGTCATCGACTGCGCGACGCTCGAGCCGGGTCGCGACCCGATGACCGACCTCGACGTCATCGAGCAGGAGCTTGCCCTCTACGTGCCCGACGCCGACCTCGGCGGCCGGCCGCTCGCGGAGCGCACCCGGATCGTCGTGCTCAACAAGGCCGACGTGCCGGAGGCGCGCGAGCTCGCCGAGATGGTCAAGCCCGACCTCGAGGCTCGCGGCATCGAGGTCTTCATCGTCTCCGCCGTCGCCCACCAGGGTCTGCGGGAGCTCACCTTCGCGATGGCCCGCCACGTCGACACGGCCCGTGCCGAGCTCGCCCAGGTCGTGCCGCCGCGGGTCGTGCTGCGGCCCCGGTCCGTCGACGACACCGGCTTCACCGTCACGCGCGAGGCCACCCCCGACGGCCACGTCTACCGGGTCACGGGGGAGCGCCCGGTCCGCTGGGTCCGCCAGACCGACTTCGCCAACGACGAGGCCGTCGGCTACCTCGCCGACCGGCTGGCCCGCCTCGGGCTCGAGGAGCAGCTCTACAAGGTCGGCGCCGTCGCCGGTGACACCGTCGTCATCGGGCCGGGCGAGGACGCGGTCATCTTCGACTGGGAGCCGACCCTCACGTCCGGGGCCGAGCTGCTCGGATCCCGCGGCACCGACCTGCGGCTCGAGGAGTCCCGCCGACCGTCGCGGGACGAGAAGCGCGAGTCCCAGCGCGACCGGTATGCCGCCCGTGCCGCCACCCAGGAGGAGCTCGAGGCCGAGCGCAAGGCCGGCCTGTGGCAGCTGCGCGACGGAGACGAGACCACCGCGGGGGAGTGAGCCCTACAGTGTGCCCATGACGTCGTGGGGCGCGCTGCTGCGCCGGGACGCCCTCGGTAGCGAGGCGGACCGGGCGACCTTCCGCACCCTGCACAACGCCTCGCTCGCCTCGCCCCCGCTGCGCGGGGGGCTGACGGAGTCGTCGGCGGAGCGCTCGCTGAGGTTCCTCAAGGCGCTGCTCGGGGCGCCGGTGGTCGCGTTGACCGACACCCAGCGGCTGCTCGGCTGGGAGGGTGGTCACGACAACCACGCCGACCAGCCGGCGCGGATCGCCGCCGCCACCCTGGGGCACGGGCGCACGACGGTCATCGACCGGCGCGAGGTCGTCTGCCCCGACCTCTCCTGCGTCATCCGGCAGGCCATCGTGGCCCCTCTCGAGGTCGACGAGCTCGTCGTCGGCACGCTGCAGGTCTTCACCCAGCAGGCCTCGGCCGGCCTCGTGCGGGCCACGACGGAGGTCGCGCGGTGGGTGTCGGGCCAGCTCGAGCTGGCCGAGCTCGACGCCTCCCGGACCCGGCTCATGGAGGCCGAGGTGCGGGCGCTGCGGGCGCAGATCAGCCCCCACTTCGTCTACAACTCGCTCACCGCGATCGCCTCCTTCACGCGCACCGACCCCGAGCGCGCCCGCGAGCTGCTCCTCGACCTCGCCGAGTTCACCCGCTACTCCTTCCGGCGCCACGGGGAGTACACGACCCTCGCCGAGGAGCTGCGCTCGATCGAGGCCTACCTCGTCATCGAGAAGGCACGCTTCGGTGACCGCCTCACCGTCAACCTGCGGGTCGCCCCCGAGGTGCTCCCCGTCGTCGTGCCCTTCCTCTGTCTCCAGCCGCTCGTCGAGAACGCCGTCCAGCACGGCCTGGAGAGCAAGCCCGGCCACGGGGAGATCAGCATCATGGCCAGGGACGCCGACCGCGAGTGCGTCGTCATCATCGAGGACAACGGGGTGGGGGAGGACCCGGAGCGGGTGCGCCGGGCGCTCGCGGGCGAGCCGGGGACGGAGTCGGTGGGCCTGGCCAACGTGGACGAGCGGCTCCGGGCCGCCTTCGGCGACGACTACGGGCTCGTCGTGGAGACCGCTCCGTCGGCCGGCACGAGGGTGATCGTGCGGCTGCCCAAGTTCACTCCGGGGGTGCACGTATGACGGGCGACGGGCCCGCCGGAGAGGGCGCCGCGCCGCTGCTGCGGGTGCTCGCCGTCGACGACGAGGCACCGGCCCTCGACGAGATCGTCTGGATGTTGCGTCGCCACCCCCTCGTCGGGTCGGTCGTCCCGGTCGGCTCGGGGGAGGGGGCGCTCCGCGTCCTGCACGAGCAGCGGGTCGACGCGATGTTCCTTGACGTCTCGATGCCCGGGCTCAGCGGCCTCGACCTCGCTCGGGTGCTGTCCCGCTTCACCGCGCCGCCCCCCGTCGTCTTCGTCACGGCCCACGAGCGGCACGCCGTCGACGCCTTCGAGCTCAACGTCGTCGACTACGTCCTCAAGCCGGTGCGCGACGAGCGACTGTCCGAGGCCGTCCGGCGGGTCGTGCGCCGGATCGAGGGTCGGGAGCCGTCGCCGGCCGGTGACGACGAGGCGATCGTCGTCGAGCTCGGCGGCGTCAGCCGGCTCGTGCCCCGCGCGGAGGTGCTCTTCATCGAGGCGCAGGGCGACTACGCGCGCCTCCACACCGCCACCGGTTCCCACCTCGTCCGGGTCCCGCTCTCGACCCTCGCCGAGCAGTGGCGCGAGTCCGGCTTCGTGCGCATCCACCGCTCGTTCCTCGTCTCGCTGGGCCACATCGCGGAGTGGCGCACCGAGGCCGGGCGCACGACCGTCCTCGTCGGCGGTCAGGAGCTCATCGTCAGCCGCCGGCACACCCGCGGGCTGCGTGACCTGCTCGTGCGCCGGGCCCAGCCCGGCCAGCGGGGCCACGGATGACCGAGCCCGACCCGCCTCGCCGGGTGCGGGTGACCGGCCCGCGACGCCAGCCCAGCCGGGGGCGGGCCGTCTCGATCGCCTCGGAGATCGACGACCAGACCCGGCTCGGCGAGGTCTACATCGACTCGCTCATGCGCAGCCAGCTCCGCCTCGCCCTCGGGGTGGTCGTCGTCCTCGTCGTCACCCTCGGCGCGCTGCCGCTGCTCTTCCACCTCGTGCCCGCGGTGGGCCGGATCACCGTCTTCGGGGTGCGGCTGCCCTGGCTCGTCCTCACGGTCGGGGCCTTCTCCGAGATCCTCGCCCTCGGCTGGTTCTACGTCCGGCGGGCCGAGCGCAACGAGGACGACTTCAGCGACCTGCTCGGCGAGGGCCGGTGAACCCGGCGGCGAGCATCGTCGCGGTGCTGCTCGTCTCGCTCTCCTCGCTCGCGATCGGGGCGTTCGGCTTCCGCTTCTCCCGCACGATGAGTGACTTCTACGTCGCCTCCCGCGGGGTGGGCCCGGTGCTCAACGCCTCCGCCATCAGCGGTGAGTACCTCTCCGCGGCCTCCTTCCTCGGGATCGCCGGGCTGATCCTCGTCCGCGGCGTCGACATGCTCTGGCTACCGGTCGGCTGGACCGCCGGCTACCTGCTGCTCCTCGTCTTCGTCGCCGGGCCGCTGCGCCGGTCGGGGGCCTACACGCTGCCCGACTTCGCCCAGCTCCGCCTCGAGTCGGTCACCGCGCGGCGGGTCGCGAGCACCCTCGTGGTCGCCATCGGCCTGCTCTACCTCATCCCGCAGTTCCAGGGCGCCGGCCTCACCCTGCGCACTCTCACGGGAGCCCCCGCGTGGGTCGGCCACCTCGTCGTCGCGCTCGTCGTGTGCCTCAACGTGCTGCCCGGAGGAATGCGCAGCGTCACCTTCGTCCAGGCCTTCCACTACTGGGTCAAGCTCGTCGCGCTGCTCACGCCGGTCTGCTTCTTCTTCGTCGCCCGCTCTGGCGGTGCCGCCACGGTCGCGGGGTCGATCGACGCGGCCGACTGGCTCGAGCCGCTGACGGGGGAGTACTCGCTCTACCTCACCTACTCCCTCATCCTCGCGACCTTCCTCGGCACGATGGGTCTGCCGCACGTCGTCGTCCGCTTCTACACCAACCCCGACGGGCGGGTCGCCCGTCGCACGACCCTCACGGTGCTCGCCCTGCTCGGCTCCTTCTACCTGCTGCCGGTGCTCTATGGCGTGCTCGGGCGGATGCTCGCACCGGACCTGATCGCGGCCGGACGGGCCGACAGCGTCGTGCTCGAGCTGCCGAGCCGGATCTTCGACGGGGGGCTCGCCGAGGTCCTCACCGCGCTGCTCGCCGCGGGGGCGTTCGCCGCCTTCCTGTCCACCTCGACCGGCCTCGTCGTCTCTGTCGCGGGGGTCCTCAGCCAGGACCTGCTCCGGCGGGGGACCGGTGTGGGAGAAGGCATCCGGTCCTTCCGGATCGCGACCGTCGTGGCAGTCGTCGTCGCGGTCGCGCTCACCTTCCTCGCGGCGGGCGTGCCCGTCGCCCACGCCGTCGAGCTCGCTTTCGCCGTCGCCGCCTCGACCTTCGCGCCCCTGCTCGTCCTCGGGATCTGGTGGCGGGGCCTCACCGCCACCGGCGCCGTCAGCGGTCTCGTCGTCGGTGGGGCGGCCTCAATCGTCGCCGTGCTCGCCACGACGTTCGGGGTCGACGTCGCCAAGGACGGGCTGCTCGGCGCGGTGCTCACCCAGCCCGCTGCGATCTCGGTGCCCGCAGCCTTCGCCACCATGGTGGTCGGGTCGGTGCTGACCCGGGCCACCCGCCCCGAGCACGTCGCCCGGACCATGGTTCGCCTGCACGCCCCGGAGCACCTCATCCTCGACCGTGGCTCCTTCCACCCCGAGGTGGAGACGGCCCGGCGGGTCGACGCGGCCGCCCGACGCGCGGGATCCGACTCGACCGGCTGACCGCTCGTCGCGCGGATCCGACCGCTCGTCGCAGCACGGCCGACACACGCCGACGACTCCGGGCCTTTGGGCGACCACCGGCGTCCGGCACCCACCCAGCGTGCGCGGATGCTCCTACCTTTGGCCCACCGGCCCCGTGCCGGTCATGACGGCAAGGATGCCTGACAACCGCCTGGAGGTGGCACGTGAGCAAAGAGGCTCAAGAAGTGGTGGACGACCGTTTCGTCGAGATCCAGAACTCCGCGGAGTTCACGGAGCTGCGAACGAAGTTCCGCAAGTTCGTCTTCCCGATGACCGGCGCGTTCCTCGCGTGGTACTTCCTCTACGTGTTCCTGGCGGTCTTCGCCAAGGGCTTCATGGGGACCCGGCTCTTCGGTAACGTGACCGTCGGTCTCACCCTGGGTCTGCTCCAGTTCGTGACGACCTTCGCGATCACGATCATCTATGTCCGCTGGGCCGACCGGGAGTTCGACCCGCGCGCCGAGGCGCTCGCCCGCCGCATCGGCGAGGAGGAGCGGTCATGAGTGCGCTCGCTCCCGCCCTGGCCCCGATGGCGACGACCGTCGGCAATCCGGCGATCAACATCTCGATCTTCGCCCTCTTCGTCGTCGTGACCCTGGCCATCGTGATCCGGGCCTCGCGCAACAACAAGAGCGCCGCCGACTACTACGCCGGCGGCCGCGCCTTCACCGGGCGCCAGAACGGCATCGCGATCGCCGGTGACTACCTGTCGGCGGCCTCGTTCCTCGGGATCGCCGGCGCCATCGCGGTCAACGGCTACGACGGCTTCCTCTACTCCATCGGCTTCCTCGTCGCCTGGCTCGTCGCGCTGCTCCTGGTCGCCGAGCTGCTCCGTAACACGGGCAAGTACACGATGGCCGACGTCCTCAGCTTCCGCCTGCGCCAGCGTCCGGTCCGGATCGCCGCGGCGATCTCGACGCTCGTCGTCTCCTTCTTCTACCTGCTCGCGCAGATGGCGGGAGCGGGCGGGCTCGTCGCCCTCCTGCTCGGCATCGAGGGCGCCTGGGGCCAGCGGCTCGTCATCGTCGTCGTCGGCATCATCATGCTCTTCTACGTCGTCTACGGCGGGATGAAGGGCACCACCTGGGTGCAGATCATCAAGGCCGTGCTGCTCATCATCGGCGCGCTCATCATGACCGTCTGGGTGCTGGCCAAGTTCGGCTTCAACCTCTCGACCCTGCTCGGCGACGCGGCCGCGGCCGCTCCCGCGGCCGCGGACGGGACACCCCGCGACCTGCTCGCACCGGGCCTGCAGTACAAGAACCCGGTCGACTTCATCTCGCTCGCCATGGCCCTCGTCCTCGGCACGGCCGGCCTGCCGCACGTGCTGATGCGCTTCTACACCGTCCCGACCTCCAGGGAGGCCCGCAAGTCGGTCGAATGGGCGATCTGGCTCATCGGCGGGTTCTACCTGCTCACCCTCGTCCTCGGTTTCGGTGCGGCGGAGCTCGTCGGGGCCAAGGCGATCAAGGCCGCACCCGGTGGAGCCAACTCCGCCGCACCGCTGCTCGCCTTCGAGCTCGGTGGGGAGATCCTGCTCGGCATCATCTCGGCGGTGGCGTTCGCGACGATCCTCGCGGTCGTCGCCGGCCTCACCATCACCGCCAGCGCGTCCCTCTCGCACGACGTCTACAACACGCTCGTCAAGAAGGGCAACGCGACCCCGGAGGAGGAGGTCAAGGTCGCCCGGATCTCGGCGCTCGTCCTCGGCGGCATCGCGATCGTCGGTGGCATCTTCGCGCTGGGGCAGAACATCGCCTTCCTCGTGGCCCTCGCCTTCGCCGTCGCAGCGAGCGCGAACCTGCCGACGATCCTCTACTCACTCTTCTGGAAGCGGTTCAACACCAGGGGCGCGCTGTGGAGCATCTACGGCGGCCTGGTCAGCGCGATCACCCTCATCGCGTTCTCCCCGGTCGTCTCGGGCAAGGCCGTCGACCCGGTGACCGGCAAGAGCCCGTCGATGCTCCAAGGCGTCGACTTCCACTGGTTCCCGCTCGACAACCCGGGCATCATCTCGATCCCGCTCGGCTTCATCCTCGGCTACATCGGGACGGTGACGAGCACGGAGTTCAACAAGGCGAAGTACGCCGAGATGGAGGTCCGTTCGCTCACCGGTCACGGCTCGGAGAAGGCCGTCTCGCACTGACGCACTGATCGCCCGGGAGGCCACGGACACCACGGTGTCCGTGGCCTCCAGCCGTGACGAGTGGGCACTTTCCCCCCGCTGTGGTCGGCGCCTGACCCCGTCGCAAAGTGCCCACTCGACTGCCGGGGTCGAGTGGGCACTTCCCCCGGTAGGAAAACTCGACGCACTGACGCACGGATCGCCCGGGAGGCCACGGACACCACGGTGTCCGTGGCCTCCAGCCGGGTCGAGTGGGCACTTTCCCCCCGCTGTGGTCGGCGCCTGACCCCGTCGCAAAGTGCCCACTCGACTGCCGGGGTCGAGTGGGCACTTCCCCCGGTAGGAAAACTCGACGCACTGACGCACGGATCGCCCGGGAGGCCACGGACACCACGGTGTCCGTGGCCTCCAGCCGTGACGAGTGGGCACTTTCCCCCCGCTGTGGTCGGCGCCTGACCCCGTCGCAAAGTGCCCACTCGACTGCCGGGGTCGAGTGGGCACTTTCCCCCCGGTAGGGGAACTCAGAGGACGACGAGGTCGTCGCGGTGGATGACCTCGCGCTCGTACTCCGGCCCGAGCTCGGCCGCGAGCTCGCGCGTGGAGCGACCGAGCAGACCGGGGAGCTCGGCCGAGTTGTAGTTGACGAGGCCTCGCGCCACGACCCGCCGGTCCGGTGCGCAGACGTCGACCGGGTCGCCGTCGTGGAAGGTCCCCTCGACGGCCGTGATCCCGGCCGGGAGCAGCGACTTCTTGCGACGCACGAGGGCGTCGACCGCACCGTCGTCGATGAGCACCCGGCCGCGCGCCGTCGTCGCGTGCTCGAGCCACAGGCGCCGCGACCGGCCGCGCACCCCGATCGGCAGGAAGAGGGTGCCGACGTCCTCCCCGGCGAGCACCGAGGTCACCCGGTCGGCGGAGGTGAGCGCCGTGACGACCCCGGCAGCGGTGGCGATCCGGGCCGCCTCCACCTTCGTCGCCATGCCGCCGGTGCCGACCTTCGAGCCGACGCCGCCGATCTCGACACCATGGAGGTCATGAGGCCCCGTGACGAGCGGGATCCGCACGCTGCCGGCGCGGCTCGGCGGTCCGTCGTAGAGGGCGTCGATGTCGCTGAGGAGCACGAGGGCGTCCGCGTCGACGAGGTGGGCGACGAGGGCCGCGAGCCGATCGTTGTCACCGAAGCGGATCTCGCTCGTCGCGACGGTGTCGTTCTCGTTGACGATGGGCAGCGCGCCGAGGTCGAGGAGCCGCTCGAGGGTGCGGCGGGCGTTGGCGTAGTGCGACCGCCTCGTCACGTCGTCGGCGGTGAGGAGCACCTGACCGACGGTGATCTCGTGCGGCGCGAACGCCCCGGAGTACGAGGCGAGCAGCGCGCCCTGGCCGACCGAGGCCGCGGCCTGCTGGGTCGCGAGATCCCGTGGGCGGGAGGCGAGCCCGAGCGGGTGGATGCCGGCGGCGATGGCGCCCGAGCTGACGAGGACGATCTGCGTCCCGTCGGTGTGCTTGTGTGCGAGGGCGTTGGCCAGCGCGACGAGGCGGCCCCGGTCGAGGCCACCGTCCGGCCCGGTGAGCGAGCTCGAGCCGACCTTGACGACGAGGCGTCGCGCTGAGCTGATCGCGGATCGGGGTGACACAGCCACGACTCTAGTTGCCGGTGCGGGCCGGCCCCCGGGCTCGCCCGCCATGTGACCGGTCACCGGGTCACCGGGTCACCGGGTCACCGGGTCACCGGGTCACCGGGTCACCGGGTTACCGGGTTCACCGGGTCACCGGGTCACCGCCCGCCGGCCGGCGCCTAGGCTGGGACCATGTCCGAAGCCGTGGCCCCCGCCGTCGTCGCCCACGTCCGAGATCTCGCCGAGAAGGCCGGGGTCGCCTCCCGCCGGCTCGCGCTGATGTCACGCGCCGAGAAGGACGCCGCCCTGCTGCGGCTCGCCGACGCCGTCGAGGCCGCCACCCCGGAGGTCCTCGCCGCCAACGCCGAGGACCTCGAGCGCGGGCGTGCGGCCGGTATGTCCGAGAGCCTGCAGGACCGGCTGCGTCTCGACGCCGATCGCGTGGCCGCGGTGGCACAGGCCCTGCGCGAGGTCGCAGCCCTGCCCGACCCCGTCGGGGAGGTCGTGCGCGGCTCGACCCTCGCCAACGGGCTGCAGATCCGGCAGGTCCGGGTGCCGATGGGTGTCATCGGGATGATCTACGAGGCCCGCCCCAACGTCACCGTCGACGCGGCCGGTCTCTGCCTCAAGTCCGGCAACGCCGTGATCCTGCGTGGCGGTTCGGCCGCCGGCAGCAGCAACCACGCTCTCGTCGAGGCGATGCGTGAGTCCCTCGCCGACCAGGGCCTGCCCGTCGACGCCGTCACGCTCCTCGAGGAGGGTGGCCGCGACGCCGCCCGGGCGCTGATGACGGCTCGGGGCCTCGTCGACCTCGTCATCCCCCGGGGCGGCGCCGACCTCATCCAGACGGTCGTCCGGGAGTCCACCGTGCCCGTCATCGAGACGGGCATCGGCGTGTGCCACGTCTACGTCGACCGGGCCGCCGACCTCGAGATGGCCCGGGCCATCACGATCAACTCGAAGACGCACCGCCCGAGCGTCTGCAACGCCGCCGAGTCCCTCCTCGTGCACCGCGACGTCGCCGCCGACTTCCTGCCCAAGACGCTCACCGACCTCGCCGCCGCCGGGGTGCGGCTGCACGTCGCCGACGAGGTGCGCCCGCACGCGGAGGCGGCGGGAGCGGCATACGACCTCGCCAGCGAGACCGACTTCGGCACCGAGTGGCACGGCCTCGAGATGAGTGTCGCCGTCGTCGCCGACCTCGACGCGGCGATGGAGCGGATCCGCCGCTTCGGCACCGGGCACACCGAGGCCATCGTCACCGAGGACCGCGCGGCGGCCCGGCGCTTCACCGCCGAGGTCGACGCGGCGGCCGTCATGGTCAACGCGAGCACGCGCTTCACCGACGGGGGCGAGTTCGGCTTCGGCGCCGAGATCGGGATCTCCACCCAGAAGCTGCACGCACGCGGCCCGATGGCCCTGCCGGAGCTGACGACGACGAAGTGGGTCGTCGAGGGTGACGGGCACGTGCGCTGACGCGCCCACCGACGCCCACCCCCAGGCGCACCCACGGCCACCCACGCCGCAGCGAGGACCTTGCGCGCAGCGGGCCCGTCCTACTGGCAGGATGACGACCCATGGAAGGCGCCGAGGTTCGCAAGCTGGCCGAGCTCGAGGACACCAACTGGTGGTACCGGGAGCGCCGGCACCTGCTGGCGACCTCGATCGCCGGTCTGACCCCCGGCACCGCCCTCGACGTCGGAGCGGCCGGCGGCGGCAACACCCGCGTGCTGCGCTCCCACGGCTGGGACGCGACGGCCCTCGAGTACGGCGCCGAGGGGGCCGAGGTCGCCCGCGGTCGTGGCCTCGCCACGCTACGTGCCGACGCGACGAAGCTGCCGCTGGCCGACGGCTCGCTCGACCTCGTCGTCGCCTTCGACGTCCTCGAGCACATCGAGGACGACCTCGCCGCCGTCGAGCAGGTGCGTCGCGTCCTGCGGCCCACGGGCACCTACCTCGTCGCCGTCCCCGCTGACCCCCGGCTCTGGTCGGACCACGACGTCGCCGTCGACCACGTGCGTCGCTACACCCGCGAGGGACTCGTGGACGTGCTCGAGCGCGGAGGGTTCGAGATCGAGGACGTGCGCTCCTGGAACGTGCTGCTGCGTCCCGTCGTCCAGGTGCGCCGGCACTTCCGGTCCGGGTCCGACCTCAGCGAGACCCCCGGGCTCGTCAACGCCGCCCTCGGTCTCGTCATCGCGGCCGAGCGGTACCTACCGGTGCACCGGCTGCCCGGCGTCAGCCTCTTCGTCCGGGCCCGCCCCCGCGCCTGAGGCGACACCGGGTCCGGTCGAGGGCGACCGACCACCGCCCGCGGCGAGGTGCGGAGCCGGCAGCGGTGTGTCGGTCGGTCCGTGCGACTGGCCAGCGGCCGCGAGCGAGTCGTAGGCGATGAAGTAGGTGGGGCGCCCCTGCAGGTGGGCATACATCCGGCCGATGTACTCCCCGAGGATCCCGAGGCAGACGAGCTGCACCGCCCCGACCCCGGCGACGATGGCCACGGTGGACGTCCAGCCGGCGACGGCCTCACCCTGGGCGCGCGCGATCAGCCCGTAGACGAGGATGAGGAAGGCGAGGACCGCGCCGCCGACCCCGGCGAAGGTCGCCATCCGCAGCGGCGCCGTCGAGAAGCCGGTGAGCGAGTCGACGGAGAGCCGGATCATCTTCATCAGCGGGTACTTCGAGGAGCCGGCGGCGCGCTCCTCGCGCCGGTACTCGACGGTGCGGGACGGGAAGTTGAGGGCCGGGACGATGAAGCGGAGGACCCGGTTGTGCTCGGGCAGGCTGTTGATCGCGTCGACGGTGGCGCGGGACATGAGCCGGAAGTCCCCGGCGTTCGCCTGGGCGCCGGTCTGGGACAGCATCCCGATGACCCGGTAGAAGCCGTGGGCCGAGACGCGCTTGAACCACGTGTCGGTCGACCGGTCGTTGCGCACCCCGTAGACGACGTCGACCCCGTCGCGCTTGGCGACGGTGAGCATCTGCACCATCACCTCCGGCGGGTCCTGCAGGTCGGCGTCGATCGTCACGACGTAGTCACCGCGCGCGGTGACGAGACCGGCGGAGATCGCGGCCTGGTGCCCGGCGTTGGCCCGCAGCCGCACGACCCGCAGGTCGGGCCACTCGCGGTGGTGGCGCTGGAGCAGCGCCGCGGTGAGGTCGGAGCTGCCGTCGTCGACCGCCACGACCTCGTAGGCCACGCCCATGCCGTCGAGGAGGGGGCGCAGCCGCTCGACGAGGAGGGGGAGCACCTCCTCCTCGTTGTACATCGGGATGACGACGGACAGCTCGGGGACCATGCCTCCACCCTACGGCCGCGCGTGGGCCCGGACTGTGCACGGAGCTCTGCTCGGTGTGCGTGCGGCGGCGGGACACGAGGTATGCCGCTGGGCCCGCTTCGTTACCGTGGCTCGACGGGCGCTGGAGCAGATCACCCGCTGCGCCAGGCCGGGGTGAGCTTTATTGCGCACGTGATCGGCCTCGATGCGGGCTGGTGCCCGCGCGTCCTCGGGGCCGTCGCAGACGGCGTCGAGCCCCTCGCCGGCCTCGGCCACGAGCGCCTGCGGCAGGCCGTCGGGCGACAGCGGTGAGCCCGCGCGCACGCCGGGCGCTACGCTGAGGCCATGTCTGATCGTGTCCTGAGCGTCCTCGCCGCGGGGGAGGAAGCCGTCACCGAGCTTCCGATGCCCGCGATCGCCTACTTCGTCATCGCCTTCGGCCTCTTCGTCGTGGCGCTCGCGGTCACGTGGAGCTTCCGCAACACCCACCACAAGGTGCCTCGCCCGACGCTGCACCAGGAGCCCGACTCCGCCGGCCGGGCCGTCGAACGCGACAGGTCGCAGCACTGAGCAGGCGGCTGGGCGTCATGGGTGGGACGTTCGATCCCATCCACCACGGCCACCTCGTGGCCGCGAGCGAGGTCCAGTCACTCTTCGACCTCGACGAGGTCATCTTCGTACCGACCGGCGAGCCGTGGCAGAAGGCCGACCGCCACGTGTCCCCGGCCGAGGACCGCTACCTGATGACCGTCATCGCGACAGCCTCGAACCCGCGCTTCACCGTCAGCCGGGTCGACGTCGACCGGGCCGGGCCGACCTTCACCATCGACACCCTGCGCGACATCCGTGCCGAGCGCCCGGATGACGAGCTCTACTTCATCACCGGCGCCGACGCGCTCGCCGAGATCCTGTCGTGGAAGGACGCGGACCAGATCTGGGACCTCGCGCACTTCATCGGGGTCACCCGCCCCGGGCACGAGCTGTCCGACAAGGGTCTTCCCGAGCACCGCGTGACGCTCCAGGAGGTGCCCGCCATGGCGATCAGCTCGACGGCCTGCCGCGAGCGCGTCGCCGGCGGCCAGCCCGTCTGGTACCTCGTGCCCGACGGCGTCGTCCAGTACATCAACAAGTACAGCCTGTACTCACACCCCCAGCAGGGCGCCCACGCCCTGTCTTCCCGAGGAGATTCGTGACCGCCACCGACCGTTCGCTCCAGCTCGCCAAGGTCGCCGCGCTGGCCGCCGAGGAGAAGATCGCCGAGAAGGTGGTCGCCATCGACGTCAGTGAGCAGATGCCGCTCACTGACGTCTTCGTCATCGCCTCCGCCGGGTCGGAGCGCCAGGTGGCCTCGATCGTCGACGAGGTCGAGGACCGCCTGCGCGACGTCGGCTGCAAGCCGATCCGCCGCGAGGGCCAGCGCGAGGGGCGGTGGGTGCTCATCGACTTCGGCGACGTCATCGTCCACGTGCAGCACGAGGAGGAGCGCGAGTTCTACGCCCTCGAGCGCCTCTGGAAGGACTGCCCCGAGGTCGACC
This sequence comes from uncultured Actinomycetota bacterium, assembly GCA_963764195.1. GTDB lineage: Bacteria > Actinomycetota > Actinomycetes > Actinomycetales > Dermatophilaceae > JBDSSS01. The sequence goes on from CAVXRG010000003.1 coordinate 558,464, forward strand.
TCTCCGACGTCGAGCCGTTCGCCGCCCCCGCGTCGCCGGACGACGAGAGCGCCGAGGACGCGCACGAGTGAGCTCTCCCCGGCGGATCGTCGTCGTCCGGCACGCCGAGACGGTCGACAACGCCGCTCGCGTCTGGCAGGGGCACAAGGACTCCCCGCTGTCGGAGCGGGGGCGGGCCCAGGTCGAGGCCGCCGCCCCGCAGCTCGCGGCCTACGACCCCGTCGCGATCGTCTCCAGCGACCTCCAGCGGGCCGCCCACACTGCGGAGGGGGTCGCGCGGCTCGTCGGCCTCGACGTGCGCCTCGACCCTCGGCTGCGGGAGGTCCACGTCGGCCAGTGGCAGGGACTCACCGCCGGCGAGGTGCGTGAGCGCTACCCCGACGTGATCGCCGCGCTCGACCGGGGCGAGGACGTGCCCAAGGGGGTCACCGGCGAGACGCGGGTGCAGGTCGCCGGCCGAGCGGGCGCCGCGATCCACGACGTCGCCGCCGAGCTCGGCCCGGGGCGGACGGCCGTCGTCGTCGCCCACGGCATCTCCGGGCGGGCTGCCGCCGCGGAGCTCGTCGGGCTGCCGCAGGACCTGTCCTACGACCTGTTCCGGGGTCTGGACAACGCCCACTGGACCGAGCTCGTCGAGGTCGCCAAGAGCTACTCGACCGCGTCACGCTGGCGGATCGCCGGCTGGAATCTCGGGCCGTCCCTGCCGTGACGGCCCCGCACCCGGACGATTTGGGGTCGGGGCCGGTCATTGGCTACAGTGGCGCAGTCGCTCCACGCGAGGGACACCCGAAAGGGGCTGTGGCGCAGCTGGTAGCGCACCTGCATGGCATGCAGGGGGTCAGGGGTTCGAGTCCCCTCAGCTCCACCGAGACACAGGAGCCGGACGGTACGCCGTCCGGCTCCTGTGCTGTCTCCCCGATTCTGTGCTCGACCCCTTACGACGAGGCGCCCCCTGCCGCGAGCGGCTCGGTTGGGGCGCGACGGGGACGCCCACGTGCCCTGAGCCGCTCCGGCTCTGCAGCCCGTCAGCTGACGGACTGGCACCTGCTCATGAAGCGGTCGGGGTCGACGACCGCGCGGTGGACCTCGCCGCGCGCGAGCTCCTCGCCGTCGGCGTCGGTGACCCTGAGGTGGCACACGAGGCGGCGCCCGTCGTTGATCGGCTCCGCGCAGTGGACGGTCAGCTCGGTGCCGACGGCGCTCCCGCGGATGTGTTCCATCGTGATCGTCGTGCCGACGGTCGTGTGGTCGGCGTCGATCGACCGCTGGCAGACCTGGAAGGCGGCGTTCTCGCACCAGGTGATGAGTCGCGGGGTCGCGAGGACGTCGAGGTCGCCGCTGCCGACCACGACGGAGGTGTCCTCGGCGGTCACGGTGTGCTGGAACTGTCGCATGGGCATTGGTCGAGTCTGACAGAGAACGGCCGGACCGCCGTACTCCGCCCGGAGCGTGAGTCCGGAACGTGACCCGTGCGTGCGCCGGCAGCGCGTGGCGCCCGCTCCGCGTGTCCGGCGGCGGGTCGGCGTGATTGCTGCCACCCTTGCCGCGTGACCACCCCCGTCTGGGTTCTGCTCGTGTCGCTGGCGATCACGGCCCTGATCAACTGGGTGTCTGTGGTGCGCGGCGATGTCGTCGTCGAGCGAATCACGACGCCGACCTTCATGGTCCTGCTGCTCGGCCTCGCCTGGGCGCTGCACGGGGAGGGGCGGGTGCCCGGGGCGCCGTCCCTCCCGCCCGTCCTGCTCGCGGTTGCGCTCGGCCTCGCGGGCGACCTCGCGCTGCTCCGCGCGACCCGGGGGCGCTACCTGCTCGGGCTCGGGGCGTTCGTGGTCTCGGACGGCGCCTACGGCTACGCGATCCTCGAGAGCGTCGGGCCCTACGGGTTCCCGTGGCTGCTGCCCCCGGCGCTGCTCGCGTTCGGCGTGCTCTTCGCGAGGTGGGGACGGGACGTCGTGCGGCACGCCGGGTCCCAGCGGACCGCCCTGTTCGCCTCGCAGCTCGTGCTCGGCGGGCTGGTTGCAGTCGCCGGTTGGCGGGGGGACGAGGTCGTCGTCCTCGGAGCCCTGCTGCTCGCCGTGGCCGCGACGGTCGTCGGCCATGACCGCTTCGTGCTCGAGCGGCGCTGGGCGCCGGTGCAGGGGGTCGCCGTCCACCACGTCGCCCACGTCCTCGTCGTCGTCGGCCTCCTGCGCTGACCCGCCGCGCTGATGCCTCCCGGGGTTCGATGTACCTGCGGACCCCGGGGGGTGCGCTGATACATCGAACGGGGGTGGCGCCGGGGCTGCGCTAACCTAGGCGCATGGCTGGACGGCTTCTTCTTCCGCAGCCGCGCTGACCTCCTGACGTCGCCGCGGCCCCCTCCCTCGTGAGGGGTTTCTTTTTGCCCCGAAGCGCCGCGCCGACCGCACCGCAACGAAAGAGACGACATGAGCCAGGCCCCGAGCACCCACGCCAGTGAGACGCGCCACCGCTACACCGCGGCGATGGCGCAGGACATCGAGATCGCGTGGCAGGACCGCTGGGAGCAGGAGGGCACCTTCGAGGCGCCCAACCCCGCGGGGCCGTGGGCCGAGCCGGACAAGGTGGGCGCGCTCGGGCAGAAGCTGCTCGTCCTCGACATGTTCCCCTACCCCTCCGGCGTCGGCCTGCACGTCGGCCACCCGCTGGGCTACATCGCGACCGACGTCTACTGCCGCTTCCACCGGATGCTCGGCAAGAACGTCCTGCACGCCCTCGGCTACGACGCCTTCGGCCTGCCGGCGGAGCAGTATGCCGTCCAGACGGGCCAGCACCCTCGGAAGACCACCGAGGAGAACATGACCAACATGCGCCGCCAGCTGCGGCGGCTCGGTCTCGGCTTCGACAACCGGCGCACCTTCGCGACGATCGACGAGGACTACTACCGCTGGACGCAGTGGATCTTCCTGCAGATCTGGGACGCCTGGTACGACGAGGACGCCGTCCGCCCCGACGGCGGCCGCGGTCGCGCCCGGCCGATCAGCGAGCTCGCCGCAGAGTTCGAGGCCGGGCACCGCGCCGTGCTCACCTCCGACGGGCGCCCGTGGGCCGACCTGTCCGCCACCGAACGGGCCCGCGTCCTCGACGACTTCCGGCTCGCCTACACCGACGAGGCGCCAGTCAACTGGTGCCCCGGCCTCGGCACGGTGCTCTCCAACGAGGAGGTCACCAACGACGGCCGGTCCGAGCGCGGCAACTACCCCGTCTTCCGGCGCAACCTCAGCCAGTGGAAGATGCGGATCACGGCGTATGCCGACCGCTTGGCCGACGACCTCGACGGCGTCGACTGGCCCGAGAAGGTCAAGACGATGCAGCGCAACTGGATCGGACGCTCCCAAGGCGCCCGGGTCTCCTTCCCGGTGACGCTCGCCGACAGCCAGCTCGTCGGTGAGAAGGGTTCCATCACGGTCTTCACGACCCGGCCCGACACCCTCTTCGGCGCGACCTTCATGGTCATCGCCCCCGAGCACCCGCTCGCCGACGCGCTCGTCCCCGACGGCGGCTGGCCCGAGGGCACCCACGACGACTGGAAGGGCGCGGACGCGGCAGCGAGCGCGACTCCGAAGGAGGCCGTGGCGGCATACCGGCTGGCCGCGTCACGTAAGAGCGACGTCGAGCGTCAGACCGAGGGCAAGGACAAGACCGGCGTCTTCTCCGGTTCGTTCGCGACGAACCCGCTGACGGGGGAGTCGATCCCGGTCTTCATCGCCGACTACGTGCTGATGGGCTACGGCACCGGCGCGATCATGGCGGTGCCCGGGCACGACGAGCGCGACTTCGAGTACGCGACGAAGTTCTCGATCCCGATCGTCCGTGTCGTCGCGCCGACCCTCGATGAGGCGGACGCCCCGCTGACCGAGCCGTTCGTCGGGCCGGGCTTTGCGGTCAACTCCTCGAACGCGGTGCTGGACCTCGACGGCCTGGCCGTCGAGGACGCCAAGGAGCGGATGATCGCCCACCTCGACGACACCGGCATCGGCCACGGCACCGTCAACTACCGGCTGCGCGACTGGCTCTTCAGCCGGCAGCGCTACTGGGGCGAGCCCTTCCCGATCATGTACGACGAGGACGGCGTCGCCCACCCCGTCCCCGAGGCCGAGCTGCCGCTCACGCTGCCGGACGTGCCCGACTACTCGCCGAAGACCTTCGACCCCGACGACGCGCAGAGCTCGCCGGAGCCGCCGCTCTCGCGGGTGCCCGAGTGGGTCAATGTCGAGATGGACCTCGGCGACGGCCGCGGCACGCGCCGCTTCCGCCGCGAGACCAACACGATGCCCAACTGGGCGGGCTCGTGCTGGTACTACCTGCGCTACCTCGACCCCGCCAACCACGACGCCATCGTCGACCCCGACAACGAGCGCTACTGGATGGCAAAGCAGCCCACCGCCGTCGCAGGTGCGCCTGCGGGCACTCAGGACCCCGGCGGGGTCGACCTCTACGTCGGCGGCGTCGAGCACGCGGTGCTGCACCTGCTCTATGCCCGCTTCTGGCACAAGGCCCTCCACGACCTCGGGCACGTCTCGAGCACCGAGCCCTTCCGGAAGTACTTCTCGCAGGGCTACATCCAGGCGTATGCCTACACCGACGCGCGCGGCCAGTACGTCCCGTCGGCCGAGGTCGAGGAGCACCCGGGCGCGCACGGCGAGGAGCCGACCTTCACGTTCGAGGGCCAGCCGGTGGGACGCGAGTACGGCAAGATCGGCAAGTCGCTGAAGAACTCGGTGAGCCCCGACGACATGTACGAGGCCTACGGCGCCGACACCTTCCGCGTCTACGAGATGTCGATGGGTCCGCTCGAGGTGAGCAAGCCGTGGGAGATCCGCGCGGTCGTCGGCGCGCAGCGCTTCCTCCAACGACTGTGGCGCAACGTCGTCGACGAGCAGACCGGCGAGGTGCGCGTCGTCGACGACGCCCCCGGCCAGGAGCTCACGACCCAGCTGCACCGCACCATCGCCGGCGTCCGTGAGGACTACGAGGGGCTGCGCTTCAACACGGCCATCGCCAAGCTCATCGAGCTCAACAACGCGGTGACCAAGCTCGACGCGCCGCCACGCGAGGTCGTCGAGGCCACGGTGCTGATGGTCGCCCCGGTCGCCCCGCACCTCGCCGAGGAGATGTGGCAGCGCCTCGGCCACGAGGGCGGGGTGGCGTATGCCGCCTTCCCCGTGAGCGACCCGGCCAAGATCGTGCAGGACGAGGTCACCTGCGTCATCCAGATCAAGGGCAAGGTGCGCGACCGCGTCGAGGTCGCCCCGGACATCTCCGAGGACGAGCTGCGCGAGCTCGTGCTCGGTCGGGAGAAGGTGCGCGCCGCCACCCAGGGGGGCATCCGCACCGTCATCGTCCGAGCGCCCAAGCTCGTGAACGTCGTGCCCGCCTGAGACTAGGTTGAGGTGAGGGCCGAAGGGCGGCCCCCGGGAGGAGCGCGCCGTGACCGTTCGGCTCGTGACGGACTCGACGGCATACCTGCCGATCGAGCTGCTCGCCGCGCACGCCATCGAGGTCGTCGCGCTCCACGTCGTCGTCGGTGGCAAGGAGCGGGTCGAGGGCCGCGACGTCTCGGCCGACGAGGTGGCGCAGGCGCTGCGGGACTACACGATCGTCACGACTTCGCGGCCGACGCCGCAGGCCTTTCTCGATACCTACACGCGCCTCGCCGACGAGGGCGCGTCGGGAGTCGTCTCGGTGCACCTGTCGAGCCAGATGTCCGGCACGGTCGAGGCGGCGCGTTCGGCGGCTGCGGAGGCCCCGGTTCCCGTCGAGGTGGTCGACAGCGAGACGATCGGAATGGCAATGGGTTTCGCTGTCGTTGCTGCGGCCGAGGCTGCGGCACAAGGCGCTTCGCTGTCGGACGTCGTCACTGTCGTCACCGAACGGGTGCACGCCTCGCGCGTCCTCTTCTACGTCCACACGCTCGAGCACCTGCGCAGAGGCGGGCGCATCGGCGCCGCATCGGCGCTGCTCGGGTCGGCCCTCGCGATCAAGCCGATCCTCGCGGTGCGGGGCGGGCGGATCGTGCCGGTGGAGAAGGTGCGCACGAGCGCGCGGGCCCTCGCCCGTATCGCCGCACTCGTCTCCGAGCAGGTCGCCGCCGGGGGGACGGCCGTCGAGGCGGCCGTGCACCACCTGGGGGCGCCGGAGCGGGCCGAGTCAGTCGCCGGGATGCTACGGGCGGTGCCCGGGGTGGAGCGCGTCCTCATGGTCGAGCTCGGAGCCGTCGTCGGCGCCCACGTCGGGCCCGGCACCGTCGCGATCGCGCTCTCCCCGATTCCGGGCCGGGCCCTGCCCGAGCCACGGGGGGCCGTGGCCCGGTGAGCTGGGGCATGCTGCTGGCCTGGGCGGGGGGCGTCGTCGCGGCCTTCTTCGTCGGCGGGGTCAACCCCGCGACGATCATCGCCCGCCTGCGCGGCGCGGACCTCGCGACGTCCGGCTCGGGCAACCCCGGCGCGACGAATGCCGGCCGGGTCCTCGGACGCAGGTGGGGGGTCGTCGTCGGCGTCCTCGACGTCCTCAAGGGTCTCGTTCCGACGGTGGTCGCCGCTCACCTCGTCGGGCCGCACCTCGCGTACGCCGTGGGGCTGGCAGCCGTGCTCGGTCACATCTGGTCGCCCTACCTCAAGGGGCGCGGTGGCAAGGGCGTCGCGACGACGCTGGGCGCGGTGCTCGGCGTCCACCCGCTCGTCGCCCTCGTCGTGCTCGGTGTCTTCGTCGTCGGGTTCGTCGCCACGCGCTGGGTCGCGGCGGGCTCGCTCCTCGGCTCCGTCGCGATGCTCGTCGTCGCGGTGCTCGTCTGGACCGGCCACTGGCCGGGGGACGGGTGGACCGGGGCGTGGCTGACGGCCATCGGTCTGATCGTGATCGCCCGCCATCGCAACAACATCGTCGGCTGGTGGCGACAGCGCCGCCTTCCCTGACGGGCGCCGCGTCGCCGGTGAGTCAGAAGACGATGGTGCGCCGACCGGCGATGAAGACGCGGCTCTCGGCGTGGTCCCGGACCGCACGCGAGAGGACCCGTCGCTCGACGTCGCGCCCGAGGGCGACGAGGCGCTCCGGGGTCTCGGCGTGGGTGACCCGGACGACGTCCTGCTCGATGATCGGGCCCTCGTCGAGGTCGGCCGTCACGTAGTGCGCCGAGGCGCCGATGAGCTTCACGCCGCGGTCGTGCGCCTGGTGGTAGGGCTTGGCGCCCTTGAAGCCGGGCAGGAACGAGTGGTGGATGTTGATGGCCCGGCCCTCGAGGGCCCGGCACAGGCCGTCGGACAGGATCTGCATGTAGCGGGCGAGCACGACGAGCCCGACGTCCTGCGCCTCGACCATCGCGAGCAGCTCGGCCTCGGCCTGCGCCTTGGTGTCCTTCGTGACCGGGATGACGGTGAACGGCAGGCCGAAGTACTCGACGAGGCCGCGGCAGTCCTCGTGGTTGGAGACGACGCCGGCGATGTCGATGGGCAGGTCGCCGCTCTTCCACCGGTGGAGCAGGTCGAGCAGGCAGTGGTCGAACTTCGAGACGAGGATGATGGTTCGGCAGTACTCGTCGGCGGGGCGCACCAACAGCTGGGCGTGCGCGACCGGTCCGCTCGAGCGGATGGCGGCCTCGACCCGCTCGACGTCCGCGGTGTCGCAGTCGAACACCGAGCGCATGAAGAACAGCCCGAGGTCCTCGTCGGAGTACTGCTGGTTCTCCACGATGTTCGCCGCCACGTCGAGCAGGGCGGAGGAGACGGCTGCGACGATGCCGGGGCGGTCGTCGCAGGTGAGGGTCATGATGTGCCGGGCCATTGGAGCAGTTTGAACCAGAGACCCGGCCCGCTCCCAGTCGACACGCTCGCCGCAGTCCGTCCACAACCCCACCGGTCCCGGACGGTCGTCCCCAGGGGCCGGTCTCGGGCCGGGCGCGCGCTCCGTCGCCTTCCTACCGTCGGGGTATGCCGCTGAGCCGTGTCCCCAGGTCACCCGACCTCGAGCGGGTGGCTCGTCTGCTCGACACGGCTGCGCCGGAGGAGGGCCGGGGGTGGGTGCCGGACGCGCCCGCTCGTCCGTCTGCGCCGCCATCCCGGCATCCCGACGACCCGGGCGGACCCGAGCTGGAGCGCCTCGACACCGACCTGAGGCGGGCCCGGCGCCCCGGCCCGCTCACCCCGCCGGAGCAGGTGCGGCTCGGACGGTGGTCGGTCTCGGGCGGGGCTGTCGTCGCCGTGCTCGCCCTCGTCCTCGCCGTGGTCGCCCTCTTCGTCGTCCGGGTCCTCTGGGCCGAGCGTGCGGTGACCCTCGATCCCGGGCCTGTCGCCGCCACGAGCCCCACCGGCATCGTCATCGCCGGCCCGTCCCCGAGCGCGGGTGGGCCGATGCCGCCGACTCCCTCGCCGGCCGTGAGCCTTGTCGTCCACGTCATCGGTCAGGTGGCCCGCCCCGGCCTCGTCCGGCTGGCGCCCGGTGCTCGGATCGCCGATGCGCTCACCGCCGCCGGCGGCCCGACGAGGAAGGCCGACCTCGCCGCGATCAACCTGGCCCGTCCAGTGCTCGACGGCGAGCAGGTGCAGGTCCCGGCGCCGGGGGAGACCGCGGTCGCGCCCGTCGTGCCCCGGGCCGGCGCGGGCGGAGCGGGGGCCGGCGGGCCGGGCGGGGCACCGATGGGCCCGGTCGACCTCAACACGGCGGACGCCGGCGCGCTCGACGGGCTCCCCGGGGTGGGGCCCGTGCTTGCCCAGCGGATCCTCGACTGGCGGGCGGCGCACGGGCGCTTCGCCTCGGTGGACGAGCTGGGGGAGGTGAGCGGTATCGGGGACAAGCTGATGGCCCAGCTGCGTGACCGGGTGCGGGTGTGAGCGGGCGCCCGTCCGGGCGGCGGCTCGACCTGCGCCTGCTGGTGCCGGGCCTGCTCGGGTGGCTGGTCGTCGCCTTCGCCGGCCTCGTCGTCCCGCTCGACTGGGTCTGGTGGGTGGGGGCGGTGTGCGCCACGACGGCAGGGCTCATCACGCGCCCGCGCCTCGGCGGCCGGGGCGGCCGATCACAGCGGACCCGCCTGACCGCCCTGAGCCTCGCGGTGCTCGCGTTGCTGCTCGTGTCGGCGGCCGGTCACCGGGTGGCGCGGGAGGTGGGCCCCGTCGCGGCGCTCGCGGAGGAGCGGGCAGTGGTCACGCTGCGCGGCCTCGTCCTCGCCGAGCCGCGCGTCATCGGCTCGCGTGCCGAAGCACGTGGACCGGCGGGCACGGCGCCGGTCGACGACCCGGTGCGCCGCCGGCCCCCGATGGTCTTCACCCGACTGGACGTCGGCGAGGTGTCCGGGCGTGGAGCCGTCTCCCGGGTCTCGACACCGGTTCTCGTCGTCGGCGGGCTCGAGTGGGCCGAGGTGGGGTGGCACGACACGGTCGAGCTGACCGCCCGGCTCCATCTCGCCGATCCCGGCGACGACGTGGTGGCGGTGGCTTCCCCGACGGGGCCGGTGCGCGTCCTCGCCGGGCCCGGACCCTTCTTCGAGGCCGCCGACGCGGTCCGCGCCGACTTCCGGTCCGCCACCGACCACCTCCCCGACGACGCCCGGGGACTCGTGCCGGCGCTCGTCATCGGGGACACGAGCCGCAACCCACCCGACCTCACGGACGCGATGCTGGTGACCGGCATGAGCCACCTCTCGGCCGTCTCCGGCAGCAACGTGACGCTCGTGCTCGGAGCCGGCATGGGGCTGTGCGGCGTGCTCGGGATCGGTCGGCGGGCCCGGCCCTGGGTGGCGCTCGCCGTCCTCGTCGCCTTCGTCGTGCTGGCCCGGCCCGAGCCCAGCGTCGTCCGGGCGGCAGTCATGGGGTGCGTGGGTCTGCTCGGCCTCGGCACCGCCCGGAGGCAGGCGGGCATCCCCGCCCTGTCCGGCGCGATCACCCTGCTGCTCGTGTGGGACCCGTGGCTGTCCCGCTCCTACGGCTTCGCCCTGTCGAGCGTGGCGACGCTCGGGCTGCTGCTCTTCGCCCAGCCGTGGGGCCGGGCGATCTCGCGGCGGCTGCCACGGAGGATCACCCGGCACCGTCGCCTCGACGGGCTCGGCACGGTGCTCGCCGTGCCGCTGGCGGCGCAGGTTGTCTGCGCACCGGTCGTCGTGCCCCTCCAGGGCTCGGTGTCCGTCGTCGCGGTGCTCGCCAACCTGCTCGCCGCGCCCCTCGTCGCGCCGACGACGATCGTCGGCGTGGCCGTGGCCCTCACCTCGGTGCTCTGGGTGACGGGAGCGGGGGCCCTCGCCTGGGGCGCCGGGGTCCCGGCACAGGGCATCGCCTGGGTCGCTCGGTGGTGCGCCGAGCTGCCCTACGGCGCGCTCGCGTGGGGAGACTCGGCCGCGGCGGCGGTGGGTCTCGCCGTCGTGACGGGGGTGGCCCTGCTCGTCGCGCCCTGGGTCTGGCACCGCTCCCGCACCGCTCCGCTCGTCGCCGTCTCGCTGGCGGTCGTGACCGTGGGAGCCGCCGCCCCGACCCGCCTGGTGTCCTGGCCGCCAGCGGGCTGGGTGCTCGTGGCCTGCGACGTGGGTCAGGGGGACGGCCTCGTCGTCAACACCGGCGGCGGCCACGCGCTCGTCGTCGACACGGGGCCGGACCCGCCCGCGATGACCCGGTGCCTCGACGCCCTGGACGTCGTCGCGGTCGACGCGGTCGTCCTGACCCACTTCCATGCCGACCACGTCCGGGGGCTCGCGGGGGTGCTCGGGTCGCGACCGGTCGCGCGGCTGCTCACCTCGACCGTGCGGGAGCCGTCCTCCGAGGCCGACGAGGTGACGCGCCTCGCCTCGGCCGCCGGGGTGCCGGTGACGGCCCTGCGGGCCGGTGCGGCGCTGGCGGTCCGCGGGCTGACGGCCGACGTCTGGTGGCCCGCGCGGGAGATCGATGCCGGGTCCGTGGCCAACAACGGCTCGGTCGTGCTGACGCTGCACGTCGGCGGGGTCGGGATCCTGCTGTCCGGGGACATCGAGCACGAGGCCGCCGCCGAGGTGGTCCGCGCGGCACGGGCCGACCCCGCTCGGTGGGGGAGGGTCGACGTCTACAAGGTCGCCCACCACGGCTCGAGCAACCGGGACGAGCGGCTGCTCGACCTCGTCACCGGGCGGCTCGCCCTGGTCAGCGTCGGCGCGGACAACGACTACGGCCACCCGGCCCCGTCGACCCTCTCGGACCTGCAGTCGCGCGGTTTCGAGGTGCACCGCACCGACCTCGAGGGCGACGTCGCCGTCGTCGCGACCGCCAGCGGCCCTCGCGTGGTCGGCCGGGTCAGGGCGCGGCGAGCTCGAAGTCGGCGAAGTCGAAGCCGGGGGAGACGAGGCAGCTGACGAGCGCGTCCGCCGGCCCGGGCACCGTGCGCTGCCACACCCCGGCCGGGACGACGGCCTGGGCCACCTCGCCCGCGCGGTCGAAAACCCCCACCTCGACCCGCGCGACGGGCACCGGCTCGTCATCCGCTCCGCCGAGCTCCAGGATGACCGCGCCGGTGTGGGCGAGCCAGATCTCGTCGGAGCGCACTCGGTGCCAGTCCGAGGACGCCCCGGCCGGGAGGTGGAAGTAGATGAGCGTCGCCGTCGGCCGCACCCGCCCGTCGGGCAGGGTCACCGTCTCCGGCGAGGCCCAGGTCTGGCGGAACCAGCCGCCCTCGGGGTGCGGCGCGAGGTCGAGGGCGGCGGCGAGGGGCGGGCGCATGCCACCCATCATCGCCACCCCTGGCGCCTCAGCCCTTCTCGGGGGACCTCGGCGGCCACGGGAAGAAGCCGCTCGTGCGTCGCACGTAGTCGGCATACGCCGGTCGCCGGTCGCCGATGTCCTTCTCCAACAGCTTCTTCCCCGTGCCGGCATAGAGGTTCCACACCATGACACCGGGCGACAGGATGGTGAGCACTCCGGGCCACGCGCTCGCGGCGACGAGGAAGAGCCCGGTCCACACCGACGCGTCACCGAAGTAGTTCGGGTGGCGCGTGTAGTGCCAGAGCCCGGTGTCGAGCACCTTGCCCTTGTTGTCGGGGTCGTTGCGGAAGCGGGTCAGCTGCAGGTCGCCGACGGTCTCGAAGACGAACCCGACCGCCCAGACCGCGACGCCGAGCCAGAGGACCCATGACAGGCCACCGGTCGTGACCATCGCGAGCTGCACCGGCAGGGAGACGAACCACATGATGAGGCCCTGCGGGAGGTAGATGTGCAGGGCGGCATACCCGGACTCGTTGCCGTCGGCGCGCTCGAGCATCGCGGCATACCGAGGGTCCTCGTCCTTGCCGCGCGTGCGCAGGAGGATGTGGGTCGCGAGGCGCAGTCCCCAGACGGTCGTCAGCCCGAGCGCGAGCCAGCGCCGGAGCGGGTCCCCCGACCCGATCGACGAGAGGTATGCCGTCAGCGCGATCGCCACGAAGCCGAGGCCCCAGCCGACGTCCACCACGGCGTGCTTGCCGACGCGGAGCGCGAGCACGAAGAAGACACCGAGCACGAGGACGACGGCAAGCGCGGTGATCGGCAGGATGCGGGCGAGGGCTCCGCCGTCGAAGCCCGTCACGGCAGCGGTCACCATGCGCGGACCGGGGGGATGCCGCTGCGGCCCTCGGGGGTCGCGCGCACCATGAGGATCTGGTCGACCCCCATCCGGCCCTCCTCGAAGGCGAGGGCGCCGCCGACGAGGTAGAGGCGCCAGACCCTGGCCATCTCCTCGCCGACCATGCCGACGACACGGTCCCAGTTGGCCTCGAAGGTGTCGTACCAGGCGTTGACGGTCCGGACGTAGTGCTCGCGCAGCCCGTGGACGTCGCGCACCTCGAGCCCGGCCTTCTCGATCATCGCGACGGTCTGCCCGACCGGCCGCATGTGCATGTCGGGGGCGATGAAGCCTTCGATGAAGGGGCCGCCGCCCGGGCGCGTCGTGCGCGACATCTGCTGGATCAGCGCGCGCCCGCCGGGGCGGAGCAGGTCGTGGATCTGCTGGGTGTAGACGGGGTAGTTGTCCTGCCCGACGTGCTCGCCCATCTCGATCGAGGAGATCGTGTCGAATGGGCCGTCGGCGACCTCGCGGTAGTCCTGCAGGCGGATCTCGACGCGGTCGCCGAGGCCGCGCTCGCGGATCCGCTCGTCGATGAAGGCCTTCTGCTCCGAGCTGATCGTCACCCCGACGACCCGGGCTCCGAAGTGCTCGGCGGCGTGCAGCGACAGCGAGCCCCAGCCGCAGCCGATGTCGAGGTGGCGATTACCGGGCTCGATCCCGAGCTTGCGGCAGACGAGGTCGAGCTTGTCGCGCTGGGCGTCCTCGACGGTGTAGCCCTCCGCCTCGCTCGTCCAGTAGCCGCAGGAGTAGGCCATGTGCGGGTCGAGGATGAGCGAGTAGAACTCGTTGGACAGGTTGTAGTGGTGCTCGATGGCGCTGCGGTCGCGGGTCAGGGAGTGCAGCCGGCCACGCAGCCGCGCCTGGGTCACGGGCGGCTCGGGCGCGCGGCCGATCGCCCCGAGGTCACGCGCCGTGCGCAGGCCCTCGGTGAGGACGGGGAGCAGGATGGCGAGGGCGGGGCGGGCGCGACCGGCGCGGGCCCGGGTCCAGACCCGGCGGAAGCCGTCGAGCAGGTCACCCTCCACGTCGATCTCGCCGGTGACGTAGGCCTGGGCCAGGCCGAGCTCACCGGGGTGGCGCACGAGGCGGCGGAGCGCGGCGGCGTCGCGCACGACGACGGTCGGGGCGTCGTCGGGTCCGGCGGTGCTGCCGTCCCAGGCACGCACGCGCACGGGCAGGTCACCGTCGAAGAGCGGCTCGATCAAACCGGTGAGGCGCGGCGCGATCCGGGTGCTCTGTCGGTCGTGGGTGAGGGTCATCGTCGCGCTGCCTTCTCTGCGAGGTCGTGGCCGGTGGCCGGGGCAGCAGGCATTCGGTGCGGCCGGGCTCGGCGGATGGGGACGGACGGTGCGTACCCCTCGGAAGTGGAGGCCTCACTCGCTCACCCCGACGGCCGCCTCCCGACGCGCGTCCCCTGCGGCGACGAGGCCCTGGTCGGAGAGCTGGGCGGCGCCGACGCCGCCGAAGTACATGTGCGGTCCCGGGTAGGTGTGCTCGGTGAGTCCGCTCGCCGCGACGGCCGCGGCGATCGCGTCGTCGGGCTCGTGCTCGACGGTCACCGACCCGTCGTCGGCGAAGCGCACGTGCAGGCGCGGGGCGTCGATCGCCGCCTTGAGGTCCGCCCCGTGCAGCAGGGACTGGCCGATCACCTGCATGAGCGAGGTGGTGATCCGGTCGGCGCCGGGGGAGCCCACCGCGAGCGCCGAGCCGACCGCGCCCCGCGCCGTCGTCGGCGCCATGTTGGACGCGAGCCGCGTCCCGGGCGCGACCGCGTGCAGCCCGAGACGGTTGAGCTCGGGCTCGCCGAGCGCGTTGTTGAGCAGGATGCCGGTTCCGGGGATGACGATCCCGGCGCTGTATCCGGAGGACATCGTGATGGCGCAGGCGTTGCCCAGCTCGTCGACGACGGACACGTGGGCGGTGGAGGCCGACGTGGGCAGGCCCGGCAGGCCGTAGCGCTCGACCGCCTCGAGCAGGGCGTGGCCGTCGCCCTCGAGGTCGGCGGACTGGTCGTGGACGAGGCGTCGGTAGGTGAGCACCCGGCGCTGGACGTCGATGGCGTCGGCCCAGTCCCAGTCGGTCCGCTGCGCGAGCTCACCGAGCATGACGGCGAGCATCGGCCCGCCGACGGACGGGGGCGGGTTGAGCGCGACCGTCCACGCCCCGACCCGGCGCAGCGTCGGCTCGCGCACGACGGCGCGGTAGGCGGCGAGGTCGGCGGCGGTGACCAGGCCGCCGTTCTCGGCCATGTCCTCGACGAGGACGCGGCCGACCGCTCCCGTCGTGAAGAGCGACACCCCTTGGGCGCCGAGGAGCTCGAGGATGTCGGCCAGGTCGATGTTCGTCGAGACCTCACCGGGGGAGAGCGTGTGACCGTCGGGCCCGGTGATGAGCGCGTGGGCCTCCGGGTCCACCCCGAAGAGGGACTCGCCGACGATGCTGAGGTAGAGCGCGGCCGACGAGCCGATCCGGTAGCCCCCCCGGCACGCGCGCGCCGCGGGCTCGACGAGTCGTGACCACGGCAGGACGGCATGCAGCTCGTGCGCCATGGAAAGTGCTTGCAGCGCACCGCAGTTGGCCACGCTGCCGTGGCCGGCACCGATGTTGACGCCGCCCCCGTAGGACGTGCTCACGTGCCGCACCCCACCGCCGAAGGCGCTCGGGTCCACGCCGCGTCCGGGCATCTCGACGTTGCCGTCGATGACGGTCGGGTCGCTGCCGACGGGCCACACGTTGACGAAGGCGCCGCCCATCAGGCTGACCACGCCGGGTTCGGTGCTCATCGCGGCGAGCGACGCGGCGATCGCGGCGTCGACCGCGTTGCCGCCCTCGCTGGCGGCCTCGAGCCCGGCTTCGAGCGCGGCGGCGCCGGGGGCGGCGACGGCAACCCTGGTCATGGCTGCATTCTGCCCACATCTGCGGCCCGGCGCGGGACGGAGTCGCCGGACGTCCACCCGTTGAGCGGCATACGCTGCGGGAATGGGTGAAAACACGCGCATCTCCTACCTCCCCGTCCCCGACCGTCACGAGGTGCCCGAGGGCGTGACCCGCCTCTGGGACAAGTCGCACGAGGCGTTCGGGTTCGTGCCCAACGTCTTCCGCGCCCAGGCCGTCAACGGCGAGCAGTTCCTTGCCTGGTGGGGCTACTTCAACCTCCTCGTCAACAAGGAGGGTCACCTCAGCAACGCCGACCGGGAGCTGCTCGCCGTCGTCGTGAGCAGCGTCAACCGCTGCGACTACTGCGCCATCAGCCACGGAGCCGCCCTGCGGACCCACACCGGCGACGCCCGCACGGCCGACCTCGTGGGGGTCAACTGGCGCCAGGCGGACCTCCCGGAGCGGGAGCACGCGATGGCCGCATACGCCGAGAAGCTCACCCTCCACCCCGCGGAGGTCACGGAGGCCGACCTTCAGCCGCTGCGCGACGTCGGGTTGGGCGACCACGAGATCGTCGAGCTCGTCCAGGTCGTCGGGATGTTCAACCTCACCAACCGGGTCAGCACCGCGCTGGGGTTCGTCGCCAACGAGGAGTACCACACGATCGGGCGCCCCTGAGGCGGATGCCGCTCAGCCGGGGACCGCGGCGAGCGTTGGCTCGCCGAGCGGCGCCCCAGCACCCCGGGCCGCCTCGCACAGCGCGTCGAGCGCAGCCCCGACGGCCGGGACCCGCTGGAGGTCCGACGTCGTCACGGCGAGGATCTGGCGTCGGGAGGCGGGGGAGAGCGGCAGGGCGACGACGTCGTCGTGCTTGGCCGCGTTGAGGATGAGGTCGGGCACGAGCGCGACCCCGAGCCCGGCCCGGACGAGGCCGAGCTGGGCGACGTAGTCCTCGGTCTCGAAGGCGACGTTGGGGGTGAATCCCTCGTGCGTCGCGAGGGAGAGGAGGTGGCCGCGGCACCGGGGGCAGCCGGCGATCCAGTCGTCGGAGGAGAAGTCCGACATCGTCGCCGCGGTCTGGCCGGCGTGCGGGTGGTCGGCGGGGATGACGAGGCGCACCTCGTCCTCGAGCAGCTTTCGCGTCACGAGCATCGAGAGGTCCTCCTCGATCTCGCCGAGGTCCATCCCCTCGTAGGCGAAGGCGACGGCCACGTCGCAGTCGCCGTTGCGCAGGGCGGCGAGCGACTCCGGCGGCTCCGCCTCGCTGAAGGTGACGGTGATGTCGGGGTGGCGCTTCTTGAGGATCGCGAGGGCGCGGGGCACGACGGTCGCCGACGAGCTGGGGAAGGCCATCAGCCGCACGCGGCCGGCGCGCAGGCCGGCGATCGCGGTGATCTCCTCCTCGGCGGCATCGAGCGCGGCGAGGACCCCGACGGCGTGCCGGGCCAGGACCCGGCCCGCCTCGGTGAGGCGGACCTGGCGGCCGTAGCGCTCGACGAGGACGGTGCCGGTGCGCTGCTCGAGGCGGCGCACCATCTGCGAGATGGCCGGCTGGGTGAAGCCGAGCGCGGTGGCCGCGCTGGTGAAGCTCCCCTCGTCGGCAATGGCCTTCATGACCCGCAGGCCGGCAGCATCGATCATGACCTCAGCATAACCGGGGATTATGGTTGGGCGCCCTTTTCGCATGCGTTGACGCGGGCCGCCGCCTGGGCGCGCGGAACGTAGGCTGGTCGGGTGCAGCAGCCCACGACGCGCCTGGCCACCTCGCGGGTCCTGCCCCTCGAGGTGAGCGATCTCGGGACCCTCGAGGACCTCGTCGACCTCGTCAGCGGGGGCGGCGTCGTCGTGCTCAGCGGCGCGGGCCTCTCGACGGAGTCCGGCATCCCCGACTACCGCGGGCCCGACGGGACGCGGCGGGTCGAGCCGATGACGTACGGCGAGTTCGCCGGGTCGGGCGACGCGCGCCGTCGCTACTGGGCCCGCAGCTACATCGGCTGGCAGCGCTTCAACGCCGCCTCGCCGAACCGGGGCCACCGGCACGTGTCGGACCTGCAGCAGGCGGGCTACGTGGGCACGGTCATCACCCAGAACGTCGACGGGCTGCACCAGGCCGCGGGGGCGCGCGACGTGCTCGAGCTGCACGGCTCGCTCGACCGGGCGGTCTGCCTCACCTGTGGCGAGCCCACCTCCCGGCTCGGCCTGCACGAGCGGATGACGCAGGCCAATCCGGGCTTCGTGGACCGCTTCGCCGAGGCGGCCGCGGCCGTGGGGTCGCAGTGGGGCGAGCAGGTCCGGCCCGACGGCGACATCGTGCTCGCCGACGAGCTCGTCGACTCCTTCTTCACCCCCCGCTGCCTCGTCTGCGGCAACGACACCGTCAAGCCCGACGTCGTCTTCTTCGGCGAGTCGGTGCCGCGCCCCCTCGTCGAGCGGTGCTTCGAGGTCGTCGAGGCCGCGGGAGCGCTGCTCGTGCTCGGATCGTCGCTGGCCGTGATGAGCGGCTACCGCTTCGTCCGGCGCGCCCACCAGCGCGGCGTCCCCGTCGCGATCGTCACCCGGTCGGCCACCCGCGGCGACGCCGAGGCCAGCATCCGGCTGCACGCCCCGTTGGGTGACACCCTCGACGCGCTCGCGGCCCACCTCGACGGATGAGCCGCGGACGTCGGGTCAGACGCGGCGCAGGACAGCGGTGACCTTCCCGAGGATCGTCGCGTGGTCGCCGTCGATCGGGGAGAAGTCCGGGTTGTGCGGCAGCAGCCAGACGTGGCCGTCGGTGCGCTTGAACGTCTTGACCGTTGCCTCGTTGTCGAGCATCGCCGCGACGATGTCGCCGTTGTCGGCCGTCGGCTGCTGACGAACGACGACCCAGTCGCCGTCGCAGATGGCGGCCTCGATCATCGAGTCCCCGGCGACCTTGAGCAGGAACAGCTGGCCCTCACCGACGATCTGCTTGGGGAGCGGGAAGACCTCGTCGACGACCTCCTCGGCCGTGATCGGCACGCCGGCGGCGATCTTGCCGAGCACCGGCACGTAGGCCGCCTCGGGCCGGGCGTCGCCGGCGCCGGTCTCGGAGTCGTGCCGGTCGGGGTTGAGACCGTCGGCGTCGTGGACGAGCGCGCCTGAGCCACCACCACCGCGGTAGCCGGGCTGCTCGGCGCCGGCGTCGGGGGAGACGACCTCGAGGGCGCGAGGACGGTTGGGGTCGCGCCGCAGGTAGCCCTTCGTCACGAGGGCATTGAGCTGGTGGGAGACGCTCGAGGGGCTGGCGAGGCCGACGGCGTCACCGATCTCACGCATGCTCGGCGGGTAGCCGCGCCGGTCGACGGAGTTGCGGATGACCTCGAGGACACGTCGCTGGCGGACGGTGAGGCCGTCACCCTTGTCGCGATCGGGAAGCTCGGTGACGCCCATGGTGGTCCCCTTCTGAGGCTCCCTCCCAACCAGTGTCAGTGGTGGCTGGTGAGGTCTGTGGTGTGAGAACAGCCTATGAGTTTCGAACACAGTTGCCAAACACCTGTTCGACGCGTGTCTCGACATTGTCCGACCGACGTGCTAGAAATCGTACAGAGGTTCGATCGAACACTTGTTCGCCCGACCGCCTGACCGCGTGCGAGTCCGTATCCGAGTCCCTTTCCGAGTCCGTATCCGAGTCCGTATCCGAGTTCGAGGAGATCCTGATGAGCGCCACCGCCCTGCAGCCCAGCACCCACGCTCTGCCGTCCCTGCGTCCGCAGCTCGTCCTCGTCCCCACCGGTCGCGAGGCCGTCGCCGCCGCCCGCACGGCCCGGCCGGCGTTGCGGGTCACCCGCCGCGGCCGGCTCGCGACCTCGCTGCTCGTCGCCATCGCCGTCGTCCTGCTCGCCCTGGCGGCCAGCGGCACCTTCGCCTCGGCGTCGGTCAGCCCGCGCACCCTCGTCGTCGAGTCGGGTCAGACCCTCTCGCAGATCGCCGCGACGCAGCTGCCCGACCTGCCGATCAGCGAGGGCGTCATCGCCCTCCAGCTCGCCAACGGCCTGTCGACCGCGCACATCCACGCCGGCCAGAGCCTCGTGGTACCCACGTCCTGACCTTCTTCCGTATGCCGCTCGACGCCCCTCGTCGAGCCCCTGATCGGCCGCGTTGGCTACCACCACCGCCGGCTCGACGGGTCCGGCGCTTCGACCCCGCCGGACTCGTCACGACGCCGCACCCCAGCCCCATGGGGTGCGGCGTCACTCATCTCCTGCGTCTCCCGCACCTGCCGCACCTCCTGCGGGAGCGGGTTCCGGGTGGCTCGCCGCCTCTCGGTGGCGACGCGAGCGCTGATGCACCACCGTCCCCCTGGCCGAGACGGCTCACCTCGTCGTGGCGCGATCTGCGACACCGAGCGCCGGTATCCGCCCTGCGGGGCCATCCCTGTGGACAACCGTCGAGGTGACGCCCGGAGCCTTCCTAGGCTCGCCTCAGAACATCGGGGAGGGGCTGGCATGCGGTTCGAGGTGGAGGCGGCGGTGGTGGCCGCCGAGGCAACCGGCGCGGGCGACGCGTGGGCCGTGCTGCGCGACGTCTCACCCGACGCGGACCTGTTGCCCCTCGCGCGGGCCTTCCCCGGGGGGCGCGTCGCCGCCGCCACCCCGGCCCTTGCGCGCGAGTGGGAGGTGCAGCTGATCCGGGCCCGCACCCGGGTCTGGGGTCTCGGTGCGGCGCTCACCGAGGCGGCCCGGGCCTACGCCGAGCTCGAGACCGCGGTGCGGGCGGCCGTGGGCAGCCCGCCGGCGAAGCCGCGGCGATGACCACCATCGGGGTGCCCGAGATCCGCCGGTTCCGACCGGGCGCCGTCACGGAGATCGCGGTGCGGCTCGACGGCCAGCGCCGCCGCGTCGGCCGGGCCATGGAGCTGCTCCTGCTGCGCCGCGCAACCGGTCTCGCCTGGTCCGGCCCGGCCTCGAGTGCCGCCGCAGAGCGCCACGCCGAGGTGATCGGGGCCCTCACGGGGGTGGCCGCCCGGATCGGGGCGAGCGCCCGGGTCCTCGACGGCCTCGCCGAGCGGATGGCCTCGTGCCTCCAACTGCTGCGGCACGCCGAGCGGGTCGCACGCGACGGCGGTGGGTGGCTCGACGAGAACGGCCACCTGCTGCTCCCGGCACGCGTCCCGACGGGTGACCTGGTGACCGACAGCTACCTGCTGCGGGCCGACGAGCGGGTCCGCCAGGAGGTGGACCACTGCCTGGCCCAGGCGCGGCGCGTGGCGGACGCGACGGATGTCGACGTCCATCGTGCGCTGGTCGGGGCCGCGACGGCGCAGTCCGTCGCGACGGCCCCTGCCGACGGGTTGCCGCTCGTGCCGCCGCCACAGCTCGCCGGCCGTCCGGGCGGGGGTGTCGACGTGCCTGCCGACCAGCCCTTCGCCACCGCGGCCTGGTGGCGCTCCCTCAGTCCGGGCGAGCAGCGGCGGGTCATCCGTGAGCGCCCCACCTGGGTCGGGCCCCGGGACGGCATCCCGGCGGCGGACCGGCACGCCGCCAACCTCGTCCTGCTCGAGCAGGCCCGGGCCGCAGCGCGATCCGAGCTGCGTCGTCTCTCCGTCCCGGGGGAGCCGGTCGGCGACGCGGTGACGCTGGCTGCACACCGTGCGGCATCGCTCGACGCGCTCGCCGAGGTGGCGGCGCGGCGCGACGGCCACCCGCGACAGCTCCTGCTCGTCGATGCGACGGGGCCGGTCGTCCGGGCCGCCGTCTCCCTCGGCGATGTCGACACGGCCGGCCACGTGACGACCTTCGTCGGCGGCGTGTCGACGACGGTCGACGGCGACCTGGCCCGGCTGGACGACCGGTTCGGCTCGCTCCGGACGATGGCGTGGACGATGACCCGGGGGTCCGGGGCAGCGGCGGACGTTGCCGTTGTCTCCTGGATCGGCTACCCCGCCCCGCAGTGGCGCCAGCTGCTCTCGGGCGGACCGGGCTCCCCGGTGAGCCAGCGGGCAGCCCGCGACAACGCCGGCGCGCTGGCGTCCTTCGTCAACGGGCTCGACGCGGCCCGGCCGGTGGCCCCGCACCAGACGCTGTGGGCGCACAGCTACGGCAGTGTCGTGGGGGGCTACGCGCTCAAGCGCAACACCGGGGTCGACGACGTCCTCTTCTACGGCTCGCCCGGCACGCCGATCGCCGCACTCCCCGAGGCCGGGCTCAAGCGCGGCTCGTTCAACGTGCTCGCGTCCGGGGAGTGGGACATCGTCGCCATGGCCGCGCCGTTCGGCGACCCGCTCGAGGTGCCCGGCGCGATGGTCCTCTCGGCATCGGCGGCGGCCAAGCCGGGGGAGCCCAACCGCTGCCTGCTGCCCTCGCGCGGGCACTCGGAGTACGACCGCCGGGGCTCGACCGCCGAGCACAACCTCGCCGCCGTGGCTGCCGGGAGGCCCGACCTCAGGGTCGTCACCTCGGGTGGATGTCGGTGATCTGCGGCATTTGCGCAGGTCAGCGCCCCGACGCGCCGAAGCGCAGCACAGGTGTTGCGATGGCGGTCACACCATGCCTACAGTTACCCCTACATCTAGTAGTTACATTGCTGTAAGACATCCACATGTAGTCCCCAGGCTAGTAGGGGTTACCCACAGGACGTCCCCATCTTGTCCCCAGTCCCGTCCCCAGGCCACCCGGCTCGGGGAGGTCGCTGGGCGGCATACGAGCACGTCCCGACACGTTGAGAACGGTGAGGAGGCCGAGATGCACTGTCCGTTCTGCCGGCACACCGACTCCCGCGTCATCGACTCGCGCACGACCGACGACGGCACCGCCATCCGGCGCCGCCGCCAGTGCCCGGAGTGCAACCGTCGCTTCACGACCCTCGAGACCTCGAGCCTCAGCGTCGTCAAGCGGTCGGGTGCCTCCGAGCCGTTCAGCCGGGCCAAGGTGCTCACCGGTGTGCGCAAGGCCTGTCAGGGCCGGCCGGTGAGCGAGGACGACCTGGCCCTGCTCGCCCAGCGGGTCGAGGAAGCCATCCGGGCGCAGGGCAACGCCGAGATCGAGGCGCACGAGGTGGGCATGGCCGTCCTCGAGCCGCTCCGCGAGATCGACGAGGTCGCCTACCTGAGGTTCGCCAGCGTCTACCAGGCGTGGGAGAGCCTCGAGGACTTCGAGGGGGCGATCGCGGTGCTGCGCGCAGAGCGCGACGCCCTGGGGCGCGAGCCCGAGGTCCGCGCCACCTGAGCACCTCTCGACCACGGCACGACCAGCAGCACGACCAGCAGCACGACCAGCAGCACCCCCGCTCGAACCCAGTACGGCCCCGCCGCACCACCCCCGGGTTGTCAGACCCCGGCGAGACACTGACGAGCACGACAGCACAGACACCAGAGACACCAGAGACAGCAGTCACGAAGCCGCAGGCACGAACCCGCAGGCACCAACGGTCAGGGAGGCCGCAGAACCATGACGGAGATGGCAAACAGGAGCTCGCGAGCGAAGTCGGGGGCCCGCAAGGGCGTCTCGATCGAGCGCATCTACACCACGCCCGGCGTCCACCCCTACGACGCGGTCACGTGGGAGAAGCGCGACGTCGTCCAGCAGAACTGGAAGACGGGCGAGACGATCTTCGAGCAGCGCGGGGTCGAGTTCCCCGACTTCTGGTCGATCAACGCCAGCACGATCGTCACGACGAAGTACTTCCGCGGCGCCCTCGGCTCCGAGAAGCGCGAGGTCTCCCTCAAGCAGCTCATCGACCGGGTCGTGCTGACCTACGTCGCCGCCGGCAAGAGCAACGGCTACTTCGCTTCGCCGGAGGACGCCGAGGTCTTCGAGCACGAGCTGACCCACGCGCTGCTGCACCAGGTCTTCTCCTTCAACTCCCCGGTCTGGTTCAACGTCGGCACCAACAGCCCGCAGCAGGTCTCGGCGTGCTTCATCCTCGCCGTCGACGACTCGATGGACTCGATCCTCAACTGGTACAAGGAAGAGGGCAAGATCTTCCAGGGCGGCTCCGGCGCCGGCCTCAACCTCTCACGGATCCGCTCCTCCAAGGAGCTGCTCTCCTCCGGTGGCACCGCCTCCGGCCCCGTGTCGTTCATGCGTGGCGCCGACGCGTCCGCCGGGACGATCAAGTCCGGCGGCGCGACCCGCCGCGCGGCCAAGATGGTCGTGCTCGACGTCGACCACCCCGACATCGAGGAGTTCGTCGAGACCAAGGCTCGCGAGGAGGACAAGATCCGTGCGCTGCGTGACGCCGGCTTCGACATGGACCTCGGCGGCCGTGACATCGTCTCGGTGCAGTACCAGAACGCCAACAACTCGGTCCGAGTCAACGACGAGTTCATGAAGGCCGTCGAGTCCGGCTCGACCTTCGGCCTCCGCTCGCGCAGCGACGGCTCGGTCATCGAGGAGATCGACGCCAAGGAGCTCTTCGGCAAGATCGCCAAGGCCGCCTGGGAGTGCGCCGACCCGGGCATGCAGTACGACGACACGATCAACGCGTGGCACACCAACCCGGAGACGGGCCGGATCACCGCGAGCAACCCGTGCTCGGAGTACATGTCGCTCGACAACTCCTCGTGCAACCTCGCCTCGCTCAACCTGCTGAAGTTCCTGCGCGACGACGACACCTTCGACGGTGAGACCTTCCAGAAGGTCGCCGAGCTCGTCATCACCGCGATGGACATCTCGATCTGCTTCGCGGACTTCCCGACCGAGCCGATCGGCGAGACGACCCGCAACTACCGTCAGCTCGGCATCGGCTACGCCAACCTCGGCGCGCTGCTCATGGCGACCGGCCACGGCTACGACTCCGAGGGTGGCCGCAGCCTCGCCGCCGCGATCACCTCGCTGCTGACGGGTGCCGCCTACAAGCGCAGCGCCGAGATGGCGGGCGTCGTCGGGGAGTATGCCGGGTACGCCCGCAACGCCGACGCGCACAAGCGGGTCATGCGCAAGCACCAGGCCGCCAACGACGACATCAAGACGCTCGACGCGATGGACTCCGACATCCACAAGCTCGCGACGAAGGCCTGGGACGACGTCATCAAGCTCGGTGACAAGCACGGCTACCGCAACGCGCAGGCGTCGGTGCTCGCCCCGACCGGCACGATCGGCTTCATGATGGACTGCGACACGACCGGCATCGAGCCGGACTTCTCGCTCGTGAAGTTCAAGAAGCTCGTCGGTGGCGGCTCGATGCAGATCGTCAACCTCACCATCCCGCGCGCGCTGCGCAAGATGGGATACACCGGTGAGACGGTCGAGGCGATCGTCGAGTACATCGCCGACAAGGGCCACGTCATCGACGCCCCCGGCCTCAAGCCGGAGCACTACGAGGTCTTCGACACCGCGATGGGCGCCCGCTCGATCTCGGCCATGGGCCACGTGCGGATGATGGCCGCGACGCAGCCGTTCCTCTCCGGTGCGATCTCCAAGACGGTCAACCTGCCGCAGGACGCCACGGTCGAGCAGATCGAGGATGTCTACCTGCAGGGTTGGAAGCTCGGTCTCAAGGCGCTCGCGATCTACCGCGACTCGTGCAAGGTCGGTCAGCCCCTCTCCGACGGCGGTTCGACCGCCAAGGACAAGGTCGCCGCCGACGCGGCCGCAGCTGCCGACGTCAAGGTCGAGAAGGTCATCGAGTACCGTCCCGTCCGCCGTCGCCTGCCCAAGCGTCGCACCTCGCAGACGACGTCGTTCGCCGTCGGAGGCGCCGAGGGCTACCTCACGGCCGGCACCTACGACGACGCCCAGCTTGGTGAGATCTTCCTCAAGTTCGGCAAGCAGGGCTCGACCCTGGCCGGCGTGATGGACGCCTTCTCGATCGCTGTCTCCATCGGCCTGCAGTACGGCGTGCCGCTCGAGACCTTCGTCGAGAAGTTCACCAACCTGCGCTTCGAGCCGGCCGGCCTCACGGACGACCCGGACGTGCGCATGGCGCAGTCGATCATGGACTACGTCTTCCGCCGCCTGGCGCTGGACTACCTCGACTTCGACACCCGCGGCTTCATGGGCATCCACACGGCTGCCGAGCGGGCCCGCCAGGTCGAGACCGGCTCCTACGAGGACTCCTCCTCGGACGACTCCGACGAGGACATCGAGGACGAGCTCGAGTCCTTCCAGCAGTCGGCTCCCGTCTCCCGCAAGGCCGAGGCCAAGGTCGACCGCTCGGAGGACAAGTCCTCCGAGGTCAACTTCGGCGCCGGAGCCGCCTCGGCCCGTGAGGCCTCGGGCGACGTGCACAGCTCGGCCGAGCTGATGGAGAAGTTCGGCGGCATCACGGCCGACGCCCCGATGTGCATGACCTGCGGGACGAAGATGCGCCCCGCCGGTTCCTGCTACGTCTGCGAAGGCTGCGGAAGCACCAGCGGCTGCAGCTGAAATTGACCAAGGTCGGCGTGTCCCCTGGCTGAGTCCAGAAGGAAGCCGCATCAGTGGGCGACCCAGCTCGCAAGTGACCGACAACGCTGTCCCCCGGGCCATCACGCCCGGTGGGCAGCGTTGCTGGGAACGGGGGAGTGTCTGAGCGATCTGATCCACTTCTGCCGAGAAAGACAGAACGCCCGGCCTTGCCGGGCCGGGCGTTCTCCAGAGGGCGTGGCAGTGAATCTCAAGCCCAGTGGCAGCGCAGCCAGCAAGCGATCACCTTCCGCGCCTGGAACGCAACTCTGGGTCCGCGGAAGGAGGTGATCGAGGCGAGCAAGAACAGCAAGCAGACGAGTGCTCGTGCCGCCAAGGCGGCTAGCCGCACGCTGTCCAGCCCGACAGCGTCCAAGGCGGCCAAGACGGCCGCTGCCAGCGCCTTGGCGCAGACGCCCCGGCGCGGCAGGTAGCAGCACCTCGGGCCCCGCCACGCCTGAAGGGCCGCGGGGCCTGGGCCGCCGTAACGCTCAACCTCGAGTCATGCCGTTCGCCCTCCAGGGCGAGGAAGGACCATGTCCATGGCGACTGCAACCGCACCGTCCGGCGTGGCGAGCCGCGACGAGCCGGCGAGCGGAAGTCCCCATCAACGAAGCCGCAAACGCTCGCCGGCCGGACGAAGCTCGAGCTGCCCGAACGTCTCAAGGTCTGGGTCTGCGCCGGCGGAGTCTGCGTGCTGTGCAAGAAGCACCTGCTCGACGGCGGCGTGACCGGACTCGGTGGTTCGCTCGGCGGACTCGCGCACATCGTCGGGCGGCAGGACAGTGACGGCTCCCCGCGCGGGCGGCGCCCCATGCCTCGGGCGGACCGCGACACCGCGGAGGACGTCCTGCTCGCTTGCGAAAGCTGCCACGAGGAGATTGACGACCAGCTCCTCACCGGGATCGGCGCGACCCTCGGCTTGTGGGCACTCGTTGTGACCATGACATCGACAGCCCTGCCTGCCTGATCTCAGAACCACTCCGACGTCCGCACCTGCCGCGTTGAGGGCGGCTACGCTCGCCCGACCATGCCGCGTTGAGGGCTCTCCGCATTTGAGGGGGTGAGGTCATCAACCGAGTGACCTCCCATTTGTCATAGCAAGGGAGAGTGACGCTGGCATGATGCGCTGTGTGAGAGCTGTTCGACGAGGGGCAACGTTCGCCGTGCTCCCCATCCTCGGCGCCTGCGCGGTTTCGACATCGGGAGGGAACGCGTCCTGCGTCGGCCCCTACATCGACGACCAAGGAGCACACGGCACCTACGGGTCGCCAGCCGCAACCGTCAGCCCGGGCGATGCCCTCACGCTCTACGGGCACTGGTACACCAACACCTGCAACGACGTGAACCACGCGACCGCAGAAGTGGAGCCGCTGCCAGCGGTCCGTCTCACGCTCCGCCTGCCAGACGGGTCCACACGCGACCTGGGCCCGCAGACGCCCTCGGGCGATGACCTCGGATTCAGGGTGACGGTGCACGTGCCACCGTCAGCAGAAGCCGGACCAGCCACCGTCTCCGACAATCGGACACCTCCAGCCGTCTACCACTTCACCGTGCAGGCCAAGTAGCCCGCGGCACGGACGGTCGCGACCGTGTCCACCATCCTGCAGACGCAATGTGCGCCACCATCAGACCTGCCGGCCGAGGTTCAGCAGTCGCGGAGAAGAAGCGGCCTCCCAACACGTGCTCATGCCGCTCGTCGGACCCGTCTCCGCTACGTCAGGGGCCTGCCTCGATGATCCGCCGCACCTCGGCGAGGTCGAGGTCGTACGGGCCGATCCGTGTCAGCACCCAGGAAGCCCCGCGGTTGCGCCACGGCGCCGGGTCCTGCCAGGGCTGGAGGTCTACCACCACCTCGAAACCAGCCGCCGGGCGGTGCGCGGCGAGGCCGGCGGTCACCACGTCGAGATCATGTGGTTGGTCCAGACCGATGACGAAGTAACCGTCATGTCTCGCAGCCCGGCGCAGGGGGGCCCGGTTGCCGAACCGCCCTGCCAGCCAGATCGGTACGGCAGGTGCTGGGCGGAAGCCGACGTCACGGACGGTGTAGTGGGCTCCGTCGTGGTCGACCGGCTCCCCGGACAGCAGGGCGGTGAGGACATCCAGTCCCTCGTCGAGCATGACGCTGCGGACCCGCGGGTCCGGCTCGTCGCCGAAGGCGCTGAACTCGCCCACCCAGTCGTCGCCCAGCCCCAGGCCGAGCACGAACCGGCCACCCGAGAGCACCGCCAGGCTCGCGGCCTGCCGGGCCAGGACCTGCGGTCGGCGCCGCGCCAGCGGGGTCACCATCGGCCCGAACAGCAGCGCCTCCGTCCGCATCGCGACAGCCGCGCAGCAGGTCCAGGCGTCGGCGATCGCGGTGACCCGCTCGCCGTACTGCAGGTGGTCCCAGACGAAGAAGCCGTCCCAACCGGCCGCCTCTGCGGCAGCAGCCAGGTCACCCACCACCCTGGGGTCGGCCAAGGAGTCGAAGGGGGCGAGGAAGAGCCCGCGGCGCGTGGTCATGGCCTCGATCATGCCGACCTTGCCTCAGGCCGGCGACCCCAACCGCTCACCCGGGCGCACTGTCACACCGGCCGCGGTCGAGGACCACGCCCGCCACACCGGGCACGCGGACACTCGCGTGGGGCTCTGAATCACGGCGGACAGAAGGGCGCCCGGTGAACCCCACCTCATGGATCGCGACCATGCCGCTCGTCCGAAGCGGTGGTGGTCGATCAGACTCAGGAGTGTTGTCCCGGTCCAAGCCGCCGATTGGCGTCCATCACTCCGTGGCGCACCGCAAGGCGGATCACGAAGTAGAGAATCAAAGCCGGAACGATCACGAGGACCAGGAGATAGAGCATCTCGAGAGGATTCAGCGCCATACCGGCGACCGTACCGGGGTCCGAGCGTCTGTCGGACGAAAGCTGTCGCCGACCAACGACGACCGTGCAGAAACGTCCTGTCGTGCCGCGGAGGCAGGTTGGACGAGGACGCGACGCATCGGATGTCGCCGTGTCCGTGAGCGTATTCAGGGCGAGGTCGCAGGTGCCCTGCCGATGGTGTCCGCAGCATCGGCTGTGCGGCGCACGACCCGATCTGCTGCTCAGCGAGGCCGACCCTCGTCGGCGGCGGACCCGCCACCCCCCTTGCCGAGCTCGGGTCGGAGTACGCCAGCACCAGCGAGTCCACAGCGCCATCATCCTCATCCTCGAGAACCCGGCCTCCGTCAACGCCTGACCACGAGGCCCCGCCGCGCGTAGGCTGGAGGGGAGGCCGACGAAGACCTCGGCCTCCTCGCGCTGGGAGTCGCGGATGGGCAGCATGTTTCGGCAGGCGCGGCCCCTCGGACGCGACACGCAACTGGGTCTCGTGGACGTGCTGCTCGATGCCCTCGTGGGCGACTCCCGCGGGGACCTGCCACGCAGCCCAGGGCTGCTCATCGGCGGTGACGCCGGTATCGGGAAGACCACCTTCGTCGATGAACTGGCGGAGCGATCTCGCTCCATCGGGCTCGCCTGCGGCTTCGGCCACTGTCTCGACCTTGCCTCGGGAACGCCGCTCGGGCCCGTCCAGGAGGCTCTGCGCGACGTTGCCCAACAGAGGCGTGAGCGCGCGATGACAGACGCGAACATCACGCCGCGGAGTGGTGGGGACGGACGTCTGCAGGCGCATACCGTGGAAGCACTACTCGAGGCGGCGCAGGGTATGGCGCACGTCGCGCCCTTCGTCCTGGTCGTGGAAGACCTGCACTGGGCGAGCCCGTCGACGCGCGACTTCGTCCTGGCGCTGGTGCGCACCGGTCGGGCCCCGTTGCTGACCGTCCTCACCTTCCGTTCCGATGACGTGACGAGCGGACACCCACTCCAGCCGGCGCTGGTCGAGCTCACCCGGAGCCCGGGTGTCGTGCGGATCGACCTCGAGGGGCTCACTGCACCCGATGTCCTCCAACTCGTCAGCCGGCGCTGCGGCCGTGCGGCCGGCCCGGACGAGCTGGCCTCGCTCATGACTCGTTCGGGAGGGAACCCACTGCACATCGAGGAGCTCGTGGGCGCCGACGAGCCGGGGGTGCCTCGCCACCTGCACGACCTGTTGCTCCGACACGTCGAGAAGCTGTCGGCCCCCTCGACGCTGCTCGCACGCCTGGCCGCTGCGGGCGGCAGCCACATCGACCTCGAGGTCCTTCAGCAAGCGTCCGGGCTCGGGCAGGGGCCGTTCGCGGAGGCGATGCACGAGATGCTCGAGAGCAACGTCGTCGTCCGCCGTGGGCAGCGCTTCACCTTCCGGCACGCACTGCTTCGCGAGGCCATTCACGACGACGCGCTGCCGGCCGAACTCGTCGCGATGCACGCCGCCTACGCGCAGGCCCTGCGCGGCCGGGTCGAGTCAGGCTCGACCGAGCGGCGCTGGCAGTACGGCGCTGCCCTGGCCCTGCATGCCGAAAAGGCGGAGGACTGGCCGCTCGCACTGGAAGCCTCCGTCTGGGCCGGCGCGGCCGGCAAGCAGTACGGCGCGGCCGCGGCCGCAGACCACTTCGAACGCGCTCTCGAGCTCTGGGGACGCGTGCCGGACGCCACCGCGCGGACCGGTCTCGAGAAGGCAGACCTCCCACGGCTCGCGGCCCACGTCCTGGCCAACGAGCACGTGCCCGAGAGGGTGCACGGCCTGCTCCGGCAGGCCGTCGCCCTGCTCGAGCCCGATGGCGACCCCCTGGCAGCGAGTCGTGTGCACACCGAGATCGGTGGCGGCTGGGTCGACATTCCGGGCCTCATGAGTCGTGAGGAGGCCCTCGACCGGGCCGTCGCCCTGGCCGGCGACGTCCCCTCCCGCGAGCTCGCGGAGGCTCTTCTTGCGTCCTGCTTCCACGGATGCCGCGTCGGCCGATACACCGCGGCACTCGGCTTCGCTCGGCGAGCGCTCGATGTCGCTCACGCGATAGCGGCCGACGACCTCGTGTGCGAGGCACTGTGGGAGCAGTCCGACCCGCTCTGGAACCTCGGTCGCTGCGGCGCCGCCATCAAGGTCCTTCGGCAGGCCGTGCGGGAGGCCGGACGGGCCGACGAGCTCGGGATCGACCTCGAGGCATCCGGGGAGCTCGCATACCTGCTCCAGCTGAACGGCTCCCTCGACGATGCGGTCCGCCTCGGCCGCGAGGTCCGCGAGAGAGCGGCGCGAGCGGGACTGCCGCGCTATGTCTCGCTCGGCGCGGAGCTGGAGGTAGAGGTCCTCGTGGCCCGCGGTCGCGTCGCCGAAGCGAACGAGCTGTTCGAAGCCTTCTGCGTGCCGGCCCGGCTCACGGTGAGGGATCGACGGACTCGGTGCATGATGCAGCTGGCCCGCGGGGACGCACCGGGCGCGCTGGCAACTCAGCACGACGCCTTCGAGGACCTCACCCACGCCGGCGCCCTCGACCTCGCGCCACGCCTCATCGAGATCTGTGAGCAGCTGCCCGACCCTCGCCGGGCGGCCGCCGTTGCCGGCCGGCTGATGAGCGCGGTCGCAGAAAGAGACTCCCCCCTCGAGCATGCCCTCGCCGCGGCCTGGGCGTACCGGGCCATCCTCGTCGGCATCGGTTCCCACCCACCTCCCGCTGCCGAGCTCGTCGAGGCGGCCCGATGGTCACTCGCTCGGGCGAAGAGGCTCAGCTCGGCCGACTGGAGCGAGACCTGGTTCGGGTTGCACCTGCGGATGGCCGAGGGCTTCGAGGCACGGGTGTGTGGACGATCCGGCATACGAGCATGGCAGGGTGCGGTCGAGCTCGCTCCGCGCTTCGGCCGATACACGGCACTGCGTCCGCGCCTCGAGCTGGCCAGGGCCCAGCTCGAGCACGGCGAGCGCGATGCCGGCAAGGACCTGCTGGCTGCCGTCTGGGCCGAGGCGCGGACGATGGGCGCGACCTGGCTCGACGGGCAGGCGGCCCTGGCCGCGAGACGCTTCCGCGTGGCTCTTCCGACCCACACGACGGCACCGGGCCCCCTCGATCGCCTCACCGCTCGCGAGCGTGAGGTGCTCGCCCTCGTCGCCCAGGGGGTGACGAACCGGGGGATCGCCGAGGCGCTGTTCATCACCGAGAAGACCGCGGGCACGCATGTGAGCAACGTGCTCGCCAAGCTCGAGGTGCGCAACCGCGGTGAGGCGGCCGCCGTCGCCCACGCGGCCGAGCGCGCGCCCGAGGACTGAGGTCGCTTCGAGACGACCCGGTGCCGGGCACGCGGCATCGGCGGGTGATGCGGCGCGGGCATTGGGGCTGCTCAACCTCTCCACGCCGACACCCTCATCACCTGCTGGCGGTCCACGTCGGACGTGCACAGAGACCGATGCAGGCCATCCGGCGGCCGACACCGACAGCAACGCTGCGACCACGGCGCAGACGGCATGGGAACCCCTCGTGCCGAACCCGCCGTGCAGCGAGTACGCCAGCAGGCATGCCTTGCCTCACCAGCGCCGTCGGCGAGACCATGGCCAGCCTGCGCGGGGCGGACCGGATCGACGCGACGATCGTGTCGCGGTCACGAACACCAGCCGACGCTACGCTTCGGCGGCCGCGCTCAACCGTGACACCCCGAACGCCCGCATCTGGCTTGGACGGCGACGACTGAGGCAGCCTCTCGCCCCCGAGGAACGTCGCGGGGTAGGAGGCCCGGTGCGCGGTCGGTCAGGCGGCGCGGCGGGTTCGCGAGCCCTCGCGGACGACAGCGCCGGACCCGATGACCTCGTCGCTCTCGATGCGGGCACCATCCCAGACGTGCGCGTGAGCGCCGATCTTGACGCGGTCGCCGAGCTTGGCACCCCGCCCGACGACGGCGCCTGGCCCGACGTGGACACTCGCGCCGATGACGGCTCCGGCGTGCACGACGGCCCCGCCGTCGATCCAGGTCCCGATGCCGATCCTGGCCCCCGCCCCGACCTTGGCGTCGCGGTCCACGTAGGCCGACCGGCCGATGGATGCTGTCTGGTCGACGAAGGCGCGGGACTCGACGAGCCCTCCGCCGTTGGCGTGGCGGGCGTATTTCAGCAGGGCACCGCTGTCGGCCTCGAACTCTTCGTACTTCTTGCGCGTCATGCCGCACCTCTCCCACCCCGAAGGGACGCTTGGGTCATTTCTGACACTCAGTGAACGAGCGAGGCCGCGCGAGTGTTCCGCAGGCGAAACGATCCTCTGGCTGGGTCCCGCCGAGGACACACCGCGTTTCGAGCACGAGTCCGAGCGGCTCGTCCGGGAGTGTCTGGCGGCGACCGACGTTCAGCAGGTGGCCTATCAGCCCGGCATCGGCCGAGCCCTGAGTCAGCTGACTCAGCTGCCCGGCCACTCACCGGTCCAGCGCTCGAACGCGCGGGCCCCACCCCGGTCGACGAGCGCCTTCACCGCGGCGAAGATCGCTCCCTGGATGGCCGCCGCGACGAGGATCTCCTTCATGTCGTACTCCGACTGGAGCGGCGAGGGTGCGTCGGCACCGTCGCCGGCAGAGGCGCGCTTCCAGACCTGCTTGAACACCTGCGCCGACACGACGCCGGCGACGATACTGCCGACGATCCCGATCGGGCGATACAGGATCTTCGCCGAGGTGCTGGCCTTCTTTTCACGTGCCATCGTCAGTTCTTCCTTTGCTGGAGTGGTGGGTGTGCTCGTCTCCGCGGGGTCTTTCGCCCTCCTGGGAGTCGTCGCCGTCGCCGTCGGAGCCGCCCTGCGTCAGGCGCAGCTCACGGCCGCGCTCGACCTCCTCGGCATCCTTCGCCTCGTTCTTCTCGATCTTGGTCGTGTCGCGGTGGTCGAGCTGGATGCTCTCCTCCGCGACGATGCCCGCCTGCAGCTCCCGACCGCGCTCGAGCTCCGCGTCGAGCTCGGCGCCGAAGAGCAGCGCGATGTTCGTGATCCACAGCCACAGCAGGAAGATCACGACGCCGGCGAGGGCCCCGTACGTCTTGTTGTAGCTGCCGAAGTGGCTGACGTAGAACCCGAAGCCGGCCGAGGCGAGGATCCAGACGACGATCGCGAGCACCGCACCGACGCTGACCCAGCGGAACTTCGGCTGCTTCACGTTGGGCGTGGCCCAGTAGAGGATCGCGATGATGAGGATGACGACCGCGAGCATGACCGGCCACTTGGCGATGTTCCAGACCAGGACGGCCGTGCTGCCGAGCCCGATGGCGCTGCCGACGGACGCGGCGACCGGCCCGGTCAGGACGAGGGCCAGCGCGACGAGCGCCACGAGAACGATGGCGATGAGGGTCACGAGCAGCATCGCCGGGCGCATCTTCCAGAAGGGGCGACCCTCGCGCACCTCGTAGATCCGGTTCATCGCCCGACCGAACGAGTTGACGTAGCCCGACGCCGTCCACAACGCCGAGGCGAGGCCGGCGAGGAAGAGCAGCCCCGAGCCGGAGGCGGTGCTCAGCGACGTGAGAATCGGCTCGACCGTGCTCGCTGTACCCCCCGCGCCGACGTCCTTGAGGAGCGAGGTCAGCGTCGACACCGTCTGCTCGCTCTGGCCCACGAGGCCGAGGAGCGACAACAGGGCGATGGCGGCAGGGAAGAGCGCCAGCACGGAGTAGAAGGTGAGCGCCGCCGCGAGGTCGGTGCACTCGTCCTTCGAGAACTCCCGGACCGTGCGCCGCAAGACGTAGCGCCACGCCGGCTTCTTCATGTCGTCGGGTGACTCCGGCTTGCCGCTGGCGTCGGTGTCCTCGGTATGCTGCTCGCCCCGTTGTTCGTCCGTGCTCGAGTCCTGGCGTGTCTGGGCCGTCATCGCTGCCTCCTGACGACGAGGATCGTGCCGACGACGGTCAGCGTCACGGCCAGCAGGGCCGCGACCACTTCGGTGGTCGGACGGCCCCGGTCGTCCGTCGCGGCCGAGCGAAGGCGCCGGACCTGCTGGGAGAGAGCCTCCTGGCCGTGGGCGGCCCGGCGCTTCGCCTGCTCCTTGACGTCGAGACGGGAGGCGAGCTCGTCCACCGTCGCCTCGAGCTCGGTGCGGGTGGCTTTGAGGTCGGACTCGATCTGGTCGACCGAACGGCTCTGGTCAGACGCGGCCATGGTGGGCCCCTTCCTTGAGGCTCTCGACGTCGTGCTTGACGCTCTCGACGGTGCGCTCGACGGGGGGCGCGACCTGCGCGGCCTTCTTCTTGGCGACGAGGGCAAGGACGCCGGCGACGACGAAGAGCGCCACGGCGACGATGAGTGCGGCGAGCCAGGCGGGGAGCACGATCGCCAGGGCGAGGACGGCGCACGCGATGAGCGCGCCCACCCCGTAGAGCGCCACGACGCCCGCGCCGCCGAAGAGCCCAGCCGAGGTGCCAGCGCTCTTGGCGCTCTGCTGCAGCTCGGCCTTCGCCAGCTGGAGCTCGCCTCTGACGAGAGTGGACATCTGCGTCGAGAGCTGTCCGATCAGCTGCCCGGTGGTCGCGTCAGGGGGTGCTGGGTCGTTGGTCTCTGGGGTCGTGCTGGCCATGGGGCCTCCTCGTGCGGGTGGTGCGGATCAGTGGCGCGCCGTGCCTGTCCGGGCGGACAGGCTGAAGCGTCGCTCCTTCTCACCTACCCCCGCCACCCGGCCCCCGAACGAGGCAGGCCCGGTTGCCTTCTCCCGACCGGCTCAGCCTCGGGTCAGTGACCGCACCGTGTCCCGCGCCTGCTCGAGCATCTCGGCGAACGTGCCCGTGCTCGTCGCCGCCCAGGTCTCCATCTCGGCCAGGGCCGTGACGATGAACGCCGCATCGGCCGCGCTGATCCGCGCCACGACCTCAGGAAGCTCCTCGTGCTCCTCCGCGTTGGCGTGATAGCTGAGGGCCTCCTCGAAGAGACCGAACTGCATCCGGAAGGTCGGGGAGTCGATGTCGAGCTCCTCGAGGCGGCCGAGCTGCTGGGCCATCCCGCGCTCCTCCTCGGCGCGCTGCACCCCCATCTCCCGATCCTCGAGCACCGGTAGGACGGGGTGGATCAGCTCCTCCTCGACGGCTTCGTGCGCGGCGAGGAGGCTGAGCAGCTCGTGCAACGCCTCCTCGCGCCGCTCGACGGGCGCGTGACCCACTCCGGCGACGAGGGCATCGATCCGCGTGTGCTGGCCGGCGATCGCAGCCGTGAGGTCGCTGTCGACCGGCGCTGCCGGGTCAGCCGAGGTCGCCGAGGCCGTCGAGACCGGAGAGCCGGTCGGCGCGGGGGTGGTCGCGGGCGCGGACACGGGTGAGCCTTCCGCCTCGGCGCTGAAGGCGGGGTGCTCGCTCGAGACCTTGCGCACGGAGGCGAGGTGGCCGCCGAGGTAGCCGCCGGCGCCCGCGGCGCCGGCGCCCATCAGGGCGAGAGCTGCTCCCACGCGGTGCCGGTCACCCCGGCGCGCGAGCCAGGACCCGGCATACAGCCCGATCGCCGCGACGTTGAGGGCCACGTGGGCCACGCCCACGCGCTGCGCCGGACGGTCGCTGCGGTGCCACTCCGACCACCCGCTCGCCGCGGTGGGCGGCACGGCCAGCAGGCCCAGACCGACGAGCCGCTGCGCCGCTGGACGGGCTCCGGGCCCGCCGAGGAGGTCGAGGACCGTCGTGGCCGTCCACAGGCCAAGGGGCAGGTCGGTCAGGACGGGGTGAAGGGCGTGGCCCAGCCAGGTCCCGCGCAGCGCGTCACCCACGGCGCCGTCGGCCAGGGGCGATGTGAGCGTCCCCAGCCGGTCGACCGCAGGGTCGAGACGGGTGTCGTCCTCGAGTGCGACCGCAACCCGGGCCGGCAGCGGGAGGGACGAGGCGGGCGCGGATCCATGGGACGAGGTCATGCTTCCTTCATACCCAGCCGTGGGGCGCCCCGTCGAGGGGGTGCGTGCGGCTCGGACCCACGAAGGGGGAGTCGAGGCGGGAGCCGCGCGTTCGATGATCGAGGGGGCAGGGGTTTGTGGGTCGGAGCGGCGCGCAGGGGGGACGGTTAGGCTTCAGATGACTTTTTGGATCCGGCCGACCTCGCTGACGCCGCCCGCCCCGTGCCGCCAAGTGTGACCCAAGGAGCCCGATGCAGATCTCGTTCGCGAACTCGGCGCAGTCGACGCTCGGCGTCGAGTGGGAGCTCGCGCTCGTCGACGCCGACACGGCCGAGCTCGTCCCGCATGCGGCCGCCGTCCTGTCCCACATCGACTCACCCCTCGTGACCGGCGAATACCTCACCAACACGGTCGAGCTCGTCACCGGGGTATGCCGCACCGTGGCCGAGGCGGAGCGTGACCTGCGCGAGGCGCTGGGCTCCGTGCAGTCGGTGGCGGCCGGTCAGGGTCTCGAGGTCTTCGCCGGGGGGACGCACCCCTTCAGCGGCTGGCGCTCGCAGGACGTGTCGCCGGGGGAGACCTACCAGGAGATGCTCAACCGCACCCAGTACTGGGGGCGGCAGATGGTCATCTACGGCCTGCACGTCCACGTGGGCATCGACCACCGGGACAAGGCCCTGCCGATCCTGTCCGCGATGCTCAACTACTACCCGCACCTGCTCGCACTCTCGGCGAGCTCGCCCTTCTGGGAGGCCGAGGACACGCACTACGCCTCGCAGCGCGCGCTCCTGTTCCAGCAGCTGCCGACAGCTGGACTGCCCTTCCAGTTCGAGCGGTGGGAGGAGTTCGAGTCGTTCATGGAGGACATGACGACGACCGGCGTCATCGAGCAGATCCGCCACAACCGCTGGGACGTGCGGCCCTCACCGGCCCTGGGCACACTGGAGCACCGGGTCTGCGACTCCGTCGGCACCATCGCGGAGATCACGGCGCTCACCGCCCTGACCCAGTGCCTCGTCGAGGAGTGCTCCCGGACCCTCGACGCCGGGGGGACCCTCCCCGACCTGCCGCCGTGGCACGTCCAGGAGAACAAGTGGCGGGCGGCTCGCTACGGCCTCGACGCCATCGTCATCACCGGGCGGGACAACACCGAGCGCCTCGTCACCGAGGACCTCGACCGCATCCTCGACCGGCTCTCGCCCGTTGCGAGCGACCTCGGCTGCACGGTCGAGCTCGAGGGGGTGCGCGGCATCCTCGAGCGCGGCGCCGGTTACCAGCGCCAGCGTGCCCTGGCCGAGCGGCACGGCGGAGACCTCGTCGCCGTCGTCAAGGAGCTCGTCCGGGAAACAGCCGACCAGTGAGTGCGCCGCGGCCGTGGGTGGGAACGAGCGCCGTCACGACGCACCGGGCCTCGTCCGGGCCGGCTGACGCGCGTGGGCCGCTCGGGACGGGCTTCGGCGGCTGCTGACGGCACCCCGGGCTTAGGGTCGAGAGATGGTGGGTACACAGGACGAGACGCGGGACCAGGCCGAGGCCGACGTGCTCGTCGCCTTCGGGATGACGGGTGACCTCGCGCGCAAGATGACCTTCGCCGCGCTCTACGGCCTCGAGCACGCCGAGCGCCTCGCCTGTCCCGTCATCGGGGTCGCCGCCGAGGACTGGAGCGATGACGACCTGCGGCAGCGGGCACGGGAGTCGATCGCCGACTCGGTGAAGGATGCGGATCCCGCGGTCGTCGAACGTCTCGTGGCCCGAATGCGTTACGTCGGAGGCGACTTCGCCGAGGCAGACACCTATGAGCGGCTCGCCGAGACTCTCGGGGACGCCAGGCGTCCAGTCTTCTACCTGGAGATCCCGCCCTTCCTCTTCGAGACCGTCGTCAAGGGCCTCGCGGCGGCCGACCTCACCGCGAACGCCCGGGTCGTGGTGGAGAAGCCCTTCGGCCGCGACCTCGCGTCGGCGCAGGCCCTCAACGCGTCCCTCCGGGCGATGCTGCGCGAGTCGCAGCTCTACCGGATCGACCACTTCCTCGGGAAGCTGTCGGTGCAGCAGATCCTCCGGCTCCGCTTCGCGAACACGATCCTCGAGCCGCTGTGGAACCGGCAGTACGTCGAGTCCGTGCAGATCACGATGGCCGAGGACTTCGACGTCTCGACGCGGGGCTCCTTCTACGACAAGGTCGGCGCCCTGCGCGACGTCGTGCAGAACCACATCATGCAGGTGCTCGCCATGGTCGCGATGGAGCCTCCCGCTCGGGGCGGGCTCGACGCACTCTCCGACCGCAAGCGCGACGTCTTCGCGGCCATGCCGACGGCCGACCCGGCAGCCTACGTCCGCGGCCAGTACGACGGCTACGACGCCACGAAAGGGGTGGCGGAGGGGTCGACGACGGAGACGTATGCCGCCCTCCGCCTCACCATCGAGAACTGGCGCTGGTCTGGGGTGCCCTTCCTCATCCGGGCGGGCAAGAACCTGCCGGTGAGCACGACCGAGGTGCGGCTCGTGCTCCAGGCTCCGCCCCCGCTCGGCTTCACCGACGACGACGGCGTGCGCGACCCCGACCAGATCGTGCTCCGGGTCGACCCCGAGGCCGGCGCACGGATCGTCATGCAAGCCCAGAGCCGGACGCGCGACACGCTGCGCACCATCGACCTCGACGTCGACCTCGGTGGGGACGACGTGCCGACGCCCTACGAGGAGCTGCTGCACGCGGCCATCGTCGGGGACGCGACGCGCTTCACCCGCGAGGACGTCGTCGAGGAGACGTGGCGGGTGCTCGAGCCGCTCCTCGATCTGCCCACCAAGCCGGGGACCTATGCCCCCGGGTCCTGGGGGCCGGCGGCCGCGTCGGAGCTCGCCGCCGGTGTCGGTGGCTGGCGCGACCCCTGGGTGCGGTGACCCCGCCGCTGGACGCCCCTGGCCGGGCGTCAAGCCCCCCCTCCTCGACAAACGGTCAGGTGGGCGGCATACGGTTGAAGGATGGAATTCAGATACCTCGGTAACAGCGGACTCAAGATCTCCGAGATCACCTACGGCAACTGGCTGACCCACGGGTCCCAGGTGGAGAACGACGTCGCGACGAAGTGCGTGCAGGCAGCCCTCGAGGCAGGCATCAGCACGTTCGACACGGCAGACGTCTACGCGAACACGAAGGCGGAGACCGTCCTCGGCGACGCCCTCAAGGGCGAGCGGCGCGAGAGTCTCGAGATCTTCACGAAGGTCTACTGGCCCACCGGGCCGGGCGGCAAGAACGACACGGGCCTGTCCCGCAAGCACATCATGGAGTCGATCAACGGCTCGCTCGAGCGCCTCCAGACCGACTACGTCGACCTCTACCAGGCGCACCGCTACGACACGGAGACGCCGCTCGAGGAGACGATGCAGGCCTTCGCCGACGTCGTGCGCCAGGGCAAGGCGCTCTACATCGGCGTCAGCGAGTGGACCGCCGACCAGATCCGCGAGGGCGTCAAGCTCTCCAAGGAGCTCGGCTTCCAGCTCATCTCGAGCCAGCCGCAGTACTCGATGCTGTGGCGCGTCATCGAGGACGAGGTCGTCCCGACCTCGCAGGAGCTCGGTGTCAGCCAGATCGTGTGGAGCCCGATCGCGCAGGGCGTGCTGACCGGCAAGTACAAGCCGGGCCAGACCCCGCCGGAGGGCTCGCGGGCCGCGGACGAGAAGGGCGGTGCCGACATGATCAAGCGCTTCATGAACGACGACGTCCTCACTCGTGTTCAGAAGCTGCAGCCGATCGCCGACGACGCTGGCCTGTCGATGGCGCAGCTCGCCGTTGCCTGGGTCCTGCAGAACCCCAACGTCGCCGCCGCTCTCGTCGGCGCCTCGCGTCCGGAGCAGGTCGGCGAGAACGTCAAGGCC
This sequence comes from uncultured Actinomycetota bacterium, assembly GCA_963764195.1. Taxonomy (GTDB): domain Bacteria; phylum Actinomycetota; class Actinomycetes; order Actinomycetales; family Dermatophilaceae; genus JBDSSS01. Next base: position 598,842 of record CAVXRG010000003.1, read on the forward strand.
GCCGGCGTGAAGCTCGAGCCCGAGCTGATGACGCGCATCGATGAGGCCCTTGGCGACATCGTCGAGAAGGACCCCGGCAAGACGAAGGAGACCGCGCCCCAGACGCGCGTCGCCTGACCTGTCCTGAACGCCACCTCGCCCGCCGTGACCTCGTCACGGCGGGCGTCGTGCTCCTCGGCCGGGTGGTGGTGGCCGGGTGGCCCGGCAGGCTCGGCCCCGAATGTCACGTCCACCTCCACGACGTTCGAATTCGACTCAGCCACAGTCGATTTCAAGACACGGATCGCCACCTGTCTAGGTGGTCACACTTGACCCCCACGGCCAGCGCGAAGCGGGAGAATGGAGGTGGGGCCGGAGCGCGAGGCCCCGTCCTCATCAGGGAAGGTTGTGTGCGATGACTGCCACCACGGACAAGGACGGCCGGACCGGTTCGATCCTCGTCGGCTACGACGGCTCGATGGGTTCGAGAGCCGCCCTCGACTGGGCGATCGAGGCCGCGAAGCAACTCGACACGTCGTTGACCCTGCTCCACTGCGTGACCCTCGCGTCGGTCCCCGCCTTCCCCGGCTACGAGCCCGCCGAGATCATCGACTCCCTCGAAGGGGTCTCCCGCAGCGTCCTCGCCGTCGGCTTCGAGCGAGCGACGAAGGTGCTCGGAGAGGACCGCGTCGAGCGGATCAACGCAATCGGTAGCGCCCCCGCCCAGCTCGTCGACAGCAGCAAGGACGCCGACTTCGTCGTGATGGGCTCTCGCGGACGCGGCCGGGTGCTCGGCGGCGTGCTCGGCTCGACGGCCTACACCGTCACCGCGCACGCACACTGCCCCGTCATCGTCATCCGCACCGACCATGACGACGGGTCCGTCGTCCCACGACTTCCCGGTCCGGGACGACGGGTCGTCCTCGGCGTCGACGGCTCCGAGGAGTCCTACCACGCGATCGAGTCCGCGGCCCGGTTCGCGCAGACCTTCGGCGCCCCGCTCCACATCGTCCGGGTGGCGGAGTCGATCTCGATGGAGGCCTGGGCCTACGCCGAGACCGCACGGGCGGGCACGGAGTCCGCCCACGCGGCCCACGACCAGGCATCCGACACCGTCGAGCAGGCGCGCGATCACGTGCTCGCCGCCTACCCGGGGGTCGAGGTGGAGACCGAGGTCCTCTACGGCGACCCCGGCCGAACCATCGCCGAGCTCGCCACGACCGCAGGCCTCGTCGTGATCGGCTCGCGCGGGCGCGGCGGCTTCGCCGGCCTGCTCCTCGGCTCGGTCAGCCACACGATCATCCACCAGGCGGCCTGCCCGGTCATGGTCGTCCGCTGACGGCGCCGCCCCTGGCGGTGCGCCACAACGAGGGGGGTATGCCGCTCACTCCGGTGGGCGGCATACGTCTGTTCGCTGTCGACGGGCTTCGCTAGCGTCGCTGCACGAGCCCCGCCTCTGGCCTGAGTACCACCCGGGCTACTTCGGCGCCTTCGTAAGTGACCCCGACGGCACCAACGTCGAGGCGGTCTCCCACCACGCGCCCCGGGCATCCTGAGCCACGGTGGTGTGGCCCGAGGGTCAGGTCTCGAGCAGAGCCTTGAGGGCCTTGCGCTCGGCGGCGGGGACGTAGCCGGAGTAGTAGTCGTAGAGGCTGTGCAGCGATGCGCTCGCCGCCGCGGGCCCGTCGCCGGCCCGGATCGCCTCGAGGACGAGCTCGTGGTGGTGCAGCGAGCGCTTCATCAGGGCGGGAGCGTTGCGGGCGTGGGCGATCTTGTCGGAGATGAGCGACAGCACCGTGTCGCGGACGACCTCGTTGCTCACCTGGATCAAGGTGTTGCCGCTCGCGCGGGCAATGGTCTCGTGGAAGGCGAAGTCGGCCTCGCTGAAGGAGGTGTAGCCGCCCTCGACGGCCCCCCGCATCTGGTCGATGGCGGCCTCCATCTCGGCCAGCTGCTCGGTGGTGCGCAACGTCGCGGCGAGGCGGTTGGACGTCGAGTCGAGCATCATCCGCGACACGAGCAGGTCGGACAGGCTGAGGCCATCGGCGCGGGCCAGCCGGCGCATCTGCTTGCTCAGCCCCCCCGAGGTGAAGGGCAGGATCTCGGGACCGTTCGGGTCGCCGGGGCGGGAGCGGACGACGCCGTTGCTCTCGAGCACGCGCAGGGCCTCGCGCACCGTCGCCCGGCTCGTCCCGAACTGCACCACCAGCTCCCGCTCGCTGGGGAGCCGCTGGCCCGGGGAGAGCTCGCCCGTGCCGATCGACTCCTCGATCTGCTCGACGATCCGCTCGTAGAGGCGCACGGGTCGGACCTGCTCGAAGGGCCGGGCCGGCTTGGCCCCCACCTCGCGCACGTCAGTCATTCGGGTCTCCGACCTCGGGGATGGGCCACACGGGCGTCGCCTCGGCGCCGCGGTGGTGCTCGTACCAGTCGACCACGCGCAGCACTCCGGCGTCGTCGAACCGCCGGCCCGAGATCTGCAGGCCGATCGTCCGTCCGTCCGTGGTGAAGCCGCAGTTGACCGAGGCCGCCGGCTGTCCGGACATGTTGGCGGGGGCGGTGAAGCCGATGTGGGCCATCCCGAGGTCGGCCTCGCCCCAGGGCATCGGCCACTCCGCGGGGAAGGCCGCCACGGGCGCGACGGGCGAGAGCACGACGTCGAAGGGCGCCGTGGCCGCCACGGTCGCCTGCTGCAGCGCCATGATGCTCGCGTAGTCGCCGAGGACGGTCCGCCCGTCGACGTCACGCACCGAGGTGACCCATCGCTGGATGAAGGGCAGCACCCGGCCCTGTGCGTCCGCGTCGAGCGCCTCGAAGTCGACGAGCGACCGGACCCGCCAGAACTGGTCGAGGTCGGTGAGCATCCGCCCCGTCATGAACGGGGCCAGCGGCTCCACCGTGGCCCCGGCCGCGGCGAAGATCCCGGCGGCCCGTTCGACGGCGGCCGACACCTCTGGGTCGACGGGCAGGCCGCACCCGGCGTCGAGCTGGAGTCCGACGCGCAGGCCGGAGACGTCGAGGGAGCCGGCGTCGAGGGCGAGGTCGAGCTCCTCCGGCGCGAGACTGGTCCAGTCCCGCGCGTCAGGTCGGCTGATCACGGACAGGAGCAGGGCGGCGTCGGCCGCGGTGCGAGCCATCGGTCCCGCGCAGCGCCCGAGGTAGGGGTTGTCGAGGGGGACCCGGCCAGCGCTCGGCTTGAGCGTCGTCAGGCCGAGCCAGGTGCCGGGCAGGCGGATCGAGCCGCCGATGTCGGTGCCGACATGCAGCGGTCCGTAGCCCCCGGCAGCAGCCGCGCCGGCCCCAGCGCTGGACCCGCCCGTCGTCAGGGTCGGGTCCCAGGGGGAGCGGGTCGTGCCGTGCAGGCTCGACACGCCGGAGCTCAACATGCCCCAGTCGGGCATCACCGTCGAGCCGAGGATGACCCCACCCGACTCCTCGATGCGCTCGACGACGGGGGCGCTGCGCGAGGGCACCGTCGGGGTCACACCGGCGTTGCCGGCGGGCATCGGGACGCCGGCGCGGGCGAGGTTCTCCTTGACCGTCACGGGCACCCCGTCGATGGGTCCCTGGGGGCGGCCCGCACGCCACCGCTCCGCGCTCTCCTCGGCGGCCGTCCGGGCCCCGTCGAGGTCGAGCCTCCAGAAGGCGTTGAGCTCGGGCTCCCGGTGGCCGATGAGCGATGCGACGTCGTCGAGGACCTCGACCGGGGAGAGGGACCCGAGGGCGTACTCGGCGACCAGCTCGGTCGCGGTGCGGCTCGCCGGTCGTGGTGTGGACATCGCCATGCGTTCCCTTCTCTCGGAGCCGGCAGCGGCCGTCTCGGTGCGGCGCCGACCCTTGACATCAGAGCGGATGACGGCAACGGTACCTCTCAACGCAGAAAAGTCCACTGGTCTGACCAGTGAACAAGCGACGTGATGACGCGTACGACCGACGAAAGGCTGGGCAATGACGGTACGGCTGGCGGTGATCCCCGGCGACGGGGTCGGACCCGAGGTCGTCTCGGCTTGCCTGCCGGTGCTCGCGTCCGCTCTCGAGCAGCAGGGGGAGATCCTCGAGCTGACCGAGCTCGACTGGGGCGCAGACCGTTTCCTCCGCGAAGGTGCGGCGATGCCCATCGACGGCGCCGACACGATCCGGGCCCACGACGCAGCGCTCTTCGGTGCCGTGGGTCGCCCGGACGTCCCCGACCACGAGCTCGTCTGGGGCCTCATCATCGGGCTGCGGCAGCAGCTCGACCTCGCTGTCAACATCCGCCCGGTCCGCGCCTTCTCCGGGGTCCCGAGCCGGGTCAAGGACGTCGAGGGCGTCGACCTCGTCATCGTCCGGGAGAACACCGAGGGTGAGTACGTCGGCGCCGGGGGCCTGGCGCATGCCGGCACCGGGCACGACCTCGGAATCGAGGTCGCCGTCCACTCGCGCCGCGTCATCGAGCGGGCCGCCGAGCACGCCTTCTCCCTCGCCGAGCAGCGCAGCGGCCGGCTCGCCCTCGTGACCAAGTCGAACGCGATGCGCTACGGCTACCCGCTCTGGGACGCGGTCGTGCGTGAGGTGGCCCAGCGGCATACCGGCGTCGAGCTGGAGATCGTCCTCGTCGACGCGATGGCCGCCCGGATGATCCAGCACCCGCACTCGCTCGACGTCCTGCTCGCCGGCAACCTCTTCGGTGACATCCTCAGCGACCTCGCCGCCGTGCTCGCGGGCGGCATGGGCATGGCGCCCAGCGCCAACATCCTCCCGGGCGGCGACGCGCCGGGCGTCTACGAGCCGGTCCACGGCTCCGCACCGGACATCGCAGGACAGGGCATCGCCAACCCCACGGCATGCATCCTGTCCGGCGCGATGCTGCTCGACGACCTCGGTCACGCGGCTGCCGCGACGACCATCCGCGAGTCCCTGGCTGCGACACTGGCCACACCCGCCAACCACACCCCTGACCTCGGTGGCTCGGCGAGCACGTCGCAGCTCGGTTCCGCGGTCCTGCACGAGATGGAGTCACGATGAAGCTCATCCGCATCGGCACCGCCGCAGCCAGCGTGCTGCTGCTCGCCGCCACCGCCGCGTGCTCGGCCGGGTCGAGCACGACCCCGTCCGGCACCGGGGCCGCCGGGGCCGGGGGCTCGGGCGACACGTCCCTGACGGTGGGACTCGTCGCCGAGCCGGCGAGTCTCGACTTCACGACGAAGGACGGGGCCGCGATCCCGCAGGCGCTGCTCGACAACGTCTACGAGACGCTCGTCAAGGTCGACCAGAACGGTGACCTCAAGCCCGCCCTCGCGAAGTCATGGAAGGTCAGCGACGACGGCAAGACCTACACCTTCGAGCTCGTCGACAACGCGACGTTCACCGGGGGGTCCACCTTCACCGCCAAGGACGCGGTCTACTCGATCAACCGGGTGAAGAAGGACTGGACCGTCTCGCTCAAGGCCGCCATGGACGTCGTCTCCGACGCCAAGGCCGTCAGCGACACCGAGCTGCAGGTCACGCTCGACAAGCCGAGCAACAACTGGCTCTACAAGATGAGCACCCGCATCGGCGCGATGATGACGGAGAGCGCCGTCGCCGACCTCGCGACGAAGCCGGTCGGCACCGGCCCCTACGTCTTCGGGGAGTGGAAGCGGGGCGACTCGATCTCGATGAAGGCCAACCCCGACTACTGGGGCCCCAAGCCCTACTTCCAGGACGTCACCCTCAAGTACTTCAAGGACCCGACGGCCCTCAACAACGCGCTGCTCACCGGCACGATCAACGTCATCGGGACGGTCCAGGCGCCCGAGTCGCTCGCCCAGTTCGAGAACAACGACAAGTACCAGATCATCGAGGGCACGACGAACGGGGAGGTGCTGCTCTCCTTCAACAACGGTCGCGCCCCGCTCAACGACCTCAAGGTGCGCCAGGCGGTCCGCCTCGCCATCGACCACAAGGCCCTGATGGACACCTGCTGGGCCGGCCGCGGCACCCTCATCGGCAGCATGGTCCCGCCCACCGACCCGTGGTACGAGGACCTCACCGGCCTCTACCCCTACGACCTCGCGAAGGCCAAGGCGCTCGTCGCCGAGACGGGTGTCGGCAGCAAGACGCTCAAGCTGCGCATCCCGTCCCTGCCGTATGCCGTCTCGTGCGGTCAGGTGGTCAAGAGCCAGCTCGAGCAGGCCGGCTTCAAGGTCACCCTCGACCAGCTCGAGTTCCCGGCCGTCTGGCTCGGCACCGTCTTCACCGACGCCGACTACGACATGTCGATCGTGGCGCACGTCGAGCCCCGTGACCTCGAAGCGGTCTTCGGCAACCCGGACTACTACACCCGCTACGACAACAAGCAGCTGCAGGCCGACCTCGCCGCTGCCGACGCGGGCAGCCCGCAGGAGCAGGTGTCGCTGATGAAAAAGGCGGCCAAGGAGCTGTCCGAGGACGCGGCAGGCGACTGGCTCTTCCTCCTGCCGAACCTCATGGTCGCCGACAAGGGCATCACCGGGCTTCCGAAGAACGCGATCACGGAGTCGTTCGACCTCAGCGGGCTCGCCCGCACCTGATCGCGCACGGCGTCGGTCGACCCGGTCGGCGCCACCGCGGGTCCCGGCCGGCCGACACCGGCCGGGACCTGTCCCACCGACGACAGGACGGACCGCATGCTGCTCCAGCTCGTCAGACGCACGGCGATCCTCGTCGTGAGCCTCGTCGTGAGCTCCGTCCTCGTCTTCGGGTTCATGGCGCTGCTGCCCGGTGACCCGGCGCGGGTCGCCCTCGGCGTCAACGCGTCCGAGGGCGCCGTGGCCCAGCTGCGCACCGAGTTCGGCCTCGACGAGCCGGTCGTGGTCCGATACTTCGCGTGGGTGAGCGGGCTCGTGCGCTTCGACCTCGGCACGAGTTACGTCTCTCAGGTCGAGATCGCCCCGCAGATCCTCGACCGGCTCCAGGTCACCCTCTGGCTCGTCGTCTGCTCGATGCTGCTCGCGCTGGTCGTGGCCGTGCCGCTCGGCACCATCGCGGCCGTGCGCCATCGCCGGCCGAGCGGTCTCGCACTGTCCGCGCTCTCGCAGGTCGGCGTGGCCATCCCGGCCTTCCTCGCGGGCATCCTGCTCATCACCGTCTTCGCGGTGCGCCTCCAGTGGCTGCCGGCGAACGGGTGGACCCCACCGAGCGAGGACCCGGTCCAGTTCCTGCGCCAGCTCGTCCTGCCCGTGCTCTCGCTCGGGCTCGTCCAGGCTGCGGTGCTGACCCGCTACGTGCGCAGCGCGATCCTCGACGTCCAGCGGGAGGACTACATCCGCACGGCGCGGGCCAAGGGCCTCGGACCGCTGGCGGCCCTGCGCCGACACGGGTTCCGCAACGCGGCCATCCCCGTCGTCACGGTGCTCGCCCTCCAGCTCGCGACCCTGCTGATCGGGGCCGTCGTCGTCGAGCGGGTGTTCGTGATCCCGGGCCTGGGCAGCCTGCTGCTCGATCAGGTCTCCAACCGCGACCTGATCTTCGTCCAGGACATCGTCATGCTCCTCGTCTTCGCCGTGCTGTTCGTCAACTTCCTCGTCGACCTGCTCTATCTCGTGATCGACCCGAGGCTGAAGGTGGGTTCCCGATGAGCGCCGAGCCGATCGACTCCCCGGGCGCCGATGCCGCCCGCGCCGCCGAGGCTGAGGCCGAGGCCATGGCTCCGTCGGTGCGGCGACGTCCCGGGGCGAGCTTCGTCGTCGGCGCCGTCATCGTCTCGGTGGTCGTGCTGATGGCGGTCGTCTCCTTCGTCTGGACCCCCCACGACCCGACCCTCGTCGACCCCGCGGTCCGGTTGAGCGACGTCGGCACCCCCGGCTACCTGCTCGGCACGGACAAGTTCGGCCGGGACGTGCTCAGCCAGATCCTCGTCGGAGCCCGGACCACGCTCTTCGTCGGGGTCGTCGCCGTCGGTGTCGCCGGGATCATCGGGGTGCCGCTCGGCATCGTCGCGGCGATGGCCTCCCGGGGCCTCGGTGAGACGCTGATGCGCGGCACCGACCTGCTCCTCGCTTTCCCGGCCCTGCTGCTCGCGATCATGTTCAGCGCGGTCTACGGCGGCAGCACGCTGGTGGCGATGATCGCCATCGGCGTCGCCTCGGTGCCCAGCTTCGTCCGGCTCGTGCGCAGTGGCGCGCTGCAGGTGCTGGGCACGGAGTACGTCCTGGCGGCTCGGGCCGCCGGACGGGGACCGTGGGCGATCGGGCTGCGGCACGTCCTGCCGAACGTCAGCGGCCTCGTCATCGTCCAGGCCTCCGTCTCCTTCGCCATCGCTGTGCTCGCCGAGGCGGCCCTGTCCTTCCTCGGTTACGGCACGCCGCCGCCGACGCCGAGCTGGGGCCGGATGCTCCAGGAGAGCCAGGAGCTGCTCTTCTCCGATCCGCGCCTCGCCTTCATCCCGGGCGTCGCGATCGCGCTGGCGGTGCTCGGCTTCAACCTGCTCGGTGACGGTCTGCGCGACCACTACGACCCACGAATGGACGACCGAAGATGAGCGCGCCGGCAACGCAAACGAGCCCAGCGGCATACGAGCAGGACCGGGTCCTCACCGTGCGCGAGCTCGGTGTCGCCATCGGTCGTCACGACCTGCTCCACGACGTCTCCTTCACCATCGGCAGGGGGGAGCGGGTGGGGCTGATCGGGGAGTCCGGCTCCGGCAAGTCGCTCACCAGCCTCGCGCTGCTCGGCCTGCTGCCCGAGGACGCGCGGGTGTCGGGCTCGGTGCGCCTCGAGGGCGTCACCCACGAGCTGCTCGGGGCCTCCGACCGGCGGATGGCGCGCGTCCGGGGTCGTGACCTGACGATGGTCTTCCAGGAGCCGATGACGGCGCTCAACCCGACGATGCGCGTCGGCGACCAAGTGGCAGAGGCAATCACGATCCACGGGGGGGACGGGGACCGGAAGCGACCGGACCGCCGAGCCGTGCGGGCGCGGGTCGTCGAGCTGCTCGACCAGGTCGGTCTGCCCTCGCCGGCCGACGCGGCGCGCGCCTACCCCCACCAGCTGTCCGGTGGGCAGCGCCAGCGGGTGGTGCTCGCGATCGCGCTGGCCAACGACCCGGCCCTGCTCGTCTGCGACGAGCCGACGACGGCGCTCGACGTCACGGTCCAGGCCCGCGTGCTCGACCTCATCGTCCGCGGTGTCGAGGCACGCGGCTCGGCCATGCTCTTCATCACCCACGACCTCGCCGTCGTCGCGACCGTCTGCGAGCGGGTGCTCGTCATGTACGGCGGGCGGATCGTCGAGGCGGGGACCGTGCAGGACGTCTTCACCCGGCCGCGGCACCGGTACACGCAGGGGTTGCTCGCCGCGTCCGACCTCGAGGCGGTCGATGCCCGAGGGGGGCTGCCGACGATCCCCGGTGCCGTCCCGGCCGCGGGCGCCTTCCCGGCCGGGTGCGTCTTCCGGAGCCGTTGCGAGCACGCGACCGACGAGTGCGCCACGGCGCCCGGATGGACCGGGCGGAGCCGTGAGAGCGGATACGCCTGCCACCACCCCGCACCGGCCGGAGGAGGCCGACGATGACCGCGGCGATGACCGTCACCGACCTGCGCCGCGACTACCGGCGACCCCGGACCTCGTTGCGGGAGAAGGGCCCCGTCGTCGAGGCTCTCAAGGGCGTCTCGTTCGAGGTGGAGCGCGGCGAGCGCTTCGGCATCGTCGGGGAGTCCGGTTGCGGCAAGTCGACGCTGCTGCGCCTCCTCGCAGGGCTGGACCGGCCCACGAGCGGACAGATCCGCGTCGACGGCCGCGACATCGTCGGCCGACGTGAGAAGGACCTCGGTTTCCTCCGGTCGAGCCTTCAGCTCGTCTTCCAGGACCCGATGGGATCGCTCGACCCGAGGATGCGGGTGCGCGACATCATCGCCGAACCCATGGTCGCTCAGGGGATCGGGGGCCGGCCCGCCCGGGTGGCGGAGCTGCTCGAGGCCGTCGGGCTGCCGTCGAGTGCGGGGGACCGCTTCCCGCACCAGTTCTCCGGCGGTCAGCGCCAACGGATCTCGATCGCGCGGGCCCTCGCCCCGAAGCCGTCGATCCTGCTCGCCGACGAGCCGGTCAGTGCGCTCGACGTGTCGGTGCGCGCCCAGGTGCTCAACCTCATCACCGACCTCGTCGACGACCTCGGCCTGACGCTCATCTTCGTCTCCCACGACCTGTCCGTCGTGCGCCACGTCTGCGACCGGGTCGCGGTGATGAGCGACGGGCTCGTCGTCGAGACGGGACCGACGGAGGAGATCTACGAGCGGCCGCAGCACGACTACACCCAGCGCCTCCTCCGGGCGGCGCCGACCATGCGTCGTGCGCTCGAGGGCGCCGGCGCCGCCGACCTGTTGGGAGACAGCGCGTGAGCACCACCTACCGTCCGGACCACCCCGCGGGCCTGCCGATCGGGGACGGCTGGGTCGACGTCGACTCCACCGCAGAGGTGCGCTTCCCGTACACGGGCGAGCTCGTCGCCGACGCGCCGGTCGGATCGAGGGAGCAGGCGCAACAAGCGATCTCGTATGCCGTTGAGCTACGTCAGCGGATGGCTGCGGCCCCGTCGCACGCCCGTCGTGCCGCCCTGATCGAGACGCACCGGGTCCTGACGGAGCAGCGTGAGCAACTCGAGCAGCTCCTCGTCCTCGAGACGGGCAAGCCGCTCGTCGACTGTCGCGTCGAGGTGGACCGGACGCTGCTGACGCTGCTCACCTCAGCGGAGGAGGTCGCCCGGCTGCACGGGGAGACCGTGCCGCTCGACCTGCTCCCGAGCGGGGAGGGCCTGATCGGCTTCTGGGTGCGCCGCCCGATCGGGGTCGTCGTCGGCATCGCGGGTTACAACTACCCGCTGTTGCTGGCGACCCACAAGCTCGCGCCGGCACTGGCCGCCGGTTGCCCGGTCATCATCAAGCCGGCACCGCAGACACCGCTCGCGACGCTCTGGCTCGTCCACGTGGTGCGGGAGGCCCTGGCCGCGGTCGACGTGCCGCGGGCCGCGGTCCAGCTCGTCACCGGCGGGGTCGAGGTCGGGGTCGCGCTGACGACCGACCGCCGGGTGGGCGCGGTGTCGTTCACCGGGTCCGCCGGGGTCGGGCACCAGATCGCCCGGGACGCGGCGCCGACGAAGGTGCTGCTCGAGCTCGGTTCGAACTCCGCACTCGTCGTCGCGGCAGACGCCGACGTGGTGGCCGCCGCAGGTGCTGTCGTCCGGGGCGGCTACTACGCCTCTGGTCAGGCATGCATCAGCGTGCAGCGGGTCGTCGTCGTCGAGTCGGTGCGCGCTGCGTTCCTCGAGGCCCTCACGGCCCGGATGGACGAGGTGGTCGTCGGCGACCCCCGCGAGGCCGCGACCCGGGTCTCGGCTCTCATCGACGACCGGTCGACCGAGCGTGTGCGCGAGTGGGTGGCGTCGGCTGTCGCCGCCGGGGCCGCCCTCGTGCACGGAGGCGACGTCGTCGAGGGGGTCATGCAGCCGACCCTGCTCCTCGATGTGCCGGACGGTGAGCTGGCCTGGGACGAGGAGGTCTTCGGGCCGGTCGTGGCCGTCCGGTCCGTCGCCGACTTCGACGAGGCGGTCGAGGTCGTGAACCGGTCCCGCTACGGGCTGCACGCCAGTGTCTTCACAGCCGGCCTCGACACGGCGTTCGCCGCCATCGAGCGGATCGAGACGGGCGGGGTCGTCGTCAACGACGTGCCCGGCTTCCGCTCTGACGTCATGCCCTACGGCGGCGTCAAGGACTCGGGGGCCGGCCGGGAGGGGCCGCGTTTCGCGATCGAGGAGCTGACCGTCACCCGGATGGCGATCATCCGCCCGACCACCTGACCTGGCCTGCCTTGACCCTGCACCTGATCTGACTGCCCGACCCCCGGACGAAGGAGTCCCGATGACGAGCACCACCGCAACGCCCGAGCGCCCCGACTACGCGCGGCTGTTCCGCCTCGATGGGCGGCGGGCCGTCGTCGTCGGGGCGGGCAGCGGCATCGGCCGCGAGAGCGCGCTCGCCCTCGCCGCCCACGGCGCCGAGGTCGTCTGTGTCGACCGGGACCTCGCCGCCGCGGAGGCGACCGCAGCGCTGGGAGCCGGCTCGGCGGCATACGAGCTCGACGTCACCGACGCGGCGGCAGTGGATCGGGCGGCAGCGGAGCTGGGGGAGGTCGACGTGCTCGTCTTCACCGCGGCCACCAACGTGCGTAAGCGCGTGCTCGACTACACCGCAGAGGAGTTCGACCGGGTGGTGGGCCTCAACCTGCGAGCGTCCTTCGACCTCGTGCGGGCCTTCGGCGCCGGGATGGCCGAGCGCGGGCGGGGAAGCATCATCGGCTTCAGCTCCATCCGGGCCGTGACCGTCGAGCCGGGTCAGGGCGTGTATGCCGCCACGAAGGCGGGCATGGTGCAGCTGCTCCGTGCGGCTGCAGTCGAGCTGGGACAGCAGGGTGTGCGTGTCAACGCCATCGCCCCGGGGATCGTCGACACGCCTCTGACCGCGCAGATCCGGGCCGACGAGGAGTGGTCGGAGGCGTACGCGAGCAAGAGCGCTCTCGGGCGGTGGTCACGACCGGACGAGCTGGCCGGGGCCGTCGTCTACCTGGCGTCGGACGCGGCGTCGTTCGTCACGGGCAGCCAGCTGTTCGTCGACGGCGGGTGGACGGTCATCGACGGGCGCTACACGCCGCCGACGTGAGTCCCCGCGCCGGTCCTCGGGAGGCCGGGGCTGTGCAGAACCTCGGGCTGTGGAGAACTTCGGCAGGGTGGCAGGACGGATGGCCATGCTCGGGGAATGAGCTTCGAGGACCTGCCCAGGGACTGGGCACAGCGCCCCCTGACCGATCCCGACATCTTCGAGGACGTCGTCGACCTCGTCACCCGCGAGAAGTCCCGCGTGGCGGGCGCGATCATGCTCCTGCTGTGCCATCCGGACGGGAGGCTGCTCCAGCCCATCGCCATCGAGGACGACACCGGACCGGTCGCCCTCGAGGTGGTGGACGACGGGCTGCGTGCCCTGCTGTCGGGGCTGGTCCAGCACGGGATGGAGCATGTCGTCATCGTGATCGCGCGCCCCGGTGGGGTGGCGGTGACCGAGCAGGACCGTCACCTCAAGGCCGTCTTCGAGGCGGCGTGCTGTGCTGCCGGCATGGAGCTGCTCGGTCTCGCCGTCGCAGCACCTGAGGGCGTCGTGGCGCTCCCGACGGACCGGTCGAGCGACGCCGCCTGACCTGGGGTGCTCGCAGCGGCTCGTCTGGGGGAGACGGTGGGTCTCGGGCTCGTACGTCACTGCTCCGCCTGGCGTAGCAGTGACGTACGCGACGCGGGACAGGCCTGGCGGCCGAGGTCACTCGTTGACGAGGACCCCGCGCGCCTCCTGGACGGTGACTGCGGTCACCGGGCCGGGCACGGTGACGGTGCTGGGGATCGGGTCCCAGGTACGCCCGTCGAGGCTGAAGTCGGCGCCGAAGGTCGTCTCCACGCGGACGGCGAACGTCCCTGCACCGGTGTAGACGTGCGTGACGTCGCCGTCGGGGTAGACGCCCCCGGCGGACGTGGTCGGACCGGACCGGGAACCGTCACCGAAGACGTAGCTGAAACCGACGAGGCGTGGTCGGATCCGGACGGGGACCCCACGAAGCGTGGCGGCGTCGACCTCGCCCGGCTCGAAGCCCGCTGACGTCCAGTCGACGCGGTAGAAGGTGGTGAGGTTGACCAGCGTCGTGTTGCCCGCGGGCTGGCTCGAGATCTGTGGCCGGGCCCACGGGGTGCGCAGGAACTGGGCCGTGATGTCGGCCATCGAGATGGTCGGCCGGGCCCCCGGCGCCACGTCCGACGCACACGTCAGGCCGACCGTCGCCCAGGGGTCGGTGACGACACCGGCCCGAAGGGTCTGGCGCCAGATCCGCAGGAGGGGCCCGAGCTGGTCCGGCGGACAGTCGCGCAGGGCGTGGATGCAGGAGACGTCCTGCGTGGGTGACTCGGGGCGCGCCTGGCCGCAGTCGTTGAGCGACAGGTACTGGTAGACGGGAGCATCCTGCGCCCGGACCGCGACGACGGAACCCCCGTCGTCCCCCGGGTACTTCCCCAGCTTCAGCACCTGGTCCCGCGACCATGAGGCCTATCACGACGGCTGTCTGGTGCTTCACTGACATACAACTGCGTTATCGGAGCTGCAATCATTCGCCAGAGCCGATGACCGCTGCGACGAATAGGAGCAGTGCTCCGAGCAATGAGAATACGCGATGAGACGATAGGGCTCTCATTCTGATTGCTTCTGAAGACGGTAATCACTCCATCAGTTCTGTGCAAAGCTCACAACGGCGACGAAAGACCCCGCCTCACGCTCTGAGTCGTACGGTCTGTGACGCCGTCGTCGATTCACTACGGGACCGAACACTGATTTAGCATCACGAGCACTCGCCTGCGTGTCAGTGAACTCGATGGTCTTGCGAAGTCGACTTCAACGAGGTTCGATACTTGATGTGCGCCGCGTCTCTTCATCCCGGACGCGCTGCGATCATCGAATCTTGCAGGTATTGCAGCTGTCGTCGGAGAGCCCGTTGAGTGGCGATCTGGGTCTCCCGCTAAAGTGCCGGCGTTCAATTGGTCGAAGTAAAAACGTGCGAAGGCTTCGGCGCCTTGCATGGTCTCGGGCCGGGCGGCCTTCGGGATCCGGGCCAGCACCGGGTCGCCGGTGGTCGTTGGGCTGGGCCTCGTGGTCGTCGGCGTGGGGGTGCTCGGTGACGTGGTCGGGCTCGCGCTCGTCGGCACGTCCGGCGCCGGCGGGGGAGTCTCCGAGCCACTCGAGCAGGCGGTCACCAGCAGGACGACGAGCCCAGCGGCATACGTCACCATCGGTCTGGGTCTCGAAACAGGCATCGGCGTCCCCTGGGGTCGTCCCGTCACTGCCACGGCCGAAGCCGCTACGCGTCGAAAAACGCTCTCACGATGATGCCCGGTCCGCACCCGAAACGGTGGGACTCATCCACAGCCAGCCGACCCCGTCGGCAGAACTGTCCTGCACGTCACAGCGCGATCGGGGCCGTTCCTGACCACACCGGGCCTCAGCACTACTACAGTAAGTAGTACCGACAGAGGAACTGCCGGAACGAGATCCAAGTTCTGGAGATGAGATCCATGAGCACCATCGACCGCAAGCACGAGACCCCGACCACCCCGAACACCACCGACACCACAGCGCGTCCCGGCGCGGTGACCCTCCAGGAGGACATCGTCCGCTCCCCGCTGGCGCGCGGCTTCCTGGCCGGGCTGCGGATCGTGCTCGGGTTCACCTTCTTCTGGGCCTTCATCGACAAGATGTTCGGCCTGGGCTACGCGACACCGTCCGCGAAGGCCTGGATCAACGGCGGCACCCCCGCCCAAGGGTTCATGTCCCACGCCGAGGGCCCCTTCGGCGGGTTCTTCCAGAACATCTCCGGCCCCTGGGCCGACTGGCTGTTCATGATCGGCCTGCTCGGCATCGGCGTCGCCGTCCTGGCCGGAGCCGGCCTCAAGCTCGCCGCCATCACCGGAGGCCTGCTGCTCGCCCTGATGTACCTGGCCGAGTTCCCCCTCGGAGCCACCGGCATGACCAACCCCCTGTTCGACTCCCACTGGGTCGAGGCCCTGGGCCTGGCCGTCGTCGCCACCACCCTCGCCGGAGACACCTGGGGCCTGGGCAAGTGGTGGTCCACCAAGGCCGGCAACTCCATCCTCCGCTGACACCACACCACCCAGCACCACCCGCACGACCCCGCACCACCGACAAAGCACCAGACCTGCTCACCGTCCAACCACTGGATCAAAACCCCGGAGACGGGGTGAGTGGTGGGGCCGCCGCGTCGGTAACGGTCACCCCAGCGGTGAGCACGGCGGCGTCCGCCCCCTCAACGGGGCGGACGCTCTGTCGTTGTGGGCGGGTCACGGCGTGAACGCGCAGAACTCGTTCCCGGCCGGGTCGGCCATGACGGTCCATCCGATGCCGTCCTCACCCTTGTCTCGCAGGACGACCGCTCCTGCAGCGATCAGGGGCGCGAGCGCGTCGGTGGTGACGTCGAGATGCACCCGGTTCTTCGTCGCCTTGGCCTCCGGGACCGGCTGGAAGACGAGGGACTCGAAGGGAAGCCCCTCGACTCCCTCGACGCTGCTCCACTCGTCCTCGCGGACCACGTCACCGCCGAGCACCGCGGCCCACCACAGCGCGAGACCGTGCGCGTCCGCCACGTCGCCGGTGACGTCCCAGACCAGCTCGTAGAAGCGGTTGCTCACCGGCGCCTCCCGCACGAAGATGCAGAACTGCTGGCCGTCCGGGTCCGTCAGGACCGTCCACCGCTCCCGCTCGTCGACCACCGTGGCTCCGGATCGGACCGCCGCCTCCAGCGACTCCGCGCGGACGTCGAGGTGGACCCGGTTCTTGACCGTCGTGGGTTCGGGCACGGCGTTGACCCAGACGAGCACCGTCTCGTCCCCCAGACGAAGACAGGCGTCGCCGTCATCGTGTGGGTGGGCCTCCCAGCCGAGCAGGCCGCCCCAGAAGGCGGCGGCCGCGTGGGCGTCCACCGCGTCGATGCAGAGGTCCTTGTAGCGAGCGGTCGGCATGCCCCGACGCTAGCGTCGCCGCCCCGAAGGTGTCGCCGGGGTTGTCGGAGGTGGGCGGCATACTCGCACCCATGCAGCGGATCGACGGACGCCTCGTCCTCAGCCCCACCGACCTGACGAAGCACGTCGCCTGTCCCCACATCACGACGCTCGACCTCGAGGCTGTCGAGCAGCGGGTCCCGCGCGCGCCGACGAGTGACGACGCGCTCAACCTCGTCTTCGCCAAGGGCCTCGCGCACGAGCACGACTACCTCGAGGTGCTGCGCGCCGAGGGCCGCACGATCGAGGACATCGCCGCGCTCGACCTGGCCCGGGAGGAGGCCGAGCTGGCCACGCTCGACGCCATGCGCCGGGGGGTCGAGGTCATCTACCAGGCGACGTTCTACGACCGGTCGTGGATCGGTCTGGCCGACTTCCTGCTGCGGACCGACCGACCCAGCGACCTCGGCCCGTGGAGCTACGACATCGCCGACACCAAGCTCGCCCGCCGCCTCAAGGTGCCTGCCCTGCTCCAGATGGCGACGTATGCCGCACGCCTCGAGACGCTCCAGGGCGTCGCGCCGCAGTGGCTCGTCGTCGTGACCGGCGACCGCGCCCAGCACCCGTGGCGGCTCGTCGACGTCGCGCCCTACGCTCGGCGGCGTCGGGTCGAGCTCGAGGAGGCGATCGGCCACCCTCGCGAGACCGAGTCGGTCCGCGTCCCGCACTGCGCCCAGTGCCGGTGGAAGGAGCGATGCGCCCAGGAGTGGGTCGACCGCGACGACCTCATCCAGGTGGCGGGGATGCGCACCGACCACCGGGCCGCGCTCATCGACCTCGGCATCCCCACCCTCCGGGCCCTGGCGGAGGCGCCGGAGGAGGCCCTCGCTGGCGGCCTGTCCATCGCGGCGCGGCGCCGGCTCCAGCCGCAGGCCCGGCTCCAGCTCGCCGAGCGCGAGACCGGCACTGCGCAGTTCGAGCTGCTCCCCCCCGAGCCGGGGCGCGGGCTCCAGATGCTGCCCGAGCCCGACGACGGCGACGTCTACCTCGACTTCGAGGGAGACCCGTGGGCGCAGGACGGCGCGGGCCGGGAGTACCTCGCCGGCATCTGGACCCGGCAGGGGGAGTTCGTCGAGTTCTGGGCACACGACTTCGCCGAGGAGGGCCGGCTGACGACGGCGCTGCTCGACTGGCTCACCGAGCGCTGGGCCGCCCATCCCGACATGCACGTCTACCACTACGCCCCCTACGAGACGACGGCCCTCAAGCGGCTCGTCGGCCAGCACGCCACGCGCGAGGCCGAGCTCGACCAGCTGCTGCGCCACGAGGTGTTCGTCGACCTCTACGCCGTCGTCCGCCAGGGCGTGCGGATCAGCAAGGGGTCCTACTCGATCAAGAAGCTCGAGGAGTTCTACTGGGGCCACACGCGATCCAACGACACCGCGGGTGTCGCCGACGGTCTCTCCTCGGTCGTCGAGTACGAGCGCTGGCTCTCCGGTCGTGACGACGGCACGCCGGACCAGGCGATCCTCGACGACATCCGGCGCTACAACGAGGAGGACGTCCGCTCGACCCTCGCCCTGCACGAGTGGCTCGAGGAGCGGCGGGCCGACCTCGAGGCCGCGGGGGAGGAGCTGACCCGACCCGTGCCCGAGCCGGTCAAGGAGATCGGCGACGCGGAGCGGGCCGAGATCGAGCTCGCCGAGCGTCTCGTCGCCGGGGGCCAGGAGCTGCTGGCCGGCCTCGTCGGCTGGCACCGCCGCGAGAAGCGACCCGAGTGGTGGGACTTCTTCCGCTACAAGGAGCTCGAGACGGCCGAGCTGGTCGAGGACGGCACGGCCATCGGTGACCTGGGGACGCCGGAGGAGAGAGGTCTCGTCAAGCAGTCACGGATCTGGCGCTACCCCTTCCCTCCACAGGACTGCAAGGTCTCGCTCGGCAAGTACGTCCCCGATGTCGACACCCACGCTGCGGCCGGGAAGGTCGTCGCCCTCGATGCGGCCGAGGGGTGGATCGAGCTGTCCATGCGGAAGTCCGTGGAGCCGCCGCGCCCCCGCGGCCTCGGCGGCCCCGGGCCGGTCATGGACCAGGTCCTGCGGGAGAGCATCGCCCGCACCGGGGAGCTGGCCCTGACCGGGGGGAGCAACCTCGCCACCCGACTCCTCGCGCGGGTCGTCCCGCCGGTTTGCGACCTCGCCGGGCGACCGGGTGAGAAGCCCAAGGACGTCGTCGTCCGAGTCGGACGCGGTCTCGACGGGGAGGTGCTCGCGGTCCAAGGTCCTCCCGGGACGGGCAAGACGTATGCCGGGTCAGCCCTCGTGCGAGCGCTGCTCGACGCCGGCCTGCGGGTCGGGGTCACGGCCCAGTCCCACGCGGTCGTGCTCAACCTGCTCGACGGGGTGGCCCGTCCGGCGTGGCACAAGGACGGCAGCAACGCCGACGAGGCTGACGGTGATCCCGACCCGGACGCGCTCGTCCGGCACACGACCGACAACGCCGAGATCGCTGCCGCGCTCGCCTCCGGCGCGGCCACCCTCGTCGGGGGCACCGCCTGGCTCTGGTCGCGTGACGACATGGTCGACGCCGTCGACGTGCTCGTCATCGACGAGGCGGGCCAGTTCTCCCTCGCCAACGCCGTCGCGGTGGCCCCCGCCGCCAGGTCGCTCGTGCTGCTCGGTGACCCGCAGCAGCTGACGCAGCCGACGAAGGCCGTGCACCCCTACGGCTCGGGGGTGTCCGCCCTCGACCACCTGCGCACCCGGACGGAGGACGGGATCGAGGTCGTCCACGACGTGATCCCCGACGACCGCGGCGTCTTCCTCGACCGGACCTTCCGCATGCATCCCTCGCTGACCAGATTCGTCTCCGAGCTCGCCTACGAGGGTCGGCTCGAGTCCGCCCCGGGGCGCGAGCGGCTCACCGTGTCCGCGCCGGGGGCTCTCTCGGGCGACGGGTTGCGCTGGGCTCCCGTCCGGCACACGGTCGTGTGCGACCAGTCGAGCCACGAGGAGGCCGCGGTCACGCGCGCCCTCGTCGACGACCTGCTCGCTGGTGAGTGGACCGATGCGGAGGGCACGACCCGGCCCTTCACCCTCGAGGACGTCCTCGTTGTCGCGCCCTACAACGCCCACGTCGCCGAGCTCGTGAGAGCCCTGCCGGAGGGGGCGCGGGTCGGCACGGTCGACACGTTCCAGGGCCAGCAGGGGGCCGTCGTCATCTACACGATGGGCAGCACGAGCGCCTCGGTCGCGCCCCGGGGGGTCTCCTTCCTCTACGACCTGCACCGCCTCAACGTCGCGGTCTCGCGCGCCAAGGCCATCGCCGTTGTCATCGGCAGCCCGCAGCTGCTCGACGCCGAGGTGCACACCCCCGAGGACCTGCGGGCCGTCAACGCCCTGTGCCGCTACGTCGACGAGGCCGTCACCGTCTGACCGGACCCCTGCCAGGGCGTGAGGCCGAACCGTCAGGCGCCGTGGGCGGCGACGTCCCAGAGCCGTCCCTTGCCACGGATCTCGGGCAGGGCGCCGCGGATCGAGCGCTCCGCGAGCTCGGGGGCGACACCGAGGTCGACGGCATACCGGAGGGCGACGGCGGGGGTCCGCTCCGCCCCGGTGCGGCAGTGGAGCAGGACCCGCTTGCCCTCGGCCCGGAACTGGCGCAGTGCCGAGGACGCGTCGTCGAGGATGAAGTCGAGGTGAGGGTTGCTCTCCTCCTCGTCGTCCTGGTTGATCCAGAACTCGATGTGGTCGCGGGCCGTCATCCCCTCGGCGGGGATGTCCCGCAACCCGAGCGCGCACAGCGACACGACCGCCTGGACCTCGAGCTCACGGACCCGGCCGAGGTCGGTGATGGTGCCGAGGACGATGTCGGGGTCGATCGGGTGCGGCATGCCCAAGGCCGGGATGCTCGGGTCGGCCATCGACTCCACGGTCGGCCACCGACCGTGGACCCGCCCACCGGCATACGTCGAGACCGCGAGCTCGACGAGCTCGTGCGAACGGTAGCCCGGCCACCCGTGGACCATCCGGCGCCACTGCGTGGGCACCGCCGAGGCGCCGTAGCGGGCCCCGAGCAGCGAGCCGGCGATCGCGGCGACGGTGTCGGTGTCGTGCCCGGCGCGGACGGCCGCCTGCAGGCCCCGCTGGAGGTGCACCGCGGAGGCGTCACCACGGTCGGTCGAGGTGATCGCCGCCCAGGCAGCCTGCAGCGCGGTGACCGTGTAGCCGTTGTTGTCGAACTGGCTCGGGTCCGCGGCGGTCGCCTCCTCGATCCAGTCACCCCACCGGTCGGCGTTGGGGGCGCTGACGAGGTCGAGTCCGGCCGCGAGGTCGAGGCGCCCCTCGGTGACGGCGACCCGGATCGCCTCCGACCACAGCACGGAGGAGTCCGCCGCGAGGGGGTCCGTGTGGGTCAGGGCGGCCACGGCACGGGCCGACCGCGCGGTGGCCTCCCGGTCGCCCACCGACGAGATCCCGACGACGGAGGTGCGCATCAGCGCGCCGTTGCCGGCGGTGAGCCCGGTGCGCTCGTGCAGCGCCACGCTCGCGGCGATCAGCCGTTCGTGGGCGCGGCCCTCGAGCCGAGCGGCCTCCGTGAGGATGGCTCGGGTCTGGGTGCCGACGTCCGTGGCCCCACCGGCGAGCCAGCCCGTGAAGCCCTCGGCCACCTCGTCGAGCGCGTCGGGCGAGGTGAGGTCGCTGCCGGTGGCGCTGACGTGCGCGACACACAGCGTCATCTGGGTGTCGTCGCTCCACTCGCCGGGCTCGTACGGGCCGAGCCCGCCGCCCTTCATCACGGCCTCGCCGACCGGGGGGCTAGCCATCTCGTAGGGGACCCCGAGGGCGTCCCCGCAGGCCTGGCCGAGGAGCACACCGGCGGCGCGGTCGAGGCAGAGCGGTCGGGTCGGCACGGATCTCCTCGAGCTGGGCGCACTGGGCGGTCTGGGCGTCGCGACCGCCCTGGCCGACGGCGCGTGACAGGAGAAATCTACGGCCAGCGCGCCCGGTCGGCGCACGTCACCCGTTGTCGGCGCGGGTCCGGTGACCGCGCACGATCCCGCCCCGGTGCCCGAAGTACGCTTCTCGGGTGCTCCAACCCCTGACCGTGGCCGTCCTCGTCGCGAGCGGGGTGCTCGGCCTCCTCGCCCTGCACCACCTCGTGCGCACCCGTCTCGTCGACGACCCGCTGCTCGTCTCCGGAGCCGTCATCGAGCTCGCTCTCATCGCCCAGCTCGTCGTCGGCCTGGCCCACGCGTCCGCGATCGCCGACGGTGCCGAGCGGGCCACCTTCATCGCCTACCTGTTCACCGTCCTCGTCGTCATCCCGGTCACCCTGTTCATCGCGATCAAGGAGAAGACCCAGTGGGCGATGGCGGTCATCGTCGGTGGCGCCGTCGTCGTCGCGATCCTCGTCGCCCGCCTGCAGCAGATCTGGAGCCTCAGTGCCTGACCAGAACACCGAGCGTCCCCACACCGGCCGCGGGGCGGGGCGCCTGCTCGTCGCCGTCTACGGTCTGCTCGCCCTCGCAGCCACCGGCCGGTCGGTCCTGCAGATCAGCGAGTACTTCGCCCGCGCCCCGGTCGCCTACGTCCTCTCGGCGCTCGCGGCCGTCATCTACATCGTCGTGACGGTGGGCCTGGCCCGGGGCGACCGCGGATCGGTGCGCGTGGCACGGGCCGCGCTCGTCGTCGAGCTGGCCGGAGTGCTCGTCGTCGGCGTCATCTCGTATGCCGTGCCTGCCGCCTTCCCCGACAAGACGGTCTGGTCGCACTTCGGGTCCGGCTACGGCTACGTCCCGCTCGTCCTGCCCGTGCTTGGGCTGTGGTGGATCCACCGCACCCGCGCCCGCACCGCCACCGGCGAGGCCGGCGAGGCCACCGCCGCCTGAGCCCCAGCCGACGGTGACACGCCGAAGGCGGCCCCCCGGTTGGGGGGCCGCCTTCGTCTGGTGCCGGGTCGTGCGGGTGGTGCTGGGTGGTGTGGTGTCAGCGGAGGATGGAGTTGCCGGCCTTGGTGGACCACCACTTGCCCAGGCCCCAGGTGTCTCCGGCGAGGGTGGTGGCGACGACGGCCAGGCCCAGGGCCTCGACCCAGTGGGAGTCGAACAGGGGGTTGGTCATGCCGGTGGCTCCGAGGGGGAACTCGGCCAGGTACATCAGGGCGAGCAGCAGGCCTCCGGTGATGGCGGCGAGCTTGAGGCCGGCTCCGGCCAGGACGGCGACGCCGATGCCGAGCAGGCCGATCATGAACAGCCAGTCGGCCCAGGGGCCGGAGATGTTCTGGAAGAACCCGCCGAAGGGGCCCTCGGCGTGGGACATGAACCCTTGGGCGGGGGTGCCGCCGTTGATCCAGGCCTTCGCGGACGGTGTCGCGTAGCCCAGGCCGAACATCTTGTCGATGAAGGCCCAGAAGAAGGTGAACCCGAGCACGATCCGCAGCCCGGCCAGGAAGCCGCGCGCCAGCGGGGAGCGGACGATGTCCTCCTGGAGGGTCACCGCGCCGGGACGCGCTGTGGTGTCGGTGGTGTTCGGGGTGGTCGGGGTCTCGTGCTTGCGGTCGATGGTGCTCATGGATCTCATCTCCAGAACTTGGATCTCGTTCCGGCAGTTCCTCTGTCGGTACTACTTAATGTAGTAGTAAGGCGGCCCTGTGTGGCGGCGAATGTTCCCATTGCAGGTGTGATCTGTGGAACAGCCGAGCCCCCGATGAGCAGCCGGCCCGCTGCGCCGACGGCCGTGGGTAGGGGTCACCCGCCGATAAGGTGGCGGCCATGCATCAGGACAGCCATGCCCAGGGGCCCTTCACCGTCCGACCCGTCACCCCGGACGAGGCCCGCGCGGCGCTGCTCTCGGTGGGGGGCAGCTTCCTCCAGACGCCCGAGTGGGCCCGGACCAAGCCGGCCTGGCGCCGCCAGCACCTCGGCTGGTTCGACGCGTCGGGGGAGTGCGTGGGTGCGGCGCTCGTGCTCGCCCGCAACATCCCCCGGCTGCGCAAGACCTTTGCCTACCTCCCCGAGGGCCCAGCGCTGCCGTGGGATGCCGTCGCCGCCGACCCCGCCGCCTGGCTCGACCCGCTCGTCGCGTGGGCGAAGTCGGCCGGGTCCTTCGCGCTGCGCCTCGGCTTCCCCGTGCGTTCGCGCACGTGGACGCCCGAGCCGGTGAAGAAGCAGGTGGCCGAGGGCGGTCTGCTCTCCTTCACCTCCCTCACGCCGGAGATCGACAACGCCTCGGCGCGGTCGCTCGAGGCCTACCTCGACCGAAGCGACTGGTTGCCGATCGGTGCCGGGTCCGGGGCGGCCGTCGGGCAGCCGCGCTACCTCTGCATCCTCGACCTCGCGGGCCGTCAGGCGCCCGAGGTGCTCAAGGGGATGAACCAGCAGTGGCGGCGCAACATCAAGAAGGCGACGAAGGCCGGGGTCCAGGTGCGCCGCACCGGGGTCGAGGGGGTCGACACCTTCCACGGGCTCTACGTCGAGTCGGCCGTGCGCGACCACTTCCACCCCCGACCCAAGGCGTACTTCGCCGAGATGCTCGCCGCCTTCGGTGACGCACCCGGCGGCGGGCGGCAGGTGACCGGCTACGTCTACGAGGCCCACGTCGACGGTGACGTGCTCGCGTCGGCGATCATGCTGCGCGTCGGCGACACCTTCTCCTACCTCTACGGCGGCTCGACCGAGCGCAACCGCGACGCCCGCGCCTCGAACGCCCTTCAGTGGCAGGCGATCCAGGACGCGATCGAGGCGGGCTGCACCTCCTACGACTTCCGTGGCTTCAGCACCTCGCTCGGTGCGACGTCCCCGCTGACCGGCCTGCTGCTCTTCAAGCTCGGTGCCGGTGCTGACGTCGTCGAGCTCGTCGGGGAGCGCGAGCTCGTGATCAGCCGCTTCTGGCACACCGCCTTCGACCGGGCGATGGCGCTGCGGGTCGCGGTCAACAAGCGTCGCTTCGGCTCCGCTGCGAGTCCCGACGCCGACGTCTGAGCCCGTTCCGCCTCACGTCCTCACCCGTGATCCGAGCGCGGTCGAGACCCGCGGCAACGTTCTACTCCCCGAGGGTGCAGACGGCCTTGTCACGTCCGGTGGCGACGGCGACGAGGTCCGCGCCGGCGTAGATGCGGCACTGGATCGTCGCCTCCGTGGTCCGGGCGGTCGCGGTCACCTCGAGCCCCGTCGTGCCCCCACCGAGCACGACGTCGTAGGCGACCGGCAGGGGTGTGCCGCTGAAGTCCCTCGGTCCCCAGCTGCCTGCCGCGAAGGTCCCGCTGACGGCAACGTTGGCGGTCCCGGTCAAGGTCGAGACGACCTCGATGCGCAGGCGTGACTCCGCGGTCGACCAGGGCTCGACCCCGGGCCGCCCGGGCAGGGGCGCCGCGATGGCAGGACCGTCCGTGACGGGCGTGACGACCGTTCCTGACCCCGGGTTGTCATCCAGGACCCCCGCGGAGACCCCGAATCCGTGATCGGCCCCATTGACGACGAGCTCGCCACCACGGTGCCCGATCCCGAGCATGAAGGGCAGCGCCAGCAGGAGTGGCAGCCAACGGCGCGGGTGGTTCCAGCGCGACCGACCCGCCCTCCGCGCCTCCGGCCGCTTGCCCGGCCTGGCCCACGCGTCGGGAGGGAGAGGAGTCGGTGCCGTCAGCGGAGCCACCGGAGTCGTCCTGCGGGCCGGCTCGTCGGGGAAGGCGACGTGCCGGTCGTGCTGCGGGTCGGGGGCGCCTCCCTGACGGGTGGGGCCCAGACGCTCCTCGTGGCTCACGGTGCCTCAGTCTGTGGGTGGTGCCGCGATGCAGTCCACGGCTCCTTGGGCGGTGGCGATCGCGACGAGGTCGGTGCCACTGTAGACGCGGCACTGGATGGTGTCCCCGCGCTTGCCCGTCGCGATCACCTCGACCTGGGCGGTGAAGCGGTCGGTCGTGACCTCGTAGGCCGAGCTCCCGATGGCGCCCGGAAAAGTCGTGATCGGGTCGCCGCCCTGGCTCGTGCCGGGATCGTGGAACACCTGCACGAGCACGTCGGCAGGGGTCGTCCCGTCGGACACGACCTCGACCCGAAGCGGCGTGGCGGTCGACATCCAGGGGAGGACCGCCGGCGAGGAGTCGATGCGGGCTGCGATGGGCGGCCCGTCCCTGACGACGGAGACCACGGCCGATCCGGCCCTGGGCACGGTGATGCTGCCACCGTCGGCCCGGACCGAGTCCGTCCGGGAACCCTGGCCACCGTGGGTGACCCCGATGGTCAGTGGAACCAGCAGGAGCAGGGCCGGCCAGCGTCTCCCACGGCTGCGGGGCGGCTTCCGGCCAGGACGTACCCCTGGGTCCGGTCGCTGGACGTTCGCCCAGGAGTCTGGGGGTAGCGCGGGCGGAGGTGACGCAGCCATCTCGGCGGGAAAGGCGACGTGCCGGTCCTGCTGCGGGTCCGGGACGTGCGGGCGACCGTCGTCGCTCCCACGCACGGGCTCGGACACGGCTTCCTCGCTTCGACGGTCGGTCAACGGTAAGGACACGCTAGGCGCGGACACGGTCTGAGGGTCGCGTTGAGAGCCCGTGTCTTCGACGACGGCCACGACCGGGCCGTTCCGCGGGCCGCCCAGCCGTGTCACGCTGCATATCCGTTCGGTGCCACGAGCGGGCCCGCCTATCCTGTCCCTCATGCCCGAGGACCCGACGACCGAGCGCTCGCGCGCCCGGAGCGGGCGCCGTCGGGGGCGAGGCCGCGGTCGCCCCACGGCCACCGTCGTGGCCCCCACGCAGGAGACCCCCCCGAGCGAGTCCGCCCCTCGTGAGTCCGGCCCCCGAGAGCGTGGCGCCGGCCGGACGCGACGACCTGCGCTCAGCCCCGAGCAGCGGGAGGCCCGCCGGTCCGCCCGCGCCGCGACGGTCCCGCCGATCACCTACCCGCCGCAGCTGCCGGTCGCCGAGCGGCGTGACGACATCGCGGCCGCGATCCGCGACCACCAGGTCGTCGTCATCGCGGGGGAGACCGGCTCGGGCAAGACGACGCAGATCCCGAAGATCTGCCTCGAGCTCGGGCGTGGACTCGACGGCGTCATCGGCCACACGCAGCCGCGCCGGATCGCTGCCCGCGCCGTCGCGGAGCGGCTCGCCGAGGAGCTCGACGTCGAGCTCGGGACGGCCGTCGGCTACCAGGTCCGCTTCACCGACCAGTCGAGCCGCGACACCCTCGTCAAGGTGATGACCGACGGCATCCTGCTCGCGGAGATGCAGCGCGACCGGGAGCTGCGTCGCTACGACACGATCATCATCGACGAGGCCCACGAGCGCAGCCTCAACATCGACTTCATCCTCGGCTACCTCAAGCAGCTGCTGCCCCGCCGCCCCGACCTCAAGGTGATCATCACCTCGGCGACGATCGACCCCCAGCGCTTCGCGGAGCACTTCGCCGGACCGGACGGGGAGCCGGCCCCGATCATCGAGGTCTCCGGACGCACCTACCCGGTCGAGGTCCGCTACCGGCCGCTCGTCGACCCGGACCGCCCTGACGACGAGGAACGCGACCTCGTCACCGGCATCAGCGACGCGGTCCTCGAGCTGTGGACCGAACGGCACGGTGGCTCGAGCTCGGACATCCTCGTCTTCCTCTCGGGCGAGCGCGAGATCCGGGAGGCGGCCGACGCCCTCACCGGCCTGAAGCTGCCCGTCACCGAGATCGTGCCCCTCTACGGCCGGCTCTCGGCGGCCGAGCAGCACCGCGTCTTCGCCCGGCACACCGGCCGCCGGGTCGTGCTCGCCACCAACGTCGCCGAGACCTCGCTCACCGTCCCGGGCATCCGCTACGTCATCGACACCGGCACCGCCCGCATCTCCCGCTACAGCCAGCGCACCAAGGTCCAGCGCCTGCCCATCGAGCCGATCAGCCAGGCCTCCGCGAACCAGCGATCCGGCCGCTGCGGACGCGTCTCCGAGGGCATCGCGATCCGGCTCTACTCCGAGGACGACTACGACTCGCGGCCGGAGTTCACCGACCCCGAGATCCTCCGGACCAACCTCGCGTCGGTCATCCTCCAGATGACCTCGCTCGGCCTCGGCGACGTCGCCCGCTTCCCCTTCGTCGACCCGCCCGACTCCCGCCAGATCACCGACGGCGTGCGGCTCCTCGAGGAGCTGCAGGCTTTCGCCCCCGAGGACGAGACCGCGCCGGCGGGCAGGGGTCGGCGCCGACCGGGTCGGCGGCTCACGGCATACGGCCGCACCATCGCCACTCTCCCGATCGACCCACGGCACGCGCGGATGGTGCTCGAGGCCGACCAGCGCGGGGTGCTGCGCGAGGTGCTCGTCATCGTGGCCGCCCTGTCGATCCAGGACCCCCGGGAGCGCCCGCAGGACAAGCAGGAGCTCGCCAACGCCGCGCACAAGCGCTTCGCCGACGAGACGAGCGACTTCCTCACCTGGCTCAACCTCTGGGCCTACGTGAAGGAGCAGCAGAAAGAGCTGTCCTCCAGTGCTTTTCGCCGGCTCTGCAAGGCGGAGTTCCTCAACTACATGCGGATCCGCGAGTGGCAGGACCTCCACACGCAGGTGAAGCAGGCGGCCAAGTCGGCCGGCCTGCACCCGGCCCCGGGGAGCGGGAAGGGCGAGCTCGACGCCGACGGCGTCCACCAGTCGGTGCTCGCCGGGCTCCTCTCGCACATCGGCGTCCGTGACGAGCAGAAGCGGGAGTATGCCGGTGCCCGCGGCGCGCGTTTCGGGATCAGTCCCGGATCGGCGCTCTTCCGGAAGCAGCCGCAGTTCGTCATGGCCGAGGAGCTCGTCGAGACGACGCGGCTCTGGGCCCGGGTCAACGCCCGGATCGACCCGGAGTGGGCCGAGCGGCTCGGTGCCCACCTCGTCAAGCGGCAGTACTCCGAGCCGCGCTGGTCCGGCAAGCGAGGGTCCGCGGTCGCCACCGAGCGGGTCACCCTCTACGGTGTCCCGATCGTCGTGGGCCGCGTGGTCGGTCTCGGGACCATCGACGCCGAGCTCGCCCGCGACCTCTTCATCCGGCACGCCCTCGTCGAGGGTGACTGGCGCACCGAGCACGCCTTCTTCCGGGCCAACGCCGAGCTCGTCACGCAGCTCGGGGAGCTCGAGGCGCGCACCCGACGCCGTGACATCGTCGTCGACGACAGCACGCTGGTCGCCTTCTACGACAAGCGGATCCCCGCCGACGTCGTGTCGGGTCGGCACTTCGACTCGTGGTGGAAGAAGGCGCGCCGCGAGACCCCCGACCTGCTCACCTTCACCGAGGACCTCCTGCTGCGGGACGCGGCCGGGAGCCTCGCCGACGACGACCACCCGACGAGCTGGACGCAGGGGGACAACGTCCTGTCGGTCACCTACCAGTTCGAGCCGGGGTCGGCCGCCGACGGTGTCACCGTGCACGTCCCCGTCGACCGGCTCAACCAGGTCACCGCCGGCGGCTTCGAGTGGCAGGTTCCGGGCTTCCGTGAGGAGCTCGTCACGGCCCTCATCCGGTCGCTCCCCAAGGGCGTGCGCCGACTCATCGTCCCGGCACCCGACCACGCGAGAGCCGTTCTGCCGGAGCTGGACCCGACCGCGGGCCCGCTCGGTCCGGCGCTCGCCGCCGCGCTCCAGCGACGCGCCGGTGCGCCGATCCGCAGCGAGGACTTCGACTGGGACCGCGTGCCGGGCCACCTGCGGATCACCTTCAGCGTCGACGCTCCTGACGGCACGCCGATCGCGACGGGCAAGGACCTCGAGGCGGTGCGTGACGTCGCCAACCCGCAGCTGCGCCGACGGGTCAGCGCCGCGGGTGTCGGGATCGAGCGGCACGGGCTCACGAGCTTCAGCCTCGACGTCGTGCCCGAGACGTTCGAGAGCACGTCGGGGGTGCAGGGCTTCCCGGCCTTCGTCGACACGGGCACGGCCGTCGACCTGCGCGTGCTGCCGACCCGGCAGGAGGCCGAGGCGGAGCACCGGCTGGGGGTCCGCCGGCTGCTCCTGCTCGGCATCACCCCGCCGTGGAAGCAGATCCTGTCGCGCCTGACGAACCACCAGAAGCTCGCCCTCGGGCACAACCCGCACGGCAGCGTCCCCGCCCTTCTCGACGACTGCCTCGCCGCGGCCATCGACGCGATCAGTGCCGGGGCCGTCGCCGCCGACGGCCCCCGGACCGTGCGGACACGCGAGGACTTCGAGTGGGCGCTCTCGGCGGTGCGGACCCACACGACGGCCAAGGTCGTCGAGGTCGTCGGGCTCGTCGAGCCGATCCTCGCCACCCACCTCGTCCTCGAGAACCGGCTCCCGGAGCTCGACCGCTCGAGCAACCCCGCGATGCGACCCCTGCTCGCCGACGTCCGGGCGCAGCTGCGCGAGCTGATCCGCCCCGGTTTCGTCGCCGAGACCGGAGCCGCCCGCCTGCCCGACCTCGCCCGCTACCTCCGCGGCGTCGTGCAGCGGCTCGACAAGGCACCCGCCAACCTCGCCAAGGATGCCCACGCCCTCGAGCAGGTGGACCTCGTCGAGGGCCGCTACGCGGACCTGCTCGCGACCCTCCGGCCGAGCCAGCGGGCCGCCGCCGACGTCGTCGAGGTCGGCTGGATGATCGAGGAGCTGCGGGTCTCTCTCTTCGCTCAGACGCTCGGGACGGCATACAGCATCTCCGTGCAGCGCGTCCTCAAGGCGATGGCGAGACTCGGGCCCTGACCGGTGAAGGCGCTCGCGCCGGCGCCGGAAGGGGAATCATGGGGGGACCGCTTGCGTTGGAACCAGTGACTTCGCCCGACGAAAGGCCATTCCCGTGCAGGACCCCACCGAGCTCTTCCGTTTCGAGACCGACGTGTCCCCGTCGACCCTGGCGGACCACAAGGCTTCGGTGCTCATCGTCGCCCTCGGCGGTTTCATCGACGCCGGGCACACGCAGCGCCTGATGTCCGACCACCTCCTCGCCACCCACGACTCGCGGGTCGTCGCCTCCTTCGACGTCGACCAGCTGCTCGACTACCGCGGCCGTCGGCCGATGATGGTCTTCGACCGCGATCACTGGAGCGCCTACGACGAGCCGACCCTGCTGCTCCACCGCGTCATCGACAAGGAGGGCGTGCCCTTCCTGCTCCTCGTCGGTCCCGAGCCGGACTACCAGTGGTCGCGGATGGCCGAGGCCGCCACGACCCTCATCAAGACGCTCGGGGTCGACCTCACGGTCAGCATCCACGGCATCCCGATGGCGGTGCCGCACACCCGGCCGCTCGGCGTGACAGCGCACGGCACCAACCCCTCGCTGATCAGCGGCAACGAGCCGGCCTTCGGCACGATGCAGGTCCCGGGCTCCTTCTCCTCCCTCCTCGAGTACCGCCTCGGTGAGGCGGGCCGAGACGCGCTCGGCTTCGCCGTCCACGTGCCGCACTACCTCGGCCAGACCGAGTTCGCCGACGCCGCCGTGCTCGGTCTCGAGCGGGTCCGCACCGCGACCGGCCTCGACCTCGACGTGCGTGCCCTGTCGGCCACCGCGGGGCTCAACCGGGCCGAGATCGCCCGTCAGATGGAGGACTCCGACGAGATCTCCGCAGTCGTGCGCGCCCTCGAGCAGCAGTACGACACCTTCCTCGAGGGGCGCCAGCAGCGCAGCCTCCTCGCGACCGACCTCTCCGACCTGCCGAGCGCCGACGAGATCGGCGCCGAGTTCGAGGCCTTCCTCAAGGACGTCACCGACGACGACGCCTGAGCCGGGGGCCGGGGTCGAGCCTCAGGGCTTGGCCTCGCTCCACCGGCGCACGACCGAGGTGTCAGCGACGAAACGGACCTGGTCGGTGCCCGCCCACGAGCGGGAGGCGACGACGAGAGCGCGGTCGAGCGCCGCCACCGCCTCGTCGGCCCGCTCGACCGGCACGTGAACGAGCAGCTCGTCGTGCAGGCACAGCACGATCTGCCCGTCGAGCGGCCGGACGGCGTGGCGGGCCGTTGCCGCCCAGGCCTTGAACAGCTCGGCGGCGGCGCCCTGGATGATCGCGTTGCGCGCGTACCGGCCGCGGGAGCCGTCGGTCGCCTGGGTGCCCGGGCCCGGGTCGAGGTCGGGACCATCCGCGACCGCTTCACCGGGCGGCGCTGCGCCGAGCCGGATCAGCCGGCCGCCCCAGGTGCGGACCGGCGCGCGAGCCACCCCGAGCGCGTAGGTGCGGTCGAGCAGGCCCATCGCCACGGGGTAGGCCCGCTCGAGGTCCTTGAGGGCCTCGCCCGCGGCCCCGGAGCGCTGCCCGTACATCGCGGCGAGGACGGCGATCTTGGCCGTGGGTCGGTCGGCACCGAGCTTGGCCGCCACCGGCGCGTAGAGGTCGTCGCTGCGGGTGGCCTCGGCGAACGCCCGGTCGCCGCTCACGACGGCGAGAACCCGAGGCTCGATCTGGCCCAGGTCGGCGCGGACGAAGACGTGGCCGTCGCGGGCGCGGATCGCGGGACGCAGCGGCGCCGGCAGGTTGTGCAACCCGTTCTGGGCGGTCATCCGGCCGGCGGCCCCGTCGCAGGCGGTCCAGGCGCCCCGCAGCCGGTCGTCGGCCCCGACGTGCTCGTCGAGCCAGCGGTAGCCGTAGGTCGTCGCGATCCGCTCGTCCTTGCGCCAGGCGAGCAGGGCCTCGACGAGCGGGTGGGTGTGCCGGTAGGGCTCGAGGACCCAGGCGCGGGTGTTCGGCACGTCGACCCCGACGGAGGTCAGCAGCTCCCTGACCTGCAGGGGGTTGCGCAGGTCGGTGCGCTCGCGCCCGGGGGCGTGCCGCAGCACGGCCGCGTCGCGCTCGCCGCGGATCCGGGCGGCGTCCGCGTCGTCGGCGGGCCGAGGTCCGGCGGAGGCGCCGATGAGGTCCTCCGCCGCGAGCCGGTCGACGGGGAGGCCGTCGCGCTCCAGCTCGACGCAGAGGACGGCGGCCGCCGACTCCGACCAGACCGTGCGCAGCATCCGCGACCTCACCGCAGGGTTGGCGAGCGAGCTCAAGGAGCTCGCCTGTCGCTGTTGGCAGTCCAGGGCGAGGGCCGCCAGCTCGCGCACCCGCGCCGGCGTCGTCGCCCACGCCAGGGCGTCGGCGCGCAGGTGCCCACCGGACGTCAGGGGGGAGTCGTCGTCCGCTTCGGCCGTGTCGAAGAGGTCACCGTCGAAGCCGGACAACCGCCCCACCCTCGGGGCGGGGACCGTCGTCTCGTCGAGCCCGTGGCACGCGGCGTGGACGTGCCCCGGAGCCGCGCGCCAGCCGCCGTGGAGCAGCCGGTGGGCCTCGGCGAGGTCCCAGGTGCGGTCGACCGTGACCCCGTCGGCGAGCAGCCGACGCAGGGTCGAGCCGGCCGACCAGACCACCCAGCGGGGACCGGCCGCCGCCGTCAGGGCGGCGACCCGGTCGGCGATCTCGGCGGACGGGCAGACCTCCTCGGTGCCCGCGCCGAGGAGGCAGGAGTGGCCGGGTCCCACGACGAGCGCGACGAGGGGAGCCTGGGCCGCCGGGCCGGGGCGGTCAGGCAACGCAGGAGGCCATCCGCGCCACGGCGTCCCGCAACACCTCGGGGGATGTGGCGAAGTTGACCCGGACGAACCCCGCTCCGGCGGCGCCGAAGGTCCGGCCCTCCGAGAGGGCCACCCGGCCCCGTTCGAGGAAGACGGCGCCCGGTCGCCCCCCCAGCCCGAGCCCCCTGCAGTCGAGCCAGGCGAGGTAGGTCGCGTCCGGCACCATCAGGTGCGCACCGGGTAGCAGGTCCGACACGAGCTGCGCGAGCAGCGCCCGGTTGGCCGCGAGCTCCGCGCGCAGGGCGTCCAGCCAGGCGCGCCCGTCCGCCCAGGCGGCCTGCTGCGCGACCACCCCCAGGTGGCTCGCGCCGTACGTCACGAGCGGATGGAGCGCCCGCACGTCGTCGACGGCGTCGGGCCCCGGGACGATGAGGGCGGCCTTGAGCCCGGCGAGGTTCCACGCCTTGGAGGCGGAGGTCACCGTGATCCCGCCGCCCGAGCCGGGCACCGACAGGTACGGGGTGAAGGTCGCGTCGCCGAGCACGAGCGGCGCGTGGATCTCGTCGGAGACGACCCGCACGCCGTGCTCCCGCGCGAGGCGGGCGACCGTGGCGAGCTCGTCGGCGGTCGGGACGGTCCCCGTGGGGTTGTGCGGGTTGCAGAGCAGGTATGCCGCTCGCCCCCCGTCGGCGGTCGCCGACCGGAACGCGTCGGCGAGGGTCTCCGGGTCGATCCGTCCGTCGCTCGTCAGCGGCGCCTCGACCACCCGGCGCCCCACCGAGGCGATGAGGTCGTAGAAGGCGTTGTAGACGGGCGGGCTGACGACGACCGGGCCGGCCTCGTCGGTGAGCAGCCGCAGCAGGTGGCCGACACCGGTCAGTACGTCGGTGACGGCCACGGTGGTCCCGGGGTCGAGGGTCCATCCCCACCGCGCGCCGGCGAAGTCGGCGAACCCAGCGGCATACGGCACCGTCCAGGCGTAGCCGGTGTCCCCACGCTCGACGGCGGCGCGGACGGCGCTGACGACGGCGGGGCACGGGGAGGCGTCCATCTCGGCCACCCACAGGGGGAGCACGTCGGGGTCGTAGACCTGCCACTTGACGCTGGTGCGGTCGCGGCGCAGGTCGTCGACCGTGGCGTCGAGGATCGGCGGAGTCATGGGCCGAGCGTACGAGAGGGCCGACAGGGAGCGCGCGCCGGCAGACCGCGATGTCCTCCGGCTGGGTTTGCGGGTACGGGGACACTACGGTGACCAGTTGCAGCACCGGCCCCGGACGGGGCGGGTGGAACGGAAAGGACGACGCGTGGGCGTGTTGGGATTGAACAAGGACGAGGCGAAGCAGGCTTCCGACGAGACGGCTGCAGCGGTCAGGTCGGGCGACGGGGGAGCGCTTGCGCGGGCCCGGGCGACCGACGAGGGCGGCCTGAGCGGCGCCGCGACCCGGCTCATCGAGCGGCTTCTCGACGTGGGCATCGACGGCCGGGGACCCTTCAGCTCCGCATCCGAGATCGCCGACGAGGCTCTCGAGAGCTCCGGCGGCAACACCCGTCAGGCGCTCGACGCCATCCAGCGCGACCACCTGACGCTCGGGGCGATCGGTGGCTTCGTCACCGGCCTCGGCGGCTTCTTCACGCTGCCCGTCTCGATCCCGGTGAACGTCCTCGAGTTCTACCTGCTCGGAACGCGGGTCACCGCGGCGACCGCCAAGCTGCGCGGCTACGACATCGACCAGCCGGAGATCCGCTCCGCGATCCTGCTCACCCTCGTCGGCGCCGACAGCGAGGACCTGCTCAAGAAGGCCGGCCTGCACGCGGCGGGCGGCAAGCTCTCCGGCCTCGCCTTCGAGCGGCTGCCGGCCCCGGCCCTGATGGTGCTCAACAAGGCGGTCGGGTTCCGGCTGCTCAGCCGGATCGGGCAGAGCACCTTCGCCCGGCTCGGGCGGGCCGTCCCCGTCGTCGGCGGCGTCATCGGCGCGGCGTTCGACACCTACCTGCTGCGACGGATCGCCAAGCAGGCGCGCAAGGAGTTCCCGCCGCTCGAGACCTTCGGGCGCTGACGCGGCCATGAAGACCGCGTCGCGACTCAAGATCGCCGCCACCGTCGCCTCGGTGCTCCGTGCCGCCACGCGGCCCGGAGCCCCGGCCATGAGCGAGCGGGTTCAGGCGGTGCCGCGCCTGCTCCGGGCCACCCGGGACGGGTCGTATGCCGGCACGACGGTGCGCCGTCTCGCGCTCGTCGCGGGGGCGGTGGCCTATGTCGCCTCACCGATCGACCTGTTGCCGGAGGCCTTCCTCCCCGTGCTCGGCGCCGCCGACGACGCGGTCGTCATCTCGTGGGCGGTCAAGGCCTTCCTCGAGGAGACCGACCGCTTCCTCTCCTGGGAGCTCGGCCAGGGCGTGCGCGTCCCCCGGAGGCCTCGCGCCGGCGCCGGGTCGGACACCTGGGGCTCGCAGACCGCCGGAGCGTTCTCCAGCGGCCGGGGCGAGGGAGGCGCCGGGGGTGTCGGCGGTTCGGGCCGCGGTTCGACGGCCGGCGTCCGTGACGCCGCCACCGACTACCTGATGGAGTCGCTGCGCAAGCGCCTCGAGCGCTGACCTCCTCGTCCACATCCCCCGCCCCCGGGCAGGCTCGTCCACAGCGACGTCGAAGGGGACTGCCCCGCGGCTGGCCGCGGCGCGACAGTCGGTGCATGCCGAAGATCACCCTCTCGGGGTCAGCCGAGCTCGTGTCCATCATCCCCTTCCAGCTCGGGTTCGAGCCGCGCCGGAGCGTCGTCATCGTCTGCTTCCACGGCCGCCGCCTCGGCATGACCGCCAGGCTCGACGCCGTCCCGCGGGCCCACGCCGCGTCGGTCGCTCAGCAGATGGTCGCGACCCTGCTGCGCGAGGCCCCGACCTCGGTGTCGCTCGTCGGCTTCGAAGACCGGGCGGGGGAGACGATGCCGCTCATCGACGCCCTCTCCGCCTCTACCGGCGTCGCGCGCATCGACCTGAGCGAGCGCCTCGTCGTTCGAGACGGGCGCTGGTTCGACCTCGGGTGCGATCGCTGTCCGGCCGAGGGCACGCCGCTGCCGGACCGTTCGGAGGTCCCGGCCGTCGCGGACTTCGTCGCCCTCGGGCGCTCGGTGCTCGAGGGACGCTCGGTGCTCGAGGGTCTGGTTCGGCCGCTCGACCCCGCCGCGCCCCGCCACGACCTGCTCGAGCAGGCCATCGACGACTGGCGGGCCCGCTACGAGTGGGCGAGCGGCGCGAACCGGGGTGCCGCGGTGAAAGCGGTGCGGGCGGTCGGCTCGACACCGTCGATGGAGCTTGACGGGGGCGAGTCCTGCTCGGCCACGGAGTTCATGGTGGAGGAGTCGCTCGTGGCCTGGGGTGGGCTGCTCCGTGGCGAGACGGTGGGACGCGGACTGGAGCACTGGGTCCCCGCGCTCGTCGGGGTGTTGCGTGACGTGGCGGTCCGGGACGCCCTGATCGCCTGGGTCTGTCCGGGCGGTCCGTCCCTCAGCCGCGTCGACCCCGCCCTGGTCGACCTGATGGAGGTCCTGCTCGGACCGGAGACCCGCCTCGGGCAGGTCGTCGCCGAGGCCCCCTCCGAGGTTGCCGCCGAGGTTGCCGCCGAGGAGGCGCGCCGCCTCGAGTCGGCGCTGGCGGCGGACTGGGACTCCGTCGACGCCTTCCGCTTCGCCCAGACCCGGCTCGAGGAGCTGTGCCGGGTCACCCCGGCGGTGCACGCGCCACCCCTGCTCTCCGTCGTCGCCTCCTTCGCCTGGACCTGCGGCGATGGCGCCCGGGCCCGCGTGGCTGCCGAGCTGGGCCTCCAGATCGAGCCCGGGGACGGGCTCTGCCGGCTCGTGCTCGACGCCGTCGACCGCGGCGTCCGACCGCCCGTGTCGGCTTGAGGCCGGGGCGCCGGGCGCACCCACCTCGGCAGAGCGCCGGTTCGTCCGGGTGGTGGACGGTGCACTTCATCGCGGCGGGTCGTCTCGCCTATGCTGTGGCCAGGTCATGAGTGCCAGCGACAAGCCCCGGCTCGCTGGACGGCAACCCTCCTTCGCGGTGGGGTGCCCCGGGTGAAGACCTGGCCGCGCCCCACCGGGCGCGTGCAAGCGCGAACGACCGAGGAGAGACCTCCATGACGATCACCCACCGTCGGGGAACCCGCCGACCCGGGGGCGGGCACCCCCCCCGCCCGGTCGACGGCCCTGCTGCTGCGATGGCGTCGCGTACCGCCGAGGCAGACCGTGCGCCCGAGCTCCCCGCCCACCCCGCCTCGCCGGGGGCGTGGCGTCACGGCGACCCGGTCGGGGGCCGCCGGTTCGTCGACATCGGCGGACTTCGGCTGGAGCGGGGCGGTGTGCTCCCGGAGGTCCGCATCGCCTACGAGACGTGGGGAACCCTGTCCGCCACGGGCGACAACGTCGTCCTCGTCGAGCACGCCCTCACCGGTGACAGCCACGTCGTCGGGGAGGCCGGCCCCGGTCATGCGTCACCGGGGTGGTGGGAGGGCCTCATCGGCCCCGGACGACCACTGGACACCGACCGGTTCCACGTCGTCGCGACGAACGTCCTCGGCGGCTGCCAGGGATCGACCGGCCCGTCGAGCCCCGCCCCGGACGGGAACCCGTGGGGCAGCCGCTTCCCGTCGGTCACCGTCCGCGACCAGGTGGAGGCCGAGCGGGTCCTGCTCGACCGGCTCGGGATCGACCGCCTGGCCGCCGTCATCGGCGGTTCCATGGGTGGCATGCGCGCGATCGAGTGGGCGGCGACCCACCCGGCGCGGGTCGACCGGTGCATCGTGCTCGCCAGCACGGCCTACGCCACGGCAGACCAGATCGCCTGGTGCCAGCCGCAGCTGCTCGCGATCAGGTCTGATCCCGACTTCGCCGGCGGCGACTACTACGGCACCGGGCGCTCGCCGGAGACAGGACTCGGGCTGGCGCGGCGCATCGCGCACATCACGTACCGCACCGAGACCGAGCTCAGCGAGCGCTTCGGCCGGCGCCACCAGGCCGGTGAGGACCCGTTCGGGGCCGGCGAGCGTGGTCGGTTCGCGGTCGAGAGCTACCTCGACCACCACGCGGGCAAGCTCGCCCGCCGGTTCGACGCGAACTCCTACCTCGTGCTCACCGAGGCGATGAACTCCCACGACGTCGGTCGCGGTCGCGGAGGCCTTGAGGCGGCGCTCGGGGCAGTGCTCGCCGACACCACGATCGTGTCGGTCGACACCGACCGGCTCTACCCTCCGCGGCTCTCCGACGAGATGGCGGCCGCCCTGCCCCAGGCCACCCGGGCCAGGATCGAGTCCGTGTTCGGCCACGACGGTTTCCTCATCGAGGAGGCGCAGGTCGGGGCCGTCGTCACGGCGGCACTCGAGCGGCCGGTACACCGCGTCCGCTGAGGCCTGCGGCGGATGGTGGGTCACGATCCGGTGGAGGCGCTCGTCTCCGCCACCGTGCGCCGCTTTATCGGGTAGCGTCCGGGCTCAGGTGATTCCCGACCAAGGAGGTCCGCGAACGTGGCCATTGTCGTTGGATATGTCGCGACCAAGGAAGGACGCGCAGCGCTTCGGCGCGCAGCGGACGAGTGCGTCCTGCGCAACACCAAGCTCGTCGTGATCAGCTCCCACCGGGGTGGTAAGGAGTTCGACGCGGAGGAGTCGGGGCGCTTCGAAGAGGAGCTGGCCCGGGTCACCGCGCAGCTCGAGGCGGAGGGCCTGGCCCACGAGGTGCGCCAGCTCGTCCGGGGCAACGACCCCGCGGAGGACCTCATTGCCGTCGCCCGGGAGGAGGACGCGGAGTTCATCGTCATCGGACTGCGGCGGCGCAGCCCCGTGGGCAAGCTGATCCTCGGCTCGAACGCGCAGCGCATCCTGCTCGATGCGCCCTGTCCCGTGCTCGCGGTCAAGGCGGACTGAGCACCGGGTGAGCCATCGGCCCCGTGGCGCGAGGGCTTCTGGTGGAGCCCGGAGCAGGCGGCACCGCGCCCGGATCGACCCGTGAGTTCGCCCGGCGGGTGTCCAACGTTTTATAATGGTGGAGAACCGGATCGCACGAGGCGCACCGAGGGATCGACCAGCACCGTCATCCCCGACTGGCCAGGCACTTCCGGAGCGAAACCCCATTCTCGCTCGCCGTGATGATCCATGTCCGTACCCGGACGTGCTCGCCGGCGGGACCTGCGACGAAAGGCGACTGCTTCCGTGCCGAAGGCAACCACCACTGGAGCCACGAAGACCCTGCCCAAGGCGTTCCAGCACGCTGCCATCCAGCAGCTGCTGACGCGTGGCACGAGCACCGGGAGCGTGACCGGCACCGAGATCGCCCAGGCCCAGGTCGACGCCGGTCTGGACCTGCGGGCGATGAAGCCGGTGCTGACCACGCTCGAGGCCCACGACATCGAGGTGGTCATCGACGCGCCTCACTCGACCACGACGAAACCCCGCTCGGGGACCAAGGGAGGCACTGTGGCCACCACGCGCAAGACGGTCGCGGCGACGAAGTCGGCGACACGGACCACGGCACGCACGAGCGACGCCGACGAGTCGGCACCGGCGGCCAAGACGACCGCGCGCAAGACCGCGGCCAAGAAGGCGGCGACGACCGCCGAGGTCGCCGACGCCGCCGCCAAGCCCGTCACCCGCAAGTCGGTGGCCAAGAAGGCACCGGCTCCGAGGACGGCTGCCGCCAAGCGCGCCGCCGCGGCCAAGGCCGCCGGTGACGCCGACGCAGTCGAGGCCCCCGAGGAGCCGAGTGACCTCGTCGTTGCCGAGGACATCGATGAGGCCGTCGCCCCGCCGAAGGGTCGGGCGACCAAGAGCGCGGCCAAGGGTGGCGCCGCTGCGGACTCCGCCGACGATGACGACGATGAGGACGACTCGGGCAACCCGAGCGCCGCGAAGGCGCCGGAGGAGGAGACGGAGTCCTCGGGCTTCGTCATCCGCGACGACGACGAGGATGACGCGCCGGCCCAGACGGTCGTCACGGCCGGCGCCACCGCCGACCCGGTCAAGGACTACCTCAAGCAGATCGGCAAGGTCGCCCTCCTCAACGCCGAGCAGGAGGTCGAGCTCGCCAAGCGCATCGAGGCCGGCCTGTTCGCCGAGGAGAAGATCGCCGGCTTCGGCCGCCAGGAGAAGTTCTCCAAGATGGGCCGCGAGCTCAACTGGATCGCGATGGACGGCAAGCGGGCCAAGAACCACCTGCTCGAGGCCAACCTGAGGCTCGTCGTGTCGTTGGCCAAGCGCTACACCGGTCGCGGCATGCTCTTCCTCGACCTCATCCAGGAGGGCAACCTCGGCCTGATCCGTGCGGTCGAGAAGTTCGACTACACCAAGGGCTACAAGTTCTCCACGTATGCGACGTGGTGGATCCGCCAGGCGATCACCCGCGCGATGGCCGACCAGGCGCGGACCATCCGCATCCCGGTCCACATGGTCGAGGTCATCAACAAGCTCGCCCGGGTCCAGCGCCAGATGCTGCAGGACCTCGGCCGGGAGCCCACGCCGGAGGAGCTCGCCAAGGAGCTCGACATGACCCCGGAAAAGGTCGTCGAGGTCCAGAAGTACGGTCGCGAGCCGATCTCACTCCACACCCCCCTGGGTGAGGACGGCGACAGCGAGTTCGGTGACCTCATCGAGGACTCCGAGGCGGTCGTCCCGGCGGATGCCGTGAGTTTCACGCTGCTGCAGGAGCAGCTGCACTCCGTCCTCGACACGCTCTCCGAGCGCGAGGCCGGCGTCGTCTCCATGCGCTTCGGCCTGACTGACGGCCAGCCGAAGACGCTCGATGAGATCGGCAAGGTCTACGGGGTGACCCGTGAGCGGATCCGCCAGATCGAGAGCAAGACGATGAGCAAACTGCGGCACCCGTCACGTTCGCAGGTCCTGCGCGACTACCTGGACTGACCGCTCGTCACTCCGCAGCGCATCGTCGCAGGTCAGGGGCCCCATTGGGGCTCCTGACCTGCTTCCGTGTGGTGGGCACAGCGCTCCTGGTCCAGATGACGGTTGATGGGGCTGGCATGTCCGAGCAGGCGCCACATCCGCCCAACTTCGCGGCCCTGCTGCCCTCGTGTCTGCTGTCCCTGCGGGCCGACCGCAAAGGCCCATCGACGCGGTGTGGCTTCAGCGGTGAGGCCGGATGAGCGGGTCGGCGCGGTCGCGGACGGCCTTCAGCCCGGTGGTGGCGGTGTCGGGGGAGTGTTGGCGCAGGCTGTTGCACGCGATGGCGACGAATGCTGCCGCGTCGCTTGGACCGGGCTTCGGCTCTTGCCGGGCTCGGCGTTCAGCCCGGTTGAGGGGGCCTCCCATCTGGTCGAGCCACTGCTCCGCCGTCGCCACGACAGACGGCTCGGCAGGCTCACCCGCCGTGCCCGGACCAGACGCCGCAAGCGTCACCTCATCCAGCCGACCAGCCCGTCTGACGGCCACGTCGTGGCCAGGGTGTTCGTCCCGGCGCTGGTCAGAGCGCGCTTGACCTCGGTGAGGAGCTCGGGGGCCGAGAACCAGCGGCGTCACCAGGAACAGCAGCGCGATCCGGAGGGTCGTGTTGGCGATCAGCCTGACAGCGAGCCGGTGCACGAGGATGGCCTGCGCGACCGGCCGCACCATGGCTGCCGCGGAGCGGAAGCCGTGCCAGACGGTTCGGCTGACACGGTGGCGCAGCAGCGACATGACTGTGGTGGCGAGCGTCTGGCCTGCGCCGCGGAGGGTGTCGACGACGCGGTCACCGGCGGGGCCGATCTTGTGGAGCAGGCTGGCGGTCTCGCGCCAGAGGGCCTTGGCCCCGTCGGCGATCTTTGCTCCAGCCCATCGGGCGGCCTTGATGGCGGTGGCCCAGACGGCGGGGGTGCGCAGGGTCGCGGCGGCGATGGTGACCGGGCCGAGGTCCTGGACGACGGATCCGAGGTTCCGCACCTGAGCGGCGATCGTGGCCCTGGTCGGGTTCGCGCCGATCGCGGCGAGCACGGTTCGGGTGTGGCACAGGCCCCGGCCGATGGCGCCCTTGGGCAGGGCCATCGCGAGGTCGAACGCGCGTTGGGCGGCTCGGCGCAGCAGCACCAGCCGTCCCATCGCGGTCACGGTTGCCGGGGGGCGTGCAGCGGTGGTCGTTCATGAGCGGTAGCGCTCATGGTGATTGTCCTGGGTGGGCCGCCGGCGGTGGGGTGTCATGGGCCGGTCCGGGCACGACGAAGGCCCCGAGCGGAGTGCTCGAGGCCCGGTTGTTGACTCCCGTTCGCAGGCGCAGGCGCAGGCGCTGGCGGATGGTGCGTGGTTAGCGGTCGTGAGGGTGATGTTCTCCTCGACCATCAGGGGTGTAGGCGGACGAGGTAGCCGGGTTCGCATCGCAGTGCCCGGTCAGGGCGACCCTGGCGAGGGCGCCGTCGCCGGCCCAGGCGTGGGCGGCGAGGACGGTCAGGACCGGGGTGGCGTGCTCGTCCGGGGCGCACCCGGCGAGCTCGACGATGAGGTTCTTGGTGTCGGGTGCGAGCTCCTCGACGGGCATCGTGCCCGGGGTGAGCAGGGCTATCAGGCAATCGCGGAACTGGACGTGCCGCAGACTCAGCAACGCGACCGCCGCGTCTTCGTGAGTCGGCAGTGACGTGGGGTCAGACAGGTCGAGGACCGAGGCCCAGGCGTCCATCACCGC
The DNA here is from genome assembly GCA_963764195.1 of uncultured Actinomycetota bacterium. Classification (GTDB taxonomy): domain Bacteria; phylum Actinomycetota; class Actinomycetes; order Actinomycetales; family Dermatophilaceae; genus JBDSSS01. The sequence continues at coordinate 641,437 of CAVXRG010000003.1, forward strand.
GTCGGTCCGGGCCCGGTCGGGGCTGGGACGCCGAGGCCGTCGAGGCCACGGCTGTCATGACCGAGGGCTGAGGGCGCTGCGTCACCGCAGCCATCACGACGGCAAGATGAACCACGCCGCCTCGCGCGCCGGTCCCGGGGACCACCCACCGCTTCGTGTGGACGCAGTACTTGGCAGAAGAACTCGTTCGGCACCATCGAGCCCGAGGTCGAGCAGGACGGCAGCGTCGTGGACCACGTGCCCAGGATGGCCGTCGTCGACCTTGAAGCCGCTGTTGGTGGCTCCACCCCCGGTCCGAGGGCAGCCACAGGCTCGATAGCGACGACGGGCGCGGCCCCAGACGGGGCGGTCGCCCGTCATCACGTCCGTCTCGAAGTGGTTGGTCCCACTAGGGCTGACCGGACATGGCGTCCACGTTTGACCCATCCCGTGCGCCGGATGGGTGGGCCCGGGGGATGCGATCGGGCGCCACGGGGTACGTCCACCTGACGGGACCAGCGTACTTCGACGAGGAGCACAAGAGTGAGCGAGCAGCAGGACCTTTTGGCCGGCCGCTACCGACTGCAGCATCGCATCGGCTCAGGAGGCATGGGGCACGTGTGGCTGGCATGGGACGAGCGGCTCAACCGGGCCGTGGCCGTCAAGCAGTTGCGTCCCCTTGGCGACCTGCCTGAGCCGGAGGCCACCGTCGCGCCGCAGCGGGTCATGCGCGAGGCGCGCATCACCGCACGCCTCGATCACCCCAATGCCGTGCCCGTTTTCGACGTCGTCGACCACGATGGACAGCCCTGCCTCGTCATGCAGTACGTCCCCTCACGCAGCTTGCAGGAGGTGCTCCAGGCTGAGGGCACCCTCGCTCCCGTGGAGGTCGCGCGCATCGGTGCCGAGATCGCCTCGGCGCTCACCGCCGCCCACGAGGCCCGCATCGTGCACCGCGACGTCAAGCCGGGCAACATCTTGGTCACCCGCGATGGCACTGCGCTCATCACCGACTTCGGCATCTCCCGGGCCTTCGGCGACACCTCGCTCACCTCGACCGGGATGCTCACCGGGACCCCGGCCTACCTCGCCCCGGAGGTGGCGCGCGGGGCGACCTCGACCCCGGCGGCTGACGTCTTCTCGCTCGGCGCCACGCTTTACGCCGCTGTCGAGGGCACTCCGCCCTTCGGAGCCGGGGACAACCCGATGGCGCTGCTGCACAAGGTCGCCTCCGGCACCATCAACCCGCCGCAGCTGGCTGGCGCCCTCTCGGGCGTCCTCGTCTCGATGCTCCACGAGACGCCTGCCCTCCGCCCGACAATGCGCGAGGCGTCGGACGCGCTGACGCGCCTCGTGGCCGGTGGTGGCACCCCACCCGATGACGAGCGTGAACCGCTGCCGACGACCCGGGTGCTGCCCGTGCCGCCCACGGTCGAGGGTGCCGATGGCTCTGGAAACGCCTTCGCTGACGGTGGCGGGACTGGAGGTGCAGGCACCGCCGCAGCGGCTACGACGCCCGGAGCAGCCGCCGGCGAGGCCCTCGGCTCCGAGGGCGGGCACACCGTCGAGCTGCCGAGCGACCCACCCGACGACCCCGACGACCCCGACGACCCCGACGACCCCGACGACCCCGACGACCCCGACGACCCCGACGACCCCGACGAATCCGACCCCCTCGCCCCCCTGGCAGCGGCAGCGGCGACTCCGGTCGCTCGGGTCGGTCCGTCGGACGAACCCGAGCAGTCCCGTCCATACGCGGCGGCTCCGCCGGTCGGTCCTCCGACTCAACGGCCGGGCGACGTCGTCGACCCTCGTCGTCGTCGTCGGCGCCGGCGCGCAGGCCTGCTGGCCAGCGCCATCGCCGGCCTTCTCGCCCTGCTCGTCGTCTGGGGGTTGGAGCGTGCGTCCAACCCCACGGGCGAGGCGGCCCAGGCTGCCTCGCCGACCCCATCGGCCTCGGCCCCGAGGTCCTCCGGCCCCGGCCGCACCTTCTTGGCTCCGACGCCGGCCCCCAGCACCGCCACGCCGACGCCATCCACCGCCGCCACGCGCACGAGGGCGCCGACCGCAACGACCCGCCCCCCGACGACGCTGGCCACCACGACCCCGCGCCCGACGGCTCCCACCGCCACCGCCACATCGACCGCCACGCGGACCGCCGCGCCAACCGCCACGAGCGGCGCCGGCACCGGCACACCCACGTCGAGTGAGCTCAGCGCTGCCTTGCGTAGCTACTACGGGCTGCTCCCTGAGAGCACCGACGCCGGATGGGCCCGGCTGACCGACCGCTACAAGCAGACGACGGCGACCTCGCGCTCCTTCTACAACCGTTTCTGGGGCGCCATCAACCGCGTGCAGGTCTCTCAGGTGTCGAGCCAGGCGCCGTCCTCGGTCGTCGCGACGCTGCGCTACGTCTACGACGACGGGCGCGTCTTCGTCGAGCGCACGGCGTACACGCTCGTGCGCCAGGGTGGCCAGCTCAGGATCGACCGGTCGGAGGTGCTGAGCAGCAGCCAGAGCTGAGCGGACACCCACGCGCGCGCCCACGAGCTGGCCAGCTTCCTCGGTGGCCACCTGACGACGGGCTCGATCGAGCGGCCGGGGACCCGCCTGCTGCTAACGAGCCGGCGACCCGGCTGGGCTGAGCCCCGGCTCAGCGCCGGCGGGACCGGAGGGCGCGCCCGACCTGCTGCGGCAGCGACCGCCAGAAGGTCACGCCCGTCGTCGGCCAGAAGAAGGACCGCACCCGGGTCGACCACGCTCGCGTGCTCGACACCTGGTGCCGGATGGCGCGGATGTCGCGCTGCAGGGCCTCGGCCTCCTCCGGGGTGGTCCGCTCCGGCCGGTCGTAGCGTGACTTCTCCAGAGTGGTCGTCACTCGTCGGACGGCCGAGGCGTTGGCCTCGTCGAGATGACCCTCACGGATGAACTGCTCCCGCATCTGGCGCAGGGTCCCGCCCTCGGGCGGTGGCAGCCCGAGGTCGCGCAGGTGAGAGGTCAGCTCGGCCCACTCGACCTCGATGAGGTCGCGGCGGGTCACCGCTGCCCGCCGGCGCCGGGCCCGGCCCAGCCAGGCCGTCAGCGGCATGAGGAAGGTGGCGAGCAGCCCGACGAGCAGGGCGAGGGCGACCGTGAGGGTCCGCAGGGTGAAGACGTCGGCGAACGAGGAGGTGGTGCTCACGCCCGACACGCCGGCGGCCTGCTGACCCGGTTGGGTCGCGGCGCTCGAGCTCGGTGCGGCCGTCGCGCTGCTCTCGCCGACGGCACGGCCACCCCCGGTGGCGCCGGCGTCGGAGCCGACGACGGTGTAGGGCGGGGGGTTGCCCGAGCGGGCTCCGGGGGTCGGCTCGAAGCGGAGCCAGCCGTAGCCCTGGAAGTAGAGCTCCGGCCAGGCGTGGGCATCGGAGGCCTTGACGAGCCACGACTCCCCGTCCCGGGTGCCGGGCAGGAAACCGATCGCCATCCGGGCGGGGATGCCCTGGGCGCGCGCGAGCATGATCATCGCGGTGGCGAACTGGACGCAGTAACCGCGCTTCGTCTCGTAGAAGGTGCGGATCGGCTCGACGATGCGGCCGGCCTCATCGCGCACGGGCTCCCCGAGGTCGAGGGTGTAGGTGTACTCGGCGGTGTTGCGCAGGTGGTCCTGGATCGCGATTGCCTTGTCGAGGGGGTTGTCGGCACTGGCCGTGACCCGGTCGGACCAGGACCGCACGAGGTCAGCGGCCGTGTCGGGGATCGCGAGGTCGTCGTCCGTGATGTCGGGCGAGTCCGGGCGGCCCGACTCGCGCAGCTGTGGTGGCGTCGGCGCGAGGTCCGCGAAGGTCACCCGGTAGCTGCCCACGGCCTGCCTGACGCGCACGTCGCGGGTGACCGGGTCGATCGTCCAGGGCGTCCCTGGCATCGAGACCGCGACGACGGGGTAGGGGGCCGCGATCCGTGGCGCGGCGAGGGTGTTGTCGGTGACGCTGAGGACGTAGTCGGTGCGCTGGTCGGGTGGCGGCAGGGGCTGCGGCTGGTCGGGCTGGGGCCCAGGACCACCGACGACGAGCCACTGCCCGCGGGAGTAGTAGGAGGTCGCCAGCACGCGGAGCGGGTTTCGGCCGAAACCGGTCGTCGTGTAGCGCAGCACCGGGGACTCGTCGGTGTTGTTGAGGCTGCGGGACAGGTCGATGGTGTCGTTGAAGCCGACCGTGCCGGACTCCCCGGACCCGGCGGTGCGGCCCAGCCCGTCGGTGAGGTAGCGGGTCGGGAAGTGCGGGACGACCACCGGCACGACGATCGCGGCGACGAGGGCGAGCAGACCGAGCCGCACCGCCCCGGCCGAGAAGGAGCGCAGGGCCGCACGATCGTGCCCGGTCGCCTCCAGTGGTGCGGCGTCGGTGCCGGGGGCTTCGGTGCTCGCCGTGGTTCCCCAGCGACCGAACTGGGCCCGGGCTGTCGTGTGGATCATCGCCACCCACAGCAGTGCGGGGACGACGAAGTAGCGCAGGGCGAGCGTGCCCTGGCTGTTGACGGCGGTGATGAGGTATGCCGTGAGCAGGGGCAGCCCGGCCGCCGCGGGGCTGCGCCACGTCGCCGCCATCGCGTCGACGAGGATCGCGGCGAGGGCGACTGCGACGACGAGGCAGAACGTGACGCCGTCGTTGCTCGGGATCGGGGACGTGTAGCGCTGCACCGCCTCGAGGGCCTGCAGGCCGAGGTCGTTGGCGACCACGAGGGTCTCCGTGGTGGGCAGGAGCAGGAACCGGAAGGAGGACCCGGCGTAGGAGAAGAGGATGGCCCAGCCGACGACGACGACCTGGACGAGCGGGACGACCACCCTGCTGCGGGTCAGGCCGCGCAGCACGAGGCCCAGGCCGGCGACGAGAGCGACGACGAGGACCACCGGCTGCACCCAGTCGGTCTGGTTGATCAGGCTGGTGACCGGATAGACGGCCGAGAGCGTCGCCAGGGCGGCGAGCAGCGTGATCCGCCAGCGGCGGCGGCTCATCGTCCGCCTCCGACGGTCGCCGCGGTGAGGAGCTCCCAGGCGCGGGCCACCTCGACACCACGGGTCACCGTGACGGCACGCCAACCGGTGAGGCGCAGGGCCTCGACGTGCGGGGCGACCGGGTCGGCGCGGGGCGCGTCCCCGAAGTCGAGCGCATCGACGACGAGCGCGAGCCCGGTCGTCCCCGGCTGGCGCAGACTCGCCACCCGGTCGGTCACCTCGCGTCCCGCCGGACCGACGATGGCGACGATGAAGCCTCCGGCGGCCGAGAGCAGCTGGGCCGCACGGAGGATCTCGTCCTGGCCCGTGTCACCGTGCTGGCCGGCGACGGCGAGCACGTCGAGGATCTCCTCGACGGTCATCGTCTCCGCAGCCCGGGCGCTCGCGACGGTCTCGGCGCAGACGAGGTGGACGGCATACCCCGACTCGGCGAGGTGGGCGGCCACGGAGGCCGCGGCGGTGACGGCCCACTCGAAGGAGCTGGCGGCCCCGCTGCCGCCGTGGGCGTCGGGGCGGGGGTCGAGCAGCACGACCGCGCGACGCTGGGCCGGACGGTCCTCCTGCCGGACCATGAGGTCGCCGGTGCGGGCGGTCGCGGGCCAGTGGATCCGGCGCAGGTCGTCACCGTCGCGATACTCACGGATCGTCACGTCGTCCTCGCCGTGCAGGGCGATGAGGTGGGCCTGCTCGCCCTCCGACCCCATCCCCGAGCTCGGCTGGCGGCTCGCGGACAGCGGGTGGACCGGGGGGAGCACGACGAGGCTCGACGTGCCCTCGAGGACGGCGCTGCGGTTCGCGAGCCCGAAGGGGTCCTGGACCTGCACACCGAGCGGTCCGAGCTGGTGGCGCCCGCGCAGGTAAGAGCGCACCGTGTACTCGACCGTGCGCACGCGCCCGGCCGGGATCCGGCCGACGACGAACCGGGGCCGGTCGCCCAGGACGTGGTCGAGACGCTCCTCGGCGAGGAAGAGCGGGGTCGTGCCGCTCGAGACGTTCTCGAACGACAGGGCGACGTGCGCGTCCTGGCCGACGCTGACCCGGTCGGGTGCGGTGTGCCGCTCGATGCGCATCCGGGTCTTGCGGGTGCGCACGAGCAGGCTGCTGATGAACGGCAGGGCGAGGACCAGGACACCGAAGCGGGTGATGTCGTGGAAGCCGAAGACGACCCCGGCGATGACGAGGACCGCCCCGGCGCCGACGAAGGCGCGACCACGGGTGGTGAGGACCTGGAGGAGGGCGCGCACGGCGGCTCAGCGGGCGCTCGGGGGGACCGGCACCTGACGGAGCAGGTCGGTCACCACCTCGCCGGTGGTCCGTCGCGCGAGCTGGGTCTCGCTCGAGGGCATCAGGCGGTGGGCGAGGACCGCCCCCGCAAGGGTCTGGATGTCGTCGGGGAGCACGTGGTCGCGGCCCTCGAGGGCCGCGTGCGCGCGGGCGGCGCGCAGCAGGTGGAGGGCGGCCCGCGGTGACGCGCCGAGCCGGAGGGCGGTCGTCGTGCGGGACCGGGAGACGAGGTCCACGATGTACTGACGGACGGCGGGGCTGGCGTGGACGAGGCTGACGGCCTCGACGACGCGCGCGATCGTCGTGGCGTCGGTGACCGGGCGCAGCCGGTCCAGCGGTGAGCTCGCTCCGTGGCTCTCGAGCAGGTCGAGCTCTGCGCGCTCGGACGGGTAGCCCATCGAGATCCGCGCCATGAACCGGTCCCGCTGGGCCTCGGGCAGCGGATAGGTGCCCTCCATCTCGATGGGGTTCTGGGTCGCCATCACCATGAACGGAGCCTGCAGGGGGTAGGTGGTCCCGTCGACGGTCACCTGGCGCTCCTCCATCGACTCGAGCATCGCCGACTGCGTCTTGGGGGAGGCGCGGTTGATCTCGTCCCCGACGACGACGTTGGCGAAGATCGCCCCCGGCCGGAACTCGAAGCGGCGGGCGTCCTGGTTGAAGATGCTCACGCCCGTGACGTCGCTCGGGAGCAGGTCGGGGGTGAACTGGATGCGCCGCACGGTGGCGTCGATCGACCGGGCGAGCGTCTTGGCGAGCATCGTCTTGCCCACGCCGGGGACGTCCTCGATGAGCAGGTGGCCGCCGGCGAAAAGCACGGTGACCGTCGTGCTGACGACCTCCGGCTTGCCCTCGATGACCCCTGACATCGCCGTGACGAGGCGGTTCGCCACGTCACTGACGAGGTCGAGGTCGAGGTCGAGGTCGGCCGATCCGGCGAGCCCCCTCGCTCCGAGTCCGGTCTCCGTCGTCGTCACCCTGTCCTCCGCTTCGTCGCCTGTGTGTGGTCCGTGCGCGTGCCTGCCGTGCGGCGCCGCGGGAATCCGGTATGACTGGTCGACCCCCCACCGCCTGTCTGCTCCAACGATCTTCTCCCATGAATCGTCTCTGGGGTAGTGAGGCTCCTCCGGAGGCCCCCCGCCCTTCTCCGTACCCCTGCACTCCACTTCTCCCCACCACCCGTCCCGGCGCCGCCGTCGTGGCCCCGGGACCGCGTGGATGAGGCCCGGTGACCCGAGTGGGGACCGGCTGCACGGTCTGACCCGCTCCACTTCGCTCCACCGTTGTTGACCTGCGAAAACTCCCAAGAAATGTCCGTTCTGCGACGCTTTTGGCGTTGACCGTGGAGCAAAGTGGAGTATCGTGGTGCAGGAAGGAAGACAGTGGTGCAGCCAGCGGGTCGACGAAGGGGAGGTGGCCGTCCGTGTTCCTCGGCACGCACACCCCCCGACTCGACGACAAGGGCCGCATCTTCCTCCCGGCGAAGTACCGCGACCGCATGGCCGCGGGTCTGGTCGTGACCCGTGGGCAGGACCGCTGCCTCTTCCTCTATCCGATGGACGAGTTCGTCAAGGTGGCCGAGCAGATCCAGCTCGCTCCGACGACGAACCGCCAGGTGCGCGACTACGGGCGCGTCATCCTGTCGGGAGCCTCCGACGAGATCCCCGACAAGCAGGGCCGCTTCACGATCCCGGCCCCGCTGCGCACGTATGCCGGACTCGACCGTGAGGTCACCGTCATCGGCGCCGGCTCCCGACTCGAGATCTGGGACAGCGCGGTCTGGGCCTCCTACCTCGAGCAGGCCGAGCGGGGTTATGCCGAGACCGAGCAGGAGGTGGTGCCCGGACTCCTCTGAGCCGCCCCGCCCAACAGCACGACCCGCACCACCGCAGTCCCGATCACCCGTAACCCGACCACCTGAGAACCGGCCTCCAGCCGCTCCCATCCCGAGACGACTTCCCCCGTCCCGGGCGAGGCAGCGGATGGGGACCAGTCCACAGGTGGGACCCGCTCACCACACGCTCTGGGCCCGCACGACCAGCCACCGCAGCAGAAGGACGCACGATGACCGATCGAGGACCAGCGCAGGAGCGGCACGTCCCCGTCCTGCGCGACCGGGTCCTCGACCTGCTCGCCCCGGCCCTGACCCGGCCCGGCGCCGTCATCGTCGACGGGACGCTCGGCATGGGCGGTCACGCGGAGGCCGCCCTCGAGCGCTTCCCGGACGCCGTGCTCGTCGGCATCGACCGCGACCACGAGGCGCTGCGGCTCGCCGGCGAGCGCCTCACCCGCTTCGGCGACCGCTTCCGGCCCGTCCACGCCGTCTACGACGAGATCTCCGAGGTCGTGCACGACCTCGACCTCGAGGCCGTCGAGGCGATCATGTTCGACCTCGGCGTCAGCTCGCTCCAGCTCGACGAGGCCGACCGCGGGTTCGCCTACCGCGTCGACGCGCCCCTCGACATGCGGATGGACCAGTCGGCGGGGATCACCGCCGCCGACGTCCTCAACACCTACTCCGTCGACGACCTCACCCGCGTCCTCAAGGAGTACGGCGAGGAGCGCTTCGCCCGCAAGATCGCCCGCGCCGTGGTCCGCACGCGTGCGGACGAGCCGTTCACGAGCTCGGCCCGCCTCGTCGAGCTGCTCCGGCGCGCCATCCCGATGGCCTCGCAGCGCCAGAGCGGGCACCCGGCCAAGCGCACCTTCCAGGCCCTGCGCATCGAGGTCAACGACGAGCTCGCCGTGTGGGGTCGCGCCGTCGCCTCCGCGATCGACGTCCTCGCCGTCGGCGGCCGGATCGCGGTGCTGTCCTACCACTCGCTCGAGGACCGGGCCACGAAGCGGGCCTTCGCCGCTGGCGCCACCTCGAGCACCCCCGCCGGCCTGCCCGTCGAGCTCCCGGAGCACGCGGCATACCTCTCGCTCGTCACTCGGGGGGCGCAGGAGCCGTCCGAGGCCGAGGTCGCCGAGAACCCCCGCGCCGCGTCAGCGCGGCTGCGCGTCGCGGAGCGCACGCGCGCCACACCACCGTCGGCACGACGGTCCACCAGCACCCAGTCCAACCGCACCGCCTCCAGGGGGAACAAGGGATGAGCCAGATGACAGCCACCGCACGGCCGCTGCGAGCGCCGCGACGCGGACCGGTGTCCGCGCCGCTACGGGTCATGCCCGCACGGATCACGAACACCGGTCACGGCGCGTTTGCCGGGATCTGTGTCGTGCTGCTCACGGTCGGGCTGATCGGGCTGCTCCTGCTCAACACCGCCCTGGCGCACGGCTCGCTCGTCCTCGGGCAGCTCCAGCGCGAGTCCCGCCTCCTCAGCGACAGCTCGGGCAACCTCCAGGAGGCCATCGACCAGGCCTCCTCGAGCGGAACCCTCGCCCGCTCCGCGAGCTCGCTCGGGATGGTCCGAGCCAACCAGCGCGCCTACATCGACCTCACCACCGGCAAGGTCGAGGGCGAGGCGCAGCCCGCGACGACGAACAACGCGCTCCCGATCGTGATCAGCGCGACGCCGCCGGTCGAGACGACGGCGAAGGTGAGCGGCGTCCTGTCATCGGCCACCGAGGCCGCGGCAAAGGCGGCCGAGGCGGCCGCCGCTGCTGGCGCCACGCCGAAGACGGCCGGTGCCGCGGCGGGCGGGTCCGCTGCGGCCACACTGGGGTCGAGCGCGACGAGCCCGGAGGCCACCTCGGGGACGTCGGGCGCCAGTGTGAGCCCGCAGACCCCTGCCACGAGGTGAGACCGTGACGCCATCACGAGGGAGTGACTCCCGCCCGCACGCACGGGACGGACGCCCGGCCCGCACCGGCCGGACGACGCCGTCGCGTCAGGGTGGCACCTCCTCCGCCCCTGCCACGTCCGTCGGCTCGGGGCGCGGGGCGGCCCCCGCGAAGGGTGGCGGATCGAAGCAGCCTGCCCCGCCAAAGCAGGGTGGCGCACCGAAGCCGACCCCAGGAGGCACCCGCAGCGCCGGCGCCCCGACCCGATCCGGCACCCCGAGGCGGTCCGCCGTCCGGTCCGCCGCGTCGCCCGCCCGGACCACGGGCGCCCCGGCACGGTCCACCGTCTCTCGTCCCGCTCCCGGCCGCACGACCGGCCCGACCCGCTCGGGTGGCGCGTCGCCCCGGCGCGGTCGCGGTGCGGCGCCCGAGCGCGGAGGCGCTCCGGCCGGCCCCGGTGGACCTCGTGGACCTCGTGGACCTCGTGGGCCCCGGCGCCACCTGAAGATCTCGACCTCCCACCCGCGGCGGCGGGCCCGGGCGATGTTCGTCGCCATCCTCGTCGTCTTCACCGTCTTTGCCGGCCAGCTCTTCCGGATCCAGGCCTTCGACGCCTCCGCCACGCAGGCCGCCGCGCTGAGCAAGCGCTCCGTCAAGACCCTCACGCCCGCGCTGCGCGGCGAGATCCTCGACACCAACGGCCAGGTGCTCGCCGCGTCCGTCGAGCGGTTCACCGTCATCGCCGACCCGGTGGCCATCCGCGAGTACAAGGTGCGCGTCGACGGGGTGCGCGAGAAGGTCGGGGTGACCCGCGCCGCGAGTGACCTCGCGCCGCTGCTCGGCTTGAGCGTGAGCCAGCTGACCGCCTTCTTCACCCGACCGCAGACCCGCTACGTCATCGTCAAGAAGGAGGTGAACCCGACGGTCTGGCGCCAGATCAGCGCCCTCGGCATCCCCGGGATCAGCTCGGAGCGCACGGTGCGCCGGGTCTACCCGTCCGGGATGGCCGCCGGTCAGATCGTCGGCGTCGTCAACAAGACGGAGCAGAAGCCGCTCGCCGGCATCGAGTTCATGTACGACAAGACGCTCGCGGGCACGCCGGGCTCCTCGCTCGCCGAGCAGGCCCGGGACGGCTACATCATCCCCGGCTCGCAGCGCGTCGACACCCCGGTCGTCGACGGGCGCAACGTCAAGCTGACCATCGATGCGGACCTCCAGTGGTACGCCCAGAACGCGCTCGCCAAGCAGGTCACCGGCGTCGGCGCGTTGTCGGGCACCGCCGTCGTCATCGAGGTGGCCACCGGCAAGATCCGCGCCGCCGCGAGCTACCCGACCTTCGACCCGAACGCCGACAACCCGACGACCTCGGGCCGGATGACGAACGAGGCCTTCGACGACGCCTTCGAGCCCGGTTCGACGGGCAAGCTGATGACGATGGCTGCCGCCCTCGAGCAGAAGGTGATCACGCCCGACACCGGCGTCATCGTGCCCCCGCGGCTGCCCCGCGCCGGGACGAGCTTCAAGGACAACGACCCCCACGGCGTCGAGAACATGACGGCGACCGGCGTCATCGCCAAGTCGTCCAACATGGGCACGATGCTCATCGGGGAGCGGGTCTCGCCGATGGTGATGGAGAAGTACTACCGCGCCTTCGGGGTCGGGGTCCGCACGGCCGTCGGGTTCCCCGGCGAGTCCAAGGGTGAGCTCGCCAAGGCGGCGGACTGGAAGTCCACGCGCCGCTACACGATCCTCTTCGGCCAGGGTTACTCGGTCACCGCCGTCCAGCAGACGAGCGTCTTCCAGACGATCGCCAACGGGGGCGTCCGGGTCCCCCCGAGCCTCATCGAGGGGACCGTCAACGACAGCGGCGCGTTCGTGCCGGCCGTTGCTCCCGACGCGACCCGGGTCGTGTCGCAGGACACCGCCACCAAGCTGTCGCGGATGATGGAGGAGGTCACGGGCAAGGACGGCACGGCCAGCGCCGCGCGGATCCCGGGCTACCGCGTCGCCGGCAAGACGGGGACGGCGGACCGCTACGACGAGAAGCTCGGCAAGTACAACGGCTTCACCGCCTCCTTCATCGGTTACGCCCCCGCCGAGGCCCCGAAGTACGTCATCGGTGTCTTCATCCAGAAGCCGACCGCCGGGATGTTCGGCGGCATGCTCGCCGGTCCGGTCTTCAACCAGCTGATGACCTACCTCATCCAGCGTGACCAGGCGCCGCCGAGCACCCCGTCCACGCTCGACTACCACGTGTGGGCCACCAAGCCGCTCTCCGACTCCGACCCCACGGTGATCAGCAATGCGCAGGCCAAGCGCGACGGCCTGTAAGTTCTGCTGACGTGCCTCCTGCCCTCCTCAGGCCCGCGACGACGGGTGTGCTCCTGCGCGAGCTGACCGCTCGACTCGAGCCCCTCCTTCCCGGGTCCGTGCAGCCCGACGCCGACGTCCGCGTCACGGGCGTGACCCTCGACAGCCGTGGGGTCCGTCCGGGCGACCTGTATGCCGCTCTGCCCGGCTTCCACACGCACGGGGCCGACTTCGCCGCCGGCGCGGTGGTGGGCGGCGCCATCGCCGTGCTCACCGACCCCGACGGCGTCGCACGGCTGACCGACCGGCCGGGGGCCGGCCCGCTCGGCGTCCCCCTGCTCGTGGTGGACCGCCCCCGGGACGTGCTGGGTGGCCTGTCCGCGCTCGTCTACGGCGACCCGGCTGCCGCGCTGACGATGGTCGGCATCACCGGGACCAACGGCAAGACGACGACCGCCTACCTCATCGACTCCGCCCTGCGGGCGCACGCGCACCGGACCGGACTGATCGGCACGGTGGAGACCCGCATCGGTGACGAGCGGGTCGACTCGGTGCGCACCACCCCCGAGGCCCCCGACCTGCACGCGATCCTCGCCGTCATGCGCGAGCGCGGTGTCGACACGTGCGTCATGGAGGTCTCGAGCCACGCCCTCGACCTGCACCGGGTCGACGGCGTCGTCTACGACGTGGCCCTGTTCACCAACCTGTCCCAGGACCACCTCGACTTCCACCCGACGATGGAGGCCTACTTCGCCGCGAAGGCGTCGTTGTTCACCCCCGAGCGTTGCCGGGCCGGTGTCCTCTGCGTCGACGACGAGTGGGGTGCCCGGCTCGCGGCCGAGGCGACCGTGCCCGTCACGACGATGAGCACCACCCACCCCGACGCCGACTGGCTCGTCGAGCTGGGGCCGGAGGGTTCCTTCGTGCTGCGCGAGCGGGCCGGAGCGCGCGAGCTGCGGCTCACCTCCCACCTGCCCGGCACCTTCAACGTCGCCAACGCCGCCCTCGCCGCGCTCGCCCTGCTCGCGACCGGCCTCGACGAGGCCGCGGTCGAGCGGGCGATGGCCGTCGCCCCCGCGGTCCCCGGTCGGATGGAGACGGTCTCCGACGGGGGTGCCGGGCCTCGCTGCATCGTCGACTTCGCGCACACCCCGGTCGCCGTCGACGCGGCCCTGCGGGCCCTGCGTCCGTCGACGAGCGGCCGCCTCGTCGTCGTGCTCGGCGCCGGCGGCGACCGCGACCGCGGCAAGCGGCCCGCGATGGGCGCCGCCGCGGCCCGGCACGCCGACGTCGTCGTCGTCACCGACGACAACCCCCGCTCGGAGGACCCGGCCGCGATCCGGGCGGCAGTCATCTCCGGCGCTCGCGAGGAGATCGAACGATCCGGCCACGACCAGGTCCACGTCGTCGACGGCGGCTCGCGGGCGGCCGCCATCGCGGAGGCGGTCGCGCTCGCCGTGCTCGGCCAGGAGCAGCGACGCCGGCCTCGATGCCGGCGTCGACACCGTCGTCGTGCTCGGCAAGGGCCACGAGAAGGGCCAGGAGGTGGCCGGCGTCATCCATCCCTTCGACGACCGCGACGCCGTCCGCGCGGCCCTCGCGGCCGCCCACCCGTCCGGAACCGCCGCGGAGGTGTCGTCGTGATCGCCCTGACGCTCGAGGAGGTCGCCGCGCTCACCGGCGGCACGGTCCACGGAGCCGCCGACCCGGCACTCGTCGTCATCGGTGGTGCCGTCTCGACCGACTCGCGTGAGTGCGGCCCGGGGAGCCTCTACGTCGCCCGCGTCGGGGAGCATGCCGACGGACACGACTACGTCGACGCCGCCGCCCGGGGCGGTGCCGTCGCCGCGCTCACCGAGCGGGTCGTCGAGGGACTCCCGTGCGTCGTCGTCGCCGACGTGCAGACCGCCTTCGGACAGGTGGCCCGGGGCGTCGTCGACCGCGCGCCCGAGCTGCGGATCGTCGGCATCACCGGCTCCTCGGGCAAGACGAGCACGAAGGACCTGCTGGCGTCGGTCCTCGACTCCGTCGCGGAGACCGTCGCCCCCGTCAACTCCCTCAACGGCGAGATCGGCGTGCCCCTCACCGTCTGCCGGGTGACCCCCACGACCCGTTTCCTCGTCGCCGAGATGGGCGCCCGCGGCATCGGCCACATCGACTACCTCACCCGGATCGCCCCACCCCAGGTCGCCGTCGTCCTCAACGTCGGGACCGCCCACGTCGGCGAGTTCGGCTCCCGCGCCAACATCGCCCGGGCCAAGGCCGAGCTGCCGGCGGCCGTGCCGCCCGAGGGCCTCGCCGTCCTCAACGCCGACGACCCCGTGGTCGCCGCGATGGCGGCCTCGCTCGTGTGCCGTGTCCAGCTCGTCGGGATCTCGCCCGAGGCGGACGTTCGCGCGGAGGGGGTCGTCCTCGACGAGCTGGGGCGAGCGGCATACGACCTCGTGACACCGGCCGGCACGGCCCGGGTCACCCTGCGCCAGAGCGGAGCCCACCACGTCGGCAACTCCCTGGCCGTGGCCGCCGTGGCGCTCGAGCTCGGGCTGACCCTCGACCAGGTGGCGGCGGGCCTCGCGGCCGCGCGCCCGGTGAGCCGCTGGCGGATGGAGGTGACGGACCGCCCCGACGGGGTCGTCGTCGTCAACGACGCCTACAACGCCAACCCGGACTCGATGCGGGCCGCGCTCGACGCGCTCGCCACGATCCGCGCCGACGGGGCCCGCTGGGCCGTCCTCGGCGGGATGCTCGAGCTCGGCGCCGACAGCGACTCCGAGCACGCGGGCGTCGGGGCGTATGCCGCCCGCCTCGGCATCGACCACGTCCTCGCCGTGGGGGAGGGGGCACGCGCGATCGGGGCGCCCGAGTGGGTCGTCGACACCGACGCCGCCTACGCGCTCCTCGAGGCGCGCCTGCGTCCCGGCGACGTCGTGCTGCTCAAGTCGAGCCGCGACAGCGGGCTACGGTGGCTCGGGGACCGCCTCGCCGGGCTCGAGGTCCCGGCGTCCGAAACCCCCCAGACGACTGCAGGAAGGACGGTGCACCAGTGAAGGGTGTGCTCGCCGCATCGGCGTTCTCGCTGATGATCTCCCTGCTCGGGACGCCGCTGTTCATCAAGTGGCTCGTCAAGCGTGGCTACGGTCAGTTCATCCGCGACGACGGCCCGACCTCGCACCACACGAAGCGCGGCACGCCGACCATGGGCGGCGCGGTCATCCTCGCCGCCACCCTCGGTGCCTACGGGCTGTCCCACCTCGTCACCCTCACCCCGTGGAGCGCCAGCGGGGTGCTCGTCCTCTTCCTCATGGCGGGCCTCGGGTTCATCGGCTTCCTCGACGACTACATCAAGATCAGCAAGCAGCGCAGCCTGGGGCTGCGCTCGCGCGAGAAGCTGCTCGGCCAGACGGCCGTCGGCGTCGTCTTCGCCGTCCTCGCGCTCCAGTTCCCCAACGACCGCTACCGCACGCCCGCCTCGCCGTTCATCTCCTTCGTCCGCGACACGAACATCAGCCTCGCCTTCGCCGGCACCATCGTCGGGATCCTGCTCTTCATCGTCTGGGCCAACCTGATGATCGCCGGCACGTCCAACGGGGTGAACCTCACCGATGGCCTCGACGGGCTCGCGGCCGGGGTCTCGACGATGGTCTTCGGCGCCTACGTGCTGATCAGCCTCTGGACCTACAACCAGAACTGCCAGACCAACCCCGGCATCAAGTGCTACGAGGTGCGCGACTCCCACGACCTCGCGCTCGTCGCCGCGGCCGGCATGGGCGCGTGCTTCGGTTTCCTCTGGTGGAACGCGACGCCGGCCAAGATCTTCATGGGTGACACCGGCTCGCTCGCCCTCGGCGGGGCGCTGGCAGGGCTCGCCATCACGACCCGCACCGAGCTGCTCCTGCTCATCCTCGGCGGGATGTTCGTCCTCGAGACGCTCTCGGTGATGGCCCAGGTCGCCTCGTTCAAGACGACCGGTAAACGGGTGCTGCGGATGGCGCCGCTCCACCACCACTTCGAGATGGTGGGCTGGAACGAGGTCACCGTCACCGTGCGCTTCTGGATCATCTCCGGGCTCTTCGTGGCCTTCGGGCTCGGACTCTTCTACGCAGAATGGGTGGTGGGATCGCAGTGACGTACGACCCGGCCTACGAGCCTCGCGAGGGACTCACGCACCGCGACGCCGACTGGTCGGGCCTGCGGGTGCTCGTCGTCGGCCTCGGGGTGTCCGGCTTCGCGGCCGCCGACGCCCTCGCCGAGCGCGGCGCCGTCGTCACGGCGGTCTCCCGCGACACCACGCCGGCGATCACCGAGCGGGCGACGATCCTCGAGATCCTCGACGTCGAGGTGCGGATCGGCCCGGATCACGTCGCCACGCCGCCTGAGGGCACCGAGCTCGTCGTCACCTCGCCCGGGGTCCCGCCGCACGATCCGCTCATGCTCGCGGCCGCAGCGTCCGGCATACCCGTCTGGGGTGAGGTCGAGCTCGCCTGGCGGATGCGGGCCGCGGAGGGCAGCGCGCCGTGGCTCACCGTCACCGGCACGAACGGCAAGACGACGACGGTGACGATGCTCGCCTCGATCCTGCGGGCCGCGGGACTGCGGGCGACCGCCGCCGGCAACGTCGGCACCCCGCTGCTCGAGGCCGTGCTCCACCCGGAGCCCTACGACGTGCTCGCCGTCGAGCTGTCGAGCTTCCAGCTGCACTGGCAGCGGTCGGTCTCGGCCGTCGCCTCCGCGGTGCTCAACGTCGCCCCCGACCACCTCGACTGGCACGGCTCCTACGCCGAGTACCTCCGGGCCAAGGGCAAGATCTACGACCAGACCCACCTCGCCTGCATCTACAACGTCGACGACGTCCAGACCGAGCAGCTCGTCATGGACGCCGAGGTCGTCGAGGGCTGCCGCGCCGTCGGCTTCACCACGGGCATCCCGGCGCCCTCGATGCTCGGCGTCGTCGAGGACGTCCTCGCCGACCGTGCCTTCGTCGAGCAGCGCCAGCGCTCGGCCGCCGAGCTCTGCACGCTCGCGGACCTCCAGGGGGACGCCAGCTCCGTCGCGCCGCACTACGTGGCCAACGCCCTCGCCGCCGCGGCGCTCGCCCGCGCCTACGGCGTGGGGCCGCTCGCGGTGCGGGACGGCCTGCGGTCCTTCCGTCCCGACCGGCACCGGATCGCCGAGGTGGCCTCCTCCGGCGGGGTGCTCTGGGTCAACGACTCGAAGGCCACCAACCCGCACGCAGCGGCCGCCGGCCTGCGCTCCTTCGAGAGCGTCGTGTGGATCGCCGGGGGGTTGCTCAAGGGCGCCGACGTCGACGACCTCGTCAAGGACGTCGCGGGCCGGCTGCGCGGGGTCGTGCTGATCGGTGCCGACCGCGGCGAGATCGCCCAAGCCTTCGCCCGACACGCGCCCGAGATCCCCGTCGTCGACCTCGCCGAGACCGACACTGGTGTCATGGATCTCGTCGTCGCCGCTGCCGCACGCCTCGCGCAGCCCGGTGACGTCGTGCTCCTCGCCCCCGCTGCCGCGTCGATGGACATGTTCACCGACTACGGTGCGCGCGGGGATGCCTTCGAGGAGGCGGTCCGGCGGCACGTTGAGGCGAGCGGTGGTGACGTGTGACGACGACGAGTGCGACGTCCAAGAGCGCGCGGGGCGCGACGACGGCTGAGGAGCCGGGTTCGTCCCGGTCCTTGGCGGTCATCGGGCGGCTCGAGTCCCCGCTGCTCAGCTACTACCTCATCCTCGGGGTGATGACGACCCTCGTCGTCTTCGGCCTGATCATGGTCTTCTCCGCCTCGAGCGTCGAGGCGATGCTGAGCGACCAGGCGTCGTACTCGGTGTTCGCCCGCCAGCTGATCTTCGCCGTGCTCGGGGCCGTGATGGCGGCCGTCGCGGCCCGACTGAGCATCGCGTGGTGGAAGCGCCTCGCGGTGCCGGTCCTCGCCCTGTCCCTGC
Source organism: uncultured Actinomycetota bacterium (assembly GCA_963764195.1). Classification (GTDB taxonomy): domain Bacteria; phylum Actinomycetota; class Actinomycetes; order Actinomycetales; family Dermatophilaceae; genus JBDSSS01. The sequence goes on from CAVXRG010000003.1 coordinate 659,675, forward strand.
TCCTGCTCGCCCTCGTCATCCCGCTCGGATACGGCGCGGGCGGCAACCAGAACTGGATCGCGTTCGGTCCGATCTCGCTGCAGCCCTCCGAGCTGGCGAAGGTCGCGCTCGTGCTCGTCGGGGCGCTCATCTTCGCGAACAAGGGCCCGCTCGTCGGTCGCTGGACGCACGTGGTGCTGCCCTACATCGTGCCGATCACCGCGCTGGTCCTCGCCCTCGTGCTGGCCGGTCACGACCTCGGCACCGCGATGGTCATCCTCATCGTCGTCGCGTCCGTGCTCGCCGTCGCCGGCGCTCCCAAGAGCCTCTTCGCCGTCGGCGGGGTCGTCGGAGCGGCCGGTGTCGCCGCGATGGTCCTCTCGAGCGGCAACCGGATGAGTCGGATCACCAACTTCCTCTCCGCCGACTGCCAGTCCGACCCCAACGGGATGTGCGGGCAGTCGGTCCACGGTCTCTACGCCCTCGCGGACGGCGGGTGGTGGGGCGTCGGGCTCGGCGCCTCCAAGGAGAAGTGGGAGTGGCTCTCCGAGGCGCACAACGACTTCATCTTCGCCGTCATCGGGGAGGAGCTGGGTCTGCCCGGCACCCTGATGATCCTCTTCCTCTTCGGTCTGCTCGCCTGGGCCTGCTATCGCCTCGTGACCCGGACCCAGGACCGCTTCGTGCGCATCGCGACCGCTGGGATCATGGGGTGGCTGCTCGGCCAGGCCATCATCAACGTCGGCGCCGTCATCGGGCTCTTCCCCGTCGTCGGCGTCCCGCTCCCGCTCGTGTCGGCCGGCGGGTCCTCGCTCGTCACGACGATGCTCGCGCTCGGCATGCTGCTGTCCTTCGCCCGCAACGAGCCCGGCTGCCGCGAGCTGCTCGACGCGCGCCCGAGCATCGTCCGGCGGTCGCTGGCCGTGCTGCCCAGCCGCGTCTCCCTGCCCGGACGACGGTGACCCGACCGTGAGCTCACCCACCGCCGTCCTGCTCGCGGGCGGGGGCACCGCGGGGCACGTCTCGCCGTTGCTCGCCCTCGCGGACGCCCTCGTGCGCCGCCACCCCGACATCGTCGTGACCGCCCTGGGCACCGAGGCCGGTCTCGAGGCCCGGCTCGTCCCGGCCCGTGGCTTCGCGATGCGCTTCGTGCCCAAGGTCCCGCTGCCGCGCCGCCCCAACCTCGACCTCGCGCGGCTGCCGGCCCGGCTCAAGAGCGCCGTCGACGCCGCCGGGTCCGCCATCGAGGAGACGGGCGCCCAGGTCGTCGTCGGTTTTGGCGGCTACGTCAGCACCCCCGCCTACATCGCGGCCCATCGGCGCGGGATCCCGATCGTCGTCCACGAGCAGAACGCCCGGCCGGGCCTGGCCAACCGGGTCGGCGCCCGCTGGTCGCAGCACGTCGCCACCTCCTTCCCGCGGACCGCCCTGCCGCACGCGACGCGCACCGGTATGCCGTTGCGCCGCGAGATCGCCACCCTCGACCGGGTCGGGCTGCGGCCCGAGGCGATGGCCGCCTTCGGCCTCGACCCGCAGTGGCCGACCGTGCTCGTCACCGGGGGCTCGCTCGGTGCACAGCGGCTCAACGACGCCTTCGCTGCACGCGTCGAGGCGCTGAGCCGTGGCGGTGTGCAGGTGCTGCACGTGACGGGGCGGGACAAGGACTTCGTGCCGCGGGTCCCCGAGGTCGGAGCCCCCTACGTCGTCGTGCCCTACGCCGACCGGATGGAGCTCGCCTACGCCGCCGCCGACCTCGTCGTCGCCCGGTCCGGCGCCAACACCGTCTGCGAGCTGACCGCGGTCGGGCTGCCCGCGGTCTACGTGCCGTTGCCGGTCGGCAACGGCGAGCAGCGGCTCAACGCGACCGAGGTCGTCGCGGCCGGCGGGGGGTTGCTCGTCGAGGACAGTGCCCTGACGCCGCACTGGGTCGAGGACGTGCTCATGCCGCTCGCCACCGACGGTGACCGGCTCGCGACGATGGCCTCGGCCGCCCGCTCGCTCGGGGAGCCGGCCGCCGACGAGCGCCTCGCCGACCTCGTCGACGCGGCGTGGGCGGGCACCCCGTGAGCCCCGCCGCACCGACCCCGGAGGACCCGTTCGCCGCTGCGCGCTTCGACTTCGCTGCTGCGGTGGCTCCGGTCGAGACCTACGGCCGGGTCCACTTCCTCGCCATCGGCGGAGCCGGCATGTCCGGGGTCGCCCGGATCATGCTCGCCCGCGGCGTCGAGGTGACCGGCACCGACGCCAAGGACGTGCCGGTCCTCAAGGCCCTCGCGAGCGAGGGGGCGACCGTCTGGGTCGGTTTCGCGCCCGAGCACCAGGCGGGCGCCGACGCCGTCGTCATGTCCTCCTCGATCCGGTCCGACAACGTCGAGCTCGTCGCGGCCCGTGACCGGGGCGTCCCGGTGCTCCACCGGGCGCAGGGGCTCGCCTCCCTCATGGTCGGTCAGCGCGCCGTCGCGGTCGCCGGGGCCAACGGCAAGACGACGACGACGAGCCTGCTCACCGTCGCCCTCCAGGGCTGTGGGCTCGACCCCTCGTTCGCCGTCGGTGGCGAGCTCGCCAAGCACGGGACCAACGCCCACCGGGGCACGGACGACGTCTTCGTCGTGGAGGCCGACGAGAGCGACGGCTCGTTCGTCGTCTACCACCCCGAGGTCGCCATCGTCACGAACGTGCAGCCGGATCACCTCGACTTCTACGACAACTTCAAGGTTGTGCAGGCGGCCTACGCCGCCTTCGTGCGCACGATCCGGCCCGGCGGGCTGCTCGTGACCTGCGCCGACGACCCCGGGGCGGTCACGCTCGCCGGGGAGGCCCGGGCCCACGGCACCCGTGTCGTCACCTACGGCTTCGACCCGGGCGCCGACGTCGTGCTGACGGAGCACCAGCAGGACGGCCTCACCTCGGCCGCCGTCCTGCGTGACGGAGACCGCGCCGCGTCACTCGTCCTCGGCGTGCCGGGCCGGCACAACGCGCTCAACGCCGCTGCGGCCTACGCGGCAGCGGTCCACGGCCTCGACCAGGACCCGGAGCGGGTGCTCGCCGGTCTCGCGTCCTTCACCGGCACCCGGCGCCGCTTCGAGCCCAAGGGCGTCGTCGCCGACGTCGCGGTCGTCGACGACTACGCGCACAACGCCGGCAAGGTCGCGGCGGTCGTCGAGACCGCCGTCAGCCTGGCCGCGGGCAACGGCCGACTCGTCGTCGTCTTCCAGCCGCATCTCTACAGCCGCACCCGTGACTTCAGGGCCGAGCTCGGGGCCGGCCTCGCCCCGGCCGATGTCGTCGTCGTCATGGACGTCTACGCGGCGCGGGAGGACCCCATCCCCGGTGTCTCCGGTGAGCTCGTGGCGCAGGCGGTCCGCGACGCGCGACCCGAGGCCGAGGTGCACTACGTCCCCTCCTGGTCGCAGGTCGCCGCGACGGTGGCCGGACTGGCCCGACCGGGGGACCTCGTGCTGACGGTTGGGGCGGGCGACGTGACGATGATCGGACCCGAGGTGCTCCGGCTGCTCGGCCCGGCCGGTGGAGGAGCCGCATGATGTCCGTCAAGGAAGCGACCCGCACGGCGGCCGGACGCACCGGCCTGTCCTCGGCGCGCTCGCGCTTCGAGCGCCGGGCGGCCGCGGCTCGCCGCCGTCCCGCCCTGCTCTGGGGGACGGCTGTCGGCCTGCTCCTCGTCGCGGGGCTGGTCGCCTGGCTCGGCTGGTTCAGCTCGGTGCTGCCGGCCAGCGACGTCAAGGTCGAGGGTGCCACCGGAGCCGGCGCGACCCAGGTGCGCTCCGTGGCGAAGGTCCCGCTCGGGGGAGCGCTGCTGCGGGTGGACACCGATGCCGTCACCGGCCGGATCCTCGCCGACCGGCGGTGGAAGGACGTGTCGGTGTCCCGGAGCCTGCCGCACACGGTCGTGATCCGGGTGACGCCGCGGGTCGCCGCGCTCGGCATCCGACGGACCGCCTCGAGCATCGACCTCGTCGACGCCGACGGGCTCGTCTTCCGGACGGTGAGCAAGGCCCCCGCCGGGATCCCGGTCGTCCAGGCCGGCGGCGCAAAGGTCTCGCCGACGGGGGTCCGGGCGGCCCTCGAAGCCCTCTCGGCGCTCCCGGTGACGCTGCGCTCCGACGTGTCCGGGGTGACCCTTTCCTCGGCCGACCAGGTGACCTTCACCCTCACCCACAAGGACAAACCGCGCACGGTCATCTGGGGCGCCGCGGGCGAGGCCGACCTCAAGGCCAAGCTGGTCGCCGTGCTCGTCGACCAGCCGGGCGCGACGATCGACGTCAGCGTCCCGTCCTCGCCGGTGACCCGCTGACGCACCTGCCCCCTGGACGGCCATCGGGGACTCGAGACGCACGGCGTGGATGGGGCGGATGGGGTGAAAGTGCATGACGGGACGGCCTCGGGGACGTCACAGCACGAAAGAGTGGAAACCTCCGTCCGACACGCCGGGTTCTGGGTTGATCGCTTCCGGGGCAGCGCATAGCGTCGCATCACTGGTTCGTGACCAAACTGTAACCTTTATCTGGACCTTTAAGGTTCTCAGCCGCCGGCCGGCGCGGTCACGCCCCCAGATCCCCCACCTCAGCACTTGCATCACCATTCAGGAAGGTCCACGCACGTGGCAGCAGCACCGCAGAACTACCTGGCCGTCATCAAGGTCGTCGGCATCGGCGGAGGCGGCGTCAACGCCATCAACCGCATGATCGACGTGGGCCTCAAGGGCGTCGAGTTCATCGCCATCAACACCGACGCACAGGCACTGCTCATGAGCGACGCGGACGTCAAGCTCGACGTCGGTCGCGAGCTGACTCGCGGCCTGGGTGCCGGCGCGGACCCCGAGGTCGGCAAGAAGGCGGCCGAGGACCACGCCGAGGAGATCGAGGAGGTCCTCAAGGGGGCCGACATGGTCTTCGTCACGGCGGGTGAGGGTGGTGGGACCGGCACGGGCGGCGCCCCCGTCGTCGCCCGGATCGCGCGGGGCCTCGGGGCCCTCACGATCGGTGTCGTGACCCGGCCGTTCACCTTCGAGGGCCGTCGCCGCGCCAACCAGGCCGAGTCCGGCATCGGGAGCCTCCGCGAGGAGGTCGACACCCTCATCGTCATCCCCAACGACCGCCTGCTGTCGATCAGCGACCGCAACGTGTCGATGATGGACGCCTTCCGTTCGGCCGACCAGGTGCTGCTCTCCGGTGTCCAGGGGATCACCGACCTGATCACGACGCCGGGCCTGATCAACCTCGACTTCGCCGACGTCAAGTCGGTCATGCAGGGGGCCGGTTCCGCCCTGATGGGCATCGGCTCGGCTCGCGGCGAGGACCGCGCGGTGCAGGCGGCCGAGCTCGCGATCAGCAGTCCGCTCCTCGAGGCGTCGATCGACGGCGCCCACGGCGTGCTCCTGTCGGTCCAGGGCGGGTCCGACCTCGGGCTGTTCGAGATCAACGAGGCCGCGCGCCTCGTCCAGGAGGCCGCGCACCCCGAGGCCAACATCATCTTCGGTGCCGTGATCGACGACGCCCTCGGTGACGAGGTCCGGGTGACGGTCATCGCGGCCGGCTTCGACGGAGGCGGCCCGAGCAAGCGCGAGGACGACCGCGCGCTCGGCCAGGTCATGGGTCGCTCTGCGCCGCAGGCCGCCCCCCGCTCCGCCCCTCCCGCCGCTCCGGCGCCCCCGCAGGCCCCGAGCGGGTCCAACCAGGGCGCACCGGCCGGTCAGGGTGGCCAGCAGGGTGGCCAGCAGGGTGGCCAGCAGGGTGGCCAGCCGGGTGAGCCGCAGCGGGCGCAGCCCCAGCAGGCGCAGCCCCCGCAGCCGCAGTTGGCCCCGGTGCAGCAGCCGCCGCGACAGGTCACCTTCGACGAGGGCGACGACCTCGACGTCCCCGACTTCCTCAAGTGAGCCGTTGACCTGACGCAGGCGCTCTGTGCGCCGACGCGACGACACGAAGGGCCCCGCCGCCGACGGGGCCCTTCGTGCACCCGGCGGGCCGCAGCTAGGTTGGGCGGGTGTTCTACTGGCGATCCACCGTCCCCGCCGCGGGTCCCGACCGTCCCCGCGTGGAGCTCGCCGTCACCGGCCGGGCCCGGGGCGCCGGCGAGGCCCCCTACGTCGGGCTCAACCTCGGTGGCCACGTCGGTGACGACCGCGCGTCCGTCGAAGCCAACCGTCGTCTCGTCGCCGAGCAGGTCGGGGTGACCCGCGAGCGGCTGCTCTTCCTCGACCAGGTCCACGGGGCCGACGTCGTCGAGGCCGAGGGGCCGTGGGACGGCGCCGTGCCGGCCGCCGACGGGATCGTCACCCGCGCGACGGACCTCGCCCTCGCGGTCCTCGTCGCCGACTGCGTCCCGGTGCTGCTCCACGACGTGGACGCCGGGGTCGTCGGGGCCGTGCACGCCGGACGCCCCGGGATGGTCGCCGGCGTCGTCGGTGAGGCCCTCTCGCGGATGCACGACCTCGGCGCACGACGGGTGAGTGCCGTCGTCGGCCCGTCGGTCTGCGGCCGCTGCTACGAGGTGCCCGCGCCGATGGCCGCTGCTGCGGCGGACGTCTCGCCGGCCGCCGCGGCGCGCTCCTGGACGGGCACTCCCGCGATCGACGTGTCCGCCGGGGTCGTGGAGCAGCTCGCGTCCCGCGACGTCGCCGTCACCTGGGTGCCGGGCTGCACCCGGGAGCACGACGACCTCTACTCCTACCGGCGCGACGGTGTCACCGGGCGCTTCGCCGGCGTCGTCGTGCTCCGAGGGGACGAGCAGTGACCAGCGCCGGCACTCGCCGCGCCGAGCTCTCCGCGGGCCTCGAGGCGGTCCGCGACCGCATCGCGCGGGCCTGCGACGACGCCGGCCGCGACCCGGCCGAGATCACGCTCGTCGTCGTGACGAAGTACTTCCCGGACAGCGATGTGCTCCTGCTCCACGAGCTCGGCGTCCGTGACATCGGGGAGAATCGGGACCAGGAGGCGGGGGAGAAGATCGAGCAGGTGCGGTCGGTGCTGCGCGAGCGCGACGCGGATCCCCTCACCGCCCACTTCATCGGTCAGCTCCAGACCAACAAGGCCGGACACGTCGCCCGCTACGCCGACGTCGTCCAGTCCGTCGACCGCGCCAAGCTCGCCCGCGCCCTCGCCCGCGGTGCCGTGGCAGCCGACCGGCGGCTGCGCGTGCTGCTCCAGGTGAGCCTCGACGGCGACACGAGTCGGGGCGGGGTGCCTCCGGGCGCCGTCCCCGAGCTGGCCCGCGAGGTGTCGGGTCAGGACGGTCTCGACCTGGCCGGCGTGATGGCGGTCGCCCCGCTGGGCGCCGACCCCGACGTGAGCTTCGCGCGGCTGCGGGAGGTGGCGAGCGGCATCCGCGCCGAGCACCCCGGCGCCGACTGGATCTCGGCGGGCATGAGCGGTGACCTCGAGGCGGGAGTGCGCCAGGGGGCGACTCACCTGCGTGTCGGCACCGCAATCCTCGGATCGCGTCCGCCCCTTCTGTAACGTCTGAGCCGAAAGCATCCGACGGTTTGGGAGTTGGTCATGGCAGGGGCACTGCGCAAGACGATGGTGTACCTCGGGCTCAGCGAGGAAGACCCTCGTCGTGACCGATACGAGGACTACGAGTCCTACGACGAGAACGAGCGCTACGAGGACGACTCGCAGCACACCGCAGCGGTCACCCAGCTGCCGACGAAGCGGCCGGTCGCCGCCGTCGTGCGCGACCCCGAGGTGGGCACGCTCAACCGGATCACGACGATCCACCCGCGCACCTACAACGAGGCCAAGAACATCGGCGAGTGGTTCCGCGACCAGGTGCCGGTCATCATGAACCTCAGCGACATGGACGACGCAGATGCCAAGCGTCTCGTCGACTTCGCTGCCGGTCTCGTCTTCGGCCTGCACGGCACCATCGAGCGGGTCACCTCCAAGGTGTTCCTGCTCTCGCCGTCGCACGTCGAGATCGCCGCGGACGAGCCCGAGGTGCCCGCCACCTCGACGCGCGGATTCTTCAACCAGAGCTGACCGCCGCGGGGCGATGTCGCCCGGCCGCCCGTCATCAGCGACACTGTTACCCATGAACGTGTTCTGGTCGATCTACGGCGTGGTGGTCTTCACCTTCTTCGTCGCCCTCATCGGTCGGTTCATCGTCGACTGGGTCCAGGTCCTCGCGCGGCAGTGGCAGCCCTCCGGGGTCGTCCTCGTGCTCGCCGAGGCCGTCTACACCGTCACCGACCCGCCCCTACGGGCGCTGCGCAAGGTGATCCCCTCGCCGCGTCTCGGCGGGGTGCGGCTCGACCTCAGCTTTCTCGTGCTGATGCTCCTCACGTCGCTCGCCCTGAACCTGCCCAGCTACCTCTGACGCGGCGGCGGCACGTTGGGGACGACCCGCGCAGTTGGATATGGTGCGTCTCACCCACTACGTCTGCATGAGGTGACACATGGCGCTAACGCCGGAACAGGTGCTGAACAAGCACTTCCAGACCACGCAGTTCCGTCGGGGCTACGAGGAGCGGGATGTCGATGACTTCCTCGACGAGATCGTGGCCGAGATGCGCTCGCTCATCGAGCAGCGCGACGACTACCTGAAGCAGCTCAACGACTGCCGGGCGAGCAAGAACCAGCCGGCCGTCCGCGGCGGCGCCACCGAGAAGGCGCCGGAGCAGGAGACCGCAAAGTCCGGTGACTCGTCCGGTGCGAAGGCGAGTGATGACGCGCGCCTGGGCGCCCTCACCGCCACCATCCAGGACGCCGAGCGGGCCGCCAGTGCCGCCGCCGACCGCGCCGCAGTGGCCACGGCCGAGGCCGACGAGGCCGAGCGTGCCGCCGCGCAGCGCATCGAGAAGGCGCAGGCCGATGCAACCCGCGCCGAGGAGACGGCGAAGACGTCCGTCGACGCCCAGCCCCTCGACGGGGCGACGGAGCACGCTGGCGCGCCCGCGAGCGGTGGGGACGCCGCCGCGGTCATCGCCCTCGCGCAGCGGCTCCACGACGAGTACGTCGCGGCCGGTGAGTCGCAGCGGGACGCGCTCATCTCCGAGGCGGAGGCTCGCCACGCGGAGCTTCTCTCGACCGGCCAGAGCCGGCACGACGAGCTCGTGCAGGCTGCCGAGACCGCCCACGCCGAGGCGGTGCAGCGGGCCGGTGAGCTGACCGACGCCTCGCAGGCCGAGCGCGACCAGATGCTCCACGAGGCCGACGCCACGCGTGCGCAGATGCTCGCGGAGGCGGCGGCCCAGCGGGACGAGATGCTGACCGAGGCGCGGGAGCGCTCCGCGGGGATGGTCACCGAGGCCCAGCAGAAGAAGGCGGCCGTGCTCGAGGAGCTCGACCGGGCCAAGGAGCGGCTCGATCAGAAGATCGAGGAGCTGCGCAACTTCGAGCAGGGCTACCGCGCCAGCCTCCGGTCCTACATCCAGGGCCAGCTGAGCGAGCTCGACGCCAGCGGCGGCGAGCCTGAGCCGGCAGGGGCCGGCCAGCAGGCCTGAGCCGCGACCCCGTCTCACGAGCCGCCCGGGACCCGGTCCCGGGCGGCTCGCTGTCGTCCGGGAGGCCGACACTTCACGACGGTGGGCGCGCCATCATTGTGCGCAGCGCCGGGGAGCCTTATTGTCAGCCCCACTTGTCAGGGGCGATGGCTCGAGCCACGGAGGTCTGGATGGCGTCGAAGGACACGGCGAAGAAGACGACCACACCGCGGGTCGCGGCGTCCGCTGCGGCGAAGAGGGCTCCCGCGAAGAAGGCTCCGGCGAAGAAGGCGCCCGCCGCCACGACCGCCGCGGTCAAGAAGGCTCCGGCGAAGAAGGCGCCCGCCGCGAAGCGACCGTCCGCGGGTCAAGAAGGCTCCGGTGAAGAAGGCGCCCGCTACGAAGTCGACGTCCGCGGGTAAGAAGGCTCCGTCCAGGACGACGGCCCGCGCGCCCGCGAAGGCCGCCCGCACGACGACCGCGGCGAAGACGTCCGTGGCGACGCCCACGCCGACTGCCCGAGCGGGCACCGGCCCGAGCACGACGAAGGCCACCACGTTGACGAGTGCCACCGCCGGAGGACGTCCCCCGGCCAAGAAGGCCCCGGCCAAGAAGGTCCCGGCCAAGAAGGCCGCCAGCACCAGGACCGCCAGCAGGACGGCCCCGAAGGACAGCCATGCCATCGCCCACCGGCTGCGGGTCAAGGACGACGAGAGCCCCTGGTCCGCCGAGGAGTTCACCGAGGTGCGCGGCATCCTCCTCGAGGAGATCGAGACCCACCGCGGCGAGGTCGCGCTGGCGCAGGACGAGCTCGACCAGCTGCTGCGGGCCTCGGGAGACGGTGCCGGCGACGACGAGGCCGATGCCGGCGCGAAGACCGCCGAGCGCGAGCACGAGATCGCCCTGGCCGCGAACGCCCGCGCCAGCCTCGCCCAGGCTGAGCACGCCCTCGAGCAGCTCGAGGCCGGCACCTATGGGGTGTGCGAGAACTGCGGCAACCCCATCGGCAAACTTCGACTGCAGGCCCGTCCTCGTGCGACCCTGTGCATGACATGCCAGGAGAAACAGGACCGCCACTGACCACCGGCCACGCGACGGCGACGCCCCCGGCGGGCGTCGCCTCCGTGTCCGCCCCCTCTTCGGAGCCAGACCCGAACCGCGAGACCGTGACCGCTGACCGAGCGCAGACCGACCCCCCGACGTCCTCGACCGCGCCGAGCGCAGACAGGCGGCGGCGCCTTTTCGTCCTGCTCGCCGTCGTCTCCGTGCTCGCCTACGCGACCGACCAGCTGAGCAAGGTCGTCGCGCTCGACCTGCTCGGTGACGGCGCTCCCCGCCCGTTCGTCGGCGAGTTCATCAGGTTCAAGCTCATCGGCAACCCCGGGGCGGCGCTCTCGCTCGGCGCGGGCAACACCTGGGTGATGACACTCATCGCCATCGGGGTGCTCGTCGCCATCGTCTTCGTCGCGCGGGACCTCGGCTCCGTCGCCTGGGCTGTCGCGCTCGGGATGCTGCTCGGCGCGGCCCTCGGCAACCTCACGGACCGCTTCGTGCGCCCACCGGGCGGCGGGCAGGGACACGTCGTCGACTTCATCGACTACAACCGATGGTTCATCGGCAACGTCGCGGACATCTGGATCGTCAGCGCCGCGGGCCTGATCGTCGTCCTCGCGCTGCTCGGCCTCGGAGTGGACGGTCGGCGTGACCGGGGCCGGCCCACCGGACCCGGCGTCGGGACCGGCCCCGACTCGCAACATTCCGGAGACACCGGTGCGGGTGGTCACCGTGCCTGACGTCCGGACCGTCCTGGTCCCCGACGGCCTCGAGGGCGAACGCGTCGACTCCGGAGTGGCCCGCCTCTTCGGGGTGTCGCGCACCCGGGCGGCCGATCTCGCCGCCGACGGCCACGTCGTTCTCGACGGCGAGGCCGTGGGCAAGTCCGCCCGGCTCGTCGCCGGCTCGATGCTCGAGATCTCGTTGCCCCGTCCCGAGGAGGCAGCCGGACCCGCTGTCGTCGCGCAGCCGGTGCCGGGCATGACGATCGTCCACGACGACGACGACATCGTCGTCGTCGACAAGCCGGTCGGCGTCGCGGCCCACCCGAGCGTGGGCTGGACCGGCCCCGACGTCGTCTCGGGACTCGCGGCGGCCGGTTACCGGATCTCCACCTCGGGCGCCGCCGAGCGCCAGGGGATCGTCAGCCGGCTCGACGTCGGCACCTCGGGCCTGATGGTCGTCGCCAAGAGCGAGCACGCCTACACCGTGCTGAAGCAGGCCTTCCGGACCCGCACGGTCGACAAGACCTACCACGCCCTCGTCCAGGGGCTCCCGGACCCGGTCGTCGGCACCATCGACGCCCCGATCGGCCGCCATCCCGGGCACGACTACAAGTTCGCCGTGATGAAGAGCGGCAAACCGTCGGTCACCCACTACGAGGTGCTCGAGGCCTTCCGGCACGCCAGCCTGCTCGACATCCACCTCGAGACCGGGCGCACCCACCAGATCCGGGTCCACTTCGCCGCGCTGCACCACCCGTGCTGCGGTGACCCGCTCTACGGCGCCGACCCGACCCTCGCGGCCAGGCTCAAGCTCGACCGGCAGTGGCTGCACGCGGTGGGTCTCGGCTTCGAGCACCCCGGGTCGGGGGAGTACGTGACCTTCGAGAGCCCGTACCCGGAGGACCTCCAGCGGGCGCTCGACATCATCGCCACCTTCTAGAAAGTCTTCACCCTCCACCTGAGGTCGAGACCGTGGCGGCTGTCCACGGCCGGCGGGGACGGCGGCATACCGAGTCGGCGCCGAAGGGGCCGCGATCGCCGGCTCGGTGCGGCCCCGGGGCGGCGCCCGCGACCCCGTCCGGCGCGAGCTGGTGGCGGGTGGGGACACCCTCGGACGACACGCCGAGGAGTGTCCCGGGCGAGGCTTAGACTCATCCACGATGTCGAACCATGCCGCACCCTCCCCAGCCACCGACCCGAGCTTCGTGCACCTGCACGTGCACACGGAGTACTCGATGCTCGACGGTGCGGCGCGCATCGGCGACCTCTTCACCGAGGCCGCCCGGATGGGGATGCCGGCGCTCGCGACGACCGACCACGGCTACGTCTTCGGGGCCTATGAGTTCTGGAAGAAGTCGCAGGGCACCGGTGTCAAGCCGATCATCGGGGTCGAGGCCTACATCACGCCCGGCACGCACCGCAGCGACCGCACCAAGGTCAAGTGGGGCGACGGCGGTCGCGACGACATCTCCGGCGGCGGCGCCTACACGCACATGACGATGCTCGCCCAGAACAACGAGGGCATGCACAACCTCTTCCGGATGAGCTCGATCGCCTCGCTCGACCAGGTCTACACGAAATGGCCGCGGATCGACCGCGAGCTGCTCTCGACCTACGGCAAGGGCCTCATCGTCACGACGGGCTGCCCGTCGAGCGAGATCCAGACCAAGCTGCGCTTCGGGATGTACGACGAGGCGCGCGAGACGGCCGCCGAGCTCCGCGACATCTTCGGCGCCGAGAACGTCTACTGCGAGCTGATGGACCACGGCCTCGAGATCGAGCGGCGCGTCCAGAAGGACCTCATCCGCCTCGCCCGCGACCTCAAGCTGCCGCTCGTCGCGACCAACGACCTGCACTACACCAAGGCCGAGGACGCGAAGTCGCACGCGGCGCTGCTCTGCGTCCAGTCCGGCTCGACGATGATGGACCCGGGCCGGTTCAAGTTCGACGCCGACGACTTCTACCTCAAGTCCGCCCAGGAGATGCGCCACCTCTGGCGCGAGCTGCCCGAGGCCTGCGACAACACGCTGCTCATCGCCGAGCGCTGCGAGGTCTCCTTCACCGAGGGCGAGGGCCGGTTCATGCCACGCTTCGGCTGCCCCGAGGGGGAGACCGAGACCTCGTGGTTCATCAAGGAGGTCGAGACCGGGCTGCGGCGCCGGTTCCCCCACGGGGTGCCGGACTACGCGCGCAAGCAGGCGGCGTTCGAGCAGGACGTCATCGTCTCCAAGGGCTACCCGGGCTACTTCCTCGTCGTGGCCGACTTCATCAACTGGGCCAAGGACAACGGCATCCGGGTCGGGCCGGGTCGCGGCTCGGGCGCCGGGTCGATGTGTGCCTACGCGATGGGCATCACCGACCTCGACCCCGTGCCGCACGGCCTGATCTTCGAGCGCTTCCTCAACCCCGAGCGCATGTCGATGCCCGACTTCGACGTCGACTTCGACGAGCGCCGCCGCGGTGAGGTGATCCGCTACGTCACGGAGAAGTACGGCGAGGAGCGCGTCGCCCAGATCGTCACCTACGGAACGATCAAGGCCAAGCAGGCGGTCAAGGACGCGAGCCGCGTGCTCGGCCACCCCTTCTCGATGGGCGAGAAGCTCACCAAGGCGATGCCGCCCGCCGTGATGGGCAAGGACATCCCCCTCTCGGGGATCTTCGACCCGAGCCACAAGCGCTACAACGAGGCGGCCGACTTCCGGGCCGTCCACGCCGAGGACCCCGCCGCGCAGGAGGTCGTCGCGATGGCGCTCGGCCTCGAGGGGCTCAAGCGCCAGTGGGGCGTCCATGCGGCCGGCGTCATCATGAGCAGCGAGCCGCTCGTCGACGTCATCCCGATCATGCGCCGCCTGCAGGACGGGCAGATCATCACCCAGTTCGACTACCCGAGCTGCGAGTCGCTCGGCCTGGTCAAGATGGACTTCCTCGGCCTGCGCAACCTCACGATCCTCGACGACGCCATCGAGAACATCAAGCTCAACCGCGACGAGGACATCGACCTCGACGAGCTGTCCAAGACCCTCGACGACCGGGCCACCTACGACCTGCTCGGGCGCGGCGACACCCTCGGGGTCTTCCAGCTCGACGGCGGCGGCATGCGCTCGCTGCTGCGGCTCATGCAGCCGGACAACTTCGAGGACATCTCGGCCGCCCTCGCGCTCTACCGACCGGGCCCGATGGGCGTCAACGCCCACACGAACTTCGCGCTGCGCAAGAACGGCAAGCAGGAGGTCGTCCCGCTCGACCCCAAGCTGAAGGGGCTGCTCCAGCCCGAGATGGTCGAGGCCCTCGACCCGATCCTCGGGATGACCTACGGCCTGGTGATCTACCAGGAGCAGGTCATGGAGATCGCCCAGAAGCTCGCCGGCTACAGCCTCGGCACCGCCGACCTGCTCCGCCGCGCGATGGGCAAGAAGAAGAAGGAGGTCCTCGACGCCGAGTACGTCCCCTTCTCGACCGGCATGAAGGACCAGGGCTTCAACGAGGCCTCGGTCAAGGCGCTCTGGGACGTCCTCGTGCCCTTCTCCGACTACGCCTTCAACAAGGCGCACACGGCGGCCTACGGGCTCGTCTCCTACTGGACCGGCTACCTCAAGGCGAACTACCCGGCCGAGTACATGGCCGCCCTGCTCACGAGCGTCCGCGACGACAAGGACAAGTCGGCCCTCTACCTCAACGAGTGCCGGCACATGGGCATCAAGGTGCTTCCGCCCGACGTCAACGAGTCGATCGCCAACTTCGCGGCCGTCGGCACCGACATCCGCTTCGGCCTCGCCGCGATCCGCAACGTCGGGCTGCCCGTCGTCCAGGCGATCATCAAGGCCCGCGAGGAGAAGGGCGCCTACGCGTCGTTCAAGGACTTCCTCTCGAAGGTGCCCGCCGTCGTGTGCAACAAGCGCACCATCGAGTCGCTCATCAAGGGCGGCGCCTTCGACTCGCTCGGTGAGAGCCGGCGCGGCCAGGTCGAGGTGCACGAGCGCTACGTCGACGCCCTCGTCGAGGTCAAGAAGCAGGAGGCGATCGGCCAGGACAGCCTCTTCGCCAGCTTCGGTGACGAGCCCGACGCCGACGCCGGTGGGCCCGGTGCGTTCGACGGGCTGCCCGCCGTGCCGTCGGGGGAGTGGGACAAGGCGACCCTGCTCTCGTTCGAGCGGGAGATGCTCGGTCTCTACGTCTCCGACCACCCGCTCTTCGGCATCGAGCACATCCTCGCGACCCACGCCGACACCCCGATCGCGTCGCTGCACGGCGAGGACGGCAAGCCCGACGGCACGACGGTGACGGTGGCCGGGCTGATCACGAGCCTCCAGCTCAAGCGCACCAAGAAGGGGGACCTCTGGGCGATCGCCACCGTCGAGGACCTCGACGGTGCGGTCGAGTGCCTCTTCTTCCCCTCCGCCTACATGACCTTCTCGACGATGCTCGCTCAGGACACCGTCTGCGCGGTCAAGGGCCGGGTGAGCGCCCGGGACGACTCGATCTCGATCTTCGCCCAGGAGCTGACGATCCCCGACATCAAGGAGGGCCCGCGCGGGCCGGTCGTGCTCACGCTGCCGCTCGGGCGCGCGACGGCGGCGGTCGCGGAGCGGCTCAAGCGCGTCCTCGGGGAGCACCCCGGTGCGACGGAGGTCCAGGTCAAGCTCACCCAGCCGGGGCGGTCCGTGCTGATGTCCCTCGACGACTCGCTCCGGGTCAACGCCACGTCCGCCCTCTTCGGCGACCTCAAGGCGCTGCTCGGGCCGGCCTGCCTCAGCTGAGCCGGTCGTGACCCTCGCGCCGACGAGGTATGCCGCTGGGCTGCCGTGCTGGGTCGGCGCAGTGCCGTCCGCGGCGCTGGTGGACCGATGAGGGCAACGGACCGGCGTCGCCTGCGGCGTGAGCGCCTCGCGGCCCAGGGCCTGCACCCGGTGCTCGGGACGGCCGGCTCCCCAGCGACCGCGCTCTCGGTCGTGCAGCGCCTCGGCGCGCTCCAGGCGCAGGAGTACGGCAGCGGGGCGTGGTCGCTCGGGGTCCGGGCGGGCCTCACCCGCGCCGAGGTGGAGCAGGCGGTGCGCGACCGCGAGATCGTGCGCACCTGGCCGATGAGGGGCACCATCCACTGGGTCCCGGCCGCCGACGTCCGCTGGATGTGCCGGCTGCTCGCGGCCCCGCGGTCCACGCAGCTGGCGACCCGCTACGCCCAGCTCGGCATCACCGGGCGCGACATCGAGGCGAGCGGGGCCCTCTTCGAGACCCGCCTCGAGGAGCCGGTCAGTCGGCCCGACCTGCTGGCGATGCTCACCGAGAGCGGCGTCGACCCGTCCGGCCAGCGCGCCTACCACCTCGTCGCGCACCACTGCATGACCGGCCTGCTCTGCCAGGGGCCGCTCCTCGGGCGCCAGCCGAGCTTCGTGCTCGTCGACGCGTGGGTGCCGGTGTCGCACGCGCCGAGCCGGGAGGAGGGCCTCGCCCTCGTCGCCGAGCGCTACCTGCGCGGCCACGGGCCCGTGACGGAGAAGGACCTCGCCGGCTGGCTGCTCAAGCCGCTGCGCCTGGTCCGCGAGGCGCTCTCACTGCTCGGCGACGACGTCCGGCGCGAGGAGCTCGCCGGGGTCACCTGGCTGCGGCACGCCGACGCCCATCCGGTGCCCGCCGGGCCGGCCGGGGTGCACCTGCTGCCCCAGTGGGACGAGCTCCTCCTCGGCTACAAGAGCCGCGACGTCGTGCTCGACCCTGCCGATGCCGCGCGGGTCGTCCCGAGCCGGAACATGGTCTTCCGGCCGGCACTCGTCGTCGACGGGGAGGTTCGCGGGGTGTGGCACCGGCGAGAGAGCCGCGGACGGGCCGTCATCGAGGTCGAGGCCTTTGCGCCGCTGTCGGCTCGGGTGCGGGCGCTGCTCGAGGGTGCCGCAGCGGCCCATGGACACCATCTCGGCACCGACGTCGACCTCCGCCTCACGGTGGGGGACTGAGACGTGGCCCGGGGAGCCGTCCCGCCCTCGCCCCTGCCGCCCCGCCACGGGGTCGACGCGCAACGGATCCGGATGCCGCAGGAGGGGCAGTGGGCCACGCTGCGTGACCACCTCGTCGAGCGGCTCGCCGCCGGGCTGGGCGCGGCCGAGGTGGACCGCAAGCTGGAGGCGGGGGAGTTCGTCGACGCGTCCGGACGTCCGGTGCGGCCCGACGCGCCCTTCGTGCCGCGTGACGTCGTGTGGACCCACCGCGACCTCCCGGACGCGCCCGATGCGAGGAGCGGGCTCGACGGCACCGACCGCCTCGACCGGACCGTGCCCGAGATCGTGGTCCTGCACCAGGACGACCGGCTCGTCGTCATCGACAAGCCGCACGACGTGGCCACGATGCCGAGGGGCCGGCACGTGGCGCGGAGCGCGCTGGCCCGCACCCGGGTGCTCACCGGCCTTCCCCGCCTCACCCCGGCCCACCGCCTCGACCGGCCGACCGCCGGTGTGCTGATGTTCACGACGGAGCAGCGGTGGCGGGGCGCCTACCAGGGCGTCTTCGCAGCGGGCCTCGCGCACAAGGAATACCTCGCGGTGGCGCCGGTGCGAGGCGACCTCACGCTGCCGACCGTCCGGCGCTCGCACCTCGTCAAGGAGCACGGCGTGCACCAGGCGAGGGAGGTGGTGGCTGCGGCCCCCAACGCGGAGACGCTCGTCGAGCTCGTGACCCACCGGGGGGAGCTGGGCGGCTACCGGCTCACGCCCCGGACCGGCCGCACCCACCAGCTGCGGTGCCAGCTGGCGGGACTCGGCCTGCCCATCCTCGGGGACCCGCTCTACCCGGTCGAGCGCGAGCCCGTCCCGGGCGAGCACCCGCTCCAGCTCCTCGCGGCGGTGCTCGAGTTCGAGGACCCCGTCGACGGCTCGCGGCGCCGCTTCGTCAGCGGTCGGGGCCTGGCGGCCTGGCCGGGCTGACCTGGCGAGCCGCCCCTCGGCGTTCACCGGGTGGTCGAGACCCGGTCGGATTCTCGCCGCGCGGTTGTCGGACTGCGCACCTAGGGTGTCGGGGGACCGTGGAGGTGCCCGGTCCTAGGAGGAAGCACACACATGCAGTCATCGCGTTCTGTTCTGTCACGGCTGGCCGCGGGCACCGCGGTCGCCGTGGCGCTGGGGGTGGTGCCGGCGATCGCCGGTGCCCCCGCGGCGTCGGCCCTGCCGACCGGCCTGCTCTTCACCGAGTACGTCGAGGGGTCGGGCAACAACAAGGCCCTGGAGATCTACAACGGCACGAGCGCCGCCGTCGACCTCGCCGCCGACGGCTACAGCGTCAAGATCTTCTCCAACGGGGGGACCACGGCGAGCCCGATCACCCTCGACGGGACGGTCGCCCCGGGCGACGTCTTCGTCCTCGGCAACAGCAACTCGGCCAACGACCCGGCCATCCTCGCCGCCGACCAGCTGAGCGGCTCGGTCAACTTCAACGGCAACGACGCCGTGGCCCTGCTCAAGGGCACCGACCTCGTCGACGTCATCGGCCAGATCGGGGTCAACCCCGGCACCGAGTGGGGCACCGGCCTCACCTCGACCGCGGACAACACGATCCGCCGCAAGGAGACGGTGGCCACCGGCGACGCCAACGGATCCGACGTCTTCGACCCCGCCGCCGAGTGGGACGGCTTCGCCACCAACACCGTCGACGGGCTCGGCGCCTACCCGGGCACCGTCACCCCGGCCGACGACGCCCCGTCCGTCGTCTCGACCGACCCGGCGCGCGGCAACACCGCCGTCGAGCGGGACGCGGTCGTCACCGTCACCTTCTCCGAGCCGGTCACGGCCCCGACCTCCGCCTTCTCGCTCGTCTGCTCGACGAGCGGCACGAAGACGCTGGACGTCAGGGGTGGCCCGACGACCTTCATCCTCGACCCCGCGACCGACTTCGTCCGGGGTGACTCCTGCACCCTCACGGTGGTCGCTGACAACGTCTCCGACGTCGACGCCCAGGACCCGCCGGACCACCCGGCCGCCGACTACACCACGACGTTCGCCGTGCCCCTGACCGACCCGTGCGACGCACCGGTCACCCGGATCCCCGCGATCCAGGGCAACGGCGCCACCGCCGCGGTCACCGGTCCGGTCACCACCCGCGGCGTCGTCGTGGGCGACTACGAGGGCCCGCAGCCCGCCCTGCGCGGCTTCTACCTCCAGGACGCGACCGGGGACGGCGACGCTGCGACGTCCGACGGCATCTTCGTCTTCGACAACGGCGCCGACCGCGTCGCCCTCGGTGACGTCGTCACCGTGTCCGGAACGGCCGGGGAGTACCAGGGCCAGACCCAGGTCAGCTCGACGTCGGTCACCGCGTGCGGCACCGGCACGGTTGCCCCGACCGACGTCACCTTCCCCGTCGCGGACGACACCTACCTCGAGCGCTACGAGGGGATGCTCGTCGAGCTCCCCCAGACGATGTCGGTCACGGAGCACTACCTGCTCGGCCGCTTCGGCCAGGTGACCCTCTCGCAGGGTGGCCGTCTCCAGCAGCCCACCAATGTCGTCGCGCCGGGCGCGCCGGCAGCGGCGCTGCAGGCCGAGAACGACCTGCGCACGATCATTCTCGACGACACGACGAACGACCAGAACGCAGACCCGATCGTCTTCGGGCGCGGTGGCCAGCCCCTCTCGGCGTCGAACACCCTCCGCGGTGGCGACACGGTGACCGGTCTCACCGGCGTGCTCAACTACACGTGGGGCGGCAACGGCTCGAGCGCCAACGCCTACCGGATCCGTCCGGTCTCGCCGGACGCGACGGTCGACTTCGCGGCGACGAACCCCCGTCCGGCCACCGCGCCGGCCGTCGGCGGCACGACCCGGGTGGCGGGGATGAACCTGCTCAACTTCTTCAACACCCTCGACACCTCCGGCAACAACTGCACCGGCGGGGTCGCCGGTTCGCCGATGGACTGCCGCGGCGCCAACACGGCTCTCGAGTTCGAGCGCCAGTGGCACAAGACGGTCACCGCCGTGAGCGGGACCGGAGCCGACGTCGTCGCCTTCATGGAGATGGAGAACGACGGCTACGGTCCCGACAGCGCCGAGCAGTTCCTCGTCGACCGGCTCAACGACAAGGACGGCGCCGGGACGTGGGCGATGATCAACGCCGACCGGGGGACCGGCCAGGTCGACGCCCTCGGCAACGACGCGATCAAGGTGGGCATGCTCTACAAGCCCGCCGAGGTCACGCCGGTCGGCACGACGGCCGCGCTCAACACCGAGGCGTTCGTCAACGGCGGCGACAACGCGCCGCGCAACCGCCCGGCCCTCGCCCAGGCGTTCCGCGACAACACGACCGGCGGCACGTTCGTCGCGTCGGCCAACCACCTCAAGAGCAAGGGCAGCGCGTGCAGCGTCCCCGACTCCGGTGACGGTCAGGCCAACTGCAACGCGGTCCGGGTGCGGTCGGCGCAGCTGCTCGCCGACTGGCTCGCCTCCGACCCGACGGGCACCGGCGACCCCGACACGCTCATCCTCGGAGACCTCAACTCCTACGCCAAGGAGGACCCGATCACCACGCTCGAGGCCGCGGGCTACCGCAACCTCATCGAGAAGTTCAACGGCAGCGAGGCCTACTCCTACGCCTTCGACGGGCAGTGGGGCTACCTCGACCACGCGCTCGGCAACGCCGCGATCACCAGCCAGGTGACCGGGGTGGCGGACTGGCACGTCAACGCCGACGAGCCGGGGATCCTCGACTACAACACGGAGTTCAAGTCGGCCGGACAGGTGGACAGCCTCTACGCGCCCACCCAGTTCCGGATCTCCGACCACGACCCCGTCATCGTCGGGCTCGACCTCACCAACGACACGTCCGGCTCCGTCACCGCAGCAGGTCTCATCTCGTCGCCGGCCGGCGCCCTCCCGGCGTCGAGCCGGACCCGTGGCCTCGGCGTCCTCGGGATGGCCTTCGCGCACCGCGCCGGCACGACGACCACGACGGGCCACCTGGCCTACTCGGTGATCGGCGCACGCTTCGCCGTCCTCAGCACCTCGGTCGACTCGCTCGTGATCGTCGGCAACGAGGCGACGGTGACGGGTGCCGCCAAGGTCAACGGGGCCTCCGGATTCCGCTACACGGTGACGACCTCCGACAGCGGGAGGTCGGACACGGTCCGGATCGTGGTCCGTGACAAGACCGGCTCCGTCGCCTACGACAGCGGGACCCAGAAGGTCACCGGGCAGGTCATCGTCCGCACCCCCTGACCCGTCGCACCGCCTCGAGCGCCCCCGGAGCCACCGCCCCGGGGGCGTTCGCGCGTCCCGACCTAGACTCACCCCGTGCCCCAGCAGCCCACCCCGCAGCCCCCGCAGCCCACGCAGCCTCCCGTCGCCCGTCGTCAGCCCGTCGTCCGTGAGCACCATGGTGACCGCTTCGAGGACCCGTACTCGTGGATGTCCGAGCGCGACGCCCCGGAGTTCCTCAGCCACCTCGCCGCGGAGAACGGCTGGGCCACCGCCCAGACCGCCCACGTCCAGCCCCTCGCAGACGAGATCTACGAGGAGTTCCGCTCCCGGGTCCGCGAGACCGACCTCTCGGTGCCGGTCCGCCACGACCGCTGGTGGTACTACTCCCGCACCGTCGAGGGCGAGCAGTATGCCGTCGATGCCCGCGTCCTCGTCGAGGCCCACCCCGCGCGTCCCGCCCTCGAGGGCGACCACGGCCCGGCGGCCGAGGAGGTCCTGCTCGACCAGAACGCCGAGGCGCAGGGCCATGACTTCTTCTCCGTCGGGGCCAACGAGGTCTCGCCGGCCGGTGACCTCATCGCGTATGCCGTCGACGTCGTCGGCGACGAGCGCTACGACGTGCGCGTCCGCCGGATCGCGACGGGGGAGGTGCTCGACGAGGCGGTGCGCCGCACGGGCGGGTCCCTCGCCTGGTCCCTCGACGGGCGCCACCTGTTCTACACGCGCGTCGACGACTCGTGGCGCCCGCACCAGGTCTGGCGCCACGAGCTCGGCACCGACTCAGCGGCCGACGTGCTCGTCCACGACGAGCCCGACGAGCGCTTCTTCGTCGGCGTCGGCAGTTCGCGCGACGACCGGTGGGTCATCATCGCCATCGGCTCCAAGACGAGCTCGGAGTTCCGCCTGCTCGATGCCTCCGACCCCCTCGGTGAGCCCCGGGTCGTCGCGGAGCGCCGCCCCGGCGTGGAGTACGACGTCGAGCCGTTCGGCGACCAGCTGCTCGTCATCCACAACGCGGGCCGGCCCAACTTCGAGCTCGCCGTCGCCCCGGTGACGAGCGAGAGCCCGGACGACTGGCGGTCGCTGTCGGTCACGACGGAGGACGAGTACGTCACGGGCGCAGAGGGTTTCGACGACTTCCTCGCGATCGCGCTGCGCAGCGAGGGCCAGACCCGGGTGCGGGTTGTCCTGCGGGACGAGTCGTCGCCGACCGGCCTGGGGGAGAGCCACGACATCGACTTCGGCGAGGCGGTCGGCACCGTCGCGATCGGGTCCAACCCCGAGAGCAGCACCCCGACCGTTCAGGTCATGCACGAGTCACTCGTGTCACCGCGCAGCATCAGCGACTACGACGTGCGCACCCGCACCCTGACCACCCTCAAGCAGCAGGAGGTCCGGGGCGGGCACGACCCCGAGGACTACGTGCAGGCGCAGGCGTGGGCGACCGCACCGGACGGCACCGAGGTCCCGATCTCCCTCGTCCACCACCGGGACACCCCCCTCGACGGGACGGCGCCGGGCCTGCTCAACGGCTACGGCTCCTACGGCATACCGAGCGACCCGTGGTTCTCCGTGCTCCGGCTCTCCCTGCTCCAGCGGGGCTGGGTCTTCGCCGTCGCCCACGTGCGCGGCGGCTCGGAGCTGGGGCGCCCGTGGTACGACGACGGGAAGCTGATGGCCAAGACGAACACCTTCACCGACTTCATCGCCTGCGCCGACCACCTCATCAACACCGGCGTCGTCGCGCCCGACCGCCTCGCGGCCGAAGGCGGTTCCGCCGGGGGCCTGCTCATGGGGGTCCTCGTCAACACCGCGGCCGACCGCTTCCGCTTCGTCCACGCGTCGGTGCCCTTCGTCGACGCGCTCACGACGATCCTCGACCCCTCCCTGCCGCTCACGGTCATCGAGTGGGAGGAGTGGGGCAACCCGCTCGAGGACCCGGCGGCCTACGCGCTGATGAAGTCCTACACGCCGTACGAGAACGTCGCCGACGAGCGGCACCCAGCCCTGCTCGTGACGACGGCGCTCGGCGACACCCGTGTCTACGCGACGGAGCCGGCGAAGTGGGTGGCCGCCCTGCGCCACGTCACGCGCGACCGGTCAGACACCGCGCCGATCATCTTCCGCACCGAGCTCGCCGCCGGGCACGGGGGTCGCTCGGGGCGCTACGACACGTGGCGCCAGTGGGCCTGGGAGACCGCGGTGCTCATCGACCAGACGCGTTCGCGGCCGGTCACACCCTGACACGTCGTCGAGAGCGCTCGGGGCGCCTCCTAGACTTGCCCCATGATGTCCACTCTCGACCTGCGCGGGCGCACGCTCGACGTGCGCTTCCTCCGGCAGGCCATGCCCCGTGCCGAGTTCGACGTCACGGCCGCCCTGGAGCAGGTGCGGCCGATCTGCGAGGACGTCGCCCATCGCGGAGCGGAGGCGCTGCGCGACCTCGGGGAGCGCTTCGACGGGGTGCGCCCGACCCGGCTGCGCGTCCCGGCCGACGTGCTGGCAGCGGCCCTCGAGCAGCTCGCACCCGATCTGCGCGAGGCGCTCGAGGAGTCGATCCGCCGCGCCCGCCTCGTCCACGCCGACCAGCGCCGCACCGACACCTCGACCCTGGTCGTGCCCGGAGGCGTCGTCACCGAGCGCTGGGTGCCCGTCGACCGGGTCGGGCTCTACGTGCCGGGCGGCATCGCCGTCTACCCCAGCAGCGTCATCATGAACGTCGTCCCGGCCCAGCTGGCAGAGGTCGGCTCGCTCGCGGTGGCCTCACCGCCGCAGCGGGAGAACACCGGCGTCTTCACCGGTTACCCGAACCCCACGATCCTCGCGACCTGCGCGCTGCTCGGGGTGGAGGAGGTCTACGCCGTCGGTGGCGCCCAGGCCGTCGCGATGTTCGCCTACGGCTTCGAGGAGGAGCTCGACGGCGAGCGGGTCGTCTGCGACCCGGCCGCCCTCGTCACCGGTCCCGGCAACATCTACGTCGTCGCAGCCAAGCGCCTGCTCAAGGGCCTGATCGGCATCGACTCCGAGGCGGGACCGACCGAGATCGCGATCCTCGCCGACGACTCCGCCGACCCCGAGCTCGTCGCCGCCGACCTGATCAGCCAGGCCGAGCACGACCCGCTCGCCGCCGCCGTCCTCGTCACCGACAGCGAGCCGCTCGTCGAGGCGACCCGGGCCGCGCTCGAGCGCCGGGTGCCGGCGACGAAGCACGCCGAGCGCGTCCTGACCTCCCTCGCCGGCCGCCAGTCGCGCCTCGTCCTCGTCGACGACCTCGACGCCGGTCTCGACGTCGTCAACGCGTATGCCGCCGAGCACCTCGAGATCCAGACCCGCGACGCCGCTGTGGTGGCCGCCCGGGTCCGCAACGCCGGGGCCGTCTTCGTCGGGGCCCACGCCCCGGTGAGCCTCGGCGACTACGCCGCCGGCTCCAACCACGTGCTCCCGACGGCGGGCTGCGCCTGCCACTCGAGCGGCCTGTCGGTGCAGTCCTTCCTGCGCGGCATCCACGTCATCGACTACGACGAGGCCGCCCTGCGCGGTGTCGCCCGGCACGTCGTCACCCTCGCCCAGGCTGAGGACCTCCCCGCCCACGGCGAGGCGGTCACGGCCCGGTTCGGGGACGAGGTCCCCTCGTGACGGGGGCCGACGGTGCGGGCGCGCCCAGCGAGGTGCAGCGGCTGCTCCGTCCCGACCTGCGCGGCCGCACGGCCTACGGCGCGCCCCAGCTCGACGTCGCCGTTCGGCTCAACACCAACGAGAACTCCCACCCGGTGCCACCGGTCGTCGTCGAGGCCGTCCTCGCGGCGCTCGCCGACGACGTCGCGGGCCTCAACCGCTATCCCGACCGGGACTTCACCGACCTGCGCAAGGCGCTGACGGCATACCTCGAGAAGCAGTCGGGGGTGTCGGTGACGCCCGAGCAGGTGTGGGCCGGCAACGGCTCCAACGAGGTGCTGTCGCACGTCGTGCAGGCCTTCGGCGGGCCCGGGCGCACCGCGCTCGGGTTCACGCCGAGCTACTCGATGCACCCGATCATCAGCGAGACCCTCGGCACGACGTGGGTCGACGGGATGCGCGGCGCCGGTGACCTCGACCCCGACCAGGGCTCGTTCGACCTCACCGCCGAGTCCGCGGCCGAGCAGGCCCGGCAGCACGACCCGTCGGTGGTCTTCCTCTGCTCGCCCAACAACCCGACCGGGACGGCGCTGCCGTTCGAGGTCATCGCCGCGGTCCTCGACGCGGCACCCGACGCGATCGTCGTCGTCGACGAGGCGTATGCCGAGTTCGCCCGGCCGGGCACGCGGAGCGCGCTCACCCTGCTCGCCGAGCACCCCCGCCTCGTCGTCACCCGCACGATGAGCAAGGCGTTCGCCTTCGCCGGCGGCCGGCTCGGCTACCTCGTCGCCTCCGCCGAGCTCGTCGACGCCCTCCGCCTCGTCCGGCTGCCCTACCACCTGAGCAGCCCGACGCAGACGATCGCCCGGGTCGCGCTCGAGCACGCCGACGTCATGCTCGCCACGGTCGCCGACATCAAGACCCAGCGCGACCGCCTCGTCGCGGAGCTCCACCGCCTCGGCGCCGAACCCGTCGCAAGCGACAGCAACTTCGTCCTCTTCGGCGGGCTCGCCGACGAGCAGGCCACCTGGCAGGCGCTGCTCGACCAGGGCGTCCTCGTCCGCGACGTCGGCATCGCCCACCACCTGCGCGTCACGGCGGGGGACGCCGCCGAGACGACCGCCTTCCTCGAGGCGATCGCCCGGCTCACCCCGGACCACCTCGCCCGCGCCGCGACCCCCGAGACCTCCCCCCGAAAGCAGGAGCCATGACCGCCCACCGCACGGCGAGCATCAGCCGCGCCACGTCCGAGTCGTCGGTCGAGCTCACCCTCGACCTCGACGGCACCGGCCGGTCCGACGTCACGACGGGCGTGCCGTTCTACGACCACATGCTCGCGTCGTTCGCCAAGCACTCGCTCATCGACCTCACCGTCCGCGCGACGGGTGACATCGAGGTCGACGTCCACCACACGGTCGAGGACACCGCGATCGTCCTCGGCCAGGCGCTGCGCGAGGCCCTCGGTGACAAGGCGGGGATCTCCCGCTTCGGCGACGCCACCGTGCCGCTCGACGAGGCCCTCTGCCACGCCGTCGTCGACGTCGCCGGCCGCCCCTACGTCGTCCACGAGGGTGAACCGGAGGGTCAGCAGTACGTCCTCGTCGGCGGGCACTTCACCGGGTCGATGACCCGCCACGTGTTCGAGTCCTTCGCGACGAACGCGGGCCTCTGCCTGCACGTGCGTGTCCTCGCCGGGCGCGACCCGCACCACATCGTCGAGGCGCAGTTCAAGGCGGTCGCCCGGGCGCTGCGGTCCGCCGTCGCGCGCGACCCGCGCGTCGAGGGCGTTCCGAGCGCCAAGGGCGCCCTCTGAGATGAGCGCGAACGTCGTCGTCCTCGACTACGGCAGCGGCAACGTCCGCTCCGCCGTGCGTGCCCTCGAGCGGGTTGGCGCGTCGGTGACGCTGACGGCCGACCTCGCCGCCGCGCGGGAGTGTGACGGGCTCTTCGTGCCCGGCGTCGGCAACTTCCACGCCTGCATGGACGGGCTCGTCGCCGCCCAGGGTCCGCGGATCATCGACACCCGCCTCAGCGGCGGCCGTCCGGTGCTCGGCGTCTGCGTCGGCATGCAGGTGATGTTCGACGGCTCGACCGAACCGTCCGCGTCCCCGCGGGAGGGGCTCGGGCAGTGGCCGGGCACCGTCGACCGGCTGGCCGCCGAGGTCGTGCCGCACATGGGCTGGTCCACGGTCGAGGTCGGGGAGGGCTCCGCGCTCTTCGCCGGCGTCGAGGACGAGCGCTTCTACTTCGTCCACTCGTATGCCGCCCAGCGCTGGCTCATCGAGCCCTCGGGCGCCTTCGTCGCCGTCACGCCGAGCGTGACGTGGGCCGAGCACGGCGGGCGCTTCGTCGCCGCCGTGGAGAACGGGCCCCTGTCGGCGACCCAGTTCCACCCGGAGAAGTCCGGCGACGCGGGGGCCCAGCTGCTCGAGAACTGGGTCCGCAGCCTCTGACGACGACGACGACGGCCGCGGCACGGAGGCGGCTCACGGCATACTCGACGGCGACCGCTCACGACCGCCACCGCCGACACCATCCATACGCCCCCCGACCACAGGAGAACCGACGATGACCGACCAGCCCCGCCTCGAGCTGCTCCCGGCGGTCGACATCGCCGACGGACAGGCGGTCCAGCTCGTCCAGGGGGTCGCCGGCACCGGCGGCCGGTTCGGCGACCCGTGGGAGGCCGCGCTGGCCTGGCAGGACCAGGGCGCCGAGTGGATCCACCTCGTCGACCTCGACGCTGCCTTCGGGCGCGGCAGCAACCGCGAGCTGATCGCCACGATCGTCGGCCGGCTCGACCTGCAGGTGGAGCTGTCCGGCGGCATCCGCGACGCCGCCTCGCTCGAGGCCGCCCTCGCCACCGGGTGCCGCCGGGTCAACATCGGCACCGCTGCCCTCGAGAACCCGGAGTGGACGGCCTCGGTCATCGCCGACCACGGCGACCGGGTCGCGATCGGCCTCGACGTGCGCGGCACGACCCTGGCGGCCCGGGGCTGGACCCGGGAGGGCGGCAACCTCTGGGAGACGCTCGCGCGGCTCGACGACGAGGGCTGCGCCCGCTACGTCGTCACCGACGTCAACAAGGACGGCATGCTCCAGGGCCCCAACGTCGAGCTGCTCCGGGAGGTCTGCGCCCGCACCGACCGCCCCGTCGTGGCCTCCGGCGGGGTGTCGACCCTCGCGGACATCCGCGTCATCCGCGAGCTCGTCGGCGACGGCGTCGAGGGCGCCATCGTCGGGTCGGCGCTCTACCGCGGGGCGTTCACCCTCCCCGAGGCGCTCGAGGTCGCCGGGCGGCCCGGCGCATGACCGACGACGCCCGCCCCCCCGCCCCCTCCCGGTCGAGTGCACACTTTCCCCCGGGGGAAAGTGTGCACTCGACGGACTCGGCGGGGCAGGCGTGGGAGGGCAAGTCGATCCCGTCGCCCGGGTTCGCCGGTGACGCCGGGGCGGCCGACGCCGACCTCGTCGCGGCCCTCGAGGCCGGGCGCGCGGGCCCCGGTGGCCCGGGCGCCGCTGCCGAGACGGACCTGATGGCCCGGATCGCCGCCGCCCGCTGGCTCGTCCCGATCGTCGCCGTCGCCACCGAGACGAGCGAGGACCGCACATCGGGCGGGTCGGGTCTCGTGACGGACGCGCGCAGCGACATGGCAGCGGTCACCCTCACCGCCCCCGACGGCTCGCGCGCGCTGCCGATGTTCACCTCCCTCGAGGCGCTCGCGCGCTGGGACGCGACCGCGCGGCCGGTGCCGGTGACCGCGGCGGCGGCGGCCCAGTCGGCGATCAGCGAGGCCTGCGACGTGCTCGTCGTCGACGTCGGCTCGGCCCACGCGACCGCGCTGCGCCCGAGCATGCTGTGGGCGCTCGCCCAGGATCGCGCCTGGCTGCCCAGCCACGAGGATCCGCACGTGGCGGCCGCGGTGTCCTCGGCCGTCCGGCAGGAGCCGCCCGTCGTGGCCCACCGGGTCGAGGCCGGCGAGCCCGCGGGCAGCGGCGTGCTGCGGGTCGTGCTCACCCTCGAGGCAGGACTCGACGCCGAGACGGTGGCCGCCGTCGCGACCCGGGTGGGGGAGCGGCTCGCGACCGACGGCGAGACCCGTGCGAGGATCGACTCCCTGACATTTGCTCTCGAGACGGCCCCCTGAGGCCAGGGGAGGCGACACCGTGAGCACTCCGCTCGGCTTCATGGTCGACCCGGCGGTCGACGCGAAGCGCCGCCACGACCTGCGCCAGATGCGGCTCGTCGCGACGGGCCTGCTCGTCTTCGCGGCGATCGTCTACCTGCTGACGCGCGGGCACGACGACGGGCTGCTCGGCTTCGTCAACGCCGGCGCCGAGGCCTCGATGGTCGGCGCCTGCGCGGACTGGTTCGCCGTGACCGCGATCTTCCGACACCCACTCGGCCTGCCGATCCCGCACACCGCCCTCATCCCCCGCAAGAAGGAGATGATCGGCAAGAGCCTCGAGGAGTTCGTGGGCGAGAACTTCATGCGCGAGGACATCATCCGCGAACGGGTCATCGACGCCGAGCCGACCCGGCGCGGCGCCGAGTGGGCCCTCGCCCCGGGGCACGCCAAGCGCCTCGTCGACGAGGTCGCGACGGTGACGGCCCACGCGCTCTCGCGGATCCCCGACGAGGACGTGCAGACGATCATCGAGCAGGCCGTCCTGCCCCGCCTGATGAGCGAGCCGATCAGCTCGCTCGCGGGCGGGCTGCTCGACCAGGTCGTCCGCGACGACGCCCATGTCGGTCTCGTCGACCTCGCGCTCGACGAGGGGCGCAGCTGGCTCGTCGTCAACGAGGACCTCTTCGAGTCACTCATCACCCAGCGCGCCCCCGCGTGGGTGCCCACGGCCATCAACGACCTCGTCGCCCGCCGGATCCACACCGAGGCGCTCAAGTGGCTCGCCGACATCCGCCGCGACCCGCAGCACGAGGTGCGCCTCGCACTCGACAAGCTGCTCATCGACCTCGCCGACAACCTCCAGCACGACCCGGCGACGCAGGAGAAGGCCGAGCGGCTCAAGGAGCGGATGCTCTCGCACCCGCAGGTCTCGGTGACCGCGATGTCCCTGTGGCGCTCGGTCCGGGGCGTGGCGATCGCCGCCCTCGAGGACGAGCACGGCCCGGTGCGCGAGCGCGCCGTCACCGAGGTCCGCAACCTCGCCGATCGCCTCCTCGCCGACCGCGACCTCCGCGACCGGGTCGACGCACGGATCTGCGACGCGGCGGTGTATGCCGTCGAGCGCTACGGCACCGAGCTGACCGCCGTGATCAGCCAGACCGTCGACCGGTGGGACGGCAAGGAGACCGCCGAGCGGGTCGAGCTGCAGGTCGGCCGTGACCTCCAGTTCATCCGGATCAACGGCACCCTCGTCGGTGGCCTCATCGGCGTGCTCATCCACGCCGTCTCGGTCCTGCTGCCCACCTGATCCCCCCACCTCGCGGCGGGTGCGTCAGCGGCGGGTGTCGATGTCGTAGCCCCGCAGCTTGCGGTAGATCGTCGCGCGAGACATGCCGAGGTGCTCGGCCGCCTTGCCCTTGTTGCCGCCCTGGTCGTGCAGCGCCCGGGTGATCGCATCCCGCTCGAGTGCCTCGAGCGGGGTGAGGGTGCGCCGGCCGACGGCCATGCACTCGGGCGGAAGGTCGTCGAGCTCGATCGTGCCACTGCGCTTGGTGAGGATGACGCGCCGCAGCACGTCGCGCAGCTGGGCCGCGTTGCCGGGCCAGGGGTGACGAGCCAGCTGGTTCAAGGCCCGTGCCGAGATCGTCAGGTCGCGCGTCGGGGAGAGGGTGCGCAGCATCGCCGGGATGATCGCCCGGATGTCATCGGGTCGGTGCCGCAACGGTTCCACGGTGATCGAGCGGTCGAAGCAGGGCACGATCTGCGACTCGATCGCGTCGTCGACGACCGTCGAGCCGCGCGTGGCCACGACCCAGCGTGCCGGCGCGGAGTGGGCGCGGTCGGACTCCTCGAGGAGCCGGCTCGACACGGAGTCGACGAGGGAGGCCGGCAGCCGGTCGATGTGCCGGATGACGAGCGTCCCCTCCTCGGGCACGAGCTCGTCCTCGAGCTGCTGGAACCACGTGTCGGGGTCGAGGTCGGCCACCGCGGCGTCGAGGACGCGTAGGTGCCGGGCCGGTGACTCGGCGCCGTGGACGGCCCGGGCGAGTGCGTGCTTGCCGACGCCGGGCTCGCCCACGAGCATCACCCAGGTCCCCGTGCGGTGCGACTCCCGCAGCTGCGCACCCGCCCTCGCCCACTCTGGGCTCGTCCCGGCGACGCCGGGCAGCGCGGCCTGGAGCCGTCGCGGGCTGTGCGACAGCCGGAGGCGTGCGGCCGTCTCCTGCACCTGCACCCGGAAGACACCCCCCACCACGACCGAGCCGACGGACGTGGGCCGGTAGTCGAGGCGGGCGACGGTCCCGCTCGGGAGGTCGGCGACGAAGGTCTGCGGCAGCAGCCCGCCGATCGCGTCGTCGGTGCGCGCGACGAGCGCGGTCCGGTCGGTGGCGTCGAGGCGCTGCCGGGCGAGGTGGTTCATCATCACGACGTTCTCGCTCATGGCGAGGACGGGTCCGGTGGCGTGCCGGCAGGCGGCGAGGTAGTCGCGCAGCAGGGTCATCTCCTGCACCGAGACCTCGGCGAGCAGCTCGTCCTCGATGCGCTGGGCGATGGCTCGGGCGTAGGTGAGCAGCAGGAAGTTGGAGGCCGTCGCCTCACAGGTGAGGTCGAGCACGCCGACGAGGGCGCCGCTGATGGGGTGGTGCACCGGGGCGCCGGCGCAGGCAAAGGCCATCAGGGGCTCGCTGAAGTGCTCGCTCCCGCTGATGAGCGTGGGTGCCCGCTCGAGCAGCGCGGTGCCGATCCCGTTGGTGCCCACGCTGTCCTCCCCGTAGGCGAAGCCGGGAGCGAGGCTCACCGCCTCGAGCCGACGGCCGAAGGCGCTGTCGGGGCAGATCCGGTGGACCACCTGACCGGAGGGGTCGGCGAAGATCATGCTGACCGGCTCCCCGACGAGGGCGGCGGCCATCTGATGCATGATCCGGCTCACGAGCGCGTGCAGCTGCGTCTCGCCCAGCGCGGCGGCATACACCGGCTCGACGAGCGTCGGGTCGACGCCGGCCCGGGTGCTCCGCCTCCACGAGCTGCCGACCACGTCGCGAACCGAGTCGGCCAGCACCCCCGACTCGATGAAGGCGTTCCGAGCGCGCGGCGTTTCCCGGCTGTGTGGCATGGGCGCGGGCTCCTCTCGGGACCGACCCGCGGCGGTGCAGGACGGTCGTCTTCTCCTCACCAGTGTCAGTGCCGACGGGCCCGCGGGGCAAGAAACGACGGTGAGATCACCCCGACCGTCTCAAAGTGAGACGGTTCCCGGGCACGTCGCGCCGGGCTCTCAGATTGAGACAGTCACCGGTGCGCCCCGGTGTGAGTCTCCTCGTACACGGCGAGCGTCCTCGTCGTGACGGCTCGGTCAAAGCAGACCGGCCCGACACCAGGAGGCAAGAGTGAGCAGACAAAGTCTGACGAAGGCCCACGCGAAGATCTCCGAGCTGACGTGGGAGCCGACCTTCGCGACGCCCGCGACCCGCTTCGGCACGGACTACACGTTCGAGAAGGCCCCGAAGAAGGATCCGCTGAAGCAGATCATGCGGTCCTACTTCCCGATGGAGGAGGAGAAGGACAACCGCGTCTTCGGCGCGATGGACGGGGCGGTGCGCGGCAACATGTTCCGCCAGGTCCAGCAGCGCTGGCTGGAGTGGCAGAAGCTGTTCCTGTCGATCATCCCGTTCCCGGAGATCTCGGCCGCCCGCGCCATGCCCATGGCGATCGACGCGGTCCCGAACCCCGAGATCCACAACGGGCTCGCGGTCCAGATGATCGACGAGGTCCGGCACTCGACGATCCAGATGAACCTCAAGAAGCTCTACATGAACCAGTACATCGACCCCGCGGGGTTCGACATGACGGAGAAGGCGTTCGCGAACAACTACGCGGGCACCATCGGCCGCCAGTTCGGCGAGGGCTTCATCACCGGCGACGCGATCACCGCCGCCAACGTCTACCTGACGGTCGTCGCCGAGACGGCCTTCACCAACACGCTCTTCGTGGCGATGCCCGACGAGGCTGCGGCCAACGGCGACTACCTCTTGCCGACGGTCTTCCACTCGGTCCAGTCCGACGAGTCGCGGCACATCTCCAACGGTTACTCGATCCTGCTCATGGCCCTGGCCGACGAGCGCAACCGACCGCTCCTCGAGCGTGACCTGCGCTACGCGTGGTGGAACAACCACTGCGTCGTCGACGCGGCCATCGGGACCTTCATCGAGTACGGCACGAAGGACCGTCGCAAGGACCGCGAGAGCTACGCGGAGATGTGGCGTCGGTGGATCTACGACGACTACTACCGCAGCTACCTGCTCCCCCTCGAGAAGTACGGCCTGACCATCCCGCACGACCTCGTCGAGGAGGCCTGGAACCGGATCACCAACAAGGGCTACGTCCACGAGGTGGCTCGCTTCTTCGCGACGGGGTGGCCGGTCAACTACTGGCGCATCGACACCATGACGGACACCGACTTCGAGTGGTTCGAGGAGAAGTACCCCGGGTGGTACGGGAAGTACGGCAAGTGGTGGGAGAACTACAACCGTCTCGCCTACCCCGGACGCAACAAGCCGATCGCGTTCGAGGACGTGGGCTACCAGTACCCCCACCGGTGCTGGACCTGCATGGTGCCGGCTCTCATCCACGAGGACATCGTGGTCGAGAAGGTCGATGACCAGTGGCGCACCTACTGCTCCGAGACGTGCTACTGGACGGACGCCGTCGCGTTCCGCTCGGAGTACGAGGGTCGGGAGACGCCCAACATGGGCCGCCTCACCGGCTTCCGCGAGTGGGAGACCCTGCACCACGACAAGGATCTGGCCGACATCGTCAAGGACCTCGGTTACGTCCGCGACGACGGCAAGACCCTGATCGGGCAGCCGCACCTCGACCTCGACCCCAAGAAGATGTGGACGCTCGACGACGTGCGCGGCAACCGGTTCATGAGCCCCAACGTGCTCCTCAACCAGATGTCCGACGCCGAGCGGATCGCCCACATCGCGGAGTACCGGGCGAACGGCACACGAGTCGCCTGAGCGGCCCCGCCGTTCGAGCACGACGCTCCCCGCCAGATCGGGTTGGCGGCGCCACCAGGGATGAGTGGCGCCGCCAACCCCCCGACCCCCATGCCCGACCCCGCACCCGAGAGGAGGCCCCCCGTGGCCGACACGCATAGGATCCACTTCGAACCCGTCGACATCGAGATGGAGGTCGGCGAGGACGAGAAGATCCTCGACGCCGCCTTCCGGCAGGGCATCCACCTGATGCACGGCTGCCGAGAGGGACAGTGCTCGGCCTGCAAGAGCTACATCCTCGAGGGCGAGATCCAGATGGAGCGCTACTCGACGTTCGCCTGCAACGACGCCGAGGTCGAGGAGGGCTACGTCCTGCTCTGCCGGGCGCACGCCTACAGCGACTGCACGATCGAGCTGCTGAACTTCGACGAGGACGAGCTGCTCGGCGGCGTCCCGATCCAGGACGTGCGCACCCGGGTCACGGCCGTCGTGCCGGTGACCCGGGACATCGTCTCGCTGCGAGTCACGGCAGTCGAGCCGGCGACCTTCGAGTTCAAACCCGGCCAGTACAGCGACATCGGGATCCCCGGGACGGGCGAGCACCGCTCGTTCTCCATGGCGACGACGCAGTCGACTCCCGGAGAGATCGAGTTCCTCATCAAGAAGTACCCCGGCGGCCGGTTCTCGGCGCTGCTCGACGACGGCCTGTCGGTCGGCGACGAGCTGCACGTCAACGGCCCCTACGGCTCCTTCACCATCAAGGACGGGCACGCCCTCCCCGTCGTCTGCATCGGGGGAGGCGCGGGGATGGCTCCCATCCTCTCGCTGCTCCGGCACCTCAACGAGACCGCGAGCACCCGGCCGGTGCGGTTCTACTACGGCGCACGCACGGCTCAGGACCTGTTCTACGTCGACGAGATCCTCTCCCTCGGCGAGGGGCTGCGTGACTTCGAGTTCGTCGCCTGCCTGTCGGATCCGTCGGCGGAGGGGGACGCCGTGCGAGCGGACGGAATGCCGCTCGGCGTGCTTCCCGAGCACGGCAACGTCACCGACGTCGTGGCGCGCCGAGAGAGTGCCCTGCCGCGGTGCGAGGTCTATCTCTGCGGTCCGCCGCCGATGGTGGACGCCGCGCTGGTCTTCCTCGAGCGCGAGGGGGTGCCCGACGACCAGGTCTTCCACGACTCGTTCACGAGTCCGGTGGCCGTCGTTCCCGCCTGAGCGACGTCCCGATGGCATGTCCCCGAATCACCCACACCAACAACGGAGTTGACTGACATGGCGGATATCACCGACCAGAAGACCCGCAGTTTCCCGAAGATCGAGTTCACCGACTCCGAGGCCGGGGCGCTGGACTTCCCGAGCTCGAAGAGCCGGACCTACAACTACTACAAGCCGGCCAAGATCCGGGCGACGATGTACGAGGACGTCACCGTCGACGTCCAGCCCGACCCGGAACGCCACCTCACACAGGGCTGGATCTACGGCTTCGCCGACGGCCCCGGCGGCTACCCCAAGGAGTGGACGAAGGCGACGTCCTCGAACTGGCACCTGTTCCTCGACCCCAACGAGGAGTGGGAGCAGACGATCTACCGCAACAACGCGGCCGTCGTGCGCCAGGTGAGCCTCTGTCTCGAGAACGCCAAGCGGGCGGGGGCCTACCAGGCCTGGAACCGGGCATGGATCACGTTCGTCCAGCGCAATCTCGGCGCGTGGATGCACGCGGAGAACGGCCTCGCCCTCCACGTCTTCACCGCCGTGCAGCGCTCCGCCCCGACGAACATGATCAACAACGCGGTGGCCGTCAACGCAGCCCACAAGATGCGTTTCGCGCAAGACCTCGCGCTCTACAACCTCGACCTGTCCGAGGCCGGCATCGACTTCGACGGAGCGGTCCACCGTGCGGTCTGGCAGGAGGCGCCGGAGTGGCAGCCGACTCGTGAGGTCGTCGAGCAGCTGACTGCGACGGGTGACTGGGGCGAGCTGCTGTTCGCGACGAACATCGTGTTCGAGCAGCTCGTCGGAGCACTCTTCCGCAGCGAGCTCGTCATGCAGATCGCGGCCCGCAACGGCGACTACATCACGCCGACGATCGTCGGGACGGGTGAGCACGACTACAACCGCGACCTCGCCTACACCCGCAACCTCTTCCAGCTCCTGAGCCGGGACGAGGAGACGGGGGCCGCCAACAAGAAGCTCTTCGGTGAGTGGCTCGCGCTCTGGGTTCCGCGGTGCCTGAGTGCGGCCCAGGCGCTCCAGCCGATCTGGTCGCAGCCGGCCGAGAAGGCCATCACCTTCGCCATGTCACTCGACGCGGCCAAGGACAAGTTCCGCACCCTGCTCGGAGATCTCGAGCTGGACATCCCGAAGGAGTTGGACCAGTGACCATGCAGTTCGGTTCGGAGGCGTCGTTCTCCAACATGTGCGGGGTGACCCTGATGAACACCCCGGTCGGCCGCGTCGTCGCCGAGGTGATGGGGGCCAAGGAGGGCGTCGAGCTCACCGAGTACCCCTCGATGATCCGGGTCGACGGCCCCAAGCTGCTCGACTTCGACTACGAGGAGCTGAGCAACGCCCTGGGCGTCGACTTCGACGGCTCCGTCTTCGAGGAGATCAGCTCGACCCACTACGGGCGGATGGTCCACCTCGACGACAAGACGATCCTGTTTGCCAGCCCCGAGGACGCAGCGGAGTACATCGGCTTCGACCTCGTCGCCACCGCCGCCCCGTGACAGAGCACGAGCTCCACTGACGCCCCCGGGCGTTCGTATGCCGCTGGGCCGGAATCACACACCGAGACCGACCCAGCGGCAATCCGGCGCAGGGCGGCGGCTCCAGCCCCGCGTTTCATCCCGACACAACGAAGTGAGGAAGCCATGTACGAGAAGAACGGCGAGAAGTACTACGTCGTCGACGCACACATCGCCCTGTGGGACGGTCGTGAGTCGAACCAGAAGAACATCCACGGCAAGCAGTTCATCGACTGCTTCTACGACTACCACAAGAACCTCAGCCCCGAGGAAGTCGTGTGGGACTACGACACCTACACCTACTACGGCGGCGAGCGGCTGATGAAGGACATCTTCGCCGACGGCTACGTCGACCACGCCATCTTCCAGCCGGCCCTCCTCGGTGACTTCTACCGCACCGGTTTCGGTCAGACCGACGAGGCGTGGGCCCTGACCCAGGCCAACCCGGAGCGGTTGACGTACAACCACGCCTTCGACCCGCGCAACGAGCAGGCCGGCCTCGACCAGCTGCACCGCGACGCGGAACGGTTCGGGCTCAAGGGCGTCAAGCTCTACACCGCG
This sequence comes from uncultured Actinomycetota bacterium, assembly GCA_963764195.1. Taxonomy (GTDB): domain Bacteria; phylum Actinomycetota; class Actinomycetes; order Actinomycetales; family Dermatophilaceae; genus JBDSSS01. Next base: position 697,090 of record CAVXRG010000003.1, read on the forward strand.
GAGTGGCGCGGAGACTCTCGCGGGTACAAGCTGACCGACCCCTGGACGTACACGTATCTCGAGGCCTGCGAGGAGCTCGGGATCAAGAACATCCACATCCACAAGGGCCCGACGATCCTCCCGCTCGACCGGGACGCCTTCGACGTGGCCGACGTCGACGAGGTGGCGACCGACTTCCAGGGTCTCAACTTCGTCGTGGAGCACTGTGGCCTCCCTCGCCTCGAGGACTTCTGCTGGATCGCGACCCAGGAGACCAACGTCCACGCAGGTCTCGCGGTGGCGATGCCGTTCATTCACACGCGTCCGCGGTACTTCGCCCAGATCATCGGAGAGCTGCTCTACTGGATCGGTGAGGACAAGATCCAGTTCTCGAGCGACTACGCGATCTGGACACCCCAGTGGCTCGTCGAGAAGTTCGTGGACTTCCAGATCCCCGAGGACATGACGGAGTACCCGGAGCTCACGGTCACCGCCAAGAAGAAGATCCTCGGGCTCAACGCCGCGAAGATGTACGGCCTCGACGTCCCCGCCGAGCTCCGGCTGCCCGAGGCGGAGACCGGCGAGCCCGGTCTCGAGGTCGCGGCGGGCGCCAGGGAGAGCGTGCTGTCATGAGTGCCGTCGCCACTCCACCTGTGTCGGCGCTGACCCGGAGACGGGCAGCGGTGACGCCCCGTGGGGCATCCCTGGCGCACGACGTGCTCGACGCGCTCGCCACCGTGATGGACCCCGAGCTGGACGAGCCGATCACCGGTCTCGGCTTCGTCCGCTCGGTGGCCCTGCACCCCTCCGGCGTCACCGTGCACCTGCGGCTGCCGACGTCCTTCTGCGCACCGAACTTCGCCTACCTCATGGTCTCCGACGCGCAGGACGCCCTGCGTCGGGTCCGGGGGGTCGGTCAGGTCGCGGTGCTGCTCGACGACCACCACGACTCGGACAAGATCAACGCAGGGATCGCCGCCAACGCCGGCTTCGTCGGGACCTTCGGCGCGGAGGCGGAGGAGAGCCTCGACGCCCTGCGGCTCACCTTCCAGCGCAAGGCCCACACGGCGGCCATGGAGCGGTGCGTCATGGCCGTCCTGGCGTCGGGGCGGACGCGCATGGAGGAGGTGGGCACCCTCACGCTCGGGGACCTCCCGGCGGGCCCCACGAAGGAAGCGTTGCTGCGCCGGCGGACCGACCTCGGCCTCGGTGTCGCTCCGGGGGAGCGTGTCGTCGTCGACGAGGCCGGTGTCCCGGTCCCGGAGTCGGAGCTGCCGCTCCGACTCCGCCGCGCCACGTCGGTGCGGATCTCCATCGAGGGCAATGCCCACTTCTGCCGGGGCCTGCTCGCGACGCGGTACGCCGACGGTGACCAGACCGGTATCACCACCGAGATCACGGACACGAGGAGTACGTCATGAAGGCCGTCCACGTCATCGGCTACCACACCGGGCTGAAGCTGACGGAGGTGCCGCAGCCCCAGGTGGAGGGCCCCTTCGACGTCATCGTCAGGATCGGCGGGGCCGGCGTGTGCCGCACCGACATCCACATCCTCGAGGGCCAGTGGGCCGAGAAGTCCGGCGTCGAGCTGCCCTACACGATCGGTCACGAGAACGCCGGGTGGGTGCATGCCGTCGGCGACGCGGTCGTCAACGTCGCGGTCGGTGACAAGGTCATCCTCCACCCGCTCATCACGTGCGGCCTCTGTCGGGCGTGTCGGTCAGGGGATGACGTGCACTGCGAAAACAGCCTCTTTCCGGGCATCGACACGGACGGCGGTTATGCCGAGTACATGAGGACGACAGCACGAAGCGTCGTCCGCATCGACGACTCCCTCGAGCCGAAGGACGTCGCGGCCCTGGCCGACGCCGGCCTCACGGCCTACCACGCAGCGGCCAAGGCTGCCCGTGTCACGCGCCCCGGTGACATCTGCGTCATCATCGGCGCAGGGGGGTTGGGACACATCGGGATCCAGGTCATGAAGGCCATCTCGGCGGCCACCATCATCGTCGTGGACCGGAATCCGGACGCGGTGGCGCTCGCGGTCGAGATCGGTGCCGACCACGGCATCGTCGCCGACGGCGCCCACGTCGAGAAGGTCCTCGAGCTCACCGGCGGCAAGGGAGCCGAGGCCGTCATCGACTTCGTCGGCGAGGGCGGGGCGACGGCAGAGGGCACGGCGATGCTGCGTCGGGCCGGGAGCTACTTCGTCGTCGGCTACGGCGAGAACATCGACGTCCCGACGATCGACGTCATCTCGACCGAGATCAGCTTCATCGGCAACCTCGTCGGCTCCTACACCGACCTGCAGGAGCTCATGGTCCTCGCGGCCCAGGGCAAGGTCTCCCTCCACACCAGCACCTACGCGCTGGAGGACTTCCAGCAGGCGTTGGACGACCTCGACGCCGGCCAGGTCCGAGGCCGGGCCATCCTCATCCCCTGACGGCCGGCCCGACCTGGTCCCTGCCCGGGGCCGGGTCGGTCTCCGCCGTCCCCCTCTCTCTCCCGAAGGACTGAACCACCATGGCAAAAGAACTGCGCTTCAACGAAGAGGCCCGCCGACTGCTCGAGGTCGGGGTGAACGCCCTGGCCGACGCCGTCAAGGTGACGCTCGGCCCGAAGGGCCGCAACGCGGTCCTCGAGAAGCTGACCGGACCACCCACCATCACCAACGACGGCGTGACGATCGCCAAGGAGATCCAGCTGCGCGAGCCGTTCGCCAACATGGGCGCTCAGCTCGTCAAGGAGGTCGCCATGAAGACGAACGGCGTCGTCGGCGACGGCACGACGACCGCGACGGTCCTCGCCCAGGCGATGGTTCGCGAGGGCCTGCGGGCGGTCGACGCCGGGGCCAACCCGATGCGGGTGCGGCGGGGCATCGAGCAGACCGTTCCGGTCGTCGTGGAGACGCTGCGCAAGCTTGCCACCGAGGTGACGGGCCAGGCCGCGCTGGAGCGCGTCGCGACTCTCGCGGCGAACGACGACGACGCGATCGGCTCGGCAGTCGCCGAGGCCGTGACCCGGGTGGGCAAGAACGGCATCGTCGCCACCGAGGAGTCCGAGACCCTCGGCCTGTCGGTCGACGTCGTCGACGGCATCGAGTTCGACCACGGTTACATCTCGCCGTACATGGTGACCGACCGCGAGAAGATGGAGGCCGTCTACGACAACCCGGTCATCCTCCTGACGAACCGCAAGATCACCCAGGTCCAGGACGTCATGACGACGGTCGAGGCGGCCAAGCGCGCCGACCGGCCCCTCGTGATCCTCGCCGAGGATGTCGACGGTCCGGCCCTCCAGCTCCTCGTCGGCGGCAACATGCACGGCACGATGCAGTCGGTCGTGGTCCGGGCTCCGGGCTTCGGTCACCGCCGGCTGGGCGAGCTCGAGGACCTCGCGATCGCGCTCGGGGGCCGGGTCGTCGCCAACGACACCGGCATCGAGCTGCACGAGGTGAGCGCGGTCGACCTGGGCACGTGTGACCGCATCACCATCACGGAGCACTCGACGACGATCGTCGGTGGGCACGGCGACGCGACCCTCATCGAGGCCCGGATCTCCCAGCTGGAGAAGCAGTTCGAGCGGTCGAAGGTCGACGGCGACCAGGACAGTCTCCAGATGCGGCTCGCACGGATGACGGGCCGGGTGGCCGTGATCAACGTCGGGGGCGCCACGAGCGTCGAGCTCAGGGAGCGCATGCTCCGGGTCGACGACTCGCTCGCCGCCGCCCGTGCCGCCCTCCAGGAGGGCATCGTCGCCGGTGGTGGCACCGCACTGACGCAGGCGCAGGACGCGGTGTCGCGGATCGAGCTGACGGGGGACGACGCGGTCGGCCGGGAGATCGTGCGGCGGGCGCTCGTCGAGCCGTTGCGCTGGATCGCGATCAACGCCGGCTACGACGGGGACGAGGTCGTCTCCCGTGTGGCGGCCCTGCCGATCGGTCACGGCTTCGACGCCGTGACCGGCGCGTACGGCGACATGCTCGAGGCCGGGGTCATGGACCCGCTGAAGGTGACCCGGGCGGCGCTGGAGGCCTCGGCCTCGATCGCCGCGCTGATCATCACCACCGAGACCGCGATCGTCGAGGAGGTCATGGGCAACCCCGGCGCCATCTACGCACCCGGCTTCGGGGACCTCGCCGAGGGTCTGGTCCGGCCGAGCAACATCTACTGACGCCATGACCACGGTGCTCGCGGCGTCTGCGGTGCTGCTCCTCGTCCTCGTCCCCAGGGCCGTGCTCGGCCGACGCCAGGTCGCCCGGCGCCTCGACCTGATCCTCGGGCGGTGTGACCCGCAGGGGTCTCCCCGTCCCTGACGGCCTCCCCGCACAGCCGCCCGCGCTCGCGCAGGCGGCTGTCCGGGTGCCCGGGCGACGTCGGGTAACGTCGAGTGACGCCCGGGCCCCGGCCACCGGTCGTGACCCGCGGCAGCCGGCGCCTCGTCAGAGGACGGGCGCGCCGTCACACCGTTTGCTCGCTCGAAAGGAAGCCCGTGTCCCACCCCCGTGAGGTCCAGCTCGTCTCCCGTCCCGTCGGATGGCCCACCGCCGACGACTTCGCCCTCGTCGACACAGCCCCGACCGATCTCGCCGACGGGCAGGTCCGCGTCCGCAACGTCGTCATGTCGGTCGACCCCTACATGCGTGGCCGGATGAGCGACGCGAAGTCCTACGCCGCGCCGTACGCGCTCGGGGAGGCGATGGGTGGTGGCGCCGTCGGGGAGGTCGTCGAGTCCCGCTCCGACGCGATCTCCGTCGGGGACCACGTGCTGCACGCCAACGGGTGGCGCGAGGAGGCCGTCGTCGACGCCGCCTCGGCGCGGGTCGTCGACACGAGCGTCGCGCCGGCGTCGTCCTACCTCGGGGTCCTCGGGATGACCGGCCTCACGGCCTACGCGGGACTGACCCGGGTCGCCGCCTTCAAGCCCGGCGACGTCGTCTTCGTGTCGGGCGCCGCCGGCGCCGTCGGCAGCGCGGTCGGTCAGATCGCCAAGGCACTCGGCGCGAGCAGGGTCATCGGCAGCGCGGGGTCGCAGGAGAAGGTCGACCACCTGCTCGACGACCTCGGCTTCGACGCGGCGTTCAACTACCGCGACGGCTCCGTCTCCCAGATGCTCCGCGAAGCCGCCCCTGACGGCATCGACGTCTACTTCGACAACGTCGGCGGCGACCACCTCGAGGCGGCGATCGGCTCGCTCAACCTCGGTGGCCGGATCGCGATCTGTGGCGCCATCTCGGTCTACAACAACACCGAGGCCGCCCCCGGCCCGCGCAACCTCGCCCGCCTCATCCAGACCCGGGGTCTCATCCACGGCTTCCTCGTCGGCGACCACTACGACCTCGCGGGGGAGTACGCGCAGAAGGCGGCCGGCTGGCTCGCCGACGGCTCGCTCCAGTCGCGCGAGACCTTCGTCGACGGCATCGACCACGCGGTCGACGCCTTCCTCGGCGTCCTGCGCGGTGACAACACCGGCAAGATGGTCGTCCGCCTCTGACGCGACCGCTCGTCAGACGAGCCCGCCGTGACGTATGCCGCTGGGACCCGAGCCGGGGCCCGGCGGCATACCGGTGTCCGGGCGCGCAGACGGGTCAGCCGTGGTGCCGCCGGGTGCGCACGAGGCCGGCGTGGTCGTAGGTGACCCATTCACCGGCCCGTTTCCCCGCGACGTACTGACCCTCGTCGAGCAGCTGGCCGGTCGAGTACCAGCGGCGCCACAGCCCGGTCCGCACGTCGAGGTCGAACGAACCGACTTGCAGGCGTTGACCGTTGGCGCGATACCACTCCCAGTAGCCGTCGAGCCGCCCGTGCTCGTAGGCGCCCCGGGCCTGGAGCCGGCCGTTGCGGTGCACGAAGCGCCACGGTCCGTGGCGCCGGCCCTCGGCGTCGACCTCCCCCTCGCCGCGGACCGAGCCGTCCGCGAAGTCCTCGGTGACCATGGCCCCAACCTAGGCGAGGATGCTGACGACTTCACGGGGTCGCCATCGGTCGGCTCAGCCGTCGGGCAGTGACACCGAGGGCGGCTCCGGCGGCGAGAGCGACGACGGCGCTGCCCAGCCAGAAGGTGCGGGGACCGCCGCCCGCGAGGAGGACTCCCGCGACGGGAGGTCCGATCGTCAGGGCGACGCCCCAGCTGAGGCCGTGGGCGGCGAACCACGTCGCACGGTGCCCGGGTGGGGCGATCGACGCGACGAGCGCCTGGCTGCACCCGAGCAACAGCAGGTCGCCGATGGCGACGACGACGCTCGCCCCGAGCAGCGTCAGGAGGTCGGTCGAGACGGCGGTGAGGACGAGTCCGGTTGCCAGCACGACGTGGCCCCAGACCATCCTGCGGACCAGGTCGTGACGCGGGCGGAGCAGCGGGAGACCGAGGGCGATCGTGGCGGCCGCCGCTGCGCCGAGCAGGCCGGCATCGGAGGGGGCGAGTCCTCGAGCCGCCAGGGTGAGTGGAAGCGCCACGGGGATCGTGGTGTAGACGACGGCGAAGAGGACGCCGATGGCGAAGAGCAGGCGTAGCCATGGGTCACCCCACGGGGACGCTTGCGAGTTCGACTCTCCGGCAGAGCTCCTCGCTGGGGGCAACATCAACAGGACGAGGCCGGCGCAGGCCAGGCAGGTGGCGGCGTCCACGACGAAGAGCAGGCGCAGGTCGAGCCGGCCCACGACGGCCGCCAGGAGGCCGGCGACGACGCCGGCGCCGGCGAGCGTCGCGCCGAGCAGGCCGAAGACGGTCGGGAGGGCGGCGCGGGGGGTGACGTCGGTGATGAGCGCCTGGCTCGCCGGCTCGTAGAGCTCGAAGGACAGGCCGAGCAGGACTGCCGCGAGGGTGACCGTTGCGGCGGACCCCGCAGATGCGACGAGCAGCTGCGCGCCGGCCGTGGCGGTCAGGCCGGTGACGACGGCGAACCGGGCGCCCCGGCGGGTGGTGAGCCGCGCGCCGACGAGGCGGGACGGGATCGTCGCCAGGCCGAAGGCCCCCACCACGAGGCCGGCGGCGGCGACGTCGACGTCGTGCCTGGTGACGAGCAGCGTCGCCAGGAACGGCAGGGAGAAGGCGCCGAGGCGGTTGACGAAGCGCGCCACGAGCAGGACCTTGACCGGCTGCGAGAGCGAGGACCAGCCGTACCCCGTCCTGAGGACGCGTCTTCCATCACTGTCGTCATAGGCGTTGATAGTCACACGGGTGAGGGTAGGGCCCGGACGATAGACTGGCAAAATGCGTTTCGACAGTCACGTGGCTGATGTCCTGCGGGTCGCCGCCGACATCGTCAACCTCACCACCTCGGCCTCCCGACGGGGCGTGGCCCGGGACGTCCCGTCCGGGACCGCACTGCGGTCGGCCCTCTCCGAGGCGCTCGTCCGCCAAGGGGGACAGCCGCAGGTCGACCGTGCCGACGCCGCCGTGCTGGTCCGCCTCGGCCGCGAGGGTCGAGAGGTGTTCGCGGCGACCGCCGAGGGTGATCTCGAGGCGGCTGCGCGGCTCACCAACGCCCTGCTCGGGTGGGCCCGCCCGAGTCCGCGGCTGGACCGGACCGGCGAGTCATGGGACGTGCACTTCCACGGACCGAGCGACGACCTCGGCACCGGGTGGGCGGCCGGGTGCGCCGCCGGCCTGGCACTCGCGCTCGGCAGCAACGGAGCGGGCCGCCTCGGGGTCTGCGACGCGCCGCGGTGCGACGACGTCTACGTCGACGACTCCCGCAACGGGTCGCGACGGTTCTGCTCGCTCGCCTGCCAGAGCCGGGTGAAGGCGGCCGCCCACCGCGCTCGCGGCGGGTGAAGGCATCGACGGATAGGACCGACGAGTGCTCAAACTCTCGCGTTCGCTTCGACCTGAACACGACGGCCTCGCCCGAGTAGGCGGGCCGAGCCCTGACAGACTTCTCCGGGCGGCGGCTGAAGATCTGGGGCCGCACGCTCGAGCCCACGGGTACGAACTGCGCGACCATGGTGAGGACTGGGCGCTCGTGCGCGAGAGCAGCCCCCGGTCACCCGTCTGGGTGGTCCTGCGCTACGACGGGCGCGACCCGGCCGAAGTCCGGTGGACGGTGGAGGACAGCAGCAACGGCGTCAGTGGCGGGGGACAGTGCGGATCCGGGACCGCGACGGCGGGCGGCAGTGGAGTGCACGCGGAGTGGGTCGCCACCGATGCGTCCGGGTGGCAGCGGCCCGTGGTCTTCCTCGTCAACCACGGCCGGATGAGTCGGATGGTCGCACGGGCGCGGGGCTCGGCCCTCGACCGCTACGCCGACCACCAAGGCGCGGGCGGCCCCAGCCCGCAAGGGCGCGACTGACGTCTCATCGGTCTGGAGCGGTCAAAGGTGCGGCGAGCGGAAAGGTTCGGACCGGTCGCCACCCAGGAGCCCGGCAGGACAGCGGTGGTCCCTGCCAGAGCTGGACCTCGATGCTGCGGTGAGACAGCGGAAGGTGGGGCAACACCTCCCGTTCGACCTCCCGCAGGATGGCCACCTCGCCACCGTGGGCGATGGTGAGGTGCGGAACGATGTCGTCATGGGCACCGCCGTACAGCGGCCACTCGGGGAAGGCGCCCTCGATGCGGCGGACGAGACGGACGACGGACGCAGGGTCGTCCGGCTCGAGGAAGAGCACCTCGTCCCCGAACCAGCCGGTGCGGGAGAGGACGAGGTCGATGGCGGGCGTCGACCTGCAGACCGCCTCGAGGAGGGCGACGTCGCTCCCGGTCAGGAGGTCGGCGGGCTTGAAGGGGTAGGCCACGGTGAGGTGCGCGGGAACGCCCACTCTCGCGGCCGGGTCGTGCGCGGCGCGATGCCGGGCCACGGCGGGCTCGGCCTCCGCGACCACCAGCAGGAGCGCGGACTCGAGGAGCTCGGCGACCGGGCCACCTGCTGTCACGTCAGTCACCCTCACCCTCGGGCGCCATCGCGGCTCGCCACTGGGCTGCGGTGACCTCGTAGCGGACCCCGCCTCGATCGCAGTCCTCGGCCCGGGCCAGCAGCGCCCGTGAGCCCGCGGCGGCATACCCCTGTCCCCAGGCCGCTTGCCGCAGGCGGTAGCCGAGCTCGACCTCGTCCAGCGGGCCGTCCATCTCGGGGCGGAGGATGAACCAACCGACGAACGTCCCGCTGTCCTTCTCCTCGGCGGCGAACAAACCGAGGTCGCCGCCCCACCTCCGGTAGCCAGCCAGGATGTTCGGCAGGTAGCGCTCCCGGACGACCTCCGGCGGGGTCGGCTCGCCTCCGAGGTACCGCATCACGGCCGGGTCGCTGTCCAGCTCGATCAGCAGGTCCGCGTCCTCGGCGGTGAAGAGGCGCAGGGCCAGGCGCTCGGTCTGCAGGTAGGTGTCCACGCGTCGATCCTGCCCGGAGGAGGCCGGACGCCCCAACCCTTCTTGCCGCGGCGTTCCCCGGGTGTGACGTCGCTCGTGATGAGTGACCTCAAGGCTCGGCTGGCCGGGAGGCGATGAGCGATGGCGGGAGGCTCGGGATGCGGGTGTGCTCACGTGGATGTTCGCCCCGCCCGCGGTCGTGTCGCGAGCGGCGGTCGCCGGGTCGAGGCCCTGATCGCCCTCCGTGCCGGGGCCAGCCGTCGCTGACCCCCACCGTGGCGCCGATCTGCCTGCCCCTTGCTACGGTCACCGCGTGGACATCGTGAGGATCGGGCCCGCCGACTGGGAGCAGTTCCGGGCAGTGCGGCTGGCGTCGCTGTCCGAGGCCCCTGAGGCGTTCGGCTCGCGTCACGCCGACTGGGTCGATGCCCCGGCCGAGCGGTGGCAGGACCGCCTCACCCAGGTTCCGCTGACCCTGTTGGCCCGGAGCGGGACCGACGTCGTCGGGGTCGTCAGCGGACAGCCGGTGGACGACCGATGGGTCGAGCTGATCTCGATGTGGGTGGCGCCCGCGGCCCGAGGCGCCGCGGTCGCCGGTCACCTCATCGAGGCCGTAGCGGACTGGGCGGGCTGCCAGGGCAGGTCGACCTACCTCATGGTCCGCGGTGACAACGCCCGCGCGCGAGCGGCATACGAACGTGCGGGTTTCGTCGACGTTGGTGTCCCGGAAGGGTGGCCGGCGGGCGCGCCCGCGGAGCACCGGATGGAGCTGCGCGCCTGACCGGTCCTCCCGGCCCCGGCGGCCAACGCGCGCGCGGCATGGGAGGCTCTGGCAATGGCCACCCCCGACGACCACGAGCTCGACGCCTTCTGGGAGGTCGCCCGGGAGCACGCGCGCCTGGCGGGGATCCCTGTCTACACGGGGGAGAGCCCGATGCGGGCCCTCCGCCCGCCCGCGTGGGCGTTCGGAGCGACCCCCGAGCAGTCCGACGAGCTGCTCGGGCTCGTCCTGTCGGGGACGAAGACGGCCACCGCGAGCTCACGCGCCGACTACGGACCCGGTGAGGAGCTGCCGACGGCGGGGACGCTCGCGATCGTCCTCGACGGAGCCGGCCACCCCCGCGCGCTGCTCGTGACGACCGACGCCCGGGTCGTCCCCTTCGACGAGGTGGACGCGGACCACGCACGGGACGAGGGGGAGGGCGACCGCAGTCTCGATCACTGGCGGGCGGTGCACGAGCGCTTCTTCACCGAGCACGCCGAGGGAGGGTTCCTACCCGACATGCTCGTCGTCCTCGAGCGCTTCCGCGTCCTCCACCCGTCGAGCTGATCGGCGCTACGGCGTGGACGCCGCCGCACTCGCGGTGGCGAGCGCGACCGCGAGGTGGCACTCCAGCACCGGGGCCCCCGTCACCGACTGGTACTCGGCGGCCGCGGCGATCGTCTTGCCCTCCGCGACGAGCCCGCGGAATTGATGCAGCCGGCTGTCCTCCCAGAAGGCCACGAGGCCCCGGTCCGAGAGGTTGCGGGTGATGAACCCGACGGCGACGTCCTCTGGGATGTTCACACCGGCGACTCTAGCCAGGCGGTGTCGGGAAGGGAAGGCTCCGCGACGGCGCAGCGGAGCCGTGTCCCCGGATGCCGTCAGCCCGGCCGGGGCGTCCCGTTCGGTGCGTCGCGCACTCCTGCGAGTCGCGTCGCGAGCTCGGTCACCTCGTCGATCGTCATCAGGACTTGGGAGGAAGCGACCGGGCGTACCGCACGCCCCGGTCCGCCCACTCCGCGAGGGCCTCGTCATCGGCGACGGCTGCCGGAGCCACCTGCAGCCAGCCGCGCATCCGTCGGCCCCGCATCTCGAAGAGGTCGATGTCGCCACCATCGACCAGGTCGCCGGACTCGTCCGGGTCGACGCGGAGCAGAAGGCCGCCGAGGTGGTTCGCGGCGACGGCGAGATGGCCGTCGACGAGGAACGCGAGGCCGCCGAACATGGACCTCTCGGTGAGCCCAGGCTCCTCGCGGAGAACGAGGCGGAGCCGCTGCACGAGCTCGCCGTCGTGGGCCATCGCAGCAGTATGCCGGGTCGAGACCACCTGCCACTAGAGTCGACGCATGCATGCAGGACGGACGCTGGCTCGAGTCATCGCGGCGGTGCTCGCCGGGGCGCTCGTCGGCTGGCTCGTCAACGCGCTGCCGGGCGCCGTCGCCGGAGCCCTCGTCGGGTTCGTCATCGGCTACCTCGCGCCGCGGCAGCAGCGCATGCTCCGGGCCAGGGACGCCGAGCGCCGGGGGGACTGACGCGGCGCCGGGGTGAGACCGGCCACGTGCCTACGCCCGCGGGTCGGAGCGCTGGGACGATGAGGGTATGCCGTGGGTGCGCGAACGCAGTGAGCTGGTCCTCTTCGCGTCCTCGCTCGTCCTCCTGACCGCGGGCGGGGTCGCTTGGGGCGTAGGCCTGGTCGCCGGAGCCGGTGCGATCTGGGTCGCCGGGACCGTCCTCGGCCTGGCCGTGTCCCTCATCTGGACCGCCGCGGCCGTCCGGCGGCGTCAGCCCAGCGTCGACGTCATCGCGGTCCTGGCGCTCGCGGGCGCCCTCGCGGTCGGTGAGCCGTTCGCCGGAGCCATGATCACGGTCATGCTGGCATCCGGTCAGCTCCTCGAGTCGCGCGCCGCGGCGAGGGCCCGTCGGGAGCTCAGCCTCCTGGTCGAGCGCGCTCCCCGAACCGCTCGCCGCCGGGCCGGCGACGACATCACCGAGGTCCCGGTGGCCGAGGTCCGGCGAGGAGACCGGATCGTCGTCGGCAGCGGGGAGGTCGTGCCGGTCGACGGGCGGCTCGTGTCGGGGGGAGTCCTCGACGAGGCGGCGCTGACGGGGGAGTCGCTCCCCGTCGAGCGACCATCGGGGGACCCGGTGCGCAGCGGGGTCGTCAACGCCGGTCCTCCCCTCGAGGTCGTCGCCACCGCCGCCGCCGCGGACTCCACGTATGCCGGGATCGTCCGACTCGTCGAGCAGGCTCAGGCCTCGTCGGCGCCCTTTGTGAGGGCGGCCGACCGCTTCGCCGTGCTCTTCGTGCCGCTGACCCTGGTGCTCGCAGGTGCGGCGTGGGTCATCGGTGCCGACCCGGTGAGGGCGGTCGCGGTCCTCGTCGTGGCCACCCCCTGCCCGCTGCTGCTCGCGGCTCCCATCGCGATCATGTCCGGCCTGTCGAGGGCCGCCCACATCGGCGTCATCATCAAGGGCGGTGGCGCCCTCGAACGGCTGGCCGCCGGCCGCGTCATGCTCTTCGACAAGACGGGAACCCTCACGCAGGGACGGCCGGCACTGGCGTCGGTGGTCACGGCGTCCGACGAGATCGACGCCGACGAGGTCCTGCGCCTCGCGGCCTCCCTCGACCAGGTCTCCCCACACGTCCTCTCCAGTGCGATCGTCACCGCGGCCACCGACCGCGGTCTGGTGCTGCGGCTGCCGACGGACGTCGTCGAGGAGCATGGCTACGGGTTGCGCGGCCGCGTGGGCGGGCGCGAGGTCCGCCTGGGCAAGGCTGCCTGGATCGTGACCGGATCCCAACCGGGCTGGGTGCGGCAGGTGCGACGGAGGGCTGACCTCGACGGCTCGCTGACGGTGTTCGTGAGCGTCGACGGCGTCGCTTCGGGCGCGTTCCTGCTGGAGGACCCCATCCGACCGGAGGCGCCGCGCATGATCCGGGCGCTGCGCGAGGTCGGGATCAGCCGCGTCGTCCTGCTCACCGGTGACCGGGCGGACATCGCCGGCACCGTCGGCCGCGTCGTCGGGGTCGACGCCGTGATGGCCGATCGCGACCCGGGCGAGAAGCTCGCGGCCATCGTGGCGGAGTCAGCCCACGCCGAGACGATCATGGTCGGCGACGGCGTCAACGACGCACCGGCCCTCGCCGCTGCCGGTGTCGGGGTGGCCCTCGCCGCTCGAGGCGCGACCGCGTCGTCGGAGGCCGCCGACGTCGTCCTCACGGTCGACCGCATCGACGCCCTCGCGGACGCCGTGCTCATCGCACGCCGGTCCCGGGGCATCGCGATGCAGGCCGTCGGCGTCGGCATGGGCCTGTCCCTGATCGCCATGGCCGCTGCCGCAGGTGGACTGCTGCCACCTGCGGCGGGCGCCGTGCTGCAGGAGGTCATCGATGTGCTGGCCATCGGGATCGCTCTGAGGGCAGTGCTTCCCGGCAAGGTCCACTCGCTCTCGATGACTCCCGAGGAGATCGCTCTCGCTCACCAGCTGAGGGTCGAGCACGACGCCGTCCTCCCCGACGTCGAGCAGATCCGGACCGTCGCCGACGCCTTGTCGTCACATGCCACGGCGCTCGCCCCGTCGCACGCCTTGCTCGCGCGCCTCGAGAGCGACCTGTTGCCCCACGAGCGGGCCGAGGAGGAGCTGCTCGTGCCGCTCGTGTCACGGGTGCTCGGGGGGTCGGACGCCACCGCCGCGATGAGCCGCACCCACGCGGAGATCGAGCACCAGGTCGGTCGGGTTCGCCGGTTGATTGCCGACCTCGATGACGACAACGTCGAGCCGGAGGACGTCGTCGAGCTGCGTCGTCTGCTCTACGGCCTCTACGGCGTGCTCCGCCTGCACAACGCCCAGGAGGAGGAGAGCGCCTTCGCTCTCGTCCCCACCGATTCGGCCCCCAGGACGACGAGGGCACGGTGAGCGGCATACCCGCCCGCCGTTTTCACCGCCCGGGCTACCAAACGTGCGGGTTTTTCCGGAGAAGCCGCAGTTTTCGTAGCCCGGGTGACGATGAGCGCGGAGGGGGGAGGAAGTCCTATGAGGCCACTCGCTCGGGACCACCGCGACCTGAGGCGGATGTTCCGGCTGAGGCTCCGGGTGCGGTGATCTCGGCCCAGACCGCATCGAGGGAGAGGCCGAGGACGGCCGCGATCGCCGCGATCGTCGGGAAGGCCGGGGTCGCCACCCGGCCGGACTCGATCTTGCGGAGGGTCTCCGGCGAGATGTGCGCAGCGAGCGCCGTGTCGAGCATGGACCGCTGGCCCCTGGCGCGCCGCAACAGGGCGCCGAGCCGTTCGCCCCGCTCGACGTCCTGGGGTGTGAGGGGCAGCCTGACCATGCCGCCGAGTGTAGACCGGGATAGTCTTACCGGGATAGTTATTGGTTGCGTCAGGGAGGCCCCCATGATCGAGATCCTCAGCCCGCGTGAGCTCGCCAAAGCCCGGGAGACCGGCGCTCTCGTCGCGGACATCCTCCAGTCCCTGCGACGTCGCAGCGTCGCGGGGACGAACCTGCTCGAGATCGACGGGTGGGCGAAGGAGATGATCGTCGACGCGGGAGCCGAGTCCTGCTACGTCGACTATGCGCCGTCGTTCGGCCGCGGCCCGTTCGGCCACTACATCTGCACGTCCGTCAACGACGCCGTGCTGCACGGACTACCCCACGACCGGGTGCTCGCCGATGGCGACCTGCTCTCGCTCGACCTCGCAGTCTCCCTCGGTGGGGTCGTCGCCGACTCGGCAATCAGCTTCGTCGTCGGCGAGTCCCGACCACCCGGGAGCGTGGCGATGATCGACGCGACCGAGCGGGCTCTGCAGGCGGGGATCGCAGCGGCCCGGCCCGGGGCCCACATCGGCGACCTCTCGCACGCCATCGGCGAGGTGCTCCGCGACGCGGGTTATCGGATCAACACGCAGTTCGGCGGGCACGGCCTCGGGTCGACGATGCACCAGGACCCCCACATCTCCAACACCGGGCGGGCAGGTCGGGGCTTCCGGCTGCGCCCCGGGCTCTTGCTCGCGCTCGAGCCGTGGGTCATGGCCGACACCGCCGAGCTCGTCACCGACGACGACGGCTGGACGCTGCGCAGCGTCACCGGCTCCCGCACGGCCCACAGCGAGCACACGATCGCGATCACCGACGACGGCGCCGAGGTCCTCACCCTGCGTCGGGAGTGAGGCCGTCGATGCCGGTCGCCGTGACGAGATGCAGGCGCTGCACCTCGGCACTCGTGACGAAGTCGTCGACGCGGTCGAGGAAGGCGCGGGTCGTGGTCTGCGACTCGTGCTCAGCCAGGGCGTCCTCGTCGCTGTAGAGCTCGTAGAAGATGCGGACGTCGGGCTCGCCGTCGAGCTCGTGGACGGCATACGCGAGGGTGCGTGGCTCGTTGGCCGCGATGCCCGCGACGGTGTCGCGCATCACCGCGTCGAACTCCTCGGCGCGGCCGGGCTTGAGCGCGAACCGGACCACCAGGCCGAACTGGGTCATCTGCTTCTCCCTCGGTAGGCCCAGAGTCTTCCATGCATGTGGGCCACGGAACAGGGCAGGCAGCGCCGCGTGCGGCATACCCGTGGGACGCTGGGGCCAGCGAAGGGTAGGTGCGTCCGAATGGACTGTGCAGCCGTACTGTCGAAATCCCGATCCAGCATCCTCGACGAGAGCTTCACCGTCGTCGACCGGTCGCACCTGCGCCACTACGAAACCGCGGGGGAGGAGCTCACCAGGGAGCGGCTCGCGATGCTGTTCGACCTCGTCGTGAGCGCCATCGACTCCCGCGACCTCTCCGGGGTGACCGGCTACGCGGAGAGCGTCGCGCGGGAGCGGTTCGGCCAGGGCTACGACATCGGCGACGTCCAGGCTGCGTTCAACGCGCTCGAGGAGGCGATGTGGCGGCACGTCGTCGCGTCCATCGGTCCCGAGGACCTGGGGGAGGCGACCGGGTTGCTCAGCACGGTGCTCGGCGCCGGCAAGGACGTGCTGGCCAGGACTTACGTGTCCCTGGCCACTCGGCGGCACGTCAGATCGCTTGACCTCACGGCGATGTTCGCCGGTACGCAGGCCCGTCCCCAGGGCGAGCTGACCGACTAGAGGCTGGACACGGCGGGACCCGTCGGCAGGTCACCGCGACGCTGCGCGGGACACGGCCGCGGTCCCAAGGGTGAGCACGAGGACCGTGGGCAGCAGCAACGGGGAGCGCCAGGGCTCGAAGGCCCCGTAGCCCCGCACGGCGACCGCCGTCGCCGCGGCGAGGCCGACCCCGACGACGATCTCGACGACGCCGAGGGCCCCGGAGCGGTAGCCGCCGACGTCGCGTCGCGAGTCCCGCAGGACGGTCGCCGCCACCCCGGTGAAGACCGCACCCGCCAGAACGAGCAACAGACCCGGCGCGATGAGCGCGCCCTCGAGCTCGGCGCTGGGTGAGAGCGCGGTCGCGACCAGCACCCCGCCGAAGACGAGCGCTGCGCCCCCGAGGAGCAGATGGCCGAGGCCGATGACGCTGCGCGCGGTGATCGAGGGCTGGCGGTCGGATGGCATGAACCATCGAAGCACGCGGCCGGCCGGGGCGGCATGAGTACGAGTACTTCGTTTGGGTGGTCCGCGCCTGAGCGGGTGGCCTAGTAGTTCTCGCCCGTGCGCCAGGCCATCTCCTGCAGCTCGAAGGTGTTGCCGTCGGGGTCGGCAAAGCCTGCTCCTCGGACCCCGCCACCGAAGTCATGGATCTCGCCGACCTCGACCCCCCGGCCGATGAGCTCGGCACGTGCGGCGGTCAGGTCGGCGACGATGAGGTGCAGGGCCCGAATGGTGCCGGGCGCGCCGGCGTAGGCGTCGAGGCCCTCCCCGAAGCCGAACGAGCAGCCGGACCCCTGGGGTGTTAGCTGGACGACCCGGACGCCGTCGTGCGGGCGGACGTCGAAGTCCTTGGTGAAGCCCAGCTTCTCCTCGTAGAACTCGATGGCCCGGTCGACGTCGGAGACGGGGATCGGGACCAGTTCCAGCTTCATCTGCATCGCGCCGTGTCTCCTTGGTTGGTCCGAGTTCCGCGATCGTTCCACACGAGGGTTCTCGTCCGGGGGCGGTCGTCGAGGCTCCGTCGCGCCTATGGTGGGTCGATGGTAGGCGTCAAGCAGATCCAGGTGACCTTCGACTGCGCCGAGCCCGAGCGGGTCGCTCGCTTCTGGTGCCAGGTCCTGGGCTACGTCGTCCCGCCGCCACCCCAGGGTTACGACTCATGGTCGGATTTCGACCGCAGTCTCCCTCCCGATCGCCGGGGTTCGGCCTTCGCCTGCGTCGACCCGTCAGGGGAGGGACCGCGACTGTTCTTCCAGCGGGTCCCGGAAGGCAAGGTCGCCAAGAACCGGGTGCACCTCGACGTCCGGGCGGCCACCGGACTCGTCGGGCAGGATCGGGTGGCCACGCTCGAGGCCGAGGGCGCCCGGCTCGTGGCCCTGGGCGCGGTCCGGGTGCGCCTCCTGCGGGCCGATGGCTTCAACGAGTCATGCCTGGTGATGCAGGACATCGAGGGCAACGAGTTCTGTCTCGACTGAAGGTGTTCCGCCTCGGCCGCGCAGGGGAGCATCGGGTGGTCAGGGCGTCGGCATCCCCCCGTTGACGTGGATGGTGGCTCCGGTGACGTAGCTGGACTCACCCGACGCGAGGTAGACGAAGGCGGGCGCGAGCTCCGCGGGCTGGCCGGCACGGCCGAGGGGGGTCTGCTCCCCGAACTCCGGCAGGGCCTCGGGAGGCTGGCCGCCGGCCGTCTGCAGTGGCGTCCAGATGGGACCGGGAGCCACGACGTTGACGCGGATGCCCTTGGGCGCGAGCTGCTGGGCCAACGCCTTGGCGAAGGTGTTGATGGCGGCCTTCGTCGCGGCGTAGTCGAGCAGGCTCTCCGACGGCTGGTAGGCCTGGATCGAGCTGGTGTTGATGATCGTGGAACCGGGCCCCAGGTGCGGCACTGCCGCCTTCGTCAGCCAGAACATCGCGTAGACGTTGGTCCTGAAGGTCTCGTCGAACTGCTCGTCCGTCAGCTCGTCGATGGTCTCGACCGCCTGCTGCTTGCCGCCGTTGACCACGAGGATGTCGAGTCCGCCGAGCTGCTCGACCGCGTCAGCGACGAGACGGCGGCAGTAGTCGGGGTCGGTGAGGTCGCCGGGGAGGGCGACGGCCTGGCGCCCCGCGTCCTCGATGAGCGCCGTGATCCGCTTGGCGTCCTCCTCCTCCTCGGGCAGGTAGGAGATCGCGACATCGGCTCCTTCCCGAGCGAAGGCGATCGCGGTCGCGCCGCCGATGCCCGAGTCGCCGCCCGTGATGAGCGCCTTGCGCCCGGTGAGGCGGCCGCTGCCGCGGTAGGTGTCGGCACCGAGGTCTGCTCGGTCGTCGAGGTTGGCGTCCAGACCAGGACCCGGCTGTGACTGAGCGTGGGTGTCGATGTCGGCATACAGCTTCGTCGGGTCGGACAGGGTGTACTGGTCTCTGCTCATGGGGTTCCTCTCAAAGGGACTGTGCACCAGTACCATTCCCGTTCGACCGCCCTGCCAACCCGCACGTGCGACGCCGGGAGGGCGGCAGATACCGTTCCGTCATGAAGAGTGATCCCTCCGGGCCCGGCGCCCGATCGTGAGCCGACCCTCGAGCGACTCCAGCGACGTCGTCCCACCGAAGGGCTCGCGGGCGGAGCCCGAGCTGGAGGAGACCTTCGACCGACTGGTCGAGGAGGGGCACGAGCGACTCGACCGCCCGCTCCTGCCGATGATCTCGACCGGCCTGCTGGGTGGTGTCGATGTCGGGGTCGGGGTGTTGATCTACCTTGTCGTCGAGGCCGAGACGGGCAACCGCCTGCTCGCCTCCCTGGCGTTCTCGATCGGCTTCGTGGCGCTGCTGCTCGCCAGCAGCGAGCTGTTCACGGAGAACTTCCTCGTGCCGGTGATCTCCGTGGTCGCCAAGGTCGGGACGCTGGGACAGCTGGCCCGGCTGTGGGGGGTCACGTTGGTCGCGAACCTGGTCGGGGGCTTCGCCATGGCGGGGATGATCGTCGTGGCGCTCCCCGGCGTGCACGAGGTAGCGGTGGAGTCGGGGTCGCACTACGCCCATCTCGGTGTCTCGTGGCGTTCGTTCTTCCTCGCGGTGCTCGCCGGCACCGTGATCACGCTGCTGACCCGGATGCAGCATGCGACCGAGAGCCTCGGTGTCCGGCTAGTGCCCGCGGTGCTGATGTCGTTCGTGCTCGTCGGCGCGCAGCTGTTCCACTCGGTGCTCGACTCGATCCTGATGTTCGCCGGCCTGCTCACCGGCAAGGCCGACTACGGCTACCTCGACTGGCTGGGAGCGCTCGGCTGGTCGGCGTTCGGTAACCTCGTCGGTGGGCTCGTGCTCGTGACCGGCATCCGGCTGCTGCGCATCCCGCACCGTCTGGCCGAGAGCCGCGACGAGGGGCAGACGGGCTGAGCCCGCCCTCGCTGTGCCGTGCCTCAGGCGCCGGTCCTGCCGTCGACGCCTCCGCGGAGCGGGTCGAGGTGACCGCAGCGCTGGGCGTCCTCGGTGATCATCCGCAGGACGAGCCAGCGCAGGTCGACGTCCTCGTGCGGGTCGAAGTCGAGGTCGGGCTGGTGGTCGACGGAGAAGAGCAGGGGCGCCTCTCGACGTTCGAAGTTCAGCTGGAAGCACCATCGTTCGACCGCCTCGACGTGACGCACGAGGCCGTGCAGCGAATGGGAGGGGGGCATCGAGCGCGTCTGCGCCGCACACGCTGCGCCAGATCGTCAACGTCAAGGGTGACTGACCGACCACGACAGCGTTCCTCCTCACCCCCGACGTGAGGGGGGACGCTTTCGTCGCCGCAGCCGCTGAGGTGACGGGAGCCGTGTAGGCCACCGTCGTGAGCAGGACCGGGGCCATCACGGCGGATCCGTAGAGCACCGCAGCGATGATGCTGGCGGGAACTCGATGGCGAACGACCACGTCGAGACACGCCGCGACCGAGAGAGACCGCGCGACGGTGACCGCGAGCACGACGAGCCAGCCGACCGTGAGCCGCACGGCCTCCCCAGCACGCGCGGCGTCGACGGTCTTCAGCGAGACGAACATCCCGACGAGGCCGACGAACGACGCCCGGCTGACCCTTGGCAATGGCGAACAAGCTCACGCTCGGGTGGACCGCGCGGCAGGTTGGCGCACGTGGAGGAGCCGGGTAAAAACGTGGCATGCCCGATCCGGTGACCACGCCCGCAGCCCCGGCCGATGCGGCCGGCTACGACGCCTTCGCGAGGGCCTACTCGGCTCGCAACGAGAAGAGCCTCTTCAATGCATACTACGAGCGTCCCGAGATGATCCGTCTCGCCGGCGACGTCGCAGGGCTGGAGGTGCTCGACGCCGGATGCGGCTCCGGTCCGCTCGCGGACGCGCTACGTCGCCAGGGCGCCGTCGTGTCGGCATTCGACCTGAGCCCGGTCATGGTCGAGCTGGCACGCGAACGGCTGGGCGAGGACGCGGACGTGAGAGTCGCCGACCTCGGTGCGCCGCTGCCCTATCCCGACGACAGGTTCGACCTCGTCGTCGCGTCGCTGTCGCTGCACTACGTGAGGGACTGGGCGGCGGCGCTGTCGGAGGTGCGGCGGGTGCTCAAGCCCGGTGGTCGGCTCATCGTCTCGATCATCCACCCCATGGTGTACGCGATCGTCTACCCCGAGGCCGACTACTTCGCCCTCACCGAGTATTCCGAGGACTACGACTACGGCGACGAGACCATCTGGATGACCTACTGGCACCGGCCGCTGCAGGACGTGCTCAACGCGTTCACCGGCGCCGGCTTCCGCATCACGTCGGTCACCGAGCCGCCGCCCGCAGCCGACACTCCACCCGAGCTGCTGCCCACGACGGACGGCCGCTCCTTCATCTGCTTCCTGTTCCTCGAGCTCGTCGCCACCTGACGAGCGGCGGCTGCTCCCCGACCCGGTCGCGTCGTCAGCGCGGCGTCACCGTCACGGCGCGATAGGCAAAGCCGTCCTGTCCCGGCTCCTCCCACTCGAGGTCGACGTGCTGGCCCACGGCGAGCGCCCGGTAGCCGGTCACCTGGACGTTCGAGAAGTGCACCCAGCACCCACCCGGGGTCTGCGGGCAGTCCACCACGCCCCACCCGTCGTCGGCATGCCACACCCGGACCACGGCCACCGTCACCATGGTCGCGACGGTACTCCCGCCGGTGGCCGGTCAGCCCAGCCTCGTGAGCAGCCCGGTCTGGGCGAGCAGCGCGAAGCGGTCGGGCACGCCCCAGTGCTCGACGATCCGGCCGTCGACGACCCGCGCCAGGTCGAAGACCGTGATCTCGACGGGCCGACCGGAGGGCGCGCCGAAGAAGGGGCCGGTGTTCGTCCCGGTGCCGCGCACCCGGACCCAGACGCGGTCCCCGTCGACGACGGAGTCCTCGATGGTGAAGCTCATGTCCGGCATCGCGCCGTGCACGTCCCGGATGGCGGCCTTGACGTGCGCGATGGCGTCAGCGCCCGATCCGGCGAGGCCGAACTGGTGCTCCACGAGGTCCGGCGAGCACAGCTCGTCGACGATCGCGTCGTTGCCGATGGCGAAACCCTCGTCGAACATGCGGTGCATGACGAGGAGGGACGGGTGGGTGTCCTGCATGGTGAGCTCCTCGACTCCGCGTGGCCGCGGCACTAATTGGTTCTAGTAACGATAGAATCAATGTGTGCCCGATGATCCGGTGCTGTCAAGAGGCAGTCGCTCCTACCGCTCGCCGCTGCGCGCCGAACGCACCCTCGCGACGCGGCGTCGCGTGGTCGAGGCCGCCGTGCGGCACTTCCTCGAGGCCGGGTATGCCGGGACGCCCCTCACCGTGGTCGCCGCCACGGCCGGGGTCTCGGTCGACACCGTCTACAAGACCTTCGGGTCCAAGATCGGCCTGCTGAAGGCGGTCCTCGACGTCACGATCGGCGGCGACGACACCCCCGTCGAGCTCCTCGACCGCCCGGGCCCCCAGGCGCTGCGCGAGGAGACCGACCAGCACGAGCAGATCCGGCTGCTGGCAGCCGGGGTCAGCGAGCAGCTCGAGCGGATCCGACCCCTCGACGACATCCTGCGCAGCGCGTCGGCGGTCGATCCCCAGGCGGCCGCGCTCCGCGACGACATCCAGGTGCGTCAGCGGCGGCACGCGATGCGCACGATCGTGGGCTGGATCGCCGCTCGCGGCCCCCTGCGCGACGGCCTCTCGGTCGACGACGCGGCGCACGTGGTCTGGACCCTGACCTCACCCGAGGTGCACCTGCTCATGCGCGACACGGGGGACTGGTCCCGCCGGGCCTACCGGGACTGGCTCGAGCGGGCCCTGGCCGACGGCATCCTCGGCAGGCCCTGACGCGTCCGCCGCCGCTCCGTCTCGCGCGACGGACCAGCGCGACGGGCTCACCCGTCGTTGCGCAGGTGGGACGACAGGCGGGCGGCGAGGAACGGCGCGGTGGCGCTGCCCTCGGCCCTGGCGACCTCCTGCGGGGTCCCCGTGGCGACGACGCGACCGCCCTCGTCCCCGCCGCCCGGGCCCAGGTCGATGACCCAGTCCGCGCTCGCGATCGTGTCGAGGTCGTGCTCGACGAGCACCACGGTGTTGCCGGCGTCCACGAGCCGGTGCAGCTGGCGGAGCAGCAGGGCGATGTCGGCGGGGTGCAGCCCGGCGGTCGGCTCGTCGAGCAGGTAGAGCGCGTGGCCGCGGCGGGCCCGCTGCAGCTCGGTGGCCAGCTTGATCCGCTGGGCCTCCCCGCCGCTCAGCTCGGTGGCGGGCTGCCCCAGCCGCAGGTAGCCCAGGCCGACTTCGCGCAGGGTGCTGAGGCTGCGCGCTGCGGCCGGCACGTCTGCGAGGAAGTCGGCGGCCTCGTCGACGGAGAGGGCCAGCACGTCGGCGACGTTCTTGCCGCGGTAGTCGATCTCGAGTGTCTCGGCGTTGTAGCGCGCACCGTGACAGGTCGGGCAGGGGGCGTAGGTGCCGGGCAGGAAGAGCAGCTCGACGGTGACGAAGCCCTCGCCCTGGCAGGTCTCGCAGCGCCCCTCGGCGACGTTGAAGGAGAACCGACCGGCGCCGTAGCCGCGCTCGCGCGCCTCGGGTGTCGCGGCATACAGCTTGCGCACGGCGTCGAAGAGCCCCGTGTAGGTGGCGAGGTTGGAGCGGGGCGTGCGACCGATCGGTCGCTGGTCGACGCGCACGAGCCGGTCGAAGGACTCGAGGCCCGTGGCGTCGTCGACGTCGATCTCGAGCTCGCTGTCCTCCGCGTCGTCGGGTGCCTGCCCGAGGTGGCGGCGCACGAGCTCGGCGAGCACCTGGGTGACGAGGGTCGACTTGCCCGAGCCCGAGACCCCCGTCACGGCCGTCAGCACGCACAGCGGGATCTCGACCGAGACGTCGTCCAGGTTGTGGCGACTGACGCCGCGCAGGTGCAGCCACCCGTGGGCGGTGCGATCGTGGCGCTGGGGTCGCTCCGCGCGACCGAAGAGGTGCTTCCCGGTGATCGACTCGGCGACGTCCTCGAGGCCAGCGACGGGGCCGGAGTAGACGACCCGCCCGCCGTGCTCCCCAGCGCCCGGGCCGATGTCGATCACCCAGTCGGCCCGCCGCACGATGTCGAGGTCGTGCTCGACGACGAACAGCGAGTTGCCCGCGTGCTTGAGGGAGTCGAGCACCTCGATCAGCGGTTCGGCATCGGCCGGGTGCAGGCCCGCGGACGGCTCGTCGAGCACGTAGACGACCCCGAAGAGCCCCGAGCGCAGCTGGGTCGCGACCCGCAGCCGCTGCGCCTCGCCGGGTGAGAGGGTCGTCGAGCTGCGCCCCAGTGACAGGTAGCCCAGTCCGAGGTCGAGCAACACCTGGACCCGGGCGACGAGGTCGGTGCAGAGTCGCACCGCCACCTCGGTCTCCTCGCCGGAGTCGGCCGAGGACGTCGCGGCTCCCGCCTCGGTGAGCTCGGCGACGGGTCGGAGCAGCGCGACGAGGTCGGTGAAGGAGAGCTCGTTGGTCTGCGCGACGCTCAGCCCTCGGAAGGTGACCGCCAACGACGCCGGCTGCAGGCCGGTGCCCCCGCAGACCGGGCACACCGTGGTGCGGATGAAGCGCATCGCCTTGTCGCGCATCATCTGGCTCTTGGTGTCGGCCAGGATGTGACGGACGTGCTTGCGCGCGCTCCAGAAGGTGCCGTGGTAGTCGCGCCCGGTGGAGTCGTCCGGCTCACCGCGGCGGTCGACGAGGACCCGAGGCTGCTCGTCGGTGTAGAGCAGCCAGTCGCGGTCCTGCTGCGACAGCTCGCGCCACGGTGCGTCGACGTCGATGCCGACGGCCTTCGTCACCCGCAGCAGGTTCTTGCCCTGCCAGGCGCCGGGCCACGCCGCGATCGCCCCCTCACGGATGCTGAGCGACGGGTCCGGGACGAGCAGGTCCTCCGCCACGTCGTGCGCCTCTCCCAACCCGTGACACGTGGGGCACGCTCCGGCGGCGGTGTTCGGCGAGAACGCCTCGGCCCCCAACCGCGCCGCACCCTCGGGGTAGGTTCCGGCGCGGGAGTAGAGCATCCGCACGAGGTTGGACAAGGTCGTCAGGGTGCCGACGCTCGACCGGGAGCTGGCGGCGCCCCGGCGCTGCTGGAGCGCGACGGCCGGTGGCAGCCCGGTGATCTCCTGCACGTGCGGAGCCCCGACCTGCTGGAGCAGCCGGCGGGCGTAGGGCGCCACCGACTCGAAGTAGCGACGCTGCGCCTCCGCGTAGAGCGT
Organism: uncultured Actinomycetota bacterium; assembly: GCA_963764195.1. Taxonomy (GTDB): domain Bacteria; phylum Actinomycetota; class Actinomycetes; order Actinomycetales; family Dermatophilaceae; genus JBDSSS01. The sequence goes on from CAVXRG010000003.1 coordinate 721,889, forward strand.
GCCGAAGGCGAGCGAGGACTTGCCCGAGCCGGAGACCCCGGTGAAGGCGACCATCGCGTCGCGGGGCAGGTCGACGTCGATGGTCTTGAGGTTGTGCTCGCTCGCTCCGCGGACATGGACGAAGTGGTCGGTGGGGTCGTGGGGCACGTCCCCTTGTCTAGCCGCTGACCGCCCACCGTGCCCAATCGGCGCCACGTGGCACGCCTCAGCCGGGGAGCAGTGCCTTGGCCCGGTCTGCGGGCAGCAGGTCGTGCCGCAGGGCGGATCGGGTGAAGGACCCGGTGCCGTGCGACACCGACCGGAGGTCGATGGGGTAGCGCGAGAGCTCCGATGCGGGCACCTCCGACCGGACCACCGTCCAGCCCTGGTCGTCACCGGGCTCGGTGCCCACGACGTGACCCCGCCGGCCCCGGAGGTCGGCCATGACCGCACCGAGGTAGTCGTCGGCCACGGTCACCTCGACCGCGTCGACCGGCTCGAGCAGCGCGACGGTCGAGACGTTGGCGGCCTCGCGCAGGGCGAGGCCCGCGGCCGACTGGAAGGCGAGGTCGGACGAGTCGACGGAGTGGGCCTTGCCGTCGGTGAGGGTGACCCGCACATCGACGACGGGGTGGTCGGTGAGCAGGCCCTTCTCGAGCTGGGCGCGCACCCCCTTCTCGACCGAGGGGATGAACTGGCGGGGGACGGACCCACCGGAGACCTGGTCGACGAACTCGACCCCGGCGCCGCGGGGGAGCGGTTCGATCTCGAGGGAGCACACGGCATACTGCCCGTGCCCGCCCGACTGCTTGACGTGGCGCCCCTGCGCCGAGCAGCGGCGGACGAAGGTCTCGCGCAGGGCGGTGCGGTAGGGCTCGGAGGTCACCGTCACCCCCCACCGCTCGGCGAGCTGCCCGATCACCGCGTCGACGTGCGCCTGGCCCATCGTCCACAGCACGACCTGCCCGGTCTCGGCGCTCACCTCCATCCGCAGGGTCACGTCCTCGGCGACGAGCCGCTGGAGGGCGACCCCCAGCTTGTCCTCGTCGGAGGGGGTGGCCGCCACGACGGCGACGGGCAGCTGCGGCTCCGGCAGTAGCCACGGGGCGACGACAGCGGGACGCTCGAGCGAGGACAAGGTGTCGGAGGTCTCGGCGTGGGCGAGCTTGGACACGAGCGCCAGCTCACCGGCGATGGCCGTGCCGCGGGCGCGATGGCTCTCGCCGAAGGGGGCCGACAGCGGTCCGATGCGCTCGTCGTCGTCGTGCGACGGGTGCCCCGGGACCTCGTGGCCCACGAAGTCGCCGAGGTGCCCCGAGACGTGGACCGTCTCGTCGACCCGCAGGGTGCCGGAGAAGACGCGGACGAGCGAGAGCCGCCCGACGTAGGGGTCGCTCGTCGTCTGCACCACCTCCGCCACCAGCGGTGCCGACGGGTCGCACGCGATGCCCTTCACCGGTGCCCCGGCGGGCGAGGTCACCATGGGGAGCGGGTGCACGCTCGGGCTGGGGAAGGCCTGCTCGACGAGCACGAGGAGCTCCTCGACGCCCACGCCGTTCGGCGGGGAGACGGGCAGGATCGGGAAGAACGCCCCCCGCTCCACGGCGGAGCGCAGGTCGCTCAACAGCGTCCCCACCTCGAGGTCCTCGCCCGCGAGGTAGCGCTCGAGCAGGTCGTCGTCCTCGGACTCCTCGATGATCGACTCGATGAGGGAGGCCCGGGCGTCCGGTGGCGCGGCGTCGCCTCCCGTGAGCAGGCCGACCACCCCGGTGACCGCACCGTCCTCGACGACGGGCCAGTGCGTCGCGCGCGCGTCACCGAAGGCGCGGCGCACCGCCTCGACCGTGGCGGCGAAGTCCGCCCGCGGCTGGTCGAGGTGCGTGACGACGACGGCCCGGGGCATCCCGACGGCGGCACACTCCCGCCAGAGCAGGGAGACGGGGCGGTCGATCTCGTCGGCTCCCGAGACGACGAACAGCGCCGCGTCGGCGGCGCGCAGGCCCGCCCGCAGCTCGCCGACGAAGTCCGGGAAGCCCGGGGTGTCGAGCAGGTTGAGGGTGGTGGCGTCCGTCTCGAAGGAGGCGACGGTCAGGGCGGAGGTGCGCTCGTGGTCGGCCGCCCGCGGGTGGTGTCCCGGCACCCGGGCGGTGAGGACCGCCTCGTAGAGGGCGGTCTTGCCGGCACCGCCCGGTCCGACGAGCACGACGTTGCGGATGTCGTCCGGTGATCTCGGGTGCGGGGCGGAGGGGAGGTCTGAGCGGTGCGGCGACTTTGCCATGGCGCCCACCCTTCCCCCTTCCCCCCGCCGTCACAAGGTCCCGCGGTGCGCCGTGCGCCACAAACGCGTTGGCGCGGTGTCGGCGGCGAGTGGTTGGCTGAGCCCCATGGACCTCGGCGCCTACCGGCCGGTGCTCGCCAACCGCGAGACCCGTGACGCGCTGCTGCTCGGGTTCCTCATCCGGGTGCCGATGTGGGCCGGTGGCATCCTGCTCACGCTGCACACCGTCAGCGCGCTCGGCCGCAGCTACGGCGAGGCCGGGCTCGTCACGGCCGCGTCGACGATCGCCATCGCCGTCTCCGGGCCGTGGCGCGGGCGGTTGCTCGACCGGGTGGGCCTGCGTCGAACCGTCGGCCCTTCGCTCGTCGTCCAGGCGGTCTGCTGGTCGATCGCGCCCTGGGTCGGCTACGCGCCGCTCCTCGCGCTCGCGGCGCTCGCCGGCCTCTTCGTCGTCCCGACCTTCTCGATCATCCGCCAGGTCATCCTGCGCTCGGTTCCCGAGACGCAGCGCCGCACCGCGCTGTCCCTCGACTCCTCCGCGACCGAGCTGTCCTTCATGGTCGGCCCCGCCCTCGGAGTCTGGCTCGCGACCGTCTGGGACACGAGCTGGGCACTGTTCACCGTCGAGATGGCGTCGGTGCTGGTCGGCGTCGTGCTCTGGGTCGCCAACCCGGCGCTCACCGGACCGCCCACCTCGGCCGGTGCACCGACCGACCCTGCCGACCCGACCGGCGCGACCCTCCCGGTCGACTCCATCCCGCCGCCCCGCGCGGGCGCAGATGCCGTCGGTATGCCGTCCAGCCCCCGACGCCGCCGGTTTCCGCGTCTCCGCCCGCTCCAGCCGCTGCGGGGCTTCATCACGCTGCCCGTCGTAGCCGTCTACCTCGCCGCCGCGGCCGCGACACTCGTGCTCAGCGGCACCGACGTGTCGATCGTCGCGGCCTTGCGCTCGTTCGGCTCGACGGGCTCGATCGGCTGGGTCCTCGCGCTCTGGGGGGCCGGCTCGCTCGTCGGCGGGCTGCTCTACGGCGCCTGGCACCGCTCCTTCTCCGTCTTCTGGCTCCTGCTCGGGCTTGCCGCGACGACCGCGCCGGTGGCCCTCGCGGTGGGGGTGCCGAGCTTCGCCGTGCTCGTCACCGTCTCCGGCTTCCTCTGCGCGCCGACGCTCACGGCGACCGTCGAGCAGCTGAGTCGTGTCGTGCCCGAGCGCTTCCGCGGGGAGATGATGGGCTGGCACGGGTCGGCGATGACCGCGGGCTCGGCGATCGGCGCACCGGTGGCCGGCTTCGCCATCGACCTGGCGGGCTGGCGGGCCGGCTTCCTGCTCGTCTCCGGCATCGGCCTCGCGGTGGCCCTGGCCGGGACCGTCGCCGGCGTCCGGCGGCGCTCTGGGGAGCGAGCGGTGGGGGGACCCGATGGGGTGGGAGCAGGTGGCGCGCGGCAGGGTCCCGGTGACGATTCGGCTGACGATTCAGCTGACGATTCGGCGCCGCGGCCCGCTGCTGATAAGGTCGGGTACTGACCAGTTGTCGTCCGGCTCCGGCCGGTCGGCGACGTGCAAGAGAAGCTCGCTTCCACCCGCGTCAGCCCTCGGGCTGCCGGGTACAGGGTCGCACCGTACAGGCTCCATGACAGGACCGGTTCGGTGTTGTGTGCCATGAGGATGACTCGTGGACCACGCTCACCCAGGGCTCCTCGTGCACGCACGGGGAGCCTTTCTCGTTGGGGTCACGTCCCACCCGAGCTACGTGCGCGTAGGTCACCACCCGTCATCGAACTTAGGAGCACCACATCAGCGAGCCTCGCATCAACGAGCGCATCCGGGTCCCGGAAGTGCGTTTGGTTGGCCCCAATGGTGAGCAGGTCGGCATCGTGCGCGTCGAGGACGCGCTCCGTCTGGCCGAGGAGGCGAACCTCGACCTCGTCGAGGTGGCCCCCATGGCCAAGCCGCCGGTCGCCAAGCTCATGGACTTCGGCAAGTTCAAGTACGAAGCCGCCATGAAGGCACGGGAAGCGCGCAAGAACCAGGTCAACACCGTCATCAAGGAGATCAAGCTCCGACCGAAGATCGACCCGCACGACTACGGCACCAAGCGTGGCCACGTCGAGCGGTTCCTCAAGGCCGGCGACAAGGTCAAGGTGACGATCATGTTCCGCGGTCGTGAGCAGTCCCGCCCGGAGCTCGGGCGTCGCCTGCTCGAGCGCCTCGCCGACGACATCGCCGAGCTCGGCTTCGTCGAGTCGGCGCCGAAGCAGGACGGCCGCAACATGATCATGGTGATCGGCCCGACCAAGAAGAAGGCCGAGGCCAAGGCCGAGCAGCGCCGCTCCCGCGAGCAGCGGGCGCAGGCGTCCGACCAGGCGGAGCCCAGCCAGGAAACCGCCTCGGAGCCGGACGCGACGACCGCCGAGCACACCGAGAGCAACGAGCACGTCGAGACCACCGGGGTGGCTGCCGCGTCCGAGTGACGGGCACCACCCCACACGACCCGGCGGCCCCTCCGCCACACCGGCCGCGTACAGCACGTACGTCCGGTGCCAGCCAGTGCACGCAGCACGACACGAAGGAGATCGGCTCATGCCGAAGATGAAGACGCACAGCGGTGCGAAGAAGCGGTTCCGCCTCACCGGCACGGGCAAGGTCATGCGCGAGCAGGCCGGCGGCCGTCACCTGCTCGAGCACAAGTCGAGCAAGAAGATGCGTTCCATCGCGAACGACGTCGAGCTCGCCAAGCCGGACGCCAAGAAGGCCAAGAAGCTCCTCGGCAAGTGAGCCGAGACCCCGATCCGTCCCCATGGACGGGCCGGGGCGCCTGGACACCCAGGATTCCGCACCCCCAGCATCGTGCTGCGAGCGCGGGCCCAGCGGCCCGAGCCGACAGCATCAGTAACGAAGGAGTATTCACGTGGCACGCGTGAAGCGGGCGGTCAACGCCCAGAAGAAGCGTCGCGTCGTTCTCGAGCGCGCAAGCGGCTACCGCGGTCAGCGGTCGCGTCTCTACCGCAAGGCCAAGGAGCAGGTCACCCACTCCCTCGGCTACGCCTACCGTGACCGCCGCGCCCGCAAGGGTGACTTCCGTCGCCTCTGGATCCAGCGGATCAACGCGGCCGCCCGCGCGAACGGCATGACCTACAACCGGTTCATGCAGGGCCTCAAGGCTGCCGGGGTCGAGGTCGACCGCAAGATCCTCGCCGACCTCGCCGTCAACGACGCCGCCGCGTTCGCCACCCTCGTGGAGCTCTCTCGCGCCAACGTTCCGGCCCAGCCGAACGCCAAGGCCGCCAGCGGCGCTGCCTGAGCCGCACCGGCGACCTGAGCAGTGAGCGAGCGCCGGGACCGCCCGTGCTGACCAACCCCCGAGCCGATCGGGTCAAGTCAGTCCGGGCGCTGTCCCGGCGCTCGGTGCGTTCCCGCCTCGGCGAGTTCGTCGCGGAGGGGCCCCAGGCCGTGCGCGAGGCCGTGCGTCATCGCCCGCACGACGTCCGCCACCTCTACGTGACGGCCGACGCCGGCCAGCGGCACCCGGACATCCTCGAGGCCGCCGACGCGGCCGGGGTCTCGGTTCACGCGGTGACCGACGAGGTGCTGGCGGCGATGGTCGAGACCCCCACGCCGCAGGGCATCGCCGCCGTGTGCCGGATGCTCGACATCGGGCTGGAGCAGCTCGTGACAGACCTGCCCGACGACGCGGTCGTCTGCGTCCTGACCAACGTCCGTGACCCCGGGAACGCCGGCACGGTCGTGCGGGGCGCCGACGCGGCGGGGGCCGACGCGGTGATCGTCAGCGACGCGAGCGTCGACGTCTACAACAGCAAGGTGGTGCGCTCGACCGCCGGCTCGCTGTGGCACCTGCCGCTCTGCGTCGGGGAGCCGGTCCCGGCGATCCTCGCGGCGCTGCGTGCGCAAGGCGTCGCGCTGCTCGCGGCCGACGGCGCGGGCACGACCCTGCTCCCCGACGCCGACCTCGACCGGGCGCACGCCTGGGTCATGGGCAACGAGGCGTGGGGGCTCGATGCCGAGGTGCGCGACGCCTGCGACGACGTCGTTCGTGTCCCCATCCACGGGCTCGCCGAGTCGCTCAACCTCGCGATGGCCGCGACCGTGTGCCTCTACGCCTCGGCCGGGGCCCGCGAACTCTCCCGCCACGCCCCGAGCTGAGATCTACCCCCTCCGGGGCGGAGGAACTGGACACGACGTCGCTAAGGTCGGGACATGGCGACCGGCGCGAGCACCCCACCGCCCGAACCCACACCGGACGACCACACGCCGGACGACCACACGTCGCACGACGAGCCGGTGGTGGCGTCGGCGACGCCATCGCCTCCATCGTCGACCGCGTTGCCCGACTCACCCGCGGCCGTGGCCGGGGTCTCGACGATGGGTAACCTGCTGCCCGACGGTCTCGTCGTCATCGGTGGCGACCGCGTGATCCGCTTCGTCAACGGCGAGGCGGAGCGGATCCTCGGCCTGCCCGTAGCCGACCTCGTCGGGCGGCCCGTGACGGAGGCGCTGCCACTGACCGACCGGGACGGGCGGGACTGGTGGGAGCGCAGCGACCCGTTCCGTGCCACGGTGCCCCATCCCGGCCACGGCGAGCGGCTGCTCGTCTCTCCGCTCGGTCACGAGGTGCTCGTCACGGCGCGCTACCACCGCGCCGAGGCCGGCGCCGTCGAGCGGGTGATGGTCGGCCTGCGCGATGCCGAGGCGCGCCAGCGGGCCGAGCGTGAGCAGGCGAGCGTGCTGTCGACCGTCGCCCACGAGCTGCGCGCCCCGCTCACCTCGGTGACCGGCTTCACGAGCAGCCTGCTGCGCCGCTGGGACCGCTTCAGTGACGCCCAGAAACGGCTCATGATCGAGACGATCGAGTCCGACGCCCAACGCCTCACCCGCCTCATCACCGAGCTGCTCGACATCTCGCGGCTGGACTCCGACAACCTGACCCTGCACCGCGGGCCCGTCGACCTGCACCGGGTCCTCAGCACCCACGTGGTCCGACACGAGCTGGGCCGGGCCACCGGCGCGGTGCGCCTCGGCCTCGGTCCGGTGGCGACCGAGCACGGTCTCCCCGAGATGTGGGCCGACAAGGACCGGCTCGAGCAGGTCTTCTTCAACCTCATCGAGAACGCCGTCCAGCACGGCGGCGCGCCGGTGACCGTCACCCTCGAGCACGATCTCGGCGCCGATGGCGACCCCGGCCCCGGCCCCGACGTCGACTCCGGTCCAGACTCCGGCCCGACTCCGGCCCGACTCCGGCCCCGACTCCGGCGGCCCTCCGGCCGGGGCCGCGGTGCTCGTCACCGTCGACGACTGCGGCGAGGGGATCGCCGAGGCCGACCGGGAGAAGATCTTCGGCAGGTTCTGGCACGGCCCGGTCAGCGCGACCACCGGCCTGGGGCTCTACGTCGTCCGCGGCCTCGTCGAGGCCCACGGGGGCACTGTCGTCGCGAGCGACAATGACGACGGGGGAGCGCGGATCGTCGTGCGCCTGCCCGCCGGTCTGCCCGAGGGCTTCGCCTCCTGACGGCCTCGCGCCGGGGCGCGCGCCCCGTGCCACGACCCGAAACCGGGCGAGGCGCCGTCGCCGGCTCGCCCTAGACTGGCGCGGCAGCACCCGACGACCGTCCCGAGCGAGAGCAGCGAACGCACCCCGATGTCCGGACCGAACACGAACTACGACCCGGTCGAGGTCTCCGCCCTCGACCCGACGAACATCGACGCCGCGGTCGAGCACGCGCTGGCCGCGATCGCCGCGGCTGGCTCGCTCGAGGAGCTCAAGGCCGAGCGGATCGCCCACCAGGGTGAGAAGAGCCCGCTCGCGCTCGCGAACCGCGAGATCGGTGCGCTGCCGCCGAGCGCCAAGGCCGAGGCCGGCAAGCGGGTCGGCCAGGCCCGCGGCCGCGTCGGCCAGGCCCTCTCCGCACGACAGGGCGAGCTCGAGGTCGAGCGGGACGAACGGATCCTCGTCGACGAGCGGGTCGACGTCACCGTCCCCGTGTTGCGCCGCCCGCTCGGGGCCAGGCACCCCATCGAGCTCGTCGCCCAGCGCCTCGTCGACGCCTTCGTCGGGATGGGCTGGGAGGTCGCCGAGGGGCCGGAGCTGGAGAGCGAGTGGCTCAACTTCGACGCGCTCAACCTCGGCCCGGACCACCCCGCGCGCCAGATGCAGGACACCTTCTTCCTCGACCCCGTGGACTCCGGCCTCGTGCTGCGCACCCAGACCTCCCCGGTCCAGATCCGCACGATGCTCGAGCAGGAGCCGCCGATCTACGTCGTCGCGCCGGGCAAGGTCTACCGGACCGACGACCTCGACGCGACGCACACACCGGTCTTCCACCAGATCGAGTGCCTCGCCATCGACAAGGGCCTGACGATGGCCCACCTGCGCGGCGCCCTCGACGCCTTCGTCCGGATCATGTTCGGCGCGGAGTCACGCACCCGCGTCCGCGCCAACTACTTCCCCTTCACCGAGCCGAGCATGGAGACCGACTTCCTCTGCTTCGTCTGCCACGGCGAGGAGACCTGGGGCGGCGCCGACCAGTGCCGCACGTGCGGTGGGTCGGGCTGGATCGAGCTCGGCGGCTCGGGGATGGTCAACCGCAAGGTGCTGCGGACGTGCGGGATCGACCCCGACGTCTACTCCGGCTTCGCCTTCGGCCTCGGGATCGAGCGGGCGCTCATGCTGCGCCACGGGGTCCAGGGGATGCACGAGATGGTCGAGGGCGACGTCCGCTTCTCGCAGCAGTTCGGGATGGAGGTCTGACATGCGTATGCCGCTCAGCTGGCTCGCCGAGTACACCGACCTCGCGCCCGGGACCCGGGGCGCCGACGTGGCCGCGAGCCTCGTCAGCGTGGGTCTCGAGGAGGAGGACCTGCACGGCGGCGACCTCTCCGGGCCGCTCGTCGTCGGTCGGGTCCTCGACTTCGCGCTCGAGCCGCAGAAGAACGGCAAGACGATCCGGTGGTGCACCGTCGACGTCGGCCAGCACGGCCAGATGCTCACCGAGGGCACGCACCAGCAGATCGTCTGCGGCGCCCACAACTTCGAGGTCGGCGACCTCGTCGTCGTCGTGCTGCCCGGAGCGGTCCTGCCCGGAGACTTCGCCATCGCGGCGCGCAAGACCTACGGTCACGTCTCCAACGGGATGATCTGCGCCGAGGACGAGATCGGACTCGGGCACGACCACGAGGGGATCATCGTCCTGCAGCGGCTGCTCGGCGAGGAGAAGGCCTCGGCCCTCTCGCCCGGCGACGACGCGATCGCGCTGCTCGGCCTCGCCGAGGAGACCGTCGAGACCAACGTGACGCCCGACCGGGGCTACTGCTTCTCGGTGCGCGGCCTCGCCCGTGAGTACTGGCACGCCCAGGGCAGCCCGGCCGGGACGTTCCGCGACCCGGCCGCGCTCGAGACCCCGGCCGCCACGACAGACGGCTACCCGGTCCGCCTCGACGACACGGCGCCGATCGACGGGAACCGCGGCTGCGACCGCTACGTCGCCCGCATCGTGCGTGGCATCGACCCGACCCGGCCGTCGCCGTCCTGGCTCCAGCGCCGCCTCACCCAGTCGGGGATGCGCCCGATCTCGCTCGCCGTCGACGTGACGAACTACGTGATGCTCGCCGTCGGCCAGCCGCTGCATGCCTTCGACGTCGACCGGCTCTCGGGCTCGATCGTCGTGCGCCGCGCCCGGCCCGGCGAGCGCCTCACGACGCTCGACGACGTCAAGCGCACCCTCACCCCCGAGGACCTGCTCATCACCGACGGGGGAGAGGCCCCACTCGCCATCGCCGGGGTCATGGGCGGCGCCTCCTCCGAGGTGACCGACACGACGACCGACGTGCTCATCGAGGCCGCCCACTTCGACCCGACGACCGTCGCCCGCAGCTCGCGCCGGCACCGGCTCGTCACCGAGGCGTCCAAGCGCTTCGAGCGCGGCGTCGACCCGGCCGTCGCCGCCGCCGCGGCCCAGCTCGCGGTCGACCTGCTCGTCGAGCACGGGGGTGGCACGGCCGACCCCGAGGTGACCGACGTCGACCACACGAGCCCGCGCACGGCATACCTGCTCGACGTCACGGAGCCGGCCCGGATCATCGGGGTCGACTACCCGCGCGCCCGCGTCATCGAGATCCTGCGCGACCTCGGCTGCGCCGTCGACGAGTTCGGTACCGGTGCCGACGAGACGCACGTGCTCGTCACCCCGCCGTCGTGGCGCCCCGACCTCGTCGACGCGCCCGACTACGCGGAGGAGGTCGCGAGGATCGACGGCTACGACGCGATCCCGTCCATCACCCCGACCCCGACCGAGGGTCGCGGGCTCACCCACGGGCAGAAGGCCCGTCGGGTCATCGCCGACGCCCTCGCCGCGAGCGGGCTCACCGAGGTGCTCAGCTATCCCTTCGTGGCCGACGACCTCGCCGACCAGCTGCTGCTGCCGGCCGAGGACGACCGCCGCCACGCGGTACGCCTCGCGAACCCGCTCTCCGAGGAGCGGCCGCTGTTGCGCACCTCGGTGCTCGGGAGCCTCGTCGACGTGCTGCGGCGCAACCTCGCCCGCGGGCACCGCGACGTCGGGGTCTATGAGCTGGGTCTCGTCTTCCGGCCCGGCGGTGCGCTCGGCACGGCGCCGATCCCCGCCGTCGACGCCCGCCCCGACGAGGACACGCTGGCGCGGCTGTATGCCGCCGTGCCCGACCAGCCGCGCCGGGCCGCGCTCCTCGCGACCGGGCTCGCCGAGCCGGCCGGCTGGTGGGGCCCCGGTCGACCCGTCGACTGGAGTGACGCCGTCGCCGCCGTCGAGACGGTGGCGTCCGCGCTCGCCGTGCCCGTCACGGTGACCAACGACCCCGACCACGCCCCGTGGCACCCGGGTCGCTGCGCCCGGATCACGCTCGCCGACGGCACGCTCGTCGGTCACGCCGGTGAGCTGCACCCGAAGGTGCTGGCCTCGCTCGAGCTGCCCGAGCGGACCGTCGCCGCCGAGTTCGACGTCGACGTGCTCGTCGCGGCGAGCGAGGCACCCGTCCAGGCGAGCCGCTTCTCGACCTACCCGCCCGCGCTCACCGACATCGCGCTGCTCGTCCGGTCGGACGCGGCGGCCGGAGCGGTCGAGGCGGCGCTGCGGTCGGGCGCCGGGGACTCGCTCGAGTCGATCGTGCTCTTCGACCTCTACGTGGGCGACCGGGTCGAGGCGGGTCACAAGTCGCTCGCCTACCGGCTGACCTTCCGGGCGGCTGACCGCACCCTGACGACCGAGGAGGTCAACGGCTTCCGCGACGCCGCGGTCGCCGCGGCGGCGGAGGCGACGGGGGCCACCCAGCGCTGACCCCCTGACTGCACGAATATGCATGACTGTGTATAGTCATGCATCATGATCAGGGCAGCAGTCGCGGGGGCGAGCGGGTACGCCGGGGGAGAGATCCTCCGGCTCCTGCTCGCCCACCCGCTCCTCGAGGTCGGCGCTGTCACCGCGGGCGGCAACGCCGGCGAGCGCCTCGGGGCTCTGCACCCGCACCTCGCCCCGCTCGCCGGCCGCGTCCTCGCGGAGACGACCCCCGAGGTCCTCGCCGGGCACGACGTCGTCTTCCTCGCCCTGCCGCACGGGCACTCCGCCGCGCTCGCGGCGCAGCTGCCCGAGTCCGCCGTCGTCATCGACTGCGGCGCCGACTTCCGGCTCGAGTCCGAGCAGGACTGGACCGCCTTCTACGACACGGCGTACGCCGGCTCGTGGGCCTACGGCCTGCCCGAGCTCCCGCTCGCCGCGGGTGAGAGGCAGCGCGCCCACCTCGCCGGGCGGACCCGCATCGCGGTCCCGGGCTGCTATCCGACGGGCATCTCCCTCGCCCTGGCGCCACTGCTCGCCGCCGGGCTGGTGGAGCCCCACGACGTCGTCGTCGTCGCCGCGTCGGGCACCTCGGGGGCCGGGCGCTCGCTGCGGCCCGGTCTGCTCGGGAGCGAGGTGATGGGCTCGATGTCGCCCTACGGTGTCGGTGGCGGCCACCGGCACTCGCCCGAGATCGAGCAGAACCTCCGCCGGGCCGCCGGCGCCCCGGTCACCGTCTCCTTCACCCCGACCCTCGCCCCGATGCCGCGCGGGATCCTCGCGACGTCCACCGCGCGCGCCACGGGGGAGGCCACCGCGCAGTCCGTCCGGGGGTCCCTCGTCGACGCCTACGCCGACGAGCCCTTCGTCCACCTCCTGCCTGAGGGCACCTGGCCGCGCACCGCGGACGTGCTCGGCTCCAACCTCGCGCTCCTTCAGGTCGCCCTCGACAAGCATTCCGGCCGGGTCGTCGTCGTCTCCGCCATCGACAACCTCACGAAGGGCACGGCCGGCGCTGCGGTGCAGTGCGCCAACCTCGCCCTCGGGCTCGACGAGACCGCCGGCCTCCCGCAGACAGGACTCGCCCCATGACCGTCTCCCTCCCGCGCGGCTTCCGGGCGGCCGGGGTCACCGCCGGGCTCAAGGCGAGCGGCACCCCCGACCTCGCCCTCGTCGTCAACGACGGACCGGACCACCACGCGGCGGCCGTCTTCACCACCAACCGGGTCGAGGCCGCCCCCGTCACCTGGTCGCGGCAGGTCGTCGCGGACGGACGGGCCGACGCGGTCGTGCTCAACTCGGGCGGGGCCAACGCGTGCACCGGCCCCCAGGGATTCCTCGACACCCACCGGACCGCCGAGCACGTCGCGGCCGTCGTCGGGGTGTCCGCCGGCGATGTGATCGTCTGCTCGACCGGGCTCATCGGTGAGCTGCTCCCGATGGACACCCTGCTGGCCGGCGTCGACGCCGCGGCAGGCGCTCTCTCCGCCGACGGTCACGAGGCCGCTGCCGTCGCGATCAAGACGACGGACACCGTCCACAAGGTCGCGACCGTCGTGGTCCCGGACGGTGCGGACGGCGGCGGCTGGTCCGTCTCGGGGATGGCCAAGGGCGCCGGGATGCTCGCGCCGGCGCTCGCGACGATGCTCGTCGTGCTGACGACCGACGCCGTTGTCGACGCCGCGGACCTCGACGTGGCCCTGCGTGCCGCGACGGCGGTCTCCTTCGACCGGATCGACTCCGACGCCTGCATGTCGACCAACGACACGGTCGTCGTCCTCGCCTCCGGGGCCTCCGGCGTGGCCGTCGAGCCGTCGGACCTGTCCGCCGCCCTGACGACGGTGTGCCGCGACCTCGCCCGCCAGCTCATCGCCGACGCCGAGGGTGCGGCCCACGACATCGCCATCGAGGTGCGGTCCGCGGCCACGACCGAGGACGCCCTCGAGGTGGCCCGGGCCGTGGCCCGCAACACCCTCTTCAAGTGCGCGATCTTCGGCAACGACCCCAACTGGGGCCGGGTGCTCGCGGCGGTCGGCACGACGCGGGCAGCCTTCGACCCCACGGCGCTCGACGTCGCGATGAACGGTGTCGAGGTCTGTCGGGCCGGTGGCGTCGGGGCGGACCGCTCCCTCGTCGACCTCACGGCCCGTGAGGTCCACGTCCTCGTCGAGCTCCACGCGGGCAGTTCCACCGCGACGATCTGGACCAACGACCTCACCCACGACTACGTCCACGAGAACTCGGCCTACAGCACATGACCCCCGAGCAGCGCCGCGAGCAGCAGCAGAACCTCCGCGGCGTCATCGACGCCGCGGCCCTGCGCGTCGCCGCGAGCAAGGCGATGACCCTCGTCGAGGCCCTGCCGTGGCTCGAGCGCTTCCGTGGCGCACTCGTCGTCGTCAAGTACGGCGGCAACGCGATGGTCGACGACACCCTGAAGCAGGCTTTCGCCCAGGACATCGCCTTCCTCCGGTATGCCGGTCTGCGCCCGGTCGTCGTCCACGGCGGCGGCCCCCAGATCAAGGCGATGCTCGACCGGCTCGGGATGACGAGCGAGTTCAAGGGCGGTCTGCGGGTGACGACCCCTGAGGTGATGGACGTCGTCCGGATGGTGCTCACCGGCCAGGTGGGTCGCGAGCTCGTCGGCCTGCTCAACCAGCACGGCCCGATCGCCGTCGGGCTGTCGGGCGAGGACGCCGGGCTCCTCGGTGCTCGCCGCCGTGGCACCGTCATCGACGGCGAGAGGGTCGACATCGGCCTCGTCGGCGACGTCGAGAGCGTCAACCCCGGAGCCGTCCTCGACATCCTCGACGCGGGACGGGTGCCCGTCGTCTCGACCGTCGCCCCCGACCTCGACGTCGACGGGCAGGTCCTCAACGTCAACGCCGACACGGCCGCGGCCGCGCTCGCCGTGGCGCTGCGGGCCGAGAAGCTCGTCGTGCTCACCGACGTCGCGGGCATCTACGCACGGTGGCCCGACCGGGGCTCGCTCCTGTCGAGCATCGACGTCACCGCCGCGAAGGAGCTGCTCGGGCGGGTCGAGGAGGGCATGGTGCCCAAGCTCGAGGCCTGCATCCGTGCCGTCGAGGGCGGGGTGCCCCAGACCCACGTCGTCGACGGCCGCAAGCCGCACTCGATCCTGCTCGAGGTCTTCACCGACGAGGGCATCGGCACGATGGTGCTGCCCGACGTCGCCGACACCCCATCGGGAGGCAACCCATGACCGCCGGATCCGTGCTGCTCGACCGCTACGCCCGCTCGATGGTCCAGGTCTTCGGCCTGCCCCAGCTCGCCCTCGCCTCCGGGCACGGCTGCTGGGTCACCGACGTCGACGGCAACCGCTACCTCGACCTGCTCTCGGGGATCGCCGTCAACGCCCTCGGCCACGGCCACCCGGCTCTCGTGCAGGCGGTCGCCACGCAGGCCGAGGCGGCGATCCACGTCAGCAACTTCTTCACCTCCGAGCCGGCCGTCCACCTCGCCGAGCGGATCCTCGAGATCTCCGGCGCGCCCGGCGGGTCGGGCGTCTTCTTCACCAACTCCGGCACCGAGGCGACCGAGGCCGCGATCAAGCTTTCGCGGCGCACCGGTCGGTCGCGGATCATCGCGCTCGAGGGTTCCTTCCACGGCCGGTCCACCGGGGCGCTCGCCCTCACGCACAAGGCCGCCTACCGCGAGCCCTTCGAGCCACTCATCCCCGGAGTCGAGTTCGTCGCGCCCGACGACCTCGACGCCCTGCGCGTAGCCGTCGACGGCACGACGGCGGCGATCTTCATCGAGCCGATCCAGGGCGAGGCCGGTGTGCGGGAGGTGTCGGGCGAGTTCCTCCGACTGGCCCGCGAGCTGGCCACCCGTCACGGGGCGCTGCTCGTGCTCGACGAGATCCAGAGCGGGATCGGCCGCACCGGAGACTGGTTCGCCCACGAGGCCTCCGGCGTCGTCCCCGACGCGATGACCCTGGCCAAGGGCCTCGGCGGCGGTGTGCCCATCGGAGCACTCGTCACCTTCGGAGACGCGGTGACGGGCATGCTCGCGCCCGGTCAGCACGGGACCACCTTCGGGGGCAACCCGCTCGCCTGCGCAGCTGGCCTCGCCGTCCTCGACACGATCGAGCGGGATGACCTGCGCGGCAACGTCCGTCGCGTCGGAGCCCTGCTCGACGACCTCCGCGTCGAGGGGGTCTCGGGCACGCGTGGACGGGGGCTGATGCGCGCGGTCGAGCTGAGCGGCATACCCGCACCGGCCGTGATGGTGGCGGCGCGCGACGCCGGCTTCATCGTCAACGCCGTGACCCCCACTGCACTGCGGCTCACCCCGCCCCTCGTGCTCAGCGAGACCGAGCTGACCGGCTTCGTCGACACCCTTCCCGCCATTCTCGACTCGGCGCGGGGGACGGTCCGATGAGTCGCACCCAGCGCCAACGACGGATCGTCGAGCTGCTCGAGCAGCACGTCGTCCACAGCCAGGGCGAGCTGTCCGATCTGCTGGCCCAGGAGGGCACGGACGTCACCCAGGCCACGCTCTCGCGCGACCTCGTGGAGGTCGGCGCCGTCAAGGTGCGCCGCGGACGGTCGCTCGCCTACGCAGTGCCGGGGGACGGAGCCGACCTCGGCGTCGTGGGCTCGCTCGGTGACGGCGCGAGCGACCGGCTGCGCCGCACGTGCGAGGAGCTGCTCGTGTCGGCCGCCGTCGCGACCAACCTCGTCGTGCTCCGCACGCCGCCCGGTGCGGCCAACTACCTCGCCTCCGCGATCGACCAGACCCGCGATCCCGACGTCGTGGGGACCATCGCCGGGGATGACACGATCATGCTGGTGACGGGCACCGCCGACCAGGCCGAGCGCGTCGCCGCGCAGCTGCTGACCCTCGCCGGTGCCGGTGACTGAGAACCCACACGTCCGACCACCGCACCCCACAGACCCCCCGCACACCCTTCCGAGGAGAACCCACCGATGAGCAGCGACAAGCCGACCGACGAGCGCGTGAGCCTGTGGGGCGGCCGGTTCGCGGGCGGACCCGACCAAGCGCTGGCCGCGCTGTCGAAGAGCACCCACTTCGACTGGCGTCTGGCCCCGCACGACCTCGCGGGCTCGCGGGCGCACGCCCGGGTCCTGCACGCGGCCGGGCTCCTCTCCGACGAGCACCTCGCCGGGATGATCGCGGGTCTCGACGAGCTCGAGTCCGACGTCGTGTCAGGCGAGTTCGCCCCGGACCTCGACGACGAGGACGTCCACACCGCGCTGGAGCGCGGCCTCATCGACCGGGTCGGGCCCGACCTCGGCGGCCGACTGCGGGCCGGCCGGTCACGCAACGACCAGGTGGCGACCCTCTTCCGGCGTTACCTGCGCGAGCACGCCCGGGTCGTCGCCGGGCTCGTCCTCGATGTCGTGGACGCCCTTGTCGCGCAGGCCGACACGCACCTCGGGGTGGCGATGCCGGGTCGGACCCACCTTCAGCACGCGCAGCCGGTGCTGCTCTCGCACCACCTGCTCGCCCACGCATGGGCGCTGCTGCGCGATGTCGACCGGCTGCGCGACTGGGACGTGCGGTGCGACTCCTCGCCCTACGGTTCCGGTGCCCTTGCCGGCTCCTCGCTCGGGCTCGACCCCGGGGCGATCGCCCGTGACCTCGGCTTCAGCCGGTCGGTCGAGAACTCCATCGACGGCACCGCATCGCGGGACTTCGCCGCGGAGTTCAGCTTCGTCTGCGCGATGACCGCCGTGGACGTCTCCCGGTTCGCCGAGGAGGTCGTGCTCTGGGCGACGAAGGAGTTCTCCTTCATCACGCTGCACGACTCCTACTCGACCGGGTCGAGCATCATGCCGCAGAAGAAGAACCCCGACGTCGCCGAGCTCGCGCGCGGCAAGGCGGGTCGTCTCGTCGGCGACCTCGCCGGGCTGCTGACGACGCTCAAGGCGCTGCCGCTCGCCTACAACCGCGACCTGCAGGAGGACAAGGAGCCGGTCTTCGACGCGGTCGACACCCTCGAGGTGCTCCTGCCGGCCTTCGCCGGGATGGTCGCGACCCTCACCTTCCACGCCGAGCGCCTCGAGTCGCTCGCGCCCCAGGGCTTCGCCCTCGCGACCGACATCGCCGAGTGGCTCGTCCGCCAGGGCGTGGCCTTCCGGATCGCCCACGAGGTCGCGGGCGCGTGCGTGCAGGAGTGCGAGGGCCGGGGCATCGAGCTGTGGGACCTCACCGACGAGGACTTCGCGCGGCTCAGCGAGCACCTCACCCCCGACGTGCGCTCGGTCTTGTCCGTGGCCGGGTCGCTCGCCTCGCGTGACGCCGTGGGGGGGACGGCGCCCGCCCGCGTCGCCGAGCAGCTCTCCGCCGCCCGGGAGCGCCTCGCCGCCGCCCGGTTGTGGTCGAGCGCTACCGTCTGAGGGTGCAGACGGGGGACGCGGGCGGTCGGGTGGAGCCGCTCGGACGGGACTTCTTCGCCCGTCCCGTGCTCGCCGTGTCCCGCGAGCTGCTCGGGTGCCACCTCACGCATGGCGGCGTCACGGTGCGGATCACCGAGACGGAGGCGTATGCCGGTCAGCTCGACCCCGGCTCGCACGCCTACCGCGGGGAGACGCCGCGGACCCGGCCGATGTTCGGCCCGCCCGGCTTCACCTACGTCTACTTCACCTACGGCAACCACTGGATGCTCTGCCTCGTCACCGGTGGGGTGGGGGAGGCCGAGGCGGTGCTCGTCCGCGCGGGTGAGGTCGTCGCGGGGGAGGACCTGGTCCGGCAACGGCGCTCCCGGGTGGCGCCCCGCGACTGGACCCGCGGTCCGGGACGTCTCGCCCAGGCCCTCGGGCTCACCGGCGCCGACACCGGCCGTGACTTCTGCCGTCCCCCGGTCGGCGAGACGGTCGAGCTCACGGTGAGCGGGGGCGTCGGCCCCGCTGTCGTGCGCACGGGGCCCCGGGTCGGTGTCAGTGGTCCGGGCGGCGACGGCGAGGCCTTCCCGTGGCGGTTCTGGGCCGAGGGCGAGCCGAGCGTCTCGACCTACCGGCCCGGTGCGGCGCGGCGTCGCGCAACGGGACCGGCGTGACGCGTGCCCGGCAGGTCGTGACCGGTCGCGTTACTCCGGACCGTCACGCTCGTCGTCACCCGGCTTCTCGGCCCACGTCCTCCGTGCCGCGACCGCTCGGGCCAGCACCGAGAGGTCCGGGTCGTCCGAGACACCCTTCCTCGCGGCCTTGCCGACTCGTGCGGCCACCAGGTCGCGCATCAGCACGCCCTCGAAGACGGCTCCAGCGAGATCATCGATCAGGGCCGCTGTCTCAGGCTCCGGTGGCTGCCCGGACCTGACGAGGAACGCAAGTTCTCGCGTTGCGGGGTGTGGACCCAGGCGCTGACGAGCGCGTCGTTCGGACCGCACGGAGACGACCAGCAGGCCTGAGACCGTGGCCAGCGACACCGAGCCGACGACCAACACGGCCACTTCCAGGCCGGTCACGAGGGGGGCCCCGAGAAGAGGATCCACCTGGCCAGGGCGTAGCTCTCGCTGAGCCGCTGCAAGCCAACGAGGATGACGGCGCCCCAGGCGAGGAAGGTCATGCTGAGGGTGACCACCACGATGGCGACAGCACCGTTCAGGCCCTTCGAACTGTCGAGGGCGACACCTGCGAGGGCGATCAGCGTCGTGACTGCGGCGGCTCCGAGTCCCTTGGCGAGACCCAGTAGCCGGTCCCGCTCCCAGTCGAAGAGCTGCGTCAGCGCCTCCTCGGGCGCCGGGCCGTTCTTCGCCCGGATCACGGCGGACACGCTCACGCCAGGTAGCAGCAGGGCCCGTCTCCAGGCGTCGGGCCTCCGTGGCTCGGTGGCAGTGGTCATCGTCCCAACCCGTCCGCGGGCCGACCCAGCTCAGCGAGCCGGTGAGCCATGAGGTGGTTCATCTCGTATCTCGATCCCTTCAGGTAGGCACACAACAGCCGGTACCGATCCGCTGACAAGACGCCGGAAGGGCTGATCAGCTCGAGCCGGTCCTCGAGGTCGGACGTGACGGCACGACGCGCGTCCACCTGCCACCTCTGCCGCCCCCCGAGATCGGTCATCTCTCGCAGGGCAGAGGCAGCGCAGGCCACCGCGGGGTCGGCGTCGGCGAAGGCCGATGCGCCGGACGAGCCTGCGGTTCCGTCAGGCTGGGGTGAGGTGCCGGCGCAGAGTCGGGCCACGAGGTCCGCATCGATTCCAACGGGAGAGACGGCCAGGGCGGCTGCCGCCAGCGCGCGCGGCCACCCGGGTCGGTCGGCAGTGGTCCTGACGGACTCTGCGGCCAGCGTGCCGCGGTTGCCTGGATCCGTCCCGCCCTGGGCGGCGAGAAGGACGGTCGCCCACCGGATCCGGGCCCCGTCGAGGACCGCCGGGTCGGATGCGAGGGCGAGCGGCCATGCAGCGTCGGCGATCGAGCTGTCGGGCACCCACCTGGCATCCGACGTGTCATCGTCATCGGCCGGGTAGCCACGCATCGCGAGCGAGCAGAGTGCATGAGCGAGCACGCGAGGAGAGCCTCCGCCCTGGTGCCACTGGCAGGCCCAGATCGCGTACCCCTCCGCGTGGGCCAGGGGCGGGAGGTCATCCATGACATCTGTCTATCGACAGGTCGGGAGAAGGGTCAAGGGCCACGAGATGCGGTCGCGCAACGGTCCGCCCGCCCGAAGCACGGCTGTCCCGGGGCCGGGACCGGCCCCGGTTACGATTCCCGAGAACCGGCCCTCCTACGACACTCGACGGACTCGCTGCCTTGACCACCTCCAGCCCGACGTGCGCGGGCGCTGCGCCGACTGGACGAACTCCACGGTCGTCGTGACCAGTCCCGAGCGGAGCAGGCTGGGGCGCAGGCTCGACCGCGATGCCCTCGCGCGTCCGGTGCTCGACGTCGCGCGTGACCTGCTCGGTTGCCGGATCGCGCGCGGCGGGGTCGTCGTACGGATCACCGAGACCGAGGCGTACGCCGGCGGCACCGATCCGGCCTCGACGGTGCTCGGTCGGCCGACACCCCACAACGCGCCCGTCTTCGGCCCGGCCGGGCACGCCTTCGTCTACTTCACCTACGGGCACCACTGGATGCTGTGCGTCGTCACCGACGGGCCGGGCGTGCCCAACGTCGTGCTCGTCCGCGCGGCCGAGGCGGTGTCCGGACAGGACCTCGTCGCGGCCCGGCGCGGCACTGCGAGGCCGCGGGACTGGTGCCGCGGACCGGGCCGGCTGACGCAGGCGCTCGGGGTGAGCGGGTCGGACTCCGGGGCGGACCTCTGCGCTGACGACTCGGGTGACGACTCGGGTGACGACGGGGCCGGTTCTTCACATGGGGACGAGCTCAGCCTGTGGGCACCGGCGTCCGACGAGCGACCCCCGGTGCTGACGGGACCGCGGGTGGGGGTGCGGGGACCGGGAGGCGACGGGACGGCATACCCCTGGCGGTTCTGGCTCGAGGGTGAGCCCACCGTCTCGCCGTACCGACGCGCAGCACCACGTCCACCGGCACGACCCGGGCGCGGGACCTGACGACCGGGTGGCGGGACGGTGGGTGAACCCGGTGGCCGGGCGGTGACCGGCTAGGGCAGGCTGTGACGCGGCGGGCAGGGTGCCCGCCGCGACCGAGAGGACACCGATACCCGTGACGGACATCTTCGACGAGCTGCAGTGGCGCGGCCTGGTGGCACAGTCCACCGACGAGGCGGCGCTGCGAGAGGCACTCGCGAAGGGACCCCTCACGCTGTATTGCGGGTTCGACCCGACGGCGCCGTCGCTGCACTTCGGCAACCTCGTCCAGCTCGTCGTGCTCCGCCACTTCCAGCGGCGGGGGCACCGGGTGATCTGCCTCGTCGGCGGCTCGACCGGGCTGATCGGCGACCCGCGACCGACCGCGGAGCGGGTGCTGCGCACCAAGGACCAGACCGCCGACAACGTCGCGCGGATCAAGGCCCTGGTGAAGCCGTTCCTTCGCTTCGAGGGCGACAACGCGGCGCTCCTCGTCGACAACCTCGACTGGACCGCGTCGCTCACGGCCCTCGACTTCCTGCGCGACGTGGGCAAGCACTTCCGGGTCAACCAGATGATCAAGAAGGACGCGATCGCGACCCGGCTCGAGAGCAACGAGGGGATCTCGTACACGGAGTTCAGCTACCAGCTGCTCCAGGGCTTCGACTACCTGCACCTCTACCGCGAGTTCGGCTGCACCCTCCAGACGGGGGGCAGCGACCAGTGGGGCAACCTCACCGCCGGGGTGGACCTCATCCACCGCGCGGAGGGGGAGTCGGTGCACCTGCTGACGACACCGCTGCTCACCGACGCCGCCGGCATGAAGTTCGGCAAGTCCGAGGGCAACGCCGTGTGGCTCAGTGCCGACATGACGAGCCCGTACGCCTTCTACCAGTACTTCCTCAACATCGAGGACGCCTCCGTCGTCTCCCTGCTCAAGGTCTTCACCGACCGGGAGCCCGACGAGATCGGTGAGCTCGAGCGCCAGGTGAGCGAGGAGCCGTTCCGTCGGGCGGCCCAGCGGGCACTCGCCGCGGACGTGACGACCCTCGTGCACGGGGCGGCGGCGACCGAGGCCGTCCAGGCTGCGTCGGAGGCCCTCTTCGGCAAGGGAGACCTCGGGGCACTCGACGGGCTGACGCTCGGCGACGCGACGGCTGAGCTGCCGGGCGCCACCATGCCTGCGGGGACCTCCGTCGTCGACGCCCTCGTGGCGGTCGGGCTCGTCGAGTCCCGCAAGGCTGCTCGGCGCGCCATCGGGGAGGGCGGGGCGTCCCTCAACAACGTCAAGCTCACCGACCCCGAGCGCGTGCTCGAGGAGGAGGACTTCCTGCACGGGACCGTCGCGGTGCTCAAGCGGGGCCGGAAGAGCCTCGCAGCGGCTCGCCACGCCTGAAACACGCCGCTAGAAGTCGGGTTCGCCTGTGGTGCAACCGATCCCGCGCCCTTTCGGGTCCCGGGCGGGCGTGTGGGGCGGGTGGATTTGGCACTCGGGCGAGGACCGGGTTACTGTTCTCTACGTCAGCCCGACAGGGAGGAACGGACGCCACCGCAGCGAGTGATTGCTGGCGAAGTTGGCCGGTCCCGGGGTTGGCGGAAGTCTGGTGGAGGCGCCTTGTGGGGTGTGGTTTACTGGATGTCCTGCTGAGGCTGGCGGGGTCGGGTCTGGTCGCTCTGTTGAGCGGGTCACGGGTTTGACTCCGTAGGTGGAGGTGGGTAAGTTTGAAGGGTTGCCCCGGAGCATGGCCTGGATGGTTGTGTGATGGTGTGTGTCCGATTCTTGAGAACTCAACAGCGTGTCAAATAAATCGATGCCAATTACCTCGTCTCGGGGCTGGCTTCATTGTGGCCTTCATGGTTGTGGTGGGTTGGTTTCGGGGTGAATTATCCTTTGGTTGAATCGGATGACAAGTTCATTTTTATGGGCTGGTTGTTCGGCTTCTGCCGGGTTTTCGAGCCCTTCATGGGTTCAAAGTTTGCTCGTGCTCGTTTCGGGTGTGGGTGTTTGAACATCAACGGAGAGTTTGATCCTGGCTCAGGACGAACGCTGGCGGCGTGCTTAACACATGCAAGTCGAACGGTGACGGTCAAGCTTGCTTGATCTGATCAGTGGCGAACGGGTGAGTAACACGTGAGTAACCTGCCCCAGACTCTGGGATAACTTCGGGAAACCGTGGCTAATACCGGATATGACATCAACTCGCATGGGTATGGTGTGGAAAGTTTTTCGGTCTGGGATGGACTCGCGGCCTATCAGCTTGTTGGTGAGGTAGTGGCTCACCAAGGCGACGACGGGTAGCCGGCCTGAGAGGGCGATCGGCCACACTGGGACTGAGACACGGCCCAGACTCCTACGGGAGGCAGCAGTGGGGAATATTGCACAATGGGCGCAAGCCTGATGCAGCGACGCCGCGTGAGGGATGAAGGCCTTCGGGTTGTAAACCTCTTTCAGCAGGGAAGAAGCGAAAGTGACGGTACCTGCAGAAGAAGCACCGGCTAACTACGTGCCAGCAGCCGCGGTAATACGTAGGGTGCGAGCGTTGTCCGGAATTATTGGGCGTAAAGAGCTTGTAGGTGGTTTGTCGCGTCTGCTGTGAAAATCCGAGGCTCAACCTCGGACTTGCAGTGGGTACGGGCAGACTAGAGTGTGGTAGGGGAGACTGGAATTCCTGGTGTAGCGGTGGAATGCGCAGATATCAGGAGGAACACCGATGGCGAAGGCAGGTCTCTGGGCCATTACTGACACTGAGAAGCGAAAGCATGGGGAGCGAACAGGATTAGATACCCTGGTAGTCCATGCCGTAAACGGTGGGAACTAGGTGTGGGTCTCATTCCACGAGATCCGTGCCGCAGCTAACGCATTAAGTTCCCCGCCTGGGGAGTACGGCCGCAAGGCTAAAACTCAAAGGAATTGACGGGGGCCCGCACAAGCGGCGGAGCATGCGGATTAATTCGATGCAACGCGAAGAACCTTACCAAGGCTTGACATACACCGGAATCATTCAGAGATGGGTGAGTCTTCGGACTGGTGTACAGGTGGTGCATGGTTGTCGTCAGCTCGTGTCGTGAGATGTTGGGTTAAGTCCCGCAACGAGCGCAACCCTCGTTCCATGTTGCCAGCAACACTTCGGTGGTTGGGGACTCATGGGAGACTGCCGGGGTCAACTCGGAGGAAGGTGGGGATGACGTCAAATCATCATGCCCCTTATGTCTTGGGCTTCACGCATGCTACAATGGCCGGTACAAAGGGCTGCGATACCGCGAGGTGGAGCGAATCCCAAAAAACCGGTCTCAGTTCGGATTGGGGTCTGCAACTCGACCCCATGAAGTCGGAGTCGCTAGTAATCGCAGATCAGCAACGCTGCGGTGAATACGTTCCCGGGCCTTGTACACACCGCCCGTCAAGTCACGAAAGTCGGTAACACCCGAAGCCGGTGGCCCAACCCTTGTGGGGGGAGCCGTCGAAGGTGGGACTGGCGATTGGGACTAAGTCGTAACAAGGTAGCCGTACCGGAAGGTGCGGCTGGATCACCTCCTTTCTAAGGAGCAGCTACCGGCTGGGCGTTCGCGTCTGGTTGGTTTTTGGCAGCCCGGTCTGTCCCCGAGTGTGGGGCAGCGGGTGCTCAAGGGTGGAACATCGATTTAGACATTCGCGGCCTCCCTGGCCGCCTCAGTACAAGCTGGCTTGCCGGCAGTGGAACGGGTCACGGGGTTGGTGGTGGGTGTCGTTGACACGTTGTTGGGTCCTGAAGGATCGGGCCGGCACGCATGCGCCTCTTACGGGAGGTGGCCCCCTTTTGCGGGGGTGTCTCCTGCGGGAGGGTGTGTGGTGTTGGGCGGTTTCTTCTGGATTGGTGGGCTGCGCTGAAGTCAGGCTGTGTGTCTGGTGGGGGTGTGGTGCCGGTTGTGTTTTGAGAACTTCACAGTGGACGCGAGCATCTTTGTAGTAGCCAAGTTTTTAAGGGCACACGGTGGATGCCTTGGCACCAGGAACCGAAGAAGGACGTAGGAATCTGCGATAAGCCTCGGGTAGTCGATAACCAGACTGTGATCCGAGGATTTCCGAATGGGGAAACCCGGCTGGAGGCAAGTCCAGTCACCCGCACCTGAATATATAGGGTGTGTGGAGGGAACGTGGGGAAGTGAAACATCTCAGTACCCACAGGAAGAGAAAGCAACCGCGATTCCGTGAGTAGTGGCGAGCGAAAGCGGAAGAGGCTAAACCGGGCGTGTGTGATAGCTGTCAGGCGTTGCATGTCCGGGGTCGTGGGACTTTTCGGTCGGGACTGACATACCGGCATGGAGTAAGAAATCTGCGTCATAGTCGAAGAGTCTTGAATGGCTCGGCACAGAGGGTGCGACCCCCGTAGACGAAATGGTGTGGACTCCAGAGAAGTATCCCAAGTAGCACGGGGCCCGAGAAATCCCGTGTGAATCTGGCAGGACCACCTGCTAAGCCTAAATATTCCCTGGTGACCGATAGCGGACAAGTACCGTGAGGGAAAGGTGAAAAGTACCCCGGGAGGGGAGTGAAATAGATCCTGAAACCGTGTGCCTACAATCCGTTGGAGCCCTCCGTCGTTGGACGTGTGGGGTGACAGCGTGCCTTTTGAAGAATGAGCCTGCGAGTTAGTGCTCAGTGGCGAGGTTAACCCGTGTGGGGAAGCCGTAGCGAAAGCGAGTCCGAATAGGGCGTTTGAGTCGCTGGGTCTAGACCCGAAGCGGAGTGATCTACCCATGGCCAGGTTGAAGCGCAGGTAAGACTGCGTGGAGGACCGAACCCACTTAGGTTGAAAACTGAGGGGATGAGCTGTGGGTAGGGGTGAAAGGCCAATCAAACTCCGTGATAGCTGGTTCTCCCCGAAATGCATTTAGGTGCAGCGTCACGTGTTTCTTACCGGAGGTAGAGCTACTGGATAGCTAATGGGCCTCACCAGGTTACTGACGTTAGCCAAACTCCGAATGCCGGTAAGTGAGAGCGTGGCAGTGAGACTGCGGGGGATAAGCTCCGTAGTCGAGAGGGAAACAGCCCAGATCACCAGCTAAGGTCCCTAAGCGTGTGCTAAGTGGGAAAGGATGTGGAGTTGCTGTGACAACCAGGAGGTTGGCTTAGAAGCAGCCACCCTTTAAAGAGTGCGTAATAGCTCACTGGTCAAGTGATTCCGCGCCGACAATGTAGCGGGGCTCAAGCACACCACCGAAGCTGTGGCATTGACACTTTGCTCGGCACCGGTACCTGAGGGTCCGGTGTCCAGGCGTGTTGATGGGTAGGGGAGCGTCGTGTGGCCAGGGAAGCGGCGGTGTGAACCAGCCGTGGAGGCCACACGAGTGAGAATGCAGGCATGAGTAGCGAATGACGGGCGAGAAACCCGTCCGCCGAATAACCAAGGGTTCCAGGGTCAAGCTAATCTGCCCTGGGTAAGTCGGGACCTAAGGCGAGGCCGACAGGCGTAGTCGATGGACATCCGGTTGATATTCCGGAACCGGCGAAGAACCGCCCATGATGAACCTTGTGATGCTAAGTGCCTGAAACTTCCTCATCGAGCCTTCGGGTTCACCGGGGTTGTGGAGCGCATGACCCGAACTGGTAGTAGTCAAGCGATGGAGTGACGCAGGAAGGTAGCCTCCGCGTGGCGATGGTTGTCCACGTCCAAGGGTGTAGGGCGCGATCCAGGCAAATCCGGGTCGCATGAAGCCTGAGACCTGATAGTGACCGCGAATGCGGGAAGAGGGTGATCCTATGCTGCCGAGAAAAACTTCTAGCGAGGTTCGAGCCGCCCGTACCCCAAACCGACTCAGGTGGTTAGGTAGAGAATACCAAGGCGATCGAGTGAATCGTGGTTAAGGAATTCGGCAAAATACCCCCGTAACTTCGGGAGAAGGGGGGCCCTGATCGTGACGACACTTGCTGTCCGAGCGTGATCGGCCGCAGAGACCAGGGAGAAGCGACTGTTTACTAAAAACACAGGTCCGTGCCAAGTCGCAAGACGATGTATACGGACTGACGCCTGCCCGGTGCTGGAACGTTAAGGGGACGGGTTAGCCGCAAGGCGAAGCTCAGAACTTAAGCGCCAGTAAACGGCGGTGGTAACTATAACCATCCTAAGGTAGCGAAATTCCTTGTCGGGTAAGTTCCGACCTGCACGAATGGCGTAACGACTTCTCCACTGTCTCAACCACGAACTCGGCGAAATTGCACTACGAGTAAAGATGCTCGTTACGCGCAGCAGGACGGAAAGACCCCGGGACCTTTACTACAGCTTGGTATTGGTGTTCGGTACGGCTTGTGTAGGATAGGTGGGAGACTGTGAAGCGGTCACGTCAGTGATGGTGGAGTCAACGTTGAAATACCACTCTGGTCGTTCTGGATATCTAACCTCGGTCCGTGATCCGGATCAGGGACAGTGCCTGGTGGGTAGTTTAACTGGGGCGGTTGCCTCCTAAAAGGTAACGGAGGCGCCCAAAGGTTCCCTCAGCCTGGTTGGTAATCAGGTTTTGAGTGTAAGTGCACAAGGGAGCTTGACTGTGAGAGAGACATCTCGAGCAGGGACGAAAGTCGGGACTAGTGATCCGGCGGTGGCTTGTGGAAGCGCCGTCGCTCAACGGATAAAAGGTACCCCGGGGATAACAGGCTGATCTTGCCCAAGAGTCCATATCGACGGCATGGTTTGGCACCTCGATGTCGGCTCGTCGCATCCTGGGGCTGGAGTAGGTCCCAAGGGTTGGGCTGTTCGCCCATTAAAGCGGTACGCGAGCTGGGTTTAGAACGTCGTGAGACAGTTCGGTCCCTATCCGCTGTGCGCGTAGGAAACTTGAGAAAGGCTGTCCCTAGTACGAGAGGACCGGGATGGACGAACCTCTGGTGTGTCAGTTGTCCTGCCAAGGGCACCGCTGATTAGCTACGTTCGGAAGTGATAACCGCTGAAAGCATCTAAGCGGGAAGCACGTTTCAAGATGAGGTTTCCATGGGCTCACGCCCGAGAGGCTCCCAGCTAGACGACTGGGTTGATAGGCCGGATGTGGAAGCACAGCAATGTGTGGAGCTGACCGGTACTAATAAGCCGATAACTTGACTATCCAAAGATGCTACGCGTCCACTGTGCGGTTCCCGAGACACAAAACGGGACCCAGGAAACACACAATCCACTGTTTTGATATCTCCATAGAGTTTCGGCTGTCATAGCGAAGGGGAAACGCCCGGCTCCATTCCGAACCCGGAAGCTAAGCCCTTCAGCGCCGATGGTACTGCACTGGTTACGGTGTGGGAGAGTAGGACGCAGCCGGACACAACTTATCGGGGCGCCCCGAACGGAACTTCATTGATCCGTTCGGGGCGTCCCTTTTTTTATGGGTCCCCAGGGCACGCCGGTCACTGGCGCCCGCGGGTCCCGACCGGAAGGATGAGCACATGAGCGACCAGTCAGACAACGACCAGTCAGACAACAAGGAGCGTCGCGACGACCGCGACTCCAGGAGCAAAGGACCGCAGCGCGGTGCCGGTGCCTCGAGGGGGGGCTACGCCGGCGGCGGCCGAGGTGGCTCCGGATCTCGGCCCCCTCGGACGGGTGGCCCGTCCTCCCGGGACGACCGCGGTGACCGTGGTGGTTACCGCGGCTCGAACCCGCGCGATGACCGGGGTGGCTCCTCCCGTGACGACCGCGGTGACCGTGGTGGTTACCGCGGCTCGAACCCGCGCGATGACCGGGGTGGCTCCTCCCGTGACGACCGCGGTGACCGTGGTGACCGTGCGGTTACCGCGGCTCGAACCCGCGCGATGACCGGGGTGGCTCCTCCCGTGACGACCGCGGTGACCGTGGTGACCGTGGTGACCGTGGTGGTTACCGCGGCTCGAACCCGCGCGATGACCGCAGCCACCAGCGCCGGGACGATCGCGCGCGCGGCGGCAATGAGCGTTCGGGTCAGCAGCGCCAGAGCGGGCCCCGCCTGACGCCGAAGACCCCGCGCCTGCCTGAGCCGGCCATCCGGCCCGGCGTCACCGGGCACGAGGTCGACCGGGGCGTCAAGGCGCAGCTGCGCACCTTGTCGAAGGAGAACGCCGAGGGCGTCGCGCAGCACCTGGTCATGGTTGCTGAGCTGCTCGACATCGAGCCGGAGTCCGCTCTCGCCCACGCCGAGACCGCGGTGCGTCGCGCCGGCCGAGTGCCGGCCGCGCGCGAGTCGCTCGGTCTCGTCGCATACCGGCTCGGTGACTGGGCCCGCGCCCTGGGGGAGTTTCGCACCGTGCGTCGCCTCTCCGGATCGAGCCACCTGCTGCCCCTCATGGTCGACTGCGAGCGCGCCCTCGGCCGGCACACCAAGGCGCTCGAGCTCGCGCAGAGCGACGAGGCCTCCACCCTCGCGATCGACGACAGGGTCGAGCTCGCGATCGTCGTGTCGGGGATCCGCCGTGACCTCGGGCAGCTCGACGCCGCGGCCGCCGGCCTCAACGACCTGGTGAAGCGGATCAACCCGAACCGGCCCTCGGCAGCGCGCCTCTACTACGCGTTCGCCGACGCCAAGCTCGCAGCCGGTGACGCCTCGAGCGCCCGGGAGTGGTTCGCGCGGGCCGCCGACGCCGACCACGAGCTGACAACCGACGCGGCCGAGCGCCTCGACGAGCTCGATGGCACCGAGGTCACCGACCTCGCGCCCGACGACGACGTAGACGGTGGCGACGAGTAGGACGTCGACCACGCGATCGCGGCTCCCGGGCAACTCCGCCCACGGTGACGGCGACGCGCTGGTCGCGGCATACGAGGCGGTGATCTGCGACCTCGACGGGGTCGTCTACCGCGGCGGCGCAGCAGTGCCCGGTGCCGCCGAGACGCTCCAGGCCCTGGTGGGGTCCGGGGTCGGTCTCGTCTACGCCACCAACAACGCCTCCCGCGAGCCGGGCGACGTCGGAGCGCAGCTCGCAGCGCTCGGCGCTCCGGCAGAGGTGGACCGCGTCGTGACGAGCGCCGAGGCGGGAGCCGCCGCTCTCGTCCCGCAGCTCGAGCCGGGCGCCGCGGTCCTCGCGCTCGGTGGCGACGGCGTCGCGTTGGCCCTGCGCGAAGCCGGCCTCCTTCCCGTGGCCCCCGCCGACGCGAGCTCGTCGGGGCAGGAGGTGGCGGCAGTCCTGCAGGGCTTCGGGCGCGCGCTCACCGTTGAGGACTACGAAGTAGCGGCGCGTCACCTGTCCAGCGGCTGCGCCTGGGTCGCGACGAACGACGACGCGACGCTGCCCCTCGAGTGGGGGAGCGCCCCCGGCAACGGGGCGTATGTCGACCTGCTCGTGGGCGCGGTCGGACGCCGTCCCGACGTCGTCGGCAAGCCCCATGCCCCGCTCTACGAGCTGTCACTCCAGCGACTCGCGGTGGCCGCCGACCGTACCCTCGCCGTCGGTGACCGCCTCGCCACCGACATTGCCGGCGCCGTGAGCGCCGGTCTCAGCAGCGCCTGGGTCCTCACCGGCGTCGAGACCCCGAGCGCCCTGATCCTGTCGGCGGACGCACCCGCGCCGACCTACGTCATCAGTGAGCTGCACGAGCTGCTGGAGCCGTATGCCGCCCCGCGCCCTGACGGCGACGGGTGGGTCTGCGGTCAGGCGCGAGCGACGTTCGAGCAGGGCGAGCTGCGCACCGGGGGCACCGGCCGGGCCATCGAGGTGGTCCGGGCCTCGCTCGCTGCCGTCATGGTGCGAGCCGACGCCGTCGACCGCATCCAGCTCGAGGCCGCGGGTCGCGGCGTCGACGAGGTCTTCGCCTCGGACCCGGACCCGCGGACGCACGCCTGATCCACGTCGTAGCGAGTCCCCGATGACCGGGTAGCGTGGCTCGCGACAGGGAGAGGGGACACGGATGGACAGCGACACGACCGCAGGAGCAACGACCGGCGACGCCGCCGAGACAGCGCCCACCCCGGCGCCCACCCCGGCGCCCACCCCGGCGCCCGTTCCCGCACCCACGCAGGCGCCCGCCCCGACGACGGGCGACGCGGTGGTCGACGACGTGCTGGAGGAGGTCGCGGCAGCCCGGTCCGATGACCTGGGAGCGCGCATCGCGGCCGGCGAGCGGGCCCACGAGCGACTCCAGGAGCGGCTTCGTGACCTCGGCGGGTCCTGACCTCCCGGCGGAGACCTGCTGATGGATCCCTCATGACTGCGACCAGCCGTCGTGTCGACGTCGAGCTCGTGGCCCGGGGCCTCGCGCGTTCGCGGACGCAGGCGCGCCAGCTCGTCACGTCCGGTGCGGTGACCGTCGACGGCGCGATCGTCACCAAGCCCGCCACCCCCGTCGGCGACGCGTCCGTCCTGTCACTGACCCGTGAACCCGACCGATGGGTGGGTCGCGCGGCCCACAAGCTGCTGCACGCCCTCGGGACGTGGCCGATCGAGGTCGCCGGCCGACGCTGCCTCGACGTCGGCGCGAGCACCGGCGGGTTCACCCAGGTGCTCCTCGAGGCGGGAGCCGCGCACGTCACGGCCCTCGACGTCGGCCACGACCAGCTCGTCGCGTCGATCGCCGGAGATGACCGCGTCACCGACCTGCCCGGGACGAACATCAGGGACGTCGACGCGGACGGGCTCGGCGGGGCCTTCGACCTCGTCGTGTCGGACCTCAGCTTCATCTCGCTCACCATCGCGCTGCCGCCGATCCGGCCCCTCGTCACCGACGGCGGCGACGTCGTCGTGCTCGTCAAGCCCCAGTTCGAGGTCGGTCGGGAGCGGCTCGGCCACCGCGGCGTCGTCACGTCCCCCTTCGAGCGCCGTCGGGTCGTCGGCCGGGTCGCCACCGCAGCGACCGAGGTGGGTCTGCACGTGCACGGGATGACGCCGAGCCCCCTCGCCGGCGGTGACGGCAACCGGGAGTTCCTGCTCTGGCTCGCCCCGCGGCCCGTGCCCGGCGCGAGACCGACCGCGGTGGATGACATGCTGGGGGCTCTCGACGTGGAGGGAGCATCGTGACCCGCAGGATCCTGCTCGTGGCGCACCCGCGCCGACCCGAGGCCGTGGCCGCGGCACGGGGCGTCATCGAGCGCCTCACCCACGCCGGCATCGACGTCTCCCTGCAGGCGGACGAGGCGAGGGCGCTCGACCTGACCCGCACCCCTCGCGTGCACATCGACACCGAGGGCCACGTCGCCGAGGGGTGCGACCTCGTCGTCGTGCTCGGCGGCGACGGAACCATCCTGCGCGGCGCCGAGTTCGCCCGCAGCGCCGACGTCCCGCTGCTCGGGGTCAACCTCGGCCACGTCGGCTTCCTCGCCGAGGCCGAGCGCGACGACCTCGACGCGACGGTCGAGCGGATCGCGAGCAACCAGTACACCGTCGAGGAGCGGATGACCCTGCGCGTCGACGCGAAGCACGGCGGTGAGCTGCTCGCGACGAGCTGGGCGCTCAACGAGGTCAGTGTCGAGAAGGCTTCCCGGGAGCGGATGCTCGAGGTCACCGTCGAGGTCGACGCGCGTCCCCTGTCGACGTGGGGATGCGACGGGGTCATCGTCTCCACCCCGACCGGGTCGACCGCCTACGCCTTCTCCGCCGGAGGGCCTGTCGTCTGGCCCCAGGTCGAGGCCATGCTGCTCGTCCCCAACTCCGCCCACGCGCTCTTCGCCCGGCCGCTCGTCCTCGGCCCGGACACCCACCTCGCCATCGAGGTCAAGGCCGACACGGAGGGCTCGGCCGTGATGTGGTGCGACGGTCGCCGACACGTCGACCTGCCCCCGGGCTCGCGCATCGAGGTCTGCAAGGGTGAGCGCCCGGTGCGCCTGGCCCGGCTGACGAGCGCCCCCTTCGCCGACCGGCTCGTCGCCAAGTTCGACCTCTCCGTCGCCGGCTGGCGGGGCAACGGCGCCGCCATCGCGTAGCAGGCCTTGTGCCCGCTGGCTCAGGCGTCCGCGTGGGCGGAGCGCTGGACGGACTGCACCACGATCGTGCGGATCGCCACGAGCGCCGCTGTCGTGGCGAGAGCGGGCCAGCCCACGTCGGCTGCGAGCCGCAGCAGCCCCCCGGCCAGCAGCAGGTCGAGGAAGACCCGCAGGCTGCCGACGACGTCGCGGGTGGAGGCCAACCCCGCCAGGCCGAGCACGAGCCCGGACAGGACGACGGCGGGGGCGAGCACGGATGACACGAAGGCCATGGCGTCAGGCGCTCTCGCTCTGGGTGCCCGCCCCGGTGCGCCCGTGCTCCTTGTCGGTCAGCACCCGGCCCTCCTCGCGGATCTCACGGCTGAGGAAGTAGTTGAGGGCCGTGCGGATCGCGGCGACGGCGGCGAGCTTGCCGAGCTCCTCGAAGCTCGGGGCGATCGCGGTGCGCAAGATGTCAGCCGCGAGCTGGAACTCGAGGCCGAGCGCGAGGAAGCGGCCGAGCCCGAGCCGGATCGGCACGAACTCCTCGGCGTCACGTCGGGGCAGCGCGGCCACGAACCGGACGATCGCCACCGCCGCACCGACGACGATGACGAGCGCTCCGGCCGCTTCGACGAGGCGGACGAGCAGGTTCACGGCGGAGCTGAGGAACTCCTCGGAGAGGAACTGGTCCACCACACGCTCCTTCGTCTCGCGCTCCCGGGACGCCAGGTCGGGCATCGATGTCGCGAAGACCCCGGGACCGGCCCATTCAACTACACGGGTCCTCGCGCCGGGTGTCCGAGCCTCGACGCGGCCGACGTGCGCCTAGGGTGGTCCCGTGTTCAGCCAGATGAGGATCCGCGGGATCGGGGTCATCGACGACGCCGTCCTCGACCTCAGCCCCGGGCTCAACGTCCTCACCGGCGAGACCGGCGCCGGCAAGACGATGGTCGTCTCCGGCCTCGGTCTGCTTCTCGGCGAGCGTGCCGACCCCGGGCTGGTGCGCACCGGCGCCGACGCGGCCTTCGTCGAGGGCGTCGTCCAGCTGCCGGCGGGCCACCCGGCCCTGGTGCGCGCCGAGGAGGCCGGGGCCGCGCACGACGGGGGAGAGCTCGTCATCGCCCGCACGATCGCGGCCGCGGGCCGTTCCCGCGCCCACGTCGGCGGCCGGACCGCGCCGGTCGCGGTGCTCGCCGACCTCGGGCGGCTGCTCGTCGCGGTCCACGGTCAGGCCGACCAGTGGCGGCTGCGCCAGGGCGAGGCCCACCGCGAGGTGCTCGACGACTTCGGCGGGCCGGGGATGCGCAGCCTCCGCGTCGAGGTCGGCGGTCTCCACGACCGGTGGCGCAGCGCCCAGCGGGAGCTCGACCGGCTGCGTGAGCTGGCGCACGAGCGGGCCCGGGAGATCGACACGCTCACCGCCTCGCTCGAGGAGATCGAGGCGCTCGACCCCCATCCCGGTGAGGACCTCGCGCTGCGGGCCGAGGACGAGCGGCTCGCCCACGCCGACACGTTGCGCCTCGCGGCCGGGCAGGCGCTGTCGACCCTCACCGGCGACGAGTATGCCGCCCAGCCCGTCCCCAGCGTCGCCGACCTCATCGGGTCGACCCGGGCCCAGCTGGGCACGGCCAGCGAGCACGACGAGCAGCTGCGCTCCCTCGACGTCCGCGTCCACGAGGTCGGCACGCTCGTGACGGACCTCGCGGCCGACCTCACCGCCTACCTCGACGACGTCGACCTCGACCCCGGCCGGTTGTCCTACGTGCAGGAGCGTCGGGCGGCGCTCACCGGGCTCACCCGCCGCTACGGCGACACCATCGACGACGTCCTTGCCTGGTCGGGGCGGGCCGCGGCCCGGCTCGACGAGCTCGTCCGTGCCGACGACCGCATCGGCAGCCTCGACGCCG
The DNA here is from genome assembly GCA_963764195.1 of uncultured Actinomycetota bacterium. Taxonomy (GTDB): domain Bacteria; phylum Actinomycetota; class Actinomycetes; order Actinomycetales; family Dermatophilaceae; genus JBDSSS01. The sequence goes on from CAVXRG010000003.1 coordinate 756,680, forward strand.
AGGTGGCCTCGCTCCGGGACGAGCTCGCCGCCGCCGCCGAGCGGCTCTCCGCGGCGCGGCGAGAGGCAGCCGCCCGCTTCGGCGCCAAGGTGAGCGAGGAACTGACCCACCTGGCGATGGGCCGAGCGGTCGTCGAGGTCGAGGTGAGCCGGCGCCCGGACCCCGACGGTCTGACCCTCTCCGACGGGGAGACCGTGCGCCTGACCCGGCACGGCATCGACGAGGTCGAGATCCTGCTCGCCGCGAACGCCGGCGCCCCCGCTCGCAGCGTCGCCAAGGCCGCCTCGGGCGGTGAGCTCTCCCGTGTCATGCTCGCGCTCGAGGTCGTCGGGGCCGGGCACGACTCGGAGGCCACCACCCCACCGACGTTCGTCTTCGACGAGGTGGACGCGGGAGTCGGCGGCTCGGCTGCCCTCGACGTGGGCGCCCGCCTCGCCGCGTTGGCCGAGGGCGCCCAGGTCATCGTCGTGACGCACCTCGCCCAGGTCGCGGCCTTCGCCGACCGCCACCTCGTCGTCCACAAGGCCGACGACGGAGCGATCACCTCGAGCAGCGTCACCGCCGTCGAGGACGACGGGAGGCTGCGCGAGCTCTCCCGGATGATGGGCGGCGACCCCGACTCCGAGGCCGGTCTCGCGCACGCCCACGACCTCCTCGAGCAGACGGCGGCCCTTCGGACGGCCGCTGCCCGCTGACGGTGCCGCGGGTGTCCCGCGATCGGGCCGCCCCGCCGGGGCTGTCGCGTGGGTTGCGGGCCTGGTCGCATGGCACGATTGGCCCATCATGCCCCTCTCCCTGCGACGCCCGCGCAACGCCCCGGACCCCGGTCCGGGAGTGACGGGCCCGGCGCGGGTCGACCGACGGACCAAGGACCTGACCAAACGCCTCAAACCGGGTGACATCGCCGTCATCAACCACACCGACCTCGACAGGGTCAGCGCCGAGGCGCTCGTCACGGCCCGCCCCGCAGCGGTCGTCAACGCCGTCCCGTCGACGTCCGGGCGCTACCCGAACGTCGGCCCGCAGATCCTCATCGATGCCGGCATCCCTGTCCTCGACGCCGTTGGCCTCGCCGTGATGGGGGTCCGGGACGGCAGCCCCCTGCGGGTCGACGGCGACGATCTCTGGTCGGGGGAGCTGAAGGTCGCCTCGGGACGTGCTCTCGACGAGGCCTCGATCGAGGCGGACATGCAGCTGGCCCGCGCCGGCCTCGCCGTCCAGATCGAGGCCTTCGCGACGAACACGATGGAGTTCATCCGCAAGGAGCGCGACCTGCTCCTCGACGGCATCGGCACCCCGCCGATCCGCACGGTCATCGACGGACGGCACTGCCTCATCGTCGTGCGGGGCTACCACTACCGCGAGGACCTCGAGGCCCTCCGGCCCTACATCCGCGAGTACCGGCCCGTGCTCATCGGGGTCGACGGCGGCGCCGACGCCATCCTCGAGGCGGGTCACCGCCCCGACCTCATCGTCGGCGACATGGACTCCGTGTCCGACCGCGCCCTGCGCTGCGGGGCCGAGATCGTCGTCCACGCCTACCGCGACGGCCGGGCCCCGGGCCTGGCGCGCGTCGAGGCGCTGGGGATCGACACCGTCGTCTTCCCGGCGGCGGGCACGAGCGAGGACGTCGCGATGCTGCTCGCCGACGACAGCGGCGCCGAGCTCATCGTCGCGGTCGGCACGCACGTGACGCTCGTGGAGTTCCTCGACAAGGGCCGGGACGGTCAGGCCTCGACGTTCCTGACCCGACTCCGGGTCGGCGGCAAGCTCGTCGACGCCAAGGGCGTGAGCCGGCTCTACCGGGCCCGGATCCCGGGCCGCCTGCTGCTCACGATGCTCGCCGTGGGCCTGCTCGCCTTCTCCGCCGCCGTCGCATCCACCCCCATCGGTCAGGGGTGGATCCAGGTCCTCGGCGCCCGCTGGGACGACCTCCGGGCCGCCATCGTTGGGATCTTCGCATGATCGACTTCCGCTACCACCTCGTCTCGATCATCTCGATCTTCCTCGCGCTCGCCGTCGGCATCGTCCTCGGCGCCGGGCCCCTCCAGTCCAACCTCGGCAACCAGCTGACCGACCAGGTCTCGGCCCTGCGCACCGACAAGCAGGACCTCAACGACAAGCTCGACGCCAGCGAGAAGATGGTCACGGCCGAGCAGGACTACGCCGAGGCCGTGAGCAACCGGGTCGTCGCCGGCCGGCTCCCCACCCACCAGGTCGTGCTCGTCGCGCTGCCCTCGGCCGACGGGGGCCTGATCAAGCAGCTGCAGACGACGCTCGGCGTCAGCGGCGCGACCGTCACCGCGACCGTCACCCTCAGCGCCGACTGGACCGACCCGACGAAGGCTGCCGCCCGCGCGGCTGCGGCGGCCGCGGCGGCGACCGCCCTCGGGGTGACGAGCACCGCCAAGGGGGACGCCCTGCTCCAGGAGGTGCTCGCCCAGATCGTCGTGAGCCGTGAAGCGGCCGGTCCGAGCCCGGCCCGGACCGCTGCGCTCGCGGCCTTGGGCGACGCGGGGCTGCTCGACAGCACCGAGGCGAGGATCGACCCGGCCGACCTCGCGGTCCTCGTCTCGGGGCACTACTCCGGTGAGGAGGCAGCCGTCACGGCCGTCTCCACCGAGGTGCGGACCCTCGCGACGGCGCTGCTCGACCACTCCGCCACCACCGTCGTCGCCGGCGTGGAGCCGGTCGTGGCCGCGGGACAGCCGGCGACGAGCGACGGCGTGTCGGCGATCCGCTCGGACCGCACCACCGCCACCTCGATCAGCACCGTCGACCACGCCCTCGACGGCAGCGGACCGGCCCGCGTCGTGCTCGCGATCGAGGCACAGCTCACCGGGGACATCGGCCATTACGGGATCTCCGACGGCGCGACCGCTGCCGTGCCGCGGGTCGCTCCGTGACGGCTCGCCCCCCGCACCATCCGCTGCGGACGGCGGGCCGCACCGGGCGCACCAGGCGCACCGGGCGCACCGGGCTCACCGCGGGGGTCAGCGCCCTCGTCTCCGCCGGGGTGCTCGCACTGGCCCCCCGGCTGCCCGAGCGGCTGCGCGCACCGTGGGCCCGGACCAACCACGCGGGGGACCGCGTGACGCTCCTCGAGGGTCCGGCCTGGGTGGCCGGCGCGGCGGCCGGGGCCCTCCTGTCCGTCCTCGCACCCGCAGCGCCCGTCTCGCCGAGATCACGCCGAGCCGCACCCGTCCTCGTCGCGGTCGCGGCGGGCGCCCTCGGCGCCCTCGACGACCTCGGTGGGGACGCGAGCAGCAAGGGCCTGCGCGGCCACCTCACTGCGCTCTCCCGGGGTGAGGTGACGACCGGTTCGGTCAAGATCGTCGGCCTCGCCGCCACCGGGGTGATCGGGGCCGCGCTGCTCGACCGTCCGTGGGCGGCGACCGGCCCCGCCGCTCGCGTGCCCCGCCGGGGGATCGCCCCGGTCCTCTCGATGCTGGTCGGGGGTGCCGTCGTCGCCGGGTCGGCGAACGCCGTCAACCTCTTCGACCTCCGGCCCGGCCGCGCCCTCAAGGTCAGTGCCGCGGTCGCTTCCGGGCTCATCGCGAGCGGCGGCGTCGGCCCGGCCGCGCCCGCCGCGCTCGGCGCGTCCCTCGGGGTGCTTCCGGCGGACCTCGCCGCCCGGGCGATGCTCGGCGACACGGGAGCCAACGCCGCGGGCGCGGTGCTCGGCGCCGCCCTCGTGGCCCGCCTCGGCCCCGCCGGTCGCGTCGTCGCGCTCGTGGCCCTGACGGCTCTCACGCTGGCGTCCGAGCGGGTCAGCTTCACCGCGGTCATCGCCCGGCACCGCGTGCTGCGCCGGCTCGACGAGTGGGGTCGGAGGACCCCGTGAGCGCGACCCCCCCCGGGACGTCGCCGGGTCTCTCGCCGGGGGTCTCCGGCCGGAGCATCGCCGCGGCGGCCGGGTCGATCGCCGTGATCACGCTGCTTGCCCGGGTCGTCGGCTTCGGCCGGTGGTTCGCCTTCTCGCACTCGGTCGGCGCCACCTGCGTCGGCAGCGTCTACCAGTCGGTCAACGCCGTCCCGAACGTGCTCTACGAGATCGCCGCGGGCGGTGTGCTCGCCGCGGTCGCGGTCCCCATCGTCTCGGCGGCCCTGGCCCGCGGCGACGCCGAGGAGGCGGATCGCACGGCGTCGGCCCTGCTCACCTGGGCGCTCGTCGTCCTGCTGCCGGTCGGGCTGCTCGTCGCGGTCGCGGCGCGCCCGATCGCCGGGCTCCTGCTCGGCGGCGTGGACGGGTGCACCGGGGCGGTCGACCTCGGGGCGGGGCTGCTGCGGGTCTTCGCGGTGCAGATCCCGCTCTACGGGCTCGGCATCGTGCTCGGGGGAGTCCTGCAGTCCCACCGTCGCTTCGTCGGTGCTGCCCTCGCCCCGCTGCTCTCGAGCCTCGTCGTCATCGCCACCTACCTCGCCTACGGCGCGGTCGTCGCCGACCCCGCCGCGCCGCCGGTCGACGTCCCCGGGGCGGCCACGGCGGTGCTCGCCGTCGGCACGACGCTCGGCGTCGTCGCCCTCAGCGTGCCGTTGCTGCTGCCCCTCGCGCGGGCCGGGATCCGGCTCCGACCCACCCTCACCTTCCACGACGAGGTGGGCGCGCGCGTGCGACGCCTCGCCGTCGCGGGCCTGCTCGCCGTCGCGGGCCAGCAGCTCGCGACGCTCGTCGTGATCGGCATCGCCAACGCCCGTGGGGGGCCCGGCACCCTCAACGTGTGGACCTACGTCCAGGCCGTCGCCCTGCTGCCGTATGCCGTCCTCGCCGTGCCGCTCGCGACCGCCGCGTTCCCCAGCCTGGCCCGCAGCGCCGCACGCGAGGACGAGTCGCCCGGCCGGTCCCGGGCGGCCGTCGAGACCCTGCGCAGCACCTGGCTGGCAACGGTCGTCGCCGGCACCGTCGCCGCGGGTCTGATCGCGGCGGTCGCGCGACCGGTCGGATCGTTCTTCGCGCTGCTCGACGCGGGGCGGGACTCCTCCGGCGGCGCAGCCCTGCTCTCCGTCCCGGGCGCGCTGGTGCTGTCGGCACCGGGGATCCTCGCCCTGTCCGTCATCGGGTTGCTGTCCCGGGCGTCCTACGTCCGCGGGGGAGCGCGGGCCGCAGGCGCTGTCGTCGCGGCCGCGTGGCTCGCCACGACCGTCGTCCCGCTCGCGGCGCGCACGGGTCCGCTCGACCCGGGCAACACCCTCGGGGCCCTCGCCATCGGCAGCAGCACCGGTCTCACAGCCGGGGCGATCGGTCTCGGGGTCCTCGTGGCCCGCGCCTGGGGACGCGAGACCCTTGCCGTCCCCGTGCGACCTCTCGCCGCGGTGCTCCTCGGTGCCGCCGTCGCCGCGGCCGCCGGATGGTGGACCGGCGGGCGGTGGGTGCCGTCCGGGCTCGGGGACGCCGCCCTCGAGTGCCTCGTCGTCGGCCTCGGGGCGGTCGTCGTCCTCGGCGGCGTCGCCCTCGCCGGGGACCGGTCCGTCCTCGCACGTCTCCGGCCTGCCCGCCCGCAGGTCGTCACCGGGGGTGACCCGCGGTGAGGGCGCTCCTCGTGGTCGGGCAGGCCGCCGGCGGGATCGGGGCCCACGTCGACAGGCTCCGTCGTGACCTGCGGGCCGCCGGGCACGAGGTGGTCGTCGTCACCGCGGCCCAGACCGCCGCCGCGTTCGGCTGGCACGACGCCGAGCTCTGCTGGCCCGTCCACCCCGGCGCGGCGGCCCTGCGCGGCCCGCTCGACTGGCACCGGGTGAGGCGGCTCGCCGAGGCCGCTGACGTCGTCCACGCGCACGGCCACCAGGCCGCCGTCGTCGCTGCCGTCGCGGTGGACCGGGCGAGGCCGCGCCCCCGGCTGGTCGTCTCCCTCCACAACGACCTGCCGCCGCGCCTGCGCGCCGGTCCGGCGTCGCGGCTCGTCGGGTGGGCGCTGCGCCGCGCCGACCTCGTCACCGGGGCCAGCGATGACCTCGTCGCCCTCGCTGGCGCCCTCGGGGCTCCCCGCACCGAGCTCGCCTCGGTCGCCTCGCCCCGGGTGGCGGCCCTGCTCGCCGCCCCCGTCCCGACCCCGCAGGAGCGGCGGAGCAAGGCGCAGCGGCTGCTCGAGGACGCCGGCCACCCCGCGACCACGGGCCCCCTCGTCCTCACCGTGTCGCGGATCGCCCCGCAGAAGGACCTGTGGACCCTCGTCGAGGCCGCTCGTCGTTCCCGGTGCGGCGCCACGTGGGTCGTCGTCGGGGGCGGCGACGAGCGGCTCCGCGCCGACCTCGAGGAGGCAGCACACGGCATACCCCTGCACCTGCTCGGCCCCCGCGACGACGTCGGGGCGTGGCTCGGAGCGGCGGACGTCTTCGTCCTCACCAGCCGGTGGGAGGCGCGGGCCCTCGTCGTGCAGGAGGCGATGGCGGCGGGGCTGCCCGTCGTGGCGACCCGCACCGGCGGCCTTCCCGGCCTGGTCGGCGAGGCGGGGCACCTCGTGGAGGTGGGTGACGCGCCGGCGGTCGCCGACGCCGTCGACAGCCTGCTCACCGACTCCCAGCAGTGGCAACGACGCTCGTGCGCCGGGCGCGAGCTCGCCCGCGGCTGGGCGTCGCCGGAGGTGGAGGCGCGCCGGTGGGTGGACCGCTACGCCGCGGCTCTCGAGAAGTGACGTAGACTGACAGCCCGTGGTGGAAACGACGAAACACATCTTTGTCACCGGGGGCGTCGCCTCCTCTCTCGGCAAGGGCCTCACGGCATCCAGCCTCGGACGACTTCTCAGATCTCGAGGCCTCTCGGTCACGATGCAGAAGCTCGACCCCTACCTGAACGTGGACCCGGGGACGATGAACCCGTTCCAGCACGGTGAGGTCTTCGTGACCGACGACGGCGCGGAGACCGACCTCGACATCGGGCACTACGAGCGCTTCCTCGACGTCAACCTCGTCGGCAGCGCCAACGTGACGACGGGGCAGGTCTACAGCACCGTCATCGCCAGGGAACGACGCGGGGAGTACCTCGGTGACACGGTGCAGGTGATCCCGCACATCACCAACGAGATCGTTGCCCGGATGCGCGCGCTCGCGACCGGCGGGGAGGACGCGCCCGACGTCATCATCACCGAGATCGGTGGCACCGTCGGTGACATCGAGTCGCTGCCCTTCCTCGAGGCCGCGCGCCAGGTGCGCCACCTCATCGGCCGCGACAACAGCTTCTTCCTCCACGTCTCGCTCGTGCCCTACCTCGCCCCGAGCGGCGAGCTGAAGACGAAGCCGACGCAGCACTCCGTCGCCGCCCTGCGCCAGGTCGGCATCCAGCCGGACGGGCTCGTGCTGCGGGCCGACCGCGAGATCCCCGAGGCGATCAAGCGCAAGATCTCGCTCATGTGCGACGTCGATGTCGACGCCGTGGCCGCGGCCGTCGACGCCCCGAGCATCTACGACATCCCCAAGGTCCTCCACCGCGAGGGCCTCGACGCCTACGTCATCCGGCGCCTCGGCCTCGGCTTCCGGGACGTCGACTGGACCGAGTGGGACTCCCTGCTCCAGCGGGTCCACGACCCCGAGCACGACGTCGAGATCGCCCTCGTCGGCAAGTACATCGACCTGCCCGACGCCTACCTCTCCGTCACCGAGGCGATGCGGGCGGGCGGGTTCCACCACGACGCCCGGGTGCGGATCCGCTGGGTCGCCAGCGACGAGTGCCAGACCCCGGCCGGCGCCCAGAAGGCCCTCGGAGGCGTCGACGGCGTCCTCGTCCCCGGCGGCTTCGGCATCCGCGGCATCGAGGGCAAGCTCGGCGCGCTCACCTGGGCCCGGGAGAAGCAGGTGCCGACCCTCGGGATCTGCCTCGGCCTGCAGTGCATGGTCATCGAGTACGCCCGATCCGTGGGCGGCAATGCCGACGCGAGCTCGACCGAGTTCGACCCCGACACCGAGCACCCCGTCATCGCCACGATGGAGGAGCAGAAGGCCTTCGTCGACGGCGCCGGTGACCTCGGCGGGACGATGCGCCTGGGTCTCTACCCCGCGGCCCTCAAGGAGGGCAGCGTCGTCCGTGAGACCTACGGCGAGGCCGAGGTGGGGGAGCGCCACCGGCACCGCTACGAGGTAAACAACGCCTACCGCGCCGAGCTCGAGGAGGCTGGGCTCGTCTTCTCCGGCACCTCGCCCGACGGCAACCTCGTCGAGTTCGTCGAGCTCCCGCGCGACGTGCACCCCTACTACGTCTCGACCCAGGCCCACCCGGAGTTCCTGTCGCGTCCGAACCGCGCCCACCCGCTCTTCGCCGGCCTCATCGGCGCGGCCATCGAGCGGCAGCGCAGCGGACGCCTCGTCGAGGTCGAGCGCCAGCACGCCGCCGAGCAGGCCGCCTCGGGCCGCACGTCCGCCGGTGAGGACGAGCACCAGCCCGTCCCGGTGCCGGCGGGGGCGTCCGGCTCGACGGCTGCCGCGGAGTGAGCCTCGGAGCTCCCCGGGGACGGGTCTCGGACCTGCCGGAGGCGTGGGGCCGGCACGAGGTGGTCGCCTCGGAGACGGCCTTCGAGGGCTTGGTCTTCGACGTGCGGCGCGATCGTGTCGACCTCGGTGACGGCGGGGTCGTCGAGCGTGAGTTCATCAGCCACCCGGGCGCGGTCGTCGTCGTGGCGCTCCACGAGTTCGACGGCGTCGACCACGTCCTGATGATCCGGCAGTACCGCCACGCGGCCGCCGGACATGTCTGGGAGCTGCCGGCCGGCATGCTCGACGTCGCGGGGGAGCCACCCCGTGAGGCTGCGGCCCGCGAGCTGGCCGAGGAGGTCGACCTCGTCGCGCAGCGGTGGGACCTGCTCGTCGACCTCGTCGCCTCACCGGGCGTGTACCCCGAGCCGATGCGGATCTTCCTGGCCCGCGACCTCAGCGACGTCCCCGCGCCCGACGCGCACGAGCGGACGGCCGAGGAGCTGACGCTCCAGCCGCGCTGGGTCCCCCTCGACGACGCGGTCGACGCGGTCCTCGCTGGTGGCGTCAGCAACGGCGCCGCGGTCTCCGGCGTCCTCGCTGCCGAGCTGGCTCGCTCGCGCGGCTGGTCGAGCCTGCGGCCCGACGACGCCCCCTGGCCCTCGCGCGACGCGCAGCACCGGGACTGACCGGTGGACACCACCTCGGCTGAGCGCGGCGCCTGCCCGTGCGGCACCGGGCAGGCGTATGCCGCGTGCTGCGGTCCGCTCCACGACGGTGAACGTCTCGCCACCACCGCGGAGGAGCTGATGCGTTCGCGCTACAGCGCATTCGTCGTCGGCGACGAGGGGCACCTGTTCCGCACCTGGCACCCCCGGACCCGTCCGGCTGACGTCGACCTCGACGACACGCAGTGGCTCGGGCTCCGTGTCCTCGACGTCCGGGCCGGCGGGGCCAGCGACGCCGAGGGCACGGTCGCCTTCGCCGCGCGCTGGGTGCAGGGTGGGCAGCGGGGGACGCTGCGCGAGACGAGCCACTTCGTGCGGCGGGCGGGCCGCTGGTTCTACCTCGACGGGGTCGTCGCCTGACCCGACCGGGCCCGGGTCGTGGACGGTCCGGCGATCCGGGAACGACGACTCCGCAGCGGAGGGACCGCTCACCACCAGTGCGTTCATTCCGTGGTCAAGAGGCGCGGGAACGAGGACACTGGAACGGTAGCCCGCACCGACCGCGGTCGGTTGGCTGTCCGAAATTCCGGCGAAGGGGACCGGGAGCCTCCGTCAGTTCGACGCGGCCTGTGCCGCGCCCCTTTCGGCTTTGACTGATCAGTGCTGGAACTTCTCTTTCTGGGCCACTGGGTCCCGACCGGAGGGGAGGGTGGCGGATGGCCAACACGCCCGAGTCAGGGCCGCGGTCACCGATCGTCGGCAACCTGCGCCTGACGGCGCCCGGCTCCGGGGGCTCCGACCGAGAGCTCGTCGACCCCGACGAGCGCGTGCCGATCCTGATCGAGCTCAACCTCCTCTACCCGGGAGGGCTCGAGACGGTCCGCACCGACTTCTATGCCCTCTGGGCGGACTACGTGGGGGTGGCGGGGGGGTGGTGGCCGCCCCAGGAGACGGGGTCGAGCCACGTGCTTCCGGAGGTCCCGGACCGGCTTCAGCTCGTGTCACCCAAGCTGTACCAGTGCGTCCTGTCGCGGGCGGACCTGAGCCGCATGATCCGACAGGACCGGCTCGATGCCCAGCGCGACGGACGCCCGGCGACGATCTTCCGCGCCTACCCCGACTACCCCATGTATCCCCAGATCGACCGTTCCGCTCCGACGGTCAAGGCGGATGCCGCCTGGCGCTCCTACGCCGCCCGCGGCGACCGGGTGGTGTGGGCCGTCGTCGACAGTGGCATCGACGCCACCCATCCGCATTTCTCCGAGCTCGAGCTCCCCAAGGAGGGGGTGTCCGGCGGTACTGGCACCGGACTGACGACGGGCCTGCACCGAGACTTCAGCCCGCTGGTCAACCCTCCGGCCGACGGAACGCCTCGATCGGAGCCGCTCCGACCGCTGAGCGACCAGAGCGGTCACGGCACGCACGTGGCGGGCATCATCTCGGGGCGGGCCCCGGCGAGCGGCACCCCAAGGGTCGCCGACTCGAAGGCCCCCGTGGACGGTGGGTTCGTCCAGCGGGTCCACGGCGCCCTGTCGGGAATGGCGCCGGCGTGCCAGCTCGTCAGCCTCAAGGTCATGCGCCAGAGCCCCCAGGGCACCTGGGTCACGTCCTCGAGCGCCGTGATCAGGGCGCTCACCTACCTGCGCACCGAGGTCAACGTCGACCCCGGCCTGCTGCGGGTGCACGGGGTGAACATGAGCCTGGGGTGCGAGTGGGACCCGCGCGGCTATGCCGCCGGCCAGTCGCCGCTCAGCCAGGCCGTGAACCAGCTCGTGGCGTCCGGGGTCGTCGTCGTCATCTCGGCCGGGAACTACGGGGCGCGAACTGCCGGCGGCGACTCGACCAGCACGTCGGCGAGCCTGGGGTCGATCACCGAGCCTGCTCATGCGGCAGACTGCATCGCCGTCGGATCGACGCACCGGGACGCACCGCATGTCTTCGGCGTGACGTGGACGTCGGGCAAGGGCCCCACCCTCGACGGCCGGATGAAGCCCGACGTGGTGGCACCCGGGGAGTGGATCACCTCGGCCGCGACCGGAGAGGTGCGTTCCGGAGCCGGCCTCGACGTCTCCGCCGACGCCTTGGCGGCCATGGACCAGGCGGCTCGGAACGACGCCCTTCTCACGTACGCCGAACAGTCGGGCACGTCCATGGCGGCGCCGCACGTGTCCGGAGTCATCGCAGCGTTCCTCTCGGCGCGCCCGGAGTTCGTCGGCCGACCGCGCGAGGTCAAGCAGCTGTTGATGGACAGCGCCACCGACCTGGGTCGGGAGCGGTACGCCCAGGGCGCTGGCCTTGTCGACCTGATGCGAATGCTTTCGAACGTCTGAGATCAAGGAGCGAGTGTCATGCGACGACAGCAGACCGGGGAGCCGGTATGGGACGTGGTCTTCGATGCGAAGGGGACGCTCACGTCGCCAGCCCGGGGCGACCTCGTGACGGAGCTGCACGCCGAAGGGGTGGCCGACCTGTTCGTGTTCAGTCATGGCTGGGGCACGTCCGAACGAAGCGCCAGGGCCCTCTATGACGTCTTCTTCCCGCTGATCGCGGCTCGCGCCGGCGACGTGCCGGCAGTCGGCCCGATCGGTTTCGTCGGCCTCTACTGGCCCTCGCTGTGGTTTCCCGAGTCAGGGGATGCCACCGGGCCCGCTCCGACCGGGTCCACCCAGGCGGGCGACGCGGGCGTGGTCGACGTCAGCGCGGGCACGGCATCCCTGACGGGGGCAGCCATCGCGATGGCGCTCGTCCCGGGTTTTGCCGACCCAGCCGATCAGGATGCGGTCAGCGAGATCGGAAGACTCATCGACGATGGCGTCGCCCTGGGCCCTGCGGAGTCCGAGGAGTCCAGGACGCAGCGGATCCTCCGGATCCATGAGGTGATCCGGACCTTGGCCCCCACCCCCTCGGCGGGCGGCACGTTCGAGGATGCCGGGGAGACCGCGTTGCTGGGGTCAGACGACCCGGTGCACGCCTACCAGCTGGCTGCCCAAGCCTTCGGGAGTGCACCTCCGGCATCCTCGACCCAAGGCGTGGGCGACTGGTTCCGGAACGCGATCAACGGCGCGAAGGATGCCGTGCGCGTGCTCTCCTACACGATCATGAAGGCGCGAGCCGGTGACGTCGGCCACGACGGACTGGGGCCGATGCTCGCCGAGCTGCACCGGGAGGTGCCCGGACTGAACGTCCACCTCATCGGCCACAGCTTCGGGGCGCGACTGGTGTCGTTCGCACTGTCGGGGGTGGGAACCCCCGACGAGAGCCCTGTCGGGTCCCTCCTGCTGGTGCAAGGGGCCTTCTCCCACTGGGCCTTCGCCCAGGCCACGGACAACCCCTTCGACAAGGCTGGCGCCCTCAACGCCTTCGCGGACCGGGTCCATGGCCCCCTCGTTTCGACGTTCACCCCTTTCGACTGGGCCGTTGGGGTGTGGTACCCACGGGCCTCCTTCCTTGCACAGCAGGACATCTCCGCCGACGTGGCGGGCCGATGGGGTGGGATGGGGACCGACGGCTTCCAGGCGGTCAGCCCCGTGGGGGACAAGGTCATGCCGGCTCTCGGCGGCACGGACTACGGGTTCGTGCCCGGGTCGTTCTACCGCGTCGACGCGCGGAACGTCATCAACGACACCACGAACCAGCCCTTCTCGGGTGCTCACTCCGACATCGGAAAGTTCCCCGTCGCCGAGCTCGCCCTGGCCGCAGCCGCCGCCGCAGCGAACCGTTCATGAAGGGACGCAACAGCGCAGGGCTGGGCGTCGTCCACCGCGCAGCGCGCCGTCGATGCCCCCAGGGGAAGGAGTGTCATGCCGAACAAGACCATCTGGGTCCAACACGTCGCCGTCGACGCCAGGATGCTCGGCACCCGCCTCGAAGCCGCAAGGAAGCGTGGGGATTTCGATGCCGAGCAGGAGGAGATCGCCAAGGGGGTGCGTGAGTTCATCGACAGGGCCGAGTCTGCGGCAAACCGGAAGGATCCCGTCCCGAGCCGAATCGTCAACTGGTGGCGAGGGGTTCTCGTGGAGGCCGCCTACCGCAACATGCACGCGGCTCGCTCCCAGATCGTCAGGCTCTACTCCGAGGCGGACGTCGAGGCCGAGATCCCCAGTGCCGTGGCGCGCGCGCATGCCGTGATGAACCGGGACGACCCGCGGTCCATCAGTGAGCCGCAGCTGTCGTGCATGGAGCCGGAACGGAGGCGAGCGTGGTTGCGCATGCTCATCGAGGACGGGTACGAGGGGGTTGACCAGAAGCATGCGCAGCTGAGGTCATTCCGAAACGTCATCCTGTTGGCTGCCCTGGTCACGATCCTGTTGCTGAGCCTCACTGCGGTGGTCGTTTCCAAGAACCCGGGCGTCATGCCGCTGTGCTTCAAGAACGAGATCACCCAGTCGGTCACGTCCACGGTCCAACGCAACCTGAACTGTCCGACGCGGGAGAACACGACGGCGCCCTCGGGCGGTGACGTCCTCGTCATCGGGCTCATGGGGTTGCTGGGAGGGGCCCTGGCGACGACGGTGGCGATTCGCAAGCTCGAGAACTCCTCGACGCCGTACGACGTGCCGGTGGCACTGGCCTGGCTCAAGGTGCCACTGGGTGCCTTCACCGCGATCCTGGGCGTCCTCGCCATCAGCGCATCCTTCGTGCCGGGGCTGTCCGTGCTGGATTCCCAGGCGCAGATCCTCACGTATGCGCTGCTGCTCGGATACGGGCAGCAGGCGTTCACCGGCGTCCTCGACCGGCGGGCACAGTCGCTGAACGACGAGGTGCCGTCGAAGGAGAACAAGGTGCAGCATCCGGGTGCGGTGACGCCGCATTCACCCGACCCGCGGAGCCCGGCTGCCGGTGCCGGAGGCGGGTAGCCCCCGCTCCAGGGGCATGCGGATCGAGCCCACGGAACGCACGCGAAGGCGGGCTGCCCTGAGGGGTCAGCCGGTCCGGCCGGAGGCGACGGCGCTGAGTCGTTGGCGCTTCGACGGCTCGTCGAGCCGGAGCGGCCCGCGGAGCCGGCCGACCGGTCGCTCGACCAGTACCCACGACAACCAGGAGACGACGACGGCCGCGGCGACCAGAGCGAGGTTGCGCGGGACCGTGTGCGCGCCGAGGAGCGCGGAGTTGATGAGGGTCTGGTGCCAGAGGTAGAGGGCGTAGCTGATCGTCCCGAAAAAGACCATGACGCGGGAGCCGACGACGGCGGAGTGACCGTTGACGGCGGCGTGGACGAGCCAGACCCCGACGAGCGCGTGCACGACGGCGAGGGCGCGGAACAGGGACTGGTCGACGTCCCCGTGGCCCGGGAAGGCCGACAGCACGACCATCACGACGAACGGGACGAGCGGACTGGTGCGGGGGACGTCCACGTCGCGGGCCCTCAGCTCGCGCAGGCCGAAGGCGAGGCACACGCCGAGGAGCAGGGCGAAGACGTTGGTCTCCGTGGAGATGTCGAGTCGGACGGCGGTGCCGCGGGTCCACACGCTGTAGAAGGTCGCGAGGGCGGTCAGGGACAGGACGATGGCCAGTGCCCGCTCCCGGAACCAGGTGAGGACCACGATGAAGAGCACCGGCCAGACGACGTAGAACTGCTCCTCCACCGAGAGCGACCAGAGGTGGTTGAGCACCCCGAGGTCCTGGCCGGCGATGCGCACGTAGTTGCCGACGTAGAGCAACGACGCGAGGGCCTGGACGGGGTAGCCGCCGAGGGAGTCGCCGTCGGTGAGGGCGAGCAGCACCGGGACGAGGGCGAGCAGCAGGAGCAGGGCCGGAAGCAGGCGGAGGGCCCGGCGGCCCCAGAAGCGCCACAGACTGATCGAGCCCCACCGGTCCCACTCGCGCAGCAGCAGGCTCGTGATGAGGTAGCCGGAGAGCACGAAGAAGAGGGTCACCCCGGCCAGCCCGCCCCACCGCACCGGCAGGCCGCCGTGGGCCACCACGACGAGGAGGATGGCCAGGCCACGAACCCCGTCGAGATCACGGTTGCGGGTGTGCTGCACCCGCAGAGCCTAGGACACCCGGCCGCCCGGGCCGGGCCGTCGCTGCAGAGCATCTGCCCGACCGCCGCCATTCGACACGGGGACCTGCCGCGCGACCCCTCGTCCAGGCGCTCGCCGGCGACGCCCTCGGGACGGGACCGCTGCCCGGCCGCGGCGGCGCGGACTGCGCCGGTCGCACCCCGGCGGCGGGCTGAGGACGCGTCGGCGCGCGGTCAGCTCGTCACGTCACGCGTGGCGACGTTGGCCCAGGCAGGGGTGGGCAGCACGACGACATACGCGAGACCTGCAGGTCACGATGCCCTGCGAGGGGCAGCTGCGCCGGAGCGCCCCGCGGATTCGTGCCGCGCCAGCTGTGGTCCCTACTATGAGTGGGCCGGCGCCGACGGCCGCCCACGGCGCCACGGCGGACGGCCCGGACGACTGCCCCCGAACGACAAGGACCCTCCCGTGCTTCGCACTCACGAGGCCGGCGTGCTGCGCGCCGACCACGCCGGCCAGACCGTCACCCTCGCCGGCTGGGTTGCCCGTCGACGTGACCACGGCGGGGTCGCCTTCCTCGACCTGCGCGACGCCTCGGGCGTGGCCCAGGTCGTGGCCCGCGACGAGGTGCTCGCCGAGGGGGGCGCGCACGACGTGCGCAACGAGTACTGCGTCACGGTGACCGGCGAGGTGCGGCTGCGCCCCGAGGGCAACGCCAACCCCGACCTGCCGAGCGGCGAGATCGAGGTCATCGTCACCGAGCTCGTCGTGCTCGGCGAGTCGGCCCCCCTGCCGTTCCAGATCGACGAGCGCGTCACGGTCGGCGAGGAGGCCCGGCTGAAGCACCGCTACCTCGACCTGCGCCGACCGGCCCAGGGCGCGGCCATCCGGCTCCGGTCGAAGGTCAACGCGGCGGCGCGCTCGGTCCTCGGCAACCACGACTTCGTCGAGATCGAGACCCCGACGCTGACCCGCTCGACGCCCGAGGGCGCTCGCGACTTCCTCGTGCCGGCCCGCCTGCGACCCGGCTCGTGGTACGCCCTGCCGCAGAGCCCGCAGCTGTTCAAGCAGCTGCTCATGGTGGCCGGTATGGAGCGCTACTACCAGATCGCCCGCTGCTACCGCGACGAGGACTTCCGCGCCGACCGTCAGCCGGAGTTCACCCAGCTCGACGTGGAGATGTCCTTCGTCGAGCAGGACGACGTCATCGCCCTGAGCGAGGAGATCATCGCCGCGCTCTGGTCGCTCATCGGCGTGCAGCTCGAGGCGCCCTTCACCCGGATGACCTACACCGACGCGATGGCCCGCTACGGCTCGGACAAGCCCGACCTGCGCTTCGGCAACGAGCTCGTCGAGTGCACCGACTACTTCGCCGAGACGACCTTCCGGGTCTTCCAGGCCGACTACGTCGGCGCCGTCGTCATGCCCGGGGGCGCCTCGCAGCCGCGCAAGCAGCTCGACGCCTGGCAGGAGTGGGCCAAGCAGCGCGGCGCGCGCGGCCTCGCCTACGTCCTCGTCCAGCCCGACGGTGAGCTCGGTGGCCCGGTCGCCAAGAACCTCACCGACGCCGAACGCGCCGGTCTCGCCGCCCACGTGGGCGCCCAGCCCGGTGACTGCATCTTCTTCGCCGCGGGGGCCGCCAAGGCGTCCCGCTCGCTGCTCGGGGCCGCGCGCCTCGAGATCGGCCACCGCTGCGACCTCATCGACGAGTCGGCCTGGAGCTTCCTCTGGGTCGTCGACGCGCCCCTCTTCGAGCCGGCCGCCGACGCCGTCGCCTCGGGGGACGTCGCCGTGGGCGCCGGCGCCTGGACCGCCGTCCATCACGCCTTCACCTCGCCGAAGGCCGAGTTCGCCGACACCTTCGACACCGACCCCGGGTCGGCCCTCGCCTACGCCTACGACATCGTCTGCAACGGCAACGAGATCGGCGGCGGCTCGATCCGCATCCACCGGCGCGACGTGCAGGAGCGCGTCTTCGCCGTGATGGGCCTGTCGGAGGAGGAGGCGCAGGAGAAGTTCGGCTTCCTCCTCGAGGCCTTCGCCTTCGGCGCGCCGCCGCACGGCGGGATCGCCTTCGGCTGGGACCGGATCACCGCCCTGCTCGCCGGGGCGGACTCGATCCGCGAGGTCATCGCCTTCCCGAAGTCGGGCGGCGGCTACGACCCGCTCACGGCCGCCCCCGCCCCGATCACCTCGCTCCAACGGCGCGAGGCCGGCGTCGACGCCACGCCCGAGCCGGCCGGCGCCGAGGCGTCCCGCGGCTGACCCACCACGCGGTTGACCTGCACTGCGGCGGACCGGCCGGTCAGACCCCGGCCGGTCTCGGGCCGGTCAGCTGCGCGGCCGGCGCCCCGTCGACCGTCGTCTCGGTGCGCTCGGCCCAGAAGCAGATGAGGTCGCGCAGTGGCTCGGCCTCGCGCAACGGGTGGCGGTAGACCCAGGCAAGGTCCCGACCGTCGGGACGACCGTCGACGCTGAGGTAGGACGCGTGCCCCTTGTAGGCACACGTGCTCCGGGTCTCGCTCTCCGAGAGCAGGTCGGTGCGCACGTCGTGCGTCGGGAGGTACCAGCGGATCGGCAGCCCCGTCTCGACGACGGCGACCGGGTGGTGGGTCTGCGCGAGCACGACCCCGCCGTGCTCGACGCGGACCTGTCGGGTGCTGTGCAGGATGTCGATCCGCGCGTAGGGGTCGTGCGGGTGCGCGATGACCGACTGCTCCTCCTCGAGCCAGTCGAACTCGGCGAAGGGGAGGAGCACGTGGCCCTCGAAACCGGGCTCCTCGATGGGCGCCGACCCCTCCGGCGGCCCGGCAACGGCGTCGACGAGGGCGGCCAGCGGGACGGCATACTGCGGCACGACGTGACCGGGGAGCCACACGAGCAGCGCGGCGGTCGTGTCGCAGACGAGCGCGCCGTCCCGGCTGGCGCGCACCCGCTTGGCGCACGTCGCGTGCCGCAGCTGAGACCGCTGTTCGAGGGCCTGGGCGACGAGGTCAATGGCCATCGACCCAGCATCCCGCCGTCCACCGGCCCCCGGCAAGGGCCGCGGACCGCGAGAATGTGCCGGTGCCCTCACCGCCGCCGCGCGCCCCGGACGACGCGCTCGTCCAAATGCGACGTGCGCGCGACCTCGCCGACCGGGCCTACGCCGAGCAGCTCGACCTCGACCGGCTCGCGGCGGCCGCCGGACTCTCCCAGCTCCACTTCCTCCGGCTGTTCCGGGTCACCTACGGCCTCACCCCGGCGCAGTACCGTGTGGCAGCGCCGGCAACGGGATCGTGCTCGTCGAGCACTCGGGACACACCGTGACGTCCGCCGACCTCGGCTGAACGGCAACGGGGCCGGTTCGCGTCGCCGAGAGGGACGCGTTCACCCGTCGAGCACCACCGCCCGGCTCGACCAGGCGCACGGGCTGTCATAGCCGAGCGCCCGGTAGAGCCCGCGGGCCACGGTGTTGTGGGAGTACATCCCCAGCGTCGACACGCCGTGCTCGCGCACGGCTCGTCGGGTGAGGGCGCCGACGAGGGCTCGACCGAGCCCGAGCCCGCGCGACGCCGTGTCGACGGCGACCGAGGTGAGGTGCGGCGCCCCCGCGTTGTTGGGGCCCACGGCGGCGACAGCAACGAGGCGGTCACCGTCCTCGATGCCGGACCACACCTCGCCCGTGCCCGGGAGCGTGTCCGCCGTGGGGGAGTGCTCGGCGAGGAAGGCGGTGATCTGCCGGTGGCGCGCGTGGTCGTCCAGGTCGACAACCCGGTCCTCGCCCCGGGACGGCGGTGGGGCGCTGGCCGTCCAGAACCACTCCCAGTCACCGCCCTGGCCGACTCGGAACCGTTGGTGCAGAACGGGTTCGAGGTGCTGCGGCAGACTCACCCCGACGATGCGGCGCCTCGGGTCGGGACGCTCGACACCCGCCCCGATCGTCGGCAGGTGGTCGACGAGCCCGAGCACACCGTCGTCGTCGCCCAGCAGCGTCACGGACACACGGTCGGGTCGGGGCGACCGGTGGAAGGCGACGGCCCCCTCGACCTGCCACCACGAGGCCGCGGCGCCCTCGGACACGTCGTAGCGCACGAAGGGGTGCCCGCCCGTGGCGGCGAGCAGCGCCTCGAGGCCCCGGCCGGGGATGAGCACGGTCGTCACGCAGTTACTCCGTGATCCCGAAACGGTCGTGCAGGCGGCGAAGTGGGGCCGGGGCCCACCAGTTCCATCGCCCGAGCAGCGTCATCGTGGCCGGGACGAGGAGCATCCGCACGATCGTCGCGTCGATGATCACGGCGGCCACGAGCGCGAGACCCATCTCCTTGATGATGAGGATGTCGCCGGCGACGAAGCCGGCGAAGACGATGACGATGAGCAGCGCCGCCGACGTGATGATGCGGCCCGTCCGCTGGAGGCCGAGGGACACGGCCCGGTCGTTCTCGTGACCCTCCCGGTGGAACTCGGTGATCCGGGAGAGGAGGAAGACCTCGTAGTCCATCGACAGGCCGAAGCCGAAGGCGAGCACGAGGAAGGGGACCATCGACTCGACCGCCCCCACCGAGGAGAAGTTGAGCAGGCCGGTCAGGTGGCCCTCCTGGAAGATCCAGATGACGACCCCCAGGGCCGCGCCGAGGGAGACGACGTTGAGCAGCAGCGCCTTGAGCGGGATGACGACGGAGCCGGTCATCAGGAAGAGCAGCAGGATCGTTCCGAGCACGACGAGCCCCACGGCATACGGCGCCCCCCTCACCATCGAGCTGAGGAAGTCGATCTGCCCCGCGGCCTGCCCGGTCGTCAGGGTGGGGAAGGGCGCCGGGGTCTCGCGCACGTGGTGGACGAGGTTCTGGGCGTCGTCGGAGGTGGGCGGGCCGGCGACCCGGACGTCGACGACCTGGTGGTCGGTCCCGAGCGGCCGGGTCGTCACCGCGGCCACACCGGGCTCGGTGCGCAGGGTCTCGGCCCAGGTGCTGACCGCGGCGGTGTCGGACGACTCCGCGACGACGGTCACCTCGGGGGCGGAGAGGGCCGGGTAGTCGGTGCGCAGGGCCTCGAAGAAGACCCGTTGCGGTGCGTCCGTCGGCAGCAGCTCGGTGCCCGAGGAGGTCAGCTTGAGCGAGAAGGTCGGCACCGCGAGGGTCACCAGGACGACGAGCGAGGCGACGATGATCGCGACGGGGCGTCGCTGGACCCCGCGAGCCAGCCGGGAGAAGAAGCCGGTGTCGGACTCCGCGCGGCTGCTCCGACGCGCCAGCCGGTGGGCACCGAGCACGGCCAGGGCCGGCACGAGGGTGGTCGCGACGACCATCGCCACGAGCACGACGCTCACGCCGGCGAGGCCGATCGCCTTCATGATGTCGGCCTCGAAGACGAGCAGGCCGGCGAGCGCGATCGCCACGGTGAGACCGGAGAAGAGGACGGTGCGCCCCGCGGTCGCGACGGTGCGCTCGGTGGCGAGGACGATCTCCTCGGGCCGCATCCGGCGACCGGTGCGGGCGCGGGCCAGCTCCTCCTTGAAGCGGCTCACGGTGAGCAGCCCGTAGTCGATCGACAGGCCGAGACCGAGCAGGGTGACGATGTTGACGACCGTCGCGTCGAGCTCGAGCAGGTGGGAGAAGCCGAAGAGGGACAGCAGCGCACCGCCGATGGACACGACGGCGCCGACGATCGGCATACCGGCGGCGACGAACCCGCCGAAGACGAAGACCATGACGAGGAAGGTGAGGGGGAGCGCGATGCCCTCTCCGCGGACGAGGTCGCGCTCGATCGTCCCGGTGATCGCGTCGAGGACCGGCCCGAAGCCGCCGACGATGCCCTGACCGCCGACCGCGTCGGCGACCCCCGCCAAGGCCGTGTCGACCGCTGCCTCGGCCGCGGACTGCGCACTCTTGTCGAGGCCCTGGTCGAACTCGACGACCGTGACGAACTTGCCGCTCGTCACGCCGCCCGGGCCGAGCAGCGGGGCAACCGACGGGTCGGTCGGGCCACCCGGGGCGAGCAGGGGCGACCGGACGGCGGCGACACCGGGCACGTCGCTGACCGCCCGCGTGCTCGCGGCGCCCGCCGCGACGACGTCCGGGTCGGACAGGTCGGCCCCGCTGACCTGGAGGGTCAGGCTCGTGCTGCTCGGCTCCACCGACTCGATGACGGCGCGGCCCGCGCTTGCCTCCCCGCTGACGGACGGGTCCCCGGAGTGCAGGCGCTGGAAGAGCGACTCACCCGTGACCCCGCCCACCGCGACCGCGAAGCAGGCGATCGCGACGACGACCCAGCCGACGACCCACTTCCCGGGGTTGCGGCCGATGACACCACCGAGCCGGGTCAGCGGGGAGCGGTGGGCGGCCACGGCATCCGTTCCGTCGGCGTCGTCGGTGTCGTCGGACGTGGTGGGGCCGGCGTTCTGCGACGCACGGGGTGAGGTCTCGCGGGGTGGCACCCGGATAGCCTTCCACAGTGACCTCGGATGACTTGTTCGGTGCGGCCGGTGCCGCGAGCGCGGCAGCCCAGCCGCCGTCGGCCGGGGGCGCCCCGCTCGCCGTGCGGATGCGACCACGCACCCTCGAGGAGGTCCGCGGGCAGCGCGGGGTGCTGCGCCCCGGCAGCCCGCTCCGTCGCCTCATCGAGGGTTCGGGCGGCGCTGCCGGCCCGCTGTCGGCGATCATCTGGGGACCGCCGGGCACCGGCAAGACGACGCTGGCGCACCTCGTCGCCACGGCGGCCGACCGCCGCTTCGTCGAGCTGTCGGCGGTGACCGCCGGGGTCAAGGACGTCCGGTCGGTGATGGAGGCGGCGGTCCGAGACCGCGACCTCTACGGCCGCTCGACGGTGCTCTTCCTCGACGAGATCCACCGCTTCACCAAGGCCCAGCAGGACGCGCTGCTCCCGGGGGTGGAGAACCGGACGGTCATCCTCGTGGCCGCGACGACGGAGAACCCGTCGTTCAGCATCATCGCCCCACTGCTCTCGCGCTCGGTGCTCGTCACGCTCGAGTCGCTCTCCGACGCCGACGTCGCTCTCGTCGTCGAGGCGGCCCTCGCCGACGAACGGGGGCTCGACGGTGTCCACACCCTCGCGCCGGAGGCGATGGAGCACCTCGTCCGGATCTCCGGCGGCGACGCCCGCCGGGCCCTCACCTCCCTCGAGGCGGCCGCGGGGGTCGCCCTCGACGCCCAGCCCGCCGGGCGCACCGAGGACGCGCCCGTCGAGATCACACTCGCGCACGTCGAGCAGGCGGTGGCCTTCGCCGCGGTGCGCTACGACCGCGCCGGTGACCAGCACTACGACGTCGCCAGCGCCCTCATCAAGTCGATGCGCGGCAGCGACGTCGACGCGGCCCTGCACTACCTCGCCCGGATGCTCGAGGCGGGGGAGGACCCGCGCTTCATCGCCCGTCGGATCGTCATCTCCGCGAGCGAGGACGTCGGGATGGCTGACCCCACGGCCCTCCAGACCGCGGTCGCCGCGCTGCACGCCGTCGCGCAGATCGGGATGCCCGAGGCCCGGATCATCCTCGCCCAGGCAGTCGTCCACAACGCGATGGCCCCCAAGTCGAATGCCGCCTACCTCGGCGTCAACGCGGCGATCGCCGACATCCGGGCCGGCCGGGGTGGCGCCGTGCCGGCGCACCTGCGGGGGAGCGGGTATGCCGGGGCGGAGCGGCTGGGGCACGGGGCGGGCTACGTCTACGCCCACGACGCGCCCGACGGCGTCGCGGCCCAGCAGTACCTCCCCGACGACCTCGCCGGTGAGGCCAGCTACTACCGCCCGACCGACCGCGGGTTCGAGGAGCGGCTCCGCGCCCGGTTGGAGTGGCTGGCGGGTCGGCTGGGTCGATCCGGCCGCGGGGGTTCGTGAGGCGATCCGGACGTGTCCGACACGTCCGTTGGGGCGTCAATGTTTCGGAGATGTTGCGCCGAGCCGCTCATTGTTGAGGCCCCGTGGCGGCTCGGTAACGATTTGTCATCCAGAGCCGTCTCGATGCTTGGACACGACCAATCCGTGTGGCATGGTGACGACGTCCCAAGGCGGGGGTGCACAGGCGGCTGTCTGCGGGCCGCACCGCCGGGGGCACCACCGATCGACAACCGTTCGACCGGCCGACACCTGATCCCACCCTGGATGGAGACACCGCGTTGAACGCAATGCCGGGCGCCACCGCCGACACCGAGGCCGAGGGCCCCGAGGGCACCGACCCGACGCCGGCTCCCGACACGCAGGGCGTGCGCACCGGTCGCTCGCCCGGTCGCGTGGCCTTCGACCGTCTCAAGCAGGACAAGGTGGCGATCGTCTGCGCCGTCATCATCCTGTTCTTCATCCTCCTCGCGATCTTTGCGCCCTTCCTCGTGTCGCTCCAGTCGGTCGACCCCACCACCGGCGTCCGCGCCGACCCGAGCACCACGCACACCGAGCTGATCGACTTCAACGGCCTGCCGACGGTGGGCACGAGCTCGGCCCACTGGCTCGGTATCGAGCCCCGCCTCGGCCGCGACCTCTTCGCCCGGTTCGCCTTCGGCGCCCGCCCGTCACTCATCATCGGCTTCACCGCCGCGGCTGCCTCGACCCTCATCGGGGTGACGCTCGGGCTCATCGGCGGCTACCTCGGCGGCGCGGTCGACAAGGTGATCACGTGGTTCATCGACTTCTTCCTCAGCCTGCCGCTGCTGCTCCTCGTCCTCGCCATCGTCCCGATCGTCCAGCTCCGGGTCGCCAACGGCGGTCGCCTCACGGCGGAGCAGACGTCGACGGTGCGCTTCTGGGTGCTCATCTGCATCCTCGTCGGCTTCGGCTGGATGGGGCTGGCCCGGCTCGTCCGCGGTGAGGTCAAGAGCCTGCGTGAGCGGGAGTTCGTCCAGGCCGCCCGGGCGATCGGGGTCCCGACCCGGCAGATCCTCGGCAAGGAGATCCTGCCCAACCTCGTCGGCCCGATCATCGTCTCGGCGTCGATCGCCGTGCCGGCCTACATCAGCTTCGAGGCGACCCTCAGCTATCTCGGGGCCGGTCTCGTCGAACCGACCGCATCCTGGGGTCGGACCATCGCCGACGCCCAGAACTACTTCGCGATCTATCCGCTGTGGCTCTGGCCCTCGGTGATCGGTCTGTCGATCCTCGTGCTCGCGCTCACCCTGCTGGGTGACTCGATCCGCGACGCCTTCGACCCCACCAGCCGCCGCTGACCCAATCGGTCTCGGTTTCACAGATGTTCTCGGCAAATCGCCGGGACAAGCACAAAAGGGAGCAACAACAATGCGCTGGACCAAAGTCCTGACCGTGGGAGCCGCGGCTTCCCTCGGCTTCGTCGCGGCCTGCGGCGCGCCGAGCGCCACCACCAACACGCCCGGTGGGACCGCCGATGGCAGCGGTGCAAAGCCGGAGAACGCCTCCGCAGCCCTGGACCCGACGGCCAAGGGCCCCGCGCCCGAGGTCCCCGGCGCCAAGAAGGGCGGCATCCTCACGGTTGCCTACGCCTCGACGCCGGCCAACCTCGACCCGAGCGACCAGTTCTACCAGGACACGGCGGTCATCTTCTCGCTGACCAACCGCGCGCTGACGACCTTCACCCTCCGCGACGGCAAGGCGGTCCTCGTGCCCGACCTCGCCGAGGACCTCGGCACGAAGTCGGAGGACGGCCTCACCTGGACCTTCAAGCTCAAGAAGGGCATCAAGTACGAGGACGGCTCCCCCGTCACCGCCAAGGACATCGTCTTCGCCGCGAAGCGCTCCTTCGACCCCGACCTCGCGTCGAACGGTCCGACCTACCAGAAGGAGTTCTTCAAGGGCGGCGCTGACTACAAGGGCCCCTACAAGGGTGACAAGAACTGGAACGGCGTCGAGGCGCCCGACGACTCGACCGTCGTCTTCCACCTCGAGAAGCGTTTCGAGACGCTGCCCTACTTCGTCTCCTTCAACCAGTTCACCCCGATCCCCGAGGCCAAGGACAAGAAGGCCGACTACCAGCTGCACCCGCTGGCCACCGGCCCCTACATGTTCGACAGCTACACCCCGGGCACCGAGCTGACCCTCAAGCGCAACCCCAACTGGGACGCCTCGACGGACCCGGCCCGCAACGACTACCCGGACGGCTTCCACTTCAAGTGGGGCGTCGACACCGTCAAGACGCAGCAGGCGATCCTCGCCAGCACCGGCGACGACGCGACGACCCTCAACTGGGACGCCATCGACTCCTCGCTCGCGCCGCAGGTCGAGACCACGAAGAAGGACCAGTTCGTCGAGGGACCGTCCTCGTGCGTCATCGTCGTCAACCTGGACCTCACCAAGATCACCGACATCAAGGTGCGCCAGGCGATCGCCAAGGCCTACCCGTTCGACGCGATCCACAAGGCCTCCGGTGACACGTCCCACTCGTTCACCCCGACCAGCACCCTGATCCCGCCGCAGATCCCGGGCCGCCTCGACTTCACCGTCGACGGCATGAACGGCAAGGGCAACGGTGACCCCGAAGCGGCCAAGAAGCTGCTGGCCGACGCCGGCTACGGCCCCGACAAGCCCTTCGAGCTCATCTACTACTACACGAACGACGACCCCATCGCCCAGAAGGCCAACCAGGTCCGCAAGCAGGGGTTCGAGAAGGCCGGCTTCAAGGTCACCGACATCGGTGTCCCCTCCAAGGAGCGTCGCGCCCTCGTCGGCAAGCCGAACGGCAAGTACAACATGCTCCAGTCCCCGCGCGGCTGGTGCTTCGACTGGCCGTCGGCCGACTCCATCATCCCGCCCACCGTCGGCTCGATCGCCCTCTCGCAGGGCGGCACGACCTTCGGCAACTTCTCCGACGCGAAGATCGACGCCGAGATCAAGCGGATCCAGCAGCTCTCGATCGAGGAGCAGGGCCCGGAGTGGGGCAAGATGGACAAGTGGCTCATGGAGAACTACCTCCTCGCCATCCCGGACTACAACGACAAGGGCAACACGGTGTTCGGCACGAAGGTCAAGAACGTGCAGAACAACCCGAACAAGGGCATCACCGAGCTGAACTCCATCTGGATCGACTCGTAAGACGGTCGTAGCGGCCCCCGCGCGCGGGGGCCGTGGCTGACCCGCATTGCCCCCGTGGGGGCTCGGTGCATCCCGAGCCCCCACCGGTGGCGCCTACTCCGGAAGGTAAATCGTGCTCACCTACATCCTGCGGCGGACGGGACTGGCACTGAGCGTCATCTTCGCGACGCTCGTGTCGACGTTCATCATCTTCTTCGCCGGGCCCGCGGACCCCGCGCTCGCGCTGTGCCCGGAGAACCGCTGCAACGCCGAGCGGCTCGCGGCGATCCGGGTCAACCTCGGCCTCGACCGCCCGCTGACGGCGCAGTTCGTCGAGTACTTCAAGGGCCTGCTCGTCGGGCGCGACTTCGAGTACGCGGGCGACCAGGTCCACTGCGGTGCCCCGTGCCTCGGCTTCAGCTACCACACGGGCCGTTCGGTCAACGACGAGCTGTTCACCCGCTTCCCGAACACGATCGTGCTGACCCTGATGGCCGTCGTGATCTTCCTCGTCATCGGCATCACGATCGGCATCGTGGCCGCGGTCAAGCGGGGCACCGCCGCCGACCGCATGCTCATCGGTGGCTCGCAGGTCTTCGGCGCGATCCCGTACTACATCCTCGCGCTCCTGTTCGCGCTCTACGTCGTCACCTTCTGGAACGTGCTGCCGCAGTACAACTCCTTCTCCGAGGGGGCCGGGCCCTACTTCGCGGGCATGCTCGCACCGGCGATCATCCTCGGCCTCGTCTACGCGACGTCCTACACTCGCTACACCCGAAACTCGATGATCGAGACCTTGTCGATGGACTACGTGCGCACCGCACGGTCCAAGGGCATCTCCGAGCGACGCGTCCTCATCAACCACGGCTTCCGCGCCGCGATGAGCCCGGTCGTGACAATCCTCGGACTCGACATCGCCGGTCTGCTCACCGGCACCCTGATCACCGAGAAGATCTTCGAGGTCGACGGCATCGGCCGGCGCTCCCTGCAGGCCCTCTTCGACGACGACCTTCCCGTCATCATGGGTACGGTGCTCATCGCCGCGACGGTCGTCGTCATCTTCAACCTCATCGTCGACATCGCGTACTCCTTCATCGACCCGAGAGTGAGGCTGTCGTGACCGCCACCGCCGACCGGTTCGCCACCGCCGGGGGCGAGGCGAAGAACGCCGGGGACGTCGTGCTCGACGTCAACGACCTGTCCATCGCCTTCCCGACCGAGGAGGGGCTCGTCCGGGCGGTCTCCAACCTCACCTACGAGGCACGGCTCGGCCGGACGCTCGCCATCGTGGGCGAGTCCGGCTCGGGCAAGTCCGTCTCGAGCATGGCCGTGCTCGGCCTGCACAACCCCAAGCGCACGCAGATCACCGGGAGCATCAAGCTCGACGGCCAGGAGCTCGTCGGGGCCTCGCAGGCGACCTTCCAGAAGCTGCGCAGCACGAAGGCCGCGATGGTCTTCCAGGACCCGCAGAGCTCGCTGCATCCCTTCCACAAGGTCGGCAAGCAGATCGCGGAGGCCTACAGCGCCCACCACCGGGTGAGCAAGTCGGTCGCCCAGAAGCGGGCCGTGGAGATGCTCGACCTCGTCGGGATCCCCAACCCGCAGCGTCGCGCCCTCCAGTACCCGCACGAGTTCTCCGGCGGCATGCGCCAGCGCGCGATGATCGCCCTCGGCCTCGTCAACGACCCCAAGCTGCTCATCGCAGACGAGCCGACGACCGCCCTCGACGTGACGGTCCAGGCGCAGATCCTCGACCTCGTCAACGACATGCAGAAGGAGTTCGGATCGGCGGTCATCCTGATCACCCACGACCTCGCGGTCGTCGCCGAGACGGCCGACGACATCATCGTGATGTATGCCGGTCGCGGGGTCGAGAAGGGTTACGCCAAGGAGGTCCTCGCGCAGCCGTCGCACCCCTACACCCACGGTCTGCTCCAGTCGCTGCCCTCGGCCTCGGACGACCCGAGCGCCGAGCTGCGCGCGATCCGGGGTGCACCGCCGAGCCTGCTCAACCTCCCGTCGGGCTGCTCCTTCCACCCGCGGTGCGACTTCCAGGAGCTCGTCGGGGCGCGGTGCATCGACGAGCTGCCGGAATGGCGCCCGACCCCCGGTCTGGCCAACCGTCAGCTCCGGTGCCACCTCGTGGACCCCGTGGCGACACTGAAGGAAGACGAGGCCACCCAGTGAGCGACAGCAAACTCCTCGAGGTCACCGATCTCCAGCGGTACTTTCCCTTCCGGGAGGTCCAGGGCCTGCGGATGGTGAAGTCGACCGTCCAGGCCGTCGACGGCATCAGCTTCAGCATCGACCACGGCCAGACCCTCGGACTCGTCGGCGAGTCCGGCTGCGGCAAGTCGACGACCTCCCGCCTGATCACCCGGCTCGACGAGCCGACCGGCGGGACGATCACCTTCCAGGGGAGGGACATCACGCACCTCAAGGAGACCGAGCTGCGTGAGATCCGGCGCGACGTCCAGATGATCTTCCAGGACCCCTACAGCTCGCTCAACCCGCGGCACACGGTCGGGTCGATCCTCACCACCCCGCTCAAGGTGCACGGCTTGCACAAGGGCAAGGAAAAGGCGCGGGTCCAGGAGCTGCTCGAGCTCGTCGGCCTCAACCCCGAGCACATCAACCGCTACCCGTCGGAGTTCTCCGGCGGCCAGCGCCAGCGGATCGGGATCGCCCGGGCCCTGGCCGTGGAGCCCAAGCTGATCATCGCCGACGAGCCGGTCTCCGCGCTCGACGTGTCGATCCAGGCCCAGGTGATGAACCTGCTCGGGCGCCTGCGCAACGAGCTCGACCTCGCCTTCATCTTCGTCGCCCACGACCTCGGTGTGGTGCGGCACTTCTGCGACCAGGTCGCGGTGATGTACCTCGGCAAGATCGTGGAGTACGGCGACAAGAAGAAGATCTACGAGGAGCCCGAGCACCCCTACACCCAGGCGTTGCTCTCGGCCGCGCCCGACATCGCCGTGGCCCGCGGAGCGGAGCGCAAGGAGCGGATCCGGCTGATCGGGGACGTGCCGAGCCCGATCAACCCGCCGAGCGGCTGCCGCTTCCGCACCCGCTGCTGGAAGGCGCAGGACATCTGCGCCGAGCAGGAGCCGCCGCTGCTCGCCGCCACGGCCTCCCTGGAGGGGCGCACCGGTCATGAGGCCGGGCTGCACCTGCAGGCCTGCCACTTCCCGGAGGTCAAGCCCGACCTCACCGCGCACCGGATGACGTCGGCCTGACCGACGCTACGGAGCAGGCACCACGTCCCACGTCACTGGGCCACCGGAGGATCTCCGGTGGCCCAGCGGCATACTAGGGTGATCCGGCGGTGCGGCTCCCGCGCCCGCCCGACCCACCCCGAGGACTGCACCGCAATGGAAACCGCTGAGATCAGGCGTCGTTGGCTCACCTACTTCGGCAGCCGCGGCCACACCGTCGTGCCGAGCGCGCCGCTCGTCCACGACGACCCCAACCTGCTGTTCGTCAACGCCGGGATGGTGCCCTTCAAGCCGTACTTCCTCGGCCAGGAGACGCCGCCCTACACCCGCGCGACGAGCGTCCAGAAGTGCGTCCGGACCCTCGACATCGAGGAGGTCGGCAAGACGACCCGGCACGGCACGTTCTTCCAGATGAACGGCAACTTCTCCTTCGGTGACTACTTCAAGGAGGGGGCGATCGAGCTCGCCTGGGAGCTGATCACGACGAGCCAGCGCGACGGCGGCTATGGCTTCGACGAGAAGGACCTCTACGCCTCGGTCTACCACGAGGACGACGAGGCGATCGCCCTGTGGAAGAAGGTGGCCGGGCTGCCCGACAGCCGGATCATCCGGCTCGGTCGCCGCGACAACTACTGGAACATGGGGGTGGCCGGCCCCGGCGGGCCCTGCTCCGAGATCCTGATCGACCGCGGCCCGCAGTACGGCGCGGACGGCGACTGGGATGCGGGTGACCGCTACCTCGAGTTCTGGAACCTCGTCTTCATGCAGTACGAGCTCGAGAACGTCCGGTCCAAGGAGGACTTCGACATCGCGGGCGAGCTGCCCAAGCGCAACATCGACACCGGCATGGGGCTCGAGCGGGTCGCCTACCTGCTCCAGGGCGTCGACAACATCTACGAGACCGACGAGGTCTTCCCCGTCATCGCCGCGGCCGAGGAGCTCTCCGGCCGGCACTACGGGGCCGACCACGACGACGACGTCCGCTTCCGCGTCGTCGCCGACCACGTGCGCTCCAGCCTCATGCTCATCGGTGACGGGGTCACGCCCGGCAACGAGGGCCGCGGCTACGTCCTGCGCCGGCTGCTGCGCCGCGCGGTCCGCTCGATGCGCCTGCTCGGGGTCGACGGCTCGACGCTCGAGCACCTGCTGCCGGTCAGCCTCGACCGGATGAAGGTCTCCTACCCCGAGCTCGAGGCCGACTTCGGCCGGATCAGCCAGGTCGCCTACGGCGAGGAGGACGCCTTCCGTCGCACGCTCAGCTCGGGTACGACCATCCTCGACACGGCCGTGGCCAGGGCCAAGTCGTCGGGCCGGACCGCCCTGGGCGGGGCCGAGGCCTTCGCCCTGCACGACACCTACGGCTTCCCGATCGACCTCACCCTCGAGATGGCGGCGGAGCAGGGGATCGCCGTCGACGAGCCGGGCTTCCGCCGGCTGATGGGGGAGCAGCGCAACCGGGCCAAGGCCGACGCCCGGTCGAAGAAGAGCGCGCACGGCGACACTCAGGTCTACCGCAGGGTGGCCGACACCCTCGGCGGCGCGGTCGAGTTCACCGGCTACGACGAGGTGCTCTCCGACAGCCGGGTCCGCGGGCTGATCCGCGACGGCGAGGTCGTCGACCGGGTCTCGGCCGGTGACGCGATCGAGCTCGTGCTCGACCGCACCCCGCTCTACGCCGAGGCGGGCGGCCAGCTCGCCGACCACGGCAGGATCCGGCTCGCGGGCGGTGCGCTGCTCGAGGTGACCGATGTCCAACGCCCGATCTCCGGGCTCATCGTCCACCGCGCCACCGTCCTCGAGGGCGAGGCGCAGACCGGCGAGGGGGCCGAGGCCGAGGTCGACGTGGCGCGTCGCCGATCGATCTCCCGGGCCCACACGGCCACCCACCTCGTCCATCAGGCGCTGCGGGACGAGCTCGGCGACACCGCGACCCAGGCGGGGTCGGAGAACTCGCCCGGCCGGCTGCGCTTCGACTTCAAGGCCCAGAGCGCCGTCCCGCTCGGGGCGATGACCGACATCGAGGCGAAGGTCAACTCCGTCCTGCTCGACGACCTCGCGGTGACGGCCGACGTCATGTCGCTCGACGCGGCCCGCAAGATGGGTGCGATGGCGCTCTTCGGCGAGAAGTACGGCGACCGCGTGCGCGTCGTGTCCATCGGCGACTGGTCGCGCGAGCTCTGCGGTGGCACCCATGCGCTGCGCGTCGGCCAGATCGGGGTCGTCAAGCTCCTCGGTGAGGCGTCGATCGGGTCCGGGGTCCGGCGCGTCGAAGCCCTCGTCGGTGCCGACGCCTACAGCCACCTCGCCCGCGAGGCGACGATCGTCGGCCAGCTGACCGACGTGCTCAAGGTGCGCCGCGAGGAGCTGCCCGACCGGATCGCCAGCATCCTCGCCAGGCTCAAGGATGCCGAGCGCGAGATCGCAGCCGTCAAGCAGGGCCAGGTCCTCGGGGCCGCGCCGGCCCTCGTCTCCAGCGCCCGTGACGTCGCGGGGGTGACCTTCGTCAGCCACGACGCCCAGGACGCCACGGCCGACGACCTGCGCGCGCTCGTGCTCGACGTGCGAGGTCGGCTCGGCAACGACCGTCCAGCGCTCGTGTCGATGGCGGGCGTCGCGGGCGGTCGCCCCGTCGTCATCGTCGCGACGAACGAGCGGGCCCGGTCCGAGGGGCTCAAGGCGGGCGCCTACGTCAAGGTCGCGGCCCAGGCCCTCGGCGGTGGCGGAGGCGGGAAGGACGACATCGCCCAGGGCGGCGGCACCGACGCCTCGAAGGTCTCGGTAGCGCTCGGGGCGGTCGAGGACCTGCTGCGCGGCCGGAGCGCGTGACGGCTCCCGTGACGACGTCCGGTGGTGTGCGCCTCGGGGTCGACGTGGGCGCGGTCCGCGTCGGGGTGTCCGCCAGCGACCCCTCGGGCAGCTTCGTCCACCCCGTCGCCACGCTGCGCCGGGACCCCGAGCACGACACCGACCTGCTCGAGCTCGCCCGTCTCGCGGACGAGCGGGAGGCGGTCGAGCTCGTCGTCGGGCTGCCGCTGCTGCTCTCCGGCGAGGAGGGTGAGGCCGCGCGGATCGCCCGGGCGTATGCCGTCCAGCTCGCGGCGAGACTCCCCTCCCTCACGGTGCGGCTGGTCGATGAACGCTTGACCACCGTGTCCGCGCACCGCAGACTACGCGACAGCGGTGTCTCCGGACGGAGCCAACGTGCGGTCGTGGACCAGGCCGCCGCCGTGATCATCCTCCAGTCCGCCCTCGACGCCGAGGCGTCGTCGGGTCGACCGGGCGGCGAGGTGGTCTCCGCCGTACGCAAGCCCCGGAAGAAGGAACGTCGCAGATGAAGGACCATCTGGAGTCATCGATCTTCGGTGACACGGACGACCACGAGGCGACCGGCTTCGAGGCGGAGCACCGGGCGTTGAGCCGGCGCGAGAGGCGGCGGGCCCGCAAGGAGGAGCAGCGGGTCGGGGGCAAGCCGTCCACCGTGCGGCGCCTCGTCGTCATCGTGCTCGCGCTGGCCGTCGTCGGCGTCGGTGCCTTCGTCGCCGTCACCCTCCTCCGTCCGCTCGTGGCCTCCTTCACCCAGGCCAACGACTACGCCGGACCCGGCACCGGCGAGGTGCAGGTCAAGGTCAGCCAGGGCGACGGCGGCACGGCGATCGCCAAGACGCTGCGCGAGGACGACATCGTCAAGACGACCAAGGCCTTCATCGAGGCCGCCAACGCCGACCCGAGGAGTGCCGGCATCCAGCCCGGTGTGTACGCCCTGCGCAAGCAGATGAGTGCTGCGGACGCGCTGGCCGTGCTCGTCGACCCGAAGAACCGGATCACCTCCGAGGTGACGATCCCCGAGGGACTGTGGGCCAAGGAGATCTACCCGCGGCTGTCCAAGGCGACTGGTGTGCCGGTGGCCGACTACACCACGGCGGCCAAGGACGCCAAGGCGCTGGGGCTGCCGGCGGCCGCCAAGGGCAACGTCGAGGGATACCTGTTCCCGGCCGGTTACACCTTCGACCCCGGCACGAGCGCCGCCGCGCAGCTCAGGACGATGGTGGGTGAGACCGTCAAGCGCCTCGACGCGCTCGGCGTCCCCGAGGCCCAGCGTGAGCGGATCATGACGATCGCCAGCCTCGTCGAGGCCGAGGCCCGCTTCGAGAAGGACCGGCCCAAGGTCGCCCGGGTCGTCGAGAACCGGCTCGCCGACAAGATGCCGCTCCAGCTCGACTCGACCGTCAACTACGCCTCCGGCAAGCACGGCATCACGACGACGAACGCGGCGCGCGGGAGCGCCAGCCCCTACAACACCTACAAGGTCGTCGGCCTGCCCCCCGGCCCGATCGACAACCCGGGCGAGAGCGCCATCAAGGCGGCGGTGTCACCGGCCGCCGGGCCGTGGCTCTACTTCGTCACGACGAACCCCGAGACGGGCGAGACGAAGTTCGCCGAGACCTACGCGGAGCACCAGAAGAACGTCCAGGAGTTCCAGACGTGGTGCCAGTCGAACAAGGGCAAGTGCTGACCGGAGCGGCTGACGCGTCGGGGGCGCAGGAGGCCGGGGGAGCGCGGCGCCGCTGCGCGGTGTGGGGCTCCCCGGTCGCCCACTCCCTCTCGCCCACCCTGCACCGGGCCGCCTACGCCGCCCTGGGCCTCACCGGCTGGTCCTACGGGCGTCGCGAGGTCGACCGTGCCGGATTCGACGCGGCCCTCGACGGACTGGACCCGGACGACATCGGCCTCTCGCTGACGATGCCGCTCAAGGAGGTCGCCTTCGCCCGGGCGGACACCGCGAGCGGGACGGCGCGCTCGACCGGCACCGCCAACACGCTCGTCCGCCGCGACGGGGGGTGGCACGCCGACAACACCGACGTCGAGGGGATCGAGCTGGCCCTGCTCGAGGCCGGTTGTCACGACGCGACCGAGGTCCTCGTCGTCGGCAGCGGCGCCACGGCCCGGTCCGCCGTCGTGGCGCTCGCCGGGTCCGGCGCCCAGCGCCTGACCCTGATGGTGCGCGACCGTCCCCGCCCGGAGACCGTCGCCCTGGCCGGGGCGGTCGGGTTGACCGTCGACACCGTCGCGATGGGCGAGTGGCCGCTCGTCGACGTCATCATCAGCACCGTCCCCCCCGCGGCGGTGACCGGGTTGGCGCACCTCCCGCCGACGTCGCGCGACGAGAGCCCGCGCACGGTCCTCGACGTCGTCTACGGCGGCGGCCCGACGCCCCTGCAGCGCGCGGCGCGAGCCAGGGGCTGGACGCTGGCTCACGGCACGGACATGCTCCTGCACCAGGCCGCGGCCCAGGTCACCCTGATGACCGGACGCGCCGCACCGCTCGCCGCGATGGCCGAGGCCCTGGCTGTGGTCGTCGACCCCGACTGGGGGACCCCCCGGCGCTCGGCGCCATGACCTGGGCCCCGTTCCCCCCGACGCCGTGGTGGTACGTCGCGCTCGCCGTCGTCGCCGGCGGCCTCGTCGGGAGGGTGCTCGCGGCGGAGCTGGCGCGAGCGGCATACCGGCTCGACGACGAGACCGGACCCGGGCCGTGGCTGCCACCCACCGCGGTCACGGCCGGCCTCGGGCTCCTCTGGGGCCTGCTCGCGTGGCGGTTCGGGCCGCTGTCCGGCTATGCCCTGGCCCCGGCCTACCTCGGCTTCGCCGTCGTCGCGGTCGTGCTCACCTGGGTCGACGCCGACGTGCACCGCCTGCCCCGGGGGATCACCCGCCCGGCCTACCCGATGCTCGTCGGTCAGCTCGCGCTCGCCTCGCTCGCCTCGGGTGACTGGGGTGCGCTGCTGCGGGC
This sequence comes from uncultured Actinomycetota bacterium, assembly GCA_963764195.1. Lineage (GTDB taxonomy): Bacteria > Actinomycetota > Actinomycetes > Actinomycetales > Dermatophilaceae > JBDSSS01. The sequence continues at coordinate 791,685 of CAVXRG010000003.1, forward strand.
GGTCGTCGCCGGTGTGGTCCTGTGGCTCGTCTACCTGCTCGTCGCCGTCGTCGCGGCGCTGCTCGGCAAGGGTTTCGGCTTCGGTGACGTCACCCTGGCCGGCCTCGTCGGGCTCGCGACCGGCTACGTCTCCGTCGGGGCCCCGGTCGTCGCGACGTATGCCGCCTTCATCCTCGCGGGGGTGTACGGCGTCACGCGGATCGTCCGGCGCCGGGGGTCCCGCTCCGACGAGATCGCCTTCGGGCCGTGGATGCTGCTCGGCACCCTGGTCGCCCTCGTCGTCGAGGTCCACCCGCTCGGCTGAGCCGTCCGCGCGCAGCCGCCCGCCGCCGCTGCCGCGCCGTCCGGTTGACGGGCGGCCGGCGGGCGCCGTCCCGCCCCATGGCAGGATCGGGGCATGTTGCGTTGGTTGACCGCCGGTGAGTCGCACGGCCCCGCCCTCGTGGCGATGCTCGAGGGGCTGCCGGCCGGGGTGCAGGTCACCTCGAAGGACCTGCGGGCGGCCCTGTCGCGCCGCCGGCTCGGCTACGGCCGCGGCGCCCGGATGAAGTTCGAGCAGGACGAGGTCGAGTTCCTCGGCGGGCTGCGCCACGGGGTGAGCATCGGCTCGCCCCTCGCCGTGCGCGTCGGCAACAGCGAGTGGCCCAAGTGGCAGACCGTGATGAGCCCCGACCCCGTCTCGGAGGAGGCGATGGCCGCTGCCGACGACGTCAACGCCGAGCGCGAGGTCGCCCGCAACAAGCCGCTGACCCGGCCCCGGCCCGGTCACGCCGACCTCGTCGGCATGCAGAAGTACGGCTACGAGGACGCCCGTCCGGTCCTCGAGCGTGCCTCCGCGCGCGAGACCGCGGCCCGCGTCGCCCTCGGTGAGGTCGCATCGCGCTTCCTCGAGCAGGCCTACGGCATCCGCCTCGTCTCGCACACCGTCTCGATCGGCACCGCGGCGGTCGCGTCCGGCGCCCCGCTGCCCACCCCCGACGACGTCGAGCGCCTCGACGCCGACCCCGTGCGGGCCTTCGACGCGGCCGGCTCGGCCGCGATGGTCGCCGAGGTCGACGCGGCGAAGAAGGACGGTGACACCCTCGGCGGCGTCGTCGAGGTGCTCGCCTACGGACTGCCGCCCGGGCTCGGCTCGCACGTGCACTGGGACCGCAAGCTCGACGCCCAGCTCGCCGCGGCACTGATGAGCATCCAGGCGATCAAGGGGGTCGAGGTCGGCGACGGCTTCGAGACCGCCCGGCGCCGCGGCTCGCAGGCGCACGACGAGATGGACGTCGTCGACGGCACGATCACCCGGCGCACCGGCCGCGCCGGCGGCACCGAGGGCGGCATGTCGACGGGCCAGGTGCTGCGCGTCCGGGCCGCCATGAAGCCGATCAGCACCGTGCCGCGGGCCCTCGCCACCGTCGACGTGTCGACGGGGGAGGCCGCCACCGCGATCCACCAGCGCTCCGACGTCTGCGCGGTCCCCGCTGCCGGGGTCGTCGCCGAGGCGATGGTCGCCCTCGTCCTCGCCCAGGCCTGCGTCGAGAAGTTCGGTGGGGACTCGGTGACGGAGACCTCGCGCAACCACGCCGCCTACCTCGACGGCGTCCGTGCGGGGCTGCGGACGTGGTGACCCCCGCTCCCCGCCCCGTCGCCGTCGTCATCGGCCCCCCGGGCGCCGGCAAGACCACGATCGGCACCGCGCTCGCCGCCCGGCTCGGGACGACCGTGCACGACACCGACGCCGCCATCGAGGCCGCCCAGGGTCGGTCGGTCAGCGACATCTTCGTCGACGACGGCGAGCAGGCCTTCCGCGCGCTCGAGCGGGCCGAGGTGGCCCGCGCGCTCGCCGAGGAGCAGGGCGTTGTCGCGCTCGGTGGTGGCGCGTTGATGGACCCCGAGACCGAGGCGGCCCTCGCGGGTGCGTCCGCCGTCGTCCTGCTCGAGGTCGGGATCGCCGACGCGAGCAAGCGGATCGGCTTCGACCGCTCGCGACCGCTCCTGTCGGTCAACCCCCGCGCCTCGTGGGTGGCGATGATGAACGCGCGCCGGGAGACCTACCAGCGGGTCGCGACGATCCGGGTCGACACGGCCGGCCGCACCCCTGACGACATCGTCGAGGAGATCGTTGCCGCCCTCGGCTCGGCGGGTGACGCGACGCGTGACGCGGCAGGTGACGCCGAGTGAGTGACGTGACGACGATCGCGGTCGGCTCCGACTACGACGTCGTCATCGGCTCCGGCATCCTCCACCGGGTCGCGGGCCTGCTCGGTGCCGACGTCGAGCGGGTCCTGCTCGTGCACCCGCCCACGCTCTCCGAGCTGACCGCGTCGGTGGCCCGGTCGCTCTCCGACGCGGGGTATGCCGTTCACCTCGCGCCCGTGCCCGACGCCGAGTCCGCGAAGACCGCCGAGGTCATGGCGGAGCTGTGGTCGCTCCTCGGCGAGGCCGGCTTCACCCGCAGCGACGCCGTCGTCGGGCTGGGCGGGGGCAGCGTCACCGACCTCGCCGGCTTCGTCGCCGCGACCTGGCTGCGTGGGGTCCGGGTCGTCCAGGTGCCGACGACGCTGCTCGGCATGGTCGACGCCGCAGTCGGTGGCAAGACGGGGATCAACACGGCCGAGGGCAAGAATCTCGTCGGCGCCTTCCACCCGCCGGCCGGGGTGCTCTGCGACCTCGACGTGCTGCACACCCTGCCGACCGCAGACCTCGTCGCCGGGCTCGCCGAGATCATCAAGGCCGGCTTCATCGCCGACCCCGTCATCCTCGGGCTCGTCGAAGCAGATCCCGCCGCGGCCGCCCGCAGCGACAACCCGCGCCTGCGCGAGCTCGTCGAGCGCGCGGTGCGGGTCAAGGCGGAGGTCGTCGCGGCGGACCTGCGTGAGAGCTCGCTGCGCGAGATCCTCAACTACGGACACACCTTCGCCCACGCGATCGAGCAGGTGGAGCACTACACGTGGCGGCACGGCGAGGCCGTCGCCGTCGGGATGGTCTACGTCGCCGAGCTGGCCCGCCTCACCGGTCACCTTGCCGGCCCCGAGGGGGATGCCCTCGTGGCCCGGCACCGCGCCGTGCTCGAGGCGGTCGGGCTGCCGACGAGCTACCGCGGCGACCGTTGGGAGCCGCTGCTCACCGCGATGCGCCGTGACAAGAAGTCGCGCGGCTCGGTGCTGCGCTTCGTCGTGCTCGACGCGCTCGGTCGTCCCGGCCGCCTCGCCGGGCCGTCGGACGCCTCGCTGCGAGCGGCATACGCGCTCGTGTCGTCCGACGAGCCTGCTGCGTAGACTCGCCCGCATGACGGCACCCACGGTCTTCGTCCTGTCCGGGCCCAATCTCGGCCGGCTCGGCACGCGTGAGCCGGAGGTCTACGGGTCGGACACCCTCGACGACGTCCACGCCGCCGTCCAGCGCGAGGCGCGCGACCTCGGGCTCGTCGCCGACTGCCGGCAGACCAACCATGAGGGCGAGCTCATCGACTGGCTCCACGAGGCGGTCGACACCGGTTGCGACGTCGTGCTCAACCCCGGCGCGTTCACCCATTACGCGTATGCCGTCCGCGACGCCTGCGCCATCGTCACGACGAGTGGTCGCAGCCTGGTCGAGGTGCACCTCAGCAACCCCGCCGCCCGCGAGGAGTTCCGGCACACGTCGGTCGTGGCCGGTGTCGCCACGGGCACGATCGCCGGCTTCGGGCTGCAGTCCTACCTGCTCGCCCTGCGCGCACTGGTCTGAACCCGCCTGCAGGGCAAGCGTTCCGCGCCGCGGCAGGAGCCTGCGGGCGACGACGTCCCGGCCAAGAGCAGGGCGTGCACCAGCTCGCGACGTCGTCGGGGGACGCCTCGGCCGGGTACGGCGCGGCGCTGACGATCGGCGTCTGACCGGGAGATCAGGCTGCGGATCAGTCTGCGTCCGGTGTCGTCAGGACAGCCTCGGCTGCAGACTGATCCGCCGCTCGATCGCGTCAGGTGAGCTCCGCCGGCAGCGGTTCGCTGTGGACGACGGTCACCTCGGAGACGGCGCGGGTGAGCACGACGTAGAGGCGGCGCAGGCCGGTGCGCTCGTCGGGCTCGGCGGCGGCGATCGAGGCCGGCTCGACGACGACGGTCCGGTCGAACTCGAGGCCCTTGGCGACCGTCGCCGGGACGACCTCGACCGCGTGGTCCTCGTCGTCACCGTGCCCGGCGTCGAGGCGTCCGTGGCCGATGTCGTGCGCGGTGAGCCGTGCGGACAGCGCGGCGACCATCGCGTCGGGCACGATGACGCCGACCGAGCCGGGACCGGCCGAGGCGTCCCTGACGGCCCGCGCCACCTCGTCGTCGAGCTCAGCGGGCGCGGTGCGGCGGATCTCGAGCCGGCCGGGGTTGTCGCGCACCGACACCGGGGCGCCGAGTCCGGGCGCCATCGACGGCAGGAGGCGAGCGGCATACTCGATGACCCGCGCCGGGACGCGGAAGCCGCGGTCGAGCACGACGAGGTCGTGGTCGGACTTGCCGAGGTGGCCCATCGCGTCGTCCCACGACGCCGTCGCCCAGGGGGTCGTCCCCTGCGCGATGTCGCCGAGCACCGTGACCGATCCCGTCGAGCACCGGCGGCCGACCGCGCGCAGCTGCATGGGGGAGAGGTCCTGTGCCTCGTCGAGCACGACGTGACCCAGGCTCGGGGTGCGGGCGAGCAGGTCGGCGACCTCGTCGAGCAGGGCCATGTCCGCGCGGCTCCACCGGGCGGCGCCCTTCGTCCGGACCGGCCTGTCCCACAGCAGCATCCGTTGCTCCTCGTCGTCGAGCAGGCCCTCCGACGCCGCCGCGAGGGCGGTCGCGTCGGACCAGAGGGCGTGCAGCACGGCGGCGGGGTCGAGCAGCGGCCAGACCTCGCGGACGTAGCGCTTCATCGGCGCCGAGCGGGCCACGGCGTCCTGCACCCGGTCGTCAGGGGCGTCGCCGGCGCGCTCCATCTCGAGCAGCAGGTGGTGGGCGAGCCGCTGCGGGAGCAGGTCGCGGGCCGCTCCGTAGCGCACGCCCCGCGCCGTGAGCTCGGCGACGACCTCGGCGACCTCGTATGCCGGGACGCGCCACTTGCGCACCCCGCGGGGCACGACGAGCGCCTCGGTGGGACGGGGCAGGCGCGACCAGACGGCGCGACGGAGCACCGCGGCGAGTCGGGCGTCGCCCTTGAGCGTCGCGACGGGGGCGGGGTCCTCGGCGCGGACCCGGCCGTGGTCGAGGAGGGTCTCGATCGTCGCGTGGCCGACCCGCGCCTCGCCGAGGGATGGCAGCACTGCCCCGATGTGGTCGAGGAAGGCCCGGTTGGGGCCGATGACGAGCACCCCCGATCGGTCGAGCCGGTCCCGGAAGGAGTAGAGCAGCCACGCGGCGCGGTGCAGGCCGACGGCGGTCTTCCCGGTGCCCGGCGCTCCCTGGACGCAGACCGAGACGGACACGTCGCTGCGGACGATCTCGTCCTGCTCGGGCTGGATCGTCGAGACGATGTCGCGCATCGGGCCGCTGCGCGGACGCTCGATCTCCGCGGCGAGCAGCGTGCCCGACGGCTCGGCGGCGCCGCCTCCGGAGACCTGCTCGTCCTCGTAGGCCGTGAGCCGGCCCCGGTCGACGCCGAAGCGTCGTCGTCGGCGCACCCCCATCGGGGCGCTGGGGGAGGCCCGGTAGAACGCGGTCGAGACGGGTGCGCGCCAGTCGACGACGACGGGGTCGCCCGCCGCGTCCGAGACGTGACGCCGCCCGATGTGGAAGGTCTCGTCTCCGTCCTGCGCGCTCGTCAGGTCGATCCGGCCGAAGAAGAGGGTGGTGCGCGGGTCGTCCTGGAGCGAGGCGATCCGCCGGGCCAGCACGCGGCCGAGGACCTCTCCCGAGATGGCGTCGCTCGCCTTCGACGCGTCGAGGGCCTGCGCCGTCTCCCGCATCCGGGTCAGCTCCGCGCGCGCGTGGTCGAGGTAGGCCTGCTCGGCGACCAGCTCGGCGACCTGCTCGGCGACCTGCTCGGTGGGTGCGGACACGACGGGCAACCTCTCGGGCGGCGGGCGATCGGGATGGTGCTGCGGGCAAAGAGCCGATGCTACCCGGCTCGATTCGGAGGAGCGACACGGCGACGGATAGACTCGCTCCGCAACTTCCCAGTCGCACTCCCAACGACACGACGACCGGGCCCCGCCTGACTCCGCCCACGCGCGAGCGCGGTGGCCCGGCATACGAAAGTGGTTTGTCAGATGGCTTCGACCAACGACCTGAAGAACGGCCTGGTGCTCAACCTCGAGGGGCAGCTCTGGTCCGTCGTCGAGTTCCAGCACGTGAAGCCGGGCAAGGGCCCCGCCTTCGTGCGGACCAAGCTCAAGGCCGTCCTGTCCGGCAAGGTCGTCGACAAGACGTTCAACGCCGGCACCAAGGTCGAGACGGCCAACGTCGACAAGCGCACGATGCAGTACCTCTACAAGGACGGCGAGGACTTCGTCTTCATGGACACCGACACCTACGACCAGCTGAACGTCGGCGCGGTCACGGTCGGTGGCGCTGCGGACTACATGCTCGAGAACCAGAACGCCATCGTCGCCACCCACGACGGCGTCCCGCTCTACGTCGAGCTGCCCCCGTCGGTCGTCCTCGAGGTCTCGCACACCGACCCGGGCCTGCAGGGCGACCGCTCGACCGGCGGCACGAAGCCGGCCACCCTCGAGACCGGTGCGCAGATCAACGTCCCCCTCTTCCTCGAGACCGGCACGAAGGTGAAGGTCGACACGCGTGACGGCTCCTACCTCGGCCGCGTCAACGACTGAGCGGCGCGGATCCCCTTGGCTGCACGCAGCAAGGCCCGTGCGCGGGCTCTCGACATCCTCTTCGAGGCCGACCAGCGCGGCGTCAACGTCGAGAACCTCCTCGCCGACCGGCTCCTCGAGGCCGGGACCGAGGGCGGCTCCCGGGCCGGCAACAACCCCTACACCGCGACGCTCGTGCGCGGCGTCGTCGGGCGGTGGAGCGACATCAACGCGGCACTGACCGACTACAGCCAGGGCTGGACCCTCGACCGGATGCCGGCCGTCGACCGCGCCATCCTGAGGATCGGTGCGTGGGAGGTGCTCTGGAACGACGAGATCCCCGACCCCGTCGCCATCTCGGAGGCCGTCACGCTCGCGACCGAGCTGTCCACGGACGAGTCGCCGAGCTTCGTCAACGGGCTGCTCGGCCGCCTCGCGGAGGTCAAGGCGACCATCGTCTGAGGGTGGCGCGCGGGCCGGTGTGACCGACGTCACCATCTCAGACTGTGGACGGGCTGAGTCTGGACTTGGTGACGAAACGGTGACATTGAGCCGTGGGGATGGTGCTACCCGCCGGTCCGCGGAAATCTCGGGAACCTTCTAGTCGCCGAGGAGGAACCCATGGCAATCGTGCTCATCGGGGTCGACAACAGTGAGGCCTCGACCCGCGCGGTCGAGTTCGCACTCGAACGGGCCAACGCAGAAGACCTGCAGCTCGTCGTCGCCCACGTCATCAACTGGTCACCGTTCTCGTTCAACACCCCCACCGAGAACGAGGAGCGCTCCTCACGTCGCTCCTCGGAGATCGCCGCCGCCCAGGAGCAGGTGATCGCGCCGATGGTCGCGGTCGTCGAGGCCGCGGGCCGCACCCCGAAGACCGAGATCCGGCACGGGAACCCGTCCGAGACCCTCATCGACATCGCCGAGGAGCTGGGGGCCAGCCACATCATCGTCGGCCGGACCGGCGACTCCGGGCTCCGCCAGGCCATCTTCGGCAGCGTCGTGATGCGCCTCGTCCACAGCTCGCCCTTCCCCGTGACGGTGGTGCCCTGATGGATGTCCTCGTCAACGCCTTCACCTGGTTCTCCGACGCGATCACCTCGACTGTCTTCTTCGCGATCACCGTCGGCGATGTGAAGATCCCGCTCATCGTCCTCTGGCTCGTCATCGCCGGTGCGTTCTTCACCGTCTGGCTCGGCTTCATGAACATCCGCGGCTTCAGGCACGCCATCGACCTCGTGAGAGGCAAGTACTCCGACCCCGACGACGCGGGTGAGGTCTCCCACTTCCAGGCCCTCGCCACGGCCGTGTCCGGCACCGTCGGCCTCGGCAACATCGCCGGCGTCGCGATCGCGGTGTCCCTGGGGGGGCCGGGCGCGACGCTCTGGATGATGGTCGCCGGCTTCGTCGGCATGAGCACGAAGATGGCCGAGTGCATGCTCGGGGTGAAGTTCCGGCGGGAGCACGCCGACGGAAGCGTCTCGGGTGGCCCGATGTACTACCTGCGCGACGGGCTCGCGAAGAACGGCCGGGCCAAGCTCGGCAAGTTCCTCGCGGCGGCCTTCGCGGTCTGCATGATCGGCGGCTCGCTCGGTGGCGGGAACATGTTCCAGTCCAACCAGGCCACCGCCCAGATCATCGAGGTGACGGGCGGCACCGACGGTGCGCTCGGCGGCCTCGGCTGGGTCGTCGGCGTCATCTTCGCCGGGCTCGTCGGCGCCGTCATCATCGGCGGCATCAAGAGCATCGCCAAGGTCACCGAGAAGATCGTGCCGCTCATGGCCGCGCTCTACCTGGTCGCCTGTCTCGTGGTCATCCTGGGCAACGTCGGCTCGGTGCCGGGCGCCTTCGGCGAGATCATCTCCGGCGCCTTCACCGGCGAGGGCATCATCGGTGGCGCCGTCGGCGCCCTGCTCGTCGGCTTCCAGCGTGCGGCCTTCTCCAACGAGGCCGGCCTGGGCTCGGCCGCGGTCGCGCACTCGGCCGTCCGGACGAAGGAGCCCGCCACGGAGGGCTTCGTCGCCCTGCTCGAGCCGTTCATCGACACGATCGTCATCTGCACCATGACCGCGCTGACCATCGTCATCACCGGCGCCTGGACCAGCCCGGACGCGGCGGACATCGGGGGGGTCAAGCTCACCTCGCGCGCCTTCGAGAGCGTGCTGCCGTGGTTCCCCTACGTCCTCGCGGTCGCCGTGGTCATGTTCGCCTTCTCGACGATGATCAGCTGGTCCTACTACGGGATGAAGGCGACGTCCTACCTCTTCGGTGACAACCCCACCGCAGAGAACGTCTTCAAGGTCGTCTTCGTCATCTTCACCGTCATCGGCTCGGCCGCGGCGCTCGACGCCGTGATCAACTTCTCCGACTCGATGATCTTCCTGATGGGTATCCCCAACATCATCGGGCTCTACTTCCTGGCCAAGGTCGTCCGGAAGGTCATCCACGGATACTTCGACCGGATCCAGAGCGGCGAGATCCGCGAGTACGCCGACCGGTAGGCGCGCACGAGGTCCGGGGTCGGCACGTCACCGGGCCCCGGACCTCTGCGCGTCCGGTCGCGCGGGGCTGTGCGTCAGGTCGGCAGGGGAGCGAGCAGCAGGCCCCGGAGGTCGTCGGGGGCCTCGCCGCCGAGCCGGCGCGTGACCTCCTCCAGGACCGCCGTCATCGTGACCTTGCCGGCGGCCGACAGCTCTGCGTCCCGGCCGTCGTGGCGCAGCGACTCGATGAGGTCGAACATGACTTGCGGCTCCGGCGCCGAGACCTGCAGGGGGGTCGAGCGGCCGAATGGCGCGAGGACGCGCTCCCAGGTGAGCACCCGCTCCTCCCAGCCCGGCCGGTCCTCCTCGTCGGCGGGCGGGTCGTCCGCCGCGGCGATCGGGTAGGGCTCGCAGCCGCGCAGCTGGAGGAAGACCTGCTCGAGCCGGTCATGCTCGGTGCCGAACAGGACGTAGGTCCAGGCCCGCTCGGGATCGACCGGGTCGTCCATGAACTGGGCGCGGGCGCGAAGGTCGATCCGGCTCGGGAGCGGCAGCGCCGACGGGCTGCTGAGCAGGCCGTGCGCCACGTCGAGGAACTCCGCGCAGTGCAGGAGCAGCCCGGCGTTGCGGGCGCGGCTGATGAGGAGGTCCTCCGCCCCCACCTGGTCGTTGGACAGGCGCCGACACACCTCGTCGAGATCGGCGCCGTGCTGCATCGCGTCGACGACGACGGTGGCGGCCGCGCGGACGACCTCGACCCTCCAGACGGGCCACCCGAACCGTTCGAGAGCGCGCGAGAGGGAGGTGAGGCTGACCGAGCTCGGGAGGCGGTAGCCCATCGGCTGGCTGAACGTCATGAGAGAGGGGTTCCTTGCGTCGGGGGGTCGTCCCAGATGGACCGTCGGCCGGCGAGTGCCTGCGCGCCGAGAATCATCCACGTCGTCCCGTTCACGGCCGGCGCCGAGGACATCTCGAGGTAGGCGTCGTCACGGGTCGCGGCGGGAAAGGCCCCGCTGGGGAGCTGGCCCGGCGTCAGGGCCCCGATGGTGGACGCGGCGGCCGCCGACAGACCGAGCCGCGCCTGCGCCACGGCCGTCCCCGCGGACCCCTCGAACCACACGAGCGGGTCCGCCCCGAGGAGCGGCCGAGGGGCGTAGCCGGAGACGGTTCCGGTGGACGACGCGAACAGGTCGGTGTGGGCGAGCGCGTCGACCGCGCGATCGTGTCGACCGGTCGCCTCGAGGTAGATCGCACCCCAGGAGTTGACGTCGAGTGCCTCGGTGGGGTCCGGCCCGTCCGGGGTCCTGCCTTGAAGGAAGTGATGGGAGTCGTCGTCCCAGAGCAGGTCGATGATGGCCTCGTTGAGGTCGTGTGCCGCGGCGGCCGCCGCGGGGTCGTCGAGCACCATGCCGGCGAGCACCAACGCGTGCCAGGTGTCGATGTTGTGCTCGGTGGAGGCCCACGGGAGGTCGGCCCCCGGGTCGAAGCCCCCGTCGTGGAAGGTGCCGTGGCCACCGGTGACGAGACCGTCGAGCGCGCCGCCGTGCACCTGCTGGGCCAGCAGCCAGCGGACCCCGGCCTCGGCGGCGGCGGTGAGCTCGGCGTGCTGGCTGGAGTCCGGTGGCAGTGTCTGGAGGTGGCGCACCAGGGCATAGGTGGCGACCGCGTTGATGCCGGTGCGGTACTCGGGCAGGCCCGCGGCGGGGTTGAGTGCTGCGGCACTCGAGACGAAACCACCCACCTGGGGCCCGTCCTTCGCCTGCAGACCGACAAGCCCGCGCGCGAGGTCCCGCGCGGTCGCTCGGTGACCGAGCGAGTCGGCGGTGAGCAGGGCGAGAGCCTGGTCGTAGGCGAACGAGCGCCCGGCCAGCGCGCTCGTGGCGCTCACGTCGAACGAGCGGACCACCCCGGTCCGCGGTGCGTACTCGGCCAGCACCGCGCCGGAGGCGTCGTCGACGAGCCGGAAGACCTTCGTCCCGGGACGGCTCCAGGGGAACACGAAGGTGCCGTCGGCCCGCGCCGGCACGGTGGCGATGGAGTATGCCGTGTCGGTGACCACGACCGCGTGGACGCTCAGGCCGCGATAGACGTCCACCCCGAGGTCCGGGTCGCGCACGATGACGGGCGCGGTGACCCCGTCGAGCTCGAAGCGGCCCCTGACCGCGTCGGTCCAGCCGGGCGGGTAGGAGCGGTCCGGTGCCAGGGTCGTGGAGGTGGTGACCACGGTGCCCGTCCCGAGCTGCCCCATCAGCCAGGTCCAGGCCGCGTCGACGTCCACGCTGCCCGCCGCTGCGGAGTCCTCGATCCCCCGGCGTTCCGACGAGCTGACCGATGCGGAGGCCGTCGACGGAACGACCGCGAAGGCTGCAGCGCCCACAAGCAGGATGGACGTGCCGAGCATGACCGTCCGGCCCCGCCGGGGGTGGGTGGGTCGGTCCCCTGCCGCGTCGCAGGACGTCATCAGACCCACCAGCGCTGTCGGGCCACGGCGAGCGCGAGGGTCCCGAGCAGGGCGAGCGCTCCCTTCCACAGCAGGGCGTTCTCGCTGCGGTGGTCGCGCTCGAGGCGGGACTGGGCCTCGTCGCGCACGGTGGTGTCACCGGTGAGCGTCTCGTCGGTCATGCCGTCGCCACCTTGCCTGTCTTCTCGGTCTTGTCCCAGGTCGCAGACGCGCCCCGGATCTCGGCGACGTAGGCGGCGAAGGTCATCGCGCACAGCAGCGGTCCGAAGCCGACGACGGCGACGAGGATCGGGACGACCGGCCGCAGGGCAGCCACGTGGTCGACGCGGTAGACGGCCCAGGCTGCGGCCATGCAGGCCCCGGTCCAGATGTAGGCCGCGAGGGCGAGCAGGCTCCGGGTCCGGCTCGACCAGCCGAGCCCACCGGTCTCGGCGAGCAGGCGGATCGCCTCGTGCATCGGCCCGGGGGCGATGACCCAGGCCATGATCACCAGACTGATGAGCCCGGGGAAGCCGATCGCCTGGCGCCAGCTGCGCTTCGCGACGCTGCTGTCGAGCATCAGGGTGAAGGAGGTCGTGAAGACGAAGGCGAAGGCGCTGACGGCCCAGTAGGAGCGGAACAGGATCCGCGAGGAGTCGGCGTCGTAGAGCCACATGAGCACGAGGGCGGCGGCCGCGAGGACCATGAACGCGGGCAGCAGCAGCGTCGCGTACCACTGCACCCCGAACCACGGGTTGCCGAGGTGGTTGCCCTCGTGGCGGCGGAAGAAGAGCGAGTGGAAGCGGCGGGTCACCTGCAGGTTGCCCCGCGACCAGCGCAACCGCTGCTTCCACAGGCCGACGACGCTGGCGGGCTCCTCGGCGAGGCACTCGGCGTGCGGGTCGAACACGACCCGGCGTCCACGGATCTGGGTGAGCAGGGTGGTCACGGTGTCCTCGGCGAGGGTCGTCGTGTCGATCCGGCCCCCGAGCGCGTCGAGGTTCTCCCGGCTGAGCAACTGGGCGCCTCCGGCCAGGCACGCCTGGGCCCCGACGACGTTCTGGGCCCGCCGGGCCGCGAGCTGGGCGGTGGCGTACTCGTAGCCGATGTAGCGGCTCATCCAGTTCGGCGGCTCGCTCGCCTCCTTGATGAAGGCCGTCACCGCGCCCACCTCGGGGTCGCCGAGGTGGCGCGCCATCCGCGCGACCGCGTCGGGGCGGAAGACGACGTCGGCGTCGGTGATGAGGACGGCCTCGGCCCAGTCGTCGTCGAGCAGGGCGCGCAGCCCGTGGTTGAGGGTGTGGGCCTTGCCCTCCCCGCCCTTCTCGCGGCGCAGGGCGACAACCCGCCCGGGGTACTGCTCGTTCTTGGCCTGGAGCAGCTCGGGGGTGCCGTCGGTGCTCGCGTCGTCGACGACGACGACCCGCAGCCGGTCGGCGGGATAGTCCATCGACAGCATCCGGTCCACCGAGAACTCGAGCACCGGGCGCTCGTTCCAGGCCGGCACGAGCACCGCGACGCGAGGCAGGTATGCCGGGTCGGCGCGGTCGTAGTGGTCCCGGCGTCCGTGGAGCGACACGAGGGCGTAGCCCACCACCCCAGCGAGCATGGGCAGGGCGCCGAGGAGCACGAGGATGCTGAGAGCCCACCCGGCCGGTGTCGTCGGGGTGTCGAGCTGGGGGAGCTGGGCGAGTCGGGTCGTCACGTCAGCGCAACGGCTTCTGCGAGGTATCTCCACCGTCCGACGTCGGCGGCCCGGTGCGCGTCGCTGCCGGCCGTGAGCCGCACCCCGCGGTCGGCGAGACCGCTGAGCACGGGGGCCGACGGGCAGCGCCACTTCTCGTTGCTCTCGACGGCAGCGTCCGTCTCCCGCGCGGCGGAGGCGAGTGCGTCGAGGAGTTCGTCGGTGACGTCACCCTCGTCGAGCCCGCACTTGGGCAGGAGGCTGAACAGGTGCGCGACGATGGCCGGGAACGGGCTCGAGCGCAGGGCGCCGCAGGTGGCGGTGACGACCTGCTCGATGGCGTCCGCGCGACGAAGCCGACCCGAGGTGATGTCCTCGAGGACCCGGGCGGGATGGACCGGGCCGTCCGGGCCGGGGAACTGGTGGTCGGCGACGAGGAGGTAGTCGAGCTCCGGCAGGGAGGCGGGCAGGTCGAGGCGACCGCGCGCGTCGAGCATCTTCACCTCGACGCCGCAGCGGATCTGGAGGCCGTCGACCCGCAGGGCCCGCACCTCGGCGACGTACTCGGGCAGCCAGGCGGTGCTCTCCCGCACGTGGTCGCTCAGACCGAGGGTGTGCAGTCCGGTGGCGGCCCCTGCCGCGGCCATGTCGGCCAGGCTGTCGACACCGTCGCTCGTCGTCGAGTGGGTGTGCCAGTCGGCGCCGGCGTCGACCGTCATCGGGCCGGAACGGGCACGGGGACGTGCGCGTAGTCCTCGACGGGGACGACGACGTCCGCCCAGTGGCGGACCATCGCGACCTCGACGAACGGCAGGTCGTCGGGCAGGTCGCCGCCGAGGGCGGCCTTGACCGCGAGGCGGGGCATGTCGACCCCGGCCGCGCGGGTCAGGACCATCGTGCCGGGGAAGCGGGCGTTGACCTCGAGCAGGGCGGGTGTGCCGTCCGTGGCCCGCCGGGCCTGGACGTTGACGACCCCGGTGGCGCCGATGGCCTCGGCCACCGCCCTGCCGAACGTCACGAGGCCGTCGTCGGAGACGGTCCGCCCCGCGATGGCGATGCCGGAGTCGACCTTGTCCCGGCGCCGCGGGACCGCCGCGACGACGTGACCATCGGGTCGCGCGAGGACGTCGATCGAGAACTCTTCCCCCGGGAGGTACTCCTGCAGGATGTAGGACTCGTCGCAGGGTGGCAGGAGCGCGACGTCCGCGGAGTCGTGGACGGTGAAGCCCCGACCGCCCGCACCGCGGCGCGGCTTGGAGATGAGGGGCACGCCGAGCCCGGCCAGGTCGTCCTCGGTCGTCTCCGGTCCCCAGAGCACCGTCCGTGGGACGCGGACCGCTGCCGCGCACCGCTGCATCAGCTCGTACTTGTCGAGGCAGCGCAGCAGGGTGGTGGGCGTCTCGACGAGCGCGCGGATGCCCCGGTCCGCGAACGCGGCTCCAGCCTGCGAGACGGGGAACAGCTCGACGTCGACGGTCGGGATCACGAGGTCCGCGCCGTGGGTGGTGGCGGCCTCGAGCAACGCGGTGACGAACGACGGGTCGTCGCCACGGGGGAGGACCACGCGCTGGTCGACGGGCACGAGGTAGAGGCCGACGGCGAGCGGGTCCATGTCCGCGGCGATGACCCGGTGGTCGTCGCGCAGGGCCTGGATGAGTGTCACGGCGGCCGCGCCACCGGCGCCGGTGACGAGCACGGTGGGCAGGCCGTCGGGCGTGTACGCGGCCCTCGTGGCGTCGGTCGTGGTCATGGGGTGTCCTTCGGCTCGCTGTACAGCGACACGACGGGGGCGACGGTGCGGGAGCCCGGCGCCGGGTTCGATGTGCGTCGGATGAGGGGGGTCAGGCTGCGGACGATCTCGAAGGCTTCGGCGTATCGGGCGCGCGGGGCGAGGTTGCGGGCCCAGTAGCGTGCGGTGGCGACGATCATCTCCGGCTCGAGGTAGGACCGCTCGCCCTGCGAGGCGAAGAGCCCGAGCAGGTTGACCTTGCGCACGAGAACGGTGTCGATCGCGACGAACTTGTTGGGGACGAACTCGTTGGTGGCGGAGGGCGACTGGTAGGCGAAGACCTGGGGGACCCGCCGGCTCGCGCTCATCACGGCGGTGTGCACGGCCCGGTGGTCCTGGTGGTGGTCGCGCGACGAGTGGACGTAGATGATGGTCGGGTCGACGGCTGCGACGACGGCCTCGATGTCACGGATCGTCTCGATGCCCGAGTCGATCCGGGTGTCGGGCAGGTCACCGAAGAGCAGGCCGGCGCCGAGCGCGCCGGCGGTGGACGTGGCCTCCGCGAGGCGGGCCTGCACGTCGCCCCCGACGGCGCCCTGGCTCATGGTCAGGATCCACACCGTGTCGCCACGCCGACGGTGCTCGAGCAGGGTCCCGGCACAGCCGATCTCGACGTCGTCCGGGTGGGCGCCGATGGCGAGCACCCGCTCGGCCCGTTCGTCGGCCGAGCGCAGGATCTGGTCGAGGGTCGTGTTCAGGGCGATCGTGTCGTGCGGGTCGACGAAGTCGTGGATGCCGGCCCTCATGCCGCGCAGCAGCGCGTCGGTCGTCAGCTCGCTCGAGGCGGCGACGACGAGGAGGCGGGCATGGGGGCTGACGGACTGCAGATCGCGGATGAGGTACTCCGCGTCGGCCTCGGCGAGCAGCTCCGGCGACAGGAGCGCGAGGTCGAAGCGGCCGACGTCGTTCGCGACATCGAGAACCGCCTCGGCGGTCGTGAGGTGCCGGGTGAAGCCCAGCCGGTCGAGCGTCCCGTCCGTCGCGGTCCCGGCCTCGAGGCCGACGACGAGTGCCGCGGGCCCGGCCGGGCCCAGCACCGGGCCGACACCGCTCGGTAGCTGGTCGGCGATCGACGCGCTGACCGCCTCGTGCCGCGACGGGACGAGGACCGGACGCGGCGGGACGGCGTCGGACCTGCTCTGCATGCTCACCCGCGCCGACCCGGGACGGTGTGGCGGTCGCTGCCGGCGGGTCGGCCCTGCGCGTGCGGCATGGCGCGGCCGGCCTTGCCTCGAGCTCCCCGAACGATCACGACATGACGGTAGCGCTTTGATGGCGTTTTCGCCCCATGTATCCCAAATATCCGCCGCTGGTGGGCCCGGTGTCGATCGCCCTCGGAGCATCCGCGTCAGCAGTGGCCTAGCGTGAGCGCATGCCCGTCGTGTGCCTGCCCGACCCGAATGCCGTCGAGCTCCTCGGAGCCGTCCCCGACGGGGTCGAGGTGGTCGTCTGGGACGGGACCGGACGGAGGCCCGACCGGCTCGCGGAGACCGTGTTCTGGGTGCCCCAGGTCGAGGACTCCGAGAACCTCGAGATGAAGTTCGCGGCGATGCCCGACCTGCGGGTCGTCCAGCTGACCAGCGCCGGGGTGGAGGACATCGTCGGACACGTCCCCGACGGCGTCACGCTCTGCGACGCCGGCGGGGTGCACGGCAGCTCGGTGGCAGAGCTGGTGCTCGCGATGATCCTGGCCTCGCAGCGGCGGCTCCCTCATTTCCTCGACGCCCAACGGGAGTCCCGGTGGGAGCTCGTCGAGGCCGAGGACCTGCGCGACAAGCGGGTGCTCGTCGTCGGGGCCGGTGACCTCGGGCAGCAGACCGCACGCCGGCTGCGGGCGTTCGACGCGGTCCCGGTGCTCGTCGCGCACTCGGCACGCGAGGGGATCCATGCGACCGACGAGCTCCCTGACCTGCTGCCCGATGCGGACATCGTCGTGCTGACCCTTCCGCTGACCCCGCAGACGTCAGGCCTCGTCGACGCCGGGTTCCTCTCCCGGATGCCCGACGGCGCGATGCTCGTCAACGTGTCCCGCGGCCGCATCGTCGACACGGCGGCCCTGGTGCGCGAGGTCGAGTCGGGTCGACTTCGCGCTGGGCTCGACGTCGTCGACCCCGAGCCGCTGCCGTCCGACCACCCGCTCTGGAGCGCCGAGGGCGTCATCATCACCCCGCACGCGGCCGGGCACATCGCGGCAGCCGGTCCGCGCGCCTTCGCCCTCGTCGCGAGGCAGCTGCAGCGGTTCGTCGACGGGGACGAGCTCGAGAACGTCGTCGACGGCGACTACTGACTCGCTGCCGGGCAGCCGTCCTGGGCTCGCCAGGTGTGGGTGCTAGGCGTAGGCCGTGAAGTTCGGCCCCAGGGCATCGAGCCACGCGACGGGATGGGTGGCGACGGTCGCCGATCCGGGGCGCGTGAAGGCCGTCGTCACGGCGGCGTCGAGGGCCGTGGCGGTGCGTGCGGGGGTGTAGCGCTCGAGCACCCACTCCCGGTTGGCGGCCCGCACGGCCTCGAGGTCGCCGGCTCGCTGGACGAGGTCCACCACCCTGTCGCGGAGCAGCAGGGGGCGCTGCTCGGGGACCTGCCACGCCCCGGGCGCGTCGAACAGCTCGTGGCCACCGCCGCCGTCGTAGCCCACCACGAGGCACCCGGCGGCCAGCGCCTCGGCGACGGGCAGCCCGAAGCTCTCGCTGTGACCCAGCGCGACGAAGACCGTCGAGGCGCCCAGGGTCTCGGCCACGGCGGCGCGCGGCGCGTCGACGAGCTCGACGAGCTCCACCCCGGCGAGGCGGACGTCCTCGTCCAGCAGCCGACGCAGCAGCGACGCCTCCCGGGGGCGCTTGCGCGGGAACCAGCTCACCCGTGGGCGCTCGGCGGGCCGCCGGGTGAAGAGGTCCCCGTCGACGTGGTTGGGCACGAGGGCGACGTCGAGGTCGGGCAGCACGGCAGCGAGCACGTCCCGGCTCTCCCGGCCGACCGCCCACACGCCCGGGGGCCGGTGCCAGCCGGGGAAGTCGCGACCGGCGGGGCCTGCGGCATACGTGTAGAAGTGGTTCTGGTTGAAGATGACGGCGCGAGCGCCCGGCGCCGGGTCGAGACCGTGGACCGTGGGCGTCTCGGGCAGCACGAGCAGGTCATCGGCGCCGATCGGCGTCGTCGCCCCGGAGAGCACCGGGACGTCGGCGTCGATCCAGCCGGGACGGCGGTCGGGGTCCGGTAGCCAGAGCCACGCCTCGGTGGCCGCGGCACGCAACAGCCGGACGTGCTGGGTGAGCACGTGGACCCCGCCACTGTGCCGGGCCGTCGCGAACCCCGCGTAGACGACCCGGCCCCGCCGCGGCGTCACCACCGGTCCGGATCGAGGTACCACGACTCGCCGCTGCCGGTGTTGTGGGGCGGGAAGGACCCCGGCCCCAGACCGACGCGCGCACGCCACCCGTCACCCCACTTCGCGGCGAGACCGTCGAGGATCTCGGCGCGGTTGGCCTCGGAGCTCTGGCCGAGACGGTTCATCGTGGCCCGCCGCAGGTGTGAGACGTAGGCGCCCTCGGTCACGACGCACCGCAGGCCGGCATCCCGCACGCGCAGGGCGAGGTCGATGTCCGATCCGTAGCCGTGCCGCGGGAAGGCGACGGTGTCGAGGCTCCCCAGGCCCACGATCCGGGCGGCTGAGAAGGCGATCGCGGTGCCGTCGCAGAAGGGCACGTCGCGCAGGGTGGGCTGCGGGACGTAATCGGCTGCGGTGTCAGGGATCTCGCGGGCACGCTGGTGCAGCCAGAAGTCGTCGTAGCACGCGGAGATGATGGCGATGTCGGGGTCGGTCGCGAACGGGGCGACGAGACCGACGAGGAAGCCGGGGGAGAGGCGGGTGTCGTTGTTGAGGACGGCGCAGATCTCGAAACCCTCCACCACCGCCGTCTCGAGGGCCCAGTTCGCGCTGCCTATCCAGCGCAGGTTCTGCCCCGGACGGTGCACCGAGACGCGGGGGAGCGCGGCGGGCACGACATAGTCCCCGGCGTTGTCGACGACGACGATCCGCACGTGAGGGGACTCGTCGGTGCGGTCGCGAGCCAGGTCGGCGAGCACCCTGTCCGTCAGCTCCGGGGCCCCGTGGGCCGGGATGACGACGAGGGCCGACGGGTCCTCAGACATGCTCAGACATGCTCAGACACCGTGATCTCCTCCACGGACACCGACCACGGCACCGCCGCGGCTCCCACAGGACCCGCTGAGCCTGTCACGCGGTGCGGGGGCGGTCCACCCCGGTGTGCGCAGCCCCTCCCGACGCGTCGGTGAGAGCACGGTCCTCGCCGGTCCCACCCCTCGGCCGCGGGTCCGGAGGCCGGACACGGTGGCGTTACACTCGGCCGCGGAAGACATCCTTTAACCACCGTCCTGTGAGGCGGGGAAGGAGGTCCAGCGGCTGTGACCTGCCCTGACCTGAGCGTGCCCACCCCCAGCTCGAGCACCCCCGACGGCGCTCGCGACGTCATGAGTGCCGCCGACATCTCCCGGGCGCTGCGGCGCATCGGTCACGAGATCCTCGAACGCAACAAGGGCAGCGAGGGGCTCCTGCTCCTCGGCATCCCCTCCCGAGGCGTCCCGCTCGCGCGACGCCTCGCCGCTGCCATCACCGACGTCGAGGGGGACGACATCCCCGTCGGCGAGCTCGACATCACCTTGCACCGCGACGACCTGCGCCGCCACCCGGTCCGGGCCGCCCACCGCTCACGGATCCCCGACGAGGGGATCGACGACAAGGTCGTCGTCCTCGTCGACGACGTCCTCTACTCGGGGCGCACGATCCGGGCCGCCCTCGACGCGCTCTCCGAGCTCGGCCGGCCACGCGCCGTCCGGCTCGCCGTGCTCGTCGACCGCGGCCACCGCGAGCTGCCGATCCGGGCCGACCACGTCGGCAAGAACCTGCCCACCTCCCGCGACGAGCGGGTCCACGTGCGCGTCGCCGAGCTCGACGGCGCCGACGTCGTCCGCATCAGCGGGGGTGACGGTCGATGACCAGGCACCTGCTCTCTGCTGCCGACCTCAGCCGCGACGAGGTCGAGGACATCCTCGAGACCGCCGCGTCGATGCACGACCTGCAGCGCCGCGAGGTCAAGAAGGTCCCCACCCTGCGCGGGCGGACCGTCATCAACTTCTTCTTCGAGGACTCCACCCGCACCCGCAGCTCCTTCGAGATCGCGGGCAAGTGGATGTCGGCCGACACGATCAACCTCTCGGCCAAGGGCAGCTCGACCTCCAAGGGCGAGAGCCTGCGCGACACGGCCATGACGATCGACGCGATGGCCGTCGACGCCCTCGTCATCCGGCACAGCGCCTCCGGCGCCTGCCAGCAGGTCGCGCAGTGGGTCCGGGCCAGCGTCATCAACGCGGGCGACGGCACCCACGAGCACCCCACCCAGGCCCTGCTCGACGCCTACACGCTGCGCACCCGCGTCGGCGACCTCGACGGCAAGCACGTCGTCATCGTCGGAGATCTCACCCACTCCCGCGTCTTCCGGAGCAACGTCATCACCCTGCGCACCCTCGGTGCCAAGGTGACCGTCGTCGCCCCACCGACGTTGATGCCCAGCGGGATCGGCCCCTGGAGCCGGTCCGACGGGTTCTCCACCGGCTGGGACCTCGATGCCGTCCTCGAGGGCGACGAGCCGGTCGACGCGATCATGATGCTGCGCGTCCAGCAGGAGCGGATGAGCGGCGGGTTCTTCCCCACGGCCCGTGAGTACACCGTCGGCTACGGCCTGACCAAGGACCGGCTCGACGGCCTCGTCAGCCGTAACAAGGAGGTGCTCGTGCTGCACCCCGGCCCGATGAACCGCGGCCTCGAGATCGCTGCCGACGCGGCCGACGCACCCCAGTCCGTCGTGCTCGACCAGGTCTCCGCCGGCGTCGCGGTCCGGATGGCCGTGCTCTACCACCTGCTCGCCGGCGACGACACCGCCGACGCGGACCGCACCACCGACGCCACCGACGCCACCGACACCAGCGGGGAGCTGCCCTCATGACCCGACTGCTGATCACGGGCGCCCGCCTGCTCGGCGCCGACGCGGCCGACCTCCTCGTCGAGGACGGGGTCATCCGCGAGATCGGCTCGCTCGCCGGGACGGCCGCCGACCAGACGGTCGACGCCGACGGTCTGGTGGCCCTGCCCGGCCTCGTGGACCTGCACGTCCACCTGCGTGAGCCGGGTCGGGAGGACGCCGAGACCGTCGCCACCGGCTCCGCCGCTGCGGCCGCCGGCGGCTTCACGGCCGTCTTCGCGATGGCCAACACGAGCCCGGTCACCGACACCGCCGAGGCCGCCGAGCGGATCCTCGACCTCGGTGTGCGCTGCGGGCTGACCGACGTCGTCCCGGTCGGTGCCGTCACCAAGGCCCTGGCCGGCGCCGAGCTCGCCGAGCTCGGCCTGATGGCCCGCTCGCGGGCCAGGGTGCGGGTCTTCTCCGACGACGGCCACTGCATCCACGACGCGCGCATCATGCGCCGGGCCCTGGAATACATCAAGACCGTCGGCGGCGTCATCTCCCAACACTCCCAGGACCCCCGGCTCGCCGACTCCTCCGCCTGCTGCCACGAGGGCGAGCTCTCCGGGCGGCTCGGGCTGCCCGGCTGGCCGGGCATCGCCGAGGAGTCCATCGTGGCCCGCGACGTCATGCTCGCGCGGCACACCGGCTCCCGGGTCCACGTCGCGCACGTCTCGACGGCCGGCACCGTCGAGGTCCTGCGCTGGGCCAAGGCGCTGGGCATCGACGTCACGGCCGAGGTGACGCCGCACCACCTCGCGCTCACCACCGACCTGCTTGCCGGCTACGACCCCGTCTACAAGGTCAACCCGCCGCTGCGCCCCGCGGAGGACGTCGAGGCCCTGCGCGCCGCGCTCGTCGACGGCACCATCGACGCCGTCGCGACCGACCACGCGCCCCACGCCCGGCACGACAAGGAGCACGCCTTCCCCGACGCTGCCTTCGGCATGCTCGGACTCGAGACGGCCCTGTCCGTCGTCAGCGACCTGCTCGTCGGCAGCGGCCGCCTCGGCTGGGCCGACGTCGCCCGCGTCATGTCGAGCAACCCGGCGCGCATCGGCCGGCTCACCTCGCAGGGCCAGCCCCTCGAGGTGGGCGCCCCGGCCAACATCACCCTCGTCGACCCCGACCGCGAGGTCACCGTCGACGCGGCGGCGAGCCTCAGCCGGAGCCGCAACAACCCGTGGCACGGACGCACCTTGCGAGGAGCGGTCGTCACGACCGTGCTCCGGGGCCAGATCACCCACACGACCGAACGAGAGCTGACGACCGTGACGGAGACGCACCAGTGACCCTCAACGTCCCATCGAGGGCCGGAATCGACCGGCTCCCAGCCCTGCTCGTGCTCGAGGACGGCCGCACCTTTCGTGGGTCCTCCTACGGCGCGATCGGTGAGACCGTCGGTGAGGCGGTGTTCTCCACGGGGATGAGCGGCTACCAGGAGACGCTGACCGATCCCAGTTACCACCGCCAGGTCATCGTCATGACCGCTCCCCACGTGGGCAACACGGGCGTCAACGCCGAGGACGACGAGTCGGCCCGCATCTGGGCCGCCGGCTACGTCGTCCGCGACCCTGCGCTGCGTTCGTCGAGCTGGCGCGCCACCCGTGAGCTGGAGGACGAGCTGCGGGACCAGGGCGTCGTCGGCGTCTGCCAGGTCGACACCCGCGCCCTCACCCGGCACCTGCGCGAGCGCGGTGCGATGCGGGTCGGGCTCTTCAGCGGCGCCGCCGCCGATCGGCCCCTGGCGGAGCTGCTCGAGGTCGTCACCACGAGCCCGCAGATGTCCGGTGCCGCGCTCGCTGCCGAGGTCACCACGACCGAGGCGTATGCCGTCCCCGCCGTCGGCGAGAAGCGCTTCACCGTCGCGGCCCTCGACCTCGGCATCAAGGCGATGACACCGCAGCTGATGGCGGAGCGCGGCATCGAGGTCCACGTCCTGCCGGCGAGCGCGACCCTCGAGGACGTCCTGGCCGTGGGTGACGACGGACCGGACGGGGTGTTCTTCTCCAACGGGCCGGGTGACCCGTCGGCCGCCGACACCGAGGTGGCCCTGCTCCGCTCGGTGCTCGACGTGGGACTGCCCTTCTTCGGCATCTGCTTCGGCAACCAGCTGCTCGGCCGCGCCCTCGGCTTCGGCACCTACAAGCTCACGTACGGCCACCGCGGCATCAACCAGCCGGTGATGGACCGCGCGACCGGCAAGGTCGAGGTCACCGCCCACAACCACGGCTTCGCCGTCGACGCCCCCCTCGACGCCGACAGTGACACCCCTTACGGGCGGGTCCGCGTCTCCCATGTCTGCCTCAACGACGACGTCGTGGAGGGGCTCGAGTGCCTCGACCGGCCCGCCTACTCGGTGCAGTACCACCCGGAGGCGGCCGCCGGCCCGCACGACGCCGCCTACCTCTTCAACCGCTTCACCGACCTGATGACCCACCACCAGCAGCAGAAGCAGGGAGTCACCGCCTGATGCCCAAGCGCACCGACATCAGCAGCGTCCTCGTCATCGGTTCCGGCCCGATCGTCATCGGTCAGGCCTGCGAGTTCGACTACTCCGGGACCCAGGCCTGCCGGGTGCTGCGCGAGGAGGGCATCCGTGTCATCCTCGTCAACAGCAACCCGGCAACGATCATGACCGACCCCGAGTTCGCCGACGCGACCTACGTCGAGCCGATCACCCCCGAGATCGTCGAGGCGATCATCGCCAAGGAGCGGCCCGACGCCGTGCTCGCCACCCTCGGTGGCCAGACGGCCCTCAACTGCGCGATCAGCCTCCACGAGGCCGGAGTCCTCGAGAAGTACGGCTGCCCGCTCATCGGGGCCAACGTCGAGGCGATCCAGCTCGGTGAGGACCGTGAGGCCTTCAAGGGCGTCGTCGAGCGGTGCGGCGCCGAGTCGGCCCGCTCGATGATCTGCCACACGATGGACGAGCTCCTCGCTGCCGCAGACGAGCTCACCTACCCGGTGGTCGTGCGGCCCTCGTTCACGATGGGCGGCCTGGGCTCGGGCTTCGCCTACGACGAGGCGGACCTGCGCCGCATCGGCGGCCAGGGTCTGCAGTACTCGCCCACGACCGAGGTCCTCCTCGAGGAGTCGATCATCGGCTGGAAGGAGTACGAGCTCGAGGTGATGCGCGACCATGCCGACAACGTCGTCGTCGTCTGCTCGATCGAGAACCTCGACCCGATGGGCGTCCACACGGGCGACTCCATCACGGTGGCTCCCGCCCTGACCCTGACCGACCGGGAGTACCAGCGGCTGCGCGACATCGGCATCGCGGTCATCCGCGAGGTCGGCGTCGACACCGGCGGCTGCAACATCCAGTTCGCGGTCAATCCGGTCGACGGCCGGATCATCGTCATCGAGATGAACCCCCGCGTGTCCCGCTCGAGCGCCCTGGCGTCCAAGGCGACCGGCTTCCCGATCGCGAAGATCGCGGCCAAGATGGCGATCGGCTACACCCTCGACGAGGTGCCCAACGACATCACCCGCGAGACGCCTGCAAGCTTCGAGCCGTCGCTCGACTACGTCGTCGTCAAGGTGCCGCGCTTCGCCTTCGAGAAGTTCCCGGCCGCCGACCCGACCCTCACGACGACGATGAAGTCGGTCGGGGAGGCGATGGCCATCGGGCGCAACTTCACCGAGGCCCTCCAGAAGGCGCTGCGCAGCTTGGAGAAGAAGGGGGCCTCGTTCCACTGGGACGACGACCTCACCCGCGTGCAGGCCGAGCGCCTCCTCGAGGAGGCGCGCACCCCCACCGACGGCCGGATCGTCCTCGTGCAGCAAGCACTCCGCGGCGGCCTCAGTGTCGAGGAGGTGCACGACGCGACGGGGATCGACCCGTGGTTCCTCGACCAGATCGAGCTGATCAACGACATCGCGGTGATGCTGGGCCAGGCGCCCGAGATGACCCCGGACCTGCTGCGGCTCGTCAAGCGGCACGGCTTCAGCGACGCCCAGGTGGCGTCCGTGCGGCGGATGCCGGAAGCCGTCGTCCGCGGGGTGCGCCACGCCCTCGGGGTGCGCCCGGTCTACAAGACCGTCGACACGTGCGCCGCCGAGTTCGCTGCGACGACGCCCTACCACTACTCCAGCTACGACGAGGAGACCGAGGTGTCGCCGCGCGAACGGCCGGCCGTCATCATCCTCGGGTCGGGGCCGAACCGGATCGGGCAGGGTGTCGAGTTCGACTACTCCTGCGTCCACGCGTCATTTG
Organism: uncultured Actinomycetota bacterium; assembly: GCA_963764195.1. Classification (GTDB taxonomy): domain Bacteria; phylum Actinomycetota; class Actinomycetes; order Actinomycetales; family Dermatophilaceae; genus JBDSSS01. The sequence continues at coordinate 817,083 of CAVXRG010000003.1, forward strand.
CCTTGCGCGACAAGGGTTTCGACACCGTCATGATCAACTGCAACCCCGAGACGGTCTCGACCGACTACGACACGAGCAGCCGCCTCTACTTCGAGCCGCTCACCCTCGAGGACGTCCTCGAGGTGATCCACGCCGAGGCCGCGGCGGGACCCATCGCGGGCGTCATCGTCCAGCTCGGCGGGCAGACGCCGCTCGGGCTCGCGCAGGCCCTCGAGGACGAGGGGGTGCCCATTGTCGGGACCTCACCCTCGGCGATCCACCTCGCCGAGGACCGCGGCGCCTTCGGGCAGGTGCTCGCCAGGGCCGGCCTGATCGCCCCGAAGCACGGCACCGCCATCAGCGCCGACGAGGCCCTCGTCATCGCGCGCGAGATCGGCTACCCCGTGCTCGTCCGCCCCTCCTACGTCCTCGGTGGCCGCGGCATGGTCATCGTCTACGACGACGACGCGCTCGTCACCTACGTCGAGAAGGCCACCGAGGCCTCTCCCGACCACCCGATCCTCATCGACCGCTTCCTCGACGACGCGATCGAGATCGACGTCGACGCGGTCTTCGACGGCGAGGACATGTATCTCGGCGGCATCATGGAGCACGTCGAGGAGGCCGGCATCCACTCCGGCGACAGCTCCTGCACGTTGCCCCCCGCGACCCTGGGCGACAGCGAGCTCGACCGGGTCCGGGTCGCGACCCGCAAGCTCGCCGAGGGCATCGGCGTGCGTGGCCTGATGAACGTCCAGTTCGCCCTCGCGCAGGACATCCTCTACGTCATCGAGGCCAACCCCCGGGCCTCGCGCACGGTGCCCTTCGTCGCGAAGGCCACCGGCGTGCCGATCGCCAGCGCCGCCGCCCGGGTGATGCTCGGCGCGACGGTGCAGGAGCTGCGTGACGAGGGGATGCTGCCGCCCACCGGCGACGGGGGAGCGATGCCCGAGCACGCGCCGATGTCCTGCAAGGAAGCCGTGCTGCCCTTCACCCGGTTCCGCACCAAGGAGGGCATCGCCGTCGACTCGCTCCTCGGCCCGGAGATGCGCTCCACCGGCGAGGTGATGGGCATCGACACGAACTTCGGGACGGCGTTCAGCAAGGCCCAGCAGGGCAGTGGCTCGGCCCTGCCCCGCTCCGGGGCGATCTTCGTCTCGGTCGCCAACCGCGACAAGCGGGCCATGCTCTTCCCCGTCAAGCGGCTCGTCGACCTCGGCTTCACGATCCTCGCGACGCGTGGCACTGCTGCGGTGCTCCGGCGCAACGGCATACCAGCGACGCTCGTCCGCAAGATCACCGAGCGCGGTGGCGACGTCGACCCCGCGGAGACCTCGATCGTCGACCTGATCCGGGACGGCACGGTCCAGATGGTCGTCAACACGCCGTCGGGCCAGGACGCCCGCGCCGACGGTTACGCGATCCGCGCGGCGACGACGAGTGCGGACAAGCCGATCATCACGACGATCGCCACGCTCGCAGCGGCGGTGCTCGGGATCGAGGCCCAGCTCACCGAGGAGGTGCGCGTCACCTCGCTCCAGGACCACGCGCGGGCGCTCGACCTCTACGGTCGCCACACGGCGGAGCGGGCGGAGGTCGGCGCATGAGTGCGGCCGCCGACACCGGCGGCCGCCGGGCCCGGGTCGTCCAGGAGCAGGCCGAGGTCATCGCGACGAAGCGGGTGGGGGCCTACCAGCACCTCACTCTCGTCGCGCCGGGCGTCGCCGAGCTGGCCCGGCCGGGACAGTTCGTCGCCCTGGCCGTCGGCGGGGAGACGTCCGCGGCGCTGCTGCGCCGGTCGTTCTCGATCCACAAGGTCAGCACCAGCGGCACCTACGGCGGCACGGTCGAGATCGTTGTCGCCGCAGTCGGACCGGGCACCCAGTGGATCGTCGACCGATCACCCCATGACCCGATTGGTGTCGTCGGTCCGCTTGGTCGGGCCTTCCCCCTGCCAAGGGGTCCGGTGCCCTGCGTCCTCGTGGGCGGCGGCTACGGCAGCGCGCCCCTCTTCTGGCTCGCGAGCGAGCTGCGGTCGCGCGGCTGCCACGTCGAGATGGTCCTCGGCGCCGCGAGCGAGGACCGGCTCTTCGGCGTCGTCGAGGCCCGCCGGGCGACCGACGGGGTCACCGTGACGACCGACGACGGGTCGACCGGGCACCGGGGCTGGGTCAGCGACGTGCTCCCCGAGGTCATCGACCGCACCGGCGCCGGCGTGGTCTACGGCTGCGGTCCGATGGGGATGCTGCACTCGATCACCGACATCGCCGCCGCCCACGGCGCGGTGGCGCAGATCGCCGTCGAGGAGTCGATGGCATGCGGCGTCGGGGTCTGCATGACGTGCGTCATGCCCGTCGTCGGCAGCGACGGCCTGACCCGGATGGTGCGCTCCTGCGTCGAGGGTCCCGTCTTCCGCGGAGACCGCGTCCGGTGGGACGCCTTCGACGGCAACCACGCCCGGGTCCCGGAGGACGCCGTCGGCGCGCCGAAGGGAAGTGGCCGCTGATGGTCGACCTGTCCGTCACCCTCGCGGGGCGCACGCTGCGCAACCCGCTCATGACGGCCTCCGGCTGCGCCGCCAACGGCAAGGAGCTCCACCGCTTCTTCGACGTCAGCGACCTCGGCGCCTTCGTCACCAAGTCGGTGATGGCCGACGCGCGGTCGGGCCGCGGCACACCGCGGATGGCCGAGACGCCGTCGGGGATGCTCAACTCGATCGGCCTGCAGGGCCCGGGGATCGACGTCTTCGCCGCCGAGGACCTGCCGTGGCTGCACTCGGTCGGGGCGAGCGTCCTGCCCTCCATCGCCGGAGGGTCGGCCACCGAGTTTGCCGCTGTCGCAGCGAGGCTGCGCGAGAGCCCCGGCTTCGACGCGGTCGTCGGGGTCGAGGTCAACATCTCGTGCCCCAACGTCGCCAACCGCGGGCTCGTCTTCGCCTGCGACCCGCTCGCCTCCGCCAAGGTGATCGCCCTCGTCCGTGAGCAGCTGCCCCGCGACGTCGGCGTCTTCGCCAAGCTGAGCCCCGACGTCACCGACATCACCGCGATCGCCGCCGCCTGCGTCAAGGCCGGGGCCGACGGGCTCACCATGATCAACACGCTCCTCGGCATGTCGATCGACGTCGACCGGATGCGGCCGCACCTCGGCGGCGTCACCGGCGGCCTGTCCGGCCCCGGCATCCGCCCCGTCGCGGTCCGGGCGGTGTGGCAGGTCAAGACGGCGATGCTCGAGGGACGGATCCCGACGGTCCCGATCATCGGGGTCGGGGGAGTGCGGACCGGGCGCGATGCCCTCGAGTTCGTCGCCGCCGGTGCGAGCGCCGTCCAGGTGGGCACCGCCACCTTCAACGACCCGACCGCCCCGGTGCGGGTCCTCGCCGAGCTCGAGGAGCTGCTCGAGAGCAGGGGCGTCACCGCCTTCACCGACGTGATCGGCGCGGCGCACCAGCGCTGACGCCGGAAGGAGCCAGACGATGACGACGTCCTTCGGGGTCAGACTGCGACGGTCGATGGCCGTGCACGGGCCGCTCTGCGTGGGGATCGACCCGCACCGCGCCCTCGTCGAGTCGTGGGGTCTGTCGTACGGCGTGGCCGGGCTGGAGCGCTTCGCGTTGACCTGCGTCGAGGCCTTCGCCGGTCGGGTCGCCGCGGTCAAGCCGCAGTCGGCCTTCTTCGAGGTCTTCGGCAGCGCCGGCATCGCCGTCCTCGAGCGGGTCCTCACCGAGCTGCGCGAGGCCGGCACCCTCACCGTCCTCGACGCGAAGCGCGGCGACATCGGCTCGACGATGGCCGCCTACGCCGAGGCCCTGCTCGGCACGGACGCCGTCGCACCCGCCGACGCCGTCACGCTCAGCCCCTTCCTCGGATACGAGTCGCTACGTCCCGCCCTCGACCTCGCCGAGCAGACCGGGCGCGGGGTCTTCGTGCTCGCGCTGACGAGCAACCCGGAGGGCCCCTCGGTGCAGCACGCGCGGCACGAGGGCCGCAGCGTCGCCGCCGGGATCGTGGAGGGGGCGACGGTCGACAACGCCCTCGCCCGCGAGCGGGGCGACCTCGGCAGCGTGGGGCTCGTCATCGGGGCCACGGTCGGCACCGCCGTCGACGACCTCGGCCTCGACCTCGTCACCGCCGCGACACCGGTCCTCGCGCCCGGCTTCGGGGCCCAGGGCGGCACGGTGGCCGACCTCGACGCCGTCTTCGGTGCGGCCCGGGGCCAGGTGCTCGCCTCCTCGAGCCGGGAGGTCCTCGGGGCCGGACCTGACGTCGCGAGCCTCGTCGACCGGCTCCGCCGCGTCTCCGACTCGCTGCGCTGAGCCACTGCGCCGAGATCTCGCTACCGTGGGACCCATGACGTGGCTCGTCCGGAGACCGTCGCCAGCGCTCGGCGCAGCCTCTGTAGTGCTCGTGGTGCTCGTGGTGCTCGCGGTGCTCGCTGGCTGCTCGACCGACGGCACGACCTCCGCCACCTCCACCTCTCCGGCTGCCCGTGTCGCCCCTGTCGCCCCTGCTGCCACCTCTACCGCGACCGCCGGGCCCGAGCCCGCGACCTCTCCTGCCGTCACGTCGCCCTCTTCCTCCCCGTCAACGGTCGCCGCCGCCCCCGTCGCGGCCTACTGCGCCGCCCTCAAGGACGAGCAGGACGAGCTCACGGCCCTCTCCGGAGCCGTCACCGACCGCGAGGCGGTCCAGCGGGGCGTGGCGGCCCTGCAGCGGATCGAGGACGTCGCGCCCGAAGAGGTCCGTCCAGCGTGGGGCGACTTCATCGCCTTCGCGGTCACCGCCGAGAAGGGCGACGCGGCCGCGTTGGTCGGGGCCACCGAGCGGCTCGCCGCCGCGAGCGCGACGATCGCCGAGCACGCCGCCCGGACCTGCGGCAGCGCCCCGCTCCCGTAGCCGGACCCGCCCCGACGTCGAGGGTCGCGTTGCGACGCCGCCCCACGGGTCGCTAGGTTCGGCTGGACAGCACGAGCGGTGTCCGGCCCCGGACGCGCCCGTCACCCCTCCAGCGCGGACGCCCGCGCACCCACAGGCATCGAGGAGAACGTTCATCGTGGCCCTACCCCCGCTCACCCCCGAGCAGCGCGCTGCCGCCCTGGAGAAGGCCGCCGCGGCACGACGGGAGCGGGCCGCGGTGAAGAACCGCCTCAAGTACTCCAGCGGTTCTCTCTCCGAGGTCATCGAGGACGGCAAGATCGACCCCGTCATCGGCAAGATGAAGGTCACCGAGCTGCTCGAGTCGATGCCCGGCGTCGGTCGGGTCCGGGCTCGGGCGATCATGGAGCAGGTCGGCATCGCCGAGTCCCGCCGGGTGCGGGGCCTGGGCGCCAACCAGGTCGAGGCACTGCTCCGACGGTTCGAGAAGCCGTGACCGCAACCGCTCCGCCGCAGCCCGGACGCCTCACCGTGCTCGCGGGCCCCACGGCTGTCGGGAAGGGCACGATGGCCGCCTACGTGCGCACGCACTTCCCCGGCGTCTGGTTCTCGGTGTCGATGACGACCCGTCGACCGCGCCCCGGCGAGGTCGACGGCGTCCACTACCACTTCGTCGACGACCAGGAGTTCGACCGTCTCGTCGAGGCGGGCGAGTTCCTCGAGTACGCCGTCGTCCACGGCGCGGCGAAGTACGGCACCCCGCGGGGCCCCGTCGAGCGCGCCATCCGCAGCGGTCACGACGCGCTGCTCGAGATCGACCTGCAGGGCGCCCGTCAGGTCCGCCACACGTGGCCCGACGCCCTCTTCGTCTTCCTCGAGCCGCCGAGCTGGGACGAGCTGGTCCGCCGCCTCGTCGGCCGCGGGACCGAGGACGAGGCCGAACGCGAGCGCCGCCTCGAGTCGGCGCGGGCCGAGATGGCCGCCCGCCCGGAGTTCGACGAGGTCGTCGTCAACGACGACGTTCGTCGGGCCAGCGAAGAACTCGTATCATTGATGAGGTCGGGACGCGCCGAAGGGTGAGTCCTGCCGTGACGTGTGCGCCGCCAGCACCCCTGGCGCACGACCAGAGCACCGCCACTTACGCCAACGAACGAAACGAGAGCACCGTGTCCGGTACCAAGGCTGCCCCCATCGGCATCACCAACCCGCCGATCGACGACCTGCTGAGCATCGCCGACTCCAAGTACGCGCTCGTCATCTACTCCGCCCAGCGGGCCCGCCAGATCAACGCGTACTACTCCCAGCTGCAGGAGGGCCTGCTCGACTACGTCGGCCCGCTCGTCGAGACCGACGTGCACGAGAAGCCCCTGTCGATCGCGCTCCGCGAGATCAACCAGCACATGCTGACCTCCGTGCCGACCGAGGTCTGAGCGCCCCGGTGGTGCCCCGGCAGCCGCTGCGGGTCGTCCTCGGGGTCACCGGGGGGATCGCCGCCTACAAGGCCTGCTCCCTCCTGCGCCTGTTCACCGAGGCGGGGCACGACGTGACCGTCGTGCCCACCGAGGCGGCGCTGCGCTTCGTCGGGGCCCCGACGTGGGCGGCCCTGTCGGGCAAGCCGGTCAGCACCGACGTGTGGACCTCGGTCCACGAGGTGCCCCACGTGCGCATCGGCCAGGAGGCCGACCTCGTCGTCGTCGCGCCGGCGACGGCCGACGTCATCGCCAAGGCCGCCCACGGGCTGGCCGACGACCTGCTGACGACGACGCTGCTCACGGCCCGGTGCCCCGTCGTCGTCGCCCCGGCCATGCACACCGAGATGTGGGAGCACGCCGCCACGCGGGCCAACGTCGAGACGCTGCGGGCCCGCGGCGTCCATGTCATCGAGCCGGCGCGGGGCCGCCTCACCGGCAAGGACACCGGCGCGGGCCGCCTGCCTGAGCCCGCCGAGCTGTATGCCGCAGCGCTGGCCGCCGTGACGCCGGCGGCCGTCCCCGACGCGGCACCCGAGACCGCCATCGACGCCGGCGCAGCGGCATACCCGCTGCGCGGGCGCGCGATCGTCGTCTCGGCCGGTGGCACGCGCGAGCCGCTCGACCCGGTGCGCTACCTGGGCAACCGCTCGTCCGGCAAGCAGGGCTACGCCATCGCGCGCGCCGCTGTCGCCCGGGGTGCGTCGGTCACGCTCGTCGCCGCCAACGTCACGCTGCCCGTGCCCGAGGGCGTCGAGCTCGTGACCGTCGAGACGACGCTCGAGCTCAGGGACGCCGTCGAGGAGGCCGCCGACGGCGCCGACGTCGTCGTCATGGCGGCAGCCCCGGCCGACTTCCGTCCGGCGAGCGCGAGCGACAGCAAGATCAAGAAGTCACCCGACCAGGACGGCGTTGCCGTCATGCGCCTCGACCTCGTCGAGAACCCCGACATCGTCCGCGGGCTCGTCACGGCGCGGGAGCACGCCGGAGCCGCGCGGCCGCTCATCGTCAGCTTCGCTGCCGAGACCGGCGACGCAAACGGCTCGGTCATGGACCACGCCCGCGCGAAGTTCGCCCGCAAGGGCAGCGACCTGCAGGTCGTCAACGAGGTCGGCCGCGACCTCACCTTCGGCCACGACCACACGACCGTCCACCTGCTGCGTCGCGACAGCGACGCGGTCGCTACCGTGGGGCCGGCGTCCAAGGACGCGGTCGCGGGTGCCGTGCTGGACGTCGTGGAGCAGCTGCTGCGCTGACGGCTACACTCTCGCAGCCCCTCCGCCCGTTCCGTCCAGTCCGTCCAGTCCGCCCAGTCCAGTCCAGGAGAGCAAGTGTCCGCACGTCTGTTCACGTCCGAGTCCGTCACCGAGGGACACCCGGACAAGATCTGTGACCAGATCAGCGACTCGATCCTCGACGCCATGCTCGGGCAGGACCCGCACGCGCGCGTCGCCGTCGAGACCCTCGTGACGACCGGCCTGGTCCACGTCGCCGGCGAGGTGTCGACGATCGGCTACGTCGAGATCCCCGCGCTCGTGCGCAAGACGATCCTCGAGGTCGGCTACGACGGCTCCGAGAAGGGCTTCGACGGCCGCACGTGTGGCGTCTCCGTCTCGATCGGCGCCCAGAGCCCCGACATCGCGCAGGGCGTCGACACCGCCCACGAGAACCGGAACGGCGGCGTCGACCCCCTCGACAAGCAGGGCGCCGGCGACCAGGGCCTGATGTTCGGCTACGCCTGCGACGACACCGCCGAGCTGATGCCGCTGCCGATCCACCTCGCGCACCGGCTCGCCGAGCGGCTCACCCAGGTCCGCAAGAACGGCGACCTCGCCTACCTGCGGCCCGACGGCAAGACCCAGGTGACCATCTCCTACGACGGGGACCGCGCCGTCAAGCTCGACACGATCGTCCTGTCGACCCAGCACGCCCCCGACGTCTCGCTCGACGGCATGCTCGCGCCCGACATCGCCGAGCACGTCTTCGAGCCGGTCCTCACCGAGCTGCGTGACGAGGGCACCGACCTCGACGTCTCCGACTACCGGTCGCTGATCAACCCGACCGGCCGCTTCGAGATCGGTGGCCCGATGGGCGACGCCGGCCTCACCGGACGCAAGATCATCGTCGACACCTACGGCGGCATGGCCCGCCACGGCGGCGGCGCCTTCTCCGGCAAGGACCCGAGCAAGGTCGACCGCTCGGCCGCCTACGCGATGCGCTGGGTCGCGAAGAACATCGTCGCCGCGGGTCTCGCCCGCCGCTGCGAGGTCCAGGTCGCCTACGCGATCGGCAAGGCCCAGCCGGTCGGGCTCTACGTCGAGACCTTCGGCACCGAGACCGTCCCGGTCGACCGGATCCAGGCCGCGATCACGAGCGTCTTCGACCTGCGCCCCGGGGCCATCGTCGAGGCCCTCGACCTGCTCCGCCCGATCTACCGACCGACCGCGGCCTACGGCCACTTCGGCCGCACCGCCGCCGACGGCGTCGACAACCCCTTCACGTGGGAGCGGACCGACCGCGTCGAGGCGCTGCGGTCCGCCGTCGGAGGCTGAGGCTAGATTCGCCCCCGTGGGGGACGAGACGACGCAGCGGCCGGGGCAGGGCGCGCTCCTGGGCACCGGCCCGGTGGCCGCTGTCGTCGTCGAGACCCCGCTCGCGCACCTCGACCGCGTCTTCGAGTACACCGTCCCCGACGAGCTGCTCGAGTCAGCCGTTCCGGGGGCTCGGGTCAAGGTCCGCTTCGCCGGTCGTGACCTCGACGGTTACGTCGTCGAGCGGCGCGAGGCCCCGGAGCACGATGGCCGCCTCCAGCCCCTGCGGCGCGTCGTCAGCCCGGAGCCGGTCCTCACCCCCGAGGTGCTCGCGCTCTGCCGTGCCGTCGCCGAGCGGTATGCCGGGACGCTGAGCGACGTGCTGCGCCTCGCCGTGCCCAAGCGCCACGCCACCGCCGAGCGCAACCTCCCGGCCGAGCCCGAGCCGCCGGTCGCCCTCGACCTGCCCGCGCCCGGACCGTGGGAGGCCTACCCCGCCGGCCCCGCGCTGCTGCGCCGGATCGCGGAGGGGGCCGGCCCCGAGGCGGCGTGGACGGCGCTGCCGTCGCGGTCGGCAGACCACGACTGGCCCGCCGCGCTCGCCGTCGCAGCGGCGACGGCCTCGGCCGCCGGCCGGGGCTCGGTGCTCGTCGTGCCGGACCACCGCGACGTCGACCGGCTCGACCGGGCCCTCGCCGACCTCGTCGGACCGGGTCGGCACGTGCGGCTCACCGCCGACCAGGGGCCCCAGGCGCGCTACACCGCCTGGCTCAAGGTGCTGCGCGGGCACGTCCACATCGCCATCGGCACCCGTGCGGCCGCCTTCGCGCCGGTCCGCGACCTCGGACTCGTCGCGTGGTGGGACGACGGCGACGACCTGCTCCACGAGCCGCGGGCGCCCTACCACGACGTCGGTGTCGTCCTCGCGATGCGGGCCCGGGCGACGGGGTCGGCCCTGCTCGCCGGCGGCTTCGCGCGCAGCCTCGCCACCCAGGTCGAGGTCGAGGCGGGGCGGCTCGTCCCCGTCGAGGCCGACGATGCGGCGCGCCGGGCCGCTGCGCCCCGGGTCACCGTCGCCGGCGAGGGCACCGACGAGGAGCGCGACGGCGCGTCGGCGCGGGCCCACATCCCCTCGCGGGCCTGGCGCGTCGCCAAGGACGGCCTCAACGACGGGCCGGTGCTGCTCCAGGTGCCGCGCCGCGGCTACCAGCCGGCCCTGTCCTGCGCCGAGTGCCGCACCCCCGTGCGGTGCGCGCGCTGCCACGGACCGGTCGCGATCGGGGCGGCCGGAGGGAGAGCCGCCTGCCGCTGGTGCGGGCTGACCCTCGGGGCGTCGGGCTTCGAGTGCGACCAGTGCGGGTCCCACCGGCTCCGCTCCTCGGTGACCGGCGCCCGGCGCACCGCCGAGGAGATCGGCCGCGCCTTCCCCGGCACGACGGTCCACACCTCAGGCTCGGGCGAGGTGCTCGCGGCGGTCGGCCCCGAGCCGGCCCTCGTCGTCGCGACGCCGGGCGCGGAGCCGGTGGCCGAGGGTGGCTACAGCGCGGTCCTGCTCCTCGACGCGTGGGCCAGCCTCGACCTGCCCGTCCTCGACGCGCCCCTCGAGTCCCTGCGGCGCTGGGCCGCCGCGGCCGCCCTCGTCCGCCCGGGGCGGGCCGTCGTGCTCTGCGGCGCCCCCGAGGGCGTCGTGCTGCCCGCCATCGAGGCGCTCGTCCGGTGGGACCCGGTGTGGCTGGCCGAGCGCGAGCTCGCTGAGCGTCGGGAGCTCGACCTGCCGCCCGCCGTGCGGATGGCCCAGCTCACCGGACCCCGGCGCGGCCTCGAGGAGGCCCTGCACCAGCTCGAGCTGCCCCCCGGAGCGCAGCTGCTCGGGCCGATGCCGATCACCGCCCCGCGGCGGCCCCCGGCCGAGGGGGGCCCCGTCGTCGACCGGCACGCCCTCGTGCGCATCGGTCTCGACGACTCCGCCGCCCTGACCCGGGCCCTTGCCGCGATGCGCGCCGTCCGCTCCGCCCGCAAGGAGGCCGAGGTCATCGCCGTCCGGGTCGACCCGAGGGAGTCCTTCTGAGCCGGGATGGCAGAGTGACCGCCATGCCCCGTGACCTCGACATCGTCCTGCTCGGCGCCTCCGGATTCGTCGGGGCCCTCACCGCAGCCCATCTGGCCGAGCACGCCCCCGACGGGGTGCGGATCGCGCTCGCGGGCCGGTCGCGCTCCCGCCTCGAGGCCGTGCAGGACGAGCTCGGCCGCGGCGCCGCGGCCTGGGAGCTCGTCGAGGTCGACGCGACCGACGCCGTGGGCCTGCGCGCGCTCGCCGCCCGCACCGTGGTCCTGGCCACGACCGTCGGGCCGTATGCCGTGCACGGCCGGGAGGTCGTGCGCGCCTGCGCCGAGGAGGGGACCCACTACGCCGACCTGACCGGCGAGGTCCTCTTCGTCCGCTGGGCGCTCGACCACGTGGCCGATCGGGCCCGGGAGACCGGGGCGAAGATCGTGCACGCCTGCGGCTTCGACTCGATCCCCTCCGACCTCGGGGTGCTCGTCACCGCGGAGCGGGTCGCGGCCGACGGCGCCGGCGAGCTCGCCGAGACGACGCTCGCGGTGCGCTCGATGAAGGGGGGTTTCTCCGGCGGCACCATCGACTCGCTCCGGCAGCAGACGATCCAGGTGCGCTCCGACGACGCGGCCCGACGCACGACGGCCGACCCCTACGGGCTCAGCCCGCGCCGGCAGGAGGAGCCGCCGTCCTCCGGCGGGCGCCGGTCGAGCGGCATCCTCGACCGGGCCCAGCGTGCCGTGTCGGTCCAGCGTGACGGCGGCACGGGACGCTGGAGCGGCCCCTTCGTCATGGCCGGCTTCAACACCCGGATCGTGCGGCTGTCCAACACGCTCACCGACTGGTCCTACGGCCGGAGCCTGCGCTACCGGGAGCACGTCGACTTCGGCGCGCGTGCCGTGTCCCCCGTCATGGCGGTCGGGACCGGTCTCGGGCTACGGGCCCTGCTCACCTCGATGGCCTTCGCCCCGGCGCGCGTGGTGGTGGACCGCTTCCTGCCCAAGCCGGGGGAGGGCCCGTCCGCCGAGGAGCGCGCCGCAGGCCGCTTCCGGATGGAGATCCGGGCCGCGACGACCACCGGCGCCCACTACCTCACGAAGGTCGGGGCCGACCACGACCCCGGTTACGAGGGCACCGCCGTGATGTTCGGCCAGGCAGCGCTGTGCCTCGCCCTCGACGGGGACCGGCTGCCCGACCGCTCCGGCGTGCTCACCCCGTCCACGGCCATGGGTGAGGTGCTCGTCGACCGGCTGCGCGCCCGCGGCTTCACCTTCGACTGCGAGCGCCTCGACGACTGACCCGGTCGCCAGCCGGCTACCTCAAAAGAAGTGCTTGACGGTCGGGCGACCCCAGCGGCATACTGCCAAACATGTCTTTGGAGGACGAGGGTCGGATCACCGAGCTGCGGGCGACGGCCCACCCGCTGCGCCTGCAGATGCTCTCGCTGCTCACCGGCGCGGAGCTGAGCGCGGCCGAGGTCGCCCGGGAGCTCGGGGTGAGCCAGGCCAACGCGAGCTACCACCTGCGCCTGCTGCACGACGCCGGCCTGCTCGTCATCGCCGGTGAGGAGGTCGTGCGCGGCGGTCGGGCCAAGAAGTACCGCCACCCGTGGGACGCCCCGACGGTCCGGCCGCACACCCGCCACGAGGAGGACCGGCTCGCCTCCGTCCGGGTCCTCGCCGACATGATCCCGCGGCGCTTCGAGGAGCGGGTCCACGGGGAGCGCGGCCTCCTCACCGACGCCGAGCTGTGGGTCGAGCCCGAGGTGTGGGACCGCGTGATGGCGCTCGTCGGTGAGGCGAGCGCGCTCGTACACTCCTCGGCGCGCCCGCCGCACACGGAGGGCACCGTCCGGACGGCCCTGTCGGTGGCGGCATTCCGTCTCGAGGGCGGGTCGGACTCGTGAAGCTGACCGCATCGCTCGGTGCCCTCGGGGACCGGCGCTTCGCGTGGTACTTCGCCGCTCGGACGGTCTCGACGGCCGGGTCGGTGATGGTCCCCGTCGCGCTCGCCTTCGCGGTGCTGCGCGTGGACGAGTCGGCCGGGGCGCTCGCGCAGGTTCTCGGAGTGCGGACCCTCGCCATGATCGTCTTCCTCCTCGTGGGCGGGGTCACCTCCGACCGCTTCTCGCGGATCGCCGTGCTCCAGGTGGCGCACGGGCTCACCTGCGTGACTCAGGGCGTCGCGGCCGTGCTCATCATCAGCGGGCACGCGACGCTCACGCAGCTCACCGTCATCGAGGGCGTCAACGGCGCCGTCTCGGCCTTCACGATGCCGGCGATGATGGGCATCGTCCCCCTCGTCGTCGACCGCAGTCGCCTGCAGCAGGCCAACGCCCTGCTCTCCTTCAGCCGGAGCAGCCTCGGCATCCTCGGTCCAGCCCTCGCCGGTCTCCTCGTCGTGGGAGTCGGGCCGGGCTGGGCGCTCGCCGTGGACGCGCTGACCTACGTCGTCGCCATCATCTGCCTGAGCCGGGTCCGGCTGCCGCGCAAGGCGGCCGGCGCGGTCGCGGCTCGGCCGTCGATGGTCCGTGAGCTGCGGGAGGGATGGGCGGAGTTCACCTCGCGTGAGTGGCTCTGGGTCATCGTCGTCGTCTTCGGCGTCACCAACGCGATCGCCGTCGGGGTCATCGGGGTGCTCGGACCGCTCGTCGCGACGACCACCGCAGCGATCGGCGAGGCGGGTTGGGGCCTGGTCCTCAGCGCGCAGGCGGTCGGCACCGTCCTGATGACGGTCGTCATGCTGCGGCTGCGCCTCGAGCGGCCGCTCCGGGCGGGGATGATCGCCGCCACGACGCTCGCGGTCCCGATGCTGCTGCTCGGGGTCGCGCCGGCGGTGCTGCCGGTCGCCGTGGGCTTCTTCCTCGCCGGCGCCGGGAGCGAGGTCTTCAGCGTCGGGTGGAGCACGGCCCTGCACGAGCACGTCCCGGTCGACATCCTGTCGCGGGTGTCGAGCTATGACGCGCTCGGCTCGTTCGTCGCGATCCCGGTCGGCACCTTCGTCTACGGCTGGCTGGCCACGACCGTCGACCTCGAGACGCTGCTCCTCGCCAGCGCCGTCGCCTACGCCGTGATCTCCCTCTCGGCCCTGCTCTCGCCCTCGGTGCGCAGCCTGCGGCGTACCGAGCTGGCCCCCGCGGACGCGCCCTAGACTGGCGCCCGGACCGCCACCACCGCGCCACCCCGCCTCCACCATTACCGAGCAAGGACCGAGCCCGTGTCGATCAAGGACATCCGACTCTTCGGCGATCCCGTGCTGCGCACGCCGGCCGCCGAGGTCGTCGACTTCGACAAGCAGCTCCGGGTGCTCGTCAAGGACCTCGAGGACACCCTCATCGACGCCCCCGGGGCCGGCCTCGCGGCTCCCCAGATCGGGGTCGGGCTGCGCGTCTTCACCTACTGGGTCGACGGCATCCTCGGACACCTCGTCAACCCGAAGCTCGACCTGTCCGAAATCGAGCAGGACGGCCCCGAGGGGTGCCTCAGCATCCCCGGCGTCACGGTCGACACCCGGCGCGCCCTCGACGTCGTCGCAACCGGGCAGAACATGTGGGGCGAGCCGGTCTTCCTCGAGGGCACGACGCTCCTGTCACGGTGCGTCCAGCACGAGACCGACCACCTCGACGGCATCCTCTTCCTCGACCGGCTCGACACCGACGCGCGCAAGCAGGCGATGCGGGCCATCCGGGAGTCCGACTGGTTCGCCGAGGACCCGCCGGTGGTACGGATCAGCCCGCACTCGACCTTCGGCCGGGGGATGTGACGTGAGGGTCGTCTTCGCCGGCACCCCCGAGGTGGCCGTGCCCAGCCTCGACGCGATCGCCGCCTCCGGCCACGAGCTCGTCGGGGTCGTCACCCGCCCGGACGCGCCCAGCGGGCGAGGCCGGCGGATGGAGAGCTCGCCGGTCGCGCAGCGCGCCGACGCGCTGGGGATCCCGGTGCTCCGTCCGGCCTCCGCCAAGGATCCTGACTTCCTCGCCGCGCTCACGGAGCTCGCACCCGACGTGTGCGCGGTTGTCGCCTACGGCAACCTCGTGCCGCCCGCCGCGCTCGAGGTACCCGCACACGGCTGGGTCAACCTGCACTTCTCGCTCCTGCCCGCCTGGCGCGGCGCGGCACCCGTGCAGCACGCGCTGATGGCCGGCGACGCGGTCACCGGGGCCTCGACCTTCCTGCTCGAGCGTGGTCTCGACACCGGACCCGTCTACGGCGTGATGACCGAGACGGTCCGCCCCGACGACACGGCTGGTGCGCTGCTCGACCGGCTCTCGACCGCGGGGTCCGGCCTGCTCGTCGCGACCCTTGACGGCATCGAGTCCGGTGAGCTCGTCGCCCGGCCGCAGCCGGACGAGGGGATCTCGCTCGCCCCGAAGATCGAGGTCGCGGACGCCCGAGTTCGCTGGTCGGCGCCGGCGCTCGCCGTCGCCCGGCTCGTCCGCGGGTGCACGCCCGCCCCGGGTGCGTGGACGACCTTCCGCGGTGACCGGGTCGGGCTCGAGCCGGTGACCGTCCTCGACGCCACGGCGGTGGAGCAGGCCGGCGCCGCCGGCCTCGCGCCGGGCGCGCTGCACGTGACGAAGAAGGCGGTGCTCGTGGGCACCGCGACGGCGCCGGTGCGGCTCGGCACGGTCCGGCCCCCGGGCAAGAAGGCGATGCCCGCGGCCGATTGGGCCCGCGGCGCACGCATCGACGCAGGAGAGCGGGTCGGGCAATGAGCGACGACAAGCGGGGTCAGGGCGGCGGCGGTCAGGGCGGACGTGGTCAGGGCGGGCGAGGGCCGGGCGGGCGAGGGCCGGGCGGTGACGGTCGCCGTGGCGAGCGGCAGCGTCCCGCGGCGCGGGAGCGCTCGGCCCACCACCGCTCCGAGCAGCGCCCCTCCGAGCGGGCCAGACGCACCGACCCGACCCGGCTGGCCGCCTACACGGTGATGCGCGAGGTGGCCGATGGGGCCTACGCCAACCTCGCCCTGCCCCGCCTGCTCCGGGAGAAGCACCTGACCGGCCGCGACGCGGGCTTCGCGACCGAGCTCGTCTACGGGGCCACCCGGATGTCCGGCCTCTACGACGCGATCATCGCCGTCGCCGCCGGGCGCCCGATCGACAAGATCGATGCCAACGTCCTCGACACGCTGCGCCTCGGTGCCCACCAGCTGCTCGGGATGCGCGTGCCCACGCACGCTGCCGTCGACGAGACGGTGGCCCTCGCCCGCCAGGTCAACGGCGCCGGGGCCTCCGGTTTCGTCAACGCCGTGATGCGCCGGATCAGCGAGCGCGAGCCGCACGCCTGGCTCGAGCTCGTCACCGACGGGATCGAGGACCCTGTCGAGGCACTCGCCCTGCGCACGTCGCACCCGCTGTGGATCGCCAAGGCGATGCGGGCCGCACTCCTCGGGCACGGTGCGTCGACGGCCGACGAGGTGGGACGCGACCTCGAGTCGCTCCTCGAGGCCGACAACGCCCCCGCACGCGTCTCGCTCGTGGCCCGCCCCGGACTGTCGTCGGTCGACGAGCTCGTCGACGCCGGTGCCGAACCGTCACCGACGAGCCCGGTTGGCGCCGTCCTCCGGGAGGGTGACCCCGGCGCCATCTCCGCCATCAGAGACGGTCGGGCCGCGGTGCAGGACGAGGGCTCGCAGCTGCTCGCCCTCGCCCTCGCTGCGGCGCCGGTGCACGGCGACGCGGCGGACCACGAGCGATGGCTCGACCTCTGCGCCGGCCCGGGCGGCAAGGCTGGACTGCTCGCGTCCATCGCGGTTCAGCAGCGGATCCCCTTCGTGGCCAACGAGATCAGCCAGCACCGAGCCGACCTGGTCTGGCAGACGCTGGCCGCGGCTCGTGCCGAAGCGGCCCGCGTCGACTCGCTCATCGAGGTGCACGAGCGGGACGGCCGGGACATCGGGGGCGACGAGCCGGGTGGCTACAGCCGCGTCCTCATCGACGCCCCCTGCACCGGGCTGGGCGCCCTGCGCCGCCGGCCCGAGGCCCGGTGGCGCCGCACCGCCGCCGACGTCGTGGCCCTGGCAGGGTTGCAGCGCGAGCTGCTCGTCTCCGGCATCGAGGCGACGGCGTCAGGTGGCCTCATCGGCTACGCGACGTGCAGCCCGCACCTCAACGAGACCCGCTTCGTGGTGCAGGACGTCCTGAAGAAGCGCGACGACGTCGAGGTCGTCGACGCGCGCGACCTCTTCCGCGACGCGGACGGTGACGTGCTCGAGCACCTCGGCGACGGGCCGTGGGTGCAGCTGTGGCCGCACGTGCACGGCACCGACGCGATGTTCTTCGCGCTGCTGCGTCGCCGCTGAGCGCCGCTGCTTGGCCACCCCCGGGAGTCCGCGCTCAGGCGGTCCTGAGTCGCTCGTCGAAGAAGTCGAGGACGCGGTCGACGGCCGCCTGCTGCCGATGCGCGGTGAGGGTCGAGTGGCCCTTGCCCTCGAGGTCGACCCGGATGAACCCGTCACCGAGCTCGGCATCCAGGGTGTCGAAGCGCCGGCCCGTGGCCGGGTCGTCGCGATACTGGAGACCGAGCACCGAGCAACCGCCCGCGACGCGTTCCTTCACCGCCTTGAGGTCGGCCGGGCTGAGCCCGAGGTCGGCCTTGCGCCGGCCCCCGATCGGGAAGGGCAGGGAGGGCTGGGCGAGCACGGGCGCGGCGACCGAGCCGTCGACCATCATCGCGAGGGCGAAGCCGCCGGTGAAGCACATCCCGAGGGCCCCGACGCCGGGCCCGCCGAGCTCGGCGTGCAGCTCCCGCGCGAGGGACCGCAGCCAGTCGGCGACGGGCGAGGTGCGACCCGCCTTGAGCTTGGTGAACTCCTTGTTGACGCAGACCTGTCCCATCGAGCGCATCATCGCCCCGGTCGTGCCCGCCGCCCCGGGCGTGCCGAAGAGGTGCGGCATGACGACGGTGAAGCCGCGCTCAGCGACGGAGTCGGCGAAGGCCTCTACCTCGGGCGTGATGCCCGGGATCTCGTGGATGACGATGACGCCCGGACCGGCGCCCTTGCGGTAGGTGGCGTGTGTGGTGCCGCCCGCCGTGTGGCTCCCACGGGTCCAGCCGGCCAGGTCGCTCGCGTCGGTCATGGGGTCATCGTGCCCGATCAGGTGCCGGCGGGGGAGGGCGGCGCCGCAACTAGGCTGGGTCGGTGCAGATCTCCCCGAGCATCCTCTCCGCCGACTTCGCCAACCTCGAGTCCGAGCTGGCCCGGATCGGCAACGCCGACTGGGCGCACGTCGACGTCATGGACGCCCACTTCGTGCCCAACCTCACGCTCGGCCTGCCCGTCGTCGAGGCGCTCGTCAAGGTGAGCCCGATCCCCGTCGACGCGCACCTCATGATCGACGACCCCGACCGCTGGGCGCCCGGTTACGCCGAGGCGGGGTGCCAGTCGGTGACCTTCCACATCGAGGCGGTGAAGGATCCTCGGGCGCTCGCCCGGACCCTGCGCAGCGCCGGTGCCCGCGCCTCGATGGCCCTCAAGCCCGCGACTGCCTTCGGTCCCTACGAGGAGCTGCTCGACGACCTCGACATGGTGCTCGTCATGACGGTGGAGCCGGGCTTCGGGGGCCAGTCCTTCATGGCCGACCAGCTGGCCAAGGTCCGCCAGGTGCGCGAGGCCGTCCGGCGGCGTGGCGGGGAGATCTGGGTCCAGGTGGACGGGGGTGTGAGCAGCGACACGATCGAGCAGTGCGCCGAGGCCGGGGCCGACGTCTTCGTCGCCGGGTCGGCCGTCTACGGGGCGCAGGACGCCGCCGCAGCTGTCGAGACGCTGCGCAGCCTGGCGACGGCGCACCTGCAGCACGGCTAGGGCGGCCCGACCACCGGGGCGAGCAGGACGGCATACCTTCCCCCGGTCGCGTGGTGGCATACTGGCTGCCACGTGCTCCGGGGTCGGTGTAATTCCGAGCCGGCGGTGACAGTCCGCGACCCGGCCGCAGCCAGCGGCCGGTTGACCTGGTGAAACTCCAGGACCGACGGTGAAAGTCCGGATGGTAGGCAGCACGAGACAGGTCGTCACGGCCTGGGCTCTCGGCGTCCCGCCGTGCGCCCGGTGCGCGTCGACCCGTGGGTTCCCCCGGAGTGCGTCCCTGGACCGCACGACTCAAGGAACCCCCTCATCATGGTGACCCTCGCCACCGCAGACGGATCGAAGAACCTCTTCCAGCAGGCCATCGACGCTGCCATCCCCTTCGGCCAGTACCAGCTCCACTGGCTCGAGCTCATCGGCGTGCTCATCGGACTCGCCTCGGCCTACCTCGGCATGAAGCGTCGCGTCTGGGCCTGGCCGGTCGGGATCGTCGCCAACATCATGCTCTTCTTCGTCTACCTCGGCGCCGTGTTCGGTGCCGACGAGCGGATCCCGCTCTTCGGCCAGGCCGGTCGCCAGGTCTTCTTCATCATCACGAGCATCTACGGCTGGTGGCGCTGGTCGCAGATCAGCCGGGCCCGCAACGGCGAGGACTCTTCCGGACCGGCGATCGTCCCGCGCTGGGCCACCTCGCGCGAGCGCCTCGCGGTGGCCGGCTTCTGGCTCATCGGCACCGTCGTCGTGCACCAGGCCTTCGTGTGGATCTGGAACCTCTCGCCCAACCCGTACTTCACGCCCGAGTGGTGGTTCTACTGGTGCGATGCGTGGATCTTCGTCGGCTCGATCGTCGCGACCTTCGCGATGGCCAAGGGCTGGAACGAGTTCTGGCTGGCCTGGATCGCCGTCGACCTCGTCGGGGTGCCCTTCGGCTTTGCGACGGGCTACGTGCCGACCGCGGTGCTCTACTCCTGCTACGGCCTCTTCGTCATCTACGGCTTCACCCAGTGGGTCAAGATCTCGCGACAGGAGCGGTCGGACGACCCGGAGCCGAGCCTCACGCGGGCCGGCAACCGCTGAGCCATGACGGGCCCGGCAGCACGGACCTGGATGCGGCGGGCTCTCGAGCTCGCCGCAGCCGGCCCGTGGCCGGACCCCAACCCCCGCGTCGGGTGCGTCCTCGTCGGACCGGACGGCGGGCTCGTCGCTGAGGGGTGGCACCGGGGCGCCGGCACCCCACACGCTGAGGTGGCGGCCCTCGCCGCGGCTGGTGGCCACGCCCGTGGGACGACCGCCTACGTCACTCTCGAGCCCTGCGCGCACACCGGGCGGACCGGCCCCTGCGCGCTGGCCCTCGTGGACGCCGGGGTGGCCGCCGTCGTCGTCGCCCAGCGCGACCCGAACGCCGAGGCCGCCGGGGGAGCCGAGCTGCTCCGCCGGGCCGGGCTCGACGTCGCCCTGGGGCTGCTCGCCGACGAGGCAGCAGGGCTCAACGCCCGCTGGACGAGCACGATCCGGCTCGGACGGCCGCTCGTGACGTGGAAGTTCGCAGCGACCCTGGACGGGCGCAGCGCCGCCGCCGACGGCACCAGCAGGTGGATCACCGGTGAGGCGGCCCGAGCCGACGTGCACGCGCTGCGTGCCACCCGTGACGCCGTGGTCGTCGGGACCGGGACCGTGCTCGCCGACGACCCCTGGCTGACCGTGCGGCCCCCCGACGGGGAGCCGGTGGCGGACCAGCCGCTGCGCGTCGTCGTCGGCCTGCGCGATGTGCCGCCCGATGCCAGGGTCCGCGACGCCCCCGGACGACTCCTGCACCTGCGCACGAGGGACCCGGCAGAGGTGCTCGGCGCCCTGTGGGACGAGGGGGTCCGCGACTGCTGGCTCGAGGGTGGCCCGGCTCTCGCCGCAGCCTTCCTCTCCGCCGGTCTCGTCGACGAGGTCTACGCCTACGTCGCCCCCGCGCTGCTCGGGGCGGGCCCGCAGGCGGTCGGCGATCTGGGCATCATGACGATCACCGACATCGCCCGTCTCGACCTCGCGGACGTCACCACCGTCGGCCCGGACATCCGGATCCACGCGAGACCGCGGACTCGACCGCCCGACAGCGCACCTCCGACCGACCGAGAACCACCGACAGCGACCGAGAACGTCTGAGGAGAAACCATGTTCACCGGAATCGTCGAAGAGCTCGGCACCGTCGCCGCCATCGACCACGGGGCCGACTCCGCCGTGCTGCGCATCGCCGGGCCCACGGTCGTGACGGACGCCGTCCACGGCGCGTCGATCTCGGTCAACGGGGTCTGCCTGACGGTGACGTCCCACGACGCCGAGGGCTTCGCCGTCGACGTCATGGCCGAGACCCTCAGCCGCAGCGACCTCGGAGCCCTCGTCCCGGGCGACCGGGTCAACCTCGAGCGGGCGATGCCCGCGAACGGCCGGTTCGGTGGGCACATCGTCCAGGGTCACGTCGACGGGACCGCCACCATCAGCGGACGCACGCCCGGGGACCGGTGGGAGACGGTGGAGCTGACCCTGCCCGGGGAGCTCACGGCATACGTCGTCGAGAAGGGGTCGATCACGGTCGACGGGGTGTCGCTGACGGTGGCCTCGGTGACGGACGACTCCTTCACCGTCTCGCTCATCCCGACGACGCTCGAGCTGACCACGCTGGGCCGCAAGGGGATCGGTGAAACCGTCAACCTGGAGGTCGACGTCCTCGCCAAGTATGTCGAGCGACTGCTCGCCCACCGGGGTGAGGCGTCGTGACCACGCGCCTTGGGACCGTCGAGCAGGCCCTCGACGCCCTCCGCGCCGGCCGGCCCGTGCTCGTCCTCGACTCGGAGGATCGGGAGAACGAGGGCGACCTCGTCCTCGCCGCCGGCACCGCGACCGCCGAGTGGATGGCGTGGGCGATCCGGCACTCGTCTGGCTACCTCTGCGCGCCGATGCCCGACGCGGTCGCCGACCGGCTCGCGCTGCCCCTCATGGTCGCCGAGAACCGGGACCCGCTCCGGACGGCCTACACCGTCTCGGTCGACGCCTCCTCCGGGGTGACGACGGGGATCAGCGCGGCCGACCGGCTCCGGACCGTCCAGGTCCTCGCCGACCCGGACGCGACGCCCGCCGAGCTCATCCGCCCCGGCCACGTCCTGCCGCTCCGGTCCAAGCGCGGCGGCGTCCTCACCCGGCCCGGCCACACCGAGGCGGCGGTGGACCTCACCCGGTTGGCCGGGCTGGCGCCGGTCGGGGTCATCGGCGAGCTCGTCCACGACGACGGCCGGATGATGCGCCTCGACGCGGTCGTCGACCTCGGTCGCGAGTTCGACCTGCCGGTCGTCACCATCGAGGCGCTCATCGCCTGGCGGCAGCGCTTCGACCGGGTGGAGCGCCTCGCGACCACACGGATCCCCACAGTGCACGGCACCTTCACGGCGCACGGCTACCGCGACACGCTCACCGGGCACGAGCACGTCGCGCTCGTCGGGCCGAGTGGTCTCGGCCGCGGCGCCGTCGTGACCCGGTTGCACTCCGAGTGCCTCACCGGCGACGCCTTCGGCTCGCTCCGGTGTGACTGCGGTCCGCAGCTGCAGGGCGCCCTCGCCCGCGTCGGTCGCGACGGCGGGGTCGTCGTCTACCTCGGCGGCCACGAGGGGCGCGGGGTCGGCCTCGTCGACAAGCTCCGGGCCTACTCCGAGCAGGACGACGGCGCCGACACCGTCGACGCGCAGACCGCGCTCGGCCTGCCGGTCGACGCCCGCGAGTATGCCGCCGGGGCCGCGATCCTGCACGACCTCGGCGTCGGGCCGGTGCTCCTGCTGACCAACAACCCGCGCAAGGTCGCCTCCCTGCGCCGCCACGGCGTCGACGTCGTGGCGGTCGAGCGGCTGCACGGGCCCGCGAGCGAGCACAACGAGCACTACCTCACCACCAAGCGGGAGCGGCTGGGTCACGACATCCCGGCCTCCCACAGCGAGACGGAGACGGCATGAGAGACGGCGCCCCGACCCTGACGATCGACGGCACCGGACTGCGGGTGGCCGTCGTCGCGGCCTCGTGGCACGAGCAGGTGATGGACGGCCTGCTCGACGGCGCCCGGCGCGGGCTCGCGGACACAGGGGTGAGCGACGTGGAGGTCGTCCGCGTGCCCGGCACGTTCGAGCTCGGGGTCGCCTGCGCCACCCTCGCCGACCGCTTCGACGCACTCGTCGCGCTCGGCGTCGTCATCCGCGGTGGCACGCCGCACTTCGACTACGTCTGCCAGGCGGCCACATCCGCGATCACCGAGGTGTCGTTGCGGACCCTGACGCCGATCGGCTTCGGGGTGCTCACCTGTGACGACGAGGCCCAGGCGGTCGACCGGGCCGGCTTGCCCGGGTCCGCGGAGGACAAGGGTCACGAGGCCGCGACGGCCGCGGTCGCGACGGTCCTCGCGCTGCGTGCGGTGGCCGTGGGGTGAGCGGCGGTCCGAGCACGACGGCCCGGACCGTAGGCTTGCTCCCTGTGAAGAGTTTTGAGCAGCTGTATGCCGAGCTCGCCGAGAAGGCGCAGACCCGGCCCGAAGGCTCCGGCACCGTCGTCGAGCTCGATGCCGGGGTGCACGCCATCGGCAAGAAGATCGTCGAGGAGGCGGCCGAGGTGTGGATGGCCGCGGAGTACGAGTCGAACGGCGAGGCTGCCGAGGAGATCAGCCAGCTGCTCTACCACCTGCAGGTCCTCATGCTCGCCAAGGGCATCACGCTCGACGACGTCTACGCCCACCTCTGAGGATCGCCGAGACCATGCTGCGCATCGCCGTGCCCAACAAGGGCGCCCTGTCCGAGTCCACCGTCGAGATGCTCCGCGAGGCCGGGTACCGCACCCGCCGCGACACCAAGGAGCTCGTTGTCACCGACGCCGAGAACGAGGTCGAGTTCTTCTACCTCCGCCCGCGCGACATCGCCGTCTACGTCGGGTCGGGCACCGTCGACGCCGGCGTCACCGGCCGCGACCTGCTGCTCGACTCCGGCTCGACCGCGGTCGAGGTGATGGAGCTCGGCTTCGGTGGCTCGACCTTCCGGTATGCCGGTCGGCCCGGTGACGTCTCCACCGTCGAGGACATCGCGGGCAAGCGCGTCGCGACGTCGTATGCCGGTCTCGTCGAGGCCGACCTCACCGCCCGCGGTCTCTCGGCCCAGGTCGTGCGCCTCGACGGAGCCGTCGAGACGGCGATCACGCTCGGCGTCGCCGACTGCATCGCCGACGTCGTCGAGACCGGGACGACGCTGCGCCAGCAGGGCCTGGCCGTCTTCGGCGACCCGATCCTGCGCTCCGAGGCCGTGCTCATCCGGGGCGACCGGCCGGGGGAGAGCCAGGCCGTCTCGGTGCTCCAGCGCCGCCTCGCCGGCGTCATCACGGCCCGCACCTACGTCATGGTCGACTACGACTGCCCCAGGGAGATCGTCGAGCGGGCCTGCGAGCTGACCCCAGGTCTCGAGTCACCCACCGTCTCGCCGCTGCAGGACGACGCGTGGGTCGCGGTTCGTGCGATGGTCCCCCGCCTCGGCCGCAACCGCCTCATGGACGAGCTCTACGACCTCGGCGCGCGGGCCATCCTCGTCACCGACATCGCCGCGTGCCGGCTCTGATCCCGTGACCGAGCCGAGCAGCGGGCCCGCGCGGGGCGACGCCCTCGCCCCGTTCCGCCCGAGGCGCGGGCGGGTCGTCGCGCTCGTCGCGACCTGGGTGGCCCTCGCTGTCTTCGGCGCGATCGCCATCGCGATGCCGGCCGACTCGGGCCCCCGGTGGGGGATCGGTGACCGCGTGATGTTCTTCGGCCTCGGCGCCGCCATCTCGCTGCTGGCCTGGCGCTACGCCTCGATCATGGCGCGGCCGAGCCGCGAGGGCCTCGTCGTGCGCAACCTGCTCCTCACCCGCCACCTCGAGTGGAGCGAGATCGTCCGGATCCAGTTCGGTGGCGGCGAGCCGTGGGTGACGCTCGACCTGGCGGACTCCGACACCGTCGCCGTGATGGCGATCCAGAAGGCTGACGGCGAGGTCTCGGGCCGCGAGGCGTCAAGGCTCGCCGCGCTGATCCAGGCCTTCGGCGAGGGCGAGTCACCCGTCGACGAGGGTGACCGGCTGTGACCGTGCCGAGCCCGGAGCGGATGCGCCACGCCCTCGGCCACTTCGCCACCGGGGTCACCGTCGTGACCGGCCTCGATGTTGAGGGCGAGCCGGTGGGCTTCGCCTGCCAGTCCTTTGCGTCGGTCTCGCTCGACCCGCCGCTCGTCCTCTTCTGTGCCGACCACCGGGGCCGGTCGTGGCCGCGGATGCGCGAGCAGGGCCGGGTCACCGTCAACGTGCTCGGCCACGCCCAGCGTGACCTCATCGAGCGCTTCGGCTCCTCCGCCGGTCGGCGCTTCGAGGACCTCGACTGGGCCCCGTCGGACGCGGGTGGGCCGAGCCTGCCCGGGGTGCTCATGCGGATCCACTGTGAGATCGAGCAGGTGCACGTCGCCGGTGACCACGACGTCGTCATCGCGCGCGTCCTGGACCTCGAGGACGGCGAGTCGGGCCGCCCGATGCTCTTCTACCGGGGACGGCTCAGTGTGACCGAGCGTCGCACGAGCACCGCGCGTGACGACGCCCCCGAGTCGATCGACGACTACTGGGGCTGACCCTCCGGCGCCCCGTCGAGTGCTCACTTTCTACCCCGCCCCCGGCGGACCAAACTGCCCACTCGACCGAATCAGGCGTCGAGTGGGCACTTTCTTCCCGACCCGCGCGGTGTCGTGCCGGGTGGCCGGCGCGGGAAAGTGGGCACTCGACCGAGTCGGGGGTCGAGTGGGCACTTTCTTCCCGACCCGCCCGGTGGCTCGTGGGTCCGTCCCCGCGTGGCCGAATGCCGTGTGCGCGGGCCCGCGCGAGCAGCTGAGGCACCCCCGAGCGACGTCCTCAGGCGAGCGCGTCCCGGACCGCGAGGGCGATCGCGTCGAGGCGGTCGTCGGGGAGCCACTGCGACCGGTCGTCGGTGAGGTGGACGAAGCACTTCGGACCGCGTGCGGTGTCGGGCTGGTCCGGCAGCCGCGGGACGAGGTGAAAGTGCAGGTGGGCAAAGCCCTCCTGCTCGGAGAACTGCATGAGGTAGGTCCTCGCGCAGCCGGTGACGGACTCGAGGGCGAGGCCGAGTCGGCGGACGAGCCCGCCGAGCTCGTCCGCGGCCTCGGGGGAGAGCTCGGTGAACGAGGTGAGGTGCCGGCTGGGGAGCAGGACGAGCCACCCCGGCAGGGTCGAGTTGAAGGCGTGGACCACGCGCCAGTGGTCCGTGCGCGCGACGTCGTCACGCGGCGGCGGGCTCGGGTCCGCCTGACGGTCGCAGGCGTAGCACCCCGGGAGCAGGGTGGGGGCCGTCATCACTGCACCCGGGCGAGGTCTGGCCGCAGCCGGGTGACGACGACGGCCTGCACGCCGCCGACGACGGCGAGGACGAGCCAGACGAGCGTGAGCCCGCCGGTGACGTCGCGGACGAGTCCCATCGCGAGCGGCCCGATCGACGCGATCCCGTAGGAGATGAGGAAGGCCATGCCCGTGAAGCGCCCACTCGCGTCCGGGCTCACGGCATACCGCACGAGCAGCACGAGGGCGAGCGAGAAGGCGGCGCCCTGGCCGAGCCCGGTGACGACGGACCAGAGCCATGGGGCGGCGGTCGGCGCGAGGAAGATGCCGAGCGACCCGGCGACGCCGAGCGCCGCGGCGGGCAGGAGCAGCCGGCGCATGTCGGTGACGCGGTCGCTGAGCACCGGGCCGAGCATGCCGGAGACGATCTGCGCGCCGCTGAATGCTGCGGCGAGGTAGCCGGCGGCGGCGCGGTCCCAGCCCTGCTCGACGTAGGTGGGGGCAAGCCAGGTGATCGCGGAGTAGAAGCACCACGACTGGAGGGTGAGGTAGCCGGCGACCAGCCACGCGGTGCGGCTGCGCCAGGGGAGCCGCCCACCGGTCGGTCCGTCGCCGATGCGGTGCGGGTTGGCCCGGCGGGTGAAGGGAGCCCAGGCGAGCACGCCGACGAGGGCGATGACCGACCACGAACCGAGCGAGGCCTGCCACGAGCCGAGCCGGTCGGCGAGCGGCACCGACAGCGCCGAGCTGACCGCGGCGCCGCCCATCATCGCGAGCATGTAGAGGCCCGTGATCAGCCCGGTGCGCTCGGGCGGGAAGAAGGTCTTGACGAGCCGGGGGAGCAGGGTGCCCCCGACCGCGATGCCGACTCCCGCGACGAAGGTGCCGAGGTAGAGGACGACGACGCTGCCGCCGGCGAACCGGCTCAACGTGCCGACGAGGATCGCTGTCACGGCCGCGAGCACGGCTGCGACAGCTCCGAGTCGGGCCGCGATGCGGCTGGCGACCGGTGCGAAGAGCCCCATGCACAGCACGGGCAGCGTCGTCAGGGCCCCGGCGGCCGCGTGGCTGAGCCCGAGGCTCCCGGAGATCGTGTCGATCAGCGGCGGCACGCTCGTGATGGCGATCCGCAGGTTGGTCGCGACGGCGACGAGCGCCAGGGCCATCACCCAGACGGGGGGCAGGTGCTCCCGACCGGAGGATTCGGGGGTCTGCGGCGACCCGTCACGGGTGTCGTCGGACAGGTCAGGGCGCGCCACCCTCAGAGGGTAGAGGTGTCGATGACGAGGTCCGCACGCAGCCTCGTCCCGTCCCGGTCGAAGAGGAGCGACTCCTGCGCCGCCCAGCCCTCCCAGTGCGGGCGGTAGGCCTCCCCGTCGCGGGCGATGCCCCGGCGCATCCGCAGCGAGCGGTCGGCCTCGACGAAGACGCGCACGGCCGCATACGCCCCCGCAGGCTCGACGCTCGACGCGCAGCCCTCGACGACGAGGAAGCGCGACGCCGGCACGGTCCGGCTGCCGTGCCACTCGTCGCGGACCCAGCTCCACACGCGGTGGGCAGCCGGCAGCCCCTGCGCCAGGGGCTCGAGGACCTGGCTCGTGAGCAGGCCCGGGGCCTCGGGCAGCCCGTCCCAGCCGGGGAAGAGGAGGTCCATGTGCACGACCTCGGTGCTCCCCAGAGCCGCGAGGGCCTCGGCGACCCCGCTCGCCAGCGTCGTCTTGCCCGCCCCGCTCGGGCCGTCGATGGCGACGACCACCGTGTCACCGCACCGGGGTTCGGCGACCGAGGCCAGCGCAACGACAGCGTCGACGTGGGTCTCGCCGGCGGCGGTGGTGAGCTGGTGCCACATCCTCGTGACCCTACCGGGGCGCCCGGTGCCGCGGGGCTGGCCTAGATTTGGCCGTATGCCGGTCGCCACGAGGGTCATCGCCTGTCTCGACGTCGACGCGGGGCGGGTCGTCAAGGGTGTCAACTTCGAGAACCTCCGCGACGCCGGTGACCCCGTCGAGCTGGCCAAGGCCTACGACGCCCAGGGCGTCGACGAGCTGACCTTCCTCGACGTGACCGCGAGCAGCGGCGACCGGGAGACGACCTACGACGTCGTGCGCCGCACCGCCGAGCAGGTCTTCATCCCACTCACCGTCGGCGGCGGGGTGCGTGCCGTCGACGACGTCGACCGGCTGCTCCGCGCCGGGCGCCGACAAGGTCGGCGTCAACACCGCGGCCATCGCCCGGCCCGAGCTGATCGCCGAGATCGCGGCCCGCTTCGGCAGCCAGGTGCTCGTCCTGTCAGCAGACGTCCGCCGCCGTCGCGGCGATGACGGCTCGCCGACCGACGACTTCGTCATGACGACCCACGGTGGGCGCACGCCCGTCGACCTCGACGCGGTCGAGTGGTGCGCCCGCGCCGCCGAGCTCGGCGCCGGGGAGATCCTGCTCAACTCGATGGACGCCGACGGCACGAAGGACGGCTTCGACCTCGAGCTGATCCGCCGGGTGCGCGCCGCGGTCTCGGTGCCGGTCATCGCCAGCGGCGGGGCCGGGGCGGTCGAGCACTTCGCCCCGGCCGTCGCCGCCGGAGCCGATGCCGTGCTCGCCGCGAGCGTCTTCCACTTCGGCGAGCTGACCGTCGGTCAGGTCAAGGACGCGCTGCGGACGGCGGGTGTCGTCGTCCGCTGAGCTGTCGTCGCTGACCCGCGGGACTGCGAAAGCGACTGGGCTCAGGCGCCGAGGCCCGCGGCCTGCAGGGCGGCGACGTCGGCGGGGTCGCCCTCGAGCTCGACCGCGGCGACGTCCTTGCGACCGAAGGCGTAGAGCACGAGCTCGGCCGGCTCGCCGCGCAGCACGACGGTGCCGCGCTCGTCGGGGAGCTTGGCCGCGTGCCGACCCTGGCCCTGGCCGATGAGGACGATGCCGGTCGGGCTCTTGCGGAAGAGCATCCGCGAGCTGCGCTTGAGGCCGGTCCACAGGGCCGCCTGCACGTCGTCGGACAGCGGGCGGGCGGTCCAGTCGGGCTGGGCCCGGAGGATGTCCTCGTGGTGGACGAACATCTCGATGAGGTTGACCAGCTCGTCGACCTTGGCGAGGCGGGTGGGGTTCCACACCGGGGCGCCGTCACGGACCCGCTCGACGAGCGCGTCGAAGCCACTGTCCGCGATCGCCTTCTGCTCTCGCTCGAGGCGGTCGGCGAGGGGGCCGACGAAGAGGCCCGCGGCGAGGTCGGGGCGGTGCTCGCGGACGTAGAGGTGCGCAGCGAGGTCCTGGGTCTGCCAGCCCTCGCAGAGGGTCGGGGCGTCGGGGCCGATGCGGTCGAGGGAGTCGCAGAGCAGCTGGCGCTCGGTCAGCGCGTGTCGGGTCATGGCCCCATCCTCTCAGGATCGGGTCGTCGACAAACGCATGGCGGCCGCCACCGGCCCCGGCCTAGGGTCGCGCCATGATCGAGATCATCCGCCCGACCGTCGACCTCGCCGCCTCGTGGTGGGCGACGGTGGACGCGTTCGGCGGCGAGCCCGTCCACGGGTCGGGCTACCGGCACGCGGACCGCGACGCGCTGCGCGACCCCGCGGCCTTCGAGGTGTGGGTCGACTGGCTCGCTTCCCACGAGGCCCCGGGCGCCGACCTGCCGGAGGGGCGCGTCCCCTGCTCCTACCGGTGGATCGTCGAGGACGACCGCGTCGTCGGGACGATCGCGGTGCGCCACGTCATCGACGCCGTCCTCGTCGAGAGCGGTGGCCACATCGGGTATGCCGTCGAGCCCGGTTCGCGTCGTCGCGGGGTCGCCCGTGCCGGGCTGGCTCTCGGGCTGCGCCTCGCCGCCTCCCGGGGCATCGATCCGGTCCTCATCATGTGCGAGCACGACAACGTCGCCTCGGCCCGCACCATCGAGGCGGTGGGTGGGCGCTTCGAGGACGAGCGTGGGGGGCTGCGCCGTCACTGGGTCGCAACGGGGGCGCCGGCCGAGCCGCTCGGCGACGGACCGGTCGAGACCCGGCTCGCGCGGCTGGTGACGGCGACGGCGGGGGAGGTGAGCGGCATCCGGGCCGGGCGAAGGCAGCCCAGCTGGGCGGAGGGCTACCCCCGCGAGGACGACGTCGACGCGCTGTCGTCGGTCAGCGTCCCCACGCCGTGGTCGGCCCGGCACATCGAGCGGAGGTCCGACGGGCTCGTCGTCGGGTCCGCCGGGTGCTTCGGGCCGCCGGACGCGGACGGGTGGGTCGAGATCGGCTACGGCCTCGTCGAGTCGGCGCGGGGCGCGGGGCTCATGACGGACGTCGTCGGCTCGCTCTGCCGGGCGATCGAGGCGCGCGGGCACCGGGTCTGCGCGCACACCCTGCCCGACAACCGGGAGAGCCGGCGGGTGCTCGCCCGGCTCGGCTTCGACCACGTCGGTGAGGACGACGAGGGCCAGTGGCGGTGGGAACGACCCGGCGGTGACGCCTCACCGGGCCGATCGTGAGATGCTGAGTGGTCGCCGCGCTCCACGCCCGTCATCGCGAGTGAGCGCCCAGAACCGTCTTCAGGGGAGCACCAGCACGTGACCAGTCCGGCCAGCTCGACCCTGCGCGAGGGTCTGTCCGTCGTCGTCCGTGGGATCAAGGGCCAGCCACGCTGGTTCTCCCTCGCGGTGTTCGGCAGCGTCATCTACGGCGTGATGACCGGCCTGACTGCCTGGGCGATCGGCTGGGTCACGCGGCAGGCCGTCTCGCCGGCGATCGCGGCGCGGCACGTCACCGCGGGCCAGCTGTGGTTCATCGGCGGGGTGCTCGGCGGCGTCGTGCTCGTCAACGTCGTCGGTGTCATCATCCGTCGGCTCGCGGGCGGCATCGCGATGTACAACCTCGGCGCGGACTATCGGCGCCAGGTCACCCGCCAGTACCTCCGGCTGCCGCTCAGCTGGCACCACCGCCACCCGTCGGGGCAGCTGCTGTCCAACGCGAACGCCGACGTCGAGGCGACGTGGAACATCTTCGCGCCGCTGCCGATGGCCATCGGCGTCATCGTCATGGTCGTCTTCGCCGTCGTCCAGATGGTGCTCGTCGACCCCTTCCTCGCGATCGTCGGCCTCACCGTCTTCCCGATGCTGCTGCTCGCCAACGTCGCCTTCCAGCGGGCCATGTCGCCGCGGGTGACGCGGGCCCAGCAGCTGCGGGCCGACGTCTCCGAGGTCGCGCACGAGAGCTTCGAGGCGGCGCTCATCGTCAAGAGCCTCGGCCGCGAGGACCACGAGGCCGAGCGTTTCCGGGTCGTCACGCACGCGCTGCGCGACGCGAACATCGAGGTCGGCCGGACCCGTGGCCGCTTCGACCCGGCCATCGAGGCGATCCCGACGATCGGCACCCTCGCGGTGCTGCTCGTCGGGGCGCTGCGGGTGCGGTCGGGCAACCTGTCCGCCGCCGAGGTCGTCCAGATCGCCTACCTCTTCTCGATCACCGCCTTCCCGGTGCGCGCGCTCGGCTGGGTGCTCGCCGAGCTGCCGCGCAGCGTCGTCGGCTGGAAGCGGATCTCCGCCGTGCTCGAGGCCGAGGGCGGGATGTCCTACGGCACCCGCTCGCTGCCCGAGGGGTCGGCCAGCCACGTGCAGGCCGAGGACCTCTCCTACGCCTACGACATCGAGACGGAGGACGGGGAGGCCGACATCAACCCGGCCGTCATCGGGGTCGCCCTCGACCTCCCGGCCGGCGCGACGGTCGCTGTCGTCGGCCCGACCGGCAGCGGCAAGTCGACCCTGACCAACCTCATGATGCGGCTGGTCGACCCCGACAGCGGCGCGGTGCTCGTCGACGACGTCGACCTCCGCGAGGTCCGGCAGGGTGGGGTCTCGAAGGTCGCGGCGCTCGTCGCGCAGCAGACCTTCATGTTCGACGACAGCGTCCGCGGCAACATCACGCTCGGCGCCGAGCACACCGACGACGAGGTCTGGCGCGCCCTCGAGGTGGCCCAGGGTGCCGGCTTCGTCTCGGCCCTCTCCGGCGGTCTGGAGACCCACGTGGGGGAGCGGGGTGCGAGCCTCTCCGGCGGCCAGCGCCAGCGAATCGCACTGGCCCGCGCGGTGATCCGCGAGCCACAGCTGCTCATCCTCGACGACGCGACGTCCGCGGTCGACCCGAGCGTCGAGCAGGCGATCCTCGGCCGGCTGCGCGACGCGAGCAGCGGCACCACCGTGCTCGTCGTCGCCTACCGGATGGCGACGATCCTGCTCGCCGACGAGATCGTCTACCTCGAGGAGGGCCGGGTCATCGACCACGGCAGCCACGCCGAGCTCCGCGGCAGGTGCGTCGGCTACGAACGGCTCGTGACGGCATACGCGCGGGAGGCGGCCGAGCGGGAAGCCGTCGCGGCGGACGAGGAGGCGAGCCGATGAGCATGCGCAACCAAGCGCCGGTCGAGCACCACGGGATCGCCAGCGGGCAGGACCGCTCGACGTGGCAGATCCTCAAGCGCGGGGTGGAGCTCTCGCCCGAGCTGCGCAAGGGGATCGGAGTGACCATCGCCCTCGCCGTGCTCTCCACGGTGGGGCGGGTGCTCGTGCCCTTCGTCGTCCAGCGCATCACCGACGACGGGATCCTCGCGCCCGGCGGCACGGACATGAACGTCGTCGTCGCCTACATCGCGCTCGCGCTCGTCGGGGTCATCGTCACGGCGCTGTCCGCCTACTTCGTCAACGTCCGGCTCTTCCGCACGTCGGAGAGCGGGTTGTCGACGCTGCGGCTGCGGGCCTTCCGGCACATCCACGACCTCGCGATGCTCACGCAGAACACCGAGCGCCGCGGCTCGCTCGTCTCCCGGGTGACCTCGGACGTCGACACGATCTCGATGTTCGTCCAGTTCGGTGGGCTGATGCTCATGGTCAACATCGCGCAGATCAGCCTCGCGACGGTGCTCATGGTCATCTACAGCCCGATCCTCGCGCTCGTCGTGTGGCTGTGCTTCGTGCCGCTCTTCCTCATCATCCGGCACTTCCAGGGAGTCGTCGGGCGCGCCTACACGAAGGTGCGCGAGCGGGTCGGCGACATGCTCGGCGCGATCTCCGAGTCCGTCGTGGGGGCCCAGGCGATCCGCGCGTACGGCGTCGAGGACCGCACGTCGGAGCGGATCGACGCCGCGATCGAGGGCCACCGGTCGGCGGCCATCGGGGCGCAGGCCCGCTCGGTCATCGCCTTCACCTCGGGCCAGCTCGTGTCGGGGCTGACGACGGCGGTCGTCCTCGTCGTCGGCACGGTGCTCGCCGTCAACGGGCGGCTCACGCTCGGCGAGCTGCTCGCCTTCCTCTTCCTCGTCAACCTCTTCACGATGCCCGTGCAGCAGGCGACCGAGATCCTCAACGAGATGCAGAATGCCGTCGCCGGCTGGCGCCGCGTCATCGGCATCATCGACACCGACGCCGACGTGGCCGACCCGGGGGAGTCGGGGGTGTCGCTGCCGCGGGGGCCGATCACGGTGGAGTTCGAGGACATCGGCTTTGCCTACCCCGGCGGGGATCCGGTGCTGCACGAGGTCGCGCTGTCGATCGCGCCCCGCAGCCGCGTCGCGATCGTCGGCGAGACCGGCTCGGGCAAGTCGACTCTCGCCAAGCTGCTCACCCGCCTGATGGACCCGTCGAGCGGACGGGTGCTCATCGACGGGGTCGACCTGCGGACGATCCGCTTCTCCTCGCTGCGGTCGCGGGTCGTGCTCGTGCCGCAGGAGGGCTTCCTCTTCGACGGGACGCTGCTCGACAACATCCGCTTCGGGGCGCCGCAGGCGACCGAGGACGACGTGCGCCTCACCCTCACCGAGCTCGGTCTCGACGCGTGGGTCTCGACCCTGCCGCTCGGGCTGGCCACCGACGTCGGCCAGCGAGGCGAGTCGATGTCGGCGGGGGAGCGCCAGCTCGTCGCGCTCGCCCGGGCCTACCTCGCTGACCCGGACCTGCTCGTCCTCGACGAGGCCACCTCGGCCGTCGACCCGAGCACGGAGGTGCGCCTCCAGCGGGCCCTCGACTCGCTCACCCGCGGCCGCACCTCGATCGCGATCGCGCATCGGCTCTCGACGGCCCAGGCCGCCGACGAGGTCATCGTCGTGGACGCGGGCCGGATCGTCGAGCGCGGCCACCACACCGAGCTCGTCGCGCAGGGTGGCGTCTACAGCCGGCTGCACGAGTCGTGGGTGGCCCAGCAGCAGTCCGCCTGACCGCTTCATGAGGGGCACCAGCGGACTCACGCTGACGAGCCTTTCGACGGTCTCGCCTGACTGCCGGCCTGCGCGCATGTCACCTTCGCTCCGCCGACGACCCCCGTCACCAGACTCGGGTTGCGCTGCTGCACACCGACACCGTGACGTGGCTGCTGGCTCTGGGGGCGGCGCTTCTCCGTCGTCCACGGACGTGGCCGGCGGCCTGACGGTGCTGTGACCAGCCTGCCCGAGCCCGCCAACGCCCTGTGACGCTTCGAGGGGCTATGGGTTCAGTGCTTCGAGCAGTTGCCGGACCGCGGTTTCGACTGCTCCCGGTTGTTCCTCGGCGATCATGTGACCGGCGTCTGGGACGAGGGTGAGCCGGGCATGGGGGACGCCGTCGGCGATCTCGACGGCGTTCTCGGGGGCGATGAGCCGGTCACCGGTTCCGTGGATGACAGCCGTCGGGCAGCGGATCGCCGCGAGGTCCGGGCGTGAGTCCGGACGGTCAACGACCGCCGCGAGCTGGGCAGCGAACGCACGAGGACCGATCTCGAGGGCCATCCTTCTCCACGAGTCCGCCAGGTCCGTGCGTCCGACGTTGCTGGAGTCGACGAGGAGGGGGTAGACGGCTTCGACGAGCTCCGCGAACCGGCCTGCGGCCACCGCGCGTTCCTGCTCGCGTCGGCTCGCGACCTGCTCTGCGGAGTCCGGACGTGCCGAGGTGCTGATCAAACCCAGTGCCGAGACCCGTTCCGGCGCGAGGCGCATGACTTCGAGAGCGATGTAGCCCCCCATGCTGAGGCCGACCATGGCGAACCGATCTGGCGCTGCGGCGAGCAACCGTTCGGCCATCCCAGTCATCGTGCTGTCGCGACGAGTGTCGGCCACGGTGACTCCGCCGTATGACCACACGGCCGGCAGCAACTGGTCATAGAGGCGGGCCGAGCAGAGCAGGCCCGGGATGAGCACGGTGTGAACGGTGGTTGTCGACATCAGCGAATTCTATGAAGCCGCCGGGACATCGCGCCTCCTCACTCCGCCCCTGGCGAACGCCAAGGACCTGGCTGGCCCACGAGCGGTCGGCTCGGGGCGGAAGGGGACAGCTGCACTCGCGGCGCGAAGGACGCATCTTCTGGAAGGGCGGATCGCGGCAATCGCGTGCGCCTTTGACGCGACATGTAGCGCCTCGTTCGAAGGTCAGTCGAACCTGTCGGCGATCGCAGTGAGGCGGGTCATGTGGGCCTTCCAATCAACGCCCGGAGGCGGTTGCTGAACTGCGGCAGGAGGCCGATCCGCCCGTCGAGGTGTTCGCGCAGGATGTCGGCGTGCCCCGCGTGCCGTTGCAGGTCGGAGGTTTTGTGGACCAGAGCATCCATGAGGGTGATCTCAGCGTGGCCCCAGTGCGGGACGCGCCCGACGGCGTTCCACGGGAGCGCATTGATGGTCTCGTCGGCGAACGTCTGGACGCGCCGATACAGGTCGACTACGTGCTCGCGAGACTCGTCGGCGCGGGCGTACCAGCCAGCCAGTGGGTCGGGGTCGTCCGGCTGGACGAGCTCGTGGGCGTTGGGCCAGTCGCGACCGAACACGGAGCCGAAGTAGACGACCTCGGTGTTTGCGGCGTGCTTGACCAGGCCGAGCAGGTTCGTCCCTGTCGGAGTCAGGGGCAACCGCACCTGCCGTTCCGCAAGGCCGTCCATCTTCCAGACCAGCACGTCACGTGCGCCCTGCAGGTAGTCCCTGAACGCATCCTTTGGTGAGGTCGCCATCCGAGGAGTGTGCCACCGGCAGTGCGCGCCCGCCCCGTGCCCACGCGCATGATCTGCGGCATGAAGCGTGCGGGCCTCCGCCCCGGATTGCCCGCACTCGCGCCCGGGAGGGGTCGACGTGTCGGGCGCCGTTCACGTGTTGTCAGGAGTGGAGCTGGTGGGCGTCTGGCGACGACGAGCTCAGTGCACTGGTGGCCTGGCTTGCGAGGTAGGTCTGTACGTTCTCAGCAACCTGCTCGAGCGGTCTCGGTGGCAGGTAGGCGTGGGCGCCCGCGTCGAGCAGTCGGCCTACGGGGCCACCGATGTCCAGGCCGAGGTCGGGGTCGAGGATCTCGGTGACGATGATCTGCGCCTGGGGGAAAAGCAGGGTCCACCGGTGGGTGAGCTGGGGGCTGTACGGCGAGGTAAGAACGACATCGGCGGTGTCCGGGGCGTCGTGGAAGTCGAGGACGACCCAGTCCCGCCCGAAGGACTGGCGCAGAAGGTCACGCGCTTGGCCGCTGAGGCGCATCGTCGTGGCGAGGACCTTGGGGCCTTCACGGAGGTCACCGGGGCCGTCCGGGTGGGCGGTCGGTGACGCCGGCATGATGTTGCCTTCGAGGACTGCGGGCGCGTACATGAGTGTCCCGATGGTGGTCCCCTCTTGGCGGAGCAGCACCGACCCGGACGCCAGGAGGCCTTGAAGCCACGCGCGGCGACCTGCGTCGAGTCTGTCGAGGTCGACGACGGCGGCCGGCGCGGTCATGGCGACTCGAGGGCGAAGAACAGGAAGCAGATGAAGCGGCGCCCCGTAGGGGGCAGCAGCTCGGTGGGGGTTTCGGGGACGGCGGCCGGCTCGGTGACGGTGTTGATGACCAGGCCGGCGTCGATAAAGGCGTCGAAGACGTCCTGCAAGGGTCGGTGCCAGTAGGTGAGCGTGAACGTGGCGCCGTCGTGTTCGTGGTCCTCGGAGTACCGGGTCAGGGCGAAGTAGTCCTGGTCCTGGTAGCAGAACGCGTAGACGAAGGGGTGGATGATCGAGATGACCAGATGCCCGCCGGGCTTGAGGACCCGGCGCAGCTCGGCAAGGGCCGGTGCCCAGTCCTGCACGTAGTGCAGGGCGAGCGAGCAGGTGACGACGTCGAACTCGTCGTCGTCGTACGGCAGCGGTGCGGACAGGTCGGCGACCCGGATGTCGGCGTCGCTGCCGAGGCGGTCCTGGGCGATGAGGACCATGGCGGGGCTGAGGTCGAACCCGGCGACGTCGGCGCCGCGCTCGCGTAGCCGGGCCATGAGCGGGCCGTGGCCGCAGCCCGCGTCCAGGATCCGCTTGCCGGTGACATCGCCGGCAAGGCGGAGCATCTCCGGTCGGGTGTACCAGGCGTTGAACAGGCTCGTGTCGTTGGCGGCGGCGTACGTGGCGGCGAAGTCGTCGTAGTCGGGGGCGCCATGGGCACCCGAGGCCTCGGGCGTGGCGGGGGTGATGGCCGCGGTGTCGGTCATGGGTGCTGCTCCCTCTGAGGTGCGTCGTTGATGGGGGTGATGTCCTGGACGAGGGCGGCCATGATGACCCCGTAGTAGGGGTGGCGCTCTTGGCCGTCCTCGATGTCGGTCAGGGCGCGGGAGATGTCCGTCCAGCGGTCGAGGAGCTCGGCCACCTCGCGGCGCATCTGCTGCAGTTCGGTGTCGCTCAGGCGCAGCGCGAAGTCGTCGCTGATGGTGCGGCGCTCGCCGCTGGGGACCTCCGCCGGATCCGGCGTCTGGTGGACGGCCCGATGCAGGGCGAGGACGTGAGCTTCGGCACCCCGGCGGACCGTGGCCGTCGCAGCCGCCCCGCCGTCGTGGTGCAGCATCGCGTCGAGGTCGATCTCGAATCCTCGGTCGGAGGTCATGCGCCACCAGCGCTCGCGCCCGTTCTCGGCCCGCTCCGGGTTCTCCTCGATCAACCCGTGCTTGGCCAGCTGGCGCAGATGGAAGCTCACGGAGTTCGCCGGCTCACCCACCGCGCCGGCAAGATCCACAACGCGAGCCGTCCCTCGCCGCGACAGCTCCCCGAGCAGTCGCATCCGAAGCGGATGCGTGAACGCGAGAACCGCTTTCGGGTCGGAGATCCGGGTGGGGGACTTACGCGAAAGGTCATCCGTCACGCCACCCACCGTGCCCCGTGGCTAGGAAAAGCGCAAGACGACTTGCGCAATGCTCATTGCGAATCGAGTCAGCCGTTCTTCAGGGTTTGTGGCTGCTTCCCAGCGGGCCGATGAGCACTACAACCCCGACCCCGGGAGGGAGGCCATTGTGGGCCCCCGGTCGAAGACCAGAAGACTGCACCGCGCTGCCCACCGGTTCTTCGGCATGCCAGTGAACGCCTGCGCCGCACATGCGGCGGAAGGACCCACCTCGCGAGCGGGCGAATCGCGGCAGACATACGGCAGTTTGGCCGGGCTGCGTCCGTGCATGGTTGTGCACGCAGGGATTCGGTGGACGGTCTTGCGCGTGACACGGCCTGCCAGGTCCCCAAGGCTGCGCTCCGACCGGCCCCGTCCCAGCGGCGCCGCTCAGCCGCCGACCAGCGGCACGAACGAGTACGCGCCGTGCTCGGCGACCCGGGTGCCCGCCGCCGTACGCCGGACCTCGGTCATCACCCCGCGCACCGGCACCACCAGCACGCCGCCGACGCCCAGCTGCTCGACTAGCGCGTCGGGGAGTCCGGTCGCTCCGGCGGAGACCAGCACTCGGTCAAAGGGCGCTTCGTCGGGGCGGCCCAGCACGTCGGGGTTCGCGGCCTCGATCCGGGCCTGGGCCAGCGGGAGGACCGCCAGATTGCGCCGGCCGAACTCCACTAGCTGTGG
Source organism: uncultured Actinomycetota bacterium (assembly GCA_963764195.1). Taxonomy (GTDB): domain Bacteria; phylum Actinomycetota; class Actinomycetes; order Actinomycetales; family Dermatophilaceae; genus JBDSSS01. The sequence goes on from CAVXRG010000003.1 coordinate 855,917, forward strand.
CACGAGCTCGACACCCACCACCTCGCCCTGCGGGCCGACGAGGTGGGCGAGTAGCGCCGTGGTCCATGCGGAACCGCAGCCGACGTCGAGGATCCGTAGGCCCGGCCGCACGTCGAGCAGCGCAAGCATCTGCCGCACCGTCCGCGGCTGACTGTTGGTCTGCTGCCAGCCGATCGGCAGCGGACGGTCCTGGTCGGCGTACCGTTGCTGGCCCTCGGGCAAAAACGCCCGTCGTGGGGCGGCCGCGAAGGCGGCGTCCAGGGCCCGCCCGGGCGTCATGGTCACCGGTCCGCGGAGGCCGGCATCGTGCAGGCGTCCATGCCTCCACCGTACGACGCCTACGTCTCTGCGCCCGCTGGGGCGCGATGTGACAGGCGATCGAGTCAATCGCCTGTCACGGAAAGCATGGTGAACAACACAGCGAACTCCCTTCCGATGACCCGACCTGACCCGACCAGACTTGGCGCGGCGGTATGGGACACGCCCGCTACGCGGCTGTTAGACGATTGTCGGCAGGACCGGTGTCCGGCCAGACTCGGTTCTAGGTGCTCGGCGGGCTGCTCTTCTCGCGGCTGCCCACCAGTGTGATCGGTGTGGCTCTCTTTCGGTTTGCATTCCCGCCGGGTGCCGTGACGAGGCGTGGCTCCAGAGGGGACTGCCCTGCTCGTAACAGCAATGCCCGCCTCGCGATCCCTGCAGGTCCAACGACGTGACGAGGACGAGGTGGCGACATGGCGACGGTGTTCATTGGGGTCGATCCCCACAAGCTGTCGGTGACGATCGAGGTCGTCGACGACAGGGAGAGGGTCTTGGCGACGGGCCGGTTCGCCACCGACAAGGCCGGCTATGCGGCGATGCGCAAACAGGTGCGGGCCTGGCCCGAGCGGGTCTGGGCGGTCGAAGGCAGCAACGGCGCTGGCCGGCCGCTGGCGCAGCGGCTGCTCGCCGACGGTGAGCACGTGCTCGACGTCCCCGCAAAGCTGTCGGCCCGCGCGAGGTTGCTCGACACTGGCCACAACCGCAAGACCGACGCCCACGACGCGCACGCCGTCGCGGTGGTCGCGGTCCGCACCAAAGGTCTGCGGGTGCTGTCCTACGACGACGAGCTCGAGGCGCTGCGGATGCTGGCCGACCGCCGTGAGGAGCTGACCCGGCAACGCGTCCAGACCGTCAACCGGTTGCAGCGGCTGCTGTCCGAGCTGACCCCCGGGAAGGCGAAGAAGGACCTGACACCGTTGCAGGCCAAGGCAATCCTCTCTTCGGTGCGGCCCCGGGACCTGGGCGGCAAGATCCAGCGACGGCTCGCGGTCGAGCAGCTGACCGAGCTCGTCGCGGTCGACAAGAAGGTCAAAACGCTCACCCAGGAGCTCAAGGCGATGGTGATCGCCCGCGGGTCGCACCTGATGGACCTGCGTGGCGTCGGACCGGTCGTGGCCGCGCGGACGTTGGCCGACGTCGGTGACGTGGCCCGGTTCGCCGACCGGAACCGGTTCGCGTCCTGGACCGGTACGGCACCTTTGGACGCGTCCTCCGGTGAGCAGGACCGGCACCGGCTCTCGCGTGCCGGGAACCGGCGGATGAACCACATGATCCACATCGCCGCGATCAGCCAGGTCCGCCTCGACACCCCCGGCCGGGCCTACTATCGGCGCAAGCTCGCCGAGGGCAAGAAGCCCCTCGAGGCGCTGCGGTGCCTCAAGCGCCGGATCTCCGACGCCTTCTACCGCCAACTCGTCACCGATGCCACAGCCGCCAGAGAAGCCAGCGTGGACGCGGGCCCGGGAGGGCACTGCGGGGCGTCTCTGACATCCAGCGCGGTCGACCTGCCCCCGCACATCGACACTTCGGATCAGCCACTTCCCGGACCCGCACGCACGACGCTACCCGCCGCCCCGCCCACTGCGAACCCCCGCCCGGGCTCGGCTCCCCAGCAGCCGCGCCGACGCGCCGGAGCCGTCAAGGTGCAGCGCCCCACCGGACGAACGACCTTGACGGCGACCAGCGCCGGCGCACACTCCAAAGAGCCGATCCCGACCCCTTGACACAGAGGGGAGCCGAAGTGACGCTGGTCGTAAGCCTGTGAGTGTCTGCTGTTCCCGCATCAAGTGCGGGGTGCGACCAGTCCACCGTCTTCTGACGCTTGGCTGCCGTTGAGGTCGTCCAAGGTGGGGCATCGGACGTTGTCGCGGTAGTTGAGCGAGGATGGAGTCATGCCAGAAAAGCCGAACGAGCGCATCGCCCGTCACTTGGTCGCACGGGCGTTGGGTGTGCCGGTCAGTCGGTACGAGGACGGCACAAGAGACTCACAAGTCGATGCAATGATCCACGGGGCCAGCGGCATGGAGGCGCTCGAGATCATCGCCGACCACGAGCCTAGCTTCAACGCGCAATGGACCGCGCTAGAAAGGCTCAATCATCGGTTGGAAGCACCCGGTCTCAGGCGCGACTGGTCTGTGCAACTTGCGCGCACAGCCAAGGTGAAGGACATCGCTAGATACCTACCGGGACTTATGCTTGCCTTACAAGACGAACAAGTTCTGTCCGAGCCTGCGCGCCGTCGCGCGGTTCCCGAGGAGCTGTCGCGCCTCGGTGTGGGATGCGGGACGTTTTCCGGACCAGTGATTGATTGATGTTTTTAGCTGGCCATTCTTGTGTCGTACCAAGCCTGTTCGACCTCGTTCGGGGTGCGATACCCAAGGGCCGAGTGGAGCCGTTTCTGATTGTAACGCAGCTCGATGTAGCGAGCGATATCTCGATACGCGTGTTCCCGCGTCGGGTACACGGTCCGGTGGACACGTTCGACCTTGAGGGTCGCGTTGAACGACTCGGCCCACGCATTGTCGTAGCAAATTCCGGTGCGTCCGACAGAACGAGTGATCCCGTGTCGGTCGGTGAACTCTTTGAACTCGGCCGACGTGTATTGCGTACCGCGATCCGAATGAAAGATGGTGACACCCTCGCGGATGTGTCCGTTGCGGTGCGCCATGGCCAGGGCGTCGGTGACCAGCTCGGTGCGCATGTGGCTGGCCATCGCGTACCCGATCGACCTTCTTGGAGTAGCAGTCGAGCACGGTCGCCAGGAACACCCACCCAGCCCAGGTGGCGATGTACGTGATGTCGCCAACGAGCTTGCGGCCGGGCTCGGTCGCCGTGAAGTCGCGCCCCAGCAGGTCCGGCAACTCGCTCGCGTCCGAGGCGATCGTGGTGCGGATCCCTCTGCGTTTCGGGCATGCCGCGACCAGGCCACGCTCGGCCATGATGGCCTGCACCGTCTGCGGGTCACACGCCCGCCCGGCCCGAGCCAGCGCAGCGTGGATCCGGCGGTAGCCGTAGGTGCCGTCCGAGTCCGCGAACAGGAACTCGACCACCGCCGCCAGCTCGGCCCGACGCGTCGCCGTGGCCGACGAGGGTCGGTCGCGCCACTCGTAGTAGCCCGAACGGGACACGCCCGCCCAGGTGCACATGTTGCGCACCGACCAGGTGCCTTCCTCGCCCCGGATGAACGCGTACTTCACGCTCACCGGTATTCCTTCGCGAAGAAGGCTGCCGCTTTTTTTAGGAAAGCCTGCTCAGCCCGCAGCTCGCTGATTTCTTTCCGCAGCCGCGCCAGCTCGGCCCGTTCTGGCTCGGACAATGCCGGCTCCTCGCCCGCGTGGTCCTTCCGGTACTTATTCACCCAAGACCGCAGCGTTTCCGTGCCGATCCCGAACTCCCGGGCAACGGACGCGACCGTCCGCGAACTGTCGATGACTGCTCGTACCGCTTCCGCTTTCAACTCCGGAGAAAACTTCTTTGGAGACAATTCCAGATCCTTCCAATTACCCAAGGATTCTACCTTGGTTCATTGGTCCGGAATCAATCCCTCACCCCAGTGTTCGGATGCTGAGTCCGCTGTCGGGTACGGGGTCGGGGCGTCTTCACCTTCGCGCACAGGGGTGGAGCAGCCCGGCCGCATCTAAAACGATGGCTGGATTTGTCGAGCAGGTACTTGCTGCGGCGCCTGACGTGGCTCATAAACTTGGTCAGGACCGGGCACTGAAAAAGCACGCATTCATCTGGACGACCATCGCCACGGACTACGGGATTCAGTCCCAGCTCGAGCGTCGCGTGCAGCCGCTGCCCCCTGAGTCCCCGAAGTTGCCGTCGGGTGTCACGCACGTGTGGGTCGCCGGGAGCTTCAGCACGCAGGGCGCATTGGCTTGGTTTCCTGAGCGAGGTTGGTGGCGGCCTAATTATCCTTGGTCAGAGGGTGAGCCGAGTAGCGTTTTGGAGAACGGGGAAAGCATCGCATCGCCTGACGGGGGCCAGCAAAGGGAGACTGGCTAGAAGGAGAGGAAGACGGGTGCTGATCTGCATGCTAAGCAGGCCTCCCCTGGGTGACACGCGGCATGGGTTCGTAAGGTCGTAGGCGCAGCCAGACGCGACGTGTCATTACTACGGGCGGCCAACGCTTCCACCTGGATGCTAGTTCCAGCGCACCCTCATCGCAGCAGGCCCTGCTTATACCTAGTGCACACTTCCTACCTGCAACGGTGAACGTCCGGCCGCCCGCGGAGAACGGAGGATGCTACGCGGCCGAGACGCCTGACCAAGGACTATTCAGATGTGCCGCTTCGCGGCGCTATGACGCGCGCGGGACAGGTTCCATGCAGTCTCTACCCAAGAGCGCCAAAAGATCCGTGCATCCTTGCTCGAGCGCGGGGGCGTGCGTAGTGCTCAGCCAACTCCGGGTCGGCGCCGGATCCGAGACTCGATGTCTGCTGTTCGCGCCTGACAACTCGCCATCATCACAACCGTTGGCGCACCGCAGGCCACATTGACGCGGAGGACTGTGAAACAGTGGCCCAATGATGCCTGGTGCGACGTCAGCGAGTCGGCTCTCCCTTGCGCCCCTATATGTCGAGGCTTTCGGTGATGCCAAGCGCTACGGCGGCGAGGACTGCCGTTTGGGCACGGGAACGGCCTTCCTCGTCGGGTCGATGAATGGGCAATCAGAAGGATTCGATGCCTTTCTCGTCACCGCATGGCATCTCTTCACCGGTCGCCACCCCGACAGTGCCTGCGACGAAAACCTTGTTGAACCAGACTACTTCTTAGTGCACTACCCTCGGAGGGGCGCACCCACTGGGGCTGTAGTTACTCAGCGTTATGACGTCCGCGCCTACGCGAATGAAAGCGATATGGCGCCGATGCCGCTGTGGGTCGAACACCCTCTGGGCCCGGCTGTCGACATAGCCGTGCTAGACATTGGTGCGACCCCTCGGGACGCTTACTGCCTCCCCATAAATATAGACGCGGACTGCTGGCCGACCGTCGGCGGTCTTGCGAGTGACCCGCAATGGGAGCGAATTCTCCCCGATCTTCCGTTGCCGCTCCGAGTGACCGATCGCGTCTTCGTCGTCGGCTTCCCATTTGGCGACATTGGGACGTGGCCGTTCGCGATTTGGTCAACGGCGTACGTCGCGAGCGAACCAAGCTTCCCGCATAAGGGTCGTCCGAGCTTCTTGATCGATGGGAGGACTAGAGAAGGGCAGTCGGGGGCTCCCGTCTTCCTCCGGTATAGACCGGGCGAGGGCGTAAGTGTGACGGATCAGCTGGTAACGTTTGATCGAGATGTAACGGTCTTCTTGGGTCTGTATTCGGGAAGGACCAACGCCAACTCGGATTTGGGCATGGTGTGGACAGTAGAGGCCGTGCGACAGGTTGTCGACCAGGCAGTCTCACGCCGCGCGTCAGGCGGTGACTCGGTTCAGTCGTAGGGGTCCCAACGGCCGTAACGCGGCGATAGGACGCTGCCGCTTCGCGGCGGAGTGCAGCACACGGGCGCAGGCCGCGATTGGTGCGTCAGGGGCTGCCGTTGCTGCGGCTAAGTCCCTATGCACTCGATGCGACGTCACCATCCCGCTGTGCTCCGGCCGTGGTGGTCCGAGAGGGTGAATCGACACGTTCGCCGGTAAACACTCGCTATGCATGAAACGGTAGGTGGCTGGCGGTCGCGACGAGGACAGGGGACATGTAATGGCTAAGCGCGGCTTCTTCGCGGAGATGAACTACCAGGCCCAGCAGGCAGAGAAGCGCCGGCGCCAGCAGGAGGCGGCCGCTGCGCGTGCGCAGGCTCGCGGCCACGCGCGGCACGCAGAGCGCGACTCGGAAGGCCGCGAGCGGGCGCGTGCGCAGGCTGCCCGGGCCTCGGAGGCCGAGCAGAAGGCGGCGGAGAAGGAGGCCGCGCAGGCTGCATGTCGGAGGCCGTGCTCGCCGAGGTCGAGTCCATGAACGTCGAGCTGGCGAACACCTACGCCGAGATCGACGGCCTGCTTGCCGTCGACCCTCGAGGTCGACGACTACGTCGACCTGGACGTCGCTGAAGGTCACACCGCGTAGAGCACCCGCCGTTCGACCCGGGCACGCTCGCGGCACCCCGGCACCGAGCGATGCCGGAGCTGGTCTACCCGCCGGAACCGGACTCGTGGAGCCGCCGGCCCCGACTGGTCTTTCCGGGGCGTTCGGCGGCAAGAAGAAGCACCAGCAGGCGCTCGAGCAGGCGGAGGCCGACCACGCGCCGGCGAGTGCAGGACGTGGCATGAGCGCACTGCGCAGCAGATGCACGCCGACTACCTGGCCGAGCAGGCGCGCCGGCGGCCAGGCCGAAGCGGAGCGCCTGGAGAAGCTCGCCGAGGCCGAGGCGGTCTACGCCGAGCGAGTGCCGCCAGCGCGAGGCCGAGGCCGAGGCCGCGCAACGCCGAGCTGACCGAAGCTCATCAACGACCTGGCCTTCGACGTGCCCGACGGCGATCGAGGAGTACGTCGGCATCGTGCTGTCGAACTCCGTCTACCCCGAGCACTTCCCGGTCAGCCACGACCACGCCTTCGACCTCGCCACCCGCGAGCTGACGCTGCAGCGTCACGCGTCCCCGAGCCGGTCGACCGTGCCGGCCGTCAAGGAGTACAGGTACGTCAAGGCCAAGGACGAGATCACGCCGACGCACCTGCCGGTGAAGGCGCAGAAGGACCGCTACGCCGGACGCGGTGCTGGCAGGTCGCGGTCCGCACCCTGCACGAGGTCTTCGAGGCCGACCGGGCCGGCAAGATCCACTCCATCGCGCTGACGGTCGGCGTGGACCGGATCGCGCCGGCCACCGGGCTGCCCGAGACCGTCCCGCTGGTCGTGGTGGCCGCGGACCGGGAGACGTTCAGCGAGTTCGACCTGGCCAACGTCGTCCCGCACGCGACCCTGACCCACCTGGGTGCGGCGCTGTCGAAGTCGCCGTTCGACCTGACCCCGGCCGACACCGGCCGCGGCGTGCGGCGTCCGGGGACAGTGATGCGGTTCAACTCCCCGCCCGGCTGGCCGACAGCCCCCGGCGGGTGGACCCCGCCGCCGGGATGGAAGCCCGGACCCGTCGTGGCCCGAGCCGCCCCCGGGTGGCAGCTGTGGCTCCCCGACGAGGCGAGACCGACGAGCCCGCGGCCGCACGAGCCGCGCCGACCCGGCCGACCGCGGCACCCGGCCAGCGCCCGAGCGTCCGGCGCCGAGCCGCGTCCGACGCGCCCCACCTGCCCGGCGCCCGGCTGACCATCGGCCCCGACGCCGGCCGAGCGCCGATCACGGCCGCGCTGCTAGCCCGCATCGCCGAACTGGAGGCGGCGCTGCTGCCGCCCGAGCCGGGCGGCACGGCGATGAGGTCATCGAGCTCAGCGACCAGCAGGTGCTGCAAGACGTCGGCATCTACCGCTACCACCACCCCCTCGAGGACGCCGCCGCGTACAAGGACCGGCTGCGAGCAGCTCGAAGCGCCAGATCGACGAGATCGTCAAGGCCGGCCGGGCGGTCCTGGCCGCGGACATGTTCACCTTCGACGGGTCCCTGGCCAAGGGCCGCAAGATGGTCGCCGACCTGTCCAAGCTGATGCTGCGCGCCTACAACGCCGAGGCCGACAACTGCGTCCGCTCCCTGCGCTCGGGCAACATCACGCACCGCCAGAAGCGCCTGGAGAAGGCGGTGACGGCCATCGAGAAGCTCGGCGCCATCATGGAGATGCGGGTCAACCCCGACTACCACGCCTTGCGGGTCGCCGAGCTCGAGCTGACCGCGGACTACCAGATGAAGGTCCAAGAGGAGCGCGAACGGGCCCGCGAAGAACGTGAGCTGCTGCGCGAGCAGCGGCGCGCCGAGCAGGAGCTGGCCGCCGAGCGGGAGCGGCTGGAGAAGGAGAAGGCCCACTACGTCAGCGCGCTGGCGTCTCTGCGCGCCTCCGGCGACGACGCCGCGGCCGACGAGCTCGCGGCCCGCCTGGCCGACATCGAGCGGCCATCGAGGCCAACGACTACCGCATCGCGAACATCCGCGCCGGCTACGTCTACGTCATCTCCAACGTCGGCGCGTTCGGCCCAAACATCGTGAAGATCGGCATGACCCGGCGGCTCGAGCCGCTGCGACCGCGTCCGGGAGCTCGGTGACGCCTCGGTGCCGTTCCGCTACGACATCCACGCCCTGTTCTTCTCCGACGACGCGATCACGCTGGAGAACGAACTGCACAAGGCGTTCGCCGAGCGGCGGGTCAACTGCGTGAACGAGCGCCGCGAGTTCTTCTTCGCCACCCCGGAGGAGGTCCGCGCGATGCTGCTGGAGAAGGTCGGTGGACTGCTCGAGTTCAGCGAGCACGCCAGAGGCCGTCGAGTACTTCCAGAGCCGGGGCTCCTGGCCCACCTTCGATTGACCCGCATCTCGCAGGTAGATGTGTGCCCTTTCGCGAGGCAAGGACACGGCCGCTTCGCGGCGGTTAGACGCACCTCCCGCGACCATCATTCGACCGGGCGGATCGCGGCAATATCGGACGTCCCGTCCTCCGAGCGGCACAAGCGGACGTTGGGTCTTCGTCCTCCAAAGGCGCCGGTCCCGTGCGTGGCCATAAGATTCAGCCACGAAAGATGCGCTAGACGATCAACTGCGAAAGAACCGAGAGACCTGGTCGCAGCTGGCTCTCAATGTCGACGTTGCAGACATCCGGACTGGTCTCTGGTGTGGACCTTGGCAAGCTGGCTGGGCTCATCACGGAACTTGAGGCTGCCGCAGAACAGCACGATTCGGAGTTCGACGGTTGGGGAACGGAGCTCCCGCCCGAATCGAGTTGAATCGGGTTCTTGAGATACCGGCGACCTACCGAGAGGGGCAGATTCGGACGGGTAATCACCAAGGCATCGGAGGAACCGCAGGCGGCGTGGGTAGTCGGTCCAAGGTGTCGCGATCAGCCAAGGGCGGCAGCTCGGCCAAGCCGAAGCGGATACGAAGCTTCTCTGCTAATGCGATCACATCTTCACGAGCTTGGGCGACCCCATCCGGCCCCCTGAGCTGTGTTGGAGCGGGCCGGTTGATGCTCGCAGTCACCTTTCCGTTTGCCGCACGAACACGAGGTATTGCCTTCGTATCGTCAAACCAGAACCAGATTTCGAGCACTGGGATCGGGGCCGCGGACCACCACGACTGCCATGCCTGGCTCACGATCTCGTCGAGCAGATGATCGAGGGCCTTTACATAGTGGGGCGACGTGCCGTTGTCCGGGCCGCCGCCCATCACGCTGATCTCGTGACGCCATGGCTGCGGCGAGTTTGGGGACTGGCCCTCAGCCCGGGACGCCTCGGTCATGGAGCGAGTCTAGTTACTTGGCCGGACCAAGTAGTGCTCATCGGCATGTGGCGAGACGCACGCGCCCAGCAGGCGGCGGAAGGGGGCGGCCGCCGGCTCGGCGAACTGCATCGGAACGGCGCACAGGCCAACGGCGACGGCTGGGGGTGCGCGGAGTCAGTTCTTGTTGTGGCCCAGCGAGCGCGCGTTGAAGACTTCCTTCCAATATGACTCTCTTTGCAGGACGTGCGCGTCGGCGGTGCGCATCGACCAGAACTCAAGCAGGGCGAACTTCATGTTCAGGCGGAAATAGTCCTCGCCCTTGTCGTGGAGCAGCTCCTCGAGGCCGACGTTGTTTCCGTGGAGAGTCGCGGCGTACGTGCTCCAGCGTTGCCAGATGCCCGTGTCGCCGTAAGCCGATCCGACATACCGGGCGCCGGTCGTTTGGTCGTGGATGACGTAGACGCCTTTCATATGCTCGAGGGCGATCCGCCAGTCGGGGCGCTGTTGGCTGACGATCACCTGCAGGTCGGCGAGCGTGTGGTTGATTCGGTCGTGGCCGGGGAAGGGGTCGCCCACGAATGCCTCTTCGAGGATCGAGGCCACGGTCATCTCGTCAAGACAAGACTCCATCGTTCGCCGTCGCTGACGCCCGGCTAGAGGAAGTCTGATGTAGAGGCGGCGCACGAAAGGGCCCATTAGGTCATGACGAGGGCCGACATCGTAGGAGAAGGTCCTCGGCTCAGGACGCCGGGCGATCACCTCCCAGATTCCGCCGAAGAGCCACAGGGTCGGGTCATGGCGATCCTGAGCGAGGGCGAAGATGAACTGCCGGTTGAAGTCGTTCTTGTCGCCGCGCCACGAGTTCCAGCGCTGCCACTCCTCCGGGTCGTTGGCCAGAACGTCGATGGGGTAGTTCTCCCCGTTGAAAACCGCGCAGTGCAGCTTGCAGGTTGTGGGGTCGAAACCCGCCGGCAGAAGTGAAGCAAGCGGTATCGGCTGCATGATCGGAGCCTAAGCGGAAGGCGAGGTTGAGGGTTCGTTGAGCAGGGGATCGACCGCGACGCTACGGCTACAAGGGCGCGTCGCGGCGGTGTGACGCAGGTTCTCAGCGCGCTCTCATAGCGTCAGTTCCGGACGTCCATCGCACATGTGTCGGGACTTGGAGTGGGCGACGTTTGAAAGTGCCATGATGACCCGCATGACCGCCGACTATCAGGGCACGGCCGCGGAGCGGGTGATCTTCGTGCGCCCAACCTACGGGCAGCGTGCAAACAAGAGGCTTCCCGTTGTCCTCGGTCTGACGGTTGCGGCTCAGCTGGTCTGGAGCCTTCTGTCCGGAATGCAGCTCACCAACGCCCTGGGCGCACTCTTGCCGGCTGCGTATGGCTTACTGATCGGTGCCGCGGTGCTGACGATGCTGGTAGCGCTTCTCCCCGGTCGCCCGCTGGGAATCAAGGTAAGCGAGCCCGAACTCCGGCCCAGCGGCCCCTAATCCCCTCGTCCAGATGCACTCGGCCACGGACACAGGCGGCTGCGTGGCTTAGCAGCGACAGAGGCGCGCCTCCGCCGCGCCGCCCGCGGAGTCGTCCGACGAGCGGCACGGTCGGACGCTGTCCAAAGAGCGGAGCGAGCCCACATTCAGTGGTGCTCGGGAGGCGACTTCCGCAGATTGTGCACCTGCGCCCCGGCGACGCACGCCATTGCGAAGGCAGTGAGCCACGCAGAAACCATGGGGGGGTTCATCAGCGCCAGCACGAGGCCCGCCAAGCCGACTACGACGGCTAGCACCAGCAGCCCAACGGATAGTCGCCTGTTCATGACGCGGATATTTTCATAGGTCCGCGACCACCGTCCAGTCATCGGCATGTGGGCGAGACGCACGCGCCCGGCAGGCGGCGGAAAGACGCTGCACGCGGCTGCCCCGTAGTGACAAGGTGAGGCATGGGGAAGCGCCACCAGGGTGTATCCGGCTCTGCGCCAACGATGAGCGATGCCCGCAAAGGCTGGGCGCGACGCCGCCAAGAGTGGCCAGCCGCAATTCACTTTGTGTGCGGCACTTGGCGTCTTAGCCTTGCGGGGTGATTTGCCCATTCTGCGGACAGGAAGAACAGCGAACTCGCGAGCACGTGTTCGGCCAGCGCTTCCGCAAAGACTTCCCTAGCGTCGAGCGACACATCCAGCAGGTCGGTGACTTCGCCGAGGGGTGGCTGCACGACACGGTCGTCGAGTCCGAAGGCGGCTTCGTTACCAAGCAAGAAGCACGCGGGGATAGGACGCCCGAACTGCACGAGGTGAAGGTCAACGTTGGCGCCAAGTGCAACGGGGGCTGGATGGCAGAGTATGACCGTGACGCAGTGACGGTCATCAAAGCGCTGAAGACTCGCACGGGTAGGAGGACGCCCACTCCGACTCAGGCGAAGAAGCTCGCCCTCTGGCTCGTCAAGATGGGCATGGCGTACGACCTCTACCAGCCCCGGGACGAAAAGGCCTACACCGATGCGCTGCGCCACGCGCTCTTCGCGAGCCGAGGGCTGCCCGCCGGGACCAACGTCTACATGGGCTACGAGCCGAGCCAGCCGGACTGGCTGAGCTTCTGGCAGCGCGGGTGGCACGTCGCCCCGTTCGACACTCCCGCAGAGCACGTCGTGTACGCCGAACCCAACCTGTCGACGACGTTTTTCGGCATGGAGGGCTTACGGCTCGTAGCTCATCGGATCGCGCCCGAGGTCGACCCGCTGCTACGCCACGCCGCGGTGACCTTGCTGCGGGACCAGATGGTGAGGAGCGGGATGGTGCCAATCGCGCCGACGCTGGCGAAGTCCCGACTCCAGCCGATGGACGAGCGCGGAATTGCGCTGGGAATGTATGCCGTTCAAGCCTTTGTAGCAGAGCACACACAACAGATGGCTCCTCACGCCCGCTAGCTAGCGACAATGTGACGCAGTTCCATGCAAGGCTGATCACTGATGCAGATGTGGCCTGCTGACCCACGAACCCAGCGCAGCCGCGCCCCGCCCGTCAGTGGCGCATGTTCACACGGATGCCGCCGAGGAGTGTTGGCGCGAACGAGCTGACACGGTCGCGACGCTTCAATTCCTGGAGTAGTTCCTCAGTTCCCTCTCGTTCCTTCAACTTCGGACGGTGGTGTCCAATCCTGGTCAGCGGCTCGTACTCATCCCCCAGGGCCAGAAGGACTTCGTTCAGGTCAGACAGTTTGATCTCTCGCAGGTGAGGTTCTATTAGGACCAGGATGCGCTCGGCCGGCGCGCCCGCCTTGCTGAGCTCGAGCAGCAAAGCAACCGAGACCGTATTGCCCATCGCAGCCCACTCGGAGATCGCGATCGCACCTTGACGGGTTAACCTACCGCTCATGAAGTCGAGGTTGTCCGTTATCGCTCGCTTGACGGCGGGCGCCACACGAGGGCTGCGCATCATCTGGGTCAGGTCATCACTCGACAGGGGCAGGTCGCAGACGTACGTCGAGAGCTCCTTAGACGCTTCGAAATATCTCTCGCGGAAGGCGAATGGACGACCGCCAACGGGGGCGTATGTGTCGGCCACATCGGCCACCAACTCCGCGGTCAGGAGGGCCGGAAGAAGCGAAAGCCCGGTGTCTGTCAAGCGTTCGGCGTCCATGGGCGCAGACAACTCGAGCTGCTTCAGTAGGCGCACGCGCGTGTGAACGGACAGGCCCTCGGCATTGGCCAACGCAAATGCGAGGTCCAACCTTGACGCCTCTTCGACTTCCGTGGCCTCAGAGAGATCACTAGTGCTGAGGTGCTCGATCATTTCCCCAGTGGCTCCGAACTTCTCTACAAAGAGGCTCACATTCCAGACAGTGGGCGCGCACCGGCCCGCCGCCACGACCGCGGGCCATGCCCCTTCGTCGAGTTCTTTCAAGTCCGCGACGTCGCATGATTCCGAAGCGCCTTCCGCGACGGCCAGCGTGGCCGACTTGGACGCATCAAGGACGTCTTGAAGGACCGCAACGAACTCCTCAGGGCTGTCGACCGTGGCCTCGCCATCCTCCAACGCTTCGAGGTACTCGTCCATGTTGACGAGCACGCGCTTGTAGACGTCCGTATTGGCCGCCTTCACCGCATCAAGACCCAGGCTGGTGCCCTGATCGAGCGCCGCCAACAGGTTCGCCCGCGTAACTGGGTACAACCCAGCTCTGACCACAGCCTCGCGCTGCGCTTGCCCGAGCTCGGCGAGGTCGCTGATCTCGACATCAAGACGACTAAGTAGCATCGCGCGGTCTGCCGCCCCCGACGCATCGGCTGAGCCGACGAACGCCTGCATCTGGGCATAGTGCTCCGAGACGAACTCCGCCGTGCGGTCCGACGCCTGATAGTCCACGTTCCTACCAGCATTTTGTGCTGCGGCATCGACAAGCGCGATGGCCTGCTGAACGTCGAGCGGGGCATTTTCAACGAGGTGGACGAATACACTCTCCCAGATTGGGGCCAAGCGACTGACCAGGAGATCACTGGCCTTCCCGTCTACCAGGTATGCGTCCAGGAACGACGAATCAGTTGCGCTTCGCACTTCGACCTTCTTGAGGGCCGCATCGAGGAGGTCAGGCCGCATGGGTAGGTAGTGGTCGAAGACTTGGATGTTGAATATGCTCTCGCCTCCCAGAAATCGAGCGCCCATCTCCTTCTCGACCGCGTCGATGGAGGCGTCCTCGTCGAACCGGAAGCGATGGTCGGCGCGGTCAACCTGGACGCAGTGAAGGATGAAGTTCATCGCGCTCACGCTAATGGCGATGGCGTGGTAGTCAGAGCAGTAAAGAGTGTAGTTTTCGTCGATGTAGCCTTGGGCGAGGAGGTCGTGAGCCAAGGGCGATACAAGGTCTGTGACGATCTCGTCCAAACTGTGCTCGGTGCCGCCCTCTGTGGGCATGACGAGGTCAGTCCTCGCCATGAGTTCGGTCATAGTTGCCTTCGCGACGAAGTCTTTGGTCTCCAACGCCATCCGCGATGCGCGCTCAAGACGAGCTCCGTCGGCTTCCACTCTCTTATCGAGGGCAGCGGATTGAGGGCCGATCAGAGCAGTTGCGTCCTGAAACGAGAGAGTAGTTCCCGAGTAGCCAGGAACGGCGAGTAGTAAATCCTCTCGAGTCTCGTATAGTGACCTCCAAAAATCCCCCGACGTCAAATAAGACAGCGCATAGGTTTGTGATTGGTACCGTAGGACCGGTTGTCCACCCTGACGCGACGCCCGATGAATGAGTGTCAAGACCCTTTTGAGGCTTTCTCCAGCTGCCTCTGCGTGCTTGTCCCAAAGTGCTTGTGAAGCCACCTGGTCCAGAGCCGCCTTGCTTAGGACTGATTGGTACTTTGCTTGGTATTGGACCATCTCTCGGAAGGCCTTGTGCGCAAGGTCGATACGGCTAGTCCCAAGTCGGACCGCCTCGAAGTCTTCGAGATGGAGGTTCTTGTAGACCATCATGGCAAACAGCTTGTCCGCGGTGAGTCCCTTGAGACCACTCTTGCCCAGGACCGAAGCACGGTAGATCTCAAACTCATTGCGGACATTGCGGATGAGCCGCATATCAGTCAGGTGCGAGCCGACCAAATTCACGAGCGCGGACGATGGTTGAAGCTCCGATGTGGCGAACTCTTCCGCCAACAGGTCTCTCGCGGAACGGTGTGTGAGGAACGGCACCATCGGCACCACCAAGTCGAAGAATTTTGTTCTATTTGCAGACGGCGCCGTTTCCAGGGCCGTTGCACCCAGCCGGGCGACGTCAACATCTCCATCGCCGTCGGGGACATCGACCTTGAGTTGCTCGAAGATGCTGTCGCGAACCGCATAAACGAAGCGGACTGGCCTCGACTTTATCTGCTCTGAGTTGTTTAGAACTGTATTCAACTCGCGCAGTGTCTCGAAGATATGTGGATCCTTGAAACGGTCAAGATCTTCAAAGATCGCGACCTGAGTCTTAGTCCTCTGGAAGAAGTAGACGATTTCGTCGAGGTACTCGTCAAAGTACGAGTTCTCTTTTGCGCTCAACTTCACTGCGGCTCCGCCGGCGGAGAGGCTCTCCACTCGCACCCGGCTCTGTAGGGAACGCAGCCCAAGGAACCACAAGCCGCCGAGGAACGCGCCGAGCACGCCAACGATGACCCAAGGTGCCCAGCCAGGACCTGTTGCCAGCTCTTTGGGGAGGATCTCTTCCACGCGATGAATCAACCCCAGCAGAACTGCGACGACGAAGAACCCGGCCGCGACGGCGATGCCCCACAACGCAGCGGGCCCGGCCCTGAATGAATCGATCCGGAAGTACCTCGACCCCGGCATGTCTCCGGGCGGCTTTCGGTATAGGAGTTGCTTGACGATTTCCTTCTGGATGAGGTTCGTCAGTGGAGCGACCGTGCCGTCATCCGAGATGCGCGCGCGTTTCGTGTTGTCGATGCCTAGGCTCGACAGCGAAAGGTTGACCCAGTTGATGTGCCGGTTGTCGAGCCCCGATTGAACACCGAGCATCACGCTGCTTTTTCCGCTGCCGTAGTGCCCGGCGAGAGCGATGTTCTTTGCAGCGTTTGCGGACGTGTCGGCCAAGACCTTTATGAGTACCTCTGCGTGCCGGCCGTGGAGATCCGCTTCAAACCGGGGGCCCAGGCTCCGGAGGACAGGAACGTCGGGCTGGGGTTCAGGCTGGGGGGACCGGCCAAAGGGTGACATACCGGTATCCTATGAAAGGCGTCAGACGTTCGCGGACCTGGCACCTACTGCTTAACTGCATCGGCCTAACGACTCACGCTGAAGACACCGCGCAGCATCCCACAGCAGCTGGCGATCCGCTTCGATGCTCGCTCCCGCGATGCCGCCACGGCGGCACGGCGTGCGTCTAT
>CAVXRG010000004.1:0-330990 GCA_963764195.1 uncultured Actinomycetota bacterium
GCACGTTCGGAGGCCCACCAAAAGCAAAGCCGCGGGTCGGGACCATGGTCCTGACCCGCGGCTTCGTGTCGGAGCGAGCGACGGGAATCGAACCCGCGTATCCAGCTTGGGAAGCTGGCGCTCTACCATTGAGCTACGCTCGCGCGGCCGTCCGGACGGAGGCCCGGAATGGCTCAGCCGCGAGTGTAGCCGACGTCAGCGCCGTGTCATGAGCCGACTACCGAGGGGGCCGAACCGCGACGAGGACGTCGACCTCGCCACGATCCATCGGGTCCTGCTCGAGCTCGACCCGCTCGAGTTCGCCACCTACCCGGACGACGACTGGCCCTACGCGTCCGGGGTCGCGGTCATCACCCGGCTCGACCCCGGGGAGGTCGACAACGTCACCCTGTCATCCCGCCGTCGGTCGACTCGCCATCGGTCGCTTCTCCGTAGCTGGCCTCTCCGTAGGTCATGACCGAGCGGCCGGGCCGCCCCATCCGGCCGGGCATCCACCCCGGGCCGTCCGGCACACCCATGACGTCGCCACCGCGACCCTCGGGTCCGCCCCCCGGTCCGGCACCGACACCGAGCAGGCTGCGGGTGAGCCGGTGCGCGTCAGAGAGCAGCTCGTCGAGGGCTGCGCCGAGGTGGTCGTCGGCCGGCGGTGCGCCGTCCAGGGCCGCCGCGAGCACGGCCCGCCGCACCAGCTCCTTCGTGAAGGAGGCGGTCGTGCCGCCGGAGCGCGCGGCAGCGGCCGAGAGGGCCTCGGCGCCGAAGAGGTGCCCGCCGTACAGACGGAGCAGGTCGAGCCGCCCGTCCTCGTCGGGAAGCGGGATCTCCGCGGCGAGATCGACCCGACCGGGACGCTGGGACAGCGCGACCTCGAGGTCCTCGACCCGGTTTGTCGTCAGGACGAAGGCGACGTCGGCGTCCGAGTCGAGGCCGTCGAGGGCGTCGAGCACCTCGAAGAGCAGCGGGGCGGCACCCATCCCGAACGACCGGTCCTCGGCAACGAGGTCGCAGTCCTCGAGCACGACGATGGCCGGCTGGTGGGCGCGCGCGACCTTCGCCGCGTCGTGGATGAAGCGCAGTGACCCGCCGCTCAGCAGGACCGCGGTCGTGCCGGGTGTCGCCGACAGGAGGTAGCGCACCGTGTGGGTCTTGCCGGTGCCGGGCGGCCCGTAGAGCAGGACCCCGCGCTTGAGGTGCTGACCGTGGGCGACGAGGCGCTCGCGGTGCACCCCCATGCCGATGACGTGGTGGGCGACCCGGTCGAGCAGGCCCGGGGGGAGCACGACCGAGGCCGCGTCGACCGTCGGGCGGGCGACGAAGCTCACGCCCGCGAGCGCTGGCCCGTACGGGTCCGAGCCGAAGGTGACGACCTGCCCCCGGATGACGCTCCGCTCGTCCATCAGCGCCTGGACGCGCGCCATCAGCGCGTCCGACAGCTCGCGGTCCTCCGAGAGGACCTCGAGGCTGCCGGTCTCCCGGCCGAACTGTGGGTTCGCCCCCTGCTGGCGCACCGCGACGGGCCGGCCGTCGAAGTGGAAGAGGCGGATGCCGGATGTCACGACCTGGCGCTGATCGTCCGGTCCCGGGCCGGTCGGCATCCGGTCGTAGTCGACCTGGCCCACCGACGCGCTCGGCCCGTGAACCGACTGGAGGAGGTCACCGAAGGACATGTGGTGCCGGGCGTCGCCGGCGACGCCGATCATCGAGGCGTCGGGGTCGGCGTCCGCGACCTCGGACAGGGCGATGTCGGCGTCGACGAGACGGTGCGGCGGGACCGGTGCGGACACGACGGCGAGCAGGTGCGGCTCGCGGCCGAGGTGCTCGCGCAGGGCGGCGGACAGCGGCGACCCGCCCGAGGGAGCCGGCATCTCGTCGAGCAGCCGCCTCAGCACCGCATGGAGGTCCGACATCAACCCGTCGTCGGCTCGGCGGGCGCCGCGCTCCTCGGCCTGGTCCTGCGGCGGTGATGTCGATGCGTCCATGGCCCGACGATAGGACCGTGCCGCCGTCCGGAGGGCCGGAGCGAGGGGGGAACCCGGTGGGCGTTATAACCTCGGCGTGTGCTGCTCAGTGACAGGGACATCAGGGCCGAGATCGAGTCCGGACGGGTGGCGCTCGACCCGTGGGACCCGCAGATGGTCCAGCCGTCGAGCGTCGACATGCGCCTCGACAAGTTCTTCAGGCTCTTCGACAACCACAAGTACCCCTACATCGACCCCGCGGCCGAGCAGCCCGACCTCACGAGGCTCGTCGAGGTCGGCCCCGACGAGGACGGTTTCGTCCTGCACCCCGGGGAGTTCGTGCTCGGGTCGACGCTCGAGGCCGTCACCCTCCCGGACGACCTCGCGGCGCGGGTCGAGGGCAAGAGCTCGCTGGGTCGCCTCGGGCTGCTCACCCACGCGACCGCCGGATTCGTCGACCCCGGCTTCAGCGGCCACGTGACGCTCGAGCTGTCCAATGTCGCGACCCTGCCGATCATGCTCTACCCGGGCATGAAGATCGGTCAGCTCTGTTTCTTCCGCCTCAGCTCGCCAGCCGAGAACCCTTACGGCTCAGCGGCATACGGCTCCCACTACCAGGGCCAGCGGGGTCCGACGGCGAGCCGGTCCTTCAAGAACTTCCACCGCAGCGACGTGTGAGTCGTATGCCGCTCGCCACCTTCGTCTGGGACGCCGCCCCCGACGACGCGGCCCTCGTCGTGCTCGTCCTCCACGGCGGGGCGGTCGACGGGCGGGAGGCCAACCGCCCGTGGTCGCACAACACGGCGCGACTGCTCCCCTTCGCCTGGGCGCTCAAGAGGGTGCCCGGCCCGGTCGCCGTGGCCCGTCTGCGCTTCCGCTTCCGGGGATGGAACGGCGAGGAGGCCTCGCCGCTGCCGGACACGCGTTGGGCGCTCGCGCAGATCCGGTCGCGCTACCCCGGGCGTCCGATCGCCCTCGTGGGCCACTCGATGGGCGGACGAGTCGCGATGCACGTCGGCGACGACCCGGACGTGCGCCTCGTAGTGGGGCTCTCCCCCTGGATCGAGCGGGGCGACCCGCGGCCCGGTGCCGGGCGGCGGACCGTCCTCGTCCACGGTGACCGGGACCTCATCTGCCCGCTGTGGGCGACGCGTCACACCGTCGAGCAGATGCGCGCGGACGGGCTCGATGCCACCCTCGTCCGGGTGGCCCGCTCCGACCACGCCATGCTGCTGCGGCCGAGGCTATGGACCGACCTCGTCACGGCCGTCGTCGGCGACACCTTCGTCGCCGAGCTGGGCACGTCCGCGCGTCCCCGCTCCACGGGGGCGAGCGGCATACCCGTCGTCCTCGACGCCGTCGACGACGGGGCCCGCGGGGTCATCGACATCTGATCGTGCTCTCGGGCGCGGGCAAGCATCGCCGTCGCTGGGTACGTTGGAGGGCATGATCCGCTTCGAAGGCGTGACCAAGACCTACTCCGGCGGCTCCACGGCCGTCGACAACCTCACTCTCGAGGCCCCCACAGGCCAGATCACCGTCCTCGTAGGGCCCTCGGGCTGCGGCAAGACGACCACCTTGCGGATGGTCAACCGGATGATCACTCCGACGAGCGGGACGATCTCCGTCGACGGCAAGGACACGGCCTCGCTCGACGTCGCCGAGCTGCGCCGCAGCATCGGCTACGTCATCCAGCACGCGGGCCTTTTCCCGCACCGCACCGTCCTCGACAACGTCACGACGGTGCCCCGCCTGCTCGGTACGGACAAGGCGACGGCCCGTAGCCGCGCCCTGGAGCTCATCGAGCGCGTCGGTCTCGACCCCTCCCTCGCCAGGCGTTACCCGAGCCAGCTGTCCGGCGGCCAGCAGCAGCGCGTCGGTGTCGCACGCGCGCTCGCGGCCGACCCGCCCGTCATGCTCATGGACGAGCCCTTCTCGGCCGTCGACCCGGTCGTGCGTGAGCAGCTGCAGAACGAGTTCCTCCGGTTGCAGGGCGAGCTCGGCAAGACGATCCTCTTCGTCACCCACGACATCGACGAGGCGGTCAAGCTCGGCGACCAGGTCGCCGTCCTCCGGGTCGGTGGCACGCTCGCCCAGCTCGACAGTCCGGCGCGCCTGCTCTCCGACCCCGTCGACGACTTCGTTGCGGGCTTCGTCGGTCGTGACCGCGGCTACCGCGCGCTCGCCTTCTCGGACTCGCCGGATCTCCAGCTCTCCCCGGAGGCCACGGTGTCCCTGGGCGCCTCGGTCGAGGAGATCCGCGCCGTCGGCCAGGACTGGGTGCTCGCCGTCGGCGACGACCACGAGCCGCTCGGCTGGGTCCGGGCGGCGGCCGTCGACGGCGAGCTGCGGCGCGACCTGCTCCACCGTGGCGGGACCGTCGCCTCGACCGACGGCTCGCTCCGGGCCCTGCTCGACGCCGCCCTCAGCAGCCCCAGTGGTCGCGGCGTGGTCGCGGGCGAGGACGGCGCGTTCCTCGGGACGATCACCGCGGCCCAGGTCGTCCCCGTCATCGAGGCCCGGTCACGGCCGGTGGTGCCGGTCGATCGCGCCGAGGACGAGCAGGCAGCGGCCTCGTGACCTGGGCGATCGACCACCTCTCCGAGATCTTCATGCGAGCGGGGCAGCACGCGTGGCTCGCCGGCGTGCCCCTGCTCCTCGGCCTTGTCATCGCGCTCCCGCTCGGGTGGTGGGCCTCGCGGACCCCGAAGGTCCGCGGGCCCCTGCTCACGGCGACCGGGCTGCTCTACACGATCCCCTCCCTGGCGCTGTTCATCCTGCTGCCACCGCTCCTCGGCACGCAGATCCTCGACCCCGTCAACGTCATCGTCGCGATGACCGTCTACACCGTCGCCCTGCTGACGCGCACCGTCGCCGACGGCCTCTCGGCGGTTGACGGCTCGACCCGCCAGGCCGCAATCGCGATGGGCTATGGCACTGTGGCGCGCTTCCGGGCCGTCGACCTGCCCCTCGCGATCCCGGTCATCGCGGCCGGTCTGCGCGTGGCGGCCGTGAGCAACGTCAGCATCGTCAGCGTCGCCTCACTCATCGGCATCTCGCAGCTCGGCTACTTCCTCACCGACGGCTACGCCCGGTCCTACCCCACAGAGGTGTGGGTCGGCATCATCGCGTGCGTCCTGCTCGCCCTCGTCTTCGACCTCGTCATCCTCGCCCTCTCCCGGGTGCTCACGCCGTGGACGCGGGTGAACGCATGATCGCCGACATCGTCGCGTGGTTCGCCGACCCGGCCAACTGGCAGGGCCCCGACGGCGTGCCCTCCCGAGTCTGGGAGCACCTCACCTACACGGCGATCACCCTCGCCTTCGCCCTGCTCATCGCCGTCCCGCTGGGGGCGTGGGTGGGCCACACCGGTCGAGCCCGCTGGATCGTCACCGGTGCCAACGCCGCTCGCGCGGTGCCGAGCCTGGGGCTCCTCTTCGCGGTCTCGATGTTCGTCGGCCCGCTCATCCAGAGCTCCCTCGCCTTCGTCATCCCCAGCATCGTCGTGCTCGTGCTGCTCGCCGTCCCGCCGCTGCTGTCCGGCACCTACTCCGGCATCGAGAGCGTCGACCCGGCCGCCCGCGACGCGGCCAAGGGGATGGGGATGACGGGGTGGCAGGTGCTGACGAAGGTCGAGCTGCCGTGCGCCTTGCCGCTCTTCCTCTCCGGCCTGCGCAGTGCCGCCCTCCAGGTCATCGCCACCGCCACGATCGCCGCCTCGGTGAGCCTCGGCGGTCTCGGCCGCTACCTCATCGACGGACTGGCTTCGCGCGACTACACCCAGATGGCCGCCGGCTCGGTGCTCGTCGCCGTGCTGGCCCTGATCGCCGACGGGGTGCTTGGGCTGCTCGAAAGAAATGCCGTCTCGCCGGGAATCTCCGGACGGGCGGCCCGTGTTGCCACCAAGCGAGCGGCACGACGTGACCGCTCGATCTCACGTTCTGCTGCAACGTTCAGTGCTGGACCCGCCGGGGCGACCGCCCCTGCTGCGACCCCCTCCGAAAGGGACCGAACATGACACGCACGCGCACCCTCGCTGCCGGGATGCTCTTGGCGGCCATCGTGCCCCTCGCCGCCTGCGGCGGCGGCGGCGACCCGCTGGCCCCCTCGAACGACGCGGCCACCGGCGCGAGCACGGGGGCCGCGTCCTCGGGCTCGGTCCGGGTCGGCTCGGCCGACTTCCCCGAGGCCGCCCTGCTCGGCGAGGTCTACGCCCAGGCCCTCGAGGCCAAGGGGATGACCGTCAAGCGCCAGTTCAACATCGGCAGCCGCGAGACCTACCTCAAGGCCATCACCGGCAACGAGGTCGACGTCATCCCGGAGTACACCGGGTCGCTGCTCAACTTCTACGACAAGAACGCCAAGGTCACCAAGCCCGACGAGGTCTACACCGCGCTGCAGTCCGCCGTGCCGAGCGGTCTCACGGTGCTCGACAAGTCGGCCGCCGAGGACAAGAACTCGATGGCCGTCTCCAAGGACACCGCTGCCGCCTGGAACCTCAAGGCGATCCCCGACCTCGCCGCCCACCAGGACGAGTTGACGATCGCGGCGCCGCCGGAGTTCAAGACCCGCCAGCAGGGCCTCGTCGGCCTCAAGTCGGTCTACAACATCGTGCCCAAGCAGTTCCGTCCGCTCCAGAGCCAGGCCGCCGTCGAGGCGCTGAAGAACGGGCAGGTCAAGGCTGCCAACATCTTCAGCACCGACCCGTCGATCGCCGAGAACGGCTTCGTCGTGCTCGACGACCCGGAGAGCCTCTTCGGCTCGGACAACGTCGTGCCCCTCGTCCGCGCCGACAAGGCCGACATGGTCAAGGGTGCGCTCAACGCCGTCTCCGCCAAGCTCGACACCTCGGCCCTGGCCGACATGGTCAAGCAGGTCGTCGTCGACAAGAAGGACGCCTCCGCTGTCGCGAAGACCTGGCTCGGCACCGCTGGTCTCGAGTGACCCGAGTCGCTCGGTGACCTGACGGTCACCGCCTCGAGAGCGCGCCCTGTCCCACGGTCGCGTGGGGCGGGGCGCGCTCGTTCCGGCGCCGTGACTGGGTTTGGCCGCCCAGCACCCTCACCCCGTCGAGTGGGCACTTTCTTCCCGCCCGGTGGCGCTGGCTCTCAGATCGCGGCGGGTGGGTGAAAGTGCCCACTCGACCGAGTCTGCCGTCGAGTGCGCAGTTTCTCCCGGGTCAGCCGTCGAGTGGGCAGTTTCTTCCTGACTCGCGTGGTGTCGTGGCGGGTGGGTTGGTGGGTGAAAGTGCCCACTCGACGAAGAGGGAGGGGCGGGCTGGGGGCGTGCCGGTGGGCCCCGTCGATGCCGGGCGGGGTGTGGGGCGGGGCGCTCAGGTGTGCCAGGTGACGCCGGTGGCGGTGACGGTCGCGGTGAGGTCGTGGTCGTGGACTCGGGTGTGGTGTCGGGGGCAGAGCAGGGCGGCGTTGGTCAGGGTGGTGGGTCCGCCGCGGGCCCAGTGGGTGACGTGGTGGGCGTCGCACCAGGTCGCGGGCACCGTGCAGCCGGGGAAGGTGCAGCCCTGGTCGCGCAGGATCAGGGCGAGGCGTTGACCGCGGGTGAACAGGCGCCGGGCCCGGCCGAGGTCGAGGGGTTCGCTGTCGGCGCCGAGGACGGCGGGGATGATCTCGGCGTCGCAGGCCATCCGGCGCACGGTCCCGGCTGAGAGGACCTCCCCCGTCAGCGTGGTCCCGGCCCCACCAGCAGCACAAGCGTCGTGGAAGTCGCTGGTGAGGGTGTCGAGGCCGATGAGGACGACGACCTTGGCCTTGTCGGTGGTCGGGACGCCGTCGGCGGCGGCGACGCCGCGTTGGACGATGGTGAGCAGCGCCTCCAACCGTCGCCGGGCCGGTGACCGGTCGTCGGGGGTGGTGGTGCTTCCGGTCTCGTCGGTTTCCGGGGCCGGGGCGGACGAGGGGGTCGATGGCGGCCTTGACGATCGCGGCGCCCTCGGGGTCGAGGAGACCGCGCAGGCCGACCATGCCGGTCGCGGTCGGCGGGTCGAACCAGAGCCCTCTGGCTTCGCGACGGCCCCGGTCGAGTCGGTCCTCATCGCGTGGGGGCCGGACCTGCTCGGTGTGGTGGCGGGCGAGCCGGGCCAGCTCCTCCGGGCGCAGCCGCGGGGCCTGGTCGGTGAGGTCGTCCAGGGCGGTCGCCAGGTCGTCGGGGTCGGCCACCGGCCGGGTGCGGGTGTCGAAGTCGATGACCTGGGCGGCGTTGGCGACGGTGACCTGCTGGGTCGCGACGAGCAGCCGCAGCTGAGCCCAGCGGGGCTGGGTGATCGCCGTCGCGACGGTGACGAAGGCTTTGGCCTGCCCGGCGGTCAGGGCCGGGTCCAGGGAGCGCAGCCAGTCGGTCCAGGAGAGCCCGCCCGGGGCGTCGGTGCCGCGGGCGAGGAGCTCGGAGACGAGGGTGACGAGGGTGACGTCGTGGGTGAGCCGCTCGCGGGCGACCTGCTCCGCCGTGGAGAGGACGTCGGCTTCGGCGTGGCGGGTCAGTGAGAGCCCGGCGGACGCGCGGACCGCGACCATCGGATCCTCGCCGCAGTCCTCCCCGCCGTCATCGGAGCCGTCGTCGGCGCTGTCGTCGGCGCTGTCGTTGGAGACCCGCTGGGCGTGGGCCTCGGCCAGGGCCTCGGTCTGCTCGATCCAGGCGGGGTCGTTGACCATCGCCTCGTACCCGGCCGCATCCAGCGGGGGCAGGTCGAGGATCCCGGGCACCAGCTCCTCCGGCGGGGTCCCGGCCCACGGACCGCGTGGCTCCGGCTCCGGCCGGGCCTCCGGCGCGATCCGAGGCGCCTTCGTCGTCGCCCGTCCGGGTCGGGTGCGCGAGGTCGGCTGACCCGCTGACGGGCTGGGCGGCATACCCTCACCGACGCGCTTGCAGAACGCGCTGTCAGCCGTCCCGCCCGCGGCGCGCTGGCGTGACTCGAGATCGACCAGCCGGCTCCGGAGGAGCTCCAACATCGTGGGCTCTGCTGCCATACAACGACCCTAGACGCGACCACCGACAGTGCCCGGGCCGCTGGCCGTGCCGCACCTGAGCGTCCCCGGTGTCGTGGACACCGGGGACGCTCAGGCAGGCGTCCGGATCAGCGGGCGAACGTCCGGGGACGGTCGGCCACCGGTGCCGCCGGCTCGTCGACCGGCCGCGCGACCTCGACACCGTCGCCCGCGAGGAGCTCGGCGATGAGACTCGTGGCGTCGATGCCCTGACGCAGCATCTGCACCAGTCGCTGCTCGGTGTCGTGGACGCAGGCGCGCGCGATGCCGTCGATGGCGAGGGCGACGATGGTTGAGGCGGCCGACGGCCGCAGCGCGGCGATGTCCGGCGCCACATCGAGGTGACGGCGGGCCCACGCCGCGGACAGCGGGGCACTGGTCAGGGCGAGCCGGGAGGCCTCGCTGATCCGGCCGTCGGACCGACCCTCGCGCGCTGCCAGGGCGCGCTCGGCGGTGAGGATGGCGAGCGCCATGACGTTCTGGCGCTCGGCGGAGGCGACGGGCATCGCGGCCCGGGCGGCGACGAGCACGAGCATCGCAGGGACCCGGTCGTCCTGGGGGTTGAGGCCGACGACCTCCGGGATCATCGTCGTGAGCTCCTGCCGGGACCCGTCGTCGAGGCAGTCGTTGACGCAACGCGCCATCGAGGCGAGCACGGGATGCGTGCAGGTCGGGTGGTCACTCCACCGCTCGCCCGCGAGATAGGACGCCATCTCCATGAAGCAGGCCCCTCGGCGGGCGTTGCGGTGACGTCCCCTGGAAAGGACGGGCACCCCGTCGGGAACGAATGGCTCTCGTCGTCGCAGCATGTTCTCTCCTGCCTCTGCACTCGCGGCTGTCGGTCTGTCGGTCGGTACACGCGGCACCCGTCAACCGGGCGAGCCTTTACCTACCAACAGGATGCGCCCGAAACGGCTCCCTGACCAGCCCCGCTGCACATGGGCTTCGCGACAGGGCCGGATTCCCCGGCATCGCGCCGTCGTCAGGGCCGGGCCGGCCACCGGTTCGACCGGCGTGAAGCGCCGGGCGAGCGGCTCGAAGGGTGCCCGGGCGGCGTCCTGTGCCAGAACGGGGTTGCCGAGGCTGGGACAGCAGGGCGCCGCCGGCCGGGAGGCCGACGGCGCCCTGGAGCACGTGGGACAGGGCCGACTACGGGTAGTCGACCACCGTCACGGGCACGTCCGGGTTGGCGATCGTCGAGGACCCACCGACGCCGTTGACGACGTGGCGGATGCCGCCCTTGCCGTTGGCCGGGTCGAGGAAGATCGTCAGCATGTCGTGCAGGCGCACGCCCGGCGTCCTCGGGACCTCGAACGCGTTCTCCGCGAAGATGTCGATGCCCTGGTTGAAGAAGCTGTAGGACCCCAGGCCGGTGCCGGTGAAGTGCTTCACGCCGCGGGCGACGAGCAGTGCCGGGTAGCCGTCGTGCTTGCGTGAGGACCTCCACGCCGCCTGGCTCGGCGGGTCGTAGGGCATCTCGTTCTGCAGGAAGGTGACGTTGCCGTACTCGCCGTTCCAGATGACCTCGGTCTTCTGGTAGTGCTCGACGAAGAGGCCCGTCGCGGTGACGTGGTCGCCGTTGACGATGACGCCGGTGTCGGCCGTGTTCTTCGTCCACCCGACGCCGTTGCCGTGGTCGGCGCGCCAGGCCCAGATGTCGTCGAGCACGACGTTGTCGCTGTTGACCTCGAGGCTCACCGACGCCTTGCCGAGGTAGGGGCCGCCGATCCGGAAGAAGACGTCCTGCAGACCGGTCGGGTTGGCGGCGCTGCTCTTACCGGCGTGCTTGCGACCCTCCTCGCTGCGGTTGTCGTCGCCGTGGTCGTCGCGGTGGCCCTTCTGCTTCGTGCCGACCTGGAGCAGGACCGGGGAGTTGACGGCGCCGGCGTCGAAGGTGATGCCGGCGATGTCGACGCCGGGCACGTCGGCGACGCTCATCGCGACCTGGCCGCGCGTCGGGGTGAGGCTGGCGAGCCCGAGGCCGAGCACGATGGTGTTGGCCCGCTTGATCTTGACGGTCTGGTCGAGGTGGTAGACGCCGGGTGTGAGGAGCAGGTTGCGGCCCCGGGCCAGCTCACGGTTGATCGCCTTGGCGGAGTCGGTGGGCTTGGCGACGAAGAAGTCGGAGATCGGGATCGACCGACCGGGGGTGCTGCCGTCGGCCCACGTCACGCCGCTCGTGTTCGTGGCCGCAGCCGGGACGAACACCCGGTAGGCGCCACGGTCGTCGATGTAGGGGTAGGGCTTCTCGCGGCTGACGGAGGTCTTCGCGACGGTCGTGTAGGGACCGCCGCCGCAGGCGTCCGACTGCGGGAAGCACTCGGCGGGGGCGCCGTCGGTGCCGGAGAAGACCTGGTTCCAGACGCCGTTGCTCCAGCCGTTGAGGGTGCTGTTGCGGACGAAGAACTGCTGCTGCGAGCCGTTGACGATGCTCTGGGAGAACTTCGAGTCGGCGATGAAGCCGCCGCTCGCGAAGGAGGGCTGGGTGCAGTAGTCCATCAGCGTGGTCGCGCCGTTGACCTGGACCCGGCGCAGCGGCGCGGCCTGGGAGACCGCCCAGAACTCGTTGGTGTAGCAGCCGGCGTCGGGGTTGGTCACGTTGATCGTGAGGTTGGACATCGAGCGCCAGAAGTTGTTGAGCGCGATGCAGTTGCCGTCGTAGCACTGGTTGTGGACGTAGATCGAGCCGTTGACGACGACGTCGCCCGGGTCCTGACCGAGACCCGCGACCTCGGTGTAGTAGCCGACCTGGAAGTTGAGCGGATTCTCGGCGGTGCCGTACGTGCCGGGCTTGAAGAGGATGGCGTCGCGCTCGGGACCCATCTCGTTGGAGACCTGCCGGGCGGCGATCGCGTCGACCTTCGCCTGGATCTGCTCGACGGACATCGATGGGTCGAGGACCGTCGTGTTCGGACCGAGGTCGGGGACGGTGCTCGACGGTGCCTTGCCGGAGTGACTGGCCAGGGACGGGGCGGCGCTGGCGGTGGTGGTGACCGCGGTCACGGGGGAGCCGGCGGCGTAGGCCACCGAGGGGACGACCGCCAGGGCGGTCGCGAACGTCATCATGGCCAGGGGGCGAAGGCCACGCGAGGGCCGGTGGCCCTGATCTCGTCGTTGAGTCATGCCCTCACCCTGACCCTTCGGGGACGGCTCGGCAACCGGGTGGCCCACGTTGTGAGAGCGTTCCCACCGCCGGGTCCACGAGAGGTATGCCGCTCAGCCGCGGTCGCCTGCGCTGCCGGCCGCACCTCGAGCGTGCGGGGTCGCCCCCGCACGCTCCGGTCAGCCGCTGCTCGGGACGGGCTCGGGCGTCTCGGCCTCGGCCGCGTCCTCGGCGCCACCGCGACGCACCGCGGCGAGGAGCATCTGGGCGATGTCGACGACCTCGACGGCGTCGGTGGCCGTGCCGTCCTGGATCGCGGCGTTGAGGCCGTCGGAGAGCATCACCTTGCAGAAGGGGCAGCCGACCGCGATCCGGTCCGCACCGGTGGCGAGGGCCTCCTCGGTGCGGTTGGTGTTGATCCGCGTGCCGAGCTTCTCCTCCATCCACATCCGGGCGCCACCGGCCCCGCAGCAGAAGGACTTCTCCTTGCTCCGCTCCATCTCGGCGTACTCGACACCGGGGAGGATCTGGAGCAGCTCGCGCGGCGGCGCGTACACCTGGTTGTGCCGACCGAGGTAGCACGGGTCGTGGTAGGTCACCTTCTCGCCGGTCGACGCGGCACCGGTGAGGGTGCCGGCCGAGGCCGCCTCCCCCGGACGGGCGACCGGGACGAGCCGCTTCTCCCGGACGAGCCGGTTGAGCAGCTGCGTGTGGTGGAGCACCTCGTAGCGGCCTCCGAGCTGGGGGTACTCGTTCTTGATCGTGTTGAAGCAGTGGGCGCAGGTGACGACGATCTTGCTCGCGCCCACCTCGTTGAGGGTCTCGACGTTCTGTTGGGCGAGCATCTGGAAGAGGAACTCGTTGCCCGCCCGGCGGGCCGAGTCGCCGGTGCACGCCTCCCCGTCGCCGAGCACGGCGAAGCTCACGCCGGCGGTGTGCAGCAGCTCGGCCACGGCCCGGGTCGTCTTCTTGGCCCGGTCCTCGTAGGCGCCGGCGCAGCCGACCCAGAAGAGGTAGTCGACCTCGGAGAGGTCCTCGACGTCGCCGCCGACCTGCGGCACCTCGAAGGGCAGGTCCTTGGCCCAGTCCATCCGCAGCCGGGGCGCGAGCCCCCACGGGTTGGAGTTCTTCTCGAGGTTCTTGAAGAGACCGTTGAGCTCTGCCGGGAAGGCCGACTCGATGAGGTTCTTGTAGCGGCGCATGTCGACGATCGCGTCGACGTGCTCGATGTCGACGGGGCACTGCTCGACGCAGGCGCCGCACGTCGTGCACGACCAGAGGACGTCCTCGTCGATGACCGCGTCGGGCCCGTGCGGGTTGTAGGCAGTGAGCGGGTTGCGGATGTCGTAGCCGGTCTCACCGACGAGCTGCTCGGTGGCGGCGGCGGCCTTCGTCGCGTCGCTGAGACCCTCGGCCGCCTCGATGCCGCCGGCCCGGACCTCCTCGGAGGCGAGCAGCCACGGCGACTTCGCGTGCGCGTGGTCGCGCAGCGCCATGACGAGCAGCTTGGGCGAGAGCGGCTTGTCGGTGTTCCACGCCGGGCACTGGCTCTGGCAGCGGCCGCACTCGGTGCACGTCGTGAAGTCGAGCAGGCCCTTCCAGGTGAAGTCCTCGACCTTGCCGACGCCGAGGGCCGCGTCCTCGTCGAGCTCCTCGATGTTCTCGAAGTCGATCGGGGCGCCGTCGACGGCGATCGGCTGGAGGGCCCCGAGGGAGGTGCGGCCGTCGGCGTGCCGCTTGAAGAAGATGTTGAAGAACGCGAGGAAGCGGTGCCAGGCGACGCCCATCGTCGGCTCGAGGGCGATGGTGATCATCCAGGCGAAGGAGATGAGGATCTTGACTGCCGCGACGACGACGATCGTGCTCTCGATCGTGTCGACCTCCATCCCGGTGAAGAGCCGGCCGAGCCACTCCGTCGTCGGGTAGTGCAGGGCGTTCGCGTCGCCCACCGCCGTCGTGCCGAAAGCGCCCCCCTTGAACTCGAGGGCGTACTCGAGGCCACGCAGGGCCAGGATGCACAGGGTGACGCCGAGGATCGTCAGCTCGACGTAGTAGGCCTGCCACCACGTGGACCCGAAGAAGCGGCTGTTGCGCCCGCCCTCGCCGGACGCCGAGCGGGGGTGGTTGCGTTGCCGGATCACCATGAGCGTGACGATCCCGATGAGGCCCGCCCAGGCGAAGAGCTCGGTGACCCACTCGTAGAGGAAGAAGTGGCCGATGACGGGCAACAGGAAGGCGGGGAAGAACAGCTGCCCGAAGGCGGTGATCAGGGTGAAGAAGAGCACCCCGAAGCTGATCATCGTGAACCAGTGGGCGACGGCCACCACCGGCAGGCGGGACATCCTGGTGTGACCGAGGAACTCGCGCAGCAGGGTGCGCGTCCGCGCGGCCTTGTCGTCCCCGCGGTCGGCCGGCTGGCCGAGGCGGAAGGTCGCGAGGAAGTGGTTGACCGTCTTGACGAGCAGCGCGATCGCGACGGCGGTCACCCCGATGCAGACGACGGCGGCGACGATCTGTTGGGCACTCATGGGCGGGAGTCTACTGACGAGTTAGCAAGCGCTTAGTCAATGTGACCGGCCTCGCTCCCGACCGGGATGTGGGCCGGGGGTGACAGGGGATAACGCTGGGTTGGAATATGCATAACGGGCGTGCCGTTGTCCGCATGAAGGGCACCGCATGCAGCGCCCTGCCCAGCCCGTTCCGACCGCCCAAGGGGGCCCACCGCAATGCCGATCTACGACGACGTCACCCAGCTCGTCGGCAACACGCCGCTCGTCCGACTCAACAAGGTCACCGACGGGGCCGGCGCGACCGTCGCGGCAAAGCTCGAGTTCTACAACCCGGCCAGCTCGGTGAAGGACCGCATCGGCGTCGCGATCGTCGACGCCGCCGAGGCGAGCGGTCAGCTCCGACCGGGCGGCACCATCGTGGAGGCCACCTCGGGAAACACCGGGATCGCGATCGCCATGGTGGGGGCCGCCCGCGGATACAAGGTCGTCCTGACGATGCCGGAGTCGATGAGCAAGGAGCGCCGGGCGCTGCTGCGTGCCTTCGGTGCCGAGCTCGTCCTCACCGACCCGTCCACCGGCATGAAGGGCGCCGTCGCCAAGGCCGACGAGATCGTCGCCGAGCGCGGGGGAGTGCTGGCCCGCCAGTTCGCCAACGAGGCCAACCCCGAGATCCACCGCAAGACGACGGCCGAGGAGATCTGGAAGGACACCGACGGCACGGTCGACATCGTCGTGGCGGGCATCGGCACCGGTGGCACCATCACCGGGGTCGGCCAGGCCCTCAAGGAGAAGAACCCGGCCATCTCGATCATCGCCGTCGAGCCCGCCGAGTCGCCGATCCTCAACGGCGGCCAGCCCGGCCCGCACAAGATCCAGGGCATCGGCGCCAACTTCGTCCCCGAGATCCTCGACACCGAGATCTACGACGAGGTCATCGACGTCGACGCAGAGACCTCCGTCGCGTGGGCGCGCCGCTGCGCGACCGAGGAGGGACTGCTCGTCGGGCTCTCGTCCGGCGCGGCGGTCTACGCCGCGGTCCAGGTCGCCCAGCGACCGGAGAACGCCGGCAAGACGATCGTCGTGATCATCCCGTCCTTCGGTGAGCGCTACCTCTCGACGATCCTCTTCGAGGGTCTCGTCGACTGACGTCGGTGGACGAAGCGAGAGACATCGAGAGGCAGGAGAGGATGCCCGTGAGCACCGCGGCAACGATCGACCCCAACGAACCCAACGAACCCGTCCAGCCCGGTGCGACCCCGGTGCTGGCGCTCGTCACCGGACGGCAGACGAACGAGAGCGGCGTGCGGGAGCCGGCGGGGCGGCATACGGACGACCCTGAGGCGTATGCCGGACCGCTGGGTGGGGTGCGCCGGCTCGCCGACCGGGCCCGCGAGGACCTCGACGCCGCGATGGCGCGTGACCCGGCGGCGGGCTCCCGGCTCGAGCTCGCCCTCACCTCGCCCGGACTGCATGCCGTGTGGGCGCACCGGGGGGCGCACGCGCTGTGGGCGCACCGCCGCGGACGGCTGCCCGCGCGGGTGCTCGCGCAGGTGACCCGTTTCGCCACCGGGGTCGAGATCCACCCCGGGGCCACGCTCGGGCGACGGTTCTTCATCGACCACGGAATGGGGGTCGTCATCGGTGAGACCGCCGAGGTCGGCGACGACGTCATGCTCTACCACGGGGTGACACTCGGCGGCCGCTCGCTCGCCCGCGTCAAGCGACACCCCACCGTCGGCAACCGGGTGACCGTCGGCGCGGGCGCACGCATCCTCGGGCCCGTGCTGATCGGGGACGACGTCCAGGTGGGCGCGAACTCCGTCGTCGTCAAGGACATCCCCGACGGGGGAGTCGCGACCGGCATCCCGGCCGTGGTCCGCTTCCCGAAGCGGGACCTGAGCAACCACTGGCTCGACCCCGCGATGTACATCTGAACCCCACTCGTGGCGGGGCCCCACGTCCCCACGGCCCGTGCGCCACTCGCGCCGGCGTGGCTAGACTCGGCGGCGCACCAGGAGGGCTCGCATAGTGGCCGAGTGCGGCGGTCTTGAAAACCGCTATGGGTTCATCGCCCATCGTGGGTTCGAATCCCACGCCCTCCGCATGAAAGATCCGCATGAAAAAAGGGGCTCCGCGTGCGCGGAGTCCCTTTTGTTTCAAGCTCCCTCGTCATCGAGGCGAGCGTGTCGTGCGGTCTGGGCAGATGGGGCCTCAGAGCAGGCCCATCATCTCCTCGTGGGTGGTGTTGCGGTTGTACTGCCCGATGGGCTGTGACTTCGAAGGCCGGTTGAGGACCGCGAAGAACGAGACGATGTACGACATGACGGTATTCAGTTTCCTTACGCTGCGGCCCTGGCGGGCCCGGTGATGGGTCGTCGTGACGGGACGGCCCGGACCGAGAGGACGGTCCCGCCCCACTCGCATGTGCGGATGGGCGGAGGACAACGTCTTCGCCTCCATCGTAACAGTTGTGCAAACATCAACTGACCAGGGTTGACCGGTATCGACGAGTATGGGAGTCCGATGAGCGAGCGACCCGAAAGCAGGCCCGGCTCCGCCGACGGAGGCACCCCGGCGCCGGACGGCGCCCTCGCCCGTCTGGCCCCGCTCGAGCTGCCGAGACCACCCGCCCTCGTGCTGCGCGGTCAGCGTTTCGACGCGGCCCGCCCGGCCGTCATGGCGATCGTCAACCGCACCCCCGACTCCTTCTTCAGCGGCAACCGGCACGCCGACCTCGACGGCGCGAAGGCGGCTCTCGACGAGGCGGTGGCGCTCGGGGCCGACATCGTCGACGTCGGCGGGGTGCGGGCCGGACAGGAGGGGGATGCCGTGGACGCGGCGGAGGAGATCCGTCGGGTCGTCCCCTTTCTCGAGTGGGCCAGGGCCAGCCACCCCGGCCTCGTCCTGAGCCTCGACACGTGGCGCTCGGAGGTCGCGACGGAGGCCGCGAGCGCCGGGATCGACCTCGTCAACGACACCTGGTCAGGGCATGACCCCGCGCTCGTCCACGTCGCCGCGCGGATCGGTGCCGGCTACGTCATCTCCCACACGGGAGGTCTGCCGCCCCGGACCGACCCCGTCGGCGTCAGCTATGGTCCCGACCCCCTCGACGTCGTCCGGGACGTGCTGCGCACCCTCGCGGCCGGCGCTGCTGCGGCTCTCGACGCCGGGGTCCCCACCGAGCGGGTGCTCGTCGACCCCACCCTGGACTTCGGCAAGACGACCCGGCACTCCCTTGAGGTGCTGCGCCACACCGCCGCGATCTCAGCGCTCGGCTTCCCCGTGCTCCAGGCGATGTCGCGCAAGGACTTCGTCGGCGAGACCCTCGACCTGCCCGCCGAGGAGCGGCTCGAGGGGTCACTCGCGGCCACGGCGGTCGCCGCCTGGCTCGGGGCGGCGGTGTTCCGGGCGCACGATGTGCGGGCCACCCGCCGAGTGGTCGACATGGTGGCCTCGATCCGCGGTGACCGGCCCCCCTCGCTGTCCGTCCGGGGCACGGCAGCGGCCGGTTCGGGGGACGCAGGATGAACTCGTGAGATTGCCCGCGCTTCCCCGGGACGGCCCCTTCCCGACATGCTAGGTTCGTCGCGGTTGCAGTTGCAGTTCCTCGCAGTCGAGTAGGTGCCCGTCATCCACATGGTGACGGGTTTCTCAGTGACGTCGACGGGTTCCACCCGGCGGTTGAGTCAAAAGCGGCAGGGGCAGCCTGGGGTTTCGCGAGGTGCGTATCCCATTGGCTAAGAAGGAAAGAGTTACCGGTATGGCACAGGGCACCGTCAAGTGGTTCAACGCCGAGAAGGGCTTTGGTTTCATTGCCCAGGACGGCGGCGGCCCCGACGTCTTCGTCCACTACTCGGCCATCGAGTCGAACGGCTACCGTTCGCTCGATGAGGCGCAGCGCGTCGAGTTCGAGGTCACGCAGGGCCCCAAGGGTCCGCAGGCCGACGCGGTTCGTCCGCTCTGACAGAACGCAACGAGCGACACCCACGTCGTTTGTGACAACGCCCCCCGGCTTCGGCCGGGGGGCGTTGTTGTCGTGCAGGGTCCTGCGTGGTCTCAGGGGCTGAGCCTCAGCTGCACTGCTCGTACGGCGTCGTCGTCGGGCTCGGGGTCGCCGGCGTCGTCGGGGTGGGCGTGCTCGTCGAGGGGGTGGCCGTGGCCGACGGGGTCGTCGGGGTCGTCGGGGGCGGAGTCTTGATGGCCTTCTCGATCATGGCCCGGACCTTGGCGTAGTCGGGGTTGGTGGAGCTGACTCCCTCTGCGGACGTCAGCGAGACGCTGTTGATCGTCGAGGCCTGGATCCGATCCACGAGGGTGACGAAGGCCGAGAGGTTGCTCGCCGAGATGTCGGTGTAGATGTTGTCCTTGGCGATCTTGGCGATCTCGGGGTACTTGCTCACCATCCGAGCGGGGTTCACCTGCTTGACGATGGCCTGCACCACGCACCGCTGGCGGGCCTGGCGGTAGGTGTCGGAGTCGGCCGCGCGGCTGCGGGCGTACCAGAGCGCGAGCTGGCCGTTGAGGTGCTGGAAGCCGGGAGTGAAGTAGCCGGTGACCCCGGTGATGTGGCCGAAGCCGTCGGCGTGGCCGCCGATCGGCAGCCGCCCCCCGAAGGCGGCGTCCTTGACGTTGACGTCGATGCCGCCCATGGCGTCGATGAGCTGCTGGAAGCCCTTGAGGTCGATGATGACGAGCTGGTTGATGTCCATCCCGACGATCTGCTGGATGGCGCCGCGGATCTCGGTGCGGCCCGGTGTGCTGTCGCCCGGGTAGGAGCCGGGATTGTCCTTCTTGTAGTTCTCCGCCTCCTCCCACAGGTTGGTGAGCATGCACTGGCCCGGACCCTGCGCGCAGGTGCTGTCGGGGCTGCCGAAGAAGCCAGAGGTGTATCGGGCGCGTAGCGGGCTGTCGGGGGCGAGGGGGGCCTTGAGCAGGTTGCGCGGCAGGGAGATGAGCGTCGTGCGGCCCGTCTTCGTGTCGATGCTCGCCACGATCATCGAGTCGGTGCGCACCCCGGTCCGGTCCGCACCGGCGTCCGACCCGAGCAGCAGGATGTTGAGCCGCGGCTGGTCCGCCCACGGGTCCTGGCCCTGGACGACCTGCGGTTCGGAGGCCTTGCCGTCGATCCCGGTCGAGGTCGACGGGGCGCCGAACACCTGCGACACCGTGTCCTGGGTGATCGTCGCGTACTCCGCGACCTTGAGGGAGCCGGCCGCGACGAAGAAGACCATCAGCGTCGTGAACGCGGCGAGGACGCGGGTGCGCGTCCGGTCGAGGCGGGTCGGGCGGGCGCGCATCGCGGTGAGGATGATCGACGCGCACCAGATGACGCCTGCGACGACGAAGACGATGGCGATGGCCCGGAGCGTGCCCGGGCTCGTGACGACGTCGAGGACGGTGTTGCGCAGACCCTTGGTCAGCACCACCCAGGCGAGGGCGACGCCGGAGAGCAGGGCGACGGCGAGCAGCAGCCAGCCGAGCACCCGGTTGCGGGTCTGCGTCAGCCCGGCCCCGGGGAGGGCGGTGCCGAGCGCCGTGAGACCGACGGCGCGCCAGAGCCCGGAACGCCGCTGTGCGGGCAGGCCTTGGCCACCGGTGGCTACGGGTGGGTGCGCGCGGCCACGGTCGTCGACTCTGCTCATGGGTTCCTCTCGCCTGTTGGTGGAGGCAGCCCGCTCATTGTGCACCCCGAACCTAGGAGATGTGCCAACTCCGTGAGAGGCGGCGCCGCTGAGGAGACCAACCCCGCGTTTGGCCCGACACGGCGCGGCCGGTAGCCTTGCTCCGCTCGCGCATCCTTGCCCCCACGGGCCGGGTGCCGGACGTGGAGGCGTCGCATAGTGGCCTAGTGCGCCCGCCTGCTAAGCGGGTTGGGGATAACACCCCTCGCGGGTTCAAATCCCGCCGCCTCCGCCGCACGAAGAGAGCCCCGAGCCTGCACGCTCGGGGCTCTCTGCGTCTACGCGTCCCCTTTCCCGCCCTCGTTCGCGTCATCGTCCGGTCGAAGCGGCAGCCGGCGCTTGTGCCACTCGGGGACGGCGACCCAGAAGACGAGGGCCAGCACTGCGACCCCGGCCCCCATCGCGAGAGCGACGGCGTGGCTCAGCATCACGTCGAGCACGAGCGTCACGCCGCCGACGATGCTGAGGGCGAGGGCGATCAGACCCAGCGAGGTGAGCCTCGCGGTGTAGACGACGATGAAGTCCTTCACCCCGCGGTGGAACAGCACCCGGTGCATGGCGACCGGTGCGGTGAACAGCACGACCGACACGGCAGTGGCAATGAGGGTGGCGACATACACCCCACGCTGGAAGGGCGCCAGCGTCGTGAAGCGCTGCTGGAAGGGCAGCGTGAGCAGGAAGCCGAAGAGGATCTGGGTCCCGGCCTGCGCGATGCGCACCTCCTGGAGCTGCTCGGTGAAGTTGCGGTCGAGCCGCTGCCCCGAGGTCTCGTCACGGGAGTAGTCGCGGGCATCGCGATCGTCGTCCATGCCCACCTTCCTACTCCTTCACGCCGTCACCCGGGCTCCTGGGACGACGAAGGACCCGGCACCGCAGGGGTGCCGGGTCCTCCTTCCACGTCGGTCGCCACCCGCCACCGGGCGGGTGACGGGTCTCAGCTCGCGTCGAGCCGGGACCGCAGCCCGTCGAGCTCGGCGCGCAGCTCGGTCGGCAGCTGCTCGCCGAAGACCGCGAACCACTCCTCGATGAGCGGCAGCTCCTTGCGCCAGTCCTCGGTGTTCACGGCGAGCGCCTTGGCGACCTTCTCGGTCGTCATGTCGAGGCCGTCGACGTCGAGCGAGTCCGGCGTCGGCACGAGACCGATGGGCGAGCTGACGGCGTCGGCCTCGCCCTCGAGCCGGTCGACGACCCACTTGAGGACGCGGCTGTTCTCGCCGAAGCCGGGCCACAGGAAGGACCCGTCCTCCTCGTCGCGGCGGAACCAGTTCACCCCGAAGATCCGGGGGAGCTTGCTCGCGTCGGCCTTCGCGCCGATGTCGAGCCAGTGCTGCATGTAGTCACCGGCGTGGTAGCCGATGAAGGGCAGCATGGCCATCGGGTCACGGCGCACGACGCCGACCTGGCCGGTGGCGGCGGCGGTCGTCTCCGAGGAGAGCGTGGCGCCGATGAAGGTGCCGTGGGTCCAGTCGCGCGACTCGTAGACGAGCGGCACGGTCGTCTTGCGGCGACCGCCGAAGAGGATCGCGTCGATGGCGATCCCGTTGGGCTCCTCGAACTCCGGCGCGATCATCGGGCACTGTGCCGCGGGCGTGCAGAACCGGCTGTTCGGGTGGCTCGAGGGCACCCCGTTGCGGCCGTCCTCGGGTGTCCAGCTGTTGCCGTGCCAGTCGGTGAGGTGGGCGGGCGCCTCGTCGGTCATCCCCTCCCACCAGACGTCGCCGTCGTCGGTGAGGGCGACGTTGGTGAAGACGGAGTTGCCCTTGGCGATGGTGGCCATCGCCTGCGGGTTGGTCGACTCGCCGGTGCCGGGCGCGACGCCGAAGAGCCCGAACTCCGGGTTCACGGCATACAGCCGGCCGTCGGGACCGAAGCGCATCCAGGCGATGTCGTCGCCGACCATCTCGGCCTTCCACCCGGGGATCGTCGGGGTGATCATCGCGAGGTTGGTCTTGCCGCACGCCGACGGGAAGGCGGCGGCGATCGTGTGGACCTTCCCCGCGGGGGAGGTGAGCTTGAGGATGAGCATGTGCTCGGCCAGCCAGCCCTCGTCGCGGGCGATCGCCGAGGCGATCCGCAGCGCGTAGCACTTCTTGCCGAGCAGCGCGTTGCCGCCGTAGCCGGAGCCGTAGCTCCAGATCGCCCGCTCCTCGGGGAACTGGACGATGTACTTCGTGTCCGAGCACGGCCACGCGACATCGGTCTCGCCCTCGGCGAGCGGGGCGCCGACGGAGTGCAGGGCCGGCACGTAGTCGGCGTCCTGGTCCTCGATCGCCCGGAGCACCTCGGTGCCGCACCGCGCCATGACGAGCATCGAGACGACGACGTAGGCGGAGTCGGTGATCTCGACGCCGAACATCGGCACCGTCGCGTCGATGTGGCCCATGACGAAGGGGATGACGTACATCGTGCGGCCCTGCATGCAGCCGCGGTAGAGCTCGGTGAGCCGACCCTTCATCTCGTCGGGGTCCATCCAGTTGTTCGTCGGGCCCGCGTCCTTCTCCTGCGCGGAGCAGATGAAGGTCCGTCCCTCGACGCGGGCGACGTCGCTCGGGTCGGACTTGCAGTAGAAGGAGTTGGGCTTCTTCGACTCGTCGAGCCGCACGAAGGTGCCGGCGGCGACGAGCGCGTCGGTCAGCTCCGTCCACTCCTCGGGGGAGCCGGTGACCCAGTGGACGTCGCGCGGCTGGGTCAGCTCGGCGACCTCGTCCACCCACGCGGCGAGGCGTGGGTGGCTGGTGTGGGGGCTGTGTCTGGTCGCAGTCGTGGACATGGTGGCCATCCCTTCGCGTGGTGCCGCCTGGCACCACGTTCTGCCGGTGGTCGCTCACCTGACGTGGACGGTGCCCTGACAGGGCGTGAGTGTCCACATGGTGAACAGGTGACGTGGTGATTTCACGGTAGCCCCCGCCCGGAGAGGGATGAGCGCAGTTCGGTCCCGGGTTCGGTGAGACGCCTCACACCTTGCCGCGACCGCAAGGAATGCGACAGGATCCTGTCGGTTTCTTGCAGGACTTGCAGGGACCGGCATGCGTGACGTGGTCCGGCCGGCGCCCCCCGAGGTATGCCGCCCACGCACCGTCGCGACGTCCGTGCGGGCGCGGTCCGGGTGGCCGATCAGACGGATTTCGTGGAACGGCGGGGCAGGCGCTAAAGTTTCCTCTCGTCCCACCCGGTGGGGCCACGCACCCGTAGCTCAACGGATAGAGCATCTGACTACGGATCAGAAGGTTAGGGGTTCGAATCCCTTCGGGTGCACTCTGTGTTGAGACAGAAGAACGAGGCCCTGACCCGCGACTACGCGGTCGGGGCCTTGTTCTTCGCCGGCAGACGTAGGCACCGGCAAGGTGCACGTCACCCCTCGAGCCGGACCGGGGGTACGTCCTCCCGGGCGCTGCTGGGCGCTGCCTGGGCGACCCCGGCCACCGCTGCCGTCCTGGTTGCCGCCCGCCGTGGCTCTCCCGTAAGCGATCGACCGCGGCCGGCGGAGCGTCACAATGACGGTGACGACCACCAGCACGACCAGTGAAGGAGCGACCGCATGACCACCCTCCCCACAGCAGCGCCGACGCGCACGGCGCAGGAGCACATATCCCTCACCGAGACCCGGGCCGCCCACAACTACCACCCGCTGCCCGTGGTGCTGGCCACGGCTGACGGCGCCTGGGTCACCGACGTCAACGGGGAGCGGTACCTGGACTGTCTGGCCGGTTACTCCGCCCTCAACTTCGGCCATCAGCATCCGCGGCTGATCGCGGCCGCCGAACGCCAGCTGCACACGCTGACGCTGACGAGCCGGGCCTTCTACAACGACCAGCTCGGACCGTTCGCCGCCGCGCTGGGAGACCTGGTCGGCAAGCAGGTCGTCCTGCCGATGAACACCGGCGCGGAGGCCGTCGAGACGGCCCTGAAGGTGGCTCGTCGCTGGGGGCACCAGGTGCGCGGCATCGCGCCCGACCGCGGCACCATCATCGTCATGGCGGGCAACTTCCACGGGCGCACGACCACGATCGTCAGCTTCTCCACCGATGAGGAGGCCCGGGCCGGTTTCGGGCCCTTCACCCCGGGTTTCGTCGTCGTGCCGTACGGCGATTCGGCAGCTCTGGAGGCTGCGGTCACCGACGAGACCATCGCCGTGCTCGTCGAGCCCATCCAGGGAGAGGCAGGCGTCGTGATCCCGCCGGAGGGTTACCTGCGCCAGGTGCGGCAGCTGTGCACCTCCCGCAGAATGCTGTTGATCGCCGACGAGATCCAGTCCGGTCTGGCCCGGACCGGTCGCACCCTCGCCGTGGAGCACGAGGAGGTCATCCCTGACATCGTCGTGCTCGGCAAGGCCCTCGGGGGCGGTGTGCTGCCCGTCTCGGCGATCGCGGCCGACCATGACGTCATGGACGTCGTCACCCCGGGCAGCCACGGGTCGACGTTCGGCGGCAACCCGCTGGCGGCCGCCGTCGGTCGCGAGGTGGTAGCGATGCTGGAGACCGGTGAGTTCCAGTCGGCGGCGACGCGGCTCGGTCGACGGCTGTCCACCGGCCTGAGCGCGATCGGCCAGGGAATCGTCGCGGTCCGCTCCCGTGGCCTGTGGGCGGGCGTCGACGTCGACCCCGCCCTGATGACCGGGCGCGAGCTCAGCGAGAGACTGCTGGCGCGGAGGATCCTGGTCAAGGACACCCACGGGGCCACGATCCGCATCGCCCCCCCGCTCGTGGCCAGCGAGGCCGACATCGACCTCATCGTTTCGGGCATCGAGGACTCCCTGCGTGAGGCTGCCGGTGCCCAGCCCGCCTCGGGGCATCGAAGATGAGCGGGCTGCTCATCCAGGGGGCACGCCTGGGGCCGATCACGCCCCCACCTGCTGTCGCTGCCACCCGACCCTCCCGCTCCAGGCGGACGTCGGTGCACGGACTGGGCGGCGCCATCTCGCACGATACGGAATGCCTTGACGCGGAGGGGTGCACAGGTCGTCCATGACGCCCGACAGCACGCCCACCCCAGGCCCCACCCCCACGTCAACGAGAGGTCGCCGCGAGCCCGTCCTGCTCCTGGTCGGGGCCGGACACGCCCACCTGTACGTCGTCAGGCACGCTGGCGACCTGGTGGCCGCGGGCTACCGGGTGCTCCTGCTCGCGCCGCGGTTCTTCGACTACAGCGGTGTCGCGTCGGCGACGGCCGCTGGCGCGATGCCCGATGACGCCGGACGGATCGACGTGCGGTCGCTGGCGAGCGCCTCGTCCGTCGAGTTCCACGAAGGCACGCTGGACTCTCTTGATCCGCAGGCGCGGATCGCGGTCACGTCAGGCGGTGACCGTCTGTCCTACGATGTGCTCTCGCTCAACATCGGCAGTGTGGTGGCTCCCACCGGGATGAGCGTTCACCCGGACGTCGTGAGGGTGAAGCCGTTGAGTGGCCTCGCTGACCTGGATGCCCGGCTGCGAGCTCTCGGGCCACGAGGGGCCACGGTCACGGTCGTGGGCGGCGGTGCCTCTGGCCTGGAGCTGGCGGCCCACCTGTCGGTGCGATCGGACGTCGCAGCGGTCCGGTTGGTGGAAGCCGGGACCATGATCGGTGCGGACCTGCCCCAAGGTGCACGACGACGGATGGTGCGGCTCCTGGCGGCGCGCGGTGTGTCCGTTCGCACCGGGTGCGTGGTTCGCGACCTCGGGGAGCGACAGGTGGTCTGCGACGGCGGCGCCGCGATGTCTCACGACCTCGCCGTGCTCGCCGTCGGGCTGACGGCGCCGCCGTTGCTCGCCGAGCTCGGGCTCGGTGACGGACGCGGGGTGCCGGTGCGGGCGACCCTGCGCCATGTCGACCGGGACGAGATCTACGCGGTGGGCGACTGCGCGCGGTTCCTCCCGGTTTCGCTGCCCCGCATCGGTGTGCACGGGGTCCGGCAAGGACCTGTGCTGCTGCAGAGCCTGCTCGCGCGGCTTCGCGGCGAGCCGTTACCGGTGTACGAGCCGCGCCGCCGCGCCCTGTCGATCCTCGACCTCGGTGACACCGTCGGCCTGGCTGTGTGGGGGCGCTGGTGGTGGTACGGAGCCGGATCTCTGCGACTCAAGCGCTACCTCGATCGACGGTGGCTGGGGATCTACCAGGCGTGAGCCCCCCGTCTCGGCCTGGCGGTCTGGCTCGATGCGACAACGGCTGGCCGCCACGCTGCGCTGCCGGCAGCGCACATGGCACCCTTGCGGTTCGGGCAGGCGAGGGGTCAGGGGGCGACGCACCGGACCACGAGGGAGTGGCGATGCAGTCGAGTGCACAGTTGCCAGCACCGCAGTTGCCAGCACCGCAGTTGCGGCTCAGGGTGGCGCGGACCGTCACGTCGAGCCATGCCGATGCCGAGGACCTGGTGCAGGAGACTCCGCTACGGGCCTACCGGGTGATCGACCGCTTCGACGGCCGGTATCCGAGGGCGTGGTTGCCCACCATCAACGACGAGGACACCGTGTGACCAGCGACCAACAGACCTCGATGCGCTCCCCGTCGGCCCCACCCGGCGAGCCCTGGGACCTGCTGGTCATCGGCGGTGGCACCGCCGGGATCGTCGGTGCGAAGACGGCCGCGCGGCTCGGTGCCAGGGTCCTGATGGTGGAACGCGCCCGCACCGGCGGGGACTGCCTGTGGACCGGCTGCGTCCCGTCCAAGGCGCTGCTGGCCGCCGCGGGCGTCGCCGCCGGCGCACGCTC
Source organism: uncultured Actinomycetota bacterium (assembly GCA_963764195.1). Lineage (GTDB taxonomy): Bacteria > Actinomycetota > Actinomycetes > Actinomycetales > Dermatophilaceae > JBDSSS01. The sequence goes on from CAVXRG010000004.1 coordinate 26,937, forward strand.
GGGGGGTCAGTTCGGCATCGGGGTCTCGGAGGTCACTGTCGACTTCGCAAAGGTCATGGGTCACGTGCGAGCCGCTATCGCGCACATCGCACCGACGGACTCGGTCGAGACGCTGGAGAAGGCCTCGGTCACGGTTCGCACGGCGACCGCCCGGTTCACCGGTCCGGACTCGGCCGAGGTCGACGGAAGGCCAGTGACCTTCAGGCAAGCACTGTTGGCCACCGGTGCCGCACCGGCGGTCCCTCCCATCCCCGGCCTCGACGAGGTCGACTACCTGACCAGTGACACCGTCTGGGGCCTGACCGAGCTGCCCGCCGACCTGGTGGTCATCGGCGGCGGGAGCATCGGTTGCGAGCTGGGGCAGGCGTTCGCCCGCCTCGGCAGCAGGGTCACCGTGGTCGAAGCCGCCCCCAGGATCCTGCCTCGAGAGGACCCCCTCGCGGCAGCGGAGCTCGCCCGCGCCCTGGTCGAGGACGGCGTCGAGCTGCGAACCGGCTCAGGCGTGGCGCGAATCGAGCCCGCCACCCCGGGGCGCGGGGTGCTTCACCTCGAGAGCGGGCAGCAGGTGGCCTTCTCCCGCCTGCTGCTCGCCGTCGGCCGATCGCCGCGCACCCGCGACGTCGGGATGGCCGCTGCGGGGGTGGAGGTCGATGACCGCGGGTTCGTCGTGGTCGACGACCTGCTGCGCACGAGCAACCCGCGCATCTGGGCTGCCGGGGACCTCACCGGCCATCCTCAGTTCACGCACACCGCGGGTGTGCACGCCAGCCTGGCCGCCTCCAACGCCATCCTGGGGGTACGCCGCAAGGTCGACCTCACTGCCATGCCCCGGGTGACCTTCACCGACCCCGAGGTCGCCGCCGTCGGACTCGATACCGACCGGCTCAAGCCCGGGCTGCGCACCATCGACTGGTCCCACTCCCACGTGGACCGGGCCGTCGCGGAGGGTGCGCCCGGGGGTTTCGCCCGTCTCGTCATCGACAGGCGCGGGCACATCCTGGGTGCCACGGTGGTCGGGCCTCGAGCGGGAGAGACCCTCGGCGAGCTGACCCTGGCGATCACCCAGGGGCTCACCACGCGGGATCTCGCCGGGGTGACCCACGCCTACCCCACCTACAACGACGGGCCGTGGAATGCCGCGATCTCCGACGTCCAGGACCAGCTCGCACGTCCTACCACCCGGCGCGCCCTGGGGGCGCTGTCCCGGGCACGCACCTGGTGGGTCAGCCGAGACCACTGACCGGGCCGGGCCGTGCTCGGTCGCGCCCGGCCGTGCTCGGGTGCCTCCCGGTGCGCTCGGCGATGGACGAGAACGCGAGGAACGCCGTGCCGTTCAGCCAAGAGACGAGCAGGACCAGCAGGAAGGGCCACCCCGCGGCGTCGTACTGACTGGTCATGCCGATGGCTACCCCGACCACGGTCGCGCGCCGCCACGGCCACGTCGGCGGTGATGTCCAGCGAGCCGGCGCGTCACGCACGGGTGCGGCTCACAGCGGTGTGGTCCTCGCGGCGGGCGTCCAGTCGCCGAGCCCACCAGGACCCCCCGACCACGAGGATGATCAGGGCGGAGCCAGCGGCGGCCAGGCCCCACGGATCGGTGCCGTAAGCGCCCAACGCCGCGTACGCGAGGCTGCCCGGCACCATCCCCAGCGCACTGCCCAGCAGATACGGCCGGAACCTCACGCCGGAGAGCCCCGAGGCGTAGTTGATCGCGATGAAGGGCACCAGGGGCACCAGACGCACCACGAGGACCGCGGACAATCCGTGGTCTGCCAGGAGGGCGTCGACACGTGCCAGCCGTCCGCGGATGAGACGGTCGACGGCGTCGCGACCGAGCAGCCTGCCGACACCGAAAGAGATGACCGCGCCGACCAGAGCGCCCGCCAGGGCAAGTGCGGTCCCGACCCACAGACCGAACAGGGCCCCGCCCGCAGCGGTGAGCAGCGCCTTGGGACAGGGGATCAAGGCCAGTCCCGCATAGAGGGCGAAGAACACGGCAGGGCCCCAGACCCCCGCTGCGTCGATGCGCGACCTCATCGCTGGGACGTCGGGGGTCCCGAGAACCAAGGCCAGGCTGATCGCACCCAGGAGCACCAGAGCGAGCGCGCCGGACTTCACGAGCGTGGGTCTATCCATCGGTGATCCTGACGTCTCGATGCGGGCTTCCTGCGTCGGGGAGTCCCTGACCACCTCGAAGTGTTCCCGACGTGACGTGTTCCCTGCCTCTGGGGGTCTGATGCGCGCGCCGTGCACGACTGCTCCTCCTTGCCGCCGCATTACGTCGCGGCCGGCCATGATGCGTTGCCCTACGGGCCCTGACCGCTCTGGGACACGACGACCAACTCGTGCCCGACCCCTCCGCGGAGATGGTCGCGGGTCCCTCCCTGCTCCCGACGGTTCCCTCCCTGCTCCCGACGGCAGCGGGCCTCAGCGGTGACGTCTGCACCTCCCGTCCGACCTGCCGGGGGCCGAGCCGAGCGGAATGCCTTGCGCGTGCAGCCCACCCGGAGTTGGGTGGTGGCGAACCCGTCCACCGCTGCACGCCTCGAAAGGCCAACGATGACCGCCGCCCCCGCCGCGCCGACCCACCCACCACCCGACCGACCCGACGCTCGACCCGGCGCTCTCGCACACGCGCGGGGAGTCCGAGCCGGCCCTCATCGAGCAGACCATCGGAGACAACCTCGACGCCACCGTCGCGCGCTTCGGCGAGCGCGAGGCCCTCGTCGACGTCGCGCAGGGCCGCCGGTGGACGTATGCCGAGCTGCGGGCCGACGTCGACCGGCTCGCCCGCGCTCTGCTGGCCGTCGGGGTGGGGACGGGTGACCGGGTCGGCATCTGGGCGCCGAACTGCTCGGAGTGGACCCTCGTGCAGTACGCGACGGCGAAGATCGGCGCGATCCTGGTCAACATCAACCCGAGCTACCGCTCGCACGAGCTGCGCTACGTCCTCGACCAGTCCGGGGTCTCCACGCTCGTGAGCGCCGAGACGTTCCGCGCGAGCAGCTACCGCCAGATGGTCGAGGAGGTCATCGGCGACGTCGACTCCCTCGAGCGGGTCGTCTACATCGGCACCTCGGACTGGACCGAGCTGCTCGACCGGGCCGACGAGGTGACCGAGAGCGAGCTGGCCGACATCCAGGCCGGTCTGAGCAACACCGACGCGATCAACATCCAGTACACGTCCGGCACGACGGGCTTCCCCAAGGGCGCGACGCTGAGCCACCGCAACATCCTCAACAACGGCTACTTCGTCGGCGAGCTCTGCGACTACACCGAGGCCGACCGGGTCTGCATCCCCGTGCCCTTCTACCACTGCTTCGGCATGGTCATGGGCAACCTTGCCTGCACGACGCACGGGGCCTGCATGGTCATCCCAGCCCCCGGGTTCGACCCGTCGGCGACGCTCCAGGCCACCCAGGACGAGCGGGTCACTTCGCTCTACGGGGTGCCGACGATGTTCATCGCCGAGTGGAACCTGCCGACCTTCGGCGACTACGACCTGTCGAGCGTGCGGACCGGCATCATGGCCGGATCTCCCTGTCCTGCAGAGCTGATGAAGAAGCTCATCGCCTCCGGGATCGAGGAGATGACGATCTGTTACGGCATGACGGAGACCTCGCCGGTGTCGACCCAGAACCGCACGGACGACACCTTCGAGCAGAAGGTCGGCACGGTCGGGAGGGTGGGGCCGCACCTCGAGATCAAGATCGTCGACCCCGTGACCGGGGAGACGGTGCCGCGGGGACAGGCGGGAGAGTTCGTCACCAAGGGCTACTCGGTGATGCTCGGCTACTGGGAGCAGCCGGAGAAGACGGCCGAGGCGCTCGTCGACGGCTGGATGCACACCGGTGACATCGGCGTCATGCACGACGACGGCTACGTCGAGATCACCGGGCGGATCAAGGACATGGTGATCCGGGGCGGGGAGAACGTCTACCCGCGGGAGATCGAGGAGTTCCTCTACACCCACCCCGACATCCTCGACGCCCAGGTCATCGGGGTGCCCGATGCGAAGTACGGCGAGGAGCTGTGCGCGTGGGTGCGGATGAAGGACGGCGCGGAGCCACTGACCGCGGACTCGCTCCGCGCCTTCTGCACCGGCAAGCTCGCCCACTTCAAGATCCCCCGCTACGTCGAGATCGTCGACGAGTTCCCGATGACCGTCACCGGCAAGATCCGCAAGGTCGAGATGCGGGAGACGACGGCGAGGCGTCTCGGACTGGGCTGACCCTGCTGGCGAGATCGTGCGGACGTCGCCGAAGCCCTCGGCCGGGCAGTAGGTTTGCCGGTTGAGGGGGCGAGCCGCCCTCGTGACCGTTGAAGGGGCTGGGCACATGTCGGACACCACCAAGACCATCCTGTGGATCGTCGCCGCGATCGTCGTCGTCGCCATCGTCGTCTGGCTGGTCGCGTCGCGAGCCCGACGTCGCCGGGACGAGCGTCGCCGGGACGAGGCGGCCTCCCTCCGCGCGAAGGCCGAGGACCGCGCGCCCGCCGTGCGGGAGCACGAGGACCGCGCCTCGGTGACCGGGCAGATCGCCGAGACCGCGCGCGCCGAGGCCGCCGCCAAGGCAGCCGAGGCGAAGGCCAAGGCGGACGAGGCCGCCCGTCTGGAGGCTCAGGCCGCCGAGCACGAGAAGGCCGCGACGGCCGTGCGCGACGAGCACGAGCGCCTCGCCCGCGAGGCGGACCGCCTCGACCCCGACGTCCCCACCGACGAGACCGGCCGGAGGCTCGACGACCCCGCGCCGACGCCCGTCGCTGACCCGGCCGCCACTGCGGGTGCCGCAGCGGCCTTCACCCGTGACGACGACGAGCCGGACCTCGCCGACGCGGAGGATCCGTTCGGCACCAAGGGCGCCATCGACGAGACCGCGACCGACGCCACCCCGGGGAGCGCCTCGGGCACCTCTGTGCCGACCGCCGGGATGCCGGACGAGGACGACTCGGCGAACGGGTATGACGCGGTCAGCGAGACGGACTCGCAGCACGACACGAACGACGGCACCGGTGCCGGGACGTCCGACACCGCTGCCGGTGTCGATGACGCCGACGGGAGTGACGCGATGGACAGCACGTCCGACGAGAGCACCGCACGAACCGGGGAGACCGACGACGTCGTCGGCGACCTCGACGCCACGATCGACACCGAGACGCAGCACGACGTCGAGGTGCCGGCCCTGGACGACCGCGCCGAGGTCGTCACCGGAGGCGGGACGGCCAGCACCGACCCGGGCGACCACCGAGGGCAGCCGTGGTCGACCTCGCCCGGTGAGCCCGGTCCGGAGGAGGGCAACGACCTCGACACCGACACCGTCGACGACGGTCTCGACGGCCCCCTCCCCGACGGTGTCGGCAGCGGCTCAGCCGACGGCTCGGGCTCTGGCTCTGGCTCGAGCGGCAACGTGACGACCGGTGCGGCCCTCGGCTCCGAGCAGGAGGCCACCCCGACGGAGACGGCCTCGGAGGAGGTCGGCGTGGGCGACCACCAGGACGACCCGGCCACGACCGACGCCGACCCGGTCGACGCCGGCGCCGCGAGCGACCCGGCTCCGGCCGAGGGCTCCAGCGCCGACGAGCTCGTCGGCGACGACGACCAGCGCGAGCACGACGGCGACGACCGCGGGGCCGCCGTCGGCTCGGTGGAGAGCGACTCGGGTGCCGTCGGCACCGTGGAGGACGTGTCCGAGGGTGCCTCCGAGGACCCCACGGACGACGGGCCCCTGCCCTCGGACCAGGGCAGCGACACCACCGGGTCGGCCAGCGGCGCGCAGACCGGCCGGCGGATCTCGGACTTCGAGGAGGTCGCCGACGGTGGCTACGGGGTCGGCTCCGCGGCGACCCTGCACGACGGGGCGCAGCCCCTCGGTCACGCGGTCAAGGGCAGCCACGACGGCAACACCTTCCTCACCCCGGACGACGAGGGCTACGACGACACCGAGCCGGACGTCTGGTTCTACGACGAGGACGCCGCCCGTCGCGCCGGGTTCGGCCGCCGGGGCGAGTGACCCGGGCCTGAGCCCGGCCGCCGCTGGCCGCGTCCCTCCCCCAGGGAAGGGCGCGGCCAGCGGCATACCCCCGGCCGAAACCTGGGCGCGAGCACCTGCTGCGCGACCATAAACTGGCCCGCATGGTCTCCCCGCTCGTCGCACTCACGCCCAAGGTCCAGTCCGCGATCGCCATCGCCCTCGGTGGCGAGTTCCGCGAGACGGACCCGGTGCTGCGTCCGTCGCAGTTCGCCGACGTGCAGGTCAACGCCGCGCTCGCGCTCGCCAAGAAGGTCGGCCTGCCACCGCGCGAGGTTGCCGCCAAGATCGTCGACGCGCTCGACCTGGCCGGCGTGTGCGACTCCGTCGAGGTCAGCGGCCCGGGCTTCATCAACCTCACCTTCTCGGCCTCATGGCTGGCCGAGCTGCTCGCCGAGGTCGACGCGGACCCGCGGGTGGGCGTGCCGCTCGAGGAGCGGCAGAACATCCCGATCGACTACTCGGCGCCCAACGTCGCCAAGGAGATGCACGTCGGTCACCTGCGGACGACCGTCGTGGGCGACTCGCTCGCACGCACCCTCGAGCACCTCGGTCACCACGTCATCCGGCAGAACCACATCGGCGACTGGGGCACGCCCTTCGGGATGCTCATCGAGCACCTCCTCGAGGTCGGCCGCGACTCCGCCGAGGCCGGGCTGCTCGTCACCGACCCCAACGCCTTCTACCAGGCGGCACGGGTCAAGTTCGACGCGGCGGAGAAGGCCGAGCCGGCCGGCAGCGCAGGGGACTTCAACACCCGCGCCCGGCTGCGGGTCGTTGCCCTCCAGTCCGGCGACGAGTCGACGCTCGCCCTCTGGCGGGAGCTCGTCGACCGGTCGAAGGTCTACTTCAACACGATCTACTCCACACTCGGCGTCACCCTCACCGACGACGACCTCGCGGGCGAGTCCGGCTACAACGACGTCCTCGCTGACATCTGTGCCGAGCTGGAGGACAAGGGGATCGCTGAGATCTCCGACGGCGCCCTGTGCGTCTTCCTCGACGGCTACACCGGCCGGGAGGGCAAGCCGGTCCCGCTCATCATCCGCAAGTCCGACGGCGGCTACGGCTACGGGACGACCGACCTCGCCACCATCCGGCACCGGGTCCAGGGTCTCGACGCCGACCGGATCCTCTACGTCGTCGGGGCGCCCCAGGCGATGCACTTCGGGATGGTCTGGGACACCGCGCGCAAGGCCGGCTGGCTGCCCGACGGGGTGAGGCCGGTGCACGTCCGCATCGGCAACGTCCTCGGCGAGGACCGCAAGATCCTCAAGACCCGCTCCGGCAAGCCGCTGCGGCTGATGGCGCTGCTCGACGAGGCCGTCGAGACGGCGCGGGCGGTCATCGACGAGGCCCGGCCCGACCTCGAGGAGCAGGAGCGGGCCACGATCGCCCGGCAGATCGGGATCGGCGCCGTGAAGTACGCCGACCTGTCGGTGGCCCACGACAGCGAGTACGTCTTCGACCTCGACCGGATGGTCTCGCTCACCGGCAACACCGGCCCCTACCTCCAGTACGTCGTCGCCCGGGTGCGCTCGATCTTCCGTCAGGTGGGGCTCGACCCCGAGGCGCAGCACGCACCGGTGCTGCTGGGCGAGGCCCCGGAGCGGGCCCTCGCCCAGCACCTGCTCGCCTTCGGCACCGTCGTCGCGGAGACGGGGGCGACCTACGAGCCGCACCGGCTCTGCGGCTACCTCTTCGAGCTGGCCCAGGCCTTCTCGGCGTTCTACGAGAACTGCCCGGTGCTCAAGGCCGAGACGGACGAGGTGAAGGAGTCCCGGCTCACCCTCTGCGCCCTCGTCCTGCGCGTCATGACCGCCGGCCTCGATATGCTCGGGCTCGAGGCTCCCGACCGGATGTAGACCCTCGCGGAACCCGTCCGGACTTCCTCCGAGACCGAGGATGCAGCGCATGGCCCTCAGCGAGACGGTGACGAGTCGCGCCGAGCGGCACGAGCGGGGACGGCTTGCCCGGGATTCGTGCCCCCGAGAGGCGCACGCGGACCTCGACCCCGACCCCGACCAGGACCCGGTCGGGCTGCTCACGGCCCAGGCCGCGGGCCGGGTTCCCGAGCTGCTGCCGGTGCGCTACGGACGGATGCTCGCGTCGCCGTTCACCTTCTACCGCGGGGCCGCGGCCCTGATGGCCGCGGACCTGTCCCGGCTGCCCCGCAGCGGACTCACCGCGCAGCTGTGTGGGGACGCCCATGTGAGCAACTTCGGGCTGTTCGCGTCGGCGGAGCGGCGGCTCGTCTTCGACCTCAACGACTTCGATGAGACCTGGCCGGGACCGTTCGAGTGGGACGTCAAGCGGCTCGCCGCGAGCCTGGAGGTCGCGGGGCGCAACAACGGTCACGGCCGCGCGGACCGGGCGCGGGTCGTCGGGGCGGCCGTCCGTCGCTACCGGGAGAGCATGCGCGACTTCGCACGGCAGCCCGAGCTGCAGGTCTGGTATGCCGGCGCCGAGCTCGAGCGCCAACTCCACCGCTTGCGGCCCGCCCTGTCGAGAAAGGCCTACGCGCAGACGACCTCGACGATGGCCAAGGCTCGGCAGCGGGACAGCGACCACGCGGCCCTGCGCCTCACGACGCGGGAGGGCAGCGACCCACGGTTCATCAGCGACCCACCCCTGCTCGTGCCGCTTCGGGAGCTCACCGCCGGCAGCGCCGACGCCCTCGGGGGCTGGCTGCAGGACCTGCTCGACCGGTATCGGGAGAGCCTGCCCCACGACCGTCGGGTCCAGCTCGACCGCTACCGGCTCGTCGACGTGGCCCGCAAGGTGGTGGGGGTGGGGAGCGTCGGAACCCGGGCCTGGGTGCTCCTGCTCGTGGACGTCGACGGCAACCCGCTCGTCCTGCAGGCCAAGGAGGCGGTGGAGTCGGTGCTCGCCGAGCACCTGCCGCACCCGCCCTGGCCGAACGAGGGACAGCGGGTCGTGGAGGGTCAGCGACTCATGCAGACGAGCAGCGACGTCCTGCTCGGCTGGCAGCACACGGAAGGGCTGGATGGCCTTCGTCACGACTACTACGTCCGTCAGCTGCGCGACTGGAAGGGGTCCTTCGACGTGGAGCGGATGGCTCCCCGCACCCTCGAGGTGCTCGCCCTCGGGTGCGCCTGGACCCTGGCCCGGGCCCATGCCCGCTCGGGTGACCGGATCGCCATCGCCGCCTACCTCGGCCGCAAGGACGTCTTCGACCGGGCGGTCGCCAACTTCGCCCGGTCCTACGCCGACAAGAACGCGTCGGACGCGGGGCGGCTGAGGTCGGCCGTCGACGCCGGCCGGATCGTGGCCACCCGCGACGTCTGAGGGTGGGAGTGCCCGGGGTGCGGTAGCCCTCAGCGGGTGATTTCCGCCCCGGGGACCGCCGGTGGCAGGCCACGCGACCCCGGGACGCCGCACGATGGGAGGGCGGTGATGCCGCGACCTCGGGCTGACACCACCGTCGGCTCCTGACGAAAGGCAACGGCTGTGTCGTTCTGGGACATCGTCTGGTTCATGATCATCTTCTTCGCGTTCGCCACCTACCTGATGGTGCTCTTCAGCATCATCACCGACCTCTTCCGCGACCGCGAGCTGTCCGGCGGGATGAAGGCGGTCTGGCTCGTCTTCCTCTTCGTCTTCACGCTGATCACCGCGGTCGTCTACCTGATCACCCGGGGCAAGGGCATGACCGAGCGCTCCCTCGCCGCCGCGACCGACGCCAAGCAGGCGCAGGACGACTACATCCGTTCCGTCGCCGCTGCCGGCGCCGGTGGCGCGACGAGCGCCCCCGCCGAGCAGATCGCCAAGGCCAAGGAGCTGCTCGACAACGGGACGATCTCCCAGGAGGAGTTCGCGACCCTCAAGCAGAAGGCCATGGCCTGACCGCAGCCCCCCCGGCTTTCACCGAGACGGGCCGGAGCCTCCCGGATCTTCGGGAGGCTCCAGCCCTCTCGGTTGCGCCGGTCGCGGCCCGGGCGAGCCGTGGTCAGCGACCGTGGACGGTGCCGAGCAGGGCCTGATAGCGGGCCACGACGTCAGCCGACTCGGCCTCGGAGCCGGGTTCGGCGGCATACGTCGAGTCGATGGTGAGCTCCCACTCCGGGGGTGTCTGGGCGCCGGACAGTGCCCAGGCCGCCTGGCGCGCGGCGCCGACCCCCACGTACTCCGCCGGCTGCGGGACGACGACAGGGGCGCGGAAGAGGCCCGGCGCGATCTCGCGGACCGCCCGCGAGGCGGCCGCCCCGCCGATGAGCAGGATCCGGTCGACCGCCACTCCGTGGTCGCGAAGGCCGTCGACGCCGGCGACGAGGTTGCACAGCATCCCCTCGACGGCGGCGCGAGCAAGGTTGGCCGGCGTCGCGTTGGAGCGGGTCAGGCCGCTGAGGGTGCCCGTGGCCGCGGGCAGGTCGGGGGTGCGCTCCCCGTCGAGGTAAGGCAGCAGGGTGAGCCCGCCCGCACCCCAGCCCGCCTCGAGAGCCAGCCGGTCGAGCGTGGGCAGGTCGACCCCGAGCATCGTCGCGGCGGCGGACATGACGCGTGCCGCGTTGAGCGTGCACATGAGCGGCAGGTGGTGGCCGGTCGCGTCGGCGAAGCCGGCGATGGCGCCCGTGTCGTCCCGGATCGCGGTCTCGTGCCGGGTGAAGACGGTGCCGCTCGTGCCGAGGGAGACGACGACGTCACCGGGCTGGAGTGACAGCCCGAGCGCGGCGCCCATGTTGTCGCCGGTGCCGGCGGCCACGACCATCCCGCCGTCGGTCCGGCCCGCCTGGGCCGACGGCGCGAGGACCGTCGGCACGTCGACGACCCGGCCGAAGGCCCGCTCGAGCAGCTCGGGGAGGTACTCACCCGTGGCCGCCGACCAGTAGCCGGTGCCCGAGGCGTCGCCACGGTCGGTCGTCCACTCGGTGAAGCCGCCACCCTGCTGGAGGATCCGGCCGGTCATCCAGTCGTGCGGGAGCACGACGCGTGCGACCCGGGCGGCATTCTCCGGCTCGTGCTCGGCGAGCCAGCGCAGCTTGGTGACCGTGAAGCTCGCCACGGGCACGAGGCCCACGGCGTCGACCCAGGCGCCGACGCCGCCGAGCTCGGCAGTGAGGTCGGCGGCGGCCTGGGCCGAGCGGGTGTCGTTCCACAGGAGTGCGTCACGCACGACGTGGTCGTCCTCGTCGAGGGCGACCATGCCGTGCTGCTGCCCGCCGACGGCGATCGCCTCGACCCCCTCGAGGGCGCCGTCGGCGCTCGCCGCCTCGTAGGCCGACCACCAGCGGTCGGGATGGACCTCCGTGCCGTCCGGGTGCGGGGCCCGCGTGGTGCGGACCACCTCTCCGGTGTCGGCGTCACACACGACGATCTTGGTCGACTGGGTCGAGCTGTCGACGCCGGCTACGAGGGTGGTTCGGCTCATCTGGTGATGGTCGCTTTCGGTTCGTTCGATGGCCCGCCGCGGGAGTCTGCGGCGGCGCGGGCCTCGAGCGTCGCACGGGCACCGTTGGTGTGCAATGCCTCGAGCGCGCCGGTGAACGCCGTGACGAAGCGCTCGCTGTCGACGAGGTCACCGAAGAGATCACGATCACGGAGGAAGGCGACCGGGTCGTCGTGCTGCGTGGCCGCCGCCGCCATGACGCGGTCCTTGATCCGGTCGACGACCTCGATCGGCTCGCCCTGCTCGTCCCGGCCCTCGGCATACCGCGCCCACGCCGCGACGACGAGCGCCGATCGCTCGATCTCACCGTCGGTGCGCAGGTTCTCGGCGATGACGGGCACGAGCCACTTCGGGATGCGGTCCGAGCTCTCCGCGCAGAGGCGGGCGAGGGTGTCGCGCACCTCCGGGTTGGCGAAGCGCGCGATGAGCTCGTGGCGGTAGCCGTCGAGGTCCACGCCCGGCACCTCGGGGAGGGTCGGGGAGCCCTCGTGCTCCATGTAGCCGAGCAGGAAGTCGACGAACAGCGGGTCCTGGCACACCTCGTGGGCGTAGCGGTGACCGGCGAGGTAGCCGAGGTAGCACAGGGCCTGGTGGCTCGCGTTGAGCAGCCGGAGCTTCATCAGCTCGTAAGGCACGACGTCGTCGACGACCTGCACCCCGGCGTCCTCGAGGGGCGGGCGGCCGTCGGTGAAGTGGTCCTCGAGCACCCACTGGGTGAAGGGCTCGCACACGACGGGCCAGCCGTCGTCGATGCCGTTGTCCTCAGCGAGCCGGGCGATGTCCTCGGGAGCCGTGACCGGGGTGATGCGGTCGACCATCGCGTTCGGGAAGGCGACGTGCTCCTCCATCCAGGCCGCGAGGTCGGGGTCCTTGAGGCGGGCGAAGGACGTCATCATCCGTCGCGCCACGTCGCCGTTGCCCGGCAGGTTGTCGCACGACATGACGGTGAAGGGCACGGTGCCCGCGGCCCGCCGCGCCGCGAGCGCCGCGACGACGTAGCCGAACACGGTGCGGGGAGTGGCGTCCTCGACGAGGTCGGCCTGGATTGCCGGGTCGCTCGCGTCGAACTGCCCGGTGACCTGGTTGACGAGGTAGCCACCCTCGGTGATGGTGAGCGACACGATCCGCGTCCGCGGGTCGACGAGCCGGTCGACGACGGCCTGCGGGTCGTCGGGGGCGAACATCGTCTCGACGATGCTGCCGATCACCCGGGCCTCCCGATGACCGTCCGGGTGCTTGACGACGAGGGTGTAGAGCCCGTCCTGCGCCCGGAGGGTGTCGATGATCCGCTGGTCGTGGTCGAGGGCGCCGACCCCGCAGATCCCCCAGTCGAGCCCGGCGCCGTCCGTCATCAGCCGGTCGAGGTACATCGCCTGGTGGGCGCGGTGGAAGCCGCCCACGCCGAAGTGCACGATGCCCGCCGTGACGGCGCTCCGGTCGTATGCCGGTGTGCTGACGTCGGGGTGGGCGCTCGCGATCTGCTCGAGTGTCGCTGCGCTGAGGGTGGTCACTTGACGGCTCCCATCGACAGGCCCTGGACGAGCTTGTCCTGCGCGGCGAAGCCGGCGACGAGCACGGGGAGGGACACGACGAGCGAGGCGGCACAGACCTTGGCGAGGAAGAGGCCCTGGCTGGTGACGAACCCGGTGAGGAAGACCGGGGCCGTCCCGGCGACCGTCCCGGTGAGGACCCGGGCGAAGAGCAGCTCGTTCCAGCTGAAGATGAAGCAGATCAGCGCGGCGGAGGCGATGCCGGGCATGACGACGGGCGCAATGACCTTGCGCATCGTCGTGATCATGCCGGCGCCGTCGACCTGGGCGGCCTCGAGCATCTCGATGGGGACCTCCGCGAGGAAGGAACGGAGCATCCAGATCGCGATCGGCAGGTTCATCACCGTGTAGAAGAGGACCAGCAGCCAGATGTTGTCGAGCAGGTTGACCTGCTGGGCGAACAGGTAGATCGGCAGCAGCCCCGCGACGATCGGCAGGAACTTCGTCGACAGCAGGAAGAACAGCACGTCCGTCCACTTCTTGACCGGACGGATCGACAGGGCGTAGGCCGCGGGGAACGCGAGCACGATGACGAGGATCGTCGAGCTGATGCTCGCGGTCGCCGAGTTGATCAGCGGCGGCCACGGCCCGGCGGAAAGGAACGACTGGTAGCCGTCGAGGCTGAGCGGGGCGAAGAACGACGGCGGGTTGGTCGCGGCGTCGGCCTCCTTGTGGAAGGAGGTGAGCAGCATCCACAGGACGGGGAAGACGAAGACGAGACCGAAGCCCCACGCGGCGACCGCGAGGAGGTGGTCACCCAGCGGGGTCTTGCGGTGGTTGACCTGACGCGGGCCGGGTGCGGGGGCGGCCCGCTCTGAGCGGGGTTGCTCGGTGGCGGTGCTCATCGGTTCTGCTCCTTGAAGAGGCTGAAGACGGTGCGCAGGGCGACCGTCGAGACGATGATCGTCAGCACGACGACGATGACGCCGGCGGCCGAGGCCCGGCCGTAGTCCTGGGCGGTGTAGAAGGTCTGGTAGATGTAGTACGGCAGGTTCGCCGTGCCCAGTCCTCCCGAGGTGATGGTGAAGACGTGGTCGAAGTTCTGGACCACGTAGATCGTCCCGAGCAGGCCGGCGAGCTCGATGTACTGACGCAGGTGGGGCAGCGTCATGTGCGTGAAGACCTGCCACGAGTTGGCTCCGTCGAGACGGGCGGCCTCGACGACGTCCATCGGCCGGCTCTGGAGCCCGGCGAGCAGGATGAGCATCATGAACGGCGTCCACTGCCAGACGATCGCGAAGATCACCGAGAGCAGGGGGTAGGAGCCGATCCAGTCCACCTGCGGCGCATTGTCACCGAAGATCAGGCGCAGCATCCCGTTGAAGAGGCCGTACTCCGGATTGTAGAGCGCGTGCTTCCACAGCAGGGCGGCGGCGACCGGGACGATGAGGAACGGGGTGATCATCATCGTGCGGACGATCCCGCGGCCGAGGAACTTCCGGTCGAGCAGGAGGGCGATGACCAGGCCGAGCACGAGGGCGATGGCGACGACCGCGATGGTCATCACGACCGTCACGAAGATCGCGTGGCGCGCGTCGGGGTCCGACAGGACGGTGCGGAAGTTGTCGATCCCGGCGAAACCGCGTCGGTCCGGGTAGTACGCGTTCCAGTTCATGAAGGAGATGAAGATCGTCGTCAGGAACGGCAGCTGCGTGACGATGATGACGAGGATCAGCGCGGGGAGGAGCGGGGCCCGTCGCGCCCAGTTGCCTGAGCGCTTCAGGGCCCCGCTCGGTGCCCCGCTCGACGCACCGGCGGGTGCCGGTGGCTTGGAGGTCGTCGAGGTGGACATGGCTCAGATCACTTCTGGTAGCTCTTGGCGACGGTCTCGGCGAGGGCCTGACCCTGGTTGAGGGCGTCGTCCACGCTCATCTGGCCGGCGATGGCCGAGCTGACGTACTGGCTCACCTTGGTGCCGAGGTCGGGGAACTCGGGGATGTCGACGAACTGGATGCCGGGCGCCGGGCGAGGCTGCACGCCGGGGTTGTCCGGGTCGGCCGACTCGATGGCCGACTTCGTCGGCGCGGCGAAGGCCTCGGCCGACTTGAGGTAGTCGGCGTTGTCGTAGGTCGAGGCCCGCTTGCCGGCGGGGACGCGGGACCAGCCCAGCTCCTTGCCGACGAGCTCCTCGTAGGCCTTGCTCGAGGCCCACGAGACGAACTTCCACGCGGCGTCCTTGCGGGTGCTCTTCTCCTCGACCGCCCAGGCCCAGGTGTAGAGCCAACCGGAGGAGTCGGTCTTGACGACCGGCGCCGGGGCGTAGCCCATCTTGCCCTTGACGGGGGAGTCGGTGGCCTCGAGGGAGCCGGCGGCCGACGTGGCGTCGTACCACATGGCCGTCTTGCCCTGGGTGGTGTTGTTGAGGCACTCGGTGAAGCCGGCCTGCGAGGCACCCGCCTCGCCGTGGGCCTTGACGAGGTCGACGTAGAAGTTCGTCGCCGCCTTGAACTCCGGCGCGTTGACCTTCGGGGTCCAGTCCTGCTCGAACCACGTGCCACCGAAGGTGTTGACGACCGTCGTCAGCGGAGCGAAGAGCTGACCCCAGCCGGGCTGGCCACGCAGGCAGATGCCGCGCATCCCGGGCTCGGCGTTGTCGACCTTGGCCGCGATGTCAGCGACCTCCTGCCAGGTGGGCTTCTCCGGCATCGTGACGCCCTTCTTCTCGAGGACGTCCTTGCGGTACATCAGGAAGGAGGACTCGCCGTAGAACGGCTCGCCGTAGATCTTGCCGTCGACCGACAGGGCCTTGGTCATCGGCTCGAGGATGTCGCCCTGGTTGAAGGCGGTGTCCTTGGCCGAGTAGTCCGTCAGGTCGGCGACCCACTTGTTCTTCGCGTAGATCGGGATCTCGAAGTTGCTGAGCGTTGCCACGTCGTACTGGCCCGCCTGGCTCGAGAACTCCTGGCTCGTCTTGTCGCGCAGGTCGTTCTCCGGCAGGACGGTGAAGTTGACCTTGATGCCGGTCTGCTTCGTGAAGTTGTCGGCGGTGAGCTTCTGGAGGTCGACCATCTGCGGGTTGTTCACCATGAGCACGTTGACCGAGTCGGCCGTGTCGCCCGACGCGCCTCCCGCGCTGCCGCCGCCTCCGGCGCCGGAGCAGGCGGCGAGGCTGGTGACGGCCAGGGCCCCCACGACCGCGGTTGCCATCTTTGTGCGAACCATTGCTTCTCCTCGTTGAGCAGTTCGTTGGTGGTGCAGTGAGCGGTGTTGCGCCGGCCATGCGCTCATTTGAGCAAGGCGTTGCACATATGAGTAAAGTGACTCGCGACACTGATGTCAACAGGGTGGTCAGGGCCCATGCCGAACCGAGTCCGAACCGAGTCCGACGGACTCGTTCGCGCACGCCGGTCGAAGAGGACAGACTCTGGGAGGTGAGGGAGATGGCGAAGGAGCGGCGCGGGCCGGCCGAGATGGTGATGGCCGCGGCCGTGGCCCGGCGGCACTACCTCAACGGCGAGTCCAAGATCGAGATCGCCGACGCGCTGGGCGTCAGTCGCTTCAAGGTCGCCCGTCTGCTCGACCAGGCCCGCGACTCCGGCATCGTCCGCATCGAGATCGTCGCATCGGGCGACCTCGACCTCGACCGCTCGGCCCGGCTCCAGGAGGCCTACGGGCTGCGGCACGCCGTCGTCGTCGACGCGTCCCGGGTGGAGGACGACACCCTGCCCGACCACCTCGGTGCCGCCGCAGCCCAACTGCTCACCGAGATCCTCACGGAGACAGACATTCTCGGTCTGCCGTGGTCGCGTTCGGTGGACACGATGACCCGGCTTCTCCGGGACCTCCCCGAGATCGAGGTGATCCAGCTGAGCGGGGCGCTGCAGGTCGTCGGACACGACAGCAGCGCCGTCGACATCGTGCGTCGGGTCGCCCGCATCGCCGGCGGCGGGTCATCGATCTTCTATGCGCCGCTGCTGCTGGACGACGCGTCGGGAGCAGCCACGCTCAAGCGCGAACCGCAGGTGGCGAGCGTGCTCGCCCGGGCGGCGCGGGTCACCCGAGCGGTCATGGGTGTCGGTGCCTGGGAGGCCGGACTGTCGACCCTGTTCGACGCGGTCTCGGCGGATGACCGCGACGCGACCCGCTCACTGGGCGTCGTGGGGGAGCTGGCCGGGGTCTTCTTCGACGCGGACGGGCGGCTTGTCGACCCGCCCCTCGCCGAACGCGTCGTGACCATCAGCCCGACCCTGCTGCGCGGGATCGACGAGGTCGTTGCCATCGTGTCCGGCGAGGCCAAGGCCGTCGCGGTGCGAGCGGTCCTGCGCGGGGGCCTCGTCAACAGCCTCGTCGTCGACGCCCCGCTCGCCGACGCACTGCTCGCCGACGTCTGAGGCACCGCGCTCGGGAGCGGCCGTCGAGGCGCACACCACGCCATACCGTGGGACGAGCGCCCCACCGTCCCCGATCGGAGGGGGTCGTGCTCTAGGTTCGTGTCCACGAGCCGCCCACGAAGGAGCCCCGCCGTGCAGATTGGTGTCCCACGCGAGACGCGCCCCCGTGAGACGCGCGTCGCCGCCACCCCGAAGACGGTGGCCCAGCTCATCGGCCTCGGCTACGAGGTCGTCGTCGAGTCGGGAGCGGGCCTCGCCGCGAGCTTCGACGACGCGTCCTACGTCGAGGCGGGAGCCCGGGTGGCCGGGCGTGCCCAGGTCCACGCGTCCGAGGTGGTGCACCGGGTCAACCCACCCACGAGCGCCGAGATCGACGAGCTCCACCCCGGCACGACGCTCGTCGGGCTGATGGCCCCCGCGATCAGCCCCGATCTCGTCGAGTCGCTGCGCGCGGCGGGCGTCACGGCGATGGCGATGGATGCCGTGCCGCGGATCAGCCGGGCCCAGTCGCTCGACGTGCTCTCGTCGATGGCGAACATCGCCGGCTATCGCGCCATCGTCGAGGCCGCCCACGAGTTCGGGTCGTTCTTCACCGGTCAGGTCACCGCCGCCGGCAAGGTGCCCCCGGCCAAGGTCCTCGTCGTCGGAGCCGGCGTGGCGGGCCTCGCCGCCATCGGCACCGCCGGATCGCTCGGCGCCATCGTCCGGGCCACGGATGCTCGTCCCGAGGTCGCCGAACAGGTCGAGTCGATGGGCGCCGACTTCCTCGCCGTCGCCGCCGCCGAGACGGGCCCGAGCAGCGACGGCTATGCGAAGGAGATGGGCGAGGACTACAACCGTCGGGCCGCCGAGCTGTATGCCGCCCAGGCGCCCGACGTCGACATCATCGTCACGACGGCGCTCATCCCCGGGCGCCCGGCCCCGCGCCTCATCACCGGGGAGATGGTCGCGACGATGAGGGCCGGCTCGGTGATCGTCGACATGGCTGCCGCCAACGGGGGCAACGTCGAGGGCTCGGTCGCCGACGAGATGGTCGTCACCGCGAACGGCGTGAAGATCATCGGCTACACCGACCTCGCCGCGCGCCTGCCCACCCAGGCGAGCCAGCTCTACGGCACGAACCTCGTCAACCTGATGAAGCTGCTCACCCCGGGCAAGGACGGCCAGCTCGTCCTCGACCTCGACGACGTCGTCCAACGCACCATGACCGTGTGCCGGGACGGCGAGCTGCTGTGGCCACCGCCGGCGATTCAGGTCAGCGCCGCCCCGGTGGTCGCCGCGCCGGCGCCGGTCGCCAAGGAGCCCCCGAAGCCGCCGGACCCCCGGCGGCGCTACGCCGCCATGCTCGTCGGCGCGGTCCTCTTCGCCCTCGTCGCGGCGGTCTCACCGCCGAGCTTCCTCGGGCACTTCACCGTCTTCGCGCTCGCCGTCGTCGTCGGCTACTACGTGATCGGCAACGTCCACCACGCACTGCACACCCCGCTCATGTCGGTGACCAACGCGATCAGCGGCATCATCGTCGTCGGGGCGCTGCTCCAGCTCGGCACCCACCAGCAGGTCGGTGGCGCGTCAGGGGTCGTCATCGCGGTGCTCGCCTTCGTCGCGACCCTCGTGGCGAGCATCAACATCTTCGGTGGCTTCACCGTCACCCGCCGCATGCTGACGATGTTCCGGAAGGGCTGAGCGATGACCACGGCACTGACCACCGGGGTCGACCTCGCCCTCATCCAGGCCGCGTACATCATCGCGGCGCTGCTGTTCATCCTCTCCCTCGCCGGCCTGTCGAAGCACGAGACGGCCCGGGACGGCAACGTCCTCGGCATGATCGGCATGGCCGTCGCGCTCGTCGCCACGTTGTGGCTGGCCGGCCGGTCGGCCGGCTGGTCCAACTGGGTGCTCATCGTCGTCGCGATGGCGATCGGGGCCTCGATCGGGATCTGGCGGGCCCGCAAGGTCGAGATGACCGGCATGCCCGAGCTCATCGCGATGCTGCACAGCTTCGTCGGTGCGGCCGCGGTCCTCGTCGGCTACAACTCCTACCTCGCCGACGCGTCCGGCGCCGACGGGGTGCACCTCGTCGAGGTCTTCCTCGGGGTCTTCATCGGCGCGGTCACCTTCACCGGCTCGATCGTCGCCTTCCTCAAGCTGTCGGCCCGGATCTCGAGCAAGCCGCTCATGCTCCCGATGCGGCACTGGCTCAACCTCGCGGCCGTCGTCGCCGCCATCCTGCTGCTCGTCTGGTTCGTCTCCTCGCACGCGATCATCGCCCTGCTGCTCATGACGGCGATCGCGCTCGCCTTCGGCTGGCACCTCGTCGCCTCGATCGGCGGCGGCGACATGCCGGTCGTCGTCTCGATGCTCAACAGCTACTCCGGGTGGGCCGCGGCCGCCGCCGGGTTCATGCTCGGCAACGACCTGCTCATCGTCACCGGCGCCCTCGTCGGGTCCTCCGGTGCCTACCTGTCCTACATCATGTGCCAGGCGATGAACCGGTCGTTCATCTCGGTCATCGCCGGGGGATTCGGCTCCGACGGCTCCTCCTCGGGGGAGGACGTCGACTACGGCGACCACCGGGAGACCAACGCCGACGAGGTCGCCGATCTGCTCAAGAACGCCGACTCGGTGGTCATCACGCCCGGGTACGGGATGGCGGTCGCCCAGGCCCAGTACCCCGTCGCCGACCTCACCGCCAAGCTGCGCGAGCGGGGCACCGACGTCCGGTTCGGGATCCACCCCGTCGCCGGCCGCCTGCCGGGTCACATGAACGTCCTGCTTGCCGAGGCGAAGGTCCCCTACGACATCGTCCTCGAGATGGACGAGGTCAACCCCGACCTGCCCGACGTCGACGTCGTGCTCGTCATCGGGGCCAACGACACGGTCAACCCGGCGGCGGCCGAGGACCCGGCCAGCCCGATCGCCGGGATGCCCGTCATCGAGGTCTGGAAGGCCAAGCAGGTCGTCGTCTTCAAGCGGTCGATGAACACCGGCTACGCCGGTGTGCAGAACCCGCTCTTCTTCCGCGACAACACGAGCATGCTCTTCGGGGACGCCAAGGAGCGGGTCGAGGACATCATCAAGGCCCTCTGACCTCGGCTGCGGCCAGCGCCCCCTCCCGTCGAGTGCCCAGTTCCGTCCGTCCGGGGGCGGAAGAAGGTGCCCACTCGACCGGATGACCCCGTCGAGTGCCCAGTTCCGTCCGCCCGGGGGCGGAAGAAAGTGCCCACTCGACGGGGTCAGAGGTCCGCGAGGGCGCGGGTGAGGATCTGGACGATCGCCTCGAGCTGGAGGGTGTCACCCGAGGAGACCTCCTCGTCGCTGCCGTCGAGCGCGCGGGCGGCGAGACCCTGCTTCGCGTCGATGAGCTCGGCGATCTTCGAGTCGATCGTCCCGGCGGCGAGGATCCGCCACGCCGTCACCGGCTCGTCCTGCCCGATCCGGTGGACGCGGTCGATGGCCTGACCCTGCTCGGCCGCCGTCCACGACAGCTCGGCGAGCACGACGTTGGAGGCGGCCTGGAGGTTGAGCCCCACCCCGGCGGCGGTGAGTGAGCACACGGCCACCGCGACCCCGGGGTCGTTGGAGAACGCGTCGATCGCCTTCTGGCGCTGGGTCGAGGTCTGGTCGCCCCGGACCGAGACCGTCTGCAGCCCGGCCTCGGCGAGGACCCGCTCGGCCGTGTCCATCACGTCGATGTGCTTGGCGAAGAAGACGACCTTGCCGACCGAGTGCGAGAGCTGCGCCGTGTAGTCGGCGGCCAGCTCGGCCTTCGCCTGGCCGATGCGGCGCACGAGCGAGAAGACGTTGTCGCCGCCGTTGTCGCCCGAGGAGTGCTTCAGCTCGGCGAGGGCCACGCGGCGGATCAGCGCCTCGTCGGGCTCACCGTCCTGCTCGACGCCGTCGCCCCGCTCGAGCAGGGCCCGGTACTTCGCGACGAGCCGCTTGCCGAGCGAGCGCTCCGCCTGACGGATCGAGCGGCCCAGGTCGTCGTCGAGCTCCACGGGCAGGTCGGCGATGCGCTTGTCGGGCAGGTCCTTGGCGACGTCGATCTTGCGCCGGCGCACGATCCCCATGTCGATCACGGCCGACCGGGCCTCGGGGTAGAAGCCCCGGTCCGCCGGGGTGTAGCCCGACGCGTCGAGCCGGCGAGTGATCTGGCCGCCCGGCTTGTCGTCCTTGATCCAGCCGAGGAAGCGCCAGATCGCCCGGAAGTCCTTGACGTCGTTGATCAGGGGGGTGCCGGTGAGGGCCATCAGCAGCGGGTTGCCGCCGGGCGTGTCGGCGCGCAGCCGGTCCGCGAGGGCCAGCACCTGCTGGGAGCGCTGGGAGCCGAGGTTCTTGATGAAGTGCGCCTCGTCGACGACCATCGAGCGAAAGCCCAGGGTCGAGAGCCACGGGAAGTGGCGGTCGAGCACCTCGTAGTTGACGACGAACACGTCAGCGAACGCGTCGACGTCTCGGCCGTCACCGTGGATCACGGTGACGCGGCGCTGCGGCGTCCAACGCTGCACCTCGCGGGCCCAGTTGATCTTCACGACGTTGGGCACGACGGCGAGCATCGGGTAGGAGTCGGCAACGGAGGCGGCGAGGATCGCCTGTGCCGTCTTGCCGAGGCCCGGCTCGTCGGCGAGCAGGAACGTGCGGTGTCCCTCGCGGACCTGCTCGAGGAAGCGGGCCTGGTGGACCATGAGCGTCGAGCCCTGCGGGGAGATCCGGTCGATCGCGGGGGCGGGCGGCAGCCGCATCGAGGCGGCCTCACCGCCCGCGCCCTGCTCGAAGGCGCGGTAGAGCGGGTCCATCAGGTCCCAGCCCGCGAGCCGCGCCGGACGGTGCTCCTGCTGCGTCGCGAGCTCGAGGTTCGGCGCGAGGAAGGGGTTGGCGAGGACTCGGGAGGGGACCGAGGGGGGGACGACCTGCCGGGTCGAGGCGCTGACCGGCACGACGGGCGGGGACGGTGGCGCCTGGCGCTCGATGACGAGCTCCTCGGGGGCCAGCTCGGCCCCGGACTCGAGGAGCCAGTCGACGCGCATCTGCTGGGCGGCGGGTCCGGGCTTGGCCGAGTCGTCGAGCAGGGTGAGCAGGCTCGTGTCGCGGGCCGCGGTCTGGGCGAGGATCGTCGCGACGCCGTCGAGGCGCTTGAGCAGCTCGGTGCGGGTGGACATCGTCAGCGTCGTGTCCGAGCGGACCCGGGCCCGCTCGGCCCGCATGAGCAGCGCGATGACCTGGAACTTCGTCCGGTTGGCCGGGCTGGCCTTGCCCTTGCCGGTCTTCGCCTCGACCTCGCGCACGCGGCGGGCGAGGATCGGGATGATCGGTGCCGGGTCGTCGGGTCGCGTCACGGTGGTGCGGGACCCCGAACGGCCGGACGTCCGACGACGGACATTGGACGACATGCTCCTCCTGAGGACGACGGTGGTGATCGCTGGTCGGGCGACACCGTGGACGCGCGCCACGCGGCCGGGTACTGGTCCGGAGCGCCGCTGGTGGGCCGCCCTGGACAGGTCGGACGCGGCTGCTTCGCGTCCTGACCGCCCCACCGTGGTGACGGGCTCGTCCGGTGGTGCCGACCGTGTCTCGGGCGTAGACGGCGCGAGGCGCGACGTGGGTCTGCTCCCAGACTACAGGTCCCCACCGCTCTTCGGCGGGGACTCGGCCACGCTCGCGGTTCGGGGTCGGCAGGGAATGCCGCTCGGGGGGTGGCGCGGGCAGGTCAGAGCAGGCTCGTGCCCACGAGGGCGCCGATCCCGTAGGTGATGCCCATCGCGATCAGGCCCCCCGAGATGTTGCGCGCGACGGCTCGGGGGACCGGGCTGCGGCCCAGGCGGGCGCTCGCCCAGCCGGTGAGGGCCAGGGCGACGGCCACCGTGACCACGGTGACGACGGTCCGGACCGACTCCGGGCTGAAGCTGATCGTCAACAGCGGGAGCAGCGCGCCGATGGTGAAGGCCGCCATCGATGCCCAGGCCGCGTGCCACGGGTTGGTCAGGTCATCGGGGTCGATGCCCAGCTCGACCTCGGCGTGCGCGGCGAGGGCGTCCTGCTCGGTCAGCTCGCGGGCGACCTGCTCGGCCACCGGCCGGCTGATCCCCTTCGCCTCGTAGAGGGCCGTGAGCTCCTCCAGCTCGCCGTCGGGGTCCTCGCGCAGCTCCCGCTCCTCGAGCTCGATGAGCGCGCGCTCCGAGTCGCGCTGGGTGCTGACGGAGACGTACTCACCGGCCGCCATCGACATCGCGCCGGCCGCGAGGGCCGCGATGCCGGCGACGATGATCGCGGGACGGTTGTTGGTCGCGCCGGCCACGCCGACGACGACGCCCGCGGTCGAGACGATGCCGTCGTTGGCCCCGAGAACGCTCGCGCGGAGCCAGTTGAGGCGGCTGCTCATGCCCGCGTCGTGCGGCTCGACCCGCTCGGGACCGGGGAGTATGCCGTTCTCCACCGCCGTCACGCCGTCAGGCCCCGCGCCCCTGGCGGGATCGCCGACGACGCCATCGGGGGTGTCCTTCGAGGCGTGGGCTGACGTCATCCGGGTGGCTCCGATCGCAGGGGTGCAGTCCGTCGATCGTCGCACCCGTGCGCCTGCGTGTCATCGAAGGCGAGCCTTCCCTGCCCGGTGGGCCGCAGGGTCTCAGGTGGTCTGCAGGCTCGTCTCGGTCGCGGACCCCTGCTGGCTCCGCTGGCCCCGCTGGCCCGAGGTCGGCCCACCGGCACCGCCGCGCAGCGTGAGCCCTCCGAGCTGGCTGGGGTCGAGCTGCTCGAGCTGGGTGAGGTCGTTGGGGTCGAGCCGGCCGCTGCGGAGCATCTGCTCGAGCTGCGTGGCCAGCCTCGGGTTCACCTGGTTGAGCTCGGCGAGCAGGTCGGGCGCGACCTGACCGAGCAGGGTCGAGCCACTCGTACCGCTGGGGTCCTGGCCCCGGGGGGTGGTGGCTCCTCCGGGGAAGCCGCCGCGGGTCCGCCCGTTGCTCTCGGCCCCGATGGTCGTGCCGGCCGGGACGGCGGCGGCGGCGGCGATCGCCCCACCGGAGGTCAGCACGATGGCGAGGGCGGCGACGATGGCCGTCTTCCGCCCGTCCCACCGGAGGCGGCGCGACGGGCCAGCGGGGACGAGGGGCTCCGACTCGCGAGGGAGCGGGGTGGTCGGTGCGGGGACGGCTGTCATCGGTGAGCGGGCCGAGACGGTGGGGTCGAACGGGGGGAGCTCGGGCCGTCCCTCGGAGGTGGGCCCGGTGTCCTGCGACGGCCGCTCCGGTGTCGGCTGGGAGGCGGTGGTGTCATCGGTCATGACGTCCACGCTCGGCCCGGACGCTGTGGAGATCCTGTGGCCGGGCCGTCGACCTACTGGGAGTCGGGCGGTCGGCGCACAGAATCCGCACAGGAAAGCACTAGCCACCACACAAGAGGCCCCGGTCTACTGAGAGCATGAGCAACAAGTCACAGACCTCCGCTGCGCGACTTCAGCGTCTCGACGGCACACCGGTGCGGGTTCTCGTCGTCGATGACGAGGCCAACCTCACCGAGCTGCTCGGGATGGCCCTGCGCTATGAGGGCTGGGAGGTCCGCTCCGCCGCCACCGGCATGGAGGCCGTGCGAGCCGCACGCGAGTTCGACCCGGACGCGGTGGTCCTCGACATGATGCTTCCCGACTTCGACGGTCTGGAGGTGCTGCGCCGGATGCGCGCCGACAACGACTCCGTCCCCGTCCTCTTCCTCACCGCCAAGGACGCCGTGGAGGACCGCGTCTCCGGGCTGACCGCCGGGGGGGACGACTACGTGACCAAGCCGTTCTCGCTCGAGGAGGTCGTCGCCCGCGTTCGCGCGCTGATGCGCCGCACCACGATCGCGATCAGCTCCGCCGACTCCACCCTCACCGTCGGTGACCTCAGCCTCGACGAGGACAGTCACGAGGTCATGCGCGGCGGCGAGGAGATCCACCTGACCGCGACGGAGTTCGAGCTGCTTCGCTACCTCATGCGCAACCCGCGGCGGGTGCTCTCCAAGGCGCAGATCCTCGACCGGGTCTGGAACTACGACTTCGGCGGCCAGGCCAACGTCGTCGAGCTCTACATCTCCTACCTGCGCAAGAAGATCGACGCCGGCCGCGAGCCGATGATCCACACGATGCGAGGCGCCGGTTATGTCCTCAAGCCCACGCCCTGAGGTGGGGACCGCGCACCCCCCGGCCGCCGCGATCCCGGAGCCCGTCGAGCCTCGGGTGCCCGACCGGGTCCCCGAGGAGCCGGCGACGGCCCCCCCGGGCGACGACCCCGCCCCGGCTGCCGGCCACGGTGCCCACACCGGTTGGATCCGGCCGTGGTCGGTGTGGTCGCTCCGGGCCAAGCTCGTCGCCTCGATCCTCGTCCTGTTCACCGTGCTGAGCCTCGTCACGGGCGCCTACACCGTCTTTGCGCTCGACCGGCAGCTCACCGTCCAGACCGATGAGCAGCTGCAGCAGTCGGTGGACCGCCTCCGCGGTGGCGGGGCGCCCCTGTCGGGCCTGAGCGGATACAGCGGCGGGGATGATCGTCGCCGCGGGCCGGGGGACGAGGGGCTGATCGCCTTCCTCGGCAACCTCCCGGTGGCGGCCGCTCCGACGTCGTCCGTCGGCACCGGCTCGGCGACGACCCCCGGGGGTGTGCGCACCGCGCTCACCCCGGCCCAGCTCGAGACCCTGTCATCGGCAGGGATCGGGGCCCCCCAGGACATCGACCTCGGCGACGGGGTCGGCGCCTACCGGGTCATGTCGCTGCGGGCCAACGTCACGGTCAACGGCCAGACGGTGCCCGGCACCCTCGTCGTCGGCTTGAGCAACGGATCCAAGCGCCAGACCGTCCAGGGCCTCGTCGTCATCATCATCTCCACCCTCGTCGGCGGCATGCTCCTCGTCGCCCTGCTCGGCACGTTCTTCGTCCGTCGCAGTCTCGAGCCGCTCCGACGGGTCGCGGCCACCGCGACGAGGGTCTCGAAGCTCCCGCTCGACTCGGGTCGGGTCGCGCTCGCCGAACGGGTCGACCTCGCCTACACCGACACCCGCACCGAGGTGGGACAGGTGGGCGCTGCCTTCAACGAGATGCTCGACCACGTCGACGACGCCCTCAACGCCCGCCACGAGAGCGAGCAGCGGGTGCGCCAGTTCGTCGCCGACGCCTCGCACGAGCTGCGCACCCCGCTCGCCTCGATCAAGGGCTACGCCGAGCTGACCCGGCGCGAGACGGAGCCCGTCCCCGGCACGGTCACGCACGCGATGGGCCGCATCGAGTCGGAGGCGACCCGGATGTCCTCCCTCGTCGAGGACCTGCTCCTGCTCGCCCGGCTCGACGCCGGACGGCCGCTCGAGCGAACCCAGGTCGACCTCTCCATGCTCGTCATCAACGCCGTCAGCGACGCTCACGCGGCCTCGCCGCGCCACCGTTGGGACCTCGACCTGCCGCCCGAGCCGGTCGAGGTGGCCGGCGACCCGGCCCGGCTCCACCAGATCGTCGCCAACCTGCTGGCCAATGCCCGCACCCACACCCCCGAGGGCAGCCAGGTGACGACCTCGGTCCGGCCTCACGGTGGCTCGGTGGCCATCGCCGTGCACGACAACGGTCCGGGTGTGCCGAAAGCGCTGCAGGCCAACGTGTTCGAGCGCTTCGCCCGCGGCGACGACGCGCGCAACCGGGCCGGAGGCAGCACCGGCCTCGGTCTCTCGATCGTCGCCGCGGTCGCCAAGGCCCACGGCGGTCGGGTCGGGCTCGTCAGCAGCCCCGGTGACACGACCTTCACCGTGACCCTTCCGGCCACCTGACGGGTGCCCGGCGGCATACCCGCGGCCGAGACGCCGGCCACTCATGAGGCCGGCAAAGACCGGTCACAGGGGAGCCACAGCGTGGAGCCCGACCGTGG
Organism: uncultured Actinomycetota bacterium; assembly: GCA_963764195.1. Classification (GTDB taxonomy): domain Bacteria; phylum Actinomycetota; class Actinomycetes; order Actinomycetales; family Dermatophilaceae; genus JBDSSS01. The sequence goes on from CAVXRG010000004.1 coordinate 54,130, forward strand.
AGCCATGGACACGATGACCCTCCCCTCCGCCGGAGCCGGCCCCTCGGTCGGCCCGGCCGCCGGGCCGCAGGCCGACCGCCCTGTCGCACCCTCGCCCGGGATGCCGCGAGGTGCGGGCCGCGGCCGTGCCGGCCGCCTCTGGCGAGGCGCCGAGAGCGACCCCGCCTGGGCCAGGCCCGCCCTGCTCGGCCTCCTCCTCGCGACGGCCGCCCTCTATCTGTGGGACCTCACCTCGAGCGGTTACGCGAACTCCTTCTACTCCGCCGCGGCGCAGGCCGGCAGCGAGAGCTGGAAGGCCTTCTTCTACGGCAGCTCGGACGCCGCGAACTCGATCACCGTCGACAAGCCGCCGGCCTCGCTGTGGCTGATGGCCCTGTCGGTGCGCGTGCTCGGGCTCAGCTCGTTCGCGATCCTGCTGCCGCAGGCGCTGATGGGGGTCGCGACCGTCGGGGTCGTCCACGCCACGGTCAAGCGGCACTTCGGCGCCGCCGCGGGCCTCATCGCCGGCGCCGCCCTGGCGCTGACCCCCGTCGCGGCCCTGATGTTCACCTTCAACAACCCGGACGCGCTGCTCACCCTGCTCATGGCGCTCGGTGCCTGGGCGACGATGAAAGCGATCGAGAAGGCCTCGCCGAGGTGGATGATCATCGCCGGCGTCTTCATCGGGCTCGGCTTCCTCACCAAGACCCTCCAGGTCCTGCTCGTCGTGCCCTTCTTCGGTCTCGCCTACCTGATCGCGGCCCCGACCACCCTCGGCAAGCGGATCGCCCACTCCCTGCTCGCCGTCGGTGCGATGGTGCTCTCCGCCGGCTGGTGGGTCGCGATCGTCGAGCTCGTGCCGGCGTCAGCCCGCCCCTACATCGGTGGCAGCCAGACCAACTCCTTCCTCGAGCTGACCTTCGGCTACAACGGCTTCGGCCGGTTGAGCGGCGACGAGACCGGATCGGTCGGTGGCGGTGGCGCTGCCGGCGGTGGCAGGTGGGGCCAGACCGGCATCGCCCGGATGTTCTCCTCCGGCATCGGCGACCAGATCTCCTGGCTGCTGCCGAGCGCGCTGATCCTGCTCGTCGTGGGGTTCGCGCTGCGCGGTCGCCGGCCCCGCACCGACCTCCGGCGCGCCGCCTACCTCGTTTGGGGCGGCTGGCTCGTCGTCACGCTGCTCGTCTTCTCCTTCATGGCGGGCATCTTCCACCAGTACTACACCGTCGCCCTCGCGCCGGCGATCGCCGCTCTCGTCGGGATGGGCGCCGTCGAGGCCTGGCAGCGCCGCTCGAGCGCGGTCGGCACGGTCACCCTCGCCGTCGCGACGGCCGCGGCCGCGGTGTGGAGCTTCCTGCTCCTGTCCGGCACGACGGCCTACGGCGACTGGCTGCGCGTCGGCGTCCTCGCCATCGGGGTCGCCGCCTCCCTGCTCATCCTCGCGACGACCTGGCTGCACCGTCGCGCGATCCCCGTCGTCCTCGCGGCGGCGCTCGTGGCCGCGCTCGCCGGCCCCGCGGCATACACGCTCTCGACGACCGCGACGGCCCACACCGGCTCCATCGTCACGGCGGGCCCGGTGACGGGCGCCACCGGCCGCGCGGGCTTCGGCGGTGGGCGGGCCGGTGGCTTCGGCCCTCCGCGCGTGGGTGGCCAGACCCAGGCTGGGGCCACGACCGGCGCAGCGATCCCGGGCGGCGCTGGCGGCGCTGGCGGGGGTGGTGGGGGCCTGCTCGACGCGACGATGCCGAGCACACAGGTCGTCGCGGCACTGAGCGACAACGCGTCCGCCTACACCTGGGTCGCCGCCGCGGTGGGCTCCCAGACCGCGGCCGGGCTCCAGCTCGGCACGCAGCTGCCGGTCATGGCCATCGGCGGGTTCAACGGCTCCGACCCGAGCCCCACTCTCGCCGAGTTCCAGCAGGACGTCACCGCGGGAAAGATCCACTACTTCGCTGCCGGCCGCGGCGGCTTCGGCCAGCAGAACGGTGGCAGCAACTCCTCGTCGGAGATCACCACGTGGGTCGAGGCAAACTACACGGCCGTGACGATCGACGGCACGACGTTCTACGACCTGACGCAACCGCTCCAGTGAGCGCCTCACCCGCGGGGCGGAAGGTGCTCTCCCAGAAGGTCATCCGCTTCGCGGGTGTCGGTGCCCTCTCGACCGTCGTGCACCTCGGGCTCTTCGCGGTCCTCGTGCACGCCGGCCTCTGGTCCCAGCTCGCCAACGGTCTCGCCCTCGTCGTCGCCACGATCGGCAACACCGCGGTCAACCGGGCCTGGACCTTCGGGGTGACCGGTAGGGACCGGCTCATCACCCACCACGGGCAGGCGCTGGGCATCTTTGCCATCACGTGGATGGCGACGACCGGGGCGCTGTGGGCCCTGGGCCACTGGGTGCCGGCGGCGGGCACGACCGTGCAGACGGGGGTCGTCGCTGCGGCCAACCTGCTCTCGACGGCGGTGCGCTTCCTCGCCATGCAGCGGTGGATCTTCCGCACCCCGCCCGCAGACGAACCCGTGGAGCGCGCGGAGCCCGAGCGGATCGGCGAGGCCGCGCTCGGGAGCGGCCGGACCGCCGACTGACCGCTGAGCGGCGGTGCCGGTCGGTCTTCGTCAGTCCCGGTCAGCCGGCGCCGCCGCCGCCGTCCACCAGTCCCGCTGGTGGGCGGCCACGGCCCGCTCCACCGCGTCGGTCCCGGCGAGGTCCACCCTGGCCCCCGGGACCGGGCAGACGAGCAGCACGTCGGCCGCCGCCGCGGCCTGCCGCGCGCGCCGGATCGGCTCGCTCCACCAGTGCATCGCGAGGTTGAAGGTGGCCCAGTGGATCGGCAGCATGACCGAACTCGTCGGCCCGCGGCCCAGGTCGAGGTGGGCGGAGACGGCCTGCTCCGGGTCGAGGTGGATCTCGGGCCAGAGGTGGCTGTAGGCGCCGATCGGCACGATGGTCAGGTCGTAGGGCCCGAGATCGGTCCCGATGTCGACGTAGCGGTGCGTCGGACCGGAGTCGCCGGCGAAGAAGACGGCGTGCCGCGGCCCGCGCATCGACCAGGCCGCCCAGAGGGTCTGGTTGCGCACGAGTGCTCCCCGGCCGGAGAAGTGTCGGGCCTCGGCGCAGGTGAGGCGGATGCCGTTGACCTCCGTCTCCTCCCGCCAGTCGAGCGCCGTGATCCGCGCCTGCGGGACCCCCCACGCGCGAAGATGCACGTCGACCCCGATCGGCACGATGTAGCGGGGTCGGTGGGTGCGCTCGAGCTCGGTGATCGAGGGCTGGTCGAGGTGGTCGTAGTGATCATGGCTGATGACGACGGCCGTCAACGTGGGCAGGTCGGCGATGGCCACCGGCACGGGGTGGGTCCGCTTCGGCCCGACGAGCACCGATGGTGACGCACGGACCCCCCAGACGGGGTCGAGCAGGAACCGCTGTCCGTCGAGCTCGACGAGGCTCGTCGCGTGGCCGAGCCAGGTCACGGCCAGGTCGCTCGCGTCGGCGGGCCACGACGGCCGCTCGAGCGGCACGGTCCCGACCGGCCGGCCACGGTTGCGGTGGCGCACGGCGGTGAGCAGTGGGCCGGCCGGTGACTCGGCCTCGGCCGCGACGACCCAGTGGGCCGGCTCGTGCGACCGGAACTGGCCGTCGCGGTAGTTCGGCGAGCCGGCCACCCGCTCGCGGAGCGCCTGGACCGGGGCCCCGATCCGTCGCTGGATCGGCAGCACGGCCGGAAGGGAGAAGGGCAGCGTCGGGCGGCGCATCAGCGGCCCGATCCCGAGACGTCGGGGGCGTCGACGTCGCCCGGGGCCGCGCAGACGGTCCACCACGGGTCGGCGAACCGCTGCGACACCTCGCGGACCGTGCCGTCGGTGAGGTCGACGCGCTCTCCCACACGGGGGTATGCCACGGGGACGCCGGCCGCGTCCGCGGCCCGGCGCAGTCGCCGCACCGGCTCGGCCCACCAGTGCATCGAGAGGTTGAAGGTGGCCCAGTGCACGGGCACGAGCAGGCTCTCGCGAGCCACCGTGTCGACGGTGCGGGCGCTGCCCGACCGCTCGCCCTCCTCGTGCTCTCCGCCCGGGGTGTCGACCCGCTGGTCGCCCGGCAGGGCGTCGTCGGTCACGCCGGCTTCGTCGGCGACGACCGCATCGGCGGCGTCACCGAGCCGGTTGACGTCCCGGTGCGCGCCGATGGCCTGCTCCGGGGTCATGTGGATGTCGGGCCAGAAGGAGTCGTAGGCACCGATCGGCATGAGCGTGAGGTCGAAGGGCCCGAGGTCGGCGCCGATGTCGGCGAAGCGCTTGGACGTGCCCGAGTCGCCGGCGAAGTAGACGGCGTGCCGCGGGCCGTGCATGGCCCAGCCGGCCCACAGGGTCTGGCTGTCGACGACGCCGCGCCCGGAGTTGTGACGGGCCTCGGTGCAGGTGAGGCGGACGCCGCCGACCTCGGTCTCTCCGCGCCAGTCGAGGGCCGTGATCCGCTCCGCAGGCACCCCCCACGCGAGCAGGTGGGCGTTGACCCCGAGCGGGACGACGTAGCGGGGGCGGTGCGTCCGCTCGAGCTCGGCGATCGACGGCTCGTCGAGGTGGTCGTAGTGGTCGTGCGAGAGGAGCACCGCGTCGATGCTCGGGAGCTCGGCGATCGAGCCCGGGGCCGGGTGCATCCGCTTCGGGCCGGTCTGCTGCACCGGGGAGACACGCGTGCCGAAGACGGGGTCGATGAGCAGTCGCACCCCGTCGATCTCGACGACGGAGGTCGCGTGGCCGTACCAGGTCACGGCGAGCGCGCCCGGCTCGGTCGGGGGCTCGGCCCGGACAAGGGGCACCTCGCCGGCCGGGGTCCCGCGGCCGTGCACCCGGATCGCGGCGATGAGGGCGCTCGTCTGCGCGCGGACCCTGGGTCGGAGCGAGGGCTCGTCGCCGGCGAATCGGCCGTCATGGAAGTTCGGGGAGTCCCTGACGAGGGGGAGCACCGCCGAAGGGGCGGCCCCCATCCGGTAGGTCACCCTCAGGATCTGCCGAGCCCGGGAGCGGGCGCCGAGCGAGGCGATGACGTGGGAGACGCCGCGGACGAACGGCTGCTCGGAGGTGGCCAGGCTGCGCATCGGCACGCCCTTTCGCGAGGGGACGCGCCGGAGGGCGCTCGGGGTCGTCCCATTGTGCGCCCCCACGCCGGGTGCGACGCGGACGGTCCTGGCTCGGGCGACCACGCGGCGCCCGGGCTCGGCGGTGACCACCACCGCCGCAGCTCGACCCTGCTGACGCCACATGACTGCATTAAAGTGTTGACGTGACGTCATTGTGGTGTCACGATGATGCACATGGACATCACACCGTACGTCGACACGCTCCGCCTGGACCTCGGGCAGGCGGCCCGGGCCATGGGCCCGGACACCGCCGAGGCCGCCGACCGGCTCGGCTACGCCCTCGACTCGTCGGTGCGGCTCGCGCTGATGGAGGCGCTGTCGCACGCGGCGGCCGAGATCACCAACGAGCTGGACGGGCGGTCCGTCGAGGTGCGGCTCCAGGGCCGGGAGCCGGTCTTCGTCGTCGCGGGGGAGGGCCTGTCGCCCGTCTCGGACGAGGGGATGGCAGGCACGCGGGGCATCCCGACGGACGGGGACACCAGGGCGTTCGACCCCTCCGACGAGGGCGAGGAGACCTCGAGGATCACGCTGCGACTCCCGGAGGCGCTCAAGGGCCGGGCCGAGGAGCAGGCGGGGTCCCGGGGTCAGTCCCTCAACACGTGGATCGTCGGCGCCGTCCGCGCTGCGCTGTCCTCGGGCCCGGCAGCCACCGCCGGCCCGGGGGCCCCCGGGCGCAACCGGTCGTCCAACAAGCGAATCCAGGGCTGGGTCCGGTGACCGGCCTCGGACGCACCACCCGTCATCGGCACGACCAGATCGAACAGACACCCGAGCACGTCGAGAGAGCAGAGGACAGCACCATGGACAAGCACTTTGAGACCCCCGGCCCGATCCGCCTCAGGGTCGAGCTGCAGACCGGCGACGTCACCCTCGCGGCGTCGGACGGTGCCGTCACGAGCGTCCGGCTCGTGCCGCACGGTCGCGGGGCGGAGGAGCTCGCCGAACGGTTCACCGTCGAGGCCCGAGGTGACGAGGTGGTCGTCATCGCCCCCAAGGGCAGGGACGGCGTCTTCGGGCTCGGGTCGCGCGGCTCGGTGGATGTCGAGGTCCTGCTCCCTGCGGGCAGCGACGCCGACGTGAAGACCGGGTCGGGTGACGTCTCGGCCTCCTGCCTGCTCGCTGCCGTCCGCGCGACCACCGGGTCGGGCGACCTCGCCTTCCACGAGGTCGCGGCGGCGGACCTCAAGTCGGGGTCGGGTGACGTCTCGCTCACCGCGGCGGCCGGGGACCTCACCGTCAGGACCGGCTCGGGCGACGTGTCCGTCGGCGCCGTGGCCGGCGCAGCCGACCTCGTGTCGGGCAGCGGTGACATCGTGGTCCGCCGGGCCGAACGGCGCCTCAAGCTCAAGACCGGCTCGGGCGACGTGCGGGTCCAGGCCTCCGGCGGCGACGTCGACGTGATGACCGGCACCGGGGACTGCGAGCTCGCCGGCGTGAGCGGGGGCGAGGTCAGCGCCAGGACCGGTACCGGTGACGTCGTGATCGCCGTGGCGAGCGGGGTGGCGGCCTACCTCGACCTCAACACCGTCACGGGTGACGTGAGGGTCGAGCTCGACGACGCGGACGACCCGGGCGGGGCCGAGGCGACGACCCGGCTGTCGGTCCAGTCCGGCAGCGGCGACATCCGCGTCAAGCGTGCCCAGGGGAGCCTCGCATGAGCGCCCACGTCCACCTCGACGCGCCGGTGTCGCTCGCGCCGCACGAGGCCCTGGCCCGCGACCTCATTCGCGAACGCACCGTCGGTCTCCGCGGGGGGTCCCGCGCCGGAGCGGGACGCGCGACCGGTCCCCGGTTGACCCATTCGACCCCGTCGACCCAACCGACCCCGTCGACCCAGCCGCCCCGCTCCGCCCGGCACCCTCGCGCAGCGGACCTGCTGCGGCGGTGGGCCGACCGTCTCGACCCCCGGCCGGTCGAGCCCGTCGTGCACCGGGTCGAGCGGGAGCCACGGCCGTGGGCCCCGGCGCGGCGATCGGCCGCCCACCGGCACAGCTGATCCCGCAGTCCGCCCCGCACACCTGCCGTCAGCGACGACGAGGGCCCTCCGCCACGTCCACGCGGACGGTCGGCTCACCCGGCCGTAGGGGCCGTCGGCCCCACGTCGTCCTCGTCCGAGCGGTGGTGCACCGACCGGCCCTGCGGGTGGTGCGAGCTGAGGGTGAGGTGCAGCCGGTGCGCGGTGATGACCGCGATGGCCCAGGCGAAACCGAGGGCCCAGCCTGCGATGACGTCGGTGAGCCAGTGGTGGCCGAGGTAGACCCGGCTGAGTCCCATGCCGGCGATGAAGAGGGCGCCGAGGACGATGGCGACGACCCGTTGCCAGGAAGCCGTCGTGCGCAGGAGGATGAGGTAGACGACGACCGTCGTCAGCACCGTCGCATTGAGCGTGTGCCCGCTCGGGAACGACGGTGACGACTCGAGCGGTGGGACGGCCAGGGCCGCCGGGGGTCGGGCCCGGTCGATGAGGTCCTTGCCGGCGATCGTCATGAGCAGCGAGCCCGCCGCCGCCACGAGCACGAGGATGACGGCCGTCCAGCGCCGCGCCGTCACGGCGAGGAGCACGACGACGACGAGGGCGAGGACGGGCATCCCCACCGGTCCGCCGATGTTGGTGAAGACGGTGACCGCCTGGTCGAGACCCGGTGTCCGCCACGAGATGACCCGGTCGAGAACCGGCTGGTCGAGGCCCGCGACGCCGTTCGCGTCGACGACCGACTCGTAGACCTCGTGGGCCCCGTACACGAGGCCGGCCATGACGGCCAGGGCGACGACGACGAACGCGACGAAGGCGGTGTTGGCCGCAGACCAGCGGGCGGCTGGCGCGAGACCGTGACCGACCCGGGAGGCGGCTCCGCTGAGCCAGCGTCCACCGCGTGACTGCCAGCGGGTGAGGTCGCGGCCGCCGATGGTGGAGTCGGGCGGACCGGTGGGCCGCCCCGGACGGAGCGGCGAGGGGGTCTCGGTCATCGGTTCATCATGACCCACGACGACCACGGCCGTGACGGGCGGTGGGGTGAGGTCGCGGGTAGCAAGCGCATGATCCTAGGCTCGACGTCATGACGATCACCGGCCCCGACGGCCTTGCGCGACCGGTCTGGGCCTCGGTCGACCCCCTGCTGATCGACTACTACGACACCGAGTGGGGGATGCCGGTCCGCGACGAGCAGGGCCTCTACGAGCGGATCTGCCTCGAGGGCTTCCAGGCTGGGCTGTCGTGGGCGACGATCCTGCGCAAGCGGCCCGCCTTCCGGGCGGCGTTCGCGGGCTTCGACCCCGACGCCGTCGCGGCCTTCGGTGACGCCGACGTCGAGCGCCTGATGGGGGACGCGGGCATCGTCCGCAACCGGATGAAGATCCGCGCGACGATCGCCAACGCCCGCGCGACCGTGGCCCTGCGCGAGGAGGGTGGCCTCGTCGACCTCGTGTGGGGCTTCCGCCCCGTGTCGACTCCGCGACCGGCTGCGCAGGCCGACGTGCCGACGATCTCGGACGAGTCGAAGGCGCTGTCGAAAGCCTTGCGTGCCAAAGGTTTCGGCTTCGTCGGTCCGACGACCATGTATGCCCTGATGGAGGCTGTCGGCCTCGTCGACACCCACCTCGTGACGAGCCACCGGCGCGGCACGTCCGGCGTCTGGGCGGACTGACCCCGCCTCAGTCGCCGAGGATCGCCCGCGCGGCGTTGTGACCCGGTATGCCGCTGACCCCGCCACCGCGCCGAGCGCCCGCTCCCGCGAGGAGCACGTTCTCATACGGGGTCTCGACACCCCACGTCCCGACCTCGGCGTCGGACTCGGCCCAGGGCCACTGGAGCGAGCGATGGAAGATGTTGCCCCCGGGCAGCCCGACGGCGGCCTCGAGGTCGAGGGGGGTCTTCGCCTCGATGCACGGTCGCCCGTGCGCGTCGGTGGCGAGGACGGCGGCGATCGGCTCGGCGAGCACCGAGTCGAGCGACCGCAGCGTCGCGGCGAGGGCGCGCTCGCGAGCGCCGTCGTTGTCGTCGAGGAAGAGCCGGGTCGGCATGTGCAGCCCGAAGAGGGTGAGGGTCTGCGCCTCGGACGCGGCGAGGTCGGGCCCGAGGATCGAGCGGTCGCTGAGGGTGTGGCAGTAGATCTCGCACGGCGGGAGGTCGGGCAGCCGCCCGGCGGCGGCAGCGGCATACGCCGTCTCCAGCTGGGTGTAGCCCTGGTTGAGGTGGAAGGTGCCGGCGAAGGCCGCTCGCGGGTCGACGGTGTCGTCGCGCAGGCGGGGGAGCCGGGTGAGGAGCATGTTGACCTTGAGCTGGGCGCCCTCGACGTGCTCCTCCGTCGGGGGTGCGGGGGCGCCGGCGGCCTCGAGGAGGCGGCCGAGGACCGACGGGGCGCAGCCCGCGACGACGCGCGAACCGGTGGCCCGGCCGTCGTCCCAGACGACCTCTCCCGTCGACGGGTCGACGGACGTCACCTCGGCCCCGGTGGTGATCGTCGCGCCCGCGGCCGCGGCTGCCGCCGCGAGTGAGTGGGTGAGGGCGCCCATCCCGCCGACCGGCACGTCCCAGTCTCCGGTGCCGCCCCCGATGAGGTGGTAGAGCAAGCAGATGTTGGGCAGCAGCCGCGGGTCCTCGTCACGGAGCGAGCCGAAGGTGCCGATCAGGGCGTCGGTGGCGATGACTCCGCGCACCGTGTCGTCGTCGGTCGTGCGCTCGATGAGCTCGCCGACGGGGCGGGTCGTCAGGGCGTCGAAGAGGTCGTCGTCGTCGACCAGCCCGCGGATGGCGTCGCGGGAGCGGAGCGGCTCGAGCACGGTGGGGAAGACGCGCTCGGCGAGCCGACCCATCCGCGAGTAGAAGTCGGTCCAGCCGGCATGGGCGTCGGGGCCGCCCGTGAGCGACCGGAAGGCGGCTCGGGTCCCCTCCTCGTCACCGTGGTCGACGAGCAGCCCGCGTCCCGGGTCGCCCGGCACCGGGGTGTAGGAGGCGTAGCGGCGGCGGATGAGGCGCAGGTCGAGCTCGAGGTCGGTGAGGATCGTCCGCGGCAGCAGCGAGACGAGGTAGGAGTAGCGCGAGAGGTGGGCGGCGACGCCGTCAAAAGCCTGCGCCGAGACGGCCGCTCCGCCGACGTGGCCCGATCGCTCGAGGACCAGGACGCTCCGGCCGGCGCGCGCAAGGTAGGCGGCGGCGGTGAGGCCGTTGTGCCCGGCCCCGATGATGACGTCGTCGTAGTCCACGGGCTCACCCTAGGCGCGCCGGCCCGGTCCGTCTCGGTCCTGAGCTGGGTCCCTGGCGGGTTTCAGGCCCGGACCGTGACCTGCGCGATCTCGACGCCGGGCTCGTTCTCGGGCTCGACCGGGGCCGGCGCCGGCCGGTTCGGTAGGCGGACACACGCCGCCAGGCCCCCCGCGGGGGGGCAGGTGAGCTCGATCGTGCCGTTGTTGCGGGCCACGAGCTCGGCGACGATCGGCAGGCCGAGGCCGGTGCCGGGGATGTTGTCCCGCTCGGCCTCCGGCGCCCGGTAGAAGCGCTCGAACGCGTGGCCGAGAGCAACGGGCGTCATGCCGGGTCCGCTGTCGTGCACGACGAGCTCGGTGACCGGTCCGTCGACGCGGCTCGTCACCGTGACGTGCCCGCCCACGCCGGTGAACTTCAGGGCATTCGAGATGAGGTTGGTCAGCGTCCGGCTGACGTCCGACGGCAGGGCGTGGACGGTCGGGTCGGGGTCCTCGTGGACAACCGTGACCCCGATCCGTCGCTGGTGGGCCAGCACGCCGGCGGCGGCGACGGCCTCGCTCACGAGGGCCGCGAGCGGCACGGTCTGGGCGAGCCGGCTGGGATGGCCCTGGGCCGCGCGCCCCAGCGTGAGCAGGTCCTCGACGAGCTCGGAGAGGCGGTGGGCGTTGCGGGAGATGATCTCGACCCACCTCTGCTCCAGCGCGCCGAGCGACTCTCCCTCGGCCAGCAGCTCGGCATACCCGACGATGCTCGTCACCGGCGTGCGCAGCTCGTGGCTCGTCGTCGCGACGAAGTCGTCGCGCTGGCGCTCGAGGTCGGCCCGCGCCGTCAGCGCCTCCGCCTTCTCGTGCGCCGCCGCGAGCTGCATCTCCATCGCCCTCAGCGACTCGGTGACGTCGACCATCTGGACGGCGAAGCGCGGCTGGCGGCGCCCGGCGTCGTCGAGCAGCGTGTGGGCCGTGACGCTGACGACCCGCCCCGCCCCGACCCGGACGTCGACCTGCTGGCCGCTCGCTCGCGCCTCGTCCGCGGCGTCGGCGACGGGTCCCTCCCAGAGGTCGCCGGTCAGCTCGTCCTCGAGCAGCAGCAGGGCAGCGGGGTTGCGCCACAGCACGAGCCGCCCCCGCGTGACCGGACCGACGATGAGCATGCCCACCTGGGCCTCCACGACCCCGCTCGAGAGCATCTGGGTCGTCTCGGCCATCGCGCGTGACACGGCGCGCATCTCGTAGTGCGCCCCGCCGAGGATAATCCCGATCGAGGCGAGGCTGACGAGGAAGAGCTCGAGCAGGCCGACGGTCTGGTTGATCGTCAGCGTCGCCGCCCCGAACGGGCCCCACCCTCCGAGGGTGAAGACGAGCGCGATCGACGACACCGCGAGGACCTCCGTCAGGACGACGCGGATGGGGGCTCGGAAGGCAGCCCAGGCGAGCAACGGGTAGGGGGTGAAGGCGAGCGGGAGGTGCCTCCCCGGTCGGAATGCGAAGTAGGCCACGACGAGCAGGGCGAGGGCCTGGACGACGATCTCGGGCAGCGAGGCTGGGGCCGGCAGGCGTGGTGGCAGCAGCGCGAAGGAGGCGATGAGGATGACGGTCGAGGCGTGGGAGACGGCCAGGCCGACGGCGGCGTTCTTGAAGTCGCCGCCGTTGACGGCGACGATCCCGCCGCCGATCACCGCGATGACGAGGGCCCCGACGGCGACGGAGAGCAGGAAGCGCAGACCGGCGCCCGCACTGTCGAGCTGGAGACGACGCGGGCCGGTCTGGAGCAGGGCCGCCACGACCCAGGCCTCGCTCGCGTTGGCCACCCCGAAGCCGAGGGCCATCCAGAACGACCGCCCGGCGACGGCATTGGCGAGGCCGGACGACACGAGCACCAGCGCGAAGACCGCGAGCCGACGCTCCCGGGGGTTGATCAGGGCGAACCAGACCGACACGCCCGCCGCCGGCCACCAGAGGGCGACCGACGAGCCGGCCGGGGCGAAGTGGACCCCGACGACGGACAGGGCGAAGATCGCGGCGCCGACCGTCGTCCACGACACCACGGTGAACCAGCCCACCCAAACGTCCGCGAAGGACATTCGCCGGCTGTATGCTCTCATAAACTGAAATGTACCCTTTTGAGGCATAGAGAGCAGGGCAGGTCGATGGGATCCATCCTCGTGGTCGAAGACGACCCGGACGTCTCTGCGCTCATCGAGCACCGACTCCGAGCAGCCGGGCACTCCGTCACCGTTGAGGTGGACGGCGAGGCCGGCCTCGCGGCGGCCCGCCGCGCCCCCCATGACCTGATCATGCTCGACTGGATGATGCCGCGCCGGACCGGCCTCGAGGTCTGTGTCGAGCTGCGCTCCGACCCCACCTTCGCCAGCACGAAGATCCTCATGCTCACCGCGCGCGCCCAGGAGATCGACGTCGAGCGGGCGCTCGCGGCCGGGGCCAGCGCCTACGTGACCAAGCCCTTCTCACCCAGGGAGCTCGCGGCCAGGGTCGACGCCCTGATGCCGTGAGTGCGATCGGGGAGACGGGGTTGCCCGCCACCTACGCCGCCATGTCGTGGGTCCTGGTCGTCGCGGCCGTTGTCGCGGTGTGCCTCACCTCGCTGACCGTTCTCGTGCTGCGTGCCGGTCGGCAGGTCCGGGCGAGGCGGGGCCGGGCCAGGGACGACCGGGTCCGCCCCCTCGTCATGGAGGTCCTCGATGGGGTCCCGGTGCGCGTGACGAACCGCGCCGACCGGCGCCTCCTCGTCGGTCTCGTCGTGACGATGTCGCACGCCGTGCGGGGTGAGGACCGCGCGGTCCTCGCCACCTGGCTGAGGCAGTCCGGTGTCGACCCGCAGGCCCGTCGCCTGATGCGCTCCGTGTCCGCCGTCCGCCGGGCCCACGGGGTGAGCCTCTACCTCCCGCTCGCCGACACCGACCCCACCCCCATCGAGGCGCTCCTCGACGACCGGCACCGCAACGTCCGCCTGATGGCTGCGGGCGCGCTCGGCCGCTCGGCCTCGATCGCCTCGCTGCCGGCCCTGCTGCGCCGCACCGGTGAGGGCCGCCGCGACATCCCGACGGCGGTCACGGCGATGGCCGTGCTGCGGATGTCCCCCCGCACTGCCGCACCCCTCGTCGCCGAGCTCGCGACCGCCTCGGACAGCACCCGCGCGTTCCTGCTCGAGGTCATCGGCACCCTCAACCTCATCGACGGCCGAGGCGCCCTCGAGGACCACCTCACCTCGCCGCACGAGGCGAGCCGGGTGGCGTCTCTCAGAGCGCTCGGACGACTGGGCATCCCGAGGAGCGTCGCCGTCGTGCGTGGTCACGTCCCGAGCAGCGAGCCGGAGTCCCATGCCCGCGCGCTCGCGCTCGCGCTGCTCGGCGACGTCGCGTGAGGCACCGGTGACCGCTCGATGATCGACAGCGATCTCACCCGGGAGGCGATCGCCGTCCTGGGCATCGTCCTCGTCGGCTACTACGCCGTGTACAACCTCTCCTTCCTCGCGATCATGCTGCGGGCCTGCTGGGACCTCGTCGAGAGCACGCGCTGGCCACGGCAGATCTCCCTCAACGAGATCTTCGCCAACCCGCAGACACCCGGCGTCACCGTCGTCGTCCCCGCCCACAACGAGGCCGCGGGAATCCTGCCGGCCGTCGATGCGCTCCGCGGGCTGCGCTATCCCGTCGTGCGGATCATCGTCGTCGACGACGGGTCGACGGACGACACCTTCGGTCTGCTCCAACGACACCTCGGGCTGACCGAGACGACGGTGGCGCTGCACCCGACGCCGGTGCAGGAGGGCGAGATCCTCAGCGCATGGTCCACCGACTTCGGCGACGTCATCGTGCTGCGCAAGGTGAGCACGGGACGGCGGGGTGACGCCATCAACGCGGGCCTCCGGGCGGCCGACCAGGACCTGGTCTGCATGATCGACGCCGACTCGATCCTCGAGCGCGACGCCCTCCTGCACGTCGTCGAGCCGCTCCTCGCCGACGCCGCGGTCGTCGGGGTCGGCGGCGTCATCCGTCCGGCCAACGGGGCGGTGATCGCCGACGGCGTCGTCACCGCACTGGAGGCTCCCCGCAGCTGGGTCGAGCGGATCCAGACCCTCGAGTACCTCCGGGCGTTCCTCATCGGCCGGGTGGGCTGGTCGGCGATCAACGGCCTGCCCGTCATCTCCGGTGCCTTCGGCCTCTTCCGCCGCGAGGCCGTGATGGCGGTCGGCGGGCTCGACCACCGGACCCTGGCCGAGGATGCCGACCTCGTCCTCGCGCTTCGGCGGTACGGGTACCGTCACGGCCTGAACTGGCGCATCGAGTTCGTGCCCACCCCGGTGTGCTGGACCGAGGTCCCCTCGACGGCCTCGGCCCTGGGGCGCCAGCGGACCCGGTGGTCCCAGGGCCTGGGGGAGCTGTTGCACAAGTACCGCGGCATGGTCGGCAACCTCCGCTACGGGGCACTCGGCGTGCTGACGCTGCCCTACTTCCTGCTCTTCGAGTACCTGAGCCCCATCATCGGTCTGCTCGGCCTCTCGATCATGTTCGTCGCCGCAGCTATCGGGATGACACCGTGGAGCCTCTTCTGGCTCCTCATCGCCGCCTCGGTCGGGCTCGGGTTCATCACCTCGGCGCTGGCGATCCTCATGGAGGAGAGCAGCTTCCACCGATTCAGCCGCACGCGTGATGTCTTCCTGCTCCTCGCGACCGCGCTCCTGGAGCCGTTGTGGTTCCACCCGCTCCACGACTGGTGGCGGCTCAAGGGACTCGTCCGTGCAGCCCGGGGGACACAGAGCGAGTGGGGAGTGCAGCAGCGCCGGGGTGTTCAGCAGCCCCAGATCGTGACGACCGCGAGAGCCCGCACGCGCGACTGACCGGCCGGCGCCGCCCGCCCCCGATCAGCTGCGGCTCGCGGACCGGGCTGCATCCTGACGGGCCGTCGCGACCCGGTCGGCCGCGTCGATGCTCGCGCGGCTCGACAGGTCGACCCCGGCCGCCCTTGCCGCTGACCTCGCCCTCGGCGTGGTGAGGTCGGGAGCGACGAAACGCTCCGGTGTGATGGCCCGGTCGACAGCGGCATACCGTGCGGCGTTGCGGGTCAGGACGGCCCGGCCAGAGACCGCCTTGGCGCGAGCAGCGCTGGGCGACAACGCGACCGAGACGCCGAAGGCAGGCTTCGTCAGGGACGCCAGTCCGTTGACGTGCCCGACGCGGTTGGGGTGGTAGCTCTCGCTGATCGGGCTGGACAGGCCGTTGAGCCACTCCGTCCGGTCGCAGACCGCGTGGCCGACGAAGGAGGGCGCCGGGTTGACGAAGGTGAAGCCCTGACCGGTCGCGATCTTTGCCGTCGTGGCGTTGAGCAGGTCGGCGGTGGCGTTGAGTCGGGACTCCTCGCTGGGGGAGAACCACGTGAAGGCGTTGCAGTCGGACCCGTTGAAGACGCGGGGGTAGCCGACGACGATCACCTTCGCGTTCGGGGCCTTGGCGCGGATCGAGGAGTAGAGCGAGGAGAGCCGACCGGGCAGGGTGGCGGTGATGATGCGCTGGGCGCCGTCGACGGCCTTGTTGCAGTTGCTCAGCCAGCCCGGCTGGGCACACGTCGTGAGGACCCCCGCGAAACCGGCGTCGTTGCCGCCCACCGAGATCGAGACGTATGCCGTCGAGCTCGTCAGTGCCGACAGCTGGGTCGAGCTGACGTCGGCGACGGTTGCCCCGGAGCAGGCCCGGAAGGTGAGCGACAGCCCGAGGGCGGCAGCGTCGAGGCTGGGGTAGGCGTAGACCGAGCGCTGGCACGAGGTCCCATCGGCGAGGTAGCTGCGGGTCCCCGTCCCCGAGGAGTAGGAGTCGCCGAGGGCGACGTAGCCGGTGCCCATGGCGACGGCGGGGGAGCCGAGGCTGAGCCCGCCGGCTGCGGCGAGGAGCGAGGCGATGCCCGCCCCGACGGTCCGGGTCCTGCTGCGGGACGCGAGCATCATGGGCGCACTCCTTCGTGCCGGTGGGTCCCTCGGCGAGTCCGTCGGTGGGTCGACGGGCCGATCCCGTATCGGACATTAGGGGCACGCTTCGCAGTGCGCCACCGGAACCGGCTCGGGGATGCGTCCGGCACCAGGCCGGGTCGGCCGACCGTCGCCGAGGCGGAAGGCGGTCGAGAGTGTCGCTGAAGGGGCGAGGACGAGGGTTCGGCAGGGTCAGCGGCGGTGTCAGGATCGCACATCGGGGTCACCTGGCTCCGTGCGGCGGGGTCGGCTGCCACGCGTCCAGCGTGCTCGCTCGCGGCACCCTCGCCCTCACCCTCGGCGGGTGAGGCCGCGGGCCGCGCCCTCCGCTAGCGTCGCTGTCGAGCGGGGATCCCGGACCCTGCCGAGGTGAGGGGACAAGCCGTGGAGCTCTACCTGCAGCAGTGGAAGATGGTCATCGCCCGTGGGGTGATCGCGGTCGTCTTCGGTCTGGTCGCGATGATCTGGCCGGTGTCGACGGCCCTCGGCCTCGTCGTGCTCTGGGGGGTGTTCGCGCTCGTCGACGGGGTCGCCTCCCTGGTCGGGGCCTTCCGGGTCGAGGGAGCCGGGAGCAGGACGCTGCTCGTGGTTCTCGGTGTCATCTCGCTGCTCGCCGCATTCTTTGCCATCGTCCACCCGCTCTCCGCGGCCGTGACCCTCACCTGGGTCGTCGGCATCTGGCTCATCGTCCGGGCCGCCCTCGAGGCGCTCGTGGCCGTCCGTGACGAGACCGGGACGATGCGCTGGCTGCGCCTCGGCGCCGCCGCATTCCTGCTCCTCGCGGGCGTGCTCTTCGCGGCCAACCCCGGCCGGGCCGCCCTGGCCGTCACCTTCTGGCTCGGGCTGATGGCCGTGCTGTCCGGGATCGCCTTCGTCGTCGCCGGGCTGGCGGCGCGCGGCCTGCTGGCCGATGCGCGCGCCGACGGTGGCTCGGTGCGTCCGGCACCCTGACCTCAGAGCAACCCGGTGCGCCGGGCCACGGCCACGGCATCGCGGCGTGAGCTGACACCGAGCTTGCGGTAGACGCTGCGCAGGTGGGTCTTGACGGTGTTGACCGACAGGAACATCGAGTCGGCGATCTCCTCCACGGTGCGCAGGTTGGGCAGCTCGAGCAGGATCTCGAGCTCGCGCCGCGACAGGGTCGTCGCGGCCGGCCGGGCGGTGACCCCGTAGTCGAGCACCCGGTCGACGAGCTGCTCGTGGGCTCCCCACCGGCCGCGCTGGGCCCGCAGCAGCGTTGACACGGGACCGCCCCCGTCGACGAGGGGCCGGAGCGCGCCGAGCCGGTCGGCCAGCTCGAGGGCGCTCCGCGCCGACTCGACGGCGGCGAACACGTCTCCGTCGCGGGCGGCGAGACTCGCCTCGAGGGTGTGGGCCTCGAGCAGGGTGAGGGGGACGGCGACCGGCACGTCCGCGGACGTGACCCGCCCGACGGTGTGGCGGGCCCGGCCGAGGTTGCCGGACGCGTCCTCGACGAGGGCCGTGGCGACCAGGTGCTCGCCGACGGGCCCGAGGCACTCGAGGATCATCTGCCGGGTCTCCTCGACCTGGTCGCGCCGGTGGGCGCGGAGCGAGTAGCGCACGTCGGCGAGCGCCACGTGAGCGACGAGGCCCGCGTTGGCCCACGGCACGGGCCTGCCCCGTGGGCGGGCGAGGCGCTGCCAGATGGCGTGCAGCCGGACCAGGTCGCTGGTCGCACCGGAGGACTCGAAGCGGATGGCCGCGTCGAGGGCCTCGGCCGGCATGAGGACCGTGACGTCGCCCGTGAGCCCGGCGAGTGCCCGCCCGCGGTCGGCGTGGGCTGCGGAGAGCTCGTCGTCCAGACGCTGGCGTCCGAGCCAGCCGTGCAGGACGTGCGTGAGGGCGATCCGCGGTGAGGCCGACCAGCCGTCCCGCTCGGCAACGGCGAGCGCCTCCGAGACCGGAGACTCCATGGCATGGAAGTCGGATCGGGAGGCGTGCACGGCGGCGAGGAAGGTCAGCCCGTCGATGAGGGCGGCTGCGCGGCCGAGACCGCGCGCGAGCGTGATCCCCGACATCAGCTCCAGCTCGGCAGCGTCGAGGTCACCGCGCCAGCAGAGCGCGGCCCCGCGGGCGATGGCCGACAGCAGCCGCAGGTCGGGGTCGGACGTCCGGGGCGCCGTCGTGAGGTCGAGCCCGGTGGAGAGGCGACCCCGCCGACGGTCCAGCTGAGCGGTCAGGGCCGTGTGGACGGCCCGCAGGTCAGGATCGGGCCCGGTCGTGGGGGTGGCTGCGGAGCCGGGGGGCTCTCTCGTCGAGAGCGCCGCCGCCTCGTCGATGCGGCCGGTGTCGAGCAGCGCGACCGCGAGCAGGGACCGGCTCCAGGGCGTCGTCCTTCCGAGCCGGCCCCGCGCCGACCCGAGGGCCCGCAGCAGGAGGGGGGCGTCGCCGTCGTTGATGAGGCCGGGGCCCATCTCGCGGGCGAAAACGGCGGTGAAGCGCACGTCGTCCGCGGCCACGACGTGGTCGATCGCCTCCCGTTCGAGCCCGTGGTCCATCAACCACCGGGCCGTGCGCCGGTGCAGGCTGCGGGCGAGTCCGCTGTCGCGTCGGGTCAGCTCCCCGCCGAGGTAGGCCCGGAGGATGGGGTGGAAGCGGTAGACCGTCGTCTTCGCGCGGGTCGAGCGGAGCAGCAGGCCGCTGACCCGCGCCACCTCGTCGAGCACCGTCCCGACGTCCTGGCGACCGGTCAGCTCGACCGCCAGCTCCCGCGGCACGTGGGTGGGGACCGCCGCGCGCAGCAGCAGGTCCTGGATGTCCGGGCGCTGCTGCTCGAAGGTCTCGTGGAAGAGGAACTGGGCCAGCGACGGGTCGTCGCGGACGAGGTCGAGCCGTCCCGCGCCGGAGGTACGGACGGTCGCCACGGCGAGGCCGACCATGGCCGGCCAGCCCTCCGTCGCGTCCCACACGCTGTTCGCCTCCCTCGGCGTCAGGTCGGGGGCGAAGGCCACCAGCTCCTCGCGGGTCAACGCGAGGTCGGACGCCCTCAGCTGGACGAGCGTGCCCGCGAGCTTGGCCGCCTGGATGGCCGGGAGCGGGGGGTCGGAGCGCGAGGTCAGCACGCAGGTGACGCCGTCGGGCAGGAGCGCGAGCAGGTGGTCGACATCGCGAAGCAGGCCCGGATCGATGACCTCGTGGAGGTTCTCGACGACGATGACGAGCCGGAGGGCGGTGAGGGCGTCGGCGAGCGACAGGAGGAAGTCGACGTCGCCGGCGACGCGCGGAGCGGCCATCTGCTCGAGACCGACCAGCTCCGGAGCAGCGAGTCGGACGCTGCGCAGCAGACGGCCCCAGAAGAGGCGGGACGTCGCGTGCGCACCGTCGAGATCGCACCATGCGACGGCGGCGCCGCCCCGACGTCGGGCCCGCACCCACTCGACAACCGCGGTCGTCTTGCCGAAGCCCGCCGGCGCGCAGACGATCGCGAGGCCGACGGGGCTCGAGGGGTCGGCCACGGGGTCGAGCACCTCGGCGAGGCGCGGGCGTGACCGGGCCTCGGGCGGAATGGCCGGACTGGACGGGGCCAGCGGATCCTTGACGTCCGAGCTCACGGGTGACGCGGCGCACCGCGGGGCCGGGGCATCAGCCCCGTCCGTGCGCCATCTCCCGACTCGGACACGAGACCAAGGGTAGGAGCAAACGCACGCCACCGCGAGCAGGTCGCAGCGAACTGCCGCCCCGCGGCAGTCGGGTGGTCAGTCCGGTGGTCAGTCCGGTGGTCAGTCCGGTGGTCAGTCCGGGAGGCGGCGCATCTCGACAACCTCGATCCCCATCGTCTGGAAGCGCGCGAGGAGACCGTGCAGCTGCGAGGTGTCCTCCACCGGGCCGTAGAGGACCGTCCCACCCGTCGGCCCCGAGCTCGCGGCGAGCTCTGGGAACGCGGACAGCGTGGTGGCGTCGAGGGATCCGGCCAGGAGGAACTCGTAGCGGACCCCCAGTCGGCCGCGTCGTGGCGAACTCATCTGCACCTCGATCTCCGTGTGGGTCCCACTGTCCAACGGAGTCGGTGGCACGGACATCATCCGTCGTGGGTGATCGACGGGAGCGGGCGCCACTCACCCGCCACGGGTGACGTGGCTGCCGCGCCGTCGGGGCAGCATGGCCATCGACCCCAGGAAGGTGGACCGCCATGACCGCTGCAGAACACCAGCCCTACGGACCCGTCGACATCGCGGTGATCGGGTTCTCCGGCTCGCTCGAGGACACCGGCATCCCCGGCGCGATCGCCGAGGCCGTGACCGCCGGGTCGGTCCGCGTGCTCGACGTCCTCGTCGTCGAGAAGGACGCCGAGGGCACGGTGACCATGGTCGACGCCGAGACGACCGAGGGCTCGACCGACCTGCTCGGCTTCCCCGCGGACCTGCCCGACATGGTCGGTGAGGAGGACGCCATGGCGATCGCCGCCGAGATGGCGCCGGGCGACTCCGTCCTGCTCATCGTGTGGGAGAACCTCTGGGCGGTCCGCATCGCCGGAGCGGTGCAGGCGGCCGGCGGGCAGGTCCTCACCCTCGACCGCATCCCGGCGGCCGACATCAGATCGGTGCTCGACGCGTTCGCAACGACCGAAGGAGATCAGTGATGAGACGCCGTATGGGACGCCCGGGCCTGCTGGGCGTCGCCGCCCGCACCGCCGTCGTGGCCGGAACGGCCACCGCCGTGTCGGGCGGGATGCACGCCCGTCAGGCGAGCTCGGCGCAGCAGGCCGCCGATGCGCAGGCCTTCCGTGACCAGCAGGCCGCCGTCGAGCAGCAGGCGGCGATGCAGGCGGCCGCGGCCCAGGCGGTCGCCCAGCAGCAGGCCGCCGCATCGCCACCGCCGCCACCACAGCCGGCGGTCGCCGCGGTCGCCGGTGACGAGATGATCGCGCAGCTCGAACGACTCGGCGCCCTGCACCAGTCCGGCATCCTCACCGACGAGGAGTTCGCCGCGCAGAAGGCGCGCGTCCTCGGCGGTTGACGTCGTCGCTCGGGCCACCCGACGATCCAGGAGGCCGCCACCTCGTCGTCGGACCGATGTCCGCGACCGCGGCCCTGTCCGGCTCGCAGCGCCGGTGGCCGCGATCTACCCGAGCGTGGACGTGGCGGTGGCCGAGCTGCCGGAGGCGCTGGAGCAACCGGAGGCGGCCGATCGAGCCGAGCCCGGCCCGGAGGCTGTCTAGGCTGACGGCACGGCTCCCGGACCGTCCGGGCGGCGGGCAGGACTGGAGGACATCGTGGGTTTTCCCGACAACGTGCTGGCCCGGGACGAGCGGGTCGAGCGCAGCCTCCACCCCCACTGGCTCACCGTCGTCGCGCCCACGCTGCTCGGGCTCGTCCTGCTCGCCGCGGTCGTCGGGGTCGTGCTCGTGACGCCCGACGACGACACGGGCAACCTCATCCAGTGGATCGCGCTCGGCGTCGCCGTCGTCACCGCCCTGTTCGCCGTCGTCGTGCCCTACCTGCGGTGGCGCACGACCCATTACGTCATCACCTCGCACCGGGTCATGGTGCGTCGTGGCCTGCTGACGAAGACGGGCAAGGACATCACCCTGTCCAAGATCACCGACGTCAGCTTCGAGCAGACCCTCTTCGACCGGATGATCAACGCCGGCTCGCTGCACATCGAGTCGGCGGGTGACAGCCCCGACGAGGACCTGCGCAACATCCCGCGGAGCAACCACGTGCAGCAGCTGATCAACCGCCTCATCGACGAGGACGACCTGCGTCGACGCCGGATCTCCTACGACCGCCCGGACGACGGCGCCTTCGACACCGACCCCCTGCAGCACCCGGCCGACCTGCCCGACCGGCCCGACCGGCCCGAGCTGGCGGAGGATCGCCGGCGGCGCCGGGACGATCCGCGCCGCTGATCCGAGCCGACGTGGCAGGGTGGCCGCATGACCTCAACGCCGAGTGTGACCGATGCCTACCGTGCCGCGCGCGACCAGCTCGTCGAGCTGCGGGACGACTACGAGCGGGCCCGGTCGGAGTTCGAGTTCCCCGACGTCGGTGACCGGTTCAACTGGGCCGTCGACTGGTTCGACGCCGTCGCCCGCGGCAACGACCGGCTGTGCCTGACCATCGTCGAGCAGGACGAGAGCGTCACCTCGGTCAGCTACGACGAGATGGCCCGACGCTCGGACCAGGTGGCGGCCCGGCTCGCGGCCCTCGGCGTCGGACGCGGCGATGCCGTGCTGCTCATGCTCGGCAACCAGGTCGAGCTCTGGGAGGCGATGCTCGCGGTGATGAAGCTCGGTGCCGTCATCATGCCGACGACCACCGCGGCTGGTCCCGGCGACCTCGTCGACCGGATGCAGCGCGGCCGGGCCACGGCCGTCGTCACCAACGCCGCCGAGACGCACAAGTTCGACGCCGTGCCCGGCCACTACCTGCGGATCGTCGTCCGTCCGCGCGGCGCGGGCGCCGAGCCGGCCGAGGGCTGGGAGGACTGGTCAGCGGCATACGACGTGGAGGCGGGGCCGACCGAGCACCCCGGTACGGGCCCCGACGACCCGCTGCTGCTCTACTTCACCTCCGGGACGACGAGCCGGCCCAAGCTCGTCGAGCACACCCAGCGCTCCTATCCGGTGGGTCACCTCTCGACGACGTACTGGCTCGGCCTGCGTCCCGGCGACGTGCACCTCAACATCAGCAGCCCGGGGTGGGCCAAGCACGCGTGGTCGTGCTTCTTCGCGCCGTGGATCGCCGAGGCGACGGTCTTCATCCACAACTACACGCGGTTCGACGCCGACGCCCTGCTGCGCGTCCTGCGCACCCACGAGGTGACCTCGATCTGCGCGCCGCCGACCGTGTGGCGGATGCTCATCACGTCTGACCTGTCCGGTGGGCCCGGGGCGCTGCGCGAGGTGATCGGCGCGGGCGAGCCGCTCAACCCCGAGGTCATCGCCCAGGTCGAGCGGGCGTGGGGGCTCACCCTGCGCGACGGCTACGGGCAGACGGAGATGACGGCGGCCGTCGGCAACACCCCCGGGTCGCGGGTCGTGCCGGGCTCGATGGGGCGGCCGCTGCCGGGCTGCCCCGTCGTGCTCGTCGACCCGGTCAGCAACGAGCGGCTCGACCAGCCCGGGGGAGACGGCGTCATCGAGGGCGAGATCTGCCTCGACCTCGCCCAGCACCCCGTGCCGCTGATGACCGGCTACCAGGGCGACGACCAGCGCAACGCCGACGCGATGTCCGGCGGTTTCTACCACACCGGCGACGTCGCGACGATGGACACCGACGGCTACATCACCTACGTCGGGCGCACCGACGACGTCTTCAAGGCGAGCGACTACAAGATCAGCCCCTTCGAGCTCGAGTCCGTGCTCATCGAGCACCCGGCGGTGGCCGAGGCCGCGGTCGTGCCGGCCCCCGACGCGCTGCGGCTCGCGGTGCCCAAGGCCTACGTCGTGCTCGCGCCGGGCCTGCTGCCGGGCCCCGACGTGGCCCGCTCGATCCTCGCCCACGCGCGGGCCCGGCTCGCCCCGTGGCAGCGGGTCCGCCGGATCGAGTTCGCCGAGCTGCCCAAGACGATCTCGGGCAAGATCCGCCGGGTCGAGCTGCGGGCCCGGGAGACCGAGCTCGACGCGGGGGACGCCGGGCGCCCGGAGCTCGAGTGGCGCGACGAGGACTTCCCGGACCTGCGTGGCTGACGGCAGGGGGTCTGGGGGTCAGGGGGTCGTCGTCGGTGCGACCGGCGCTGTCGTCGTCGGGGTCGCCAGCGTCGTGGGCAGGGTGGTCGGCAGCTGGGTCCCGGGCGGGACGGACACCGTTGTCCCGGTCGGGGTCGGCGAACCCTCCGCCCTGGACCGGCCGGCGACGAGTGGGCGCACGGTGGTCTCCTCGAGCCGGCTGCACGTGCGCTGCTCCGCGGCGGCCCGGGTGACCCCGGCGGGTCCGGCGTCGGGTGCCGGGCGCCGGACCGCTCCGCGCTCGTCGATCGTCTGCCCGTTGATGACCTGCACGTTGTCGTAGGCCGGCCGCCCCTCGAGCAGGTTGCGGAAGGTGTAGCGAGCGAGCTGGGTGAGGCCGCACGTCGAGCCGAAGGTGGCGATGTCGAAGGCGTAGGGCTGGCCGGTCAGCTCCGAGTCCTGGCCCTCGGAGAAGTGCGCGACGACCCCGCCCCCGGTGAAGGTCCCGACCTGGATCCGGTTGCCGTCGAGGGCCGGGGTGTGGATGTGCCCGTTGACGAGCACGCTGCCCGCGGCGACGTGGCGCACGGCATACGGCTCGTGGGTGACGACGACGTCACTGACCGGCTGGCCCGCCATGACGGCGTTGTAGGCGTCGACCGCGGGTGCCTCCTTGGCGACCGGGTCGGCGTTGTCGTCGCCGAAGTAGCGCGGGTCGTTGAAGCCGGTGATCCGCAGACCATGGAAGGACAGCTCCTGGTGGGACCCGTCCGGCTTCTGCAGGAGCACGACGTTGGGGACCTGGGCCATCCGGGCGAGCACGGCTCGGTCGGTCGGCGAGCTCTGGTCGTGGTTGCCGCTCGTGAAGACGTAGGGCACGCCGAGCGCCGCGATCGACCGGAAGATGCCCGCGGCCTCGCCCTCCTGCACCCGGCCGAAGTTGAGCAGGTCGCCGGAGTCGATGACCGCGTCGATCTGCTCCTCGTCGATGATCGACTTCATCAGGCGGTACTGGTTGGCGCCGTGGATGTCGGAGACGAGCAGGATCCGGGCGCCGACGGTCCCGCCCAGCTCGGAGGGGACGAACTTCTCCTGGAGGGCCTTCGAGACGGCGAGCAGGTTGCGCAGGTAGGGCGCGACCTGGGCGGCGCGCGCCTCGACGCCCTGGAGCATGCCGGTGTTGCGCTCGACCGCGCTGAGCAGGCCAGTCGTGTCGTACCGGAGGAACCGGCCGGGCTGGTAGGTCAGGGCGGTGCTGACCCCCGTCACCCCGCACGTGAGGACGAGGGCGCTCGCGACCAGGGCCACGTGGATGCGCTCCGGCCGTCGCCGGCGGGCGTAGTGCACCGACAGCGACAGGGCGGCCGCGACGACGAGGGCGCCGGTGGCGAACCGCAGCCCGACCCCCGTCGCCGCGCCGCGGACGGCCTCCGACACCTCTGCGCCGCTGGGCTGGAGGCTCGCGACGGAGACCCCCGGCCCGGTCAGCAGGCCGGTGATCTCCTCGCGCACCGACACGGCGACGTCGAGGCCGGGGGCGAGCACGGGGGAGGTGAACTGGAGGTCGACGTCGCCCGCGATGGTCGGGCTGTGCAGCGAGGGCGTGTGGCTCGGCACCGGGTCGAGGCGCAGCACGGCGCGGTAGTGCGCGGTCTCGACGACGGTGGGGGAGAGGTTCGTCGCGGCCACCCCGCCCACGTAGCAGGCGAGCAGGACGGCGAGCCACCGGCCGACGAGCGCGAGAAGACGCCGGGGCGAGAGGGTGCGGTTTCGCGGCGGCGTGGTCATCGGGGCCAGCCTAGGCTGGGCCGATGAGGTCCGAGCACCGTCCCCGGAGGATCATCCTCGTGCGGCACGGGGAGTCCGAGGGCAACGTCGACGACACCATCTACGAGCGGGTGCCCGACCACCGCATCGGCCTCACCGCGCGCGGCCTCGAGCAGGCGCGGGCGACGGGAGCCCAGCTGCGGGCAGTCGTCGGTGACGAGCCACTCGTCGTCTACGCCTCCCCCTACCACCGCGTGCGCCAGACCCTCGAGGCCTTCGACCTGCCGGTGACCGACCACGACGTGCGGGTCGAGCCGCGGCTGCGCGAGCAGGACTGGGCCAACTTCCAGGACCCGGCCGACATCGCGGAGCAGCGCCGGCTGCGCGACCGCTACGGCCACTTCTACTACCGCTTCGCCGCCGGCGAGTCCGGGTCCGACGTCTACGACCGCGTCTCGACCTTCCTCGAGTCGATGCACCGGACCTTCGAGCGGGTCGGCGCCCCAGGCACGGTCGTCATCGTCACCCACGGCCTGACCATGCGGTTGTTCTGCATGCGCTGGTTCCACTGGAGCGTCGAGTACTTCGAGTCACTCGACAACCCCGACAACGCTGCCCCCGTCGTGCTCGCGCGCCAGCCCGACCTCAGCTACCGGCTCGAGCAGCCCTTCAGCCAGTGGGACCCGACCGTCGTGCCGACCGCCCGGGAGCGCTCGAGCTGGCTCTGAGTGGCATGGCGGGGCTCGAGCGTCAGCGCGCGTATGCCGTTGAGCCCGGTCAGCGGCATACGCGCTGGTCGGCGGTGGGTCAGAGGTACTGGCCGGTCGGACCGGCCTCGGGGAACTGGTCCTGCGGGTGGTCGGCGCCGGGCGGGGTGCCGTAGGACGTACCCGGTCCGGGGAGCGCGCGCATCTGCTGGAGCTGCTGCTGAGCGGCCATCTGCTGGGCGACGAGCGCGGTCTGGATGCCGTGGAAGAGGCCCTCCAGCCAACCGACGAGCTGGGCCTGGGCGATCCGCAGCTCGGGGTCGCTCGGTGACTCGTCGCGGAACGGGGTCGCGATGCGGTCGAGCTCCTCGACGAGCTCGGGGGCCAGGCCGTCCTTGAGCTCCTCGATGGAGCGGTGGTGGATGTCGGCGAGGCGGCGGCGGCCGGCCTCGTCGAGCGGGGCGTTGCGGACCTCCTCGAGCAGCTGCTTGATCATCGAGCCGATCCGCATCACCTTGGCCGGCTCCTCGACGAGGTCGGCGGGGTTGGTGCGCTCGTGGTCGCCGTGCCCGTCGTGGTCCCGGTCACGGTCGCCGGGTCGGGAGGCGCCCATCCCCTCGGAGGTGACGACGACGACGCGCTGCTCGTCGCTGTCGTCGGACGGGGCAGGGTGGGTCGCATCGCTCATGCGCCCCATCCTGCCCCAGCCCCCGGTGGCCCGGCTCAGGTGGCGCGTCGCACGACCACGGGGGCCCGGCGGATGGAGACCCAGGCCAGGGCGCCACCCACGAGCGGCACGAGCAGCAGCGGGAGGATGTGGAGCCATGGGACGCCGACCGACTCGGAGAGGGTGCGGGTGCCGTCGCCGGCGACCCTCGACAGGACGATCCGCGCGAGGCCGAGGCCGGGTGCGAGGCCGACGAGGACCCCGAGCACCGCACCGAGCAGGCCGAGGTAGGTGGCCTGGGCGCCGGCGAGCGCCCGGCGGGTGCGGCGGGTCGCCCCGACGGCCGCGAGGGTGCCGAGGAGGGGGGCGTTCTCGGTCTGGGAGAGGGCGGTCGCGATGAGGGTCGCGACGAGGATCACGAGGCCGATCACGCCAAAGAGAATGGCGAGAGCAAGCCCGTCGCCACGCTGGAAGCCGCGCTCGACCGCGATCGAGGCGTCGCTCTGTCGGGCTCTCAACGCGTCGGTGAGGCGTGACTCGACCTCCGGCGACATCCCGCCGTCGGCTCGGACCAGCAGGGCTGACGGCGTCGTCGCGAGGCCGAGGCGGTCTGCCGTGTCGGTCGTGAGGAGCCCGGCCGGTCCGCCCCTGTAGACGACGACGAGGCGGGTCCACTGGTCCTTGGTCAGGTGGACGACCGGGATCGTGACCGTCTCGACGTCGGCGGCCCGTGGTGGCGTCCATGCGCCGTCCACGGCGACCGTCTGGCGCCATCGGGCGAACGAGGCCGAGCCGTCGCGCTGGTCGAGGACGACCGGGCGCTGTCGATCCACCTCACGGCCCGAGGTCACCGAGCTGTCGGGCAGCGGAAGGTCCGCGACCTCTGACGGGTCGACGACGGCCACGGCGCCCCCGGCGAGCGCGGCGCGCTGGGTCGGGGTCAGGTCGAGGAAGGAGGTCAGCCCGTCGAGATCGGCTGCCTGGAGGGAGGCCCCGGTGACGACGTCCCGGCCCATCGAGGAGGCGGTGGCGCACCGTGGGCTCGGGTCGGGGGTGAGGTCGCCGCCGATCGGCCGGGGGACGATCTGGGCCAAGGTGCACCCGGGGCGCTCGGCGGTGAGGATGACCCGTCCGTCCTCGTGCCGGTAGTCGACGAGGTCATCAAGGACGAGCGGGTGGGCGGCCGGCGAGCTGGTGCTCACCGTCTGGGCGAGGTCGACGAGACGGCCCGGGATGCCGCTCGCCTCGCGGACGAGCCCCTGGCCCAGGCGGGTCACCGGCGTGTAGTCACGGGCGGACCGCACCGTGTCGGCGTCGACCGCGATGCAGGCGACCGTCAGCGCCGCCGCCCCCGCCATGATGGCCGCGACGGTGGGGGTGGCCCGTCCTCGCTGGCGACCCGCCTCGCGGGCGGCCATCCGCACCGGGAGCGGGAGGCGGTGGGCGCCCCCCGCGACGAGGGCGAGCGCCAGCGGGACGATCATCAGCGACCCGACGACGATGGCGACGGAACCCCCGACGAAGCCGGCCACCGCGGAGCGGGCATCCTGGTAGGAGGCCCACGTGACGGCGGCTGCGCCGACGCCGACGAGGACGGCACCGAGGACGGGGACCCGACGGCGCAGACGCGGCGAGACGCTCTGGCCCCTCAGGACCGAGACGACGTCGAGGTGGCCCAGACCACGACTGGGGATGAGGGCCGCCACGACCGAGCTGATGACGGCGGCCGCGGCCACGAGCGCGACGGCCGTCCACGGCACCTGGGTCGGTCCGACGAAGAGATCGGGGCGGGCGTTGCGCGTGACGGCGACGGCGGCGACGGCACCCGCGATGCCGACCGCCACCCCGACGAGGGCCGAGATCACCCCGAGCACGAGCGCCTGGGCGAGGACGGTGCGGCGCAGCTGGGCGGCGGTGGCGCCGTTGGACGCGGCGAGGGCGAGGGTCCGCCGCTGCCGGGCCGCGCTGACGGCGAAGGCCGGACCGGCGAGCAACGTCGTCAGGAGCACGAGGCCGAGAGCGGCGAGGGCCACGACGAGAACGAGGGTGGAATCCCGCACGGAGCTCTCGTCACCGGTGACCCGGGTCATCGTGGCGGGGTGGTCGGCCACGTCACGGCTGAAGACCCCGATGCCGTAGGTGTTGAGCCGCTCCACCTCGGGCCAGGTGATCGGCTCGGACCGCACGACGAGCCACTGCGTCGAGGCGTAGTCCGAGGTGATGGGTGCCGAGACGACGTCGACCTGCTGGACGAACTGTCCGCCCTGGGCGTCGAACCCCCGGCCGGTGCCGACGATGGTGACAGTCCGCTCCGGTGCCTCGCCCGACGAGCTGATGGTGCTCAGCCCGAGCCGGCCGCTTGCCGGGAGGCCGTGCTCGATCCCCTGGGCGGTGACGAGCGCCTCGTCCGCGGTCGTCGGCCAGCGGCCGGACTCGAGGGTGACCCGCGGGGCGAGGACCGCCGGATCGGTGAGGTCCACCCCGAGGACGCTCCCTGTGACGTAGTGCTCACCCGAGCGGAACGTCGTCGGGACGGCGCCGACCTCGACGAGCCGGGCGTGCACCAGCGCGCCCAGGGCCGCGGCCTCGTCCCCCTCGGTGAGGCCGGGGACGGGGCGCGCGGTCGGTGGGGTGCCGCCGTCGGGCCACGCCTGCTGGGCGGAGGGGTCGAGGAGCTGACGCTGCTGCAGCGGCTGGGGCGAGAGGAGGTAGCCCTGCGACTGACCGAGGGTGAGGGGGAGCCGTTCGGACGCGTCGAGGTCGTCGGTGAACCACAGCGTCGTCGCGGCCGTGAGCAGCAGGACGGGGAGACCGACCATGACGACGACGAGCAGGCTGCGTCCCCGGTGGCGGCGGACGTCGCGGCGGGCCATCCGCAGCGAGACGCGCCAGCCGGCCTGCCACCGTCCCCGGGGTGAGGACGGGTCGACCGTCCGCTCGGTGGCCATGTCAACCTGCCTGGGTGAGAAGCGACTCCGCCGTGGCGGCCGAGCCCGTCTCGTCGATGATGACCCCGTCGCGGAGGAAGACGACCCGGTCGGCCCACGCGGCGTGGCGCGCCTCGTGGGTGACGAGCAGCCCGGCCGCTCCGGCGTCGCAGCGTTGCCTCAGGATCTTGAGGACGCCCTCACCGGTGTGCGAGTCGAGCGCACCGGTCGGCTCGTCGGCGAGCACGAGCGACCGCTCGCCGACGAGGGCGCGGGCGATGGCGACCCGCTGCTGCTGCCCGCCCGACATCTGGTCGGGATAGCGGTCCGCGAGGTCGCGCAGGTGCAGCTGGTCGAGCGAGTCGAGGGCCTGCCCCCGGGCCCGGCGCACCGACCAGCCATCGAGCTCGAGCGGGAGCCCGATGTTCTCGGCCGCCGTGAGGCTGGGGATGAGGTTGAGGTCCTGGAAGACGAAGCCGATGGAGCGGCGGCGCAGTGCGGCGAGCCCCTTGGCGTCGAGGGAGGCGACGTCGACGCCCTCGACGAGCACCCGGCCGCTCGTGGCGCGGTCGAGGCCGCCGGCGAGGTTGAGCAGGGTCGACTTGCCCGAACCGGACGGACCCATGACGGCGACGAGCTCGCCCCGCGCGACGGTCAGCGAGGCGTGGCTCAGCGCGAGGACCTCGGTCTCGCCGGACCCGTGGACCCGCGAGACGTCCTCGAGGACGAGGCCCGGGTCGGGGCTCGTGGCGGTGCTCATGCCCGGGCTCCGTCGCGGCCCGCAGTGACGGACGTGGGGGTCGCGCCGGTCGTGTCGGTCGCTGTGCCGGCGGCCGGAGGGCGGCGGAGCGCGGCGGCCGGCATACGGCTGAGGGTGGACTCGACGTGGTCGAGCCAGCGGACCTCGGCCTCGGCGGCGAAGAGGAGGTTCTCGAGGACGAGCAGCCAGGCGAGGTCAGGCGCCTCGGGCTCGTCGCTGACGCGGCTCTTGAGCCGGGTGAGGTCACGCAGGTGCTTGAGGGTGGCGGTCCGCTGGGTCTGGACGACGCGGGGCACGTCGATGCCGGGGGACGTGACGGCGAGGGCGAGCTTGATGACGAGCTCGTCGCGGGGCGTCGAGTCGCGGTCGACCGGGGTGAGCCACCACGAGGCGATCTCGGTGCGTCCCGCAGCGGTGAGGCGGTAGGCGATCCGGCCCTCGTCGTCGCTGCCACCGACCGGCTCGACGAGTCCGTCGCGCTCGAGCCGGGCGAGGGTCGTGTAGACCTGCCCGACGTTGAGCGGCCAGGTGCCGCCCGTCCGGGTCTCGAACTCGGTACGAAGGCGCGCCCCGTACATCGGCTCCTCGGCGAGGAGAGCCAGCAGACCTTGCTTGACCGACATCGTCAGACCCCTTGCATACTCGGTATTACCTCAGGTGAGAGAAGGTATACCGAGTATTGCGGGGGCGCAAGGGGAAGCGGGTCAGGTCGTGAGCAGGATCTTGCCGATGTGCCCCGAGGCCTCCATCTCGCGGTGCGCGACGGCGGCGTCGGTGAGCGGGTGGCGCGAGTGGATGACGGGGCGGACCTGTCCCGCCTCGATGAGCGGCCAGACGTGCTCGCGCACCGCGGCGATGATCGCGGCTTTCTCGGCGAGCGGGCGGGACCGCAGGGAGGTGGCGATGACGGCGCCGCGCTTGGCGAGCAGGACCCCGAGGTCGAGCTCGGCGGTGCGCCCGCCCATCAGCCCGATGGTGACGAGCCGGCCGCTCGTCGCGAGGAGGTCGACGTTGCGGGCGAGGTACTTCGCGCCCATGTTGTCGAGGATGACGTCGGCGCCGTGGCCGCCCGAGGCGGCCCGCACCTTCTCGACGAAGTCCTCCTCGCGGTAGTTGACGAGGATTTCGGCGCCGAGCTCGCGGCAGAAGTCGAGCTTGTCCGACGATCCGGCGGTGACCGCGACGTGGGCGCCGACGGCCTTGGCGAGCTGGATCGCCATCGTGCCGATGCCCGAGCTGCCGCCGTGGACGAGGAGGTACTGGCCCGGCTGGATGTTGGCCGTGAGGAAGACGTTGGACCACACGGTCGCCGTCACCTCGGGCAGGCCGGCGGCATCCTCGAGGGAGACCCCACGGGGACGGGGAGCAGCTGGCCGGCTGGGGCCACGACCTGCTCGGCGTAGCCGCCGCCGTCGAGCAGCGCGCAGACCTCGTCACCGACGTCCCAGCCGTCGACGCCCTCGCCGAGGGCGGCGATCCGGCCGCTCACCTCGAGGCCGGGCAGCTCGCTCGCGCCGGGCGGCGGCGGGTAGAAGCCCATCCGCTGCATGACGTCGGCCCGGTTGACGCCCGCGGCGACGACGTCGATGAGGACCTGGCCCGGGCCGGCGGTGGGGGCGGGGACGTCGGCGAGCACGAGGGCGTCGGCCTCACCGGGCTCGGGAATCGTGATGGCGCGCATGTCCGCACCCTACGGACCCCGCCCAACCCCCCGTCGAGTGGGCACTTTCGCCCGGGTGAAAGTGCCCACTCGACGAGGGGTTGGGGGGTCAGGAACGGGCGGGGCTGAGGCGGCGCGCGATGTCGGCGGCGGTGGCCCGGGTGCGCACGACGAGGTCCTCGACGAGCTCGGGGGTGGCCACCTCGGAGCGGAAGGTCACGGCGATCGCCGCGAGGGGTCGGCCGGCCCGGTCGAGCACGGGGACGCCGATCGAGGAGAGGTCGGGGGAGACGGTGCCGTCCTCGCGGGCATGGCCGTCGGTGCGGGTCCGGGCGAGGATCGAGCGCAGCTCGGTGAGCGACGTCGGGCCGGTGCCCTGTCGCTGGGTGAAGCTCGACCGGTCGGGATAGAGCGCGCGCACCTGCGTGGCCGGCAGGGCCGAGAGCATGGCCAGTCCGCTCGCGGTGAGGTGGGCGGGTAGCCGCACCCCGACGTCGGTGACGAGCATCGGCTGGCCGGCCGCCCGCTCCTCGAGCAGGTAGATGACGTCGCGGCCGTCGAGGGTCGCGAAGTGGGCGTTGCGGCCGCCCTGGTCGACGAGGCGTCGCATCGGGCCGCGCGCGACCCGGGCCAGCGGGGCCTGCCGCTGGTAGGCCGACCCCAGCTCGTAGGCCGCAGGGCCGAGCCCGAAGCGCCGGTCCTCGACGTAGTGCGTGACATAGCCGCGGCCGTGGAGCACCTTGAGCAGGTGGTAGACCGAGGAGCGGGGCAGGCCGAGGTCGCGGGCGATGGCTGCGGCCGGCACCGGCTCGGCGTGCCGGGAGAGGTGCTCGAGGACGTCGAGCGCGTGGGCGGCGGCCGGAGCATTCGACATCGCTCACACCTCCTCATCGGGTCGGACGCCACGTCGTCGCAACGTCTCGCATCTGAGACGATTGTCCCTCGATCGGTGGCCCTGCGCCACCCCCGGTCCGCTTCCATGGAGAGATGAGCAGATCGACCGTCACCGTGGGCCGCGGCCCCCTCACCATCGAGGACGTCGTCGCCGTCGCCCGACTCGACGCCGCCGCGGTCCTCGCGCCGGACGCGGAGGCCGAGCTCGCCCGCAGCCGCGAGGTGGTCGAGGCGCTCGCCAACGACACCCTCCCGCACTACGGCGTCTCGACCGGCTTCGGAGCCCTCGCGACCCGGCACATCCCGACAGGGCTGCGCGCCCAGCTGCAGCGCTCGCTCGTCCGCTCGCACGCCGCGGGCAGCGGCCCCGAGGTCGAGCGCGAGGTCGTCCGTGCCCTCATGCTGCTCCGCCTCTCGACGCTCGCGACCGGCCGCACCGGCATCCGCCTCGAGACGGCGCGGGCGTATGCCGCCGTGCTCAGTGCCGGGATCACCCCGGTCGTGCACGAGTACGGCTCTCTCGGCTGCTCCGGGGACCTCGCCCCGCTCTCGCACTGCGCGCTCGCCGTGATGGGGGAGGGGCCGGTCCGACTCGCCGACGGCACCCTCACCGACGCTGCGACCGCCTTGCGCGACCACGGCATCGAGCCGGTCGTGCTCGCCGAGAAGGAAGGCCTGGCCCTCATCAACGGTACCGACGGGATGCTCGGGATGCTCGCCCTCGCCATCACCGACCTGCGGGCGCTGCTCCGACTCGCCGACGTCACCGCCGCGATGAGCGTCGAGGGCCTGCTCGGCTCCGACAACGTCTTCGCCGCCGACCTGCACGCGCTGCGTCCGCAGCCGGGTCAGGCCGCGTCGGCGGCGAACATCCGGGCGGTCATGCAGGGCAGCCCGATCCGCGCCTCGCACGACACCGACGCCTGCACCCGGGTGCAGGACGCCTACTCCCTGCGCTGTGCACCACAGGTCGCCGGCGCCGCACGTGACACCGTCGACCACGCGGCGCGGGTCGCGTCCTGGGAGCTCGAGTCCGCCGTCGACAACCCGGTCGTGACGCCCGACGGCCGGGTCGAGTCCAACGGCAACTTCCACGGTGCCCCCGTCGCCTACGTGCTCGACTTCCTCGCGATCGTCGCCGCAGACGTGGCCTCGATGAGCGAGCGGCGCACCGATCGCTTCCTTGACAAGGCCCGCAGCCACGGCCTGCCGGCCTTCCTCGCCGACGACCCCGGCGTCGACAGCGGTCACATGATCGCGCAGTACACCCAGGCCGCGATCGTCTCGGAGATGAAGCGGCTCGCGGTCCCGGCGAGCGTCGACTCCATCCCGAGCTCGGCGATGCAGGAGGACCACGTCTCGATGGGCTGGTCCGGGGCCCGC
This sequence comes from uncultured Actinomycetota bacterium, assembly GCA_963764195.1. GTDB lineage: Bacteria > Actinomycetota > Actinomycetes > Actinomycetales > Dermatophilaceae > JBDSSS01. Next base: position 88,827 of record CAVXRG010000004.1, read on the forward strand.
AAGCTGCGCCGATCCGTCGACGGCCTCACCCGGGTGCTCGCGGTCGAGCTGCTCACCGCCGCCCGGGGCATCGAGCTGCGGGCCCCGCTGCAGCCGGCCGCGGCCACGGCCGCCGTCATCGCCGCGCTGCGCGAGACCGTGCCCGGCGTCGGCCCGGACCGCTTCCTCGCCCCCGAGATCGAGCAGGCCGTCGAGCTGGTCCGCTCCGGGCGGGCCCTCGCCGCGGCCGAGTCCGTCACCGGGCCGCTCCGCTGACCCACCCCAGACCCGCCCCCACCCCCACCCCCACCCCCAGACCCCCGGTTCGATGTATCTGCGCACCCCAGGGGGTGCGCAGATACATCGAACCGGGGGCGAAACGAAGAGAAGGAAGTTGAGATGGAAGGTGCGCGACCCGTCCGCGCGGCACGCGGGACGAAGCTGACCGCGCAGTCGTGGGCCACCGAGGCCCCGCTGCGGATGCTGATGAACAACCTCGACCCCGAGAACGCCGAGCGGCCCGACGACCTCGTCGTCTACGGCGGCACCGGCCGGGCCGCGCGCGACTGGAAGTCGTTCGACGCGATGGTCCGCACCCTGACGACGCTCGAGCAGGACGAGACGATGCTCGTCCAGTCGGGGCGACCGGTCGGGGTCTTCCAGACGCACGAGTGGGCCCCGCGCGTGCTCATTGCGAACTCCAACCTCGTGGGCGACTGGGCGACGTGGCCGGAGTTCCGCCGCCTCGAGCACCTCGGCCTGACGATGTACGGCCAGATGACGGCCGGGTCGTGGATCTACATCGGCACCCAGGGCATCGTCCAGGGCACCTACGAGACGTTCGCCGCCGTCGCCGAGAAGCGCTTCGACGGCACGCTCGCCGGCACCCTGACCCTGACGGCCGGCTGCGGCGGCATGGGCGGGGCGCAGCCGCTCGCCGTGACGATGAACGAGGGCGCCTGCCTCATCGTCGACGTCGACCCGGCCCGCCTCCACCGCCGCGTCGAGCACCGCTACCTCGACGAGGTGGCGACCGACCTCGACGACGCCATCGAGAAGGCCGTCCGGGCCAAGAGCGAGCGGCGCGGCTGGTCCGTCGGGGTCGTCGGCAACGCCGCCGAGATCTTCCCCGAGCTGCTGCGCCGCGGCGTGCCGATCGACATCGTCACCGACCAGACCTCAGCGCACGACCCGCTCAGCTACCTGCCCGTCGGCGTCGAGCTCGACGAGTGGGCCGAGCTGGCCGAGAAGAAGCCGGAGGAGTTCACCGACCGGGCGCGCGAGTCGATGGCCACGCACGTGCGGGCCATGGTCGAGTTCCAGGACGCCGGAGCCGAGGTCTTCGACTACGGCAACTCGATCCGCGACGAGGCGCGCCAGGGTGGCTACGGTCGCGCCTTCGACTTCCCCGGCTTCGTCCCGGCCTACATCCGGCCGCTCTTCTGCGAGGGCAAGGGCCCGTTCCGCTGGGCGGCCCTGTCGGGCGACCCGAAGGACATCGCGGCCACCGACCGGGCGGTGCTCGACCTCTTCCCCGACAACGACCGCCTGCACAAATGGATCCGCGGCGCGCAGGACCGGATCGCCTTCCAGGGCCTGCCGGCCCGGATCTGCTGGCTCGGCTACGGCGAGCGCGACAAGGCCGGCCTGAAGTTCAACGACATGGTCGCCTCGGGCGAGCTGTCGGCGCCGATCGTCATCGGCCGCGACCACCTCGACGCGGGATCGGTGGCCAGCCCCTACCGCGAGACCGAGTCGATGGCCGACGGCTCCGACGCGATCGCCGACTGGCCGCTGCTCAACGCCCTGCTCAACACGAGCTCCGGCGCGAGTTGGGTGTCGATCCACCACGGTGGCGGCGTCGGCATCGGCCGGAGCCTGCACGCCGGCCAGGTCTCGCTCGCCGACGGCACGGCTCTCGCCGCGCAGAAGCTGGCGCGCGTGCTCACCAACGACCCCGGCACGGGCATCATCCGGCACGTCGACGCCGGCTACGAGATCGCCGACCGGGTCGCTCGCGAGCGCGGGGTGCGCATCCCCATGCAGGAGGGCTGAGCGGCATATGCCGGATGCCGCTGTCCTCTCTTCTCCCCGGCGGTTCGATGTATCTGCGCACCCTCTGGGGTGCGCAGATACATCGAAGCGGGGGGGTGTCAGCGGGGGCGGCGGACCCGGATCGGGCCCTTGACCCGGCTCGGGTCGACGACCTGCCCGCCCTGGGTGATCTCGGCGCGGCCGGCGGCGACCATCCGTCGGGCGGCGTTGCGGGCCGGCTCCATCAGGTCCCGCCAGTCGTCGTCGCCCACGGCGCGGGCGGCCTCGGAGGGGCAGACCGACGCGGACCGGGCCCGGGCGTCGAGCAGGGAGTCGAGGCAGGACTCGAGCGCGCGGTCGACGTCGGTGACCCCGTGCTTGCGGCAGGAGTCGGAGCACCAGCGCACCGACTCCCAGTCGCGCTCCCACGCCTTGCGCCAGGTGATGGTGCGGCCACACCGGGCACACGGTTTCGTCGGCAGTGCGGCTCGTCCCATGGGGACAGTGTGCGCCATCCCCGTCGTGCTCCTCGCGGGCGCGCTCAGTCGTCGGAGAGGTCGGCCACGGTGGCGTCGAAATGGCGGATGAGGTCGTCGCCCTCGAGGGTGAGACCCACCCCGTGGCCGCCGCCCCCGATGGAGATCCGGCGGCCGACGAGGTGACGGTCGGCGAGCACCGGCAGGGGGGTGCGCGAGCCGAACGGCGTGATCGTGCCCCGCTCGTAGCCGGTCACCTCGAGGGCCACGGCCGCATCGGGCATCGAGATCCGGTTGGTGCCGAGCAGCGAGCGCACCTTGGCCCAGGAGAAGGTGCGGTCACCGGGCACGAGCACGAACACGTGGTCGTCCTCCGAGCGGCGCAGCACGAGAGTCTTGATGAGGTCCCGGGGCTCGATCCCCCGCACGGCGGCGGCCTGCTCGAGGCTCGTGACGGGCCCGTGGCGGCTCACGGTGTGTCCGATCCCGGCGGCCCGGACCGCCTCGATGGCCGGGGTGGTCGGGCCGCCGTCCTCACCTCCATCGCCCGCAAGTTGGTCGGAGTCCCTGCCGTCCGTCGTCATGTCAGCAGCCTAGTTTGGGAGAGTGGTGAGAGCAGTGAGTGCGAGCTTTGATCGGATGTGGTCCGATCTCGAGCCGATCGGCAGGTCCGGTGAGACCGGTGGCTACCGTCGGCACGCCTGGACCCGGGTCGACCACGACCTGCGGGAGTGGTTCGTCTCCGAGTGCGCGGCGCGGGGTCTCGAGGTGACCGAGGACCGCGCCGGCAACCAGTGGGCCTGGTGGGGCGACCCCGACGCCACCCCTGGAGTCGTCATCGGATCCCACCTCGACTCCGTCCCCGACGGCGGGGCCTTCGACGGGCCGCTCGGGGTCGTCAGCGCCCTCGCCGTCGTCGACGAGCTGCGATCAGCAGGCGTCACCCCCGACGTGCCGCTCGGCATCGCCAGCTTCGTCGACGAGGAGGGGGCACGTTTCGGGGTCGCCTGCGCCGGTTCACGGATCATCACCGGGGTCCTCGCTGCCGACCGGGCCCGCTCCCTGACCGACGCCGACGGCACCTCGATGGCCGAGGCCTGGCGCGCCGCGGGCCGCGACCCCGAGGCGATGGGCGCCGACGAGGAGGCGCTGCGCCGGGTCGGGTGCTTCATCGAGCTCCACGTCGAGCAGGGCAAGGCCCTCGCGCTCGACCCCGACGGCGGTGACGACCTCACCGACGACCGGCGGGCCGTTGCCGTCGGCACCGACATCTGGCCGCACGGCCGGTGGCGCATCGAGATCCCCGGCGAGGCCAACCACGCCGGGACGACACGCCTCGAGGACCGCCGCGACGCCATGCTGGGGCTCGCGACGGTGGTGCACGCTGCCCGGTCCCGGGCCGCCGGCCTCGGCTGCGTCGCGACCGTCGGCAAGGTGCAGGTGAGGCCCGGCGGGGTCAACGCCATCGCGAGCCACGTCACCGGTTGGCTCGACGCCCGCGGGGCAGACGAGTCCGCTGTGCGACAGACGGTTCGCGAGATCGCCGACGTGGCAGGCGGTCTCGGCGCCACGCTCGAGGAGGAGTCGTGGACCCCGACGACGCGGTTCGACGCCGCGCTCGTGAGCCGGCTCAGCGGCATCCTGCCCGAGGCCCCGCTGCTCGGCACGGGTGCCGGACACGACGCGGGCATCCTCGCGGGCCACGGGATCCCGACGGCGATGCTCTTCGTCCGAAACCCCACCGGGGTGTCTCACTCGCCGGCCGAGTGGGCCGAGGCCGACGACTGCCACGCGGGGGTCCACGCGCTCGGGACCGTCGTCACCGACCTGTGCAACGAAGGGAACGCCGATGAGTGACGAGGCCGCACGTGCCTTCTGGTGTGAGAACGCCTGGCTGACAGGCGGTTTCGCGAAACGTGTTCGGCTCGAGGTCGCCGACGGTCTGATCCGCCAGGTGCTCGTCGACGCAGAGCCCGAGCCCGGGGACATCCGCCTCCCGGGTGTCACGCTGCCCGGCATGGCCAATGCCCACAGCCATGCCTTCCACCGGGCCCTCCGGGGTCGTGTCAACGGTGGTGGCGGCAACTTCTGGAGCTGGCGCGAGCAGATGTATGCCGTTGCAGCGCAGCTCAACCCGGACACCTACTTCGCCCTGGCCCGCGCGGTCTTCGCCGAGATGCTGCTGGCCGGGATCACCGTCGTCGGGGAGTTCCACTACGTCCACCACCGTCCGGGCGGCAAGCCGTTCGGCGACCCCAACGCGATGGGACTGGCCCTGCGACACGCGGCCGACGAGGCCGGGATCCGGATGACCCTGCTCGACACCTGCTACCTCGAGGGCGGTCTCAACGGCGGCGGGCACCTGCCGCTCCACCCCGGCCAGCTGCGCTTCAGCGACGGCACCGTGGAGAAGTGGGCCGACCGGATGATGGCCCGCCAGGCCGGCAGCGACCGGGTGCGCCTCGGAGCCGCGATCCACTCCGTCCGGGCCGTGCGTCGGGAGGACCTGCCCCGTGTCGTCGAGGCCACCGGCGACCTGCCCCTGCACGTGCACCTGTCCGAGCAGCACGGGGAGAACCTCGCGTGCCAGATGTACTACGGACGGACCCCCACCGAGCTGCTCGACGAGGCAGGAGCCCTCGGCGCCACCGTGACGAGCATCCACGCCACCCACCTCACCGACCACGACATCGAGCTGCTCGGGGGCACCGGGACCGGGGCCTGCCTCTGCCCGACGACCGAGCGCGACCTCGCCGACGGGATCGGTCCGGCCCGGGCGCTCCATGACGCCGGCTCGCCGCTGTCGATCGGCAGCGACCAGCAGGTCATCATCGACCCCTTCGAGGAGCTGCGTGGCGTCGAGATGCACGAGCGGCTGATGACCAACGAGCGGGACCGCTTCGCCGCGAACGACCTGCTCCTCGCCGCGTCCTTCAACGGCTACCGGGCCCTCGGCTGGTCCGACGGAGGGCACCTCAGCAAGGGGGCCCTCGCCGACTTCGTCACGGTGCGCACCGACACCGTCAACACGGCGGGGTCCGCTCCGGACCAGATCATCTACTCCTGCGTCGCGTCGGACGTCTCGCACGTCGTCGTCGGTGGTGCCCTGGTCGTGATCGGAGGACGCCACCGGATGGGGGACGTCGGGCAGATGCTCGTGTCGTCGATCGACCGCGTGATGACCGGGTCGTCCACGTGAGCGGCGCTCCGACCGCCGGCTCCCGACCCGGGAGCCTGCTCGTGACCGGCATCGCCGAGCTGACGACGAACGACGAGGCGTGGTCGGGCCAACACGCCGACGCCGGTGACCGCCTGCTGGGGGTCGTCCGCGATGCGGCACTCGTCGCCACGGACGGTGTCATCGACTGGGTCGGCCCCGCCGACCGGGCTCCCACCGCCGACCGGCACCTCGACCTCGGTGGCCGGGCCGTCGTCCCCGGTTTCGTCGACTCGCACACCCACCTCGTCTTCGCCGGGGACCGCTCCGCCGAGTTCGCCGCGCGGATGACGGGCACGCCCTACGACGGCGGGGGCATCGCCGTCTCGGTCGCGGCGACGCGGGCCGCGAGCGACGACGAGCTCAGGGGGCTCGTCGGCGCCCGCGTCGCCGAGATGCGGGCCCAGGGGACCACGACCGTCGAGATCAAGAGTGGCTACGGGCTCACCGTCGAGGACGAGCTGCGCGCCCTGCGGATCGCGCGGGAGATCACGCCGCACACGACCTTCCTCGGGGCCCACGTCGTGCCGGCCGAGTACGCCCACGACCGGGCCGGCTACGTCGACCTCGTCACGGGGCCGATGCTCGATGCCGTCGTCGCGGCCGGGGGCCCGGCCCTCGCGGAGTCCATCGACGTCTTCTGCGAGCCGCACTCTGCCCATGCCTTCGACCGCGACGAGGCCCGCGCCGTGCTGCTCGCGGGCCGCGCGGCAGGCCTGCGGCTGCGCGTCCACGGCAACCAGCTCGGCCCGGGCCCGGGGGTGCGCCTCGCCTGTGAGCTCGGTGCGGCCAGCGTCGACCACTGCACCTTCCTCGACGGCAGCGACGTGGACGCCCTCGTCGCGGCACGCGGCACGACCGTGGCGACGCTGCTGCCCGGGGTCGAGTTCTCGACCCGCTCGCCCTACCCCGACGGCCGAGCCCTCCTCGACGCCGGGGTCGACGTGGCCCTGGCCTCGGACTGCAACCCGGGCACCTGCTACTCCTCGTCGATCCCCTTCGCGATCGCCCTCGCCGTCCGAGAGATGGGGATGACCCCGGCCGAGGCACTGCACGCCGCCACCGCGGTCTCGGCGCGCTCGCTCGGTCTCGACCGCCGGGTCGCGCCGGGACAGCCGGCCGAGCTCACCGTGCTCGACGCTCCGAGCCACCTGCACCTCGCCTACCGCGCGGGTGTGCCGATCGCCCGCGTCCTCGACCTGCGTTGACGGCGTTGACGGCGTTGTGACGGCGTTGACGGAGTTGAAGGCGGACGGCGCGGGCAACCCGTCACGCGCTGGCCGAGCCGAAAGCCACCCGTAACGGGTGAGGGCGCCGCCCGCCCAGCGGCATACCGTGCGAGGACGGACGCACCGACTGCAGGGAGACGACGTGAGCGACCAGCCGAACATCCTCATCATCTGGGGAGATGACATCGGGATCACCAACCTCAGCTGCTACTCGGACGGGCTGATGGGCTACCGCACCCCGAACATCGACCGGATCGCCGACGAGGGCGCCCGCTTCACCGACTACTACGGGGAGCAGAGCTGCACCGCCGGCCGCGCCGCCTTCATCACCGGTCAGAACCCCTACCGCACCGGTCTGACCAAGGTCGGTATGCCGGGAGCCGACATCGGCCTGCGCGCCGAGGACCCGACGATCGCCACCGCGCTCAAGGAACGCGGCTACGCCACCGGCCAGTTCGGCAAGAACCACTTCGGTGACCGGGACGAGTTCCTCCCGACGGCGCACGGGTTCGACGAGTTCTTCGGCAACCTCTACCACCTCAACGCGGAGGAGGAGCCGGAGCTCGACGACTACCCCACCGAGGAGGAGTTCCCCGACTTCCGCAAGAACTTCGGGCCGCGCGGGGTCATCCACTCCTGGGCCAACGGGGACGGCACCTCGCGCGTGGAGGACACCGGGCCGCTGACGAAGGAGCGGATGAAGACCATCGACGACGAGGTCGTCCCCGAGGCGATGCGGTTCATGAGCGAGGCCAAGGACGGCGACACCCCGTTCTTCGTCTGGCTCAACACGACCCACATGCACTTCCGGACGCACATCAAGGACGGCAGCCGGGGCAAGGCGGGCCGCTGGCAGTCGGAGTACCACGACACGATGGTCGACCACGACGAGCTGGTCGGGCCAGGTGCTCGACTTCCTCGACGAGCAGGGTCTGGCCGACAACACCATCGTCATGTACTCCACCGACAACGGGCCGCACATGAACACCTGGCCGGACGGCGGGATGACCCCCTTCCGCAACGAGAAGAACTCGAACTGGGAGGGTGCCTACCGCGTGCCGGCCCTGGTGCGCTGGCCCGGGCACATCGAGGCCGGCCGCGTCCTCAACGGCATCGTCAGCCACGCCGACTGGTTCGTCACGCTGCTCGCTGCAGCGGGTGACGCCGACGTGGCGACCCGCCTCAAGGAGGGCGCCGACCTCAACGGGATGACCTACCGGGTGCACCTCGACGGCCACAACCAGCTCGACTACCTCACCGGCGCGTCCGAGACCAGCCCGCGCAAGCACTTCTTCTACGTCTCCGACGACGGTGACCTCACGGCGCTGCGCTACGACAACTGGAAGATCGTCTTCCTCGAGCAGCGCGCGACGGGGACGCTCAACGTGTGGGCCGAGCCGTACATCGAGCTGCGGGTCCCCAAGGTCTTCAACCTGCGCACCGACCCCTTCGAGCGGGCAGACATCACGTCCAACACCTACTACGACTGGCTGCTCGACCACGCCTGGGTGCTCGTGCCCGCGCAGACGTACGTCGCCCAGATGCTGCAGACCCTCGTGGCATTCCCGCCGCGCCAGGAGCCGGCGAGCTTCACGGTCGAGAAGCTGCTGGAGAAGCTTCGCTCCGGCGTCGCGAGCACGTGAGGGCCTCGCGCCCGAGGTCGACCCGTCGCCGTCGCAGTCCGGTCGCGGACCTTGTCGACCTGCCCGGTGGGGTGTTCACGATGGGGTCCGACGACCACTATCCGGAGGAGGCGCCGACCCACCGGGTGCGGGTGGATGCCTTCGCGATCGAGTCGACGGCCGTGACCAACGACGAGTTCGCGGCCTTCGTCGGGGCCACCGGGCACGTCACCGTGGCCGAGCGGCCCCTCGACCCCGCCGACTACCCGGGCGCGCCGCCGGAGAACCTCCAGCCCGGCTCGCTCGTCTTCACCCCGACCGCGGGTCCCGTCGACCTGCGCCACCTGAGCCAGTGGTGGACGTGGACGCCGGGGGCCAGCTGGCGCCACCCCCTCGGTCCGTCGAGCTCGGTGAAGCGACTCGGCGACCACCCCGTCGTCCACGTCGCGCACGAGGACGCGGCCGCCTACGCGCGGTGGGCGGGGCTCTGCCCTGCCGACGGAGGCGGAGTGGGAGTATGCCGCGCGCGGCGGACTCGAGGGACGGGCCTTCACGTGGGGTGACGAGGCACGTCCCGGGGGCCGGATCATGGCCAACACCTGGGACGGGCTGGACTTCCCGTGGCGCAGCACGGGCGAGAGCGGGTATCTGCGGACCGCCCCGGTCGGCAGCTTCCCGGCCAACGGCTTCGGCCTGTTCGACATGGCGGGCAACGTGTGGGAGTGGACCGACGACTGGTGGACGAGTCACCATCCCGACGACGCCGGCTCCGCCTGCTGCGCGCCGTCGAACCCGCGCGGTGGGGACCTCGAGGCGAGCTACGACCCGGCCCAGCCGCAGTTCCGGGTGGGCCGGCGCGTCATCAAGGGCGGCTCGCACCTCTGCGCCGACAGCTACTGCCTGCGCTACCGCCCCGCCGCGCGACGGCCCCAGATGGTCGACACGGGGATGAGCCACCTGGGCTTCCGGTGCGTCCGGCGTGCCCCGCACAGCGCCGTGGCGACGCCTGTCAGGAGGTGAGTGCCTTGGCCTTCTTCTCGGTCTTGTTCATGGCCTTGGCGAGCTTGCGGTGCTGCTTGCGCTCCTTCTTGCTCAGGCCGGCCTCCTCGATGTCCTTGGGAAGGTGCCCGGTCGCGTTGCGGTAGTACTCGGCCGTCTTGCGCTCGATGGCGACGCGGGCGCCCATGACGAGCATCGAGGAGAGCGCGGTGAAGAGGATCACGTCGCGCGTCCGCTCCTGCTCGTAGTCGCCCTGGACCGGCACGTTGCGCCCGGTCGCGAGCTTCCAGCCCTTCTCGGCGGCATTCGTCGCGAGCTTCGTCGCCGCGATGGTCGACACGACGCTGAGCGCCTTCCAAGCCATGTTGCTCATGGTCCCGTCCTCTCCGACGCCGGGGGCGTCAACCGGTCCGACTCTGTCACGGCGGACGCGGTAAAGTCACCTCGTCACAACTGAACACGCCTTACCCAATCATCACGACAGGGGAGCGCCCACGGCGCTGAGAGTGCGGCAGATCCACAGAGACACAGGCCGCAGACCCTCGAACCTGCTCCGGTTAGCACCGGCGAAGGAAGTCGGGAACATCTCAGGTCACCCACGGCACACGTCCGCCGGACTCCGGTCCATGACGTATGCCGCTGGGTGCCCTCCCCGAGGTATCCATTCCATCGGAGACCCGGGAGTCCACACATGTCCAACCGCACCATCACCGCGTCCGGCCCGCTGACCCGCTGGCGGACGATCGACCTGCTCACCTGCGCCTTCCTCGGGGTCGCGTTCGGCGTCGCCTACTGGGCCTGGGGCCTGGTCTACGGCGCGCCGTCGGATGCCGTCTCGGCCGGCTTCCCGCCGCTCGGCGCACTCTTCGCCTGGCCGTGGCTCGTCGCCGGAATCGTCGGGATGCTCATCATCCGCCGACCCGGCGCCGCCGTGTTCACCGAGCTGCTCGCCGCCGTCGTCTCGGCCCTCATCGGCACCCAGTGGGGCCTGACGACCCTCGTCTCGGGCCTCGTCCAGGGCCTCGGCGTCGAGCTCGGCTTCGCCCTCTTCGGGTATGCCGTCTACCGCTGGCTCCCGCTGCTCGTCGGCGGCTTCCTCGGTGGCGCCTTCGAGGCCGTCTACGAGTGGTACTCCTACTGGACCGACTGGGGCTTCGGCTACAAGATCGCCTACCTGTTCCTCCTCGGCGGGTCGGTCGCCATCTTCGGGTCGCTGCTCGCCGTCGGGCTGACGAAGGTGCTCGCTGGTGCCGGGGCGCTGGACCCCTTCCCGCCCGGCCAGGAGGCGCGCGAGCGCATCGCGGTCTGACCGGACGTGGACCGACGAGCGCCTGACCCCGCGGCCCGGCCGGGCTCCGCGGCGACCCGGCCTGCCACGGCGGGGGTCGTGGTCCACGACCTCACCTGGCGACCCTACGGGCGCGGCCGTCCCGTCCTGTCCGGGCTCGACCTCACGGTCGAGCCCGGGGAGCGGGTCCTGCTCGCGGGCCCGAGCGGCTCCGGCAAGTCGACGCTGCTGCGGGCGATGGCCGGGCTGCTGCTCACGGCCGACTCGGGCGAGCTGTCGGGCACGGTGACGGTCGGGGGCCGGGCCCCGCAGGACGTGCCGGGGTCGGTGGGGCTCGTGCTCCAGGACCCCGGGGCGGGGGTCGTCGCCTCGAGCCTGGGTCGCGACGTCGCCTTCGGCCTCGAGAACGTCTCGGTCGCTCCGGCCGAGATGCCCGACCGGGTCGCCGCCGCGCTGCTCGAGGTGGGCTTGTCGATGGGGCACGATGCCGGCCCCGACACGCTCAGCGGTGGGGAGTCGCAGCGCCTCGCCCTCGCCGGTGCGCTCGTCATGGAGCCGGACGTGCTGCTCCTCGACGAGCCGACGGCGATGCTCGACCCCGCCACGGCGGCGACGGTGCGCCGGGTCGTCGACGAGGTCGTCACCCGACGCGACCTGACCCTCGTCGTCGTCGAGCACCGGCTCGACGGCTGGGTCGACCTCGTCGACCGGCTCGTCGTGCTCGACGAGGCCGGGGCGGTCGTGGCCGACGGCGAGCCGGGTGCCGTGCTCGCCAACCATGCGGATCTGCTCGTGGCGCAGGGGATCTGGGTCCCGGGGGTCACCGACCCGGTCCCCGACCGGATCGAGCTGCCACCGGTGACGGGGGGCCGCGTCGCCGCATCGAGCACCGTCACACCCGGCGGCGTCGTCGTCTCCGCACGGGACGTCACGGTGGAGCACCGGAGCCGGCAGCTCGGCGGGGAGTCCCGCACCATGACGGCAGTGGCCGGCGCCGACCTCGACGTGAACGCCGGGGAGCTGGTGGCTCTCGTCGGGCCCAGTGGGGCCGGCAAGTCGTCGCTCCTCATCGCGCTCGGCGGCCTCGCCGAGCCGGCGGCCGGGTCGGTCGACGTCGCTCCGGCCCTGGCCGCCGACCGCGCCGACCCCTCCGACCCCTTGGACCGTGCCGACCCCTCCGAACCGATCGTTGCCTGGCCGTCGACCGACCTGGCCCGGGTCGTCGCGTGGGTGCCGCAGCGCGCCGCGACGGCGATCGTCGGGCGCACCGTGCGCGACGAGGTGCTCACGACACCGCTCGCTCTCGGCCGGGACCGCGCGGACGCGGCTCCCCGGGTCGACGCACTGCTCGACCGGCTCGGCCTCGCCCACCTCGCCGGCACCGACCCCCGACACCTCTCGGGCGGTGAGCAGCGCCGGCTCGCGGTCGCCTCCGCCCTCGCCCACGGCCCGGCCCTGCTCCTCGCCGACGAGCCGACGGTGGGGCAGGACCGGCTCACCTGGTCGGCCGTCATGGGGTGCGTCGCCGCCGCCCGGGCCGAAGGGACGGCCGTCGTCGTCACGACGCACGACCCCGGGGTCACGGCTCGAGCGGACCGGACCGTCGCCCTCGAGGCGCCCCCGCAGGCCCCGGCGCCGGCCGGCCCCGAGCGCCGCCCGCTCGTCGCGCGGGTCAACCCGCTCGCCCTGCTCCTCGCCGCGCTCTGCGTCCTGCCGCTGCCGGCGCTGCTCGAGTCGTGGCGCCAGGGCCTGTTCGTGCTGTCGGTCGAGCTGGTGCTCGGGCTCGTCGGGCTGCTCGCCCCCGGCGCGGGACGGGCCCCCACGGGACGACTGCGCGGGGTGGCCCTCCGGCTCGCACCGGCCGGGGTCGCCCTCGTCGGCGTGGCCTGGTCGGCGTGGCTGCTCGGCGGCCGTGACCTCGAGATCGCCGCCGGGGCCGCCTTGCGCGTGCTGTGCCTCATCGTCCCGTCGGCCTTCGTCGTCGGCTTCGTCGACCCCGAGCGGCTCGGTGACCACCTCGCCCAGCGGGTCCACCTGCCGCCGCGACCCGTCGTGGCGGCCACCGCCGCACTGCAGCGACTCCAGTCCCTGCACCGCCTCTGGAGCGAGCTGATGACGACCCGGCGCGTGCGCGGCATACGCGCCGACCACGGGATCGTCCCGCGCGCGAAGGAGGCGGTGACGGTGACCGTGGGGCTGCTCATCGGGGCGCTCGGACAGGCGGCGACGCTCGCGCTCGCGATGGACGCGCGGGGGTTCGCCGAGGCCCGGAAGCGGACCTGGGCCGGGCCGGCCCCGTGGCGGCCCGCCGACTCACTCGCCCTCGGGGCCGGGCTGCTCGTCATCGCCGCCGGGATCGTGGCGCGCGCCCTCCTGCCCGGCTGACGCGGGGGCGGACCGTCGACACCCGGCGACACGAACCCGGCTCGCGGCCGGACCCGGCGGGTCAGGGCACAATGACAGGCGATGCGAACCGACTCGAGCCAGCCCTCCAGCGCGACCCCCGGCCGACGGCGGTGGCCCGCCGCCCTGGCCGCCGCCGCGGCGGCGCTCACCCTCGGCGCCTGCGGGCAGCCGAGCCCGCCCACCGACGGTGGCCCGTCGACGGTCAGCGTCCCCGTGCAGCCGACGATCCTGCCGCTCGACACGGCCGTGCCGACGGTCAACCCGTCGGGGGCCGCGGCTGACGGCCTCTTCGACGCCTCCCAGGGGCTCGTGGACACGACGTGCACCGCGAGCGGCGGCGCGTGGTCCTTCACCGGAACGCTGCGCAACCCCGACGGTGTCGCGCACGACTTCACCGTGGCGATCACCCTCGTCAGGACCTCCGACATGACCGCCGTCGTCACGAAGGAGGTCCCCGTCGCGGTCCCGGCCGGGGGCTCGGCCCCGGTCGGCGCCCGCGCCTTCCACGAGGGCGACGTCGACGGCGTCGAGTGCCTCACCGGCGTCACTGTCAAGGAGCAGTGACGTGCGCCTCCACCTCGTCCGCCACGGGCAGACCCACGCCAACGTCGGCCGCCAGCTCGACACGGCCCCCCCGGGAGCCGACCTCACCGACGAGGGCCGGGCCCAGGCGCGAGCCCTCGTGGACCGGCTGCGCGGCCAGGACCTCGGGGCGATCTACGTCTCCGACCTCGTGCGCACCCACCAGACCGGTGCGCCCCTGGCCGCCGCCCTGGGCCTGCCCCTCGTCGTCCTCCCGGGCCTGCGGGAGATCCAGGCCGGCGACCACGAGATGTCGACCGTGTGGCAGCCCTACGTCGACGCCGTGGTCCGGTGGCGCGAGGACCCCACCCACCAGATCCCCGGGGGCGAGGACGGCGTCGGCTTCATGGCCCGCTACGACGCCGCCATCGCGCAGATCGCCGCCGACGGGCACGACTCCGCGCTCGCGATCAGCCACGGCGCCGCGATGCGCGTCTGGTGCGCCGCCTCCCTGGGGCTGCCCGCCGACTTCTTCGACGGACGCCGGCTCGACAATACGCACGTCGCCACCATGGAGGGCGACCCCGACACCGGCTGGACCCTGCTCGCGTGGGGTGACGAGCCGGTGACCCGTGCCTGACCCGGCGCCGGTGCGCGTCGGGCGGTGGCGCGTCGTCGGGGTGGCGGCCTCGCTCGCGCTCGCAGCGGCATCCTGGGGCGCTGGGTCGAGACCGACCCTCAACACCGGCATCCTCTGGCCGGGGCCGACGTGGTGGTCGGACACCGGCGGCTCACCGGTGCTCGCGGGGGTCGCGGTGCTCGCGATGGCCGGGCTGCTGCTCGCCTGGTGGCGCCTGCGCGACGCCGCCGTGTCGGTGCGCTGGTGGTGGACGACGGCGACGCTGTGGTTCGTCCCGCTCGTCGCGTCGGTGCCGCTCTACAGCCGCGACCTCTACTCGTATGCCGCTCAAGGGGCCCTCTGGGCGCAGGGCGCCAACCCCTACGAGACCGGGGTGCGCGACCTCGCCTCGTCGTGGCGGGACTCGACCGCGCCGACCTGGCTCGACACGCCAACCCCCTACGGCCCCGTCTTCCTGCTGCTCTCGCGCGGGGTGGCAGCGGTCGCCGGGGACCACCTCTGGGTCGCCGTCCTGCTGCTCCGCCTCGTCGCCGTCGCCGGGGTCGTCGTGCTCGCGTGGGCGGTGGCCGACGTCGCCCGGAGCCTGCGGGTCGACGCCACACGTGCGACCTGGCTCGCGGTCGCCTGCCCACTCGTCGGTGCGCACTTCGTCAGCGGGGGCCACAACGACGCGGTGATGGTGGCCGGCGTGCTGGCGGGGGTGGCGCTCGCCCTGCGCCACCACTTCGTCGCCGCGTGCCTCGTCGTCGCCCTCGGGGCCATGGTCAAGGTGACCGCTGTCGTCGCGCTGCCCTTCATCGTCCTCCTCTGGGCCCACGCCGGCGCCCACGCCGGCGCCGGTCGCCCGTCACCGGAGCGGGGTGGGGACGGCCGCCCGGCGGTGCTCGGGTGGCCCGGCGTCGTGCGGGCCGGTGCCCTCACCGTCGTGACCGCGGCCGCCCCGGTCGTCCTGCTCACGGTGCTCACCGGGCTCGGGCCGACCTGGCTCAACCCCGGGGCGACGCCGGGGAAGAACGAGCAGTGGACCTCGCTCCCGACGAGCCTCGGAATGGCCTGGGGGGCGGCCGGGCACCTGCTCGGGCACGAGGCCTGGCGCGCCCAGGGCATCGCGGCCTCCCGAGCGGTCGCGCTCGTCGTCACGGCCGTCCTGCTCGTGCTGCTCTGGCTGGCCACGGCGAAGCCGGCGTCCGCGGGGTCGCCGTCCGAGCTCTGGACCCGCCGGGTCGTCGCCGCCGCCGGGTGGGCGATGGTCGTCGTGATCACGCTCGCGCCGGCCTTCCTCGGCTGGTACTACCTGTGGGCGCTGCCACTCCTCGCGGTCTCGGCCGCCTCGACCTCCCGGCGCCTCGAGTCGGTGCTCGCCGGGGTCGCCACGGCGCTCTGCTTCGCGCAGCTGCCCGACGGCTACAGCCTCGGTCTGACGACGACGGCCGTGGGCGTCCCGCTCATGCTCGTCGCGACTGTCGCGCTCGTGCGGCACGGGGCCCGCCGGCTGCGTCGCCTCGACCTGCGGCACCTGCTCGACCTGTCCCGGCCCGCACTGTCGGACCCGGTGCCACACTGACCCGGTGAGCGAGTCCGGCTTCGTCGACGAGGCCCCGCGCGACGGCCCGGCCGGCGCCGCGGGGGCTGATGGGCACCATCGCCCGCGGGCTCCGATGTGGACGGCCCGGAGCGCCCTGGTGGCCGGGGTCTTTGCGGGCCTCGTCCTCGGTCTGCTCGGCTTCGCGGCCTGGGCGTGGAGCGGACGGTTGCACGCCGACGACCTCGAGGCCTGGGACACGCTGCAGGAGGAGTTCGTCCTCGTCGACCGGTCGGTGCCGCCGCTCGGCCACGGTGACCTGCCGCCGTGCCACACCGGTTCGGCCGGCTCGGATGGCTCGGACGGCACCATCACCCGCGACTACCCCTCGACCGGTCCGGTCGTCACCGAGCTCGTCGACGTCCTCGTCGGCCGCGGCTGGGTCGAGCGCACCCCGGACCCGCCGGCGGCGGCCCGCCTGGTCCTGCCGGCCGGTGACCGCGAGCTGACCGTGGACGTCTCGGCCGCCTCCCGCGAGGCGCGGGTCGACGGTCTCGTGGCACACAGCCCTGCCTCGGCCTTCGCCTGCCTCGGCCGCTGAGGGCGTCCCCTCCCGGTCGTCAGCCGCCGACGTAGTCGGCGAGGTGCGCGCCGGTGAGACCGGCCCGGCGTGCCACGAGGACCTCGGGGGTGCCCTCGAAGACGACCCGACCGCCGTCGCGCCCCGCCCCCGGGCCGAGGTCGATGATCCAGTCGGCGTGCGCCATCACCGCCTGGTGGTGCTCGATGACGATGACGGACTTGCCGGAGTCGACGAGGCGGTCGAGCAGGCCGAGCAGCTGCTCGACGTCCGCGAGGTGCAGGCCGGTGGTCGGTTCGTCGAGGACGTAGACGCCGCCCCGGTCGGCGAGGTGCGTCGCGAGCTTGAGCCGCTGGCCCTCGCCGCCGGAGAGCGTGGGCATCGGCTGTCCGATCCGCAGGTAGCCGAGACCCACGTCGACGAGCCGCTGGAGGATGCGGTGCGCGGCCGGCAGGTGCGCCGCGCCGGATCCGAAGAAGGCCTCGGCCTCGAGGACCGACATCGCGAGCACCTCGCTGATGTCCCGACCGGCCAGGTGGTGGCCCAGCACCGACGGCTGGAAGCGCTTGCCCTCGCAGTCCTCGCAGGTCGTCGCCACCCCGGCCATCATCGCGAGGTCGGTGACGATGACGCCGGCACCGTTGCAGGTCGGGCACGCGCCGTCGGAGTTGGCGCTGAAGAGTCCCGGCGGGACGCCGTTGGCCTTGGCGAAGGCCTTGCGGATCGGGTCGAGCAGACCGGTGTAGGTCGCCGGGTTGCTCCGCCGCGAGCCGTGGATCTCGGACTGGTCGACCGTCACGACCCCGTCACGCCCGGCGAGCGAGCCGTGGACGAGCGAGCTCTTGCCGGACCCGGCGACACCGGTCACGACGACGAGCACGCCGAGCGGGATGTCGACGTCGACGTCGACGAGGTTGTTGGCGCTCGCCCCGCGCACCTCGATGGCCCCGGACGCGGCCCGCACCGTCGCCTTGAGTCGAGCCCGGTCGTCGAGGTGTCGACCGGTCACCGTCCCGCTCGCCCGCAGCCCCTCGAGGCTCCCCTCGTAGACGACCTCGCCGCCCTCGGAGCCGGCGAGCGGACCGAGGTCGACGACGTGGTCGGCGATGGCGATGGCCTCGGGCTTGTGCTCGACGACGAGGACGGTGTTGCCCTTGTCCCGCAGGCGCAGCAGCAGGCCGTTCATCCGCTGGATGTCATGGGGGTGCAGACCGATCGTGGGCTCGTCGAAGATGTAGGTGACGTCGGTGAGGGCGGACCCGAGGTGGCGGACCATCTTGGTGCGCTGGGCCTCCCCGCCGGAGAGCGTCCCCGAACGGCGATCGAGGCTGAGGTAGCCGAGACCGATCTCGACGAAGGAGTCGAGGGTCTCGCGCAGGGTCGTGAGCAGCGGGGCGACCGTCGGCTCGTCGAGCCCGTGGACCCAGGCGGCGAGGTCGCTGATCTGCATCGCGCACGCATCGGCGATCGAGGTGCCGGCGATGGTGGAGGACCGGGCCCCCTCGTTGAGCCGGGTCCCGCCACACTCGGGGCACTCGGCGAAGGTGACCGCCCGGTCGACGAAGGCCCGGATGTGCGATTGCAGCGACTCGCGGTCCTTGGACAGGAACGACTTCTGCATCCTCGGGACGAGACCCTCGTAGGTGAGGTTGATGCCGTCGACCGTGATCTTCGTCGGCGCCTTGTGGAGCAGGTCGTGCAGCTGCCGCTTGGTGAAGGTGCGGATCGGGGCGTCGGGGTCGAAGAAGCCCGACCCCCGGTAGATCCGGCCGTACCACCCGTCGACGCTGTAGCCGGGGATCTTCAGGGCCCCTTCGTTGAGCGACAGGTCCTCGTCGTAGACGGCGGTGAGGTCGATGTCGGTCACCGAGCCGAGGCCCTCGCAGCGGGGGCACATCCCCCCGGTGACGGTGAAGCTGCGGCGCTCGCGGACGCTCCCACCACCCCGCTCGATCGTCACGGCGCCGGCGCCGGTCATCGAGGCGACGTTGAAGGAGAACGCCTTGGGGGAGCCGAGGTGGGGCTGCCCGAGCCGGCTGAAGAGGATCCGCAGCAGCGCGTTGGCGTCCGTCGCCGTGCCGACCGTGGAGCGCACGTCGCCACCCATCCGCTGCTGGTCCACGAGGATCGCGGTCGTCAGGCCCTCGAGGACGTCCACCTCCGGCCTGGCGAGCGTGGGCATGAAACCCTGGACGAAGGTGCTGTAGGTCTCGTTGATCATCCGCTGCGACTCCGCGGCGATCGTGCCGAAGACGAGGGAGCTCTTCCCCGAGCCGGAGACCCCGGTGAACACCGTCAGCCGCCGCTTGGGGAGCTCGACGCTCACGTCCTTGAGGTTGTTGACCCGCGCGCCGTGGACGCGGATGAGGTCGTGGCGGTCGGCGACATGAGTGTGCGCGTCGGTGTTCGCGTCGGTGTTCACCCTCGCGATGGTGCCACGGGCGCGCCTACCGGTGTTCGGAGAAGCGCTCGACCGCCTCGTTGGTGCCCGAGACGACGACAGTGTCGCCGGCCTCGATGCGGGTCTCGGCCTCGGCATGGGTGAACACGCCGCCGTACCGACGCACCGCCACCACGGTGACCCCGTGCCGTCGACGCAGGCCGGACTCGCCCAGGGTCTGCCCGACGAGCGAGCCGGGCGGCGCCATGGTGACGAAGGCGTAGTCGTCGTCGATCGTGATGTAGTCCTGCATGGTGCCGGCGACGAGGTGCGAGAGGCGCACCCCGGCCTCCTGCTCGGGCAGCACGACGTGGTCGGCCCCCATCCGACGCAGGATGCGCGCGTGCTGGACGCCGGTGGCCTTGGCCCAGATCTCCTTGACCCCGAGCTCGGCGACGAGCGACGTCGCGAGGATGCTCGCCTCGAGGCCCTCGCCGATGGCGATGACGGCGCGATGCATCTCGTGGACGTCGAGCTGCACGAGCGACTCCCGGTCGGTCGCGTCGGCCTGCACGACGTGGGGCAACGCCGAGGACAGGGACTGGACGACCGCGGCGTCGCTGTCGACGGCGAGCACCTGCAGGCCGCGCCGGGTCAGCTGGGTGGCCAGCGCAGACCCCATCCGGCCGAGCCCGATGACGACGACCGTCTCGTGCCGGGGCCTAGCCAACGATCGGCCGCTCGGGTGGGTACGCGAACCGCTGCGGCCGTGACCGCAGGGCGAGGGCGGCCCCGAGGGTGAGCGGGCCGAGGCGGCCGATGAACATCAGGGCCGTGAGCACGAGCTGGCCTCCTACGGGGAGCTGGCCGGTGATCCCGGTGGAGAGACCGACCGTGGCGAAAGCGGAGATGACCTCGAACATGACCGCACCGAACGGCAGCCCGCTGAGCAGCAACAGCAGCCACGTCGCGCCGACGACCGCGGCAACGCTCAAGAGTGCCACGGTGAGGGCCTGCCGCTGCACGTCGGAGGGCAGTCTCCGACGGCCGGCGCTGACTCGGCGCTCGCCGCGCAGCTCGGCCCAGAGGACGTAGCCCAGGACGAGGAAGGTGGTGACCTTGATGCCTCCGGCCGTGCCACCGCTGCCACCCCCGATGAACATCAGCACGTCGCTCGAGAGCAGCGTCTCCGGGTGGAGACCGCCGACCGGCAGGCTGTTGAAGCCGGCGGTGCGGGTGTTGACCGAGTGGAAGAAGCCGGCGAGCAGCTTCCCGGGCGTGGACATGGGAGCGAGGGTCTGCTCGTTGTCCCACTCGCCGGCGGTGATCGCGACCGTGCCGAGGACGAGCAGGGCGAGGCTGAACCACACCGTCATCTTCGTGTGCAGCGACCACGATCGGGGCCCGCGCCAGCGGCGCCGCAGCTCCATCAGCACGGGGAAGCCGAGCCCGCCGGTGATGATGGCGAAGGCGATCGGGAGGCAGACCCACGGGTCGGTCTCGAAGCGCTCGAGACTGTCGGGCCACAGCGCGAAGCCGGCGTTGTTGAAGGCGGAGACCGCGTGGAAGAGCCCGTGGTATGCCGCCGTCCCCCAGCTCTCGCGGTAGCCGATCGCGAAGCGCAGCGTGAGGAGCACGGCAACGACCGCCTCGAAGAGCAGGCTGGTCCGCACGATGCCACGCACGACCTGGGCCGCCCCGGCGACGTCGCCCCCGCCTCGCCGGGACTCCGCCTCGGTCAGCATGCTGGCGCGCACCCCGAGCCGGTTGCCGATGAGCAGGGCGAGCAGCGAGGCGAGCGTCATCACGCCGAGCCCGCCGACCTGGATGAGGAGCAGGATGACGCCCTCGCCGAAGACCGACCAGTGGGTGGCCGTGTCGACGACGACGAGCCCGGTCACGCAGACCGCCGAAGTCGCCGTGAACAGGGCGGTCACCAAGCCCGTGTGCGCGGAGGACTCGGTCGCCGCCGGCGTCATCAGCAGCAGGGTGCCCACGACGACGGCCCCGAGGAAGCCGGCGACCACGAGCCGGACCGGGTGAGCGAGGGCCTGCGCCAACCCGGGTCCGGCGCCGGCCGGGGCGCCGAGCGAGAGCATAGTCGCGAAGGTACCCCATGCGGACCCGCCCGACCGGGGGGCCACATGCCGAGAATGGCGCGGCGTGCGGCATACCCGGATGAGACGGTGGGTCCATGCGCGCGGTCCTCCAGTCCTCCAAGCTCACGTCGGTCTGTTACGAGATCCGCGGACCCGTCCTCGCCGAGGCCAAGCGGCTCGAGGACGAGGGCCACCGCATCCTCAAGCTCAACATCGGCAACCCCGCGCCGTTCGGTTTCGAGGCGCCGGAGGACATCCTCGTCGACGTCATCCGGGAGCTGCCGACGGCGCAGGGCTACAGCGACAGCAAGGGCATCCTGTCGGCCCGTCGGGCCATCTCCCAGCACTACGAGATGCGTCAGTTCCCCCGGGTCGATGTCGAGGACATCTACCTCGGCAACGGCGTCAGCGAGCTCATCGTGATGGCGATGCAGGGGCTGCTCGACGACGGCGACGAGGTGCTCATCCCCGCGCCGGACTACCCGCTCTGGACCGCGGCCGCGAGCCTCGCCGGCGGCACGCCGGTCCACTACGTCTGCGACGAGCAGGCCGGCTGGGCGCCCGACCTCGACGACATCGCGAGCAAGATCACCGACCGCACCAAGGCGATCGTCGTGATCAACCCCAACAACCCGACGGGCGCCGTCTACCCCGAGGACGTCCTCCTCGGCATCGCCGAGCTCGCGCGGCGCCACCAGCTGATCGTCATGTCCGACGAGATCTACGACAAGATCCTCTACGGCGACGCGACCCACACCTCGATCGCCGCGCTCGCCCCCGACCTGTTCTGCCTCACCTTCAACGGCCTGTCCAAGGCCTACCGCGTCGCCGGGTTTCGCTCCGGATGGCTCGCGCTCTCCGGTCCCAAGGAGCACGCGCGCAACTACATCGAGGGCCTCGACGTCCTCGCCAACATGCGCTTGTGCGCCAACGTCCCGGCCCAGCACGCGATCCAGGTGGCCCTCGGCGGCTACCAGTCGATCAACGAGCTGATCCTGCCCGGGGGCCGTCTCGTCGAGCAACGCGACGCCGCGTGGGCGGGCCTCAACGCGATCCCCGGCGTCTCGTGCACGAAGCCCGACGGGGCCCTCTACCTCTTCCCGCGGCTCGACCCGGCGGTCTATGACATCCGTGACGACGAGCGCTTCGCCCTCGACCTGCTGCGGGAGCAGAAGCTGCTCGTCGTGCACGGCACCGGCTTCAACTGGGCCACCCCCGACCACTTCCGGATCGTCTTCCTGCCCCGCGTCGAGGAGCTCGAGGACGCCGTGGGCCGGCTCGAGAAGTTCCTCGCCACCTACACCCAGTAGCGCGGCCGGCCAACCGTCGGTCCGTCAGGTCAGGGTGGAGGCCCACCACTTGAGGAGCAGGCCGAGCGCGACGGCCCAGAGGACGGCGAGGACGAGGCTGATCGCGATGGCGAGCCACGCCAATGACCGCCCCGTCCGCTCCCGCCGCGCGAGGCTCAGGCCGGCGAGGGCGAGACCCAGCAGCTGGGGGACGAACGTGAAGCCGAGCACGACCCCGACCAGGGCGGCGATGACGGCGCCCCGGGCCAGCGGCGCCTCGGAGCCCAAGGCGAGTCGAGAGGCGAGGTCCGCAGACTCGGCGGGGGGATCGGGCTCGGTCACGGGGTCAGGGTAGCGACGGACTGGCTGCCCACCGGTCCCGGCCCGCGAGCGCTGCCGGCCCGCTCGCGACGGAGTGGGTGGACCTGACCTTGGGGATGGCTCCTCCAATAGTTGCTCATGTCAACCATCGGGAATATAGTTGTCTTCGGCAACCTTCTGCCCTGATGTGAATCGAGCTTCCGTGTCCCAGCCATCACCCGTGTCCACCCCGGTTTCCGGCCCGGTCTCCGCCGAGGAGTCCGGCCAGATGACCCATCGCCAGATTCTGGAGGCCATGAGCGGCCTCCTGCTGGCGATGTTTGTCGCGATGCTGTCCAGCACCGTCGTCACCAACGCGCTCCCGCGCATCGTGAGCGACCTGCACGGCACCCAGACCGGCTACACCTGGGTCGTCGTCGCGACGATGCTTGCGATGACCGCGACCACCCCGATCTGGGGCAAGCTGTCCGACCTTTTCAACAAGAAGCTGCTGGTCCAGCTGGCCCTCGTCGTCTACATCGCCGGCTCACTGATCGCGGCGTTCGCCCCGAGCATGGGAGTGCTGATCGGCGCCCGCGTCGTGCAGGGCCTCGGCGTCGGCGGCCTGACCGCGTTGGTGCAGGTCGTGATCGCCACGATGATCCCCCCGCGCGAACGGGGGCGCTACTCCGGCTACACCGGCGCCGTCTTCGCGCTCGCCACCGTCAGCGGGCCCCTCATCGGCGGTCTGATCGTCGACTCGTCCTTCGGCTGGCGTGGTTGCTTCTTCGTGGGCCTGCCCTTCGCCGTGGCCGCGTTCTTCCTCCTGCAGAAGACCCTGCACCTGCCGGTGATCAAGCGAAAGGTCCAGATCGACTACCTCGGCGCGACCCTGATCGTGGCGGGTGTCTCGATCCTGCTGGTGTGGGTCAGCCTTGCCGGCAACTCTTTCGCGTGGGCTTCGGCCATCTCGATCGGACTGGTCGTCATGGGCTTGCTCGTCATCGCGACCGCGGTCTATGTCGAGGCGCGGGTTGCGGTCGAGCCGATCATCCCGCTGCGGCTCTTCAAGGACCGGACGATGTCGCTCGCGACCGTCGCCTCGGTGATGATCGGTGTCGCGATGTTCGGTTCCACGGTCTACCTGAGCCAGTACTTCCAGACCGCCCGCGGGATGAGCCCGACGCGCGCCGGCCTGATGTCGATCGCCATGGTCGGTGGTCTGGCGTCCTCGAGCATCATCAGCGGACGGATCATCAGCGCCACCGGCCGGTGGAAGAAGTGGCTGGTCAGCGGGATGGTGCTCGTCGTCATCGCTCTCGGTCTGCTCGGCACCATCGACGAGACCACCAACCTCGCAGCCGTCGGGTTCTTCATGGCGGTCCTCGGTGTCGGGCTGGGCATGACGATGCAGAACCTGGTCCTGTCCGTGCAGAACAACGTCAAGCTGTCCGACATGGGCTCGGCCAGCGCAGTCGTCTCGTTCTTTCGGTCGATGGGCGGCTCGATCGGGGTCTCGGTCCTCGGTGCTGTCCTCAGCCACCAGGTGGCCGCCAACATCGCTGAACAGACCGGGGGCTCGTCGGCCCACCAGAGCCACGACGTCCCCGACCTCAGCACCCTCTCGGGCCAGGCGCTCGCGATCGTCGAGAGTGCCTTCGGTCAGTCCTTCGGCCACATCTTCCTGATCGCGACACCGTTCGCGATGATCGCCCTGATCTGCGTGCTCTTCATCCGCGAGGTCCCGCTCCGCACCACCAACCTGGAGGAAGAGGCCGAAGCCTCGCCCCTGGTTGCGGCTGAGCTGCACCACGCGGTCGTCGAGCAGGAGGCGCGGGTCCGGTGACGACCCACGTCGTGCAGCGACGCGACCTGCTCCAGGGCCTGGAGCAGGAGGTCGGCGTGATGATCCGCCGGATCCGCCGGGTGCTCGCGGAACGTGCCCGGGCCATCCATCCCGACCTGCAGTCGTCGTCCTACCTGATGTTGTCCTGGCTCGACCAGCACGGAGCGCAGCGGTCCTCCGCGATGGCGGAGGCGTTCAGCATCGACAAGGGCGCGATCAGCCGACAGGTCCAGCACCTCATGGACCTCGGTCTGGTCGACCGGACGCCCGACCCCGAGGACGGGCGCGCCACGCTGGTGTCAGTCAGCGCCGAGGCGGCGCGGCGGATCTCCGAGGTGGTCGACGACCGTCGGCTGTGGATCGACGAGCGGTTGGCTGACTGGCGCGACGAGGACCTCTCCGAGTTCGTCCGGCTGCTCGGCAGCTACAACGCCGCGCTCGACGCCTGACGGTCAGGTCAGGCGGTGGCGTCGGCCGGCAGCAGATCGGTCACCGGTCCGCCGGCCAAGCTGACGTGCCGTCGGAAGTGCCGACTGGAATGAGCCTGTTGGGGTCGACCGTCCCGCTTCCCCACAGCGTGTCACGCTCATGCCGAGACTTCAGCCGTAGCTCGGGCCGCTAAGAACCCGTTGGCAACTCGCTCATGCCGCTCGTCGGACGGGACGTCCGACCACGCCGCGGTGCGGTCAGGTGCCGAAGCCGAGGAGTATCAGGAGGCGCCTTTCGAACCCCACCAGGGCCGTTGCCTCGAGCCGTCCGATCACCGCGTGAGGGTTGCTTCGTCGGACGGTGGTGATCTTGTCGACCATCAGGAAGCTGTCCTGGCGCACGCCGTTCCCTTCGTCAGCGGTGACCGGCACCCGCAGCAGAGGCGCGTCGACGTCGGTGCCCGTGAAGGGGCCGACAGTCAACGACTCGGTCGCGTCGAACCGGTCGTCCTGGACGACCGGCGCCGGCCGCGGCTTGTTCGCATAGACCCCGCCCGCGACGGTGACGATGTCGCCGCGTCTCATTCGGCCCAGTCGTCGGAGACGGCCTCGACGAACTCCATGTCGTCACTCACGCGGTCGGCGGCCGCCACGAGCGCGGACTGGCGCTCACCCGCTCTCGCACAGCCATGACCCTACGGTGCATGTAACGCGCTTTTCCCGCCGCCGAACCGCACGGAGATGGCGCTCGTCGGACGACGTCCGACCATGCGTCGGAGCGGGTGCGTTGGCGAGGGTGCCACTCGGGGCCAGCCTCACCAGTGTGAGGGGATCCACGTTGGGTTGGCCTAGGCACCGCCCGCACAGCCGCGCCCCAAGAGCAGCCCTGAGTGGTTGCCGCTAGTAGCCGCTTTTTGTGTGCAGAGGCCGCCCCCCTATTGGTTCGGTGCCTCGAGGCGTTCGTCCGGCACGAAGCCGCGATCGGAGGCGCCGGCGTCAGGTCTGCCCCTCCACGTGCTCGCCATCGCGGCGGTGGAGACTATGACGGCGATCAACGTCACGAGGACCCACCGTAGGAAGTTGGCCTGTGACTCCAGGGTCTCGGGGCTTGTCGCTCCTCGACCGGAATCAATGTCCAGTCGCGAGAAGGACATCCAGATGTTGTACCAGTTCATCGCGGCAATGCACGCCCCCGCGGCAACCAACAGCCCAACGGTTACAGCCCAGCGCGACCAGTAAGACCTCGTTGCTGACATGCCATGAGGTTAGCGCTGCGACGGGCGGCAATTGCGGCCGAAACGATCGTTCCTCGACAATGGTCATTGATGTTGCGATCTCCGAGGTGTGGACGGTGATGTTCGCCCGACGGGAACGTCCGGTCTTGCCGCTCCTCGGACGGGACGCCAGACCATCAGCGTGAGGTGTTTAGCGTCAAGGGCTGGGCGGGGGCCGGTGTCTCGTCGTCGGTCCCTGCATAGATAATCGAGTTTGTGCTCGGCAGCGTGTGATCGGGTTGTGGCGGCGACGGGACGGGGCGGCCTGTGATGATCGGCGAGATACCCCAGGGGTTCTCGATGCCGCAGAAGGCTCCCCCGCCCCAGCGCTTGGGTTGTCAACGCCTCTTGCTGGTGGCTCGGTGCTGATGCTCTGATGTTGATGCCTGTGTGCTGAATGTTCTTATGCTGCAGTGGTGCTCGTTGTCTCCTTCCACGTGGTGGTCCCGTGGGCGGGGATGGCGGGGTCCTATGCGCGTTGCTGGGTGAGCACCGCGTACAGCTGGGGCAGGATCGCGGCGGCGACGGCGGTCTGGGCTTGGGCCGGGGTCAGCCGGTTGTGTTCGCGGCTGGTGAGGTGTCGGTAGCGGGTGGCGTACACCCGGTTGGTCTGCAGGCACCCCCACACCGCCCGCCACGCCGCGACCCGCAGGTGAGGGCGTCCGGCGCCGGTGACCCGGGCGCGGCCGGTGAATGTGCCGGACTTGCGTTCTCGCGGCGCCAGCCCGGCGTGTTTGATCACGGCGCGGGCGGAGGTCAACCTTCTCAGGTCCCAGTCCGTCAGGGTCGACTCGAGCCGTTCGAACACCGCCGGACGATGCGCGAGCACGCCCGCGGTATCGGTCAGGGCGGCGAAGATGTGCCGCACGATCCGCAGGCACGGACGGATTCCGCCGCGGCGGACCACCTCTGCGCGGACGGCCCGCTCGAACCAGGCCAGCCCAAGCCGGCGGGTCCGGTCCAGGTCACCGCCGTCACGGCCGCGTCCCTGCCCGACGACGACGGCCAGCGCGGCGACCCACGTCGCGGACTTGAACGGCTGCTTCGCTGTCTCGAGTGCGGCGGGCCACACGCACTCGGGCAGGTCCCGTACGAGTGGCGCGGCCACCCCCGCCGGCCTGGTCCAGGATTCTGGGTCGAGCAGACCCGCGACGCGGACGGCTCGCCGCGCGCCAGGATCTACTACGGCGAAGCCGGCGCGCGACTTCTGACCGGGATGCGTGCCGCAGTCAACACACTCCTGGATCGTGAAGGCCCTCGGCATCGTCGACTAGTCACCCGGCCGTGAGCGCGAGGCGTTTACCGGACATGCCGCTCCTCGGACGGGACGCGGTTGCCGCCTTGATTGCGGTGGCCATGTTCGGGTGCCACCTCTGGACCGACCGGCAGCCGACGATCTACTCGGAGATCCACGCCCATGTATCCGCGGTGGTGTCTGGGGATCGCTCTGCGCTCCGAAACATCATCGCTGACGGGGGGCGCGCCGCGAGATGCTCCTGAAACGTCACGCAGGCAAGCACAGACCCCTCACCGGGGTCGCGCCCGAGATGAGCGTCTCGGCAGTGCCATGGGGCGTCGAGGTGAGGCACGAATCGCCGGACAGGGGCAACCGAGCGAGCACCTGATGGTCCACCCTCGAAAAGACTCGCCCGATCCATGGATCGACGACGCCATCACCCCGGCTCCCTGAGGACCCGTCGGCGGCGCGGAGTGACGCGCGCGCACATGCCCGCCCCAGAGCACGCCACGCCGGGTCCTGCCCGGCCCGCACCCTTGACCCGGGAGACGTTTCCAGCCCCGGCCACGTCTGGGAGGCTGGGGGCATGAGTGACGAGAAGAGCCTGCGCCGCGTAACCCTCACCCGTGACGGCCTCGGCCGCTTCACCGCGAGCAACGACCGGGGCGGCTCGATCACGACGAGCTCCGGCACCGACGAGCTGTCACCGGTCGAGCTGCTCCTCGCCGGGATCGCGGCCTGCACCGCGGTCGACGTCGACACGGTGTCGAGCCGTCGCACCGAGCCAGAGAGCTTCGAGATCGTCGTCACGGCTGACAAGGTCAAGGACGAGCACGGCAACCACCTGCAGGACATTGCGGTGAGCTTCCGCGTGCGCTTCCCCGAGGGGGAGGCGGGTGACAAGGCCCGCGAAATGCTGCCACGGCTCGTGCAGCGCTCCCACGACGAGTGGTGCACGGTGAGCCGCACGGTCGAGCTCGGCCAGAAAGTGACGACGACCGTCGACTGACCCGACGGCGGCCCAGCGGCTCAGCGGCCCGGCATCGGTCGGACGGTGAGGATCTGCTCGGCCCGACCAACCGGACCCTGCTCGTCGTGCAGGGTGGTCGAGGTGAGCCCGATCCCGGAGCTGCCGAAGGTCACGCGGGTGTCGAAGCCGACCCAACCGCGGGCGGGCTCCCGGAAGAGGTGGATGGTCAGGTCGACGTTGGGGAACATCCACTCCCGCGGCGAGGTCCGCACCGCGATGCCGTTCGCGGTGTCGACGAGCCGGACGAAGTCGGCGGTCGGCGAGCACTCCTCGTCGGCGACGAGCGAGTTCGGGCTGCGGAGCCAGGTGCGGGTGCGGCCAGGACGCCGGTCGGGGTCGGCGCGGAACTCGAGCCCCTCGATGTAGCCGCCGTCCCACGTCGACGCGCCGTGCCATGCGGGGAAGTCGGGTGGGTCCGGCATCGCGTCGAGCTCGTCGCCGGCGACGGGGGCGGTGTCGTGCGTGCTGAGTCGCCAGGCCTGCGCACGGACGACGGCGCGCCCGTCGACGGCCAGGGTGGCCTCGACCAGCTCGATGGTGCGGCCGGGGCGCGCGGTCCGGACGGTGACCCGGGTCGGGCGGGCGGGGATCATCCCGAGGATGTCGTAGGAGAGCCGGGACAGCTGCATCCCCGGGCGCGGCTCGTGCAGGTCGATCGCGTGCGCGATGAGCCCGCTCACCGGGCCCATGTGCTGCTCGTCGGTCCGCCAGGCCCCTTGGCTGTGCACCGTGGGCAGGAAGGTGTCCGGTCCGAGGCGGCGGTAGAACGCCGGAGTCCCCGTCTCGAGCGGGGGCGGGTCCATCGCGTCGGTCACCTGAGCCACCCTACGGCGAGGGGTCGGCGGTCTCGGACCGGACCAGCCCGAGACCGAGGTCGACCATCCCGACGAGACGGGGGACGAGCCCCTCGACGACCTCGGCGGGCAGGTCGCGCAGGGGCCCCTCGAGCGTCAGCATCGCGAGCCCGTGCACCGCCGACCAGGCGAGGAACTCCGCGCCGGGGCGCTGCACCACGGGGAGGGCGCCGGCCGCGAGCATCTCGTCGAGCATGTCGGAGAGCAGCTGGTAGGGAGTCCGCCCCGACCTCCCGGCCGCTTCCGGGGAGCCGGAGCGGCGCAGGTCGGTCGGGACCGCGAAGGCGGTCCGGAAGAGCCCGGGCTCGTCCATCGCGAAGCGGAGGTAGCCGACCCCCACAGCCCGGAACCGGGCCCGGGCGCGGTCCGCCTCCGTCGCGTCGGTGGGCAACCCGGCGGTCGTCGCGTCGATCGAGGCGGAGATGACGTCGGCCGCCGCGGCCTGGGCGCGTGAGACGACCTCGTCGAGGAGGGCGTCGCGATCGGCGAAGTGGCGGTATGCCGCATTCGCCGACACACCGACGACCCGGGTCGCGCCGCGCAGGGCGACGGCATCCGGTCCGCCCTCACGGGCCAGGGCCGTGCCCGCGTCGAGCAGCGCGTGCCTCAGGTCGCCGTGGTGGTAGGTGGACCGGGCCGCGGACCCGGACGGGGCGGGAGTGTCGCCGCCGTCCCCGTCTCGGGGGGTCGGGTCAGGCGTCGCCACGCTCGGCGACATGCTTGATCGCCGCCAGGGTGGCGGGGATGGAGGAGTGGGCGGCCGTCGTGCGCTCGTCGATCTCGGCCCGGGCCTGCTCGCCGTACTTGTCGTGGAACATCGCGATCCCCGCGGGGAGGAAGTGCCACGACTCGGTGAGGCGGGTGCCGCCGGCGACGGGCTCGCACCGGTAGCTCCATCTCACGAAGCCCTGGCCGACCTCGAACGCGAACTCCGTCGCGGGCTCGGCCACGATGACCTTCGACCGGGTCTCCCAGGTGCGTGCCGGGGTCTCGTTGCGGCCGGTGAACCATGCGCCGACCCGAGGGCCGTCACCGTCGTCCCAGGTGCACTCCCGACAGATCGGGCTCCACTCGCCGGTGCGGGTCACGTCGGAGACGAGGGCGTAGACGGCGGCCGGCGGGGCCGCGACGTCGATCGAGTCCGAGAAGGTCAGGTCGCTCATGGGGTCAGCCTGCCAGACGCCGTCGTCACTTCTTCTGGCGGCGACTGCCGCCGTGCCAGTCCTCCTGCACGCCGACCTCGTCGGTCGTGACGCCGAGGCTGGGTAGCTGAGGGGTCTCGCGGAGGCTGCGCTTCAGCTCGGCGAAGCCTCCGAACCGGGCGAGGCCGATGACGTGGTCCCAGAGCTCGGCGGCTGCGGCCTCGTCGGGGAGGCGGCTGATGACCGGCCCGAAGAAGGCGACGCCGGTGGGTGGGTCGACGTGGATGATCGGGGTGCCGACGTCCTTGCCGGTCAGCCCGAGCGCCTCGTCGGTCTCGGCCAGGATCTCGGCGTCGAGCCCGTCGTCGTCGAGCGCCTCGGCGAGCGCCTCGGGCAGGCCGGCCTCACGCAGGATGGGTCGCACGAACTCGACCGTGCCGCGCCGCTCCCGTGCCGCCACGTCGTCCCCGGCCCCCGCGTCCTCGAAGACGTGCCGCCCCATCGCCTCGTAGAGCGGCCCGACCGCGGAGACGCCGTGCTCGGCCCTCGCCCGCGCGGCCACGCGCAGCAGGCGCAGCCCGGCGGTGTGCCCGGCCTCGTACTCCGGCGGGAAGTGGGCGTCGTAGTCGACGTCCTTGTTGACGAGCCGCAGCGAGATGAATCGCCACTCGACGGTGTAGTCGCGCTGGGCGGCGACCATCCGCACCCACTTGCTCGTCATCCACGCGAACGGGCACACGGGGTCGAAGTAGAAGTTGAGGTCGGCAGTCGTCATGGCACCAGCCTAGGCACGCACGCCCGGCGGGCGTCGGGCCGTCAGAGGCCGAAGCGCCGCGCCGTCGCCCGAACGGCATCGGCGGAGGCGCGCAGACCGGCCAGCTCGGCATCGGTCATCGGCACCTCGATCCGCTCACCGACCCCCTCCGCGTGGACGAGGGCGGGCACCGAGAGGCAGACGTCGCTGATGCCGTGGTAGTCGGTGAGCAGGGACGAGACGGGCAGCAGGCGGCGCTCGTCGTAGACGACGGCCTCGATGATCCGCGACCCGGCGAGGCCGATGGCGTAGTTGGTCGCGCCCTTGCCCTCGATGACCCGGTAGGCCGACTCGATGACCTCCCGGGCGATCCGCTCGCGGTCCTCGGCGCCGAGCCGGCCCTCGCCGGCGGCACCGGGCCACTGGAGCAGCGGGACGGACGCGATGCTCGCCGAGCTCCACAGCGGGATCTCGCTGTCACCGTGCTCGCCGGCGACGTAGGCGTGGACGTTCTGCACCGCGACCCCGGTGTGCTCGGCGATGAGGAAACGCAGGCGCGAGGAGTCGAGCACGGTGCCCGAGCCGAAGACCTGGTTGGCGGGCAGGCCCGACGCCTTGAGCGCGGCATACGTCACGACGTCGACCGGGTTGGTCACGAGGACGTGGATCGCGTCGGGTGCGACCTCGACGAGCTGGGGCATGATCGCTCGCACGAGCGAGATCGTCGTCTCGGCGAGGTCGAGCCGGGACTGGCCGGGCTTCTGCTTCGCGCCGGCGGTGAAGACGATGACGTCGCAGTCCGCCAGGACGGCGATGTCGTCGGAGCCGATGACCCGCGCCATCGGCACGAACTGGATGCCGTGGCTGAGGTCGAGTGCCTCGGCGTGGACCTTGGCCGCGTTGACGTCGTAGAGGGCGATCGTCTGGGCGACACCGCGCATCAGCACGGCATAGGCGAGGGTGGAACCCACGGCGCCGGCACCAACGATGCCGAGCTTCGTGCGACGGCGGCGGAGTGAGGGACCGGTGAGCGGGAGGTCGTTGGCGGGATCGAGCTCGGTCATGGGGTGCCTCCACGCGTCGGTCGGATGCCGTTCCACGCCAAGGCTAGTGGGAGCGGGTGTCACGCCGTCGCGAACAGCTCCGTCAGGCAGGCAGCGAACATGGCGGTGTGCGCGTCGACGTCGGCCCGGGTCGTGTCGGGGCACATGAGGGCCATGTTGTGGAAGGGCGTGAGCAGGATCCCGCGGTTGAGCGCGAAGAGGTGGAGGTACTGCTGGAGGTCGAAGTCGTCGGCGTCGTGGGCCTGCTGGCCGTCGTGTGAGGGCCGGGCGGAGAAGTTGTACTCGGCCCGCGCGCCGAGGCGGGTCACGTGCCAGTCGGCGCCGACCGCGTCGATGCCCGCCTGGACCCCGTCCGCCCAGGCGTCGGCGAGCGGGACCATGTGTGCGAACGCCTCAGCCGTCATGACCTCCTCGAGGGTGGCGCGCATCGCCGCCGTCGACAGGCCGTTGCCGGCGAGGGTGCCGCCGATCCCGCCCACGTCGATGTCCTCGAGGTCCACGGACCGAGCGATGCGGTTAGCGACTGCATCGGTGAAACCGAAGGTGCCGCAAGGGATCCCGCCACCGATCGACTTGCCGATGACGAGCATGTCGGGGCGCAGGGAGTCTCGTGCGGTGATGCCCCCGGGTCCCGCACAGATCGTGTGGGTCTCGTCGTTGATGAGCAACGCCCCGTAGCGGGTCGCGAGCTCGCGCAGGCCCTCGTTGTAGCCGGGGTCGGGCAGGACGATGCCGATGTTGGTGAGCGCCGGCTCGACGAGGACGGCGGCGACGTCACCGTGGGCGAGGGCCCGCTCCATCGCCTCGAGGTCGTTGAACTCCACGACGCGCGTCGTCTCCGCCGTGTCGACCGGGGCACCGATGTTGTTGCGCCGGTTGACAGTCCGACCCGCCTCATCGAGCGTCGCGAAGGTCTCGTCGACCGACCCGTGGTAGCACCAGTTGTGCACGACGATCTTGCTGCGACCGGTGAGGTGGCGGGCGTAGCGGATGGCGTGTCGGTTGGCGTCCGTCGCCGTCAGGGTGAACTGCCAGTAGGGCAGGCCGAAGCGGTCGGCGAGGTCGGTGGACACGGCGATCGCGTCCTCCGTCGGGAGCATCGTCGTGATGCCCCGGGGCAGCTGGTCGATGACCGCCCGTGTCGTCCGCGCCGGCGAGTGCCCCATCATCGCGCCGGTGTCGCCCAGGCACAGGTCGACGTGGTCGATGCCGTCGACACAGGTGAAGTGGGCGCCGGAGGCCTGCTCGACGAAGACCGGGAAGTCGCCGGGCCACTTGACCATCCAGCTCATCGGCACGCCGCCGGGCAGGTGGGCCCGCGCGCGCTCCGCGAGGGCGGCCGAGCGCGGGCGGGCCGCGCGGAAGGCCTGCCGTTCGCGCTCGTGCAGGTCGTGGAGGCGGGCGCGGTCCGGGGTCGTCATGCGGACCATGGTGCTGCATGGGCGACGGTTGCGGAAGGGGTGGCTGAAATCAGGTCTCGCGACGGATTCCGTAGGCGAACGTGCTCATGATCCACGGAATGCGTGACCTCAGGCTCTCGCGGGCCGCAGCTTCACGGCATACTGCCGGAATGCCCACCGACTACCGCGGACTCAGCCTCTGGCACGACACGGTCGACGACGACCTCACGCCGCGGCCGGCGCTGGGCGGGGACCTCGACGTTGACGTCGTCATCGTCGGGGCCGGCTACACGGGGCTGTGGACCGCCTACCACCTCGCCGTGGCCGACCCGAGCATCCGGGTGGCCGTCGTCGAGCAGGAGATCGCGGGCTTCGGTGCGTCAGGTCGCAACGGTGGCTGGTGCTCCGCCCTGTTCCCCACCTCCCTGGGACGGATGGCGCGCGAGCGCGGCCGCGACGCCGCGGTGCGGATGCAGCACCGGCTCCACGAGGTCGTCCCCGAGGTCGGGCGGATCGCGGCGGAGGAGGGAATCGACTGCCACTTCGAGCAGGGCGGCTCGCTCTCGGTCGCGCGCAACCCCGCCCAGCTCGAGCGGATCAGGGGCGAGGTGGCCGACTACGCCGCGTGGGGCTTCGGCGAGGACGACCACCGGCTCCTGTCCGCGGACGAGCTGGGCGGCGTGGCCCGCATGTCCGGGGCCCTCGGTGGCGCCTTCACCCCGCACTGCGCCGTCATCCACCCGGCGCGGCTCGTCCGCGGTCTCGCGCGGGCCGTCGAGCGACGTGGCGTCGTCATCCACGAGCGCACCCCTGCTCTTGACGTCGGCAGCCGCCGCGTCGTCACCCCTCACGGCACGGTTCGCGCCGACCACGTCGTCCTCGCGACCGAGGGTTACACCCCGACCGTGAGAGGACGTCGCCGCGCGATCGCACCGGTCTACTCGTTGATGACCGCGACGGAACCGCTGGGCGACGCGGTCTGGGACGCGATCGGGCTCGACGGGAGGGAGACCTTCGCGGACAACCGCCACCTCGTCGTCTACGGTCAGCGCACGAAGGACGGACGGATCGCTTTCGGTGGCAGGGGCGCTCCCTACCGCTACGGATCGAGGATCTCGCCGTCGACGGAGCACCACGAGCGCGTCCAGACGATGCTGCGGCGGATCGTCGTCGAGCTCTTCCCCGTGCTCGATGGGGTGCGCTTCACTCACGCCTGGGGCGGCAACCTCGGGGTGCCCCGGGACTGGTTCCCGTCGGTGCGCCACGACCGGACCACGGGGCTTGCCTTCGCGGGCGGCTACGTGGGGGACGGTGTCGCCACCTCGGCCCTCGCCGGCCGGACCCTCGCCGCGATGATCCGGGACGACGACCCCGAGGGGCTCGCGCAGCTGCCGTGGGCCGGGCGCACCTCCCGGTCGTGGGAGCCGGAGCCGCTCCGCTGGCTGGGGGTCAACGCCGTGACCGGCCTGATGACCTCCGCCGACTGGAGCGAGCGGCGCACCGGCCGTCCCTCCCGCGCTGCCTCAACCTTCTGGAGCGCCATCGGGCAGTGAGGCCGCCCGGTCGCGGAAAGCGCCGTCCACCAGCACGGGCACGCTGGCGCTGGAGTCGAGCTCGCCGGCCACCGACACGTCGTCGGCCCATCCCCTCTCGACCAGCTCACGGCCGCTGGAGCAGCCCGCCAGGCGGTCCGCGAGTGAGCCCGCGGCGGTCCGCCACGCAGCGAGGGCGGCCTCGGCCTCCGGGCTGAGCACCAGCGGCCCGGCACGGTGGTCGAGGCAGGTCACGAGCGCCTCGGCCACTGAGCCGGCTCCCCACAGGTCCTCGACGGCCGGGCGCAGCCTGCCGTCCCCCCACCGCTCCCCGGATGGCACGAGCAGGACGACGACGTCGCCCGGCGGTGACACCTCGACCTGCGCCGCGACCCAGGCGGCGACCGACGACCGGTTGCGGAGCGACGCCGACACGACCATGGCCCCGGTCGTCGCGAGCCGGCCGCTCGTCGTGGACCCGTTGGGAGAGGGCAGCACGAGGCGCTCGACGCCGACCGCTGCGCGGATCGAGCCGGGGGACAGGGTTATCGAAGATCTCGACCCACCCCTCGGCTGGGCCAGCACTGCACCGTGGGCCGTCGCGAAGGCGGTGGCGCGGTCGTCCCGCCAGGGGAAGGGGAGGACCGTGACGCCCCGGTCGGCGGCCACCGACACGCAGGTCGTGAAGCTGAGCACGTCGACGACGACGGCTATGACCCGACTGCCCCGCTCAGCGGCATACCGGGCGAGGGCTGCGGCGCCCTCGGGGCCCCACTCGAGCCGCACGACGTGACGATCCTGGCTGTGCCACGGCAGGCACGCCGTCACGGCCGGGCCGACGCGTCGAGTGCGGCGACGAGGCGGGTGGGCGCCGTGCGTCGGTAGGACGCGTCGACGAGCTCGGCCACCTCGTCCCAGTCGACCTCGTCACCGGGGAGGTCGAGCCCGAGCCACCCCGACGGGCCGAGGTAGGCAGGCAGGAAGAAGCGCCCGTCCCCGAACAGCGCCGCGTGGTCGGCCTCGTCGGGGAGGAAGAGCAGAGCTCGGCCGTGCAGCCCCGAGGAGTGGTCGCCCTTGACGGAGCCGCCGTAGATGGCAAAGACCTTGGTCGTGAAGAAGTTCGGGCGGCCGTGCGACACCTTCTCGTCGGCGCCCGGAAGGCCGAGACAGATCGAGCGAAGCCGCTGGAGGACCGGGTCCTCGCGGTCGAACATCATCGGGTGCGCCATCACCCGAGGGTAGGGCTCAGCGACCTCAGCAGGCGCCGCCGCAGCCCCCGGCTCCGCAGGCGCCGCCGCACCCGCTGCCGGCGG
Source organism: uncultured Actinomycetota bacterium (assembly GCA_963764195.1). Lineage (GTDB taxonomy): Bacteria > Actinomycetota > Actinomycetes > Actinomycetales > Dermatophilaceae > JBDSSS01. Next base: position 125,283 of record CAVXRG010000004.1, read on the forward strand.
CCACCGGCTCGGGGCGCTCGTGCCGGGTCGACCACGCGGTCTCCAGGGCCTGCGCGAACACCTGCGGGGGCTGGGCGCCGGAGACGCCGTACTTGCGGTCGAGGACGAAGAAGGGGACGGACTCGATGCCGAGCATCTTGGCGGTCGCCTCGTCGCTGCGCACGTGGTTGCCGAAGTCGTCGGAGTCGAGGACGGCGCGGACCGTGGCGGCGTCGAGACCGATCTCGGTGGCGAGCCCGACGAGCGTCTCGCGGTCACCGACCGCCCTGCCCTCGGTGAAGTAGGCCCGCATGAGGCGCTCGTGGGCGCGGTCGGCGAGGCCCTGCTCGGCGGCGAGGTGGACGATGCGGTGCGCGTCGAAGGTGTTGCCGGGGCGGGCATCCTGCCAGTTGAACTCGAGTCCGAGCTCCTCGGCCGCGGTCGCCATCGACTCGTGCTGGGCGATCGCCTGGTCGCGGTCGGTGCCGTACTTGGCGGCGACGAGGTCGACGAGCGACCCGTCGGCGACGGTGGGCGCGCCCCGGTCGAGCTCGAAGCTGTGCCACTGGATCTCGACCTCGTCGCGGTGCTCGAAGTCGGCCAGGGCGGTCTCGAGCCGCCGCTTGCCGAGGTAGCAGAAGGGGCACACGATGTCTGACCAGATGTCGATCTTCACGCGGGTGCAACCTCTCGGCGGCCGGAGTTCTTCCCGGTATGCCGCTCAGTCGGCCGAGCGCACCCGGTCGACGATCGCGGCGGCGCACTCCTCGGGCCGCGTCTCGGGGAGCCAGTGGTTCGCGTCGAGCTCGATGAAGACGTAGTCGCCCGTGACGTGCTCCCGGGTCAGCTCGGCGGCAGTGCGACCGAGGGCGGGGTCGTCGGACCCCCAGACGTAGGTGGCGGGCACCGTCACGCGGTGGGCAGGCACCGAGGAGGTCCCGGCTGCGCGGTACCAGTTGATCGGGCCGGTGAGCGCCGCCGGGCTCGCGAGCCGAGCGGCATACCGCGCCATCTCGTCGAGTGGGAGACCCATCCTGGCCATGACGAGGTGGAAGCGGGACGCGAGGACGCGCTCCGGGACGGTGGGGACCTGGAAGGCGGCCATGTACCAGGAGCGGCGGCGCTGGTCGGCGGTGCGCAGGGCCCGGGAGAGGGCGCCGGGATGCGGCGTGGAGAGCACCGTCACCGAGGCGACCCGGTCGGCGTGGTTGCCGGCGAGCAACCAGGCGATCGCCCCACCCCAGTCGTGGCCGACGACGTGGAAGCGGTCGAGGCCCGCGGCGTCGGCGAGGGCGAGCACGTCCGCGACGAGCTCCTCGAGGTGGTAGGCCGCCGCCTCGGTCGGCGAGGCACGGGGGGAGTAGCCCCGCTGGTCGGGGGCGAGGGTGCGCAGGCCTGCCGCGTGCAGGAGCGGCTCGACCCGGTGCCAGGCGGTGCGGTCGGCGGGGAAGCCGTGGAGCAGGACGACGGCCGGCCCGCCCCGCGGCCCCCCGTCGGTGACGTCGAACGTCAGACCGACGCGCTCGAAGGAGGTGACCCGGTCGGCGGCGCTCGTCGTCATGGGCCCATCATCTCCCTCGAACGCGCCGGGGTGCCGGTCCCGGCGCGCCTACGCTGGGCCCATGGTCGACGTGTCGGTGGTCCCGCGCGAGGGGCCGCGCTGGTGGCACCTCTCGCGGCTCGGCCTCGTGCTCGGCTCGGCCTACGTGCTCATCTCGATGTCACCGAGCCTGCTGCCGCGAACGTGGTACTACCAGGGCTTCATCACCGGGCTCTGCGCGGCGGCCGGCTACGGCCTCGGGGTCGCGCTGGCCTGGGCCGGCCGCCACGTCGCGCGCCTCGCCTCCCTCCACGTGACGATCAGCAGGGAGGCGGCGCACTGGCTACGGGTGGCGTTGCCGCTCGTCACGGCGGCCGCCGTCGTCGGGATCACGGTGAGCAACGTGCGGTCTCAGGCGCGGACCGCCGCCGTCGTGCGGCTCACGCCCCTGGGCCCGCTCGACTGGGTGGGCGCGATGATCATGGCGCTGCTCGTCGCGGTGCTGCTCGTCGGGGCCGTCCGGGGGCTGCGTCGTGCGACCCGGGGCCTCGCGGAGGCGGCCGGACACGTCCTGCCCCAGACCATCGCGTCGGTCCTCGCCGTCGTCGTCGTCGTGCTCGCCACCGCCTGGGTCTCCGACAACGTGCTGTTCCACCGGGCCATGCAGGCGATGGGTGCGGCCGCGGCCGCGGGCAACTCGAGCCCCCCGGAGGGGCGGGTGGCGCCTGCCTCACCGCTCCGGTCGGGTGGGCCGGGGTCCAGCGAGCCGTGGGACAGCCTCGGCTTCGAGGGGCAGCTGTTCGTCACGAGCGCGCCGACCCCCGCCCAGATCGCCGCGGCGACGGGGCGCGCCGCGATCGAACCGATCCGGGTCTACGCGGGCCGCTCCGGCGATCGCAGCGTCGAGCAGGTCGCGGCCGCGGTCGTCGGCGAGCTCGAGCGGACCGGGGCCTTCGACCGGCGCGTCCTCGCCGTCGTCACGACGACGGGCACCGGCTGGGTCGACGACTGGACGGTGCAGTCGATCGAGTACCTCAGCGACGGGGACTGTGCCGTCGCGGCCATGCAGTACTCCTACCTGCCGAGCGCGATGTCGATGATGACCGACCGGGAGACCCCCCGGGCGGCGGGCAAGGCCCTCTTCGACCAGGTGTATGCCGTGTGGTCGGCGCGCCCGGCCACCGCGCGGCCCCGGCTCGTCGTCGGTGGGGAGTCGCTCGGGTCCTACGGGGGTCAGGCGGCCTTCACCGACGCCGCGGACATGATGGAGCGGGCGCAGGGCGGGGTGTGGGTCGGGACCCCGAGCTTCACCGAGATCCACAAGGCGCTCACGCAGGGACGCAACCCCGGCTCGCCGGAGATCGACCCCGTCGTCGACGACGGCCGGCACGTCCGCTTCGCCACCCGTGCGGCGGAGCTGACGCAGGACTACTACGGACGGCCCTACGGTCAGTGGGAGTTCCCCCGGTTCGTCTACGTCCAGCATGCGTCTGACCCCGTCGTCTGGTGGGACCCGGCCCTGCTCGGGGCCGAGCCGGACTGGCTGCGCGAGCCACGGGGGCGCGACGTCAACCCCGACGTGACGTGGATCCCGTTCGTCACCTTCTGGCAGCTGACGACCGACATGGCCGTCGGCCACGACCCGCCGGACGGCTACGGGCACCGCTACGGCGGGGAGCTCGTGCCGGCGTGGTCGGCCGTGCTCGGCGGCGACCCCTCGGCTGACTACTCCCGGATCATCGCGGGAGTCGAGTCCACGGTCACCCGCATCGAGTGACCGGGAGAGGGCCGGCGGACGACCGCGAGGCCGATGCCGCCGCCCGTCAGCGCCGTAACGCCCGGGCGGTGCGGGCCACGACGGTGCATCATGGAGCCGTGGATCATGCAGCGGTGGATCAGGGGCCGGGATGAGGACGGCGCCGCAGCGGCATACCGTGACGGTCAACGGGACCGAGCGCACGCTGAGCGGCACCGATCCGGCCACCAGCGCCCTCGACTGGCTGCGCGGCGAAGGACTGACCGGCGCCAAGGAGGGGTGTGCCGAGGGGGAGTGCGGCGCCTGCGCCGTCCTCGTCGTCCGGTCCGACGGCGGGTCGGGCAGCGAATGGGCGGCCCTCAACGCGTGTCTGCTCCCGGCCGCCGCCCTCGACGGTCAGGAGGTCGTCACCGCGGAGGGCCTCGGGACGGTCGATGACCTGCACCCGGTCCAGCGGGAGATGGCGGTCCGCGGTGGGTCGCAGTGCGGCTACTGCACGCCGGGCTTCGTCTGCGCGATGGCCGCCGAGTACTACCGCGCCGGCCGGGTCGCGGACGGGGCGGCCCTGGCCGACGGCGGACGCGACGAGGCCGTCGCCGGACGGCAGGGGTGCGGGCCCAACGGCTTCGACCTCGCGGCGCTCTCGGGCAACCTCTGCCGCTGCACCGGATACCGACCCATTCGGGATGCGGCCTTCGCCCTCGGTGTGCCGGTCTCGGACGACGCCTTCGCGGCTCGTCGCGCGGGCGCGCCCCCGCTCGTCCCCGCGACCCGGCTGGAGGGCGCCTCGGGCACCTACATGCGTCCCGCCGACCTCGGTGAGGCGCTGACCCTGCTCGCGGAGCACCCGGGAGCGGTGCTCGTCGCGGGCTCGACCGACTGGGGCGTGGACGTCAATCTCCGCGGCGCCCGGTCGCCGTTCGTCATCGGCATCGACCGCCTGCCCGAGCTGCGCAGCCTGTCCGTCGGTGACGAGTCCATCGAGATCGGTGCCGCGCTCACCTTGACGGAGGTCGAGCGGAGCCTCGACGGCCGGATTCCCCTGTTGGACCAGCTGTTTCCGCAGTTTGCCTCCGCCCTGATCCGCAACGGCGCGACGATCGGTGGCAACCTCGGCACCGCCTCCCCGATCGGCGACCTGCTGCCTGCACTGCTCGCCCTCGAGGCCGTCGTGGTGCTCGTGAGCTCGACCGGCGAGCGGGAGGTCGAGGCGGCCGACTACGTCACCGGATACCGGCAGAGTCTCAGGCGCCCTGACGAGCTGGTCCGTGCGGTGCGCATCCCCCGCCCCCTCAGCGCGATGACGGCCTTCCACAAGATCACCAAGCGCCGGTCAGACGACATCTCGAGCGTCGCAGCAGCCTTCGCGCTCGACGTGGTCGACGGTTTCGTGCGGAGGGCACGGATCGGGCTCGGTGGTGTGGCGGCCACGCCGATCAGGGCGCTCGCGACCGAGGGAGCCCTCGAGGGTCGGCGGTGGAGCGCCGAGACCGTCCGGGCAGCGGCCGAGGTGATGGAGGGAGAGGGCACGCCCCTGGACGACCACCGTGCGAGCGCTGCCTACCGGAGGGCCGTGCTCGGCACCGCGCTGCCCAAGCTCCACACGGACACCACTGCGGACCACGAGGTGTCGGCATGACCTCGTTGTCCACGCGTCCGGCCGAGCCCGTTGTCGGACAGCCGATCCCGCACGAGTCTGCGGGCCTGCACGTGACGGGGGCCGCGCTCTACACCGATGACCTCACCGTCCGCACCCACGGAGTACTGCATGCCCACCCGGTGCAGGCTCCCCACGCCCACGCCCGGGTCACGCGGCTCCACCCGCAGCCGGCGCTGGCCGTTGCCGGGGTCGTGCGCGTGCTCACCGCCGCCGACGTCCCCGGGGTCAACGACGCGGGGGTCAAGCACGACGAGCCGCTCTTCCCGTCCGAGGTGATGTTCTTCGGTCACGCCGTGTGCTGGGTGCTCGGCGAGACGCTCGAAGCGGCGCGGCTCGGGGCGCTGGCCGTCGAGGTCGACTACGAGCCACTTCCCTCCATCGTCACCGTGCGCGAGGCCATCGAGGCCCGGAGCTTCCAGGGCGGCCAGCCCAGGCTCGAGCGTGGCGACGTCGAGGCCGGCTTCGACGGGGCGCAGCACGTCTTCAGCGGCGAGATCGACCTGGCCGGCCAGGAGCACTTCTACCTCGAGACGCACTGCTCCATCGCCCAGGTCGACGAGGCCGGCCAGGTGTTCGTCCAGAGCAGCACGCAGCACCCGAGCGAGACCCAGGAGATCGTGGCCCACGTGCTCGGTCTGGCCAGCCACGCCGTCACGGTCCAGTGCCTGCGGATGGGCGGCGCCTTCGGTGGCAAGGAGATGCAGCCGCACGGGTATGCCGCCGTCGCCGCCCTCGGGGCGACCCTCACCGGGCGCCCGGTCCGGCTCCGGCTCACGCGGAGCCAGGACCTCACCATGACGGGCAAGCGGCACGGTTTCCACGCCCAGTGGCGGGTCGCCTTCGACCGGTCCGGGCTGGTCCTGGCGCTCGACGCCACCCTGACCTCCGACGGTGGTTGGAGCCTCGACCTGTCCGAGCCCGTCCTGGCCCGGGCTCTCTGCCACGTCGACAACGCCTACTGGGTGCCGAACCTGCGGGTCAACGGACGGATCGCCCGGACCCACAAGACGTCCCAGACCGCGTTTCGCGGATTCGGCGGCCCGCAGGGGATGCTCGTCATCGAGGACATCTTGGGCCGGTGCGCAGCGCGGATGGGGATCGACCCGGAGGACCTTCGACGGCGCAACTTCTACACGGCCGGGCAGCGCACCCCCTACGGCCAGCAGGTGCGCCACGCAGAGCGGGGCGAGGCGTGCTGGGACCAGGTCCTCACCGGTGGGGACATCGCGGCCCGCTCCGCGCAGATCGCCGAGTACAACGCGACGCACGAGCACACCAAGCGTGCCCTGGCCGTGACGCCGGTCAAGTTCGGGATCTCCTTCAACTTCACCGCCTTCAACCAGGCCGGGGCCCTCGTCCACGTCTACAAGGACGGCTCGGTGCTGATCACCCACGGCGGCACCGAGATGGGCCAGGGCCTGCACACCAAGATGCTCCAGGTGGCAGCCACGACGCTCGGGGTGCCGCTCGCACTGGTGCGCCTGGCACCGACGCGGACCGACAAGGTGCCGAACACGTCGGCCACCGCAGCGAGCTCCGGGGCCGACCTCAACGGCGCGGCGGTCAAGAACGCCTGCGACCAGGTCATCGACCGGCTCCGGGTGGTCGCCTCCGCCCGTCTGGGCGGGTCGGTCGAGGATGTCGAGTTCAGCGACGGGGTCGTCCGGTCGGCGGGCGGAGACGAGAGCGTGGCCTGGGCCGATCTCGTGAGCGAGGCCTACTACCAACGGGTCCAGCTGTGGGCTGCCGGCTTCTACCGCACCGAGGGCCTGCACTGGGACTCCGCCAGGATGCAGGGATCCCCGTTCAAGTACTTCTCCTACGGCGCCGCCGCAGCCGAGGTCGAGGTCGACGGCTTCACGGGTGCTCACCGCCTGCGCCGAGTCGACATCGTGCACGACGTGGGCGACTCGCTCTCCCCGCTCATCGACCTCGGCCAGGTCGAGGGCGGGTTCGTGCAGGGAGCCGGGTGGTTGACCCTGGAGGACCTGCGCTGGGACGAGTCAGCCATCCCGACACGAGGACGTCTCGCCACCGCGTCGGCGAGCACCTACAAGCTGCCGAGCTTCTCCGAGATGCCCGACGTCTTCAACGTCACGCTGCTCGAGCAGGCACACGAGGACGGTGTCGTCTACGGCTCCAAGGCCGTCGGCGAGCCCCCCCTCATGCTCGCCCTCTCGGTCCGCGAGGCCCTGCGCCAGGCCGCGGCCGCCTTCGGCCCGCCCGGCACCACCGTCGACCTCGCGTCACCCGCGACGCCGGAGGCGGTCTTCTGGGCCGTCCGGCAGGCGCGCGGCGGCGGGCAGCCACCGCGCACGGTGGCCGTGGTCGCCGGCCCGCCCGGTCGCGTCCCCGACCAACCGGACGCCGCAGCCCCGCCGCTGGAGCCCCGTTCCGAGCAGGTCCCTCAGCACGCCGTCTCGGGCGGCTGAGGTGCACTGGCTGGCAGCGGTCGAGCAGCTGCGGACCACGCGGGTGCCGGGGGTCCTCGTCACCCTCGTGGCCGTGCGCGGCCACGCGCCCCGCGAGGCCGGCGCGAAGATGGTCGTGTCGTCGGGCCGCACCTGGGGCACCATCGGGGGCGGCAACCTCGAGGCGACCGCCATCGACCGTGCGCGCGACGTGCTGGCCCGCGGCGAGGAGTCACCTCAGCAGCTGGCACTCGCGCTCAACGAGCGCGCCCCCGTCGAGCACGGCCAGCAGTGCTGTGGCGGGGAGGTCTCGGTGCTGCTCGAGCCCCTCGCCGTGGTGCCGTCGGTCGCGATCTTCGGGCTGGGTCACGTGGGGACCGAGCTCGCTCGCATCCTCTCCCGCCACGACCTGGAGCTGCATCTCGTCGACGGACGTGCGGACCGGGTGGAGGGCGACCTGCCCGCCATCCTTCACGACGCGGTGGCGCGCGTGCACCGCCACCACTCTCCGGTGCCGGAGCTGGTGCTGGGGCAGGTGCCCACCGGCACGCACGTGCTCATCATGACCCACGACCACGCCGAGGACGCCGCGCTGTGCGATGCCGCCCTCCGATGCGCCCATCTCGGGTCGATCGGCGTGATCGGGTCGTCGGCCAAATGGCGTCGGTTCGAGAAAAGACTGATGGCAGAGGGGCATTCAGCGCAGGACATCGGCAGGATCCAGTCGCCGATCGGGGTGCCCGGGGTCGCCGGCAAGAACCCGGCGTCGATCGCGGTCGCCGTGGCCGCCGACCTGCTGGCCGCCTTCGACCGGGAGCGGACGACGCAGGACGCCTCTTCGTGACGCTGTTTCGTGCGACGGTCCTCGACACGCCGACGAGCCCGTTCGCCGGTGGTGCCCTGCGCTCCGACGACGACTGCGGGCTGCTCGTCCGAGATGGCGTCATCACGGCACGCGGACCGTTCGATCAGCTGCACCAAGAGCTGCCCGACGAGCCGGTCGTCGCCCTTCGCGAGGGGCTGTTGCTGCCGGGGATGGTCGACACACACGTGCACTTCCCCCAGGTGCGCGTCATCGGTGGCCTCGGGATGCCGCTGCTCGACTGGCTGGACCAGTGCGCGCTCCCCGAGGAGATGCGGCTCGCGGACGTCGCCTACGCGCGGGGGGTGGCCCGGGACTTCGTCACCGGGCTCGTCTACGCCGGCACCACGACCGCGCTCGTCTTCGGTTCCCACTACGCGCCGGCCGTCGACGTGATGTTCGAGGCGGCCGCGCGGTCGGGTCTGCGCATCACGACGGGCCTCGTGACCTCCGACCGTCTCCTCCCACAGCCCCTGCTCACGACACCGGAGCGCGCCTATGCCGAGTCACGCGACCTCGCGGCGCGTTGGCACGGTGCGGGGCGGCTGCGGTATGCCGTGACACCCCGCTTCTCGCTCTCGGCCAGTGACGCGGTGCTCGAGGCGTGCGCGGCGACCTTCGCCGAGGTGCCGGGCGCGTGGTTCACCTCGCACGTCAACGAGAACGTCCACGAGATCCGCGAGGTGGGCTCGCTCTTCGGTGGTGCCGCCTACGTCGACACGTATGACCGGCACGGACTCCTCACGGGTCGGTCGGTGCTCGCACACGACGTGCACCCGACCGACGCGGAGCTGACGACCCTCGCCGGGCGCGGATCAGCCGTGGCGCACTGTCCCACGAGCAACGCCGCGCTGGGCAGTGGGCTGTTCCCGCTCAGACGACACCTCGAGGCCGGCGTCCGGGTCGCCCTCGGCTCGGACGTCGGTGCGGGCACGGGGTTCTCCCTCTTCAAGGAGGGGCTGCAGGCCTACTTCGTCCAGCGGCTGCTCGGCCCGGAGGGGCTGGCGCTGACCTCGGCGCACCTGCTCTGGCTCTGCACCGCCGCCGGGGCCGACGCGCTGGGACGCGCTGACGAGGTGGGTGACCTCTCGGTCGGCAAGCAGTTCGACGCGATCTGGCTCGTCCCCGCGCCGGGCGACCCGCTCGCCGTCGGCCTCGGCAACGCCGCGTCCGCGGACGACGCCCTGTCGAAGGTCTTCGCGCTCGGGACCGCCTCCGACGTCGCGGGCGTGTGGGTCGGTGGTGACCAGGTGGCGGCGGGTCGCTGGTGGGGGCCGGGTCATTCCTGAGCTGAGCTCGTGAGCGACGCGTCCCGCTCGGTGGGGCCGACGAGGGCATCCCACGCCCGTCGTGGTCCGGGCCGCGCTCGCAGTGACGCGCTGAGCCCGTGCAGCGCCGGGTGGCCGCCCGGGAGCGGGGCGGATGCGGCAGAGTCGAGCAGACGGCGGGCCGCGTCGCGAATCGGTGCGGGATCGGGATCGTTGGGGTCGAGCACCTCGCCCATCCCATGCCGCTCGATCGCGGCGGCACCGGCGAACTGGTCGGTCGAGAGCGGCAGCAGGAGCAGGCGCACGCCGGCCGTGAGCGCCTCGGTGACGCTGTTGTTGCCGCCGTGCGAGATCGCCAGGGCGGCGTGCCCCAGGAGCGTCACCTGGGGTAGCACCTCGCGCACGAGCCATGAGCTGGGCACGGGTCCCACCAGGTCGCGGGCGGCCGAGCCGTGGGCCAGGGCGACCCTCACGTCCAGGCCGCGGAGCGCCTCGGCGATCCGCCCCAGCACGTCGCCCCGGGCAGACAGGAAGCTGCCGAGGCTGACGTAGACGATGGGAGCGTCTCCCTGGGCCAGCCACTGCTCCACCTGCTCGTCGCGGGCCTCGTGGCGCACCGATGACCCGAGGAAGGTGTGGCGCGGCAGCAGCGAGGTGCGGTCGGTCTCGTGGAGCTCCCCCGGGTAGTTGAGCAGCAGCACGTCACCGGTCTCGGCGAACGCGTCCGCGCTCGGTGCGGCACCCGGGGACAGCTGCGCCAGCGCGGAGTTCCACTGCCTGGTGAAGTCGTCGCGCACGCGCTGCGACAGTCGTCGCAGCTCCTCGAGCGCACCCGGGTCCGGCGTGATGGCGCGGGGCCACGCCGGGGGGTAGCCGTAGACCTCGTCGCCGACCGTCAGGGCCGAGGGGTGGCCGAGCACGACGTCGGCATGACGGATGCCTGCGCTCGCGAGGCCGATCCGCGCACCGAAGGCCAGGTGGTCGACGATGACGGTGTCGGGCCGGACCCGGGCGACGACGTCGTGCACGGCGTGGGCCACGCCGACGGCGTTCCAGAGCAGGTCGTCACCGCGGGCTCTCGCCTGGTAGGTGAGCGTCTCGACGGCGCCGCGCCGCGTTGCCTCGAAGAACCCCCGGAGGGAGTCGTCCTCGCCGGCGGGTTGCTCCTCGGCGCGGATCACCCCGGGGTTGGAGCCGCGGCCCAGCTGCAGGTGCTCGCGCTCGTAGCCGAAGGTCTCCACGAGGGCCGCCGTCGCGTGACCGGTGGCGACGACCACGCGCTCGCCGGCCTCGCGCCACGCGCTGGCGAGAGTGGCGAGGGGGTAGAGGTGCGAGGCGTAGTCGGGGCTGATGAGCAGGAGCGTCACGAGGTGCGCCTCAAGGCGTCGTGCAGCCCTGGTCTGCGGAGCCGGCGCGGGGCGGCGACCCGGAGGTAGACCGACGTGAGCGAGGCAGCCATGGTGTCGATACCGAACCGGGAGCGCACCATGCCTCCCGTTCGCAGCCGCCGCTCCTCGGCGCCGGCTGCGGCGGCGAGGTCGAGCGCCGCGCCGACGGCTGCGGCCACGGCTGCAGGTGTGGACGTGTCGGTCAGGATCCCGTCCTGCCCGTGGGACACGTACGTCGCCGGACCGCCGCCCCTCGGAGCGACGACGACGAGGCCGACGGCCATCGCCTCGAGGATGGAGATGCCGAACTCCTCCTTGAGGCTCGCGCTGACGTAGACCCCGGCCGGGGTCGCGGGGCAGGCGTGACCCTGGCGGATCGCGGCGAGCCAGGCGACGGCCGTCGCGTTGGGCCGGTGCCCAGCAAGGAGCAGGCCCTGCGGGGCGGCATCGTCAGCCGGCACGACCGAGTGGATGCGGGCCAGCTCGGCAGCCTCCTCCTCCGTGGGGTGGTCGAGGTCACCGCCCACGACGAGCAGGTTGCAGCGGTCGCGGAGACCGGCGTCGTCCCACCACCCGCGCACCAGGGTCGCCATCCCCTTGACGGCGGTGAGGCGCCCGACGGAGACGGCGAGCGGCAGGTCCCTGCGACCGTCGGGGAGCGTCGAGAGGAGCGCGTCCAGATCATCGAGCGCGGCCGCGACGAGGGGCCCTCGCACCGACGGGTCGCCGACCTCCCGCACGATCCGCTCGACGGTCGAGACGTCGATGCCCTCGCCGATGACGTCGGCCCGGCCGGCCCGGTCGGGCCGGTCGGGTCGGTCGGGTCGGTCGGGTCGGTCGGAGAGGTCGATGCCGAGGTAGCGCCGGAGGTCGTGCTCGACCCGGGGCCGGGGGAAGAGCACGAGGTGCTCGGCCTGCGCCGTCAGCTCGCGCAGCAGGTGGTCGCGAAACCACAGGTGCTCGGCGAGGTCGGCCTGCTCGAAGCCGTCCCGGGTCAGGGTCCCTGCCGCGTCACGGGCGTCGATGAGCGCCTGCGGGTCGGGGGCCACGGTCAGCACCACGGGCAGGTCGAGCTCGCGGGCCACCTCCGCGGCCACCATCGAGCCGACGTCGGCCATCCGGAGGTGGATCACGTCGACGCCGCCGGCGGCCTGCAGGATCCGGCGGATGCCGCGCCTCGCCGCGATCCGTGCGGGCCAGGCTCGGGACACCCCGACCGGCATACCGGTGAGGGGCACGCGGGCGTAGTGGTGCCCCGCGGAGCGGAGTCCGGAGCTGCGAGCCGAACCCTCGAGGGTCGAGGGGCCGCGGCCGAGGGGGAAGTGCGTGAGGTCGGGTCTGCCGCTCGAGATCGTGATGACCCGCTCGACGTCGGGCTGCTGGCGCAGCAGCGCGTCACCGAGCTGGACGAGCAGCGTGGCGACCCCTCCGGTGTCACCTCGGCCGGAGTGGTGGAGCCGGCCGTCGATGTCCGAGTGGAGGAACAGCTGGGCGACGGTGAGCCCGTCCGGGACGGGGGCCGTGGGGGCCGGGTGGAGGTCGTGCAGGGCGAGGCGGGCGGTTTCGGCCAGCGGGCCGATGCTCCGGCTGACCGCCCCGAGCAGGTCCTCGGCTCGGCGATCGGCGGCCGGGCCCGTGCCCAGTGCCGCCACCGCTGCCGCTCGGACCCCGAGGGGCTCGCCGTCGTCACCGGCCAGCCGCAGCAGGAGCCGGGTCGAGGCCGCGCCCGGGACGAGTCCCAGGGTCTCGACCAGCCGCGTGCGGGCGAGGTCGTCGACAGCGCCCTCCATCCCCTCGACGAGGGCCGCCCGGACCGGTCCCGGCTCTGCGGTCGCCCATCGCTCGAGGGTGCGCTGCGCCAGCATCCCGGCAAACCCGCCGTCGTGGCACGCCCCGACGAGCAGGGGCAGGGCATCGACGACCAGAGGGGTGAGGCGGAGTGCGTCCATGGCGTGCTGCGCCACGGCGGGTCGCCCGGCAGTCAGCAGCCCGGCCAGCACCGGTCCCGCGGACGGGTGGCCGCAGGCCCCGAGCGCGTGCACCGCGGCGATGGCGGTGAGCGGGTCGCTCGTGACGGCTGCGGCCCGGAGCAGGACGACCGTGTCGTCGTCGGCGCCCGAGGTGGCGAGCGCCAAGCCGTGCGCGCTGCGCATCCCTTCCAGGAGGGTGGGAGCGGTCCTGACCGCCGCGAGCGCAAGGCCGGGATCCATGTCATCAACTCTAGGTCTCCGGGCGCCTTCGTGTCGGGGCGCCGATCCCGGCGCCGGGCACCGCCGTCGCCACGAGCTCGACGTCCGAGCGGGTTCGCCTACGCTCGGTCGGTGACCCCCCCTCGCCCCACCCCGGCTGCCTGCTCGCTGCGCTTCCACGGGCGGATCGCCGGCGTGGGCTCCACGAGCGGGACGCGGGTCGTCGTCGGCCACTGGGACCGGACCCACCTCGGCTCCTTCTCGGACGCGATGGTCGAGACGTCGCAGGGACACCGGGTCCTGCTCGCCCCGTCGTCCGAGGTGGCCGAGTTCATCTGTGCCACGTACGTTTTCGACGAGGTGCGGATCGAGCCGGTCGCGGTCAGCGTGTCAACCGACCGGTGGACGCTCCGGGCGACGTCGCTGGAGCTGCACATCGACCTCGGCAGCCGCACACTGCTCGGCCGCCTGCTGCGGCTCGTGCCCCGACGGCTGGCGACCAGCCCCGCCTGGGCGACCGCCGTCGACCCGGTGGCCCGGGTCGTCCTGCGCGGGGTGCGGACGCGGGGGACCGCCCTCGAGGGCCGGCGGGAGTTCTACGGCGCGACCGACGCGCACCGGGTGGCCGGGGTCGCTGGTGAGTTCGACGGGGCCGCGCTGGGGTCGATCGCCCCCGTCGACCCACCCTGCCGCTTCGGGTTCTCCTCGACCCCGCGCACCCCGTCGGTGACCGACGTCGTCACCACCGTCGTCGTCAGGCCGGCGAGGTCGTGACCTGTGCGTGGAGACGGTCCTCGGCCTCCGCGAGCGCGACCCGGTGGGTGGGGTGGGCCACCGTGAGCAGGTCCTCGAGCATCGCGTGCATCCGGCGCGGCACCTGCACCGACTCGCGGCCGTAGAAGCCGACCTCCTCCGTCGCGAGCCGGATCAGCGCGTCGACGTGCTGCGGGTGGTGCACGACGCGCACGACGTCGTCGTCGTCGCCGTCCCCGTCGGTGCTCGAGCTCGAGCCGTTGGCACTGTCGCCCTGGGCGCTCTCGTCGGCCGACCGGCTGTCGCGGATGTAGGCGCTCGGCGGCCGGCGCTGGACGAGCACCCGCAGGATCCGGTGCAGCTCGTCGAGGACCTGCACGGCCGTCGTCGGGTCGTTGATGCCCGGGGACAGGGCCCGCTCGGCGATGTCGACGAGCTGACGGATCCCGAAGGCGGCGTCCTGGCCGAGGGTGCGCTCCGTCTCGAGGGCGATGCAGTGACCGACCCGGTCGAGGTCGTGCGCCTCGAGGTCGTCCGGGCCCCACACGGTGGCCAGACGCATCCCCTCGGCGACGAACTCGCCGACCGACACGTCGACGACGACGACGGACTCCAGGTCGCGGGCGACGCTCACGAGCTTGTCGTAGTCGAGCTGGGTCACCGACCCGTGGCGGTCGGCCGACGTGACGACGCTCCGCGGCATACCCGGGGTGGGGGACCACGTCGGGGCGCCCCCACCCGCGTCCTGCTCGTTCTCCGGGAAGAGCCGGTTGCACAGGTCGACCGTGCGGTCCCCGACCTGGGAGATGACGTGGGAGACCTGGATCGAGGTGGTGATGTGGTGGATGAAGGCGAGGAAGCAACCGACGCTCGCGAGGACGAGCAGGAAGGCGACCGTCACCGACAGCTGCGGGACGAAGGCGCTGACGGTGTCGGTCGCGCCCTGGACCGACCGGAGCACGGTGAGGGAGAAGACGAAGGAGGCGGTGAAGACGCCGAGGGTGACCTGGGTGATCCGCTTGGCGAGGAACTCGCCGAGGATCCGGGGGGTGAACTGGCTGCTCGCGAGCTGGAGGACGACCATCGTGATCGAGAAGACGAGGCCGGTCACCGAGATCATCGCGCTCGCGATCGTGCTGAGCATGCCGCGCGCGCCGTCGGGGCCACCCTGGAAGAGGTAGGGCAGGTGCTGCGAGAGCTGCCGGTCGAGCTCCGGCAGCAGGATCCCCGCGGCGATGCCGGCCGCGCAGATGGCGGCGGGCAGCGCCCAGAAGGGCCGCCAGATGCGCTGCCACAGGGTGATCGTCGGGATTGTCGGAACCTCACCGCGGGCGCGCCTCGGCTCGCTCACGTGCTGACTCCGGACGTCGTCGGGACCTGGCGGTGTCGGGGCATGCGCCCATCCAAACATCACCGGCCCCCCGACCGCGGGATGGTCGCGTGCTGGTTGCTGGCGAGGGACCCTCGGCGCGAATGAGATCATGAACATTCAATGACCATCAACGCCGTCTACCTCATCGCCGGGCTCGCGCTCTTCCTCGCCGCCGTGCTGCCGGCTGCCCTCAAGCGCTACGCCGTCTCCGCCCCCATGGTGCTGTTGTCGATGGGGCTGCTCATCGGTCTGCTCCCGCTGCCCGAGGGCCTCCAGCTCGACCCGATCGACATCCGTCCCCAGATCCAGCGGGTCTCCGAGCTCGCGGTGCTCGTCGCGCTGATGGGCGTCGGGCTCGCGCTCGACCGGCCCTTCCGCTTCCACCGCCGGGCGACGTGGCCGGCCTGGTCGACGACCGCGCGGCTGCTCGCCGTCGCGATGCCCCTGACGATCGCGGGTGTCTTCCTGCTCGGTTGGGGTCTCGGGCTCGCGCCGGCCGCCGCGCTGCTGCTCGGCTCCGTGCTGTCACCGACCGACCCCGTGCTCGCCGGTGACGTCCAGGTGCAGGGTCCCCGCGTCGACCCCGAGCACCCGACCGACGACGAGGGGCTGATCCCCGCGGAGATCGACGAGGACGACGAGGTGCGCTTCGCCCTCACCTCGGAGGCCGGGCTCAACGACGGGCTCGCCTTCCCCTTCGTGTATGCCGCCGTCTTCCTCGCGTCCCTCGGGCCCGTGTCGGGGTGGTTCGGCGGGTGGCTCGCCTGGGAGCTCGTCGGCAAGGTGGTCATCGGGGTGGCCGTCGGGGCCGGGGTCGGCTGGACCCTGGCCCGGATCGCCTTCCGGGCCCCGAGCAAGCCGCTGCGTCTCGCCGAGCAGGGGGAGCCGCTGCTCGCGATCGCCGCCCTCGTGATGACCTACGGCCTGAGCGAGCTCGTCGGTGGCTACGGCTTCCTCGCCGTCTTCGCCTGCGGCATGGCCCTGCGCGCCGGCGCGAGCAGCCACCGCTACCACGAGGCGATGCACTCGGTCATCGAGCGGCTCGAGCGGCTGCTCACGCTCATCATCCTGCTGCTGCTCGGCATGGCGATGACCCACGGCCTGCTCGCGAACCTCGACTGGCGCAGCTTCGTCATCGTCGGCCTGCTGATCTTCGTCGTCCGTCCCCTCGCCGGCATCGTCAGCCTGCGCACCCGTCGCCGCGACGTCGAGCGGCGCGGCGGCCTGAGCAAGGCCGAGGCGGTCGCCGTCGCGTTCTTCGGGGTGCGCGGCATCGGCTCGATCTACTACCTCGCGTATGCCGCGGGGGAGCACGCCTTCATCGAGGAGCGCTTCCTGTGGTCGACCGTGGCCCTGGCGATCACCGTCTCCGTCTTCGTCCACGGGGTGCTCGTCACGCCGGTGATGGGCCGGCTCGACGCGCGGCGCGGGCTGACCGGAACCCCGACGAGCTCCTGACCGGGCCTGCTGTCGTGCGGGAGGCCGAAGGGGGCCACACTGCCCTCATGGGAGCCATGATCGAACTGCCGCAGCACGACCTCATCGCCTACCGCGCCGACCCGCCCGGAGAGGTGCGCGGTGCGGTCATCGTGATCCAGGAGATCTGGGGGCTCGTCGACCACATCAAGGACGTCACCGACCGGCTCGCCGCCGAGGGTTACGTCGCCATCGCCCCGGACCTGCTCGGCCACGTGGGCCTCAGCCCCGAGGCCGGCCAGCAGCTGCACGGCCTCGTCACCGGCGGCGACGAGCAGGCCCGCCTCGAGGCCCAGCCCCGGCTGCGCGAGCTGATGGGCCCGGCCCGGTCGCCGGAGTTCGCGGCCTGGGCCGTCCCCGCGCTGCAGGCGGTCGTCGACCTGCTGCTCGAGCAGGACGAGGTCGACGGCGACGTCGCGGTGATGGGGTTCTGCTTCGGCGGTTCCTACAGCTTCGCCCTCGCGCTGGCCGAGCCCCGGCTCAAGGGCGCCGTCGTCTACTACGGCGGTTTCCCCGAGACCGGCGACCCGGCGACGATCTCCTGCCCCGTCCTCGCCCTCTACGGCGCCGACGACCACGGGATCACCGACGGCGTGCCCGACCTCGAGTCCCGGATGGCCGAGGCCGGCGTCGACTTCTCGGCCCGGGTCTACACCGGCGTCGGCCACGCCTTCTTCAACGAGACCGGCCCGGCCCACAATGCCGAGGTGGCCGCTGACGCGTGGACCCGGACCCTCGGCTTCCTCGAGGCCGCCTTCACCGACTGACCCCGCCCCCGTCGAGTGGGCACTTTCACCCGGCCCGTCGAGTGGGCACTTTCACCCGGCGCGGCCCCGACGGCATACGCACCGCAGCAGCAGACGCCGACTGATCCGCAGACTGATCGACGGCACTCATCAATCTGCAGATCAGTCTGCACCTGGTGTCGCCAGAGCAGCACAAGACGCCGACTGATCCGCAGACTGATCGACCCCGGGCATCAATCTGCGGATCAGTCTGCGGACGGTGTCGGTTTGCGGAGCTGGAGCCGACCCAGCGCTCGGTCCTCGGGGTCGCTCACGTCGGTCCAGCCGGTGCGCGTGTAGAGCGCGACGTTCTCGGTCATCGTCTCGTGCGTGAGCAGCCGCAGCTCCGGCAGGCCGCGCCGCCGCGCCTCGGCGTCGGCGCGCCGCAGCAGCGACCGGCCGACGCCCCGGCCCCGCCACCCGGTCCCCGCCGCGACGATGTCGACGTAGAGGTGGCCCGGTCGCGGCTCGACCTCGAGCACGCCCACCACCGCTCCGTCGACCTCCGCAACCCACACCCCGGCGCGCTCGATCGCGGCTGCGTGGTCGGCGTGCATCGGCATCGGCTCGCGCCCCATCCGGGCGGCGTAGGGCGCGAAGGCCGTCCGTACGAGGTCTCGCACCGCGGGCTCGTCCTCCGGACAGGCAGGTCTGAGGATCGGCTCGGCCACCGGCCCATTGTCCCGACCCGTCGCCGCCACCGGAAGGTCAGTGGTGGTAGATGTGGGGCCGTGACCACCGACCCGCCGTCCTCGCCCCTCCTCGTCGGGCCGATGCTGCGCTACGTCGGCCAGACCGACGCGACGGTGTGGGTCGAGACGGTCGAGGCCGCGACGGTGTCGGTGCGGTGCGGCGACCGGAGGTGGTCGGCGCGGACGTTCGCGGTCAAGGGCCACCATTACGCCCTCGTCGTCGTCGACGGGCTCGAGCCGGGCAGTGACCAGGAGTATGCCGTCCAGCTCGGTGACGCGGTCGTCTGGCCGGCCGCGGGCGGTGACCTCGACCTCCCGCCACCCCGGCTGCGCACGATCGACCCCGGCCGGCCCACCCGGCTGCTCTTCGGCTCGTGCCGGACCACGGTGCCGCACGACGCACGGGGCAACGCCTCCAACGGCATCGACGCGCTGCGCTCCCTCGGGCTCGCGCTCGCGGACGGCACGGAGGCGTGGCCGGACCTCGTCGCCTTCCTCGGCGACCAGGTCTACGCGGACAGCACCTCGGAGGCGATGCGAGCGTTCATCGCGTCGCGGCGCAGCCTGGCGGAGCCGCCCGGGGAGGAGATCAAGGACTACGAGGAGTACGCCCACCTCTACCGGCTCGCGTGGACCGATCCCGTCAACCGGTGGCTGCTGTCGACGGTGCCGAGCTGCATGATCTTCGACGACCACGACATCCGCGACGACTGGAACACCTCGTGGTCCTGGCACGAGGAGATCAACCGGACCTCGTGGTGGCACGAGCGGCTGCTGGGCGGGCTGTCCTCCTACTGGGTCTACCAGCACCTCGGCAACCTCGCCCCGGCCGAGCTGGCGCACGACCCGGTCTACGCCCACGTGGTGGCGGGGGCGCAGGGGGCAGACGAGGTCGACCTGACCGAGGCCGTCTTCGACCTGTCGGCCCGGGTCGACCGACACCCCGAGGTCTACCGGTGGAGCTACCGCCGCGACCTCGGCGACTGCCGCCTCGTCGTCGTCGACTCCCGCGCGGCCCGGGTCCTGGAGCCGGAGCATCGTTCGATGCTCGACCCCCAGGAGACGGCGTGGCTCGACGAGCAGCTGACCGGCGACGTCGATCACCTGCTCATCGGGACCTCGCTGCCGTTCCTGCTGCCCCCCGGCCTGCACGACCTCGAGGCGATCGACGAGGAGGCGGCCGAGGGTGCCTACGGCCGACGGATCGCGGCGCTCGCGGAGAAGTCCCGGCGGGCCATCGACCTCGAGCACTGGGCGGCCTTCAACGACGGCTTCGCTGCCGTCTTCGAGATGGTCATGGACGTCGCCCGCGGCAACCGGGGGCGGGCGCCGGACACGATCGTCTTCCTGTCCGGCGACGTCCACAACTCCTACGTCGCGGAGGTGACGGCCGCGGCGGAGCGGCACGGGGCCCGCTCCCGGATCGTCCAGGCGGTCTGCTCCCCGATCCGCAACCCGATGCCTCGCGGCGTGCGGGTGATGATGTCCCTGTTCGCCAAGGGCCTCGTCGGGCCGATGGACTTCTGGCGCAGCCGCTCCACGCGCGTCCCCGACCCGCCCTACCCCTGGCGGGTCACCGACGGTCCGTGGTTCGACAACTGCCTGGCCGAGCTCGCCGTCGACGGCTCCGGCCTGACGATGTCGTGGCGTGCCGGGGTCGTCGACGGCGACGCCCCCGACGCCCCGCGCCTCGACACGGTCGCCCGGGTCCGGGTGGACGCCCGAGGCTGAGACCGGCCCGTCCGGGTTACCCTCGGGGCAGGCCGAGTCGTGTCTGGCCGCTCCGACCGAGCCGCCACCGGCGTCGGCTCCAGCCCCTGGTCGGGTCCTGCCGAGGACCACATCGGCCCCGGACCCGGCTGCCGTGCGCCCCCCGCCGACGGGGACCGCCGGCCCCGGCACGCGGGCCACCCCTGCGCGCCAACCCCCACCCCGAGGACGACCATGCTCGCGTTTCCACCCCTGACCGGCCGACGTCGATGAGCGCCCCGGCAGCCCCGCAGCCCCGCTGCGACGAGGACGCCCCGGCGACAGCGCCCCGACCGGCCGCCGGGCCCCGTCCGGCAGGCCGCTCGCCCGTCGAGCGGCTCGGCACCCGCTCGCGGGTCAAGCTGATCGCGATCCTCGGCGCGATGACGGCCCTCGGGCCGCTGACCATCGACACCTACCTGCCCGCGCTGCCGAGCATCACGAGCGACCTGCGCAGCACGGACGCGACGGTGGGGTTCACTCTCGCCGCCACCCTCTTCGGCTTCGCGATGGGCCAGCTCATCGTCGGCCCCCTGTCCGACACCGTCGGACGCCGGCGACCGATCCTCGTCGGCGCGAGCCTGCACGTCGCGGCCTCCGTGCTCTGCGCGGTCGCCCCGAGTGTCGGCTTCCTCATCGGCTTCCGGGTGCTCCAGGGCTTCTCCGCGTCGGCCGCCGCCGTCGTCGCCCTCGCGATCGTCCGCGACGTCGCCCAGGGCCACGCCTTCGTCACCCTCATGTCGCGGATGCTGCTCGTCATGGGGGCCGCTCCGGTCCTGGCCCCGACCCTGGGCAGCGTCGTGCTGCGCTGGACCGAGTGGCGCGGCGTCTTCGTCGTGCTCGCCCTCATCGGGCTGGTCCTGCTCGTCCTCGCGGCCCTGTCGCTGCCGGAGACGCTGCCGCGGTCCCGGCGGCTGTCCGGCGGGATTCGGGCCAACGCCGCGGCCTACCGGCGCCTGCTCGGGGACCGGACCTTCGTCGGGCTGGCCCTCGTCGCCGGGCTGACGATGTCGGCGGTGTTCGGCTACGTCGGCGGGTCCTCCTTCGTCATGCAGAGCGCCTACGGGCTCAGCGTCCAGCAGTTCGGGCTCGTGTTCGGTGCCGGCTCCCTCTTCCTCATCACCGGCACCCAGCTCAACCCGAGGCTCGTGTCCCGGTGGTCCTCCGCCCGGGTGCTCGGCGTCGCCATCGGGGTGGGCGCCCTCTCGGGCGGTGCCATGGTGGTGACCGCGGTCGGCGGCCTCGGTGGGCTGCTGGGCCTGCTCGTCCCGCTCTGGGCGGTCCTCGGGTGCGTCGGCGTGGCCCTGCCGAACGCCCCCGCCCTCGCCCTGCAGTCGCACGGTGACACGGCGGGCACCGCGGCCGCGCTGCTCGGTGCGGCCCAGTTCGGGGTCGCGGCACTGATCGGCCCGGTGTACGGGGTGATCGGGCTCAGCGCGGTCTCGATGGCGGGCCTGATCGCGGGTGGGCTGCTGCTCACCCTCGCGGTCTACCTGCTCGCCGTGCGTCCCTGGCAGCTCGAGCCGACGTGCGACGACCTCCCCCTGGCGGCCGCGCACTGAGCCCGCCTGGCCCGACCGGGCCGGGCACCCGGCAGGGCGCCACACCTCGTCCGACCCGGCGGTGACCGAGGTCTAGGTTTGCGCCATGAGCGAGCACTTGCGCCGGGGGGAGCGCCGACCGCCTGCGGGTGGCGGTGAGAACCGGCTGCCCCCCGCGGTCGCGGTCGTGCTCGCGGCGCTCGCCTACGCCGTGCTGCCGGACGGTCTGCGGATCGGGCCGCGGGTCGTGATTCCCGCCCTCGAGGTGGCGCTGCTGAGCGCGCTGCTCGTGACGAACCCCCGGCGCCTGATCCGTCAGACCCGGTGGTCGCGGGCCCTGTCGATCGCCCTCGCCTGCGTCGTGATCGGCAGCAACCTGGTGTCGCTGGGGATGCTCGTGGCCACCCTGGGCTCGCCCGCCACCGACGGTCTGCCGCTGCTGCTCGGGGGGATGCAGGTCTGGGTGACCAACGTCATCGGCTTCGGTTTGCTGTACTGGGAGGTAGACCGCGGCGGCCCCGTCGCCCGGCACTCCCTCGCCCGCGACCGGTTGCCGCCCGCGGACTGGCGCTTCTCCCAGGACGAGAACCATGACGCCGTGCGCGAGGTGGCGGCCGGGTCGAGCACGGTGAGCAACTGGCGACCGTCCTTCATCGACTACCTCTACGTCTCCCTGACCAACTCCAGCGCCTTCAGCCCGACCGACACGATGCCGCTCACCCCCCGGGCCAAGGCGCTGATGGGTCTGGAGGCGACCAGCGCCCTGCTGGTCTCGTTGCTCGTGGTCGCGCGAGCCGTCGGCGCGCTCGGCCAGGGCGGCGGTTGACCCCGCGCCAGGTTCACGGAGCCGAGGGAACAATCGGCACCCGCGCAGAGTTGAGCCGAGTGAACGCAACATTTGCGAGCGTCGCTTTGACAAGGTCGGGGTGCGCGTAGCAGATTGTGCGAGAGCCAGAAGCCCACCGCGGCCCACCGCTCCGGACGGCGAACCGCCGGGCGGCATCGGGCCGGGACACCGAAACACACAAGGAGAACCCCCATGGCACGTGCGGTCGGAATCGACCTCGGCACCACCAACTCGGCTGTTTCCGTCCTGGAGGGCGGCGAGCCGACGATCATCGCGAACGCCGAGGGCGGGCGCACGACGCCGTCCGTCGTCGCGTTCACCAAGAGCGGCGAGGTCCTCGTCGGTGAGGTCGCCAAGCGTCAGGCCGTCACCAACGTCGACCGCACCATCCGCTCGGTCAAGCGCCACATGGGCACCGACTGGAAGAGCCCGGAGATCGACGGCAAGGCCTACAGCGCGCAGGAGATCAGCGCGCGCACGCTGCAGAAGCTCAAGCGCGACGCCGAGTCCTACCTCGGTGAGGCCGTCACCGACGCCGTCATCACCGTGCCCGCGTACTTCGACGACGCCGAGCGCCAGGCGACCAAGGAGGCCGGTGAGATCGCGGGCCTCAACGTGCTGCGCATCGTCAACGAGCCCACCGCCGCCGCGCTCGCCTACGGCCTCGACAAGGGCAAGGAGGACGAGCTCATCCTCGTCTTCGACCTCGGCGGTGGCACGTTCGACGTGTCCCTGCTCGAGGTGGGCAAGGACTCCGAGGACGGCTTCGCCACGATCCAGGTGCGCGCCACCAACGGTGACAACCACCTCGGTGGCGACGACTGGGACGACGTCATCGTCTCGCACCTCATCACCGCGGTGAAGAACAAGACCGGCCAGGACCTGTCCAAGGACAAGATCGCCATGCAGCGCCTGCGTGACGAGGCCGAGCGTGCCAAGAAGGAGCTGTCGACCGCGACGAGCACCTCGATCAACGCGCAGTACATCTCGATGACGCCCGAGGGTCCGATCCACCTCGACGAGACCCTCTCGCGCGCCCAGTTCGAGCAGATGTCCAAGTCGCTGCTCGACCGGACGCGGGCCCCGTTCAAGAAGGTCATCGAGGACGCGGGCATCAAGGTCGCCGACATCGACCACGTCGTGCTCGTCGGTGGCTCCACCCGCATGCCCGCCGTGAGCAACCTCGTCAAGGAGATGACCGGCGGCAAGGAGCCCAACAAGGGCGTCAACCCCGACGAGGTCGTCGCCATGGGCGCGTCCCTGCAGGCCGGTGTCCTCAAGGGCGAGCGCAAGGACGTCCTGCTCATCGACGTCACCCCCCTCGCCCTCGGCATCGAGACCAAGGGTGGCCTGATGACCAAGCTCATCGAGCGCAACACCGCGATCCCGACGAAGCGCTCGGAGATCTTCACGACGGCCGACGACAACCAGCCGTCCGTCCTCATCCAGGTCTTCCAGGGTGAGCGCGAGATCGCCCAGCACAACAAGTCGCTCGGCACCTTCGAGCTGACCGGCATCGCTCCCTCGCCTCGCGGCATCCCGAAGATCGAGGTGACCTTCGACATCGACGCCAACGGCATCGTCAACGTCTCGGCGAAGGACCAGGGGACCGGCAAGGAGCAGAAGATGACGATCACCGGCGGCTCGGCCCTGTCCAAGGACGAGATCGACCGGATGGTCAAGGACGCCGAGGCGCACGCCGACGAGGACCGTCAGCGTCGCGAGGAGGCCGAGGTCCGCAACCAGGCCGAGCAGCTCGTCTTCTCGACCGAGTCCTTCCTCAAGGAGTCGGGTGACAAGATCCCGGCCGACGTCAAGACGCCGGTCGACGAGTCGCTTGCCGACCTCAAGGCCGCGATCGCCGAGGGGTCCGAGGCCAGCGCCGAGGACGTCAAGGCCAAGATCGAGGACCTCAACACGAAGTCGCAGGCCATGGGCCAGGCGGTGTATGCCGCTGAGCAGGCTTCTGCAGGCGAGCCGGGTTCCGCTGGCGCCGAGGGTGACTCGGCTGGCGCGGGCTCTGGCGACGCGGGTGCTGCCGACGGCTCCGACGACGACGTCGTCGACGCCGAGGTCGTCGACGACGACGAGGCCGAGGGCGCCAAGTGACCCCCGGCCCCCAGCCCGAGGGCACCGAGGCCGACCAGGCCGCGGTGGACGACCTCAGCACCGGGGCGGCGGAGTCGCGGGACTCCGCCGCCCCGGCGGCCGGGGGCGGTCGTCAGGGTCACCACACCTACGCCGAGGGTGGCTCGGGCGCCTCGTCCGAGCCCGGCGCCGAGGACGAGTTCGACCACCCGTCGAGCGCCTCCGAGGGGTCGACGGCGCAGGCCGCAGACGCACCGTCCGAGGGGGAGGCCCTGGCCGAGGAGGACACCATGGCGGCGACCCTGCTCGTCGACCTGCAACGGCTGCAGGCCGAGTACGTCAACTACAAGAAGCGCGTCGATCGCGACCGCGAGGTCATCCGGGCGACCGCGATCTCCGGCGTCGTCGAGTCCCTGCTCCCGGTGCTCGACGACATCCACATGGCCCGACAGGCGGGTGACCTCGCCGGGGGACCTTTTGCCTCGATCGCCGACAAGCTCGAGTCGGTGCTGAGCCGTCAGGGTGTCCACCGCGTCGGCAACGCCGGCGAGGAGTTCGACCCGACCGTTCACGAGGCGCTCATGCACGTCGAGGCCGAGCTGCCCGAGGGCGCGACCGGGACGACCGTGGTGCAGGTGCTGCAGCCCGGCTACCGCATCGGGGAGCGGCTCGTCCGCGCCGCGCGGGTGTCGGTTGCCGACCCCGCCTGAGCGGGTCGCCGCCGAGCCGGGAAGCCGGCTCGGCGGCATTCGTGACACTGTGACAACCCAGCCGACGAAGGACGGGGTGCGCCGAGATGGCTAGCCAGGACTGGTTCGAGAAGGACTTCTACGCGATCCTCGGTGTCCCCCAGGACGCGGACGCCGCGGCGATCAAGAAGACCTACCGCAAGAAGGCCCGCACGATGCACCCCGACCACAACGTCGGGGACGTCCGGGCCGAGGAGCGCTTCAAGGAGGTCGGCGAGGCGTATGCCGTCCTGTCCGATCCCGAGAAGCGCCGGGAGTACGACGCCGTCCGGGCGATGAGTCACGGCGGGGCCCGCTTCACCGCCGGCGGCCCGGGGGGCGGCGCCGGCTTCGAGGACATCTTCTCCGGCTTCGGTGCCGGTGGCGCCGGTGCGGGTGCTCCCGGGGGCAGCCGGGTCCGCTTCGGCACGGGAGCCGCTGGCGCCGGTGCGGGCCAGCCCGACCTCGAGGACCTGCTCGGGCAGATGTTCGGCGGAGGAGCAGGCGCAGGCGCTCAGGGCTACGGCGGCTTCGGCGCGCCGACCGGTCCGCGCGCCGGGCAGGACGTGACGGCGAGCACGAGCATCGGCTTCCGCGAGGCCGTCGAGGGCTCGACGGTCAGCCTCAGCTCGCCCGAGCTCGGAACCATCAACGCCCGCATCCCCGCGGGGGTCAAGGACGGTCAGCGGATCCGGCTGCGCGGCAAGGGCCGTCGCGGCGACCCCGGTGCGCCCGCCGGCGACCTCATGCTGACGGTATCGGTCGCGAAGCACCCGGTCTTCGGCCGCGACGGCGACAACCTGACCGTTGACCTGCCGGTGACCTTCGCCGAGGCTGCGCTCGGGGCCACGGTCTCGGTGCCGACCCTCGACGGCTCGTCGGTACGGGTCAAGGTCGCGCCCGGGACGCCGAGCGGACGTGTCCTGCGCGTCCGCGGCCGTGGTGTGAAGCGCGGCGCCGGGAAGGGTGACCTGCTGGTCCGCCTCCAGGTCGTCGTCCCCCAGCGCCTCACCGACGAGGCCCGCGAGGCCATCGAGAAGATGGCGGCGGCCGAGGAGGGGCTCGACCCGCGCGGTGAGCTCTTCGCGAAGGCGCGGGGCTGATGGTCACCGGGCGGGCGGCCCACCCGATGGGTAGCGACGACGAGACCCCGGTCTTCGTCATCTCGGTCGCGGCCGAGCTCGCCGGGATGCACGCCCAGACGCTGCGGCAGTACGACCGGCTCGGCCTCGTCTCGCCCTCGCGCACCCGGGGCGGGGGACGGCGCTACAGCGGCCGTGACGTCGCCGTGCTCCGGGAGGTGCAGCGGCTCTCCCAGGACGGCGTCTCCCTCGCCGGGATCCACCGGATCCTCGACCTCGAGCACCAGGTGGCGGCCCTGCGCTCGCGCGTGCAGGAGCTCTCCACCGAGCTCGACTCCGCCCACGCGGCCCTCGCGGCCGGCACCCGCGTCTTCGCCGCGGGCTCCCGCGGCGACGTCACCGCGGTCCGCCCCGGCCAGCGTCCGGCGCGCACCATCGCGACGCAGGCCCTCGTCGTCTGGCGCCCCTCCACCCACTGACCCGCGCCCGTCGCGCGCTCGCGCGCGGCGCGATTGTGGCAGCCCCGCGTGGATGGCAGGATCTGGCATGCCTTCAGCCACGAGGGCGAGTCGTCGACCCCTCCCGACCGGGAGGGGACCGCGGGTAGGAGCGCACGTGAAGACCAACCCCCTCGACCGGGTCGTCGGGCTGCCCGACACGGAGATGGGCCGGCTCGTGCGCGAGCGGGACTGGTCAGGCTCGGGGCTGGGCCCGGTCGCCGAATGGCCGGACGCCCTGCGTGCCAGCGTGCGGCTCTGCCTGTCCTCCCGCTTCCCGATGCTCGTGTGCTGGGGTCCGGACCTCGTGATGGTCTACAACGACGGCTACCGGGCGGTGCTCGGCGAGCTGCGGCACCCGGAGGCGCTCGGCACGCCGAGCCGGGAGGTGTGGGGAGATGTGTGGCACCAGGTCGCCCCGATGCTCGACGGGATCCTGGCGGGGGAGGCCGCCACGTGGTCCGAGGACCTGCCGATGGTCATGGAGCGCTCCGGCTACCCGGAGGAGGCGTACTTCACCTTCTCGTTCAGCCCCATCGTCGACGACGCGGGGCAGGTCGGCGGGGTCCTGTGCGTGACGACCGAGACGACAGCACAGGTGCTTGCCGCGCGCCGCGCGCGCACCCAGCTCGCCCTCTCCAGCGCCCTCATCGGGGTCGCCACCCTCCAGGACGTGCGCTCCGTCGCAGAGTCGGTGCTTGCCGAGAACGCGGACGACCACGGTCGCGTGCACGTCGTCCTCGACGCGGACCCCGGCACGACGGAGCCGGGCGGCTCGGCGACGGGCCTCCACCGGCTGCCCGTCGTCGAACCGGCCCGCGGCGAGGTCGTCGGCTCGCTCGTCCTCACGGAGAACCCGCGTCGACCGTGGGACGAGGGCCTGCAGGCCTATGCGGCTCTCATCGCCTCCCACGTGGGCGCTGCGGTCGGTGGCATCCTCCGACTCGAGGCCGAACGCCGAGGGTCCGAGGCGCTCGCGCGGATGGATGCCGCCAAGTCGGTCTTCCTCGCCAACGTCAGCCACGAGCTGCGCACCCCGCTGACGTTGATCAGCGCTCCGGTCCTCGACGCCCTTGCCGACGAGTCGGTCCCGCTCGCGCCCGAGCAGCGACACCGGATGGAGGTCGTTCTCGACAACGCCGACCGCCTCGGCGTCCTCGTCGACCGCCTTTTGGACGCCTCGCGACTCGACGCGGGGGCCGTGGTGGCCCGCCGGGTCGAGACGGACGTGACGGCCCTGCTCCGAGCCCTGGCCACGACGTTCCGACCCGCCATCGAGCACGCCGGTCTGCGCTTCACCCGCCGCTGCGCCAGCCTGCCGGAGGCCGTCCACATCGACCCGGAGATGCTCGAGCGGGTCGTGCTCAACCTCCTCGCCAACGCCCTGAGGTACACCTCCGAAGGTTCGGTCCAGCTCCGCCTCCGGCCCGTCGCCTCGGGCTTCGAGGTGGCCGTCGAGGACACCGGCGTCGGTATCCCCGAGGAGTCCCTCGGGACGATCTTCGAGCGCTTCGAGCAGCTCCCGGAGCACCGTGCTGGCCGCCCTCGCGCCGGCGCCGGCCTCGGGCTGGCACTCGTGCGCCAGCTCACCGAGCTGATGGGTGGTCGGATCTCGGTCCGGTCCGAGGTGGGCCGGGGCACGACGTTCACCGTCCTCCTGCCCTACGGGTCGCCCGACCCGGACGCACCCCCGCAGGAGCGCTCCATCTCCGCGGGTCCGGCCGGGGCGATGGTGCGAGATGCGCTGCGGCGGGTCGAGCCCGACGTCGAGCCGCGGACGCCGACGACGGCCAAGGACGTCCAGCGACCCGTCCTGCTCATCGCCGAGGACGACGTCGACCTGCGGTCCTACCTGACCGGACTGCTGGGCCAGGACTACGACGTCGTGGCAGTCACCGACGGTGTGGCCGGTCTCGAGGCCGCCGGTCGGGTCTCGGTGGACCTCGTGCTCGCCGACGTGATGATGCCGGGCCTCGACGGGCTGGGGCTGGTCCGGGCCCTGCGGTCCGAGCCCGCCACGAGCGCGATCCCCGTCGTGCTGCTGTCGGCGCGAGCAGGAGTCGCGGCGAGTGTCTCCGGCCTCGCGGAGGGGGCCGACGACTACGTCGCCAAGCCGTTCGACCCCGCCGACCTCAAGGCGCGGCTCGCCGCGAACCTCGACCGCGCCCGCGCCCGGTCGCGTGACGGAGCGTGGCGACGTGTCGTCCTGTCGGCGCTGCGTGACCCGCTCGTCATCGTCGACGACGAGGGCACCGTCGTGGAGCTGAACGAGGCGTTCACCCACACCTTCGGCTGGGACCTGTCCGGCGGCCCGATCCGCCAGCCGTACCCCTGGTGGGTCGAGCCGGGGGACGACCCGGAGGCGACGACCGCGCCGACGCGCGCGTTCGAGGCGCTGAAGTCCGGCGAGCGGGTCTTCGACGAGAGCCGCCGCTTCCGCCGCCGTGACGGCTCCATCGCCTGGGTCTCGGTGGCCGCGGCCATGGTCCCCTCGTCGCCGCTCAGCCCGGCACTCATCCTCGGCGTCGTCCGGGACGAGACCCGTGCTCACGAGGCGGTCCTCAGGCGCACGCTCGCGGCCCGGGTCGCCGACGAGCTCACCGGTGCAGAGGACTTCGAGCAGGCGTTGAGCGCCGCCGTGACGGGTTTGAGCATCCTCTTCGAGGGGGACGTCATGGTCCGCTATGCCGACGAGCACCGCGACGTCATCCTGACGCGCGACGGGCCGGCCCGGCCCGACGAGCTCGACCCGGTGCTGCGCGACCTGCTGAGCGGCGCGACGGCGGACCCGGCCGTCCCGTCACCGACGAAGTCGAGGAGGACGACCGCGGCGCCGTCCGGCGGCGAGGTCCCGCTCGTGCCCGGTCTGCTCATCTCCGCGGCGACGTCGGGATCGCGATGCGCGATCTGGGTCGAGTTCGAGCGACCCCGGGTCGTCTCCCCGGACGAGCACGTCGTGGGCGACCTGCTCGCCCAGGCCTTCGTGCAGGCGGCTGACCGGGTCGCCGTCCACCACGACCTCGAGGTCCAGGAGCGTCACCTCAAGCTCGCGATCGAGAGCCATCGGATGATCGGCCACGCCGTCGGGGTGCTGATGGAGCGGCACCGGGTCACGGCCGACCAGGGCTTCGCGATGCTCCGGCAGGCCTCGCTCGACCGCAACATCAAGCTGCGCGAGATCGCCCGGCGCGTCATGGAGACGGGGCTCGAACCGGCCGAGAGCTGACGCGACACGGACGGCAGGCAGGGGTGAGCGGCATACGTCACAGCGGTGAACCGGATGAAGTTGAGTGGAATAGACTCAACTTCGGCGAGGTTACCCCGATGACCTCATCGAGTCCCAGGAGACCGCATGGACCTTTCGCTCACCACCCACGCCCAGGAGGCCTTCGCCCAGGCCTCGACGACCGCTGCCGCCAAGCACCACCCCAGCATCGAACCGGCCCACCTGCTCCTCGCGCTCGCGGCGCAGCCGGGCACGACGACCCCCGCCCTGCTCGAGGCCGGCGGATCGTCCGCTCGCGCCGCGACCCAGGCCGCCGAGACGGCGATGCGCGCCCTGCCCCAGGTGACCGGCGCCGCCCAGCCGCAGCTGTCGCGAACGAGCCTCGCGACGCTCACCCAGGCGCAGCAGTACATGACGGTGATGGGCGACACCTTCGTCTCGACCGACCACCTGCTGCTCGCCATCGCGCGCACCGGCCAGTTCGACCTCGACGCCGACGCGATCGAGGCTGCCATCCCTGAGCTGCGCGGCGGCCGCAAGGTCGTCTCGCAGAACCCCGAGGGCACCTACGAGGCGCTGGAGAAGTACGGCTCCGACCTCACGGCGCAGGCGCGGGCCGGCAGGCTCGACCCCGTCATCGGG
The DNA here is from genome assembly GCA_963764195.1 of uncultured Actinomycetota bacterium. Classification (GTDB taxonomy): domain Bacteria; phylum Actinomycetota; class Actinomycetes; order Actinomycetales; family Dermatophilaceae; genus JBDSSS01. The sequence goes on from CAVXRG010000004.1 coordinate 155,814, forward strand.
CGGGACGCGGAGATCCGCAGGGTCGTCCAGGTCCTCAGCCGGCGCACGAAGAACAACCCGGTCCTCATCGGGGAGCCCGGGGTCGGCAAGACCGCCGTCGTCGAGGGCCTCGCCCAGCGGATGGTCGAGGGTGACGTCCCGGAGAGCCTGCGCGACAAGACCCTGATCAGTCTCGACCTCGCGGCCATGGTCGCCGGCGCGAAGTACCGCGGCGAGTTCGAGGAGCGGCTCAAGGCCGTCCTCGAGGAGATCAAGGGCAGCGACGGGCAGGTCGTCACCTTCATCGACGAGATCCACACGGTCGTCGGCGCGGGCGCCGGGGGCGACGGTGCGATGGACGCGGGCAACATGCTCAAGCCGATGCTCGCCCGGGGCGAGCTGCGCCTCGTCGGCGCGACGACGCTCGACGAGTACCGCAAGCACATCGAGAAGGACGCCGCCCTGGAGCGGCGCTTCCAGCAGGTCTTCGTCGGCGAGCCCTCCGTCGAGGACACCATCGCGATCCTCCGCGGCCTCAAGGAGCGCTACGAGGCGCACCACAAGGTGACGATCGCCGACTCCGCGCTCGTCGCGGCCGCCACCCTGTCAGACCGCTACATCTCGGGGCGCCAGCTGCCCGACAAGGCGATCGACCTCATCGACGAGGCCGCGTCGCGGCTGCGGATGGAGATCGACTCCTCGCCGGTCGAGATCGACGAGCTGCGCCGTGCCGTCGACCGGTTGACGATGGAGGAGTTCGCCCTCGCCCAGGAGACCGACGCCGCGTCGGTCGAGCGGCTCGAGCGGCTCCGCAAGGACCTCGCGGACCGCTCCGACGAGCTGGCCGGGCTGACCGCCCGCTGGGAGGCCGAGAAGGCGGGGCTCAACGCCGTCGGCGATCTCAAGGCGCGGATCGACGACCTGCGGATGCAGGCCGACCGGCTCCAACGCGAGGGCGACCTCGCGGCCGCCTCGAAGATCGCCTACGGCGACATCCCCGCCCTCGAGAAACAGCTTGCCGACGCCCAGGAGCGCGAGGCCGCCGCGACGACCGTCGGCGAGGAGCCGATGGTCAAGGAGGAGGTCGCCGCCGACGACATCGCCGAGGTGATCTCGGCCTGGACCGGCATTCCCGCCGGGCGCCTGATGGAGGGCGAGTCGGCGAAGCTGCTCCACATGGAGCAGCACATCGCCGCGCGCCTCATCGGGCAGACCGGGGCGGTCCGGGCGGTCTCCGACGCGGTGCGCCGCACCCGGGCCGGCGTCTCGGACCCCGACCGGCCCACCGGCTCCTTCCTCTTCCTCGGCCCCACCGGTGTCGGCAAGACCGAGCTCGCCAAGAGCCTCGCCGACTTCCTCTTCGACGACGAGCGCGCCATGGTGCGGATCGACATGTCGGAGTACTCCGAGCGGCACTCCGTCGCCCGCCTCATCGGGGCGCCCCCCGGCTACGTCGGCTACGAGGAGGGTGGCCAGCTCACGGAGGCGGTGCGCCGCCGGCCCTACTGCGTCATCCTGCTCGACGAGGTGGAGAAGGCCCACCCGGAGACCTTCGACATCCTGCTCCAGGTGCTCGACGACGGCCGGCTCACCGACGGGCAGGGGCGCACCGTCGACTTCCGCAACGTCATCCTCGTGCTCACCTCCAACCTCGGGTCGCAGTTCCTCGTCGACCCGATGCTGACCCCCGAGGCCAAGCACGAGGCGGTCCTCGGCGCCGTCCGGCAGGCCTTCAAGCCCGAGTTCCTCAACCGGCTCGACGAGATCGTCGTCTTCGACCCGCTCGACGAGGAGGAGCTCGCGCACATCGTCGAGCTGCAGGTGCGCGCCTTCGGCAACCGGCTCGCCGACCGGCGGATCACGCTCTCGGTCACCGACGCGGCGCGTGACTGGCTGGCCCGCACCGGTTACGACCCGGCCTACGGCGCCCGGCCGCTGCGCCGCCTCGTCCAGCGCGAGATCGGCGACCGGCTGGCCCGGGCCCTGCTCGCCGGTGAGGTCCGCGACGGTGGGACGGTCGCGGTCGACCTCGACGCGTCGGGGGAGACCCTGACGCTCGGTTGATCGGGCTACCGATGACGCAGCAGGGTCAGGACTCGACGGCCTCGGCGAGCAGCACGAGCGTCTCCTCCCGGACGTCCCGCGGGACGGCCGGGAAGGGGATCGTGCGCAGCACCTCGGGGTCGGTGACGCCCGACCAGTCGTAGGTCTGGCGCACGAGCGTGCCCACGCTCGCTCGGCTCGAGGTCGAAGCGCCAGCTCCACCCGAGCGGCTGCTGCCCCGGGTCGGCGACCGCCCAGCCGATGGCCCGCCCCGGCTCGCAGACGGTCACGTGGTTGTCGGTCTCGTAGTGGTTGCCCGGGCCCATCGACATCGCCATCCGGAAGACCTGCCCGGCCGCCGTGACGGGGCCGCCACGGACGAGGCGCACGACCATCCCGGAGTCGTCGAGTGCAGGATGGCGGGCCGGGTCGGCGAGCACCGCGAAGACGGCCCCCGGACTCGCCCGCACCTCGCGCGTCACCACGTCGAACCGCGCCTTGGGCGCCCTGCCGCTCATGGCCTCAGCGTATGCCGCTGGGCCGGGTGAAGAGCTCGGCCGCCCACCCGTGGGCGGCGGCGGCCACGACGTTGTCGGGCCGGTCGTCGGTGAACCACACCTCGGCGGGGTCGACGGTCCTGCCGAGGTCGTCCTCGATGGCCCGGTGGGCGGCCGCGAAGGCGGCGGGGTCGGGCTTGGCCACCCCCAGCTCGGCGCTGTTGAGCACCCCGTCGAAGAGGTGGTCGAGGCGCAGCTGGCGCAGCTCGGCGGGGACGTGGTCCGTGCCGTTGGTGAAGAGGTAGGTGCGCTGGCCGGCCTCACGCAGCGACTCGATCCGCGCCACGGTCGAGGCGACCGGGGTCCCACGGTGGGCCCGCCACCGCTCCATCTGCTCGTGGACCGGCGCGCCGTCGGGGAGGTCGGCCGCGAGCGCGTCGCAGATGGCGGCATACCACTGCGTGAAGGTCGACCGACCGGTGATGGTGGGCTCGATGAGGTCGGCGCGGAAGGCCGTCTCGGCGAGCCGGCCCGGGGTCAGGCCCAGCGCAGACTCGATGGACGGCGCGACGTCACCCGGCTCGAAGTCGCGCACCACGCCGTCGAGGTCGAAGACGTGGGCGGCGCGATGTGTCACGGGCGCGGGCCGTGCCCCGCCCCGCCGCCGCCACCGTTGCCCCCGTCGTCGGGCCGATCCTGCGTCCATGCGGCCGTCCCGTCGGAGACGCGGCCCTCGGCGCGGCCGGTGACGACGTCGGCCACCGAGGGGTCCTCGCGGTCGCGCCACGCCGCCTCGCGCCGGCCCAGGTCGGCCTCGCGGGTGTCGAGCTCGGAGGCTCGGGTGGACAGGGCGGCCTCGCGGGTCTCGAGGTCCTCGGTGCGGGCGCCGGCGTCGCGGAGCTGGCGCTCGTGCGTGGCGCGCTGGTCGGAGGCGAAGCGCTCGAGCTCGGCGACGCGCTCCTGCTCGCGGTCCTCGCGGCGGCGGCGGGCCCGGCGCCGCACGCTGCGTGCGACCGCGGCCCAGCCGAGCGCGAGGAGCAGCACGGCGACCGCGGTCGCGATGGCGAGCTCGAGCGGCGTCACGTCGCGAGTGAAGCCGTTGATGTCCAGCGGGATCGTCGTCGTCGCCCCGCGGGTGCCCGAGTAGACGGCGACGCAGCCCAGCGCCCCGAGGACGAGGAGGATGAGGCCGAGGACGATCATGAGGGCTCCTGGGGTGGGGAGGTGGGCCAACGGTCGGACCCTAGCGAAGTCGGGCGGGTTGAGGGAGCCGGCGCGCGTCGACCCCAGCGGACGTACCCACTGCTTCAGTTAGCCTGACGGGCATGCGCCTCACCGGACGGCTCACCGCAGCTGCGATCTCCGCCCTGTGCCTTCTCGGTGCGGCTGGGTGCTCGGGCGACGCCGCGACGCCGACACCGACCCAGCAGGCCGCGCCGAGCGCGGAGCAGCGTCTCGCGGTGGCGAAGGCCACCCTCGACAGCACGCCGTCGGTCCACCTCACGCTGACCGGGTCGGACCTGCCGGAGGGCGTGAACGGCATCGTCTCCGCCGACGGTGTCGGCACGCACCCGCCGGCGTTCAAGGGCACCTTCACGGTGCGGCTCGGCGGCATCGAGGCCGACGCCGAGATCACCTCGGTCGACGGAGACGTCTACGCCAAGCTCCCGCTCATCCCGGGGACCAACAAGATCGACCCGAAGACGTTCGGGGTGCCCGACCCGGCCACCCTCTTCTCGACGGACACGGGCATCACCTCGCTCCTCACGGCGACCGTCGACCCGACGCTCGCCGGCCAGGTGCGCAACGGCTCCGACGTCCTCACGACGGTCACCGGCACCCTCCCGGGCGCCGACGTCGTCGACCTCTTCGGCATCGGCGACCGCAACGGCACCTTCGCGGCCACCTACGGCCTCACCGACGCCGACGAGCTGCGCACGGTGACGCTGACCGGTCCCTTTCACGGAGCCGGCACGACCTCGACCTACAGGCTCGTCCTCGACCGGTACGGCGCCCCCGTCACGATCGTGAAGCCCTGAGCGTGACGGCCGCCCCGACGAACGGCGGGGCTCCCCGTGGCGACGGGTCCGGGCGTCGCCGGCCGCTCCTGGCGGTCGCCGGTGCGGCGGTGGCCCTCGCGGCCGCCGACACCTACGTCGTGGTGCTCGCGCTGACCGACATGATGGCGGGTGTCGGCATCGGGATCGATGCCCTCCAGCGCGCGACCCCCATCATCAGCGGCTTCCTGCTCGGATACATCGCCGTGCTGCCGCTCATCGGACGCCTGTCGGACCTGCTGGACCGGCGCCGCATCCTGCTCGGCTGCCTCGTCGTCTTCGTCACCGGGTCGGCGGTCACGGCGCTCGCCGTCGACCTGCCGGTGCTCGTCACCGGGCGGGTGCTGCAGGGCATCGGCGGCGGCGGGCTGGTGCCGGCGACCCTCGCGCTCGTCGCCGACCTGTGGCCCCCGGGTCGGCGCGGGATGCCGCTCGGGGTCGTCGGTGCGGTGCAGGAGCTCGGCTCGGTCCTCGGACCGGTGCTCGGCGCGGTCATCCTCGCCTGGTCGGGGTGGCGGGCGATCTTCTGGGCCAACGTCGCTGCCGGCGTCGCGCTGTATGCCGCGATCCGCCTCCTCGGGTCACCCGGCGGCGCGGCTCCTGCCGCCGACGACGACTGCGGTGCCGACCACGACCGCCGCGCCCCTTTCCGGTGGCGCGCGGCGCTGGCGTGGGCCTGCGGGCTGCTCGCCCTCGCGACCCTCGGACTCGCCCTGGCGGCGCCGGACGCGCTCGTCACCGACGTGACCTGGGGGGTGCCCTTCGTCCCCGTGGCCGGTGCCTCCCGGGTGCTGACCCCGATCGGGCTCGGCGGCCTGGTCCTGCTGCTCGCCCTCGCCGCCGTCACCGCCCCGCGGTGGTGGCCGGTGCTCCGCCGGGCCGACCTCGTCGGCGCCCTCCTCGTCGCCGTGGCGCTCGGCTGCCTCGTCGTCACCTTCGCGTCCTCCGACCCCGAGCAGGAGGTGGTCGGTCCGCTCGGGCTGGCGTTGCTGCCCACGGGCGCGGCCGCCCTGCTCGGCCTCGCCGGGTGGCACCGACACGCGGCCGAGCCGCTCATCCCGCGCGGGGTCGTGCACGGTCGGGGTGTCCGGGCCATGGTCGTCAGCCTGCTCGTCGGGGCCGCGCTCGTGGCTGTCATCGTCGACGTGCCCCTCCTCGCCCGGCTCACGGACGACTACGACGAGACCGGGGCGGCCCTCGTCCTCGTGCGCTTCCTCGTGGCCGTCCCCGTCGGCGCGCTGCTCGGGGGCTGGTCCATCCGGAGGCTCGGCGCGGGGCCGGTCGCGGGCATCGGGCTCGCCCTCGCCGCGGTGGGGCTCGGCATCATGTCGCGGTGGGGCCTCGCAGCCGTGGGGAACCCGGTGCCCACGACGGTCGTCCTCGTGCTCGTCGGCCTCGGCATGGGGCTGGCGCTCGCCCCCGTCAACGACGCCGCCCTCGCCGACGCGCCGGCCGACGGCCACGGCGTGGCGAGCTCGCTCGTCGTCGTCGCCCGGATGGTCGGCATGGTCGTCGGGCTCGCCCTGCTCACCGCGATCGGGCTGAACCGCTACTACGACGCGGTCCGGCTGCTGCCCGACCCCCTCGACACCGCGGCTCTCATCGGGGCCGGGGTGGTGCAGGTGCAGACGGTCTTCCTCGGAGGCGCGGTGGCGGCGGGGGTGGGGGCTCTTGTCGCCTTCTCCCTCGGGGGCCCGGTGCGGGACCCCCAGGCAGTGACCTCCCCGGCCGAGGGAGTCGGCGTCAGCCGGTGACCTCGAAGACGACGGGCGCGTGGTCCGAGGCGCCTTTGCCCTTGCGCTCCTCGCGGTCGATCGCCGCCCCGGAGACCCGCTCTGCCAGCGCGGGGGAGCACAGCGCGAAGTCGATCCGCATGCCCTGGCGCTTGGCGAAGCGCAGCTGCGTGTAGTCCCAGTAGGTGTAGGTGCCCGGGCCGGGGGTGTGCGGTCGGACGACGTCGGCGAACCCGGCGGCGACCACCGCCTCGAAGGCGGCGCGCTCGGCGGATGAGGTGTGGGTCCGGTCGGCGAAGTAGTCGACGCTCCAGACGTCCTCGTCCTCGGGTGCGATGTTCCAGTCGCCGAGCAGCGCGATCGGGGCGGTCGGGTCGTCGGCGAGCCATCCCCGGCCGGCCGTCGCGAGGGCGTCGAGCCAGGCGAGCTTGTAGTCGAGGTGCGGATCCTCGAGCGAGCGTCCGTTGGGGATGTAGAGCGACCAGATCCGGACCCCGTTGCAGGTGGCCGCGATCGCCCGGGCCTCGGGCGCGACGGGGTCTCCCCAGCCCGGCATCCCCTCGAAGCCGACCTGGACGTCATCGAGCCCGACCCGCGAGATGACGGCGACACCGTTCCACTGGTTCACCCCGTGGTGAGCCACCTCGTAGCCGAGGGCCGTGAACCGGTCCATGGGGAACTGCTCGTCCTTCGCCTTGGTCTCCTGGACCGCGAGGACGTCGACGTCGGTCCGCTCGAGCCAGGCCTCGACCCGGTCGATACGGGAGCGGATGGAGTTGACGTTCCAGGTAGCGATGCGCACCCGGCCACCGTAGACGAGCCCGCCGACGACCCGGTCGGTCCCTAGGGTGGGGCGATGACGACTGCACTCATCACCGGAGCGAGCGCGGGTATCGGCCGCGAGTTCGCGACCTCGCTGGCCGCCTCGGGGCACGACCTCGTCCTCGTCGCGCGCGACAGCACACGCCTCGAGGCGCTTGCCGACGAGCTCCGGGCCGGTCACGGTGTCGAGGTCGAGGTGCTGCCCGCCGACCTGTCCGACCGTGCCGCGCTGGAGACGGTCGCCGCCCGGCTCCGCGACGGCGCCCACCCCGTCGACCTCCTCGTCAACAATGCCGGCTTCGGGCTGCGCGGCCGCTTCCTGGCCAACGACCTCGACGAGGAGGAGCGGCTCTTCGACGTGCTCGCCCGCGCCGTCCTCGTCCTGTCGCACGCCGCGGCCCGCGGCATGCTCGAGCGCGACCGCGGCGCGATCGTCAACGTCTCCTCCGTCGCCGGCTTCCTCGCGTCGGGGACCTACTCGGCCGCGAAGTCCTACGTCACGGTCTTCACCGAGGGGCTGGCCGGGGAACTGGCCGGCACGGGAGTCACCGCGACGGCGCTCTGCCCGGGCTTCACCTCCACCGAGTTCCAGCAGCGTGCCGGGATCTCCACCCCCGGCCCGGCCTTCCTCTGGCTCGATCCCGTCGACCTCGTGCGGGACTGCCTCGCCGACGTCCGCCGTGGGCGGGTCGTCTCGGTGCCCGGTGCGCCGTACAAGGCCGCCGTCGCGCTGCTCCGTATCGTGCCGCGGTCCCTCGTCCGGGGCCGGGCCCTGCGCCTGCAGCGTCGCCGCACGGTCTGAGCGGTCTGAGCGGTCTGAGCGGCCCGAGCGGCCTGGGACATGGTGGGCGCACAGCCTCTGGACAGGCTGCGGGCGTGGTGCCACAGTGAGCGAGGACGGCCGAGGGCTCGGTGGGGAGCGGGCTCGCGTGCCGCCCGGTGCAACCGCGTAATTCACCCCCGTCCCCGTCGTGTGCCGCGCCGAGCGCGCCCCGGGCCGGGTCCTTCTCCCAAGGGATGTCATGACTCGATCACGCATGTCTCGTCTCGGGCGCATCAGCGTCCTGTCCGTCCCGGTCCTCGCCCTCGCCGCCTTCGGGCTCGCGACGCCGCAGGCTCAGGCCGATCCCGGGTCCTCGGCCCGCCTCATCGGTACCTCGACCGCCACTACCGGGGCCTTCACCCCGTCCGGCTCCGGTGACGTCACCACGCAGGAGTTCGCTGGGGGTCCGGACGACGGGGAGACCAGCCCCGCGCCCTACTCGGGGTCGATCACCGACCGCAGCCTCTCCTCGAAGCACGGTCACGGTGGACGCGGCCCGAGCGGGGACGACCACGGGGGCAAGTCCAAGCCCCAGCTCAAGACCTCGTTCGAAGGGCTCAACCTCTTCCAGCAGCGGTATGCCCGCGGGGGCAACCAGTTCACTGTCGAGCCGCCCGACCAAGCCCTCTGCGTGGGCAACGGGTTCGTCCTCGAGGCGGTCAACGACGTGCTCAACGTCTACGACAAGACCGGCGCCTCCGTCCTGCCCGACAACACGGCGACCAACGTCGTGGCCGGCGTACCGACCGACGTCCACCACGCCGTCGACCTCAACTCCTTCTTCGGGTACGGCCCGGCGATCGACCGCTCGACGGGGGTCCAGGCCGAGAGCATCACCGACCCGGTGTGCCTCTTCGACGCCGCGACGAAGCGCTTCTTCGTCGCCGTCCTCACGCTCGACACCAACCCCGACGGCTCGCTGACGCTCCAGAACCACATCGACATCGCGGTGAGCAAGACCGCGGACCCGACCGGTTCATGGAACATCTTCTCCTTCGATGCGACGAAGGACGGGACCGACATCGGTGGCACGGGCGGCAACGCGGGCCCGTACCTCGGGGACTACCCGCACATCGGGGCCGACGCGAACGGCGTCTACATCACGACCAACGCCTACCCCTGGAACGGCAACGGCTTCGGCGGCGCCCAGATCTACGCCCTGTCCAAGAAGCAGCTCGCAGCCGGGTCCTCGACGGTGACGATGGCCCACGTCGACACCTCCGGCGCGGTCCGCCTCCCCAGTGACGCCGGCTCCACCCAGCCCGGGTTCACGGTCTGGCCGGCGCAGTCGCCGGGCACCGACTCCTACGAGAAGGCGGCCGGCGGGACCGAGTACTTCCTCAGCTCGAACGCCGCCGACGAGGCGACCCACCCCGTCGCCGGCACGGGCGGCACCTACACGTCGCGCACCATCGTCGTCTGGGCGCTGACGAACACCCGGTCGCTCAACTCCGGGACGGCGTCAGTGACGCTGCGCAACCGGGTCATCGCGTCCAACCCCTACGCCTTCCCCCCCAAGCAGCAGCAGAAGGGGTCGGGCACCGCGCCCACCGAAGCGACGCCGCTGGGCCGGTGCATCAACGACACGACGACTGAGACGGTCGCGGGCACCGGCTGCTGGAAGCTGGTCCTCGGAGCCGAGCCGGACCACACCGAGGTCGTCTCGACGCCGGACTCCAACGACACCCGGATGCAGCAGGTGATGTATGCCAACGGCAAGCTGTGGGGCGCGCTCGACACGGCGCTCAACCCGGGCGGGGGCGCCCAGCAGGCCGGCATCGCGTGGTTCGTCGTCAAGCCGGAGGTCTCGAGCCACCAGCTCGAGGCGAAGATGGCCCTGCAGGGCTACCTCGGGCGGGCCGGCGCCGACCTCGTCTACCCGGCCATCGGGGTCACCTCCAGCGGCCGGGGGGTGATGGCCTTCACCTACACGCCGAACAACGGCTTCCCGAGCGCCGGGTATGCCGGGATCGACGCGAAGAAGGGCACCGGACCGATCTCCGTGGCTGCCGCGGGCAAGGGGACCGACGACGGGTTCACGAGCTACAAGGCGTTCGTGGGCAACCCGCCGCGGACCCGCTTCGGTGACTACGGCGCAGCCGCGGTCGACGGGAAGTCCGTGTGGATCGCGAGCCAGTACGTCGCGAGCGCCTGCGACTACACCACCTGGGGTGGCCGCTACTTCGGGGGCACCACCGGTGACACCAAGCTCGGGACGTGCGCGAGCGCTCCCGGCGCGGCCGGCAGCCGCACGGCCCTCGGCAACTGGTCGACCCGGATCAGTGAGGTGAGGCCCTAGGCGGCAGGTCCCGAGAGCAGGCCCGCACCGACGGCGCGGGCCTGCTCGCCGGGCATCCACCGACGTCCGTCGACGACGCCGAAGACAGGCACGCGGCATACGATCGGGGGCGTGACGACGACGAACGACGTAGCCAGCGCCCGCGCCCGACTCCTCGAGATCATCCGCGCGAAGGCCATCGTGCACGGCCGGGTGACCCTGTCGTCCGGCAAGGAGGCCGACTACTACGTCGACCTTCGCCGGATCTCCCTCGACGGTGAGGCGGCCCCGCTCGTCGGTGTCGTCATGCGCGAGCTCACCAAGGACCTGACGTATGCCGCTGTCGGTGGGCTCACGCTCGGCGCCGACCCGGTGGCGACCTCGATGCTCCACGCGGCCTCGGCCGCGGGGGAGCGGCTCGACGCCTTCGTCGTGCGCAAGACCGGCAAGGCCCACGGGTTGCAGCAGCGCATCGAGGGCCCCTCCATCGCCGGGCGTGACGTGCTCGTCGTCGAGGACACGACGACCACCGGCGCGTCCCCGCTCGAGGCGGTCAACGCGGTCCGCGAGGTCGGTGGCCGCCCGGTCGCCGTCGCCACGATCGCCGACCGGGCCACGGGCGCGGGCGAGAAGATCGCCGCGGAGGGTGTGGACTACCGCTTCGCCTACTCCCTCGAGGAGCTCGGGCTCGCCTGAGTCCGGATCGAGGCCCGGGGGAGGGCGGCCACTAGGATCGGGTCACGCGATCGCCAACCGGGGGAGAACCCATGATCATCGTCTGGATCCTGCTGGGCCTCGTCGTGCTGCTCGGCATCTACGGGGTCGCCAGCTACAACGGCCTGATCGGCCTGCGCAACAAGGTCGAGGAGGGCTGGCGACAGATCGACGTCGAGCTGAAGCGCCGCCACGACCTCATCCCCAACCTCGTCGAGACCGTCAAGGGCTATGCCGACCACGAGCGCGGCACGCTCGAGGAGGTCATGCGGGCCCGTTCCGCGGCGATGTCCGGCGGCGCGAGTCCGGCCGCTGCCGCCGAGGCCGAGGGCGAGCTGAGCCAGGCGCTCGGCCGCCTCATGGTCGTCGCCGAGGCCTACCCCGACCTCAAGGCGAACCAGAACTTCCTCGCCCTCCAGCAGGAGCTGACGAGCACGGAGGACCGGATCGCCAGCTCGCGCCGCTACTACAACGCGCTCGTGCGCGAGCTCAACACGAAGGTCGAGAGCGTCCCGTCCAACATCGTCGCGGGCATCGCCAACGTGCACCGGGCCGAGTACTTCGAGACGCCGGCCACCGAGGCGGCCGTCCCGAGCATCTCCTTCGGGGGCGGCACGGGGGGCACGGGCGGCACGGGCGGCACGCCGTCCGTCGCGCCCTCGACCCAGCCGGGAGCCGTCGGCGGAGCCTCGACCCAGCCGGGTGCGTCACCGGACGCGCTGCCGCAGGCGCAGGCTCCCGGCGCCGGCGCACCCGATCCGACGAGAGACCGCCAGACCCCCTGAACCCGTCGAGTGCGCACTTTCACCCGGGTGAAAGTGCGCACTCGACGGTGGGGAGGTCAGCGCCGGTCAGCGCTGGTCGCCGGGCGTGACGCGGTCGGCGATGTCGCCGGCGGCCTCGCCGACCTCGTCGGCGATGGCGTTCGCTGCGCGACGGTGCCGGAAGTACTCGATGACCATCGGCACGAGCGAGGCGGCGACGATGAGCAGGATGACGACCTCGAGCTTGTCCTGCAGGCCGGGGAACGACTTGCCGAGGAAGTAGCCGAGCAGGGTGACGCTCGCGGTCCAGAGCAGGGCCCCGACCGCGCTCCAGGTGAAGAAGCGGCGGCGCTCCATCCGGCTCACCCCCGCGACGACGGTGATGAAGGTCCGCACGATCGGCACGAAGCGGCCGATGACGAGGGCCTTGTTGCCGTGGGTGTCGAAAAAGGCGGTCGTCTGGTCGAAGTACTTCTTCTTGAGGATCCGCCCGTCCCGATGGTAGAGCGGCGTGCCGACGGCCCGACCGATCTCGTAGCCGACGACGTTGCCGAGCAGCGCGGCCGCGAACAGCCCGACGATGGCCACCCCGAGGTTGATGTGCACCTGGTCGGTGGCGATGAACAGGCCCACGGCGAAGAGCAGGGTGTCCCCGGGCAGGATCGGGAAGAGCAGCCCGCACTCGATGAAGACGATGACGAGCGCGATCCAGAAGAACGCGCCGCCGTACTGGTCGAGCAGGTAGGCGGGGTCCATCCAGTTGGGACCGAGGGCGGGGACGGCCGCGGCTGCGAGTGCATGCATGGCCCCAAGGGTAGGCGGTCGCCCCGGGATCACCGGCAACCCGCATGTGGCCTGTGGCCGGATCGCGGACGGTGCCGGACGCGCCACGCGGCCCTCGTAGACTCGGGTCCGTCGCCGTCCCCTCTTTCGCTCCCGGCCCGACCGGAGCACGCAGGAGTCCTCATGTCCCGGTCAGCCCGTTCGGCCCGGTCCCGTCTCGCCCTCGCTGCCGCGTCGGCCCTGGCCGTCACGGCCCTCTCCGCCTGCGGCTCCTCCTCGTCCTCGACGAGCACGCCCGCCCCTGCCGGCAGCGGGACCGCGACGGCCGACGCGTGCGCCCCGTCCTCCCTCACGCTCGTCACGCCCGGCACGCTGACCGTCGGCACCGATACCCCGGCCTACGAACCGTGGTTCAGCGGCGACGACCCGAGCAACGGCAAGGGCTACGAGTCCGCCGTCGCCTACGCGATCGCCGACCAGCTGGGCTTCGCCAAGGGCGACGTCGCGTGGACCGACGTGCCGTTCAACACCGCGATCTCGCCGGCGCCGAAGAGCTTCGACTTCGACCTCAACCAGATCAGCATCTCCGAGGACCGGCGCAAGGCCGTCGACTTCAGCTCCGGCTACTACGACGTGCGCCAGGCCGTCGTCACCTACAAGGGCAGCCCGATCGACGGCAAGACCTCCGTCGCGGACCTGGCGGGCGCCAAGCTCGCCGCCCAGGTCGGGACGACGTCCTACACGGCCATCACCGACCAGATCAAGCCGTCGCAGGACCCGGCGGTCTTCGACACCAACGACCTGGCCGTCCAGTCCCTGAAGAACAAGCAGATCGACGGCATCGTCGTCGACGTGCCGACCGCGTTCTACATGGTCGCGGCCCAGCTCGATGCCGGGGTCATCGTCGGTCAGCTGCCCCAGGCCGGCTCTCCGGAGCAGTTCGGTGCGGTCCTCGACAAGGGCTCGTCGCTCACCCCCTGCGTGACGAAGGCCGTCGACGCCCTCCGTGCCGACGGCACGCTCGAGAAGCTCCAGCAGGAGTACCTCGCCAACGCCGGGGCCCCCGAGCTGAAGTGACCCAGCCAGCAGGTATGCCGCCCACCCCCGCTGCCCCGTCGGCCGACTCGTCGGCCTGGCAGCCGTCGTCGACCGAGCTCGAGCGCCGGGCCTACCGCCGGGCCCGGACGATGCGGTCGGCGCTGCTGTCGGCGGCCTCGACGATCGTCCTCGGCGGTCTCGTCGTCTGGCTCGTCACCCGGTCCGAGGGATGGGCGCGGGTCCAGGAAACCTTCTTCAGCTGGGACAAGGCGGTCGACTCCTTCCCCGCCGTGCTCAAGGGGCTGTGGCTCAACATCCGGATCATGCTGGTCTGCGGGATCGCCATCGCGGCGCTCGGGCTGACCCTCGCAGTGATGCGCACGCTCCGTGGCCCGATCTTCTTCCCGCTGCGACTCTTCGCGACGGCCTACGTCGACCTCTTCCGGGGCCTGCCGCTGCTGCTCGTCATCCTCCTGCTCGGCCTCGGTGTGCCGGGGCTGCGCCTGCCCAACGTCCCGTCCGCGGCCGTCTTCTGGGGCGGCACGGCCCTCGTGCTGTCCTACTCCGCCTACGTGGCCGAGGTCTTCCGGGCCGGGATCGAGTCGGTCCACGCCTCGCAGCGAGCAGCCTCCCGGGCGTTGGGCCTGTCCAACGGGCAGACCCTGCGGCACGTCGTCCTGCCCCAGGCGATCCGCCGGGTCACGCCACCCCTGATGAACGACCTCGTGTCGCTCCAGAAGGACTCCGGCCTCATCGCCGTGCTCGGTGTCGTCGACGCGATCCGGGCCGCGCAGATCGAGACGGCCAAGGACTTCAACTACACCCCTTACGTCGTCGCCGGCTTCCTCTTCATCTGCCTGACGATCCCGATGGCCCGCCTCACCGACCACGTGGCCCGTCGACAGGGCTGGCACGGGGCGGGGGGTCCGCTGTGACGCTGCTCGAGGTGCGCGGCCTGCGCAAGTCGTTCGGCGCGACCACCGTCCTGCAGGACGTCGACCTCGACGTCGACGCCGGTGAGTGCGTGGTGCTCATCGGCGCGTCCGGCTCCGGCAAGTCGACGCTGCTGCGCTGCCTCACCCTGCTCGAGCAGGTCGACGACGGGACGGTCGTGCTCGACGGGCAGGACATCACCGACCCCCGGGTCGACGCCGACGAGGTGCGCTCCCGCACGGGCATCGTCTTCCAGTCCTACAACCTCTTCCCGCACCTCTCGGTGCTCGACAACGTGACGCTCGCCCCGCGCCAGGTGCACAAGGTCCCCCGCGCGAAGGCGGAGGAGACGGCCCGCTCGATGCTCGAGCGGGTCGGACTGGGCGACAAGGCCACCGCGCGGCCCGATGACCTCTCCGGGGGTCAGCAGCAGCGTGTGGCGATCGCCCGGGCCATGGTCAACTCACCGCAGCTGCTCCTGCTCGACGAGGTCACCTCCGCCCTCGACCCAGAGCTTGTCGGGGAGGTGCTCGACCTGCTGCGCGACCTGCGCGACGAGGGCATGACGATGATCCTCTCGACCCACGAGATGGGCTTCGCCCGCAGCGTCGCCGACCGGGTCTGCTTCCTCGACGGTGGCCGGATCCTCGAGCAGGGCACCCCCGCCGAGGTCCTCGGGTCGCCACGCGAGCCCCGCACCCGGCAGTTCCTCTCCCGCCTCACCTCGTGAGCGACGACGCGTTCGAGCCGCTCGCCGAGGTCGGGGTGGGCCCGTGGCCGGGGGTGTGGCCCGACGGCGAGCACTGGGACCCCGACCTGCTCCGGGACGGCGACCGCCGCAACGTCGTCGACCACTACCGCTACTGGCGCCACGACGCGATCGTCGCCGACCTCGACGCGCGCCGGCACGACTTCCACGTGGCGGTGGAGAACTGGGGCCACGACTTCAACATCGGTTCGGTCATCCGCACCGCAAACGCGATGAATGCCAAGGCGTTTCACATCGTCGGCAAGCGCCGGTGGAACCGGCGCGGGGCGATGGTGACCGACCGCTACCAGCACGAGCACCATCACGCCGACGCCGAGGCGCTGGTGGTTTGGGCCCGCGCCGAGGGCCTCACCGTCGTCGGGATCGACAACCTCCCCGGCTCGGTCGCCCTCGAGACGCACGGCCTGCCGCGGGCCTGCGTCCTCGTCTTCGGCCAAGAGGGTCCCGGTCTGTCGGAGCCGATGCGGGCTGCCTGCGACGTCGTGCTCCACATCGAGCAGTTCGGCTCGACCCGCTCGATCAACGCCGGCGCGGCGGCGGCGATCGCGATGCACGCGTGGGTCCGCCGCCACGTCTTCGGCCAGCACCCCTGACCAGCCCCCCACCACCCCGTCGAGTGCCCACTTTCCCACGCGCTCGCGCGCGGGCGCCGTCTCGGGTTGCGTGCGAAAGTGGGCACTCGACGGTGGCCGGACCCGGTCGAGTGCCCACTTTCCCCCGCGCCCAGGTCTGCGTCAGCCGGGGGACTCCCGGCCGCGCCAGCGCAGCGGCTCCTCGGCATACTCCTCGACGACGTGCGCGGCCACCCCGTAGGACCGGGCGACCTGGAAGACGACCTCGCCCGCCGCTGCCGGTAGCCCGAGCGCGTGCAGGGCGGCCGCACTCGCGAGGTCGATGTTGGGCAGGGCGCCGGTGCGGTCCCGCGCCGCCCCTGCCAGCGCCTCGATCCGCTCCCGGAGCGCAGCCGTCCCCGGCAGGTCCCAGACCGCTGCGAGCACGAGCGCGGCCCGCGGGTCGCCGTCGGGGTAGAGGAAGTGGCCGAAACCGGGCACGGCGCGACGGTCCCGCAGCGCGCGCCCGATCGTCCGCGCGGGGTCGGCCTCCTCGGCGACGAGAGCGTATGCCGCTGACGGTGCGGCTCCGTGGAGCGGGCCGGCCATCGCCGCGTAGGCCGCCGACAGGCAGTCGTGCAGCCCGGCTCGGGTCGAGGCGGCGACCCGGGCGGCGACGGTCGAGGCGGTGAGCCCGTGGTCGAGGAGGGTGACGAGCAGGACGCGGAGCACCTCGACGTGGGTCGCCTCGTCAGGGTGTCCGCCGAGTGCGCCGAGCAGCAGGGGAACGAGACCGCCCTCGGGCTCCGCGCCCCCCGCCAGGGCGACCGCGGCGGGGACGAGGGCGAGCGCCGTGGAACGGACGCGGTCGGGGTCGGTGTCGACGTGGAAGGGGTCGGTCGCAGCGAGGAGCTGGACGGCGACCGGGACCCGCCGCTCGAGAGGGAGGGTGGTGAGATCGCCTGCGAGCGAGGCGGCTTCGGGAAGGCGGCTGGGCGGCATACTCGTCGAGTCGTCGACCCCGAGGACGAGGGCGGCCGCGCGCTCGAGGCTGCCGAGGTCCACGACGTCCGCGAGCGCGACGCCGCGGTAGGCGAGGTCGCCGTCCGCCTGACGGCTCACCCCAGATGCGACGCTGCGGAAGCGCAGCAGGGTCCGGGGTGCGCTGCTGGCCCGCGCCGGTGAAGCCATCGCCTCGACCTGGGCGCGGTCGAAGAGGCTCTCCTGCTGGCCCGGTCGGCGCTCGCTGCGCAGCAGGCCCCGGCTGACGTAGGCGTAGAGCGTCGCGCGCTTGACCCCGAGCCGGGCCGCGGCCTCGGTCGTGGTGATCCAGCCTCCCGAGGGCTTCGGTGGTGGCCCCATTGGTGGTCCTCCTGCACGGCTCGGGCCGACGTTGATGACGTCAACAGTGGACCGGATCAACATTGACGATGTTGATCAACCTCATTGACAGTGACGAGTGAACCCGAGAGGAGCACCCATGTCCACACCCCCTTCCACCCCCCTGTCGCAACCCCGCAGCCCCGACGCCGACGGCTTCGTCACCGTCCCACCCGGCCTCGCCAAGGTCATCGTCACCGACACCGAGCTCGGTGACGTGCGCGGTGAGGAGGGCTTCTTCCACTACCGCCAGTTCTCCGCCGTCGAGCTCGCCGAGCAGGTCGGCTTCGAGGCCGCCTGCCACCTGCTCGTCCACGGGACGCTTCCAGAGGAGGATGAGCTGGAGGCGTTCCGGCAGCGGCTCGGTGACCTGCGATCGCTGCCGCCCGAGCTGGCGCGGCTGCTGCCCCAGCTCTGCGCGACGACCGACGACCCGCTCCAGGTGCTCCGGACCGCGCTGTCCGCCTGGGGCGGCATCGCCCGGCTGCGCCCGCTCTACGACTGCGGGGAGGACGACAAGCTGGTCGACGCCCTGACTGCCGTCGCCGTCACCCCGACGGTGCTCGCGGCTGCGCACCGGATCCGGCACGGGCTCGCGCCGGTCCCAGCCGACCCGGCGCTGGGTCACGCCGAGGACTATCTGCGGATGGTGACCGGCCGGCTGCCCGACCAGCGGGACGCCCGGGCCGTCGAGCAGTACCTCGTCGCGACGATGGACCACGGCTTCAACGCCTCGACCTTCACCGCCCGGGTCATCGCCTCGACGGGGGCCGACCTCGCTGCCTGCCTCGTCGGGGCGATCGGCTCCTTCTCCGGCCCGAAGCACGGTGGCGCCCCGAGCCGCGCCCTCGAGGCGCTCGACGAGATCGGCACCCTGGGCCACGCCGAGGCCTGGGTCCGGGCCCGGATCGAGGCGGGCGACCGGGTGATGGGTTTCGGCCACGCCGTCTACCGCACCCGCGACCCGCGCTCGGAGATGCTCAAGCACCTGGCCCGTGGCTGGGACGACCCGTTGGTCGACCTCGCGATCGGCGTCGAGGACGCCGTCGAGCGTGGCCTCGCCGAGCTCAAACCGGGCCGGGAGCTGCACGCCAACGTCGAGTTCTACGCCGGCGTCGTGATGAAGCTGGCCGGTCTCGACCCGAGCCTGTTCACCCCGACCTTCTGCGTCGCACGGGTCGTCGGCTGGGTCGCCAACATCCTCGAGCAGGGCCGCGACCCGAAGATCATTCGGCCGGCGGCCCGCTACACCGGTCCCCCTCCGCCGCAGCCGGTCCCGGTTCGGGCCCGCGCCGTCGTCGGCTGAGGGCGACCGGGGCGGGCGTCCGCGACGGGCGCCGGGGCGGCATCATGGGGAGCGCGCCCGCCCCCCGCGGCAGCCCGACCCGAAGGGAAGCCATGTCCCCGCTCGTCCCGCACGCCCCGCACGAGTCCGTCACGGTACCGAGCGGGGTCCGCCCCGCCCGGTACCGCGCTCCCGAGGGGGCGTCGAGCGCGGCCTCGCGCTCGCTCGACGGCGACTGGGGCTTCCGGCTCTTCGAGGAGGCGGAGACGGGGGTCAGCCCGTCCGACCCGGGTGACGGGTGGGACACGGTCCCCGTGCCGGGTCACTGGCAGCTCTCCGGTGCGCCGGACGCCTGGCCGCACGGCCGGCCCGCCTACACGAACGTGCTCTTCCCGATCCCGGTCGACCCGCCCCGGGTCCCGCGCCAGAACCCGACGGGGGAGTACCGGACCTCCTTCACCGTCCCCACCGAGTGGGCTGACGGCCGGGTCGTGCTGCACTTCGGGGGCGTCGACTCGTGGTTCGAGGTGGCGGTCAACGGCGCCGTGCTCGGCCGGTCGCACGGATCCCGGCTCCCGACCGAGATCGACGTCACCGACGCGGTCAGGCCGGGGGAGAACCTCCTCGCGGTCCGCGTCACCCAGTGGTCCGCCTTCACCTACGTCGAGGACCAGGACCAGTGGTGGATGTCCGGCATCTTCCGCGGGGTGAGCCTCGAGCACCGGCCGGCCGGCGGGGTCGAGCACGTCGTGGTCGACGCGCGGTACGACCACGTGACCGGTCTCGGGAGCATCAGCGTAGAGGCGGAGCTCGACGGGTCGGCAGACGCCGCAGCGGTGCTCGTGCAGATCGAGGAGCTCGGCCTGGAGCTGCGGTCCGGGGAGCGGGCCTCGGTCGGCGTCGAGCCGTGGAGTGCCGAGACACCCCGGCTGTATGCCGCTCGCGTGACCACCCCTGCCGAGAGCGTCGAGCTCCAGGTCGGCTTCCGGACCGTCGCGATCGTCGACGGGGTGTTCACCGTCAACGGGTCCCCGGTCGTGATGCGCGGGGTCAACCGGCACGAGTTCGAGCCCGACCGGGGCCGCGCGGTGTCGGCCGAGGCGATGCTCGCCGACGTGCTCGCGATGAAGCGCCACCACGTCAACGCGGTGCGCACCAGCCACTACCCGCCGCACCCGCACTTCCTCGACCTCTGCGACGTCCACGGGCTCTACGTCATCGACGAGAACGACTTGGAGACGCATGGCTTCGAGCCGCTGGGATGGCACGGCAACCCCACCGACGACCCGGAGTGGCAGGACGTGCTCGTCGACCGCGTGACCCGGATGGTGCGCCGCGACGCCCACCACCCGAGCATCGTGCTCTGGTCGCTCGGCAACGAGGCGGGCACGGGCCGCAACCTCGCCGCGATGGCTGCGGTCATCCGCGGCCTCGACGGCACCCGGCCGCTGCACTACGAGGGGGACTGGTCGAGCGCCGACGTCGACGTCTACTCGCGGATGTACCCCTCCTTCGACGAGCTCGAGCAGATCGTCCTGCGCGAGGAGGCCCCGCTGGCCGACGGCGTCCTCGACGCCCGGCGCCGGGCGATGCCCTTCGTGCTGTGCGAGTACGCCCACGCGATGGGCAACGGCCCCGGCGGGCTGACGAAGCACGCTGACCTCATCGACGCGTACCCCCGGATGATGGGGGCCTTCGTCTGGGAGTGGAAGGACCACGGCATCGCGACGCAGGACCCCGACGGGACCCCGTTCTTCGGCTACGGCGGAGACTTCGGGGAGGAGCTGCACGACGGGACCTTCATCGCCGACGGGCTGATGCTGCCCGACCGCCGGCCGTCCCCCGGCCTGGCGGAGCTCGCAGCGGTCTACGCACCGATCGGGATCCGGCCGGTGGCCCGCCCGGGCGCCGGCGTCGGGTCGGTGCTCTCGGACGCACTGGAGGTGCGCAACCGCTATGCCTTCCGCTCGGCCGGGCATGCGGTGCTGCGCTGGCAGCTCGTCGCCGACGGGGACGTCGTGCTCGACGGGGAGGCCGACGTGCTCGGCGAGCTCTCCCCGGGGTCCTCGCTCGTGCTCGGAGTGGATGACGTTGCGCCGCAGTGGAGCTCGAAGGTCCCCGCGGGAGTCGGCGTCTGGTGGGTGGTCAGGGCTGTCCGTCGCGACGACGCTGACGCGGCGGCGGACGGGCCCCTCGAGCTCGGCGCCGGACAGACCTGCCTGCAGCGGGCCACCTCGCCCGACAAGGGCGTCGGCGCCGTGCACGAGACCGACGACGGCTACACCGTCGGCCCCGTGGTCGTGGACCGCCGGGGTCGCCTGGCCCGGATCGGAGCCACCCGCGTCCACGATGCCCGGGTGGACGCCTGGCGGGCGCCCACCGACAACGACCTCAGGGCGCCGTGGAACCACGGGAGGGCGGACGCGGACGCCTGGGCCGCGGCGGGGCTCACCCGCCTGCACGAGCGGGTCGACTCCGTGCGCCTCGTGGGCGACACCCTCGTGGTCACCGCCCGCACCGCCGGGGCGGCCACCGACTGCGGCCTCGACGTCGAGTACCGCTGGCGGGCGGTCGACGACGCGACGGCCGACCTCGTCCTGTCGATCACTCCCAGCGGCCCCTGGCCGGGACCGGTGGCCAGGCTCGGCCTGCTCGTCGGGCTCGAGCAGGCCGACGCGGGTGATGTCGTCGTCAACTGGGTCGGTCAGGGACCCGGGGAGTCCTACGCCGACTCGGCCCGGGCGGCCCTCGCCGGCCGCTGGCGCCACACCGTCGACGCGCTGCAGACGCGCTACACCCACCCGCAGGAGAACGGTGCCCGCCGCGGGGTGACCGAGGCGGCCCTCGACCTCGACGGTGAGCGCCTGACCCTCCGCGCGGGTGAGGTCACCGTTGCCGCCGAGCCCGTCGTCGGCCTCCACCTCACGGCCCGGCCGTGGTCCGACCGCGCGCTCGCTGAGGCAGCCCATCCCCATCAGCTGGTCCCCGACGGCACCCTCTGGCTCCACCTCGATGCCGCGCAGCACGGCCTCGGCACGGCCGCCTGTGGCTCCGGGGTCGAGCGTGGCGCGGTGCTCCACCCGGTGCCGGTCACCCTGCAGCTGCGGCTCACCGTGTCCCCGCGGTGAGCCGGGCCGGGTCGCCGGACTTCGTCCGCTTCTGGCTGGCCGACGCCGTCTCGAACCTCGGGACCTTCGTCTCGGCGCTCGCCGTCCAGCTGCTCCTCATCGACACCCTCGGCGCCGACCAGCGCGCCATCGGGTTCGTCCGGTCGGCCCAGTGGCTGCCCTACCTCCTCTTCGGGCTGCTCGCCGGCGTCGTCGTCGACCGGGTCCGCCGCCGGCCCCTGCTCATCGCCGCCGACCTCGTCTGCGCGACCCTGCTCACCGCCGTCGGCGTGCTCGCCCTGACCGGCCATCTCACCGTGCCGCTGCTCACCGTCCTCGTCTTCCTCTCCGGCTCGGCCTCGATGTTCTTCGTCGCCGCGCACCTGTCCTACCTGCCCTCCCTCGTCCCGCTCCGGTCGTTGCCGACGGCGACGGCGCGCCTCGAGCAGACCTACGCGGCAGCGCAGTCGGTCGGCCCGATCGTCGGCGGCGCGCTCGTCCGCCTCCTCACCGCTCCGGTGGCCGTCCTCGTCGATGCCGCCTCGTATGCCGTGTCAGCCCTCCTGCTCGCGACGATCCGTCGCGACGAGCCGGCGCCGGTGCCGTCGGCCCGAGCAACGACGGGGCAGCCCGGGGAGAGCGCCGGCCTCGCCACCGCCGTCCGTGGTGTCGTGGACGACCTGCGCGAGGGGGCGCGCTGGGTCTACCGGCACGAGATGCTGGCGCCCTACGCGATCGCCCTGCACCTCTGGTTCTTCGCCAACGCCATGGTCACCACGGTGTTCGTCTACTTCGCCTCGACCGAGCTCGGGCTCGATGCGCTCTCGATCGGGATCGCCCTCGCCGCAGCGGGACTCACGGCCGTGCTCGCCGCCGGTCTGTCGCCGCGGCTCGCTGCTCGATACGGTCTCGGCCGGGTGGTCACCGTGAGCGAGTGGCTGAGCCCAGCGGCATACGCCCTGCTCCTGCTCGCCCGACCGGGGACGGGGGCGCTGCTCTGGCCGGTCGTGGCCAACCTCGTCTTCGGCCTTGGGCTGGGGCTGAAGGACCCGCTGACGATGAGCTACCGCAACGGAGTCACCCCGGAACGGCTGCGCGGGCGGATGAACGCCACGATCCGGTCGTTCAACTGGGGGTCGATCGCGGTGGCTGCCCCGCTCGCGGGGGTCGCAGCGGCGGCGTGGGGCAACCGGGTCACGATCGTCCTCGGGGTCGCCGGGCTTCTCACGGCGGCAACCGTGCTCAACCTCTCCGGCTACCGCCGCGCCGAGCTGCCGGTCAGTCTGCCGACGTGAGCGCCTGCTTCCACGAGATCTTGCCGCGCGTCTGCATCAGCGATCGCCGGTAGATGCGCTCGCCGACCCGCACGGTGAGCGCGGCGAAGGCGCCCATCAGTGCGAGGGACAGCACCGGCTCCCACCAGGCCGCCTCGCCGGCGAGCACCCGGCCCGGCATCGACACGACCGACGCGATCGGCACGTAGGAGGCGACGGCCTGGGCAGTCCCGCTGAGCCCGAAGCTGAGGACGTAGACGAGCATCAGGGCGATCGTCATCGGGGCCGTCGTGCTCTGGAGGTCCTCGATCCGAGAGGCGAGCGCGCCGGCGACGGCGAAGAGGCAGGCGAGGGCGAAGAACCCGACGGCGAAGAAGACGACGAACCACAGCGCCGCCGCGGACACGCTCGGCAGGAGTGAGGACCAGTCGGTGAACGACAGCGCGACGAGTCCCATCCCCGCGAAGAGGACGACCTGGGCGAGCGCGATGAGGGCGTTGCCCAGCACCTTGCCGGCGAGCAGCTGCCGCAGCGGGATCGCCGTCGCGATGATCTCCACGAGGCGGGACTGCTTCTCCTCGACGACGCTCGCGGCAATCTGCTGGCCGAACATCTGGGCGGCGAGGAAGAAGAGCAGCGCGAAGGCGAAGGTGACCACCTTGACGAACGTCGTGTCCTGGCCTGCAGGCTGCAGCTGGGAGGTGGTGAGACCCGACCCCTGCTCGAGCGCAGCGATGGTCGTCCCAGCCGCCTCGGCGTTCGTCGTCAGGGCCCGCGTGCGAACCGCCTCCGTCACCGCCGCGGCGAGCGCGGCATCCGGGGCCTTGTCGGCCGTGAGGACCCACGCGGTGCCCTGCTCGTGCAGCCAGGCGTCGGCGTCGCCGCTCGCGAGGGCGGCCCGCGCCGCGGCCTCGCCGCTGACGGCGTCAGCCACGACGGTCACCGTGTCGTCGGCAGCATGCATCGTCTGGCCGGTGGTCTGGACGATGGCGGTGGCGTCGGGTCCCGTCACGGCGACGGTGTGGGTCGTCGTCGACTGGCTCTGGACCACGGCGAAGGCGGCATAACCGGCGATGAAGAGCAGCGTGATGAGGGTGGAGACGAGGAAGGTCTTGTTCGTCAGGCGCACGACGATCTCGCGCGACGCGACGAGCATCCACGGCGGCGTCTGCGACCCACCGTCGCCGGGGGTCGGCCCGAGGTCGCGGTCGTCGTCGCCGACGTCGCTGGGGGTGGTCTGCTGGGTGGTCATGCGGTCACCTCACGGTAGATCTCGGCCAACGTCGGGCGCTGGGGGGCGAACTCGTGGACCTCGCCGCGCTCGAGCGCGGCGCGGAGCAGCGGCCCTGCGGCCGCGGCGTCCGTGAGCTCGAGCAGGGCCGTGGGTCCGTCGACGTCGATGGTGTGGATGCCGGGCAGCCCGCGCACCCAGCCGGCGTCACCGCTGAGGACGAGACGGTGTCGCTGGACGCCGCCCGACCGGAGGTCGGCAGGGGTCCCGGCAGAGACGACTCGTCCCCGAGCGAGCACGACGAGTCGCTCGCAGAGCCGCTCGACGAGGTCGAGCTGGTGCGAGGAGAAGAGCACCGGGACCCCGCGGGCGGTGTGCTCGCGAAGCAGGTCGGCCATGCTGTCGACGGCCACCGGGTCGAGGCCGCTGAAGGGCTCGTCGAGCACGAGGGCCCGCGGGCGGCCCATGAGCGCGGCGATGATCTGGACCCGCTGCTGGTTGCCGAGCGAGAGCTTCTCGACGTGCTCCTTGGACCGCTCGGCGAGACCGAGACGCTCGAGGTGTTCGGCGACGGACGTCCGGGCATCACCGGAGGACATCCCGCGGAGGCGTCCGAGGTAGACGAGCTGGTCGATCACCGGCTGCTTGGGATAGAGGCCGCGCTCCTCGGGCATGTAGCCGAACCCCCGCCGGTCGGCGGTCGTCACGGGTCGCCCGCCCCACCGCACCTCGCCGGAGGTGGGCGCCAGCACCCCCATCATCATCCGCATCGTCGTCGTCTTGCCCGCGCCATTGCCACCGACGAACCCGGTGAGCTGGCCGGCCGGGACGGAGAAGCTGACGCCGTCGACGGCCCGGACCTCGCCGAAGGTCCGGGTCAGGTCGAGCACGTCGATGTCGTCGTGGGCGACGGCCGCGGGCGCCCGGGCCGTCATCGTGCGCTGGCTCCCTGCTGAGTTCATGTCTCTCACGCTAGGACACCCACCGCGGCCCGGGGATCAGTCGCGGGGATGACCTTCGGAGCGGCCGGCGGCCCGGGTGTCCCCCGGACGGATGAGGCCGGCCTCGTAGGCGAGCACGACCGCCTGCACGCGGTCGCGGAGCTGGAGCTTGGCGAAGACGTTGGACAGGTGCGTCTTGACCGTGGCCTCACCGAGGAACAGCCGGGCGGCGATCTCGGCGTTGGAGCGGCCGGTCGCGACGAGCCCGAGCACCTCGACCTCACGCGGCGTGAGGTCGCGCAGCCGTGGATCGGGCCCGCCCGTCGGTGCGCCCGAGGTCGTGGCGGGGTGATCCCGCCGACGGCACCGCCAGCTGCTCGATGACCCGGAGCGTCACCTCGGGTGCGAGGAGGGCGTGACCACCGGCGACGGCACGCACCGCCTCGACGAGGTGGTCGGC
This sequence comes from uncultured Actinomycetota bacterium, assembly GCA_963764195.1. Classification (GTDB taxonomy): domain Bacteria; phylum Actinomycetota; class Actinomycetes; order Actinomycetales; family Dermatophilaceae; genus JBDSSS01. Next base: position 181,276 of record CAVXRG010000004.1, read on the forward strand.
GTCGGCGTTCTTGAGCAGGAAGCCGCTCGCGCCCGCCGCGAGCCCGGCAAACACGTAGTCGTCGCGGTCGAAGGTCGTCAGGATGATGACCCGGGAGAGGTCCTCGGCCACGATCCGCTCCGTCGCCGCGATCCCGTCGAGCACCGGCATCTGCACGTCCATGAGCACGACGTCGGGCCGCAGCTCGCGCGCTGCAGCCAGGGCCTGCTCGCCGTCGGCGGCCTCCCCGACGACCTCGAGGTCCTCCTCGGTCGAGAGGATCAGCCGGAAGCCCGCGCGGATGAGCTGTTGGTCGTCGACGAGGAGCACCCGGATCCTCGGTGTGGCGATCGGGCCGTCGCTCACGACGGCTCCGCGGGCAGCGGCATACGCACCCGGACCCGGTAGCCGCCGGTGAGGCGGGGCCCGATCTCGCTCGTCCCCCCGTGGGTCGAGAGGCGCTCGCGGACGCCGAGCAGACCGAGCCCCGTGCCCGAGGTCCCGGTGCGGGGCCGGCCGTCGTCGAGCACCTCGACCTCGGCCCAGCCGTGCGGGAAACCGGCGTCGGCGCGGCACTCGACCCGGACGACGACCCGGGCCGCAGTCGCGGTGGAGTGCCGACGGACGTTGGCGAGGGCCTCCTGGACCGTGCGGTAGAGGGAGAGGCCGATGGGGGCGGGCACGCGCCCGACGTCGCCCGTGCTCGCCTCGACCACCTCGCACGACACGGCCAGTCCGCCGGCGCCGGCGGACTGGGTGAGACCGGGGACGTCGGCCAGGCCGGGCTCCGGGGCCCTCGCGTCGCTCTCGGGCACGTCCGACCCGCGCAGCGTGCCGAGCAGCCCGCGCATCTGTGTCACCGCCTCGCGGGACGAGGTCTCGATGGTGCGGAGCGAGGCCTGCGCCACCTCGGGGTCGCGACGCAGGACCCGGCGTGCGGCGGCCGCCTGGATCCCGATGACCGAGACGTGGTGGGCGACGACGTCATGCAGCTCGCGCGCGATGCGCATCCGCTCCTCGATGACGGCCCGATGCTGCAGCTGGAGCGACTGGGCCTCGATCGTCGCCGCCTGGTCGGCGAGCCGACGGCGCTGCAGGGCCGCCCGCCAGGCCGCCTGTCCGCCGACGACGGCCCCGCCGAAGTAGAGGACGTTGATGAGCAGCGTGTAGATGACATAGGCCCCGACCGGGCTGAAGAGGCCCTGCACCGGGAGCGGCCGCCCGTCCCGCTCGAGCAGTCCCTCGATGCTCTGGCCGACGGCGAACTGCCACGTGATCCAGCCGAACATGAGCACGAGCACCGCCCCGACGAGCAGGAGCATCGCCCGGCGGTCCCGCGCCCAGGCGACCCCGGTGAAGAGGCCGACGAAGTAGACGACCTGCATCGGCACCGACGCCATGACGGCGGGCATCGTGAGACCGACGACGAGCATGTGGAGCGAGAGGCCGCCGGCCACGAGCAGGGGTGCGCGTCGGCGCCAGACCAGCGCGGCCGTCCCGGTGAGGACGGCGAGGTGAGGCGTGAGGACGGTGCCTGGGATCTCGCCCAGCGCATCGATGCTCCGCAGGAGCTCGACGCCGAGAGCCCCGACGAGGGCAAGGGCTGCGGCGAGCAGGGCGTCCCGCCGCAGCGCGCGGGGCGGGTCGTCGGGCTCGCGCTCCCAGTCGTCGTCCGCACCTGCCCACGCGAGCAGCCGCTCACCCGGTCGCGCTCGCACCCTGTCCACCCGCCCAGCCTAGGCACCCGCGGCTGCGGCGGGCCTCCCCCTCGGGGTGGAGGTGGCCCTAGGCTCCCTCGCATGACCGGACGACCCTCCACGCCCCCCGTCGCGACCTCCCGGGCCCGGCTGACCCGGCTCCGCGAGGTGGCCTCGGCCGCCGGCATCGCCTCCGTCGTCGTCACCCCCGGCTCCGACCTGCGCTACCTCGTCGGCCTGGGCGGCTCCTCGTTCGAGCGGCTCACGGCCCTCGTCGTGCCGACCGACCCCGACGCCGATCCGACACTCGTCGTCCCGCGCCTCGAGCTCGCCGGGATGATCATCCCCTTCGACGACCTCGGGATCACGGTCCGCGGCTGGGTCGACGAGGACGACCCGTACGCCCTCGCGCTGTCGGCGATCGCCTCGGGCCGGGTCGCCGTCTCCGACATGACTCCCGTGCTGCATGCGCTGCGCCTGCGCGACGCGGGCGCGGTCGACCAGGTGCTTGCCGGGCCGGTCCTGCGGGAGCTGCGGATGCGCAAGGACGCCGACGAGCTCGGCGAGCTGCGGCGCGTCGGCGCGGCGATCGACCGGGTGCATGCCCGCGTGCCGGACTGGCTGCGCGCCGGGCGGACGGAGGCCGAGGTCGCCGCGGACATCACCGCCGCGATCGTCGAGGAGGGCCACGCGACAGCGGAGTTCGTCATCGTCGGATCTGGACCCAACGGGTCGAGCCCGCACCACGGCGTGTCCGACCGGGTCATCGAGCGCGGTGACGTCGTGGTCGTCGACATCGGTGGCCCCCTCGACTCGGGCTACTGCTCCGACAGCACGAGGACGTATGCCGTGGGCTCGCCGTCCGCGCCCGACGTGGCCTCGTCCTACGCAGCCCTGCAGGCGGCCCAGCGGGCAGCCGTCGACGCGGTGCGGCCCGGTGTCACGTGCGAGCAGGTGGACCGGGCCGCGCGTGCCGTCCTCGAGGAGGCCGGCCTCGCCGAGCACTTCATCCACCGGACCGGTCACGGCATCGGGCTCGACGTGCACGAGGAGCCCTACATCACCCGCGGCAACGACCTCCCGCTCGAGCCGGGGATGACCTTCAGCATCGAGCCGGGGGTCTACCTCGAGGGCCGCTGGGGCGCCCGGATCGAGGACATCGTCGCGGTGACCGACGACGGCGTCGAGTCGTTCAACACCCGCCCGCACGACCTCCTCGTCCTCTGACCAACCGTCCCCGTCCCCCCCGTCGAGTGCCCACTTCCCCCCCGTCGAGTGCCCACTTCCCCCCCGTCGAGTGCCCACTTCCCCCCGCGGTACCGCGGGGGGAAGTGGGCACTCGACGCTGGTCAGGAGTCGAAGCCGACCCCGAGGGTGTCGAGCGCCCGGAGCCACAGGTTGCGCTTGCCCGTCGCGTCCTCGGCGGCCAGGGAGGATCGGGTCGCGCGCACGGCGGCATACCGGATCGGCTCGGGCGGGAAGGGGATCGGCTTGCGGCGCACCATCTGCAGCCGCGTCACCTCGGTGTCCCGGCCGTCGACGAGGTCGAGGGCGACCCGCGCCCCGAAGCGCGTCGAGGCCACCCCGAGCCCGGTGTAGCCGACGGCGTAGGCCATCCGCCCGCCGAGCGCCGTGCCGAAGACCGGGGTGAAGCGCGACGTCGTGTCGATGACCCCCGCCCACCGGTGGGTGAAGCGGATGTCCTCCAGCTGCGGGAAGATGTCGACGAAGTGGTCCGCGAGGAGCCCGTGCGAGGCATCGGACTGCTCGTATGCCGGGTCGATCCGACCGGGGAAGTGGTAGTTCGCGTCGTAGCCGCCGAAGAGCACCCGGTCATCGAGCGTCCTTCGGTAGTAGTGGAACTGGTTGCCAGCGTCGGTGAGGCCCTCGCGTCCGGCCCAGCCGATGGCGTCCAGCTGTGCGGACGTGAGGGGCTCGGTCATGAGGACGTGGTCGTAGACGGGCAGCACCCAGGCGCTGAACCGCTTGAGCACTCCTCGGGCGGCGTTGGTCCCGATGACGACGCGGCCGGCGCCGATGCTCCCGCCTTCGAGGCGCGCCCGGACCCCGGCGCCCTCCTCGTCGAAGCCGGTGACGCGCGTGTGCTCGTGGAGGCGGACGCCGAGGGACTCGGCGGCGCGGGCCAGGCCCCAGACGAGGCGGGCCGGGTCGACGAGCGCGACGTCGGGGTCGAACATCCCGGCCCGGTAGCGCGGCGAGTCGACGCGAGCGCGGGCCTGCTCCGCGTCGAGCAGCTCGACGTCGAGGCCGTGGGCGCGGTGGAGGTCGTGCGCCTCGCGGACGGATGCGACCTGGTTGTCGGTGAGCGCCAGGGTGAGCTCGCCGGGCTGGTGGAAGTCGGCGTCGATGCCGAACGTCTCGAGGGCCCGCCGGAAGCCGTCCATGTTCTCGGTCGCCAGCCGCTCCAGCGTGGCGATCTCGTCGGGCCAGCAGGCGACGCCCTGGGCAAGCCCGTGGGTCAGGGAGGGGGAGACGAAGCCCCCGTTGCGTCCCGATGCGCCGTCGGCCAGCCGATCGGCCTCCACGACGACCACGTCGCGGCCCGGGTCGTCCTGCTTGGCCTGGATCGCGGCCCACAGGCCGGTGAAGCCACCGCCGACGACGAGCAGGTCGGTCCGGGGCGCGAGCCCGGTGAGGGGTCGCCGGGACTCGGGGCGCTCCGGGCGGTCGGTCCAGAACGGGGTCGGGGACGCGCCGGCGAGGGCCCGCGCGGCACGGGGGCTGAGGGCGGATCGGTTGCTCATGACGCCCTGATTCGACCATGACGGTCACCCCGAGCGGAACCGGGCTTCGCACCATGACGAAACCCGTTGCCTCGACGGACGGTGGGCTGGTTGGCTCACGCGGTGACCCCCGAGCAGCTGTTGCGCGTCTTCCACTCCGAGACCCGGGCCTCGGCCCGCCGCGGCACGCCCGAGCGGCCGGTTGAGGTCGACGGCCCGGTCATCCGCGAGTACGACGTCGCGGGAGGGCACTGGAACATGGTGGAGAGCCCTGACGGGCTCGGCCCCGACCCCGCCGACTGGGACGACGTCATCGCACGCCAGCGAGACTTCTTCTCCCGTCGCGGTCAGCAGGTCGAGTGGAAGACCTACGACTACGACGCCCCTGCCGACCTGGGGGAGCGGCTCGTGAAGGCCGGGTTCGTCAGGCAGGACGACGAGGCGCTCATCCTCGGTGAGGCCCGGCCGCTGGCAGACCAGGACATCCGGGTGCCCGAGGGGGTCACCGTCCGCGCCGCGGACTGCGACGAGGACTTCGACCGCATCCAGCAGATGCTCGAGTCGGTGTGGGACCGCGAGCAGACGTGGGTCACGCGCTCGCTGCTGCCGACCTGGCGGTCGGACCCCCGGGCAATGGACGTCGTGCTCGTCGAGGAGGGCCGCGAGGGGCCGGTGCTCTGCGCTGCCCGGAGCGAGTACGACGAGAGCAGCTTCACGGGCCTGTGGGGCGGGTCCACCCTCGCGTCGTGGCGCGGGCGCGGCCTCTACCGCGCCACGCTGCTCCACCGGGCCCGTCTCGGGCTGGACCGCGGCAAGGACTTCGTGCGCGTGGACGCCTCGCCCGACTCCGAGCCGATCCTGCGCCGCCTCGGGCTGCACCGGGTGGCGACGACGACTCCCTACGTCTTCGACCCGACGATGTAGGGGTTGGCGCGCGCCGAGGCGTGATCCACGCCGTGGCACACTCCGACGATGGCCATCCGCACCCCGCGCGCGACGCGACTGCGGCTGGCCGCGACCCTGGCCCTCGCGTGCCTGAGCGCTGCAGCCTGCACCGCCGAGGCATCGAACCCGTCGGCACCCTCGCAGGCTGCGTCGCCGACCGACGGGGGAGGCGGTGTTCGCGCCGTGTCGCCCGGTGGGGCCCAGCCCGTCGACCCCCGATCCGAAACCCGAGCTGAATCCCGACCCGACCCCGGGATGACGGCCGTCCAGGACGCCGTGCGCTGCACGACCCGGCGCCCGCTCGACGGAGCCCGCGGCGCCGTGCCCCTCGCCGAGGTCTTCCCCGGATCGACGACCCCGGCCCTGTCCGACCCCGCCGAGGTGGTCCCCGGCCCCGACGCCGCCGACCCGCGACGCTGCCCGGGTGAGCTGCCGCCGGAGCCGCTCTGCGACGCGGCCGTGCCGTGGAGCGGCCTCGACTACGACGCGTTCCTCACGGCGAGCGGAGCGAGGCGGGCCGTGGCCGGCTACCTCCTGACGATGCCGCCTCAGGCGGGCAACGAGGCGCCGCCGGAGAGCTCTCCCGGCACGCGCGTCGTCACCTACCAGCTCCTCGACCTCGTCGCGGCTGACCCGGGCGGGGTGGTCGACTTCCTCGAGCGAGCCTTCCGGGTATGCGCCGGGGCGCGTCCGAGCACGGTCGCGGGGGCGGAGGCCCTCGTCGGCACGGCGCGCTCGGACCACGGCGCCGGCTCGTCGCAGGTCGTCCTGCTGCGCAGCGGCGCCCACGTCGTGTGGGCCCAGCTCGACGGCAGCGGCTGGGAGAAGGGGCCGCGCGAGCACGCCCTCCGGGTTCTCGTCGATCGTCTCTTCTGAGGGCGTCGCAAACAGGCCCGCCCGTCACCGGCCGCAGGGCCGCCCGGTCTGGCACACTCCAGCCGTGGAGACCGGAGCGGGAGGCGAGCAGGCTCGTCGTCGACGGGCCCGGCGCGCCCTCGTGGCCCTCGTGGCGGGCTGCCTCGTGGGCACCCTCGCAGGCTGCACGTCGCTCAGCTCGGCGGCCGCGCCCCCCTCGAGCGCGGTGGCGACCGGCCGGGTGGGGACCGGTGAGGCGACGCTCGTCGAGCCGGCACCGGCACCGGCTTCGACCCAGACCCAGACCCAGGCCCAGGGACCGGCACCCACCCAGCCGGACCCGTCGATGACGGTCATCGAGAGTGCTGCGCAGTGCACCGTCCGTCGGGAGCTCACCGGCGGGCGGGGCCGGGTCCCCATGGAGGACGTCTTCCCGGGCCAGTCGACCGGGGGCTTCGCCGAACCCAGCGAGGTCGTGCCCGGCCGGGACGCGGCGAACCCGGCACGCTGCCCCGGAGAGCTCCCCTCGGACCCGTTCTGCGAGACACTCCTGCCGTGGACCGGGCTGCCCTCCGACGAGAGCTTCGTCGTCGCGAGCGGGGCCCGCCGGGTGGTCGACGGCTACCTCCTGTCCATGCCCCACGGCGCCGACCCGGCAGCGCCCCCGGAGAACGTGCCGGGCACCCGGGTGGTCACCTACCGGTTCCTCGAGCTCGCGGCCGGCGACCCCAAGGGGCTGGGCGCCTACCTCGACCGGTCGTTCCGCACCTGCGCGAAGGCACGCCCCACCCCGGTCACCGGCCTCGGCTCCCTCGACGGGGTCACCGCACTGGTCGGCACGGCCCGGTCGGAGTACCGCGCGCAGTCGGCCGAGCTCGTCCTGCTCCGTCGAGGCACCCGCCTCGCGTGGGCCGTCCTCGACGGCGGGGGCTGGCGAAAGGGCCAGCGCGAGATCGCCGTGCGAGCCCTCGCCGCGCACCTGCTCTGAGCACTGCTGAGCACCCGCTCACCGCAGGGTGGTCACTGGCGCTCGCCGTCCGGCATACGTGGCAGGATTCTCGACGGACGACGCCAGCCCCTTTCACCGCGCAGGAGATGTCTCATGCCCATCGCCACCCCCGAGGTCTACGCCGACATGCTCGACCGCGCGAAGGCAGGATCCTTCGCGTACCCCGCCATCAACGTCAGCTCGTCGCAGACGCTCAACGCCGCCCTCAAGGGCTTCGCGGACGCCGGCTCCGACGGCATCATCCAGGTCTCGACGGGCGGCGCCGACTACCTCTCCGGCCCGTCGGTCAAGAACATGGTCTCCGGCTCGCTCGCCTTTGCCTCGTATGCCGAGCACGTGGCCAAGAACTACCCGGTCAACATCGCCCTGCACACCGACCACTGCCCCAAGCCGAAGCTCGACGACTTCGTCCGACCGCTGCTCGCGGCCTCGGCCGAGCGGGTCAAGGCCGGCGGCACCCCGTGGTTCCAGTCACACATGTGGGACGGCTCGGCCGTGCCGCTCGACGAGAACCTCGACATCGCCACGGAGCTGCTCGCGCTCGCGAAGGCGGCCCACGTCGTCCTCGAGATCGAGGTCGGCGTCGTCGGCGGCGAGGAGGACGGCGTCGAGGGTGCCATCGACGACAAGCTCTACTCGACCCCGGCCGACGCGATCGCCACGATCCGGGCCCTCGGCTCCGGCGAGAACGGCCGCTACCTCACGGCCCTCACCTTCGGCAACGTCCACGGCGTCTACAAGCCGGGCAACGTCAAGCTCCGCCCCGAGATCCTGCTCCAGGCCCAGCAGGCCGCGGCCAACGAGCTCGGGCTGAGCGACGAGGCCCGCCCGTTCGACCTCGTCTTCCACGGTGGTTCCGGCTCGCTGCCCGAGGAGATCTCGGCGGCCGTCGACCACGGCGTCATCAAGATGAACATCGACACCGACACGCAGTACGCCTTCACCCGCGACATCGCCGGCTGGATGATCAGCAACTACGACGGCGTCCTCAAGGTCGACGGCGAGGTCGGCAACAAGAAGAAGTACGACCCCCGCGCCTGGGGCGCGTCCGCCGAGGCTGCCATGGCCCGCCGCGTCGTCGAGGCCTGCACCGCGCTGCGATCGGCAGGCACCCACCAGTGAGCGACAACCTGCTCGGCATTCCCGAGACCCGTCTCCCCGTCGACCCCGCCGCCGCGCTGCTCGCCTCGGGCGGCGACCCGGTCGAGATCGCCAAGGACCACCCGACGAGCTCGCTCGCCTGGGCGACGCTCGCCGAGGCGGCGCTCGCCGACGGCCGCGACGTCGAGGGCTACGCCTACGCGCGCACCGGCTACCACCGGGCCCTCGACTCGCTGCGCAGGTCGGGCTGGCGCGGCCAGGGCCCGGTGCCGTGGTCGCACGAGCCCAACCGCGGGTTCCTCCGCGCCCTCGGCGCGCTCGCCCGCGCCGCTCGCGCCATCGGGGAGTCCGACGAGGAGGCGCGCTGCACGCAGTTCCTGCGCGACTCCTCGATCGAGGGTGCGCGCGAGCTCGGCCTCTAGGCCCGGCTGCGCTCACGACACCTCACGACACCTCACGGCACCTCACGGCACCGATGACCCTCTTCTGCTCCGACGTCGACGGAACGCTGCTCAACCGTGAGCGGACCCTGTCGGCCCGCACGATCGCGGCGATCCGGGCCGTCCGGGAGGCGGGGCACACCTTCGTGTTCTGTTCCTCCCGGCCGCCCGACTCGCTGGAGGGTCTCGAGCGGTTGGCCGGTGTCGAGCCGGCGCCGCTCATCGCCTACAACGGCGGGCTCGTCCTGCGCCCCGACGGATCGGTCGTCGCCGACGTCGCGATCCACGCGGCCGACGCGCGGCTGGTCTACGACGAGTGCGCCCACCGTGACCTGCACGCGAGCTTCTTCGCCGGGCGGGCCTGGTATGCGTGGGGCCCCGACGAGTGGACCGACCGCGAGGCGCGGATCACCGCCGTGCCGCCCTCGCCCGAGTCGGCCCACGACTACGCGGCCACCGGCCGGATCGAGGCAGAGCCGCCGCACAAGGTGATGCTGATGGGAGACCCGGCCCGCATCGAGGAGCTCGAGCAGCTCCTCGCGTCGCGGCCGGGGGTCGTCACCTACCGCTCCAAGACGACCTACCTCGAGATCGCCAACGCCGGCTGCACCAAGGGGGAGGGCCTGCGCGCGGTCGCCGCCGAGCAGGGTGTCGACCTGCAGGACGTCGTCTTCTTCGGCGACAACTACAACGACCTGCCCGCCTTCGCGGTCGTCGGGACCGCGGTGGCGGTGGCCAACGCCCGTGAGCCGGTCCTGGCGGCCGCCACGGTCGTCACCGGTCGCCACCACGACGACGGCGTCGCCACCTACCTCGAGGACTGGCTGGTCCGCGCCGGTTCCGCCTGACGGCGCGCGTGCGAGCAGACGGCGCGCACCGGATAACCTTGCCGACGGCATACGTGATGGTGAACGGCGAACGGAAGGCGGACTGATGCCGGCAATCGTGCTCGTCGGAGCGCAGTGGGGTGACGAGGGCAAGGGCAAGGCGACGGACCTGCTCGGCAGCGGGGTCGACTACGTCGTGAAGTTCAACGGCGGCAACAACGCCGGGCACACCGTCGTCATCGAGCAGCCGGACGGCTCGCGTGAGAAGTACGCCCTGCACCTGCTCCCGTCCGGGATCCTCTCGCCCAACTGCGTGCCCGTCATCGGCAACGGTGTCGTCATCGACCTCGGTGTCCTCTTCGAGGAGCTCGACGGGCTCGACGCGCGTGGCGTCGACACGAGCAAGCTGGTCGTGAGTGCCAACGCGCACGTCATCGCGCCCTACAACCGGACGATCGACAAGGTGACCGAGCGCTTCCTCGGCAAGCGCCGCATCGGCACGACGGGTCGCGGCATCGGCCCGACCTACGCCGACAAGATGAACCGCATCGGCATCCGCATCCAGGACCTCTACGACGAGGGCATCCTGCGCCAGAAGGTGGAGGCGGCGCTGTCGTTCAAGAACCAGATCCTCGCCAAGATCTACAACACCCGCGCCGTGGAGGTCGACGAGGTCGTCGAGGAGCTGCTGTCGTATGCCGCTCGGCTCGCGCCGATGGTCGCCGACACCTCGCTCGTGCTCGGGCAGGCCCTCGACCGCGGAGACACCGTGCTCTTCGAGGCCGGGCAGGCGACGCTCCTCGACGTCGACCACGGCACCTACCCCTACGTCACCTCGAGCAACGCGGTCTCGGCGGGCGCCTGCACCGGCTCGGGCGTCCCCCCGACCCGCATCGACAGCGTCATCGCGATCCTCAAGGCCTACACGACGCGCGTCGGCGAGGGCCCCTTCCCGACCGAGCTGCACGACGACTCGGGCGAGTTCCTGCGCAAGACCGGTGCGGAGTTCGGCACGACGACGGGCCGACCGCGTCGCTGCGGCTGGATGGACACCGTCGTCGGCCGCTACGCCACACGGATCAACGGGGTCACCGACTTCGTCATCACCAAGCTCGACGTGCTCACCGGCCTCGAGAAGGTGCCGGTCTGCGTTGCCTACGATGTCGCCGGCGTCCGACACGACGAGATGCCCATGGGGCAGAGCGACTTCCACCACGCGACCCCGATCTACGAGGAGCTGCCCGGCTGGTGGGAGGACATCACCGGGTGCCGCCGCTTCGAGGACCTGCCCGCCAACGCGCAGGCCTACGTCCTGCGTGTCGAGGAGCTCATCGGCGCGCGGGTCTCCGCCATCGGCGTGGGTCCCGGCCGCGACGAGATCATCGAGCGCTTCCCGCTCAACCCCAACGCCACCCGCTGAAGGACACTCATGGCTGACACGGCTGCCGACACGCAGGTCGAGCTCGACTGGGTGACCCGTCTCGCTGACGAGGTCGTCGCGGAGGCGACGCACCGCGGCCTCGACGGCCCGATCGTCTGCGCGTCCGGCATCAGCCCGTCGGGCCCGATCCATCTCGGCAACTTCCGCGAGCTGATCACACCCCACCTCGTGGCCGACGAGATCAAGCGGCGGGGGATCGACTGTGAGCACCTCCTCAGCTGGGACGACTTCGACCGGTTCCGGCGGGTCCCGAAGAACCTTCCCGGCGTCGACGAGTCGTGGGAGCAGTACATCGGTATGCCGCTCACCGCGGTCCCGCCGCCCGCCGGCTCCCCGCACGCCTCGTGGGCCGCGCACTTCAAGGCCCCGCTCGTCGAGGCGATGGCCGCGACGGGGATCGTCGTGCGCCAGGTGAGCCAGACCGAGCAGTACCGGGCCGGCGTCTACCGCGACCAGGTGCTCCTCGCGATGCGGGAGCGCTTCGCCATCGACAAGGTGCTCGACCAGTACCGGACGCTCGAGGCCGACGAGGCCGCACGCCAGAAGGCAACGGGCAAGGGCCGCCGGCAGGCGAAGGGTCAGCAGGCCAAGCTCACCGAGGAGCAGGCGGCGGCAGCCACAGAGGCGGAGCGCGGCTCCGGTGCGGCCGCGGAGGACGACGGCAGCGAGGGCGCGGCGGGTTACTACCCGTTCAAGCCCTTCTGCACCGCCTGCGGCACCGACTTCACGACGGTCACTGCCTACGACGACGACACCCATGCGCTGCGCTACACGTGCACGAGGTGCGGGCACGCCGAGACCGTCGACCTCGACACGTTCACCAACGGCAAGCTCGTCTGGAAGGTCGACTGGCCGATGCGCTGGGGCCACGAGCGGGTCCTCTTCGAGCCCTCGGGCGTCGACCACCAGTCGCCCGGCAGCAGCTTCGTCGTCGGCAAGGACCTCGCGCCGGTCTTCGGCTGGGAGCGCCCGATCGGGCCGATGTACGCCTTCGTCGGCATCGCCGGCATGGCGAAGATGAGCTCGTCCAAGGGTGGGGTGCCGATCCCGACGGACGCCCTCGAGGTGATGGAGCCGACGGTGCTGCGCTGGCTCTATGCTCGGCGCCGACCCAACCAGAGCTTCGACGTCGCCTTCGGCCCGGAGCTGCAGCGCCTCTACGACGAGTGGGATGCCTTGAACCGCAAGGTCTCCGACGGATCCGCCCAGCCCGCCGACCTCGCCGCTCACCTGCGCGCGACGTCGACGGCCGAGACGGTCCTGCCCACGACCCCGCGGCCGATGCCGTTCCGCACCATCGCCTCGGTCATCGATGTGACCCAGGGCGACGAGGAGCAGGCCGTGCGGATCCTGTCCGACCTCGACCCCGACCACCCGGTCGCGTCGACCGACGACCTGCGGCCTCGCCTCGACTGCGCGGAGCGGTGGATGCTCGGCTACGTCCCGGAGCAGGACCGCACGATCGTCCGGTCGGAGCCGGACACCGAGCTGCTCGAGAGCGTCGACGACACCCAGCGCGAGGCCCTCGCCCTGCTCGTCGACGGACTCGCCGGCCACTGGTCGCTCGACGGGCTCACCCACCTCGTCTACGCCGTGCCGAAGATCCAGCGCGGCATCGACCCCGAGGCCAAGGTCCGCGACCCCGAGCTGTCGGCGGCGCAGCGATCCTTCTTCGCGCTCGTCTACCGACTGCTCGTGTCGCGTGACACGGGTCCGCGCCTGCCGACGCTGCTGCTCGCCGTCGGCGCCGACCGGGTCCGGACGCTGCTCGGTCACTGAGTCGCGGGCCCACGTCTCCGGCGCCGGTGCGGTGTCGCTGTCGTGTCGGTGGTGGGTGTCGATGGGTGTCGGTGATGCCCTCTAGGGTCGAGACATGACCGACAGTGAGCTTGCAGACCGTTCGGCGACGGCGTCGGTGCCGTTCCTGCGCCAGGTGGCGATCGACTGCCCTGACCCGCGTCGGCTCGCCGAGTTCTACCGCGAGCTGCTCGGCTATGCCTACCGCCCTGGTGACGAGGCACCCCCCGACGGTGAGCCCGACCCGGCCGGCGCCGACTGGCTCGTCCTGCGACCCGAGGCGGACGACGCGGGCAGCGGGCGCGGCCTCGCCTTCCAGCAGTCCGACGACTACCGGCCGCCGGTCTGGTCCGCGACGGGCAGCCCGGCGACCGGCGACCAGCGGCAGATGCTGCACCTCGACCTCACGGTGCCCGACCCCGCCTCACTCGTCGTCCAGCGTGACCGGGCGACGGCGCTCGGGGCGACGATCCTGCTCGACCGGTCCGACGACGAGGAGGAGCCGCTCTACGTCTTCGCCGACCCGGTCGGGCACCCGTTCTGCATCTTCGTCGGCTGAGGTCGGCGCTCTGGGAGGCCGGGCCGGAGATGGGAGCGGGCGGGGGGCGGGGCCCCGGGGGGGAGGGGCCTCGTCCCCCGCCCGATGCGGGAACACCCGATGGGCAGTTCCCGCGACGTCAACAGGGTCTCGGGTGGGGGGTGAGACCTGGCGGGGAAGGGGGGGTTTCGCTCGCCCGTTGACGTTGTATCCAGTGTCGCCGCCCCTGGGCACCTCTGGCGCCGAAGGCCTCATTCCTTGAACAAGTCTTTACCCTCCGGGGTCAAATGCCGGGATCTGGGTCCGGACCTGACCGGAAGATGACGGTCAGCGCGCCGGTCGAGAGCGAGCACGGTGCTCAGGCGAGCACCGTCATCCGGTGGGCGGCCCGGGTGAGGACGACGTAGAGGACCCGGATCCCGCCCGGGGACTCGCGGGTGATCTCGTCCGGGTCGACGACGACGGTCGCGTCCCACTCGAGGCCCTTCGTCGACATCGGGTCGACGATCTGGACCCGGCCGGACGCCGAGCCGGCCAGCGGAGCGAGCTCCGCGGCATACCGGCGTGGTGTCACGACGGCGACCGGGCCGTCGACCTCGCCGAGGGTGCGCTCGACCGCCGTGCCCACCGCGGCGAGCACGTCGTCGCCGAGGGGGGAGTCGACCGGCTCGACCCCCGTCTCGCGGACGGCCTCCGGGATGTCGGCGTCGGGGACCTCCCGGCGGACGACGGCCTCGGCGTAGCGGAAGATCTCCTTGGCGTTGCGGTAGTTCGTCGCCATGTGGAAGCCACGCCGCTGCTGGCTGCCGAACGCCTCGTCGCGGGCCGCTGCGGCCTCGACGGGGTCGGGCCACGAGGCCTGAGCGGCATCGCCGACGACGGTCCACGACGCGTGCCGGCCACGGCGACCGACCATCCGCCACTGCATGGGGGAGAGGTCCTGAGCCTCGTCGACGAGGACGTGGGCGTACTCCTCCGGACGGCCGACCCGGCCGTGGAGCAGACGGTCGCGCGGGTCGCCGCTGCGCAGGTGCCCGGTCGACTCGCGGCGGGGCTCGGACACGGGCTGGACCTCGGTCACGCCGTAGGCGCTGAGGTCGTCGAGCTCCTCGATGTCGTAGAAGCCGCGCTCCTCGGCGGGCGCGTCCTGCAGGGGCCCGACCTTCGTCGCGAGGTCGTCGACGAGGGCGACGTCGGCGACCGACCAGCTGCCGGTGTCGAGCGCGTGCTGGAAGGACTCGGCGAGCAGGGCCGCACCCGCCCCGTCGACGGCCCCGCGGGCGTGGCGGCGGACCACATCGGGGTCGGCGAGCCAGAGGAGCACCTCGCGGGGGTCCACCTGGGGCCACCAGGCCTCCATGAACGCGTCGACGTCGCGGTGGTCCTCCCACTTCTCGAGGAAGTCGGCCTTGGCCTCGCGGTCGCCGCTGATGCCCTGGGTCGCCCAGGCCGCCTCGCCGAGGGCGGCCCGAGCCGCAGGTCCGGCGAGGTTGCGTTGCTGCTGGCGCAGGACCTGGGTGCGCACGCGGTCGAGGGCGCGCTCGTCGACCCGGACCGGTCGCCCGCCGACCATCGCGCGGAACTCGGTCGGGGCGCCGGGGACCCGGCCCCGGGACGCGGCCCCGAGCAGGGTCCGGATCCGGGTCGAGCCCTTGATCCGCGCCACCTCAGGGCTGTCGAGCCGCTCGGTGTGCATCGCGTCGACGACGTCGCCGAGGGAGCGGAGCACCACGGAGTCCTCGCCCAGGGAGGGCAGGACGCGCTCGATGTAGGCCGTGTAGGCGCCGGACGGCCCGAGCACGAGGATGCCGCCGGTCTCGAAACGCCGGCGGTCGGAGTAGAGCAGGTAGGCGGCGCGGTGGAGCGCGACGACGGTCTTGCCGGTGCCGGGCCCGCCGGTGATCTCGGTGACGCCCCGGGCGGTGGCCCGGATCGCCTCGTCCTGGTGGGCCTGGATCGTCGCGACGATGTCACGCATCCGCTCGCCGCGGCTGCGCGTCAGGGCCGCCATCAGCGCGCCGTCCCCGACGACGACGAGGTCGTCGGGGGCCTCGGGGACCATGAGGTCGTCCTCGACCCCGATGACGACCGGGCCCTTGCTGCGCAGCACCCGCCGACGCAGCACCCCCATCGGCTGGGTCGGGGTGGCGCGGTAGAAGGCGGAGGCGGCCGGGGCGCGCCAGTCGATGACGAGCGGCTCGTAGTCGTCGTCGCGGACGCCGAGGCGGCCGATGTAGCGCACCTCGCGGTCGGCCACCGGCTCCGCGGACTGACGCCGGGCGTCCGTGCCGCCCCCGTGGTGGTCCGAGCCGGGGCCGTGGTCGATGTCCAGGCGGCCGAAGACGAGGCCCTCGTACTGGGTGTCGAGGGCCGTGCGCCGCTTGGCGGCGTGGAACATCAGCGCGTCCCGCTCGAAGAGTCCGGCGGCCTCCTCCATGCCGACCTCGGCAGACTTGTGGATGTGACCTCGGGCGAGGCCCTCGGCCTGGACGACGTCGGCACGGATGCCGGCCTTCTCGAGCTCCTCGTGGACGCGGTCGACATGGGCCTGCTCGACGGCGATCTGCTCGCGCACGGCATCGGGGCCGTGGGTCGCTGCCGGGCGCTCGCCGGAGGTGTCGTCGACCGTCGCCTGGCCGGTCGGGGAATTCGAAGAGCTCACTGCCATCCAATGGGTGTCGGGGCAACGCGGGAACCATCGAGTCTACTGTCAGCGCATGACCGCTCGTCCGTGTGTCCCGCCCACCGGTGAGTCGCTCGTCGGGCAGGTGGTGCGGCTCGACGTGATGCGCCCTGACGACGCCCCGGGCCTCTTCCCGGTCTTCGCCGACCCGCGCTGCTACGAGCAGGGATATCTGATGGGCCGTCGGCACCGGGCCCCGTCCGAGACGGAGGCCCTCGTCGCCTCCTCCCTCGCGGCGCGGGAGGCGGGGCGGACGGCATACACGGTGCGTCTCGTCACGGACTCCGACCTCGGCGCGGCGGGCACGGTCGTGGGGACGAGCTCGCTCGGCGACGTGGACACGGAGCGGGAGCACGTCCACCTCGGCTGGACGATGTACGGGTCCCGGTGGTGGGGGACCGCGGTCAACCCCGAGGCCAAGCTGCTCCTGCTGGGGCACGCCTTCGACCGCTGCGGCTTCGGCCGGGTGCGGATCCAGACCGATGTCGTCAACGAGCGGTCCCGCGCCGCGATCCTGCGGCTCGGCGCGCGGCTCGAGGGCGTCACCCGCCGCGACGTCCGCCGGGCCGACGGGACGTGGCGCGACACGGCGGTCCACTCGATCCTCGTCGAGGAGTGGCCCACGGTCCGGTCAGGGCTGCTCGCCCGGCTCGGGCCGCAATAGGCTGTCGGCCGTGAAGGTCCTCGTCCTCGGCTCAGGTGCTCGCGAGCACGCCCTCGTCAAGGCCGTCGCGGCCGACCCGGAGGTCGACGCGGTGATCGCGGCCCCCGGCAACCCGGGGATCGACGCGACCGCGCTGTGCGTCACGGTCGACATCCTCGACGGGGAGGCCGTCGCCGCCCTCGCCCACGAGCACGAGGTCGACCTCGTCGTCATCGGGCCCGAGGCGCCGCTCGTCGCCGGGGTGGCGGACGCGTGCCGGGCCGCGGGCCTCGCCGTCTTCGGTCCGTCCGCGGCCGCCGCGATGCTCGAGGGCAGCAAGTCCTTCGCCAAGGAGGTGATGGCCGCGGCCGAGGTGCCGACCGCTCTCGCCCACGTCTGCACGTCGATCGAGCAGGTCGAGTCCGCGCTCGACGCTCTCGGCGCACCGCACGTCGTCAAGGACGACGGGCTCGCCGCCGGCAAGGGCGTCGTGGTGACCGACTCCCGCGACGAGGCGCTCGCCCACGCCCGGGTCTGCCTCGCCAAGCCCGACGGACGGCTCGTGGTCGAGGAGTTCCTCGACGGGCCCGAGGTCTCCGTCTTCTGCCTGTCCGACGGCGTCGACGTCGTCGCGCTCTCCCCGGCGCAGGACTTCAAGCGGGTCGCCGACGGGGACGCCGGACCCAACACGGGCGGGATGGGCGCCTACTCGCCGCTCGAGTGGGCCCCCGACGGGCTCGCCGACGACGTCGTGCGCCGGGTCGCCCAGCCCACGATCGACGAGATGCGCCGCCGGGGGACCCCGTTCGTCGGCGTCCTCTACGTCGGGCTCGCGCTGACGTCGCGGGGCCCGCGCGTCATCGAGTTCAACGCCCGCTTCGGCGACCCCGACGGCCAGGCGTCCCTCGCCCGCCTCGAGACGCCGCTCGCCCAGCTCATGCTCGCGGCCGCCACCGGGAGCCTCGGACTCATGGGGCGCCTGCGCTGGTCCGACGACCGCGCGGTCGTCGTCGTCGTGGCCTCGGCCGGCTACCCCGCCGCCCCGCGCACCGGTGACCCGATCACGGGTCTCGACGCCGCCGCCGATCTCGACGGGGTCGTCGTGCTCCACGCCGGGACCCGTCGCGACCCCGACGGGACGCTCGTGTCGTCGGGCGGCCGGGTGCTCGACGTGGTCGCCGTGGGACGCACGCTCGCCCAGGCCCGGGAGCGGGCGTATGCCGCTGTCGACCTCATCGGGCTCGACGGCTCCCACCATCGCACCGACATCGCCCTCCGGGCGCAGCACGACGAGATCATGGTGGGTGGCTGAGATGGTGGGAACGACGGACCCGTCGACGGGTTCGGCTGCCGGTGCGGGCGGGCCGCTCGAGCTCCCCGGCTTCGCGCACGTCTACTCGGGCAAGGTGCGTGACCTCTACGCGCCGCTCGACGAGCACGGCAGACCGGTCGAGGACCGGATCATGCTCGTGGCCTCCGACCGGATCTCGGCCTACGACTGGATCCTCGACACCCCGATCCCCGACAAGGGGATCGTGCTGACCCGACTGTCGCTGTGGTGGTTCGGCCAGCTCGCCGACCTCGTCCCCCACCACGTCCTGTCGACGGACGTCCCCGACGTCGTGGCCGGCCGTGCCGTCATCGTGCGGCGGCTCGAGATGCTCCAGATCGAGGCCATCGCCCGGGCCTATCTCACCGGCGGCGGGCTCGAGGAGTACCGGGTGAGCGGCACCGTCTCCGGCATCGCCCTGCCGGCCGGTCTCGTCGACGGGTCGCGCCTCGATGCTCCGCTCTTCACCCCGTCGACGAAGGCACCTTTCGGTGAGCACGACCTGCCGATGAGCCCGGCCGAGGTGGAGGCGGAGCTCGGTGCGGACCTCGCACACGAGGTCGCTGAGCTGACCCGGGCGATCCTCGCCCGGGGCAACGAGATCGCGTCCGAACGCGGCATCCTCATCGCCGACACCAAGGTGGAGTTCGGCCGCGAGCCGGGCGGCGCCGGGGGACTGGTGCTCGCCGACGAGGTCCTCACGCCCGACTCCTCGCGCTTCTGGCCCGCCGACCAGTGGCGGCCGGGGCGGACCCAGCCGTCCTACGACAAGCAGTACGTCCGCGACTGGCTGACCTCGGCCGAGTCGGGCTGGTCGCGCTCCAGCGGGGAGGCCCCGCCCGCGCTGCCGGAGTCCGTGGTCGCCGGCACCCGCGCGAAGTACATCGAGGCCTACGAGCGCCTCACCGGCACGACCTTCTAGGTCCGGTCCGGGCGTCGGCACGCGCCCCGCGGCGGCTCACGCCGTCCACTCGAGGTCGACGGCCGTCGGGCGATAGATCTCGATGACGACGGCGGTCGGCGTCGGGTCCTCGTCGAGCACCGGCCGCTGCCGGCCAGGCGCCTCCGGCACGACGGGTCGCGATGGGAGGAGTGGGGCCGCCACCGACTCGTGGGTGTGGCCGGTCGGTGTCGTGAGGCGGACCCGGTGGGGTGGCGCGTCGGACCCCGAAGCGAGCACGTCGGCCTCCCAGCCGGGCTCCTCCTTGACGAGGTTGCAGCGGACACAGAGGCCCTGGCCGTTGGCCGCGGTGGTGGGGCCGCCGTCGGCGTGCGCCCGCACGTGGTCGGCCTGCGCGATCGGCGCGTCGCACCACGGCGTGCGGCAGGTGCCGTCGCGGGCGACGACGAACCGGCGCAGACCCGGCGGGAACAGTCGACGGGTGCTCTCCATCGCCACGAGCGTCCCGCTCGTCGGGTGGGTGAACAGCCGTCGGAGCCAGACCTCGCCGCGCGTCTCCCGGGCTGCGGGCCTCCCGGTGGCTGCTCGGGTCGTGGCTCCGGTCCCCGAGGCGCCGAGTCCGGTGCTCGGGCCGACTCCGAAAGGACGGTCTCGGGGTCATCGAGGCCGTGCCCGAGGAGGGCGCGGGCCCAGCCGGCCGGCACCGGCCCGTAGCCCGGCACGTGCGCGGGCGTGTCATCCCCGGCCAGGAGGGCGCGGTCGGTGATGACGACCTGCACCTCGACCGGCACGTCGGGTGCCTCGGCCTGCCCCGTGACGCGCTCCACGAGCGTGTCGGCCATCAGCTGGCCCTTGCCCCGCTCGTCACCGGCCGCCTTCGCGGACAGGGCAGCCTGTGTCAGGGCCGCGTGGACGGCGACGGCCTGGGCAACGGGCAGCAGTGCGGAGACGACCGCCATCGCGTCGGCGACGGGCCGGATCGTCACCCGCCGCTCGCTCTCGGCGCGGCGGGCGCGCTCGGTTGCCGCCGCGGCATCGAGTCGGTCGGCGCAGGCCCGCACCCGGCGCTCGAGCTCCCGGTCGCCCCACGAGCCCACACCCGGCCCCGTCGGGTCGTCGAGGTCGAGGTTCGCGCCCACCACCTCGGCGTCGACGACGGAGCGCAGGTCGGGGTCGAGGTGGCTCGTGCCGCGGGCGACGAGCTCGGCCCGCCGCTCGTTGAGGACCCCGGCGCTCAGCGCGGCGAGGGTGTGCGGCAGGTGTCGGACGAGGGCTGAGGACAGGTTCGCGAGCCGGGCTCCGCGGGACGGGGACTCGCGCCGGGCGAGGCCGACCTGGGCCGCCACCCCGGTGCGGCGCAGGGACGTCCGTCGGACCGACCGGGACCGGCGCGACCGTCGCGTGGACCGGCCCGGCTCGTCTCTCACGTCCGGCTCCAGCTCGAGGGACCGAGCCTCGTCGCGTGCAGCGACCCACCCGTCGAAGTCCCCGGCGTCGGAGCACGACCGCGCCGCCTCACGCAGGCGAGCGGCGCGCTCGGCCTGCGTGTCGACGAACCGCGCGGTCAGTCGCGCCTGCTCGGCCGCGCAGGCCGCCTTGGTGCGCTCGAGGCTCTCGATCCGCGAGATCAGCTCGGCATCGGTGAGGAGGTCGACATCCTCGGTCCCTGAACCCTGCGAGGACGCTGCGACCGGTGCTGTCACGGCAGAGCGGGCGACGCCCTGCGCTGCGGCTGACTCGCTCCCGAACATGTGTTCCAGTCTACCTGTCCGAGGAGGTCCGATCAAGAGTTCTCTACAACGAATCATCCACTCCTGCAGAGGAATCGAGGCCAGGGTGGCGTAGTCCGGCACTGGTCGGGACAGCGGCATACCGGGTGAGTCCGTGGGCGGTCTCGCGGCGCTCGGACGGTGGACGGGACGGGGTGTCGGGGGCGGATAGACTCGGTGCGCCGCGCTCGCACCACCTCAGGAGACCTGCCCCATGGGAAGCATCGTCGTGGACGTCATGCTCAAGCCCGAGATCCTCGACCCGCAGGGACAGGCCGTCGCCGGTGCCCTGCCCCGGCTCGGACTCGGTGGCTTCACCGACGTCCGTCAGGGCAAGCGGTTCGTCCTCACCGTCGACGGCGAGGTGACCGAGAAGCACCTCGCGTCGGCCCGCGAGGCGGCCGGGACCCTGCTCAGCAACCCCGTCATCGAGGACGTCGTCTCGGTCCACGTGCTCGAGGCCACCGACGCCACCGACGCCACCGACGCCACCGACGACGGCGTCGCGCCGTGAGGATCGGTGTCGTCACCTTCCCCGGCTCGCTCGACGACCGTGACGCCGCCCGCGCCGTGCGCGAGTGCGGCGGCGAGGCCGTCCCCCTCTGGCACGGTGACGCCGACCTGCGCTCCGTCGACGCGGTGATCCTGCCCGGTGGGTTCTCCTACGGCGACTACCTGCGCTGCGGCGCGATCGCCCGCTTCGCCCCGGTCATGGACAAGCTGGTGCCCGCCGCCCAGGGCGGTCTGCCGGTTCTCGGCATCTGCAACGGCTTCCAGGTGCTCACCGAGAGCCATCTGCTGCCCGGCGCGCTGATCCGCAACGACCACCGCAAGTTCAACTGCGTCGACCAGCGGCTCGTCGTCGAGAACGCCTCGACCGCCTGGACGTCCGACTTCGAGGGCGGCCAGCAGATCACCATCGTCCTGAAGAACGGCGAGGGCGGTTTCGTCGCCGACGAGCGCACCCTCGACGAGCTCGAGGGCGAGGGCCGGGTCGTCTTTCGCTACGTCCCCGACGAGCACGGTCACAACCCCAACGGCTCCTACCGGCACATCGCCGGCATCACCAACGAGCGCGGCAACGTCGTCGGGCTCATGCCGCACCCCGAGCACGCGATCGAGGAGGGCTACGGCCCGGGCCTCGACGGACGCGGCTTCTTCACCTCGATCCTCACCCAGACCCTCGAGAGCGCGGCCACCGCATGACCCAAGAGACAGACGCAGCCACGGCTTCGGAGGGCCCACGGGGGGTGAGGCCCCCTGTGGGCCTCGACACCGTCGAGCACGCCGGCACCACCCCCGACGTCGAGCAGCCGTGGGCCGAGCTCGGCCTCAAGGACGACGAGTACGCCAACATCCGAGAGATCATCGGCCGCCGCCCGACGATCGCCGAGCTCGCCATGTACTCCGTCATGTGGAGCGAGCACTGCTCCTACAAGTCGAGCAAGATCCACTTCTCCCTCTGGGGCGAGAACACGACCGACGAGATGCGCGAGAAGCTGCTCGTCGGCATCGGTGAGAACGCCGGCGTCGTCGACATCGGC
This sequence comes from uncultured Actinomycetota bacterium, assembly GCA_963764195.1. GTDB lineage: Bacteria > Actinomycetota > Actinomycetes > Actinomycetales > Dermatophilaceae > JBDSSS01. The sequence goes on from CAVXRG010000004.1 coordinate 203,519, forward strand.
GACGGCTGGGCGGTGACCTTCAAGGTCGAGTCGCACAACCACCCCTCCTACGTCGAGCCCTACCAGGGCGCCGCGACCGGGGTCGGCGGGATCATCCGCGACATCATGTCGATGGGCGCCCGCCCGATCGCCGTGATGGACCCGCTCCGCTTCGGCAACCTCTTCCACCCCGACACCCAGCGCGTCCTGCCCGGGGTCGTCGCCGGCGTCGGCGGTTACGGCAACTGCATCGGTCTGCCCAACATCGGCGGCGAGGTCGTCTTCGACGACTGCTACCAGGGCAACCCCCTCGTCAACGCCCTCTGCGTGGGCGCGATGCGCGTCGAGGACATCCACCTCGCCAAGGCCTCCGGGGCCGGCAACAAGGTGATCCTCTTCGGCGCCCGCACCGGTGGCGACGGCATCGGCGGGGTGTCCGTGCTCGCCTCCGAGACCTTCGACGCCGGTGGCCCGACCAAGCGGCCCGCCGTGCAGGTCGGCGACCCCTTCGCCGAGAAGGTGCTCATCGAGTGCTGTCTCGACCTGTATGCCGCTGGCGTCGTCGACGGCATCCAGGACCTCGGTGGTGCTGGGCTCTCCTGCGCGACAAGCGAGCTCGCGTCCAACGGTGACGGCGGGATGAGCGTCGAGCTCGACCTCGTGCCGCTGCGCGACGCGAGCCTCCGTCCCGAGGAGATCCTCATGTCGGAGTCCCAGGAGCGGATGATGGCGATCGTCGAGCCCGGCCGGCTCGAGGAGTTCCTCGCGATCACGACGAGGTGGGACGTCGAGGCGACCGTCATCGGCGAGGTCACCGACGGTGACCACCTCGTCATCACCTGGCACGGCGAGGTCATCGTCGACGTGCCGCCCCGCTCGGTCGCCCACGACGGGCCGGTCTACAACCGTCCCCTCGCCCGCCCCGACTACCTCGACGGCCTCCAGGCCGACCGCGCCGAGGGGTTGCCCCGGCCGGAGAGCGGCGAGCAGGTGCGGGCCCAGCTGCTGCGCCTGCTCGGCTCTGCCAACCTCTGTGACAAGTCGTGGGTCACCGACCAGTACGACCGTTACGTCCTCGGCAACACGACGATGGCCCAGCCCGACGACGCCGGCATCGTCCGCGTCGACGAGGAGACCGGTCGTGGCGTCGCGATCGCCACGGACTGCAACAGCCGCTTCGCCAAGCTCGACCCGTATGCCGGTGCGCAGCTCGCGCTCTCCGAGGCCTACCGCAACGTCGCCACGGCCGGAGCGGCTCCGCTCGCCGTGACCGACTGCCTCAACTTCGGCTCGCCCGAGGACCCGGGGGTCATGTGGCAGTTCCGCGAGGCCGTGCGCGGCATCGCCGAGGGGTGCAAGTTCCTCGGCGTGCCCGTCACCGGCGGCAACGTCAGCTTCTACAACCAGACCGGCGACGTCGCGATCCACCCCACCCCGGTCATCGGGGTCCTCGGGGTGATGGAGGACGTGTCGACCCGGACCGGCTCCGGTTTCCGTGAGTCCGGCTCGCACATCTACCTGCTCGGCACGACGCGCGAGGAGCTCGGCGGCTCGGAGTGGGCCAACGTCGTGCACGGGCACCTCGGTGGCCTCCCGCCGCAGGTCGACCTCACGGCCGAGAAGCACCTCGCCGCGACGCTCGTCGCCGCATCGGGAGCCCGGCTCGTCGAGGCGGCCCACGACCTGTCCGACGGCGGTCTCGGCATCGCGCTGGCCGAGGCCTGCATGCGGCACGGCATCGGTGCCACGATCGACGGCCTCGATGCCGTCGGTGAGGGGCTCGACGCCGTGGCGGCCCTCTTCTCCGAGTCGGTGGCGCGGGTCGTCGTCTCGGTCGCCCCGGAGAACGCCGAGGCCTTCCTCGCGCTCGTCGGCGAGGTCCCGTGTGTGCGGATCGGCACCGTCGGTGGTCGCGACCTCGACGTGCAGGGTCACTTCGCCGTGTCGGTCGCCGAGATGCGGGCCGTCCACCGCGCCACGCTGCCCGCCGTCTTCGGGGGCTGACCAGCCGACTCGCGTGCCGCCCCCGCCCCGTCGAGCGGGGGCGGGGGGCGGCACCTGCGCGGTCCGGGCTGGCGCGGGTTAGCGTGAAGGGGTGACTGACGCCCCCACGAACACGACGGTCGGCGAGCTGCGCGCCGCCGGCCACCAGCAGAAGCACCTCAAGCAGGAGCTCCGCGACAACCTGCTCGACCACCTGCGCGAGGGCCGCGACCCGTGGCCGGGCCTGCACGGCCTCGACGACACCGTCATCCCCCAGCTCGAGCGGGCCATCATCGCCGGCCACGACGTCGTGCTGCTCGGCGAGCGGGGCCAGGGCAAGACCCGCCTGCTCCGCACCCTCGTCGGGCTGCTCGACGAGTGGACCCCCGTCATCGCGGGCAGCGAGCTGGGCGAGCACCCGTTCGACCCGATCACGCCGGCGAGCCGGCGCCGGGCCGAGCAGCTGGGTGATGATCTCCCGGTTGCGTGGCGGCACCGGAGCGAGCGGTATGCCGAGAAGCTCGCGACCCCCGACACGAGCGTCGCCGACCTCATCGGTGACGTCGACCCGATGAAGGTGGCCGAGGGCCGCTCGCTCGGCGACCCCGAGACGATCCACTTCGGGCTCATCCCACGCTCGCACCGTGGCATCGTCGCGATCAACGAGCTGCCCGACCTCGCCGAGCGGATCCAGGTCGCGATGCTCAACGTGATGGAGGAGCGCGACATCCAGATCCGCGGCTACGTGCTGCGCCTCGACCTCGACGTGCTCGTCGTCGCGAGCGCCAACCCCGAGGACTACACCAACCGCGGCCGCATCATCACCCCCCTCAAGGACCGCTTCGGCGCCGAGATCCGCACCCACTACCCGGTCGCGCTCGAGGACGAGGTGTCCGTCATCCGCCAGGAGGCCCACCTCACGGCCGAGGTGCCCGACACGCTCGTCGAGATCCTCGCGCGCTTCACCCGTCAGCTGCGCGAGTCGAACGCCGTCGACCAGCGTTCCGGTGTCAGCGCGCGCTTCGCGATCGCGGGCGCGGAGACGATCGCCGCCGCAGCCCTGCACCGGGCGACCCGGCAGGGCGAGGAGCACGCAGTGGCCCGCGTGGTCGACCTCGAGACGGCCGTCGAGGTGCTTGGCGGCAAGGTCGAGTTCGAGACCGGCGAGGAGGGCCGGGAGAAGGAGGTGCTGACCCACCTGCTGCGCACGGCGATTGCCGAGACGGTCCGCACCCACTTCCGCGGCATCGACTTCGCGCTCCTCGTCGAGGCGATCGAGGGCGGCGTCATGGTGGCGACCGGTGAGCAGGTCTCGGCCATCGACTTCCTGTCCGGCCTGCCCGTGCTCGGGGAGTCCGAGCTCTACGACGAGATCTGCGACCGGCTCGGGGCGACGAACGACGGCTCCCGGGCGAGCGCCATCGAGCTGGCCCTGGAAGGGCTCTACCTCGCCCGCAAGGTGAGCAAGGAGACCGCGGGCGGGGAGACGGTCTACGGATGAGGTCCCGCTACGGGCGCTACGACGGCGGCCCCGACCCGCTGGCCCCTCCGGTCGACCTGGCCGAGGCGCTCGACGCCATCGGCGAGGAGGTGATGGCCGGCACGTCTCCCGAGCGCGCGATGCGCGAGTTCCTCCGCCGCGGGGGCGACCAGCAGCGCGGCCTCGACGACCTCGCCCGGCGGGTGGCCGAGCGACGCCGCGAGCTGCTCCAGAAGCACGACCTCGACGGCACCCTGCGCGAGGTGAAGCAGCTGCTCGACCGGGCGGTGCTCGAGGAGCGCAAGCAGCTCGCCCGCGACCTCGATGACGAGGCACGCTTCGACGAGATGCGGCTCGGCAACCTGCCGCCCTCCACGGCGGCGGCCGTGAGCGAGCTCGGCGACTACCAGTGGCGCTCGTCGCAGGCCCGCGAGGACTTCGACCAGATCAAGGACCTGCTCGGGCGCGAGATGCTCGACCAGCGCTTCGCCGGCATGAAGCAGGCCCTCGAGAACGCCACCGAGCAGGACCGGGCCGCCGTCAACGAGATGGTCCAGGACCTCAACCGGCTCCTCGAGGCGCACCGCAGCGGGGCCGACACCGACGAGCAGTTCCGTGACTTCATGGACCAGCACGGCGACTTCTTCCCCGAGCGGCCCGAGACCGTCGAGGAGCTCATCGACGCCCTGGCCGCCCGGGCGGCCGCCGCCCAGCGGATGCGCAACTCGATGACCCAGGAGCAGCGCGACGAGCTCGACGCGCTGGCCCAGCAGGCCTTCGGCTCGCCCGAGCTGATGGAGTCGCTCGCCGGTCTCGACGACAACCTCCGGGCCCTGCGTCCCGGGGAGGACTGGGGCTCCTCCGAGTCGTTCGACGGCAACGAGGGGCTGGGGCTCGGTGACGGCACCGGGGTGCTGCAGGACCTGGCCCAGCTCGACGAGCTCTCCGAGCAGCTCTCCCAGGGCTACCAGGGTGCCCGGATGGACGACATCGACCTCGATGCGCTCGGCCGCCAGCTCGGCGACGAGGCGGCCGTCGACGCCCGCACCCTGGCCGAGCTCGAGCGGGCCCTGCGACAGAGCGGCTACCTCAAGCGCAGCTCCGACGGGCAGCTGCGCCTGTCTCCCAAGGCGATGCGTCAGCTCGGCCAGGCCCTGCTCCGCGATGTCGTCGACCGGATCTCCGGACGGCAGGGCCAGCGCGACCAGCGCCAGGCCGGCGCCGGCGGCGAGCGCAGCGGGGCGACCCGCGAGTGGGCCTTCGGCGACACGGAGCCGTGGGACGTCACCCGAACGGTGACCAACGCCGTGATGCGCACCGTCAGCGAGGGTCGCGACGCGAGCCGGGGCGTGCACCTCGACATCCGCGACGTCGAGGTGACCGAGACGGAGACCCGCACCCAGGCGGCGGTGGCCCTGCTCGCCGACACCTCGTTCTCGATGGCGATGGACGGCCGCTGGGTGCCGATGAAGCGCACGGCGCTCGCCCTGCACCACCTCGTGGCGTCTCGCTTCCGCGGCGACGACCTCCAGCTCATCGGCTTCGGGCGGCGCGCCGAGGTGATGGACATCGAGGAGCTCACCGGCCTCGACGCGCAGTGGGACAAGGGGACCAACCTCCACCACGCACTGCTGCTGGCCAACCGGCACTTCCGCAAGCACCCCAACGCCCAGCCGGTGCTGCTCATCGTCACCGACGGTGAGCCGACCTCTCACCTCGAGCCCGACGGCCAGACGTGGTTCTCCTACCCGCCGCACCCGCTCACCATCGCCAACACGGTGCGCGAGCTCGACGCGGCCGGTCGGCTCGGGGCGCGGGTCACCTTCTTCCGCCTCGGCGACGACGCCGGCCTGGCCCGCTTCATCGACCAGCTCGCGCGCCGGGTCGACGGCCGGGTCGTCGCTCCGGAGCTCGACGACCTCGGCGCCGCGGTGGTCGGCAGCTATCTCGGCGACCGCAGCACGTCGGCGCCGGGCGCGACCTACCGCGACTGGTTCGGGGGCCGCAGCTCCTGGGTGTGACGCGTCAGCGGGCCCGCCAGCGCCCGGCCTCGGGGGGCGGCGGGCTCGCCGTCGCGTCGTCGTCGAAGGGCTTGGAGCCGGCGACGAGACGGTCGAGCGCGGCGCCCTCCCGCAGCCCGGTGGGCAGGCTCGCGCGCGCCACGTCGCGCCGCAGCCGCTCCATCGGCAGCGGCCGGGCCGAGGCGATCACGACCGAGTTGCCGAAGCGCTTGCCCTTGAGCACCTCGTGCGTCGCCACGAGAGCGACGTGGGGCAACTCCCGGGCCACGGTTGCGAGAACCCTTGCCACCCAACGCATCCCGGGCTCGTCGGCGAGGTTCCACAGCGCCAGGCCGTCTCCGCGCAGGACTCTCCCCAACTGCCGGACGTATGCCGCTGAGACCAGTTCCGCCGGGACGCGCCCAGCGGCATACGCATCCGTCACGACGACGTCGGCGGACCCGTCCGCGAGCACCTGCACCCCGCTGAGACCGTCGACCGCTCGGACCCGGATGCGGTGCCGTCGCGGCAGCGGGATCTCCCGGCGCACCAGCTCGGTGAGCGCGGCGTCCGGCTCGAGGACGATCTGCGGCGACCCGGCTCGCGTCGCCTCGACGTAGCGGGGGAGGGTCAGCCCCGCGCCACCGACGTGCGTCACGGCGAGCGGCCCGGCTGGCAGGGCATCGAGCGCGAGGGCGAGGTGCTGGACGTACTCGAAGACGAGCAGCGTCGGGTCGTCCGGCTGCACGTGAGACTGCGGCGAGCCGTCCATCACGACGGTGACGCCGCCGCGCTCGTCCCGGTCCAGCCGGACGCGGTCGCTCACGGGGTGCCTCCGGGCGCGGGCAGGTCGAGGCGGACGAGGGGGTGCCCGGACGTCCGTACGTGCGGTGTCCCCTCCGGCACCCAGCTCCACTCGCCGGAGGCGGCGAGCACCGCCTCCCGGTCCCACGTCGTCATCGCCTGCTCCCTCTCGCCGTTGCGCCGTCGGCGCCGTCCGTTACCTTCGCACCATGCGCTTCGGTATCACGATCCTGCCCGAGCTCTCGTGGACCGAGGCCGCGCCGCTCTGGCGGGAGGCCGAGCAGCTCGGTTTCGACCATGCGTGGACCTACGACCACGTCGTGTGGGCCGGTCTGCCCGAGTCGCCGTGGTTCGCCGCGATGCCCACCCTGACGGCGGCTGCGGTGGTGACCGAGCGGATCGGGCTCGGCACGTTCGTCGCCTCGCCCAACACCCACCACCCGGTCCAGTTCACCCGCGAGATCCTGGCCCTCGACGACATCTCGGGTGGGCGCTTCCTGCTCGGCATCGGCGCGGGAGGTGACCTCGACTCGCGCATCGTGGGGGAGTCGCTGACCCTCAAGGAGCGGGTCGCCCGCTTCCACGAGTTCACCGACGTGCTCGACCGTCTCCTGACCGGCGACCACGTGACGGTCGACGGCCGGTACTACGCCACGCGCGACGCTCGCACCCTCCCCGGCCCCGTCCGTGGCCCCGGCTCCGACGGCCGGGTCCCGCTGCTCGTCGCGGCCAACGGGCCGAAGTCGATCCGCCTCGCCGTGGCCCGGGGCGACGGTTGGCTCACCTACGGCGGCTCGGCCGACACCGACGAGGGCTGGTGGCAGGTCGTCGCCGACGCGAGCGCCCGCGTCGACGAGGCCCTCGAGCGCGACGCCGACGCACGGCGCACCCGCCCGTTCACCCGCTACCTCAACCTCGACTCGTCCCCGACCTTCTCGCTCGCGAGCGTCGGCGCCTTCGAGGACGCCGTGGGGCGGGCGGCCGAGCTCGGCTTCACCGACGTGATCACGCACTGGCCGAGGCCCGAGGGGCCGTATGCCGGTGAGCGGGCGACGCTCGAGGCGGTCGTCGCCGACGTCCTGCCGCGCTGGCGCTAGCCTGCCGACCATGCCACCACGCAGACGCACCCCGGTCGCCGAGGGACGGGCCGCGCTCGAGGCGTGCCGCGCCGCGGGGTGGGCGGCCGACCGGGCGACGACGGCGACCGCGGTCCGCTTCACCCTCGAGGAGCTCGCGACGACCTCTCCCGGCCGCACCGTCGAGGTGCGGGTGCCGCCGCACGGGGCCGTCCAGTGCATCGCCGGCCCGGTCCACACCCGGGGGACCCCGCCCAACGTCATCGAGACCGACGCCACGACGTGGCTGCGCCTCGTCACGGGCGAGCTCGACTGGGCCGAGGTGGTCGACGGCGGGCGGGTCCGAGCGAGCGGCCAGCGGGCGCACCTGGACGGACTTCTGCCGCTCGGTTCGCTTACCCTTGGAGGGTGAGCAACCAACCTGTCCGGATCCCCAACTTCAAGCGCCTGCTCATCACGGGCGCCGTGCTCGGCCTCATCGCGGGTGTCGTCGTGTCCTACCTCGGTGACGATGTGCAGGGCTACTCGGAGTCGACCGCGTCGATGTATCTCGGCGCCCTCGGTGCGGTCCTCGGCACCGGCCTCGCCGGCCTGTTCGGCATCCTGCTCGACCGTTCCGGCCGCAGCGACTCCTGACCGCGTGATCGCGTCGGCCGGCCCACCCTCCCGCGGACGCTCCGGCCCGCTGACCGGGGTGCGGGTCGTCGAGCTGGCGGGTCTCGGACCGGCGCCCTTCGCCGCCATGCTCCTCGCCGACCTCGGCGCTGACGTCATCCGGGTCGACCGCACTGGCCCGAGCGCGCTCCCCGTCCCGGTCCCACCCGAGGACGACCTGCTCCGGCGCGGACGACCGTCCGTCGCGCTCGACCTCAAGCACCCGGATGCCATCGCTGCGGTGCGCGCTCTCGCCGACCGGGCCGACGTGCTCCTCGAGGGCTTCCGGCCCGGCGTGGCCGAGCGGCTCGGCCTCGGCCCCGACGAGTGCCTCGCGAGCAACCCCCGCCTCGTCTACGGGCGGATGACCGGGTGGGGACAGGAGGGGCCGCTGTCAGGGACCGCCGGCCACGACCTCACCTACCTCGCCGTCACCGGGGCCCTCGCCGCGGTCGGCGGGGCGGATGGCCCTCCCCGGCCACCGGCCAACCTCCTCGGTGACTTCGGCGGGGGCGGGCTCTACCTCGTCGTCGGAGTCCTCGCGGCCCTGCTCGAAGCCCGGTCTAGCGGTCGCGGCCAGGTCGTCGACGCGGCCATCGTCGACGGCACGGCCCATCTGTCCACCTTCCTCGTCGGGCTCGTCGACGGCGGCCTCTGGTCGGAGGCGCGCGGCACCAACCTGCTCGACGGCGGCGCGCCCTTCTACGACGTCTACGCGACGAGCGACGGCGAGTGGCTGGCGGTCGGTCCGCTCGAGGAGCGCTTCTGGGGCGAGCTCGTCGGGCGGCTCGGTCTCGACGACCCCGCGGCGCCAGCGCTGCCGGACCGCCGCGACCCGAGCCAGTGGCCGCAGCTGCGGAGCCGGCTCGCCGAGGTCTTCGCCACCCGCAGCCGGGACGAGTGGGCCGCCGTCTTCGAGGGGTCGGACGCGTGCGTCGCACCCGTCCTGACCTACCGGGAGTCCGCCGACCACCCACACCTCAGGGCGCGCGGGACCTGGGTCGAGGCCCACGGGATCGTCCAGCCGGCCCCGGCGCCACGCTTCTCCCGGACACCCGGCGCCCTGACGACACCGCCGCCCGCGATCGGGGCCGACACCCGGGAGGCCCTGCTCGACTGGGGCATCGACGACGTCGACCGCCTCCTCGCCTCCGGCGCCGCGGTCCAGGCCTGATGCGCCTCTTCGTCGCCGTCGTCCCCCCGGAGGAGGTCGTCGAGCACCTCGAGGAGTTCACCGCGCCCCGGCGCGAGGCCGGGCCCGGCATCCGGTGGACCGATCCCCACCAGTGGCACGTCACCCTCGCCTTCCTCGCCGCCGTCCCGGAGCGCCGCCTCGACGACCTCGTCGAGGTCCTGTCGGCCTCGGCAGCGCGGAGGGACCCGCTCCTGCTCCGCCTGTCCGGAGCCGGGACCTTCCCCGACCCCGACACGGCGCGGGTGCTCTGGGCGGGGGTGGAGCAGCGCCGCGGGGACCTCGCCGAGGTGGCGAGCGGCATACGAGCGGCGTCGAACTCGGTGGGGGCCACCCCCGACGGCACCCGCTTCCACCCGCACGTGACGCTCGGGCGGTTCGCGAGGCCGACCCCGGCGACGCGGTGGCTGCGCGCGCTCGGTCACCTCTCGGGGCCGTCGTGGGTCGTCGACGAGCTCACCCTCGTCGAGTCCCACCTCGGTGAGGGCCGGGGCAACCGGCCGCGCTACGTGACGGTCGCGACCCTCCCGCTCCGCCCCGACTGAGCACCCGGCGGCCGGCGGGACGCCCGGATCCGTGTGGGACACTGACGACGTGGCACGCGGCGACGGTCTTCTGACCCATGACCTCCTTCCCGGCGAGAAAGGCCCCCAGGACGCCTGCGGGGTGTTCGGAGTGTGGGCACCGGGCGAGGACGTCGCCAAGCTCACCTACTTCGGGCTCTACGCACTGCAGCACCGCGGGCAGGAGTCGGCGGGCATCGCCACCGGCGACGGGGAGAAGATCCTCGTCTACAAGGACATGGGCCTCGTGTCCCAGGTCTTCGACGAGACGGCGCTCAGCTCGCTCCGTGGCCACATCGCGATCGGGCACACCCGCTACTCGACGACCGGCGGCTCGACGTGGGAGAACGCCCAGCCCACCCTCGGCGGGTCAGAGCACCAGACCCTCGCGCTCGCGCACAACGGCAACCTGATCAACACCGTCGAGCTGCGCGCCCTCGTCGACGAGCACTTCGGTGGCGGCCGGATCACCGGTGAGCTCGCCCGGGGCAACACCTCCGACACCGCACTCGTGACGACCCTGCTCACGGCCGACCCCGACAAGACGCCCGAGGTCGCCGCCCTGGAGCTGCTGCCCAAGCTCAAGGGCGCCTTCTGCTTCGTCTTCATGGACGAGCACACCCTGTATGCCGCTCGCGACCCGTGGGGTGTGCGACCGCTCGCCCTCGGCCGGCTCGAGCGCGGTTGGGTCGTCGCCTCCGAGACCGCAGCCCTGCAGACCATCGGCGCCTCCGTCATCCGCGAGGTCGAGCCCGGTGAGCTGATCGTCATCGACGAGGACGGCCTGCGCTCGCACAAGTTCGCCGAGCCGCAGCCGAAGGGGTGCGTCTTCGAGTACGTCTACCTCGCCCGGCCCGACGCCGTCATCCGGGGCCGCGTCGTCCACGAGGCGCGGGTCGAGATGGGCCGGGTCCTGGCGCGCGAGCACGCTGTCGAGGCCGACCTCGTCATCGGGGTGCCCGAGTCGGGCGTGCCCGCGGCCGTGGGCTACTCGCAGGAGTCGGGGATCCCGTTCGGCCAGGGCTTCGTCAAGAACGCCTACGTCGGACGCACCTTCATCCAGCCCTCGCAGACGCTGCGCCAGCTCGGCATCCGGCTCAAGCTCAACCCGCTCGAGCACACGATCCGCGGCAAGAAGCTCGTCGTCGTCGACGACTCGATCGTGCGCGGCAACACCCAACGGGCCCAGATCCGGATGCTCCGCGAGGCCGGCGCCCTGGAGGTGCACGTGCGGATCAGCTCGCCGCCCGTCCAGTGGCCGTGCTTCTACGGCATCGACTTCGCGACCCGGGCCGAGCTCGTCGCGACGGGCCTCGGCGTCGAGGAGATCCGCGCCTCGATCGGGGCCGACTCGCTCGGCTACATCTCCGAGGAGGGGATGATCGGGGCCACCAACCAGGCGCCCGACCAGCTGTGCTCCGCCTGCTTCACCGGCAGCTACCCGATCGAGCTTCCCGAGGACGGTCGGATCGGCAAGCACGTCCTCGAGACCCTGCCGCTGACCGTCCGCACCGGCCACGACCGCTCGGTCGACGTCGACGGCGTGACCACGGGCGTCGGTCTCGGCGGCGGAAACGCCCTGCAGCACCCCTGACCGGCCGGCACGCGAGCTGTCCACACGAGCCGCTGTCGCGGGTGTCCCTCGCTGCAGACTGAGCTCCACAGTGCTTCCCATGGACGCACGCCAACGACGGGTCGTCGCCGAGCACCTCGTCCGCGAGTGCGCCGGTGTCGTCTCGCGCGACCGGCTCGCCGAGATGGGTCTCACGCACGTCGACGTGCGCACCGAGCTGAGGGCTGGGCGGTGGCGTCAGCACGGTCGGCAGATGGTGGCCCTGCACAACGGGGACCTCGACACCGAGGCCCGGCGGTGGCGAGCCGTCTGGGAGGTCGGCTCGCGAGGTGCGGCGATCGACGGCGTCTCCGCCCTGCAGGCGGCGGGTCTGACCGGTTACACCGAGGACGAGGTCCACGTCTCGGTGAGCCACACTGCCAGGGTCGGCGCCCCGGACGGGGTGCGCGTGCACAAGGTGATCCGGCGGCTCCCCGGCGAGCTGCGGACGGCCGGCCTGGCTCGGACGAGGCCACCCGTCGCCACGCTGCGTGCGGCCTACTGGGCGGCGAGCGACCGCCAGGTCGCCCTCATCCTCCTCATGGCGGTCCGGCAGCGGCTTGTCACGCCCGCGCGGCCGGATCTACCTCGTCGGGTTGCGGCTGCGCACCGGCGCGTTCCTCGACCGGGTCGCCGCCGGACTGGGCGGAGCGCCGCGGTCGGTAGGGTTGGCGCGTGAGCACTGAGCCGGTCGCCCCCATCACGTATGCCGCAGCGGGAGTGGACGTCGAGGCGGGTGACCGGGCCGTCGAGCTGATGAAGGAGTCGGTCCGACGCGCGACCCGTCCGGAGGTGCTCGGCGGCCTCGGCGGTTTCGCGGGCATGTTCGACGCGAGCGCCCTGGCCCGGATGACCCGGCCGGTCCTCGCGACGAGCACCGACGGCGTCGGCACCAAGGTCGCGATCGCGCAGGCCCTCGACAAGCACGACACGATCGGCTTCGACCTCGTCGGCATGGTCGTCGACGACATCGTCGTCTGCGGGGCCGAACCGCTCTTCATGACCGACTACATCGCGACCGGCAAGGTCGTGCCCGAGCGGATCGCCGCCATCGTCGGCGGCATCGCCCGCGCCTGCGAGGAGGCGGGCGTCGCGCTGCTCGGCGGCGAGACCGCCGAGCACCCCGGCCTGCTCGACCCCGACGAGTACGACGTGGCCGGCGCCGCCACCGGCGTCGTGGAGCATGCCGCCGTGCTCGGTCCGCAGCGCGTTGCCGACGGTGACGTCGTCCTTGCCCTCGCGAGCAGTGGCCTGCACAGCAACGGCTACTCGCTCGTCCGCCGCGTCATCTCCTCCGCCGGCTGGGACCTCGGCCGCCACGTCGACGACTTCGGCCGGACGCTGGGGGAGGAGCTGCTCGAGCCGACCCGGATCTACACCCGACCACTGCTCGACCTCATCGTTGCCGACGGCATCGACGTGCACGCGCTCAGCCACGTCACCGGTGGCGGGCTCGCGGCCAACCTCGCCCGGGTGCTGCCGACGGGGATGTTCGCCCGGCTCGACCGCGCGACGTGGACGCCGCCGCCGGTCTTTCGCACCGTCGCCGAGCTCGGCCGGGTGCCACAGGCCGACCTCGAGCGCACCCTGAACCAAGGAATCGGCTTCGTGGCGGTGCTTCCCGAGGCGCAGGCGGAGCGCGCGATCGAGCAGGCCCGGGCGAGCGGCATACCCGCCTGGCGCCTCGGCGACGTCACGACGATGGACAAGGCCCCGATCGAGTCAGGAACCGAGGTCGTGCACGGGGCCAAGGGGGTCGACGGAGGCTCGGTCCAGGTCGTCGGGCAGCACCCGACGGCCTGAGGACCGGCCACGCCGATCGTGGGTCAGGCGAGGAGCGCCCGAAACACGAGGAGCCGAGAGCGGCAGGAACGAGCTCAACGCTCGCCCGAGGCCCACTTCCCGTATTCGTCGTACTCGTCGTCGTCGACCGGTCGTGGGTCCTGTCGAGGCTCACTGACGGGTTGACGCTGTGACGGACCATGCAGCTCGCGCTCCAGCGCGCTCAAGTCCGTGTCAGGTGTGTAGTACTTGAGCTGCCGTGCGACTTTGGTCTGCTTGGCTTTGGCTCGGCCGCGCCCCATGGCGTGACCCCCTCGTGCGTCGTGCCGGGGCGGCATCGCTCGTCGGAGGGCCGGATGGCTCTTCGATGTCCGCGTAGCGGCCCCGGGAATGGTGTGTTCTCGTGGGCCTAACGCTACATGAGCAATGCCCCCACCGCGCACGCGCCGGACCGGCGACTTCGCGCAGAACAGTCCATGAGGCGGTGGGAGGGCCCGGGAGCGCGGCCGGGGGGTGGGATCCCGTTGTGCTGGTGCGCCGATCCTTGCCAGGAACTTGGTCCACATTTGACACTTTTTCCGATATGGCCCCCATACTGAGGTCTGGGACTTTACTCTTTGCTTACGAAGTCCCGTCCAGGGGCCAAACGCGCGTCGCAGCGCTCGCGACAGGGTGGTGGAGAAATGACAATGACTACGGACCGACAGGACACGGAGAAGTTACTCACTCCGGCAGAGGTGGCTGCGCTCTTCCGGGTTGACCCCAAAACGGTCACCCGGTGGGCCAAGGCCGGCAAGCTCACCTCGATCCGCACACTCGGCGGTCACCGCCGATACCGCGAGGCCGAGGTGCGTGCGCTCCTCGGTGGCAGCAGCTGACGCAGTTCGAGATGTCCCGTCACGTTCCCGGGGGGGAAACGCCGGGGTGAAGACGGAAGGGGAGGATCGCCCAGCGGGGCGGTCCTCCCCTTCCGTCTTCCCCTCTGCATCGCCGGACGGCGTGGTCAGGCCGGATCGGGCAGGGGTGGACCGATCTCGGCCGGGGTCGCGTGGGTGGGTATGAGCCCACCATGGTCAACACAACGGAATCGACGTTCACCGTGCCCGGCCTCAGCATCGAGGACGGCCACCGGCTCGCCGAGGCGCTGCAGATGCGCCTGCACGCCCTCAACGACCTCCAGCTGACGCTCAAGCACGTCCACTGGAACGTCGTCGGACCGCACTTCATCGGCGTCCACGAGATGCTCGACCCGCAGATCGACGCCGTCCGCGCGATGGTCGACGAGACGGCGGAGCGGATGGCGACCCTCGGGGTCTCCCCGGTCGGTACGCCCGGTCACCTCGTGACGAAGCGCACCTGGGACGACTACGACCTGCTCCGCGCCGACACCAACGCGCACCTCGCCGCCGTCGACCTCGTCTACACCGGGGTCATCGAGGACCACCGCAAGGTCATCGAGCTCGCCGACGACCTCGACCTCGTGACGCAGGACATGGTCATCGCCCAGGTCGGGCAGCTCGAGCTCTTCCAGTGGTTCGTCCGCGCGCACCTCGAGTCCTCCACGGGCGAGCTGAGCAACGCCGGTGCGCCGACGGAGAAGGCCGCCGCGAAGCAGGCCGAGGACACGTAGGACCCGAGCGCCGGTCGCCCGGACGCGCGTCAGTGACCGAGCGCCCAGAGCTGCAGGCGCATCGCCAGGCGGGCCCGGGGGTCGGCGAGCTCGTCGTCGGTGACCCCGGGCAGCCGCTGGAGCCGGTAGCGCAGGGTGTTGGGGTGCACGTGCAGCTGCTGCGCCGCGCGGCGGGGGTTGCCGGGATGGTCGAGCCACGCGGCGAGCGTCGCGGCGTAGTCGGTGCCGTGCGCCTCGTCGTGGGCTGCGAGCGCCGGGACCGGGCCGAGCAGGTCGGGCCGGCGGATGCCGCCCACGGCGCGCTCGACCGTCACTGCCGCCCACACCTGCTCGATCGTGGTGGCGGGGTCCGTCACCGGTGACCGAGGGGTGTTCGGGTAGCCGGAGGGGAGGGGCGCGGTGGGCGCGCGCAACCGGTCGACCTCCAACGCCTCCTGTCGTGAGGCGGCGAGCAGACTGGAGTCGGCGACCGGTCGGCCGGCACTCGCCGTCGCCCCCGGGAGCGTCGCGGCCACGTCGAGCACCACGGCGCGCAGCCACCCCCAGGTCCCGGGCGCGGTGGCGGGATCTCCGCTCGAGAGCGGGGCTCGGGTCGGTTCCGTCGCCGGCGCGGGGACCTCGCGGGTCAGGGCCACGACCCGCTCGTCGAGGATCGTGAGCAGCGGCTGACGCCAGCGGTGTCGCCGAGACACCGACTCCCAGAGGTCTGCGAGCGCCTGCACGTCGACCCCCGGTCCGCCGCCGAGCACGACGACCCGCCACGGGCCCGGCGGCAGCCACGCCCCGGCATCTCGCGCGTCGCCACCCACGAGCATCCGGAGGCGGTCGGCCGACACCCGGCGGTCGAGGTCGGCCTGCGACCGGAGGCGAAGCAGGTGCAGCGCGACGACGGAGGCGGTCTGGGCGAGGGAGCGCACGACGTCGGCCTGCGGGGGGCTGTCGACGACGGCCCAGATCGAGCCGAGCCACTCCCGTCCGGCCCGCACCGGGACGACGAGGCGTGGACGGAGCGTGCCGTCGGCCGGGACGTAGAAGGGCTCGTCCGACGTCGCGAGCCGACGGAAGACCCCGCGCCCCCGCAGGCTGGTGAGGATGGCGTCGGGCACCTTCCGGCCGACGATCGTCGACACCCGCACGGGGTCGACGACGTCCTGGCTGGAGGAGTAGGCGAGGACGCGCGACTGGGTGTCCTCGATCGTGACCGGTGCCCCGACGAGCGCCGCGCAGGCGTCGGCGAGGGCGAAGAGCTCGTCGTGCACCGGCCCGTCCGGACGAACGACCGACCCGGATGCCGCGCGGTCGAGCAGGCCGCGCAGCAGCCAGACGACGTGGGCCCAGGACGCGTGGTCGGTGAGCTCGACGAGCGGCATCCCGACCTTGCGAGCCGCGGCCCGCACCTCCCGGCGACGCGCGACGGCCCGGCGCAGCACGACGCCCCCGCTCCCGGCGGTCGCCGCCGCGGTGAGCAGCCCGACCGCGTCCGCGCCGGACTCGACCCCGACGCCGAGCAGGAGGTCGCCGGCCTGACCGAAGATGCCGGCGGCCGGCTCGGCCAGGGTGATGTCGTCGACGTCGGGACCGGGGGCGGTGACGCCGAGCGTGAGCAGGCCTCCGCCGAGGGTCCCGACGAGGTCGGGGAGCGAGAGTCCGCGAGGGGTGGGTGCGGAGCTGGGCGGCATACCGTGATTGTCCAACGCAGTTGGCAGGCAGACACCACGAACGGGTCAGAGTTTGTGCAAGGAGCACAGCGGTCCGGTGTCACGGGCGGGTCACCATGGAGGGGTCAGCTCATCAGCGAAAGGCCCCCCGTGTCCGCTTCCTCCCTCTCGGTCCCCCCCGAGCCCCGCCGCGTCGCCGTCGTCGGTGCGGGCATGGTCGGGCTCGCCACGGCCTGGTTCCTCCAGGAACGGGGGGTGGAGGTGACCGTCATCGATCGCGACGGCGTCGCCGCAGGCTCGTCGTGGGGCAACGCCGGGTGGCTGACCCCGGGCATCGCGACGCCGCTGCCGGAGCCGGCGGTCCTCAAGTACGGCCTGCGTGCGGTGCTCAGCCCGAGCTCCCCGGTCTACGTCCCGCCGAGCGCCCGGCCGGACTTCATCCGCTTCGTCACCGGTTTCACCCGGCACAGCACGATGGCGGCCTGGAAGCGGGCGATGGGGGCTCTCGTGCCCGTCAACGACCTGTCCCTCGCGAGCTTCGACCTGCTCCGTGACGGTGGCGTCGCCGCCGTCACGCACGAGGCGAAGTCCTTCACCGCGGCCTACCGCACGGTCGAGGAGCGCCAGACGCTGCTCGAGGAGATCGAGCACATCCACGCCTCCGGTGGGGACATCACCTACGACGCCCTGACCGGTGACGAGGCCCGCGCCATCGAGCCGGCGCTCGCCGACACCATCGGGGCGGCGATCGTCCTTCACGGCCAGCGGTTCGTCAACCCGGGGGAGTACGTCGCCGCCCTCGCCGACTCGGTGACCGACCGCGGCGGCAAGATCGTCACCGGGTCCGCCGTCACGGGTCTGGTCGAGACCGGACACGGCGTTCGCGTCGAGTCCGCGGGACGCGCCGACGAGCAGTTCGACCAGGTCGTCGTCGCGACGGGTGCGTGGCTCGGCCGGCTGGCCCGCGACTTCGGCGTCAAGCGGGTCGTGCAGGCCGGCCGCGGCTACTCCTTCAGCGTCGCCGTCGACGACCTGCCCAACGGCCCGGTCTACTTCCCCGCCGCTCGGGTGGCGTGCACGCCGATCGGCGACCGGCTGCGGATCGCCGGGATGATGGAGTTCCGCCGGCCCGAGGCCGACCTCGACCGGCGTCGGATCGAGGCCATCGTCGCCTCGGCCCGTCCGTTGCTCAAGGGCGCCGACCTCGACCACCGCCAGGACGAGTGGGTCGGCTCCCGCCCGTGCACCGTCGACGGCCTGCCGCTCATCGGGGCGACGAGGAGCTCGCGTGTCTTCGTCGCCGGCGGCCACGGCATGTGGGGGATCACCCTCGGCCCGGTCACCGGCCGGCTGCTCGCCGAGCAGATGGTGACCGGTCGCGCGCCCGAGCAGCTCCGCCCCTTCGACCCCCTGCGCTGACCGTCGGGGGCGGGCGCGCTCAGGCGGGGGTCAGCACCACGAGGGTGTAGGCCCCGACGGAGACCTCGGCGCGGGCGGGGTGGTCGTCGAGCGGCTCCTCGGCGGCCTCGGGGTCGCTCGTCTCGTGACCGGCGAAGAGGGCGCTGTAGGTCGCGGCGTCAGAGTTGAAGCGCACCCTCCACGGGCCGCCCGACGGCATCCCGACGAGGACGTCGCGGGGTGTGCCGCTCGCGTTGACGACGACGACGGCAGCGGCGTCACCGCTCGTGCGCGACCATGCGATCGTCGTGGCCTCCTCGTCGAGGTGGAGCAGCGCGAAGTCCCCGCCGCCCAGCCCGGCGGAGTCTCCGGTCTCGTTGCGCCGCAGGCGGATCAGGTCTCGGGTGAGGCGCACGATGTCGCGGAACTGCTCGGCGCGGTCCCAGTCGAGGGGCACGTTGTCGCGGAACCACTCGTCCTCGAGGAACTCCTGGCCCTGGAAGAGCATCGGGATGCCGGGAGCGGTGAGCGTGATGCAGGTGCCCAGGGTGGCGCGCTTCTGGGCGGCCCAGCCGGAGGGGTCGTCCCCGTCGACCTCCTGTGGGACGCGGAGCTTGCCGTTGGCGACCTCGTCGTGGCTCTCGGTGTAGACCACGCGCGTGAAGGGGTCGGCGGAGCCGCGCAGTGCCTCGGCGAGCTCGGCCATCGAGCGGTCGGCGTCGTCGACCGCGGTGAGCATCGCGCGGACGGGGTGGACGAAGGAGGCGTCCCACTGGGCGTGGAAGCCGGCACCACCCTCGTCCGTCGAGGTGATGCTCGGGTCGGACTGGAGGTCCTCGGCGATGACGATCTTGTCGGGGTAGCGCTCCCGGATCGTGTCGGTGATCGAGCGCAGGACGTCCCAGCCCTCCGGGAGGTCGCCGGTGCCGACGCCGTCGATGGTGCGGATGTAGAGGGTCGCGTCGAAGCGCAGGCCGTCGAGGTGGAACTCGTCGAGCCACATCAGGGCGTTGTCGTGGAGGTAGGCACGCACCTCCTCGCGGCCGTAGTCGGGGCGCGTCTCTCCCCACGGGGTTGCGGAGCGCTCGTCGTTGTAGAAGTAGATCCCACCCTTGCCCTCCTCGCTCCAGCCGTCGAACTCCCAGAGCGAGAGGTCGCTCGGGCCGAAGTGGTTGAGCACGACGTCGACGATGACGGCGATGCCGTGCTGGTGGGCCTCGCGGACGACGGCCTTGAGCAGGTCGGGCCCGCCGTAGGTGCTCTCGACGGCGAAGGGGCACGCAGGGTTGTAGCCCCACGAGTAGTCCCCGGCGAACTCGGCGACGGGCATCAGCTCGATCGCGGTGACGCCGAGGTCCCGGATGTAGCCGAGCTTGCCGGCGAGCCCCGCGAGGTCGCCGGGTCGGTCACTGGCGGCGAAGGACCCGATGTGGGTCTCGTAGATGACGAGCTCGTGGTGCGGGGGGCAGGCGAAGCCGTCGTCCTGCCAGTCGAAGGCGTCGCGGTCGTAGACGATCGCGTTGCCGGTCGAGCTCGTGACGGCCCGGGCCCGAGGGTCGATCCGGTGCAGCCAGTCGTCGCCGTGGCGGATGAGGTACTGGTACTCGTCGCCGGGGCCCGCCTGGTCGACGTCGACCGCCCAGTGTCCGTTGTCCTCCGGCGACAACGGGTCGGCGTCGCCGGACCAGTCGTTGAAGCTGCCGACGACCGACACGGCGTCGGCGTTCGGTGCCCAGACCCGGAAGGTCGTGCCGTCCCCGTGGGGGATCGATCCGAGGCCGACGTGGGGTGCGGGACGGTCAGGCATGGGCCCTCTTCTGGTCGGGGACGAGGGCCGCTCGAGGCCATCGGAACGAGCGTAACCGGGCTCCCTCCGCGGCGTCCGGGTGCCGGCTCCGCGGCCGAGCCACCCTCAGGTATGCCGGGTGCTGCCGAGGGAGGCGAGCGCGGCCGCGACCGAGCCGCCGTGGGCCTCGAGGGCGCTGCGCGCGACGTGGGCGTCGACCTGTGCCAACACGGACAGCAGGGCCGGCTTGAGCTCGCCGCCGGCCGCCTCCAGCACTCGATGCGCCTCCTCGTCGCCGATCCCGGTGGCCTCGCGCAGGATCCGCACGACGCGGCCCCGCAGCTTCGCGTTCGTCGCGACGAGGTCGATCATGAGGTTGCTCCACGTGTGCCCGAGCCGGACCATGACGGCCGTGGAGAAGGAGTTGAGCACGAGCTTCTGTGCCGTGCCCGCCTTGAGGCGGGTGGATCCGGTCAGAGCCTCGGCGCCGGTCCGGGGAGCGATGAGGTGGTCGGCGAGGCCGGCGAGGGCGGCAGCGGGGTTCGCCGTGACGAGCGCCGTCACGGCCCCGTGCTCGCGAGCCCGTTCGAGGGCGCCGCCGACGAACGGGGTGCGCCCGGAGGCGGCCAGTCCGATGGCGACATCGTGCGGCCCGAGGCCGTCCGCCTCGAGGCGCCCCTGCTCGGCGTCGTCCTCGACGTTCTCCAGCGCGCTGACGAACGCGTCGGGACCGCCCGCGTGGTGCGCGACGAACAGACCGGGTGGGAGGTTGAAGGTGGGGACGAGCTCGGCGGCATCCTGGACGGCGAGCCGCCCGGAGGTGCCGGCCCCGAAGTAGTGCACCGAGCCGCCGGCGCGCAGCGCCGCCACGGCCCGGTCGACGAGCAGGGCGAGCTCGGGCAGCACCTCGGCCACCGCCCCCGCGACGGTGGCATCCTCCGCGTTGAGCGTCCGCAGGACCTCGAGGGCGCTCTGGGTGTCGATCGACCTCGTCCCCGGATGACGCTGCTCGGTGGGGGCGTCGACGTCGACCTCGCTGCTCATCTGTCGAGGGTAGGTATCCCCGGTGACGGGGGTCAACGAGGGGAGCGGGCGGCCGGTCGTCAGTGCAGGTAGCCCTGGGCGTCGACGATCACGTGCACCGTCCCACCGGAGTGGTTGACCAGGGTCGCCGTCCCCCCGGAGGAGAGCCGGGTGAACACGAGGTTGGCGACGGTCTGCCCGCGCTGGAAGTTGGCCGTCGACGTGCCGCCGGGTGCCGAGTCCAGGGTGAGGAAGCCCGCGCCCTTCGGCGAGGTGACGGTCACGTTGACGACGGCGACGGCAGCGCCGGCGGGCACGGGTGAGCCGGCGGCACCGGCGACACGGACGACGAGGGAGGCACCCGGTGCGACCGCGGTGCGCACCGGGTTGGTGGCCGTCCCGTGGCGGGTGTCGAGCACGCGCACCGGCGTCGTGGAGACCCACTGGTTCGTCGATCCGGTGGCGCCGAGGTAGCCCTCGACGTCGACGACGACGTCGACCGTGCCGCCGGAGTGGTTGACGATCGTCGTCGTGCCGGCGGACGACAGGCGGGCGATGGTGAGGTTCGCCACGACGGCGCCCGCGGCGAAGTTGGCCGTGGACGTCCCGCCCGGGACGGCGTCGACCGTGAGGAAGCCGTGTCGCGTCGGCGAGACGGCGGTGAGGTTGAGCGCCACCGCGCTCGCACCGGCCGGCACGGGCGAGCCGCTCGCCCCGGCGACCCGCATCGTCAGTGCTCCGCCCGGTCTGATGGCGGTGCGCACGCTGTTGGTCGTGGTGCCGTGACGCGTGTCGAGGACGCGGGTCGGGGCGACGGGTGACCACTGGCGGATCGGACCCGATGCGGCGATGTAGCCCTCGACGTCGATGACGAGGTGCACCGTGCCGCCGGAGTGGTTGGTCACCGTCGCCCTGCCGGTCGGGGTCAGCCGCGTGAGCACCATGTTGGCCACGGTCTGGCCCGTGACGAAGTTCGTCGTCGACGAACCGGTGCCGGCGACCGCGTCGACACTGAGGAAGCCGGAGTACTGCGGCGTGGTGACCGTGAGGTTGAGCGCCGCCGAGGACGCCCCGGCAGGGACGGGTGACCCGGTGAGGCCGGCGACGCGGAGGGTCAGCGAGGCCCCGGGAGCCACCGCCGCGCGGACCGCGTTCGTCGAGGTGCCGTGCCGGGTGTCGACGAGGCGGGTCGGCGAGACGGGCACGAGGTGCCCGTGCAGCTCGGGGGTGACGGCGAGGGAGGCGGCCGAGGCCGGCCCGGTGCCGGCCGAGCTCGTGGCCGTCACCGTGAACGTGTACGAGGTGCCGTTGGCGAGGCCGGCGACGGTCGCCGAGGTCGCGCTCCCGGCGACGGCCACGGTGGCCCCGCCGGGGTAGGCCTTGACCGAGTAGCGGGTGACGGCGGCCCCGTTGCCGGCCGCGGCCGACCACCGGACCGTCGCCTGCTTGTCACCGGGGACCGAGGTCACGGCCGTCGGGGCGGACGGCGCGACGGCGACGAGCTGGAAGCGCATCGCGTCGACCCCCACCTGCGCGGTGCCCGAGCTGGGGCCGTTGTCGGCGACGTGGACGGTGATCGGCTTGCCCGGCCGCACCGTGCGCCGGCCCAGGGAGGTGTAGCCGCTGACCGAGGCCTGGTTGACCTGGGTCACCGTCGTGCCGTCGGCGTCCTTGACCGTGTAGGGCACGACGGCCGTGGCCCGCGTCTCGGGAACGTAGGCGCTGACGTCGTAGACACCGGCCGGCAGCTGCGGCGACCACGTGGCGCCGTGCGACTCCTTGGCGCCGTTGGCGTAGGTGGCGTGCGCCCGCCCGCGCAGGCCGGACGTCGGGTTCGGGTACCAGGCCGACATGCTGCCGGTGAAGACGAACGAGGTGCCGCCCGGGCCGAAGACATTGGGGCCGTAGTCGACCGACACGGCCCGCCCGGCCACGTGGGAGCCGACCCAGTTGGCGTCGATGTTGATCCTGAACCCACCCCACGTCTGGGTGAGGTTGGCGTACTGGTGGGCGCGCTGCCCGTTGGCCCAGTAGGAGTCCTTGAAGGCCGGGAAGGCGGCGGAGTCGGAGAGGGTCTGCAGTCCGTTCCAGTGGGCGAACCAGACGTCGTCGGGCGGGACGTAGCCGCTCGTGCCCATCGCCGTGGACAGGTCGACCATGAGCGAGGCCGGGCCACCGTAGACGGCCGACCGGTAGCCCAGCTTGTGCAGCTGGGTGGTCCACGCGGAGAGGAAGGTCAGCACGGTGCGCGAGCAGCCGGCGACCGACGAGTTGTAGGACTCCATGTCGTAGTAGATCGGCGTCGACGCCCCCAGGCCGAAGGCCTGGGCGCGGCTCACGGCGTCCGTGGCGTTCGCGGTGCCCTGGGCCGCGGCCTGCGCGGGGTTGATCGTGGCGAGGTTCTTCTGGTCCACGCACGGCGCCTGGGGACCGACGTAGATGGGCATCAGGCCCCACCCGCTGGCTGTGACGCTGCTGACCCAGGCGGAGGAGAGGTTGCCGTCGCCGCAGGCCCGCATCGACCCGCCGATGTACACACCGAGGGCGCGGTAGGGGGAGGCTGAGTACCAGGCCTTCATCGCCGCTGTCGAGGGGGCGGCGCAGGCGTCGAAGCCCATCCCGGTGAACACCGAGGTCTGGGTGACGCCCGCGGACTGCGGCACGGTGCGGGTCAGGGCCCGGCTCGGCGCGCTCGTCGTCGCGCGGGGCGCCTTCGTCGTCGTGGGTGCAGCAGGGGCTGACGGTGCCGGGGGAGCCGGCATCGCGGAGGGAGCCGTCGACGGCGAGGTCGGCTGCTTCGGCGTCGTGCTGGACGGCGGGGCCGGGGTGGGCGCCACCGGTCCGGCCGTGGGCGTCGCCGAGGCGAGGACGGCGTCGACGAGGGGCTCGTCGGCGGACCACGTCGCGTCGACGGTGACGTCGGGTCCGGTGAACCACGCCTGCTTCGTCGCGCCGGTCCGGTTGCGCTGACTCCGGGCCGTCAGGGAGCCGACGGTGCTCGGGGCCGAGGTCGCGGCACGCTTGGCGCTCGTGCTGCGGTGCAGCCACACCGTCTCCGCGCGGCCGACGAGGTGAGCCGGGCAGTCCTGCTGGGTGCCGGCCTCGCCGACGTAGACGACGGGCTCATCGAGTCGGACGCAGCGCGTCGGGTCCGCGTCGAGGTCGACGACCGGCCAGGTGGCGGGGACGCTCACGCTGACGCCGCGGTAGGTCACCTTCTTCTTCGCAGCCCGAGCGGGAGCCTGTACCGCGCCCGGCACGGCGGCCGAGGCGGCCGAGGCGGCCGAGGCGGCCGCGAGCCTGCCAGAGGGGGACGTCGACGACGGCGCCCCGGGAGCCGCGGTGGCCTGGGTCGGGGCCCCGGACACGATGAGAGCGCCGAGGAGTGTCGCGGTGGCGGCGTGGCGGAGCGGGCGTGGGGTGCGAGACCGACGGTGCATCGGGACCTTTCGGATGGCCGACCGGCCCGACGACCCCGTGGAACGAGGGAGAAGCGCCCGGTTGACCGCTCAGCGGGCGATCGGACCCTTTTTGTACCATTTTCTGGGCACTCGTGCCGCTTTTACCACCCCGCGAGGGTGCGCACCGTGTCCACGGTGTCGATCTCGGACACCGGCTTGTCGTCGCGGTAGCGCAGGACTCGGGCGAACCGCAGCGCCATCCCGCCGGGGTAGCGGGTCGAGCGCTGCACCCCGTCGAAGGCGATCTCGACGACCTGCTCCGGTCGCAGCGGGACGACCCAGTCGGTGTCGGCGCCCCCGGGATCGGCGGCCAGCTCGCGGAAGCGCTCGGTCTGCCACGCCAGCATCTCGTCGGTCATCCCCTTGAACGTCTTGCCGAGCATGACGAGCTCACCCGTCGCGGCGTCCCGCGCACCCAGGTGGATGTTGGACAGCCAGCCCTTGCGTCGTCCGCTGCCCCGCTCGACCGCGAGCACGACGAGGTCGAGGGTGTGGCGCGGCTTGACCTTCGTCCACCCGGCGCCGCGTCGCCCGGCGGCATACGGGGCGGCGGGGTCCTTGACGACGACACCCTCGTGACCGTCGCGCACGAGGTCGTCGAAGAACTGCTGCGCGGCGACGGGGTCGGCGGTCGTGAGCCGGGGGACGAGCCACGCGGGGGGCACGGTCTCGGCGAGCCGCGCCCATCGGGTCAGGGCGGGCTCGTCGACGAGGTCGGTGCCGTCGAGGTGCAGCAGGTCGAAGAACCACGGCGTCAGGGGCACCTCGGCGCGCAAACGCTCGGGGTCGGCACTGCTCGCGGTGCGGGCGCCGGTGACCTGGAACGGCTCCGGCCGGCCGTCCTCGCGCAGCGCGATCACCTCGCCGTCGAGCACCGCGGTCTCGACCGGGAGGGTGAGCAACCCCTCGACGACCTCGGGGAGCCGGTCGGTCACCTCGTCGAGGGTCCGGGTGAACAGGCGCACCGACGGCGGGCTCACGCGCCGGTCGACGTGCGCCTGCAGGCGTATGCCGTCGAGCTTGGTCTCGACGACCGACTCGCCCTCGAGGGTGGCGAGCGCTGCCGCCACGTCGGGCGCCGACCCCGCCAGCATCGGGCGCAACGGGCGTCCTACCTCGAGCAGGACCGCGGTGAGGGCCGCCTCCCCGCCGGTCAGCGCGGCGCGTGCGACCGGCCCGGTGAAGCCCGCGAGCATGACGGCCCGGCGCACGGCCCCGTCGGGGACCTCGGCTGCCCGGGCGACCGCCTGGAGCATGACCCCGTCACCGGCGCCCTGCCTCGTCTCCCCGGTGATGAGTCCGCGCAGCCAACCCTGCTCGGCCTCGGTCGCGCGCCCGAAGAGATCGCGCACCGCGGCGGCCCGCGTCGCCGCCGACCCCGACCCGCCGAGCGCCGCGATCGTCGTCGCCGCCTCGTCGACCTCGCGCACGGTGAGACCGGGATCTGCGGCCGGGTCGGGCAGGCTCTGCAGGCCGCGCCAGCTCACCCCGATGCGTCGCTGGGGGAGCACACCCGACAGGTGGGCCGCGACGAGCTCGACGGTGTCGGGCCCCTCCTCGGCCGCGCGCCGCAGGCAGGCGGCCAGGGCCTCGACCTTGGCGGTGCGCGAGGCGGTGGCGGCCACGGCGGCGGAGGTCTCGACGACGTCGGTGAGCAGCATCCCCCGATCCTGCCCTCGCCCGCCGACACCCACCACCCCGCCCCGGTCGAGGGGCGGGGACGGCGCGGCACTTGACGTGGGGGCCTCCGACTCGACAAGGTAAGCAAGCGCTTAGTTCTGGCGCGCCGCACGCACCTCCCAGAGCAGGAGTGGTCATGGCCGACACCGCCGTCGTCACCGGGGCAGCCCGGGGGATCGGGCGTGCCGTCGCGAGCCGCCTCGCCCGCGAGGGGTGTGCCGTCGTCGTCAACGACGTCGACGCCGCCGAGCTCGGGGCCGTCGCAGCCGAGATCGGCGCGCACGCCGTGCCCGGTGACGCGGCGAGCGACGAGGGCGTCCGCGCACTCATCGTCGAGGCGACCCGGCTGCTCGGACCCGTCGACGTCTTCGTCGCCAACGCCGGTGTGGGAGTCCTCACCGGCCTCGACACCTCGGACGAGGAGTGGGCCCGCGTCCTCGAGATCAACGTGATGGCCCACGTCCGGGCCGCCCGCGTCCTCGTCCCCGAGTGGCTCGAGCGCGGGGGCGGCCGTTTCGTCGTCACCGCCTCGGCCGCCGGCCTGCTGACGATGCTCGACGACGCCCCCTACTCGGTCTCCAAGCACGCGGCGGTCGCCTTCGCCGAGTGGCTGAGCGCCACCTACCGGCACCGCGGCATCGTCGTGCAGGCGATCTGTCCCCAGGGGGTGCGCACCCGGATGTTCGACGAGTCGGGCGACCTGCAGGAGCTGCTCAGCCGCGACTGCGCCATCGAGCCCGACGACGTCGCCGAGGCGCTGTGGCAGGCGATGCAGACCGACCAGCTGCTCGTGCTGCCCCACCCCGAGGTGAGCGACTACTACGCCCAGCGGGCCGCCCACCCGGATGCCTGGGTCGCCGGCATGAACCGCCTCCAGCAGCGCCTCGAGCGCGGTCGCCGCGACCACGCCCTGACCACCGAACCCGACTGACCCGCATCAGCACGCACCGGACCAGCAACCCCAGACATCAGGAGCAACCATGACCAGCTCGTCCCGCACCGCCATCGTCACCGGAGCCGCCCGTGGCATCGGCGCCGCCGTGGCCAAGCGCCTCGCCCAGGACGGCTTTGCCGTCGCCGTGCTCGACCTCGACGAGTCTGCCTGTGCCGCAGTTGTTTCGGAGATCCAGGACGCAGGTGGAGAGGGTCTCGCCGTCGGCGTGGACGTGTCTGACGAGGAGCAGGTCAACGCCGCCGTCGAGCGGGTGGCCAGCGACTTCGGTGCGCCGACCGTGCTCGTCAACAACGCGGGGATCATCCGCGACAACATGCTCTTCAAGATGACCGCCGACGACTGGGACGCCGTCATGGGCGTCCACCTGCGCGGGTCCTTCCTGATGACCCGGGCCACCCAGAAGCACATGATCGAGGCGAAGTGGGGCCGCATCGTCAACCTCAGCTCCACCTCCGCGCTCGGCAACCGTGGCCAAGCCAACTACTCGGCGGCCAAGGCCGGCCTGCAGGGCTTCACGAAGACGCTCGCCATCGAGCTCGGCAAGTTCGGCGTGACGGCCAACGCGATCGCCCCCGGATTCATCGCCAGCGACATGACCCGGCAGACGGCGGAGCGGATGGGCATCACCTTCGAGCAGTTCCTCGAGGGCGCCGCCAAGGAGATCCCCGTCGGCCGGGTCGGCTACCCCGAGGACATCGCGGCGACCGCGTCCTTCCTCATCCGCGAGGAGGCCGGGTTCGTCTCCGGCCAGGTCATCTACGTCGCCGGTGGGCCGAGGGGCTGAGGTGACCGATCCGGCGGGCACCCGCGGCCAGGACTCGCCCCCGGGCCTCGACCTCGCGGCCCTCGCAGGCTTCCTCGACGTGCACGCGCCGGGGCTGCTCGACACGTCCGCCCCGCTCGAGGGCCGGGTCGTCGCGGGCGGCAAGTCCAACCTCACCTACTACGTCGGCGACGGCGAGCGGGTCGTCGTGGTCCGCCGCCCGCCGCTCGGCCACGTCCTCGCGACCGCCCACGACATGGCGCGCGAGCACCGCGTCATCACGGCCCTGCGCGACACCCCCGTGCCCGTCCCCGAGACGTATGCCGTGTGCCCGGGTGACGACGTCATCGGCGCCCCCTTCTACGTGATGGAGCGGGCCCTCGGCACGCCGTTCCGGTTCGCCGCGCAGCTCCAGCCGCTCGGGGCCGAGCGGGTCCGCGCGATCAGCGAGCAGATGGTCGACACGCTCGTCGCCCTGCACGCCGTCGACCCCGCCGAGGTCGGCCTGTCGGACTTCGGCCGTCCGGACGGCTTCCTCGAGCGGCAGGTCCGCCGTTGGAAGCAGCAGCTCGACGCCTCGCGCAGTCGGGACCTGCCCGGGATCGACGACCTGCACGCGGCGCTCGCGGCCTCCGTCCCTGGGTCGGCCGCCCCGGCGATCGTGCACGGCGACTTCCGCCTCGACAACCTTCTTGTCGACGAGCGACGGGTGTCCGGCAGCGACGACGTCGGCGACGAGATCACCGCCGTGCTCGACTGGGAGATGGCGACGCTCGGCGACCCGCTCACCGACGTGGCGCTGCTCGAGGCCTACCAGACCCTCCCGCTGATGATGGACACCGTTGCGGTGTCGGACGTCTCGCGTGCGCCGGGCTTCCTCAGCGCACCCGAGCTCCGGTCGCGCTACGCGCAGGGGAGTGGCCGCGACCTGTCGAGCCTGTCGTTCCACCTCGGCCTGGCCTACTTCAAGCTGGCCGTCATCCTCGAGGGGATCCACTACCGCTACACCCAGGGCCAGACCGTCGGTGCGGGCTTCGCCTCCATCGGCGAGGCCACCGTGCCGCTCGTCCGGGCCGGGCTACGAGCAGTCGAGGAGGACTGATGGACTTCGCATTCGACCAGCAGACGGAGGATCTGCGGCATACGCTGCAGGGCTTCATGGAGCGCCGGATCGAGCCGTCGCTGGCGACGTTCGACGAGCAGGTGGCCGGGCTCGACAACCGGTGGGCGTGGAGCACCGTGCCCGTTCTCGCCGAGCTCCGGCAGGAGGCCCGCGACCTCGGTCTGTGGAACCTCTTCCTCCCCGGTGAGCACGGCGCCGGCCTGACCAACCTCCAGTACGCGCCGCTCGCCGAGATCACCGGGCGGTCGATCCGGCTCGCTCCCGGCGTGCTCAACTGCTCCGCGCCCGACACCGGCAACATGGAGGTGCTCGCTCAGTTCGGCAGCGACGAGCAGCAGGAGCGCTGGCTCGCGCCGCTGCTCCGCGGCGAGATCCGCAGCGCCTTCGCGATGACCGAGCCCGACGTCGCGAGCAGCGACGCGACCAACATCGAGACGAGCATCCGGCGCGATGGGGACGACTACGTCATCAACGGTCGCAAGTGGTGGATCACCGGGGCAATGAACCCCGAGTGCGCGATCTTCATCGTCATGGGCAAGACCGACCCGTCGGCAGACCGGCACCGCCAGCAGTCGATGATCCTCGTCCCGCGGGACACCCCCGGCCTCGAGATCGTCCGAGGCATGGAGGTGTTCGGCTACGACGACCACGACCACGGTGGTCACGCCGAGATGCGCTTCACCGACGTGCGCGTCCCCGCCGCGAGCCTGATCGGCGAGGAGGGCACCGGTTTCGCGATCGCGCAGGCCCGCTTGGGCCCCGGCCGGATCCACCACTGCATGCGCTCGATCGGGATCGCCGAGATGGCCGTCGAGGCGATGTGCCGTCGGGTCGAGGGCCGGGTTGCCTTCGGTCGCCCGCTCTCCGAGCAGGGCGTCATCCGCGACTGGATCGCCGAGGCGCGGGTGCGCATCGAGCAGCTGCGACTGCTCGTGCTCAAGACCGCGTGGTTGATGGACACCGTCGGCAACAAGGGCGCCCACAGCGAGATCCAGGCCATCAAGATCGCGACCCCGCAGACGGTCGAGTGGATCCTCGACAAGGCGATCCAGGCGCACGGCGCGGCCGGGTTGAGCCAGGACACCGAGCTGGCGCAGGCCTTCGCCGGTGTCCGGACGCTGCGCTTCGCCGACGGACCCGACGAGGTCCACAAGAACGCCCTCGCCAAGGCGGAGCTGCGCAAGCACGCCCGCGCCGCGCGCTGAGCCGACCACCACCACCGCCGACGAAAAGGGACTGACATGGACTTCGACCTGAACGACGAGGAGCGGGAGATCCGCAACTGGGTGCGGACCTTCGTGAGCAAGGAGCTGATGCCGCTCGAGCAGCAGGTCCTCACCCGCGAGCGTGCCAACGAGCCCGGCATCACCGCCGAGGAGATGAAGGCCCTTCAGGACAAGGCAAAGAGCTCCGGCTTCTTCGGCATCCAGACCCCGGAGAGCCACGGCGGGATGGGCCTCGGCGCCGTGATGTCGGCCCTCATCCAGGTCGAGCTGGGCCGGACCTTCGTGCCCTTCCGCTTCGCCGGCGAGGCCGACAACATCCTCTTCAGTGCCACCGAGGAGCAGCAGGAGCGCTACCTCGTCCCGACGATCAACGGCGACCGGAGGTCGTGCTTCGCGATCACCGAGCCCGGTGCCGGCTCCGATGCCCGCGCGATCCGCACCAGCGCCCGCCGCGAGGGCGACGAGTGGGTCATCAACGGGGAGAAGACCTTCATCACCGGGGGCAACGAGGCGGACTTCGTCATGGTCTTCGCCGTGACCGACAAGGAGAAGGGCGCCGACGGCGGCGTCACCTGCTTCCTCGTCGACCGCGAGCAGGGCTGGCGCAGCGAGCCGATCGACACGATGGGCGAGTGGGGCCCGGCCGCCCTCGTCTTCGAGGACGTGCGCGTCCCGCACTCCTCCATCCTCGGCGAGGAGGGGCGCGGTTTCGAGCTCGCGATGCAGTGGATCGGCAAGGGCCGCTACATGCTCCCCGCCGGGGCGCTCGGGGCGTGCGAGCGCCTCGTCGAGATGGGCATGGAGTGGGCGCGCAACCGCACGACCTTCGGCAAGCCGATCGCCGAGCGCCAGGCCATCCAGTGGATGATCGCCGACTCGGCCGTCGAGATCGAGGCGCTGCGGTGGCTCGTGCTCAGCGCTGCATGGCAGGTCGACCGGGGCCTCGACTCCCGGCAGGGCCAGTCGATGGCCAAGCTCTACGGCGGGGTCAAGGCCAACGAGATCGTCGACCGGGTGCTCCAGATGCACGGCGGGATGGGCTACACCCGGGAGCTGCCCGTCGAGCGCTGGTACCGCGAGCTGCGCCTCCTGCGGATCTACGAGGGCACCGACGAGATCCAGCGCCGGACGATCTCGCGCAACCTGCTGAGGGGCCACGCCTCGGTGCGCGGGCACCTCGGCTGACGCGCCACGGCCCGCCCGGTCTCGCGGTGGTCGGGTTCAGAGCAGGCCCAGCCCGGCGAGCCCCTTCGCGAGGAACCACGCACCGAAGACGACGCCGAGCACGATGACGATGACCCGGTTGTGCGCCTCGAACCAGGCGGACGCGCTGGACAGTAGCGCGTCCGCCCGGGTCGGCGCGGCGAAGGCGACGACGAGGACCCCGATGACTACGCCCTCGGCGAGCGCGACGAAGAGCAGGAAGACGAGGATCGAGGCGCCCTGACCGAGCCCCGCGTCCCCGATGGCGGAGATCGCGGCCAGGGTGAACACCCAGAACTTCGCCCCGACGGCGATGAGGGCGGCGCCGAGGAGGAAGGCCCTCCCGGCGCCCATCGTCTCCGTGAGCGTCAGCCACTGTGGTGGCGGAGCGTCCTCGTCGGGTTGGTTGAGACCCGCCCGCAGGGCCATCACGAGCAGGATCAGGCCGACGACGAGCAGCAGCGACGAGGTCAGCGGGGACGGCTGGCCCTCGCCCGTCGTCGTGGTGGCGTCGCTGTCGCGCGCGACGAGCAGGCCGAAGACGACGCCCTGGACCAGCCGGGCCGCGGTCATGCCGGCGACCCAGGCCACGGCGGTGACCCGGGCGTTGGAGCGGAGCAGCAGGATCGTGATGACGATCTGGATCGGGACGACGGCGCTGCCGATGATGAGCGGAGCGAGGGTGCCCCAGAGGTTCGTCACGTGCGTGCCCCGTCGTCGGTCGCTGACGGCGGCGCGGGGCGGGCGAGCGCCACTGCGACGGCGGAGAGGAGCCCGACGCCGACGAGGACGACGGTCCAGGCGACCCCGATGCCGCCGGCGAAGACGATGACGAGCGTGGACACGACGGCCAGCGCGACGAGGACCGGGCGCGCGGGGCCCACCCGGCCGAGGCCGGTCCGGGTACGCTCCCACGCGTTCGCCGTGAGCAGCCGTGAGCGCCGGGCCGCCGGCGAGGGGCCGGCGAAGAAGAGGGCCAGCACGGCGACGAGGGTGACGGCCACGACGAGCCGCACGAGCCGCTTGAGGTCACCGGTCACGGCGTCGAGCACCGCGACGGCACCGGCCTGGGTCGGCGGCTGGAGAGAGCCGGTCACCGAGGTGCGGGCCAGCGCCACCCCGAGGAGCAGGAGCACGCAGCCGGCCGCGATGCCGAAGCCGGTGAGCAGCCCGGCCCGCCGTCGACCGCGGGCGAGTGCGATGCCCCCGGCGATGAGCAGCAGGGCGAGGAGGGGCAGCACCCAGGCGCTCGCGCGCAGCGCGGCGTATGCCGTGTGCGCCCGCGCGAGGTCATCGGTCGTCGCGAGCGGGATCGTCGCCGTCACCTCGGGGAGCCTGCCCGACAGGGGAACCCCGGCCTCGACGAGCGCTGCCTCGAGGGTGTTGACGAGCGTGCCGACCTTGAGGCTCACGGTCCGGCCGTCGCTGACGAGGACGTTGTCCTGGTCCTCCGACAGGATCGCGATGAGCTGGGCGTGGGCCAGCCGGTTGGACTCGGCCCAGGCGGTGGCGAAGGCGCGGCTCCCGACGACGGAGTCGACGACCCGTCGGACGAGGCCCTCGATCCGCGAGCCGAGCGGGTCAGCCAGCAGGGTGAGGGTCTGGGCGAGCGCCCGCGGGATGCCCTGCGCCTCGAGCGCGGCCGTGGCGCGGGGGAGGAGCTGCTGACGCTGGACCGCGTCCATCACCTGGGTCGTGAGCTGGACCTCCACGGCCTCGACGACCGCCGGGTCGGTGGCGAGGGGGGCGACCGTGGCGACGTAGCTGTCGGTGTCGGTCACCGTCGCGCGCAGCCACACCGCCGCCACGGACAGGGGCACGAGCACGACCCCGAGGACGATGAGCACGGCGGCCACGGCGGCCCGGATGCGCGACATGGTGCACCTCCGGCGGGTCGGGAGCGGTCGGCCTGGGCGGGTGGCCTGTCCGTTCCACGCTAGGGACCGGTGTGCTCCGGTGGCTCACCCGCGGCGGGTGAGTACGCGGTCGTGAGGACGGCGTATCAGGAGCCGTTGCGGCCTCCTCTGATGCGGTATGGACCGAGTCACGGTCCGGCATCCGAAGGAGCAGCCATGCCCGGTTGGTACGTCCACATGGAAGCAGCCCACGACACGGCGCGTCGGCTCCGCGACGGGAGTGTCCCGCCGGGCTTCCCGGTCCCGGCGGCGCGGGCCCGGGCCATCGGCGAGCACTGCCACACGTGGCGCAACTACCTCGCCCTCGGGTCCCTCGGCCCGGACCTGTTCTACCTGCTGCCCGACTTCAAGGACACGACGGGCCAGGTCATCCGCCAGGTCGTCCAGTGGGCGCTGGACGTGTGGGAGGTCATCGACTCCGAGTTCGTCGGCAAGTGGGAGACCTGGCTCGGCCCGATCGGGACGAACAACGCCCAGCTCGCCTCGCAGCTGACCGGGGGGTTGTCCACGCAGCTCGCGCAGGTCCTCGACGAGCTGGTGTCCTCGATCCTGTCGGCCTTCAAGGGGCTGTTGGCGCAGATGGGGGACTGGTTCGGGGTCCTCACCTCGGGAGTGCCGCAGGCCTTCGGCGACGACGCCTTCTACTGGTCCGACATGTTCCACTACCGCCGGACCTACCAGTTCCCGTTCGTCCTCTTCCGCCAGGCCCAGGACGCCCTGGCGGCCGCGACGACCGACGGCGAGCGCCAGGACGCCGAGGCGCGGGTGGCCTTCGCCGTCGGCTGGATGTCGCACTGCGCGACGGATGTCACCGGCCACCCCTTCACCAACGCCAAGTCCGGCGGCCCGTACCGCGACCACTGGCAGCGCCACCACCTCGTCGAGAACCACATGGACGCGGAGAACTACGGCGCTCGCAACCCCGGCCCGCTGTACGGCGAGTACGGCACCTCGGCGCTGCACTTCCGGCTCGCCTTCCGCCGCCGCACCGACGCGCCGTACTCGGGCCGGGACGACGCCCCCGCCTACGACTACTGGTCCGGCTTCCCCGCCTATGACGACGGCGACGGCCCGACGGCGACGGCGCACCGGCACACCTTCTTCGACCTCGACACCGGCCCGCTGCCCGACCACCTCGTCGAAGGCCTGCTCGAGGCGATGGCGGACGTCTACGGGAGCGACGGCCCGCACATCCTGCTGCAGGACCCGCCCTTCTCGGCGACCGACCCGGTCACGGGAGCGCCGGACGGTCGACCCAACGAGGCCGCGCTCGCCGAGATGTGGGAGATCGTCTACCGCTACCTCAAGATGACGAGCAGCGACGCGATCAGCCTGCGTCTGCCGCCGCCGCCCTCGGTGTTCACCGACCATTCCTTCCCGACGCCCCCGGGCGGTGGGGGCGCGGGGATCGACGACGACCCGAGTCGTGGGGCGGATGTCGACGCCGACGACTCGTTCACCCTGCTCGACCTGCTCCTCGCGCTCTTCGCCTGGGCGGTCTACCTCGCGCAGGTCGTGCTCTGGCTCGCCACGGTGCTGCCGGGTCTCATCCTCGACGTGGCCACGTTCCCGGCTCGCGAGGTCGTCTACTGGGCGGTCATCGTGCCCGCCTGGAACCTCTACCTGCTCGCCCGCCGAGCGCTCGTCATGTCCGGCTTCGCGATGCCGAAGCCAGCGGAGATCAACACGGGGCTGACGACGCTGGGTCGCGCGGGCACCTACGACATCGGTTCCGCGCTGGACAACCCCTTCGGCGTCCCGACCGCGCCGTCGCCCCTCACCGAACCCTCTGGGCGCCTGCACGCCACCGACGCTGCGGGCATCGACCACGCCTACCCGCGCGGGATCGTCCGCGACCTCCCGTCGTCGATCTCGCGTCCCGACCTCGCGGGGGCGCTCGGTCTCACCTCGCCGCTGCGGTATGCCGCTGACGCGCCCTCGGATGTGCTGAAACCTTCGGAATGGGTTGCGCCGTGGCGGTACCCGCTGACCAACCAGGCCGGAGCAGGGGTGGCCAGGGAGGGTTCCGGCACGCATGTCGGTCCCTACGTCGCCGGCTCCAGCTCGACGGTGCTGCTCGCGGGCGCGGCCGGCAACGACGACGCGCGCACCGACCTGGAGAAGGCCGCGTCCCCCGCCGAGACCGAGAAGGTGCTCGACGTGCGGCTACCGGCGGACGAGCACCTCGGTGGCCCCGTCGACTACGGCCTCTACCTCGTCGGGCGGATGGCGGACGAGGTGGGCAACCTCGACTTCGCAGTCCCCGACTTCAATCTCGACTCCGACCGCGGCTACGCCTGGCGCTGCTGGGACTGGGACCGCAGCACGGAAGCATGCGTGCCGGACATCAACCCGGTCGGGGCCGAGGACTACGGCTACCGGCTGCCGTGCACCTCGCCGCAGCTCTTCCACGCCGACCACGACTGCCCGAGCCGGCCGGGCCGTTGGTACGAGGAGGCCCACGACCTCGCGGTGCACTACCTGCCGGGGGACGGGCCACCCTGCGCCAGACCGGACGAGCACGAGCCGGAGACCGATCCGTCGTGGCGCGAGCGCCTCGACCACGAGAAGGGCTGATCATGCCTCACGACCCGACGCGGCCCGACGGGCCCGACGAGCAGGACCACCCGCTCCTCACCGACAAGCAGGACCGTGAGCAGCGCGGGGACGACCCGCCAGAGGCGCTCGGAGAGGGCAAGGCACCCGACGGCGACCTCGCCCCCGGATGGGCTCCCAGCGACCGGACCCGAGAGGAGGCGGAGGGCCTCATCAAGGAGCTCGGACGCGAGCACCGTCCGCGCCGGGAGGACGTCTACCCGTACCTGCTCATCCGCGCCACGAGCCCGGGCGACCGTGGGGCACGCCCGATCTGGCCGCCCGCCGCGTTCTACCACTCGCCGGACATCCTGCTCGTCGACGCCGCCTACACCGGGCCCTTCACACCGGCCCAGCTCGTCGGGAGCCCGACCGCGGGGCGCCGCTACCGCGTCTTCGTCCGGGTCTGGAACCTCGGGCTCCTGCCGGCGGCCGGCGTTCACGTCCGGGCCTGGTTCGTCGATCCCGGGTTCTTCGGGGGAGACGCCGGCAACCCGGCCTACCAGCCCGTCCTCATCGGCGGGGCAATGGTCAACCTCGATGACCGGACCCGGCCCGGGGCGACGGCGGTCGTCGAGATGGACCGGACGTGGGACATCCCGGCGACCCTGACCGGCCACGAGTGCCTCATGGCGTCCGCCAGCTGCCCCCTCGACCAGTGGGCCGGGGTGCTCGACGGCAACAGCGACCGGCACGTGGGTCAACGCAACCTCACGATCCTCGCCGGCACGGACTCCGCCAAGCAGCTGCTCTTCACCCTGGGCCAGCACGTCACCCGATCCGGCACCCTGGAGCTCGTCCACGGCGGGGGCGCGGCCAAACCCCTCCTGCGGGCGGTGCTCGGCACCGCGACGCGTGAGTTCGGCCCGGTCACCCGGCTCCGGGCCCCGGCGATGAAGGCGCTCCGGCGCGGCACACCGATGGGGACCTCCCGGCACCTCGCGACGATGTTCGCCACCGCGAAGGGGTGGATCGTCGCCGACAGCGAACGGGTCTGGCGCACGGCGCTCGAGCTGGGCCTCGTGGAGTCAGGACGGCAGCGGCCCGGCACCCACCCGTTCGCCTCACCCCTCGGGTCCCGCCGCGTCATCGAGCGGATCGGGCTCGACCGGGCCGAGAAGGTCGGGGTCGTCATCGACGCCGAGCCGGGTGAGGCGCTCGTCGAGGGGCTGGTCCGGCTCTGGGACCTGTCCGGCCTCGAGGCGCGGGACCTGGCGGCGTCCCTCGCCGAGGGGGGTCCCTACGCCCACCTTCTCGAGCTCGTCCACACCGACCCGGAGCGCGAACAGGTCGGCGGCTACGGCCTCACGCTGATCGGCTGAGCCGCGGCCGTGGAGGGGTCAGTGGCCGCGGCCCCTGTTCTCGGCGCCGGTGGCGTCCTACTCTGGACGGTAGTCAGGGACGAGCACGAGGTGGCTCATGGAGATCGACAGCGACAAGCTCAGCGCGTTGGCGAAGACCCTCACCGACGACCAGCGACGGTTGTTGGCCGAGGGGCTTGGCGGCGGCGACGACCTCGACCCGACGACGGTGGCGGAGGCCCTGAGGGCCGTCGACGTCGGAGCCGTGATCGAGCGGGTGTCCGCGGCCGGACCCAGGCTCGACGCGGGTCCGCTCACGTTCCGCAAGGCCCGGGCCCGGACGCGAGGGGCGCCCGTCGTCATCACGGTCGACCAGTCGTCCGTGACGTTGGCGGACGTCGCGCGGTTGGCCAAGGAGAAGTCGGGGCGCGACGTGACCAGTGTCTCCGAGGTCCGTGTCCTCGACCTCGATCCCTCGGAGGTCACCGACGACACGCTGGCGAGGCTCGCCTCCCACGACCTCACCTCCCGGGCGGCCTCTGCGCGTCGGCTGACCCGGGTCGAGTACCCGGCGATGACCACCTCGGTCGCCGATCTCGGCGACGTGCAGGAGGGGGAGACCGGCCCGCCCGCGACGGCCAGGCGGGTTGTCGTCGTGATCGTCCTCGGGCCGATCATCATCATCATCATCTTCACCCCGACGGACCCGCTGCCGCCGTCGGAACCTCCGCTCACCCGCTGGTGAACGACCCGGCACCGGCCATGCCGTCGGCAGCGGTGTCGATCGACGCAGACTTCTTCACCCGGCCGCAGGAGCACGGGCTGGTGGAGCCGCTGGCCCGATGGCTCGGCGACCGGGCCGACGCGGGAATGCCGGTCGTGGTGCGGGAGGACCACGTCGATCTCGTCGGCGCCGTCGCCGAGCCCGTCGAGGTGATGCTCAACTTCGACTTCCACATGGACCTGAGCCTCGAGTTCCTTCTCGGTGCCCCTCCCGCCGCCCCGAGCGACGCGACGGTCTTCGAGACGGTCCTGGCGACCGACGTGACCCGGCGGTACGTCTGGGTCCATCCCCGGAGCCGGCGGGCGGTCGCAGCGCGGGTCTACGCCGCGGCGGTGCTCACCGCCCGGCAGCCGCTCCTGTCGCGCATCCACTGCCTCCCGGGGTCCGAGGGGCTCGCTCGGCTCGACGGTCTGAGCGTTCGCTGGGCCT
This sequence comes from uncultured Actinomycetota bacterium, assembly GCA_963764195.1. GTDB lineage: Bacteria > Actinomycetota > Actinomycetes > Actinomycetales > Dermatophilaceae > JBDSSS01. The sequence goes on from CAVXRG010000004.1 coordinate 241,575, forward strand.
TCGTCTGCCGATCACCCGGTTATGCGACCGAGGCGAGCGACGCGGCGTTCGCCCGGCTGGCCGGTGTCGCGGTCGGAGCGCGTCCGTGACCGACGCCGTCCCGGGCCTCGTCGCCGGTCTGGTCGACCTCGCGGAGACGGGCTACGGCGTGGACTGGGACAGCGTGCGGTCGGCGGTGGGTCGACGGCTCGACCTGGCGCCGCATGCGGTCGCCGACGTCATCGGTCCGAGCCGCAACCCGTCCTACTGGTGCGTGCCGGTGCTCGTCGGCGGCTACGTCACGGCTGACCGGGAGGACGTGCTCGAGGATCTCGTGAGCTATGTCTCGGCCTGCCTCGTCCGGCACTTCTTCCACGAGGACCCTGCTCCCTTCACCCTGCCCGTTGACGATGTTCTCGCCTCGCTCGTCGGGCGGGCCTACTCCGGGTGCCGGCCGGGGCGGGGGCCCTTCGAGGAGCACTTCGCGGCGAAGTGCGAGACCTGGACGGTGGTCCTCGCCTTCGGCACCCAGGCGATCAGGGAACGGGCCACCGATCCGGAGGCCGTCGGAGCCGCGCTCGGTGCGATCGTCGCGGTCTACTCGTGCACCCAGCTGCTCGACGACTGGCACGACCGCGCGGACGACCGGGGCCGAGGGCACTGGAACGCCTGGACCGACGCGCCCCTCGCCGTGGTGACGAGCGCTGCCGCGGCGCTGCTGGAGGACGCGGACCGGCGGGTGGGCGAGCTGAGACACCACCCCTTGCGAGACGCCCTCACGTCCCAGCTGAACGACACCGCGCGCGAGCTCGCCGACGTCGTCCTGACGACCGGCGCCTCGCCGAACCCCACCAGAGACGCAGCGGTCGACTCCGGAGTGCGCTGGCTCCACGAGCGTCTCGGCGAGCACGCGCCGGGGCTGTGGCGGGACTTCGCCCTGCCGGGGGTCAGCGTCGGGTCGACAGAGTGCATCTCGGCCTTCGCAGCCACCCTGATCGCGCCAGTGCCCACGGCTCGTCCCATCGCTCGAACGGTGGCGAGCACCCTTCTGGCGCATGCTCGCCCGTCGGGAGGCTGGGGCTATCGGGAGGATGTCGTCGAGGATGCCGACTCGACGGCTTGGGTGATGCTGGCCAGTGCAGCCACCCACGTCACCACCACGCCCGGGCTCCTGGCACGCAGTCAGGCCTACCTCGTCGCGCACCGTGGGAAGGATGGCGGGTTCTCGACCTACAGCCCGAGCGAGCGAGACCTCCTGACACCCGGTGACGTTCCGCGTTGGTCCGACACCGATGCGGCGGTCACGTCGTCGGCGGTGCTCGCCCTGGCGCGCACCGGGTACCCGGACCCGAGGATCAGCCGCTCGGGGTGTGACTTCGTCGCCGGCCACGCCACCGAGACGGGATGGCCCTCCCTCTGGTGGCGTGGAACGGCCTACGGCACCTGGCTCGCCGTCTGGGCGCTGACCGAGGTGGGTGGCGCTCGCTACCGCGCCGAGCTCAGCCGGGCGCGACAGCACCTGCTCGCGACGCGTCGTGCGGACGGCACCTGGGGAGAGGGCGGATCACGCGTCTTCGACACCGCGCTCGCCGTGCGGACCCTCACGTTGCTCGGGCAGCGGGAGGACGCCGAGGTCATCCGCGCGTCCGCTGCCGCCCTCGCGAGCGGGCAACGTCCGTCGGGCCGGTGGCCGGGGGCTGCGCGGATGCTCGCGCCCGGCGTGGACGGAGGTCGCGACGTGGTGCTGGGTGACGAGCTGGTCACCACCGTGTGCGCGGTCTCCGCCCTGCACCACGCTGGTGCCGCCGGAGTCGACGAGGACCCGGCGTGAGGCAGTGGTGAGAAGTTCACCCTCCGTACACGAGGTGTCCGCGCCATCGGGGAGGTACGTCGTCGAAGGTGGAACGCGGTGGCCGACTGCGGGCCATCCGCTCACGCCCACACGGAGGACACACGTGACTCACAACCCAGACATGAAGCGACGCACGTTCGTCGGACTCACAGCCGTCGGCCTCGGCGCCGCGGCGGTCGGCGGGGCCCCCGCCGCCAGTGCACGCACCTCGCCGCCGCGCTCCGGCGAATCTCGCGGCTCCCGGGGCCCCGGATACGGACCGCTCCGGCCCGACCCGGCCGGGCTGCTCGACCTGCCCGCCGGCTTCCACTACACCGTGCTCGCGGTGGCCGGCAACAGCGGCAACCCGATCCCCGCCACCACCCTCGACGATGGGGGTGAGCTCAGCCCGTCGCGCTACGACGGCACCGGCTCCTTCCCCCGTCACGGCGGCGGCTGGGTCCTCGTGTCGAACCACGAGAACGGCAACGGCAACCCCTACCCGGTGACCGCTGCGGTCCCGCACCGTCCCGGCATCACCTACGACGAGGGCAGCCCCCAGGGCGGTACGACGTCCATCACCGTCGACCGGCGCGGCCACCGGGTGTCCGAGGTCGTCTCCCTCGCCGGCACCTGGTCCAACTGCGCCGGTGGCAAGAGCCCGTGGGGCACCTGGCTCACCTGCGAGGAGAGCGAGCAGAAGGCCGACCCCGAGCAGGACATCCGCAAGGACCACGGGTACGTCTTCGAGGTTCGCCCGTTCGACCCGACGAACCCGCTCAACGCCCGCCCGATCAAGGCGTTCGGCCGCTTCCCGCACGAGGCCGTCGTCGTGGACCCCCGCCGGGGGCACGTCTACGGCACCGAGGACGCGAGCAACCCGAACGGCCTGCTCTACCGCTGGAGCCCGGACGGCCGGGTTCCGCACGGCTACGCGGAGCTCGCCGACGACGCCGGGACGCTCGAGGCGATGTATGCCACGAACCGTGGCTCCTTCGTCCCGGACCTGTCGGTCTTCAGCCGGCTGGGGACGACCCTCACGGTCCGGTGGGTCGAGGTTCCCGACCGTGACGCCCGCTCGACGTCGACCCGCAAGCAGTTCAACTACGCAGGCGTCACCGGCGCACCCGGCGGCGACGTGACCCGCTCCCGCAAGCTCGAGGGCATGTGGTGGGGCGATGACGGCTTCTACTTCGACGCCTCGTTCGCTCGCGGCGCCTCCGACGGCTCGGCCGCCGAGCACGACGGTCAGATCTGGTTCTACGACCCGCGTCGCAGCACGATCACCCTCAAGAGCTACTTCGCCTACACGCCGACCGACCAGGACTCCGACCCCGACGGCCCGGACAACCTCACGGTCAACCCCTACGGCGGCCTCGTCCTGTGCGAGGACGGCGAGGGGCAGAACCACCTCGTGCTCGACGACCTCGAGGGTGGCTCGGCCTACCTCGCCCTCAACCGCCAGGACAGCGAGATGGCGGGCGCGAACTTCTCCAGCAACGCGCAGTTCCTCTTCGCCAACTCCCAGGACCCGGGTGTCGTCTTCGCGATCACCGGGCCGTGGAAGGCCAAGCGGCACGATGACCACGGCGGGCACGACGACGAGCACGGCGGGAACGACGAGCACGGCGGGAACGACGACCACGGCGGGCACGACGACCGCCACGACGACTGACCTCCCGGAGTTCGGCTGAACGGTGACCCGCCCGGTCCCGCATGGACCGGGCGGGTCTGCCGTGTCTGTGTGGGCCGGTCCTGTCAGTTGCCAACGGGCGCAACGGCATACGCCCGTTGGTCGTGAAGTGTTCACGTGACAGTCGTCGCGGGTTGGCGCCATGGGGTCGCGTGGTGCGCGATCGTCGACGAGGGCGCTGCGCCCCACCCGCCGCCCGCGGACCGCCCCTCTGCGGCCACCGCACCCGATCGATCTGGAGCCCCCATGTTCACGAGAAGCACGCGTGCCGTCGCCACCCTCGGCCTGCTCGCCGCCGCCACCGTAGTCCCCCTCGGCCACGCCGGCGCGGTCCCGACCGACGCCCGTCCCTCCGCGGAGCGCCCCTCGGGCGACCACCACGAGGAGCGGGGGGCCTACTCGTTCGCCGTCATCGGTGACATCCCCTACGGCGCCGACCAGGTCGCGGCCTTTCCGGGCTGGATCGACGAGATCAACGCGGCGAAGCCGAAGATGACCTTCCACGTGGGGGACATCAAGAACGGGTCGACGCAGTGCGACGACGACTACTACCGGCTCATCCGTGCCGACGTCGACCGCTTCCGCGCCCCGTTCGTCTACACCCCCGGCGACAACGAGTGGACCGACTGCCACCGGGCCAACAACGGCAGCTACGACCCGCTCGAGCGCCTCGCCTTCGACCGGTCTGTTTTCTTCGACCGTCCGGGGCGCACCCTCGGTCGGCATTCCGTCCCCGTGGCCTCCCAGGCGGCGGCCGGGTTCCCGGAGAACGTCCAGCTGCGCCGCGAGGGCGTGCAGTTCGCGATGGTCCACGTCGTGGGCAGCAACAACGGGCTGCAGCCGTGGACCGGCCTGGGGCTGACCACGCCCCTCATCCCGCAGGTGCGCGAGGAGCGGGCCCGGATGGACAACTCCCTCGCCGTCGTCCGCTCGAGCTTCGCGCAGGCCCGCAAGAGCCACGACCGGGCGGTCGTCGTGATGATGCAGGCCGACATGTTCGACCCGACCTACACCCCGGCGCCCGAGGACATCTCGGCGTTCCGGCCGCTCGTGCAGACGCTGGCCAAGGAGGCGCAGTCCTACTCCGGGCAGGTCTACCTCGTCAACGGCGACAGCCACGTCTACACCAGCGACCGGCCGCTCGCGGCCGGATCGCCCTGGCTGGACACCTATGGCGTCACCGGCTCGGCCGACACCCTGCGACGGGTCACCGTCGACGGGTCGAGCAACAACACGGACTGGCTCAAGGTCACGATCAACCGCCCCGGCGCCGCCTCGGTGCTGTCGTGGACGCGGGTGCCTTACACGTCCTGACCCGGCGGTCGGAGCCCCGCCCGGTGACCGGCATTCGGTATGCCGGGTGGGGGGCCACGCCTCGTCCGCTCGAACGGCGGCTGGTGCCCCCACGCGTTGTGGCGGGGCCGACTTCGGGCACGATGGTGGTGTGACGATCCTCGTCGGAACCTCGGGATGGACCTACGACAGCTGGGCCGGACCGTTCTACCCGAACGGAGTGGCCCGGCGGCGCTGGCTCGAGTTCTACGCCTCGCGCCTGCAGTCCGTCGAGCTCAACGCGAGCCACTACCGGTGGCCTCGGGACGCCGTCCTGACCGGGTGGCACGACCGTCTCCCGCCGGGGTTCGAGATGGCCGTCAAGGCGCCCCGCGCCCTCACCCACGCCCGGCGCCTGTCCTCCCCCGAGCGGTGGGCGGAGGTCATCGGGCGCGGTCTGGCGCTCCTCGGCGACCGAGCGGGCCCGCTGCTGTTGCAGCTGCCCCCGACGATGGAGCGTGACGACGCTCGGCTGGTCCAGGCACTGCAGGCCCTCCCCGTTGAGGTTCGCGTCGCGGTCGAGTTCAGGCACCCCTCGTGGCTCGACGACCGCGTCTTCGGCATCCTCGAGCGTCGGGGCGCCGCCTACGTGGTGATGAGCGGCGCGAACCTGCCGTGCGTCCTGCGGGCCACGAGCGACATCGTCTACGTCCGTTGGCACGGGCCGAGCCACGACCAGCTGTATGCGGGGTCATACTCCGACGACGACCTGCGCTGGTGGGCGGACCGGGTCGGGGAGTGGGAGCGCAGCGGACACCGCGTCTACGGCTACTTCAACAACGACCAGTTCGGCTATGCCGCGGTCAATGCGCTCCGGATGCGTGAGCTCCTCGCCCGATGACTCGACCGACCGTGCGCCCTCCACGCGCCTCAGGACGGTGGCCGGCCGGCCGGGTCGGCCCAGATGTCGAGGGGCACCGAGCGCACGCTGCGGCCGTCGAGGTCCAGCTGTCGGCCCATCCGCTTGACCGACCGCAGCACCATCGAACGGTCGTGGATCGTCATCTGGGGCACCTCCGTTGCGAGGCGGGCCTCGACGAGCGAGAGCTCGTGCAGCGAGTGGGTCGTCAGCGCGAGCATGAGGTTGGACCGGCCCCCCGAGATCCGCCAGCACACGCGGATGCCGGAGATCCGGCGCAGGGTGGTGGCGACCTCGTCGATGTCGTGGGCATCGGCGTGCGCCCACAGCCAGCTGATGACCGGCCATCCCGAGTCGGGCAGCGCGATGTCACACCGGAGCACGACGCGTCCGTTCCCGACGAGGTCGGTCAGGCGGCGACGGACGGTGCTCTCGCTGAGGCCGGCTCGCGCCGCAATGGTCGCGACCGGCATACGACCGTCCTCACCGAGCAGGAGGGTGACCTGCCGGTCGATCGGGTCGTAGGGGCGCGAGGGAGTCGTTTGACCCGCCGTGAGCCCGTCGAGTCGGGGGTGGGGTGCGCGCGCCATCACCGCCTGCTGGGTCGCGTCCAGCACGTGCAGCTGCCAGTGGTCACCCATCGAGTAGACCTTCGTGACGGCATAGCTGGTCGTCTCGGTGACGCCCGGGATCGACCCGACTGACTCGAGGAGGAACTGGGAGAGGAAGGCGAGGTCTCGGACCTCGACGAGCAGGGTCAGCGAGCGCGGGCCGCTCGTGTGCTCGACGCTGAGCACGTGGGGGAGCTCGGTGACGCGCTCGGCGATGGCGAGGGTCTCGCTCGCGGCGCAGCTGAGCTCGACGACGGCGAGGCACGACTCGGGCCGCCCCTGCCCGGTCGCCCGGCCCGACACCCACGCGATTCCCGCGGCGGACAGGCGCTGCCACCGGCGTGCGACCGTCACGGGGTCGACGCCGAGGGCCTCGCCGACGATGGTCCAGGAGGCGCGGGGGTGCAGCTGGAGACAGTTGACGATCGCCAGGTCGAGCTCGTCAGCGACCGCGGCGGAATCCTGCGGGATCTCAGCACTCGACGCGTGATCCTGCATGGTGCGGCTGCTTCGTGCCATGGGTGTCAGTGTCGACGACTGGTGCGCGCTCCTCAAGTGCGGGCACCGTCACCTCGAGACAGGAAGCCGGGCATGACCCCCGAGAGCGTTACCCGCGAGACCACCAGACCGCATACCGCAGACGCTGACGAGCCGGTCAGCCTCGACTGGACGACCCGGCTGCTGCGCATCGACACGACGAGCCGCGACAGCAACCTCCCCCTCATCGAGCTCGTCGTCGACGAGCTGCGGGCCCACGGTGTCGAGCCCGTGCTCGTCCACGACGAGAGCGGGACCAAGGCCAACCTGCTCGCCACCTTCCCGGCGGCCGACGGCACGACGGCCGGCGGCATCGTCCTGTCGGGACACACCGACGTCGTCCCGGTCGACGGGCAGGACTGGTCGAGCGAGCCCTTCGCCCCCGAGATCCGGGAGGGCCGGCTCTACGGTCGCGGCACGTGCGACATGAAGGGCTTCATCGGGTCCGTGCTGACCAAGGTGCCCGAGCTGGCGAGCGCCCCGCTGCGGGAGCCGGTGCACCTGGCCCTGTCCTACGACGAGGAGGTCGGCTGCGTCGGCGCCATCTCGCTCGTGGACGAGATCGTCCGGCGCGACCTGCGCCCCCGCGCGTGCATCGTCGGTGAGCCGACGAGCATGCGCGTCATCACGGGCCACAAGTCGCTGACGATGATCCGCGTCGCGTTCCACGGCGTCGCAGCGCATTCGTCGCGAACTCCATACGGCGTCAACGCGATCGAGTATGCCGCCCAGCTGATCCGCTTCGTCCGTGGCGTCGCCGACACGTTCCGCACGGAGGGTCCGTTCGATGAGAACCACGACGTGCCCTTCACCACCGCGACCGTCAACCAGGTCGAGGGCGGCATCGCCGTCAACACGGTCCCGTCCGAGTGCGCCCTCACCTTCGAGTTCCGGGCCGTCGGCGCGGTCGACGTCGACGCGACGATCGAGCGGTTCTACGCCGAGGTCCGGCGCATCGAGCAGGCCATGCGCGAGGAGAACCCCGACGCGTCGGTGGAGGTGTCCATCGGCGCCCAGGCGCCCGGCCTCGACACGGCACCGGACGAGGACGTCATCGACCTCGTCGCCGGACTCGGCGGCGAGTCGACCCCGGAGAAGGTGGCCTACGGCACCGAGGCCGGCCTCTTCCAGCGGGTAGGTATCCCGACGGTGGTGTGTGGTCCCGGCGACATCGCCCAGGCCCACGCGCCCAACGAGTTCGTCGAGCTCGACCAGCTCCGTCGGTGCGACGACCTGCTCGACACCCTGCTCGCCCACCTCAGCGCCTGAGCGCGTCCACCAGACCACGGACAAGGAAGCATCATGACCCTCACCGCCACCCCGACCGACGTCACGCCCGAGCGATTGGCCGAGGCGCGCAAGGCCGTCCTCAGCAGCTCGATCGGCGCTGCCCTCGAGTGGTTCGACATCATCGTCTACGCCTCGTTCGCCATCATCATCGCGGCGAACTTCTTCCCCGAGGGCGATGAGACGCTGGGGTTGATCCTCACTTTCGCAACCTTCGCGATCTCCTACCTCGTCCGCCCGCTGGGTGGTCTGGTCATCGGCAGCTACGCGGACAAGCATGGCCGCAAGAAGGCGCTCAGCCTGACGATGCTGCTCATGATGGTCGGCACGATCCTCATGGCGGCCGCGCCGACGCACGCGATCGTCGGGGCCTGGGCGGGGGGCATCATCCTCATCTCGCGCCTCGTCCAGGGCTTCTCCGCCGGCGGCGAGTTCGGCTCCGCCACGACGTATCTCGTTGAGGTCGCTCCCCACCGCAAGGCGTACTACGCGTCGTGGCAGGTGGCGGCCCAGGGCATCTCGATGTTCCTTGCATCGGCCTTCGGGTACCTCCTCTTCACCCACCTTTCCAAGGCGGACCTCTACACGTGGGGCTGGCGGATCCCGTTCATCATCGGCTGCCTCATCGGCCCGGTCGGCCTCTACATCCGGGCCCGGCTTTCGGAGACGAAGGAGTTCACCGACAGCACGCCGCACGAGGCGCCGATCAAGGCCGTCTTCACCGAGCACCTCGGGCGCGCCCTCGCCGGCATCGCCTGCGTCGGCGTCGCCACCATCTCGGTCTACCTCATCCTCTTCATGCCGACGTATGCCGTGAAGAACCTCGGGGTCCCGGCGAGCGCCGCCTACCTCGGTGGGATCGTCGCGGGGCTCGTCGTCGTCATCGGCGTGCCGCTCGTGGGCCGGCTGGCCGACCGGGTCGGCCCGGCCCGGATCATGGTCTGGGCGGCCGTGGCCGCGCTGGTGCTCGCCTGGCCGCTCTTCGCCATCGTCATCGCGTCGCCGACCGTGCCGGTCCTCGTCGTCGCCATCGGGGTCCTCGGCGTCATCATGGCCTTCTACTTCGGCCCGCTGCCGGCCCTGCTGACCACGCTCTTCCCGAGCGACGTGCGCGCCACCGGTGTCTCCGTCGCCTACAACGTCGGCGTCACCGTGATGGGTGGGATCGCCCCGCTCGTGCTCACCTGGCTGATCAGCCTCACCGGCTCGCTCAACGCCCCGAGCGTCTACTACATGGTCGTGGCCGTCGTCTCCCTCGTCGGCCTCACCGTGGCGCGCAGGTCGTACGCCGCCCGCTGATCTCCCCAATGCTCGGGACAGATGCAGAAACCGCAGGTCAAGAACTCTTGACCTGCGGTTCTGTGTTGTGGCCAGGGGCGGGGTCGAACCGCCGACCTTCCGATTCTTAGCCACGCACATCGCGGCAGGTCAGCACGCGTCTCGCGGGGTTCGTGCAACGGGTCGTGCAACGTGCTGGCTCGGGCGGAATTGTCGCGCAGATGGTTTCGTCAAGCGTGTGGGCGGCCCGAAGGACCCTTGGCCGCATCGGTGAGCAGTTCGCCCACGAGGCTGAGGTCGTCGAGAACGATGTCGTGGCCGCCGGCACGTTGCACCCACGTGAAGGCTTGGCCCCGCTTGCGATCGAACCAGAGGGCGACATGTTCGGCGATGTCTCGGCGCACCTGTTCGTCGACACCGCGGATCTGGTCCAACGCCACGAGCCGGGTGACGGGGTCGAACGTGAGCCTAATGATGTCGAGCAGATCGGTTCCTTGCTTGTCGCGCGAACGGTTCATGATGGCCTGAAGCTTCATGGCGACCAGTGGTCCCGGTTCGGCGACGGGCGTGGTCACCTCGACGTTTCCGCCTCCCGGGAGGATCACCTCCATGGTGAGGTCGGTCGCGGTGTCGTTGGCCCAGGCGTGCGCTGAAGCGTGCAGGCGGTCACCGGGGTCATCGCTCGGATGGTCGATCTCCACCTGCCGGACCTCGAGGACGTCGACCTTGACCAGGCCGTACGGGGTAACCAGTTCGACGGCGGCGGGCTCGATCGGTTTGGCGTCCGTGACTGCTCGCAGAAGTTCGAGTTGCCGCAGCCCGGAACGCATTCGGTCGACCACGTCAAGGTCGGTGGTCGCCCGGTACGGGGTGGACAGTCGTGACAGCACGGCAAGCCCACCGACGATGACTGGGGGCTGCCCGATGTGCGACCTGACTTCGATGACGCCCGCAACGACTGCTGCCATGGCGCCACCGACGAAGGTGACTCGGCTACCAGACACGGGTCCACCGCCCCTCAGGCGTCCAGCCGGCGAGGACCTCGCGTCCGCGCCCGGTGTCTTGGGCGAGGTCGAGTGCGACGAAGAGCGGATGCGTCAATGGCCACTCCAAAGGATTGGCTGGAAGGTCAACTCGTCCGGTGACGGCGGCCGGCACTGGGGCCACCCGGATGGTCGCCCGCGGTTGGCGACCGTGTTCGACGCCGCCCAGCAAGGTCGTGGCTCGGCGAACGATGGACTGGTCGGGGACGAAGAAGTCGAGAACCTGTGCGGTGCGGAAGGCGATTGGTGCGCCGTAGGCGGCCGCAGCCGCTGAGTCGGTCAGCGCCCAGCCGGGTCCGTGCGGGTCCTCGAGACCGAGCTTCAGGGCCGAATTGTTGCTGGCGTCGCCGGGCCGAGGTGGGCTCGCGAGCGGTACGCGGACTGTGGGCCAGCGGTCCGCGACCTCCCAGAACAAGCCCGTGTCCGGGACGCTGTTGTCCCCGTCGATGAGGCGTTGCGCCCTGAGGGCCTTGAGCACCTCCGAGACGGTGCTCGGGGAGCGCTGCAGCTGCCGGGCCAGCTCGCGTACCGCTGTTGGTCGGTTGGGCTCCATGAGCAGCGCGGTGGCGACCTCCAGTCCCACCCTCCCGGAGAGGGCGTCGGACCGTTCTGGACGTTTCGTTACGGGCTGCACTTGGGCATCGATGACGACATGTGGCGTGTGGAGGACCAGCCTGCCCCGCAGGTCGAGATAACCCGCTTGGTTGCGGGTAAGGACTCGTCCAGCCTCTGCGGTGACGCGGTCGGACACCACGATCAGGGCGACATCCGCCGGCAGCGTCGGCAGGACCTGAGAGCACAGTCTCCGCGCGGAGTCCTCGGTGACCAAGGACTGCCGCTTGAGCTGCACCCGTGTCTCAAACCCGTGCAGGTCCAGGACGAGGTCGACGCCCCCGTCGTGGCCGGCACCCACGGCCCGGGCTGTGATGTTCAGTTGGGCGAAGGCATCAACCGCGAGAGCCCCAGTGTCCACGCATCCATCATGCCCCACCGTTCGGTGTTCGGTCAATACCGAACGCCGAACGATCATGTGTTGGTACGGCGGACACATGGAGCGCGACCCGACCACCCGAAGATGATCAGCAAGGTGACCACTCAACACATCTGATCAACACAGAGGCCGCCTTTATGCGTCCGCGAGCCGGCGCTCGGCAACGCGGAGCCCCGCCAGACCAGATGACGCGCGACGGCGTCGACAGCCGCTATCACAGGGGTGCGCGTGCTCCACTCGCCGGGGCCCGTCCTGCCCGTGGTCGGTGAGGTGTCGCTATAACGCGACCTCGTCGTCGGTGAGGTGCGGGGGCGGGACTGGGTCGTCAGCCGGGTGCTTTCCCTTGTTGGGAGAGTCTCTGAGACTCGCCGTCAGAAACAGCCGCGGTGGCTTCAGGCTGAGCTCGCTGAGGGCGACTGGGGCGGGCAGGGAAGCCATCTTGGGGACCAGCTGCGTCTGATACTTCGCCCGCCTGTAGAACCAGAGCTCAAGAGCCGGTCCTCGCTATGCTCCCGCGATCCGGGCCACGTGATCGGCGCGGGACCGAGTCAAGTAGAAGTTGGTCGCGACGTCCTCGACCTGGTCGACCTCCCTGGGGCACGGTGGCTTGGCCAGCGCCGACCCCAGGAGCTCGGCGAAGCCAGCTGCGTCGATGTCCTCGAAGAAGGCGGCGTCGTGGCTGGCCATTTTGGCGGCGATTGCGTTGCGCATCTCGCGTGCCCGGCGGCCCTCGGCGACCCAGCAGTCCTTGACGCCACCACCGAGGTCGTGGTCGATGAGGACCATGAGGAGGTGGTCGCGGCCGCGGTGGTCAAAGAGCGCGCCGACCGAGGTTTGGGAGCCAAAGACGTCGCCGTAGTGCCATGCTCGCAACAGGTGGGGGCGCCCGAGCGACTCGGCCCACGGGCGGTCTGCGACTCCCGCGGCGGCGACGCGGGCCGCTGCCTCTCCGGCGGCTTGGCGCGTAACGTCCGGCCCGAGGGTCGCGCAGACTCGAAGCACGGCCAGCGCGTCGGGGCTTGACAAGGTCTCGGCGTGGGCAATCACCTGACCAAGCAGGGTCGAGCGTGCCTCGAGACGCTCCTGCTCGTCGGCGTCCTCCGGCGCGCCCATCTCCATCACCCGAAACGCTTGGCACAGCACGAGCTCGGCCGCCAAGGGAGTACGGACCCGGGCGATTTCCGAGGCCAACGAGGCGGTCACCGCCGCGGCCGCGTCGCCGAGCCCGTCCAGGTCTGGGGCGAGGAGGCCCGAGATGGACGTCGGACCCTGCTCCGACGCAGCGCCAGGGCCTAGAGACCGGGCTGGTCGCCTCCGTGTCGCGTTGCGTCGCACAGCACGGTGTCGCTTTTTCGTCACGACGACATGCTGTCACGGGGGTCGGACGGCTTCACGTTGCGCTGCCGGCCGTTCATGCTGCCTGCGGCGTAGTCGCTGACCTTCCGCCCGGCCACGAGAAAGGTCTTCAAATCGAAGTGTCGTGCAACGAGTCGTGCAACGAACCTGCCCGAAGTGGGGTCGTTGCCCAATCGGTGCCCGCGCCCTGGATCAGCGTTGGTGACCGCATTTGCGCTGGTCAGCGACCTGCGCGACCTCCGCGGCCCAGCCGCAAACCGGGCAACACTCCGATTTCTTAGCAGACGCCACGGCCGCGTTTCGATCGCTCGGTCAGCCTGCAACCATAATCCACATAACTGCAGCTCAAACCCCGTTACCGGGGAGTAGATCTGGTGGCCAGGGGCGGGGTCGAACCGCCGACCTTCCGATTTTCAGTCGGACGCTCGTACCAACTGAGCTACCTGGCCGAGTGCGAGACCGGACGCGAAAAGCATCTGGCGCACACACAACGCCGGATCTCTCCGGCGCGGCATCACTATACATGGAGCCGACGTCGCCCTGTTCCCCCTGGGCCCGGCGGGACGATCCATCGAGCGGCATGCCCGGTCGACCGTTTCGTCGCCCGGGCTACGAAACGTGCGGCGGGGGGACCGGCGCCCCGAGCCTCAGGGGGTCCGGCTCACGACGAGCCGGGTCCAGGACATCGGGGGGAGGACCAGGCGACCGCGGCCCACGCCCGCGGCGTCGACCGACCACTCCGCGCCCGCGAGGGCACGCATCCCGACCGGCTGACCAGCAGCGTCGTTGACCGTCCGGCGGTCTCCGCCCTCGGGCGTCGTCAGCACCGACGCCGTCACGCGACTCGCCCCGTCGGCCGACAGCCCCGGCACGGCGAGCTCGACCTCGACCGCCCGGTCGGGGGACCGGTTCGTCAGGAACACCGTCACCGACCCGTCCTCCCCGACGACCGCTGCCGCGTCCACCGCCGCCACCTCACCGTGCGCTCCCGTCGCGATCGAGTCCGACTCGACCACGGGACGCAGCGACGTCGCCCCCACCGTCCCGGCCACGGCGGCAAAGGGAGCGAAGGTCGTCTGCTTCCATGCCGCCCCGCCCGGCTCGGTCATGATCGGCGCGATGACGTTGACGAGCTGGGCGAGGTTCGCGACGGTCACCCGGTCGCAGTGCCGCAGCAGCACGCCGAGCAGCGAGCCGACGACGACGGCGTCGGCCACGTCGTAGACCTGCTCGAGCTGCCGGGGTCGCGTCCCCCCGCCGACCTCGACCATCTCCGGGTCCTCGACCGCGTTCCAGTCCGTCTGGTCCCAGACGTTCCACTCGTCGACGGCGATCCCGAGCGGGCTGCCGTCCGGCCGCGTCGCGCCGACCTCGTCCATGATCGCCGCGACCCGCTCGATGTAGCGCTCGAACGACACGGCGCTGGCGAGGAAGCCGGCGACGTCGCCGTCCCGCTCCTGCACGTAGGCGTGCACCGACACGTGGTCGACGAGGCCGTCCGTGTGCCGCAGCACCGTCCGCTCCCACTCACCGAAGGTGGGCATCCCCTCGCCCGAGCTTCCGGCGACGACGAGCTCGACCCGTCGGTCGACCATCCGCATGAGCCGCGCGGTCTCCGCTGCGAGCCGGCCGTACTCGTCCGCGGTCTTGTGGCCGATCTGCCAGGGCCCGTCCATCTCGTTGCCGAGGCACCAGAGCGTGATGTCGAACGGCTCGTCGTCCCCGTTCGCGCGCCGACGGTCGCTCAGCGTCGTCCCCGACGGGTGGTTCGCGTACTCGAGCACGTCGGCCGCCTCCTGCAGCCCGCGGGTGCCGAGGTTGACGGCATACATCACCTCGACGCCTGCCGTCCGCGCCCAGTGGACGAACTCGTGCAGCCCGACGCTGTTGTCGTCGACCGTGTGCCACGCCGGGTCGAGCCGCACCGGCCGCTCCTCGAGCGGCCCCACGCCGTCCTCCCAGCGGTAGCCCGAGACGAAGTTCCCGCCCGGGTAGCGCACGACCGTGACACCGAGCTCGCGCGTCAGGTCGAGCACGTCGCCGCGGAAGCCCTGCGCGTCGGCGGTGGGGTGCCCGGGTTCGTGGATCCCCGTCGTGACGGCGCGGCCGAGGTGCTCGACGAACGACCCGAAGAGCCGCGGTGGCACCGGGCCCACTTGCTCGGCGGGGTCAACGGTGATGCGCGCGTGCAGGGTCTCGGGGGTCACAGGCGTCCTCTCGTATGCCGGTCAGCCGGCCTCGCCGGCGCCGTGTCCCGAACGTACCCGCTGCCCCTCACCACCGGGCGGGTGGACCCCAGGAGAGATCGGCCTCCTCAGGACCGCGGGCCCTTCCGGCGCACGTTCGCGACGCCCTCCATCGCCTCGCGCAGCTCGGCGAGCCAGTCCTGCTCGTGCTGCCCGACGAGCCGCACGCACCAGGCGAGCGCCTCGGCGCGCGACCGGGCGACGCCGGCGTCGACGAGGGTGTCGAGGACGAGTCGCTCGGGCTGGCGCAGCCGCGTCATCGTCGGGGCCGCCAGGTGGGTGTAGAGCTCGTGCCGGTCGCCGACCCGGACGCCCCACGAGACCTTGCGCTCGAAGCGGTGCTCGGCCTCCCGGGCGATCTCGATGCGGCGCCCGCGGGTGTCCTCGCGGAAGGCCTTGGCCCGCCCGGCCCGGGCCTCGCTCGACTCGGCCTCGCTGGCGTCGGCGAGCTCGACGTCGGTGAGGGTGAGCACGATGGTGATCTCGTCGCGGTCGACGGTCACCTCGGGCGCCGTCGCCTGCCACTCCTGGGGGAGGCGGCCGGTGAACCAGCCGCGGACCCGCTCGACGTCCGTCGGCGTATCTGGATTTGCATGTGTAATCATGTAATCCAGATTACGCCGCTGGGACGACGGGTCAAGGCCCAGCGGCATACCTTCGCTGCTGGCGGAACCGAAACCCGAAGCCGCGTCGTCAGTGCCGGACGAGGCCGAGGGCCGGCACCGAGTTCTCGAAGCCGAGCAGGCTCGAGCAGACCCCTGCACGCGAACGCGCCCATCGCTCTTCCCCTCGATCGTCCCGTTTGACGGGGCAACGCCAGGGCCGCGACGTGTCCGGGGCGTGAACCGCCCGATCCGTGGCCGAGCGGTCCCACCGTGGGCCCATGGACCGCGGCCGTAGACTCTCGCCCCGTGCAGTTCCTCAACGGTCTCCCGCCCCAGCACGACCTCACCTACGACGACGTCTTCATGGTCCCGAGCCGCTCGTCCGTGACGAGCCGACTCGACGTCGACCTCGCCAGCGTCGACGGGAGCGGCACGACGATCCCGCTCGTCGTCGCCAACATGACGGCGATCGCCGGGCGCCGGATGGCGGAGACGGTCGCCCGTCGCGGGGGCCTCACCGTCATCCCCCAGGACATCCCGGTCGAGGTCGTCGCCGAGGTCGTCGCCTGGGTCAAGCAGCGCCACCTCGTCCACGACACGGCGATCACCCTCGACCCGCACACGACGGCCGGCGAAGCCCTCGTCCTGCTCGGCAAGCGGGCCCACGGCGCCGGGGTCGTCGTCGAGGGGCGTCGCCCCGTCGGGATCGTCACCGAGAAGGACCTCACCGGCGTCGACCGCTTCACCCAGCTGTCCGACGTCATGCACCGCGACATGGTCGTGCTCCCCGAGGACGTCACCCCGCAGGACGCCTTCGCGCAGCTGTCGCAGATGCGGCGCAAGGTCGCCCCGGTCGTGTCGGCGGGCGGTGACCTCATCGGCATCGTCACCCGCGGGGGAGCGCTGCGATCCGGGCTCTACACCCCGGCCGTCGACGGGCAGGGCCGCCTGCGCGTCGCCGCCGCCGTCGGCATCAACGGTGACGTCGCGGCCAAGGCCGAGCAGGTGCTCGCCACCGGCGCGGACGTCCTCGTCATCGACACCGCCCACGGCCACCAGGACAAGATGCTCGACGCCCTCCGCGCCGTGCGGGCCCTCTCGCCGGAGGTGCCCGTCGTCGCCGGCAACGTCGTCTCGGCCGCCGGCACCCGCGACCTCATCGAGGCCGGCGCCGACATCGTCAAGGTCGGCGTCGGACCGGGCGCCATGTGCACGACCCGGATGATGACCGCCGTCGGACGTCCGCAGTTCTCCGCCGTCCTCGAGTGTGCTTCTGCTGCAGCAGATCTCGGCAAGCACGTCTGGGCCGACGGCGGGGTGCGCCACCCGCGCGACGTCGCCCTGGCGCTCGCCGCCGGCGCGTCGAACGTCATGATCGGGTCGTGGTTCGCCGGGACGCTCGAGTCCCCGGGCGACCTCTACACCGACAACGACGGCAAGCAGTACAAGGAGTCGTTCGGCATGGCGAGCTCGCGCGCCGTCCGCAACCGCACGGCGACCGACACCCCCTACGACCGCGCCCGCAAGGCGCTCTTCGAGGAGGGCATCAGCACCGCCCGGATGTACATCGACCCCGCGCGCCCCTCGGTCGAGGACGTCATCGACCAGATCATCGCGGGCCTGCGGAGCAGCTGCACGTATGCCGGTGCGCGCACCCTCGAGGAGTTCGCCGACCGGGCGATCGTCGGGCTCCAGAGCACGGCCGGCTTCGCCGAGGGTCGCCCGCTGCACACCTCCTGGTGACCGCTCCCTGGTGCGAGCCCGCTGACGCGGGCCGGCGCGAGCGGGAGGCCACGGACACGACGAACGCCCCGGCGGCATACCGGGGCGTTCGTCGTTGCTGACCGGCGGTGCCGGTCCCGCAGGCGGGTCAGCGCGTCGCGCCGGCCTTCGTCTTGGCCGGCTTGTTGAACTTGCCGGTCGGGACGTAGCGGCCCGAGGACGGGACCTTGTTGGGCAGTGCCAAGCGGAAGACCTTGGCCCACGCCTGGCCGACCTGGCGGTGGATCGGACCGGTCGTGTAGGGCAGGCCGTAACGCTGGCAGATCTCGCGCATCTCGACCGCGACCTCGTGGTAGCGGTTGGAGGGCAGGTCGGGGAAGCAGTGGTGCTCGATCTGGTGGCTGAGGTTGCCGGTCATCAGGTGCATCGTCTTGCTGCCGGAGATGTTGGCCGAGCCGAGCATCTGGCGGATGTACCAGTCGCCGCGGGTCTCACCCTCGATCTCCTCCTCGGTGAAGGTGTCGACCCCGTCGGGGAAGTGGCCGCAGAAGATGACCGAGTGGGCCCACACGTTGCGAATCGCGTTGGCGGTGAAGGTGCCGAGGAGCGCCTGCTTGCCGGAGCCGAGGAGCGCCGCGGCGGCCGGGGTCGCGGCATAGTCCTTGGTGAACTGGCGTGCGACCTTGCGGCCGACCGCCTTGAGGTCACCCTGGAGCGCCTCGGTGCTCTTGTCGCCGTCCTGCCACGCCTCGAGCTCGAGGTCGTAGATCGCGATGCCCCACTCGAAGAAGGGCGCGAGCACCGTGTTGATGACGGGGTTGAGCAGGTTGAACGGGCGCCACGGCTGGTCCTTGTCCATCCGGAGCAGCGAGTAGCCGACGTCCTTGTCCTTGCCCAGCACGTTCGTCCACGTGTGGTGCAGGTCGTTGTGGGTGTGCTTCCACGCCGCGGCCGGCGTGACGAAGTCCCACTCCCACGTCGTGCTGTGGATGTCGGGGTCGCGCATCCAGTCCCACTGGCCGTGCAGGACGTTGTGGCCGATCTCCATGTTCTCGAGGATCTTCGCGACGGAGAGCATCGCGGTGCCGGCGACGAACGCCGTCTTCTTCTTGGAGAACATCAGGGTGGCTCGGCCGGCGATCTCGAGAGTGCGCTGGGCGCGGATGACGCGGCGGATGTAAGCGGCGTCGGCGGCGCCGCGGCTCGCGACGATGCGGTCGCGGATCGCGTCGAGCTCGCGGCCGAGGGCCTCGACCTGCTCGTCGCTGAGGTGCGCGGCGGCGGCCGGGCGCTGGGCCGGGGCACCGGTCGCGGCGAGGATCGGCTTGCGCGGCGTGAGCGGTGCGTTCGTCCCGGGCGCCGCAGGAGCAGCGGTCGGGGTGGTGGTGGTCTGGGTGGACGGCTTGGTCACCGTGGTGGTCATAGAGGTGTTTCCTTTCTCAGATGTCCAGGTGGACGGGGCCGGCGGCAGCGTTGACGCACGTCTGGATGAGGTCGCCCTCGTCCCCGTGCACCTCACCGGTGCGCAGGTCTCGGACCTTGCCGGCGACGAGGGGGGTGAGGCAGCTGCGGCAGATACCCATTCGGCACCCGCTCGGCATGACCACACCGCTCTCCTCTCCGGCTTCGAGGAGGGGGATGTCGCCACCGACCTCCACCTCCTTGTCGGACTTCTCGAACGTGACGAGCCCACCCTGTCCGCCGGTCCCCGGCAGCAGGACGGGCGCGAAGCGCTCGATCGTCAGTTGGGTCTGCCCGTCGTCGCCGCTGTGCTCCCAGAGGGTGCTCGCGGCGTCGAGGAAGTCGGTGGGGCCGCAGGCGTATGCCGTGCGGCTGCGCCAGTCGGGGCACAGCGTCTCGAGGTCGGCGGGGTCGCTGAGGTCGAGACGTCGGCCCTGCGGCTCGCGGGTGTACCAGTGCTTGACCGTGAGGCCGGGGAACTGGTCGGCGAGCTCGAGCAGCTCGTCGTGGAAGAGCGCGTCGGCGCGGCTGCGCGCCGAGTGGATGAGCACGACGTCGGCGTCGGGACGACGCGGCACGAGGGTGCGGATCATCGACATGACGGGGGTGAGCCCGCTGCCGGCGGTGAGCATGAGGAGCGGCACGGGGTGCTCGGGCAGGCGGAAGTCGCCCTGCGGGACGTCGAGGAAGAGGACGTCGCCGACCTTCGTCGTGCGCGCCAGGGCCGTGGAGACGAAGCCGATCGCCGTGACGGTGATCGCCGGGTCGTGCCCGGCCGCGGCGGAGAGGGAGTAGCTGCGCCACTGGCGCACCCCGTCGATCTCGACGCCGATGCGGGCCCACTGGCCGGCCTCGTGGGCGTTCCAGCCCTTGCCGGGCCGGAAGTGGATCGTCGTGCTCTCGGACGTCTCGCGGACGACCTTGGTCACGACGCCACGCAGCTGGCGCGCGGACGACAGCGGGTTGACGAGGGCCAGGAAGTCCTCAGGCTTGAGCGGCGTCGTCAGCAGCGAGGCGACGCGTCGGAGAGGTCTGATCTGGGCCATGGAACCACTATGGGCCTCGAACCCTGTGAATCTCTTGGGGCTGGGCGTACTCTTTGCCCTGAGAATCTGTCGTGCCGCGACAACATGTGGAGGTGCAGTGTGGTCCACGCCACGTCTGACCCTCCCTGGTTATTTCTCCCGACCGAAATCAGCGAGGTTCTGCGCCCGGCCGTGCCGGACGTCGTCGAGGCGATCATCGAGGTGATCCCGCTCGACGTGCCGGTCTATGCGATGCCGATGGAGGGCCGTTTCGGCCAGGGGGTGCGCCAGGGCGTCCAGATCGCGCTCAACCGGTTCCTCGACCTGCCCGGGACCCGCCTGCCGGCCCTCTCGCCGGAGGACAAGTGGGTCTACGAGCGGCTCGGCGGCGGCGAGGTCCGCTCCGGCCGCAGCCTCGAGTCGCTCCTCGCCGCCTACCGCTCCGGGGCACGCGTGACCTTCCGGGCCATCTCCCGGGCCGTCGACATGACGAGCCTGCCGCCCGACGTCCTGCTCGCGCTCGGAGAGTCGCTCTTCGCCTACATCGACGAGCTGAGCTCGGCGAGCGCGCAGGGCTACGCGCAGGAGCAGTCGGAGCGGGCGGGTGAGCAGCTGCGCCGGCGCGGGGAGGTCGTCGAGATGATCCTGCGCGGGGACGCGGGCGACGGCTCGGTGGCGCGCTCCGTGGCGGCCATCGGCTGGACGCTGCCGGAGACCCTCGTCGTCGCCGTCGTGCCGGACTCACACGTCGACGGCCTGCGGGCCGCCCTGGGCCGGGACGCCCTCGTCGCGGAGCGGGGCACCGACGTCGTCGTGCTCATGCCCTTCGTCAACCGCAGCGCGCGTCGCCGGGACCTCGAGCGGGCCCTGCACGGCCGCCAGGCGATCGTCGGCCCGCCGCGACCGTGGCAGCAGGCCGCCGAGTCGCTCCACCTCGCGGTGACCGCCGGGGTCCGGGGCCTGTCCTCGGAGCCGCCGACCCCGTCCGGACCGGCGCCCTCGGAGGACGCGAAGGTGGGCTCTGCTTCGGGTCGACCGGTCTGGGTCGACGACCGCCTCGCCGAGCTCGTCGTGCGGTCCGAGCCGCTCGCCGTGGCCGATCTCGCCCGGCGCCGATTGGCGCCGCTCGACGACCTGCGTCCGGCGACGAGGGAGCGGCTCGCGGAGACCCTGCTGGCCTGGCTGCGCCACCAGGGCCAGCGGGCTCCGATCGCGGCGGAGCTCTTCGTGCACCAGCAGACGGTCGGCTACCGGGTGGCCCAGCTCAAGGAGCTCTTCGGTGACGGCCTCGACGACCCCGAGGTCCGCTTCGAGCTCGAGCTCGTCCTGCGCGCCGGCTACCGCTGACCCGTCAACCCGTCGAGTGGGCACTTTCGCCCGCCCGGCCGGCGGACGAAAGTGCCCACTCGACGGGAAGGGGGAACGGCAGCAGCGCCGCACCCTTGGGGGTAGCGGCGCTGCTGCGTTCTCGAGCGACCCCGACCGGGCTCGAACCGGCGACCTCCGCCGTGACAGGGCGGCGCGCTAACCAACTGCGCTACGGGGCCTAGATGGTGGTGCTGGGTGGAACTGTACTGCGTATCCCCAACGGGATTCGAACCCGTGCTGCCGCCGTGAAAGGGCGGAGTCCTAGGCCGCTAGACGATGGGGACCGGCCCGACCTATCCGTTTGGGACTTGCGAAACTGTAGTGGCTTTTCCGGCCCCGGCCAAATCCGTCACCGTGGCGCCCGGGCCCAGGCGACGACGTCCTCGACCGGCCACGTCGTGACGACCCGATCGGGGGTGATCCCGAGGCGCTCCGCCCGTTCGCAGCCGAGCGACTTCATGTCGAGCTGGCCCGGCGCGTGGGCGTCGGAGTCGATGGTGAAGAGGCAGCCGAGGTCACGGGCCAGCTCGATGAGCTCGTCCGGGGGGTCGCACCGCTCGGGCCGGGAGTTGATCTCCACGGCGACGTCGTGGGCGAGGCAGGCCCGGAAGACCTTCTCGGCGTCGAACTGTGAGGGGGGTCGCTTGCCCCGGCCGCCGGTGACGAGCTGGCCGGTGCAGTGCGCGAGGACGTTGGTCCGGGGGTTGCTGACCGCCGCGACCATCCGCGGTGTCATCTCGAAGGCGGGCTGGCGCAGCTTGGAGTGGATCGAGGCGGTGACGACGTCGAGCTGGTCGAGCATGTCGTCGTCCTGGTCGAGGCTGCCGTCGAGGTGGATGTCGACCTCGATTCCCTTGAGCAGGGTGAAGGCCTCGCCGAGACTCGCGTTGATCGCGTCGACGCGGCCGAGCTGGTCGGTGAGGCGCTCGCGGGTCAGGCCGTTGGCGATGGTGAGGCGCGGTGAGTGGTCGGTGACGGCGAGCCACTCCTGGCCGAGCTCGACCGCGGCGAGGACCATCTCCTCGATCGGGCTGCCGCCGTCGCTCCAGTCGGAGTGGGCGTGCAGGTCACCGCGGAGCGCGGCATACAGCTCGGCGCCGCCGGTCGTGAGGGGCGCCCCGTGCTTCTCCTCGGTCGTCGCGAGGTAGGCCGGCAGGACGCCCCGGGTCGCCTGGCCGATGATGGCCGCGCTCGAGTCACCGATTCCCTTGAGCTGCTTGAGGGTTCCCGCCTCGACGCGTTCGGCGAGCTCCTCGTCGGAGACGAGTGTGATCGCCGTGATGGCGGCCCGGAAGGCGTCGATCCGATAGCTGCTCTCACGCCCGCGCTCGAGCAGGAAACAGATGCGCCGGAGCGCGTCGATCGGGCTCATCGGGGCGGTCGGCGGGGCGGGCTGCTCCATGGTCGCCAGCCTACGCGCGGGCCGGAGCGTCTCAGCGCTGCGGCGGCGGGATCGTGCTGCCGTCGGGGAGCTTGCCCGTCGGGGTGAGGTCGGGCACGACGTCGACGAGGCTGGCGCCGTAGCGCTGCGTGATCGCGTCGAGGGTGAGCGGGTCCCCGCCACGGGGACGTGCCCGGACGACGACGCGGTCGCGGCGCCCGTCGAGGGCGACGCCGACGATCGTGAGACCCGAGGCCTGCCACTTCGCGGTGTCCTGCCGGATTCCCTCCATCACGGCGCGCTTGGTCGCGATCGAGTTCGGGGCCACGGTGAAGGCGACGTCGGCAGGGTCGGGGAAGGCCGCTGTCACGACCGCCTCGAGCTGCGGGTCGCGCCGGGTCAGCACGACGACGACACGGGTGTTGGTGGGGTCGGCGGCATACGCACCGGAGAAGACGTCGGGGTGGTCCCGCTCGAGCATCGGCTCGAGCGACTCGAGCGCGCTGCGCTGTGCGGTCTGCGGGCCGGTGAACCACGTCGAGCCATCCCGGGCGGAGCTCACCCCGGGTCGCGTACCTCCGCCGGCGGCGAGGTCCCGCCCGGTGCCGGAGGGGAGCGGTTGCGACCCCGCACCCGCGGAGCCCGAACCCGTCCCGAGCGGAGGCGCGACCTCCGGGGCGTTCTCCGGCCCGGCCAGTGCGCCGCTCGCGGCGCTCGTCGTGGACGCGTCGCCGGAGTGCTGGACCACCCACACCCCGCCGAGCGACGCCGCGACGACGAGGCCGGCGGCCGCGCCGAACACGGCTCCGCGTCGGCGGGCGGTGCGGGCCCGCCCGCGCATCAGGGCGCGCTGGGCGAAGAGGTCATCGGCCGGTGGCTCGATCTCGTCCATGGTGCTCAGCACCTTCCGCAGCTGGTCCTCGCTCACAGCGCCGCCCCCGCCCCACTCAGCGGCGGCTCGGCGAGCCGACCCCGCAGGGCGGCGAGCGCTCGCGAGATCTGGCTCTTGATGGTGCCCTCGGCGACCCCGGTGCACTCGGCGATCTGCGGGACGGTGAGGTCCTCCCAGAAGCGCAGCACGATGACGGCGCGCTGCTTCTCCGGCAGGTCCTCGAGCAGCGCGGTGAGGGTCATCGCGAGCTCGCGGTCGTGCTCTGCGACCACCGGCTCCGGCGTCTCGTCGGTGAGCACCTCGCGCCGTCGCTTGCGCTGGTCGTTGAGGAAGAGGTTCATCATCGTCCGTCTCGTGTAGGCCGTCTCGGCGCCGGCCCCGATGCGCGGCCAGGCGACGTAGACCCTCGCCAGGGCCTCCTGGACCAGCTCGTCTCCGTCGGCCCAGTTGCCGCAGAGCAGGTAGGCACGCCGCCGCAACGTCGTCTGCTTCTCGACGACGAAGGCGCGGAAGGCCGCCTCGTCCCTGCGTCTCATCGTCTCCTCGGTCGGGTGGGGCGTCGGGGGTCTGTCATCGGGGTAGACACCCGAGCGCCCGGGATCGTTGCCTTGGCCGTCGTATGCCGCTCACTCGGCCGCCGCAGTTCCGGCGCGCCCCAGCGCGATGAGGGCGTGCAGCAGGGCCGCGAGGGTC
This sequence comes from uncultured Actinomycetota bacterium, assembly GCA_963764195.1. Lineage (GTDB taxonomy): Bacteria > Actinomycetota > Actinomycetes > Actinomycetales > Dermatophilaceae > JBDSSS01. The sequence goes on from CAVXRG010000004.1 coordinate 265,765, forward strand.
TCGCTGTCGGTGATCATGCCGTCACGGACGAGGTCGAACACCTCCGCGAGGGGGACGGTCCGCACCTCGGAGATCCCCTCCTCGGACTGGCTGTCGGACCCCCGGTGCGAGCTGGCGAGGCCGGTGGCGAGGAAGACGTGTTCGGGTGCCCGGCAGATCCCGTTGAGGGCCGTCATCTCGCCGAGGCGGCGCCAGGTGCTCGCGGTCAAGCCGGTCTCCTCGAGCAGCTCGCGCTGGGCGGCAGCGAGCGGGTCCTCCCCGTCGGTACCGCCCGCGGGGACCTCGAGGGAGCGGCCGACGGTGTGCCGGTCGACCGTGACGAGCACGACCTCGTCGGCGTCGGTGAGGGCGACGACGAAGACCGCCGGCCGTCGCACCTCGACGACGCCGTAGAGCCCGTCGCTGCCGTCGGGCCGGGTTACCTCGTCCTCGTGGACGGTGATCCAGGCGTTCTCGTAGACGAGACGGCTCGTCCGGGTGGGCCAGGTCATCGGCTGCTCGGCTCGGTCACGGCCCGATCCTCTCAGCCGCCGGGGAACCGCGCCTCCTCTCACCCCTCCGTCACTGCTTCGCTGGGTGGAGCAGTGGCGTAGCGCTGGGGAAGCCCCTCGTTTTCACAATTCGGACACCCCCCGACGGCTACGCCACTGCTCCACGAGGGGGAGCAGTGGCGTAGTCCTGGCGGGAGGGGCTGGTGGGCCCCGGGTCAGGCGGCGGACTCGAGGGCGAGGAGCAGCTGCTTGGCGGGCAGGCCGCCGAGGTAGCCACCGAGGCTGCCGTCAGACCGGACCACACGGTGGCACGGGACGACGAGCGGGAGCGGGTTCGTCGCGCAGGCCGACCCCACGGCGCGGACCGCGCGGGGGCTTCCCGAGGCGGCCGCCACCTCGCCGTAGCTCTCCGTGCGTCCGTAGGGGATGGCGCGCAGGTGCTCGAGCACCCCGAGCCGGAAGCCGTGTGCGAGCTGGAGGTCGAGCGGGACGGTGAAGGCCGTGAGGCGCCCGGCAAAGTAGCTGTCGAGCTCCCGGGCCGCCGAGTCGAGCCCGTGGCGGTCCCGCAGCACCCGCGGGCCGATCCGGCGGGCCAGGACCTCGAGCACGTGGTCGTGGCCCTCCGCCTCGAAGGCGACCCGCACGAGCCCGGCCCGGGTGGCGGCGAGCAGCAGTCGGCCGACGGGGGAGTCGAGGACGCGGTAGGAGACCTCGACAAGGCCGGCCGACTCCGCCGCGGCGACCAGCCCGTCGTGCAGCCGGTCGAGCCGGTCCGGGTCGCCCGGGACGGTTCGGGTCAGCGCGTCGAGAAGGCGCGGGTCGGGCTGGGGGTCGTTCATCGTGGTCACTGCTCCAGTTCGGGGAGGTAGGTGCGGCGGAGGGCAGCGATCCCATCGGCGCTCGCACGCCGGGAGGCGGCCGCGCTGCCGCCCACGATCGCCGCGACCTCGTCGTGAGGCAGGCCGGCGACGTGGTGGTAGGCGACGCAGAGCCGCTGCTTCGTCGGCAGCCCGGCCAGCGCCGACCAGAGCCGCTCGTCACCGAGCCGCGCCCCCGGGCCGTCGTCCGGGTGAGCCGGCTGCTCCGGCAGCTCAGCGACCGGCACGGCGTGCCGGGCCTGGTGGCGCCGGACGTCGATGGCCTTGCGGTGGGCCACCGTCACGAGCCACGCCCGCACGTTCGCGTCGTCCGGGAGGCCCGGCCAGCTCCGGAGGGCGGCGAGGAAGGTCTCCGACCAGGCGTCCTGCGCCTCGATCGGCCCGAGCACGGCCCGGCATACCCGGAGCACGACGGCCCCGTGGTCGGTCACGGCCTGTTCGAAGGGGTGCTGCATGCCCGGTAGACGCTCCGGCCCGTCGTCGTGTGAGGTCCGGGTCAGCATGACAGGACGGCGGGCGGGAGGCCGGACCGCGATCGGTGGGGCGGGTGAGCGGCATACCCTGCGGTCGGGTCAGAAGAGCCGGCCCACCGCCTCGGGCGCGGGCTCCTCGAGGGCCAGCAGGAAGCGCTTGCGTGCGAGCCCGCCCGCGTAGCCGACGAGCGAGCCGTCGGCGCCGATGACGCGATGGCACGGGATGACGAGCGCGATGGGGTTGCGTCCGTTGACGGTGCCGACGGCCTGAGCGAGGTTGCGGTCACCGAGCGCGGCCGCGAGCTCGCCGTAGGAGCGGGTCTCGCCGTAGGGGATCTCCCGCAGCAGCGACCACACCTGCTGGTGGAAGGACTCCCCTCGGGGGGCGAGCGGCAGGTCGAAACCGGTGAGGTCACCCGCAAAGTACGCCGCGAGCTGGGCGGCGGCGCTCGCGAAGGGCTCCTCGGCCGGGTTGCCCGCCTCACCGAACGCCTCGGCGGGCGGACGGTGGGCGGCGTCGTCCATCAGCACGTGGGTGATGGCGCCGTCGGCGGCGACGACGGTGAGTGAGCCGATCGGCGAGCCGACCAGCACGTGTCGTGGGCCCACCGCGCTCAGGACCCGGCAGGCGGGTCGGCTCGGTGGACGGACTCGTGCGACGCGAGGATCTCGTCGTGGGTGGGCACGGGGAACTCCGCCGAGAAGTCGCCGTAGGCGCGCGGGTCCTCAGTCGGCTCGAGATGGCAGGTGAGGGCGACGTCGGAGAAGGTCTCGTGCACGGCGGCCTCGACGTCCTCCATGAGGTCGTGCCCCTGCTGCACCGACCAGGCTCCCGGGACGAGCACGTGCACCTCGGCGAAGCGGTGGTGCCCGGAGACCCGGGTCCGCAGGGCGTGGAAGTGGACGTCGGGGGTGACGAAGCGGGCCAGGGTGTCGGCGATCGAGCGGTTCTCCTGCTTCGTCATCGAGATGTCCATCAGGCCCTCGACCGACTCCTTGAGCAGCGTGTAGCCGGTGAAGACGATGTTGAGCCCGACGAGGAAGGCGATGACGGGGTCGAGCCGCTGGATGCCGGTGAGGGCGACGAGCAGGACCCCGACGACGACCCCGGCCGAGGTGTAGACGTCGGTCATCAGGTGCTTGCCGTCGGCCGTGAGCGTCAGGGAGCGGTGCCGTCTCCCCGCTCGCAGCAGCACGACGGCGACGACGCCGTTGACGACGGACGCGACGATCGAGACGGCGAGGCCGATCCCGACGTTCTCGATCGGCCGGGGATGCAGGAAGCGGTCGACGGCTGCCCACATGATCGCCAGGGCCGCGATGAAGATCATCTGACCCTCGACAGCGGCCGAGAAGTACTCGGCCTTGCTGTGCCCGTAGTGGTGGTTCTTGTCCGCCGGCATCGCGGCAACCTTGAGGGCGATGAGCACGGCCACCGCCGCGACGAGGTTGACAACGGACTCGGCGGCATCGGACAGCAGGCCGACGGAGCCGGTGATCCGCCAGGCGACGAACTTGAGCGTGATCGTCGCGATCGCGGCACCAATCGCGAGATAGGCGAAGCGGCTGAGGTCGCGGGTGCGCAGGACGCGGTCAGCCGGTCCGCTCACGGGTGAGGGTGGAGGTGTGGACACGCCCCCAGTGTCCCAAAGGACCGCCCCGGTGTGCGCCAGCAGCCCGCCCGTCGAGAGGCGCGGTGGCCGCCACATCCCTGGGGGTGTGGTGGGGATCGGCCGCGACGGGGTACTGCCACCGTGACCTATTCACTCCGGAAAGGAGCCCGATCATGGGTGCAGTTGACAAGGCCAAGAACCTCGCTGAGGACCTCACGGGCAAGTCCAAGGAAGCCACCGGCAAGGTCACCGACAATGAGCGACTCGAGGCGGATGGCCAGTCAGACCAGGCCGAAGCCGACCTCAAGCAGCGGGGTGAGAAGTTCAAGGACGCGGGCGACGACGTCAAGGACGCCTTCAACCGCTGATCCTGTCGGTGGGCGAGCCGGGTTCCCTCGGGGGCCCGGCTTGCTTCCTGTCCGGGCTCAGTCGGCGGAGCCACCAGGGGCCGTGAGCGGCAGGACACGGGTGCGGGCCACCTCGTGGGCGACGTCCTCGATCGAGTGGCAGGTCCGTCTGCTCGCCTCGAGCAGAAGCCGGTGGGCATCGCCCTCGTCGAGGTGACCGATGGCCATGACGATGCCGATCGCGATGCCGACCTCACGCTCCTGCTTCACGCGGGTTCTGAGGTCGTCCACGGTGCGCTCGGCCGCGGCGAGTCGGTCGACCAGGTCGGCCGGGGGCCCACCCGTGGGCGGCAGGGTGGGCGGTCTGCGTGCCGGCCGATCCGTCGTGGTGTGGTGCGCCATTGCTTCAGTCCTCTCGGATCGGGCACGAGCGGCACACTGCTGGACCGGACGACCTGTCAACGATAACCCTGCGGCGGCGCGACGAGGAGGGGCGAGCGACGTGACCTCGACGACATCGAGGGAAGGGCTGTGAGGTGGGCCCCGTCGGGCTCGAACCGACGACCGGCGGATTAAAAGTCCGATGCTCTACCGACTGAGCTAGAGGCCCGGGTGCGGGGTGCGATCGCACCACGCGGTGGTCAGTATGCCGCACGTCGCGGTCCGTGAGTCACCCGCGGCCCCGCGGTCGGGGCCGACGGCGTCATGGCCGTGCGTGATGGTGTATCTCTGGAGGGCCCCGACCATCTACCGCTGCAGGAGGACCCGCATGAGCCTCGACCGTCCCGTCGCACCCCACCCCTACGAGATGCTTCCGGAGGTGGCGTCCTTCACGGTGACGAGCGACGACGTGCAGGACGGCGCGCCGCTCAAGGACGACCAGGTCGCTGCTGCAGGCAACACCTCCCCCCAGCTGTCGTGGAGTGGGGCGCCGGAGGGGACCCAGAGCTACGTGGTGACCTGCTTCGACCCCGACGCGCCGACGCCGTCCGGGTTCTGGCACTGGGTGCTCGTCGACCTGCCGGCCGACGTGACCTCCCTCGACACCGGCGCGGCGGCCGGTGACCTTCCCGGCCCGGCCTTCCACGTGCGCAACGACGGTGGTGAGTCAGGCTTCATGGGCGCGGCCCCGCCCGAGGGAGACATGCCGCACCGCTACTTCTTCGTCGTTCACGCCGTCTCCGAGCCGAGCCTCGGCGTCGACGCGTCCGCGTCGCCGGCGGTCGTGTCGTTCAACCTCGTCTTCAAGACGCTCGGTCGGGCCGTGCTGCACGGCACCTACCAGCACTGAGCCGGCCAGCACCGAGCGGGCCAGCACCGAGCCGGCCAGCACTGAGCCGGCCAGCACTGAGCCGGCCGGGCCGGGGTGACTCGCCGCCCCGACAGGGGTGAGGCGACGAGCCACCGGTCAGTGGGCCTCAGTGGGCCGGCGTGAGCCGGGTCAGCGGCTGAAGAGCCGGCCGAAGAAGCCGGACGAGCCGGAGGCGGAGGCCTCGTCGGCGTGGCCCGGGCAGCGCTGCGACTTCGGCACGTTGGCCATCACCTGGTCGACGTGCTGGCCACAGCCCGCCCAGGTCGTCTTGCCACAGGTGCGGCAGGTGGCAGGTCGGCACATGATGTTTCTCCTTCTCGTGCGGTCGGCTCCGTGCCGACACGTGGTTGGGGTGGTTCGGGCGAGGGGGTCAGGCGGCCGGCGTGATGGGTAGGCCCGACACGGCAGCGTGCTCATCGAAGCTGTCGTCGACGGCCACCACGTGGCGGCCACGGGCGGCGAGGACGGAGGCGGCGACCGAAGCCCGGTAGCCGCCGGCGCAGTGGACCCACAGCTCGCCCACGGGCACGTCGTCCAGGCGGTCGAGGATCTCGTGGATCGGGATGTTGACGGCGCCCTCGATGTGGCCGGCGCCGAACTCGGACGCACGGCGGACGTCGAGGATGACGACGTCGCGGTGGTGGCGGACCTGGGCGAGGTCGGCGAACTCGGCCCGCTCGAAGGAGCCGAGCGGCGCATCGGTCCAGTCCGCGGGGGTCCCGCTCGCGGCGCCCTCGAGGTCGTCGATGCCGATCCGGACCAGCTCACGCTGGGCCTCGGCGACCTGCTCGGGAGACTCGCCGAGCAGGGTGAGCGGCGTGCCCCAGGGGATGAGCCAGCCGAGGTAGGTGGCGAACTGCCCGTCGACACCGAAGTTGAGGGTGCCGGTGACGTGCCCAGCGGCATACGCGGTGCGGCTGCGCAGGTCGACGACCCACTCTCCGTCGGCGATCCGTCCGGCGAGCACGGCCTTGTCGGCCGACTCGGGGGCGCTCAGGTCCGGTGCTCCCGGTCCGGCGCTGTTGGCCGGGGCCATGTGCGCGTAGTAGGCCGGGTAGGCGTCGAGGCCGGCGAGGGTCTCGGCGACCCAGCGCTCCTCGGCCTGGGTCAGGGCAGGGTTGGACTGCTTCTCGCGGCCGATGGTCGACGCGGTCGTGTCCCCGGTCGACCCGGCGGAGCAGAAGCTGCCGAAGCCGTGGGTCGGGAGCACCTGGGCGTCGTCCGGCAGCTCACCGGCCAGCCGGTGGGCCGAGGCGAACTGATGGTGGACGAGGTCGTCGGTGTGCGCGTGACCCAGCAGGTCTGGACGACCCGTCGCCCCGAAGAGCAGCGACCCGCCGGTGAAGACCCCGACCGGCTCGCCGTCGGAGGAGAGGGCATAGGACAGGTGGGTGTAGGTGTGGCCGGGAGTCGCGATGACCCGGACCACGAGCGAGGGGGAGACCTCGATCCGGTCACCGTCGCCGACGGGGATGTGCTCGAAGCTCACCTCGTCGTCACCGTTGACGTGGTAGGCCGCGCCCGTCGCCTGGGCGAGGGCCCAGCCGCCGGTGACGTAGTCGTTGTGGATGTGGGTCTCGAAGACGTGGGTGATCGTGACACCAGCGTCGGCGGCCAGCGCCAGCACGCGGTCGATGTCGCGCTGCGGGTCGACGACGAGGGCGACGCGACCGTCGTGGGCGAGGTAGCTCCGGTCGCCCAGGGTGGGGGTGTCGATCGGGACGATGGCGGCCATCGGCGGTCCTTTCGCATGGCGGGAGGTGTCGGTGCGCGACCAATATACCCATGGGGGTATCCGAAACCTAATGGGGTCCGGTCCGATCCGGGTCGGTGGGGTTAGCCTGCGGGTCATGAGCGAGAGCGAGCGCCGGGGTCCACGCCGGCCGGCCTTCTTCAGCCCCAAGGCCCTCGAGGCGCACGGAGGTGCCTACGACCCGGCCAAGGAGATCGAGGCCGCCCACGAGACGGCGGCCGCCCTCGTCCATGCCGGTCGGGCCGCGTCGGACCCCGCCACGACCGAGCGCCTCGTCTCCCTCGTCGAGGAGATCGGGCTGTCCACCCTCGCCGAGCTGTGGTCGGCCCGTCCGGCCCGCAGCCTCCCCGGCGCGCTGTGGCGCCTCTACGTGCTGCGCGAGTGGGTCCGTAGGTCCCCCGTCGAGGCCGGGCGGGAGTATGCCGCCGGCATCCGGTTCACCGGCCCCAACCACGTCGTGGCCGGGGCCGCGGAGCCGCCCGGGCCGGAGGAGATGAGCCGGGTGATCGACGCGATCCTGCGCGGGGTCTTCGTCGGTGACCTGGCGATCGCTCTCGAGCGGGCGGCGGCCCTGTGCCGGGTTGTCGCCGCGGGCCGGGCCGACATCGCACCCGGGGACGACTCCGCCGAGCATGCGGCCCACCTGCTCGAGACGGCCGACGACCTCAGTGCGTGCGCGCGCCTGCAACGGGCCGCGGCCCTCACCTGAACCACCCCCGTGGCCCCGGCCCTGCTCACACCCGGGAGGGCGGGTCGCCGTCGGAGCGGCGCGACGCGACGACGGTGTGCACAACCTTTGGCATCAGGCGCAGAACGACTTATCCTTGTGGACGCGTCGGGCCGCGGTAGCCCCGGGTCCCAAATTCAGCCGCTCCGAGCGGCCCAGTGCCGAGAGGTGCTCCCGGCCCGACGTTCACACTCTCGCGGCTGGTGCGTCCATCGTCACTGCGTGGCTCTCGACGGCCGTCGGGATGAGGGCGGTGGTGGCCTCGAGCACGACGGCCTCTCGGCTGGAGCCGCACAGCACCTCGTGCGCGCGCATGTCGGTCTCGACGGAGTAGTCGGCCCGGCGTGCGGGGCCGGAGAAGCCGCAGGCACCGCAGCGGCCGACCAGGAAGCTGCCGTTGCGCACGACGTCCCAGGGGACGTCGTCAGAAGGTCCGGCGTGGAGGGACATGCGTCCATGATGCACGCGATCCGGCCCGGAGGGCACCCCCCCGAAATGATCGGGGCATTGCCGTCCACGACCGGTTGCGGGCCATCTACATTTGGCCCATGACCTCAGAGCCGGAGCGCAGCGGGGACCTGCTCGACCCCGCGCTCGCCGACGAGATCGAGCTCGTCAGCAACCTCGTCGTGGCCGCCTCCACAACCTCGCGGCACTTCACCCCCGACGAGGTCGACGAGCTGCTCGGCGTCACCGAGGACGACCGGCCCGCTGCCGGTTGAACGGCCGGTGGCCGGGGGATTACGTGCGGGTGTCGTGCTCGCCGTAGCATCGTCCCCGACCGTCACCCGACCGACCGGAGCTTCACCGTGGGTTTTCGCCTCACACCCCAGGACACGAGTTTCTTCGCTCTCTTCGCCACGTCCGCTGGTCTGCTCGTCGAGGCCACCCGTGAGCTCACCCGGTTCCTCGAGGTGGACACCGCCGATCGGCAGTCCGTCGCCGACCGACTCAAGGATCTCGAGCACGAGGCTGACGACGCGACGCACGAGCTGATCAAGAAGGTCAACAGCTCGTTCATCACGCCGTTCGACCGCGAGGACATCCACGCGCTCGCGGCCCAGCTCGACGACTGCATGGACCTCATCGAGGAGACGGGCGACCTGATCTGCCTCTACCGGATCGAGGAGCTGCCCCATGGTCTCGCCGACCAGTTCGAGATCCTTGCCCGGATGGCCGAGGTGACCGCCGAGGCGATGCCCAAGCTGCGCTCGCTCAAGGACCTCTCCGGCTACTGGATCGAGATCAACCGGCTCGAGAACCAGGCCGACACCCTGCACCGCACGATGGTCGCCGAGCTGTTCAGCAACGGCACCGACGCGATCACCCTGATCAAGGTCAAGGACATCATCGACGGGTTCGAGGACGCTGCCGACTCCTTCGAGAAGGTGGCGCACGTGGTCGAGGGCATCGCCGTCAAGGAGTCCTGACCGGTGACCGAGCTCATCCCCATCACCCTCGTCATCACGTTGGCGATGGGCTTCAACTACACGAACGGCTTCCACGACGCGGCCAACGCGATCGCGACCTCCGTCTCGACCCGCGCGCTGACCCCCCGCGTCGCCCTGGCGATGGCCGCCGTCGCCAACCTCGTCGGCGCGTTCTTCGGCGCCAAGGTGGCCAAGACGATCGGGTCGGGCATCATCGAGACTCCGGAGGGCGCGAACGGCCTGTGGCTCGTCGCGGCGGCCCTCGTCGGGGCAACCGGCTGGAACCTGCTGACCTGGTGGTTCGGGCTGCCGTCCTCGTCATCGCACGCGCTCATCGGTGGGCTCGGCGGGGCCGCTCTCGTCGCTGGGGTGGCGGTCCAGTGGGAGGTCATCCTCACCAAGGTGATCATCCCGATGGTCGTCTCTCCCGTCGTCGGCCTGACCCTCGGCTACCTCTTCATGCTCGCCATCCTCTGGGCCTTCCGCAACGCCCACCCGGGCCGGGTCACTCGCGGCTTCCGGCTCGCCCAGACGGCGTCGGCCGCGGCGATGGCCTTCGGGCACGGCCTGCAGGATGCCGCCAAGACCGCCGGCGTCGTCGTCCTCGCCCTCAACATCTCCGGATACCACGAGGGGGACGACATCCCGATCTGGGTGCTCGTGCTCTCCGCGCTCGTCATCTCCGCCGGGACGTATGCCGGTGGGTGGCGGGTCATGCGCACGCTCGGGAGGCGGATCATCGACCTCGGTCCGCCCCAGGGGTTCGCCGCCGAGACGACCGCGGCCTCGATCCTCTACGTGGCCGGCCTGGCCTTCGGCGCCCCGATCTCGACGACGCACACCATCACGTCGGCGATCATGGGGGTCGGAGCCATCAAGCGGCTCTCCGCCGTGCGCTGGAGCGTGGCCGGCAACATCGTCGGGGCCTGGTTCCTCACCTTCCCCGGGGCCGGTCTCGCCGCCGCCGGCGCCTGGTACCTCACCGTCGTCCTGCACTGACCAGGACGCCGGGACACAGGATCTCCTTCGTCGGGGGACCCGGGGACCCGGGGGCTCGGGGGCGCAGGGCCGCCAGGCCCGTGAGCTCCCGTGGGTCAGCCGAAGCGGCCCGAGATGTAGTCCTCGGTCGCCTTCTCCGACGGGTTGTTGAAGATCTTCGTCGTGTCACCGATCTCGACGAGGCGGCCGGGCTCACCGGTGGCGCGCAGGTTGAAGAAGGCCGTGCGGTCCGAGACGCGGGCCGCCTGCTGCATGTTGTGTGTGACGATGACGATCGTGAACTCGGACTTCAGCTCGTTGATGAGGTCCTCGATGGCGAGCGTCGAGATCGGGTCGAGCGCCGAGCACGGCTCGTCCATGAGCAGCACCTGGGGCTGAACCGCGATCGCGCGGGCGATGCAGAGCCGCTGCTGCTGGCCACCGGAGAGGCCGGCGCCGGGCTTGTTCAACCGGTCCTTGACCTCGCCCCAGAGGTTGGAGCCCCGGAGCGACTCCTCGACGACCCCGTCGAGGACCTTCTTGTTCTTGACGCCGTTGAGGCGCAGGCCCGCCGCGACGTTGTCATAGATCGACATCGTCGGGAACGGGTTGGGCCGCTGGAAGACCATCCCGATGGTGCGGCGCACACTCACGGGGTCCATCGAGGGGGCGTAGAGGTCCTGGTCGTCGAGCATGACCTTGCCCTCGACGCGCCCACCGGGGATCACCTCGTGCATCCGGTTGAGGGTGCGGAGGAAGGTGGACTTGCCGCAGCCCGACGGGACCGATGAAGGCGGTGACGGAGCGGGGCTCCACCGTCATCGTCACGCCCTCGACGGCCTTGAAGGCCCCGTAGTACACGCTGAGGTCGGTGACATCGATTCGCTTGGCCATCTGGGGAGGAGTTCGCTTTCTCGTTACTTCTTGACGGAGCCGAAGTGCGCGATGACCCGGCCGATGAGGTTGAGGAGCAGGACGAGCAGGATGAGCGTGAGGGCCGCGCCCCACATCCGCTCAGCGGCCGTGGTGAGGGCGAAGTCGCCGCGGTCCTGGTTGATCATCATCGGAAGGGTCGGGAAGTTGCCGGCGAGCAGGTCCCGCTGGAAGCTCTTCGTGTAGGGCGCGAGGATGAGCAGCGGGGCCGTCTCGCCCATGATCCGGGCGAGGCCGAGCAGGACGCCGGTGATGATCCCGGAGAAGGCGGTCCGCAGGACGACCTTGACGATGGTGGCCCACTTCGGCACGCCGAGGGCGTACGCGGCCTCGCGCAGCTCGTTGGGCACGAGCTTGAGCATCTCCTCCGTCGAGCGGACGACGACGGGGATCATCAGCAGGACGAGCGCGAGGGTGGCCGCGAAGCCGGAGCGGGCCAGGCCGAAGGTCGTCACCCACACCGCGTAGATGAACAGGGCCGCGACGATCGAGGGGACGCCCGAGAGGATGTCGACCATGAAGCTGATCGTCCTCGCCAGCTTGCCGCGCCCGTACTCGACGAGGTAGACGGCGGTGAGGATCCCGATCGGGACGGCGATGACGGCCGTCACCCCGGCCATCATCAGGGTGCCCTCGATGGCGTGGCGGGCGCCGCCGCCGAAGTCGTCGGAGTTGATGTTGCGCTGGTTGCCGGTCCACCACGTGCTCGAGGCGAGCATGTGCACGCCCTTGCCGATGACCGTCGAGAGGATCCAGACGAGCGGCACCATCGCGAGGAAGAACGAGGCCCACATGACGACCCGGGCGATGCCGTCCTTGACGGCCCGGCCACGGTGCGGGTTGTCCATCTCGCGCAGCGGGTCGCCCGCCGGTCGGGCCCCGGGCGGGACGGGGGAGTCCCCGGTGTCGGCAGGGGCGTCCGGTGAGCGCTGGTCGGTGGCCGTGGTGCTCATTCGGTGAAGGCCTTCCTGCGCTCGATGACGACGCGGGCGATGCTGTTGACGACGAAGGTGAGCACGAACAGCACGAGGCCCGCGGCGATGTAGGCCCCGGTCTTGTTCGGGTTGCTGAACTCCGCCGCATTGTTGGCGATCTTCGAGGCGAAGGTCTCGCCGCCGTTGAAGAGCGACCACGTCCACGGTGCGCCGTCCGGCAGGGCCGAGACGAGGAAGGTGACGGCGATCGTCTCGCCCAGGGCCCGACCGAGGGCGAGCATCGAGGCGGAGATGACGCCGGGACGGCCGAAGGGCAGGACCGCGGTGCGGATCATCTCCCAGCGGGTGGCCCCCAGCGCGAGGGCGCCCTCCTTGTGCGTCAGCGGCGTCTGGGCGAAGACCTCGCGGGAGAGGGCGGTGACGATGGGCAGCACCATGATCGACAGGACGAGGCCGATGAAGAAGATCGTGCCGCCGGTGATCCCGGTCCGCGCGAGCAGCGGGAACCAGCCGAAGGTGTCGACGATCCACGCCTGGATCGGCGTGAAGAACGGCCCGAACGTGATCAGGCCCCAGAGGCCGTAGACGATCGAGGGCACCGCGGCGAGCAGGTCGACGAGGGAGGCGGCCGGGCCGCGCATCCACGGCGGGGCGTACTGGGTGAGGAAGAGGGCGACCGCCACCCCGACGGGGACGGCGATGACCATCGCGAGGGTCGACGCGGCCACGGTGGTCCAGAGGAACTCGAGGATGCCGAAGGCGGGCACGGACCCGCCCGGTGACCAGACCCGCGAGGTCAGGAAGTTGGCGTCGTTGTCCATCAGCGCGGGCACGGCCTGCACGATGAGGAAGACGGCGATGAGGGTCACCATCGCAACGACGATGACCCCCGAGAGGGTCGCTGCGCCGCCGAAGAGGCGGTCACCCGTGCGGCCGGTGGAGGCCTTGTCACCGCGGAGGGGGCCCCCACCGTCGGGGTCGGGCAGCTCGTCCGTGGCGGACACGCCGGTCACAGTGGACACGTGAGGCCTCTTCCAGAGGGGGACGGGGTGGAGCGGTGAGGGGCGGGCGCCGGGTGCCGGCGCCCGCCCCTGCCGTGGAGGGTCAGGAGATCGCGTCGATCGCGGTCTTGACCTTGGTGGCGACCTCGGTCGGGAGCGGAGCGTAGCCCTGCTTCGTGAGACCACTCTGCACCGAGTCGGACGCGAACGTCTTGAGGAAGGCCTTGACCTTCTTGCCCGTCTCGGCGTTGGCATACTTCGAGCAGACGATCTCGTAGGTGACGAGGACGATCGGGTAGGCCCCGGCCTCCTTCGTCGCGTAGTCGATCTTCAGCGAGAGGTTGTTGCCCTGGCCGGTCTGCTCGGCGGTGGCGATCGTCTTGCCCGCCGACTCCGCGGTCAGCTCGACCGGGCCGGCGCCCGTGTCGATCTGCGCCATCGGCAGCTGGTTCTGCTGCGCGTAGCTCAGCTCGACGTAGGTGATGCCGCCGTCCTGGCCCTTCGTGGCCGTCGCGACACCGGCGGACTTCTCCTTGCCCTCGCCCTTGCCCGTCCACGCCTTGCCGGGGTCGTAGCCCCACGCGTCGGGGGCCGCGGCCTTGAGGTACTTCGTGAAGTTCTCGGTCGTGCCCGACTCGTCGGACCGGAAGTAGACCTTGATGGGGGTGCTGGGCAGGGTCACGCCGGAGTTGAGGGCCGCGATGGCGGGGTCGTTCCACGTGGTGATCTTCCCATCGAAGATCTTCGCGGCGACCTCGGCGTTGAGGACGAGCTTGTCGACGCCCTTGACGTTGTAGGCGATGGCGATGGGGCCGGTCACCATCGGCAGGTTCCAGGCCTCGGAGCCGCAGGCGGCCTTGGCGTCGTCGGCCTCGACCTTGCCGTCCTTGGCGACGGTCTTGAGCGCCGAGTCGGAGCCGGCGAAGTCGACCTGCTTGGCGATGAACTGCTTGATGCCTGCACCGGAACCGGTGGGCTGGTAGTCGATCGTCGCGCCGGTGCAGGCCGTCTGGAAGGCCTTGATGGCCTCCTCGATGGCGTTCTTCTGGGCGGAGGAGCCCTCGGCCTTGAGGTTGCCGTCGAAGCAGTCGCCGGCGGCGGTCGCGCCGGCGCCGGCGCCGGAGCTCGCGGGGGCGGGGTTCTCTGACGCGCAGGCCGAGAGCGCGAGGGCGCCGGAGAGTGCAAGGGCGCTGAAGGCGCTGATACGCGAAACGGACACGAGTGGGTTCCCTCTCAATGGGGTGGTCTTGACGGTCGGCGGGCCGAGCCGAGCACCGGTGCTCAACGGTCCGTCCACCGCGAAGATAGGTGGGCAGGGTGACCAACGCGCCCCGTCCGGTTAATGGCAGGTGAACGAGCGACGACGAGTTGGGGGGCAGGCCCGATCCGGGATGCGCCGCGGTCTCCGGCGTGGGGCAGGCGTGGCAGGCGTGGCAGGCGTGGCAGGCGCGGACGCGACTGACGCACGCGTCAGGTGTTGACCCGCTCCACCCCCACGACCCGTGCGTCGGCGCCCCTGCCGGTCAGGTGGCAGACGAGCACCTCGCCCTTGCGCAGGGCGGAGTCGGCGGCGGTGTGCAGCTCCTCGCGCAGCCAGGCCTCCCGGGGGTGGGCGACGGCGACGTGAGCCCCGAGGGCGTCGAGCAGCGCCGGCAGCACCGGCCCGTGGCTGCACAGCGCGGCCGGCTCGCCCCTGTCGAGCAGCTTGGCCACCTGGTGCAGGGCCGGCGCGGGGTCGGCCTCGAAGTCCTCCTCCGACAGGGAGACCCGGGTGCGCACCTTGAGATGGCGCTGGGCGGCATACGGCTCGAGGGTGGCCGCGCAGCGGGCGGACGAGGAGGTGACGAGCCGGGTCACCCCGTAGGCGGCGAGGACGGGGGCGAGGGAGCTCGCCTGGGCCCGTCCGACGGCGTCGAGGGGGCGCAGCCGGTCGTCGTCCTTCCACCGCCCGCGCGGCGTGGCCTTGGCGTGCCGGACCACGGCGACGGGCCAGGTGTCGAGCGAGCCCTCCCGCTCCGTGCGGACGAGCGCGAGCAGCTGCTCGCGGTCACGGGCGTAGTCGAGCAGGTCGTTGGCCGTCCGCACGTCGACCCAGCGGACCTCGTCGATCTCGTGCTCGAGCCTGCCCGAGCCGCCGGTCACCTCGGCGGACCAGTAGTGGACCTGCTTGGTGGCCGCACCGCCCGAGGAGTCGAGGACGGCATACTCCGACGTCGGCAGCGGGGCACCGAGGCGCACGGCGAGACCGGTCTCCTCGAGCGTCTCCCGTGCCGCGGCGACGCAGGGCTGCTCGCCCGGGTCGAGCTTGCCCTTGGGCCAGGACCAGTCGTCGTACTTCGGCCGGTGGACGAGGGCCACCTCGAGCTGGCCGCGCGTGCGACGCCACGGGAGGGTCCCGGCGGCGGGGATGAGGGAGACCACCGGTCAGCGCCTCCTCGCCTTCCTCCGCCTCTTGTCGTGCCGTTCGATGAGCTTGGCCTGCAGGTCGTCGAGCGGCTCGCCGTCCTCGCTGAGGTGTCGGCGCACCCACCGGCCGTCGGAGCCGAGGTCCCAGCGGGAGGTCGTCGGGGCGAAGGCGAGGTCGATGACGTCACCGAGCTCATCGAGGTGCCCGGTGTCGCTGATCCGCACCAGGGCCTCGACGCGACGATCGAGGTTGCGGTGCATCATGTCGGCGCTGCCGAGGTAGACCTGTGGGTCCCCGCCGTGGTCGAACCAGAAGATGCGCGAGTGCTCGAGGAAGCGGCCGAGGATGGAGCGGACCCGGATGTTCTCGCTGAGGTCCTCGACGCCGGGACGCAGCGCGCAGATGCCCCGTACCCAGATGTCGACCCGGACGCCGGCCATGCTCGCCCGGTAGAGCGCGTCGATGAGGGCCTCGTCGACGATGGAGTTGGCCTTGATGACGATGCGGCCGCGCTGGGCCCCCTTCGCGTCGCCCCGGTGCAGGTCGATCTCGTCCTCGATGAGCGAGATCAGGCCCGAGCGGACCGTGCGCGGCGCCACGAGCAGCCGCTTGAACCGGCTGCGCGGCGCGAAGCCGGACAGCTGGTTGAACAGGCGGGAGATGTCCTCCCCGACCTGGGGGTCGCAGGTGAACAGGCCGAAGTCCTCGTAGACGCGCGCGGTCTTCGGGTTGTAGTTGCCGGTGCCGACGTGGCAGTAGCGCACGAGGCCCTCGGACTCCTGGCGGACGACGAGGCAGAGCTTGGCGTGCGTCTTGAGTCCCACGACGCCGTAGACGACGTGGACTCCGGCCTGCTCGAGCTTGCGCGCCCACGAGATGTTGTTGACCTCGTCGAAGCGCGCCTTGATCTCGACGACGGCGAGCACCTGCTTGCCGGCGTCGGCCGCGTCGATGAGGGCGTCGATGATGGGGGAGTCGCCGGAGGTGCGGTAGAGCGTCTGCTTGATCGCAAGCACCTTGGGGTCGGCCGCCGCCTGCTCGATGAAGGCCTGGACCGACGTCGAGAACGAGTTGTAGGGGTGCTGGACGAGCACGTCCTTGTGCCGGATCGCGGCGAAGAGGTCCATCGCCTTCGAGCTCTCCGTCGGGGCGAGGTCGGGGTGGGTGCGCGGCACGAACTTGGGGAACTCGAGGTCGGAGCGGTCGACGTCGGCGATGGTGAACAGGCCGCGCAGGTCGAGCGGCCCGGGCAGGCGGTAGACCTCCCGCTCGCTGATCTGCAGCTCGCGACTGAGCATGTCGAGGACCTTGGCGTCGATGTCGTCCTCGACCTCGAGCCGGATCGGCGGCCCGAAGCGGCGCCGGGTCAGCTCCCGCTCGAGCGCGGTGAGCAGGTTCTCGGCGTCGTCCTCCTCGACCTCGAGGTCCTCGTTGCGGGTCACCCGGAAGCAGAAGTGCTGCTGGACGAGCATGCCGGGGAAGAGCTGGTCGAGGTGGCTGGCGATGACGTCCTCGAGGGGCACGAAGCGCTTGCGGTCGACGTCCTTGTCGATCGCCGCGTCGAAGTCGGTGTCGACGAGGATGAAGCGGGGCAGGCTCGGCGGCACCTTGACCCGGGCGAAGTGCTCCGAGCCCGTCTTCGGGTTCTGCAGGAGCACGGCGAGGTTGAGCGAGAGCCCCGAGATGTAGGGGAAGGGGTGGGCCGGGTCGACGGCGAGCGGGGTGAGCACGGGGAAGACGTGGTCGGCGAAGAAGAAGTGGAGCGGGTCCCGGTCGGCCTCCTCGAGCTCGTCCCAACGCAGGATGGTGATGCCCTGCTCCTCGAGGGCGGGCCGCACGTCGTGCTGGAAGATCGCCGCGTGCTGATGCATCAGCTCGTGCGCCAGCCGGGCGATCCGCTCGATCAGCTCACGCGGTTCGAGTCCGGCTGCGGTGCGCACGGCGAGGCCGGTGGCGATCCGTCGCTTGAGGCCGGCGACGCGGACCATGAAGTACTCGTCGAGGTTGCTCGAGAAGATCGCGAGGAAGCGGGCCCGCTCGAGCAGCGGCACGTCGGGGTCCATCGCGAGCTGCATGACGCGCTCGTTGAACTGGAGCCAGGACAGCTCGCGCTCGAGGTAGCGGTCGGCGGGGAGGTCGTCCTGCGGCTCCGGGCGCGTCCCCGGCCCGATGAACCGGCCGTTGGGCCCGCGGGCCGGTGCTCGCCGGGACGGCACCGTGCTGGTGAACGAGCTGATCTCCGAGGACTCACCCGGCTCCCCGTCCTCCGTCTGGCCCCCGGGGACCTGGGCGTGGTCGTCGACATCGGTTCGTTCGAGGCTCCCGGTGCTCATGGGACCCATCGTGGCACCCTTTCGCGGCGGCCGGGTCGTCTCGGCTCACTCCCCGCGGCCCGGCCGGTATGCCGCCCGGCCGGCTCTCGCGGCATCCGCCTCGATCGCGTCCGGTCGAGGCTCAGCCGCGGGCGGCGCTCGCCTGCTGGGAGCGGGCGCGCTGGGCGGCCATCTGGGCATCGAACTGCGCCTCCCAGGCGTCGTCGAGCTCGATGCCCTGGCGGCGGGCCTCTTCGGTGCTCAGCTCGACAGGGAAGCCGAAGGTGTCGTGGAGGACGAAGAGGTCGGCCCCCGTGGCCCCGGTCTGCCGCAGGCCGCGCAGCTGCTTGAGGCCCCTGCGCAGGGTGCGCCGGAAGGCCCGCTCCTCCGTGCTGAGCACGGCGATCACCTCGTCGGTGTGCGCGGCGACCTCGGGGTAGTGCGCCTCGTAGATGCCGGCGACGGTGGGGACGATCTGGGAGAAGAAGTCCTCCTCCAGGCCGAGCTCGAAGGCGTAGCGGACGGCCCGGCGGGTGAGTCGGCGCAGCACGTAGCCCTGCGTCTTGTTGCTCGGCCGGACCCCGTCGACGGCGAGGAAGACCGCACCACGCAGGTGGTCGGCGATGACGCGCATCGCGACCGTCTCCTCCTCGTAGGTGCGTCCCGACAGCTCCTCGAGCCGCTGGACGATCGGCCAGAGCAGGTTGATCCGGAAGATGTCGGGGGTGTCGAGGGAGGCGGCCGCGATCCGACCCAGCCCGCCGCCGTAGTCGACGTTGCGGCGGGGGAGCGGCTCGAAGCCGGTCTCCGTGCGCCGGTACTCCATGAAGACGGAGTTGCCGAGCTCGATGAAGCGGCCGCAGTCGCAGTTCTGGTGGCAGTGCTCGCCGTAGGCGGGGTCGTGCTCGACCTGCGGGAAGATGTAGAAGACCTCGGTGTCGGGCCCGCCGGGCTCGCCGAGGGGCATCTCCTGCGCGCTGCCGCCGCGGCACCACCAGTTCTGCCTGCCGTAGAAGGCGATCCGCGCGTCGTTGTTGCCGACCTCGGCGCCGTGCTCCTCGGTGTCGAGGTCGACCTCCTCGGCCACGACGCCCGCCGCGGCGAACAGCTCGGTCCAGAGCCGGGCGGACTCGGTGTCCTTGGGGATGCCGTGGGCGGGGTCGCCGATGAAGCACGACACGTAGATGCGGTGGGGGTCGAGGCCGACGCGCTCGGTGAGGAAGGCCCAGAACTGGGCGATCTGGACGTCCTTGAAGTAGTCGCCCAGGCTCCAGCTGCCGAGCATCTCGAAGAAGGTCGTATGCCGGTTGTCCCCGACCTCCTCGATGTCCTGGACCCGGAGGCAGGCCTGGGAGTCGGCGAGCCGCCGGCCCTGCGGGTGGTCGGCCCCGAGCAGGTAGGGCAGCAGCGGCTGCATGCCGCTGCCGGTGAAGAGCGTCGTCGGGTCATCCCTGGGGACGAGCGGCGCACGGTCGATGACGGTGTGACCCTGCTCGGTCAGGTAGTCGAGGAAGGCCGTCCTGATCTCGTCCGCGTCCATCGGCTCACCCCACACCACCGGCAGCGCCGTGTCGAGGACTTTTCGCAGGTCTGTCTCCCAGCGCCTGTCCTCGACGTCCTCAGCAGCCGTGCGCTCAGGCTCGGACGAACTGCCGGTGCACCTCCCGGTCGGTGAAGCCGAGGCCCTCGTACGT
Source organism: uncultured Actinomycetota bacterium (assembly GCA_963764195.1). GTDB lineage: Bacteria > Actinomycetota > Actinomycetes > Actinomycetales > Dermatophilaceae > JBDSSS01. The sequence continues at coordinate 285,049 of CAVXRG010000004.1, forward strand.
ATGGACGGCCGCGACGTTGTCCTCGTCGACGTAGAGGACGACGTCCGCCAGGCCGAGCGCCTTGAGGTGGTCGAGACCGAGCGCGGTGACCGCCCGGCCGAGCCCCTCGCCCCGGTGATCCGGCGAAACCGCGACGACGTAGACCTCGCCCGTCGTGCCGCCCTCTCCGGTCGGCGGGTCCACCTTCGTCCAGTGCGACGCAACGACCTCCCCGGGGCGCTCCGCCTCGACGACGAGGATCAGGCCCGCAGGGTCCCACCACGGCTGGGCCATCCGCTGGTCGAGGTCGGGGCGGCGGAGCGAGCCCTGCTCCGGGTGGTGCGCGAACGCCGCGGCGTTGAGGTCGAGCCAGGCCTGCTCGTCGCGGCCGGGCTCGAAGGAGCGGACCGCGTAGCGGTCTGCGAGGGAGGCCCGCGGCCACGCGGGACCCGCCTGCAGCGAGCGGCCCATGACGTGCAGGGACCGGGTGGCCACGAGGCTGTTCGCGGCCGCGAACGCCTCGGCCGCGACCCCGGCCCGGCCCACGCCGTGGCTCCAGACGCGGGCGGCCCCGGGCAGGGCCGCCAGCAGCGAGGTGCCGACGCCGCCTCGGCGTGCACGTGGGTCGACGACGAGCTCGGCCGAGGCGTGCTCTCCTCCGGCCCCCGCACGGACCTGCGCGTAGCCGACGAGGCGGTCGTCAGCGGCATACGCGAGGAGGTGGTCGACCCCCTCGTGGTCACGAGCGGTGAGGGAGAGGCGGAACTGCTCCGAGAGGGGCTCGGAGCCGTCGGCCGCGGCCGCTCGCCGGGCGAGCGAGGTCGCCTCGGTCGCCTCCTCGGGGCTCAAGGGGCGGGAGGGGTCACGATGGGAGACGGTGGCGGACGGCATACCCGAGATTTCATCATGGGCAGGTTCTCGGACCCCCATGCGTCGGTGGCAGCGGCTAATCTCCCTCGGAGGCGCTCGGGGGCGCCCGCAGGCAGCAACCCACCACCAAGGGGAGACCCATGTCCCGTTCCACCCGCCGCATTGCAGGTGTCGCCATCGCGGCGACCTGCGTCGCGTCGCTCGCCGCACCGGCGTTCGCCGCATCCCACGACAGCTCGAGGGGCTCGACGAGCTCGACGAGCACCGAGCACGGTAAGAAGAAGAAGGACGACGACAAGAGGCCCGAGAAGGACAAGAAGGACGACAAGGGCGATCACGAGAAGGGCGGTCACGAGAAGGGCGGTCACGACAAGGACGGTCACGACAAGGACGGTCACGACAAGGACCACCACCCGCAGGGGCCGCTGATGGACCTGCAGATCTTGTCCTTCAACGACTTCCACGGCAACCTCGAGGCCCCGTCGGGCTCGAGCGGCCGGATCCAGGTCGGCGCCACCTCGAGCGAGACCGTCAACGCCGGAGGGGTCGAGTACCTCGCGACGCACCTCGCCGAGGCCCGTCAGGGTCACCCCAACACGCTCACGGTCGCGGCTGGTGACATCGTCGGCGCCTCGCCGCTGCTGTCGGCGGCGTTCCACGACGAGCCGACCATCGAGTCGATGAACGCGCTCGGTCTCGACGTGACCGCGGTGGGCAACCACGAGTTCGACGAGGGCTACAAGGAGCTCCAGCGACTGGCCAGGGGCGGCTGCATCGACGACGGTGACGGCGCCAACAACCAGAACTCCTGCCCCAGCGGCACGTTCGAAGGCGCGGACTTCCCCTACCTCGCGGCCAATGTCGTCGAGAGGTCCTCGGGCAAGACGATCCTGCCGGCGTACACGATCAAGAAGGTCAACGGCGCCAAGATCGGCTTCATCGGGATGACCCTCAAGGAGACCCCGAACATCGTCACCGCCTCCGGCGTCGCCGGTCTCGAGTTCAAGGACGAGGTGGCCACGGCCAACGCTCTCGTGCCGGTGCTCAAGAAGAAGGGTGTCAACGCCATCGTCGTGCTCATCCACCAGGGTGGCACCCCGCCGTCGGCGACCCCGTACGACTTCACCTGCAAGGGCGGCGGCAGCCTCTCGGCCGACTCGCCGATCCTGCCGATCGCGCGCAACCTCAGTCCGGCGATCGACATGGTCGTCTCCGGCCACACGCACCAGCCCTACGTCTGCAACATCCCGGACCCGGCCGGCAAGCCGCGCCTGCTGACGTCGGCCTCGTCCTTCGGCCGCCTCTTCACCGAGACGAACGTCAAGTACGACCGGCGCACCCAGGACATCGTCCGTCCGACGCTCGCCGACTCGGCCAACGTGGTCGTCACGCGTGACGTCGCCAAGGACGCGACCCAGACCTCGCTCATCGCGAAGTACAAGGAGCTCGTCACCCCGATCGCCTCCCGGGTCATCGGCCGGATCACGGCCGATGTCGTCAAGACCCAGAACGCCGCCGGTGAGTCCCCGCTCGGTGACCTCATCGCCGACGCGCAGCTCGCCGACCCGTCCGTCGTCACCGGTGGTGCGACTCCGGTCGTCGCTTTCATGAACCCGGGCGGCATCCGCGCCGACCTCACCTACGACCAGCAGGCCTACCCGGGCGAGAACCCCGGGGACGTCACCTTCGAGGAGGCGTTCACGGTCCAGCCGTTCAACAACTACCTCGTCTCGATGAGCCTGACCGGCCAGCAGGTCTACGACGTGCTGGGCCAGCAGTTCAGCGGCGCCAACAGCCCGGGCTCGCCCAAGGTCCTGCAGATCGCCGGCCTCACCTACAGCCACAACGGCTCCGCCGTCGTGGACGGCTCCGTGATGATCGGGGGCACGGTCGTCGACAAGGCCGCGTCCTACCGCATCGTCACGAACAACTTCCTCTCCGACGGCGGTGACGGCTTCCCGGCCTTCACCGGCGGCACCGGGAAGTACTTCGGCGGCCTCGACATCGACGCCTTCGCGAACTACCTCGACCGCGTCTCGCCGTACACCCCGACCACGCCGAACCGGATCACGCTCGCCCCGTGACGCCGACGGCGTAGTCCCCGCACCACCGCACCACCGCACCACCGCACCACCCGCAGCACGCGAACGGCCCGGCCCCCGAGGGAGCCGGGCCGTTCCGCCGTCCCACCGGTGGCACGGCGGGCTCGGGTGGATCCTCAGCTCGTCGTGCGGGCGGGCTCGGGGCCGGACCGGTCGGGCACGAGCCGGTAGCCGACGTTGCGCACCGTGCCGATCAGCGTCTCGTGGTCGGGGCCGAGCTTGGCTCGGAGCCGACGCACGTGGACGTCGACGGTGCGGGTGCCCCCGTAGTAGTCGTAGCCCCAGACCTCCTGGAGCAGCTGGGCGCGGGTGAAGACCCGGCCCGGGTGCTGAGCGAGGTACTTGATCAGCTCGAACTCCTTGTAGGTGAGGTCGAGCGGCATCCCGCGGAACTTCGCCGAGTAGCTCGCCTCGTCGATGACGAGCTCACCCGAGGTGATCGGCAGGTCGAGGTCGGCGTCGTCGTCCTGGCCCTTCGTCATCGCCAGCCGGATCCGGGCGTCGACCTCGGCCGGCCCGGCCGACTCGAGGATGACGTCCTCGAGGCCCCACTCCGCGGTGATCCCGGCCAGGCCGCCCTCGGTGAGGACGGCGACGAGCGGCGAGGACATGCCCGTGGTGCGCAGCACCCTGCACAGCGACCGGGCGCTCGCCAGCTCGCGTCGCGCGTCGATGAGCACGACGTCGCAGTCCGGGGCGTCGACCAGGGCGGTGGCCTCGGCGGGCAGGATGCGCACGGAGTGGCTGAGCAGGCCGAGGGCAGGCAGGACCTCGGCGCTGGGGGCCAGCGCATTGGTCAGCAGCAGCAGTCGGGGCATCCCCTGCAGGATAGGGGAGACTGGGAGCCGCGGAGAGGCGCAGATGCACCATGAGACAGGAGCGAGATGACCACCCCGAGCACGACGGGCCCCCCGACGGCGAGCACCGTGACGGTCCGCTACTGGGCCGCGGCGCGGGCCGCGGCAGGCGTCGACAGCGAGCAGCTGGCGGGGTCGACCGTGGCCGAGGTCGTGGCCGCCGCGGTTGTCGCGCACCCCGATCTCGACCGGGTCGCGTCCGTCGCCACCTTCCTGCTCGACGGCCGCGCTGCCGGACGTGACGCGGCGCTGAGCCCGGGTGCGTCGCTCGAGGTGCTCCCGCCCTTTGCCGGGGGATGAGGGATGATGGCCCGCGTGCCTGACGACGACGTGGTCCCCGCCCCCGACTCGACCGTGACGTCGGACCGCACGTCGGCCGTCCCCGCCGTGCAGGCCGGCACCATCGCGGCGGCGGTCGCGGCCGGACTCGTCCTGCTGGTCGCCGCGACGATCGGGTATGCCGCCGTGCTCGGGACGACCCTCGTCCTCGTCCTCGTGCTGGCCTGGTGCTGGCCCGTGCTCGGCGGGTCGGTGACGCCGCGCGCCACCGCGGCCGTGCTCGCCCTCTCCGCCCTGGCGATCGTGCCGACGGCGGTCCGTAGCGACCTGCGCTGGAGCGCGGCCGCGGTCGCCTTCGGCCTGCTCCTGTCCTTCTTCGCCCAGCTGCTGCGGCGCACCGGACGCGAGGGGCTCGTCCTGACGCTGCTCGCGTCCTTCGGTGGGCTCGTGCTCATCACGTCGGCGACGACGGCCGTGGTGTCGAGCAACACCGAGCGCGGCTCGGCGCTGCTCGTCGCGGCGATGGCGGCGGCGGCGGTCGCCGGCCTCGCGGACCTGCTCGGCTCCGTGCGCCGCCTCCACCCGTTCCTCGTCGTCGCCGCGCTCGTCCTCGGCGTGCTCGCCGCAACCCTCGTCGCGACGCGCTCCGCCAGCGTGGGCACCGGGGCCGCCCTCGCCCTCGGCGCGGCTGCCGGTGTGGCGTCGTTCTCCTTCCGACGGGTCGCCGCCGGGGCCTCGGCCGGGCTGGGTGTCCGTGGCCAGGTCGCGGCCGGTGTCGGCTCGGTCCTGCTCGTCGGGGCGCTGGTGCGCCTCTTCACCGTCGTCTCCTGACGGTTCGCGGTGATGCCGGCGGCCCTGCGGTGCCGGGACCGCCGCGAACCCGTCAGTAGACGAGGGCCCGGGCTCCCGGGGCGATGACCTCCTCGACGAAGGCGGCCGCTCCACGGATCGTCGTCCCCGGGGCGAGATCAGCCGCGTCGAGGTCGCGGCGGGCGGCGCACTGGGTGCAGACGGTGAGCCGGCCCCCGGCGAGGACGGCGTCGCGCAGGTCGGCCAGCCCGGCGGCATGCGCCAGGGTGAACTCCTCGGCGCGACCGGGAACGGCGAGCCAGGTGGCCTCGCCGGTCAGCCACAGCGACACCTCGACCCCGCTCGCGAGGGCGGTGGCGGCGACGGTGAAGGCCTGCGAGAGCCGCTCGGGCGCCTCCGCGCCCGTCGTCAGCTTGATGACGAGGGTCCGCGGGGGCGGGCCGGAAGGGGTGCTCATGGGTTCAGGTTACGATCGAGGACGGCCCGCGGCCCGACGGAACGGGCGCCCGGCCCCCACGCACAGAGCCCCCGACCGTCCCTGCCCGGGCGAGTGAGCGAGTGACCCCATGTTCAACCTCGATGCGGACATCCCCGAGCCACTGCGACCGTTGGCCTGGCTGATCGGTCGGTGGGAAGGCGCGGGCGTCGTCGGCTACCCGACGATCGAGTCGGCGCACTTCGGCCAGGAGATCGAGGTCAGCCACGACGGACGCGGCTTCCTCTCGTGGGAGTCCCGCGCGTGGATCCTCGACAGCGAGAACGGCGCCAAGGTCCGTCCGGCCGCCGTCGAGTCCGGCTACTGGCGCCCCCTCGACAACGGCGAGGTCGAGCTGCTCCTCTCCCACCCGACCGGCATCCTCGAGCTCTACTACGGGAAGATGGAGCCGGCCCGGATCCAGCTCAAGACCGACGGCGTCCTGCGCTCCCCGGGGGCCAAGGAGTACAACGCCGCGACCCGGATGTACGGCCTCGTCGAGTCGAAGCTGATGTGGGTGATGGACATGGCCGCCGTGGGCCAGGATCTGCAGAGCCACCTGTCGGGCACCCTCAAGCGGGTGGAATGACACCGTGGTCGATCCCGTTGACGCAGGCATGACCGACCTCGCCGTGCCCACGCGCAGTCCGCTCCTCGACCGCCCCGGCGCCGTCGCCGGCGACGGGCTCGAGGCTGGTGTGGCCCTGCACTACGGGGACCCGATGCGCGAGCAGCGCGTCCTCGAGGAGGGCCTCGGCGTCGTCGACCTCTCCCACCGCGAGGTGCTCACCGTGACCGGCGCCGACCGGCTCAGCTGGCTGCACTCGCTGACGACCCAGCACCTGCTCGGCCTCGGCCCCCGGGAGTCGCGCGAGGCCCTCATCCTCACCCCGAAGGGCCACGTCGAGCACTCGCTCCACCTCGTCGACGACGGGGGGACGACCTGGATCACGACCGAGGCCGGCTCCGGGACCGCCCTGCGCGAGTGGCTCGAGCGGATGCGCTTCATGCTCCGCGTCGAGGTCACCGACGTGACGGCCGACTGGGCCGTGCTCGGTGAGCCGCACTCCTCGGAGTCGGCGCCGGGCGAGGCCCTGGCCTGGCGCGACCCGTGGCCAGACCTCGTCGGCGACACGGCGGCCTACGGTCCGACCGAGGGCCACCCCGGCACGGAGCGAGCCTGGCGCGAGGTCATCGTGCCCCGGGCCGATCTCGTTGCGGCCGTGGGGGACCGGCCGGTCGCCGGGCTCTGGGCGGCCGAGACGCTCCGGATCGCCGCCTGGCGGCCCCGGCTCGGGCTCGAGTCCGACCACCGCACGATCGTGCAGGAGGTCGACTGGATGCGCACCGCCGTGCACCTCCACAAGGGCTGCTACCGCGGGCAGGAGACGGTGGCCCGGGTGCACAACCTCGGCCGGCCGCCGCGCCGCCTCGTCTTCCTCCACCTCGACGGCTCGGGTCACACCCTTCCCGCGCGCGGCGCCGAGGTGCGGGCCGGTGACCGCGTCATCGGGCACCTCACGTCGGTCGGGCGCCACCACGTCGACGGACCGATCGCCCTCGCCCTGATCAAGCGCAACACGGACCCGACGCTCGAGCTGCTCGTCGGCGACGCGAGCGCCGCCCAGACGACGATCGTCGCTCCCTGACGGGCGTCCCCGGGCCGGTCCCGTCGGGCGGCAGCGGTATGCCGCCGGGCCGGCCCGCGTGCCCCGCGTCCGGTCGGCGTGCCCCGCTGGGATGATGGCGCCATGAGCTCCGGACGCAGCGCTGCGAAGACCTTGATCACCGTCGCCCCGACGGGCGCCGAGACGGCGAAGGCCGACTGTCCGGCCCTGCCGACGACCCCCGAGGAGCTCGTCGAGACCGCAGTGGCCTGCGAAGCCGCGGGCGCCGCGCTCATCCACATCCACGTCCGTGACGGCAAGCACGAGCCGACCCTCGACCCGGCCCTGCTGCGGGAGGCCGTCGTCGGGGTGCGTGCGGCCACCGACCTCGTCGTGCAGCTGTCGACGGGGGGCAGCATCACCGACCCGCTCGAGCAGCGGCTGACCGTGCTCGACGCCGAGCCGGACTCCTGCTCCCTCACCTGCGGCACGACGAACTTCGGCGACGGTGTCTTCCTCAACCCCTGGGGCTTCATGGCCGACCTCTACCAGCAGGCGCAGGAGCGCGAGGTCGTGCCGGAGTTCGAGCTCTTCGAGCTCGGCCACGTCCACGCGCTGCGCCGACTCATCGACGACTTCGGCCTCCCTTTCGGCGGCCGGGTCCACGTCGACTTCGTCACCGGTGTCCCGGGCGCGATGCCCGGCAGCCCGGACGCCCTGCTCGCGGGCGTGGCGATGCTGCCGCCCGAGGTGACGAGTTGGTCGGCCACCGGCATCGGCCGGTCGCACCTGCCGATCGCCGCGACCGCGCTCGCCGCGGGCGGTCACCTGCGGGTGGGGATGGAGGACAACCTCATCTACGCCAAGGGCCGTCCGGTCACGCACAACCGCGAGCTCGTCTCCCGGGCCGCCGAGCTGGCTGCCCTCCTCCAGCGCCCCCCGATGACGACGACCGAGGCGCGCGACCTGCTCGGTATCAAGGACCGTCGCGGTCGCTGAGGTGGCCGGGAGGGACCCGCTCCGGACCCTGTCCCCGGGGGTGTGTGGGAGGTCACGCTGCCTGCAGTTTGCATTTTGCTTGCCGTAGTTAGCACAATGGAGGGGTGAGCAAGCTACCGCTACCCGACCTCGGGGCCTACCTGCGCGAACAGCGCGAGAGCGCCCAGCTGTCCCTGCGTCAGCTCGCCGAGGTGGCCGGGGTGTCCAACCCCTACCTCTCGCAGATCGAGCGCGGGCTCAAGCGCCCGAGTGCCGAGATCCTCCAGCAGATCGCCAAGGGCCTGGAGGTCTCGGCAGAGTCGCTCTACGTCCGCGCCGGGATCCTCGACGAGCGGGTCCCCGACGTCGGTGCCGGGTCCCCCCGCACCGACGTCCTCTCCGCGATCGCCGCCGACCCGGTCCTGACCGACCGGCAGCGCGCGGTGCTCGTCGACATCTACGCGTCGTTCGCCGGTGCCGCCGCCGACGCACCCTCGAACCCATCGACAACCACAGACCAGCACGTCACCGAGAAGGAGAACTGAGATGGCTCTCAGCACCAAGATCAGCAAGGCCGTGAAGGACGCACAGAAGCAGGCCGAGGCCACCGTGGCCGAGGTGCGCAGCACGATCGAGGGGCGCCTGCCCGACGTCACCGTCGACCCCACCCCGTTCTACGCGGTCGTCGGCGCGGCCAACATCGCCGTCGACACCGTCCGCACCGCGAGCGAGCAGCTCGACCTGGCCCGTGACGAGGTCAAGGCCATCGACCTGCGCAAGGACGCCAAGAAGGAGGCCAAGGGCCTGCAGAAGGACCTCGAGAAGCGCCTCGCCGACCTCCAGTCCCGCACGGCCGAGCTCCAGCGCCTCGCGACGACGTATGCCGACCGCTTCGTCTCGCAGGCCCAGGAGCTCCCCGCCCAGGTCCTCAACCAGGGCTTCGTCCTCGCCAGCAACGCCAAGGACCAGTACGACGCCGCCGCAGCCCGCGGTGAGAAGGTCGTCACCGACCTCCGCGTCCAGGGCGAGCGCACCGCCGCCGACCTCGCCGAATCGTCCGAGACCGCGCTGACCGTCGGCAAGAAGGTCGCGACGACGGCCAACGCCGAGGGCGAGAAGGTCGTCCGGGCCGTTCGCAAGGCGGTCCGTGATGACGTCGACACCGTCGCCGCCCAGCTCGACGACTCCGCCGCGGCGCTCGACGACGCCGCCACCCCGCCGCCGTCGCGCCAGACCGCGGCCGAGAAGGCGACGGTCCGTCGCCAGGCCGCAGAGAAGGCGGCGGCGACCCGCAAGATGAACGCCGTCGAGGCGACGACGACGCGCAAGATCGCCGCCCGCAACGCCGCCGCCGAGCAGACCGCCGAGGCCGGCTCCGCGTCCGACACCGTCGAGAACAAGGTGGAGGCCACGACCGCCGCCGCGAAGAAGACGGCGCGCAAGACGGCCACGAAGGCCACCGCTGCGGCCGACTCCGCCACCACCCCCGCCAAGAAGGCGGCGCCGCGCACGACGGCCCGCAAGACCACGGCCAAGAAGACCCCGGCGAAGAAGGCTCCCGCCAAGAAGGCCTGAGCCTCGACCGTCGGTCGCAGTTCACGCGGACCGCCACCCCGCCCGGGGTGGCGGTCCGCTCGCGTCGACGGGCCGGCCCTGCGGCATACTGCGGGGCGTGCCTGAGACTCCTGTGATCCCGTCCGCCACGGCCCCCGACGCCGTCTCTGCCGCCCTCAGCGCGGCCCCGATCGTCGCCCACGTCGTGCGCGCCGGCTTCGTCGAGTCGGTCCACCACGGCACCGCCGTCGTGACCGGTCCGGACGGGGCGGTCCTGCTCGAGATCGGGGACGCGAGCGGTCCGGTGTTCCCTCGCTCCTCGAGCAAGCCGCTCCAGGCGGTCGCGATGGTGCGCCACGGCCTGGACACGGCCGGCGCCCACCTCGCGCTCGGGTGCGCCAGCCACTCCGGTGAGGACTTCCACCAGGAGGCGGCGCGCGAGATCCTCGCCGGCGCCGGCCTCGGCGAGGCCGACCTGCAGAACACCCCCGACTACCCCTACAGCGAGGCGGCGCGGGTCGCCTGGATCGCGAGCGGCAAGCCGAAGCAGTCGATCGCGCAGAACTGCTCGGGCAAGCACGCGTCGATGCTCGCGACCTGTGTGGCGAACGGGTGGGACCTCGCGACCTACCGCGACCCGGACCACCCGCTCCAGGTCGCGATCGCCGAGACGGTGCGCGACCTCACCGGCTACGAGCCGGTGGCGGTCGCCGTCGACGGTTGCGGCGCCCCGATCCACGCGGTGCCCCTCGTCGGCCTCGCCCGCGCCTTCGGCCGGCTCGCCGCCGCGACCGAGGGCCCCGAGGCGAAGGTGGCGGGCGCCATCCGGGCGTTCCCCGAGTTCCTCGGCGGGACCGGGCGCGACGTCACCGCGATCATCCGCGGCACCGAGGGGCTCGTCGCCAAGGACGGGGCCGAGGCGGTGTATGCCGTCGGGCTGGCCGACGGTCGCGGCATCGCCGTCAAGGTCGCCGACGGCGGGTCCCGGGCCTGCACGGTGCTCCTCGCGGCGGTCCTGCGCCGCATCGGCGTCACGGACACGGCGACGCTCGCCGCGCTCGAGGACGAGCCGGTGCTCGGCCACGGCGAGCCGGTCGGCTCGGTCGTCGCCGTCGGGGTCTGACCCCTCCGTGCGGGCGGTCCTCCAGCGCGTCACCGGGGCCCGGGTCGAGGTCGAGGGCGCCGTCGTCGGCGAGATCACCCGGCCGGGGTTGCTCGTGCTCGTCGGCGTCGCCCACGCCGACGGCGACGAGCAGGTCGAGCGGATGGCCCGCAAGATCGCCGAGCTGCGGATCCTGCGCGACGAGCGGAGCCTGCTCGAGGCCGATGCTCCGGTGCTCGTCGTCAGCCAGTTCACCCTCCAGGGCGACACCCGCAAGGGTCGGCGTCCGTCGTGGAGCGCCGCGGCCCCCGCTGAGGTGGCCGAGCCGGTCGTCGACGCCCTCGTCGCGGCGCTGCGAGCCCGGGGTCTCGAGGTGGGCACCGGCCGGTTCGGCGCGATGATGGCGATCTCGCTGACCAACGACGGCCCCGTGACCCTGGTCGTCGACGTCTGACCGGTCCGACCGGTCGAAGCGTCCGTCGGCAACCGCAGGGTCCGCGACGCCGGTCCGGTTAGGATCTGGGGATGACCCTGTACTCCGGTTTTCAGAGCATCGTCCTCCTCGGGCTCGGTGTCGTCGCGCTCGGCAGCGAGGTCTTCGCCTTCGTCGACGCGATGCGCAACCCCGAGGGCGCCTTCGCCGCGGCCGGCAAGCGCACTCGCACCTTCTGGCTGCTCGTCACCGGTGTCGCCACGCTGATCGGCTTCGTCACCCTCTTCAACCCGCTCAACCTCTTCGGTCTCGCCGCCTTCGTCGGAGCCGCCGTCTACCTCGCCGACGTGCGGCCGGCCCTGCGCCAGGTGCGCGGTCTCGGCGGCCGGGGCGGCCGATCCGGCAACAGCTGGTGACGGCGCCGACCGTTTCCGACCGGCGCCACCCGTCGGGTGCGGCACACTGAGCACTCGCGTACCGAAAGGGGGAACCATGTCCGACCACCAGTCCGCCGGCGTCATCGTCGAGCCGGAGCCCGACGACCACGGCCCCGCCCCGACCCACTCGACCGACGAGTACGTCGTCGGCGACCGCAACCCGACGCACGACATCTTCGTGGCGGAGCGCCCCTGGGGCGAGTTCCAGCAGTTCGTGTCCAACGAGCAGGTGACGGTCAAGATCATCACCGTCCAGCCGGGACATCGGCTCTCCCTCCAGCGACACGACCATCGGGGTGAGATGTGGCTCGTGCTCGACGTGCCGATCGACATCACCGTCGGCGAGCGACACTGGACCGCCGAGGTCGGCGAGACGGTCTGGGTGCCGCGCAACGCGACCCACCGGATGGGCAACTCGGGCGAGGAGCCGGGCCGCCTGCTGGAGGTGGCCTTCGGCCACTTCGACGAGGGCGACATCGAGCGCCTCCAGGACGACTACACCCGCTGACCGGTGCTGCTCGCCGCGAGCTGCGCCCCTCCCCGGCGTCAGCCGGGCGCGACGGCCTCCCAGGCCACGGTGATCTCGCCCAGCCGCCACCGGGACGGGCCGTCGAGCAGCGGCCACCGTTCGCCGAGCTCGGCCGCGGCCGCGAGCCAGCGCTGCCGGGCACCCCACGAGGCCTGCGGAGCGCTCCGCGCCCAGGCGTGGTCGAGGTCGCGCAGGTAGGCGTGCACCCGCTCTCCCGGGACGTTGCGGTGGATCAGCGCCTTCGGCAGCCGCTCGGCGACGTCGGATGGTCTGACGAGGCCGCGCAGCCGCAGCGAGATCGTCAGGCTGACCGGCCCCCCGCGCTCGACGGCGACCCAGGTCGCGCGCCGGCCGACCTCGTCGCACGTCCCGTCGACGAGCAACCCGTCGGGGGTGAGCCGGCCCCGCACCCGCTCCCACGCACCCTCGACCTCGTCCTCGGCATACTGCCGGAGCACGTTGAAGGCCCGCACGACGGTGGGCCGCTCCCCGCGGTCGAGGGGGACCTCGAAGCCGCCGAGGCGGAAGCTGAGGCCGTCCCGCTCGAGCGGTCGACCGGCTGCCACCCGCGCCGGGTCGATCTCGATCCCGACGACGCGCACGTCCGGTCGGACCTGCGCCAGCCGGTCGTGCAGCTCGACGGCGGTGATCGGGGACGCGCCGTAGCCGAGGTCGACGACGACGGGGGGTCCCGGGCTGCGGCGCAGCCGCCAGGCCTGCGGGCCGGCGAGCCACCGGTCGCAGCGCCGCAGGCGGTTCGGGTTCGTCGTGCCGCGGGTGATGCTGCCGACGGGACGGGGGCTGGCCACCCGGCGAGCCTACGGGCCGCGTCGCGGAATACATCGAATCGGTGGGGTGGTTGACGCGGAAGTGCACCAGGCCGAGCGGATGACGGGCGACCCGAGACGGGTGGCGATGATCAGCGTCCACACCTCGCCGCTCGAGCAGCCGGGCACCGGCGACGCCGGCGGTCTCAACGTCTACGTGGCCGAGACCGCCAAGGAGCTCGCCGCCCGGGGCGTCGAAGTCGACATCTTCACCCGCCGCACGACGGGTGACACCCCCGTCGAGGTCGAGCTCGTCCCCGGTGTGACGGTCCGGCACGTAACGGCCGGGCCCTACGAGGGCCTGTCCAAGGAGGACCTCCCCGGCCAGCTCTGCGCCTTCTCGGCCGGGACGATGCAGGCGGGTCTGTCGGTCCCCGAAGACCACTACGACCTCGTCCACTCCCACTACTGGCTCTCGGGCCAGGTCGGCTGGCTCGCCGCCGACCGCTGGCGCGTCGCGCTCGTCCACTCGATGCACACGATGGCGCGGGTCAAGAACCGCCACCTCGCCGCCGACGACGTCCCGGAGCCGATCGGCCGCGAGATCGGCGAGGTCCAGGTCGTCGAGGCCGCCGACCGGCTCATCGCCAACACCCGGGACGAGGCGCGTGAGCTCGTCGAGCTGTATGCCGCCGACCCCGCCGCCGTCTCCGTCGTCCCGCCCGGGGTCGACCTGACGACCTTTGCACCCGGCGACCGGCGCCAGGCCCGCCAGGCGCTCGGGCTGCCGGTGGACGGTGACGTGCTGCTCTTCGTCGGCCGGATCCAGCCGCTCAAGGCGCCGGACCTGCTGCTTCGGGTCGCCGCGGAGCTCGTCCGCCGCGACCCCTCCCGGCGTCGGCGCCTCACCGTCGCGGTCGTGGGCGGCCCCAGTGGCAACGGCCTGGCCCACCCGCACGACCTCGAGGACCTGGCCCTCTCGCTCGGCATCGCCGACGTCGTCCGCTTCGAGCGGCCGGCCCCGAGACCGGTTCTGTCCCAGTGGTACCGGGCCGCCGACCTCGTCCTCGTCCCGAGCCACAGCGAGTCCTTCGGGCTCGTCGCGATCGAGTCGCTCGCCTGCGGTACGCCGGTCGTGGCCGCCCGCGTCGGTGGGCTGCCGACGGCCGTCGGGGACGCGGGTGTCCTCGTCGCCGGGCACGACACCGGGGACTGGGCCGACGCCGTCGGCTCGCTCCTCGCCGACCGTCCCCGGCTCACGACCCTCGGCGACCGCGCCGTGCGCCACGCGGCCCAGTTCGGCTGGGGAGCGACGACCGACCGGCTCCTCGGGGTCTACCGCCAGGCCGTCGCCGACCGGACCGCCTCGCCAACCGGCTCCGGCCGCAGGCTCGTCGGCGTGCCGACCGCCATCGTCCCGTGACGGCCGGTCCCGCTAGCGTCGACCGTGACCGCCAGCCCCCGAGGACCGGAGACCCCGTGACCGACACCGGAGCACCGACCGAGGGCCAGACCGACCCCGCCGGCCATCCCGACCAGCCCGACCAGGCCAACGAGCCCAACCCGAGCGATCCGGTGGCGGCGGCGGGCGCGCGGCTCACGGCATACCTCGACTCGGTCGAGCTGGGCTGGGAGCTCGGCGGGCGACCGGGGGAGTACATCGTCACGCTCCCGGGGGAGAAGAAGCTCAGGACCGTCGTCTCGCTGCTCGTGCGCCCGCGGACGACGAGCCTCAGCACCTTCGTCATCCGAAACCCCGACGAGAACCACGAGGCCTTCTACCGCGCGCTGCTGCGCAAGAACCTGCGGATGAACGGCATCGCGTACGCGATCGACACCGATGGTGACGTCTACGTGCGGGGCGAGGTGCCGACGGCCGCGCTCGACGCCGAGCACCTCGACCAGGTCTTCGGCGTCGTGCTCGGCGCGAGCGACGAGGCCTTCAACGAGCTGCTCGCCCTCGGCTTCCTCGGGTCGATGCGCAAGGAGTGGGCCTGGCGGGTCTCCCGCGGCGAGTCGACCCGCAACCTCGACGCCTTCCGACACCTGCTGGACGACGGGTCGGACGGCTGAGCGGCGCTCGCTAGGCTGGTCGACATGACCTACACCCTCGTCCTCGTCCGGCACGGTGAAAGCGAATGGAACGCCAAGAACCTCTTCACCGGGTGGGTCGACGTCGACCTCACCGAGAAGGGGCGGGCCGAGGCGGTGCGCTCCGGCGAGCAGCTGCGCGAGGCCGGCATCCTGCCCGACATCGTGCACACGTCGGTCCAGCGCCGCGCCATCACCACGGCGAACCTCAGCCTCGACGCGGCCGACCGGCACTGGATCCCGGTCAAGCGCGACTGGCGGCTCAACGAGCGGCACTACGGCGCGCTCCAGGGCAAGAACAAGAAGCAGACCCTCGAGGAGTTCGGCGAGGCGAAGTTCATGCAGTGGCGCCGCTCCTACGACGTGCCGCCGCCCCCCATCGAGGAGGACGGCGAGTTCTCCCAGGCCGGTGACGCCCGCTACGCCGGCCTCGGCGAGCTGATGCCGCGCACCGAGTGCCTCAAGGACGTCGTCGCCCGCCTCGTGCCCTACTGGGAGACCTCGATCCAGGAGGACCTGCGCGACGGTCTCGTCGTCATGGTCGCCGCACACGGCAACTCGCTCCGGGCCCTCGTCAAGACCCTCGACGGGGTCTCCGACGAGGAGATCGCCGGACTCAACATCCCCACCGGCATGCCGCTCGTCTACGAGCTCGACGACGACTTCCGCCCGCTCACGCCGGGAGGGCGCTACCTCGACCCCGAGGCCGCACGCGCTGCCGCGGAGGCGGTGGCCAACCAGGGCCGCTGACCCCCGACCCCGTCGAGTGGGCACTTTCCCCCGTCGGCGGGGCGGGGGAAGGTGCCCACTCGAGGTGACCGGCGGGTATGCCGCTCAGCGCAGGTCGCTCTCCATCGTGGCGATGGTCTCCTCGTCCTCCTCGTCCTCGTGGTCGAGGGTCTGGTCGTACTCGCCCGTGACGAGGTAGATGACCCGTCTGGCCACGGAGACGGCATGGTCGGCGAAGCGCTCGTAGTAGCGGCCGACGAGGGTCAGGTCGAGCAGCTCGCTGCGCGACCACGTCGTGTCCTCGTCGAGCAGCGCGGCGAAGAGATCGCGGTGCAGGTCGTCCATCGCGTCGTCGTCCTTCTCGAGCGCGGCGGCCGCGACGACGTCCTTGCTCGCGATGATCGAGCCGCACTTGGCCACGATCGACTCGGCGACCTGACCCATCTGGAGGATGTGCGAGCGCAGCTGCGGCGGGACGGCCGACTCGGGGGTGCGCAGCCGGGCGACCTTGGCGACGTGGCGGGCGAGGTCGCCCATCCGCTCGAGGTCCGAGCTCATGTGCATGGCGGTGACGACGATGCGCAGGTCGGTGGCGACCGGCTGCTGGCGGGCGAGCAGGTTGATCGCGAGGTCGTCGAGCTCGACCCGGATGTCGTCGAGCTTGCGGTCGGCCTCGATGACCGACTCGGCGAGGTGGACGTCAGCGTCGAGCAGGGCGGTGGTCGCGCGGGAGATCGCCGAGCCGGCGAGCCGGGTCAGCTCGACGAGCTGGTCCGAGATCGTGTCGAGGTCCTCGTGGAACTGGTCGCGCATGGTCTTCCTGTCTCTGCCTTGTCGTCGGTCCGGTGGGCTGCCGGCCCCCGTCGATCGCTGGTGTCGTCACGCTCTGGGTCATCATCTGGTCGTCGTCTGGCCGTCGTCGGGTCGTCTGCGGCGTCCCGGCGGGGGAGCCGGACGCAGGGCCGACCGCGCGGTGCGTCCTGCCGTCGTGCCGACAGTTGCAGCACGGCGTGAATGACGGGGGACCGTCAGGTGAACACTCGGTTCACGCCCCGCGCACGGTGGAGCGGGATGGTCCGAGCCTCCCACACCACTGCGTACCCTGATGAGCGTGGATCCGACGACGGCGGCAACGCTCGGTGGCATCGCGGGCCTCGCCCTGGGCGGCGTGGCTCTGGCCGCCGTGCGCCTGTCCGACCGGGCGGGCGGCGCCGACGAGACCTTCACGTCGGAGGCGTCCTTGCCGCCCGGTGTCGCCGGGGTGCTCGCCGTGCTGCGCGAGAGCGGGATCGTCGTCGACTCCTCCGACCGTGTCGTCAACAACTCCCCGGCCGCCGTCGCCCACGGGCTCGTCCGTGGGCACGACCTCGTCCACCCGGAGCTGCTCCACCTCGCTCGGGTCGTCCGTCGCGACGGCGTCATCCGCGAGGCGGAGTTCGAGCTGCGCAAGGGCCTCGGCGAGGGCAGCCTCGTCGTCGCCGCCCGGGTCGCGCCGCTGGGTGCCGACCACGTGCTGCTCCTCGTCGAGGACCGGTCCAAGGCCCGGCGGGTCGAGGAGATCCGGCGCGACTTCCTCGCCAACGTCAGCCACGAGCTGAAGACGCCCGTCGGCGGCATCTCGCTGCTCGCGGAGGCGGTGCTCGACGCCCACGACGACCCCCAGGCGGTGGCCCGCTTCGCCCAGCGCATCAGTGTCGAGTCCAGCCGCCTCACGCGACTCGTCAAGGAGATCGTCGAGCTCTCCCGCCTCCAGGGTGCCGACGTCATCAAGGACCCCGTCCTCGTCGACGTCGGCGACTGCGCCCACGACGCGGTCGAGCGGTGCCGGCTTATCGCCGAGGAGCGGCGCATCGAGATCGTCACCCACGAGGACGGCGGCTGCGAGGTGTGGGGCGAGCAGGAGCTCATCACCACTGCCATCACCAACCTCGTCGGCAACGCCGTCGCCTACTCCGACCCCGAGACCCGCGTCGCCGTCTCGGTGCGGGCCGCCGCGGCCGCCCTCGTCGACGTCTCCGTCACCGACCAGGGCAGCGGCATCGCCCCGGAGGAGCAGGAGCGGATCTTCGAGCGCTTCTACCGGGTGGACACCGCCCGGTCGCGCGCGACGGGTGGCACCGGCCTCGGGCTCGCGATCGTCAAGCACGTCGCCGACACCCACGGCGGCCATGTCTCCGTGTGGTCCGAGCTCGGCCGTGGCTCGACCTTCACCATCGAGCTGCCCGCGGCCCGCGCCACCTCGGCACGGCCCGGCGCGCCGGCCCACCGAACCTCGCACCCCGACGCCCCGCCCGGCGCCGGCGAGGCACTCACCGATCCGGCCCACCCCGCCGACACCGACTCCCCCTCCCCAGCCCTGAAAGGCCAGCCTTGAGCCGCATCCTGATCGTCGAGGACGAGGTGTCCTTCTCCGACCCGCTGTCCTACCTGCTGCGCAAGGAGGGCTACGACGTTGCCGTGGCTGAGACGGGCCCCGACGGTCTGGCCGAGTTCGACGCCAACGGCGCCGACCTCGTCCTGCTCGACCTCATGCTGCCCGGCCTCTCCGGTGTCGACGTGTGCCGGGCCCTGCGTCAGCGCTCCTCCGTGCCCGTGATCATGCTCACCGCCAAGGACAGCGAGATCGACAAGGTCGTCGGGCTCGAGATCGGGGCCGACGACTACGTGACCAAGCCCTACTCGAGCCGCGAGCTGCTCGCGCGGGTCAAGGCGGTGCTGCGCCGCCTCGCCGAGCCGGAGGACCTCGCGCCGCCCACGCTCGAGTCTGGCCCGGTACGGATGGACGTCGAGCGGCACACGGTCAACGTCTCGGGGCGGCCGCTGTCCCTGCCGCTCAAGGAGTTCGAGCTGCTCGAGATGCTCCTGCGCAACGCCGGCCGGGTCCTCACCCGGATGCAGCTCATCGACCGGGTCTGGGGCAGCGACTACGTCGGTGACACCAAGACCCTCGACGTCCACGTGAAGCGGCTACGGGCCAAGATCGAACCCGACCCGGCCAACCCGGTGCACATCGTCACCGTGCGGGGACTCGGCTACAAGTTCGAGGCGGCCTGACCGCGTCGATGGTCAGGCCGATGGTCAGCCGGTCGTCGTGACCGTGTCCGTCGGTGTCGCGGTGTCGGTCGGGGTCGCCTGGGGCGTCTTCGGCGTCTTCGGCGTCGCGGACGGGGTCGGCGTGATCGTCGAGTAGTAGTTGAGCGGCGGCAGGAGCGGCACCTGGGCCAGCGTCGTGCCGCCGGTGCTCGAGGTGATCTTGACGCCGACGATCGCGCCCGGCTTGGCGGTGACGCCCCCGAACTGCAGCTGTCGGTCGGCGAGGTTGACCTGCTCGCGGGGCTTGAGCTGCAGCTGCGCACCGCTGCCGGCGGCGCCCGTTGCGGGGTCGGCCTCCGGCTGGAACTGGACCGTCATGGCGTCGCTGCCGAGGTTGATGGCCGAGCCCGACAGGACGACCTCGCCGGAGCCGTCACCGACGAGCACGAGGCCGCGCAGCGCGAGCTGTCCGACCTCGACGGGCACGCCGTCGGCGGCAACGTAGGGGACGTCGGTCTGCACCGGGGAGAACACCTGGCACCCGGCGGTCAGCGCGACGGCCGTGACCCCCGCGGCGAGGGCGGGAAGGGTGCGCCGCACGGCGGACGGGACAGGCAGGGCGAGGGATCGACGCTTCACGGGCCACAGCCTACCGGCGAGCCGCCCACGGCGAACGGCGAGTCCGACTCGATCGGATCACGGGTCGGCGCCGGGGCCGACGCGGGGCCGACGCGGGGTCGACGCGGGGCCGACGCGGGGATCGACGCGGGGCGAGCTCCGTCACCAGCGGCCTCGTCCGTGGCGCCGGAGGGCTCGCGCGAAGCACGGCGATGCGTGATCTGTCAAGGGTCCAGTTTTCGGCGTCACGCCCCCAACAGGCCTTCTGACCTGCACAGATGCGATGGCCTCGGATCGCGATGACCCCGAGATCGTGGTAATCTGGAGGTCGCGAAAGGGGAAAACAGCACATGGTTTTCAAGGTCGGCGAGACGGTCGTGTACCCCCACCACGGGGCTGCACTCATCGAAGAGATCAAGACACGGACGATCAAGGGAGAGGACAAGCTCTACCTCAAACTGAAGGTCGCTCAGGGTGACCTGACGATCGAAGTGCCAGCCGAGAACTGCGACCTCGTGGGTGTCCGCGACGTCGTGGGCAAGGAAGGCCTCGACCGCGTGTTCGAGGTGCTGCGCACGCCCCACACCGAAGAGCCCACCAACTGGTCGCGCCGCTACAAGGCGAACCTCGAGAAGCTTGCCTCCGGTGATGTCATCAAGGTGGCCGAGGTCGTCCGCGACCTCTGGCGCCGTGACCAGGACCGCGGTCTGTCCGCCGGTGAGAAGCGGATGCTGGCCAAGGCGCGCCAGATCCTCGTCTCCGAGCTGGCGCTCGCGGAGAAGACCAACGAGGAGAAGGCCGAGACCATCCTCGACGAGGTCCTCGCCTCCTGAACGGTCACCCGCACGCCGGTCGCGTCGGTGCCATCATCGTCGCGGCCGGGGCCGGGACCCGGCTCGGGGCGAAGCAGCCCAAAGCGTTCGTGCCCCTCGCGGGTGTGCCCCTCCTCGGGCACGCCCTCCGGGGGGCACTCGCCTGCCCGGACGTGGCCGAGGTCGTCGTCGTGGCGCCGGCGAGCCACGTCACCCAGGCCCGGGATCTCGGCTCGTGGGCCGTCGCGGACGCGGACGCGGAGGGCCGTGGGGCCCGCCCGGCTGGCCCCACGGCATACGTCACGGTGGTGACCGGGGGTCTCGAGCGCGGGCACTCCGTGTCGGCGGGGCTCGCCGCCCTGTCGCCCGCCGTCACCGTCGTCCTCGTCCACGATGCGGCCCGCTGCCTCACCCCCGTCGCCGTCTTCGAGCGGGTCATCCGCGCGGTCCGCGGCGGAGCGACCGCCGTCGTGCCGGGTCTCGCGGTCGTCGACACGGTCAAGCAGGTCGACGCCCGGGGGAGGGTCGTCGCCACCCCCGACCGCTCGACGCTACGGGCGATCCAGACCCCGCAGGCCTTCGACCGTGACGTGCTCGAGCGTGCGCACGCCCTCTCGAGTGAGGCCACCGACGACGCGACTCTCGTCGAGCGGCTCGGGGAGCCGGTGATCGTCGTCCCCGGTGACCCGGCCGCGTTCAAGGTGACCACCCCCGCCGATCTCGAGGTCGCGGCCCGTATTCTCGCGGGATGAGCGAGAACCCCACGGCACTGGTCACCGGAGGCGGCACCGGCATCGGCGCCGCGATCGCCGAGCGGCTCGCCGCGGACGGTTTCGACGTCGTCGTGGCCGGGCGCCGCCGTGACCGGCTCGATGAGGTCGTCGAGCGGATCGGTGGGGCGGCGAGCGCGCTCGTCCTCGACGTGACGGACGCCGAGAGCGTCACCGCCGGGGTCTCCGGCCTGGCCCGCCTCGACGTCCTCGTCAACAACGCCGGGGGAGCGCTCGGTGTCTCGCGGGTCGAGGACGGCGACCTCGCCCAGTGGGAGACGATGTACGCGACGAACGTCATCGGTGCGACGCGGGTGACGCAGGCCGCGCTGCCGCTGCTGCGCCGGTCCGACCGCGCCACGATCGTCAACGTCAGCTCGATCGCCGGGGAGCGGGTCTACGAGGGCGGCGCTGGTTACGTCGCGGCCAAGCACGGCACCTCGGTCGTCTCCGAGACCCTCCGCCTCGAGCTCAACGGTGAGAACATCCGGATCAGCGACGTGCGTCCCGGGATGGTGCACACCGAGGAGTTCTCGCTGACCCGGCTCGGCGGCGACCAAGGCGCGGCCGACCAGGTCTATGCCGGGGTCGACCGCCCGCTCGTCGCCGCCGACGTCGCCGCTTGCGTGGGCTTCCTCGTCGGGCTGCCGCAGCACGTCAACATCGACACGATGGTCGTCAAGCCGGTCGCTCAGGCGGCCCCGCACAAGCTGCACCGGGGGCCGATCGACTGGAAGGAGGGCGCGTGACGCTGCCCCGCGTCGGGGTCGGGGTCGACGTTCACGGGTATGCCGCGGACGGCGCCGACCGTGGCCTGTGGGTTGCCGGCATCGAGTGGCCGGGGGAGCAGGGCCTCGACGGGCACTCGGACGCCGACGTCGCGGCCCACGCGGCCTGCGACGCCCTCTTCGGTGCGGCCGGGATCGGCGACCTCGGCGCCCACTTCGGGACATCCCGGCCCGAGCTCGCCGGGGCGTCGGGGTGCGCCCTGCTCGCCGAGGCCGCACGACTGGTGCGCGAGGCCGGCTACGAGATCGGCAACGTCAGCGTCCAGGTCATCGGGAACCGGCCCAAGATCGGCAGCCGGCGCGCGGAGGCCGAGGCGGCGCTGTCCGCAGCGGCCGGGGCGCCCGTGTCGGTGAGCGGCACGACGACCGACGGGCTCGGGCTCACCGGCCGCGGCGAGGGCGTGGCGGCGATCGCGACCGCGCTCGTCTTCCCTGTCGGGAACTGAGCACTCGACCGGTGGTGGTGACCTCCGAGGTCGAGTGCCCAGTTCCCAACCGTGTGGAAGTGGGCACTCGACCGGTGGTGGTGACCTCCGAGGTCGAGTGCCCAGTTCCCAACCGTGTGGAAGTGGGCACTCGACGGGAGGGGTCGGGCATCCGGGCCGAGCCCCCCGGTGGCAGGGTGGACCCGGGACGGCCAGACCACGGCCGACGATCACGAGGAGTAGTCATGCCGCAGACCGTCAAGGGAGTCATCGCCCGGAGCAAGGGCGCCGAGGTCGAGGTCGTCGACGTCGTCGTGCCCGACCCCGGTCCCGGTGAGGCCGTCGTCACGATTGAGACGTGCGGGGTCTGCCACACCGACCTGCACTACCGCGAGGGCGGGATCAACGACGACTACCCCTTCCTGCTCGGCCACGAAGCGGCCGGTGTCGTCGAGGCGGTCGGTGAGGGCGTCACCGAGGTGGCGCCCGGCGACTTCGTCATCCTCAACTGGCGGGCCGTCTGCGGCCAGTGCCGCGCCTGCGCCAAGGGCAAGCCGTGGTACTGCTTCAACACGGCCAACGCCACCCAGAAGATGACCCTCACCGACGGCACCGAGCTGAGCCCCGCGCTCGGCATCGGGGCCTTCATCGAGAAGACACTCGTCGCCGCCGGCCAGTGCACCAAGGTGCCGGAGGCGGATGCCGCCGCGGTCGGGCTGCTCGGCTGCGGCGTCATGGCCGGCTTCGGGGCCGCGGTCAACACCGGCCAGGTGGGCCGTGGCGACTCGATCGCCGTCATCGGCTGCGGCGGGGTCGGCAACGCCGCCATCGCCGGCGCCAAGGTCGCCGGGGCGACGACGATCATCGCCGTCGACATCAGCGACGCCAAGCTCGAGCAGGCCAAGCACTTCGGTGCGACCCACACCGTCAACAGCGCGAACACCGACCCCGTCGAGGCGATCCGCTCGCTCACCGGCGGCAACGGCGCCGACGTCGTCGTCGAGGCGGTGGGACGCCCGGAGACCTACAAGCAGGCCTTCTACGCCCGAGACCTCGCCGGCACCGTCGTCCTCGTCGGCGTTCCGACGCCGGACCAGGAGGTCACCCTGCCGCTCATCGACATCTTCGGCCGCGGCGGCGCCCTCAAGTCGAGCTGGTACGGCGACTGCCTCCCGAGCCGGGACTTCCCGATGCTCGTCGAGCTCTACAAGCAGGGCCGGTTCGACCTCGATGCCTTCGTCACGGAGCGGATCGGGCTCGGTGACGTCGAGGCCGCCTTCGACAAGATGCACTCCGGCGACGTCCTGCGGTCGGTGGTCGAGCTGTGAGCGAGGCCCCCGAGACGCGCCACACCTCGCCCGGCGGGGTCCGCGTCGACCACACGACGACGAGCGGCACCTTCAGCCTCGACGGCGGCACGTGGGACGTGACCAACAACGTCTGGGTGGTGGGCGACGACCACGAGTGCGTCGTCATCGACGCCCCGCACGAGGCGGCGCCGATCCTCGAGGCGGTCGGGGACCGCACGGTCACCGCGATCCTGCTCACGCACGCCCACGACGACCACGTCACCGTGGTGCCCGAGCTGCTGGCCGACCACCCCGACGCCGTCGTCGCGCTGCACCCCGCCGACCGGGTGCTCTGGGACCAGACGCACCCCGACCTCGCGCCCACCCGTGACCTCGCGGACGGTGACGTCATCCGGGTCGGCGACGTCGACCTCACCGTGCTGCACACCCCCGGCCACGCGCCGGGTGCCTGCTGCTTCCACGCGCCCGCGCTGGGGGTGGTCTTCTCCGGCGACACCCTCTTCGCCGGCGGTCCGGGCGCGACCGGTCGGTCCTACTCCGACTTCGGCACGATCATCACCTCGATCAAGGACACCGTCCTGACGCTGCCCGGCGCGACCGTCGTGCACACCGGTCACGGCGACTCGACGACCGTGGCCGACGAGTCGCCCCACCTCGAGGAGTGGATCGCCCGCGGCCACTGAGCCACGGACGCACGGTGTCGTATGCCGCCCACCCCACTGGACGGCATACGACACCACGGCGCGTTGGGGCAAAGTGCCCACTCGACTGCTGGTGCGGTCGGTCGGCGCCCGCGGGTGGTCGGACCGGTTGGCGTGCGCCGATAGACTTGTGCGGGTGAGCCTACGACTGTTCGACACCGCTACCCGGGAGGAGCGCGACTTCACGCCGCGCGAGACGGGCAAGGTCGGCATCTACATCTGTGGCCTCACGACGCAGGGCGCGCCCCACATCGGGCACGTCCGTTTTGCCGTGGCCTTCGACGTGCTGCGCCGCTGGCTCGAGGTGGGCCACGGCTACGACGTGACGCTCGTGCGCAACGTCACCGACATCGACGACAAGGTGCTGCGCAAGGCAGCCGAGTCCGGTGAGGACTGGTTCGCCCTCACCTACCGCAACGAACGGCTCACCTCCGACGCGCTCGACGCGCTCGGGGTGCTGCCCGCGACCTACGAGCCGCGCGCGACCGGGCACGTGCCCGACATGGTCTCCCTGATGGAGACGCTCATCGAGAAGGGGCACGCCTACGTCGCCCCCGACGAGAGCGGCGACGTCTACTTCGACGTCCGGTCCTGGCCGGACTACGGCTCGCTCACCGGCCAGTCGCTCGACGACATGGCGGGCGCCGACGATGCCGACCCGCGCGGCAAGCGCGACCCCCACGACTTCGCCCTCTGGAAGGGGCGCAAGCCGGAGGAGCCGCAGAGCGCCTCGTGGCCGACCCCCTTCGGACCCGGCCGGCCCGGCTGGCACCTCGAGTGCTCGGCGATGGCCCGGCGCTGGCTCGGGGACGAGTTCGACATCCACGGCGGCGGCATCGACCTGCGCTTCCCGCACCACGAGAACGAGCAGGCGCAGTCTCGCGCCGCCGGGCTGGGATTCGCCCGCTACTGGCTGCACAACGGCTGGGTGACGGTCCGCGGCGAGAAGATGGGCAAGTCGCTCGGCAACGCCCTCGAGGTGCACGAGCTGCTGCGCACGACGCGACCCCTCGTCCTGCGCTACTTCCTCACCGCCGCGCACTACCGCTCGATGATCGAGTACCACCCCGGCTCCCTCGAGGAGGCCGGTGCCGCCGTCGAGCGGATCGAGGGCTTCCTCGAGCGGGCGGGCCGGTTCGGCGCGATCGCGACGCCGGGCGCTGCCGACGCCGCGGGCCTGCCCGAGGAGTTCGTCCGCTCGATGGACGACGACCTCGGGGTGAGTGGGGCGCTCGCGGTCGTCCACGACACCGTGCGGGCGGGCAACACCTCCCTCGACGAGGACGACGACGAGGCGGCCCTCGCCTCGGCCTCGGCCGTCGTCGCGATGACCGAGATCCTCGGCATCAACCCGCTGGCCGAGCACTGGAACGGCACGACCGACGCCGGTGCGGGCGAGGCGGAGACGGCCCTCGGCCGGCTCGTCTCGGTGCAGCTCGACGCCCGTCAGGCCGCCCGGCAGGAGCGTGACTTCGCGCGGGCCGACGCCATCCGCGACGACCTGGCAGCGGCCGGGATCGTCATCACCGACACCCCTTCGGGGGCGCAGTGGGCACTCGCCCGCACCGACCACGTGAAGGGCTGACATGCCAGGGAACTCGCAGCGACGGGGAGCCGTCCGCAAGAGCAGCAAGGGCGCGACCGTCGGCTCCGGCGGGCAGCGCAAGCGCGGCCTCGAGGGTCGGGGCCCGACACCCAAGGCGTCGGAGCGGGAGTACCACGCCGCGCACAAGAGGGCCAAGGGCGCCGACAAGCGCCAAGGCTCCTCGACCGGTCAGGGCCGCGGCCCCGTGCGGTCCTCCCGCAAGCCGAAGGGCGCGAGCGAGATCGTCGCGGGTCGCAACTCCGTCCTCGAGGCGCTCCGCGCCGACATCCCCGTGTCGACGATGTATCTGGCGACGCGGATCGACACCGACGACCGGGTCCGCGAGGCGCTGAAGATCGCCACCAGCCGCGGTCTCGCCATCCTCGAGACGCCCCGAGGGGAGCTCGACCGGATCACCGACGGCGCGGTCCACCAGGGCATGGCCCTGCAGGTCCCGCCCTACGAGTACGCGCACCCCAACGACCTCATCGACCCCGAGATGCCCGGTATCCCGCTCGTCGTCGCGCTCGACGGGATCACCGACCCGCGCAACCTCGGGGCGATCATCCGCTCCGTCGCGGCCTTCGGTGGCCACGGGGTCGTCGTGCCGGAGCGCCGGTCCGTCGGACTGACCGCATCGGCGTGGAAGACGTCGGCAGGCGCCGCGGCGCGTGTTCCCGTCGCCCGGGCGAGCAACCTCACCCGTGCCCTCGAGGAGTTCAAGAAGGCAGGCTTCTTCATCCTCGGTCTCGACATGGAGGGCGACGTCGAGCTGCCCGACCTCGCGCTCGCGTCCGAGCCGCTCGTCATCGTCACCGGCTCGGAGGGCAAGGGCCTGTCCCGGCTCGTCCGCGAGACGTGCGACCAGATCGTCTCGATCCCGATGGGGTCGGCGGTCGAGTCGCTCAATGCGGGCCTCGCGACCGGCATCACCCTCTACGAGATCGCTCGCCAGCGCCGGCGCTGACTGCCGGCTGGGAACTCTCGGACGCTCCCAACGGTTCACCTGACGGGTCGCTACCCTCGAGACGACCTCCACCCTGCAGCAAAGGATCCAACGTGGCGAAGAGTGACCGCGCGGCCGTGACGGCCCGCGCAGCCCAGATGCGTGCCGAGGCGGCCCGCAAGGAGCGCCAGCGCACCCAGCTCATCGCGGCGGTCGTGGGCGTCGTCGTGATCATCATCGCGGTCGTCGTCGGCACGGTCATCGCCAACCGGCCCAAGGCGGCGCCCGCAGCGACCGGCTCGAGCGCGGCGCTGGCCAAGCTCGTCTCGATCCCGCAGGCGACGCTCGACGCAGCGCCCGCGCCCAACCCGAGCCAGGCCCCCGCCAAGCTCGAAGGCGGGCAGGCGCTCAAGGACGGCACGAAGACGAAGGTGCTCTACGTCGGCGCCGAGTACTGCCCGTTCTGCGCCGTCGAGCGCTGGCCCCTCATCGCGGCGCTCTCGCGCTTCGGAACCTTCTCCGGCCTCACCCCGACCACGAGCAGCTCGAACGACGCCCACCCGGACACCCCGACCTTCTCCTTCAAGGACTCGACCTACACGAGCGACTACGTGTCCTTCGACGCGGTGGAGACCCAGGACCGCGAGGGCCAGCCGCTCCAGCCGCTCGAGGGCGAGACCGCGACGCTCTTCAAGAAGTTCAACCCCGGTGGCGGCATCCCGTGGATCGACTACGGCGGCACGCACGCCACGAACGGCGCCACCGTCGACGCGAACGCCTACGACGGCAAGACCTACGACCAGATCATGGCGGGCATCCTCGACAGCTCGAGTGACCTCGGCAAGACGGTCCAGCCCGCCATCAACATGATCACCGCCCAGATCTGCGACCAGACCAACGGGCAGCCGAGCAACGTGTGCACGAGCCAGGGCGTCCTGGCCGCCTCGGTGCTGCTCAAGAAGTGATGACGGTCCAGCAGCGGCGGCGGCCGGCGTGGCTCGCCCCGGTCACCGCCGTCCTGTCGGTGGCCGGACTGCTCGTCTCGGTCTACCTCTCCTTCGAGCACCTCACCGACAACGCCACCCTCGCGTGCACCATCGGTGGCCTCGTCGACTGCGCCAAGGTGACGACGAGCGCGTGGAGCACCTTCCTCGGTATCCCGGTGGCCTACCTCGGCCTGGTCTTCTTCGTCGTCACCCTCGGCCTCTGCCTCCCCGCGGTCTGGCGTCGCGGGGAGGGCTGGCTCGACATGGCCCGGCTCGGGTGGCTCACGGTCGGCCTGGGGATGGCCCTCTACCTCGTCTGGGCCGAGCTCTACCGGATCCACGCCATCTGTCTCTGGTGCACGGCCGTCCACGTGCTGACGTTCGTGCTGTGGATCCTCGTCGTCTTCGGCCAGATCCTGTCCGGCCCGCCGACGGTCCACCGGGACCGGGCGGAGATGCACCATGTCTGATGGACGCGGATCCGGGACGGTCCGTCCGTGGAGCGGGTCCGTCAGTCCGTCCAGCTGATGACGGGCATCTCCTCGGTGTCGACCCCGAGGACGGACTTCTCCTCGGGCTTGGCCGGCAGCACCGTCGCGAGGTAGTCCTGCAGGGCCTCCTCGATCGGGGTGTCCCGGCCGGCCCGCTCACTCATGTACCACCGGTGCTCGAGCACCTCGTGGAAGAGCTCGGCCGGCTCGAGCCGCGTCTTGAGCTCGCGGGGCACGGCCCTCGTCACGGGCTCGTACACCCGGGCGAGCCAGTCGTGCGACACGATCTCCTCGTCCTCACCCTGTCGGTCGGCGGCAGCCGCGTATGCGTCGAGGTCGTTGAGCAGGCGACGGGCCTGGTTCTCGCCGACGTCGAGGCCGGTCAGGCGCAGCAGCCGACGGGAGTGGTGGCCGGCGTCGACGACCTTCGGGGTGATCTGCAGCTCGGTGCCGCCGATGTCCGTCGTGATCGACAGCTCGTCGACGTCGAAGCCGAGCTCGTTGAGCTGGCGGATCCGCTCGTCGACCCGCCACCGGTCGCCGACCTCGTAGCGCTGCGTGCCCGTGAGGGCGTCCCAGAGGGTGTGGTAGCGCTCGATGATCGACGCGGCGACCTCGAACGGGTCGGCGGTCTCCTCGAGGAAGCCGCCGGCGTCGAGGTCCATCAGCTCGCCGGCGATGTTGACCTGGGCGATGTCGAGGTCGTGCTCGCGCTGCCCGTCGGACAGGCGCGGGTGCAGCTCGCCGGTCTCGGCGTCGACGAGGTAGGCGGCGAAGGCGCCGGCATCACGTCGGAAGAGCGTGTTGGACAGTGAGACGTCCCCCCACCAGAAGCCGTCGAGGTGCAGGCGCACGAGCAGCACCGCGAGGGCGTCCATGAGTCGCACGGACGTGTCGGGGCGCAGGCTCTGGCTGAACAGCGCTCGGTAGGGCAAGGAGAACTGGAGGTGGCGGGTGATGAGGCAGGCGTCGAGCGGGTTGCCTTCGCTGTCGGTCCGCCCCCGGACGACCCCGAACGGCTCGACCGAGGGCACCCCGAGGCGACGCAGGTTGCGCAGCATCGCGTACTCGCGCTCGGCGAGGTCGACCTTGATCTCCTTGACGGCCAGGACCCGCGGCCCGAGCTTGACGAAGCGCACGACGTGGCGCGAGATGCCGCGGGGGAGTGCCGCGAGGGTGCTCTCGGGCCAGTCCTCGAGCGGGGTCGACCAGGGCAGGTCGAGCAGGGCCGGGTCGGGGCGGGCGGTCGTGATGTCCAGCGTCACGGGCTCATCGTGGCACGGTTGCGCGGCAGGCGTCGATCCGCCCAGAGCGCAAGCGCGGCGAGCGCGACGACGACGAGGGCGATGACGACGCAGTTGACGAGCACCTGTGCGGTCCCGAGGACGCCGACGTCGAGGAACGGGTAGGGATACCACTCGACGACCGGGCCGAGGGCGAGGGTGGCCACCAGCCAGAGGACCGGCCAGACCAGGGTGAGCGGCACGTCGCTGCGGCGCACCCGGTCACGGGGCCCGAAGGCGACCCAGCCGACGAGGGTGAGCACCGGCACCGCGATGTGGAGCAGCCGGTCGCAGATCAGGTTGAGCGTCGAGTAGGTCGGGGACGGTGGCAGGGCGATCGCCGCGACGATCCCCGTCACCGTGATGCCGACCAGTGACGCGAGCCGCAGCACGCGAAAGACCGTGCCGTCCGTGCGGTCCCGGAGGATGAAGACCATCGCGACGGCGACGAGGAAGTTCGACTGGATGGTGAAGTAGCAGAAGTAGCGGCGGACCCGCTCGAGGTCGGATACCGGGGACGTCGCGCCGTCGAGGACGTTCTGCCCGGAGATGATCAGGGCGAGCTGGAGCACGAGGGCGACCGCGGCCACGGCGAGCGTGACGAGGTGCCAGGGCCGTGTGATGACTGTTCTCGTCACAGCGGTGAGCCTAGGCGTGGTCTGTCCCGGGCGCTAGGAGCAACCCGAGCACCCGAGCACGGAAGACCCCGACGGACGCAGGAGGACACCGAAGGGCACCGAAGGGCACCGAACGACGCTGGGCCGACACCCCGGTTGGGGTGCCGGCCCAGCGGCATACATGGTCGGACGAGGGGGTCAGTCGCCGATGCGCTCGCCCGTCTCCGCGTTGAACACGTGCACGTGACCGGGCTTGGGCTTGAGGTGGATGACCGAGCCCTTCTCGGGGGGGCGGCGACCGTCGACGCGCGCGATGAACGGCACCTCTCCGGCATTCTCACCCGTGGCCGCGAGCAGCTTCATCTCCGTCGACCCGTAGATGTAGGCGTCGGCGCCGAGCTCCTCGACCACGTCGACGGTCACGGGGATGCCGTGCCCGTCATCGGAGAGCTCCAGGTCCTCGGGACGCACACCGAGCGTCACCTGGTTGCCGATGTTCTTGAGCGCGTCACGCTCGACCGGGACGGTGTGACCGCCCAGGTTGACGCCCCCGTCGGTGATCGGTGCCTCCATGAGGTTCATCGCGGGCGAGCCGATGAAGCCGGCGACGAAGACGTTCTGCGGGTGGTCATACATCCGGCGCGGGCTGTCGCACTGCTGGAGGATGCCGTCCTTGAGCACCGCGACCCGGTCACCCATCGTCATGGCCTCGACCTGGTCGTGGGTCACGTAGACGGTCGTGACGCCGAGTCGACGCTGGAGCGAGGCGATCTGGGTGCGGGTCTGCACGCGGAGCTTGGCGTCGAGGTTCGACAGCGGCTCGTCCATGAGGAACACCTGCGGGGAGCGCACGATCGCGCGGCCCATCGCGACGCGCTGGCGCTGCCCACCCGAGAGGGCCTTGGGCTTGCGGTCGAGGAACGGGCTGAGGTCGAGGATCTTGGCGGCCTCTTCGACACGCTTGCGGATCTCGCTCTTGTCGACCCCGGCGATCTTGAGGGCGAAGCCCATGTTGTCGGCCACCGTCATGTGGGGGTAGAGCGCGTAGTTCTGGAAGACCATCGCCACGTCGCGGTCCTTGGGCGAGAGGTTGGTCACGTCGCGGTCACCGATGAGGATGCGGCCACCGTTGACCTCCTCGAGGCCGGCGAGCATGCGCAGGGAGGTGGACTTGCCACACCCCGAGGGGCCGACGAAGACGAGGAACTCGCCGTCCTGGATCTCGATGTTGAGGCCGTCGACCGAGGGAACGGGGTTCCCGGGGTAGATGCGGGTCGCGTTGTCGAACGTCACTGTTGCCATGGCTTCTTTGCCTTCCTTCACCGGCAGGAACGTGCCGGACGGTCCGTTGTAAAGGGCATGCCCCCCGAGCGGGGGACAGGGCCATCATGGCCGAGGGTGGGCCCGGCTGGCCACCCCCCGTCTCGGCCGTGGAGACTCCCGTGGAGACTCTAGGGAGGATCGATGCGCGTTCGTTGCAAGAAGTTTCTGCAAGATGGCTGGATCTTGCAGGCATCTTCTTGCTACATTTCGGCCCACCGGTGGCGGCGTGTGCCACCTGGCTTCAAAGGAGAAGACATGCACAAACGTGCGTATGGTGCCGTGGCCGTCTCGGGCGTTGCCGCCCTCGCCCTCAGCGCCTGCGGTGGGTCCAGCCCCACCCCCACCACCTCAGCTGCCGGCGGGACATCTGCCGCGGCGACGGCCCCGGCGAAGGCTGCCGGACCGGCCGAGACCCTCGCCACCGGAGCCGATGCGGCCCGTGACGCGAGCGCCGACCTCGTCATCTGGAGCGACGCCGACCGGTCGGCCGCGATCCAGAAGTATGCCGACCAGTTCGGCCAGGAGAACGGCATCACGGTCAAGGTCCAGATCTCGACCGATACCCGCCAGCAGTTCAAGGACGCGACGAAGGTCGGCAAGGGCCCGGACGTCATCGTCGGCGCCCACGACTGGCTCGGCGAGCTCGTCCAGAACTCGACGGTGGCGCCCGTCAACCTCTCGAGCGACGTCGCCTCGAAGTTCCTGCCGCAGGCGATCGACGCGACGAAGTTCAACGGCCAGTCCTACGGCGTCCCGTATGCCGTCGAGAACATCGGCCTGATGTACAACAAGGACCTTGTCCCGACCCCGCCGAAGACCATGGAGGAGCTCGTCTCCATGGGCGAGAAGCTGATGAAGGAGGGCAAGACGAAGGGCGTGCTCAGCCAGTTCGTCTCGAAGGTCGGCAACGCCTACTTCGCCTACCCGTACTTCTCGGCCTTCCCCGGCGGTGGCATCTTCGCCACGACGCCCGACGGCGGCTACGACCCCAACAAGCTCATCGTCGACAGCCCCGGCTCGGTCGACGGTGGCAAGGTCCTCGTCGACCTCGGCAAGAAGAAGGTCCTGTCGACCAACGTCGACGACACCAACCAGGACGCCCTCTTCGACACCAAGGCGGTGCCGTTCATGATCAGCGGCCCGTGGAGCGTCAGCAAGGCGGCCGACGCCGGTATCAACTACGGCATCGCCCCGCTGCCCTCGCTCGACTCCTACGGCGGCGGCGCGATGAAGCCGTTCCTCGGCGTGCAGATGTTCTACGTCTCCTCGAAGGCGAAGAACGCGGCCCTGGCCCAGGAGTTCGTCACGAACTACATCCCGCGCAAGGACGTCCAGCTCGCCCTCTTCGAGGTCGGCAAGCGCCCGCCGGCCCTCACCGAGGCCTACGACGAGGTGTCCGCCAAGGACGCCGACGTCAAGGCCTGGTTCGAGGCCGGCAAGGAGGGCCTGCCGATGCCGAACATCCCCGCGATGAACTCGGTGTGGGGTCCCTTCGGTCAGGCCACCGCCGACCTCATCGCCGGCAAGGCCGACGCGAAGTCCCGCCTCGACGCGGCGGCCAAGGAGATCGCGGCCAACATCAAGAAGGGCTGACCGCCCTCCGGGCCTCCGGGCCCCGTCGAGCCGACGGGGCCCGGAGAGCCGGGCCGCTCCACCCCACCACCTCTTCACCTCTCCACCTCTCCGGGGCTCTACCCCGGCGCCCGCCGGTCGCACCGGTTCGCATTTCCGGTACGACCTCCCTCATCGGTCGGGCCCCCCGCGCTCTGCGGCAGCGGCCCCCCACCCGAGCACATCGGCAACGGCGCCGGGGTCGGCGCAGTAGGAAGTGGCCTCATGACCAAACCTGTCGCACTCGCGATCAAGTGGGTGCTCATCGCACTCGCCATCGCGGGGCTCTTCTACATCGCCACCCAGCTGGCCCTCGCCGGCAACGTCATCGCGGTCGTCGTGGCCGGGTTCGTCGGCATGGGCATCCTCGCCGTCTACGCGACGCGTCGGGCGGTCCCGCTGAAGTACCTCGTGCCGGGGCTGCTCCTGATGGTGGCCTTCCAGCTCTGGCCCGTCGTCTTCACGGCCAGCCTCTCGCTGTCGAACTACGGTGACGGCCACCTCAACACCAAGCAGGAGTCGACGAAGGACATCATCGCGCAGTCCGTGCGCGAGGTGCCCAACACGCCCCGCTACGCGATGTCCGTCGCGGTCAAGGACGGCAAGCCCGTCGCCACGGCCGACCTCTTTCTCTTGCTGACCCGGCCCGACGGCACGTCCTTCGTCGGCAGCCCCGACGGCCTCGAGCAGCTCGACGGCGCGGGCCTGCAGAAGACGCCCGCCGGCAAGATCACCGCTGCCGAGGGCTACACCATCCTCAACGCGCGCGAGATCAACAACCGCAGCGCCGACCTCGGCAAGCTCGCCGTCCCGACGACCGATGGTGGCGGGATCAAGCCCGTCGGCCTGTCGGAGGCCTTCGAGGGCAAGGCGAGTGTCAGCTACGACGAGACCAGCGACCGGCTCACCGACACCTCGTCGGACCCGCCGGCCGTATACGCCCCCAAGGACGCCCGCTGGGTCAACGTCGCCAACCCGGCCCAGGCCTTCCCGCAGGGATGGAAGGAGAGCGTTGGCTTCGCCAACTACACCCGGATCTTCACCGACCCGACCATCCGGTCCGGCTTCTTCAGCATCTTCGTCTGGAACATCGTCTTCGCCGTCGTCTCCGTGCTGTCGACGTTCCTGCTGGGCATGCTCATCGCCCTGCTCTTCAACGACCCGAAGCTGCGCGGCAAGGGCGTCTACCGGTCGCTGCTGATCCTGCCCTACGCCCTGCCGATCTTCGTCACGGCGCTGGTGTGGAAGGGCATGTTCAACCAGCAGTACGGCATCATCAACACCACGCTCGGCCTGTCCATCGACTGGCTGGGATCACCCTGGGCAGCCAAGGCGGCCATCCTCATCACGAACCTCTGGCTCGGCTTCCCCTACATGTTCATCGTCTGCACCGGTGCCCTGCAGTCGATCCCGTCGGACGTCCTCGAGGCAGCCAAGATCGACGGGGCCAACGCGGGCCGCACGCTGCGCTCGATCATCATGCCGCTGCTGCTCGTGGCCGTCGGTCCGCTGCTGCTCGCCTCGTTCGCCTTCAACTTCAACAACTTCGGGTTGATCTACCTGCTGACGAAGGGCGGTCCCTTCAACGGTGCCGACACGTCCATCGGGTCGAGCGACCTGCTCATCACCTACGCGTACCGGCTCGCGTTCTCCGGGGTCTCCCCGAACTACGGCTTCGCCGCCGCCGTCTCCGTCGTCATCTTCGTCCTCGTGGCGCTGATCAGCATCCCCGGTTTCCGCAGCACCAAGGCCCTCGAGGAGGTCAACTGATGTCGAACCTCAACGCGCCCGCGCCGGTCGGGGCCGACGAGCCCTCGCGGGTCGGCACGGCACCCAAGCAGCCGGTGGCGAAAGCGGAGAAGCGAGGCGGGCTGGGCGGCAGCGTCTGGTGGCGCCACGCCCTCGGGATCCTCGCCCTCGTCTGGGCGCTCTTCCCGATCCTCTTCATCTACTCGGCCGCGACCAACCCGTCGGGCACGCTCAACACCGCGAGCCTGCTGCCCAGCGGCTTCTCGACGAACAACTTCACGGCGCTGTTCAACGACACGGCTCGGCCCTACTGGACCTGGTACAAGAACTCCCTCGTCATCGCGGGGGTCGGGGCCCTGGGCGCCGTCTTCATCGGTGCCTGCGCGGCCTACGCGTTCTCGCGCCTGCGGTTCAAGGGCCGTCGCGGCGGCATGCTCTTCCTGCTGCTCACGACCTTCTTCCCCGCTCTGCTCGCGATCGTCGCCATGTACATCACCTTCGCCGCAATCGGAGACGTGCTGCCGGCCCTCGGGCTCAACACCGCGGCCGGCCTCATCCTCGCCTACCTCGGTGGTGCGCTCGGTGCCAACGTCTGGCTGCTCAAGGGCTACTTCGACACCGTTCCCAAGGAGCTCGACGAGGCGGCCATCGTCGACGGCGCGAGCCACGTGCGGATCTTCTTCACGATGACCCTTCGCCTGGTCATCCCGATCCTCGTCACGGTCTTCATGCTCGTGTTCGTGGGTCTCTACGGAGAGTTCCTGCTCGCCAGCGTCTTCCTCACCGACGTGAACAACCAGACGCTCGGAGTGGGGCTCTACGGCATGACGCTCGGCAACGACGCGAACACCCTCTTCGGGCGCTTCACGGCCGGCGCGCTGCTCGCCTCGGTCCCGGTCATGGCGCTCTACCTCGCCTTCCAGCGCCAGCTCGTCGGTGGGCTGACGACGGGCTCGGTCAAGTGAGCGACGCCCCGGCCCGTCCGCAGACGTGGCTCTCGCAGCCGCACCACGACGGGTCGGGGCGCTACGTCTCCACGCTCACCCCCCGCCTCGGCGACGAGGTCGTCGTCCTGCTGCGGGTTCCGCTCGAGGCGGAGGTCACGGCCGTCCACGTGCGGACCGCGCCCGACGGTGAGGCCGCGTTCACCCCGGCCAGGCGGACCCGCGCGACGGCGACCGACGTGTGGTGGACCGCGACGCTCACCTGCCACAACCCGGTCACGAACTACCGCTTCCTGCTCGCGGGTGGTCCCACCGAGTACGCCTGGCTCAACGGGACCGGGTTGCACCGGCGAGACGTGCCGGACGCGAGTGACTTCCGGGTGCTCGCGCACGACGCGCCGCCGCCGAAGTGGGCGCTCGGCAGCGTCGTCTACCAGATCTTCCCCGACCGATTCGCCCGCTCGCGGCGCGCGGACCGTCGCGAGCTGCCGGACTGGGCGATCCCCGCCGACTGGACCGACCCGGTCGACACGAGTCCGGCGGCGATCGCCCAGCAGCTCTACGGCGGGGACCTCGACGGTGTCGTCGACCACCTCGACCACCTCGAGGCGCTCGGCGTCGACGTCATCTACCTGACCCCCTTCTTCCCCAGCGGCTCCAACCACCGCTACGACGCCTCGAGCTTCGAGGCGGTCGACCCGATCCTCGGCGGTGACGCGGCCCTGCGTCGCCTCACCAGGGCGGCGCACGAGCGCGGCCTCAAGGTGATGGGTGACTTCACGACGAACCACACGGGGGACCGGCACGAGTGGTTCCTCACCGCGAACGGCCCCGGCGGCAAGCGGGCCCCCGAGCGGGACTACTACATCTGGGAGGACGGCGACTACGTCGCCTGGCTCGGCGTCCCCACGCTGCCCAAGCTCAACCACCTCAACGAGGCGCTGCGCCACCGGCTCTTCGAGGACCGCGCCGGAGTCGTGCGCAAGTGGCTCGGTCGCTCCGGGGGCCTCGACGGCTGGCGCGTCGACGTCGCGAACATGACGGGCCGGTGGCGTGGCACCGACGTCAACCACGACGTCGCCCGGCAGATGCGCGACGCGATGGCCCGCTGGGCGCCGGAGGCCCTGCTCGTCGGGGAGCACGTGCACGACTACACCGTCGACATGCCGGGGGACGGCTGGCACGGGGTGATGAACTACTCGGGCTTCTGCAAGCCGGTCTGGACCTGGCTGCGCGAGGAGAAGGGTGACCCGAACTTCCTCGGCGCCCCCGTCCCCGTCCCGCTGCTCGACGCGGGCGCCGTCGTGGAGACGATGCGCGACTTCACCTCCCGCATCGCCTGGCAGTCGCTCGTCAGCTCCTTCAACCTCGTCGGCTCCCACGACGCCACCCGCGTGCGCACCCTCGTGGGCGAGGACTCGCGCGGCGTCGACGTGGCGGCCGGTCTCCTCTTCACCCTGCCGTCGATGCCGATGCTCACCTACGGCGACGAGATCGGGATGGAGGGCGCGTTCGGTGAGGACGGACGACGCCCGATGCCGTGGGACGAGCAACACTGGGACGCGAGGCTGCTCGCGGTCTATCGCGACCTCATCGCGGCGCGTCGCGGATCGGTCGCGCTCCGCGAGGGCGGTCTGCGCTGGGTCCACGCTGAGGGTGACGCCATCGTCTTCCTCCGCGAGACGGTCACCGAGACCGCCCTCGTCCACATCGCACGGCGGGCGCACGAGCCCGTGAGGGTCGACGCCCGGCACCTGGCCGGCGTCGAGGCGGGCCGGACGGCATACGGACAGGCGCCGGACTTCGCCGACGGCACTGTCACACTGAGCGCTGCCGAGCCGGGAGTCTCGGTGTGGACGTGGCGCCCGACCGATGGCGGCGCCCGCCACGCGAGACGCGGGAGGCGCCAGTCGTGAAAGCCAGGCTCCGGGACATCGCGGTCCAGGCGAGCGTCTCGGAAGCGACCGTGTCCCGGGTGCTCAACGGCAAGCCCGGCGTCGCGGAGGCGACCCGACAGTCGGTGCTCACCGCTCTCGACGTGCTGGGCTATGACCGGCCGAGTCGTCTGCGCCGCAAGAGCGCCGGGCTCGTCGGTCTCATCGTGCCCGAGCTGACCAACCCGATCTTCCCGGCCTTCGCGCAGGTCATCGAGAACGCGCTGGCCCAGAACGGCTACACCCCCGTGCTCTGCACCCAGGTCGCCGGCGGCGTCCACGAGGACGACTACGTCCAGATGCTCCTCGACCGGGGCGTCGCGGGGATCATCTTCATCTCGGGGATGCACGCCAACACCGACACCGACGGTTCGCGCTACGTCGCCCTGCGCGAGCGGGGCCTGCCGCTCGTGCTCGTCAACGGATACGTCGAGGGCGTCGACGCCCCCTTCATCTCCAACGACGACGTCGCCTCGATGGGCCTCGCCCTCGAGCACCTCGTCAGCCTCGGGCACCGCGAGATCGGGCTCGCGGTCGGTCCCGACCGCTACGTCCCCGTCATCCGCAAGATCGCCGGCTTCCGCCACTCGATGCAGGAGCTCACCGGCCGGTCCGACGTGGACGACCTCATCGAGCGTTCCCTCTTCAGCGTCGAGGGTGGCGCGTCGGCCGCCGGCCGGCTGCTCGACCGTGGAGCGACCGCCGTGGTCTGCGGCTCCGACCTCATGGCCCTCGGGGCGATCCGCGAGGCGCGCAAGCGGGGCCTGCAGGTGCCCCGGGACTTCTCCGTCGTCGGCTACGACGACTCGACGCTCATCGCCTTCACCGACCCGCCACTGACGACGGTGCGCCAGGCCGTCAACGCCATGAGCGCGGCCACCGTGCGGGCCCTTCTCGACGAGATCGCCGGACACCCCTCTCCGAGAGCCGAGTACGTCTTCCGTCCCGAGCTGGTCGTGCGCGGGTCGACGGGGGCTCGCCGACGCTGAGCCGGGCGTCCCCGGCGCGTGGCTCAGGACGCGGAGTCGGCCCTGCGCCGCCGCTCCATGAGGCGCGAGAGCAGGGCGGCGGCGGCTTCCTCGTCATCGACCCGATGACGGGCAGCCGTCGAGCCGGTACCGACCTTGACGGTGACGTCCTCCGGCCGGCGCATGCGCATGAAGGCGTCCTCGTCGGTCACGTCGTCGCCGAGGTAGATCCGTGCGGTGGCACCGACGTGCCGCCCGAGCGCCGTGACCGCCGAGCCCTTGTCGGCATGGGACACCGACAGCTCGATGACGGACTTGCCCTTGAGCACCTTGACGCCGTCGTGGTCGAGGGCAATCCGTCGCGCATCGGCGATCGCGGCATCGGCGTCCGCGCGGTCGAGCCCGCGCGTGTGCACGACCACGGCCGCGGTCTTGTGCTCGATGCCGGCCTTGGGGTGGTGCTGCGCGAGGAGCGTCTCGATGTCGGCGCGGACCTCAGCGAGGTTCTTCTCGTCCTCCGGGGTCACCGCGGCGGCCTCCATCGCCGCGCGCACGGCTTCCGACGACGACTCGGCCCCGTGGCTGCCGATGAGGACGATCGGCTCGTCCTCGCCGATGCCTGTGAGGGTGCGGAGGGTGGAGAGGTCACGGCCCGAGATGACGGCCACGTGGACCCCCGGGAGCGCGGCGAGCGAGCGGAGCGTCTCCATGCTGCCGGGGGTGGGTGCGGCATCCATCGGCTCGGCCTCGAAGGGCGCGAGGACGCCGTCGAAGTCGGTGGCGACGAGCAGCGACTCGGCCTCTGCGGCGGCGTCAAGGGCCTCGTCGAGGGGCCGGGTCGGGCTCATGACGCCGCCGTCGGTCGCTCGGGCGCCGCGTCAAGGGCGGCGAGGTAGCGCTGGGCCCAGCGCTGCACGTCGTACTCGGCCACACGCCGACGCAGCGACTTCATGATCCGCGTCTTCTCCGCCTCGGGGGTGTTCACAGCCTTGAGCATCGCGTGTTTGAGCCCTTCGATGTCATGGGGGTTGCAGGCAAAGGCCTGGTGCAGCTCGTTCCATGCCCCGGTGAACTCGCTGAGCACGAGCGCGCCGTCGTTCTCGACCCGGCAGGTGACGTACTCCTTGGCGACGAGGTTCATCCCGTCACGCAGGGGAGTGACGAGCATGACGTCCGCGGTCTGGAAGAGGGCGGCCATCTCCTCCCGGGGGTAGGAGTGGTGCATGTAGTGGATCGCGGCGGCGCCGATCTCGCCGTACTCGCCGTTGATTCGCCCGACGGTCTGCTCGACCTCGGAGCGCAGCGTGCGGTAGGCGTCGACCCGCTCGCGGCTCGGGGTCGCAACCTGGACGAAGGTCACCTTCGGCGGGCCGAGACGGCCGTCGCGGAGCAGCTCCTCGTAGGCCTTGAGCCGGTGCCGGATGCCCTTGGTGTAGTCGAGCCGGTCGACCCCGAGCATGAGGACCTCCGGGTTGCCCAGCGACTCCCGGATGGCGCGAGCCCGCTCCTTCACCTCCGGAGTGCGGGAGAGCTCCTCGAGCCCCTGGTAGTCCACCGAGATCGGGATCGCACTGGCCCGGACCCGACGGTGCGAGCCGTCGACGACCGAGACCGTCTCACCCTTGGTCTGCACCTTGAGCAGCTGGCGGCAGGCGCGGACGAAGTTCTGGGCGTCGGCCTGGCGCTGGAAGCCGAGGAAGTCGGCGCCGAGCAGCCCCTCGAGGAGCTGCCCCCGCCACGGGAGCTGGGCGAAGAGCTCGACCGGGGGGAAGGGGATGTGGTTGAACCAGCCGATCCGCACGTCGGGGCGCAGCGCGCGCAGCAGCGCCGGGACGAGCTGAAGCTGGTAGTCCTGCACCCACACCCGAGCGCCGGGCGCCGCGACCTCGGCGACGGCCTCGGCGAAGCGGCGGTTGACCGTCTGGTAGCTGGTCCACCAGTCACGGTGGAACTTCGCCGGCACGATGACGTCGTGATAGATCGGCCAGAGCGTGTCGTTGGAGAAACCCTCGTAGTAGTCCGTCACTTCCTGCTGCGACAGG
The DNA here is from genome assembly GCA_963764195.1 of uncultured Actinomycetota bacterium. Taxonomy (GTDB): domain Bacteria; phylum Actinomycetota; class Actinomycetes; order Actinomycetales; family Dermatophilaceae; genus JBDSSS01. The sequence continues at coordinate 325,584 of CAVXRG010000004.1, forward strand.
GGGACCGGGTGCAGGTGGATGCCGTCCTCGTCGAAGGGCTCAGGGGCGTCTCCGGCGTCCCCGGCCCAGCCGACCCAGGCGCCCGGCTGCGACCGCATCACCGACTCCATGGCCGTGACGAGGCCTCCGGGGCTGCGCCGCCACTCGATCGAGCCGTCACCCGTGACGACCTTGTCGACGGGGAGGCGGTTCGCCGCGATGACGAGGTCGTAGGTCGGCCGTGGGGACGACACGCGATCAACTCCTGTGCTCATGGGGCGCTCAAGGCGCCGTGCGGGTGCCCGGTCTGAATCGTGTCTCACTCTAACGAGCGAACGCTGGCGCCCCGGCGAGTCCGCCTCTAGGGTCGAATCAGGGCTACTCATCGACGACGAAGGAGAGCGCCATGAAGATTTCGGACGTGCTGCGGAGCAAGGGCGGCGGGGTCGTCACGGTGAAGCCGGACGAGACCGTGACGGGTCTGCTGGCGCTGCTCGACGACCACCGGATCGGTGCCGTGGTGGTGAGTACGGACGGGGTCACCATCGACGGGATCGTCAGCGAGCGCGACATCGTGCGTCATCTGCACGCCACGGGCACCGCGGTGCTCGACGCGCCGGTCTCGCAGATCATGACGAGCGAGGTGACGACCGGCACCGCCGACGACGACATCGCCGACCTCGCCGGGACGATGACCGAGATGCGGGTGCGCCACGTCCCGATCGTCGACGCGGACGGGAAGCTGACGGCCATCGTCAGCATCGGCGACATCGTCAAGCACCGCCTCTCGGAGCTGCAGTCGGAGGCGGAGCAGCTGCGCAGCTACATCTCCAGCTGACCGGCCCGGGGCGGCGGCTGGAGACGGTCCCGGCCCCACCCCAACCTCGCCAGGGCGTCGTGCTGGGGGTCCCCGGTCCCTTACCGTGGGGTCATGGCTGCGCGTGATCGAACCGAGTGGGTCGCCTCGGCGCCCCCGGGCTCGTCCGCGGGCTCGCCCGGGGGCGGTGGCCATGAGCGGCTGGGCAAGTACCGCCTGCTCGAGGAGATCGGTGAGGGCGGCATGGGTGTCGTCCACCTCGCGCTCGATCCGCGCGGTCGGGCCGTCGCGATCAAGGTCCTGCGCACCCACGTCGCTCACGACGACGACGCCCGGCACCGGCTGGGCCGCGAGGTCGAGACGCTCTCGCGCGTCCGCGACGACCGGGTCGCCAGCGTCATCGATGCCGACGTGATGGGCCCGCGGCCCTACGTCGTCACCCGCTACGTCCCCGGGTCCGCCCTCGACGAGACCGTCGAGGAGTCCGGCCCCCTCGGTCCGGACGAGCTGCTCCGCCTCGCACGGGGCACGGCCGAGGCGATCCGCGCCATCCACGCGTGCGGGGTCGTCCACCGCGACATCAAGCCGGGCAACGTCCTGCTCGAGGACGGGGAGCCCGTCCTCATCGACTTCGGCATCGCGCACCTGCAGGACGACGTGCGCCACACGGTCGGGGGTCTCGTCATGGGTACCCCGGGCTACCTCTCGCCCGAGCTCGTCGAGGGCGCCGCGATCACCGACGCCACCGACTGGTGGGGGTGGGCCGCGACGATCACGTATGCGGCGTCGGGCCGCCCGCCCTTCGGCCGGGGCCGGATGGACGCCGTGCTCAGCCGGGTCCGGGCCGGGGAGGTCGACCTCGACGGGATCGACCCGCGTCTCGCGCCGCTGCTGCGGGCCTCGCTGTCCCCCAACCCGTCCGAGCGCCCGCACGCCGACGAGGTGATCGACGCCCTCGAGCGCTACGCGGCGGGTCAGGCCGCGACCGTCCCGCCGCCGAGCGGGGGCCTGTGGGACGACCCGACCGCCGCGCCGTCCGTCGGCTCGACCCAGGTGATGGCCGAGTCGGGCACTGCGGTGCTGCCGTCCGTCGTCGCCGCGCCCCTACCGTCCCGGTGGGCGCCCCCCACCGAGCCGCCCGAGCGATCCGAGCCGTGGGCAGAGCCGGCCGCTCGCGCGTGGGCCGACCCAGCGGCATACGAGCGCGGCGTGGTGGACGAGCCGGAGCAGGACTGGCGCGACGAGGAGGACGGCGAGGTCGACGGGAACGGCGGCTCGTGGACCCCCGAGGGTGACCCCCGGATCGGTCTCGCGATGCGCACGGGCCTGCTCACGGCGCTCGCCGCCCTCTGGCTCGGTCTGCTCGTCACGGTGCCGGTCGTCGCGACCGCCCTGCTCGTCCTCTGGTCCTCGGCGGCCCGGGCGACGGACCGCACGGTGACGGGACTCGTGCTGCGCCGCTACGTCCACGGCCGACGCCGCAGCGACGTCCCCTATGCAGTGGCCGTCGGACCGTGGAACGTCGTGATGGGTGTCGTCGCGAGCGCGGTCTCGCTCCTGCTGCCCGTCGCGGTCACCCTCGCCGGGATGTATGCCGTCGCGCTGCTCCTGTCGGGCGCGAGCGGTGACGCCCTCGGCCCCGGCACCCCCGTGACGCTCGGGGTCGGCGGGATCTTCGGCGTCCTGATGATGTGGCGCGGCCCCGGTGGAGCGTCCCTGCGGCGCGGGTCCCGCTCGATCGTGCGGGCCACCGTCCCCGAGGGCGTGCCCGCCCGGGTGGTGACGGGGGTGCTCGGAGCCGTCGCGGCCCTGCTCGCGCTGCTCGCGGTCGCCGGCGTTCTCGACGTCTCCTGGGTGCCGCTCAGCCGCAACCCCTTCTCGCTCTGAACCGTTACCGCCTGCACGGTGACGCTGCGGTCGCGCGAAGATAACGAAAAGATCTCGGACGGGGCTTGTCGATCTCGGAATGGTCACGTACCGTCGGTGGTCGGCACTCGCGGCGGTCTCGTCCCGACGTGTCGAAGGTGGCCTCGTCCCCGAGTGTCCCCGCTCCACGACCGGATCTCTCGGTGTGGCACAACTTCACACAGCCACCTATTTCACCACCGGTCCCTGCGCGCGCCGAGCCTCGCCAGCCAGGGACATCAGTCCGGATGACCGGACCGGGCGAGGACGGGGGAACCACATGGGTCGGACGCGTCCACGGACGCCCCGACCCCGGGGTGAGGTCGCGCGAGCGACGGGGCACCTGACGCCCCAACCCGACAGCTAACTCCGCAGGCGCGTCGTCAGGAAAGGGAACCCACATGCACTACCAGTCCAAGCACGCCGCGACCAAGAAGGTCTCCGTCAAGCAGCGCATCGCCGGCGTCGGCATCGCCGGTGCCGCCACCGTCCTCGGTGGCCTCGCCACCGCGGGCCCCGCCAACGCGGCAGGCTCCGTCTGGGACCGCGTCGCCGCCTGTGAGTCGAGCGGCAACTGGTCGATCAACACCGGCAACAGCTTCTACGGCGGCCTGCAGTTCGTGCAGAGCACCTGGGTCGGCTACGGCGGCCGCGCCTACGCCCCCCGCGCCGACCTCGCCAGCAAGTCCCAGCAGATCGCGGTCGCCCAGCGCGTCCTCGCCAGCCAGGGCCCCGGCGCCTGGCCGGTCTGCTCCCGCAAGGCAGGCCTGACGCGCTCCAACGGTGGGGCCACCTCCTCGCCCGTCTCCTCCCGCTCGACGACCCGCGCCCCCCTCAAGGCGACGGCGGCGCCGAAGAAGGTCACGAAGACGGTCGTCAAGAAGAAGACGTACGTTGCATCGAAGAGCACCAAGGTGACCAAGAAGGTCAACACCGTCGCGCCCCGCACGTCCACCGCCAGGGGGGCCTCGATCACGATCAAGCGCGGCGACACCCTGTCGAAGATCGCGGCCCGTTACCGCGTCTCCGGAGGCTGGAAGGCGCTCTACGCCGCCAACCGCGGCTCGATCTCCAACCCGAACCTGATCTTCGTCGGCCAGGTCGTGCGCCTGCCCTGAGCGATGGGTCCCGACCGGGTTCACCGGTCCTGACCGAGGTCCAGCATCGAACGAGAGGCCCTGCCCCACCGTCACGGTGGGACAGGGCCTCTCGTGCATCAGGGACCCCGGTCGCTCCTGCGGTGCGGTCACTCGGGCACGTCGGCGCCCGTCGGGTCGGTGTCGATCGTCGAGGTGCCCGTCTCGAAGAGCGGAGCCACGACCGCGGCGACCGCGCCACCGATGAGCGGGGCCACGATGAACAGCCACAGGTGCGCCAGCGAGTCGCCGCCGTTGAACACGGCCGGGCCGAGGGAACGGGCCGGGTTGACCGACGTGCCGTCGAGCGGGATGCCGACGAGGTGGATCGCGGCGAGGACGATCCCGATGGCGAGGCCCGCGAATCCGGGCGCCGCGGCCCGGTTCGTGACGAGCAGGACGACGAAGACGAGCAGGAAGGTGAGGACGATCTCGAGGACGAAGGCGCCACCCATCGAGATGCTGTCGCCCCAGTCGTTCGTGCCGAGCCCACCGGTCTCGTCCGTCGCGCCTCCGAATCCGGAGACGAGCAGCTTGAGCAGCGCGGCGCCGATGACGGCGCCGACGACCTGGGCGACCCAGTAGGCGACGGCCTCGGCGCCGGTGATCCCCTTGCGCATCAGGACCCCGAGGGTCACGGCCGGATTGACGTGGCACCCGGAGACGGGGCCGAGGCTGTAGGCGAGGGCCAGCAGGGTGAAGCCGAAGGCAAGCGCGACCCCGAGCTTGCCGATGGACTCGATGCCGAAGACGGCGGTGCCGACGGCGAAGAAGACGAGAATGAACGTGCCGACGCCCTCGGCGGCGGCCTTGCGCAGGAGGTCGGGTGGGGCGGCGGTGGTCGACGTGTCAGGCACGTGGGGTCCTTTCCGGTGGAGCGGAAACCTGCCGGCGCCCGAGTGGGGCTCGGCAACGGTCCGAGCCTAGGGTCACGGGGGCGTCCGCGGCGGGCCTGCAGCGCGCCACCTTTCCCGTATGCCGCCGGCCTCCGTTACGCTTTCGCCGTCCTCGGGCCGTCCTCGAGGATCTGCTGGCGTGGCGCAATTGGTAGCGCACCTGTCTTGTAAACAGGCGGTTAGGGGTTCGAGTCCCCTCGCCAGCTCCGTGCTTGACCTGGCCGAGGAGGATGTCGCCGCCTTGGATCGCTACGTGCAGGCGGCCGGCGTACCGTCCCGGTCGGCTGCGATCCAGCGCGCCATCCGGATGCTGCAGGACCCTGAACTCGAGGACGCCTACGCAGCCGCCTGGGACGAGTGGCAAGCATCGGGGGAAGCGACCGCGGGGGAGTCACGGTCGTGCCGGTCACCAGCAACGTCGCCGGCCGGGTCCCCGCTCATCAGATGGCCCACTTGGACGATGCCCTCCGCATCCACCTCCAGCTCTGGGGACTGACGCCACACCAGCGGGATGAGCATGCCACCTGGATGCGGCATGCATCAGAACGAACGTGAGGGGTTCGCGCGCTCACAACGGACCGTGCAGCCGCCGATCAGGGCCAGAGAACCCCAGCATTCCGCAGCATGAACTCGGAAGTTGCATCGCGCCCCTCCTGCGGGTCGGGTGGCGGCTC
>CAVXRG010000005.1:0-100690 GCA_963764195.1 uncultured Actinomycetota bacterium
ACCCGCCGGACGCGGCGGAGATGCGGCGTCGCATCGAGCGGGCCCGGCCGCCCACGCCTGGCTCGTGGCCGAGGAGGCCGGACGGGTCGTCGGCTACGCCTACGGGGGACCCTTCAAGGAGCGCAGCGCCTACCGGTTCTCCTGCGAGGTGAGCGTCTACCTCGGCGTCGACGAGCGCGGTCGGGGACTCGGGCGTCAGCTGTATGCCGCCCTGCTCGACCGGATGACCGCCCTCGGGATGCGGATGGCGTGCGGCGGCGTCACCCTGCCGAACGACGCGAGCGAGGCGCTGCACCGCTCGCTCGGCTTCGAGCCGGTCGGGGTCTACCGGAGGATCGGTTGGAAGCACGGCGCCTGGCGTGACGTCGCGTGGTTCCAGCTCCCCCTCGGGTGAGGATCGCTCAGGCGAGGTGGGCCGCGTCGATGGCGGACTGGAGGCTCTGGATGTAGGCCTCGCTCGTGTAGGTCGCCCCGCTGACCATGTCGATCTGGGCCGACTGGTTGGCCATTGCCTCGTTGCGCAGGATCGGCGCCGCGCGCTGGCTGATCATCACGGACGTGCCCGAGCTGTCGGTGAGGTGCAGGGCCGTGACGCTCGTGATCGTCTTCCCGGTGAAGCGCACCTGGACCTGGACCTGGCCGTACTGCGTCGAGATGACGGCGCCGTTGACCCGGCCCGATGTCGGAGCGGGCTTGGCGACCGGCTTCGGGGCGGGCGCGGGAGCGGCCTTCGAGGACGCGCCACCGGAGCTCGGCGTCGCACGGGGTTTCGGCCCGCCCGCGGCGGCCGTCGCCTTCGAGGGGGCGGGCGTCACCGGGTCTGCGGTCACCACCCCTGCCCCGCTCGAGACCGTGCCCTGGAGCGCCTGCGGGCTCGGTTGCCGGGGGGTGAGCCCCGCGGACCAGGTGGTGGCGATCGTCGCGGCGCTCGCGAGCCCGACGAGGGCCGTCGTCATCTTCCTCACCAGTTGAACCTTTCGTCGTGGACGTGGGTGGCGGGCAGCCCCGCGTCGATGAGCGTCGATCGGACGAGGTGCATCCAGGGTCCGGGACCGCAGAGGTAGGCCTCGTGCGCGACGAGGTGGGGCACGATCGTCGCGAGGCGCTCGGCGTCGTCACCACCGACCGAGGTCAGGCCGTCGGCCGGGAGCCAGGACCCCTGAACGGGTGGGCCGACGAGCACGAGCAGGCGGTGGCCCCCGGCCGCGACGAGCCGCTCGAGCTCGCGGCGGAAGGTCAGCTGCGAGGCGTCGTTGACCCGGTAGACGACGGTGATGTCGCCCGGGCTCGCGTGGCGCTCGCGGACGAGCTCCTCGAGCAGGGCACGCACGGGGGTGATCCCGATGCCGGCGGCGAGGAGGAGCACCCGTCGCCGGGTCCGGTGCCGCAGCGTGAAGGCGCCGTAGGGGCCCTCGAAGAGGACCCGCGTGCCCGGGCGCAGGCCCTGGAGTGCCCGCGAGTGGTCGCCGAGGTCGCGCACGGTGATCCGGAGGCTGCGCCCGTCGGGGGCGCTGGAGAGCGACCACGGGTGAGCGGTGAGGACGAGCCGGGGGCTGACGAAGCGCCAGTTGAAGTACTGCCCGGCCCGGGCCGGGAGGCGGTCGAGGTGGCGGCCGCGCATCCAGACCGACCAGACGCCGGGGCTCTCCTGGACGACCCGGGTCACGCGCAGGTCGTGACGCAGGCTGCGGGCGACCGGCACGAGCACGCGCCACCAGAGGACGCTCGCGGTGACAAGGACGTAGAGGGCCCACCAGTAGACCCGCACCCAGGGGGTCGCCGTGAAGTCGGACCCGAGCGAGAGCTGGTGGGGGACGGACAGGACGACAGCGGCATACGCGGTGAGGTGGACGACGTGCCACCACTCGTAGCTGAGCCGCCGACGCGCGATGCTCACGGAGGTGACCGCGAGGGCGACGAGCAGGACCGTCGCGATCGTCGCCTCGAGCAGGTTGTCCCCGCCCGTGACGAGGCGCAGGCCCTCGACGAGCGGCCCGGTGAGCCCGCCGAGCTGGTCGCGGATTGCGTAGCCGAGGACGATCGCGCCGACGTGGACGAGCACGAGGGGGACGGTGACGCGGCCGAGCACACGGTGGGCCTTGAGCGCCCGGTCCATCCCGTAGACCCGGTCGACCCACGGGATCCGGGCGGCGAGGAGCAGCTGCAGGAGCAGGAAGTCCATCGCGACGAGACCGGTGACGCGACCCACGGCGATGAGGATCGTGCCGGTCGACCCGCTGACGAGGTCGTGGCTGCCCGCGCCGAGCAGGAAGGTGGCGATGACGACGACGAGCGTGAGCACGACCGCGGCCTCGAGCAGGTCGGCGGTGCGGGCGCGCCAGCGCCGGAACTCGCTCCCGCGCCGCAGGGCCGAGCGGACCCGCTCGGGTGGGCGGTCGGCGCGGACGCCTCGGGGGGTCAGGGTGTTGGTCACGAGACGATGGTGCTGACCGGATCTCAGAAACTTATGAGACGCAAGCACGACACTGGGGTCATGACCGATCCCGCGCCCGCGTCGCCGACGCCACGCCGCCTCCTGCTCGTCGAGGACGACGCCGACCTCTCGGCGATGCTGGCGACGCTGCTCACCGAGGAGGGGTATGCCGTCACGACCGCGCGCGACGGTCAGGCGGGGTTGCACGCGGGGCTGGTCCACGACTGGGACGTCCTCGTCGTCGACCGCGGCCTGCCCGGCATCGAGGGGGTGGACCTCCTCTCGCGCCTGCGGGCCAAGGGGGTCGGGGCCCCGGCCCTGCTGCTCACCGCCCGGGGCACGGTGGGCGACCGGGTCGAGGGCCTCGACGCCGGCGCCCAGGACTACGTGGTGAAGCCCTTCGACGTCGACGAGCTGCTCGCCCGGCTGCGGGCGCTGCTCCGACCCGTCTCGTCCAGCTCGGCCGAGGTCGTCGTCGGCGCGGGCCGGCTGCTCGTCGGTGAGCACCGGTGGCTCGGTCCCGACGGCGAGGTGCTGCTGTCGGGCCGCGAGACCGCGCTGCTCGAGACGCTCGGCCGCCGCCCGACGCGGGTCTTCACCCGCGAGGAGCTGCTCGAGCACGCCTTCGACCACGCCGACACCACCGGCGCCGTCGACACCTACGTCCACTACCTGCGGCGAAAGCTCGGCAAGGGCGTGGTCGACACGGTCCACGGCGTCGGCTACCGCCTGGGCCGCGGATGAGCCGGCGCCACCCGTCCGCCGGCTCCAGTGACCCGATCGCGCGGGCGGCCCGCTCGATCGCGTTGCGCGTCGGCGCCACCACGGCCGTCGTGGTGCTCGTCGCCATCGTCGCCGCCGGACTCATCTTCGACCGCCAGCAGCTGTCCGAGATCTCCTCACGCGTCGAGACGGCTGCCGCATCGGCCGACGACGTCGGTGACTCCCCGCCGGGCATCTGGCTCGTCGAGGTCACCGCGACGGGGACACGCTCGACCCCCGGCGCGCCGGCGCCGGTCGTCGCCGAGGCCGAGAAGGTGGCGACGCAGGCGGCTGCCCGCGCCGCCGGCACGCAGCAGAGGACGACCATCGCGGCGCAGGGCCGTTCGTGGCCGGCAGCCCTCGTCGTGCGGGGGGACCGTGCCTACGTCGCGGTGTACGACGTGCGCCTGCACCGGGACGAGGAGGGCCGGCTCATCGCGGCGACGGCGGTCGCCGGCGCTCTCGGCGTCCTGCTCGCCGCGGTGACCGGGCTCTTCGCGGGGCGGCGGGCGGTGCGACCGCTCGCGGAAGCCCTCGCCCTGCAACGGCAGTTCGTCGCCGACGCCAGCCACGAGCTGCGCACTCCGCTCGCCGTGATCAGCACCCGGGCCCAGATGGTGCGTCGCCACCTCGGCCCCGACGCCGACCCCACCTCCCGGGCCGAGGTCGACCAGCTCGTCAGCGACACCCGGGCCATGGCCGACGTCGTCTCCGACCTGCTGCTCTCCGCCCAGCTCGAGGGGGCCACCGCGGCGACCGAGTCGGTCGACCTCGCCGGGGTCGCCGACGACGTCGTGACCTCGCTCCGACCGTATGCCGCCGACGCCGGGGTCACCCTCGTGCCGCCGTCGGTGACGGAGGGCCTCGTCGTCGTCGGGGTCGCCACCGGCCTGCGCCGCGCGGTGCTCGCGCTCGTCGACAACGCCATCGCGCACTCGCCCTCCGGCGCGTCCGTCGAGGTCGTCGTGTCCCGGACCGGCCTCTCGGGGGCTGGCGCGGGAGCGAGCCTTGATCTCGGGGTGCCGGAGCCGGCTCCGGTGGAGGTGCGGGTCGAGGTCGTCGACCACGGGTCGGGGGTGGACCCCGCCGACGTCGAACGGCTGAGCCGCCGCTTCGCCCGGGCGCGCGACGACGGGGCGGCCCGCCGGGTGGGGCTCGGCCTCGCGCTCGTGACCCAGGTGGTCCAGGCGCACGGTGGGCGCCTCGAGGTCACCGAGACCGCGGGCGGGGGCGCCACCTTCGCCGTCGTCGTGCCCGGTTGAACACCGAGGCGGCACGACTCACAACGCGTCGAGGACCTGCTCGCCCACCAGGCGCAGACCCCGCAGCACCGACCAGGCGACGAGGTCGTCACCCCGGTGCGGGCCCGACGCCGCCGAGGTGGGCGCGGCGACGACGTCGGCCGGTGACGGCGTAGCGGTCCGGCGTCGCGCGGCCGGTGCCCAGTTGGCGACGGCGGCCCACGCGATGGACGTCGTGCCGCGGGAGACCACCCCGACGTCGGCGCGCACCCCGGCGTCGGTGCCGGTCTTGTTCCACAGCCGCAAGGCCCCGCCGAGGCTCTCGTGGTGGGCGATCGGGTCGAGGCCCGCATGCTCGACGAACGCCGAGCCGACCATCGACTGGTCGACGTTGGCGGAGAGCCACTGCCGGACGAACGCATCGGCGGCCGGGGAGACCGCCTCCCCCCGCTCGATCCTCCCGACGAGCGTGCAGAGCTCGGTGGCGCTACCGGTGGACAGGGTGGCGGCGTGGGCGGAGGTGCGCTCGTCGCGGACCCGGTCGTGCAGGGCGGTCGCCCGCAGCCCGAGGCGGGTGGCGAGCACGGCGACGGAGTCGAGGCCCATCCGGCGGAGCAGGACGTTGGTGGCGAGGTTGTCCGAGACGGCGCCGACGAGGGCAGCGACGTCGACGAGGGGCAGGGTCTCGACCGAGAGGGTGTGCCAGAGTCCGGAGTCGCGCACCCACTCCTCGATCGAGCGGGTGAGCGGCTCGTCGAGCGCGGCCTCCTCGGTCGTGAGGGCCCGGGCGGTCTCGAGCAGCAGCAGGATCTTGCCCACCGACGCGGTGCGCATCACGGCGCCCGCCTCGACCTCCGCGAGGATCCGTGGGGTCCCCGGGGACGAGGCGGAGCCGCCGGCGGCGTCATCGGGCGGCGGGCCCAGCGGCATACCCGTGAGGTCGTGGACGGCCACCGACCACGTGACCCCACCGGCGTCGGGGAGGGAGAGCTCCATCAGACCAGCGAGTCGAGCCAGCGCACCAGCTCGCCGGAGACCCGGTCGGGGGCCTCCTCGGTGAGGAAGTGGCCGGCGCCCGGAACGGTGACGCTGCGGTAGTCGCCCGGCACGTACGCGGCCGAGCCGAGGGTGGCACGCGGGAGGACGCAGCGGTCGTCCGCCCCCTGCAGCTGGAGGACCGGCACCCGCACGGCGTGCCGGACGCGGCGCATGAACATCGGCCCGTCGGGGCGGAAGGACGACCGGCCGAGCCAGCGGAAGTGCTCGGCGGCCGAGTGGGCGACGAAAGGGATCATCATCGCGTCTCCGTAGCAGGCGATGTCCTGCGCGGTCGGGAAGTCGCTGTCCGGCGCGGACCACCCGGTGAGCAGGTCGGCGACGTAGTCGTGCGACCGGGCCATCGCCCGCTCCGGGACAAACGGCTTCTGCAGGCCGGCCAGCCAGCCGGACGCCTCGCGCTGGCGGCGGTGGGCCACCATCGCGTGCCGCATGATCCGCGGGTGCGGCATCGAGAGCGAGGCGACGGCGCGGGTCACGTCGGGGCGGAGCGTCGGCATGGACCACGAGATCCAACCGCCGAGGCCCTGGCCGACGACGACGGCGTGCTGCTCGCCGAGGGCCCGGATGACGCTGGCCGTGTCGAGGGTCGACATGTAGGTGTCGTAGCCGCGGGGCGGCTTGTCGGATCCGCCGTAGCCGCGCAGGTCCATCGCGGCGACCCGGTAGCCGGCGGTCGCGAGCGCGACCATCTGGTGGCGCCACGTGTGCCAGAACTGGGGGAAACCGTGGAGGAGCACGACGAGCGGACCGTCACCGAGCTCGGCGACGTGGAAGCGGGCGCCGTTGGCGGAGACGTAGCGATGGTGCCAGGGCCCGGCGATGTTGACGAAGGACGAGTCGACCGGCACGAGCGTGGGTGGCCGGACGAGGTCAGGAGCCGGGCGAGGAGTCGCGGGCGGGTTCAGTCGCGACGGGCGTCGCCGCGGACGAGGCGGGGGCCTGCGTCGTGATCGCCGTGGTGGCGGCGCTCTTGGTGCGGTCCCAGTCGGGCCGCGGGCCCGGAGGCATCGTCCCCGGGTTGGCCGCGGCCGCCTTGATGCCGGCGACGGTCTGCTGCGCGTTGGCGATCGCCTTCTCGGGGGTGGGCTCGACCGTCTTCATCCGCTTGACGCCGAGCAGGCCGAGCACGGCGGCAATGGCGAGCATCAGCAGCGTGACGATGAGGAAGCTGAGCCACCGCGGCAGGCCGAGGGCCTGGATGCCCTCGGCGATCGTCGTGAACAGGAAGTAGACGGAGTAGAAGGCGACGACGGCGGCGGCGGCGAGCAGGCCACCACCGACCCCGGCCTTCTTGACCTGGGAGGAGACCTCGGCCTTGGCCAGGGCGATCTCGCCTCGGACCAGGGTGGAGAGGTCCTGGGAGAGGGCGGCGACCAGTTGGCCGAGGGTCCGCTCCTGCCGGGGGTCCGTGCTCATCGGGTCACTTCCTCACAAGCGTGCTGCGCCGCTGGGGCGCCTGACGGTGTCACCCTACTGTGCCTACCCGCCGTCACCGATCCTCGTACATGTCGGGGATGCCGTTGTCGTCGAGGTCGGCGGTCTCGCGGATCTCGATGAGCCGGTAGTGCCGGTTGCGGCGGCGCAGCACGATCGCCGCGAGGAACGCAGCGATGACGCTCCCGAGCAGGACAGCGAGCTTGACGTGCTCGTCGCGCTCCGAGCCGGTGCCGAAGGCGAGCTCGCCGACGAGCAGGCTCACCGTGAAGCCGACGCCGGAGAGCAGGGCGATGCCCCAGACGTCGATCCAGGCCAGCTCGTCGTCGAGCTCGGCCCTCGTGAACCGGGCCACGGCCCACGTGCCGCCGAAGACGCCGAGAGCCTTGCCGACGACGAGGCCGACCACGACGCCGAGGGCTGCGGGGTCGGTGATGGCGGCGGTGAACCCACCCCCGACGACGGTGACGCCGGCGGCGAAGAAGGCGAAGACCGGCACGGCGAAACCGGCGGAGAAGGGGCGGATCTTGTGCTCGATCGTCTCGGCCAGGCTGTGTCTCTCCGGGTCGTCCTCGGCCTCGCGGTGCACCGGGACGAGCAGGCCGAGGAGCACACCGGCCACCGTCGCGTGAATGCCCGCGGCGTGGACCAGCCCCCATGCGAGCAGCGCCGGGATCGCGAGGAGGAAGGGGTTGAGGATCCTGCGCTTGAGCATGGAGCGCCAGGCGAGGAGTGGGACGACGGCTCCGGCGAGGGCGAGGAAGTTGACGCTGTCGGTGTAGAAGACGGCGATGATCGTGATCGCGATGAGGTCGTCGACGACGGCCAGCGTGAGCAGGAAGGACCGCAGCGCCGACGGCAGGTGCGTGCCGATGACCGCCAGCACGGCGAGGGCGAAGGCGATGTCGGTGGCGGTGGGGATCGCCCAGCCCTGGAGTATGTCGCTCAGCTCGTCGCCGCTCGCCCCCTGGCTCGCGATGACGGCGGTCACCGCGAAGAGCACGGCGGGCAGCACCACCCCGGCCACGGCCGCGGCGATGGGCAGTGCGGCCTTGCGCCGGTCGGCGAGCTCCCCGGCGACGAACTCGCGCTTGAGCTCGATGCCCGCGACGAGGAAGAAGACGGCGAGCAGGCCGTCGGCCGCCCAGGTGCCGAGGCTGAGATCGAGGTGCAGGCTCTCGAAGCCGACGACGGTGTCGCGCAGGGCGGCATACCCGTCGCGCCACGGGCTGTTGGCCCAGATCAGCGCGGCGACGGCTGCGCCGAGCAGCACGGCCCCGCCGACCGTCTCGGCGCGGAAGAGGTCGGCGACGTAGCTCGCCTCGTGGCGGGTGATCTTGCCGAAGAGGCGCCGCTTGCCGCTCGGAGGGGTGGCGCCGTGGTCGGTGGTGTCGGTCTCGCTGGCCATGGTGTCCTTCAGTCCTTCAGGGCATAGGTGTCATGGGACACCGACCAGACTTCCCGGCACGCCAGGCTCGCCACCGACGGTGCTGTGAGCCGAAACCAGTCTAGCGAGGTGGGAACGGGCCGGTTCCACCCTCAGGCGGACGCCTCGGTCATGCTCAAACCCGCGAAAAGTACGAGTTTGGTAAAGAAAATTCCTCTGATTGGTCTAGAAAACCCCGCAAACCGTCCAAACTTCATCTATGTTTGGCAACGAACGGGGAAGACGTCCCCGGCGAACACGACCTGTGGGGGGTTTTGAACATGGAGACACGGACGCGGCCCGGCTGGTACTACGTGGGCGAGGGGCAGCTGGAGTTCCACGACGAGGACGGCTGGACGGGTGACACCCTCCTCGCGGAGGACATCCGCGGCCACGACTGGCCGCCGCCGGCCCCCTCCGCGGCCCAGCCGGTCGTCGCACCGGTCGCCGAGACCCGGGCACCGAAGGCGTCACGCCTCTCGCTGACGCGGCTGCTGCGCCGCTCGGCCCCGCGACCCGAGGGTCGCCACTCCCGCTGAGGGAGCCACTGAGCCTCGCCGAACCGGTTCCGGGGGGAACGGCGGCGAGAAGGCGGTGGGGACCGCCTGGGGGGAGCACAACGGCGGTGGGGACCGCCTGGGGGGAGCACAACGGCGGTGGGGACCGCCTGGGGGGAGCACAACGGCGGTGGGGACCGCCTGGCAAGAAGCTGTGGTTGGGGGGCCACAGTGCGAGGGAACGCCCGGGGGGTCGGGCGTTCCCACCGACCCCAGCGCCCGGTTTCGCCGGGCGCTGGGGGCCGGCCGCTCATACACTCGCCCGTGTCGTTGGCGGGGGAGGGGCATCCGGTGGTGGGTTCGAGCGCGAACCGTGGGCTTCGCCTGCGCGCTGCGGCGGACCGCGTTGCGGGACCCGTCGTCACGGCCGTGCTCAGCACCCTCGCGATGGCACAGGCGCTGCGCCTGTGGGACTGGCGACCAGGGACGCCACTCGGTCTGCTCGGCGACGCGCCGTGGACAGCGACACTGATCCGCACCTACCTCGACCAGGGGGCCTACGCGAACAACCCGCTCTTCGGCGCGCCCTTCAGCCTCAACACCGGCTGGGCGTCGACGGGGGACGACGCCCACATCTGGATCCTGTCGGCCCTGGGCGGACTCACCTCCGACCCGTTCACGGTCATGGGGTGGTACTTCTTCCTCTGCTTCCCGTTGTCGGCCCTCGCGATGTACTGGCTGTGCCGCCGGCACGGCGTGATCCGGCCGGCGGCCGTCGCGCTCGGGGTGCTCTTCTCCGTCGTTCCCGGTCACCAGGAACGCTTCGCGCACCTCTTCCTCGCCGCCTACTGGGCCGTGCCGTATGCCGTTCACGTCATCATCGAGACCGCGCAAGGTCGCAGCGTGCTGGGCCGGGGAACGCCGGATCGCGGCGGCCGTCCGGCCGTCGGGAGGCGCCACGTCTTCGCTGCGGGCGCGATGCTCGTCCTCCTCGGTCTCGGTGACGTCTACTACGTCGCCTTCACCCTGTTGCTCGCGGTCGTGGTGCTGCTGCTTCGCCAGGTCCTCCGGTGCGACCTACGGGAGCTGGTGCGGCTGTCGCTGCCCCTCGTCGCCATCGCGGTGCCGACGCTGGTGAGCCTGTGGTTCGCCCGGTCGCGAGCGAAGCAGGACGAGGTGACGGGAGGGATGGCCTTCGGGCGAACCGTGGCCGACTCCGACCGGTGGTCGGGCCGCATCCTCGACCTGATCCTGCCGTGGGACGGTCATCGGGTCCCCTTCCTTGGCAGCCTCAGCGACGCGTACAACCTGGTGACCGACTCCTTCGGCGAGACTTCCGCGCTGGGGGTCATCGCCCTCATCGGGGTCGTGGGGCTGCTCGCCGTCGCCGGCTCCGCCGCCCTGACGAAGCGGCGCCTGCGCCCGGAGGGCCTGCTGGCCGCCCTGGTGGTGTCGCTCGTCGTCATCATCGGCTTCTACACCAAGGGCGGACTGGGGTCGTGGTTCGCCCTCTTCGTCACCCCGCAGATCCGCACGTGGTCACGGCTCTTCCTCTTCATCGCCGTGATCGGGCTGCTCGCCGTCGGCCTCTGGCTCAGCCGGGTGGGGACGAGGCGCCGCACGCGGCCGCTGTCGCTCGTCCTCGCCGCACTCGTCCTCGTCGTCGGGGTCTGGGACCAGACCAACCCCGGCCGAGCCCCCGACTACGTCGCCCTGCGCGCCGAGCTCGGTGACCTGAGGACGTTTGACGACTCGGTCCGGGCCACCCTCGGCTCCGGGTGCACCATCTTCACCCTGCCCGTCGTCCAGTTCCCCGAGGTCGACGACGCGAGCGTCGCCCAGTTCCTCAGCCTCGGCCTCGCCTCGGACGACCTCCGGTGGAGCTTCGGGGCGATCAAGGGGACGGCCCAGGCCGACTGGCAGCTCGCCCTCACGTCGAGGGACGCCGGGCGCCTGCTCGACGACCTCTCCGCGGTGGGGTTCTGCGGGGTCGTCCTCCACGACAGCATCGTGACGACGTCGCCGGCGCTCGCGGCGGGGATCGCTCAGCAGCTTGGTGAGCCGATCGCCACGAGCGCGGGCGGCACCTTCACGGCATACGACCTGCGGGCCCGCCGCGACGCGCTGGCAGCGCGGCTCGGGCCGGTCGACCTGCCGAGGCGGCGCGAGGAGGTGCTCCGGCCGATCGTGGTGGCGCTGCAGGGGGTGTGGCGGGAGGATGCCGTGTCGCCCACCCGGTTCCCGCTCGGGCCGAAGCCGTCGCTCCAGCTGAGCAACCTGTCCGGGAGGACGCAGTCCCTGCGGCTCGAGGTGTCGCTCGGCGGCGCCCGGCAGGGGGTCCGGACCGTCACCCTGGACGGTCTCGGACGGACGTCGGTCCCCGCCGACGTCGCCGCCGGCGGAGCTGGTCAGGCGGTGCTGACGGTGGAGGTGCCTCCGGGCCGGTCGGCGGTGAAGGTCGTCGTACAGCCCGATGATCCGGGCCTGGCGGCCTACGCGCGCCGGGCCGACCTGCCCTTCGTCGTGGACGTGTCGGCCGTCCTCGAGGGGTCGGGCACCAACGTCGGGGTCAGCCTCCCGCCGCCGTGACCCGGCGCTCCATGATCTGGTAGCCACCCACCGACCGCGTCGTGGCGAACCCGGCGGAGGTGGCCAGCGCGGCGGAGGGCGACCCGGGCAGGGCCACGACGACGTCGGCCTCGGCGAGCGCCCAGCTCGTGGGGGGACCCTCGCCGCCGAGGAAGTCGAGGAAGGCAGCCTGGTCGGCCCGCGAGAAGGCATCGATCGGGTTGCTCGCCCACACGCGCACCCCGTGGGCCGCAAGCGTCTCGGCGAGGGGCTCCACCGCGAGGACCGTCCGACCCACGGTCTCGCCCGCGAGGGTCGCGGCGACGGCCTCGTCCCTGCCGAGGACGTCGCTCCTCGAGGCGATGATCCCGCCGCAGAGCACGCACGCGAGGGCGACCGTTGCGATGGCGAGGCGTCGCGACGGGGCGGTCGCGGATGGCGCCGCGGCGGCGGTGGAGGGGGAGCGGGTCGCACCCCGCGCTGCGAGGGGGGCGACGAGCAGCAGCAGCCAGATGCCGTGCCTCGAGGCGGTCGCGGTGCCGACCGCCAGCCCGGCCACGGCGGCATACTCCCAGAGCGGCAGCCGTCGACGCAGCGCGGCGCCGACGAGGACGACGGCGGCGAGGACGAGCAGGACGTCGAACGGACTGCTGGGGCTCGGCGGCGCCCAGAGGTCGGTGCCCCGGGCCGCGGCCTCGTTGGACAGGACGCTGACGTAGTACGTGCCCGTCCCGAGGAGTCCGGGCGTGACCCACACGGCCGCGAGGGTCGCGAGGCCGACGGCGACCGCGACGACCGGCTCGGTGCGGAGCCTCGAGAAGAGCAGGTAGCACCCGATGACCGCGATTCCCACGAGGACGGCGCCGTGGAGGTTCCCCCAGATCGCCGTGAGGGGGACGACGAGCCAGATCCCACGCGACGGCCTCCGCTGCTGTCTGCGCAGGACGAGCAGCACCATGACGAACGGCACGAGCGAGAGCAGCTGCGCCCGCACGATGCCGAAGGACGGGAGGGCGCCGAGGCCGACGATCAGCACGACGAGGGCGGTGGCCCCGGAGGATGCCCCGAGACGGCGGGCGCCGAGGGCGGTGAGGAGCAGCGTCACCCCCACCACGACGAGCTGGGCGACGACGAGGCCTATCGGTCCGGCGAGGTGGACGGCGGCGAGGACGAGCTCGCCGAGCACCGGCACGTTGACCCACCCGGAGCTGTCGGCGGCGGCGAAGGGGATCCCGTGGGGGATGCTCCGCTGTCCGGCGATCGTGTCGCCCATCGCGACGAGCCACAGTGTGTCCGCCCCGATGACGGCCGTGGCGGAGAGCAGGGCCAGGTAGGGGACCAGGACGGCGGGCAGCCACAGGTGCGAGGGGAGACCGGGCCGCGTGCTCATCGCGGCGGCCCCTCACCCAGGACGGCCGGCTCGCCGGGACGCGAGCAGGAGGGGGAGGCAGAGCAGGGCAAGGGTGAGGGCGGCCCACGGGGCGCCGACGATCGAGGCGGGCCAGTCCAGATCGCCGACGAGCACGTGAACGGGGGCCGCGGCCCAGAGCAGGACGTTGGTGGCGACCAGCAGCGCGCGGGTCGGGGGCGTCCACGCGTGGCGAGCGAGAGCAAGGACGAGCGGCGCCGTGGTGACGAGGTCGTAGACGAGGAGGTGCGGCGACGCGAGGACGGCCACGCCAGTGGCCAGTCCCCAGGTCAGCACCGGCCGCCCGAGGGTACGGCGGAAGGCCCGCACTGCGGGCACGCACAACATCAGCCCGACCAGCACGAGGACGAGCTGCCAGGTCTGGCCCCAGTCAGGTGTCAGCACGGTGAGCAGGGCGGAGACGCTCACGGCCTTCCAGGCGAACGCCTGCTGGACGGACTCGGAGTACTCGGGCGAGGTGATCAGGGCGACCCAGTTCCGTACACCGTCGGGTCCGACCACGGCGAGGGAGACGAGCGCGAGCGCGAGCGCGGTCGCAATGAAGGCGCCCAGCGTCCGTCCGCGGCGCTGGGCGAGAAGCACGAGGGGGACGACGAAGGTGAGCTGGGGCTTCATCAGCCCCAGCGCCAGCACGACCCCGGCCACAGCGTCACGCCCTGCGTCGAGCAGGCGGATGCCACAGGCGAGCGCGAGCAGCACGAAGCTGCTGTCCTGGCCGACGAGGACCACCTGGAGGACCGGGTAGGACGCGGCGGCGACGAGGACGGTCAATCTCCAGTCCCGGGTCAGCACATCGGGGGCGAAGGGGCGCAGCAGTGCGAACGAGAGGGTGAGGGCCCCGATCGACAGGAGCGTCCACACGACTCCGGCCAGCGGGTAGGGCAGCGCCCCGAGGGGAGCGATGGCCAGCGCGACGAAGGGTGGGGAGACGAACCACGAGGAGCGGGCTGTCGCCGTCGCGACCTGCTGGACCCGGGCCTGGGCGGCGAGGTCGTAGAGCTCGGCGGCCCGGCCCTCGATGAGGAGCCGGCCGGCGGACCACCGGGCGGCGAAGTCGGCCAACGGGACTTGGTCGGGGACCATCAGCCAAGACGTCACCATCGCGCTGACGAAGACCGTGGCGCCGACGATCGACCACAAGCGGACCCGGCGGCGCGTCACCACCGCCTCGGTGGCGTGCTCACCCATGTCCCACCCCGATCAGCGCGGCCACCTCGTCGCGCCTGCCCGAGGATGGCCCAGGCAGGGTGGTGTCTCGCGAATCTTGCATCGTATGCTGCCCGTTTCAAGACCAAAATGCGGACATGACGTAAATTTTGGGTATTTTCCGGACAGTTTAGGCATGAATGACCTACCGTCTGCGATGTGGGGGTGCACATCGGGTGGGCCCGCGAACCGTAAGGAACTCTCATGACCAAGCTCGTCGCCAAGCTCCAGGCCCGTCAGTCCGACAAGGGCGCGACCGCCGTCGAGTACGGCCTCATGGTGGCCCTCATCGCCATCGTCATCATCGTCGCCGTCTCCGCCCTGGGAACCAACCTCAGCTCGCTCTTCGACAGCGCTGCGACGTCGGTCTGAGCGCACGCCCGCTGGGTGTGCGTGCGTAGGGGTGCGCGCGCACACCCAGCCTCTGCTGCCCCGCCCATAACAAGCGTCGGGGCGGTGCCATCACCATCGAGGTGACGCTGTACCAGGAACGCTTGGGTGGGAGAGGGTGAAGTGCCAGGTCGTGTTCGCGCTGACCGCGCGACGAGGGGGCGGGGCGATGACCGCGGTGCGGCCGCGGTCGAGTTCGCGCTGCTCCTGCCGGTCGTCTTCCTCATCATCGCCGGCATCGTCGACTTCGGGACCGTCTTCTTCACGAAGATCGAGCTGACCAACGCGGCCCGAGAGGGGGCCCGCGCCGCCGTCGTCACGGGCACCTCGGTCGCCAACGTCCAGGCCAGGGCCACTCGCGGCAGCCCCGGGGTGAACGGCTCTCGCTGCATCCCGGCCCCGTCCGTATGCCCAGTGCCGGCTGCCGGAACCGCCGACGGTAGCTCGTCGAGGCTCCTGCGGGTTGGCGGCTGCTCAAGCCGGCCCTCAACCTGTTCGGCGCCGGTAGCGTGCTTCCACCGAAACTCACCGCAAAGGCGGTGATGAAGTGCGGCGGATAGTCGGGCTCCCGACCTCAGCCGTCGCGACCGGGAACGCGGAGCGGTGGCGACGCTCTTCGCCGTCCTCATCGGTGGCGGTGTCATGATCGGCATGCTCTCGCTCACGGTCGACATGGGTTCGGTGTGGCTCGAGCGCCGGGAGCTGCAGAACAGTGCGGACGCGGCCTCCATGGCCCTGGCCTCGATCTGCGCCAAGAAGGCCAGCGGCTGCGACCCCACGACGACGCCGCCGCTGCTCGCTCCGCTCGTCAACGGCAACGCCGGGACCGACCAGCAGTCGCAGAGCGCGACCCGGGGCGACACGACCAACGGCCAGTGCGCCCGGACGCCCACGGGCCTCAGCTTCCCCAACATGCCGACCTGCTCGTCGGTCGGCACCGACGCCTCCATCTCCTCGCTCACGAACTGCCCACCGCTGCCCACGTGGCTGCAAGGGGGCCGGCGCCGCCATCCCCTACGTCGAGTACTACGTCGCTGACGAAGTCGAACGGGACCCGGTTCCTGCCCAAGACCTTCTCCCGGGCCCTGGCCGGCGGCGGTCCCGACGTGTCCGTCTCCGCGTGCTCCCGATCTGCATGGGGACCCCCGGCGAGTACGAGGGGACCGGCCTGCCGCTCACCTTCTCGATCTGCGAGTTCCGCTACTACGTCGCGGAGGAGGGCTCGATCGCCGCGCCCCCGGGTCCGAACGGCTACGGGTCCGGAGTGGGACAGACCCCGCTGCCGACCGGCGACAAGGAGAAGGTCGTCTACTTCAAGGCCAAGAAGTCGAGCGGGGAGCCGCGGAGCTGTCGCGTCCACAACGTCGACTTCCCGGGGGCCTTCGGCTGGGTCTCCGGGACTAACTGTCAGGCCACGCGTAGCGACGGGCGACTGGCTCGACACCGACACGGGCAACTCGGCGCCCAACGCCTGCAAGTCGACCTTGGACAACATGGCCGGACAGATGTCTCAGCGTCCCCATCTTCGACTGCATCCAAGGCGGCTTCGCTGCCGACGCAGCCCGTCTCGAGCCTCGACTGCGGCGCGACCGCCAACGGCACCAAGGCGTGGTATCACGTCGCCGGCTGGGCCAGCTTCTACGTCAGCGGGCTTCGTTTTCCCGAGCCAATCGGCCTCGAGCCCCTATCTCGGCGTGCCGTGCAGCAACAGCGAGACCTGCCTCAGCGGATGGTTCGTCAGCGGCGAGCTCAACGCGACATCGATCGTCCCCTCAACCCCGGACACCGACTTCGGCACCTACACCGTTCTCCCCGCAGGCTGAGCAGAAGGACCTCCACCACTCATGAGCAGACGCATCATCGCCGTCCTCGTCTCGGTCATCCTCGCCATCTCCGGCGCGGTGCTCGTGGTCATGTACGCGCGCAACGCCGACGCCCGGGCCATCGCGGCGGCGCAGCCGACGACGGTCTGGGTCACCGACCTGACCGTTCCCGCCGGGACGACCCTCAAGGACGCGCAGCGCGACAACCTCATCGTCGAGACCCGGGTGGCTGCCGCGGCGCTCCCCGCCGGGGCGCTGCAGACCATCGACGCCGACAACAACTCCCTGCTCGCTCTGACGGACATCCAGGCGGGGGAGTACCTGCTCGCCGGCCGATTCGGGACGACACCGGTCGGTGCCAAGGCGATCGAGGTGCCGGCGGGCATGCTCGCGGTATCGGTCGAGCTGACGGATCCCGCACGGGTCGGCAAGTTCGTGACCCCCGGCTCGCACATCGCCGTCTACCAGTCCTACAAGCTCATCTCGCTCGCGGACACCCCGCAGGCCAAGATCATCAACGACAAGGACATCAAGGGCACCTCCATCCTCCTCGACGACCTGCTCGTCATCGGGATCGGGGAGACCCCCCTCGCGGCGCCGGTCAAGGCGACGGACGGGACCGACGGGACCCAGGCGGCGCCGAGCTTCCTCGTCACCGTCGCGGTCGCCCCGAAGGACGCCCCGACGCTCGTCCACGGGATCAACAACCGCGTGCTGTATGCCGCTCTGCGCGGGCCGGACGTGAAGATCGATCCCAAGCTCGAGATCACCGACCTCACGGCCCGGGTGAACACGCCATGACCATCCTCTGGGACGCCGATCCCGTCGCCCTCGAGACCTACCGCTTCGCCCTGCCCGGTGGCGTGGAGCGGATCGAGGCCGGCCAGCGGGTCGCCCGTGCGCTCGCTGAGAACCCAAGCCTGACGCTCGTCGTGATCGGGCCGAACATCCCGCTCGAGGCCGCATGCGAGCTCGCCGAGCGCGAGCGGGTCGACCGTCCCGAGCTCGGGGTCATCCTGCTGCGTCACCGCATCGACGTCACTGCGCT
The DNA here is from genome assembly GCA_963764195.1 of uncultured Actinomycetota bacterium. Taxonomy (GTDB): domain Bacteria; phylum Actinomycetota; class Actinomycetes; order Actinomycetales; family Dermatophilaceae; genus JBDSSS01. Next base: position 17,318 of record CAVXRG010000005.1, read on the forward strand.
CGGGAACGCGCTGCGGAGCGGTGTCCGCGAGGTCGTCCAGTCCGATGACCACACGACGCTGGCCGCCGCGGTCCGCCGCAGCGCGGAGCTCACGGTGCAGCTGTCCGGCAACCGCCTCGGTGGTGCCCCCCCGGCCGGCCGGCTGATCACGGTCTTCTCGGCCAAGGGCGGCGTGGGCAAGACCACCCTCGCCACCAACCTCGCCACCTATCTCGCGTCGACGGGGGCACGCACGTTGCTCGTCGACCTCGACCTCATGTTCGGCGACGTCGCGATCAGCCTCCAGCTCACCCCGACGAGCTCGGTCAGCGACGCGGTCTCGATGGCCGGTCACCTCGACGCCCGTGGGCTCGCCTCGCTCGTGACCGAGCACGAGCTGAGCGGCCTGCACGTCGTCGCGGCCCCGTCCGACCCGGGTGACGCCGAGAGCGTCCCGGGGCACGTCGTGACCGAGCTGCTCCGGGTCGCCAAGGGGTCCTACGACTACATCTTCGTCGACAGCCCCCCGGCCTTCACCGAGCACGTCCTCGTCTCTCTCGACCTCAGCGACCTGACGATCCTCATCGCGACGCTCGACATCCCGGCGATCAAGAACCTCCGGATCGCGATCAACACCCTGGACACGCTCGGTGCCTCGACCGATGCCCGGTGCATCGTGCTCAACCGGTCGGACGCCAAGGTCGGGCTGCGCCACGAGGACGTCGAGACGGCCCTCAAGCAGACGATCGACTCGAGCGTGCCCAACAGCCTCAGCGTGCCCGCCTCGACGAACCGGGGTGTGGCGATCGTGCTCGAGGACCCGCGCAACCCGGTCTCGACGGCCCTGCGCGAGCTCGCCGACTCGCAGATCCGCACCCGCTTCGGCGAGACGGTCCAGACCGAGTCCCGACGGAGCTTCGCCCTGCTGAGAGGGGGCCGACGATGAGCAACCTGGCCGAGCGGCTCTCGCAAGCACGGCAGGGCCGGAGCGAGCCCCAGGAGACGCCCCAGAGCACCCGGCCCGGGCCGGCGGCGGCGCGTGCTCCGCGGCGCGAGACCGACCCCTTCGCCGGCGTGAAAGGGCGGGTCCACCAGTCCCTGATCGAGTCGCTGGGCCCTCGCCTCTACGACCCCCACCTCGCCGAGAGCGAGCTCGCCGCCCAGGTGCGCACCACGCTTCAGCAGGTCATCGACGCCGAGCAGACCCCCCTGTCGCAGAGCGACCGGACCAAGATCGCCCAGGACGTCTCCGACGACATCCTCGGCCACGGCCCGCTCGAGCCTTACCTGCGCGACGTCGAGGTCAGCGAGATCATGGTCAACGGATGCGACAGCATCTACATCGAGCGGGGCGGCAAGCTCTACCCCGTCGACGGTCGCTTCACCGACGAGGCGCACCTCCGGCGCACCATCGACAAGATCGTCTCGCGGGTCGGCCGGCGCGTCGACGAGTCGAGCCCGCTCGTGGACGCCCGGCTGCCCGATGGATCGCGAGTCAACGCCGTCGTCGCCCCGATCGCGCTCGACGGCGCGATGCTCACCATCCGCAAGTTCTCCGCCGACCCGCTCTCGGACAAGGACCTCATCGCCTTCGGCACGATGTCGCAGCAGGCGCGGGACTTCCTCTTCGCGTGCGTGCGGGGCCGTCGCAACATCATCATCTCGGGCGGTACCGGCTCGGGGAAGACGACCCTCCTCAACGTCCTCAGCTCCTTCATCCCGGCCGACGAGCGCATCGTCACCATTGAGGATGCCGCGGAGCTCCAGCTGAAACAGGAGCACGTGCTGCGCCTCGAGGCCCGGCCGGCGAACGTCGAGGGGAAGGGCGCGATCTCGATCCGTGAGCTCGTGCGCAACTCGCTCCGTATGCGCCCCGACCGGATCATCGTCGGAGAGGTCCGCGACGGCGCGGCTCTCGACATGCTCCAGGCGATGAACACCGGTCATGACGGCTCGATCACGACGGTGCACGCGAACACCCCTCGCGACAGCCTCTCCCGCATGGAGACGATGGTGCTCATGGCCGGAGTCGACCTGCCGGTCCGGGCCATCCGCGAGCAGGTCGCCGGCGCCGTCCACCTCATCATCCAGCAGTCCCGCCTCCGCGACGGCACGAGGCGGATCACCGCGATCAGCGAGGTCGCGGGCATGGAGTCCGACGTCATCACCCTCCAGGACATCTTCGCCTTCGACTACAGCGCGGGGCACGACGAGAACGGCCGCTTCCTCGGCAGCCTCCAGCCGACCGGCATCCGGCCCAAGTTCAGCCAGGACCTCGCCGACCACGGCGTCGACCTGCCCAACACCTTCTTCGTGCGGAGCCGCCCGTGAGAGCAGTCTCGGTCCGCCGCATCGTGGCGGTGGCGGTTGCCGCGGCAGCGCTCGTGCTCCCCGGAGCGCCTCTCGCCGTCGCCGCCGACCCGGTGACAGTCGGGATCAGCGACCTCGCCGCCTCGGGCTCGACCCTCACGGGTGTGCTGACCCTTCGGAGCCGGTCGGCGGTGCGGGTGGACGCCGGGTCGCTCAAGGCTCGCGTCGACGGCCAGGACGCTCCGATCTCGATCACCCAGGCCCCGATGGTGGGTCGCCGGGCGATGCTCGTCATCGACACGAGCGGCTCGATGCGGCTGACCGGCATGGCCACGGTGCGGGCCGCGACGGCCCAGTACCTCAAGGACGTCCCCGCGGACGTCCTCGTCGGGGTCGCCACCTTCGCCGACACCGCGGGCGTCGACCTCGCGCCCACGGCGGACCGCGCCGCCGTGCAGCGGGTCGTCAACGGTCTCGCGGCGCGCGGTGACACGAGCCTGTATGCCGGGATGCGCAGTGCCATCTCCGCCCTCGGGATCACGGGTGACCGCAGCATCGTGCTGCTCAGCGACGGGGCTGACACCAAGGACAAGGACAAGGAGAAGAGCCGCCTCGCCGTGACGGCGGCGCTCAAGGCCGCCGGGGTGCGGACGGACGTCGTCCAGTTCCAGACCAAGGACCCGGAGGCCGTCGTCGCCCTGCGCGGCTTCGCCGACGCCAACGGCGGGTCGGTCGTGGCGGCCGGCGACACTGCCGCCGTGACGGCCGCCTTCCGGGACTCGGCCAAGGCGCTGGACTCCCAGGTGGAGTTCACCATCAACGCACCCGCCGGCCCGGCCAAGTCGCACGCGGTGACGCTCACCGGCACCGCTGGGTCCCAGCCGTTCGCGTTCTCGCGCACGCTCGACTTCGGGGACACCGCTGCGGCTCCGACGCCGATGCCCTCGACCCCGGCGCCGGTGGCCATCCCTCCCGCCCCGGCGGCCCTCCCGCCGCTCGGGCCGCTGCCGACGGTGGCCTCGCAGGAGTGGCTGCCGTGGGTCGCGTCCGGCCTCGTGGCGCTCGCCCTCTTCGCCCTCGGCACCTCGGTGGTGCTGCCCAGTCTCCAGACCCGTCGCGAGCGGCGGCTGGCGGCCGTCGACTCCTACGTCACGCCGTTGCGGTCAGCGATGGGCCAGGGGCGCGCTCGTCCGACCCCGGTGACCGAGCAGCTCACCGCCTTCGGCGACCGGGTCATGAAGGACCGCAAGGGCACCGAGGGAACGATGGCGCTGATGGAGCGGGCGGACCTGCCCTTCCGGGCCGGTGAGTGGTTCATCGTCCACGTCTGCACCGGCCTCGTCGCCACGGCCCTGGTCTACGTCGTGATGCGCGGAGCCGGTCCGCTCGGCCTGCTCATCGCTCTCCTGCTGGGGGGAGGTCTCGGCTTCGCCCTGCCCACCGTGGCCCTGCGCTTCCTCGCCGCCCGGCGCGCGAAGAAGTTCGAGCGGGTCCTGCCTGATGTGCTGATGCTCGTGGCCACCAGCCTCCGGAGCGGTTTCGGGCTCCCGCAGGCGCTCGACGCCGTGGCCCGCGACGCGGCCGAGCCGGCCGCGAAGGAGTTCTCGCGGGCCCTGGCGGAGACGCGGATCGGGACGGACGTCTCCGACGCCCTCACCCACATGGCCGACCGGATGGACAGCACCGCGATGCGCTGGACCGTGATGGCGATCCGCATCCAGCGCGAGGTCGGCGGCAACCTCGCCGACACGCTGCTGACGACGGCGAAGACGCTGCGCGAGCGTGAAGGCCTGCGCCGCATGGTGGCGACGTTGTCCGCCGAGGGCAAGCTGTCGGCATACATCCTCGTCGCCCTCCCGATCGGGCTGTTCCTCTACATGTGCATGGTCAACTACGAGTACGTGAGCCTGTTGTGGAGCAACGTCATGGGGATCGCGATGCTCGTGGCGACCGTCGTCATGCTGGGCATCGGCATCCTGTGGATGCGCAAAGTCGTACAGATCGAGGTATGAGCAGATGACATCCGTCTACATCGCCGTGGGGCTGCTCGGCGTCGCCATCGTGGTCGCGGTGCTCGTGCTCGTCGAGAGCTCGGCGGGACCGACCGGCGTCGCGAAGTCCCTGGCGCTCATCGACTACGCCGCGGGTGACCGCTCGGCCTCGAAGATCGAGCTCGGCGCCAAGGACCGGCTCGTCGGGCCCTTCCTCGACCGGACGAGGAAGCTCGCCTTCGCCCTCTCGCCGGCCGACTCCGGCGCCCGGATCGCCCGGATGCTCGACCGGGCCGGCAACCCCGCCCCGTGGACCCCGGAGCGGGTCATGGGCGCGAAGGGCGCGGCGCTGCTCCTCGGCGCGGGGCTCGGGTTCGCGGCCGGCTCGCTCACCTTCAAGGGTCTCGGCTTCGCGCTCGTGCTGGGCAGCGCCGGCTTCTTCGTGCCGGACCTGCTCATCTACAACCTCGCCCTCAAGCGACAGCAGGAGACCTCGAAGGGGCTCGCCGAGGCGCTCGACATGCTCACGGTCTGCGTCGAGGCCGGCCAGGGTTTCGACGGTGCACTGATGCAGGTCTCGCGCAACGTCGAGGGGCCGATCTCGGGGGAGTTCGCCCGAGTCCTCTCCGAGATCCAGATCGGCAAGTCGCGGGGAGAGGCCTTCACCGGTATGGGCAGCGGATCGCCTCGTCCGAGGTCAAGAACTTCACCTCGGCGCTCGTCCAGGCCGACCGGCTCGGGCTCCCGCTCGGCGGCGTGCTGCGCGAGCAGACGGCCAACTCGCGTCTCGAGCGCAGGCAGGCGGCCGAGGAGAAGGCGCAGAAGGTCACGGTGAAGATCCTCTTCCCGATGCTGCTCTGCATCTTCCCGGCGCTCATGGTCGTCATCATCGGTCCCGGTGCGATCCGCATGATCGCGGCATTCTCCGGGGGGATCTGACGGCAGCTCGCGTCCGCTGCTGGCCGAACCTCTACTTGTGGCGCGGGCGGGCGGGGGAGGCGCCGTTGTCCAGGGTCAGCTCGATGAGCTGGCCGGAGATCCGGGTCTTGCGCAGGGAGTCCCAGGCGCCGGGAGGCAGGTTCTCCGGCAGCTCGACGATGGAGTAGTCGGCGCGGATGTCGATGTGGCCGAAGTCCTGCCGGCCGAGGCCGCCCTCGTTGGCGATCGCCCCGACGATCTGGCGCGGCTCGACCCGCTGGCGCTTGCCGACCGAGATCCGATAGCCGACGAGCGTGCCGCTGGCGCCCCCGCGCGGAGGGCGGGCAGAGCGCTCCCGGGGGGCGCGTGAGCCCCGGTCGTCACGGGAGTCGCGGCCGCCCGGGCCCCCGCGGGAGTCACGACGGTCGGGGCCGGGCCGGTCGTCGAAGCTGCGGGGGGCGCGTCGCTCCTGTGCCGGGTCGAGCAGCATCGGCTCGTCGCCCTGCAGGACGACGGCGAGCGCCGCGGCCACGTCGGCCTCGGGCACGTTGTGCTCGCGGACGTAGTGGGAGATGACGTCGCGGAAGCCGTCGACCTTGTCGGAGGCGAGGGCCGCGGTGATGGCGTCGTCGAAGCGGGTCAGGCGGGTGGCGTTGATGTCGTCGACGCTCGGCAGGCTCATCGGGGTCAGCGACTGCCGGGTCGCCTTCTCGATCGCCTTGAGCAGGTGGCGCTCCCGGGGGGTGACGAACGAGATCGCGTCACCGCTACGGCCGGCCCGACCGGTGCGGCCGATCCGGTGGACGTAGGACTCGGTGTCGGTGGGGATGTCGTAGTTGACGACGTGGCTGATCCGGTCGACGTCGAGGCCGCGCGCGGCCACGTCGGTGGCGACGAGGATGTCGAGCTTGCCGGACTTCAGCTGGTCGACGGTGCGCTCGCGCTGGTTCTGCGCGATGTCGCCGTTGATCGCCATGGCCGAGAAGCCCCGGGCTCGCAGCTTCTCGGCCAGGGTCTCGGTCTCGTTCTTGGTCCGGACGAAGACGATCATCCCCTCGAAGTTCTCCACCTCGAGGATCCGGGTCAGCGCGTCGACCTTCTGGGGGTAGGAGACCATCAGGTAGCGCTGGGTGATGTTCGGCGCCGTCGTCTTCGTGTTCTTGACCGTGATCTCGACCGGGTCGGTGAGGTACTTCTTCGAGATCCGGCGGATCTGCGAGGGCATCGTCGCGGAGAAGAGGGCGACGTGCTTGTCGTCGGGGGTGTCGGCGAGGATCGTCTCGACGTCCTCGGCGAAGCCCATCTTCAGCATCTCGTCGGCCTCGTCGAGGACGAGGAAGCGCAGCTGGCTGAGGTCGAGCGTCCCCTTCTCGAGGTGGTCCATGATGCGGCCCGGGGTGCCGACGACGATGTGGACGCCGCGACGCAGGGCGCTCAGCTGGACCCCGTAGGCCTGGCCGCCGTAGACGGGCAGGACGTGCACGCCCTTCATCCACGTCGCGTACTTCTCGAACGCCTCGCAGACCTGCAGGGCCAGCTCACGCGTCGGTGCGAGGACGAGGGCCTGCGGCGACTTCTGCTTGAGGTCGAGCTGGCTGAGGATCGGCAGGGCGAAGGCGGCGGTCTTGCCGGTGCCCGTCTGCGCGAGGCCGACGACGTGCCGACCGTCGAGCAGGGCGGGGATCGTCGCCGCCTGGATCGGGGAGGGGTGCTCGTAGCCGACGTCCCGCAGCGCCTTGAGGATTCGGTCGTCGAGGCCCATGTCGGCGAAGGACATCCGGTCCTCGGTCTGCTCGGTCTCGGTCTGCGTGTCGGTCACCGCGGTCGTCTCGCTCTGCTCACTCACGCACTGACGGTAGTGGCTCGCGCGGGGTCAGGTCGAGCCGCGGCGGGCTGCACGGCATACCGCGGCGATGGGAACGGCGAAGGGCGCGTCCCCCTGATGGAGGAACGCGCCCTCGACGAGGCGGGCGTGACGGTCAGCTGGCGACCTCGACGGGAGTGTCAACCGTCGTGGCGAGAGCGGAGAGCAGCTCGGTGAGGCGGCCCTGCGTCTCGTCCGTGGCGGTGATCTCGCCCTCCGGGGTGATGTCGCGGGTGAAGACGAGGCCGGCCGACCCGACGACCCGTGCCTTGACGTGGGTCAGCACCTTGTCGAGGTCTGAGGTGGCGTCGACGGCGCCGGTCCAGCCGTAGCCGACGAGCGCGATCGGCTTGGAGTCCCACTCGGCGAAGAGGTAGTCGATGGCGTTCTTGATCGGGGCCGGGAAGCTCCGGTTGTACTGCGGCGTGACGACGACGATCGCGTCGGACTCGAAGACGGCCGACGCCCACTGCTTCGTGTGGGGCAGGACGTAGTTGCCGTTCTTGGGCATGTCCTCCTCGTTGAAGAACGGCAGGTCGATCGCCGCGAGGTCGAGCAGCTCGACCTCCCAGTCGCTCGAGGGGGCCTGGTCGGCCACCCACTGCGCAACCTTGGGGCCGATCCGGCCGGGGCGGGTGCTGGAGACGACGATGCTCAGTTTGTTCACGTTTCAACCAACCGGAGAGCGGCCCACCCGTATTCCCGGGCAGGGGGCGGCAAACGGCTGCGGTCCGGGGTGCACTCGCCCTGCTCGCGCACGTGCTGGGTTTCAACGGGGCGGGGCTCACCGGCGTGCTCGTCTTCTTCGTGCTGTCGGGCTACCTCATCACGTGGCTGCTGCTCGTCGAGCTGGACGCGGCCGGACGGATCTCCCTGGCCGCCTTCTACCTCCGGCGGGCGCTGCGGCTCGGGCCGGCGCTGCTCGTCTTCCTCGGGCTGTTCCTCGCCGCGACGCGGGTGCTCGACCTCGGCGTCAATGCCGGTGAGGCCGTCACGGGCACGGCCCTGGCGCTCACCTACCTGACGGACCTCGCGTTCGCCTTCGAGGTCGGCTACGTGCCGGAGCTCGCGCACCTCTGGTCGCTCGCGGTCGAGGAGCAGTTCTACCTGCTCTGGCCCCTCGTGCTGATCGCCCTGTGCCGGGTCGCACCGGCTGCACGCCGGGTCGCGCTGCTCTGGAAGGTCATCGCGGCGGCCTGGGTGGTCCGGGTCGTCACTGTCGTCGCGTCCTGGGTCGGCGGCGTCTACTTCTACCCGCTGCCGACGACGTGGGCGGACCTGCTGCTCCTCGGGGCGATGGGCGCCCTGCTGCGCCGTGACCAGCCCGTCCTGATGAGCCGCATCGTCGCGGTCGTCTCCCGGCCGGCGGTGCTCGCAGCCGCGTTCCTCGTGATCGCGGGCTTCTCCCTCGCGCCGGGCTCCTACCTGTGGTCGGGGACCTACGTCGTGGGTATGCCGCTGATCGGCGCGGCGACGGCGGCGATCCTCCTGGCCGTCGTGCTGGGCCCACCACGACGGATCACCCGGTTCCTCTCGACCCGCCCGCTGAGGGCGCTCGGGACGATCAGCTACGGCCTCTACCTCTACAACTCGGCCTGCATCATGATCATCCAGGAGACGGTTGGTCCGGGTCTCGGCATGCGGGCCGTCGGCGCGGTGCTCGCCGTCGGCCTCGCCACGCTCTCCTACCGGTACGTCGAGCGGCCGGCCCTCGCGCTCAAGCGCCGGTGGACGCGCGCCCCGGCCTTGCGAGGGGTCGGTGTCGTCGGCTCACCCACGGCCGGGGTGGGGTCGAGGGACCCGGACTGAGCCGTCGCACGTGAGGGGTTTCCCCCGTCCCGGGGGCCCGGTCGGGTCCGGGGCACTGTCGGTGGGCGAAGGTATGTTCGAACCATGGACGAGGACCAACTGCTCATCGAGCACCGGACGGTCGGTGCGGCGAGGGGCGCCGAGAGGCGGGAGACCACGCGGCGCTGCCGCGAGTCCCCACGCCGTGGCAGGACCACCCGCGACGTCCCCATCGGTCTCGACGGCGAACGGTTGTGGTGGCGACGTGCCGACCGACCCGCCGACCGACGTGCCGACCAACAGGCCCACCAACCGGCGGGGCCGGGCGGTGGGCCGGTGGATGACCCGCAGGACGGTCTCTCGTCGACCCTCGCCGGGCTGGTCGCGACCGTGGCGGAGCTGGCGTCGGACTGTCCGACGTGGTCGCTGACCGAGCGTGACGTCGGTGAGGCCATCGGTCAGGCACACCGCCTCCACGGGGTGGCCCAGGCTCTCCTCACCGTGCTGTGTCGAGAGGCCGACGAGCGAGGTCTCGGGGCCGACGACGGCCTGTCCCGACCGGACTGGCTACGCACCCGGGCGGCGGGTCTGGAGGGACCTGCGGCCGCGCGCCTCGCTCTCGTCGGCGCAGCTCTTCGCCAGAGCCGCTGGGCAGCCCTCGGCGTCAAGGTCGCCGACGGCTCGACGACCGTCGACCATGCCGCTGCCATCATCCGCTTCGAGCAGGACGTCGAGCGGGTGTGCGACCGCGACCACCTCGATGCGGTGGTGAACGGCATGGTCGAGGCCGTGGACGCGCTGACCGTGAGGGAGCTGGCGCGCCTCATCGGCCATGCCCGCGCGAGTCTGCGGCCGCCGAGCGAGATCGACGCGGAGGACCGGGCACGCCGCGCGGGCCGCGCGCTGACGAAGGTGCGGTCGTGCGCGGGGATGACGGAGTACCGGCTTCGCCTCGACCCGGAGGGTGCTGCGATCCTCGACTCCGCGATCGACCCCCTCGCTCGGCCCCGTCCCGACCTCGACTGGGACGGCAGTGACAAGCGGGATCCGCGCACGCCGGCCACCCGCCGCGCCGATGCGCTCCTCGAGCTCGTCGGGCGGGCGGTCTCGGCCCCGGAGGGTGTGGCGCGGACGGAGCGGACCAAGCTCGTCGTCACCCTGAGTCACGAGGCACTGTTCGGTGCTGCGGGCGGTGCCGGGGTCGCTGCCGATGACCACGTGCTGTCACCGGGAACGATCCGGAGACTCGCGTGCAACGCGGGCCTGATCCCGGTCGTCCTGGGCGGGCCGTCCGAGGTGCTCGACGTGGGCCGGGAGGAGCGCTTCTTCACGAGGGCGCAGCGGGTGGCACTCACCGTGCGGGACGGCGGCTGTACCTTCCCCGGCTGCACTGTCCCGCCGCAGTGGTGCGAGGGCCACCACGTACGGTCGTGGATCGACGGGGGAGCCACCGACCTCACGAACGGCGCCCTGCTCTGCGGCCGGCACCACACGGTGGTCCACGAAAGGCTCATGACCGCGGCGGTGACCGGGTCCGGCGTCCGATGGCACGTCTAGCTGCCCCGCCCCGCTCCCGGCCGGTCCCCTCCACCGGCGGCTGGGGACACGGGCGTGCGCGGGTCCGAGTCGGCATCGCGTCCAGTCGCACTGCGGGTCCGAGTCGGGATCGCGGTGGTTCGGGATCGTGACGACACGAAACCGCCCACTCCCCGCACCGGGAGTGGGCGGCATACGTGCTGACCGTGCTGACCGGCCGAGCGTCAGTCCGAGGACATCCCCGTCTTGATGAGGTCCATGACCGAGCTGTCGGCGAGCGTCGTGACGTCCCCGACCTCGCGGCCCTCGGCGACGTCCTTGAGCAGACGGCGCATGATCTTGCCCGAGCGGGTCTTGGGCAGCTCCGCGACGATGAGGATCGAGCGCGGCTTGGCGATCGGGCCGATCTCCTTGGCCACGTGGTTGCGCAGCTCCTGGACGAGGTCGACGCCCTCACCGGGCTCGTCGGCCTCCTCGACGGCCTCCTGGCGGAGGATGACGAAGGCGCAGACGGCCTGGCCCGTCGTCTCGTCCGACGCGCCGACGACGGCGGCCTCGGCCACCTTCGGGTGCGAGACGAGGGCCGACTCGATCTCGGCGGTGGACAACCGGTGGCCGGACACGTTCATCACGTCGTCGACCCGGCCGAGCAGCCAGATGTTGCCGTCGGCGTCGTACTTCGCGCCGTCACCGGCGAAGTAGTACTTCGGCCCGAACCGCGACCAGTAGGTCTCCTTGTAGCGCTCCGGGTCGCCCCAGATGCCGCGCAGCATCGACGGCCACGGCTTGGTCAGCACGAGGTAGCCGACCTGCTCCGGCGTCGTGAAGGGTTTGCCCTCGTCGTCGAGGATCTCCGCCGAGATGCCGGGGATGGGGCGCTGCGCCGAGCCCGGCTCGAGCGTCGTCACGCCGGGCAGGGGGCTGATCATGATGGCGCCCGTCTCGGTCTGCCACCACGTGTCGACGATCGGCGCCGATGTTGCCGCCGAGGTGGCGCCGGTACCAGAGCCACGCCTCCGGGTTGATCGGCTCGCCGACGGAGCCGAGCATGCGGATCGAGCTGAGGTCGTACTTCGCCGGGATGTCGTCACCCCACTTCATGAAGGTGCGGACGGCCGTCGGGGCGGTGTAGAGGATCGAGACCTTGTAGTCCTGCACGATCTGCCACCAGCGTCCCTTGTCGGGGGTGTCCGGCGTGCCCTCGTACATCACCTGCGTCACGCCGTTGGTGAGCGGGCCGTAGACGATGTAGGAGTGGCCGGTCACCCAGCCGATGTCGGCGGTGCACCAGTAGACGTCGGTCTCGGGGTGGACGTCGTGGACGACGGAGTTCGTGTAGGCCGCCTGGGTGAGGTAGCCGCCCGTCGTGTGGAAGATGCCCTTCGGCTTCCCGGTCGTGCCGGAGGTGTAGAGGATGAAGAGGGGGTGCTCGGCCTCGAAGGCCTGCGCCTCGTGGGTCGGGTCGGCCTTCTCGAGCGCCTCGTGCCACCAGACGTCGCGGTCGTTCCACGCCGTGTCCTGGCCGGTGCGCTTGACGACGAGCACGTGCTCGACCGACGTGTCGCCGTGGTCGAGTGCGGCGTCGACGGCCGGCTTGAGGGCGGACGGGGCGCCGCGACGGTAGCCACCGTCGGAGGTGATGACGACCTTGCACTTCGCGTCGTCGATGCGCGAGTGGAGGGCCTCGGCGGAGAACCCACCGAAGACCACCGAGTGCGGTGCTCCGAGACGGGCACAGGCGAGCATGGCGACCGCAGCCTCGGGGATCATCGGCAGGTAGATCGCCACCGTGTCACCCTTGCCGACGCCAAGATCGGCGAGGGCGTTGGCCGCACGCTGAACCTGGGCGTGGAGGTCCGCGTAGGTGATGTCGCGGGTGTCGCCCTCCGGCTCGCCGACGAAGTGGATCGCGACCCGGTCACCGTTGCCGGCCTCGACGTGGCGGTCCACCGCGTTGACGCAGGCGTTGAGCTCGCCGTCGGCAAACCACTTCGCGAACGGGGGGTTGCTCCAGTCGAGGGACTCGGTGAAGGGCGTGGACCAGGTGATGTACTTCCTGGCCTGGTCGGCCCAGAATCCCTCGTGGTCGGCCGCTGCCGCGTCGTACAGGTCTGCCGTGCCGTTCGCCTGCGCCGCGAAATCCGCGGTCGGGGCAAGGTCGGGGGCGTCGGTCGCGTTCGTCAGCGTGTCTTCGCTCACGGGGTTCCGCCTTTCGCATCGTCGTTGGTGCTGGTGCCACTCAACTCCACGCTACGGCGACCCACCACGGGCGTGCGACATGGGTCACTCCGGATACCCGTCAGTAGTGGGACGAGCGGTCCACCGCCACCGCTGAGCGGTCGTATGCCGCCGAGCGCGTCGCCGCCCCGCTGGCCATCCGATCGGGGTCCCGGGCCCGAAGATGGGGTGTGCCCGACCGTACCTACCGACTCGTCGTCCGTGCCGCGACCGCCCTCTTCGCCGGGCTCGGGCTGCGGATCGTGGTCCACGGCGCCGAGTTCCTGCCGCGCCACGGTCCCGCCGTGCTCGCCAGCAACCACGTCGGTTTCCTCGACTTCCTCTTCGTCGGGCTGGTGGCGGTCCGACGGGGGCGGCTCGTCCGGTTCCTCGCCAAGGAGGGCAGCTTCCGGCCACCGGTCGTCGGCGGGGCGATGCGGGCGATGGGCCACGTCCCCGTCGACCGGGGGCACGGCGAGGTGGCCCTGCGCCGTGCGGTCGGCCTGGCCCGCCGCGGTGAGGTCGTCGGGCTCTTCCCGGAGGCGACGATCTCGCACGCGTGGACGCTCCGGCCGTTCCGTCCCGGCGCCGCGGCCACGGCGATCTGGAGCGGCGCGCCCCTCGTCCCGGTCGTCGTCTGGGGCAGCCAACGGGTGCTCACGGTGCGCGGCCGGTGGGCCCGGCGCCGCGGCATCGCCGTCTCGGTGCTCGTCGGGCAGCCGCTGCGCCCCGGGGCGTGGGACGACCCCGCCGAGGTGACCGCCGAGCTGCGAACCCGGATGGAGGACCTGCTCGAGGAGGCGATGGACCGTTACCCCGACGAGCCCCGCGGTGAGCGCGACCGGTGGTGGCTGCCGACGACCCGCGGAGGCACGGCGCCCACGCCCGAGGAGGGCGCGCGGCTCGACGAGGAGGGGATGCGTCGGGTCGACGACGCCGCGGCGGCTCGAGCGGCCCGCAGCCGAGCCCGGCGCAGCCACCCCCTCCGCCGCCCCTGACTCCACGGACCACCCGGGTCGAGTGCCCACTTTCCGACGCGGGGGTCGGAGGGGAAGTGGGCACTCGACGGGTCAGCCGGGTCGAGTGCCCACTTTCCGACGCGGGGGTCGGAGGGGAAGTGGGCACTCGACGGGGAGGGCGGGGTGGTGGTGGGGGGCAGCGACGGGTCAGTAGGCCATCCCCATCACCGCACGGACGGTCGCGAGACTCCGTTCGGCGACGGCGTTCGCCCGGGCGTTCCCCTCGTGCAGCACGGCAGTGACGTAGGAGGGGTCCCGGGCCAGCTCTGCGCGGCGGGCCCGGTGCCCCGCGAGGGCACCGTTGACGGCCTCGGTGACCACCTCCTTGAGCGCGCGGGCGCCGCCGTCACCGATCTCGTCCGCGATGGCGGACGGCTCCTGCTCCCGCAACAGCCCGGCCAGGGTGAGCAGGTTCGCGACCTCGGGCCGCCGCTCCGGCTCGAGAGTGATCCTCCGCTCGGAGTCCGTCCTCGCGGCCCGGATCCGGGCCGCGGTCTCATCGGCGGTGTCGGCAAGGTTGATCACGTTGCCCTTGCTCTTGGACATCTTCGTCCCGTCGGTCCCGAGCAGCAGCGGGACCTCGCTCAGCAGCGCCTCGGGCTCGGGGAACACGGTGTGCCCAGCGGCATACCGGCTGTTGAACCGACGGGCGATCGAGCGGGTCTGCTCGAGGTGGGGGAGCTGGTCGCGGCCGACCGGCACGATCCGTGCGTGGCAGAAGAGGATGTCGGCGGCCTGGTGCACGGGGTAGGTGAGCAGCAGCCCGGACAGGGGTCGCCCGTCGGAGAGGGCGAGCTCGTCCTTGACCGTGGGGTTGCGGCGCAGCTCCGCCTCGGTCACGAGCGAGAGGAAGGGGAGCATGAGCTGGTTGAGCGCGGGCACCGCACTGTGGGCGAAGATCGTCGTCCTCGCCGGGTCGATGCCGGCCGCGAGGTAGTCGAGGACGAGACCGTGGACGTTGCGTCCGATGTCGCCGACGGAGTCGCGGTCCGTGATGACCTGATAGTCGGCGATGACAATGAACGTCTCGACTCCCTTGTCCTGCAGCCGGACCCGGTTGCGCAGGCTCGCAAGGTAGTGACCGATGTGCAGCGGCCCGGTGGGCCGGTCACCCGTGAGCATGCGGAACCGGTCCGGGCTGCCGGCGGCATGGGTGTCGATGAGGTCGTCGAGCGCCATGCTGCGCTCGCGGGCGACGGCATACGTGTCCGCCTCGTCGCGCCGGCCGGGCTCGGCGGTGGCTGTCGTGGGGAAGGTGGTGCGGGTCATCTCGCTCCTCGTGGGGTGGTGCCCACGGGCCGCCGTCGAGGTCCTCGACGCGAAAGAGCCGCCCGTGGGCGGCTCGGATGGTTCGTCGAAAGGGTGGCCGCCTCAGCTGGGCAGCCACCACGCGCGGTCGATGTGTGCGGACGAGCTCATGGTCATGAGAGTAGCGCCTGCACCGGTCTGGGACGGGCCGTCGCCCTCGTAGGCTGCACCCGTGCCGACCTCCACCGCCGCCCAGCGCCAGCTGCTCGACCAGCTCGCGTCCCTCGCGGACCTGCCCGACGTCCGCTCCTCGGCCGAGGCGGCGCGTGAGGCCTGCACGCGGCTGCGGTTCCACGAGGCGTTGCGGCGCCGGATCCCGGAGGCGGCCGCGGAGTCGCGCGTCCGCGGGGCGAGGTCGAGCGCGGCGCTCGACGGGGCGGACTTCCCCGTCGAGGTCGTGCGGGAGCTGATGAGCGGGGTGCGACCCTGGCCGGACGACACGGACCCGGGCCTGGAGACCCTGCGCGGCGCGGTCGCCGCGACGGCCGAGAGCGAGCGCGTGGTCGCCCTCGTCCGCACCGCGCCCCTGCAGGCGCTGGCGCGGCTGCACGTCGCGGCCGCCTCCG
The DNA here is from genome assembly GCA_963764195.1 of uncultured Actinomycetota bacterium. Classification (GTDB taxonomy): domain Bacteria; phylum Actinomycetota; class Actinomycetes; order Actinomycetales; family Dermatophilaceae; genus JBDSSS01. Next base: position 32,814 of record CAVXRG010000005.1, read on the forward strand.
GGGTGGTCGCCGGCCGGGCCCTCGGGCGACCCCGCACCGGGGACGAAGGCTGCGACGAGCTCGTCGACCTCGGCCCCGCACCGGCCCCGACCGTCGTCGCGGCCCGGCTCGCCGGCCTCTCGGACCTGGTCGTCGCCGCGGCCGGCACGAACCGGGTCCCCGCCGCCGTGGTGGCAACCCTCGTCCACGCCGAGATCACCTCGATCCGGCCGTTCGTCCACGGGAACGGCCTCGTGGCACGGGCGATGGAGCGGGCGCTCGTCCAGGCCCTTGGTCTCGATCCGACGGGGGTGGCGGTGCCCGAGGCCGGGCACGTCGCCCAGGGGGGCCCGGCCTACCTCGGCGCGCTCGCGGCCTACGGGCAGGGCAGCGCAGCCGGGGTCGGGCTGTGGCTGGCGCAGGCCGGCAAGGCGCTCACGGCGGGGGCGGTCGAGGGGGAGCGGATCAGCGACGCCGTCCGCGCCGGCCGTCTCGGGTGAGGATCCGTGCGTGCTGTCCACCGGGGTGGACACTTTCTCCGGCCGGCCCCGGGTTCGGGGTGTCGCCGTCGACTGCGTGGGAGTAGAACTGAGGACACGAGCCCCATCGCCGAGAGGCAACGAGCAGGCTCCAGCACCAAGTTGGATCGAGACAGACCGAGTACCCACGCGAGAGCAGTTCACTTGGAACCGTCCACCCCCGGGACAGCCCGGGGCGACACTTTGAGAATGCACGCTTTGGTAGCTCCCTCCGTCTCCTGAAGGCCCCCCGAGTTCGTCGGGGGGCCTTCACCCCGTCGGGAACAGGTGCGGACAAAGGCGGGCGACACGCACAGCCGGTGAGGCCGGCCGGTTTGCATTCGGCCCCCCCACCCTCGACCATGGGAGAAGCGCTCCCCCTCGGGGTCGAGCGCGCGCGAACTGGCGCCTCCCCCCCGGTGGCAGTTCACGTCAGGTGGCCTCCGTCTCCCCCAGACGGAGGCCACCGTCGTTTCGCCGGTGGGTCTTGTCCACATCCCCGGAGGCCGTCGGACGTTGTCCACCACCGGCGCGTATGCCGCTGGGCCCGGCGCGCCCGCAGCGCGACCGTGGGGACATGGGACACGTCATCGCCGTCGTACCGGCCACGGGTGGAGTCGGAGCCTCGACCCTCGGCGCCGCCGTGGCGGTGCGAGCCGCCGCGGCCGAGCGCGCCACCTGCTCCGTCGACCTCGACCTGCTGACCGGGCGGACCGAGGTCGTCTTCGGCGGCGAGAGCGAGCCCGGCTGGCGCTGGGACCGGCTGGGGCGGGTCGAGGGTGTCGTGGACGGGCGGGCGCTGGCCGGTCGGCTGCCCTCGGTTCGGGGTGTCGCGGTGCTCTCGCACGGTCCGACCGGTGGCCCGGGTGAGGCGAGCGACCTGGGGGAGGTGGGCACGATGGCGGCCCGAGTCGACCGTCTGGCCGATGTCGTCACCGGGCTGGCCCGGGCGCACGACGTGACGGTCCTCGACGTCCCGAGGGACGACCGGGTCCTGGGCGCGGTCCTCCCACTCTGCGACGCGGTGGTGCTCGTCCTCGGCTCCCACCCGGCCCAGGTCGCCTCCGGCGCGCGCACCGTTGGGCTGCTCCGCGGGTTGACCGAGGCCCGGACACCGGGCGCGCCCCAGCTCGAGCCCTGGGTCGTGCTGCGCGGGGCCCGGAACGACGCGGACCTGGAGGACCTCGTGATGGACGAGCTCGACGTGCCGGTCGTCGACTTCCTGCGCGATGACCACCGGTGTGTCGACGACCTCGTGCGGGGCACGTCGCCGGGGGTTCGCGGGCGCGGCCCGGTCACCGAGGTGGCCGACCGGTTGCTCCTGCGGCTCGTCGGCGTGGAGCGTGCGGCATGACGCTGACCCCCGCGGTCTGGCACCGCGTGCGGGAAGGGACGGCGCCGGACGAGCACGTCGTGGCGCAGGTGGCGCACGAAGAGTCCGGGGCTCTTGGCGCCGGCCGGGTCACTGCCTCGAACGCTGCGCTGACGGCCTCGGTCCTCGGCGCCGGCCCCCTCGACCGCTGGATCGAGGAGCCGGGGGTCACCGACGTCGCGGTCAACGGCGACGGGCGGGTCTGGGTCGACCGGGGCGAGGGAATGGAGTGGTCGGGGCAGACGATCGGCCCCGGTGAGGCGCGCTCCCTCGCCGTTCGCCTCGCGGGAGCCGCAGGTCGACGCCTCGACGAGTCGAGCCCCTGGGTGGATGGGCAGCTGCCCTCGGGCGCTCGCCTGCACGCCGTGCTGCCGCCGCTCGTGGCGGACGGTCCGCACATCACGATCCGGGTCCCGGCTCGCGGCCACGTGGCCCTGCGCTTGTTGCTGGAGCGGGAGATGTTCCCGCTCGAGTGGCTGGCGGTGCTCGAGCAGGTCGTTCGTCGCCGGTTGTCCTTCGTCATCTCCGGGGGGACCGGCGCCGGCAAGACGACCCTGCTCGCGGCCCTGCTGGGCGCCGTCGATCCTGCGGAGCGCGTGCTCGTGGTCGAGGACGTGCGGGAGGTCCATGTCGACCACCCGCACCTCGTCCGGCTCGAGGCCCGACCGCCGAACGTCGAGGGGGCTGGTGAGGTCACCCTGACGACCCTCGTCCGGCAGGCGCTGCGGATGCGTCCCGACCGGATCGTCGTCGGCGAGGTGCGCGGCGCCGAGGTCCGCGAGCTGCTCGCCGCCCTCAACACCGGGCACGAGGGCGGCTGCGGCACACTTCACGCCAACGCCCCCGAGGACGTCATCGCGCGGTTCGAGGCGCTCGGGGCGCTGGCGGCACTCGGCCCGGAGGCGGTGCGCTCGCAGCTGTCCGCCGCGGTCGATGTCGTCCTCCACGTGACGAGGCAGCGGGGACATCGCCGCCTGGCCTGCGTCGCGGCCGTCCTGCGCCAGGAGTCCGGTCCCTGCGTGGTGCCGGCCCTGACGTGGTCCGGTCCCGGCTCGCTCGCTCGGGCGGGGGCGGCGTGGCCGCTGCTCGCGGACCGGCTGGACCTACCCGCGTCCCAGGCCGAGCGATGGTGACCGCCGGTCCCGGCGTGCCCGCGGAGGGGACGTCATGACCGTGGGGGCAGTCGTGGCGGGGCTCCTGCTGGGGCTGGCCGTCCTGCTCTGGCCGACCCGCTCGGGTGTGCGGCGCCGCGTGACGCGGCTGGTGCTCCGAGCGGGGTCGACGAGGGTGGCCGTGGGCGCGCAAGTGGGCGCGGGCGACGGGGGCTTGCAGGCGGAAGCCCCTGGCAACCTCGGTCCAGGCGGGGTCACTGCCCTGCTGCGCGCGGTCCGGTCGGCTTGGCGAGAGGACCCGGTGGAGGTGGTCCGCCGTTGGCGCTTGCACCACCGACCCGACGATCTGGTCACCGGGGCACTGTCGGTCCTCGAGGGCATCGGTCCGGCGATCCGGGCCGGGCTCACGCCGGCCGATGCGGTGCGCATCGCCACCGCTGCCGACCGGTCCGAACTGCTGGACGGCGGTCCGAGTGAGCTGCGCGGCTCACCCGGGGCGCGGACCCTGTCGACGGCCCTCGCCGACGGCCTGTCCCGCGGGGTGCCGCTCTCGGACGTGTGGCAGCGGCTCGCGGTCCGCGCGGACTCGCGGGACCTCGCCTTCGTCGCCGCCGCCTGGCACCTGTCCGAGTCGACCGGGGCCCCGCTCGCGGTCGCGGTCGAGCGCGCAGCTGAGGCCCTGCGCCAGGGTCGGTCGAGGCAGCGTCGGGTCGCCGTCGCGGTGGCCGGGCCGCGGGCCACGGTCGCGGTCCTGACGCTGCTTCCCCTGGCCGGGCCGCTCTTCGGGCTCGCCTGCGGGGTCGGGCCTCGCGAGCTCTACCTGTCGACGCCGATCGCGACCATGAGCCTGATCGTCGGCCTCGCCCTCATCGCCGCCGGACGCCGGTGGTGCCGACGCCTCGTCCGGCGGGCGGTCCAGCCGTGATCGTCCTCAGCGTCGTGAGTGTGGCGGCGGGGGGCATCGACCTCGGTGGGGTCGTCGTCGCGCTGCTCGTCGCGGCGGCCGTGCTCGTCGCCCCGGGCAGGGGCCGCTCCGGTGCAGACCCGAAGCGCCGCAACCCGATTCCTGCGGGGACCGGGACCCGCCGTTCGTCCTGGCGTGCGGGCGACCGGCTCATGTCCCGGCTCACCCCATCCTCACGGGCCCGGTGCGACCCGGGTCTCCCGGCCGACGCGGTCGCTGCGGCGATGGTGCTGATCGCGCTGGGATACCGGTCGGGGCTGCCGACCTGGCAGGTCCTCAGCGCGGTCGCGGCGCGCGCACCCGATCGGGTTGCCCGCGACCTCGCGCAGGTGGCTGCCGCCCTCCAGTGGGGACTCCCGGACACCGAGGCCTGGGTATCGGTCGGGCGGAGCTGGGCTCCGGCGGCCCGGGCGGCGCACGTCGCCGCGCACGCGGGCGTGCCCCCCGGTCCGCTCCTGCTCCAGGCCGCCGAGGAGCTGCGTCAGGCAGAGCTCGAGCGCCTCGAGGTCGCGGCCGCCACCGTCGGAGTGCGACTCGTGGCCCCCCTCGGTCTGGTCCTGCTGCCGGCGTTCTGCCTGACGACCGTCGTGCCACTCGTCCTCGCTCTGGGCCGTCAGGTCCTCGCGAGCGGCTGAACCCCTCGTCGACGCCGTCGACGAGGTCCATCACCAGAGAGGAACGTTCGCATGACACGCAGTCACGGCCGACTGGCACGGGTAGCCGACATGCTGGGTAGAGGTAGAGGTAGAGGTAGAGAGGTAGAGGAAGAGGAAGAGGCGGGGAGAGGGGCATGACGACGGCGGAGTACGCCGTCGGGATCATGGCGGCCTGCACCTTCGCGCTCGTCCTGCTCGGGGTCGTCAAGTCCGGAGCCGTCCGCAGTGCCCTGGCCGGGATCGTCCAGAGCGCACTGGGCCTGGCCGGCTGAGATGCGGGCAGGGCGTGGTGGAGGACCGCCGGTGTCGTCACGCTCCGACCGGGGGATGGTGACGGCGGAGCTCGCCGTGGCCCTCCCCGCCCTGACCCTCGTCCTGGCCGGCTGTCTCTCGGCCCTCATGGTGGGGGTGGCGCAGCTTCGGTGCGTCGACGCCGCCGGCCTCGCGGCCCGGGCCCTCGCGCGCGGCGACCCGGCGGTCGTGGCCCGCGAGCTCGCGATGTCTGCGGCCCCGACGGGGGCGTCCGCGGCGATCCGCCTCGAGCGGTCGAAGGCATCGGTCCGGGTCTCGGCCACGGTGGGCGGCTGGGGCATCGCGCCGGCTTGGCCGGTCTCGGCCGAGGCCGTGACCCCGGTCGAAGCCGGTGGGCAGTGATGCGGGTCGCATGCCTCAGGGGGTGCTCGAATGGCTCAGGTGGTGCGTCGAATGGCTCAGGGGGGTGCTCGAATGGCTCAGGGGGTGGATCGGAAAGTGGTGCGGGGGGTGGGGCGTCCGATGGGTGGCGAGGCGCGTGAGCCACCGATGTCGCACCTGTCACCCATCGGGTCCGAGGCCACGGGCGCCCGCCGACCGCGGGTCCGGGACCGTGCTCGTCCTCGTCGCACTCGGCGCTCTCCTTGCGGTCACGATGGGCGGTCTCGCGCTCGCGCAGGCGGTGGGGGCGAGTCACCGGGCCCGGGTCGCGGCGGACCTCGCCGCCCTCGCCACGGCCACCGCGCTGCGGGATGGCGCGTCGTCACCCTGCGCACGGGGTGCGGCCGTCGCCGCCGACAACGGGGGGACCGTGCGGTCCTGCCGCGTCGGCGGTCTGGTCGTCGAGGTCACCGTCGCCGTCGCGGTGAGGGGGTGGCCCGATCCGGCGACCGCACGGTCTCGCGCCGGGCCGTCCGGGCCGCCGGGGTGGGGTGGCCGTCCGACCCGTGGCCGACCCCGCGTCGAGGTGGCGGGAGTCGGGACTGCGGTCACGGGGTCAGCGGCTCTGCCAGGCATCGGGACTGGCAATGAGGGCGGTGACGGTCGGGGGTAGCGCGCCGGTCCGGAGGGCGTCGAGGCTGGTGCCGTCGAGCACGTCCCGCAGGCTGGCCCGCACCGCCACCCAGAGCGACGGGAGGTGCTGGGCTGCCCCGGGGTAGGCCGTCTCGTGCGGTCGGAGCCCCCGCACCTCCGCCAAGGGTCCGTCGACGGCCCGGAAGACGTCGCCGACGGTGATCTCCCGCGCCGGCCGGCTGAGGGCGTAGCCGCCGAGCGAGCCGCGCCGGCTGACGACGAGACCGGCTCGGCGCAGGTCCGCGACGATCGCCTCGAGGAACTTGCGGGGCAGCTCCTGCCGGGTCGCGAGACCGTCGACGCTGAGTGGGCCGAGCTCGTCCACCTCGGCCTCGGCCAGCATCAGCATCGCCCGGACCGCGTAGTCGACGCGTGCGGAGATGTCCACGTGCGCCAGTCTGCCCCAGGGTCGCCCACCAGGCCCACCGTCGGTCGTTCCGTGGTCGGTCGGTGGTCGTTCGGTGGTCGGTCGGTGGTCGGTCCGTCGGTGGTCGGTCGGTGGTCGGGCGCCGACCGACCGGCTGGGCCGGCCTCTCAGATCGCGAGGGCCGGGTCGAGGTCGATGACGCTGGTGCGGTGGGCGGCCCGGGCAAAGACGGTTTCACCGGCCACGAGGGCGAGGTCGGCGGCGTCCCGGCGGGTCAGCTGGGCGGCGAACCGCTCGCCCGAGTCCGCGCGCAGGTCGACGCGCACCTCGAAGCCGAGGCGGACGACCCTCTCGACGACGGCCTCGATGACCCCGGGCGAGCCGGGGACGCGCGCGTCGAGGGCCCGGGCGACGGCGAGGTCCCGCTCGAGCGCGATGTCGTGGGGGCGAACCAACTCGCCGCCGAGCCGGGCGACGGACCCGAGGAAGCCCATCACGAAGTCGTTGGCGGGGCGGTCGTAGAGGCTGACGGGGTCGCCGACCTGCTCGATGCGACCCCGGTTGAGCACCGCGATCCGGTCCGCGACGTCGAGCGCCTCCTGCTGGTCGTGGGTGACGAGCACCGTCGTCACGTGGACCTCGTCGTGCAGGCGGCGCAGCCAGGCGCGGAGGTCGGCCCGCACCAGCGCGTCGAGCGCGCCGAAGGGCTCGTCGAGCAGGAGGACCTGAGGATCGACCGCGAGTGCTCGCGCGAGGGCCATCCGCTGGCGCTGACCACCGGAGAGCTGCGCGGGGTAACGGTGCTGGAAGCCGTCGAGGCCGACGATCTCGAGCAGGTCGCCGACCTTGGCCGCGATCTCGCGGCGGGGCCGCTTGCGGATGGTGAGGCCGAAGGCGACGTTGTCGCGCACCGTCATGTGCGTGAAGGCGGCGTAGTGCTGGAAGACGAAGCCGATCCCGCGCCGCTGCGGCGGCCGCCCCGTCACGTCCCGGCCCGCGATCCGCACCACTCCCGAGTCGAGGGTCTCGAGACCCGCGATCGAGCGCAACAGGGTCGACTTGCCCGACCCGCTCGGCCCGAGCAGCGCGGTCAGCGAACCCGCCGGGATCTCGAGCGAGACATCGTCGAGGGCGGTGAAGGAGCCGTAGCTCTTCCGGGCGGCGGTCACGGTGATCATCGGTCGCTCCTCTTGCGGTCGAGCAGGGTCATCAGCACCAGCACCACGAGGGCGATCGCCATCAGGAGGGTGGCAGCGGCATACGCCCCGTAGGTGTTGTGGTCATCGAGGTAACGGGCGTGGACGAGCAGCGTCAGGGTCTGGGACACCCCGGCGAAGCCGGACGACACCATGATCACGGCACCGAACTCTCCGAGAGCGCGGGCGATGGTGAGCACGACTCCGTAGGTCAGGCCCCACCGGATCGCGGGCAGGGTGACCCGCCAGAAGGTCTGCCAACCGGTGGCGCCGAGTGTCGCCGCCGCCTGCTCCTGGTCGCGCCCGATCTCGTGGAGCACCGGCTCCACCTCGCGCACGACGAACGGCAGCGTGACGAAGACGGTCGCGATCACCATCCCGGGCAGCCCGAAGATGAGGTGCAGCCCCGCCCGGTCGAGGAAGCCGAACCAGCCCCCGGCACCCCAGAGCATGATCAGCGCCACCCCGACGACGACGGGGGAGACGGCGAAGGGGAGGTCGACGACGGCCTGCAGCAGCCCGCGCCCCCGGAACGTGCCGCGCACGAGCGCGAGCGCCGTCGCCACCCCGAAGACGACGTTGAGGGGCACGACGATGCCCACGATGAGCAGCGACAGGTTGAGGGCCGAGATCGCCGCTGGCGTGCTGATCCATGCGACGAAGTCACCGGCCCCGGGCGAGAAGGTGCGCTGCAGGATGACGCCGACCGGCACGGCGACGAGGGCGAGCAGGTAGCCGAGGGCGATCGTGCGCAGACCGATGCGGGCGGTGGCCGAGGCCCTCACGGCGCGCGCTCCTCGCGGCGCTGGGCCCGGCCCGCGACGGCCCGCAGGAGCAGGAGCGTCATGAACGCGATGACGAGCAGCACGACGGAGACGGCCGCGGCGGCGTCGGGCCGGTCGGTCTCCACCTGCTGCTGGATGTACTGGGAGACGACCCGGGTCTCGCGCGGGATGTTGCCCCCGATGAGCACGACCGACCCGTACTCCCCGATGGCGCGGGCGAAGGCGAGGCCGGTCCCGCTGACGATGGCCGGGGCGAGGGTCGGCAGGACGACGCGGCGGAACGTCGTCCAGCGCCCAGCCCCGAGCGAGGCCGCTGCTTCCTCGACCTCGCGGTCGGTCTCGAGAAGAACCGGCTGGACGCTGCGCACGACGAACGGCAGCGTGACGAAGGCGAGGGCGACGAGCAGTCCCCAGCGGGTTCCACTGAGGTGCAGGCTGATCGGGCTCTCGGGTCCGTAGAGGGACAGGAGCACGATGCTCGCGACGATGGTGGGGAGCGCGAAGGGCAGGTCGATGAGGGCGTTGACGAGGCGCTGTCCCGGGAAGGCGTCGCGCACGAGCACCCACGCGATGAGCGTCCCCATCACCGCGTTGAGCAGCGCGACGCCTGCGGACACGAGCACGGTGACCTCGAGGGCTGCGACCGCGGCGGGAGCGCTCACCGCCTCCCAGAAGCCGGTGACCCCGCCGCCGAGCGACGCGGCCGTCAGCGCAGCGAGCGGGAGCAGGACGATGACGCTGAGCCACAGCGTGACGAGCCCGACCCCGAGAGGCCGTATGCCGCGCAGCCGGCTCGGGCGCTCGTCACCCCCGTCCGGTCGGCCGGGTGCCGGCCCCACCGGGGTGGGTCGCCGGGTCTCGGTGTCGCCGGCGACGCTCACTGCGTCGCCCGGTCGTAGACGCGTGCGATCACGCCGGTGTCCGCGGCGAACAGTCCGGCGTCGATGTGTGGCCAGCCCCCGAGGTCGGCAACGGTCCAGAGCCGTGCGGGGGCGGGGAAGCGTGCTGCGAACCTCGCGGCCACGGTGGGATCGACGGGGCGGAAGCCCGCCTCTGCGAGCAGCGTCTGGGCGGGCGCGGTCGAGAGGTAGTCGACGAACGCCTGGGCCGTGGCGCGGTGGGCGCTGCCGGCCAGGACCGCGACCGGGTTGTCGATGCGGAAGGTCTCCGCGGGGGTGACGTGCTCGACCGGCTCGCCGGCCCGCTCGAGGAAGAGCGCCTCGTTCTCGTAGGAGAGCAGGGCGTCACCACTGCCGTGCAGGAACGCCTCGGTCGCCTCGCGGCCTGACTTCGGCTGGAGCCGGACGTGGTCGCGGACCAGCGCCGAGACGAACGCGAGACCGGCCGCGGGGTCCGCTCCGCCGCGGCTCGCGACCGCGTAGGGGGCGAGCAGGTTCCACTTCGCAGACCCGGACGAGAAGGGGTTGGGGGTGACCACCTCGACCCCCGGCGCGAGCAGGTCGCCCCAGTCCGTGATGTGCCGGGGGTTGCCCTGGCGCACGACGATCGTGACGACGGAGCCGTAGGGGACGCCGTGCGTCGCGCCCGCGTTCCAGCCCGGATCGATGACGCCGGCGTCGACGAGACGGGTCACGTCGGGCTCCACCGAGTAGGCCACGACGTCGGCCGGCGCCCCGGCGGCCACCTTGCGGCTCTGGTCGCCGGACGCGCCGTAGCTCTGCCGGATGGTGGTGCCCCGGCCGGCGGGAGTCCGCTCGAAGGCGGGGATGAGGGCGTCGAAGGCGGGCTTGGGGACGGCATACGCGGAGAGGCTGAGCGTGGTGGTCGCTCTCACGTCGGCCGCGACGGGCGCTCCGACGACGTCGCTCGAACCCCCGGCGCAGCCCGCGAGCCCATGGACGAGCGCCGCGGCGACCAGCGCGCGGGAGGAGCGGGACGGCAGGCGGGCTGGGCGGGGACGCATCCGGACGGCTCCTCTCGGTCGGCGGCTGGTGGGGTGGGGTTCTCCCTGCGACTGATGTGGAGTTTCAAATAGGTAAGAGTTACTGGTCAAATAACGTGCGCTTATGTCTCAGAGTGTGGATGGGTCGCGTCAGCGGGAGTGGGGATGTCAGCCGCCGGAGACGGCAGCGACCGGGCCGGCTGCGGCGAGGGTGAGGTCGAGCAGGGCCATCGCGCCCTGCTTGTCGAGCGGCTCGTTGCCGTTGCCGCACTTCGGGGACTGGATGCACGACGGGCAGCCCGTGGCGCACTCGCACCCGGCAATGGCCTCCCGCGTCGCCCCGAGCCAGGCGCGGACCCGCCGGAACCCGCGCTCGGCGAACCCGGCGCCGCCGGGGTGCCCGTCGTAGATGAGGATCGTCGGCAACCCCGTGTCGGGATGCAGCGCCGTCGACACCCCGCCGATGTCCCAGCGGTCGGCGGTCGCGAAGAGGGGCAGCATCCCGATCGCGGCGTGCTCCGCCGCGTGGGCCGCGCCGGGGATCGTCGTCTCGTCGATGCCCACCCGGGCGAGCTCCTCGACGGGCATGGTCCACCACACCGCCTTCGTCGCGAGCGAGCGCACCGGGAGGTCGAGGGGGTGCTCGCCGAGGACCTCGCCACCGGGCAGCCGCCGCAGGAACGACACCACCTGGTGGCGCACCGTCACGTGGCCGAAGCTGCACCGTAGGGCGCCCCAGCCCTCGTGCTCGAGCTCCCGGACGATCTCGAACTCGCTCGTCGACCGGGCGTGCGTGCTCCAGCCGGGGTCGCCACGCACGACGAAGGCGGCGTGGTCCGCGAGGTCGAGCTCGGTGACGACCCACGACTGGCCCTGGTGGAGGTGCACCGCCCCGGTGTGGGCCTGGCTGTGCGCCGAGGCGTCGTCGACGGTGCCGATGACCCGGCCGGTGCGGGTCTCGACGATGCGCACCGGCTCGCCGGCCCCGCGCAGCGACAGGTGGTCGGCCGGTCGGTCGTCGCGGGCCCAGAACCAGCCGCGCGGTCGCCGACGCAGGATGCCGCGGGCCACGAGGACGTCGAGCAGCGCCCGGGTCTGGGCGCCGAACATCGGCAGGTCGTCCTCCGTCAGCGGCAGCTCGGCGGCGGCGGCGGCGAGGTGCGGGGCGAGGACGTGTGGGTTGTCGGGGTCGACGACCGTCGACTCGATCCGGCGCCCGAAGATCGCCTCCGGGTGGTGCACGACGAAGGTGTCGAGGGGGTCGTCCGCCGCGACGTAGACCGCGAGCGAGCTCTCGCCCGACCGGCCGGCACGTCCGGCCTGCTGCCACAGGGAGGCGAGCGTGCCCGGCCAGCCGGCGAGGAGCACGGCGTCGAGCCCGCTCACGTCGATCCCCAGCTCGAGGGCGTTCGTCGCCGCGAGACCGAGGATCTCCTTCGAGCGCAGCGAGCTCTCGAGGACGCGCCGTTCCTCGGGCAGGTAGCCCCCCCGGTAGGCGGCGATCCGGTGCTCCTTGGTCACCGACACCCGCTCCCGCGCGACCGAGGCGACGACCTCGACCCCGGCCCGTGAACGGGCGAAGGCGACGGTCTGCACGTCCCGCGCCACGCACCCGGCGAGCAGGCTGCCGACCTCCGTCAGGGTGCTGACCCGGGTCTGGGCGCCGTTCTCGTCGGTCCGCAGCGGCGGCTCCCAGAGGGCGAAGGTCATCGATGCCCGGGGTGAGCCGTCGACGGTGACCGCGCTCACCGGCATGCCGAGCAGGCGGGAGGCGTGCTCCTCGGGCTCGGCGACCGTCGCGGACGCGAAGACGAACGTGGGGTGGGAGCGGTAGCGAGCAGCCACCCGTCGCAGGCGGCGCAGCACGGCGGCGAGGTGGGAGCCGAAGACGCCCTTGTAGACGTGGCACTCGTCGACGACCACGTAGCGCAGGCCGCGCAGGAAGGAGGCCCAGCGGTCGTGGCGCGGCAGGAGCGAGTGGTGGAGCAGGTCCGGGTTGGTCAGCACGAGGTTGCCGTGGTCGCGGATCCAGCGCCGCTCGTCGGTCGGGGTGTCCCCGTCGTAGGTCGCGGCCCGCACGCCCGGTAGGGCCAGGCCGCTCACCCGGGCGAGCTGGTCGGCGGCGAGGGCCTTCGTCGGGGAGAGGTAGAGCGCCGTCGGCCCGCGCCCCGGCAGGGTCGCCCCGGCCACGAGGTCGGACAGCAGCGGGAGCAGGTAGCCCAGGCTCTTGCCCGACGCGGTCCCCGTGGCGACGACGACGTGCTCACCGGCACGGGCCGCCTCGGCGACCTCGACCTGGTGGCTCCACGGCCGCTCGATCCCGGCGCCGAGGAGGGCGCCGAGCAGGGCCGGGTCGGTCCACTCGGGCCAGTCGGCCTGCCGCGCCTCCCGCGCGGGCACCTCGTGCACGTGGAGCAGGCGGCTCGGGTCCCCGGCCGAGAGGTGGTGGAGCAGCTCGAGCGGTCGGGTGGGCGCGGTGGGCCGTGGGCGCGGTGGGCGCGGTGGGCGCGGAGCCAGGCACCGGTTCCCGATTCATGTAGAGCAACGTAAGCCTTCGGGGTACCTTTACCGTCGGGCGGGCCGGGTGCTCGCACCCAGGTCGCCGCAGGTGCTGCGGGACCGCTCGTTCGCCGATGGAAGGACCTGTTGTGGATCTGTCGATCACCCGAGCCGACCACGGCGGGCGCGCCGTCGTCCACCTGGGCGGTGAGATCGACGTCTACACGGCCCCGCTCGTGCGGGAGAAGATCGACGAGGAGATCCACGCCGGCCGGACCGACCTCGTCGTCGACCTGTCCCAGGTGACGTTCGTCGACTCGACCGGTCTCGGCGTCCTCGTCGGGCGTCTCAAGCTGGCCCGCACCCGGGGCGGCTCGCTCAGCCTCGTCGGCGCCCACGACCGCGTGCTCAAGGTGTTCTCGATCACCGGCCTCGACAAGGTCTTCGAGATCCACCCCGACCTCGAGTCCGCGCTCGCCACCCCCGCGGCCTCCGGCCCGATCTCCTCCGACCTGCGGTCGTGACCGGGGGCGCCTCCCGCGTCCCCGAGGACCCGACCGGCGAGGGCAGCGTGCGCGACGTGCCGGTCGTCGTCCCGGCGCTCGTGGCGGACCTGCGAGCCGACCTCGCTGCGGCGGGGTTCACCGTCGACGGGGTCGCGGACCGTCTCGGCGACGTCGCGGCCGCCGCCCTGCATCGTGAGCAGGCGCTGCCCGCCGACCTGGCCACCGCTGGGGCCTCCGACCCCTGTGGTGTCCTGGTCCGACTCTTCACCCTCGGCCTGCCGGTGGGGCGAGCCGACGCCGCCGCGGCCCTGTCCACGCTCGGGATCGACGGCGCGGTCGCGCTCGGGCTCCTGCGGGTCCTGACCCCGGCAGGCCCGGACGGCGACGTGGCCGCCACCTGCGACCTGCGTCCGTATGCCGATGACGCGCACGACTGGTGGGTCGCCTCCGACCTGTCCGAGCTGGCCACCCGAGCACCGCTGCGGCCCGACCACGTCCTCGGCATCGGCGGGGCATCGACGACGCTCGCCTCGTGGACGGTGCGCCGCCCGGCGGCCAGGGCCCTCGACCTCGGCACCGGCTGCGGTGTCCAGGCGCTCCACCTCACCGCGCACGTCGAGCACATCGTCGCGACCGACATCTCCGACCGGGCCCTCGCGTATGCCGCCTTCAACGCCGCGCTCGCCGGTGCGGACCTGGAGGTCGTCCACGGGAGCATGCTCGAACCCGTTGCCGGGCAACGCTTCTCGCTCGTCGTCAGCAACCCGCCCTTCGTCATCACCCCCCGGGGCGAGGACGTGACGCTCTACGAGTACCGCGACGGGGGGCGGCCGGGCGACGAGATCGTCCGCTCCCTCGTGCGCGACGTCGGTGCCGTCCTCGAGCCCGGCGGGGTGGCCCAGCTGCTCGGCAACTGGGAGGTGCCCCTGGGGCGGACCTGGCGCGACGTCTGGGCCGACTGGCTCGACGGCGTCGACCTCGACGCCTGGGTCATCCAGCGCGAGACGCAGGACCCCGCGCAGTACGCCGAGCTGTGGGCCCGGGATGGTGGGACGCTTCCGGGCAGTCCGGGTCACGACCGGATGTATGCCGCGTGGCTGCGCGACTTCGCCGCCCGCGACGTCGCCGCGGTCGGCTTCGGGATCATCACCCTCCAGCGTCCCGCGATCGACCGGGAGCCGTGGCGCGACCTCGACGAGGCGTCCGGGCCGGTGCCGCCGGGGATGGGCGCAGTGGTCGACGCCGGGCTCCGGGCGCGGACCTGGCTCGCCGAGCACTCCGACGACGAGCTGCTCGACGTCGCGTGGTCGTGCGCCCCGGACGTGACCGAGGAGCGGCACGGCCGCCCCGGTGCCGAGGACCCGGCGGTCATCCTCGTGCGACAGGGGGGAGGGCTGGGGCGCGCCATCCGGGTCGACACGGTCCTCGCCGGTTACCTCGGGGTGGCCGACGGGACGCTCACCGCCCGCGTCGCCCTCGAGGCGATCGCGTCCCTGCTCGACCTCGACCCGGCGACCGCCCGGGCGGAGGCGCTGCCCCTGCTGCGCGCCCTCGTCGCGGACGGGCTGATCGTCTGACGGAGCCCACCGGCATACCCGCTCGCTCGGCCACTTGTGAGTGAGTGCTCACTCAGTCATGCTGGGGTCGTGGCAGCACGACAGGGGCGGGCCGCCCCGATGAGCCCGGCAGACCGGCGTGACGCGCTCGTCGAGGTCTTCCTCGACCTCGCGCACCGGGAGGGCCGTCGCCCGACGACGAGCGAGATCGCCCGGGAGGCCGCGGTCGCCGAGGGCACGATCTACCGCGCGTTCGCCACCAAGGAGGAGCTCGAGCAGGAGGCGGTCGACGTCGCGTTCTGCCCCGGGCCGGTCCGCCACGCGGTGGAGCAGATCGCGGGGACCTCACTGCGCGGCAGGCTCATCGGGTTCACCGCGATCCTGCAGCAGCGCTTCACCGAGGTCTTCGGCCTGATGGCGGCCCTCGGCCTGACCGAGCCACCCCGCCGCGGGGGGCATGCCGCCTGCTACGAAGCCGGTCGGCACCTCCCCGGCATCGAGACCGACGACGCCCACGACCCCACCGTGCACCAGGTCATGATCGACGCCCTCCAGCACAGTGTCCTCGACGGCGCCGCAGACGACGACCGCACCGCGCTCGAGGTCTCGGCGCGCGACCTCTTCCACCGGCTCCGGCTGCTCACCTTCTCCGGCAGCCACCCCGGCATCGCCGAGGGCCGGGTGCTCACCCCCGAGCAGATCGTCGACACCGTCCTCTACGGGACCGTGCGGCGACCGGGACGGGAAAACGCGTTGACCCTCACCCACTGTCAGCCCCTAGCGTCACCTGCAGGACCTCCACCGAAAGGCACCCGATGCTGATCCGACTGCTCAAGGAGCACCTGAGCCCCTACCGGGGCGAGATCATGCTCATCCTGCTGCTCCAGTTCGTCAGCACGATGGCCTCGCTCTACCTGCCGAGCCTCAACGGCCAGATCATCGACGAGGGCGTCGCCGTGGGCGACACCGGTTTCATCATCAGCCACGGCGTGCTCATGCTCGGGGTGAGCGTCGTGCAGATCCTCGCCGCCGTCGGCGCGACCTACCTCGCGGCGCGGGTCGCGATGGGGCTCGGCCGCGACCTGCGCCGCACCGTCTTCGGCACCGTCATCGACTTCTCGGCCCAGGAGGTCTCCCGCTTCGGGGCGCCGACGCTCATCTCGCGCAACACCAACGACGTGACGCAGGTGCAGATGGTCGTCTTCATGGGCTTCGCGATGCTCGTCTCGACCCCGATCATGATGGTCGGCGGCATCATCATGGCGCTGCGCGAGGACGTCGGGCTGTCGTGGCTCGTCGCCGTCGCCGTGCCGCTCCTCGGCCTCTGCGTCAGCCTCGTCATCTGGCGGATGGTCCCGCAGTTCGGCCGGATGCAGAAGGCGCTCGACAACGTCAACCGGGTGCTCCGCGAGCAGATCACCGGGATCCGCGTCGTCCGGGCCTTCGTTCGCGAGGAGCTCGAGGAGGAGCGCTTCTCCGGGGCCAACGCCGAGCTCACCGACGCGGGCCTGCGCGTCGGCCGCCTGATGGCCCTCGTCTTCCCCATCGTCATGTTCATCTTCAACGTCTCGACCGTCGCGGTGCTGTGGTTCGGCGCCTTCCGGATCGAGTCGGGGGACATGCAGGTCGGCGCCCTCACGGCCTTCCTCGCCTACCTCGTCCAGATCCTGATGGGCGTGATGATGGCGACCTTCATGGCCACGATGATCCCGCGCGCCTCGGTCTCCGCCGGACGCATCGAGGAGGTGCTCGACACCGAGTCGACCGTCCTCGAGACCACGACGCCGATCGCGATGCGCTCCGACGCCGCCGGACTCGAGCTCGTCGACGTCGACTTCCACTACCCGGGCGCCGAGCGAGCGGTGCTCGAGGGGATCTCGTTCTCGGCGCAGCCCGGTCGCACGACGGCGATCATCGGGTCGACGGGGGCCGGCAAGACGACCCTGCTCGGCCTCATCCCGCGCCTGTTCGACGTGTCGGACGGGACGGTCCGGATCGGCGGTGTCGACACCCGCGACCTCGAGCTCGACACGCTGTGGTCGAGCATCGGTCTCGTCCCGCAGAAGCCCTACCTCTTCACCGGCACCGTCGCGAGCAACCTGCGCTACGGCAACCCCGAGGCCACCGACGACGAGCTCTGGGACGCCCTGCGCATCGCCCAGGCCGACGACTTCGTCCGCGCCATGGACGGCGGACTCGAGGCGAGCATCGCCCAGGGCGGCACCAACGTCTCCGGTGGGCAGCGCCAGCGGCTCGCCATCGCGCGGGCCGTCGTCAAGCGGCCACCGATCTACCTCTTCGACGACTCGTTCTCGGCGCTCGACCTGTCCACGGACGCACGGCTGCGCCGGGCACTGCGGCCGGCGACCGCGCACAGCACGGTGCTCGTCGTCGCCCAGCGCGTCTCGACCATCGTCGACGCCGACCACATCATCGTGCTCGACGACGGCCGGATCGTCGGTCAGGGCACCCATGACGAGCTCCTCGAGTCCTGCGAGACCTACCAGGAGATCGTCGAGTCACAACGCAGTGCGGAGGAGGCGGCCTGATGTCCGAGGGAGTCAAGACGGCGGAGGAGAAGGCGGCCGAGGCGCGCCGCGGCCCGGCCCGGCGCGGGGGCCCGCCCCACATGCAGATGGGCCAGCCGGGCGAGAAGTCGCTCGACTTCGGGCCCTCGGCCAAGCGGCTCGTCGGCCTGCTCCGGCCGCACCGGGTCAAGGTCGTCCTCGTCCTCGTCCTGTCCGTGGCGAGCGTCGTGCTCAGCTCGATCGGTCCGAAGATCCTCGGCCGGGCCACCGACATCATCTTCGCCGGCTTCATCGGCTCGCGGATGCCCGCCGGCCTGTCCAAGGAGCAGGCGATCGAGGGGGCCAGAGCCAGCGGCAACACGACCCAGGCCGAGCTGCTCTCGAAGGTCTCGTTCACCCCCGGCCAGGGCATCGACTTCGACGCTCTTCGGGGTGTCCTGCTTCTCGTCGTCGGGCTCTTCGTCGCTGCGTCGCTGCTCATGTGGATCCAGGGCTACGTCCTGCAGGGCGTGCTCCAGCGCACCATGTTCACCCTCCGCGAGTCCGTCGAGGCGAAGATCAACCGGCTGCCGCTGCCCTACTTCGACAAGCAGCCCCGCGGTGAGCTGCTCAGCCGGGTCACCAACGACATCGACAACATCGGCACCTCCCTGCAACAGACCCTCTCTCAGCTGCTCAACGCGCTGCTCACGGTGGTCGCCGTACTGGCGATGATGTTCTGGATCTCGTGGATGCTCGCGCTGATCGCCCTCGTGACGATCCCGATCTCGATCGTCGTGACGACGGCGATCGCCAAGCGATCGCAGAAGCTCTTCGTCCAGCAGTGGCGCAACACCGGCGAGCTCAACGGGATCATCGAGGAGACCTTCACCGGGCACGGCCTCGTCAAGGTCTACGGCCGCCAGAAGGAGACCGAGGCCAGCTTCCGCACGAAGAACGAGGAGCTCTTCGGGGCCGCCTTCGGTGCCCAGTTCATCAGCGGCATCATCATGCCGACGATGATGTTCATCGGGAACCTCAACTACGTGCTCATCGCCGTCGTCGGTGGCCTACGGGTCGCGTCCGGCTCGATGAGCCTCGGTGACGTGCAGGCGTTCATCCAGTACTCCCGTCAGTTCACCCAGCCGCTCACCCAGGTCGCGTCGATGGCCAACGTGCTCCAGTCGGGCGTCGCGTCGGCGGAGCGGGTGTTCGAGGTGCTCGACACCCCCGAGCAGGAGGTCGACGCGCTGACCCCGACCGTCATCACCGACCCGCACGGGGCCGTGGCCTTCGAGGACGTCGGCTTCTCCTACCTGCCGGACCAGCCGCTCATCGAGGGCCTCGACCTCGCCGTGCGGCCCGGACAGACCGTCGCGATCGTCGGGCCGACCGGTGCGGGCAAGACGACCCTCGTCAACCTCATCATGCGGTTCTACGAGCTCGACTCGGGCCGAATCACCCTCGACGGGGTCGACATCCGGGACCTGACCCGGCACGGACTGCGCTCGCGGATCGGGATGGTGCTCCAGGACACCTGGCTCTTCGGCGGGACCATCCGGGACAACATCGCCTATGGCCGGCCGGGAGCGAGCGAGCACGAGGTGCTCGAAGCCGCGACCGCGACCTACGTCGACCGCTTCGTCCACTCCTTGCCCGACGGCTACGACACGGTCCTCGACGACGAGGCCTCGAACATCTCGGCGGGGGAGAAGCAGCTGATCACCATCGCCCGCGCGTTCCTGTCCGACCCCGCCCTGCTCATCCTCGACGAGGCGACGAGCTCGGTCGACACGCGCACGGAGCTGCTCGTCCAGCAGGCGATGGCGGCGTTGCGGTCCGACCGCACGAGCTTCGTCATCGCGCACCGGCTCTCGACGATCCGCGACGCCGACCTCATCCTCGTGATGGAGAGCGGCCGGATCGTCGAGCAGGGCTCGCACGCCGAGCTGCTCGAGCGCGAGGGCGCCTACGCCCGGTTGTATGCCGCCCAGTTCGCCGGCGCAGCGGCCGACCTCGACGAGGTGTCCGGGCAGCCGGGGACCGCAGGGGCGGACGCGCGCGCCGACGACCTTCCGGAGCTCGTCCAGGTCGGCGCGGCAGCGCCCGGCCCGGCCGGCGGGCCGGGTGTCCCGGCCCCCGACGCGCCGACGACGCCCCGGGTTGACTAGCTCGACACCGAGCCTCGAGCGTTGCGACCTGTCGGCGACCTGTCGGCCGTCGCCCAGGGCGCTGGCGAGGGTGACTCCGTGGCCGCGCGCACCCCGCGCGCGGACGTCCTCGCTCAGTGACGCTCAGTGACGCTCAGGGCTCGCCCGGGGACGCTCAAGGCTCGCCCGGGGACGCTCAGGGCTCGCCCCGGGACGCTCAGGGCTCGAGCAGGACGGCGCCGGGCCCTTGGCCGGACATGGCGTCCGCAGGGTTGCTGAGGGAGCAGGTGCGCAGGCTGAGGCACCCGCAGCCGATGCAGGAGTCCAGCTGGTCGCGCAGCCTCGTGATCCGGTCGATCTGCGCGTCGAGCCTCGGTCGCCAGGACCGGGACAACCGCGCCCAGTCCCGGGCGCTCGGGGTGCGACCCTCGGGCAGGGTGTCGAGCGCCGAGCGGATCTCGTCGAGGCTGAGTCCGACCCGCTGCGCGGCCCGGATGAACGAGACCCGTCGGATCACGGCGCGGTCGTAGCGGCGCTGGTTGCCTGCGGTCCGCAGCGACTCGAGCAACCCGAGGTCCTCCCAGTAGCGCAGCGCCGACGGGGCGGTGCCCGTGCGTTCGGCGACGTGGCCGATCGTCAGGAGGGACTCCGGCCCCACTCAGCGCACCCGGGCTTCGGGCAGCCGGTCGATGATCGCCGCGACGGTCTCGTCGGGTGACTGCTGTGAGCTGTCGAGCCACAGTCCGATGCGCGGGGTCTCCTCGCGGACCTTCTCGTGGAAGTCGCGGATGGACCAGAGCTCGCCGTAGCCGGTCTTGACCCGCTCGGCCTCGCGTCGCATGACGACGGAGACGTCGGGGGCGAGCATGACGAGGCTGACGGGGGCGTCGAGCTGGTCGAGGAAGGTCCGAAGGCTGGCACCGACGAAGACGTCCTGGACGACGACGCTGAATCCTGCTGCGGCATAGAGGTTGGCGGTGCGCGCCGCGATCGTGTGCCGCAGCGACATCTGGCGCACGGCCTCCGGCTCGCCCTGGGGCGACATGTCGACCCGGCCGCGCACGACGACCCGGCGGAACTCGTCGCCGCGCAGGTGGACGGCCCGCGAGAAGCGCTCCGCGAGCAGCTGGGAGACGGTCGACTTGCCCGCCGCCATGACCCCGGTCACCACGACGATCTGCGGCACGTCGACGTCGGCTGGCAGTGGGGGCCGGTCAGTCACATCGTCACCCTAGGTGGTGGCGGGGACACCTGTCGTGGGAGTTCAGGTGACATTCAGGTTTCGACACCCGCGGTCACCCCCGGAGTCACCCCCGGTCACCCCGGTCACCTGCGGCGACCAGGGGGCCACGGGTCACCCGAAGGCATCGACCTCGTCGGGAGTCGCCCGGCGCACGACGACACGGGTCCAGGCCCCGACGTAGAGCCGGTCGTCGTCGGCGAGCTCGGTGCGCGGACCCACCGCGATCCCCCGGACGGGTAGGGCCGCGGCCGCCTCGCCGACGTAGGTCCCGTTGGAGGATCCGAGGTCCTCGACGAACCACCGGGTCCCGTCCGTCGTCAGCTGGGCGTGCCGGCGGCTGACTCCCGGGTCGGAGGACAGGTCGATCTCGGGGTTGGTGTTGCGACTCGAGGAGACGCGGCCGAGCAGGACGCTGCGGTGACGCAACGGCACGATGACGGGCAGTCCCGGTGAGGGACAGGGGTCCTCGGCCTCCTGGGTCTGGTACCAGTCCGGGTCGACCCAGACCTCCGCCAGCCACTCGAAGGCCACCGGCGGGGCGATGGGCGGACCGGTGGACGGCGAGGGGACGGCCTCGAAACCGTGCGGCTCCGTCGGGTCCTCGACGCTGCTCGGAGCCCCGGGGTCACGGGGCATCGCGCCGGTCGTGAAGTCGTAGCCGCACGCCTCGCAGAAGAGGGCCCCCTCGGGATTCTCCGTCTGGCAGTTGGGGCAGGTCACACCGCTCGGGGCGACGGGCGCTGCGGCCGGGGACGGGGACGGGGGCGACGCCGGGGGCGCCGGGGTCGAGGTCGAGGGACGACGCGCCCGCAGCCGGGCCGGCCGGCGCCTGCGCACCGGCGGCCCCGGCGGCCCCGGCGGCACCGGCGGCCCCGACAGCCCCGGTGGCGTCGACGGGGGAGCCGCACGTGTCGCAGTAGTCCTCGGACTCGGTCGGGTGGCCGTTGGGGCAGACCGCGCTCACCGGCGCACCCGGCTCGTCTTGGTCGAGGCCGTGTCGAGCGACATCTCGTCGATCTTCGACGCGCCCTTCTTCAGCCGCACCGTGCCCGTGTCGGCGTCGTCGATCTCGACGACCTTGCGCAACCGGGTCGTCATGTCGTCGTTGCCGGTCTCGGTCGCGAGCTGCACGGCGCGACCGAGCTTGGAGGTGGCGACGTCGTCCTGCCCGGCCGCCTTGGCGGCGAGGCCGTCCTGGATCATCTCGGCGAGCTCGGCCTGACCGGTGTAGGCGGCGACGGCGGGGTCGATCCGCGTGGTCAGGGCATCGTCGTTGCTCCACTTCGCCTTGACGAGACCCTGCGCGACCGGGTCGGAGCCGAGCGACACCTGGACCCGCGCGGCGAGCTGCTCCTGCCCGAGCATCCGGGCCGGCAGGCGCACCGCCACGTGGTAGTCGCGGCTCTCGTTGGACCACGCCCCGGTCGGGTAGCCGCCGGTGAGCGGGTTGATGCTCGTGCGCCGGCCGGTGAGGTCCTCGAGCGTGGGGGAGACCTGCTTGACGAAGAGCAGCTCGGCTCCCTGGGGCACCCACACCCGCAGCTCGACGTTGGCGACGCCACGAGACATCGAGGTGCGCATCATCGCCTGGAACTCGGCCGCCATGTCCTCGGGCGCCGGGATGAGGTCGACGGTGCCGAGCAGGGCCGAGGCGATGCCGCGGACCTCGTCGACCCGCCACTGGTCCCCGACCCCGCGGCAGTCGCACTGGAACGCGCCGACGCACGACGTGACCGCCGCCCTCAGGGACGCCGGGGTCTCGCCCTCGTTGACGCCGTCGGTGAGCAGGATCGCGTGCCGCTTCGTCACCTGCGGCACCGTCTCGAAGATCCGGCGCGCGAGGGTCAGCCAGGTGCCCATCGCGGTGCCGCCGTTGGCGCGCAGGCTCTCGACGGCCCGGATCGCCTCACCGCGGGTGTGCGACGACATCGGCACGAGGGCGCCCTGGTGGCTGTAGGGGTAGACGATCTGGGCCGTGCCGTTGCCCGACACGACGGCGAAGAGGGTCCCGTCGACGATCTCGCGCAGGGCTGCGGTCGCGGCCTCGATGGCGGCCTGGACCCCACGGCGCCCCATCGAGCCGGACGTGTCGATGAGGATGACCTCCGCGGACGAGCCGGGGTCGGAGCCGGGCCCGGCCCCGCGGCCGGCGCTCGCGGCGGCGGCCCCGGTCGACGTGACCCGGACGATCCCGTGCACGTCGGTCCCCCCGTCGGGCAGGAACTCGTTCTGGAACACCTCGGCGGTGAAGTCAGCCATCGGCCGGTTCCCCTTCCTCCGGCACGGCCGTCCCGGCCGTGCCACTCGATGCGGTCGATCCTCGCCCAGCCAGTCGGGCGAGGGCAACCGTGATGTTGTCACGCCCGCCCTGGGCGTTCGCGTGGTCGACGAGGCCCCGGGCGATCACCGCCGGGTCGTCGGAGCCGGCTGCGGCGGCGGTCTCGTGGAGCAGGGCGCGCAGGTCCGCTGCCTCCGAGACGTAGTTCCACAGACCGTCGGTGCACGCCATCAGCCAGCCCGCGGTGGCCACGAACGTCGTCAGGTGCGGCGTGAGGTCCTCGGGCGCGTCGCGACCGAGCCAGCGGGTGATCGCGTGGGCGTGCGGGCCGGTCTCGGCCTCCTCGCGGGTGCGGCCGGCGGAGATCTGCTCCTGGGCCCACGAGTCGTCGAGCCCGAGCTGGCGCGGCTGCTCGTGCTCGGCGTCGGGCAGCCAGTAGACGCGGCTGTCGCCGACGTTGCCGGCGACGACGACCCCGTCCTCGACGACGGCGAGCGCGATGGTGCACGACGGGGGGTTGGGCACCTCGGCGACGACCGCCTCGGCGACGGCCAGGTTGGCCCGCGTCACGGCCGTGGTCAACGCGCGCGCCGCCCCGGCGGACCACGCCTCGGGGGTGCCGACGCCCTTCGGGAAGGGCTGGTCGAGCACGGCCAGCGCCGCCTCCGCCGCGGCGAGGGAGGCGATGTGCGAGTCGGTGGCCATCGAGACGCCGTCGCAGACGACGAGGACGGCGCGTGAGCCGGCCGACGCGGTGGCGCTCACCGCGAGGGCGTCCTCGTTGCGGTTGTGCCGCTTCCCGATGTCGCACACGCCGGCGACCCAGCTGCTCGCGACCCGGGTGAAGTGGTCGCGGGGGTCGGGGGGCGGCGTTCCGCACTGGTCGCAGTAGCCGTCGACGATGCGGCCGGCGCCACAGGCCGCGCAGGGTGGGTGCTCCTCGCCGCCCGGCCCGCCTGCGGGGTCGTCGGACCGGGCGGAGGCGGTCGGCACCGGCCCGGTCCACCCCACGTCGAGCGGCGACTCCTCACCGGCCGGGGCGGTCTGGGGGGTGGCCACGACGAGCCCTGGGCCCCCGGCCCTCGATGCGGTCGAGGACGGCGGCGACGTGCCGCTGCCCGCGAGCGGCACGAGCGGCTCGAGCGGCGCGAGGTCGGACCCGCAGGCCTCGCAGAAGCTCGAGTCGGCATCGCTCGGCGTCCCGCACACGGGGCAGCGGCGAGGGGTGCCCGAGGCGGGGTCCGCGGCAGCCGACCGGGGGCCTGGGACCTCGGGTGCGTCGGCGTGGGGCAGGTCGTCGCCGACGGGCGGGACGGCATACGGCAGGGCGTCACCTCCGGGGGAGGAGCCGGAGCCGATCGCCGGTCCCGCCGGGCGGGTGGGCGTCGTCGGGGTGTCGCTCAAAAGAGGCTCCAGGATCGGATGGCGTTGGCTTCGTCGACGAGCGGGACCCGCTCGGCGAGCTCGGGGGTGTGCCGGGCGAGGTCGCGCAGGGAGTCCTCGAGGCCGGTGCGAAGGCCGCTCGGGGTGGCGCGGTGGGTGCCGATCCGCAGGCCGTCCTGGGAGCCGGACGTCTGGACGGTCTCGAGGGCCTCACGGTAGATGAGGGTCGTCACCTCGGCGCGGCGCCGCGGCGTGAGCGACGTGTCCTCGAGCGCACGCAGCGCCTCCGCGAGGTCGGGCAGTCCGCGGTTGGCGCTGGTGAGCAGCTCGGCGAGCCCGGCCCGCGCGGTGCGGTAGGCGCTCGACTGCGGGGAGACGAGGCGGTATGCCGCGACCGCGCCGTCCATGTCGCCGGTGGACGCCCGGATCCGGGCCAGCCCGAAGGCGGCCATCGGGACGTAGGTCGCGTCGGTGCGGGCGCAGGCGACGTAGAGGGTCTCGGCGACGGCCTCGTCCCCGGCCTGCTCGCAGGCGTGGGCGAGGGCGAGCTTGGGGGCGAGCTCGCCGGGCACCTGGCCGTAGACGGCGTTGAACGCGGCCTGCGCGGCCCGGGAGTCACCCCGCTCGAGGGCCGCGAGGCCCTGGAGCCACACGGCCCGCCACTCCCACGGGTCGTTGCCGAGCAGCTGGGTGGCGGCCGCCTCGGTGATGTCGCGCTTGCCGCACTCGAGCGCGGTACGGGCCCGCTCGAGGAGCACCTCGGCCGTCACCGTCGGTGGCCGGTCGAGCTGTGCGAGGCGGTCCCCGGGGGTGCCGGTCACCGTTTGGAGCCACCCGCTCTCCGGGTCGTGCGGGTCGCGACGCAGGGCCGGCAGCGCGCGCCAGTCGTCGGTCCCGATCCCGGCCGTCGGGGCGTCGAAGAGGAGCGAGGAGACCGTCGTCGTCGCGGCGCCGGCCCCGCGGTCGATGGCGACGACCTCGCGCAGCACCCCGACCATCTGCGAGCGGAGCTCGTCGGCCGACACGAAGCGGTCGTCCCGGTTCGGTGCGCACGCCTTCGCGACGAGCCGGTAGAAGGCGTCGTAGCGTCGGAAGACGGGGTTCGAGTCCTGCGGCGGGAGGGTGTTGAGGTAGGTCGACTGGTAGCCGCGGAACTCCATCGTCAGCACGACGAGGGTCCGGCCGATCGTGTAGAGGTCGGACGCGACCGACGTGCCGAGCTCGGCGACCTCGGGTGCCTGGTAGCCGACCGTGCCGAAGATGGCGGAGTCGTCGTCGTCGAAGCGCCGCACCCCGCCGAGGTCGATGAGCTTGACCTCGTCACCGACCTGGATGACGTTGTCGGGCTTGAAGTCGCAGTAGACGAGGCCGAGGTCGTGGAGGTACTGGAAGGACGGGAGGATCTCGAGGATGTAGGCGAGGGCCTGGTCGACGGGCAGCGGGTCGTAGGCCCCGGCCCGCTGCATCCGCTGCTTGAGGATCGACTTGAGCGACGTGCCGCCGATGTACTCCATGACGATGTAACCGGCGTCGTCCTGGGTGACGAAGTTGTAGATCTCGACGATGCTCGGGTGTGAGACCTGCGCGAGGAAGCGCTGCTCGGCGATGGCCGCCGCGAGGGCGTCGGGGTCGTCGGAGTTGAGCAGGCCCTTGAGCACGACCCAGCGGTCGGAGACGTTCTTGTCCCGGGCGAGGTAGACCCAGCCGAGGCCGCCGTGGGCGAGGCAGCCCGCCACCTCGTACTGGTTGGCGACGAGGTCACCGGCCTGGAGCTTCGGGTCGAAGGAGAACGGCTGGCGGCAGTTGGCGCAGAAGCCGGTCGTGCGGCCGGGCCGACCGTCCCGCCCGCGCCCGACCGGCTCGCCGCACTTGGGGCAGAAGCGCTTGCTCTCCGGGACGGAGGGGTTGGTCAGCAGCGCCTTCTCGGCGTCGATCTCGGGGGCGGGGGCAACCGTCGTGATCCCGCTGCCGAGACGGGCGGCGCGGAGCCGCTGCGACCCTCCGGTGCGACGGGTCGCCACCGAGCCGGACAGGCGGGCCCGCTTGGAGCCCAGGGCGGCCGACGCGATCGTGCTCGACGTCGAGGCGCGGCCGGAGGGGGCTGAGGGGTCGGCGCTCGCGGCGGCGTCCGCCGCCCGGCTCGCGGTGGTCCGCACGACCTCGACCTGGTGGGCCGGCGTGCCGCACACGTTGCAGTAGCCGGCGTCGATCCGTCCGAGGCAACCGGGCTGTCCGCACGGGCTACCGTCGGCCGCGGCGACGCCGGCCGGCCCGCTCCCGACTCCGACTCCGACGGGGGGCAGCGCGGGCGCGGCGGCCATCACGGGTGACGTCGCGGGGGCCGCGGGGGATGCGGGGGCCGCGGCCATCCCGCACACGTCGCAGTAGCCGTCCTGGATCTGGCCGGCGCAGCCGGGTTGCGTGCACGGGCTCACGGGCGGGCCCTTCCTGCTCGGGTCGGGGTGGTGTGCCGGCGCAGGGCGTCCACGTAGGAGCGGTAGGCCGCGGCCAGGGCCGCGGCTCGCGCCAGCGGCAGCGGCGCGAGCGCGAGGACGGTGTCGAGCCGGCCACGGAGCTCGGCGAGGTCCGCCGCGGCGTCCGCATCGAGGGTCTCCGTCTCGACCATGGCCGTGACGGCGCCGACGAGGCCGACCAGCTCGTCGCGCTCGGCGAGCCCAGCGGCATACGTCTCGTGGGCGAGGTCGAGCGCCCGCGCGACCCGGTCGAGGCGCGCGCGGTATGCCGTGAGCTCGGCTCCCGTCTGCGGCACCGGACCGAGCGCGTGGACGTTGGGGATGGCGAGGTGCGGCGCCGGGGTGATCGCGGCGATGGCGGTGCGCTCGAGGGCGTGGATGGCGGCCGCGCGCGCGTCGAGCTCCTCGACCTGCTGCTGGGTGGCGCTCCGGGTCCGCGCCGCCGAGGCCCGCTCGGCCGACGCGACGATGAGGTCGCGCTCGAAGGTCGAGACGTCGAGCTCGAGGGGGCCGATGACCCCACCGACGTCGGCGCCGCGCCGGGCCCGGTCGACGAGGTCGGCCAGCCGCCGGTCGAGGCGGGCGAGCTTGTCCGCGGCGGCGTCCCGCTCGGATCCCCCGGGCACGAGGGGGAGCTGGTCGCGGACCCGCTCGATCGCCGCGCGGGTCACGGTGATCCGCTGGGTCGCCTCTGCCGCGCCGGGGGCGAGGGACGCCCGGGCCATCAGGGTGCGGGTCAGCGAGTCGAGCAGCCGACAGGCCTCGGTCAGGCTGACCGCGAGCGACCCGCTCGTCGGCAGGGAGAGGTGCTCGGAGGTGGTCGAGTCGAGGCGGCCGTGGATGAGCGTCGAGAGCCGCTCGGCCTCCCGGGGGCCGACCCGACCCCCGTCGAAGGTCGTCTCGAGGAGGGTCAGCCGGTCGCGGACGGCCTTCCAGAAGGTCAGGGCGACGGTGAGGTCGGTCGTGATCGCGGCCTGCTCGGCGGGGTCGAGCCGGAGGACGGCGGCGTCGACCTCGTCGAGGTCCGCGCGGCGCTGGGCGACCCAGACCCGGAGGGCGCCGAGGTAGGTCTCCGCCTCGGGGGCGTGGACGGGCACGCCGAAGCCGCCCGGTGGGCTCGGCGCGGCGAGCGTCGCGTCGGCTCCCTGGGACGGGCCGGAAGGGCGGGAGGGTCGGGTGGGGTTGGCCCCCGGTGCGGCGGCGCGGGTCGGTGGGGGCATCAGCGTCCGTAGACCGGGGTCGGCGGCGTGGGGGCGGGTCCGAGGGGACCGACGAGCCAGCGGTCGTAGATCGCCTTCCAGCGTCCGTCCGCCTCCATGTCGGCGAGCAGCCGGTTGAGGTAGCGGGCGAAGTAGGTGTCGGCCTTCGGCAGGCCGATGCCGTAGGGCTCGACCGTCACGGCGGGCGCGGTGCTGACGACGGTGTAGGGGTCCTGGGCGGCGAGACCGGCGAGGACGGTGTCGTCGCCGGTGATCGCGTCGACCTTGCCCTGCTGGAAGAGCACGAGGCAGCCGGTGTGGTTCGCTGCCGTGACGGGGATCGGGCCCGTGATCGAGCGCAGCTTGTCGAGGCTCGAGGTCCCGGCCGGCGCGCAGACCTTCTTGCCCGTGAGGTCCTGCAGTCTCGTGTCCTTGGGCTCGCCCTTGGCGATGAGGACCTTCTGGCCCGAGCGGTAGTACTCCGCGGAGAAGGCGATGTCGTCCCAGCGGGAGCAGGTCATCGAGAAGTTGCGCACCACCATGTCGACCGTCGGGACCGCATTGCCCTTGGCGTCCTTGCCCGTGAGCCGGGGGATCCGGTCGGCCGCGGTGATGACCTGCAGCTGGAGCTTCTTCTCGTCGCCGAAGAGGCTCTTCGCGACCGCCTTGGCGATGTCGATGTCGAAGCCGGTGATCTGGCCGGTGAAGGGGTCCCGGGCACCGAAGAGGTAGGTGTCGGCCGAGACGCCGACGACGAGGTAGCCGCGCTGGATGATCGTCTTCATCGCGGCGTCCGTGATCCGGGCAGCGGCGGGCAGTGAGGCGAGGGGGTCGTAGGACTGGGTCGCGTTGTCGCACGTCGGGGCTGCCGCGGGGGAGGGGGCGCTCGGAGCAGTCGTCGGCGCGACGGGGACGGGCGTCTCGGCATACGTGACCCCCGAGCAGGCGGTGAGGGTGGCGAGACCCGCGGCGGCGGCGAGGGAGAGCAGGCCGCGGCGCCGCGGTGACGGCTGGCGGGTGGGGGCGCTCACCGGTACTCCTCGAGTCGCTGGCCGATGCCCCGCGCGATGAGCCAGGCCGCGAGGAGCGACGCGATCCCGATCGCGATGGCGTAGAGCGGGTTCGAGGTGGCGAGCCCGGTCAGCTGGGCGACGGCGTCGGTGCTCGCCGTGTCGCGTTGCGTGCTCACCTCGGTGTCGAACGCGGTGAAGGTGCCCGCGGACCCGGAGGCGCCCTCGTCGGTGGCCTTCGCGACCGCCTGGTCCCACGTGCCGCCGTCGTCGAGCGCGCGGACGTCGGTGTGGGTGCTGCGGTAGTCGGTCCAGAGCGCCGGGAGGGAGCCGCCGCTGCCGAGGGTGCGCAGGATCGAGGTGACGGTGGCGTCGTTGGCCTGCCAGGCCTTCTCGAAGGTGGCCCCCGACCCGCGGCTGATCAGGGTGAGGCTCTCGTTGGCCCGCGCGTCGTTGGCCGCGGTCCGGACGGTCGCGAGGTCGACGGCCTCCTGGTAGCGGTTGGCCGCGACGCCTGCCGTGGCGGAGCCGACGGAGGTGATCGTCGTCGCCGCGACGAAGAGGCCGACGAGCAGGAGCGCGATGCCGGCGGTGACCGAGCGGTTGAGGTAGCGGTGCGTGCGCCGCGCGAGCCAGACCGCGACAGCGACGAGGCCGATGAGCGCGACGATGCCGACGAGCAGGAGCAGGACGCTGCCGGACCGACCGAACTCCTTCTGCGCCCGGTCCTCGTTCGTCGCCGTGATCTGGCGGATGATCGGCATCGCGTTCGTGCGCAGTCCGGCGCTCGCCTCCTTGAGGTACTGCGCCCCCACCGGGAGCCCGAGCCGGTTGTTGGAGCGGGCCTGCTCGACGAGGGAGGTGTAGGTCTGCACGTCGTCGGACAGGGCCCCGAGGGCCGCCGCGTCCGCGGGCTGGGCGGCGGCGGCAGTGGTCAGGCCGGTGACGACCCGGCTGATCGCCTCGTCGTAACCGGCTGCCGACGCCGACGACTCGAGGCCCCCGACGAGGAAGGCGTTCGTCGCGAGGGCGTCCGCGCGGAGCAGCTCGACCTGGATCGACTGGGCCCGCACGACCTGAGCCGCGGTGGTGGCGGCCCGTTCGACGGCCGCGCGGGAGGCGAGCAGGGCACTCGCGCTCACCGCCCCGACGGCGATCGCGGCGATGACGGCGACCAGCCCGAGCAGCCGCATCCGGCCCGGCGTCCCGTAGAGCATCCGGTCGAGGACGGTGCGGGCGCTGGGGATCGAGCCGGCGAGCGTGGCGGGCGCGGTGCCGGGGGCGCCGACGGTCCCGGCGCTCCCGGCTGCGCCCGGGCGCGTCGAGCCCGCGGGGATCGAGACCGGGATGTTCGTCTTCGGTGCGCTCGTCGGTGTGCTCGTCGGTGTGCTTGTCGGTGTGCCTGTCACTGGTCCTGCCTCGCGATGTCGGCCGTGCCGTCCCCCAAGGGTGCCGCGCCGGGCCCGGGAGCGGTATCGGGGTCGACCCTGACCGGGTCCTGACGCTGAGCACCCTGAGCACCCTGAGCACCCTCGGCGCCGGGGCTGCCGGGGCTGTGGGGAGGGTCCGGGTCGGGCTGGTCGGTGACGTCGTCCACGGTGAGTAGACGCAGGTCGTCGCGGGTCGGCTCCGTCGCGTCCTTGAGCCGCCACGCATGCCGGCCGACGGCGTGCTCGAAGAGGTTGCGCGCCATCCGCCCGTTGCCGAAGGCGGGCGTGCGCGCGGTCGCCTCGAACGTCATCCGGACGCGGTGGCGGGCCTCGTCGGTGAAGGCGTAGTCCGAGCCCTCGGCGATCGAGGTGAGGATCGCGACGAGCTCGTCGTCGGAGTAGTCGTCGAACTCGATCGTCGTGGTGAAGCGGCTCGCGAGGCCGGGGTTCTGGCCGATGAAGGCGGCCATCGGGTCGGGGTAGCCGGCGACGATGAGGACGAGGTCGTGGCGGTGGTCCTCCATCTCCTTGACGAGGGTGTTGACCGCCTCCTGCGCGAACTGGTCACCCATCAGGCCGTAGGCCTCGTCGATGAACAGCACGCCGCCGACCGCCCGGGCGCAGACCTCCGCCGTCTTGATCGCCGTCTGCCCGACGTAGCCGGCGACGAGCTCGCTCCGGTCGACCTCGACGAGCTGGCCGGTGGGCAGCAGGCCGAGGGCCTTGTAGATACCGCCGACGAGCCGAGCCACCGTGGTCTTGCCGGTGCCGGGGTTGCCGACGAAGATCAGGTGGCGGCTCATCCGCGGCGCCCGAAGCCCCGCCTCGGTGCGCATCTTCTCGACGCTGAGCAGCGCGACCTGCCGGTGGATCTCCCGCTTGACCCGGTCGAGGCCGATCATCTCGTCGAGCTCGGCGAGCAGCTCCTCGACCGACTTCTCGGGCTCGGCCGGCGGTGCCTCCGGTGTGGGCGCAAGCTGCGGGTCCGCTTGTGCGGCTTCCGGGCTCGGCGCACCGGGTATGCCGCTCGGCCCGGCACTCGACCCGGCGCTCGACCCGGCGTCGGGCCCGCTGACGGGGGCGCCACCGGCAGCGGAAGGGTCGCGGGTCAGGCCCCAGGCGCGCAGGACGGCATCCGTCCCGGGTCCGGCGGGCAGGGGCGGCAGCGACCCGGTGGCGCTCGTGACCGGGCCCGGTCCGACGGCCGACCCGGTCGCTCCCGCCGACCCGGCCGCGCGCAGGTGGGCGGCGCTGGCCGCCGTGGCGTTGTCGATGACCCAGCGTGGTGCCGTGCCGAGCATCACGGCAGCGGCGGCGACCTCGGAGAGGGCCTCGGCGTACTCCCCGGCGAGGGAGCTGCGGGCGGCGACGAGGTGGGAGAGGTGCGCGGTGGGCCCGGACCGCCAGCGTCGGCCGCGGGAGGCCGCGTCGAAGAAGGCCTCGTTGACGGCGGCGAGATCGGTGACGCCGGGGAGTGCGACCTCGGCCCACCCGCCGGCGGCTCCGGGCACGGCCTCGGCGAGCGCCGCGGCGAGGTGCAGCCCCTCGGTGTGGGCAGCGCGCGGGTCGAGTCCGGCTTCGGCGGCGAGGTCGGTCAGGTCGGTGAGGCTCTCGGCGAGGCGCGAGGCGGCGGTCGACATGGTCACTCCGGC
Organism: uncultured Actinomycetota bacterium; assembly: GCA_963764195.1. Taxonomy (GTDB): domain Bacteria; phylum Actinomycetota; class Actinomycetes; order Actinomycetales; family Dermatophilaceae; genus JBDSSS01. The sequence goes on from CAVXRG010000005.1 coordinate 64,879, forward strand.
GGGGCCAGCGGCCCGGGGTCGCGGGTGGGGTCACCGGAGTCACCGGGGTCACCGGGGTCACCGAGGGAGAGCTGCCCGCCGGCGGCCGCCTGGCCGAACTTCGCCTCGAGGAAGGCGCCGTGGACGAGGATCGCCTCGGCGTCCGCCCGGCAGACCGCGTCGTAGACCTTGTCCATCGTCGAGCCGAGCAGGTCGAGCTGGTCGACGAGGAGCATCACCGAGCTCTTCCCTGCGGAGATCGGACGGGTGTCGGCCCAGTCGCGGGGGAGGCGGAGGTAGTTGCCCAGGGCCACCGGCAGGTAGTCCGTCGCGGTCGCCATGACGCTGAACCCCTGGGCGCTGCCGAGGCCGAGCGTCGCGAGCCGCGGGAGGGTCTGCCGGACGATACGGGTGACGCGCAGCAGCCGGGAGAGCACGACGCCGGGGACCTTGCCGTCCCGGGCCTGCTGCTCGACGCTGTCGAGGGCTCCGAGCAGCTCCTCGGTGGACGGCGGCCCCGGGCGCACGGGCTCCGGTGCCTCGGGCCTGTCCAACCCGAACCACGACCGGATCCCCACGTCGTTGCTCCCTCGTCCCGTGTCGACGGCGTCGTGCCGACGGCGTCGCTCTCGTGTCGGCTGGTCCGGCGGTGCGCCTGCGCCGGCTCCCATCATGTCGCGCCGCGCCCCGCGACCGCCCGGCAGGTCACGCTCAGCGCGAGCCCGGGCCGAGGTCGAGCAGGCCGGGAGCGGCACCGGCCGCCTGACGCGCGTCGTGCGACTGGACCCGCTCGAGGTAGCTACGCGACTTGACGACCTCGGTCTCGAGGCTGCCGATCGTCGCGGCCATGTTGTCGAGCGCACGGAGCTTGAACGCGTCGATCGCGTCCATCGTCTCGTAGATGTTGGCGAAGGCCTTCTGGAGCGACTCGATGTTGATCGTCGAGCTCGCCGACTGTTCCTGGATCCGGGCCGAGTTCGTCTTGAGCAGCTCGGAGGTGCGCTCGATCAGGCCAGAGGTCGTCGAGTTGAGCGCACTGATCTGGTCGAGGACGAGCTGCTGGTTGTTGAGCGCCTGGGCGACGATGACGGCTGTCCGGAGCGCCGACACGGTCGTCGTCGTGGCCCGGTCGACGCCCTTGATGAGCTCGATGTTGTTCTTGATGATGATGTCGATCGCGAGGTAGTTCTGGATCGAGACCGCGAGCTGGGTCAGCAGGTCCTGGTGCTTCTGTCGGACGTAGAACAGGACGTCCTCGCGCAGGGCCTTGGCCTTCTCCGGGTCGGTCGACTCGAGGGTCGCGACCTGCGCCGCGAGCTTGGCGTCGAGCCGCTCCGCGACGTAGACGTACTGGTTGAGCCGCCCCATCGAGTCCCACAGCGCCCGCTTCTCGAGGTTGAGGGCGGCGTTGTCCTTCTGCAGCTCGTCCTGGCCGGACTGGAGCGAGTGGAGGATCCCGTCGAGGTGCGACTGGGAGGACTGGTACTTGCGGAAGTAGTCGGTGACCCGCTCGCCGAACGGGATCATCCCGAAGATCTTCTTGGTCCCCGTCGCCTGGCCGGGGTCGAGGTCCTCGACGGTGCGACGCAGGTCGAGCAGCGTCTTGCCCACCTTGGAGCCCTGCGAGAGCGACCCCTCGTTGAGCGCCTTGACCGGCATCTTCAGCATCCGGTTGGAGCTCTCGGCGGCGTAGCGGACCTCGTCGTTGCCCATCGTGCGCACGTCGGCGGCCTTCGTCTCCCAGTCGGGCGAGCGGGTCGCGGCCTCGAGGAGGCTCCCGAGGTAGGTCTCGACCTTGGCGTCGAGGGCCGGCAGCGCGGCAGGTGGCACGGCCGGGGCCATCTTCGGCGCGGCCGTCTCGGCGACCGCGGCCACCGCCGGCGGCGGGGTCAGGGCGAAGATGTCACCGGGCGGGGGCTCGAGCGGCGCCGTCTGGGCGGCCTGGGCTGCGGGCTGGTCGGTCATCGTTGAGGTGTCCTTCCCCGTTCCTGGCGGCGTCGCTGACGCGACGGCACTCCCTGCGCCCGGTGAGCGGCATACCAGCCTGGTTTCCGGGGGGTTCCCGGAGCTCCTCGAGCGTGTCGGCCACTCTACGGGCCGTGGCGCTCCGACGCGGCCGTGATCGGAGGGGTTCCCCCGCTCGTGGGCCCGCCGCCGTGACGTCCGCGGACCGGTATCAGGGGGGTTCGGCCCGCGGACGTCGGTGGGAGGGGCGCCCACACCATGAGAACGGTCGGCGCGAGGTCCGAGTTCCGGCACGGGTGCAGCGCGGTGCCGGTCGGTGCGGACCGGTCAGCCGAACTGCCAGCTGCGCTTGGACAGGCCGAACCAGAAGCCGTCGATGACCGACTCGTTGTCGAGCCCGCCCGAGGCGTGGGCGGCGCCGAGGGTGACGAAGAGCGGCGCGAAGTGCTCGGTGCGGGGGTGTGCCTCGTGCGCTGCGGGGGCCTTGGTGACGAAGTCGAGCAGGCCGTCGACGTCACGCGCGCCCATCGCCTCCGCGGCCCAGTGGTCGAACTCCGCCGAGGCCGCGGGCGCCGCGCCGTCGGCTCCGCCCGCCGGGTCGAACCACCGCAGGTTGTGCGTGGTGAAACCGGAGCCGACGATCATCGTCCCCTGCTCGCGCAGCGGGGCGAGGCGCTGGCCCATCGCGAAGAGCCCCCGGGGGTCGAGCGTCGGCATCGAGACCTGGAGCACCGGCACGTCGGCCTCGGGGAACATCTCCTTGAGCGGCACGTAGGCGCCGTGGTCGAGGCCTCGTGTCTCGTCGCGGTGGACCGCGCTCGCTCCGGGGCCGGCGCCGCCGAGAAGCCGGGTGACGTCGTCGGCGAGGCCGGGCGCGCTCGGTGCGTCGTAGGTGACGTCGTAGTAGTGCTGCGGGAAGCCCCAGAAGTCGTGCAGCAGCGGGGCCCCCGTCGTGCTGCCGAGCGTCGTCGGGGCGTCCTCCCAGTGGGCGGACACGACGAGGATGCTGCGCGGCTTCTCGAGGGAGGCGGACCAGGCGGCCAGCTCGGCCGTCCAGCGGCGGTCGTCGGCGAGGGGCGGCGCGCCGTGGCTGAGGTAGAGCAGCGGGGTCGGCATGACGGGTCCTCCCGGTGGTTGACGGATCAACGATACGCCTCTCGTGCAGGGGCCGGGTCCATCCTCCTCCGGCCGGATCGGGGCTCCCGCGGGAACGAACGCGTGCGCCCCGACCCTCGCCGGACTGTTACCGTCGGGCCGTCCACGCCCATGCCGCGACGAATCCGCTGCACGTGGGACGAGAAGCGAAAGGTGAACCATGGCTGCAGGCAAGGGCCGCAAGCTCGTCATCGTCGAGTCGCCCGCCAAGGCGAAGACGATCGCGGGCTACCTCGGGGGCGACTTCGAGGTCGAGGCATCGGTCGGGCACATCCGCGACCTGCCCAACCCGTCCGAGCTGCCCGCCGACATGAAGAAGGGCCCCTACGGCCGCTTCGCCGTCGACGTGGACAACGGCTTCGACCCCTACTACGTCGTCGACCCCGACAAGCGCAAGAAGGTCGCCGAGCTCAAGCGGCTGCTCAAGGACGCCAGCGAGCTCTACCTCGCCACCGATGAGGACCGCGAGGGTGAGGCCATCGCGTGGCACCTGCTCGAGGCGCTCAAGCCGCGGGTCCCGGTCAAGCGGATGGTCTTCCACGAGATCACCCGCGAGGCGATCCAGCGCGCCGTCAACGACACCCGCGAGATCGACACCGCGATGGTCGACGCCCAGGAGACCCGCCGCATCCTCGACCGCCTCTACGGCTACGAGGTCAGCCCGGTCCTGTGGCGCAAGGTCCGTCAGGGGCTGTCGGCCGGCCGCGTCCAGTCGGTGGCGACCCGGATGGTCGTCGAGCGCGAGCGCGAGCGGATGGCCTTCGTCCGCGCCTCCTACTGGGACGTCGAGGGCGACTTCACCCCCGGCGGCGCGGCCCAGCAGTTCACCGCCCGGCTGTCGGCCGTCGACGGTGCCCGCGTGGCGAGCGGTCGCGACTTCGCCGACACCGGTGAGCTGACCGGCCGGAACGTCGTCCACGTCGAGGAGTCGCTCGCGACCCGGATCGCCGAGGCGTGCCGCACGCTCACCGCCCGCGTCACCGACGTCCAGGAGAAGCCCTACACCCGCCGCCCGTCGGCGCCCTTCACGACCTCGACCCTCCAGCAGGAGGCCTCGCGCAAGCTGCGGCTCAGCAGCAAGAACGCGATGCGGGTCGCGCAGCGGCTCTACGAGAACGGCTACATCACCTACATGCGCACCGACAGCACCTCGCTGTCGGACGCGGCGACGACTGCCGCGCGCAGCCAGGCGCGCGACATGTACGGCGCGGAGTACGTGCCCGAGAGCCCGCGTCGCTACGAGAAGAAGGTCAAGAACGCGCAGGAGGCCCACGAGGCCATCCGGCCCGCCGGCGACCGCTTCCGCTCGCCAGCCCAGGTCGCCGGTGAGATCCGCGGCGAGGAGTTCGCCCTCTACGAGCTGATCTGGAAGCGCACCATCTCCTCGCAGATGGCCGACGCACGGGGGTCGACCGCCACGGTCAAGCTCGGGGTCGACACGGCCGTCGAGGGCGCTGCCGCCGTGGAGTTCAGCGCGAGCGGCACGATCATCACCTTCAAGGGCTTCCTCGCGGCATACGAGGAAGGGCGCGACGACGAGGCCACCGCGCGCGCCGAGGCCGCCCAGGAGGGCCGCCGCCTGCCCAAGCTGAGCGAGGGCGTCGAGCTCGAGGTGCTCCGCGCCGAGGCCGACGGCCACGAGACGAGCCCCCCGGCCCGTTACACGGAGGCCACCCTCGTCAAGGCGATGGAGGAGCGCGGCATCGGGCGTCCCTCGACGTATGCCGCCACCATCGGCACGATCCAGGACCGCGGCTACGTCTTCCTGAAGGGTCAGGCGCTCGTCCCGACGTGGCTCGCCTTCGCGGTGACCCGGCTGCTCGAGGAGCACTTCGGCGCCCTCGTCGACTACGAGTTCACCGCCTCCATGGAGGAGGACCTCGACCGGATCGCCAACGGTGAGCAGAGCCGGGTGGACTGGCTCAAGCGCTTCTACTTCGGTGAGGAGGCCAGCTCGGCCGAGGGCCTGCGCAGCCTCGTCGAGGACCTCGGCGACATCGACGCCAAGGAGATCAGCACGATCCAGCTCGGTGACGGGATGGTCGTGCGGGTCGGGCGCTACGGGCCCTACGTCGAGGAGGTCGTGCCCGCGGGTGTCGACCTCGCGACCGGTGAGGTCGCCGAGGGCTCCACCGGCACGCCGCGCCGCGCGACGATCACCGACGACGTCGCCCCCGACGAGATGACGCCGGCGATGGCCCGCGCCCTGCTCGAGCAGGCGGCCGACGACGGCAAGGTCCTCGGCCAGGACCCCGCGACCGGGCGCGACATCGTCGCGAAGGCCGGCCGCTACGGGCCCTACGTCACCGAGGTCATCGAGGACGACGAGGCGCCGGCCGAGGCCGCCACCGAGACGGGAGCCAAGCCCAAGGCGAAGAAGAAGGTGGCCAAGGCCAAGCCGCGCACCGCCTCGCTCTTCTCCGACATGGAGCTCGGCTCGATCACCCTCGAGGACGCGCTCCGGCTGCTCAGCCTCCCGCGCGTCGTCGGCGCCGACGCCGAGGGCGTCGAGATCACCGCGCAGAACGGCCGCTACGGGCCCTACCTCAAGAAGGGCACCGACTCGCGGTCCCTGACGAGCGAGGCCCAGCTCTTCGAGATCACCCTCGAGGAGGCGCTCGCGATCTACGCCCAGCCCAAGCAGCGGGGACGGGCCGCGGCCGCGCCGCCGCTCAAGGAGCTCGGTGAGGACCCGGTGAGTGCCAAGCCCGTCGTCGTCAAGGACGGCCGCTTCGGTCCCTACGTCACCGACGGCGAGACCAACGCGACGCTGCGCAAGGACGACGACCCCGAGTCGATCACCCCCGAGCGCGGCTTCGAGCTGCTCGCCGAGAAGCGGGCCAAGGGCCCGACGACGCGCAAGCGCGCGGTGAAGAAGACGGCGAAGACCGCCAAGAAGACGGCGAAGCGCACGACGAAGAAGGCGCCGGCGAAGAAGGCCTGACCCAGCCGGCTCGAGGGGATGCCGGGGCCCCCACGGTCCGGTGTCATCTCGACCGCACGGGGTGAGAGGGTTGGTCCATGTCAACCGTCGTCTTCGTCCACGCCCATCCCGACGACGAGGCCTCCCAGTCCTCCGGCTCGATGGCCCGGGCCGTCGCCGAGGGGCACCGGGTCGTCCTCGTCGTCGCGACCAACGGCGACCACGGCGACGCGGCGGAGGACCTCGCCGAGGGTGAGACCGTCGTCCTGCGCCGGCGCGCGGAGGCGGCCGCCTCGAACGCCGTCATCGGCACGCACCGGGTCGAGTTCCTCGGTTACGCCGACTCGGGCATGAGCGGCTGGGCCCAGAACCACCACGAGGAGAGCTTCGCCCGGGCGGACACGGAGGAGGCGGCCGAGCGGGTCGCGGCGATCCTGCGCGAGGAGGACGCCGACGTCGTCGTCGGCTACGACTGGCACGGTGGCTACGGCCACCCCGACCACGTCAAGGTCCACGCCGTGACGAAGCGCGCCGCCGAGCTCGCGGGCACGCCCCGCTACCTCGAGGGGTCGATGAACCGCGACGCGATGGTGCGGGCCTTCGACGCCGCCACGGGCGCCGGCCTCGATGTCGGGGACTGGGACCCGAACGCGGCGATGGACGACGGCAACCCGCTCGGCAGCAGCGAGGCCGAGCTGCACTGGGCGTGCGACGTGTCCGCGTTCCTGCCGACGAAGCGGGCTGCCCTCACCGCCCATGCCAGCCAGTCGGACGCCCGGGGGATGCTCGAGATGCCCGAGCAGATGTTCGCCGTCGGCTTCGCCCGGGAGCACTACATCGAGCCCGCCCGCCCCGACGGCATGGTCGAGGGCTGGTTCCTCGACGCCTGACCCCCCCACCGTCGAGTGGGCACTTTCGCCCGCTCCGGCCCGTGCGAAAGTGCCCACTCGACCGCGAGGTGCGGGCGAAAGTGCCCACTCGACCGCGAGGTGCGGGCGAAAGTGCCCACTCGACATGATGGTCGAGTGGGCACTTTCACACCGGCTGCAATCAGGCCAGCGTGGCGATGATCTCGTTGAACGTCGTCGACGGGCGCATCACCGTCGACACCATGTCGGCGTCGGGGCGGTAGTAGCCGCCGATGTCGACCGCGTGGCCCTGCGCGTCGACGAGCTCCTTCGAGATCGTCTCCTCGTTGTCGACCATCGCCCGGGCGACGGCCGCGAAACGCTCGGCGAGCTCGGCGTCCTCGGTCTGCTGGGCCAGCTCCTGCGCCCAGAAGAGCGCGAGCCAGACGTGGCTCCCGCGGTTGTCGATCTGGCCGACCTTGCGGGCCGGGCCCTTGTTCTCGTCGAGCAGGCGGCCGGTCGCCCGGTCGAGCGCCGCACCGAGCAGCTTGGCCCGCACATTGCCGGTGACGCCGGCGAGGTGCTCGAAGCTGACTGCGAGAGCGAGGAACTCACCGAGGCTGTCCCAGCGGAGGTAGTTCTCCTTGACGAGCTGTTGGACGTGCTTCGGAGCCGATCCGCCGGCGCCGGTCTCGAAGAGGCCGCCCCCGTTGATGAGCGGCACGACCGAGAGCATCTTGGCGCTCGTGCCGAGCTCGAGGATCGGGAAGAGGTCGGTGAGGTAGTCGCGGAGCACGTTGCCCGTGACGGAGATCGTGTCCTCACCCTTGCGGATCCGCTCCAGTGAGAAGGCGATCGCGTCGGCTGGAGTCATGATCTCGATCGTCAGGCCGTCGGTGTCGTGGTCGCGGAGGTACTCCTTGACCTTGCCGATGAGGTTGGCGTCGTGGGCCCGGGCGGGGTCGAGCCAGAAGATGGCGGGGTCGCCCGTCGCGCGTGCCCGGGTGACGGCCAGCTTGACCCAGTCGCGGACCGGGACGTCCTTGGTCTGGCAGGCGCGCCAGATGTCACCGGCCGCGACCTCGTGCTCGAGGAAGGTCGTGCCCTCGGTGTCGACGACGCGGACGGTGCCGTCGGCGGGGATCTCGAAGGTCTTGTCGTGGCTGCCGTACTCCTCGGCGGCCTGGGCCATCAGCCCGACGTTGGCGACCGACCCCATCGTCGCCGGGTCGAAGGCGCCGTGGGCTCGGCAGTCGTCGATGACGACCTGGTAGATGCCGGCGTAGGAGCTGTCGGGGATGACGGCCAGGGTGTCCTGCTCGTCACCGGCCCGGTTCCACATGTGGCCCGACGTGCGGATCATCGCCGGCATCGACGCGTCGACGATGACGTCGCTCGGCACGTGGAGGTTGGTGATGCCCTTGTCGGAGTCGACCATCGCGATCGCGGGACCCTGCTCGAAGCCGGCGGCGACCGCGGCCTCGATGGGCTCGCGCTGCTCGGCCGGGAGCTTCGCCACGGCCGCGAGCATCGCGCCCAGCCCGTCGTTGGGGGAGGCGCCCGCGTCGGCCAGCTCCGCGGCATACGTCTCGAAAACCTCCGGGAAGAAGGCGCGCACGACGTGACCGAAGATGATCGGGTCCGAGACCTTCATCATCGTCGCCTTGAGGTGCACCGAGAAGAGGACGTCGTCCGCCTTGGCGCGCTCCACCTGGGCGGCGAGGAACTCGTGCAGGGCGGACACGCTCATCACCGTCGCGTCGACGATCTCGTCGGCGAGGACGGGGATCGACTCCTTGAGGACGGTGACGGTGCCGTCGGTGGCCACGTGCTCGACGCGCAGCGTCGTGTCGGCCGCCATCGTCGCGGACTTCTCGTTGTCGAAGAAGTCATCGTGGTCCATCGTCGCGACGTTGGTGCGGCTGTCGCTGCTCCACGCCCCCATCGAGTGCGGGTGCTTGCGGGCGTAGCTCTTGACGGACTCCGGCGCGCGGCGGTCGGAGTTGCCCTCGCGCAGAACGGGGTTGACCGCCGAACCCTTGACCTTGTCGTAGGCGGCGCGCGCGGACTTCTCCTCGTCGGTGCTCGGGTTGTCGGGGTAGTCCGGCAGGTCGTAGCCCTGGGACTGCAGCTCGGCGATCGCGGCCTTGAGCTGCGGGATCGAGGCAGAGATGTTGGGCAGCTTGATGATGTTGGCCTCGGGCGTCTTCGCGAGCGCGCCGAGCTCGGCGAGCGCGTCGCCGATCTGCTGCTCCGGCGTGAGCCGCTCCGGGAAGCTGGCGATGATCCGCCCGGCGAGCGAGATGTCACGGGTCTGCACCTCGACGTCGGCCTGCTTGGCGAAGGCCGACACGATCGGCAGCAGCGAGGCGGTCGCGAGGGCGGGTGCCTCGTCCGTGTGGGTGTAGATGATCGTCGATTCAGTCACCGGTGCTCCATTCGAGGTTCCGAGATTGTCTTGACATCAAGATATCGGATGCCGCGTGGGGTTGGGGGGCGGGAGTGGTCGTCGTCCCATCCTGCCGGTGTCGGGACGCCTCACGCCAGAGCGGCGGGTATGCCGCTGGGCGGGCTCGCGAGGCCCCGCCCAGCGGCATACCGGGTCGGGGCACGAGCGGCTCAGCGGCGACGCGCCGGCCGCCCTAGGGTGTCCCGGATGACCCCCATGCCTGCGATCGACCCGCGCACGTCCGCCCACCTGTCGCGGATGCTCACCGTCGAGCAGCGCCGCGGCCGACTGCCCTCGGTCGTCGCCGGCGTCGTGCGTGGGGGCGAGCTCGCCTGGTCGGACGCGGTCGGCACGCTGGACGGTCGGGCCGGCGGGGACGCGGCCGACGTCGACACGCAGTACCGGATGGGGTCGATCACCAAGACCTTCGTCGCGGTCGCGGTGATGCGACTGCGCGACGCCGGACGCCTCTCGCTCGAGGACCCCTTCGACACCCACGTCCCCGGGACCCGCTTCGGTGGGGCGACGATCGCGCAGCTGATGTCCCACGGCGCCGGCCTGCAGGCCGAGACGAACGGCCCGTGGTGGGAGCGCACTCCCGGCGGCACCTGGGAGGAGCTCGTCGACTCAACCGAGTCGCCTGTGGCGCAGCGCTTTCGGTCCGGCCGTCGCTTCCACTACACCAACGTCGGGTTCGCGGCGCTCGGTGAGCTCGTGGCCCGGGCTCACGGGGAGAGCTGGTTCGACGTGGTCCGGCGCGACCTGCTCGACCCGCTCGGGATGACGCGGACGACGACCAGACCGTCGGGGCGGGCCGCCCACGGTCTGGCGGTGCACCCTTTCGCCGACGTCCTGCTGCCCGAGCCGGAGCACGATGCCGGGGCGATGGCGCCGGCCGGACAGCTGTGGACGACGGTGACCGACCTCGCCCGGTGGGCGGCCTTCGCCGGCGGCGACACCGGTGAGGTGCTGGCCCGCTCGACGCTCGAGGAGATGTGTGAGCCGCACACCGTCGTCGACCTGCCCGGCCTCGCCTGGACCGGGGCACACGGGCTCGGCTGGCAGGTGTGGAACGTCGGTGGCACCCGGTTCGCCGGGCACGGCGGGTCGATGCCCGGCTTCCTCGCCGGGCTGCGGGTCGACGTCGCGACGGGCGACGGCGTCGTCATCCTCACCAACGCGACGACGGGCCTGGGCCCGGTGGCGCCCGACCTGCTGTCGGCCTTCGTCGAGCGCGAGCCACCGCGCCCCGAGCCGTGGCACGCCGGCGGGGACGTGGGCGGGCTCGATCTGCTCGGGACCTGGCACTGGGGCCCCTCCGTCATGATGGCCCGGATCGTGGGGACGCACCTCGTCCTCGGGGATCCGGGGCAGGGTCGCGGCGCGCGGTTCGAGGCGGCGGGGCCGGACGCCTGGGTGGGCCTCGACGGCTACTACACGGGCGAGCCGCTGCGGGTCGTCCGTCGCGAGGACGGCAGCGTGTCGCACCTCGACCTCGCGTCGTTCCGGTTCACCCGCACCCCCTACGACCCGACGGCCGACGTCCCCGGCGGGGTGGACGAGCAGGGCTGGCGCTGATGGCCGCCCGCGCCCGACCTCGGCTCGCTGCTCTGGCCCCGGACGACCGCCCGAGCGACGCTGCGGCCGATGACGCTCGACGACGTCGACGCGGTGCTGGGCTTCCGCGGTCGCTCCGACGTCACCCGGTGGCTCAGCCACGAGGCGATGACGCGTGAGGAGGTCGTGGACCGGGTGGCCGACCGTGTCGAGCGGGGACGGCCGGGGGCGGAGCGGCCGCTGCTCGGGCTCGCGGTGGAGTACGGAGGTGTCGTCGTGGGCGACGCCATGCTTCGCCTCGACCGGTGCGGATCGATCAGCCGTGCCGCCGCCACCGAGTGGGAGGGCACCATTGGTTACGTCCTGCACCCGGAGGTCCAGGGGCGGGGGCTGGCGGGTGAGGTCGCCCGGGAGCTGCTGGCAATCGCCTTCGAGGACCTCGGTCTGCGCCGGGTGCTCGCCGACGCCTACGTCGAGAACGTCGCGTCGTGCCGGGTGCTCGCCGGTGTCGGCATGCGTCACGAGGGCACGCGGCGGGGGGCCTGGTTGGGCAAGGACGACAGGTGGCTCGACCTCAACCTGTATGCCCTGCTCCACGATGAGTGGGTGGACGAGCGCTGACAAGGATGAGCCCCGCGCCGACGGGGGGTTCGGCGCGGGGCTGCGGAGCCCGACGGGTCGACCGGGGGGAGGCCAGCCCGACGGGAGGGGGTCGGATGGAGTCGGACACGTGACTCGTCCAACGTTTGTCCAGTCTCTTCTTCTCGAGTCTGCGGTTTTCGTCCCGCGCTTGTCAAGGGTTTGTCCACACCTGTGGACGGGGCTTGTGGGTCCCACCAGGTGAGCCATGCCTGGGCGCGACCACCGGCGCTGCGCCTCCTCGGGCGCGACGACCTCGCTGGTTGCGTGCCGGATGCGGCCGCGTTGGCGGTCCGCGTGGCGGGTCAGGCAGGGAGGGTGCCGCGGAGGAGGCTGTCCCCGGAGTGCTGCGGCTGGTCGTCGAACTGCTCCTGGGAGATGTCGACGACGACGTAGCCCTCACTGATGAGCGCCCGGCTGATCGGGAAGACTTCCGGGCCGTCGCCGCGCAGGACGCCGACGGCCACCATCCGCTTGCCGTCGCTGTTGATCAGCCACACCTCGAGGAAGCCGTCACCGGCCGAGAGCGGCGCGGTCGTCGACACCTTGAGGCCCATCCCGCCCCCCACGTTGACGAGGGAGGCCTCCCCGCGCTGCTGCTTCGTGTCGAGGGTGTCGAGTGCGACCTGGGCGACCGTCGTCGGCGTCGGCTCGGTCCACAGGACCCGGCCGGTGAGCAGACCGATGACGAGCCCGGCGGCGGCCATGCCGGTGGCCCAGGGCAGCACGCGGTGGCTGCGCGGCGTCGGTCGCGCGGCGTCGACGACACGGGCCCCTGCCGAGGAGGGACCGTGCTCGCTTCCGTCGTTGGCGAGGTCAGGCGTGTCGGCCGTGCGGACGGCAGGCGCGTCACCAGCCCCCTCTGCACTCCTCGGCCGCCGGCAGCGCGCAGCGGCTCGGGGGCGGCGGCTGCCGAGCCGTCGGCCCCGGGCTGCTCCGCGATCGCCTCGCTGATCCGCGACCAGAGCTGGGGTGGGGGAGGCGACCACCCGGACGATACGTTCCGGCGCCTCCCCGCCGGCCTGGCCGCGGCGGCAGGGACAGGGTCGACGGCGGACACGCAGGCCGTAGGCGCGGCGGAACTGGGCGACGTCGTGCTGGCAGGTGACGCACGCAGCGACGTGGTCGCGTGCGACGGAGGGCTCGGGGCCCTGGGGGTCGCCGAGGGCGAGGTCGACGAGCGTGTCGTCGTCAGGGTGCGTCACCCTCCACCTCCTCCAGTCGGTTGCGCAGCTCGATCAGTCCACGCCGCACGTGGCTCTTCACCGTGCCGAGCGGCAGCCCCAGGGCGTCCGCGATGTCGGCGTGCGGGCGATCCTCCATGAAAGCCATTCGGAGCACGGACGATCTTGGATCGCCCATTCTCTCCATCTCGTGGACGAGGAGCAGGCGGTTGGCCCAGTCGTCGTCCGTCATCGTCGTCTCCGTCATGCTCTCGGCGGCCACCGCGGTGAGGTTGCGATGGCTCCGGTAGCGCTGGGTGCGCAGGTCGGCGATCCGGTGCTTCGTGATCCCCACGAGCCAGCCGGCCAGCGACCCCTGGTCCGGCCGGAGTGTGCGGCGCGCCTGCCAGGCGGAGACGAAGACCTGTTGGGTCACGTCCTCCGCGTCGGCGGTGTTGCCGAGCGCGCGGAGGGCGATCGTGTGCACGAGCGTGGACCAGCGGCGGTAGACCTCGGACATGGCCTCGGACGACCCCGCCGCCAGCTCGTGGGCCAGCGCGGTGATCTCGACCTCCGTGTCATCGTGCAGGTGCACGAGCCCACCCTAGCGTCGGGAGGTTCACGCGATCGGCGTGGCCACCACAACAACGTTCTCGTCGTAGCTGCGGGTGCTCCGGTCGAAGGTTCCGCCGCAGGTGACGATGTGGATCCGGGCCGGTCCGTCCCTCGCGAAGAGCGCCTCGAGGTCGAGACTCTTCTTCGCCACGTGCCTCACTGCCGTCACGGCATACCGGCGGGCGGTCGATCCGGAGCGCACGGTGAGGGTGTCTCCGGGACGCAGCTTCTCGGCCTCGGCGAGCGGTCCGCGGCCGTAACCCGGGTAGTCGAGGTGGGCGGCCAGGACGGTGGCGCCCGCAACGTCCCCGGGCCGCGGCCCGTAGGCGTACCAGCCGAGGTCGGCCGGGTCGCCGGGGAGGGCCATCTCCCCGTCGCCTGCGACACCGACGGGCTGGATCGCCATCGCGATCCGTAGTCGGGGGATCTCGAGGCGGGTCGGAGCCGGGGCCACGGTCTGAGGTGAGGCTGTGGCTGTGGCCGGCGGGCTCTGGCCGGCGGGGTTGCGCGAGGCGGTGTGCGAGGGGGCGGCGGGTGGGGCACTCGCCGTTTGCCGGCCCGACGGCCCGGCCGGGTCGAGGACCGGGCCGTCGGGGGCAGGCGTGATCACGGTCGTCGGGACCCGTTCCGACGCTGCCGGGGGGTGCGCAGCAGCGGACGGGCGCGTGAGCCACGCCAGCAGGACGCCCGCGAGCAGGGCGGCGACCACAGCGGCCGCCACCCTCCCGCGCGAGCGCCGGATCGTCATCCTCAGCCGCGCTCGGTCGCCCGGCGTCGGCCGGTCAGCACGAGGCCTCCGGCGAGGGCGGCGCCGCCCGCGATGAGGGCGTACCGGGTCACGTCGGAGCCGGCAGCCTCGGGTCCGCCACCGGCAGGCACGCCACCCGGGGCGGAGTGCATCCCGTCGATGGTCTGCACCGCGAGCTTGAGGTTGTTGTCGGCCGCGCTGCCCCAGGCGTACACGATGGTGTTCGTGCCTTCCTTGAGGGTGAGGTCGGCCGGGCCGATCGCGACGGTGTCGGTGCCCGCGAGCACGACGTCGGCCGAGATCGTCCCGGCGCCGACGGTCGCCTTGGCCTCGTTCGGGTTGGTCAGGCCCTTGAGGGCCACGGCGCCGTTCGCGCGGATGTCGACCGCCGGGGCCGCCGCCGTGTGGCGGACGGTGAGCCGGGCCTTGCCGGCTGCGACCGCGGAGGTGTCGTTGACGTAGGGGGTGAGGACGGGATTGCCGTCGGCGGTCAGGTGCGCGACCACGGTGATGTTCGCGCCGGCCGGAACGGTCACCCCCTTGGCCTCGATGACCGCCGCGCCGTCGGCCCCGGCGCCGGCCGCGGTGACCTTGAGGTCGTAGGTGCCACCCGGGAGCATGACCGGGTCGGTGAGCGTGCCGGGCTTGAAGTCCGTGAGGAGCGGGTCGCCGTTGGCGTAGACGTCGACCGTCGCGCCAGGGACGCCGTGCAGGATCGAGACGGTGGCGTCGTCGGCGGCCTGGGCCGGTAGCGCGAAGGCGGCCGGGGCGAGGGCGAGGGCGAGGACGGCGGAGATGCGGAGCGACTTCATGTGAGTTGACCTTTCGTGGTGACGCAGCGGTGGTCCTGTGCGGTGTGCGAGGGGTCCTGATCGGATGGTCCGCGACTCCGGTGAGGAGCCGCGCCGTGACCGTCCTTGCCCTTACTTCCGCCGCAACCGGCCCGGGGGATGCAGCTGTCCCCGACTTTCTTTCCCGAGGCCCCGCGAGGTGGGGCCCAGCGGATCATCGGGGATCAGCGCCACGCACTCGGTGCCCGGCAGCAGCAGCAGGTGCAGACTGATCTGCCGCTTGATCCGGCGCGGCGATCAGTCTGCGGATCAGTCGGCGTCCGGTGTCGTCCAGGCAGCAGCAGATGCAGACTGATCTGCAGCTTGATCCGGGACGGCGATCTGTCTGCGGATCAGTCTGCGCCGGGTGTCGTCGGCAGCGTGTCGCTCAGGCCAGGGCGGCGAGCACGGCCTCGGCTGCCCGCTGGCCCGACACGAGGGCACCCTGAAGGGAGGCCGTGTCGCGGTGGTCACCGCAGACGAACACGCCGCGTCCGAGCGTCACCGACGACGTGACGTGCAGCGGCGGAGGGGTGGCCGGCACGGCGTGGGCGATGCGGTGCCGGGTGACGACCGACCACCGCGACGTGTCGCAGCCCCAGATCTCGCCGAGGTGACGGCGAACCTCCTCCTCGGAGGCGTCACCGTCGGGCCGGTCGAGCAGGCAGGTCGCCTCGACGAGGTGGCGCCCGGGCGGGGCGTAGCTCGGCGCGGCGTTCGTCATGACGGCGGTGTTCCAGACCGGGCCGGGCACCCGGCCGCCGGACCGTCGGCCGTCGACGGCGAGCAGGCTCAGGTCGGTCGGCGGCTCCGGCGCGTCGAGCCACCACGTCACCAACCCCCGCGTCGGCACGTCCGGGAGGTCGGTCAGGCCGGTGGCCGAGCCGGGGTCGGTCGCGACGACGGCCGCCCGGGCCCGCCACGTCCGACCCTCGGTCCGGACCCGCACCGACGTCGAGCGGTGGCTGGCGCCGGCAGCCGTCGTCCGGCTCACGACCCCGCCTTCGACCCCGTCGACCCCGTCGACCCTCGTCCCGAGGTGCAGCCGGGGCCCGAGCGCCGACGCGAGCTGGTCGGGGAGGGCCTGCATCCCGCCCGCCGGCACCCCCGGCGTCCCGAGGACGAACATCCGCACGAGCAGCCGGGCAAAGCTCGCCGAGCTCGCGGTGTGGCTCTCGATGAGCACGCCGGCGAGGAAGGGTTCGAGCACCTCGGTGCGCAGTCGGCCCGTCACCCCCACCGCGTCGAGCGACCGGCCGAGGGCCTCGTCCGGGCCGCCGATGACGCCCTTCGGGTCGACGACGACGCGGGCCACCCACCGGCCGAGGCCGGCGACGTCGCGAACGTCGAGCAGGCCGCTGCGCAGCGTCGGCCCGAGCAGGCCGGGCTCCCGCCGTGGGTCGCCGAGCACCGCGAGCCGGTCGTCGCGCCGCACGAGGACGCCGGCGCCGAAGGGCCGCATCTCGAGGGCGCCGACGTCGACCCAGCGGCGCACGGCCGGGTAGGCGGGGTTGAGCACCTGGAAGCCGCGGTCGCAGCGGTAGCCGTCGACGACGTCGGTGCGGACCCGCCCGCCGACGGCGTCACCCGCCTCGAGCACGACGACGTCGAGGCCGCGGTCGAGCAGGTGCCGGGCGCACCGCAGGCCCGCGAGGCCCGCGCCGACGACGACGACGTCGGTGTCCGGCTCGTCCACCCCAGCTCCTCGTGTCGTCGGTCCACGCAACGACCCGAGCCTACGTCGGTCGTTGCGCCCCCGCCGGGCTCGTGCTCCCGCGCCCATCACGACCTCGGGGTATGCCGCTCACCACCCGGGAGCGCGGCCGACCGGCGACGGGGGTGGGCGGCATACGCCTGGCGTCGGTGGGGCAGATCGGGAGGTCGTGGGCGCAGGGAGCGGCTCAGGCGAGCTGGTCGGCGTCGCGGCGTCCGGGGGCGAGGGGCGGTGCCGCCGGACGGTCGGTGCGGGACCGCCACCGGGCCGCGGCGGCGAGCACGACGACGGCGGCGAGGGCCGCGGCGATGGCCGTGGCGACCGAGCGGGGGTCGTCGGTGAGGCGGCCGACGGTGATCCAGCCGAGCCCCCAGGCCATCGCCCCGGCGACGGACCAGCGACCGCCGAGCCGGGCGGCGAAGACGACACCGAGGGCGGCTGCGACGGCGACGACGACGACCGCGGCGACCTGGTTGCCGACCGCGCCGAGGTCGGCACCCGACTCGACGAGGGCCGCGGTGACGTTGGCGCAGC
The DNA here is from genome assembly GCA_963764195.1 of uncultured Actinomycetota bacterium. Lineage (GTDB taxonomy): Bacteria > Actinomycetota > Actinomycetes > Actinomycetales > Dermatophilaceae > JBDSSS01. Next base: position 81,998 of record CAVXRG010000005.1, read on the forward strand.
TCGCGACCGCGACCCAGCCGAGGTAGAGACCGAAGGTGACGTCGACGAGGACCCGCTCCGCCGTGCTGGCGGCCCGGACGGCCTGCAGCCGGGTGAGCATCACCCCGAGAGTGAGCGCGAGAGCGAGGATGACGACGACGCTGACCCAGATCCAGCCCTGCTGGGTCACGAGGAGCCACCCGGCGTTGAGCACCATCGTCACGGCTGCGAGCCAGCCGGTCGCGCGGGTGCGCTCGCTCGTGGCATTGCGGGGGAGGAACTGCCAGACGGTGTAGCCGAGCAGGCCGAGATAGATCGGGGTCCAGATCGAGAAGGCAGGTCCGGCCGGGGCGATGAGGGTCGCGTCGGCCGCGAGCGCACCTCCGGAGGACTCCTCGACACGGGTGCCGAGGACGCCCACCCCGAAGAGGGTGCCGACGACGCAGAAGATCTCGGCGGCCACCACCACCGCCCGGCGGATCTGGTCGGTGCGGTCGAGGTGGTGCATCGGAGTGCTCCTGGGGGCTCGGCGAGGTCGGACTACTCGCCAACCAAGTTAGCAAGTCGTCGAGTCCAGCGAAGAAGTCAGCCGCGCAGGCGTACCGACAGGCAGGTGACGCAGCCCTCGAGCTTCTCGAACTCGGAGATGTCGACGAGGGTGACGTCGTGGCCGGTCTCGCGCAGCAGCCGGGCCGTGCGCGGGGCGGCTGCCGACATGAGCACCGCGGTCCCGCCCAGGAGCACGACGTGCGCGCCCGCCTCCTCCGGGACGGGGAGGAACCGGGGCCAGCGAGCGGGCTCGTCGACGAGGGGCGGGTAACCGATGACGGACCCGTCAGGAAGAGCCGTGACGGCCGACTTCAGGTGCAGCACCTTCGAGACGGGGACACCCGAGACGGTGACTCGGTGACCGGCGAACGCCGCCGCGAGCTGGGCGACTCCGGCCTCGTTGCTGCGGCCGCCGAGCCCGACCCAGACGTTGCGTCCGTGCTTGAGGACGTCGCCGCCGTCGAGGGTCGCCGGGTCGGTCATCTCCACGACGCGGTAGCCGAGGGGCTCCAGCACCTCGCGCAGCCCGGCCTGCTCCGGTCGCCGCTCCGGGGCGCCCGAGCAGCACAGCACCGCGACGTCGCCGTGGACGACGACCTGGTCCTCGACGAAGACCCCGTCGGGGCAGGCGTCGACCCGCGGCGCCTCGACGGTCTGCCAGCCGGAGCGGTGCAGGACGCTGACGTACTCCTCCCACTGGCGCAGCGCGAGCTCGGCGTCGACGGACCCGGACCGCTCGATGTGCGTGACGATCCCGTCCGCGAGGCGGGGTGACGGACGGCGAACGAGCGCGAGGCGACGGTGCACGTCCCGACCCTAGGGCCACGGTCGGGGGAGCGGGGAGGGCGAGCGGCATACGGTGGCATGACGAGACGGGACAGGGCGGGGACTTGACCCTGACGCCGCGTGAGGCGCCACGCTCGGTGGCATGACCACGACGGGAGAGGCGACGATGCAGGAGCGGGCCACCTGGACGGTGGGCCGGGTGGCCGAGGTGTTCGGCGTGACGGTGCGGACGCTGCACCACTACGACGAGATCGGGCTGCTCGTGCCGAGCGAGCGCTCGGCCGCGGGCTACCGGCTCTACACCGAGGCGGACCTGACGCGGCTGCAGCAGGTCGTCGTCTACCGGCGGCTCGAGCTGCCGCTCGACGAGATCGCGGTGCTGCTGCAGGACGACGCCGACCCGGTGTCACACCTGCGGCGGCAGCGCGACGCGGTCACGACCCGGCTGGGCGAGCTCGGTGAGCTCGTCGCGGCCATCGACCGAGCACTGGAGAGAGAGATGGACGAGCGACCGGCGACCCGCGAGCAGATGAAGGAGCTCTTCGGTGACGGGTTCGAGGACGACTACGGGCAGGAGGCGCAGGAGCGCTGGGGCGAGAGCGAGGCGTGGCGGCAGTCGGAGCAGCGCACCGCCGGCTACACGAAGGCCGACTGGACGCAGGTCAAGGCGGAGATGGACGAGGTGAACGGCGCGCTCGCCGCGGCGCTGCGCGCCGGGCTGCCCGCCACGAGCCCCGAGGCGATGGATGCCGCTGAGTCGCACCGGCGCCACATCGAGGCACGCTTCTACGCCCTCACCCACGAGTTCCACCGCGGGCTCGCGGAGATGTACGTCAGCGACCCGCGGTTCACGAAGACCTACGAGGAGGTCGAGCCGGGGCTCGCGCAGTACGTCCGCGACGCGATCCACGCGAACGCCGACCGGCACGCCGGCTGACCACCCCGGCACCCACCCGACGGGCGGGTCCCGCGGCTGTGATGATGGCCGGATGGATCCCGTGGTCGTCGTCGGTGGAGGCATCTCGGGGATCGCGTGTGCGCGGTCCGTGGCGGAGGCGGGCCTCGAGGTCGTCGTCCTCGACCGGGGGCGGCGCCTCGGCGGTCGGATGGCGGTCCGGACCGTCGAGGGCCGGGCCGTCGACACCGGCGCCTCCTACTTCACCGTCAGCGACGAACGCTTCGAGCGGGTCGTCGGCGACTGGCAGGGGCGGGGGCTCGCCCGGCCGTGGACCGACACCTTCGCCGTCGTCGAGGACGGCGCTCCGGCCGAGCCCAAGACCGGCTCGACGCGCTGGGCCGCGCCCGGCGGGCTGCGCGGTCTCGTCGAGGACCTCGCCACCGGCTTGGCGACGGAGCAGGTGACCGTCCTGCGGGTGACCCGCTCGGGCGACCGGCTGGAGGTCGACGGGCGACCGGCCGCGGCCGTCGTGCTCGCGATGCCGGACCCGCAGGCCAGGCGCCTGCTCGATGACGGGCTGCCCTCCCGCGCAGAGCTGGACGACGACTTCGCCCCGACCCTGGCCCTGCTCGCCGGCTGGGACGAGCGGTGGTGGGCCGGGCCGGACGGTGCCTTCGAGGACGCCTTCGACGGTGCCTTCGTCAACGGCGACGATGCCCTCACCTGGGTCGCCGACGACGGACGCCGACGGGGCGACGGGGCCGCGGTGCTCGTCGCGCACTCGACGGCGGACCTGGCCCGCGCCCACCTCGACGACCCGGCGGGGGCCGGACCGGAGATGCTCGCGGCCCTCACCCGGCTGCTCCGGGTCGGCGTGTCGCCGCGCTGGACCCACGTGCACCGCTGGTCCTTCGCCCACCCGTCCGGCACCCGCACGCGCACCCACCACCTCGGCGTCGACGGCATCGGCCTGTGCGGCGACGCGTGGGCCGAGCGCCCCCGCGTGGAGGCGGCCTACCTCTCGGGCCTCGATCTCGGGGAGGCGCTCGTCGCGCGCCTGCGCCCCTGACCGAGGCGTGAACGCGGGGCCGGGGCCGACCGGGTCGGGTCGTAGCCTTGGGGCCATGCGAGTCGGAGTCTTCGGAGCAACGGGTCAGGTCGGCGGGGTCATGCGGACCCTCCTCGAGGAGCGGGACTTCCCGCTCGACGAGGTGCGCTTCTTCGCCTCGGCACGGTCGGCCGGCACGACGCTGCCCTTCCGCGGTGAGGACGTCGTGGTGGAGGACTCGGCCACCGCCGACTTCGCCGGCATCGACATCGCCCTGTTCAGCAACGGCGGCACGGCGTCGAAGGAGCTCGCGCCCAGGGTCGCCGCCGCGGGCGCGGTCGTCATCGACAACTCGAGCGCCTGGCGCAAGGACCCCGAGGTCCCGCTCGTCGTCTCCGAGGTCAACCCGGGCGACCTCGCCGACGTGCCGAAGGGGATCGTCGCCAACCCCAACTGCACGACGATGGCCGCGATGCCCGTCCTCGGGCCGCTCCACGAGCGCGCCGGCCTGGTCCGCCTCCACGTGAGCAGCTACCAGGCGGTCAGCGGTTCCGGCGGCAAGGGCGTCCAGGAGCTCGACACCCAGCTGCGGGGTGGGTATGCCGCCGGCGACCCGACCGGCCTCGCCCTCGATGGGCGCGCGGTCGCCGTGCCCCCGCCCAACGTGTATGCCGTGTCCGTCGGCTTCAACGTCGTCCCCCTCGCCGGCTCGATCGTCGACGACGGCTCGCTCGAGACCGACGAGGAGCAGAAGCTGCGCAACGAGTCGCGCAAGATCCTGCACCTGCCCGGCCTGCGGGTCTCGGGGACGTGCGTGCGGGTCCCGGTCTTCACCGGCCACAGCCTCGCGATCCACGCCGAGTTCGAGCGCGACATCTCGCCCGAGGTGGCGATCGACCTGCTGAAGAACGCGCCGGGGGTCGTCGTCACCGACGTGCCCAACCCGCTCGAGGCCGCCGGGCGGGACGAGGTCTTCGTCGGCAGGGTCCGGGCCGACCAGGCCGCACCCGAGGGCAAGGGCCTCGTGCTCTTCGTCGTCGGCGACAACCTGCGCAAGGGCGCCGCCCTCAACGCGGTCCAGATCGCCGAGGCGTGGCTCCGGGCCCGCTGAGCGGCATACCGGCTCGATGGGGAGCAGCGGGTGGGGTCCCTCTCGGTCAATCTGCGGATCAGTCTGCAGCCGGTGTCGTCAGGGCGACCACGAACGCCGACTGATCCGCCGACTGATCCGCCGACTGACGTCGCGGACGGGCCTCGCCGGGTCGGCGCTGACGGGGGCGTCCCCTAGGCTCGGGGCGTGACCCAACCGGCCGCCGTCCCCGCGGCACGCGACACCCGCGCGAGCACCGCGCCGGGGCTCTTCCTCTGCTTCGAGGGGGGTGACGGCGCCGGCAAGAGCACCCAGGTGCGGCTGCTCACCGAGGCGCTCGAGGCCCGGGGCCGCGAGGTCGTCGTCACGCGGCAGCCCGGCGGGACCGCGCTCGGGTCGCAGGTGCGTGACCTCGTCCTGCACGGCGAGCACGTCGCGCCCCGCGCGGAGGCGCTGCTCTTCGCAGCCGACAAGGCGCATCACGTCGAGGAGCTCATCGCCCCGGCGCTCGCCTCCGGCAGCGTCGTCATCACCGACCGCTACACCGACAGCTCGATCGCCTACCAGGGCGCCGGCCGCGACCTCGGGGCCGATGAGATCCGCGAGCTGCAGCACTGGGCCGTCGGGGGCCTGTTTCCTGACCTCACCGTGGTGCTCGACGTGAGCCCGGCGGTGGGTCGGCAGCGGCGCGGCGACGTGCACGACCGCCTCGAGTCCGAGGGCGACGGCTTCCACGCGGCGGTGCGGCAGGGCTTCCTCGACCTCGCTGCCCGCGAGCCCGACCGCTACGTCGTCATCGACGCGGCGCTGCCCGCCGAGACGATCCACGCCGAGGTCCTCGCCCGCCTCGACGCGCTGACCGGTGACCGCTCATGACCGTCTGGCGCGACGTCATCGGCCAGGAGCCGACGATCGAGACCCTGTCCCGGGCGGTCCGCGACGAGGCGTCGATGACCCACGCGTGGCTCTTCACCGGGCCGCCGGGGTCCGGACGGTCGACGGCGGCCCGCGCCTTCGCGGCCGCCCTCCAGTGCCCGCGCGGAGGCTGCGGGGAGTGTCACGAGTGCCGCACGGCAGTCGAGGGCAACCACGCCGACGTCAAGGTGGTCGCGACCCGCGGCCTGTCGATCAAGGTCGAGGACACCCGCGCCCTCGTGCAGGAGTCGGCGCTGCGGCCCTCGGTCGGGCGGTGGCGCGTCATCATCATCGAGGACGCCGACCGCCTCACCGAACGCGCGGCCGATGCCCTGCTCAAGGCGCTCGAGGAGCCGACGCCGCGCACGGTCTGGATGCTCTGCGCCCCCAGCCTCGAGGACGTCATCATCACGATCCGTTCGCGCTCGCGCCACGTCCGGCTGCGCACCCCGCCCGTCGAGGCCGTCGCCGCCCTGCTCGAGCGGCGCGACGGTGTCGACCCGGCGATGGCGCTGTATGCCGCCCGCGCCGCCCAGTCCCACGTCGGGCTCGCGCGCCGGCTGGCCCGCGACGAGGGGGCCCGGATCCGGCGCCGCGACGTCATCGCGATGGCGACGAAGATCCTCTCGGTCGGCGACGCGATCGGGGCCGCCGCCGACCTCGCCCAGATCGCCGACGAGGAGTCGAGCGCGAGCAGCGCCGAGCGCGACGCCGCCGAGAAGGCGCAGCTGCTCGAGACCCTCGGCGCCGACCCCGGCGCGCGGGCCCAGCCGCCGCACATCCGCTCGCAGGTCGCGGGGCTCGAACGAGAGCAGAAGACCCGCGCCAAGCGGCACGAGCGCGACATGATCGACCGGTCGCTCGTCGACCTCTCCTCGGTCTACCGCGACGCCCTCGTCGTCTCGCTCGGCTCGGGGGTGGCCCTCGTCAACCCCGACGCCCTCGAGAAGGTCCGGGCCCTGGCCGGCGTGCTCTCGGCCGAGCAGCTGCTCCTGGCGATGGACGCGATCAACGAGGCCCGCGACCGGATCAACGCCAACGTCGCGCCGCTGCTCGCCCTCGAGGCGATGGCCCTGCAGCTGCGGGTGCCGCGAGACCTCGGCGTCTGACGCGCCGCCCGGTCTGCCGGCCCGACGGAGACGGTACGGTCACGACCGCGGCTCCGACCCGACGGTTCGAGGGTCGAAGGGTTACATTTTGCCGCATGAGTCACCGCCTCGCCCGCGCGCTCGTCGCCGCGGCGACGGCGACGGGCCTCCTGCTCGGATCGTCCGCGTGCACGGATGCCGCTGACTCGCTCACCCCGACGCCGGTGCAGGCGACGAGTGGCGTCCCTGCGCCGTCGGACGCTCCCGCCGACGACCTCGCCGGCTACTACACCCAGACCCTGGCGTGGTCCTCGTGCTCCGGTGGGGACTGCGCCCGGCTGCGGGTCCCGCGCGACTACGCCCACCCGTCGGCCGGGGACCTCGAGATCGCCGTGCTCCGGGTCAAGGCACGCAACCAGGGCAAGCGGATCGGCTCCCTCGTCGTCAACCCCGGTGGACCCGGTGCGTCCGGCGTCGACTACGCCCGCAGCGCCGACCTCATCGTCGGCGCGCCCGTCCGCAGCTACTTCGACGTCGTCGGTTTCGACCCGCGCGGGGTGGTGCGCTCGTCCCCGATCGACTGCCTCCCCGACGGCCAGCTCGACACCTTCCTCGGCACCGACCCGACCCCCGACACCGCGGGGGAGGAGCAGGACCTGCTCACCGAGGCGCACGCCATGGCCGCCGGGTGCGAGCAGCGCAACCCGCTGCTGCTGCCCCACGTCTCGACCGTCGACGCCGCCAAGGACATGGACGTGCTGCGTGCGGCGCTCGGCGACGCGCAGCTGAACTACCTCGGCAAGTCCTACGGCACCTTCCTCGGGGCCACCTACGCCGACCTGTTCCCCAAGCGGGTCGGGCGCTTCGTCCTCGACGGCGTCGTCCCGCCCGACCTCACGAGCGCCGAGCTGGCGCAGGGGCAGGCCCGCGGTTTCGAGCTCGCGACGCGCGCCTACGTGCAGGACTGCGTGTCCGGTGGGGGCTGCCCCCTCGGCAAGACGGTCGACCAGGGCATGCAGTGGCTGCGTGACTTCCTCACCCGTCTCGATGCCCGACCACTGCCGAGCGGCGACCCGTCCGTGCCGGCCCTCAACGAGGCCTGGGCCTCGCTCGGGCTCGGCGCGGCCCTCTACGACCAGGGCTCCTGGGGGATCCTCACCCAGGCGCTCGAGGAGGCCGCCGGTGGCAGCGGACGGACCCTGATGGCCCTCGCCGACAGCTACGCGGACCGCAAGGCCGGCGGCGGCTACACGGGCAACATCATGGAGGCGATCTTCGCCGTCAACTGCCTCGACCGACCCGACAGCCCCGACCTCGCCACCTACGAGGCGAACGCGAAGGCCTTCACCGCCGTCGCCCCGACCTGGGGGCGCTTCCTCGCCTGGGGCTCGCTGCCGTGCGGGGTCTGGCCGGTCACGGGGGGCGCGCCGCCGCACACGGTCTCGGCGAAGGGCAGCAACCCGATCGTCGTCGTGGGCACGACCCGCGACCCGGCCACGATCTACGAGTGGTCCGTCCGGTTGCGCAATCAGCTCGCCAACGCAGCGCTCATCTCGTTCGACGGGGACGGCCACACGGCATACACCCGCAGCAACTCCTGCGTCGACGACGCGATCGACCGCTACTACGTGCAGGGCGTCACCCCGAAGGACGGACTGAGATGCTGAACGACCCACCCGCACCGGAGGACCTCCCCGACGCGCCGAAGCGACCGTATGCCGTTGTCCCATCGGCGATCCCGCGTGAACCCGCCGCCGTGGTCGAGCCCGCAGCCGTGGCTGAGCCCACGGGGTCGGCTGGGCCGGACGAGCCGCGGCGGCCGGTCGGTTTCGGTGGGCCCTCGGCGCAGCCCTCGGCGCGGGCGATCGTCGCGGTCGCCGTCGTGGCCGTGCTGCTCGCCGTCGCCGCCCTCGCGGTCTGGCGCCTGGGACCGCTGTCGGACACGCCGGTCGCGATCCCGACGAGCCGGACGACCTCGCTCGGTCCCACGACGAGCCCGACCCCGTCACCCTCCGCGTCGTCCCCGTCGACCTCGCCGACCCCGGCGCCGGGGTCGGGGAGCTACCCGAAGGAGCTGGCGGCGTTCTACACCCAGCGCCTGTCGTGGACGGCCTGCGCCGACGACCCGGCCCAGCAGTGCACGACGATGGAGGTGCCGGTCGACTACGCGAAACCCGGCGGTGACCGGTTCACCCTCGCCCTGCGCAAGGCGCCCGCGCTCGACCAGGGCCAGCGGGTCGGCTCGCTCGTGATCAACCCGGGCGGGCCGGGCGGCTCCGGCGTGGAGTACGCCACCTACGCCCAGTACGTCTTCAGCAAGCAGCTGCGCTCGGTCTACGACATCGTCGGCTTCGACCCGCGCGGCATCGGCGCCTCCGACGCCGTCACCTGCCTCACCGACACGCAGATGGACACCCTCTTCGGGGACGACCCCACCCCCGACACCGCGGCGGAGCGGCGCACGCTCATCGACGACGCGGACCGGATCACGAAGAGCTGCGCGGCCACCGGGGGTGAGCGGGCCCGGCACATGGGCACGACCGAGGTGGCCCGCGACATGGACGTCATGCGGGTCCTGCTCGGCGACCCGAAGCTCAACTACTTCGGCGTGTCCTACGGGACCTTCCTCGGGGCCCTCTACGCCGACCTCTTCCCGAAGAACGTCGGCCGCTTCGTGCTCGACTCGGCGATCTCGCCGAACCAGACCGACGCCCAGGAGATGACCTACGACATCCAGGGCTTCGAGTCCTCGATCGACGCCTTCATCAGCTGGTGCGTCGCCCGCCCCGACTGCGCGCTCGGCTCGGACAAGGCTGCGGCCCGGGGCAAGATCGCCAGCCTGCTCGACAGGGTCGAGGCGAAGGAGCTGGCGACGTCCGTCCCGGGCCTCGCGAAGGTCGGTGAGGGCTGGACGAGCTTCGCGATCTTCATGTGCCTCTACTCCGAGGACTCGTGGCCAACGCTCAACAAGGGCCTCGCGCAGGCCTTCACCGGGCGCGGCGACATCCTGCTCGCCAAGGCGATGTCGGTCGTCGAGCGGTCGACCTCCGGTCGGTACGCCGACACGACCTACCTGCAGGCGATGATCCCGGTCCGCTGCGAGGACTGGCCCCGCACCCCCGACACCCCGGCGGTCAAGGCCGCGCAGGCCAAGGCTCAGGCGGCCCACCCGCTCTGGGCCCAGATGACCGGCGAGCTCTACGACAACTGCGAGGCCTGGCCCGACCCCGGGCGGGCGCTCAAGGGCTCGACGCTGGCGGTCGGGGCCGCGCCGATCCTCGTCATCGGCAACCTCCGGGACCCGGCGACCCCGATCGGCGGGACGAAGCAGCTCGCGAAGGACCTCGACTCGGGGGTGCTCGTCACTGCCGACCACGACGGCCACGGCACCTACTTCGCCGGCAACTCCTGCGTCGACGCGATCGTCGACGGCTACCTGATGAAGGGCGCCGTGCCGCAGGACGGGAAGGCGTGCTGACGCCTTGCCCTGTCTCTCACGGGGTCACGTCATCAACGAGGCCCACCGTCAGGGGGTCGTGATGCAGGAGCGCCCCGACCAGAGGCGACCAGAGGCGACCAGAGGCCACGATGACACGGCATACGCACGGGCGTGGCTGCGGTCGTGACCCCTCGGGGCCCAGCGAGGGGCTCGGTCAGTCGGTCGAGACGGTGACGGCGATCTTGCCCGCGGTGTGACCGTCCTGGCTCAGCGCGAAGGCGTCGGCGAGCTGCTCGAGGGGGAAGGTCGCGGCGACCGGAACGCGGAGCGCGCCCTGCTCCACGAGCTCGGCGAGCCGGTCGAGGTCCGGCCCGCTCGGGCGGACCCAGACCCAGGTGCCGCCGGCCTCGGTGACGGTGTTGTCGGCGACGGAGGCGTGCCGGCCACCATCGGCGAGGACGGCCTGCGTGGTCTCGAGCACCCCACCGACGAAGTCCGCCACGACGTCGACGCCGTCGGGTGCGAGGGCGCGGACCCGGTCGACGACACCGTCGCCGTACTCGACCGGCTCGGCGCCGAGCTCCCGGAGCCGGTCGTGGTTGCCGGCCGAGGCAGTGCCGATGACGCGGGCGCCGAGGGCCTTGGCGATCTGGACCCCGAGCGAGCCGACGCCGCCGGCGGCCGCGTGGATGAGCACGGTGTCGCCCTCGCCGACCTCGAGGCGGGTCAGCAGCTGCCAGGCGGTGAGGCCGGCGAGCGGGAGGCCGGCCGCCTCGTCCCACGACAGCGAGGCGGGCTTCTTCGCGAGGGAGCGCACCGGGACCGTGGTCAGCTCGGCGAAGGTGCCACCGTGCAGGTAGTCCTTGCGGTTGTAGGCCATGACCTCGTCCCCGACGGCGAACTCCGACGTGTCGAAACCAACCGCCTCGACGACCCCGCTGACGTCCCAGCCCGGCACGACGGGGAAGACGGCGTGCATGACGGCGTCGAGCCCACCGGACATGAGCTTCCAGTCGACGGGGTTGACCGACGCGGAGCGCACCCGGACGAGCACCTCGCTGGGGCCCACCTTGGGCAGCGGCTGCTGCGTGAGCGAGAGCACGTCGGTGCCCCCGTAGGTGTCGTAGGTCATGGCGCGCATGGTCTCGGTGGTGCTGTCGGACATCGGGATCTCCTCGAGTCGGTGCGGGTGGTCTCTGTGAGGTCCAAGGCCGCGTCCCCCCGCGTCATTCCCGGCGCCTCCGGGGCGCACACCCCCGAGCGCTCGGTCTGCCCGGCTCGGATTTTCGGACCCGCCGGGGCTGTGCGTATACTCGATCTCCGTGTCCGGTCCCGCTCGTTCGGGGTCGTCCGCGTTGCCGCTTTAGCTCAGTCGGCCAGAGCGATTCACTCGTAATGAATAGGTCATCGGTTCGATTCCGATAAGCGGCTCCACGCAACACCACAGGAAAGGCCCCCTCGACGCCCGTCGAGGGGGCCTTTCCGTTGCCCCCGACGCCCGCTTGTGCCCCCGTGGTGCGCGCGGCCGCGACGTGACCGAGGACTCGCTGGACGACCTCGGGGTCGGGGCCGGCCCGAGCGAGATCGAGGCCGCCGTATGCCGCAGATCGTGAGCGCTCACGGTCGGGCATCCGATCGCGCTCCATCTCGGGTCCAGCTGATCGAGCGCTTCCAGTTCGGCTCGCTCGGCCGCCCTCCCTCCGGCGCCGCAGGCCACGGGCCGTGACCAGCTCGGCCCAGGTTGGCGTATGCCGGCGACGTGATGCAGGTCGACGACGCGCGGAAAGGGCTCTTCGTCCCTGGTGGGACTGGGCGCACACGCCGGGGGGATGCTCAACGGGTGAAGGTGGCGCGATAGCCCGAAGGCGTCGCCGTGGTCAGCTCGCGGAACGCGGCGTTGAACGCCGACAGGGAGCCGTATCCCACCTGGTGGGCGATCGTGGTGATCGGGGTGTCGTCGGCGGCGAGCAGCTCGACCGCCCGTAGCACCCGCATCCGGCGCAGGGTGGCGCGCCAGGTCATCCCGACCTCGGCCTCGAACCGACGGGCCAGCGAGCGCGGCACCAGCCCGACAGCGGCCGCGACCTCCTCGAGCCGGATCTCGTCGCCGAGCCGTTCCTCGGTGAGCCGCAACGCGGTCCGTACCTCGGGCGAGCGTCCCGCTGGCACGACCACGGGGCTGGGGCGCTCGGCCAGCCGCCACGCGACCGCGGCCAGGGCGGTGAAGATGCTTCGGGCGTACAGGGGCAGGGACTCCTGCGCCTCCTGCCAGCCGCCGCACTCGCTGACGAGCGCGCGAGCCAGCGGATCGAGGTCGAAGACCGTGAGGTTCTGCGGCGGCGGCGGCACGAAGTCGACGTGGAAGAGCACCGAGGCGGTCCTGGCCGGCTGCGGGATCGTGATCGTGGCCGGCCGCCCGGCGCACAGCAGCGCGGCCCGGGCCGGGGGAAGCAGCCAGCGCTGGCCCTCGGCCTCGAGCCGCAGCGCTCCAGAGGAGGCGCACAGCAGGTAGTGGCGGTCGACGACCAGCTCGATCGGCCCGGTCGGCCCGAAGGACCGGGTGAACGCGAACGCCTCGCGGGTCACGAGTGGACTCCCACGCACCGATCGTAGGGACGCCGCGCCGCTCAGGCGACGGCCTCGATGAGTTCCGCGCGGAAGCGGCGGCTCACGGGCCCTCCGGTCACCATGGGTCGCAGCACGGTGTTGGACCGGGCGAAGGCGTCGGAGGCGAGGTAGGAAGCGAACGAGCTCTGATCGGTCCACTCGTGCACGACCGTCACGGTGCGGTCGTCCTCACGCGAGGCGTACACGCGAAAGGCGAGGTTGCCCGGCATCGAGCGGACGCGCGGCCGTTCGTCTTCGAGCTGGGTCAGAGCACGGGCGCGGTCGTCGGCGGCGGTCTCGAAATCGAGAATGGCGATGAACACAAGGTCTCCTGAATGTGGAAGGTGGTGGATGACGTCTCCAGCCTCCCCGGGAGCCCCCAGGCCCCGCCTCCGTCCACCGGACACATTCACGCGTGCAGCGGACGTCGACCCAGTCGTGACGGGAATGCCGACCCCACAAGGGTCGACAGGCGGCGCTATGACGCAGGTGCTTTCGCTCGAACAACCGCCGCCACCGTCGGGTGCTAGCATTGCTGTCAGGAGGTGGCGAGATGAGCACTCTAACGATCAGGCAGTTGGATGAGCGCACGCACGCTCGGCTGCGTGGACGGGCCGCGGAGCACGGTCGTTCGGTGGAGGCCGAGGTCCGGGCGATCCTGGATGCTGCCGTCAACCGTCCCGAGCGCAACTTCCTGCTGTCCCTGCACGCATCCATGGCTGAGGTCGGTGGGGTCGATGTCGAGGTGGCCCCGCGTACCGATCAGCCGCGCCCGGTCGATCTGTCGTGATCATCGCTGACACCAATGTGGTGTCGGAGTTCATGAGGGACGCACCTGACCCGGTTGTGCTCGAGTGGGCGCAGTCGGTCGACGCGTCGGACCTGACCATCTGCGTGGTGACGGTCGAGGAAGTTGAACGCGGGCTCGGGCGGCTCTCCCATGGGCGACGGCGTCGCGACCTGGAGCAGCGGTGGAGCCGGCTCCTGGACATCTACGCGGAGTCCGTCGCCGTCTACGACCTGCTCGCAGCCCGAGAGACGGCCGCCATCCTGGTGGCGGCCGAGGGTTCCGGCCGCCCGATGGCCCTCGCCGATGCTCAGATCGCCGGCATCTGCCTTGCCGGGGGCTATGACTTGGCGACCCGCAACGTGAAGGACTTCTCCAACACCGCCAGCCTCAATGTCATCGACCCGTTCGCCAGCTAGCAGGAGTGGAGCTATTTGCGACGGAGTGACATGGCCGTTTCGCGGCGGAAAGACGCACGCCCAAGCCGCGGCACCAGCGGAGGCGTTCCTTGGTAAAGCGTCGCTCATCGCTGTGATCTTGGCACCCAGCCGAAGGAAGCCACTTTCCGGACCCGCACCAACGACGCTACGCCCGACCGCCACAGCGGGGAAGAGACCATCCACTAAGGACCTCGCAGCGGCCGGTTGACACGGAAGGGAGCCGGCAGGACGCACCGCAAGTTGTTCCTGATCCGACCCTCATGCCGTCGGCCGTCTGACCACATGTGCGTGCCGGCGGAGTCCAATGTCATCAATGGTGCGTGCCGCCGATGCAGGCCAGGAGTGCCTTCGCCTGACTGATCGGAGCGCGGCTCGACCGGGTGCCAGAGAGCCTGCCACGGATGCTGTATGGACTGGTGGGCTCCCCCCGGTCGGCTAGGAGCATGAGTTCGTGGCGCGCGGGTCGCTGGGACGGCGGAGTGGGCGAACCTGCCGCAGGCGCGACTCATCGTGCGTAGAGTTCTGCACATGTCGGCTAGAAGGTCGAAGAAGCGAAAGTCGGCAAGGCAGAAGCCGTCGCAGCGACAACCACGGACGCCCTCAATTGAGAGGGTCGCTCCCAAGGACACGACCAGCGCGGGGCAAGCCACGTTCCGGCGCGTTTCGTGGTGGAAGCGAACCTGGGTCAGGATTTTCGCCGCTGTCTCCGCTATTGCATTGGTTGCAGGTCTAGTGGTGGACGCGGCGGGCATCCGAACGTGGATCCGGAACCGAGAATCCCCCGAAATCGGGCTGGCGACATATCAGTTGGAAAGCGGGAAACCAGTTCTGACTGACGGGAATGTCACGGTGCAGGTTGAACCGGATGACATCAAGAAGGACCAACTCAGGCTTACGGTTCCTCTTGCAGTCACCAATCTCGAAGCTGAGGATTTGGGCTTGGCCCGCGTGGAGCCCCGTTACCCCTCGGACCTGAAGGTAAAGTCTGCCGGCTCGGGGAAGATCGATCCGACAGGGAGGACGATTGTCTACGACCACGATCTAGGAACGCTCAGGCCGACTGGAGATTTCACGCCCGTGGCGCCCCTAGACGAGGTAGTCATACCCTTCGGCTTCACTGTCGTCCCCACGGTCACCGTCAGCAAAGACAACGTGCCCTTCTATATCGTTGCGGTGGCGGGCTCCCCTGAGTACCCCTATAAGCGCAGAGTGATTACAATGGCCGCGACGATCTATTTCGCCGACCGTCCTTCGGTGACGGCAAACATGCGTTGGTCCGTGTCGCCAGGTGTCGAGATACTCAGCCAGGGCTCAGACGATTTCACGGAGTACCCCCTGACTCAGAGGGAGGTTGACCGATTCGGCGTTCCATCTGGCGACCCTATTCAGAACTGGGCAGTCAGAGTTGGCGCGTCAGGACCCAAGGTGCGATACCGCAAGTACGATCTAGGCGGTGAGGGGCTCGTCCAAGCGATTGAAGTCGAGGGAGTACTTCGGCGCGTCATCATTGATAGTGACCGAGACGGCTACGTCGACGTCGACATGATCGATGACACCGGGGACGGCAGACCTGATGCTGCAGGGACCTACCCCGGAGGACGGCTCTTCGTCGACTGGGATGACGCCAGCCGATAAGGGGGGCTCTTCGGATCTGAGCGTGGGCGGGTGCTCGATGAGGGGCGGCGTGGCGGTCCGGGAATGAAGGTGTCGAGGCCTTCAGGATCAGAGGCGACCAAGCACTCCGAACGAAGACCTCGACATGGACAACCCTACGTGTTGCTCGAGCATGCGCTGGTGCGCTGGGGCCGACGTCTTGCTCAACATCCCCGGCATCCCCATCCTTGACGTCGGTCACGACGAAGAGAGGGGCAGGGTGGAGGTGACGGTAGAAACCGATGCCGACGTCGGTGGCTGCCCCGCCTGTGGCGTGGTGGCGGTCGGCACGGACGCCGGGACCACCGGGCGGGCCGAGGCGCCGTGCTTCGGGCAGGTGAGCGTGATCCGGTGGCGCAAACGGATCTGGCGGTGCGCCGAGCCAGCCTGCCCGGTGGTGACCTTCAGCGAGGAGCACGAGATGATCGCGCCACCGGCCAAGTTGAGCTCCCGGGCGATCGGGTGGGCCACCGACGCTCTCGCGCACGACGACACGACCGTGTCCGCGCTGGCCCGCCACCTCGGGGTCGAGGCCACCCGCGGCTGGCCGACCCGGCGCGGCTCGATGGAGTGCGCGTGCTCGGCGTCGATGAGCACATCTGGCGGCCCAGCAAGATCGGGGACCCGCAACGAGCGGTGACGGCATGGTCGATCCGACCCGCGACGAGCATGGGAACCTGCGCGCGGCTGCGAGACGTCGTCCCCGGCCGGTCCGGGACCGCGTACGGCGGCTGGCTCAGGCAGCAGAGCGAGGAGTTCATCGCCGGGTTGAGCAGGCCTCGCTGGATCTGTTCCGCGGGTACGCCAACGCGATCCGGCGACGAGTTGCCCGACGCGGTCGCCGTCCTCGATGCGTTCCACGTCGTCAAGATCGCCACCGGTGTCGTCGACGAGGTCCGGCGCCGCGTCCAGCAGGACACCACGGGCACCGCGGGCACAGGGACGACCCGCTGTACCGGATCCGCGGCCTGCTGCGCCGCGGCCGGGAACATTCGTCCGACGAGCAGATCGGCAACCTCAACACCTGCCTGCAGCTGGACGACCCGGGCATCGAGGTGACCGCAGCCTGGCACGCCTACCAGCAGCTGCGCAGCATGTACCAGGCCAAGGACCCAGCCGAGGGCAAGGCCATCGCAGAGCAGGTCATCGCCTCGTTCCCGGACTGCCCCATCCCCGAAGTTGCTCGCCCGGGCCGCACCCTCAGGCAGTGGAAGACCCACGTGCTCGCCAGGTTCGACACCCACCGCATCAGCAACGGGCGGCACCGAAGCCGTCAACCTGGTCATCGAGAAGACCCTCCGGCTGGCCCACGGCTTCAGAACCTTCGACCACTACCGACTACGGATCCTGGTGGCAGCCTCAGGAACCCTCCCCTACCGACGAGCCCCCCCCGCCGATGCGTAGATCCGAAGAGCCCTCAATCGGCCAGGCGCCGCTTCCATCAGATCCGGTCGACGCAGCGACCTCGATCGCGTGTCATGCGAACACGGGAACTCGGCCCCACTCCATCGGTAACTGACGATGCCGCTGGCTCGTCACGTTTTGGGCGCTCGAGCGAGCGCGGCTGCTGTCACTGCGTCAGTGAACGTTTGCGTCTTCACGACGTCGCGGTTGAGCGCGACGCCGCCAAGTGCTTCGTCTACTACCTCAATCGCGAACTTGAAGGCCTCGACTGCTTTGTCGTCAGACCAGAGCACCTCGGCGATCGAATTTGCGTACGTAGACGCCTTGTTCGCGGTTAGTGCCGGCATGTCGGCTCCTGCGACGATGTACCTCAGCGCCATGAGCAGGTGATACCGGGCTGGCTTGTAGTACACGGGCAGCGAACTGTTTCGGAAGAAGAACTCGAGCTTGTAGAAGGCAAAGGCTGCCACGTAGTAGGGCTCGAGCTTGTGGCCCTCGTTGAAGATCTTCGTTCCGACCTGAGCACGCAGGTCTGAGTAGTACCGCGCAGCACGGTGAGGATCGTTCAGGAACATCGCGGCGAATGCGCGGACCTGTTGTGACTTTCCGATGATGCGGACCTTCTCGATCCCGTTCACCGCGGCATATTGCTTCGACCGACGCTCGTAAAACAACTTCTTCTTGTCCGGGTACGACTCGTAAAGGGCCTCGAGCTTCTTCTGGAACGCGCTCATCGCGTACAGGTCATCGGCCGTCACCTGCGTCTGCCGGTTCGTTGCGGTGATGATCGCGTTGATGATGTCCTCGTCGGACGTCGATATCACCTTGAGCGGGACGAAGGTCTCTTCGCCGAGGAGATCCTTCGCATCGAAAAGAACGTGGCTCGTCTGGCACCCGTTCACGATCTGGTAGTCCGAAACCACGAACTTGTTCCCGGTGGTGCGCAGACCGCGGGCGACAACTGTGACGCCGTTGTTGAGCACGGCGAACCGCTGCTGCCCAGGGGCGTCGGCAAGCGTCTCCCTGATCTCGACGTTTACAGGATTATTCCCTTGGAAGTCTCGGACGTTGTCGTAGAACAACGGCTTTCGAATGTTCCCCACCGGATCGGTGATCATCGACAGGTACTCCCTCACGGGTAGAACACCTAGATATGCCTCAGCGACGCCCTCAATCTCGGGCAGGAGTACCTTCGATGCGAAGGTGAACTCGACCGTCACGTTGTTCTTGCTTCGCTGGTAGGCAGCCTGAATCTCGTCGGCGCCCAAGGCAGAGAACGTGACGTCGCTGAACAAGCCAGTCTCGCCAAGCTCGTTGCGACGCTTGTCGATCTTGCCTTGTAGGTACACGTCGTCCTTCCACTGCCCGGTGGTGACAAACGACATCTCGAGAACGGGCTTCTGCCGGGTGAACTTCACGCTGTGGTCGTAGATCCAGTTCATGACCTCGCGCCCGACGACGATCTCGTCCGACATGGGCAGTGTCGGCTCATCCGCGAAGAACTCAAGCGCACCATCGAGGAAAGTCGTGATCTGTTCGCCGTTGAAGTTGCTGCTGGTCTTTGCCTGGCCCAGGATGAACTTGACGTCGAGGAAGCCGTTCATAGCTAGTAGGTCCTCGGCCTCGTCAACCGATGTGACCAACACGCCATTGATGATGACTGCCAGTGCGTCCAGCCCGAGGTCGTCTTCGCCACCGACGTGAACGTCCGCGGTGTCGAATTCCTCCTCGTAGGTGGAGGAGACGACGCAGTACGCGGCGAAGTATTCGAACAAGTCGCTCTCAGACATCGCGCTGAGCGACTGCTCCTTCGCGAAGGTGTCCAGGTACGACTTAGTGATGCGATCCATGAGGCCCTTCCTGAGCGGTCACGACAGTTCTACCCGATAAGTGACCCGTACCCATGCCGTAGGGCGGCGCGGCTCTCAAACTCGGCGACAGCCGAGCAGGGGCCGTGGACGGCGTGCCCGGGTTCGAGCCTTGGGTGCTCGTGACGTGTATGCATTCTGG